>CAVTXO010000012.1:0-1189844 GCA_963738695.1 uncultured Actinomycetota bacterium | reverse complement strand
GGATCCTCGCCCTCGTCGGCGGACTCGGACTCGGCGCGCTGACGGTGCTGCGCCTGCTCGACATGGGCTTTCACTTCGCCTTCGACCGCCCGTTCCACCCCGTCTACGACACGGCGTACGCACACTCCGCGGTCGGGCTGCTCGGCGCCTCGGTCGGCCACGTGGGCGCCGTCGCCGTCCAGATCGGCGCTGGGCTTCTCACCGTCGCGGTGATCGCCTTGCTGCCGCTGTCCGCGGTGCGCCTGACCCGGGTCGTGGCAACGCACCGACGGTCGTCGATCCGGCTGCTCGCCCTTCTGACCGCGATCGCGCTGGTCACCACGTTGTCGGGCGCGCGGCTGGGGCCTGCAGGACCAATCGCCTCCACCGCGTCGGCCCGGCTCGCCTACACCCACGCCACCCAGGTCCGAGACGACCTCCGCGACCAGCGGGAGTTCGTGCGAGCGCTCGAGCAGGATCCCTTCCGGCACACGCCGGACGACGACCTCCTGACCGGCCTGAGGGGTAAGGACGTTCTGCTCGTCTTCGTCGAGAGCTACGGACGCACGGCGCTCGACCTCCCCGTGGTCGAGTCTGCGCTCGATGCCGGGGACCGGCGGCTGCAGAAGGCCGGGTTCTCCTCGCGGAGCGGCTTCCTCACCTCGCCGACATTTGGGGGCCTCAGCTGGCTGGCTCACATCACCCTGCAGTCTGGTCTGTGGGTGGACAACCAGCGGCGGTACGACCACCTCGTCACCCTCGACCGGCTCACCCTCAGCGATGCGTTCGATCGTGCCGGCTGGAGAACCGTCGCCGACGCACCAGCCAACGAGGAGGGCTGGCCGGCGGCGGCGACGTACTACCACTACGACCAGGTCTACGACCGCCGGAACGTGGGATATGCCGGGCCGGGTTTCAGCTACGCCCCGATGCCGGACCAGTACACCCTGGCCGCCCTCCAGCGCCTGGAGCTCGAGCAGCCGAACCGGGCCCCCTGTCATGGCCGAGATCGACCTGGTATCCAGCCACACCCCCTGGGCGCCGCTGCCCCGGCTCGTCGACTGGAGCCGAGCTCGGCGACGGCTCGGTCTTCGACCCGATGCCGGCCGAGGGCAAGGCGCCGGAGGAGGTGTGGCGGAACCCCGACCTGGTGAAGGCCGCCTACGCCGAGTCCGTCGCGTACTCACTCGACGCGGTGACCTCGTTCGTGCAGCAGCTTCACGACCAGGATCTGGTGCTCGTTGTCCTGGGCGACCATCAACCGGCGAGCATCGTCTCCGGTGAAGGGGTGAGCCACGACGTGCCGGTGAGCATCATCGCCGCCGACCCAGCGGTCATGGATCGGGCCGCGAACTGGGGCTGGCAGGAGGGGCTGCGGCCAGACGCCGGCGCACCGGTCTGGCCGATGGATGCCTTCCGGGACAGGTTCCTCACCGCGTACGGCCCCCCGCCGCCCTCGCTCTCGTCCTGGGCGCATCACTGAGCGCGTCAGGGCGAGAGTGCTGCACTCCGCGGCCGCGGCCGGGATCCCGTCGGGGACCCCCGGCCTGAAGCCGTCGTCGCCGGCGAAGTGGGGTCATTCACCTACAACATCACCATGACCTCGATGCCGGCGCTCTGGCCCGAAGCGCGGGGTTGGTTGAGGAACCTAGTCGCGCTTGCGCAGTCCGCCCAGCATCGAGAGGATCACGCCGAACACCACCAGGGCGCCGCCCGCCGCCAGCGTCAGGTTGAGCCACTGATGCATGCTGTCCTCGGCGTGCCCGACCATCGCCGCTGCGATCTGCCGCACGTCGCCCGTGGTGTGGTCGAGCGCGGTGTCGACGTAACGGCGCGCCACCTCGATCCCCGCCCAGCCGGCTGCCCCGACGAGAAGAGCCGAAACCCCAAGCGCGCCTAATGCCTTACCGCGCCTGCGTGCCACGGCGAGGGTGAACAGTGCGAGGACGCCGGTCAGGATCGCGGTGCCGACACTCACCCACGGACCCCACGTCGTCAGCTGCCGCAGCTGTCCGGGACGAAGCGAATCGGAGACGTTCTCGGTGAGTGGGATCTCCAGCGTCGTCGGCGCCTTGATGCCGAAGCTGGTGAGCGTCTGCTGGAACGAGCTGTCCGCCAGCATCGGCGACAAGTCGATCTCCCAGCGGCCGGAGGCATCGGACTGTCCGGCGGTGTCGGTGAACAGCCAGCGGTGCGCAATCTGGTTGGCAAGCGCGAACTGGCCGGGGAACGCCGCACTGGCGGTGTAGGCCCTCGCCGCGCCCCTGAACAGGCCTTCGTTGGGGTCGTAGCCGCTGTTCGCGGCCAGCGTCACCAGCTGTGTCGTCAGCTCCGACGCCATCGCATCCTGCAGTTGCGGGTCCTTGGCGGCCGACGTGGCGAGCTGGGTGTAGCCGTTGCGGTCGATCACGTTGTGTTGTGCCCACATGGCGGGCACCGCCACCGCCAGCGCTGCCGTCGTGAGGAGCCACAACAGAAGCGTTGCGATGAACCGCACGCGTCCTCCTAGTCTGCGGACGCGGCGGGGTTCAGTCGGTCAGTGCGCGTCCAACGATCAGGGGATCGGCTACGGCGACCACCTGACGGTCTTTGTTGTCGTAGTCGAACTTACCGAGGACGTGGCGCATGGCGTTGATGCGGGCGCGCTTCTTGTCGTTGCTCTTGACCACCGTCCACGGCGCGATGTCGGTGTCGGTGAGCTCGAACATGTCCTCTTTGGCCGCGGTGTAGGCGTCCCACTTGTCCAGCGACGCCAGATCCGTCGGCGACAGCTTCCACTGGCGCACCGGGTCGACCTGGCGGATGGTGAAGCGGGTGCGCTGCTCGTTCTGCGTCACGGAGAACCACAGCTTGGTCAGGCTGATGCCGTCGTTGACCAGCATCTGCTCGAAAAGCGGTGCCTGGCGGATGAATTCGGCGTGCTGGTCGGGCGTGCAGTACCCCATCACGCGCTCGACGCCAGCGCGGTTGTACCAGGACCGGTCGAACAGCACCAGCTCACCGGCGGCGGGCAGGTGCGTGACGTAGCGCTGGAAGTACCACTGGCTGCGTTCGCGCTCGGTGGGCTTCTCCAACGCGACGACGCGAGCGCCGCGGGGGTTCAGGTGTTCCATGAATCGCTTGATGGTGCCGCCCTTGCCTGCGGCGTCGCGCCCCTCGAAGACGATGACGTGGCGCAGTCCGTTGGACTGGCTCCACTTCTGCAGCTTGAGAAGCTCGATCTGCAGCAGACGCTTCTGCTCTTCGTACTCGTGGCGCGACATGCGATCGTCGTACGGGTAGCCCTCACGCCAGGTGTCGACGTCGGCTCCGCTGGGGTGGTGCACCAGCACCGGGTCGTCGTCATCGTCGTCGCGGACGGAGTAGAGCTCGGTCCCTTGAAGCGTGGTCACGGACAGAAGCTATCGACCCCGGCATACGCAAGGGTGACACCCCGATGAACGGAAGGTAGCGCGAAGGTCGGGTTACTTGGCCGCGCGGCGTGGCCGCATCAACGCCAGCTTGGTCATCAGCGTGTTCATCCGCTTGATGGCCTTCTGCGAGTTGTTGTAGTAGTTGCCGCCGGCGCCGACGTTGGTCCGCGGCGCAATGACGGCCTCCTGGCGGCAGTACTTGCGCAGCCCGTCGGCGCCACCGAACCGGGCGCCGATCCCCGACGTCTTCCACCCACCCATCGGTGCTGTGGTGCACATCAGGTTCGAGATCACGTCGTTGATGTTCACTGCGCCGCAATCCAGTTGCATCGCAACGTCATTGGCTCGCTCGAGGTCGCGCGAGAACACCGCGGCGCTCAGCCCGTACGGGCTGTCGTTGGACAGGCGAACCGCTTCGGCGACCGTGGACACCTTCATGATCGGCAGCGTGGGGCCGAAGGTCTCCTCCGTCATGCACAGCATCGAGTGGTCGACGTCGACGAGCACCGTCGGCGGGTAGAAGCTCCCCGGTCCGGCGGGACGCTCACCACCGGTGAGCACCTTGGCGCCCTTCGCCACGGCGTCGGCGACGTGCCGTTGCGTGACGGCGACCTGACTGTCGTCGATCAACGCGCCGAAGTCATAGCCCTCGCCGGCACCCATCTTGAGGTTGTGCACGTCTTTGACCACGGCGTCGACGAACTGGTCGTAGACCTGCTCGAGCACGTACACCCGCTCGGTCGACACGCACGTCTGGCCCGCGTTGAACATGGCACCCCACACCGCGGCGTGGGCGGCGAGTTCCACGTCGGCGTCCTCGAGCACGATCATCGGATCCTTGCCGCCCAGTTCCAGGCTGACCGGGGTGAGCCTTTGAGCGGCGCGTTCCATCACCTTGACGCCCGTCGCACTGGACCCGGTGAACTGGATGAAGTCGGAGTTGTCGATGACCGCGCCGCTCGCCTCGCGCGCACCCTGGACGAGCGCGAGCACCTCGGGGGCGCCGGAGTCGATCCAGCCGCGCAGCAGCACCTCGGCGGTCAGCGGGGTGCGCTCCGACGGCTTGAGCAGCACGGCGCACCCAGCGGCGAGTGCCCCGATGGCATCCATCAGCGCGTTTGCGACGGGGTAGTTCCACGGCGCGATGATCCCGACCACCGCACGCGGCCGGTAGTGCACGGTGATCTTCTTGATGGCCAAGAAGGGCAGCGAGGCCGGGCGCGTCTCCGGCGCCAGCGCCTTCTCCATGGTCTTGATGTAGTACGACAGGATCATGATCAGCAGCGGCACCTCTTGGGCGGCGTCGGTGGCCGACTTGCCGGTCTCCTTGATCAGCAGCGACTCGATCTCGCCGCGATGTTCGCCGAGCCACACCGCGTAGCGGGCCAGCACCTTCGCGCGGCCAGCGGCGCCGCGGGCTTCCCACTCACGCTGTGACTGCCGCAGACCGGTGGCGATGCGCGGTACGTCCGCTGGTTCGGTCCATCGCACCGTGCCTGCCACGGCACCGGTGGCGGGGTTCTTGATGGTAGCGGTGTCGGACGCATCCACTTCGTGCGTAGCTGTCATATACCCATGTTAACCACCGCTGTGACGTGGGTCGCAGCGGGGTTGACACCTGTCAAGTCCAGCGGCCGTTGCGGCCAGGCAGACCATCGCCGTGCCGAGGAACACCGCGCCGATCGTGTCACTGAAGTAGTGATGCGTGAACGCCTGCCCTAACAGCCCGAGCACGGAGACTGCAACCGCGGCCACGATCGCCCACAGCGCACCACCGGCCACCAACACCACCATGCCCGTCACGACCACCGTCAAGGTCACGTGGCCGCTGGGGTAGGCCAGGACACCGCCCTTCTCGCGGCCGAACAGTGGCTTGCTGATGCGCACCACCGCGAGCGCTACCGCGGGCGTCACTGCCACGATGGCCGCGAGCCGCCACCGCCGTCGATACAGCGCGAACGCCACGGCGAGGAAGAACGTCAGAGCGACCAGCTCGGGCGAGGTGAAGAGTAGGAGCCTGCGCAGATCGGTGTGGGTATTGGCGGTGCCGATGAACCAGACGTCGACGCGAGTCGACCCCTTGCCTACCACCAGGCCGAGCAGCACCATCGCGAGCAGACCAGCGGGTGGCCACCAGCGGATCGCAGTCTGGCGTGTCATTCAGCCCGCGATGCCACGGACGTAGTCGGCCTGACCGAGGTGCTGAGCGCAGTCGTCGATGATGCTGACCAGCCGCGCGCTCGCGGTGACGGCAGGGGTCCAGCGCCGATCCACGATGCGGCTGAGCTCCTCCGGCGTCACCGTCGCGATGTACTCCAACGTCACCTTGTGCACGGCGTGGTAGTAGCCGGCGAGGAGGTCCGCAGGGGCCCGCACCTTGCCGACGTCTTCGGGGGTGTGGCCGTACCCGTGCGAGTCGCGGGGCAGATCCAGCCCGAAGCGATCCATCCAGCCGTCGCGGATCCACACCTGTTCGACACCGGCGATGTCGCAGAGCTGGAAGTCCTGCACCCTGGCGCTGTGCCAGATCAACCACGCAATGCTGTTGGCCTCCGGCGTGATCCGGTAGGAGGAGAGCTCGTCGGTCAACCCGTCGGTGAGCTCGTCGACGTGCTCGATGAGCCGAGTGAATGAGTCACGCAGAAGTTCGCGAACAGCCGAGGAGTCAGTATCAGCCATGGCGCCGACGCTACCCGGTCCGTGACACCGTGCTTTCAAAGCAGACTCATCGGCGGGAAACGGCATCGCCGTCGTGCCGGAGATGCCTACGAAGCGCTCGTGTTGAAATTCCACCAACCAAACCCCGCGGCACGCCTGTGTCAGCGCAAGGGTTTTCGAGTGACTGGCCAGGGGGGCGCGGTGCGCTCGGCATCGCCATGCGCAAAGACTTGCGGTGACGTCAGACTGCCTCCGCGTGGATGCCGCCCGTACGGTCGGCCTCTAAATCAGGCCTGTGCGCCGTGAAAGACGGCCTCGACGTTGTTGCCGTCGGGGTCGCGGACGAATGCGCCGAAATAACTGGGGTGGTACTCGGGCCACAGCCGCGGATCGTGGAGGGACTCGGCACCGAGCTTGAGCGCAGTGTCGTAGAACGCCTGCACGGCGTCGGTGCCCGAGGCTTGGAACGCGATGTGCACCTCGCGGTTGGGCCCCGAGGCGTCACCCGCGCTGATGTCGGCGATCCAGAAGTCGGGATGGCCGTCCTTGCCGTAGCCGATCGCGACGCCGTGGTCCATCTGCCGGGTGTACCCGAGGACGCCGAGCACCGCGTCGTAGAACTCCTTGGACCTGGCCCAGTCACTGCAGTTGATTCCGAAGTGATCGATCACGAGGCTCATCCTGGCATGTATCCAGGCAGCGGTCGTACATTCACTTGATGTCCCACGACTTGGTCATTCGCAACGGCACGATCGTCGACGGCCTCGGAAGTGAGCCGTTCGTCGGCGACGTCGCGGTATCCGATGGGGTCATCGCGGCCGTCGGTTCCGTCGACGGGACCGCGCCCCGTGAGCTCGACGCCACCGGGCTGCTCGTCACTCCCGGCTTCGTCGACCTGCACACCCACTACGACGGGCAGGCCATCTGGTCGGACCGCATGATCCCGTCGTCGGCGCATGGCGTGACCACCGCGGTGATGGGCAACTGCGGGGTCGGCTTCGCGCCGTGCCGCGTCGACGACCACGAGACGCTCGTCGACCTGATGGCGGGCGTCGAGGACATCCCAGGCGTCGTCATGGTCGATGGGCTGCCCTGGACCTGGGAGACGTTCCCCGAGTTCCTCGATGCCTTGGAGTCGCAACAACGTGACATTGATGTTGCCGCGTATCTGCCGCACTCCCCGCTGCGGGTGTACGTGATGGGTCAACGCGGCGTCGACCGCGAACCCGCGACCGACGAAGACCTGGCCCTGATGCGCAAGCTCGCGGCCGAGGCGATACAGGTCGGTGCGCTGGGTTTCGCATCGTCGCGGCTGACCCTGCACAAGTCCGAGAGCGGCAGGCCGATACCCAGTTTCGAAGCCGGCCATGCCGAGATCGACGCGATCGCGCGCGGGGTCAAGGACGCGGGCGGTGGGCTGATCCAATTCGTCCCGGACCTGGTCGCAGGTGATTACGAGCCCGCGCTGCAGACGGTGTTCGACGTCGCCTCCGACGTGGGCCTTCCGGTGACGTTCACCCTGGCGATCGGCAACGCGGGCGACCCGTTCTTCGAAGAAGGGCTCAATCTGGTCGAGAAGGCCAATACCGCGGGCGGCGAGGTGAGCGCGCAGATCTTCCCGCGGCCCATCGGTCTGGTCATCGGCCTGGAGTTGAGCGGCAACCCGTTCATCCTCTATCCGAGTTACCGCGAGCTCGCGCACCTGCCGCTGGACGAGCGCGTCGTCGAGCTACGCAAACCCGAAGTGCGGATGCGCATCCTGTCGGACAAGGCGGCCGGCGACGGCCATCCGCTGATGTTCGCCACCCAGGCCTGGGACTGGATGTTCCCGTTGGGGGATCCGCCGAACTACGAGCCGGCCAAATCGGACAGCATCGGCGCCAGGGCAAGGGCCCGCGGGGTGAGCCCGCTCGAAGAGGCCTACGACCGCATGCTGGACGACGACGGCCACGCCATGCTGCTCGTCACCCTGGCCAACTTCCGCGATGCCTCGCTGGACACCGTGGCGAAGCTGCTCCGTCGCGACGACGTCGTCCTTGGCCTTGGTGACGGCGGTGCGCACTACGGAATGATCTGCGACGCAAGCTTTCCCACCTACATGCTGGCGCACTGGACGCGCGACCGCGCGTCGGGCCGACTGTCGGTGGCCGAGGCGGTACGTGAGCTGACCTCGGTGCCCGCCCGCGTCGCCGGGCTGGCCGACCGGGGACGGATCGCCGTCGGCTACAAGGCGGACCTCAACGTCATCGACCACGCCGCGGTGCGCCTGCACAAGCCGGTGATCGCCCGCGATCTGCCCGCCGGTGGGCGCAGGCTCGACCAGAGCGCCGACGGCTACGTCGCGACCATCGTGTCTGGCGAGGTCATCGCCGAGAACGGCGTGCCGACCGCCGCCCGGCCTGGCAAGCTGATCCGCGGCCGCCAGCCCGCCCCGGTTGCCTAGGAGAGTTCACCGTGCGTGGGTCCCGGCGCGGATCTACGATGCGCATCGATGACTCAGTCCGCCTATCGCATCGATCCGATCACGGATCTTCCCCATGCGCGGGAGTTCATGGCCACTCCGGTCGGCCTGCACAGCCCGGGGCTGCAGCGCGTCCTCAATGTCCTTCGCGGTGAGCCGCTTGCGGGCAAGTACGTCCTGATCGAAGTCACCCCGCACCAGCGATGGCGCTTGGCACGACTGACCGGTGAACGTGGCCAACCCGTTCGCCTCCTCGACACCGTCTTCACCGATCTCGCGACGGCCGAACGCGAAGTGTTCACCTTGCGCTGGAAGGAGCACGTCGGCCAGGACCTGGTCCTCGGCTGATTCCCATGCTCACGCTCACGGGTTACAGCGACAAGCTCTACTGCCGCCCCGGCGATACCGTGGCGTTCAAGGTCAACTGCGAGGCAGCGCCTGAATATCACGCCGAGATCGTCCGGATCATCTGCGGCGACACCAATCCCGACGGTCCCGGCGTCAAGGAGGTCGTCGTCGACACAGCCGTCAACGGTGTCCACCCGGGGCGACCGCAGCACATCAAGGCCGGCTCTTACGTAGAGGTGCCGAGTCGCTCGGTCCTCGAGAACCTGGAGAGCTTCTCGCTGCAGGCGTTCGTCTGGCCGACGACGCCGGCGAAGGGTGTGCAGGGGCTCATCACGAAGTGGTCCGATTCCGCGGGCTTTGCGCTCATCGTCGACGAAGCGGGCAGTGTTGCATTGAAAACCGGTGACGGAGTACGGGATTCCGTCGTCACGGTCGGCAAACCGATGCAGGTCCGGCGTTGGTACCGGGTCGGCGCGAGCCTCGATGCCGCGACCCGCACGGTCTCGGTCTTTCAGGTCCCCCTCGACCCGTTACCCGGAATCGACGACGCCGGCGTGGTCGACGCTCGGCTGGAGCATCTGCCGAAGCCGCACACGGGCCCCCTCGTCTTTGCCGCGTTCCCGGGTCCGGCAGCGGTGTTCAACGGAAAGATCGACAGTCCCCGGATCTGGAGCGACGTCGAGGCCGACGATCTCGTGGGCGCCTGGGACTTCAGTGCACACATGGCGTCTCAAACCGCCATCGACGGTTCGCCCAATGGGCTGCACGGCACGGTGGTGAACTTCCCCGCTCGTGCCATGACCGGGTGGAACTGGACCGGCGAGGAGATGGACTTCAAACGGAACCCGTCCCAATGGGGCGCGATCCATTTCCACGATGACGACATCTACGACGCCGCCTGGGAAACGGACTTCGAGTTGACGGTTCCCGAGACCATGACGAGCGGTGTCTACGCCGCGCGACTTCGCGCCGCAGGCGCCGAGGAGTACATCCCGTTCACCGTCGGACCCGCACCGGGCAAGGAGCAACGGATCGCGCTGATTCTGCCGACGGCGAGCTACCTGGCCTACGGCAACGACCACCTCGGCACGGACGGCGGAAACGGCGAACTGCTCAACAACATCCTCAACGTCCTGACCCCACCCGACCTGTTCCTCAACGAGCACTGGGAGTACGGCGGATCGCTTTACGACGAACACTCCGACGGAAGCGGTATCTGCTACTCGTCGCGTCTGAGGCCGTTGCTGCAAATGCGTCCGAAGGTGCAATGCCTCCTCGGCGGGTTCGGATCATCGAAGCTGTGGCAATTCAACGCCGACACCCACATCGTTGACTGGTTGGACGCCAAGGGGTTTGGCGTCGACGTCTACACCGACGAGGAGCTGCACCACGCCGGCTACGGCTTGCTGGAACCGTACGCCGTCGTGCTGACCGGATCGCACCCCGAGTACACCTCGACCGAGATGTGGGAGGCGTACCACGACTACCGCAACCGCGGCGGCCGGCTGATGTATCTCGGCGGCGACGGGTTCTACTGGCGCATCGCATTTCACCCGGATTGTCCCGGCATCATCGAACTGCGTCGCGCGGAGACCGGAGTGCGGGCATGGGCGGCGGAGCCGGGCGAGTACTACCAGGGTTTCGACGGCCGCTACGGCGGATTGTGGCTGCGACAGGGTCGCGCGCCGCAGAAGCTGGTCGGCGTCGGGTTCTCCTGCCAGGGCTTCGATCTGTCGTCGCACTACCGTCGCAACCCGGACAGTTTCTCGCCCGAGGTGGCCTTCATCTTCGCCGGTGTCGACGACGACGAACTGATCGGCGACTTCGGTTTGATCGGTGGCGGCGCCGCTGGCCTCGAGCTCGATCGCGCCGGCGCCGAGCTGGGAACTCCGCCGAACGCCTACATCCTCGCCTCCTCGGAGCAGCACACCAACGCCTACTATCTGGTGCCGGAGGAATTCCTCGAGACGGGACCGGCGCTGGGCGCTGACGAGAACCCCAATGCCCGTGCCGATCTCGTCTTCTTCGAGACGCCCAACGCGGGGGCCGTGTTCTCCGTCGGCTCGATCGCGTGGGCAGGGAGTCTGTCGCCGAACGACTACGACAACAACGTGTCGCGCATTACCGAGAACGTGCTTCGGCGGTTCCTCGACCCAAGCCCGTTCCGATAGGTTTCGCACTATCCTCACGTCATGAGCGTGAAGGTGGATCTGGATCAGCTCGCCGATGTGCTGGCCGATTTTGCTTTCGCCTATCTGATCACCGTTGGCGATGACTACCAGGCGCGCACCGTCGCGGTCGATCCGGTGCTGCGCGACGACGTGTTCGACGTCGGAACGGTCGGCGGCGGCACGCGCCGGAACCTGGCCACGCATGACGGCGTCACGCTGTTGTGGCCTCCGCGCGAACCTGGCGGCTACACGTTGATCGTCGACGGTCGTGGGCTGCTCGGCGCCGATGACGCGCCGCTGCAGGTCATGCCCAGCCACGCGGTGCTGCATCGCCCAGCGACCCCGGCCGCCGCGGCCTCGGAGACCGGCTGTGGCGACGACTGCATACCGCTCTGACCGCGACTGGGAATCTCACGACAAAAATCGGCGGAAACCGTCGCCACCTACACACTCGGCGGGAAGCGCGGGCACGAAAAGGCCCGGCTCGCAAGCGAGCCGGGCCTTTCGTGAAGTGCAGGACTTTCCGAAACTTAGAAGTCCATGCCACCCATGCCACCGGTCGGGTCGCCCGCAGGTGCGGCGCCTTCTCCGGCTTGTCGGCGACGACGGCCTCAGTGGTGAGGAACAGCGCCGCGATGGACGCCGCGTTCTGCAGCGCCGAGCGAGTCACCTTCACCGGGTCGGCAACGCCGGCCTTCAGCAGGTCCTCGTACTCGCCGGTAGCAGCGTTCAGGCCGTGGCCGGCGGGAAGGTTGGAAACCTTCTCGGCGACGACGCCCGGCTCCAGGCCGGCGTTGAACGCGATCTGCTTCAGCGGAGCCGACAGCGCCACGCGGACGATGTTGGCGCCAGTGGCCTCGTCACCGTCGAGCTTCAGCTCGTCGAGTGCCGGGGCCGACTGCAGCAGGGCCACGCCGCCACCGGCGACGATGCCCTCTTCGACGGCAGCCTTGGCGTTGCGGACCGCGTCTTCGATGCGGTGCTTGCGCTCCTTGAGCTCCACCTCGGTGGCAGCTCCGGCCTTGATCACCGCAACACCGCCGGCCAGCTTGGCCAGGCGCTCCTGCAGCTTCTCGCGGTCGTAGTCGGAGTCGCTGTTCTCGATCTCGGCGCGGATCTGCGCAGACCCGACCGGCGATGGCGTCGGAATCCCCGGCGCCCTCGATGACCGTGGTCTCGTCCTTGGTGACGACGACCTTGCGGGCCTGACCCAGCAGCGTGACGTCGGCGGTCTCCAGCGAGAGGCCGACCTCCTCGCTGACGACCTGGCCACCGGTGAGGATGGCGATGTCCTGCAGCATGGCCTTGCGGCGATCACCGAAGCCAGGAGCCTTGACGGCGACCGACTTGAAGGTGCCACGGATCTTGTTGACCACCAGCGTGGACAGGGCCTCGCCCTCGACGTCCTCGGCGATGATCAGCAGCGGCTTGCCGGACTGGATGACCTTCTCCAGCAAGGGAAGCAGATCCTTGACCGTCGACACCTTGGAGCTGACCAGCAGGATGTACGGGATCCTCGAGGACCGCTTCCTGACGCTCGGCGTCGGTGACGAAGTAGCCCGAGATGTAGCCCTTGTCGAAGCGCATGCCCTCGGTGAGCTCGAGCTGCAGGCCGAAGGTGTTGGACTCCTCGACCGTGATGACGCCCTCGTTGCCGACCTTGTCCATGGCCTCGGCGATCAGGTCGCCGATGGTCTGGTCACCGGCCGAGATGCCCGCGGTGGCAGCGATCTGCTCCTTGGTCTCGACCTCCTTGGCCGACGCCAGCAGCGTCTCGGTGATCTTCTCGACGGCCTTCTCGATGCCGCGCTTCAGGCCCAACGGGTTGGCGCCCGCAGCCACGTTGCGCAGACCCTCGCGAACGAGCGCCTGGGCGAGCACGGTGGCGGTGGTGGTGCCGTCACCCGCGACGTCGTCGGTCTTCTTGGCGACTTCCTTGACCAGCTCTGCGCCGATCTTCTCGTATGGGTCCTCCAGCTCGATCTCCTTGGCGATGGACACACCATCGTTGGTGATCGTGGGGGCGCCCCACTTCTTCTCCAGGACGACGTTGCGACCCTTGGGCCCCAGCGTCACCTTTACCGCGTCGGCGAGGGCGTTGAGGCCCCGCTCGAGGCCGCGACGGGCCTCTTCGTCATACGCAATTGTCTTGGCCATTGCGAAGTGATTCCTCCGGATTAGGGGATGCACGTTCTTTGGTCGGGCTCAGTGCCCGCGACGGACGACTTTGGTGTGCTCCGCAGGTGCGGCCCGCAGTCTCACCGTCCCGACCTAGCACTCACCGATCGCGAGTGCCAGAGTCATTTCTAGCACTCGACCATGTCGAGTGCAAGATCGCTCAGGAGGTCCGCAACCCGTCCAGGACGACCTCCACGAGCCGGACCGCCGCGTCGGGCTTGTAGGCCTGCATCGCCTGGGCTCCGACCAAAATCGTCTTGACGTCGCGCACGTCGACGTCGCGCCGCACCGTGCCCGCCTTCTGCGCGGCCCGCAGCAGGTCGCCCAGCAGCCCCAAGAACGCCTCCTCGAGGTCGGGTACCGCGTCCTCGATCTTGATTCCGACCCCGGCGAGTGCCTCGGCAAGACCGCGGTCGGTCGCGCCCCACAGCACGACCGCCCGCAAGAAGGTGAACAGCGCCTCCCCCGGATCCCCGGAGGCCAGCACGCCGCGACCGTCCTCGACGATGCCGTTGATGCGGTCACCGATGACCGCCCGGAAGAGATCCTCCTTGGTGGGGAAGTGCCGGTAGACGGTGCCCGCGCCCACGCCGGCGCGTCGGGCTATTTCGTCGATCGGCACGCCAAGCCCCTCGGCGGCGAACGTCTCGTAGGCCACCTCCAGCACCCGCGCCCGATTGCGCGCCGCGTCGGCGCGCAGCGGCCGGGCCGGTTCGGCCATCTCACACCACCTGGTCAGTCGGGAATAGATAAGCGGGGCGCACGTTCCGTATAGTTGTGATCAAACGGAGCAGCCGCCCCGTTTAGCCGATTGTAGGAGATCTCCATGACCAAGTGGACCACTGCCGACATTCCCGACCAGACCGGCCGTACGGCCGTCGTCACCGGCGCCAACACCGGACTCGGTTACGAGACCGCCGCGGCCCTCGCTGCGAAGGGCGCGCACGTCGTGCTCGCCGTCCGGAACCTCGACAAGGGCAACGCGGCGGCCGACCTCATCACCAGGGCCCACCCCAGCGCCAGCGTCACCGTGCAGGAACTCGACCTGTCGTCGCTGGAGTCGGTCCGTGCGGCCGCCGACCAGCTTCGCTCCGCCCACGAATCCATCGACCTGCTGATCAACAACGCGGGCGTGATGATGACGCCGAAGTCGACCACCAAGGACGGCTTCGAATTGCAGTTCGGCACCAACCACCTTGGCCACTTCGCGCTGACCAATCTGCTACTCGACCGCGTGCTGGCCGCGCCGGCTTCGCGCGTCGTGACGGTCAGCAGCGTGGGCCATCGCTTCGCCCGCGGCATCCGCTTCGACGATCTGCAGTCGGAGCGCAGCTACAGCCGGGTCGGCGCGTACGGGCAGGCCAAGCTCGCGAACCTGCTCTTCACCTACGAACTCCAGCGCCGCCTGCAGGGTACGAGCACCATTGCCGTCGCCGCACACCCCGGCGGCGCGAACACCGAACTGGCCCGCAACGTGCCGGCGGCGGTGCGCGTCGTGTTCGAGGCAATCGCACCGCTGATCACACAGAGCGCGGCGATGGGAGCGCTGCCGACGTTGCGTGCGGCGACCGATCCCGGCGTGCTCGGCGGGCAGTACTACGGGCCCGACGGATTCGGTGGGCAAAACGGCTACCCCAAGGTCGTGGCGTCCAGCGCGGCCTCACACGACACCGAGGCGCAGCGCCGGCTGTGGGCGGTCTCGGAGGAACTCACTTCGGTGGTGTCGCCCGTCAGCTGAACGTGGCAGTGTGGCAGGCGATGTCACTAGTCGTGCCGCGCCCGGCTCGGCGCACGGCGCGAAATCCCGGTCCGCTCGATCATTGGGCGAGTCGCGCAGCCAGGTATGGCGCCGTGCGGCTCTCTGCGACCCCGGCCACCGCGGCCGGAGTCCCAGCCGCCACGACGCGACCGCCTGCATCGCCCGCCCCCGGCCCGAGGTCGATGACCCAGTCCGAGCCCGCCACCAGCCGCATGTCGTGCTCGGCCACCACGACGGTGTTGCCCGCGTCGACCAGCCGGTGCAGCTGACGATCCAGCAGATCCACGTCGGCCGGATGCAGGCCGGTGGTGGGCTCGTCGAGGACGTACAGGGTGTGCCCGCGACGGGGCCGCTGCAGCTCCGAGGCCAACTTGATCCGCTGGGCCTCCCCACCGGAGAGCTCGGTGGCCGGCTGCCCCAGGCGCAGATACCCCAGCCCGACCTCCTGCAGCGTCGTCAGGCTCCGCGCCGCGCCCGCGACGTCGGCGAAGAATCCCGACGCCTCGTCGACGGTCATGGCGAGCACGTCGGCGATGGTGCGGTCGCGATAGCGGACCTTGAGGGTGTCCTCGTTGTAGCGGGCGCCGTGGCACGTCGGGCAGCTGCCGTAGGTGCCGGGCAGGAACAGCAGTTCCACCGACACGAAACCCTCGCCCTGGCAGGTGGGACAGCGGCCGTCGGCGACGTTGAAGGAGAACCGGCCCGCCGTCCAACCTCGCCGCCGCGCTGCCGGGGTCGCGGCGAACACTCGCCGGACGGCGTCGAACAGCCCGGTGTAGGTCGCCAGCGTCGAGCGCGGCGTTCGACCGATCGGGCGCTGATCGACGGCGACCAGCCGGTCGATCTGCTCGACCCCGTCGGCCGTCACGCCGATGCTCGCGTCGTGATCGAGGTCGACGATCTCGGCGTCGAGCTCGTCGCCGTCGGTCTCCTCGACCGCGCCGCCGCCCAGTTGCCGCGTGACGACGTCGCCGAGCACCTTGTAGACCAGCGTCGACTTGCCCGAGCCGGACACCCCGTGACCGCGGTGTACACGCCGAGCGGGATGTCGACGTCGAGGTCGCGCAGGTTGTGGAAGCGGATGCCCCGCAACGCCAAGATGCCCGACGGGTGGCGCGGCGAGCGGGCAGCGGGCGCCTGGCCGTCGAACAGATAATCGCGGGTGACCGACGCGGCTACGTCGGCCAGGCCGGCCACCGGCCCGCTGTAGAGCACCTCGCCGCCGAGCTCACCCGCGCCGGGCCCGACGTCGACGATCCAGTCCGCGCGGCGCACCACGTCCATGTCGTGTTCGACGACGAACAACGAGTTACCCGCCCGCCGGAGTCGGTCGAGCACGTCGAGCAGCGGCTCGGCGTCGGCCGGATGCAGGCCTGCCGACGGCTCGTCGAGAACATAGAGGACGCCGAACAGACCCGCGCGCAGCTGGGTGGCCAGCCGCAGGCGTTGCAGCTCGCCCGGCGACACCGTCGGGGTGCGGCGGTTCAGGGTCAGGTAGCCGAGCCCGAGGTCGATGAGGACCTGGATCCGGGCGACCAGGTCAGCGGCGATCATCGTCGCGACCTCGGTGAACTCGCCCGACTCGGTGGACTCGTATGCGGCCTCGAAGTCGGTGCGTGTCGCCGCGGGCCGAAGCGCATCGGCGAGGTCGGTCAGCGGCATGCCAACCAGCTCGGCGATGTTGCGGCCCGCGAACGTCACGGCGAGCGCCTCGGGCCGCAGCCCCGAGCCGTCGCACACCGGGCAGTCCACGCTGTCCACGAACTTCAGCACCCGCCTGCGCATCATCGCGCTCTGCGAGTTCGCCAGCGTGTGCCGGACGTGCCGCTCGGCGCTGGAGAAGGTGCCGTTGTAGTAGTAGTCCGCCGTCACGGGGTGCTGGCTCGGATCGATCTCGACGGTCGGCTGCTCGTCGGTGAACAGGATCCAATTGCGTTGCCGCTTCGGCAGTTTGCGCCACGGCTTGTCGATGTCGTAGCCGAGCGTGATGAGGATGTCGCGCAGGTTCTGCCCCTGCCAGGCCCCCGGCCACGCGGCGACGGCCCCCTCGCGGATGGTCAGCGACGGGTCGGGAACGAGTGTCTCCTCGGTGACCCGGTGAATCCGGCCGAGGCCGTGACACTCCGGGCAGGCGCCGACGGCGGTGTTCGGGGAGAACGAGTCGGAGTCCAGTCGCTCGGTGAAGCCCCGCGGAAACGTACCGGCGCGGGAGAACAGCATCCGCAACAGGTTGGACAGCGTCGTGACGGTGCCGACCGACGACCGCGACGACGCCGCCCCACGGCGCTGCTGCAGCGCCACGGCAGGCGGTAGCCCGGTGATGTCGTCCACCTTGGGCGCGCCGGTGGGCAGCAGCAGCCTGCGGGCGTACGGGGCGACCGACTCGAAGTAGCGGCGCTGCGCCTCGGCGTAGATGGTCCCGAAGGCCAACGACGACTTGCCCGAGCCCGAGATCCCGGTGAACGCGACGAGTGCGTCGCGAGGGGCGGCGACGTCGACCCCGCGTAGGTTGTGCACCCGGGTACCGAAGACGCGGACGAACGGGTCGACGTCTTCGGCGCGCGGCGGGAGCATCCCGTCATTGTGCGCGGTCGGTGCGACACGCCGTGGGTTCGCTGGACCCCCGTTTGCTCGACGTCAGTGGCTCAGGTGCCGACTCAAGGGCGCCGAAATGAGCCGTCGGGCGCGTCGCGCGAGTCGCGACACGCCGCCCCACACGCTTCGTCGTGTGACACGCCGAGCGAGATGCACAGCCGGAACCCCTTGCCCTAGACTGCCCTTCGACCAGATAGGAGTCTTCGGGTGCGGGCTTACGCAGCGCCCAGCACCCAGGCTTTGCGGGGCTGGCAGCGTCGGGCAATGGTGCGCTATTTGACGGCGCGCTCCTCGCGATTTTCTTGCGGTGGCCACACCTGGATCGGGCAAGACCACGTTTGCGCTGCGCATCGCCGGTGAGCTCCTGGCCGACGGCATCGGTCGAGCGGATCACCATCGTGGTGCCCACCGAGCACCTCAAGACGCAGTGGGCGCAGGCCGCCGCGGCGGTCGGCATATCGCTCGATCCGAAGTTCAGCAACTCCTCGGCGCAGAACTCCGACGAGTACCACGGCGTCGTCGTCACCTACGCCCAGGTGGCCAGCCACCCCGGCCGGCACCGGGTGCGCACCGAGAACCGCAAGACGCTGGTCGTGTTCGACGAGATCCACCACGGCGGCGACGCCAAGAGTTGGGGGGAGGCGATCCGCGAAGCGTTCGACGACGCCACCCGCCGGCTGTCGCTGACCGGCACGCCGTTCCGCAGCGACGACAGCGCGATCCCGTTCGTCACCTACGAGCGCGGGCCGGACGGCCTGGAGCGCTCGCAGGCCGACCACACCTACGGCTACGCCGAGGCGCTCGCCGACGGCGTGGTGCGTCCCGTCGTCTTCCTGGCCTACTCCGGAGAGGCGCGCTGGCGGGACAGCGCCGGCGAAGAACATGCGGCACGCCTCGGCGAACCGCTCAACGCCGAGCAGACCGCCAGAGCCTGGCGGACCGCGCTGGATCCCACGGGTGAGTGGATGCCCGCGGTGATCGCCGCGGCCGACACCCGGCTGACGCAGAAGCGCCAGCACGTACCCGACGCCGGCGGCATGATCATCGCCTCCGACCAGACAGCGGCCCGCGCGTACGCCGGGCTGCTGACCACGATCACCGGCGAGGCGCCCACCATCGTGCTGTCCGACGATCCCGGCTCGTCGGACCGGATCACGACGTTCTCTCAGGGCACCAGCCGCTGGCTGGTGGCGGTGCGCATGGTGTCCGAGGGCGTCGACGTGCCACGCCTCGCCGTCGGGGTGTACGCCACCAGCGCGTCGACTCCACTGTTCTTCGCGCAGGCGATCGGCCGTTACGTGCGCTCCCGCCGACCGGGCGAGACGGCGAGCATCTTCCTGCCGTCGGTGCCGATCACTGCTCCAGCTGGCCAGCGAGATGGAAGCCCAGCGCAACCACGTGCTGGGCAAGCCGCACCGCGAGTCGCAGGGCGACGAGTTCGAAGAATACGAAGAGAAGCAGAAGTCCGAGCCCAGCGAGATGGACAACGGCTTCGAGATGCTCGGCGCGGACGCCGAGCTGGATCAGGTGATCTTCGACGGCTCGTCGTTCGGCACCGCGACGCCCGCGGGCAGCGACGAGGAGGCCGACTACCTCGGCATCCCCGGTCTGCTGGACGCCACGCAGATGCGAGATCTGTTGCGGCGCAGGCAGGAAGAGCAACTGGACCGCCGGACCGCGGCGGGCGGAACGGTGCCGGTGGTGTCCACCACGCACGGACAGCTGCGTGACCTCCGCCGCGAGCTCAACGCGCTGGTAACGCTGGCCCACCACCGCACCGGCAAGCCCCACGGCTGGATCCACAACGAGCTGCGCCGCATCTGCGGCGGGCCCGGTGATCGCGGCGGCGAACTCCGAGCAGACTCGCCGCGCGCATCGAGGCGGTGCGCGCGCTGCGGGGTTAGCTTCGCCGCCAAACCACAGGAGTCACAGCGGCATCGCCGGGCAGCCGGCACGTGCCGCCGAAAAGCAGTATCACCGGTGATACTGCTTTTCGGCCTAACGTCATCGTCATGGACGCCGTGGCATTGCGCCCCGCCCGACTAGCGTCGGACCATGCCCGCCGACATACCCACCATCCTTGCGACCAGTGGCGGCATCCGAGACGGCCGACGCACACGCTGGGAATTCAGCGAGCTCACCGACTTCGCGGTCGAGCTGGCCGGCGTCACGGGTCGCGCGCCGCGCGTCTGCTTCGTCGCGACGGCTCAGGGCGACAACCCCGCGGTGCTTCACAGCCTCTACTGACGCCGGCCAGCGAGCGGGGGTTTTCGGCCAGTCACCTGTCGGTGGTCCCGATGCCCAACGTCGACGACATCGAAGGTCACCTCCTCGCCCAGGACGTCGTGTGGGTGTGCGGCGGCAGCGTCGCGGCACTCCTGGCGCTGTGGCGTCTGCACGGGGTCGACCACGCGATGCGGGCGGCGTGGGCGGCGGGCGTCGTCCTGACCGGTGTCTCCGCCGGGTCGATCTGCTGGCACGCCGGCGGAACGACCGACTCGTTCGGCCCAGACTTGCGTCCCATCACCGATGGCCTTGCGCTGCTTCCCTATTCGAACGGTGTGCACTACGACTCCGAGCCCCAGCGTCGCCCGCTGTTTCAGCGGTTGATCGCAGATCGCGCAATCGACCCCGGATACGCCACCGACGACGGTGCCGGCGTCCTCTACCGCGGCACGGAGTTGGTCGAAGCCGTCGCCGAAATCGACGGTGCGGCTGCGTACTTCGTCGCCGCGGAGGATGGTGGCGCCGTGGAGACGCGCATCGACACCCGGCGCCTCTGACGCGAGCAGCGCCGAGGGGCCTAAAGCCCAAGCAGCGCAGGCAGGTCGGCGACCGAATCGATGACGTGGTTGGGCTGCATCGCGAATTCGTCTGCGGCCCAACGATCCAACGTGTCCTGCCGGAACTTGCCGGTGCGCACCAGGACACCGGTCATGCCGACCACCTGCGCGGCGAGCACGTCGTTGTTGAGGTCGTCGCCGACCATGTACATCTCCTCGGGGTCGACGCCGAGCCGGTTCGCCGAAGCGAGGAACCCCTCCGGCGCGGGCTTGCCGACGGCGGTGGCCTTGCGGCCCGACGTCTCCTCCATGCCGATCAGGTACATGCCGGTGTCGATGCGCAGTCCCTCGGCTGGTGTCCCACGACGTGCTGCGGTGCATCGCGACGACGGGCACGCCCTGAGCCATCCAGTCGTAGACGCGGCTGAGCGTGACGTGGTCGTACTCCGGTCCGGCACCGCCGAGCAGGATGACGTCGGGGGTCTCGGGCACCGTATCGACGACGTCGCTGGCGTAGACGACGTCGACGTCGGCCATGTCCTCGCCGATGTGGCCGCTGTTGACCAGGAAGCAACGCGCACCCGGATAGCGGTCCCGCACGTATTCGGCCGTCAGCACCGCGGCGGTGATCACCTCGTCGGCGGTGACGTCCATCCCCGCCTCGGTGAGCAAGCCCGCGATCTGGCCACGGGTGCGGGTCGTGGTGTTGGTGAGGTAGGTCCGCGCAATCTGATTGTCGGCGAGCACCCGCAACGCCTCCGCGGCGCCGGGGATGGCCTGCCACGAGGTCACCAGGACGCCATCGATGTCGAACAGCACTCCACCGATAGCCATGCAGCCGACAGTAAACGGCAAACGAGTCAGCGCAACTCGGGCCCGCATCAGGTAGTGAGCCCAGTCATTGTCGGCCACCCACGGTGACGCCGCCGCCGCGATCGACCAGGCCAGGTCAGCGGGCACGTCGAGTCACCCGGTAACCCTTGACGCCGGCAGCGCGTCGCCGCGATCAGCGTGGCCACCCCAGCCCTGCGCTGAAACAGCGTCTGCCGCACCGTCCAGCCGATGATGCCCGCGGCCGAGATGCAGTCACGGCGCCGGTCCAGGCTGCCCGCCGGGCGACCAGCCAGCCGTCGCCCACCCGATGGCCGAGCGCGCGGGCCCGGTCGGCGGCCAGGAACGCGCCAGCGACGATCAACGCGCCGCACAGCATCCACGCCCATCGCCGGCACGGCGGCGACGAACTGCCAGGCACGACCAGCGCGACCGCGAGCAGCACGGGAAGCGTCAGGGCCCGCGTCCAGCGCCTGCGGGTGGCGGCCGGCCCGTGGCCGCGCAGCTCGCCGCGACACCACGTCGGATCGCCCGATCAGCTCGGTCAGCACGCCCTCCGCCGTGGCCACCGGACACGGCGGCAGCAGCAGCGACGCCTCGCCCGACCCGTCGACGCCCGTCATCACCGCATCGAGGCGCGCGCCGCCGAACATCCGCACCAGCAGGGGTTCGCGGATCGTGCCGCCGCGCAGGCGACGCATGTCGAAGGTGTGCTCGCGCACCCGCAGCAGGCCGTGCTGCGAGGTGCAGCACTCCTTCCGCCGCCCTCGTCGTCGCGCCGCGACAGCACCAGGTTGCCGAACGTGACCAGCGAACGTGCGACCGACAGCAGCACCGAGACGATCAGCACGGCGAGCGCCGCCACGACCACGGTGACGACGACGCCGAGCCGCTCGGCGGCGTCGAGTCCTTGCCGTGGCGAGCCGCGAATCCTCCAGCGCCGCAACCGCTCCCGTCTGGTAGACCACGCCGACGGCGGCGGCGATCATCGCCAGACCGGTGAAGCTCAGCGGGCTGTAACGCAGCCACGACGGCTGCCACCGCGCCAGCACCCGTTCGCGGGGAGCCTGCTTCGACGTCGGCGGCGGCCACGCCGGACGACGACTGTCGGCAAGCAGGATCGCGCGCAGCCCCGCGACCTCGTCGGACCGGACGGCGTCGAGCGCGAACTCGGCGTCCCCCTTCGCCTCCTGCCCGGTGCTGACCTTCACGACGGTCAGCCCGAGGAGCCGGTGCAGCAGCCGCGCATCGGTCGACACCGATCGAATTCTGTTGCGCGGCACGGACAACACCTTGCGCTGCAGCACGCCTTCACGCCGCTGGATCTGCTCGGCGTCGATGCGATAGGTGGTGGTGAACCAGCGGGCGACGCCGAACACGACCAGCAGCACCAGCGCGGCGACCGACCACAGCGAGTTGCCCGTCGCCGACCCAAGCACCACCGAGCCGATCAGCAGCGGGAGCTGGCGCACCACCTCGTGCACCGGGTGGACGAGCAGCATCCGCGGACTGAGCCTGCGCCACTCCCCGTCCGGCTCAGTCGCTCACGTGGCGTCCCGATCGCCGATCGCGGCGATGTCGGTCAGTTGCGCCACGATGCGATCGGCCACGTCGGAATCCAGTGCGACGATCCGGACCGCCCCGGCCGACGACGCCGTCGTCACCGTCACGTTGGCCAGACCGAACAGCCGGTCCAGCGGACCACGCTGCGTGTCGACGGTCTGCACCCGCGAGATCGGCGCGATGCGGCGCTCCTGCACCAACCAGCCGGCCCGCGTGTACACGGCCTGCGCGCCGACCTCCCATCGATGAACGCGATACCGCCACAACGGCACGACCACCACGAACGTCGCGATGCCGAGCACGGTCGACGACGGCCGCGGCGGCGTGCAGCCAGCCCAGCCGCCCATCGAGCACGAACCACACCACCTGCCCCGCCGCGAGCACTGCCCACGGGATCGCCGCACCGATCGCCCACACCAGCGGCGCCTTGCGGCTTGGCGGATTCGCCGGGTCGACGAGGGTCAGCATCGCTCTGAGTATGGTCTTGCTCATGACCACCAAGTGGACCGCCGCCGACGTGCCCGATCAGACGGGCCGGGTCGCCATCGTCACCGGCTCCAACACCGGCCTGGGCTATGAGACAGCCCTGGTGCTGGCCGACCGCGGTGCACGCGTCGTGCTCGCGGTCCGAGACACCGACAAGGGCAAGGCCGCCGCGGCCCGCATCGTGGGCGCCGTCCCGCGCGCCGACGTGGCCGTCCAGCCCCTGGACATGGGCTCGCTGCAGTCGGTCCGCACGTCCGCCGAGGAGCTCAAGGCGGCCTACCCACGGATCGATCTGCTGATCAACAACGCCGGGGTGATGTACCCATCACCGAGGCAGACCACCAAGGACGGCTTCGAGCTGCAGTTCGGCACCAACCACCTCGGCCACTTCGCGCTGACGGGGCTGCTGTTGGAGAACCTGCTGCCCGTGGAGGGCTCCCGTGTGGTGGTCGTCGCCAGCGGGGCCCACCGGATCCTGGCCGCCATCCACTTCGACGATCTGCAGTGGGAACGCAGCTATAACCGCGTCGCCGCCTACGGCCAGTCCAAGCTGGCCAATCTGATGTTCGCCTACGACTTGCAGGGCAGGCTGGCAGCCAAGGGCGCCCCGACCATCGCGGTCGCCGCCCATCCCGGCGTCTCCAACACCGAGCTCGCGCGCCACATCCCCGGCGCGAATCTGCCGGGGTTCAACCAGATCCTCGGCCTGCTCGCGAACAGTCCGGCGGTGGGCGCACTGGCCACGCTGCGCGCCGCGACCGATCCGCGGGCGACCGGCGGTCAGTACTACGGCCCGGACGGGTTCCAAGAGGTGCGGGGACATCCGAATAGTGGTCCCCTCCAGCGAGCAGTCCCACGACGAGGACATCCAACGCCGGCTCTGGACCGTGTCCGAAGAGCTCACCGGCGTCACCTACCCGGTCTAGCCGATGCGATCCGTCGAGGAGCACCAGCTCGTCGTCGCCGGGCTGATCACGCCGCGCGAGCCCGTCGACGTGCCGCTGGCCGACGCACTCGGCCTCGTGCTGGCCACCGACGTCGTCGCGCCGTTGTCGTTGCCGGGTTTCGACAACTCGGCGATGGACGGGTACGCCGTCGTCGCCGAGGACATCGCCGATGCATCCGAGGAACGTCCGGTGAAACTGCCAGTGGCCGAGGACATTCCGGCGGGGCGAACCGACACACTGACGCTGCAGCCGGGCACCGCACACCGGATCATGACCGGCGCCCCCTTCCCAGCGGGAGCCACCACCGTGATTCCCGTCGAGGTCACCGACGGCGCCACCGACACCGTCACGATCCGAGCGAGCGCGAAACCAGGCCAGCACGTTCGCCGCGCGGGTGAGGACGTGACCGCGGGCACCACCGTGCTGCACGCGGGGCAGGTGCTCACCCCGGCTGCGCTCGGCCTGGCCGCAGCGCTCGGCTTTGGCGAGTTGAATGTCATTCCGCGGCAACGTGTTCTGGTGATGTCGACGGGATCGGAACTGGTGACGCCCGGCACGCCGCTGCAGCCGGGCCAGATCTACGAGTCCAACGCGGTGATGCTGGCCGCGGCGGCCCGCGACGCTGGAGCGGAGGTGATCGTGGCCCCGATGACCGAAGACGACGTCGCCGCCTTCCGCGACGCGCTGCAGCGGCACACCGGCGACGCCGATCTGATCATCACCACCGGCGGGGTGAGCGCGGGCGCCTACGAGGTGGTCAAGGACTCGCTCGGCGAAGAAGTGGAGTTCGTCAAGGTCGCCATGCAGCCGGGCATGCCCCAGGGCGCGGGACGGGTGTCGGGGACGCCGATCATCACGCTGCCGGGCAACCCGGTCAGCGCCCTGGTGTCGTTCGAGGTGTTCATCCGTGCTCCCCTGCGTGCCGCGATGGGATTGCCGGAGCCGGGCCGGTCGAGGATCACCGCCGAGTTGACCGAGTCGCTCACCTCGCCGGGCGGCAAGCGACAGTTCCGGCGCGGCGTGCTCGACTCGGCAGCCGGCACCGTCACCAGCTACGGTCCGCCCGCGTCGCACCACTTGCGGTGGCTGGCGTCGGCGAACTGCCTGCTCGAGATCGACGAAGACGTCGTCGAGGTGACGGCCGGATCACCCGTGCGGGTATGGGATCTTCGCTAGCACCGTAGAATTGCAACCCCATGGCCAGACCCGCGCGTCCACCGTCCGACGCCCACCAATCGGAACTATCCAGGCTCGTCGACCTCGTCGAATCGACCGTTCCACCCGTACATCCCGCCGGCCTGCCGTTCATCGCGGGCGGCCTCGGCCTCGCCGTCGTGGGTCGTCGCAACCGGTGGGTGCGCGCCGCGGGATTGACCGCGGCGGGCGCTTGCGCCGCGTTCTTCCGCCATCCGCCGCGCGTGCCCCCGACGCGGCCAGGTCTTGTCGTCGCGCCCGCCGACGGCCGAGTCACGCTGATCGACAAGGCCATTCCCCCGACCGAACTCAACCTCACCGACCAACCGATGACCCGGATCAGCATCTTCCTGTCGGTGTTCGACGCGCACGTGCAGCGCGCGCCGATCGCGGGCGAGGTCGTCACCATCAAGTACCGCCCCGGCCAGTTCCAGTCGGCCGACAAGGCCACCGCCAGCGAGGCAAACGAACGCAACAGCGTGTGGATTCGCACGGCCGACGGCGTCGACGTCGTCGCGGTCCAGATCGCCGGGCTGATCGCCCGGCGGATCGTCTGTTCCACGCATGTCGGGGAAAAGCTGGCGCTCGGCGATACCTACGGCCTGATCCGGTTCGGGTCGCGTCTGGACACCTACCTGCCCGACGACGCGACCCTGCTGGTCGAGATCGGCCAGCGGGCCATCGCTGGCGAGACCCCACTGGCGGAGTTGGCGTGATCAGCAAGCGGGGCGCGCGACCGCGCGGGCTGAGGATTCTGCCCAGCGCGACCACGGTGCTGGCGATCTGTGCGGGGATGTCGTCCATCAAGTTCGCACTCGACGGCCGGCCGCACATCGCACTCGCGCTGATCGGCGCGGCCGCCGTGCTGGACGGCATCGACGGCGGGATCGCCCGTGCGCTCGACGCGCAGTCCCGGATGGGCGCCGAGATCGATTCGCTCGCCGACGCGGTCAACTTCGGCGTGGCACCTGCCCTCGTCATCTATGTGACGCTGCTGCCCACCTCGCCGGTCGGCTGGATGTTCGTGCTCCTGTACGCGGTCTGCGTCGTGCTACGCCTTGCCCGGTTCAACGCGCTCCTCGACGACGACACCCGGCCGGCCTACACGCACGAGTTCTTCACCGGCATGCCAGCGCCGTGCGGTGCGTTCGGGACGATCGGTCTCCTGGCGGCCATGCTGCAGTTCGGCCACGGATGGTGGACCTCGACGTGGTTCATCTGCTTCTGGCTGGCGGCCAACTCGGCGCTGCTCGTCAGCCGGGTACCCACCATCGCGCTGAAGGCGGTATCGGTCCCCGCGAACGCCGCACCGATTCTGCTGATCCTGGTCGCCGCTGCCGCCGCCGGGCTGCTGCTGTTCCCGTACATCCTGGTGCTGCTCATCATCGTCGGCTACCTGTGCATCATTCCGTTCACCATCCGCAGCCAGCGTTGGGTGGCCGCCCGCCCCGAGACGTGGGATGCCAAACCGCGACAACGACGTGCGGTCCGCCGCGCCGCCAGGTCGGCTGCGCCCAACCGCCGTTCGATGGCGCGGCTGGGCCTGCGCAGGCCCGGGGCCAAGCCGTGACGCAGAACGACGCACTCGACTTCCGCGAACCGCCGCTGTCCCACCTCAGGTTGACCGCCCGGCTCAACACGTCGGCCATGGACTCGCGGCGCGGCGTGGTCCGGCTGCATCCAGAAGCGATTGCTGCCCTAGGCATCCGGGAATGGGACGCGGTGACGCTCACCGGCGCGCGCACGACGACGGCGGTGGCCGGCATCGCGTCCTCCGACGTCCCGACCGGCACGGCACTGCTCGACGACGTCACGTTGTCCAATGGTGGCTTGCGCGAGAGCAGCACGGTGATCGTGGCGCCTGCGACGGTGTACGGCGCGAAGTCGGTGACCCTGACCGGGTCCAGGCTCGCCACCCAGTCGGTTTCGCCCGCAACGCTGCGACTTGCACTGCTGGGCAAGGTGATGACGGTTGGCGACACCGTGTCGCTGCTGCCGCGCGACCTCGGCCCCGGCACGTCGACCTCGGCGGCCAGCTCCGCGCTGGCATCATCGGTCGGCATTACCTGGACCTCCGAACTGCTCACGGTGACCGGCGTCGATCCGGCGGGCCCAGTCAGCGTGCAACCGAACTCGCTGGTCACCTGGGGCGACGGCACGGAGGTCGCGGATCAAGCCGCGGGGCAGACCGGGGGCGTGCACACCGTCACCACCCCGAGCCAGACGCCGGCCAGCCCGCCCATTCCGGTCGACGACCTCAGGGGCGCGCACGTACAGGCCGGCCGCCTCGCCGAATGGCTCAAGCTCGCCCTCGACGAGCCCACACTTCTCGAAACCCTGGGTGCCAAGCCCAATCTCGGCGTGCTGGTGTCCGGGCCCGCGGGCGTCGGAAAGGCCACCTTGGTCCGGGCGGTGTGCGCGAACCGACGCTTGATCGAGCTGGACGGTCCCGAGATCGGGGCACTGCGCGCCCAGGAGCGGTTGGGCAGCGTCGAATCGGCGGTGGCATCAGTCCGCGACGGCGGCGGCGTGCTGCTCATCACCGACGTCGACGCACTGCTGCCAGACAGCCAGGACAGACCCGCCGAACCGGTCGCCACGTTGATCCTCACCGAATTGCGCACCGCGGTGGCCACTTCGGGCGTGGCGTTCATTGCGACGTCGGCGGTGCCGGATGCCGTCGACAACCGGCTACGGGCGCCCGATCTGTGTGACCGGGAACTCCGCTTGAGTCTGCCCGACGGCGCCACCCGCAAGGCGTTGCTGGAGGTGCTGCTGCGCGGCGTCCCCGCCGAGGGCCTGGCGCTCGACGAGATCGGCGAGCGCACACCGGGTTTCGTGGTCGCCGATTTGGCGGCACTGGTGCGGGAGGCGGCGCTGCGGGCCGCGGCCCGCGCGAGCGCCGACGGCAAGCCGCCCGCGTTGACGCAGGACGACTTCACGGGTGCCCTGTCGGTGATCCGTCCGCTGTCCCGGTCGGCCACCGAGGAGGTCACGGTCGGATCGGTGACCCTCGACGACGTCGGCGACATGGCCGAGACCAAGCAGTCCCTCACCGAGGCGGTGCTGTGGCCGCTGCAGCACCCGGACACGTTCGCCCGACTCGGCGTCGAACCACCACGGGGGGTGCTGCTGTACGGCCCGCCCGGCTGCGGCAAGACGTTCGTCGTCCGCGCGCTGGCCAGCTCTGGCCGGCTGTCGGTGCACGCGGTGAAGGGCGCCGAGTTGATGGACAAGTGGGTCGGCTCATCGGAGAAGGCGGTGCGCGAATTATTCAGGCGTGCACGTGATTCCGCTCCGTCGCTGGTCTTCCTGGACGAGATCGACGCGCTGGCGCCGCGGCGCGGGCAGAGCTTCGACTCCGGGGTCACCGACCGGGTCGTCGCGGCGCTGCTCACCGAACTCGATGGGATCAACCCGCTGCGCGACGTCGTCGTGCTCGGCGCCACCAACCGGCCCGACCTGATCGACCCGGCGCTCCTGCGCCCCGGCAGGCTGGAGAAGCTGGTGTTCGTCGCGCCACCCGACGCCGACGCGCGGCGCGACATCCTGCGTACCTCCGGCAAGGCGATCCCGTTGAGCCCCGAAGTGGATCTGGACACGCTCGCAGGCGAACTCGACGGCTACAGCGCCGCCGACTGCGTCGCGCTCCTGCGTGAGGCGGCGCTGACCGCGATGCGGCGGTCGATCGATGCGGCCGACGTCACCGCCGACGACGTGGCGAAGGCCAAGGCTGCGGTCCGGCCGTCCCTCGACCCCGTGCAGGTGGAGTCGCTGCGGGCGTTCAGTCAGAACCGCTGACGGTGCCGGCCACGGGTCACCCGAATGCCTCCTGCAGCGTGATCGTCTGAAGACCGCGGCTGGCGATGATGTCCAACATCTGTGAGTAGCAATGGGTGACGGGCGGGAGGTTGGCGTGCGCGAGCACTATCTGACCCGGCTCGAAACACTTCTCGGCGTTTGCGATCAGTTCGGTCTCGGTGAGCAGACTTGAGTCCTCGATCGAGGAGCTCCACAGGGTGATGTTCGGATAGCCAAGCTCCGCTGCGATGCGGTCGGTCTCGCTGTTGTGGTGGCCGTACGGCGGACGAAGGTACGGTCTCCCGTCCACTCCGAAGGTGTTCTTGAGGAAGTCTGCGTTGCGGCTGATCTGCTCGACCAACTCGTCCGCGCTGATGGTGGTGAAGTCGGGGTGTGACCAGGAATGGTTCGCCACCTGAATCTGTCCGGACTCGATCATCGGACGCAGTTGTGGCGCGTTCGCGGTCCACGACTCGTGGACACCATTCACGAAGAAAGTTACGCGGGTCCCGGTGTGGTGACAGAAGTCCGCGTAAGCGGCCACGACCTCGACGCTCACCCCGTCATCGACGGTGAGAGCCAACCGGGTGTCCGTCGCGGGCAGCACCGTGAGCTCACTGACGGGTCGAAACCCCGACGGCCGATAGCGCCTGATGTCGGCCACCGCGGGTGCCGGGTCGTTGGCGAAGAACACCGCCATCGCAGCAGCCTCCAATAACGTGCGCCGATTCAAGCTCGCCTTCACGACACAACACACCCTTCGTCGGTTGACGTTGTTCTCGATGTCATCCGGGCGGTGGAACCGAGAGCCACCAACCCGCCTGTTGGCCGGTCGGTCGATCCGGTGGCCCGACGGCTGATCCCGGCAGCGGCACCGACGCGACACCGGGTGTGCCCAGTCGACCGGCCAGCCACCCGAAGGTCTCGGCGAGCACCGCCGCTCCCGCGGCCCAGTCGTGCTTGCCTGCGACCTCGACGATCGAGCACGCGATGCCGTTAGCGGTGGCGGCGTCGGCGAGCGTACGAGCCGCCACGGCATGCTGATCGACACGGTTCGGATCGACTGCGGCTTCGATGCCGAACACTCCCGCCACATCGGTGTAAGGACCATGTGCCGCCATCACCGTCATGGGGTCGAACGATGCCCAGGCACCCTCGTCTCCGTTGAAGAGCCTTGCAATCGTCTGCTCCCTGGTCCCTGCGTTCGGGCCGATGTCGCCGTCGATGTCGATGAAGGCGCTAAACAGCTCTGGGTGCATGACCGTCAGGTCTATCGCACAGGTTCCGCCCATCGACCACCCGACGACCCCCCAATTCGACCTGTCGGCACTTACCCCAAATGTCGAAATCATGAGTGGCACAACATCTTTAGTAAGATGATCGGCAGCATTCCCACGAGCACCGTTGACGCATTCGGTGTCCCGGGTGAACGTGCCACCCTTGTCGACGAAAACCAGGACCGGGGCGTTACCGCTGTTGGCCCCGGCGAAGGCATCGGCGACCTGCTGCGCGTTGCCCGCCCACAGCCAGTCGGCGCTGGTGCCGAACTCACCGCCGATCATCATGACCACCGGCAGCGGTGGCGGCGGCGACGACCGAAACCACGCCGGTGGCAAATAGACCAATTCACCTCGATGCCGAAAGCCCGACGCCTCCCAACCGGTATTCACCGGCACGATGCGGCCGCTATGCGGGACCACTCCTTGGTCGGCCATCGCCCGCACGACGGACAGCTCGGCCTGATTCGGCGGTGGACCGGCCGTGACGAAGTTCCAGGCGGCCTGCACGGTCCGGGCGTAGCCCACCCACATGTTCAGCAGTAACACGGTGCACAGCAGACAGAGCGGAACCGCCACGGCCGTCATGCCCCGATGCCACCAGCTCGCATTCCGCCAGCCGAGCACCAGGACTGCGACCGCACCACCGGTCACGGCGGTCCACACCCAGAACAACCCCGGTGCCGGATCCCCAACCAGACCCTCGGATGTCAGGTACCACCGGACCACGACGGCGGACAGCACGGCGACACCGGTGACGATCGGCATCCATCGCAACCACCAGTCGCGTGAGCGCTCCGCAACGGCCGCGAGCAGGACAGCCGCGGTTGCAAGCTGGACCGTCCACGGCAGCCAGCCGTGCAGCATCGACGCGTTTGCGATGCCGGCCAAAGTCATGCCGTCAGTATGACCACGATTCGGTACATCCGCATGTTCAAGAATCTCCCGCCCTACGGCTGTCATACGTCCATACGACAAAACGAAAACAATGGCGAAAATGCGCGTCAACATGATCACTCGATGACACATGATATTCATTGCCCCGATACGGTCGAATCGTCGGGATTCCAGATTCTGCGCATGTCCGTGGGAAAGGCAAGATTAATATGCGGTTGACGGTCTTTGGTATGGGATATCTCGGCCTGACTCACGCGGCATGCATGGCAGAGATCGGCCACCAGGTTCTCGGCGTTGAAGTCGATCCCGACCGGTTGGCGAAGCTGCAGAAGGGTGAAGTCCCATTCTACGAACCCGGCCTGGGCGAGCTACTCGAAAAGCACATCGACACCGGCCAGCTGCGGATCACCGACTGTTATGACGATGCCGCCATCTGGGGGAATGTTCACTTCATCGCCGTGGGAACTCCGCAGAAGAAGGGTGAGGCGGCCGCCGACCTGCGCTATGTCCACTCCGTCGTCGACAACCTGATCCCCCTGCTCCACGACGACGCTCTGATTCTCGGAAAGTCGACCGTTCCGGTCGGCACCTGTGAACAACTCAGGCAACGCACCAAAGAACGGGCCATGCCCGGGCTCGACATCGAGATGGCGTGGAATCCTGAATTCCTGCGCGAAGGGTATGCGGTGCAGGACACGCTGCGACCGGACCGAATCGTGCTGGGACTGGAACCCGGTGGCCGAGCCGAGGCTCTGACCAGGGAAGTCTATGCGCCCATCCTGAACGACGAGACGCCGTTCATCGTGACCAACACGCCCACGGCGGAACTGGTCAAGGCTTCCGCGAATGCGTTCCTGGCCACGAAGATCTCCTTTATCAACGCGATCGCCGAAGTGTGCCAGGCGGTCGGAGCGGACGTGACTGCAGTCGCCAACGCGATAGGACACGACCCGCGCATCGGCCGTCGCTTCCTGAACGCGGGAGTCGGCTTCGGCGGCGGCTGCCTGCCGAAGGACATTCGCGCATTCATGGCACGCGCCGGCGAGCTGGGCGCATCGGAGGCCCTCACATTCCTGCGGGAAGTCGACAATATCAACATGCGTAGGAGAACACGGATGGTCGACGTTGCGAGAAACGCATGCAACGGCTCACTACTCGGTTCGAACATCGCAATCCTCGGCGCCGCATTCAAACCCGAGTCCGATGACGTGCGGGACTCGCCGGCACTCAATGTCGCGGGACAACTGCAACTCCAGGGTGCCTCGATCACCGTCTACGACCCCAAGGCGACCGAAAATTCGCGCGCAATTTTTCCGACGCTGGCGTATTCACACTCCGCGGTGACAGCCTGCGAGAAAGCCGACGTCGTCATGGTCCTGACCGAGTGGCAGGAATTCCTGCAAATCGACCCGCGGGAACTGGCCGAGGTGGTGCGTCACCGTGTAGTCGTCGACGGCCGGATGTGTCTGCAGAAGGAATTGTGGATGCAGAGCGGCTGGCGCTATCTGACATAGTCGTCGTGTATTTGCCAGCGGCCACAGTCGAGCTCGCAGGATTCACCAGCCCGCGAGAGCGGCGTGTGCCGCTTCGGCGGTATCGGGGTTGCTCAGCAGTCGCCAATCCGGAGCGCCCGGGTTGGCAAGCTCGAACCACACGACGGCGCTCACCGGCGTCTGCCGCACGTAGTCGAAGAAGTCTGTCACCCACTGGGCTTGTCCCGACGTGGGTATGCAGCCGACCTCGTCGATCCACAGTGGCTTACTGGGAGCAAGCGCGGTGACCAGGTCGATGGATGGGCCGAAGAGGTCCTGGGGAGATCTGCCGCCCCGGTTGTAGCCGTCGAGTCCGACGATGTCCACGACGTCATCGCCCGGGTAGGACGCCGAAATCAGGTCGGGTCGGCCGCGATAGACGATATTCGGGCACCACATCCAGCGGACATTGGTGGCACCGAGCGCCTGGAACCGGGAGCGCAGCCGGCGGTAGGCATCGACGTAGGCTTGCGGCGAGCCTCCATTGGTACTGACCGACCACGGATACCAGTCGCTGTTCATTTCGTGCGCGAACCGCAGAATCAGATCGCCGCCGTCGTTGGCGCAGGCCTTGGCAAAGGTATCGACGTAGTCGTCGAATGCCGGGAGCGCGTCTAACGCATACTGCGGTTGCACGGGGCCATTATGGGGATCCCAAGGTTCCCAACTAATCTCGGCAATCGCACCAGTGCTGCGAATGGCCGCGACGGTGGCGGCGGGAAATGGGTCCCGCCATTGCCAAGCCATGTACAGGTTGAGTACCTGCGGCGGCCTGCCCAGGGCGCCACCGGCATCGAGCGCACCCCGTACCGACTCGGGGCTGGACCCGGCGATGGAAAGGCCGAAAAGCCTTGGCTCGATATCGGATCCGGAGGCCATCCACCGCTCGGTGAGGACGGCCGCGCCGCCGACGACGGCCGCCCCACCGAGGAGGAAGGTCCGACGACGAATCGTCAAACCTTGCTCCTTCCCACCTAGAAGCCCTTGTCCAAGAACGCCTTTACCACTGCGGGGGAAAGGGCTTTGACCGCGGTGTTGCTGAGGTGTGACTCATCGCGGTACAGCATGATCCCGTTCCGCACAGCCGGGCAAACGTTACCATCACAGAAGTAGCCGTTCAGGTCGATGACCGTCAACGGTGGTAGAGCGCCGCGCAACTGGCCAGCAATCACCGGATCCACCTTCGTGGGCAGCGGGAACGCGCACTTGGACCAGTCGTCGATCGCCGAAGAGACGCAGTCCGGAATGCTCTGCGACGGATGCGGGGTGTCGCGTAGATACACGAGGGCCGCACCTGAGGCCTGCAGCCGGCTCAGCGTCGTGTTCCAGGCGTCGATCAACTCGTCGATGAAGGGGATGTACTGGTTGGACGATGAGAGGATCACCATTTTGGGGTGCATGGCGACGATGTTGTCGATCTGCTGGTTGCGCCAGTCGATGCAATAGTCCTGCGAAAATCGACTGGTGTCGCCGTCGCGTCTGGCGATGGCCGGAGCGGGGCAACCGGACTGGGTGATCACGTTCAGTTCCCACTTGCGCTGTACCGACAGCTCGTCGAGCGCCGTCTGCCACTGGTGGGCATGACTGTCCCCGAACAGGACCACCTTCTCGCCACCCTTGACGCCGAAGTCACAATCCGGTGGTTCTTTGGACGTTCGATCAAGCAGGCAGTCCGCGCGCCGGGGATAGTCATGCCGCGCAGTCATGGGCGGGGGAGCGACGGGTCCAGAGTTTCTCCCCGAACTCGCACCGAACACTTCGTCGAAACTGACCGAGGTGGTCGACGAGCCGTTCGCCGAGCCGAGCGCGTTCACCGCCCTGGTGCCCACCTGCAGGACCACGCTGGTCGCCACCACGGTCGCGATGAGTCCGACCGCCGCTGCGGCGGGAACCCTGCTGTGCAGGTCCTTGGCACCCTGGATCGGCTTCTCGACGAACGCGTACGTCAGGCCCGCCAACACCAGAGCGGCACCCATAAGGCCCACCTTCGCCTGCCAGCTGAGGTGGCCATACTTCGCCTCGGCCAACACCAAAACCGGCCAATGCCACAGGTACCAGGAGTAGGACCAGCGACCGATCAGCCGCATCACGGGGTTGGCGAGTATCCGGTCGAGTGATGGCGACGGGGCGCCGATCACTGCTGCTGCACCGAGGGTCGGCACGAGGGCCGCCCAGCCGGGATACGGGGTCGTGCTGTCGAACTCCACGATGGCGTAGAGGATCGCCATCAGGCCGCCCAAGCCCAGTAGCCAGGAAAACCGGAACCGTAGCCCCGCCGGGGCGGCGACAGCGAGCAGCGCGCCCACACCGAATTGCCATGCTCTGGTGTAGGTGGCCATGTACGCCAGCGGTGGGTTGACGTGCGTGAGCCAGACCCCGACGGAAAACGAAACGATGGAGACCGTTGCCATGACCGCGCAAACCACGTGGCGCACCGTGTATTCGCGACGACGAGCGATCCAGACCGACACGATCAGCAGAACCGGCCAGGCCAGATAGAACTGTTCCTCGACGGCCAGCGACCAGAAGTGCAGCGCGACGTTGTAGTCGCTGTTTCCGCCAAGGTAGTCGTTGCCCTGGCTGATGAATCGCCAGTTTCCGATGTAGAACATCGACCACAGCAGATCGAAACAAGCGGTGAAGACCCGCAGTAGCGGCGCGACGAAGAGCGCCACCAGCGCAGTGGCTGCAATCACGATTGCGGCCGGTGGCAACAGTCGCTTCGAACGGCGGGCGAAGAACGCACCCATCCGGATGTGGCCGCGCCGCTCGGCCTCGCGGACGAGCTGACCCGTGATCAGGAAACCGGAGATGACGAAGAAGACGTCAACCCCGACGAATCCTCCTGTGAAATGGGGTACTTTCGCGTGGAAGAGCACGACGCCGAGGATTGAGACCGCCCGCAACCCCTCGATGTCCACCCGGAAGCGTTTCCGCGTGCCGGATTCGGGCTGGCCGTCGCCTGCCTTCGGGGCGATCAGTGTAGCGGTCATCAGCTATTCCTCCCCCACGGGATGATGAGATCGAACTGACCGCTGGCCACGATGGTGAGAAAGCCGATCAGCACCGTGTACGCGATCGCCTCGACAAGGGTGATCCGATTGGTCTTGACGTCGTGGACGTGCGCCTCCGGCTCGTCCGCGTACCGGATGCGCGGCGCTCTCGGTGGACGGAAAATGCCTAGCACTCTAAGGAATTCGATGAACAGTGGCACCGTGAGGTATGTGTAGCCGGCAAGGAACAAGCCCATGGCCCAGAAGTGCCGCAAGCCATAGTTGTGCATGTCATACAGCCAGGCGGGCCAGGCGATGGCCAGGTTGGCGAAGATCGTGACGCAGCCGATGACGCTGACGGTGCGCGCCAACGAGCTGCTCTTCTTGACCGCGCCGGTGGCGACCCAGCCCTTGGTGCGTCCAGTCAGCTTGTGGGTGATCGCCAGCGCATGGCAGAAGCTGTAGGCCATCTGAGTACGCATGACTTCAAATCGCCAGCACGACTTCGATATCCGAGGCAAGAGCACGAAGTACACCCACGCGCCTGCCATGAACGGCACGAAGTGGTAGGCGCGGACTTCGCTGCCGTACAGGGTTGCCATGATGATGCCGGGGACGTGAATCGTGAACACGTTGATGGCCGTCGAGATGTAGTACATGAAGCCGGCCCAGAAGCATATCCGCTGACGGAGCCCGAGCGGATGGCGCTGGGCATAACCACTGCGCAGCAACGTGATCGATCCGTTGCACCACCGGTACTGCTGGTTGAGGAAGCCGGCGAGCTCGGACGGGCACAGGCCACGAGCGAGGACGACGGGAACGTACTGCGTGCGAAATCCCGCCCGGGTGAGAAAGATTCCCGTGTGGACGTCCTCACTGTGCTCGATCTGAGCGAAACCGTCCGTCTGGTGGAGCGCGTGACGCCGGTATATGGCGCAGGTTCCCACGCAGATTGGGGCCCGCTGTTTGTCCCGCGACGGTTGTACCCACCGATAGAAGAGCTCCTGGGTGGCCCCGGCAGTGCGCTCGAGCCATCCCATCGCGGCAGTCGTGGAGAAGTACTGCGGGCTTTGCACGATGCCGACGGTCGGGTCGTCCATGTAGGGAACCAGGTGTTCGGCGAAGTCGGGCCTGGGACAGAAGTCGGCGTCGAAGATCACGATGAGTTCGCCGTCGGTCTGCAGGTAGGCGTTCTGCAGGTTCCCGGCCTTCTTCATGTAGCCGCGGTTGTCCCGGACGATGTAGTCGAAGCCGAACTCGTCGGCGGCCTGTTTGACCTCGGGGCGGTCGGCGTCGTCGAGCACCAGCACGCGTAGTGGGCCGATCCAGTGCATCGCGCTGACGTGCCGATAGGTGTTGCGCAGGATCGCCAGATCCTCCCCGCACGTCGGGAGGAACACGTCGACGGAGGGTCCGACGGAATTCGCCGCCGCCCACTCGGTGATCGTCCGCCGGTGACTGTCGGCACTGATGGCCCGTTTGTTCCACCCCGACAACGCAGAGAACACCGACCCCACCAGGTTGACCGCCAACGCGATCAGCAGTGGCCACGTCCATATCGTGTGCAGCGAGAATCGCAGCAGACTCAGGCCGGCCAGTACGAAGGCAAGCGTCATGCAGACCTGCACCCAGCGGCGTTGTGGGCCCAGGTAGGCGTAGACATCGTCGTCCGAGGGCGCTGAGACAAGGCCGCCTTCGACGGACTCGCGCGCCTCGGGTACCAGAAGGGCAGCGGCCGAGACGGACCCAGCAGACTTGCGTTCCGCAGTGAATACCATGTTTTACATTCGCTCTCCCCTGTGATCGCGATGTTTCTGGGCATAACGAACACAGGAAGTAGGGAGATTTCTTGATATGCCGCTCAGAATTCATGAACAACGGAATGGAGCAATATTCAGCGCACTCCCGGGTATCTCGATCGTCCACACCGACGCTCGATCGAGCCGAAGCTTCTCACGTATTCCGAATCCGCCGCCAGCCGAAATAGCGCTTTCCGAGATCACGTAACAATCGTTACGTGGTCTTGCCGGTACCCGGCAGCCTCGACATCTGTCATTCGAACGTATGACGACACCATTTCAGCGATTTATACATCGCACACGGATCCCGGAGATAACACGCCTGCACCTCGCAATTCTGGCAACGTCCACACCGGCGCAAATTTTCTTGTCGTACGTTCGGCCGACATCCGAGACGCGCAATGGAACGCGGGCGCAATTTTGCAGTTCGTTCCTGGGAAATTCAGCGAGGGAACCCGTCAGGGCAAATCACTTGCCGTCCAGCAATCGGCTCCGCCCACTGCGCCACGACGACATTGGCTGGATCCGTGCAAACCCGAGAGGGTTCTGAGCAGAACACATGAACCGGGATCTAGTGCCGTTCCCAGTCCGGTAGGCCGCTAATCCACAGCAGCCGCCTACGTCTCGACGCAGGCCAAATCGCGTGAGCCAAATCACAACATGGGCGGGCGACAGCATTTACCAATTGTCGGCCGTCCATACGACAGACAGCATCGTGGTCTCTTAATAGCATGCGACGATGAGCATCACGACGCCTATACCGAGAACTCCTCGTACCGCGATTGTCCCGGCGGCAGGCCTTGGAACACGTTTCTTGCCTGCCACGAAAACGGTGCCGAAAGAACTGCTACCCGTGGTCGATACGCCGGGTATTGAATTGGTGGCCGCAGAGGCCGCCGAAGCCGGCGCGGAACGACTCGTAATCGTAACCTCGGAGGGAAAGGACGGCGTTGTCGCGCATTTCGTGGAAGACCTCGTGCTCGAGGGCACCCTGGAGGCCCGCGGAAAACACGTCATGCTCGAGAAGGTTCGGCGCGCGCCCGCGCTGATAAAGGTGGAGTCGGTGGTTCAGCACCAGCCTCTCGGGCTCGGGCATGCCGTGCTGTGCGCCGAGCCGGTGCTGGCCGACGACGAGGACGCGGTGGCGGTGCTCCTGCCCGATGATCTGGTCCTGCCCACCGGCGTCCTCGAGACGATGGCCAAGGTACGAGCAAAACGGGGCGGCTCCGTATTGTGCGCGATCGAGGTGGCGCCGGCAGAGATCAGCGCATATGGGGCTTTCGACGTAGCGGTCGTTGCCGATGCGGCGAACCCGAACGTTCTACGGGTGAACGGAATGGTCGAGAAGCCCGCCCCCGAAGAGGCACCTTCGATGTTCGCCGCCGCGGGTCGGTATCTTCTGGACCGGGCGATATTCGACGCACTCCGCGCCACTGGCCAAGGCGCCAGCGGTGAACTGCAGCTGACCGACGCAATCGCCGGCCTCATCGACGGTGGCCACCCCGTCCACGTGGTGGTGCACCGTGGGCGTCGCCACGATCTCGGCAATCCGGGCGGCTTTCTCAAGGCTGCCGTTGACTTTGCGTTGGAACGCGACGAATTCGGCTCGGAGCTGCGCCAGTGGCTGCACGAGCGCCTCGGTGTGAGATACGACACTCGAGAGGAGATCATCCCGGCCTGACCCGTTGCCCCATGTTTACCCAACCCCGCCTCGCAACGCACATTTGCGCAGACTGAGCTCGAATGTCGAGCGATGCAACGAATTAGCCAAACCCGGACAATCGGCAAGAGTCGGGCCCGGATTGCTGTGCGCGACTGCCAATTGCCGCATTCACGCCGCGCGACCCCGCTGATCCAGCGTTATTCTTCGCCCCGATAGAGCACCCTCGCCAGCGTCGGAGAGATCAACGGGGAGGACAGCACTTGATTTCTGCGAATTCGCTTCAAACCGATGTCACGGATGATTGGAGTGCCTCCGCTGCGTACCTGCGGAGGTACGCCTTGCGGCTCTGCGTCGTGGCCCGTAACGCCAGCTCGCTCATCGCAGCCCTCGTGTGCGCGCTCGCTCCGCAACCGCCCAACCTCGCGCACCATTGGATCGCCACCGCCCTGGCCGTTTGGGCCGCTTTCCGTATTCTGTGCCGTTCGGCGGGGCGGGCTGCGGCGCTGATCGACTACTGCTGGGCGCTGACGATCAGTGCCGCAAGCCCGTTGATCGAACTCGATCAGACGTTCGTCGCAAGTACCACCCTTGCCGAGTCCCTCGCCTGTGTAACGGTGGCCACCCTATCCGTACAGCTAGCTCCGCGATGGTCCGTTCCGCTCGCTGCGCTGCTGACCGCGGTCTATGCACTCGCGGCATCGTCGGCCGTCGGATGGACGCAGATCATTCGACTCGACGATGTCTACGGACTCATCGCGGCACTGCTCGCCGGCATGCTCGTCCGCCGGATGATCGGCGCGATATCGGCCCTGGCGGATTCCGCCTACCGCAGTCGGGTATCGGCGCAGATCGCGGCGAACGTCGCCACTGCAACACATCGCTACCGGCGCGAACAACTTTCGGTTCTGCACGACACCGCTGCTGCCACCCTCGTGTTGGTGACCGGGGTGGTGGACCCGCCCCGCGACCGGTTGGCCGCGCGCGCCGCCCGCGATCTGGCGGCGCTGACCGTGCCGGTGTCCGCCGTGCCCGGTCGGCTGAACATCGTTGAATTGCTGAAAGCAACTGTCGTGCAACGTCATATGCCTGTTCAGTTTACCGGCGAATCGGTTCTCTGGCTGCCAGGCCCGCTCGCCCGGGCACTCGAGGCGGCAACCTCGGAAGCGATCAACAACGTCGAACGCCACTCGGGCGCCACCCAGATCGAGATAACGGTCCAGCCGGGTCGGGTCGAGATCCGAGACGACGGGCTGGGATTCGACCGAACAGATCATTGCGACGGCTGGGGGATCAAACAGTCGATCATCGGGCGAATGCACCGCGAAGGCGGGTCCGCCTCCGTCGAGTCGAAGCCAGGCTCGGGCACTGTCATCCGACTCAGCTGGCCCAGCGAAACGCTTTCGGAAACTTACGATCTCAGCGCTGAAGCGGACCGGGTGATCCGGCTCATCCGCCAAGCCTTCGGCCTCGGCGCCGTCGGACTCGCCGTGGCTGCAGTCGTGGTGGCCGTGCCCTGGGGGCTGACATCGGCACACAGAGCCTTGGAGGTGGCGCTGGCGGGGGTCGTCATCGTGTGCGCGCTGGCCAATCTTCCCGGGATCACGCGAGGCCGATGGGGACCGGCCCGAATTGCGACCATCGTCCTCGGTGTGGTAGCCCTGCTGCAGCACGCCTTGTTCGGCCCGGAGGAGGTTGACGCCGGCATCGACTGGACCCAGTCGGCGATCGGCTTCTGTCTGATCCCATTCGTGGTGCGCTGGCCGTTTCCCCGGGCCGCCGCGCTCCTGGTGTGCTTCTGGGCGGTTCCGGCGGCTGTCGATCTGGTCCGGACGCCGGCTCCCGACACCGTCCTTCAGATCGCGTTCGGCGCCTCGACATGTCTCATCACGCAACTGGCCCTGTGTGCGTTCGGCCCGCTGTCGAGGCGCGCTGCGCAGGACGCTCGTGCCGACTATCAGGGAACGATGCGGATCGTCAGCGAGCGCAGGGTCACCGAGGCGTTGCGGTTTGAATACGCCCGGCACTATGCCGCCACGGTACAGCGCCTGTCGCCGCTGCTGTCGGCGTTGAGTGAGGGGACTCCCATCACTGCGGAGTTCGTCGCCCGGGCGCGCGCCGAGTTGCGGCATCTGCGCTCTCTGTTCGACAACGCCTCCGGCGAGGACGATCCGGCGCTCTTACCAACGATCAACGCGGCGGTGACGCGCGCCGAACTACGCGGGGTCGATGTGACCACACACTTCGACGTCGGAATGGAAAGCCTCGCAGCTCCGGACGCGGACCGGCTGCTCGACACGATCGTGACCGCCGTCGACGACGCCGCGATCTTCGCCCGCGTCGTCATCGCCTCGGTCGGCGGCGCGTTGATCGGCAGCGTCGTCTACGGAATCGATCGGCACCAGCGGAACGGACACCAAGCAACGGGGAATGGCGTTGAGATCGTCACGTGTGCAGACCGGCGCTGGGTGAGCACGCAGATAGCCTCCGGGCGTGTCGCATGAGCACCGCCTATTCGCGGCCGCCGGGCCTTCCCGATATCGCAGTCGCGGTCGTCGACGACCACGACGCCATCCACGAGGCCGTGCGGTCGTGGTGCCTGAATTCAACCCCACCCATCAAGCATGTGGCTGCCTACGTATCGGTCGAACAGTTCATAACCGAGCATCCGAATAAATCCGCCGTGGACGTCGTCGTCTTCGACCTCGAGTTAGAGAGCCGGCGACCCGACTTCTCCGGGCTGGAGAAGGTGGTGGACGTCGGACATCGCGTGGTCGTGTATTCGCATCTGCCCACCGACGAGATCATCCTGCGATGTCTCGAGATCGGCGCGGTGACGTATCTCGTCAAATCGGAAGGCCGCACGCACCTCGTAGACGCGGTTCGCGCGGCATGCACAAACGAGCCCTACACCGGACCGCGGATGGCCGGGGCGATGCTCAAAGACCAGAGCACAGGTCGACCCAACCTCGCGCCGCGGGAACAGGAAGTCCTGATCGCGTGGTTCCAAACCGAAAGCAAAGACCTCGTCGCGACAAAGTTGCAGATCGCCCCGACCACCGTGCGAACCCACCTCCAGCGGGTCCGCGCGAAGTACGCGGCAGTCGGCCGGCCGGCCTCCACCAAATCCGCGCTGGTGGCCCGAGCCATCCAGGACGGGATCATCGTGGTCGATGATCTGTAGCTGCGGTGGACAGGAGCCGGGCGTCGTCGGGGAATTCGCGCGCAGACCCGACCGCTACCACCGCCATCGCGACGGTCTCAATTGCGGTATCCCATCCTCAACGCGGTCATTGCGACTACGGGCGGGCCTCGAGGATCAGGTTGAACGGTGTCTCGGTGGCGCGCCGGAAACGCGTGAAACCGCCTCCGTCGACCACGACCTCGCGCAGTCGCGCCTCACCCGCCTGAGCGCCGAGTGCCGGACCGTTGCGCGCGAGTGACACGGGTACGCAGATCTGCGTGGACGCGCCGTACATCACCCTGCCCACGGGGTTCAGGTTGTCCTCGACCCGGTCGTTCGCGAACGGTTCCACGATCATCGCCGTGCCGTCGTCGTTCATCGCCTGCCGCGCGTGCCGGGACACGTTGACCGGATCGCCCATGTCGTGCAGGCAGTCGAAGAATGCGATGAGGTCGAACCCCTTGTCCCCGTAGCCGACCGCATCAGCAACCTCGAATCGTGCGTTGGATGCACCCGCCGCTGCGGCCTTCTCGCGCGCGACGTCGATCGACTCGGCGTGATAGTCGTACCCGACGAACTCCGAATCCGGGTACGTCGTCGCCATCAGGATGGTGCTGGCGCCGTGCCCGCAACCCACGTCGGCGACCTTCGCCCCGCTCTGCAGTTTGTCCACGACACCGTCCAGCGCGGGCAGCCAGGAGCTGATCAAGTTGCCGTTGTAGCCGGCGCGGAAGAACCGCTCGGTTCCCTCGAACAGACACGGATGGTGCTCACCCCATTCCATGCCGCCCCCCGACTTGAAGTTCTCCAGCGTATGCCCGAGGGCGTGAAACGTCGCCTCGACGATGTTGTATGCGCCGGGCATGTCGACCGGACCGTTCGGATCGGTCAGGCACAGCGCCTGTTCCGGGCTCAGCGACCACTCTCCGGAAGACGCGTCGAACTGCACGTATCCCCCGGCGCCCTGGTTGCCGAGCCATTCGCGGACGTAACGCTCGTCGGTGCCGGTGCGTTTCGCCAGCTCGGCGGGCGTCAGCGCGCCCTTCGCCAATTCGCGGTACAGGCCGAGCCGATCGCCGACCAGGATCAGCGTCGCACTCATCGCCGCCCCGAGGTCGCCCACTGCCTTGCCAATGAACTCGTTCAGCTTGTTTTCGTCGACATCCATGTCGCTGCTCGTCTCACTAGTCGGGTCACTCGTAGACCCATGGTGATGGCTAAGTCAGACGATCCGTTGGACATTGGCACGTTCTGTGCTTTCTCGACAGAGTCAACTCGTTAGCGAAGCGTAGGGGTCAAGGGCCGGTGGAAACTTCGCTTGCAGAGAGACCTCTGGCGACGCTCACGGGGTTGACCCGCGTCAGGCCGGCTCGGCGAGCGCAGCAAGCCTGTCCAGCGAGGCCCGCAACCGGTCGGCGGTGGTGGCGCGGGCGCGCTCCATCCGCTTCTCGTCGGTGAGTACAGACCAGTCGTAGGTGTGGATGACGCGGGTGTGTGTGCCGTCCACGGGCTCGAGCTCCCAGCGCCACAGGTGGCCGGGCGGTGCCGCGCCCGGTTCCGACGGCCGCCAGGCGATGAGCCTGCCCTCGTCGAACTCGACGACGTGGTTCTCCCGCAGCATGCCGAGCGTGAGCCGCATCATGAAGACGTCGCCGACCGCCCGGACGCGCTGACCCGCTTGCGCGTCGCCGAGATTGTCGTTGCCGTCCCACCTCGGCTGCTGAGCCGGATCGGCGATCAGCTCGAAGATCGCCGCAGCCGGGGCCGCCACCTCCCGGCTCGTCCAGACCACCCTGTTCTCGTCGGGCATGCCCCACATTCAACCCGACCTCTTGACACTCCTATGACGACATGTCAAAGTTGGACTATAACTAGTCAGCGTCAAGATCAAAGGAGTCGCCATGACCATGCTCACTCCAATGACCCACATCGGTGTGACCCCCATCCGCGCCGGTGACCGAGAGCGCGCACGGACCGCGAGCCACCTCGGACAGGCCCTGACCCAGGGGTACCTGGACATGGCCGAATACGAGCGCCGCGTCCAGACCGCGTTCGCCGCGCAGACCACCACTGAACTGCGTCAACTGTTGGCCGACCTGCCGGTGGCCGAGCTGCGCCGCAGCGACCCGCGCAGGCGCGAAGCCCGCAAGGCCGCCGCGCGGATGGCGGTGTGCATCCACCTCGCCGCATATCTGTTGATGGTCGTCGTCGTGCTGACAGTGTGGCTGGCCGTCGCGCTGTCGGGGGGTGCCTGGTACTTCTGGCCCGTCTGGCCGATCCTCGGCGCGGGCATCGGCGTGCTCGGTCACGCCATCCCGGTGCGGTTGGCCGTGCGGCGGTAGCGCACTGCCTGACCCGTAAACTGTCGTGAGACGAAGCCAGCCAATGACTTAAGCGGCTGACACCGGACGGGAGTCCATGCTCGCCATCCTCTACGCGCACGCGGCTGCCGCCGTGCTCGCGCCGGTGCTCGTGCACCGTTGGGGGCGGCTGGCCTTCTATCCGTTGGCGGTGGTGCCGCTCGGCTCGCTGATCTGGGTGGCGCTGAACTGGCCGGGCCGAAACGACGCGACGGTGCACCTCGACTGGGTGCCCGAACTGTCGATGGACATTACGTTCCGGTTCGACGCGCTGGCGGCGATCATGAGCGTGCTGGTGCTCGGCATCGGCGCGCTGGTGCTCTTCTACTGCGCCGAGTACTTCCACCATCACGACGGGCACACCGAGAAACGCCTGCCCAGCTTCGCCGCCGAGCTCGTCGCCTTCTCCGGCGCCATGTTCGGCCTGGTGATCAGCGACAACATGTTCATGCTCTACCTGTTCTGGGAGCTGACCACGGTGTTGTCGTTCCTGCTGGTGGGCCACTACGCCGAGCGAGCCACCAGTCGGCGGGCCGCCACCCAGGCGTTGTTGGTGACCACGGCGGGCGGGCTGGCCATGTTGGTCGGCATCGTCGTCCTCGGCACGCTGTCCGGCACCTACCGGCTGTCCGAATTGATCGCCTCGCCGCCGACGGGCGTCGCCGCGTCGGTCGCGGTCGCACTGATGTTGATCGGTGCGCTGTCGAAGTCGGCGATCGTCCCGCTGCACTTCTGGCTCCCAGGCGCGATGGCCGCCCCGACACCGGTCAGCGCGTACCTGCACGCCGCGGCGATGGTGAAGGCCGGTGTGTACCTGGTGGCCAGGATGGCGCCGGGTTTCGCGGACTCACCCCCGTGGCGACCGATGGTGGTGACCCTCGGCCTGCTGACCATGCTGCTGGCCGGCTGGCGCGCGGTGCGCGAGTACGACCTCAAGCTGATCCTGGCTTTCGGCACGGTCAGTCAGCTCGGCCTCATCACCCTGATGGTCGGCGCGGGCGGTGGCGATCTGATGTTGGCCGGCCTGGCGATGCTGTGCGCCCACGCGATGTTCAAGGCCGCGCTGTTCATGGTGGTCGGCATCGTCGATCACGCCACCGGAACCCGTGACATCCGCAGACTGGCGTGGCTGGGCAGGCGCCACACGCCGTTGCTCGTCATCGCCGTCGGAGCCACCGCGAGCATGGCGGCGCTACCGCCATTCCTCGGGTTCGTTGCGAAGGAAGCCGACCTCACCACCCTGGCCCACAGTTCCTCGCTCGGCGCCGCCGGTCCGTACGTGCTGGCCGGCGTGGCGTTCGGCTCGGTGTTCACCACGATCTACAGCCTGCGCTTCCTGTACGGCGCATTCGCCGCCAAGGGTCGCGATGAGCCGAGCCGCCGGGTCGCCGAAATGCACCGTCCGCCAATCAGTTTCCTCGTCGCGCCGGGAATCCTGGCGGCGGCGGGTCTGGTGTTCGGCCTGTGGCCCGCCGGCCTCGACGACGTGCTGGACACCTACGCCGACACCGTACCCGGCGGAGCGGACTACCACCTCGCGCTCTGGCATGGCGTGAATCTGCCTCTGCTGCTGTCGATCCTGGTGCTGGCCGTCGGCTTCGCCGCGTTCGCCGCCAGGGCACGGCTCCGTCGCCTTCGGATGGGCTACCTGCCCTTGGGCAACGCCGACCGAATCTACGACGCGGTCATCCGCGGTACCGATCTCTTCGCGGTGCGGCTCACCGCACTGACCCAACGCGGGTCGATACCGGCGATCCAGGCGGTCATCCTGTCCACGCTGGTGCTGCTGCCGGTGACGATGCTGGTGCTCGGCGCGCGGGACCGTCCGGAACTGCGCCTGTGGGACTCACCCCTGCAGGTCGTGGTCGGCCTGATCATCCTGGCCGCCGCGCTCGGCGCGACCGTGCTGCGCAACAGGCTGGCTGCGGTGCTCCTCGTCGGCGTGACCGGGTACGGGTGTGGCACCATCTTCGTGTTCCACGGCGCTCCCGATCTGGCACTCACCCAATTCCTGGTGGAGACACTGACATTGGTGATCTTCGTGTTGGTATTGCGAACGCTGCCCGCCGAGGCGAACCTGGCCAACATGCAGCGCAACCGGCTGCCGCGGGCGCTGCTCGCCGTCGCCGTCGGCGCCAGCGTCACCGGGCTGGCCGTGTTCGCGATGGCCGCCCGAACCACCACGCCGATCGCCGAACTGCTTCCCGACGCGGCCTACTACCGGGGCAACGGCGCGAACACCGTCAACGTGTTGCTCGTCGACATCCGCGCCTGGGACACCATGGGCGAGATCTCCGTGCTGCTGGTGGCGGCGACGGGCGTGGCGTCGTTGGTGTTCCGGCACCGTCGATTTGGCGCAGCACCCCGCGTCGGCGACGCCGGCCAGCCCGACATCGGCCGCATGCCGGTGCTCTCGACGAGCCCCGCGATCGGCGACATCACCTGGCTGCGCGGCAGTGAACTACGCGATCCCCGGCACCGCTCGCTGGTGCTCGAGGTCGCCACCAGGATGATCTTCCCACTCATCATGGTGTTGTCGGCGTACTTCTTCTTCGCCGGACACAACACCCCCGGCGGTGGCTTCGCGGGCGGCCTGACCGCCGGACTGGCGCTGGTGCTCCGCTATCTGGCGGGCGGCCGGTACGAACTCGGCGAGACCCTACCGTTGGACGCCGGCAAGGTACTCGGCGCAGGCCTGACGCTGTCGGCGGGCACGGCAGTGGCCTCGCTGCTACTCGGCGCCCCCGTGTTGTCGTCGGCGGTGTTGCAGTTCGACCTTCCCGTGCTTGGCCACGTCAAGCTGGTCACCGCATTGTTCTTCGACCTCGGGGTCTACCTCATCGTGGTCGGCCTCGTCCTCGACGTGCTGCGCAGCCTCGGCGCGCGTGTCGACGAGGAGATGGCGGGCGCCCGATGAGCACCTATCTCGTTCCGCTCCTCCTCATCGGCGGCCTCACCAGCACGGGCGTCTACCTGCTGTTGGAACGCAATCTGACCCGAATGTTGTTGGGGCTGTTGCTCATCGGCAATTCCGTCAACCTGCTGATCCTCACCGTCGGCGGTCCGGCGGGCAATCCGCCCGTGCGCGGCCGGACGAGCGACGGCGAGACCGTCACCGCCGACCCGTTGGCTCAGGGCATGGTCCTGACGGCGATCGTCATCTCGATGGGCATCGCCGCGTTCGTGCTCGCGCTGATCTACCGCTCCTACCGGCTGACCACCGCCGAGGACGTGCCCAACGATCCAGAGGACACCCGCGTCTCCAAGCAGTCCGACCGCGAGCTCGACGAGGATGCACCTCAGCCGCCCGACGTCGGCCGGGACACCGACGCGCCCGACGAGCTCGATGCGTTGCCGGGCCACGAGGGTTCTGTATGAGGGGCCAGCGAGTAGCGAAGCGGATCGCGCATGAGTAGCGCAGCGGTGCTGATGCCGCTTCCAGTGCTGATCCCGACGCTCGCCGCGGCGGCCACGTTGTTCGCCGGCCGAAGGCCTCGTCTGCAGCGCGTCATCACCGTCGCGGCACTGACGGCCGTGGTGGCGGTGTGCGGGGCGCTGGTGTACCTGGCCGACCGCGACGGCACGCTGGCGCTACACGTCGGCGGATGGGGCCAGACCGTGTCGGGCATGGGCCCGCTCGGCATCACACTGGTGGTGGACCGCCTCTCGGCGCTCATGCTGGTGGTGTCGTCGATCGTGCTACTGGCGGTGGTGTTCTACGCCATCGGCCAGGGCATCCGCGACGGCGACGAGCGCCAGCCGGTCTCGATCTTCCTGCCCACCTATCTGGTGCTGTCCGCGGGCGTGTGCACGGCATTCCTGGCGGGCGATCTGTTCAACCTGTTCGTCGGCTTCGAGGTGCTGCTGTCCGCGAGCTTCGTCCTGTTGACCATCGGCTCGAGCGCAGAGCGGGTGCGGGCCGGAATCGCCTACGTCATGGTGTCGATGGTGTCGTCGCTGATCTTCCTGATCGGCCTCGCGCTGATCTACGCGGCGACCGGCACGCTCAACATGGCGGAGCTCTCGGTCCGGCTCGACGACGTTTCCGCCGGCACCCGCAGTGCGATGTTCGCGGTGTTGATGGTCGCGTTCGGCATCAAGGCCGCCGTGTTCCCGCTCTCGGCATGGCTGCCCGACTCCTACCCCACGGCGCCGGCACCTGTCACCGCCGTGTTCGCGGGCCTGCTGACCAAAGTCGGTGTGTACGCGATCATCCGAGCGCATTCGCTGCTGTTCCCCCACGGTGGGCTGGACCACGTGTTGCTGGTGGCGGCACTGCTGACGATGATCGTCGGCATCTTCGGCGCGCTTGCGCAGAGCGACATCAAGCGGCTGCTGTCGTTCACCCTCGTCAGCCACATCGGCTACATGGTGTTCGGCATCGCCTTGTCCAGCGAACTCGGCATGGCGGGCGCCATCTATTACGTCGCCCACCACATCGTCGTGCAGACGACGCTGTTCCTGGTGGTCGGCCTGATCGAGCGGCAGGCCGGTGCGTCCACGCTGCAACGCCTCGGCGGCCTCGCCGCGGCCAGCCCGCTGCTGGCACTGGTCTTCATGATTCCGGCGCTCAATCTCGGTGGCATACCACCCTTTTCGGGGTTCATCGGCAAGGTCGCGCTGTTGGAGGCGGGCAGCCAGAACGGCTCGGTGCTGGCCTGGTTCCTGGTCGGCGGTGCCGTGCTGACCAGCCTGCTGACGCTCTACGTGATGGCGCGGGTATGGACCAAGGCGTTCTGGCGGGCCCGCGTCGATGCTCCAGAGGGCGGCCTGGCCACAGCGGCGCCGGCGGCGCTGCTCGACGACACCGAGGACGTGGCCTACGCCGACCGTGACGACGTCGGCCGAATGCCGGTGGGCATGTTGGTGCCGACGGGCGCGCTGATCGCGGTGGGCCTGGCGCTCACGGTGCTGGCCGGGCCGATTTTCTCCTACGCCGAGCGAGCCGCGGCCGAGGTGCTCGACCGCGGCCAGTACATCGAAGCGGTGTTGGGGCGATGAGCGCTCGCGCGAAGAGCAGACCAACGCTCATAAGAATGGTCCTTCTGAAGACATGGGTGCTCTGCTGGCTGATCCTGGTGTGGATGTTGCTGTGGGGCAACGTTTCCGCAGCCAACGTGCTCAGCGGGTTGGCCATCGCATTGGTGATCACCGTGCTGCTGCCGCTGCCCCCGGTGCCCGTCGAGGGCCGACTACATCCGCTGTCCCTGCTCCGGTTGATCGTCCAGGTCGCCTACTACCTCGTGCTGTCCTCGCTGCAGGTGGCGTGGCTGGCGATCAGACCCGGTCCGCCGCCGCACACGGCGGTATTGCGTGCACACCTCGCACTCAAGTCTGATCTGGTACTGGCACTTGCGGTCAACGTCATCAACCTCATCCCGGGATCGATCGTGCTGGAGATCGATCAGACCCGCCGGATGATCTACGTACACGTCATCGACGTCGGTTCGGAGAAATCGGTGAGCCGCTTCTACCACCAGGTCGCCGAGGTGGAGCGGCTGATGATCGCCTCATTCGAGCGACCTGCCGACTGGAAACCGTTGCAGGATCGGGAGAACGCGTGAATACCGTTTGGATCATCGCGGCGGTACTGCTCACCGCGGCCGCGGCCACGACGATGTTCCGGCTGCTGGCCGGCCCCGGCACGCTGGACCGGTTGGTGGCGCTGGACACCTTCGTCGCGGTGACGATGTGCGCCATCGGCACCTGGGCCGCGTTCAGCCTGGACACCACGGTGACCTATAGCCTGACGGCGCTGGCCCTGATCAGCTTCGTCGGGTCCGTCAGCGTGGCGCGTTTCCGCGTGCGGGACAACAGCTTGAGCCGCGTGCGGGACAACAGCTTGAGCCGCGTGCGGGACAATACCGCAAGACGGGAGCCCCCAATGACATTGAGTGGCGTCCTCGACGTGCTGGCCGGGGTCTTGGTGCTCGGCGGATCGGCCCTGGCCTTGACGGCCGCGATCGGCGTGGTCCGATTCCCCGACACCCTGTCGCGGATGCACGCCGCCACCAAGCCGCAGGTGCTCGGTCTGCTGCTGGTGCTGGCCGGGGCGGCGATCCGGCTGCGCGGAAACGCCGACGTCGGCATGGTGATCCTGGCCGGCCTCTTCACCGTCATCACCGCGCCGGTGGTGGCCAACCGGGTTGGCCAACTCGCCTACCGGGAACAGAGCTTCCGAGACGATCTTCTGACCAGAGATGAGATGGCCGAGCATGGCGAGAACTGACGACGACAGCTGGGGCATCACCGAGAGTGTCGGTGCCACCGCGCTTGGCGTAGCGATGGCGCGGGCGGCCGAATCCCGGTTGAGCCGTCCGCTGTTCATCGACCGCTACGCACAGTTGTTCATCGACGCGGCCATCGAACGCGGCTGGCAGTCCCCGTTCGGCAGCGGCGTGCAGTCGGCGGCGGGCGTCGACCCCGCAGTGGTCGAGCAGGTGCAGCACCGGGTGCGGACCATCTGGGCCTACGCCGCGGCCCGCACGAAGCACTTCGACGACTTCTTCATCGAGGCGGGCGCGGCGGGCGTCCGCCAGGTGGTCATCCTGGCCGCGGGCCTGGACGCTCGCGCGTGGCGGCTGCCGTGGGTGTCTGACACCGTGGTCTACGAGATCGACCAGCCGAAAGTGCTGCAGTTCAAGGCCGAGACCCTGCGGGCGCACGACGCTCAATCGACGGCGCGCGACGTCGCGGTCCCGATGGACCTGCGTCAGGACTGGCCAACTGGGTTGCGCCAGGCGGGATTCGACCCGACCGAACCCACCGCATGGTTGGCCGAGGGCCTGCTGCCCTACCTACCCGCGGCGGGTCAGGACCTTCTCTTCGAGCGGGTGCAGCAGCTCAGCGCGAAGGACAGCCGGATCGCGGTGGAGGCGTTCGGGCACGATTACTTCGACCCCGAGCGTCAGCAGGAGCGCAGGGCCAGGATGCAGGAGATGCGCGACGCGGTCGCAAAGACCGGCCAGCAGATGGCCGACGTCTCCGAGTTGTTCTTCAACGAGCCACGCGCCGACGTCGCCGACTGGTTGAGCGACCACGGCTGGGACGTCAGCACCGACACGTCGACCGAGCTGATGACGCGGCACAAGCGAGACATGGCAGGCGACGTGCCGGACACCGGCAGCGTCTTCGTCGAGGGGCGCCGGCTCACGGGTTGATCGTGAGTTCGCCGATCTGGCGACCCCAGACGTATTCGATGGCCATCGGCTGCCCGAGATCGACGTGGTTGTAAGGCGCGATCGAGATGCCCGTGTCCATCACCAGATACGGGAAGGGCCACAGCTTGCGAGTCAGTGGCTGCCAGCAGCCGGGCCTACCCTCGGGCCCGCCGTGGGCGTTCACCCGCGGCAGGTTGTCCGGGTAGACGTACGGATTGCCCGCGCCGACAGCCCCTCGTAGGCGATGCGAACGCGCCTCCTCGGCGGTGTTTGCTACACGTGGCGGTTAAGCCGCGGTGATCTGGTCGGAGTCGGTGTCGTAGTCGTAGAGTTCGCCGTAGCGTCCCCAGTCGATGGCGGTGTCGAGCTGTTGGCGGGCGTCGTCGCTGGAGAACCCCCGGCGCAGCAGGTCGAGGAAGAACTCGGCCCGCAGATCACCGTCCGAACTACTCGCCAGTGCCTTGCAGATGGTGCGGACCAGTGGAGCGCGATGCCGGGCCGCGTCGGCGAAGATCTCCTTGCTCTGTTGGATGTCGGCGGTGGTGAACGTCTTACCCGTCGCGGTGAGCGCCAGCTGCCCGTCGTTCACCTCGATGAAGTCGAGCATGGCGGCGGCATCGACGAGCGGAAGCAAATCGTCTATCTCGAAGTTCAATTCATTGGCGAGATCACCGAGCCCGATACTCCCACGGTTGGCGTAGACGATCTCGATGAGGCCGGCCAGCCCACCGACGGTCGCCGGGGGCAACGGCCGCGCCGTAGGGGTGGCTTCGGTCGGCGAGGGCACGGCGTCGTCGACCCGTCCGGTGAGCAGTCCGTAGAGCTGGTCGACGAGCGCCTGGAACGCCGGGTGGCGTCGGTCGCGCGGGCGATTCAGTGCCACTGGCACTTCGGCGATGATCCGGCCGGGGTTGGCGCCAAGCACCACCACCCGGTCGGCGAGCAGGACCGCCTCCTCGATGTTGTGGGTGACGATGCAGATTGCCTTGGTCGGGAAGTCCTCACCCTCCCAGAGGTTCACCAGCTCGGTGCGCAGGTTCTCCGCGGTGAGGACGTCCAGTGCGGAGAACGGTTCGTCCATCAGCAGCAGATCGGGTTCCAGCACCAGCGCGCGGGCGAAGCCGACCCGTTGCCGCATCCCGCCGGAAAGCTCTTTCGGATAAGCCGATTCGAACCCGTCGAGGCCGATCATGTCGATGGATGCGAGCGCACGTTCGCGGCGCTCCTGCCTAGGCACGTTGCGCGCGGCGAGCCCCAGTTCGACGTTGTCCTGCACCGTCAACCACGGCATCAGGGCGAAGGATTGGAACACCAGCGCGGCTCCCGGGTTGGCGCCGTTGAGTTCGGTGCCGCGATAGCTTATGGTGCCCTGGCTTGGCGCAATCAGCCCGGCGATGATTCGCAGCAGCGTCGACTTGCCGGAACCGGACCTGCCGAGCAGCGCGACGATCTCCCCCGCCCGCAGCTGCAGGTCGATGTCGTCCAGTACGCGTAGCTCGTCCCCCGCCGCGCCGGTGAAACTCTTGCCGACGCCGTACACGTCGATGAGCACGTCCATGCTTTTCTCCTGGTATCGAAGGACTTACAGCGAGTAGCGGCGTTCGGCTAGCGCATACAGTCGCCGCCAGAACAGCCGGTTGAGACCCACCACGTAGAGGCTCATGACGAGAACGCCAACGAGGATCCTGGGGGAGTCACCGGTGCTGGTTGCTTGTGCGATGTAGGCGCCGAGACCCGTTGCCGTCAGGGTCACCGTTCCGTAGCTCACCACCTCGGCGACGATCGAGGCGTTCCACGCGCCACCGGCCGCGGTGATTCCGCCGGTGACGTAGCTGGGGAAGATCGCCGGCAGGATCAGCCGGCGCCACCACAGGGTCCTGCGCAGTCCCAGGTTCGCCCCCGCCTCCCTCAGGTCGTTCGGGACGGCGCTGGCGCCCGCGATGACGTTGAAGAGGATGTACCACTGGGCGCCAAGGGCCATGAGCACGATGCCGCCCCAGTTGAGGCTGATCCCCGTGGTCACCAGGACCGCGGTGAAGATGGGGAACAGGAAGTTGGCGGGAAAGCTCGCCAGGATTTGGACGACCGGTTGCGCGAGCCGGGACACCTTGGGGTTCAAGCCGATCCACACGCCGACCGGTACCCATACCAGGGTAGCGACCACCACCAGGATGACGACGCGACCGAAGGTCAACAGCCCGAGACCCAGCGCGTGGCCGACCTCACCGAAGCCGACCGTCGATTGAACGTAGTGCACGACGCGGAAGGTGCCGTACCCGACCGCTGCGAGCACTGCCGCGGCGAAGACGACGTCACCCGCTCGGCGACGTGTAGGCGTCGTCCGCAGGGGATGTTCGGCGAGTCCGAACGCGGCCATGACCCGGTCCAGCGGCGCGACCAGCGATCCGAGGGCCCACCCGCACGCGTCCGGCACACGCGACCGGCGTAAGACGTTGAGCACCAGGCTGCGTGGCGCTTCCGCGGCCTCGGAATCGCCCATCCGGAATCGTTCGGCCCACGCGGTCAGCGGCCGCCAGAACAACACGTTCACCGCGATCACCATCACGACCATCACGCCGACGGCGAGGTACACCTTGGGCAGGTCGGATTCCGCAGCGGCGCTCGCCACGTAGGCGCCGATGCCCGGCAGCGCGTAGTGATGGTTGTTGACGCTCAACGCTTCCGACGCGACCAGGAAGAACCAGCCGCCACCGAAGCTCATCATCCCGTTCCAGACCAGCGGGATCATTCCGCTGGGCACGTCGACCCGCCAGAATCGCTGCCAGCGCGTCAGCCGCAGATTTCGTGCGGCCTCGTCGAGTTCGCGGGGTTGTGACGAAAGGCTGTAGTAGAACGCGAATGTCATGTTCCACGCCTGCGAGGTGAAGATCGCAAAGATGGACGCGCACTCCAGTCCCAGCTCCGACCCGGGGAACAGCGCGATGAAGCCGGTGATGGTGATCGACAGGAAGCCAAGGATCGGCACCGATTGCAGGATGTCCAGGATCGGCAGCAGAACCTTCTGGGCACGTCGCAGCCGTGCCGCCGCAGTGGCGTAGACGAAGGTGAACAGGATCGAGAAACCGAGCGCGGCGAACATCCGCAACAGAGAGCGCGCGGCGTAGTACGGCAGGAGCTTTGGGTCGGTCGAGATCGACGATGGCGCGTTCGACTGGTTGAATGGCGCATTCAAGCCGCCACCCACCTTCACGATCACCCAGAACAATGCTGCCGCACCGAGAAACACGGCGACGTCCGCAGCCGAGCTGCGGGGACGCTCCAGGGCAGTTGCCGACGGGTACGAACGCAGCAGCGTCATCTGCCGACTCCCGGGTGATAGACCGACTTGACCAATTGCGCCGCAAGAAGATACGAGCAGACGATGGCTGCAAGGAACCCGAAGAACACCGGCGGCGGCGCCTGCATGTGCAGCGCCGCGGCCACCGGAGTCAGCGGCAACACCACGCCGAGCACGGCGGCTCCGACCGCGGCGACGAGCACCGGAGCCGACGGTGTCCGCCAGCGCCAGCCGCATTGCCGACTCCGCAGGACGAGCACGACGAGTACCTGTGTCGCCAGTCCCTCGCTGAACCACCCGGCTTGAAAGACCGCTTGGCTATCCGCGGTGTTGATGCCGAGCACCCACCAAAGCACCGCGTAGGTGACGATGTCGAACAGCGAGCTGAGCGCTCCGAAGACCAGCATGAACCGGGTCAGCCCCGTGGCGTTCCACGGTTGAGGACGTCGCAGGTACTCGGGGTCGACCCGATCCCACGGTAGCGCGAGCTGAGCGGTGTCGTAGAGCAGGTTCTGCACCATCAGCTGGATGGGAAGCATTGGGAGAAAGGGCAGTACGGCGCCGGCGACCAGCACACTGATCACGTTGCCGAGATTCGACGCCGCGGTGATGTTGACGTACTTCATCGTGTTCCCCAGCGTGCGCCGGCCTTCGATCACCCCGTCGACGAGCACGGCCAGATCCCGATCCAGCAGAACCAGATCGGCGGCGTCCTTGGCGACGTCGGTCGCCTGCTCCACGCAGATTCCGACGTCGGCGGTGCGCAGGGCCGTCACGTCATTGATGCCGTCACCGATGAATCCCACCGTTCGCCCGGTGGCACGCAGTGCGGCGACGATCCGGGCCTTGTGATGTGGATTGACCCTGGCGAACACCGTGGTCGCGGTCACCAGATCGGCCAGCGTCGCGTCGTCGATGCGCTCGATGTCACTGCCAAGCACCGCCCGCCCGATCGGAATCCCCACGCGTTCGCAGACTTCTGCGACGATCGGCAGCGAATCGCCCGTCAGGACCTTCATCGTGATGCCGTTGTCGGCCAACCGCCCCACCGCAGAGGGGGTAGACGCCCGGATCGGATCGAGCAGTCCGACGAAGCCGATCAACTCGAGCCCGTTCTCGTCCTCGGGGCCGTACCCATCCAGTCGGACCGGACCCACGCGTACGGCGACGGCGAGCACCCGCATGCCGCCGGCTTCCCGCCGTGCCACCAGCTCGGCCGCCCTGGCCCTGCCATTGTCGTCCAGTTCCACGACACCGGCCGCGGACCTGGCGGTGGTGCACTGGTCGAGGATCGTCTCGGGGTCGCCCTTGGTGACGAGGAGGTGCGTGGAGCCGTCGCGTACCACCACCGTTGCCTGCCTGCGGTCGTGGTCGAACGGAATCTCGTCGACCGCGGTGTACATCGCGTCGGCGAGAAGCGCGTCCTCCTCGGTGACGAAGTCGACGATGGCCCTGTCGAACTCGTGTTGTGGCGCCGAATGGAAGTGGGCCGTGAGGTAGGCATGGGTGACGACGTCGTCGTCGATCCAGCCGGCGCTGTCGAATCCGTCGACGAACACCACCCGGTCCTCGGTCAGCGTGCCGGTCTTGTCCAGGCACAGCACGTCCATTGCCCCGAGATCCTGGATGGCGTCCAGCCGCTTGACGATGACCTGCTTGGCTGCCAGATGACGCGCGCCACGGGCCAGGGTCGTCGTGACGATCACCGGCAGCATCTCCGGGGTCAACCCGACCGCGACGGCCGTCGCGAACAGCGCGGCCTGCTTCCAGTCGCCCGAGACGAAGCCGTTGACGAGCAGGACGATCGGCGCCATGACGAGCATGAACCGCACCAGGGTCCAGCCCACCGACCGCACCCCGTAGTCGACGCTGCTCGGCGGCCGCGGGCGCGCCGCCTCGCGGGCCTCCAGGCCGAAGTAGGTGGCGTGCCCGGTGGTCAGGGCAACCGCGGTGGCCGTACCGCTGACCACTGCGGTGCCGGCGAAGCACACGGTGTCGAGGTCCACGACGTCGGCGGGTGGCCGCACGGACGGGGTGTGCCCAGCCGAGCGCCCCGTCTTGTAGACGGGCACGGTCTCACCGGAGAGCGCGGATTGATCGACCCGCAGGCTCCGTGCGGTCAGGATTCGCAGGTCGGCGGGGACCACGTCACCGGGGGCGAGCACCACGACGTCGCCCCCGACGACGTCCTCGACCGGGACCTCCCTGTCGACGCCACGGCACGACTCATCGGCTCGGCGACGAACCGTCACGGTGTTGCGCACCCGGGACCGCAGTGCCCGCATCGCCGAATCGGATCGATTCTGCTGCCAGAACCGCAGACCCACGCTCAGTGCGACCATCACCGACACCGTGATCGACCCGCGCAGATCGCCCACGACCGTGAACACCAGTGCCAGCCCGGCCATCAACGCGACGAAGGGGCTCGAGACTGCGGTCCGCAGCCGCGCGGCGAAGCCGGTGTCGGCATTCGAATCCACCCGGTTGTCGCCACCGACGCGCAGCCGTTCGGCGGCGTCGAGCTCAGTCAGGCCGCGGGGTGAGCTGTCCAGTTGACGAAAGACGCTGTGTTGCGGCGCCTTCGCCGATACGCGAAGCACCACCTCGTGCACCGCGCTGAGGTGGTCGGCAGGCCGTGAGGATGTGGATCGAAGCATGGGCGGTCCTGTTGGAGCGGGTGGATGGGGCGTCGATGTCCACCACGCAGGTCGGCCCGAGTGCTACTGGCACGGACCCGCATGGCGGCGAGTACTTCCCTCCTCTGCCATCGGGTCCACCTCCTTGCCTCGTCGCACGCGTCTCTCCTGATTACACCTCATTCCTGAGTACACCCCAACAGCCGCCAACAGTCAAACGCTTGCGCAAGTGTTTTACTGTAGGTCAGGATGCCGACATCCGAACTGACAGGAGAATCGTGCCCGTCATAGACGAGACCCACCCGCCACCGCCGTTGCCCGCTGACCTGCTCCAGGACGTCGCAGGCATGTTCGGCATGCTGTCGGCGACGGCGCGATTGCACATCGTCTATCTGCTCTCGCACGGTGAGCGCGACGTCGGCACGCTCGCCGAGGAACTCGACCAGTCGGTCGCCGCCGTCAGCCACCACCTGGCAAAGCTCAAGCTGGCGGGCCTGGTGCACGCCCGCCGAGAAGGAAAACACCAGGTCTACGTTGCCGACGACGCCCAAGTGGTCGAGATCGTTCAACAGGCCGTCGAAAGATACACAGCGCGGTACACCGCTGGCGGTACCGCCAGCGGTACCGCCAGAGGTGGCAATCCCGCGCGCGAACGGCGGCGCTCCGTATGACGGCTCCGCTGCTTGGCACGCTCACGCTGTCCGGTTTCGAACACGCGTGGTACTTCCTGTTCCTGCTCGTCATCGTCGGATTGGCCGGCCTGTACGTCGTCGTCCAGCGGGCCCGGCGGAAACGACTGTTGCGCTTCGCCAACATGGAGTTGCTGGAAAGCGTGGCTCCCAAGCGGCCGACTCGGTGGCGGCACCTGTCGGCAATCCTGTTGCTGACGTCGATGCTGCTGTTCACGATCGCGATGGCCGGGCCATCGGCCGCGATGCGGATCCCCAGGAACCGCGCGGTCGTGATGCTGGTGATCGACGTCTCGCAGTCCATGCGGGCCGACGACGTCCCGCCGAGTCGCCTGGCCGCCGCGAAGGAGGCAGGCAAGCAGTTCGCCAAGGAGCTGACCCCGGGCATCAACCTCGGGTTGATCGCGTTCGCAGGCACCGCAACGGTTCTGGTGTCGCCCACCACCAACCACCACGCGACCCAAGTGGCGATCGACAAGTTGCAACCCGCCGACCGAACCGCGACCGGGGAGGCCATCCTCACCGCGCTGCAGTCGATCGCCACGGTCGGCGCCGTCATCGGCGACAACGACGGCACGCCGGCACCGGCACGCATCGTGCTCGAATCCGACGGGCAGGAGAACGTGCCGACCAACCCCGACGCACCCAGGGGTGGCTTCACAGCTGCCCGAATGGCCAAGGACCAGGGCGTGCCGATATCGACCATTTCGTTCGGAACCCCTTACGGGACCGTGGCACTCGCCGACCAGGCAGAGCCGGTCGCCGTACCCGTCGACGACGCGACGCTGACGAAGGTGGCGGAATTGTCGGGCGGTCAATCGTTCAACGCGGACAGCCTGGACGCGCTCAAGAGCGTGTACGGCACCCTGCAGCAGCAGATCGGCTACGAAACCGTCCCCGGCGACGCCAGCGCCGGGTGGCTGCGCCTCGGTGCGGCGGTCATGGCGCTCGCGGCACTGGCCGCCCTGCTGATCAACCGGCGATTGCCTGGCTGAGGCGCGTCATCCCTCCGCGAGCTGGAATTCGATCATCGCCGCGACGGTCTCGACGGCGTCGCGCAACGCGTCCAGTCGGGCGCCCGCGGATGGCGCCTCGAGCACCGAGTACCGGTCGGCCTGACCCATCGGCACCCGGGATGCCAACGCGTACAGCCGCTTTCCCGCGTCATCGCCTGGCTCCGGCTCGCCGAGCAGCTCGTGCTTCGGCGGCAGGGTCGCCTGCCGAGAGGATGCGATCCGTTCGAAAAGTTCCATCAGGCGGTCCTCGACGACCTCGATGTCTCCGGCGGTGACGCTGCGCCCCGGCTCGTCGGGCCAGGGTTCGACGTCGGCGCGCGGGTAGGGGTCGTCGTCGAGCCACGACGTCACCCGGATGCGCTCGCGCATCTGGCATTCGAGCCGGTAACGCCCGCCGCCCTGATCGTCGCAATTCACGATGTGGGCCATCGAGCCGACGTCGCACCGGGCGTCGCCGCCCCCGACCTCACGGCCCGCGGCGATCAACACGACACCGAATTCGCGTGCCCCGGCCAGGCATTCGCGGACCAGTGCGCCGTAGCGCGGCTCGAAGATGCGCAGCGGAAGGTCCTCGCCCGGTAGTCGCACCGACTCCAGGGGGAACATCGGCGTGACGGTCACGTCACAACACCAGCTCGGCGATCAGCGCGTCGACGACGGTGCGCAGGTCGCCGTCGTGTTCCTCGGCGACGCGGCGCTGCCGCTGATACGACGCGTCCGCCTGGGCGATCGACCACACCTTGGCGAGCTCGTCGATGCAGCCCAGTGACGCCGCGACGGGAGTTAGCCGTTCCAGCAGCTGCTCCAGGTCGTCGGTGACCAAGCGCTCATTGCTGTCGGCGTCGAGGATGATCTCGGCGTCCAGTCCGTAGCGTGCTGCACGCCACTTGTTCTCCTGAACGTGCCACGGCGGCATGGTGGGCAATTGCTCGCCCGCGTCGAGCCTGCGATCCAGGTCGACGATCAGGCAGTGAGTCAGCGCGACGAGCGACCCGAGCTCGGCCAGGTTGGAGACCCCATCGAAGATCCGCACCTCGATGGTGCCCAGGTGCGGGGAAGGCCTTATGTCCCAACGAATTTCGTTCATGTGGTCGATGATGCCGGTCTTCTTCTGGTCATGGACGAAGCGCTCGAAGTGCGACCAGCGTTGGAAGTGGAACGGCAGCCCCGCGGTCGGCAGCTGCTGGAACAGCAGCGCGCGGTTGCTGGCGTATCCGGTGTCCGCGCCGTCCCAATACGGCGACGACGCCGACAGCGCCAGCAGGTGCGGATACTGATTGAGCAGCGAAGTGATGATGGGCATCACCTTGTTCGCCGACGAGATCCCGACGTGGACGTGCACACCCCAGATCAGCATCTGGCGGCCCCACCACTGGGTGCGCTTGATGAGCTCGGCGTAGCGTGCCCCGTCGGTGAGCTCGGCCGCCTCCCACTCCGCGAACGGGTGAGTGCCCGCGCAGAACAACTCCATCCCGCGTTCGCGCACGATGGGCCGGACGATGCCGAGCGTGCCACGCAGGTCGTCCATCGCGGCGCCCGCGTTGTCGCAGATGCCGGTCACCACTTCGACGGTGTTGCGCAGCAATTCCTTGTGCACGTGCGGGGTTTCGCCGATCTCGGCGATCACTCCCGCGGCCTCGTTGGCGAGATCACGCGTGACGGGGTCGACGAGCGCGAACTCCCACTCGACGCCTACGGTCGGCCGCTGCGATCGGTTGAAGGCGATGTGATCCGGCCGCAGTCCGGTCCTTGCCCTACGGGCCGGATATGACACCGCACGCCACCCGCTTACCGGCATCACCGGTGGCCATGGTGGTCTCGTCGGGTGGCGGGGCGCCGTTGGTCTGCTGGTAGCGCTCGGGCGGGATGTTGGCGAAGTTGTCGGCCTTCTCGTGGATGATGATGGCCGTGTGGGCGCCGGCGAGAAGGTCTGCGGCGGTGAACGCGTCGGTGGTCGTCACCAGCATCGCCGAGCCGTCCCCGCGCACCTCCAGCGACGTCAGGTCACCGCTGGCCGGGTGGGCGGTGTGGCCCGCGACCTGGAAATGGGCACCCGCGGAGTTGAAGTCGCCGGGCGCGCCGCCGGTCGGGGCCACCGAGTTGGGCTCGCACTTGCCGACGGCGTGGATGTGCATGCCGTGGAAGCCCGGGGCGAGCTGTCCGGCGGCCACGGTCTTCACGGTGATCGTGGCGTAGCCGCCGCTGAATTCGAAGTCGGCGGTGGCGACGGTGGTGCCGTCGGGCGACTTGAGGTCGGCGGTCAGCTTCTCGCCCTTGGCGCCCGACTCTGCCGGACTCTCGCCGGCGCCGGCGGACGGCGGCGGAGATCCGGTCCATACGGGTGGCGTGGTACCGGGTTGCGTGGCGACCGGCTCGTTGGGGCTGCACGCGCTCGCGATCGGAACGATGAGCGCCGCGGCGATGAGAAGGCGAAGCGGGGCTGGAATCGGCATGCCCGAAAGCCTAGCCGGTGACCGCCACGATCACGCCTGGCGGTTGATCGACGAGTTCGGGAGCCCGCGGCTCGACCGGCGCCTGCAGAAGCTTGCCCACCTCGTCGGCCGCCTCGTGTTCACCTGGCGAGTCACCGAAGTACACCGTCGTCGCCGTGACGCCCCCCAGGGTCAGGTTTCCGGTCTCGGTGACGTTCCACTGCGCCTCGCGCAGCCGGTTCGCGGTGCTCTCGGCGGCGCCCGACACTTCGGAGATGTTGTACACCCGCACGTCGGCCTTGGCGGCTGGGGTCGTCGACGACCCCGACGCGGTGGCCGTCGGCGTTGCGGTCACGGTGCTGACGGTCGTCGACGAGCTGCTGTCGCCGTCGTCGCTGGGCCGCATCGCGTTCAAGCCGACCAGCAGGAACACCACCCCGAGGAACAGCAGCACCATGACCATGGCGCGCAGTGGTAATCCGGAGGAGTCTCGCTGATTCATCGGCCCCACCTTATCCAGACCCGTTCCTGGGGCAGGGGCCTCAGGTGACTTCGAAGCCGAGCCGACGCGCCGCGCGCGCCTTCTGCCTGCTTGCCCGTACCCTGCGCAACCGCTTGACCAGCATCGGATCGGCCGCAAGAGCCTCCGGCCGCTCGAGGAGCGCATTGAGCACCTGGTAGTAGCGCGTCGCCGACATCGAGAACAGCTCCTTGATGGCGTCCTCTTTCGAACCCGCGTACTTCCACCACTGCCGCTCGAAGGCGAGGATGTCGTGTTCGCGGCGGGTGAGGCCGTCGGCTAGGGCTGAATCGTCCCCGGATCGCTCAGTCCGCGCCATGGCGCCGTCCATTTCGCTCCCTGGGCCCTCTCTGACATGCAAGACATTCGGTGGTTCGGCCACATTCAATCACGGCAGCACGAGTTGAGCCGTGATCGTTACCCGCGAGTCGGCTGACTTAAGATTGCCGATCGTGGCCGTCGTACCCATCCGCATCGTGGGAGATCCCGTCCTACACACCGCGACCAGTCCCGTGCCCGTCGAAGCGGACGGTTCGCTGCCCGCGGACGTGGCCGACCTGATCAAGGATCTCTACGACACGATGGACGCCGCCCACGGGGTCGGCTTGGCCGCCAACCAGATCGGGGTATCACGGCGCGTGTTCGTCTACGACTGCGCCGACGAGCGGGGCAGAACGACGCGGCGGCGGGGCGTTGTCGTCAACCCGGTCCTCGAGACGTCCGAGATTCCAGAGACCATGCCCGACCCCGACAACGACGACGAGGGCTGCCTGTCGGTACCCGGCGAGTCCTTCCCGAGGGGGCGGGCGACCTGGGCGCGCGTCACGGGATTGGACGCCGACGGCACCCCGATCACCCTGGAGGGCACCGACCTGTTCGCCAGGATGCTGCAGCACGAAACCGGGCATCTCGACGGGTTCCTCTACACCGACGGCCTGATCGGGCGGCACGCGCGGGCCGCGAAGCGCAGCGTCAAGTCGCACGACTGGGGCGTGCCCGGGCTGACGTGGATGCCCGGCGAGGATCCGGATCCGTTCGGGCATTGATCGACTTCCCGCCCGCGGGTACCAGGGTCAGCCTGCGCTACCGCCGGCCCGCCGGCTCGGTGCCGTCGCTGACGGACGTCGTCGGCCACCTGATCGACGTCACGCCGATGCTCCGGATTCGGACCAAACGCGGTGACGTGGTCGAAGTCCGGCCCGACGACGTGGTCGCCGTGCGGGCGCTCGCGGATGCCCCGGTGCGGACCGGCGACGTCCGCAACCTCGAGCATGCGGCGGCGCTGGCGTGGCCAGGCGTCGAGCATCAGTGGCTGGGCGGCTGGCTGCTGCGGTTCGGGCATGGCAGCACCCGGCGGGCGAATTCCGCTGTACCGCTGGACGTCTCCGCGAACATGGACACGCGACCGATCGTCGACTGGTACGCGGCCCGCGCGGTGGCGCCGCTGCTGGCCGCGCCGGACCGGCTGTTCCGGGTGCCACCGGGTGTGGTGGTGGACGGTGAGAACGTGGTGATGACAGCGGATTTGACGACCGCGGCGTGGCATCGGACGCAGGCGGTGACGATCGCGCCCGCGCCCGACGACGCGTGGCTGGCCACCTACGAGCGCGACGTGCCGGTCGACGTCTTGACGGCGGTGATCGACGGCGAGTTGGCGTTCGCGACCGTCGCCGGGGCTGCGGTCGGGCAGGGCCGCCGTCACGTCGGCGCCCGACGGAACGCGCTGGGCGGGACTGTCGGCCGTGCACGTGGTCTCCGGGGCTCGGCGCCGCGGCCTGGCTCGGACGCTGTGCGCGGATCTGCTGTCCTGGGCGGCGGGTCGGCACGCGACCCGCGCATACGTGCAGGTTCTCACCGACAACGCCGCGGCGATCGGACTCTACGAGTCGATGGGGTTCAGCGCCCACCACCGCTCGCGCTACGTGTCGTTAGGGTAGCCGGGTGCGCCTGGCCACCTGGAATGTCAACTCGATCCGGTCCCGCATCGATCGGGTCACCGGCTGGCTGGAGCGCGCCGACGTCGACGTGCTGGCGATGCAGGAGACCAAGTGCACGGACGACCAGTTCCCCACCATGCCGTTCGCGGCGCTGGGCTACGACGTCGTGCACAGCGGGTTGAACCAATGGAACGGCGTGGCCATCGCGTCACGTGTCGGCGTCGACGACGTCCAGGTCGGCTTCGACGGGCAGCCCACCTGGGATGACGGCTCCGAAGCCAGGGCGTTGGGCGCGACATGCGGCGGGGTACGGGTATGGAGCCTCTACGTCCCCAACGGCCGCACCATCGACTCGCCGCACTATGCCTACAAGCTGCAGTGGCTTGCCGCACTGCGGGAAACGGCCTCGGGCTGGCTTTCGGACGACCCGGCCGCCCCCATCGCACTGGTCGGCGACTGGAACATCGCACCCACCGACGAGGACGTGTGGGACGTCGAGTTCTTCCGCGGCGCCACGCACGTCACCGAACCGGAACGAAGCGCCTTCCGCGCCATCGAAGCCCAGTTCGCCGACGTGGTGCGGCCGTTCACGCCTGGCCCCGGCGTCTTCACCTACTGGGACTACACCCAGCTGAGGTTCCCCAAACGCCAGGGCATGCGCATCGACTTCATCCTCGGCTCACCCGCATTGGCCGATCGGGTGACGCACGCCGAGATCGCCCGCGACGAACGCAAACCCGGCAAGAAGGGCACCCCCGCGCCCAGCGATCACGCCCCGGTACTGGTGGACCTGCGCGACGAGTAGTGGTCGCTACGGCTTGACGCCGATGGTGATCAGGTCCAACACCAGTTGCGTCCAGACCGGCCTGTGAATGCGGTGCTGATCGCTGACGGTGAATCCGGCGTCCTCGAACAGGGTGCGCATCCGCGCCGGCGACGGGTGGTGCGCGGGCGCCCACAGGTTGCCGGAGAACAGCTGGACCGGCAGGAGTTGGCGGGGGCTGATCGTCGCGACCGCCACCAGTCCGCCCGGGGCGAGCACGCGGTGGAATTCGTGCAGTGCCGACGGCTGGTCGAAGAAGTGGAACGCCGACGTGGTCACGACGGCGTCCAGGAAGCCGTCGTCGAACGGCAGCTGTTCGGCCGGGCCCTTCTTCCAGAGCACCGACGACGATCGGCGCCGGGCCGCGGCGAGCATGCCGTCGGACATGTCGACCCCGTACACCTCGTCGGGGCGCAGCTCGTCGGCGATCCGGGACGCGAGAATGCCGGTTCCGCAGGCGATGTCGGCCACCAGGCGGGACTGGTGAGCTCGCAGCGCGGCGATGACCTCGTCCTGTGGAGGCTGGTAGACGAGGCGCTGAAGGCACTGCTGGTCGTAGGCGGGGGCGGCGAGACTCCAGAACCGCGTGATCGAGTCGTTCATGCCTCTGCGCTGCACCGTCAATCCCCGGTCGCTTCGCGCCTGCCCGCCGGACGTCGTCATGTCATCCACAGTAGCGACGCCCGTGTCGGTGGCCGCTCGTAGCGTCGTCGGCATGAAGATCCTCGTCGCCACCGCCATGACTCAGGGCACCAACCCGAGCGATTACCACTACTGCGTCGAAGGCGAACTGGTGTGGGTGCAGGAGCCGTGCGACCGTGACCGCGCCGATCCCGACGGCGGGTGCGGCTGTGGGCGCGGCTTCGCCGGGGCGGCCTCGCACCGGGCGACGACGACGGCGATGGTCGTCGAGTCGGGCATGACGCGCGACGACGTGGTTCTCGCGTTCAGCACCAGCCTGCCGGACGGGGGTTGGCCGCAGCAGTGGGCGGAGGACGTCGCCGACGACAACCTCGAGATCGCCGCGCAGCTCCCGGCGGGCACCATCATCGTCCGCAAGCTCGACGAGTTCTTCCTGCGCGGTGCGCTGATCCGTTAGGCCGGCTTCGGCCGCACCGGCGTGTGCTGCCCCGCGGCGAGCCACCACTCGCCGTTGCGCCGGACGAGCACGAACGTCGTCATCTCGGAGAACGTCTTCGGGTCGGTGCCCGCGACCGGCGTCCCGTCGTCGTTTCGGGCCGTCCGGTGCACCTGCGCCACCGCGACGTCGGGCGCGGGCGCGCTGACTCGCACCGTCTCGTATCGCGACGACGCACCGCCCGTACCCACGGGCAGCATCCGCTGGTGCACGGCGTGCAAGGTGTCGTAGCCGACCACCGTTTGGCCGTAGGGGGTGCCCCACAACACGTCGGCGGCAAAGCGCGCGTTGAACACGTCGGCGTCGCGGGCTTCGGCGCCCGTCTGCAGGTCGGCTACGAAGGCGTCGACGGCGCGCGTCGCTTCGGCAAGGCGGGTCTCGTCGTCGGAAAGCACCGGTCGGTCTTCGGACATGACTCCACGCTAGAAGCTCAACAGGCCTTGAGGTCAACCGAAGAGCGGAAGCGCTCGCTTGCGTGCCAGCGCGTCCATGCCCCGCTGGATGCTGTCCTGCACCTTGTCGTACTTCCGATCCACGTACTGCTCGTCGTCCGCCCGATCGGCATCAGTGTCCAGCTGCACTGCGGGCATGAACCGAGTCCTGATCTTGGCGGGCAGCGGCAGCTGAGGCAGCGCCGCGGGCGCAATTCCCCATGGCAGCGAGATCGCCAACGGAAACACCTTGAGCCGCAACATCTTGTCCAGCCTCAGGGCACGCGACAATCGGTCACCGCGCATCAAGACGGGCATGGCGTCGGCGCCCCCGACCGTGGCGATGGGCACGATCGGCACACCAGCGCGAATCGCCATCTTGACGAAGCCCTTCCGGCCCGCGAGGTTGGCGCGGTCACGCTCGCGCCACGGCCGCAGCGAGTCGACCTCGCCTCCGGGCCACACCGCGACGTCCCTGCCCTCGGCCAGTGCGGTCGCGATCGAGTCGGGCGCGGCGGGAAGAACTCCCATCGCCCGGAAGTACTGCCCGATGACCGGGATGGCCATCAACGCGTCGTGTGCGGTGCCGTGCAGCGGGCGCTCCTGGCCGAACCGCCGCCACCACTGCACGCCGACCGTCCAGGCGTCCCAGACGAACGGTGCGCCGGAATGGATGCCCACCAGCAGCACCGGCGACTTGGGCAGGTTGTCCCAGCCGTCCATCTCCATGCGGAACCAGTAGTCCACCAAGAAGTTCCACAGGAACTTCTGTCGTTGCATGGTGGTCTCGTCCTGACCGGAGAGATCCCACTCGCCCGCGCGGTCGGCGATCCAGCCGCCGAGCCCGTCGCCTGCGTCGCGGCGCTTCGCGTCCATCGCCTCGCGGGACGCGTCCGCGTGTCGTTGGGCCTGGCTACGGACTTGAGGTGATCGGGTGTCGGAGGTCGCCATGACGACCGGGTACCCGCGATGTGGCCGTCATCACACCTCGGGGTCACACCTGCGGGTCAGTCCTCGTTGTCGGCATCCGGCTCGGTGGCGTACCGGCCGGGGTTGAACATCGACGCCACCGCACCGACCAACATCATGATCGCCGCGGCCATGAACACCACCGACAGCCCGGAGTGGAACGGCTCGGTGATCAGCTGGGGGAAGAACGTCTTTCCGGTCAGCACGTCGGCGTTGACGCCGGGATCCTCCAGCGCGCCCGAGGGCCCCAGCAACTCCCCGATCGGGTTGTATCCGAGGAACGCAGCGAACAGGCTGCCCACCGGTGGCAAGCTGGCCACGTCGTGCGCGACCGACGGCGATACACCCTGCGCTTGGAGGCCAGTGCTCATCGCGGACGGCAGCGTGTTGGCCAGCCCGATGATCATCAACGAGAAGAAGACGCCGATCGACAGCGACGAGCCGGCATTGAAGAACGTCGCCCGCACCCCCGAGGCGGCGCCGCGCTGGGCGGCGGGCACGCTCGACATGATCGCCGCGGTGTTCGGTGCGGTGAAGATGCCGCCGCCGAGGCCGTTGAGGAAGACCAGGAGCGCGAACAGCCAGTAGTTGAAGTTGACAGGAATCATCACCAGCGCAATGAATGTCAGTGCCATGAGCAGCATGCCGCCGACGGTGAAGGGTCGAGCGCCGAAGCGATCGGACAGCGAACCAGCCAGCGGACCCGCGATCAGGAAGCCGAACGTCATCGGAAGCATGTAGATGCCCGCCCACAGCGGCGTCGATTCGAAGCTGAAGCCGTGCAGTGGAAGCCAGATGCCCTGCAACCAGATGATGAGCATGAACTGCAGGCCGCCGCGTCCCATCGACGACATCAGCCCAGCCAGGTTGCCCATCCCGAACGACGCGGACTTGAACAGCCGGATGTCGACCATCGGTTGTTCGATGCGCAGTTCGACGATGCAGAACGCCACCAGGAGGAGCAGTCCGCCGATGATCGCGCCGAGCACCCACGGGTTGGTCCACCCGGTCGTCGACTCGCCGTAGGGCTGGATGCCGTAGGTGATGCCGGCCAGCAGCACCGTCAACCCCACACCGAAGGTCAGGGTGCCCGCCCAGTCCAGCCGGCCCGGCGTGCGCACGCCCAGCTCGCGCAACGACCGCACGCTCCAGATGGTGCCGAGGATGCCGATCGGCACGCCGACCCAGAAGATCGCCTTCCAGTGCCACTCGGACAGGAAGCCGCCGATGAGCAGGCCCAGGAAGGACCCCGCGACCGCCGCCACCATGTTCACGCCGAGGGCCATGCCGCGCTGGTTGGCGGGGAAGGCATCGGTCAGGATCGCCGACGACGAGGCCATCAACATCGCGCCGCCGACCCCCTGGACCACGCGCCAGCCGATCAGCCACAGCGCCCCACCGCCTAGGTGGAACGGATCGAACGACAGAGCGATCGCCGCGAACGTGAACACAGCGAAGCCGAGGTTGTAGACCTTGACCCGGCCGAACATGTCGCCGAGGCGGCCGAACGGGACCACCAGGACCGCCGTCACCACCAGGTATCCCATCAGCATCCACAGCAGGTAGCTGACGTTGCCGGGGGCGAGCGGGTTCAGGCCGATACCCCGGAAGATGGCCGGCAGCGAGATGAGCACGATCGACGCGTTGATGGTGGCCAGCAACGTGCCTAGCGTGGTGTTGGACAGCACCACCCACTTGTAGGAGGGGTGGTCGCGATCCATCCGCTTTCGCCGGCCCGCGGTCTCGATCGCGGCCGCGTCTGTGTCCTCTACTAGTGGTGCAGGAGTCATCTCAAGCTCAGTCGTCATCTCGTAATGGCGTAAGTATCGCTAGTCGGTAACACGTCTCTGTATCCAAAACACATATATTAGCTATACAAAAGATCGTCGGGCAATTCCTATTCCCTCACACCTCCCTCCCACACCGACATCACACGGTCTGCGGTACGTTGATAGACGTCCGCGCGGGAGTGCACGCCGAGTGCGCTGAGAGGACGGCTAGATCCTTCGTTTCGCGAAGGGGTGCCGTCGACCGTATGAACCTGACCGGGTAATGCCGGCGTAGGGAGATGTTCTGATGGCTATTTTCAGCGACCGTTCCAACGACCCTTCAAAAACCCCTTTAACGAACCCCTCGATCGAGCCTTCCGTCACGACGGGCCCGATCACGGGCAGCGTGAAGGTCCACCGCGAGCTCGGCCCCGATGCCGGAGGCGGCCGCGTGCCGTTCCGCAGGGTCGTCCAGACCAACGGCGAGCACCTGGATCTGTACGACACCTCCGGGCCGTACACCGACGCGGCGGCACTGATCGATCTCACCGCCGGGCTGCCGCTACGTCCCGGCATGGTGCGCGATCGCGGCACCCAACTCCAGCGTGCCCGGGCGGGCGAGATCACCGCCGAGATGGCGTTCATCGCCGAACGCGAAGGGGTGCCCGCCGAACTGGTGCGCGACGAGGTGGCTCGCGGCCGCGCAGTGATTCCGGCCAACCACAACCACCCCGAGACCGAACCGATGATCATCGGCAAGGCGTTCGCCGTGAAGGTCAACGCCAACATCGGCAATTCCGCGGTCACCTCGTCCATCGCCGAAGAGGTGGACAAGATGGTGTGGGCCACCCGTTGGGGCGCGGACACCATCATGGACCTCTCCACCGGGCGCGACATTCACCTGACCCGCGAGTGGATCCTGCGCAACTCCCCCGTGCCCGTCGGCACCGTGCCCATGTACCAGGCGTTGGAGAAGGTCAAGGGTGACCCGACCGAGCTGACGTGGGAGGTCTACCGCGACACCGTGATCGAGCAGTGCGAGCAGGGTGTGGACTACATGACGGTGCACGCCGGGGTGTTGCTGCGCTACATCCCGCTGACGATCAACAGGGTCACCGGCATCGTCAGCCGCGGCGGCTCGATCATGGCCGCGTGGTGCCTGGCCCACCACACCGAGTCGTTCCTCTACACGCACTTCGCCGAGCTGTGCGAGATCCTGGCCCGCTATGACGTGACGTTCTCCCTGGGCGACGGGCTGCGGCCGGGGTCGATCGCCGACGCGAACGACGAAGCGCAGTTCGCCGAGCTGCGCACGCTGGGCGAACTGACGAAGATCGCGAAATCCCATGGTGTGCAGGTGATGATCGAAGGACCGGGCCACGTGCCCATGCACAAGATCGTCGAGAACGTCCGCCTCGAGGAGGAACTCTGCGAGGAGGCGCCGTTCTACACCCTTGGGCCGCTGGCCACCGACATCGCACCGGCGTATGACCACATCACCTCGGCGATCGGCGCGGCGATCATCGCGCAGGCCGGCACCGCGATGCTGTGCTACGTCACGCCAAAGGAACACCTCGGCCTGCCCGACCGCAAGGACGTCAAGGACGGCGTGATCGCCTACAAGATCGCCGCCCACGCCGCCGACCTGGCCAAGGGCCATCCCAACGCCCAGCGGCGCGATGACGCATTGTCCAAGGCGCGCTTCGAGTTCCGGTGGCACGACCAGTTCGCGCTGTCGCTGGACCCCGACACCGCGCGCGAGTTCCACGACGAGACGTTGCCCGCCGAGCCGGCCAAGACGGCGCACTTCTGCTCGATGTGCGGACCGAAGTTCTGCTCGATGCGCATCACGCAGGACATCCGCGACGCCTTCTCCGACGAGATCGAGAAGGGCATGGCCGAGAAATCGCAGGAGTTCGCCGAACACGGGAACCGCGTCTATCTACCCTTGAGTTCGTGACCGACGAGCGCTTGCGCGAGGAGCCGATGAACACGTTCCTCCCGCTCACCCCACCCGGTCAGACTCCGTTGCGGGTCATGACGATCGCGGGCACCGACTCCGGCGGCGGCGCGGGCATCCAGGCCGACCTCCGCACGTTCGCGATGCTCGGTGTGCACGGCTGCGTCGCGGTCGCAGCCGTGACCGTGCAGAACACGGTCGGGGTCAAGGGTTTTCACGAGATCCCGCTCGACGTCATCGCCGGCCAGATCGAGGCAGTGGTCGACGACATCGGCATCCAGGCCGCGAAGACCGGAATGCTGGCCAGCTCGGACATCATCACCACCGTCGCGGAGACCTGGCGCGGGCTGTCCGCCGACGGGCCAGTCGCGCCCCTGGTGGTCGACCCGGTCTGCGCCTCGATGCACGGCGACCCGCTGCTGCATCCATCGGCGCTGAAAGCGCTTCGGGCCGAACTATTTCCGATCGCCACCCTGGTGACGCCCAACCTGGACGAGGTGCGGCTGATCGTAGAAATTGAAGTAATTGACTCCGCCAGCCAGCACGACGCCGCGCGGGCATTGCACGCGCTGGGGCCGCAGTGGGCGCTGGTCAAGGGGGGACACCTGAGATCGTCGCCGAGGGCCCCCGACCTGCTGTTCGACGGCACCGACTTCTACGAGTTCGACGCCGAGCGCATCGACACCGGCCACGATCACGGCGCGGGCGACACGCTGGCCGCCGCGGCGGCGTGCGCGCTGGCGCATGGGTATTCGGTGCCCGACGCCGTGGCCTTCGCCAAGCAGTGGGTGACCGAATGCCTGCGCGCCGCTTACCCGTTGGGCCGCGGCCACGGTCCCGTGTCCGCTCTGTTCCGGCTGTCTTCCGATCAGCGCTTGCGCGAAGAGAACTAGCAGATGGATCTTGACGCCATCGCGGGGGTCGCCCATCACCCGGCAGGCGACCCCAAGGGCGCCGTCGCGCTGACCCACGGTGCGGGCGGCAGCCGGGAATCCCCGTTGTTGATCAGGCTGTGCGACGAATGGGCCAGTCGCGGGTTCGTAGCGGTGCGCTACAACTTGCCGTACCGGCGGCGCAGACCGAAGGGGCCACCGTCGGGTTCGGCGGCGACCGACCGCGCGGGCATCATCGAGGCGGTGGAATTCGTCCGCACGCTGGCCGACGGACCGGTGATCGCGGGCGGACACTCCTACGGCGGTCGCATGTCATCAATGGCGGTAGCAGACGGGCTGGCGGTGGAGGCACTGACGCTGTTCTCGTACCCCTTGCACCCGCCGGGCAAGCCCGAACGGGCCCGCACCGAGCACCTCCCGCACATCGCGTCGCCGACGGTGTTCACCCACGGCACCGCGGACCCGTTCGGCACCCTCGACGAGCTGCGGGCGGCCGTCGCGCTGATCCCCGCGCCCACCACGATCGTCGAGATCACCGGAGCGCGGCACGATCTCGGCTCGAAGACGCTGGACGTGCCCGCACTCGCCGTCGACGCAGCACTACTGTTGCTGGCGTGAGCTTCCCCATGCGCGCTGTCGTGATCGGCGGCGCGGTCGCAGTCCTGGCCGTTACCGCACTCGTCGCCTACCTGATCATCGGCGGTGGCGGCGGCACCACGGCCACCAAGGCCGACCTGCGCGTCGGCGACTGCATCGAGAGCCCGCCCGACGGATCGCCGCCGTCGCTGGAACGTGTGGGCTGCGACCGCCCGCACAAGGGTGAGGTGTACGGGGTGCTGGCCCTTCCGGAGTCCGACGAGTACCCGGGCGACGGGGCGGTCCACGCCTTCCAGGAGAACTGCTCCGCCGAATTCACGCGCTACGCCACCAACGCTCCCGCAGGCCCGACGTTCGACCGATCCGTCATCACGCCGACCCAGGAGACCTGGGCCAACGGCGACCGATCCTTGGTGTGCATCGCCACCACAGACCAGGACCGTTCGCAGTCCCTTCGCCCCTGAGTTGCTGCTATCTTCCGGGGGTGAACTGGCCGTCCGGAGACCCGAACCAGCCCCCTGGCTACCAGCCCCAGGGCTACCCGCCTCCGGGGGCGCCGTACCCGCCTCCTCCTGGGCCGCCGGGACTGCCGCCACCGCCGCCGATGCCGTATCAGCAGCCCTATGGCCCGCAGTACGGGCAGCCCTTCCCCACGCCGCCGAAGACGACCAGTGGGTGGGCCATCGCGACCCTCATCTTCGGCATCTTCGGCGGCGTCCTGGTCAGCCTCGTCTGCGGCATCATCGCGCTGAACAAGACCAAGGACGGTCAGCAGGGCGGTCGCGGCATGGCGATCGCCGGCCTGGTGCTCACTGGCCTCTGGGTGATCGCCGGGGCCGTGTTCGTGGTGCTTGCGCTCGTCATCTCCAAGGACCACGTCGTCGCCACCGACCTGAAGGTCGGCGACTGCATCACCGACGTACCGACCAGCGCCCGAATCATGACCATGCCCACCATCGACTGCAAGCAGGCGCATGGTGGCGAGGTCTACGCGGTGTTGACGATGCCCGACGGCAGCTATCCCGGCGAGTCCGCCATCGAGGAATGGCAGAACAAGTGCCCCGATGAGCTGCAGACGTTCTCGCCGGACGCCATGGCCGACGACTCGGTCGGCGTGTTCGTGCTGTACCCGACGCAGGAGACCTGGGACCAGGGCGACCGCGCCGTCACGTGCATCGCGACCCTCGAGCCCAAGCGGACCGGGTCGATCAAGGGCTCGTAGGTCCTCCCATGACCTATCCAGTACCCCTGGTACCGTCTAGCCCATGACTTCGGAGCGATACGACGCGGTCATCGTGGGGGCCGGGTTCGCGGGGATCGGCGCAGCCATCCAGCTCAAGCGGCTCGGCTTCGACGACTTCGTCATCCTGGAACGCGAGGACGACCTCGGTGGCACCTGGTACGTCAACCACTACCCCGGCCTGGCCGTCGACGTACCCACCACCACCTACTCCTACTTCTTCGAGCCGAACCCGAACTGGTCGCGGCTGTTCACCCCTGGCCCTGAGATCAAGCAGTACGCCGACGACGTCGCCGACAAGTACGACGTGCGCGGGCACATGCGGTTCAACACCGTCGTCGAGGGCGCCCGCTGGGACGAGGACGCCGAGGTCTGGCGGGTCGCCCTGGCCGGGGGCGAGACACTCGCCACGCGCTACCTGATCACCGCGACGGGCTTCCTGTCCCAGCCGAAGGTGCCCGACATCCCCGGCATCACCGACTTCGACGGCAAGATCGTCCACACAACCGAGTGGGAGGACGACTACGACGCCTCCGGACGCCGCATCGCGGTGATCGGGACCGGCGCCACCGCGGTGCAGCTGATCCCCGAACTGGCCAAGCGCGCCGCCGACCTCACCGTCTACCAGCGCACCCCGATCTGGGTGGTACCGAAGATCGATCTGCGCTTCGGTGAACCGGTAAAGCGACTGTTCGCGCGAATCCCGTTGACGCAGCGGGTCCTTCGTTGGCTGACGGATTCGATCTACGAGGTGATGGTGTCCGTCGGGGTGAGGCACTATCGGACCTTCCGCGGGCGTTTCAACGTCACGGCGTCCGATCTGTCCAAGATCCACCGGTTCGTGGTGATCCGCGACAAGGAACTGCGGCGGCGGTTGACTCCAAACTACGACTTCGGTTGCAAGCGGCCCACGTTCTCCAACGGCTACTACCGAACGTTCACCAAACCTCATGTACACCTGCAGGATTCGGGCATCGACCACATCGAGGCCGACGGCATCGTCGGCAACGACGGCACCAAGAACGTCATCGACACCTTGGTGCTGGCCACCGGATTCGACCTGTGGGAAGCCAACTTCCCCGCCATCGAGGTCATCGGCCGCGACGGCCGTGATCTGGGAAAGTGGTGGCGCGACACCAGGTTCCAGGCCTATCAGGGCGTTTCGATGCCGTACTTCCCGAACTACCTGAGCCTGGCCAGTCCGTATGCGTTCCTCGGGTTGAACTTCTTCAACACGATGGAATACCAGATGCGACTCATGGACCGGCTGTTCACGGAGGTCAAGCGGCGCGGGGCGACCACCTTCGAGGTGACCGAGGAAGCCAATACGGCCTTCCTTGACCGGATGACCGAACTGCTCGGCGATTCGCTGTTCACGATCGGCGATTGCGCCAGCGCCAACTCGTACTACTTCAACCCGGCAGGCGAGCCGACGCTGCTGCGGCCGTCGTCGACCGAGACAGCCATCAAGGAAGCGTCGGAGTTTCCCTTGAGCGACTATCAGATTGCTTGACCCGCGCACGCGAGGAGCAATTCCACTTCCGCGCACGCGAGGAGCAATTCCACTAGAGAGGAACATCGGTGTCGAAAGAGAAGTCGTCGCGACTGCCAGTTCTCGCAGGACTGGTGCTCGCCGGAACCGGGGTGGCGCACTTCGTCCGCCCGCAGGTTTTCGAGGGCATCACCAAGTCCGCCTTCCCGCTGCGACACCGACCGCCACCTCAAGACCAACGGCGGTATCGAGACGGCGATCGGGGTTGGCCTGCTCGTCCCGAAGACGCGCCGGCTGGCCACGCTGGGCACGCTCGGGTATGTCGGCTACGTGGCCGTCAACGCGGTGCGCAACCTGTAGTCCAGCAACTCAACAGCTAAGCCTCCCCGGTTGCAGGACCTCATGCGGTTACCCTGCTCTACGTGCCGCATGTGACCAGAGTGACTAATGGGATAACGGGTCGTCGCCGGAGTGCAGCGACGACGCCGACCCTGTCACGCCGCAACGTCCTGCTCGGTGTCGCGGCGTCGGCCGCCGCCATCGCCCTGGCAAAGTGCAGCACTCAGGCCTCGACGCAGGCAAAGGCGGCGATCCCGGCTCCCCCAGCACCGCCTCCGCCCCCGGAGTGGCCAGCGCTGTTGCCGCCGCCGCCGCCCGCGGCGCGCATGCTGTTGCCCGGCGGCGGCGTGCTCAGCGAGATCCCGGGACCCGGCGATCTACTCTCCCTGACCCTGGACGACGGCGTCGACACCAACGTGGTGCGCGCCTACGCCCAATTGGCCAAGGACAGCGGAATCCGGCTCACCATGTTCGTCACCGGCGTGTTCTCGTCCTGGACGGACAACCGCGAGCTTCTGCTGCCGATGGTGGAGTCCGGCCAGATCCAGCTGGGCAACCACACTTGGCTGCATCACGACCTCACCAAGATGCCGGGAGCCGCCGTCGCCGACGAACTGCGGCACACCGACCAGTTCATCAAGGACACCTTCGGGACCGACGCCACGCCGTACTACCGCCCGCCGTACGGCGCGTACAACGACCTGGTGACGAACGTGGCCGCCGACCTCGGCTACACCGTCACCACGTTGTGGAACGGCAACATCGGAGACGACGCGATCCTCGCGCCGAGCGACATCGTCGCCAACGCCGACAAGTACTACACCGCCCAGCGGATCGTCATCGGCCACCTCAATCACCCGCCCGTGATGAGCGTGTACCACCAGTTGGTCGACATCATCACGTCCCGGAACCTGCGCACGGTCACCCTGAACGACGTCTTCGACAAGCCCGAGGTCACGCGCCTCACCTCGGCATTCCCCGCGTAGAGCCCTACGATTGGCGCGTGGCGCCGGACCAACCCGCTTTGACGCGGCGGCTCGGCACCCTTGACGCCATCACCATCGGGCTCGGTTCGATGCTGGGTGCGGGCATCTTCGTGGCGCTGTCCCCTGCGGCGGCGGCAGCCGGTGCCGGCCTGCTCGCCGGTCTGGCCGTCGCGGCGGTCGTCGCGTACTGCAATGCCGCGTCCTCGGCGCGACTTGCCGCTCTCTACCCGCAGTCCGGCGGCACCTACGTGTACGGACGCGAAAGGCTTGGCCCATTTTGGGGTTACGCCGCCGGGTGGAGCTTCGTCGTCGGCAAGACCGCGTCGTGCGCGGCGATGGCGCTGACCGTCGGGGTCTACGCGTGGCCCGGGCACGCACACGCGGTGGCGGTCGCTGCCGTCGTGGCGCTGACGGCGGTCAACGTCGTGGGCGTGCAGAAGTCGGCGTGGCTCACCCGTGTCATCGTGATCGTGGTGCTGGCGGTGCTCGCCGCCGTGGTGGTGACCGTCGTCGGCGACGGCGACCTCGACCGTTCACGCCTGGCCTTCGGCGACGACGTGGGTGTCGGTGGCGTCCTGCAGGCCGCGGGGCTGTTGTTCTTCGCGTTCGCGGGCTATGCGCGCATCGCGACGCTCGGCGAGGAGGTGCGCGATCCCGCACGCACGATACCGCGTGCCATTCGGGTGGCGCTCGGGCTCACGCTGTTGGTGTACGCGGTGGTGGCCGTCACCGTGCTGGCCGAATTAGGCAGCGCTGCACTGGCTTCGGCGACGGCTCCGCTGGCCGACGCAGTTTCCGCGGCCGGGCACGCCGGATTCGAACCGGTGGTCCGGGTGGGCGCCGCCGTGGCCGCACTCGGCTCGCTGCTGGCGCTCATCCTTGGCGTTTCCCGCACCGTGCTGGCGATGGCCCGCGACCGGCACCTGCCCACCGGGCTGGCGACGGTCCACCCGCGGTTCGGCAGTCCGCACCGCGCCGAGATCGCGGTGGGCGTGATGGTTGCCGTGCTGGCCGCCGTGGTCGACCTGCGGGGCGCCATCGGCTTCTCGTCGTTCGCGGTGCTGGTGTACTACGCGATCGCCAACGCTTCCGCGATGACCCTGCGCGGCAAGGTGATTCCCGTGCTTGGGCTGGTCGGCTGCGCCGTGCTGGCGTTCTCGCTGCCGCTGACGTCGGTGTTGGCCGGGGTGGTGGTCGTGCTGATCGGCGCGGTGGCGTACTGGGCGCGCAGGGGCAGCTCTCGCGCACAGTAGACAGTTTCAACTGTTCAGTTTAAACTGTCTATATGGAACGGGTCAGTGAGTCGGCGGTGGCGGCGGCGCGCGATTTGCGCGTGATGTTCAGCAGGCTGCGCAGACAGCTGCGGGATGTCGCGACCGCCGACGATCTGACGCCGTCCCAGACCGCGGTCCTGATCCGCCTCGTCAAGGACGGCCCCGCGTCGACCAGCCAGCTGGCCGGCGCCGAACGCGTGCGCCCGCAGTCCATGGCGTCCACGCTCACCGGCCTTGACCGGCACGGGCTCATCGCCCGCACGCCGGATCCCGAGGACGGACGCAGGCAGCTCATCACCCTGACGGTGTTGGGCCGCAGGCATGCCGACAACGACCGCAAGGTGCGCGCACGAATGGCTGGAGCGCGCCTTTCAGGACCGCTACACCGAACCGGAGCGCCGCGTCATCAACGAGGCACTGACGCTTCTGGAGCGGCTCAACGACTAGCGAAGGGAATTGGATCACAATGGAATTGGGCGTTCACTTCATCGACTTCCTGCCCGGGGCACCAGAGAAGCTGGGACCCACCCTTGCCGAGGCGGCGAAGGCGGCCGAGGATGCCGGCGCGGGCATGTTCACCATGGCCGACCACTTCTTCCAGATGGAGGCCCTGGGCCGGGCGGAGGATCCGTTCCTCGAGGGATACACGTCGATGGGGTTCGTGGCGGGCCAGACGCAGCGCATCCCGCTCACGATGATGGTCACCGGGGTGACCTACCGGTATCCGGGCCTCCTGGCCAAGACCGTGACGACGCTGGACGTGCTGGCGCAGGGCCGCGCGATGTTCGGCATAGGCGCGGCCTGGTACGAGCGCGAGCATCTGGCGCTCGGCGTGCCCTATCCGCCACTGGCGGATCGGTTCGAAATGCTGGAGGAGACCCTGCAGATCTGCCTGCAGATGTGGAGCGCCGACGACGGGCCATATCGGGGCAAGCACTACCAGTTGGCCGAGACGATCTGCCAACCGCAACCGATCCGGCGGCCGCCGATCCTCCTCGGTGGCGACGGCGAGAAGAAGACGCTGCGCATGGTCGCGCAGTACGCCGACGTGTGGAACACCACCTCGTCGACCGACGAGCTGCCGCACAAACTCGATGTACTGCACCGGCATTGCGACGCGCTGGGCCGTGACTTCGCCGACATCCGGTTGACCGCGACATACGTCACCGATCCGTTCGCCGACGTCGACGAGTACCTGAAGACCCTCGATCGCTACGCGGCATTGGGCGTCGACATGATCAACACCGGCCCTCTGCCCGGCAACCCGGACCCCGTCGGATGGGTGAAACGCCTTGGCGACGAGATCATTCCGCGGCTCGCCGAGCTAGCCATCGTCCAGCTCGTCGTCGAGTAGTTCTTCGGGGTGGTGAAGCCGGTTGATTTCGGGTGGTCCGGTGCCCTCGGTCCAGGCCAGTCGGCCGCTCTCTGTCACCGTCGTCGATATGTCGTCGTCTTCGGCGCGGGTGTTGTCTGGGCCGCAGGCGAAGAAGAGTTTGTCGGCGTCGGTGCGGCCGTTGGGGTGCCAGCCTGGGGCGTGGTGGACTTCGCAGTCGTATCCGGTGACCGGGCAGTTGGGGCGGGTACAGCCGTGGTCACGGGCATGACTGTGCCGGTAGTGCATAGATGTATGGGCGTCGCAGCAGGACAGTCACCGAAGGTGATGACCCGAATGACCGGGTCGATGCCCAGCATCTTGGCGACGGCCTCCCTGCGCCGCGGTGAGGCTGACGCCGTACTCGTCGTGGATGGCCTCCAGTCCCTTCGGCCAACCGAATTCCCTCAGCGACCGGATCAGTTCCGCGTCCTTCTTCTCATCGATGTCGCCGTGCCCGAAGTTGTCGGCCCACAGCCCGGTCTGCGGGGTGAACGGGTCGGGCAGCACCCGTGTGCGTACCAGCGGTTCGCCGTCGTGCCAGACGAGCGCATCGACGCTCAAGGGAGTGAAAACTACTTGGTGATGCGCCATGAGCGTGACGCGATGCGGAAGCTGGAAACAGAGCAGCGCGAGCTTACGGCGATGCTCTGTGCGATCGAGCAGTAGAACTCAGGCGCCGACCCACCGTCACTTCACTGTTCGAGCTTGTGCGTCAGTGATGGTGAAACCATGGCGCAGCGGATTACTGACCGTCTGCGTTGGTCTGTCCGTGGCCAACCTCTACTCAATCCGAAGTGATCCCGATGCTTTCGATTCCGGCACCCAGAGCCTCGCACCGATAGCCGCCGCCCCGGCGTCCGCCATCGAGTCGACAATCGACTTGGGTTTGCGGCTTGCTACGCGACTTCATCGAGAAGACCTCCTGCGCTTGACGCCGTCGGCCGAACGAGCAATGACCTCGGACGGATGACAACCAATGACCTCGAACGAACGACGCCTAACGCAACGGCCCCCGGACGTGCGAAGGACGCGATGCCCGCTGCCCGCAACGCGAAACCGGCCTTAGCCTGGCGGTATCCGAGACGCGCCCCGGTTGCGAAAAGCACCACTAGCCCGCCGACGCCGGGCAAAGCGGCCGCGGCCAGCGCCCACAGTGAAACGGGTAGCAGGATTTCGCCGACAACTTGCCGGAAAGACGACCTCGCACTGATCGGAGACCCGGGACCGGGCGCTAGCGGTGCCATCTCGGACATCGCTGACGCTCGACCGAGCGCAATTACATCGACCGTTGCGACCCCGGTTGCCTCGCCGGTCACCGGCAGGCCCGCGACACCCGCACGTGGCAGGCCCAGCGGCAACCGCGACGCCACCGACGCCCCGGCGGGTGCGGACAGCCCAGGGCCGTGGATGCCCTCCACTCTGTCCGCCACGGGCTGCACCCCGGTGACGCCCAACAAGAGGGAAGAAAGGTCGGAAGGCAGTTGCGCGAGCAGGACGACCGCCTCGACAACCGAGCGGAGCATGTCCTGAACCAACGCGCTGACATCAGAAACTGACGCCCCCCTGGTGATGCCCAACAAGAAGGAATACAGGTCGGATTGCAGTTGCGTGAACGAGACGACCGCACCGCCAACTGAGGTCAGCATGTCTGGGACCAATGCGCTGACATCAGAAACTGGCCCGACCACATCCGGAACCGGCGGCACCGCCACAGAAACCAGTGCCAAAGCGTCAGAAACCTCCGCGACGTCGTCCGGAACCGCGGCGACCGGATCCGGAACCGCCGCGACCGGATCAGGAACCACGCCACCGAGGTCCGACTCGGCTTTCATCCGATCCCTTTTGTCCGTACCGCCAGGCTCATCCTTCGGCTTTTTCGCGTCCTTCGGCTTTTCCGAGTCGATGGAATGCGGCTGGCCTAATTGCCCGCCCAATCCAAGCGAGCCATCCTCGGTGTCCGTGGCGCCAGGCTCGTCCTTCGCCGTTTTCGGCTTTTTTGCGCTGGGGGAATGCTGCTGGTCGTTGACGCCGTCTTCGCCGTTCGCAGCGGAATCGCTGGAAACGGGATCGGCGACGGCGACCGCGCCCCCGGCACCCACCAGCATGCCCGCCGCGAGCAGGCAAGCGCATGCAGCGAAGTACAAACGCAACAGACCCGCCATCATCTGCTTCCACCCGCCAATGGACCGATGTCGGCATTGTCCCGGTGGGAGTTTTGTCTCGGCCCGGGCCGGGTCTTACCCCGCACCACAGATGCTTCATCCCCACCCGCCGATAGCGGGGGCAAGTTCACCGCGTGATGTTTATTCGAGCGGGACTGGTCCGCATCGATCTGCTGCTGGGCGTGGCGGATCATCCGCTCACTCAGCCGGATCAGCGGGTCCTCTACCCCGCCAGGCATGGTGTAGGCCAACTTGCGCAGCTCGATGGCGAACCCATACAGATCTTGGCTCAGGGACATAACACTCGTAACCCCTCCGTGGTCCAGTTCTGGATACAGATCCCCGGTGGCTTGAGGTGAGACTGCATTGCGTGACTTGCTTCACAAGGACGACCTTTCCGGGTGTGCCCCCACTCGCCGGGTTAAAACGTGCAGTGGAGGCTGGAACAATTACCTATCGGTCGCAGCGATCTCCAATCTCGCGCCTAGGTCCAGGTCAAGTTCCCCGAAGCGGCTCGACGGCGGCGGCCCAGGGCGGGCAGTTCCAGTTCCGGCGGCAAGGGTGCTCCGGTGAGGGTGCGTCGGGGCCGGATTCGTGCCGCCACTTTCACGCGACGGCGCAGCTCGGCCTGAGTGATCCGTAGCCGTTTCCACAGCCGCTCGCGCACCCTCGGGTCGGTGGGCAGCTCGGCATCGTCGTGACCGTCGGGTGGATCGACGAGCTCGGCGAGGATGCGGTAGGACAGTGCGCGGGTGATGCGGTTTTGGGTTTCCAAACGTTGGGCGATCGTGACCCGAAAGGCGTTGCCCACCGCGATCGGTCGACGTGGCGCGCAGGCGGGTCAGGGCGGCGTCGATCGCGTCGAGGTCGGCGGTGACCTGATCTCGGTGGCGGCGTCCATGTCTCCACGGTATTCGCACACGTGTTCGAATCAAGGAGCGACCGGCCTTCTGTGGATGAAACCCGCACTGTGGATAAAGTCGCGAGCCGACCCCCGATGGTGTAGTTCCAGAGGATGAGCCCGGCCAAATGGAATCTGACCTGGACGCCCGTACCGCCCGACGCCGCCGTCGTGGCACCGGATGAACGACTGAGCTGGCCACGGACCATCGGCATCGGGGCCCAGCACGTCGTGGCGATGTTCGGCGCCACGTTCCTGGTGCCCGTGCTGACCGGCTTCCCGCCCACGACGACACTGCTGTTCTCCGGCATCGGCACCCTGCTGTTCCTGATCATCACCGGCAACCGGCTGCCGAGCTACCTCGGCTCGAGCTTCTCGGTGATCGCTCCCGTGACGGCGGCAGTGGCGTCCAACGGAAGCGGCAGTGCGCTGGGCGGATTGGTGGCCCTCGGCGTGCTGCTGATCGTCATCGGGGCGGTCGTGCACCTGGTCGGAACGCATTGGCTCGACGTGATCCTGCCACCCGTGGTGACCGGCGCCATCGTCGCCCTGATCGGGTTCAACCTGGCGCCCGCCGCGAAGACCAACTTCGAGAAGGGCCCACTGGTCGGCATCGTCACCCTGGTGCTGCTCGTCGCGGCCCTTGCGTTCTTCCGGGGCATCATGGGACGGCTCGCGATCTTCCTGGCGGTCGTGATCGGCTACCTGCTCGCACTCGCCCTCGGCGACGTCGACACGTCGGCGATCGCGTCGGCACCCTGGCTCGGGCTGCCGGAATTCCAGGCACCGTCCTTCTCGATCTCGGTACTGCCACTCTTCCTGCCCGCCGTCATCGCGCTGATCGCCGAGAACATCGGGCACGTCAAGTCGGTCGGCCAGATGACCGGCACCGACACCGATCCGCTCATCGGGCGGGCGCTGGCCGCCGACGGGGTGGCGACGACGCTGGCCGGGCTCGGCGGTGGTTCTGCGACCACCACCTACGCCGAGAACATCGGCGTCATGGCCGCCACCCGGGTGTATTCCACTGCGGCGTACTGGATTGCAGCCGCGGTGGCCATCGGATTGTCCCTCTGCCCCAAGGTGGGTGCCACCATCTCCGCGATCCCGCCCGGCGTGCTGGGCGGCGCCACGATCGTGTTGTACGGCCTCGTCGGCGTGCTCGGCGTGCGCATCTGGCTGACCAATCACGTGGACTTCAGCCAACCCATCAACCAGATGACCGCGGCCATCCCGCTGATCATCGGCATCGCCGACTTCACCTGGCACGCAGGTTCTTTGATCTTCACCGGCATCGCGCTGGGTTCGATCGCCGCATTGCTCGTCTATCACGGCATGCGCCTGCTGGGCTGGCGCACCGCCGAGGCGGTAGAAGAACCGGTCGCATAAGGCAGTGGCGGGCACGTGCCATCCCGGGCCAGCCGACCTGGCACCATGGCGCCATGTTCACCCGCCACGCATTGGTTCGGAGACCGTCAGCGCGGCTCGCCGAGGGCCTCATCACCCACATCGACCGAAGTGACCGGGTAGACGTCGAACTCGCGTATCGCCAATGGGATTCCTACGTCGCAGCGCTACGGGACGCCGGATGGACCGCCCACGAAGTGCCGCCTGCGCCGGAGTACCCCGACTCGGTGTTCGTCGAGGACACCATGGTCGTCTACGGCGACCTCGCGGTGATCAGCCGCCCAGGAGCCGACGAGCGCATGCCCGAGACCGTCGCGGCCGAGGACGCCGTCCGCGCCCAGCGCTATCGCATCGCGCGGATCGAAGCACCAGGAACGCTCGATGGTGGCGACGTGCTCAAATTCGGCGGAACCGTCTGGGTTGGGATCGGCGGGCGTACGAACGCAGAAGGCATCGCGCAGCTGCAGGCTCACCTCAAGCGCTTCGGCGTCACCGTGGTCACCGTGCCGCTCGGGAAGGCGCTTCACCTGAAGTCCGCCGTCACAGCGCTTCCCGACGGGACGGTCATCGGCTACGAACCCGTCGTCGACGATCCTGGCGTCTGGGGCGATCGCTTCCTCGCGGTGCCCGAAGAGCCCGGGGCGCACGTGGTACTCCTCGAAGACGACGTGCTCCTCTTGTCGTCGGCCGCGCCGCAGAGTGCCGAGATCTTCGAACGGCGCGGCTACCGCGTCACGCGCGTCGACATCTCCGAGTTCGAGAAGCTCGAGGGTTGCGTCACCTGCCTGTCCGTTCGCCTGCGCGACCGTCCGACCAGCTAGGCGCCCTGCCGTTCCGCAGGTGCTGCCCCGTCGCGATTACCTCAGATTCGGCGGCGGCGGCAGCAACGGGTTGACCTTGACCACCGGCAGCGGGAAGAGATGGTCGGTTTCCGTCGCGTCGAGGGTGTCGTACAAGCCGATGCTGCACACGCCAGGCGCCGTCAGCCGGATGGGCAACTGTGGCGCGCTCACCCAGAACTTGACCGGTGAGCCCGGATTGTCGGGCCAATGCCAGCTGCACTCCAAGGAGCCGAGTCGTTCACCATCGGATGACGTGGCAACGATGTAGCGGCGCGGGTCGTAGTCGGTGCCACCCTGGGTGTAAACGGCCAGGATCAGCGGAACGGTGATGTGTGCGGGGAAGCTCGTCACCTGCGCACTCGTCATCGGGAAACCGTCGGCGGTGACGCCACCACGGTCGTCCACTACTGCCTTCAGCGATGCCGCGAACGCTACGACCTTCATGTGCTCCCCCGAGTCTTCGACGTCGGCCCACATCCAACGTCCTGAGCTCGAACTATGCCCCACGGGCGGCCGCCGTGGCAATCAGGCGCCCTCAAGCACCGCTGACGGTCCGCGATTCAGTACCTGCCGAGCCACGATGATCCGCTGAATCTCGCTGGCGCCCTCCCAGATTCGCTCGACGCGCAACTCGCGGTACATGCGTTCGGCGACGTTCTCCCTCATGTAGCCGCGGCCGCCGAATACCTGCACCGCGCGGTCGGCTGCCCGACCGGCCATCTCCGAGCAGTACAACTTCGCCATCGACGCCTGCGCATGCAGCGTCTTGCGATCGGTCCCGGCGTCGATCGAGCGGGCCACCTCGTAGAGCATCGTGCGGGCGGCGAACAACTCAGTGGCGCTGTCCGCGAGCATGCCCGCAACCAACTGATGCTCGCCCAGTGGCTTGCCGTCCACGATCCGCTCCTTGGCGAAGGATGTCGCGTCGTCGATGAGGCGCTGCGCGGCGCCCACGCAACGCGCTGCCACCATCAGCCGCTCGAATCGGAACCAGTCCTGGCTGAAGGTCATGCCCTCACCCTCGGCACCCACCAGGTTCTCGATCGGCACCCGCACGCCGTTGAACGCCACGATCGGGTGCTCGTCGGCGATGTGATGGGAATAGTGCGGCGTGCGAACGACTTCCACTCCTGGCCAGGGCAGATCGACGACGAGCAGGACGTGCTCACCCTCGAAGGGGCCGCCTACCAGACGCGCCTGGACGAACAGATAGTCGGCAAGGTTGTAGGACGTGACGTGCCACTTCTCGCCGTCGATCACGTACTCGTCGCCTTCCCGACGCGCGGTCGCCCGTAGCGCCGACACGTCGGAGCCGGCGAACTCCTCGGTGATGGCGTACGCCTCGTGCTTCTCGCCGCGCACCGCAGGCAGCAACCAACGTTCACGCTGATAGTCGGTCGCCACGTCGACCCACCACTGCGGTGGCGTGGCCATCACCCACGCCAGCCCGTTGGTGGCCCGGCCGCATTGTTCCTGCACCAGCACCTGCTGCAGGGCCGTACATCCAGGGCCGCCGACCGACGTCGGCATGTTGGTGGCGTACAGCCCCAATTCGATTGCCCTGGCATGATGTTCGGCCGTCACCTCCTTGGGCAACATGCCGCCCGCGAGTTCGGCCTCGACCTCGAGCGGGATCAGCGAATCGACGAACTCACGCGCCACGTCCCTGATGCGCCGATCGTCTGCCGTCAGTCCGTACATCCGGGCACTCCGATCCTCGCCGACCTCTTGACTGAGCGTTCAGTCTATGCCAACGTCTCGTACTATGACCAGTTCCGCCCATGCCGACGTGGTGGTGGTCGGCGGGGGGACGGTCGGCGCGTGGACCGCCGTCCTGCTCGCCGAAAGCGGCGTCGAGAACGTCGTTCTCCTAGAGGCAAGCACTCTCGGCGACGGCGCCAGCAGCCGAGCCGCGGGCATGGTGCGCGCGCAAGGCGGCACCGAGCCCGCGATCAAGCTAGGGCTGCGCACGCAGGAGTTCTACCGATCCACCGGTGAGCGGTTCCCGATCGACTGCGGTTTCGTCGCCCAGGGCTATCTCATGCCGTGCTTCACGGAATCCGAAGTGCAGCAGGCCCACGAACGCATCGCCCTGCAACGCAGCCTCGGCCTGCAGGTCGAATGGCTCAGTAGCGACGACCTCGACGCGCAGCACAACGGTCTCGCCTCCGGCGTCACCCTCGGGGCTTCGTTCGCGCCCGGCGACGGGTACATCGACGCGCCCCGCAACGTGCTCGCCTACACCGCAGCGCTCGTCGCCCAGGGTGTCGACGTCCGGGAGCGCTGCACCTTCACCGGGCTACGCACCCAAGGCGGCCGGGTCGTCGGCATCGACAGCTCCGATGGTCCGATCGACACCGAACACGTCGTGCTCACCGGGGGCCCGAAGCTGGCCGCCGTTGGTGTTCGGGCCGGCGGCCGCATCCCGGCGGGCGGCACCCGGCATCAGGTCGTCGTCACCGCCGCGCCGACCGAACTCGACATCCACGACGTACCGATGGTGTTCGACGTGACGTCCGGAATCTATTGGCGGCCAGGAGAAGCCGGTGGAGTGCTGTGGGGCATGAGCAACCCCGACGAACCTCCTGGCACCGCGGTCGACTTCGACACCCTGTACTACCGAAAGGCCCGCGACCGCATCGAGCACCTCTTCCCAGCAGTGCGCGGCCTCGGCCTGCGCCGGTCGTGGGCGGCGACCATCGACTACACGCCCGACCACCTGCCCATCCTGGGCCCGCTGCTCACCGACGACGGCCCGGTCGACGGCACGGTGGTGGCCAGCCCGGCCGGGCACGGGATGATGTGGGGTCCCGCCGTCGCCCAAGTGGCGGCCGACCTGACCACCACCGGTGAGTGCACGTGGCTCGATCTCACCGACCTCGGCCTGGACCGCTTCGACGCCGACGGAAACAGTCGCGTTGCACCAGAACCCATCTCACTACCATTTCCAGAAAAGGCGACCCCATGAAGAGCACAATCCTGACCCCCATCATCGCAGGCGCGACCGATGCCGACCTCGAAGACTGGGGCCCACTCGAGGAGGCCACCGGCGACGAGATGGCCACGCACGGCGTCGAACTGTGGGTGGATGGCGAGCTGTCGGCAGGCGTCTGGCAGTGCACCCCGGGACCGTCGCGGTGGAAGCTGGAGACCAACGAGGTCATCCATCTCGTCGCGGGCAGGATGACGGTGACGCCCGACGGCGGCGAACCCGAGGAGATCGGAACGGGCGACATGGCCGTGTTCCCGAAGGGCTGGACGGGCACGTGGGACATCCACGAGACCGTGCGAAAGGTCTACTCGATCTTCTAGCTTAGGCCGGTCGCGGACCGCCGTCGTCGAGATATCGCGTCGACACTGGCCGCCAGCAGCAGAACGCCGCCGGTGACCAGGAAATTGATGTAGGACGACTGATTCAGCAGGCCAAGACCATTGGCGATCGTGGCGACCACCACGCCGCCTATCACCGCGTCGAGCGCACGGCCCTTGCCGCCGAACAGGCTGGTGCCGCCGATCACGGCAGCACCGACCGCATACAGCAGGACGTTGCCCGCACCCGAGGATGCGGACACCTTGCCGCCGTACGACGCGGCGATGATCCCGCTGACTGCAGCCAACGCCGAACACACCACGAAGACCGACATCCGGATCCGGTCGACGTTGACACCTGCGCGCCGCGCCGCCTCGGCGTTGCCACCGACGGCGTAGATGTGCCGACCGTACGAGGTCCTGGTCAGCACGAACGTCAACACGATGAGCAGCACCCCGACCAACGGCAAAACGTAGGGGATGCCGCGGATCTGGATGTTCGGGTTGACGCTGCGGTTGAGGCTAAGCAGATAGGTGACACCGAGGGTCACCGCACCAACGCCGACGATGCGCGCGGCCACCACCCCGAACGGCGCATGGTGCAACCCGGCCGCGACCTTGCTTCGGTGCCGGTACAGCTCGAGGCCCGCGTAACCGACGACGACAAGCAGGGCACAGATCCATCCGACCGTCACGGGCAGGTTGTCGATGGTGATGCCCCGGATCACGGGATCGTCCACCCGCACTGATCCGCCCTCGCCGATGAGTTTGAGCGTGACGCCTTGCAGCCCAAGGAAGAACGCGAGAGTCACCACGAATGATGGGATGCCGAGCTTGGCCCGCAGCAGTCCGATCGACAGACCGATCAGCGCACCGCAGATCACGCCTGCCAGCACCGCGGCCCACCACGGCCAGCCGTGATTGGTAATCGCCAACGCCATCGCGCAGGCAGACACACCGCCTGCCACCCCCGCGGACAGGTCGATGTCGCCTAGCAACAGAACGAAGACCAGCCCCATGGCCAGCACGCAGATCGAGCCGGCCTGGGTCACCAGATTGGCCAGGTTGAGCGCCGACATGAACCGCTCGTTCGCCAGCCCGAACACGATGAACAGCACGATGAGTCCGAGAACCGCGGGCAGTGAGCCCATGTCGCCGCCGCGTACCCGTTGGAGGTAGCCGCGTGCGGCGTCGCGGAACGTCTCGTCGGAGTGCGTGTCGGCCACGAAGTCCGAATCGGCGAGTTCGGGTTTGACGGAGGTCATTTCGCGATCCTTCACATCGACTGCGCAGCTTCGGCAGGCGCGAGACCGAGATCGCCGGAGCGGCCGGCGGTGATCAGCTCCACCACCTGACCGTGGGTGACATCGGACGCCTTGACCTCGGCCGCCACCCGGCCCAGGTACAGCGCGCAGATCCGGTCGGCAACCTCGAACACGTCGACCATGTTGTGCGAGATGAGGACGACGCCAAGGCCTTGATCGGCCAGCCGGCGCACCAGGTCGATGACCTGCCGGGTCTGCGCAACACCCAGTGCCGCCGTTGGTTCGTCGAGCAGCACCACCCTGGAATTCCACAGCACGCACTTGGCGATGGCGACGGTTTGGCGCTGACCGCCGGACAGGCTGGAGACGGTTTGACGCACGGACTTCACCGTGCGGACCGACAGCGAAGCCAGCGCCTCCCTTGCCAACGTCTCCATCCGGGCTTCGTCCAACACGCCGCGGTGCTTGAGCTCACGACCGAGGAACATGTTGGAGACGATGTCGAGGTTGTCGCACAGGGCGAGGTCCTGGTAGACCACCTCGACACCAAGGGCCGCAACGTCGTTGGGCCCGTGCACCGTCACCGGCTTGCCCTCGAACAGGTAGGTCCCGCTGTCGATCGGGTGGATCCCGGCGATCGCCTTCACCAGCGTCGACTTGCCGGCGCCGTTGTCGCCAACCAACGCGGTCACCTCGCCGGGATACACCTTGAAGTCGACGTCGTGCAGGACGTGCACGACGCCGAAACTCTTGTTGACTCCCTGGAGTTCGAGGATGGGCGCCTTCAGGATCACCTCGTCGGGCATCGGTCGATCAGAGCCCCGCTGCGGTGCAGATCGCCGCGAACTGGCCGGTGCACACCTCATCCTTGGACTGACCGCCGTCCTTGAAGACGACGTCGACGTTGTCCTTCGTGATCGACTTCGGGATGAGGAGCACCGAGGGAACGTCGCGGTTGCCCTTGTCGTCGCGCGACGTGGCGTCGGTGCTGACGGACTCACCCTTGACGAGTGCAATGGCGGCCTTGGCCAGCGCGTCGGCCTCCTCCTTCGCGGACTTGTAGACGGTCACGCACTGCGTTCCTGCGAGGACGTTCTGCAGACCCTCGACGGTGGCGTCCTGACCCGTGACGGGCACCTGCCCGGCACGCTTGTTCTTCTCGAGGATCGAGATGACCGAACCGGCCAGCCCGTCGTTGGCGGCGTAGACACCGTCGATCTTCCCGTCGGCCGCGGTGTACATCTGCTCGAAGATGGTCACCGCCTTGTCGTTGTCCCAGTCCGGCACCGCCTGCTCGCCGGCGACCTTGATGCTCGGCGTCTTGTCCACCGCCGAGTGTGCCCCGGAGGTGAACAGGGTGGCGTTGTTGTCGGTGGGAGAACCGTTGAGGAACACCACATTCGCCGGCTTCCCGCCAAGGCAGTCGACCAGGCCCTGGCCCTGGAGCTCGCCGACCTTGGTGTTGTCGAAAGAGATGTAGACGTCGGCCGACCCGCCCAGGGTGAGCCGGTCGTAGTCGATGGTCTTGACGCCCTGGCTGGCTGCCTTCTGCTGAATGGCTGCGCCGCTGTCGGAGTCGAGGTTCACGATCGCCAGCACGGTGACGCCATCGGCGATCATCCCGTCGGCGATGGTGGCCATGGAGTCGGCCGAACCCTCGGCGTTCTGGATCGTGTACGGGACGCCCGCCGCCTTGAAGGCCGCCTCGAGCGCGGGCCGATCCTTGGATTCCCATCGGACCGACGATTTGGTGTCGGGCAGGATCACCCCGATCTTGCCCTTGGCTTGGCCTCCCCCATCGCCGCTTCCCCCATTGCCGCTGTCGCTGCTACAGCCGGACAGGGTGAGCCCCGCTCCGACGAGCACGGCGAACACCAGAGATCCCATTCGCTTCATGGAGATCGCTCCCATCCTTCCAATTTGTTGTTTTGGACAACTTATAGCGTGACGCACATCACGTCCAGGAAATCCACGAGCAAGGCGCTCAACGAGCACCCATGAGATGTTCGAGTGCCAGCTGATTCAGCCGGACGAAGCCGAATCCGCGTGCACCGAAATATGATTCGGCGTCGAAGTCTTCATACGCGGTCCGATCGGCCACCAGGTCGCGGTAGGTCTCACCCGGGTTGAGGGTCGGGCGCCGCAGCTCGTCGACTCGGGCGGCTGCCATCGCCTCGGCAACTTCGGGGTCGGCGCGGAACGCCGCGGCACGCTGCTTGAGAAGCAGGTACATCGGCATGTTCGCCGCTGCGGAGACCCACACGCCGGCAACGTCCTCGGTGCGCGCCGAGTTCGGCCAGCCGTTCGACGGCCTCGACCGCGTCGACCGCGGGACGGGTCGCCACGCCGAACGGATCGCCACCGGTCCACCCCACGGTCCACAGGCCGAAAGAGAACTTGTCCGATGGCTGCGGAGCCAGGGCGTCGGCGGCCGATGGACAAGACTCGACAACGGACATCTCCGCCTCCTCAAGGCTAGATTTGTTCAGAGGCCGAACATATGATGTGATCCACGCCACTGTCAATGGCTCGAAGGGAGGAATGCCGTGGATCGCTCCGCCAGGATCGGTACCAGCACCGACGACGTGCGCCGTCGCAACCTCTCCGGTGTGCTCGTGCTGGTCCATCGCCACCGCGGAATGAGCCGCGCGGAGTTGACCCGCCGAACTGGGCTGTCGCGGTCGACGGTCAAGGACCTCGTCGAGGAATTGGTCGAACACGGCTTGGTCGAGGAGGCGCAACCCACGGCATCCACCCAGGTCGGCCGCCCCAGCCCGGTCGTGCGGCCGCAGATTCGCAGGCTGGCGATCGCGGTGAACCCCGAAATCGATTCCGTGACCATCGGTTTGGTCGGCCTCGGTGGATCGGTGCTCGAGATGACGAGACGCACCACTACCGGTATCCCCACCGTCGAGCAGACGGTCGCCCTTGCCTCCGAGACGATCGAGCAGATGCGCAGACAACTCGGGCCCGGCCGTGGTGTCACCGCCATTGGCGTCGCCGCTCCCGGCCTGGTGCAGGCCGCCGGTTCCATCGTCCGCCTGGCACCCAATCTAGGCTGGCATGACGCGCAGATCGGTCAATTACTCAGCGAAGCAACTCAACTACCGGTGTTCGCGGCCAACGACGCCAACCTGGGCGCGGTCGGCGAACACATCTTCGGGCGACACGTGAACGCCGAGCACATGATCTACGTCAACGGTGGCGCTGGCGGCATCGGTGCGGGAGTGGTGGTCGCCGGCGAGCTGCTCGACGGGGTGGCCGGCTACGCGGGTGAGCTCGGCCATACCTATGTGGGCGGCGTTGGCGTCTGTCACTGCGGGCGGGTCGGCTGCCTCGAGACGGAGGTCAGCCAGTCCCAGACGTACGCCACGGACTCCCATGCGGTGGCGAAAACCGTTGAACGCCAGGCACAGTACCTCGGCATCGCACTCGGCAATGCGGTCAACATGCTGAACCCAGGATTGATCGTGCTCGGCGGGTTCCTCCAGGCCTTTCCCTCGCTCGCAGCCGACGTGCTCAACGACGCGGTCGCGCGGCACAGTCTGCGTGAACCCCACGATCTGGTCCGGATCGTGCCGGCCAGCCTGGGATCGCAAACACTGATGATCGGCGCCGCCGAGCTGGCGTTCGCGCCGTTACTCGCCGACCCCGCCGCGCACTACCAGCAGGGCATCGACCGCGACGGCGCCGTCGGCTGACGCGATCACCGGGTTCGCCTCGACCGCGTCGATGGCGTCCCCGAGTTCGGTTGCCAGGGTGGAGAATGCGACGATCACGTCGGCCAGCGCCGTCAGGTCGACCGGTGCGCCACCACGCCACCCCGCCAGCAGAGCCCGGATGCGCATCCCGTCGAGCAGCCGCATCGCCCCGGCCCGCGACACCGGCGGCAGCGCCACCGCCCGGTCGTCCAGCAGTTCGACCAACGTGCCGCCCGCAGCGACCACCAGCAGTGGACCGAATGCCGGGTCCCGCACCACGCCCACGGAGATCTCCACCCCTTCGGCGATCATCAGTTGCACGGTGACGGTGGGTCCGAGCCGATGTGCCATCGCCGTGTACTCCGCACGCAGCACCTCCGCATCGGGAATCCCCAGCACCACTCCCCCGACGTCGCTCTTGTGTTCGGCGCCGAGTGTCTTCAGCACGACGGGATAGCCGGTCTCGCCGGCGGCCGCCAACGCTCCGTCGAGCGACACGGCCACACGCGCCCGCGCCACCGGAATGCCGTAGTCGGCGAGCAGGTCGAACGCCATGGCCTGATCCCAGTCCGCGAGCCGCGCAAGCCAGCGGCACCTGCGGGCAGCATCGACGGCCGGTTCGGCACGGTCGACGAACAAGGGCCAGGTGGCCAGGTGGCCGAGTGCGGCAAGCCCGCTGGCCGTCCCCTCCAGTACCGCAACTCCGTTGGCGCGCAGCCGTTCCGCCGTGGCGCGGTCGATCGCCGACGGTACCGAGGTCAGCACGGCCAACGGCCTGTCCGTTTCGGCTGCGACGTCGAGCACCCCGTCCGCGTACGAGGCGTCGCCGTCGAACTCGGTGACCAGGTCGACCGCCAGCGCGGTGACCGAAACCGCTGCGTCGTCGGTGATCGCGCGCAGGCAACTCCGGAACAGCGCACGCGTGTCGGCGCCGGTGCCCCACACGTCCAGCGGGTTGGTCGCGGCCAAACCGTCGTCGAGCAACCCCTCGATGGAGCGCACCGTGTGGTGTGACAGCGTGGCGAACTCCACGCCGAGCGTATGAGCCAGGTCAGCCGCGAGCGCGCGTTCGGCGCCAGAATCGTGCACGGTGGCGATGCCCGACGCTGCGGGCGCTGGCTCGTCGTCCCGCGCTGAACAATTCGATCGTGTCGGCGAACTCGGCGAGGTCGCGGACGCGGATGGCACCGACCGCAGCGCAGAACGCCTGCCAGCCCGCCGCCTCACCGGCCAGCGCGCCGGAATGCGCGGCAACCATGGCACGCCCCGTCGGCGAGCCGCCGACCGGCAGGATCACCACTGGCACGTCGCGTTCCGCGGCACGTATCAGGACCCGACGCAGCCGCGGCGCCGCGCGCGGCGTCTCCATCATCAGCGCCACCAGTCGCGTGCCGGGGTCGTCAAGCGCGTAGTCGACGTAATCGGCTGTGTCGGTGACGAGTTCCTGACCCGACGACACCGCGAGCCGGTAGCCGAACCCACGGCGCGCGCGCAGAAGCGTCGAGAATGCCGAGCCGGAGTGGGTGACGAGGCTGACCCCGCCGGACGGCAGCGGGTCGGGCTCCAGGTAGCCCAGTGCGCGAACGCCGTTCACGTTGTTGACGAAGCCCATGCAGCCGGCGCCGCACACCGCCATCCCGGCAGCCGACGCGACGGCGGCGACCTTGTCGCGAAGCCCGTGCGCCGAACCGAACAGCACGGCGGACGGCACCCCGGCGTCGGCGGCCGCCTCCAGTTGGCCGATCAGCGCGCCGTCGGGCACCCCGAGGAGAACCAGATCGACGGGTTCGTCGAGGTCGGCCAGCGACGGAGCGCATGGCACGCCACCGATCCGGTCGTAGCGCGGATTGACCAGATGCATCCGCGCAGAGCTGCGTCGGGCCTCGATCACCATCCGCTCGCCGAAGCTGTCGGGCTTGGGACTGGCCCCGACGACCGCCACCGAACGGGCGCCGAGCATGGCCGCCACCGCGGACCGGCGCGCGTCGCGCATCGGTTACGACCGGCGACCTAGTCCGGGGAGCACGCGACGACCTGCCTTCTTCTTGTCGGCGAGTGCGGCCCTTGCCGCCTGCCAGCCCGGAATCCCACACACGCCGCCACCCGCGTGGGTGGCGGAACTGCCGTTGTACAGCCCGGCGATCGGGGTGCGGTAGTCGGCGAAGCCGGGCGCGGGCCGCATGTGGAACAGCTGCTCGAGGGACAACTCGCCGTGGAAGATGTTGCCGCCGATCAGGCCGTACTCCTCCTCCATCTGGTGCGGGCCGACGACGTCGCGGTGCGTGATCGACGCCTTGAAGCCCGGCGCGACCTGGTCGTAGGTGTCGATCACCCGATCCGCGTAGGCGTCGAGTTCCTCGGTGTGCGGCGCGTTCGCCCACTCCGCGGGCACCCACTGGGTGAACAGCGACATGATGTGCGTGCCATCGGGATTGAGCGTCTTGTCCAACGTCGTCGGGATGACGCCATCGCTGAACGGCAGCAGCGCGGGCTTGCCGACGCGGGCATCCTGGAAGGCGGCCTCCAGGTAGTCCATCGTCGGCGCCATCTCGATCGAGCCAGTGTGATGCTCGGCCATGCCGGAACTCGGGTTTGCCGTGAAGCTGGGCAGCTCGGACAATGCCACGTTGATCTTCACCACGCCGCTGCGCGTCTTCCAGTGTTCGATGTCGCCGACGAAGTCCTCGGGGAGTTCATCGCGCGAAAGGTGGTCGAGGAAGGCGATCTTCGGATGCAGCGTGGTGACGACCAGCGGAGCCAGGAGCTCGTCACCGTTCTCGAGCACCACGCCGCGGGCCTTTCCGCCACGCGTCAGTACCCGGGAAACCCTTGCGTTGGTGCGGATCTCGGCTCCGAAGCTGCGAGCCGACCGTGCGATGGCCTCCGAAACGCCACCCATGCCGCCCTCGGGGTAACCCCAACTGCCGAGCTGACCGTCGCCGACGTCGCCGATGGAGTGGTGGGCCATCACGTAGGCGGTACCGGGCTCGCACGGGCCCGCCCAGGTGCCGATGATGCCGTTGACGGCCATCAGACCCTTGACTTGCGGTGATTCGAACCAGTCGTCGAGCAGGTCGGCGATGCTCATGGTCAGCAGTCGCGTGATGTCCGCGGTGAGGCGCGGCGTGATGCTGCCGCGCAGCGGCCAGGCGAGCTTGGCCAGGTCGAGCAGATCCGACGGCCGCTTCGAACCGATGTTCGGCGGCACCTGAGTCAGCAGCGGGCCCATCACCTCGGCGATGCGCCCGATCCAGGCGTAGTACTCGGGCAGCGCATCCGCATCCTTCTTGGAGAACTTCGAAAGCTGCTCGTGGGTGCGCTCGGTGTCGTCCTCGTAGATGATCAGCGATCCGCCCTCGGGAAACGCCTGGTATGACGGGCCCATGGGGTGCACCTTGTAGCCGTGCCGCTCCAACCCGAGCTCGCGAACGATGGTGGGCGGCATCAGGCTCATCACGTAGGACAGCCGCGTGACGCGCAGGTGCGGGGCGTCCTCCCACGGCGCCTCGGTGGTGGCCGCACCGCCCAGACTGCCGCGGGACTCGAGCACCAGCGTCTTGGCGCCCGAGCGGGCCAGGTACGCCGCCGAGACCAATCCGTTGTGGCCGCCGCCGATCACGATCGCGTCGTACGAATTCGCCATGAGAGACCTCTTTCGTGTGGCTCGTCACACATCCTGACTGACTGTTCAATCTAATCAAGTGTTAGGCTACAGACAAGTAGCAGCGCTGCCTTCAACAGGGGGAAACTCAGGGACATGGCCGATCCAGCGCCCGCGACGGAGAACAACGAGGCCCGCCGCATCGAGATGTTGCGCGCGGCAGCCGAGCTGATCTGCGAGCGCGGTTTCGGGGACACCCGCATCGCCGACGTCGCGAAGCGCGCGGGCGTCAGTTCGGCGTTGGTCATCTACTACTTCGGCACCCGCGACCGCCTCCTGGTGGACGCTCTGCGCTATTCGGAGGAGTCCGGCTACGAAGCCGCCGAGAAGAAGCTGGCCGAGTTGCCGTCACTGCGCGAGCGGCTCTCGCTGCTGATCACGTGGGCGTGTGTTCCGGACAAGGACAACGAGATTCCCGGTGCCTGGGGATTGTGGTTCGACCTATGGGCCCAGGCATTCCGGCATGACGAGGTGAAGGCGGGCAGGATCGAACTGGATGCCCACTGGCGGCGAATGATCGTCGACGCCATCAAGTCGGCGGAGGCGTTGGACGAACTCGACGTCGACGTCGACGCACGGCTGTTCGCGCTGGAGTTCAGTGCCCTGCTCGACGGGCTGTGGATTCAGGTGGCACTCGACGATCCCGAGGTCGACTCGAAGATCGCCTGCGACATCGCGATGCGCTTCGCCGAACGGGAGCTCAACCTGCCGCCGCTGAAGAAGCGACCGCCGAAGAAGCCGGCTAGAGCGAAGAAGGGCTGAGCACCACCGCATCCTCGATCACGGGATCGCTGATCGGCCGCGCGCTGCTCCGGTGCAATACCCGCACCGCATCGTGCGTACAGACACACGTGACCGCCGCACCCGGCTGATGCGTCACCGATCCCGGCCCGCAGGCATTCGGCACCTCCACCACCAAGATTGAATGTTCGGCTGCTCCTCGCGTCCGCAGAAATTGAATTGCTCCTCGCGTCCGCAGAAACCGACGGGGCGCCGACGTCGACGTGTACCTGGGTGGACGAACCGAGGTACACGACCTCGGACACCGTGCCATTGATTGCGTTGTGTCCCTGGCTCACTAGCGTGCCGCGGTCCTGCAACGTGATCCGTTCCGGCCGGATGACGACGGCCGCAGGTCCGGTAGACACGGTACCGTCGACGGCGGCGCCAAGGCGAGTGTTCAATGCCGAACAGACTGCGGACGAGCCTGCCAGCTCGAGCACCTCGGCATCGAAGATGTTTGCGGCACCGAGGAATCCGGCCACGAAGGTGGTGGCGGGCGCCGAGTAGATCTCCTGTGGCGGGCCGATCTGTTCGACGCGCCCCTCGGCGAGCACGGCGATCTGGTCGCTCATGGTGAGCGCTTCCTCCTGGTCGTGGGTCACGTAGACGAACGTGATGCCCACCTCCCGCTGCACGGCGCGCAGTTCGAGCTGTAACTGCTTGCGCAACTTGGCATCCAATGCGCCGAGCGGCTCATCGAGCAGCAGCACCCGCGGCCGCAACACCAGCGCCCGGGCCAGTGCCACGCGCTGTTGCTGACCCCCAGACAGTTGGGCGGGATGTCGCTTGGCGAGCTTGTCCATCTGGACCAGGGCGAGCGCTTCGCCAACGCGCCGCTTGGTGTCCTCCCGCGACGCCTTCTGGTACTTCAGCCCGAACGCGACGTTGTCCCACACCGTCATGAATGGGAACAACGCGTAGGTCTGGAAGACGGTGTTGACGGGGCGGCGGTGCGGCGGATCGCCCGCGACGTCGCGACCGTCGAGCTCGATGCGGCCCGAGTCCGGCTTCTCGAACCCGGCGATCATGCGCAACGTGGTGGTCTTCCCGCATCCCGAGGCGCCAAGCAGCGAGTAGAACTGGCCCGCGGGGATGTCCAGGTCGATGCCCGTAACCGCGGGGACGCCGTCGAACGACTTCACCAGTTCGACCAGCCGGATCGCGCCGCCGGCGGTCACGCGAACCCGCTCAGGGCGCAACCAACCCGGCGAATCGGGTGAAGTTCGCGACGAACCGGTCGACATCGTCGCGGTCGTGCTGAACGGACAACAGCCATTGCTCCACCTTCCCCCATGGTGGGAGAAAAACGCCACCATTGTGCTGCACCAACCAATGCAAGTGCCCAAGTCTGGCGTCAATGCCAAGGAAGTCACGAAACTCCCGGACCCGCTCGCGACGGAACGTGACGCATCCCTTGGCGCCCACCGAGACGACGTGCCAGTCGTAGCCGTGTTCGGCGATGACGCGCTCCAGGGTCGACCGCAGACGTGTCCCGAGGTCCTGCAGGTGGCGATAGTTCTCGGGGGTGAGCACCTCGGACAGGGTGGCGCGGGTGGCCGCCATCGCCAACGGGTTGCCGTTGAAGGTACCGACCTGCTCGTAGCGGCCGTCGGCGATCGCCGACATGACTTCCGTCGTGCCGCCGATCGCGGCGACCGCGATTCCGCCTCCCAAAGCCTTTGCCAGGCAGACGATGTCGGGCACCACGCCCGACGATGCGGTGACACCACCGGGCCCGGTGGTGAAGCCCGTCTTCACCTCGTCGAAGATCAGCAGCGCGCCGGCCCGGTGGACGAGGTCGCGAATGGCGGCCAGATAGCCGTCGTCGGGCGGGATGATGCCGGCGTTCATCATCACGGGCTCGAGGATCATCGCGGCCACCTGGCCGCGGTGCTCGGCGAGCGCCCGGGCTACGGCGTCGACGTCGTTGAACGGCACCACGACCACCAGGTCGCGGATCGCGGCGGGAATGCCGGAGTTACCCGGCACCGGAGTGGGATGGTTGCGCGGGCCGACCTCGTCGGCGTCCGGCAGTACCGACACCTGCACCGAGTCGTGGTGTCCGTGGTAGCAACCCTCGACCTTGATGATGAGGTCGCGCCCGGTCAGCGCGCGGGCCAGATGGACGGCGTCCATGGTGGCCTCGGTGCCGGAGTTGGCGAACCGCCACAGCGGCAGGTCGAACCGACGGGCCAACTCGCCTGCGATCCAGATCGCGTCCTCGGTCGGCTGGGCGAAGTGCGTGCCGCGCCGGACCCGGTCGCTGACGGCGGCGACGATCGCCGGATGAGCATGTCCCGCAATGGAAGCGCCGTAGCCACCGTGCATGTCGACGTACTGGTTTCCGTCGACGTCGTACACCTTGGAACCGTAGCCGTGGCTCATCCATACGGCCTGCGGCTCGGCGATCTGCCAGTTGGACGTTGCGCCGCCGGCGAGGTGCTCGCCGGCCAGCGCGATCAGTTCGGTACTGCGGGGCTGCCGCCGAAGGAACACCTGCTCCTCGTCGGCGATCAACTGGCCGATTCGATCTTCTTGGATGTCGGACACGGGACTCTCGATCACCGTCGAAGACACGGTGAAACCTCCACTCTCCAGCGGTTGACTGAGCATTCAGTCTATGTGAGAGTACTCACAGCGACAAGACGCGAAAACCTTCGGGGAGGCCACCAATGCCAATGCCCAACAGACCCGGTCCGAACCGTCGACAGTTCCTGCAGCGCGCCGCGATTCTCGCGGCCACCGCGCCTACGCTCGGTGCGTTCCTTGCCGCGTGTTCGAAGTCGGAACAGACGTCATCGGGACCGACCCTGACGATCGCGAAGCCGGACAGTCCGGTCAAGTGGCCGATCGCCGACGACAACAAGCCGATCGCCGACGGGCTCGCGCCGGAGAAGGGCGCGACGCTCAAGATCTACAACTACGCCGACTATCTCAGCCCGCAGGCCATCAAGGCCTTCGAGGACAAGTACGGCATCAAGGTCGAGGTGTCGACCTTCAACGACGGCGACGAGGCGATCACCAAGCTGCGCAGCGGGGTCGACTTCGACATCTACAACGCCAACTACACCGAGATCAGCAAGCTGGTGACCGGCGGGCTGCTGCGCCCGCTCAACCACAGCTACATCCCCAACATCTCCAACGTCTGGCCGACCTTCACCAACCCCTGGTACGACCAGGGCTGGCAGTACACCGTGCCGTACACCATCTACACCACCGGAATGGGTTGGCGCATCAGACCAAGTGCCCGACGACATCGGCGCGCTGAAGAATCCGTACGCAGTCGCTGTGGGACCCGAAGTACAAGGACAAGACCGCGATCATCGACGACTGGCACACCGCGATGGCGATGGTGCTGCTGAAGCAGGGCATCATCCGACGTCAACACGTCGTCGGCGGACGACCTCAAGATGGTGGGCGAGCAACTCACCGCGCTGGTCAAGGCGACGTCGCCCGAAGGTCACCATCACGATGTACAGCGACATGCCCGCCGGCCAGATCGGGCTGTGCCAGATGTGGTCTGGTGACATCATCAACGCCCAGAACTACCTTCCCGAGGGCGTCGGGAAGGAGATCCTGCGGTACTGGTTCCCGCAGGACGGCAAGGGCCTGGTGGACAACGACATGCTGGTCACGCTCAAGGGCGGGAAGAACCCGGTGCTGGCGCACCTGTTCCTCAACCACATGCTCGACCCGGCAGTCGCCAAGGAGAACTTCTCGGCGATCGGCTACCAGCCGCCCCAGAACACGCTCACCGCGGATGCGCTCATCGCCGAGGAGTTCATCCCGGAGAACCTGCGGTCGGCGATCGTCAGAGCCGGAGTACTTCGACACCGGTTACCGGACGCTGGAACTCGACCCCGCCAACGACGCCGCATGGCACAACGTTTGGAACGCGTTCAACGCCGGCGGATCCTGACGGGGCGCCGGTGCTGCAGCGGTCCCGCGAACGCAACACCCGGCTGTGGGTGGCCCTGGCCGCGCCAGGTGTCGGGTGGCTGCTGCTGTTCTTCCTCGCACCGCTCTACGTGGTGCTCGCGATCGTGTTCGGTCGGGTGGACCCGATCTTCCGCACCGCGGTGCCAGTGTGGAATCCGTTGGAGTGGAACCCCGATCAGTTCCTCTACGTACTCGCCAGGATCGGCCCCGACGGCGTCTACTTTCCCGCGCTGCTGCGCACCGCGGTCTACGTCGGGGCGGCGAGCGTCCTGTGCCTCGCGATCGCCTTTCCGGTGGCCTACTACGTGTCGCGGCTCGCGGGCAAGCGCAAGGGCGTGCTGATCGCCCTGCTCATCGCTCCGTTCTGGATCAGCTACATGATGCGAATGCTGGCCTGGGTCAACCTTCTTCAGAACGACGGCCTGGTGAATCGGTTGCTGAACTTCGGCGGGGTCTTCCACGTCGAGGTGGACTGGCTGACCGGCCAACCGGTCGTGGTGATCCTCGGCCTGGCATATGGCTACGTCCCGTACATGATTCTTCCGCTCTACGCCGGACTGGACCGGCTGTCCCAGCCGATGCTCGAGGCGTCGCGTGACCTCGGCGCCAACCGGGTCTCGTCGTTCCTGCGGGTCACGCTGCCGTTGTGCAGGCCCACGATCCTGGCCGCAGTCCTGCTCACCTGTCTGCCCATGCTCGGCGACTACTTCACCAACGACCTGCTCTCCGCGTCGCCGAAGACCGCGATGGTCGGCAACCTGATCAACGACAGCGTGCAGGCGCCGGGCCAGACCGGTCAGGCGGGCGCCTTCGTCATGCTGGTGCTGATCGCGACCATCCTGCCGATGATCTACTACGTCAGGACCACGTTGCGCGGCGACGAGGTACGAACATGACCACCACCGCGACCCGAACGCTGCGTGGCCCGGTCGGTTGGTACCGCGATCCGTGGCGACGGCCTCGAGTGCTGGCCGGGATCACCATCGCCTATCTGGCGTGGTCGCTGTTACCGGTACTCATCGCGGTGATGTTCTCGTTCAACGACGGCCGGTCCCGAACCAATTGGCAGGGCTTCTCCCTTCGCTGGTACTGGGGCGATGCGACGAAGTCGGTCTGGCACGACGCCGCCCTTCACACCGCGCTGATGCAGACCTTGAAACTGGGCGTGATCACCACCTTGATCTGCGTGCCACTCGGCGTCATGTTCGCGATCGGCATCGACCGGTGGCGGGGACGGCTGCCGTCCGGGGCGAACGTGTTGATGCTCATCTCGTTCGTCATTCCGGAAGTGCTTCTCGCCGTTGCGCTCCTGTTCGTGGTGACGACCCTGGCACTACCGATCGGGCTGGGCACCTCGGCACAGGTCGTCGGGCTGGTGACCTATCAGGTGGCCTACCCGGCGGTGCTGGTGCGGGCCCGCCTCGCCACCATCGGCCGACAATACGAGGAAGCCGCAACGGATCTCGGCGCGTCGGCGTTCGGGGCACTGCTGGCGGGTCACCCTGCCCATGCTGATGCCCGCGATCTTCGCCAGTACGGTCCTGGTCTTCGCCGACGTCATCGACGACTTCGTGCTGGTGCGCTATCTGTCCATCGGCGCATCGACCGAGCCGGTGTCGGTGAAGATCTACAACACGGCTCGCGCGGCCCCGACGCCGGCATTGAACGCGCTGGCGACGCTGCTGTTGCTGGCGTCGCTTGCCGCCGTGATCATCGGTTTCCTGGTGTTCCGCCGGATGACCCGCAACGACGACACCGCAGACCGCGGCATCGGCGCGTTCGCCGGCGAGACGTGAGTAGCGCATTCCTGTAGACCGGAGGCGCGGTGCGGACTAACCTGACTGTATGTTCAAACAGCACGATCCGGCGCCACTACCCGCCGACGGCCTCGCCGACGCACTCGCGCCGTTCGGCCGATCGCGGATGCTGCCGCGAGCGGCCTACGTCGATCCGGCGGTCTTCGAGTGGGAACAGCGCAACATCTTCTCGGGCTGGATATGCGTCGGGCACGCAGGCGATCTCGACGCAGTCGGGACGCAGCGTGCCGTCGGCTCCGGCGCCAACGGCATCCTGCTGGTGCGAGGCGACGACGACACCATCCGGGCATTCGCCAACACCTGCCGGCACCGCGGTCACGAACTGCTGGCTTGCGGCGCGACGGCCAAGCGCCGCAACATCGTCTGCCCCTACCACTCCTGGTCCTACCGCCTCGACGGCCGGGTGCGCAACGCGCCGGGCTTCTCCGGCGTCGACGGCTTCGACCCCGACGGGTTCGGGCTGGCGGAACTGCGACTGGTCAACTGGCATGGCTGGCTGTTCACCGACCCGAGCGGCGAGGCCGCCGACTTCATTGACCACGTCGCCGGTCTCGAGGAGGTGGTCGGCCCCTACCGCCCCGAGGACCTGACGGTCGTCGCCAGACACTCCTACGAACTCGCCACCAACTGGAAGGTGATCGCCGAGAACTACCAGGAGTGCTACCACTGCTCGACCATTCACCCCGAGCTCTCCCGGATCAGCCCTCCGACGAGCGGTGCGAACATCGACATCACGGGCGACTGGATGGGTGGCTGGATGTCGATGATCGACGGCGCCGAGACTATGTCGCTGACCGGCAAGAGCGGCGGCGTTGCGATCAAGGGTCTCTCGGAGCACGAACTGCGCAGCGTCATGTATCTGGTCGGCTATCCCAACCTGCTCGTCAGCCTGCATCCCGACTATGTGATGACGCACCTCATGACGCCGCTGGCCGTGGACCGGACGCACGTGGAGTGCGCCTGGGCGTTCCCCAAAGACGTTGCCGCGCAACCGGACTTCGACCCGTCCTATGCCGTGGACTTCTGGGACCTGACCAACAAGCAGGACTGGGCGGCATGCGAGTCCGTGCAGCGGGGGCTGAGTTCTCCGCACGCAAGACCCGGCCCGCTGGCACCAGACGAGGACGGCGTCTACCGGTTCGTCACCCGTGTTGCCCGTTCATACCAGGGCCGAAGTCGTGCTGTTGCTGCTGCTGCTGATGCGTAGGCGCAACGATCACCGTCTGAGTCGACGTCTGCACTGACGTTTGGGTCTCGACCGAGGTGGCAACCGTCGTCTGGATGTCGGTCTCGGTGTTCGTCACGGTGGCTGGAGGCACGGTCTCGACGGTGGCAGGCGCTCCACCGCCGCCGCCACCGCCCCCACCCGAGGAATGTTCGTGATGGGTCGTGGTCGTCGTCGGCGTGGTGGTCGTCGTCGTAGTAGTCGTGGTGGTGGCCGGTGACTTCGTGCCAGCGGAACTACAGGCCACCGACAGCCCACCCAAGACGATCGCGGTGGCGATTCCCGTCACAGCGGCCAATCGTCGAGAACTCTTCTTCACGAGGGTTATTCATACGCAGCCGAGCTGTGAAATTTGCTGAGACAGCGGTGCGGAGAAGCGTACGGGTTGCTGTCAGCCCCGGGTCGGGACGCCGTTGACGCCTTCGGTGGAGTGCGCGTAGGTGCCAACCGCGAACGCGACGCCGGGTCCGGTGATCGACAGCGCCCGCCGGTCGAGGTTGTCGATCGTGTCCCGCGGCGTGTGGTAGCCGGGGTCGAACGGCGCCCCCACCTGCCCACCCCAAAGACGGGCCTGGGTGTCGGTCTTGCGCTGCGACGCCCCCGTCGTGATGCCGCCGATCGGCACGCCCGCCGCCAGGAACGGACTGTAGTCGCTGGCCTGGCCCAGCGGCATGTCGGCGGGACGGACACCTGCGAGGTTCAGGTAACCCGCGAGCGTGCGTTCGACGCCAGCCGATCCGGCGGGGACGCGGGAGGCGGGCAGGTCGGGGTTGGGCTGACCCGACTGGTCACCGTCATAGGTGAAGTAACCCGCGTTCGGCGAGCCGATCCCATCGAAGTTCAGATAGAGCGCGATGTCGTCGAGCCCAGCCCGATCCAGGCCGGCGACGTACTTGGTGGAACCAGCGAGGCCGGCTTCCTGAGATCCCCAGAACGTGAACCGCACCGCGTTGGTCACCCCAGGTGAGTTGCCCAGTTGCGCAGCGGTTTCCAGTACCGCGGCCACCCCGGACGCGTCGTCGTTGATGCCTGGGCTGCCCGGCGCCGAATCCAGGTGTGCACCCACCACCACGACGTTGTGAGGGTCGCCGGTCTTGGTCTGCGCCACCACGTTCCGCGACTTGACCGTGGCGGCCTGCGCATCCAGCACGAGTCGCACGGCGGCGTTGGTCCGCCGTAGTTGAGCGTCGGCGTCCGTGGTGATCACCGCGACCGGAACCTTGAGTTGCTGGTAGTAGCCAGGGGTGAAGAGGCCGGGCCTGGCAGTGTCGCTGACGACCAGCACGCCGACGGCACCCTTTGCGACTGCGGCGTTCTGCTTGTCGACGACGGAGCAGCCCGTGGCATCCACGACCGCGATCGCACCGCGCACGTCCGCGGTGCCGTAGTCGGCGGCGTTGCAGCCTGCGGGCTTCTGCGGGCGCTTCGTCGGGGCGTTGAGGCCGTCCTTCGGAGTGGTGAGCAGCAGCGAGGCCTGGTCGACGGGGAAGCTGCGTCCCGAAACCGTCAGCGTCGGCTTGCCCGGCTGCGCCAGCACCAGTCGATCGAACTCGGGGGTCTGGACGTCGAAACCCTTGTCCCGCAACACTCCGGCGACGTACTCGACGCTGGCCTCGTAACCCGGCGTGCCGTCGGCCCTGCTGTGTCCGTTGGCGGTGGCGATGTCGGCGAACTTCCGCAGATGCGTGTACATGTCGTCGACGGTGACCTTGCCCGCCAGCTCGCGCGCCGGGTCCGCCGCCGATTCGGATGGTGGCAGCGGCGGTGATGAACACGCTGCCACCAGGAGAGCCACGGCCAACAGCGGGACCGCGCGCCTCACGAGTCCGTCACCACGTGCCTGGTGCGGTCGTCGCGAACGGGAACGCCGTTGCGCCCGCTGAGATCCTGCGCATAGAGCCCCGCGGCGTACGCGACACCACGCCCCTGGATCTCCAGGGCGGTCCTGTCGATGTGCTCCAGAGTGTCGGAGTCCTTGTGGTAGTTCGGGTCGAACGGCTTGTTCGCGTCGCCGCCCCACAGTTGCGCCTGTCCGGCGTTCATGTCGTCCTCCGCGCCCGCGAACAGTCCACCGGCCGGGATGCCCGCCTGGGTGAATCCGTCGTAGTCGGACCGGCCGTTGAAGTCGGTGTCCTCCGGCGGCTTGCCCGCGCCCTTGAGGTAGGCAGCCAGGGTGCGCTCGATACCGCCCGATCCCTCAGGCACGCGCGGCACCTCACCGTTGGCCGACGGCGGCGCGGACTGGTCCCCGTCGTAGGTGAAGTAGCCGGGGTTCGGCGAGGCGAGCATGTCGAAGTTCATGTAGAGGGCGATGTCCTTGAGCGCCTCGACGTCGAGTGTCTGGACGTACTTCGACGAACCGACGAGGCCGGTTTCCTCGGCCCCCCAGAAGCCGAACCGCACAGCGTTGCGCACCTGCGGCGAACTACCCAATTGCACGGCGGTTTCCAGCACCGCGGCCACCCCAGAGCCGTTGTCGTTGATGCCCGGTCCCTCGGGGACGCTGTCGAGATGCGCCCCCAGCATCACCACGTCGCTGGTGGATCCGGTCTTGGTCTGGGCGACGACGTTGCGGGTCTTTTCGACCCGGACGCCCGCGTTGAGCTTGATGGTCGTGGCGGCCGGGTTGGCCCGCAGTCGCCCGCCCTCGGCCTTGGGTACGCCCACGACGGGGATCTTCACGTCGGTGTGCTCCCCCAGCGTGCCACCGACCTCGTCGTCGTCGTTGTTGTTGACGACGATCAGGGCGACCGCGCCACGCTCGGCGGCCGCGGCCTCCTTCTCGGTGAATGGGCACTTGCCACGATCCACCAGCGCGATCGCTCCCGACACCGGCAGACCGTCGTAGTCCGCCGCCGTGCACCCAGGGGTGTCGTCGCCGGCACGGGCCACCACCAGGGGGCCGCTGACCCCGGCCGGCGGCGTGCCGATCGTGAACTTCAACGCATTGGACTTCACCGTCGCGCCGACGACCGTCACCGTGGGTTTGTCGGCGAACGGCACGCGCACCTCGAACTCGTTGGTCGCGACGTCGAACCCCTTGTCCCGCAGGGTCGCGGCTACGTAGTCGACGCTGGCCGCATAACCGGACGACCCAAGCGCCCGGTTGCCGCCGTTGGCGTCGGCGATCTCCTGCAGCTTGGTCAGGTGCGCCATCATCGCGTCCGCGGTCAGCTTCTGCGCAAGCGCGCCTGCGAAGTCCGTTGCCGGTGTCGACGCCGTGGTCGGCGTGGCCGACGGGTTGGCCTGAGGTGAGGGTTTGCGCGCGCAAGACGCCATCGCCACCGTGAGGACGACCACCGTCAACGCCGCCAGTGTCGCCCGAGATCTGCGTGCCATTGCGCCCACGTTATCCCGACCCAGCAATCAGGCGTCCCGCCGGTTCACCACGACGACGGCCGCGACGAAGACGGCCGAGACGACCACGGCGAAATAGAGCAGCGAACCCAACCGGTCCCACGGCATGGAGTACACCGGATAGAGCCACTGCACGTCGGTGAACACGAACGCGTTGCCGAACGGCAGGTACGGCCCCACCTCGGAACCGACGTTGGGGATGTTGCCGAGGATCGGTTCGACCACCAACGGCCAGAGCAGCAGTACCGCAACCGCACCCGCGGCGTAGCGCAGCAGCGCGCCCACGGCGACGCCGAGCACCGCGGCGAGCGCCGCGAACAACGCCAACTCGCCGGCCAGGCGCCAGACACCGTCCTCCGCCAGCGACAACCGCTCCCCGAGCAGAGGGGTGGATGCAGACTGGGCCACGATCGCCGAACCGATCACCATGACCGCGATGTAGATGGCCGAGAACAGCGCGGCGACAACCATTTTCGTCACCAGGACGAGGGTTCGATTCGGGATGGCGGCAAACGTCGTGCGGATCGTCCCACTGCGGTACTCGCCCGTCATCGTCATCGCCGAGAGCACCATCATCACCGGCACCCCAAAGACGGCGACCCCGGTCACCGCCTTCTCCGGGGACAGGCCCGCGGCGCCATACGCCGACGACCCCTGCAATGCAGCCACCCCCAGACTCAGCACGGCGGCGACACCGGCGGACCATAGCGGCGATCGGATGGTCGAGAGCTTGATGCGCTCGGCGTTCAGCGCGGCCAGTACGGCGGTCACTGGCTCGCCGTCCTGTACTCCACGTCACCGTCGGTGAGCTTCAGGTACGCGTCCTCGAGCGAGGCCCGCTGGGCGCTCAGCTCATGCAGTGTGATTGCGTTGCGCGCGGCCAGCTCCCCGATCACCTCGATCGCGGCGCCACGCACGGACAACGCCGATCCGTCCGGTTCGGTCGTCGCCTCGATGCCCGCGTCGGCCAGTAGCTCACCGAGGGTATCCAGTTGTGGGCTACGGACCAGAACGGAGTCGGCGCCGGAGCCTGCGACGAACTCGGCGACGGTGGTCGAGGCGATCAGCCTGCCGCGACCGATCACCACCAGCCGATCGGCGGTGCTGGCCATCTCGGCGAGCAGATGGCTGGACACGAACACGGTGCGGCCCTGGCCCGCCAGCGAGCGCATCAGCGTGCGCACCCAGCGGATGCCCTCGGGGTCCAGCCCGTTGACCGGTTCGTCGAAGAGCAGCACCGGCGGGTCGCCGAGCAGGGCCGCCGCGATGCCGAGGCGCTGACTCATCCCGAGCGACAGGGTTCCTGCCTTGTTGTCCGCGGCGGTACCGAGGCCCACCATGTCGAGCACCTCGTCGACGCGGGTGACCGCGATGCGGTTGGTCGCGGCGATCCAACGCAGGTGATTGCGGGCCGACCGGTTGGGGTGTGCTTGCTTGGCGTCGAGCAGCGCACCGACGACGCGCAGTGGGTCCGACAACTCGCGGTAGGCCCGGCCGTCGATCCTCGCGGTGCCGGACGTGGGATGGTCCAGCCCGAGGATCATCCGCATCGTGGTGGTCTTGCCCGCACCGTTGGGGCCGAGGAATCCGGTCACCACCCCAGGCTCGATCGAACAGGTCAGGTCGTCAACGGCTCGACGGCGGCCGAAACCCCGCCCGAAATCCTTGGTCAGGCCCGCCAACTCGATCACTTGACCCATGATCTCAGCCCAGGGTGCCGACGACGAGGTCGGCGACGGCGCGCATGCCCGCCGCGTTCGGGTGTAGCGGCGCCGCCTTGCCGGGCACGGGCAAACCGAATCGGGTCGTCCACGGGTCATGCGACCAGGGGTGATGCTCGACGCTGGCATCGCCGGCCCGGACCAGTTCGCAGCCCGTGGCGGCGGCCGCGTCTTCGGTGAGGAGCTTCAGCGTGTCGCCGACCCGGCGCGCGGCGGCGACGTCGGGAGCAGACAGCGGCGGCGCGGGCGTCCCGTCCTGCGGCAGCAGGGTTAGGTAGTCGACGAACAACACCCTGGCCTCCGGCGCGCGGCGTCGCACCTCGGCACCGACGGTGACGAGCGATTCGGCCACGCGGGCCAGCGCGGCGTCGCGGGCGACGGGGTCGAGTTGCTCACGAACCCTCCGGCCCAGCAGCGGGATCGAGCGCAGCAGCCGCGGCAACCCCGCGGCGAACAGCATTGGGACGTATCCGACGTCGTTGCCGCCGATCGTGACCGTGACCAAGTCCTCCGTACCGTCGATCGCCTCGATCTGCGGGCAGGCATGGTGCTGCCGGTCGGTGAGCACGTTGGCGGTGGTGGCCCCCGAATACGTCACGTCGACCAGGTCGTAGGAGAGCCGCTCGGCCACCAGGTGCGGATAGTTGACCGCCGAGCGACCGGACCCGAAAGGCGCGTCCGGTGCCGTCGGGCTGATGCCAGGCCCTGCGGCCATCGACGAACCGAGCGCGACGTAGCGGTGCGTCACCGGAACATTTTGGCGATGCCGGCCTCGGCTTGGTTCATGATGGCGACGCTCTCGTGGACGGCGACGCACAGCTTGTTCAGCGTGTTGGCGACGTCGTCCGCCTTCTGCTGCCATCGAGTTCGTTGGGCGGCCCAGGCGTCACTGCCCTCGCCACCCCAGCAGGCGGCGACCGCGGGAAGAGCGAGCTGCTCTTCTTCGAGCGACGCCCGGACTCCGTCCGCTTCCTTGTCGAGCTCGGCCGATTGCTGTTCGATTTTCTGGAATTCCCACTGCATTTCAGTCATCGGATTCGCTTCTCAGATGTGCATCGCGGATCGCAGACTTCCGCCCGCGTCGTGGTCGGTGGAGGTGTACTGCCTCAAGGCCGTGTCCATCTTCTGGTTCATCTCCTGCTCCTCGCGGCGCAACGCGGCCGATGCGGTGAGATAGTCCGCCAACGCCTTTTGCACGGCATTTCCCGCTTCCCCTTGCCAGGAGCCCGCCAGCTCAGCTGCGATCTGGGCCACCCGCCCTTCGTGAGCCGCCCGCTCCTGTTCGAGTGCTTCGAATTTGGCGATCTGAGCCGCCAGCGCAGTCCCGTCTACTTCGAGGGTCATGGGTTCATCGTCGCACGACTCGAGCGTTGCTGGATGCGGGTATTTCGGCGCTCACCGGTCATAGATCGGGGCTGGACGCCTGCGCCCAGAACCGCTTGGGGATCCGCCCCGCCTGGCGGGCCAGCCGGCCTGCGACCACCGCGGACGCCATCGCCGCGGCCATGACGGGCGGGTCGGAGGCCCTGGTCACCGCGCTGGCCAGCAGCACCGCGTCACATCCCAGCTCCATCGCCAATGCAGCGTCGCTGGCCGTGCCGATGCCCGCGTCTAGCACGACCGGCACTCCGGCTCGGCCGACGATCATCGCGATGTTGTGAGGGTTGGCGATGCCCAGGCCTGTCCCGATCGGCGAACCGAGCGGCATCACCGCCGCGCATCCCACGTCCTCGAGGCGGCGGGCGAGCACCGGGTCGTCATTCGTGTAGGGCAGCACCACGAACCCGTCGTCGACCAGTTGCTCTGCAGCTCTGACCAATTCGATGGCGTCGGGCAGCAGCGTGCGATCGTCGGCGATGACCTCGAGCTTGACCCAGTCGGTGTGCAGGGCCTCGCGGGCCAACCGCGCGGTGAGCACCGCCTCGGCTGCGCCGCGGCAGCCCGCGGTGTTGGGCAACGGCGTGATGCCGAGCCGGTTCAGCAGGTCGAGTACCCCGGTGCCGCCGTCGGCGTCGACGCGGCGCATCGCGACGGTGGTCAGCTCGGTGCCCGACGCGACCAACGCCTCCTCGAGCACCGCGAGGTTGGCGGCGCCGCCCGTGCCGAGGATCAGTCGCGAGCCGAAACTCCGGCCGGCGATCGTAAGCTTGCCGTCGGAATCAGCCACCTTGCACCGCCGTCACCACTTCCACCTTGGCCCCCTCCGACAACGACCGCCACCACTCCGAACGGGGCAGCACCGACCAGTCGACGGCGACCGCGACGCCCTTGTCGGGAAACCCGAGCGTATCGAGAAGACCTGCCACACTGGTCTTTTCGTCGACTTCAACGGCTTCGTCATTGACTGTGATCTTCACGCCAGAACACCCACCTTCAACTCCGCCGCGATCCGTTCGGCGGTCCACGGGGCCAGCAGGAAGCCCGACCGGCCGTGGCCCGCGGCCACCAACGTGTGCTCGTCGAGCCTGCCGACGACCGGCAGATTGTCCGGTGTGACTGGACGCAGGCCGGCCGCGCACTCGGCGAGTTCGTACTCCCCCAGGGCGGGCATGACCTCGCAGGCGTCGTCCAGCAGGTCGCGCACCCCCGACACCGCGGGGGCGGTGTCGCGTCCGTGTTCGTACTGGGTGGCGCCCACCACGACACCGTCGGCACGCGGCACCAGGTACACCTGTCGACCATGCACCCTGGCCCGAATCACCCGCTGCGGCATGGGCATACAGCCCTGTCGCCACCGCAGCCGCAATACCTCGCCCTTGACGGGGCGGATGGCCAGACCCGGCCACAGCTTGGGCGCGTCGATGCCGTTGGCGATCACCACGGAATCCGCGTCGCGCGTGTCGTCCAGCGAGCCAGCCGGTGGCGCCCAGCTGACGCCGAGCCGCTCGCAGTGCCCCGCCAGCGCCGCCACCAACGCCCGGTTGTCCACGGCCAGTTCGGTTTCAGCACGGAAGCCGTGCCGGATGTTCTGGGCGAGCAGCGGCTCGACGTCGCGGGCCGCGTTCGTCGGGGTCACGGGTTGGCCCTGTGTGGCCAGCCACCCAGCGACTGTCTTCAGGTCCTCGGCGTCGGCCCGGTCCACCGCGACGACCAACGACTCGCGCGCCGTGACCACCTCAGGTGGCAACCCGTCCAAGAATGAGCCGCGCCCCCGTTCGTTCCACAACGCAAGGGACTCGAGGCCGATCTGCAGTAGCCGTTCCTCGCCCGGCCAGCCTTCGCTGTGTGGGGCGAGCATGCCGCCCGCCACCCAGGACGCGCCGCGCTCCTCGGTCCTGTGCACCCGAACGGACCAGCCGTCGAGCGCGGCACGGCGGGCCACCGACAAGCCGATGACCCCGCCGCCGATGACTGCGAGTGTGCCCTGATGCATTCCCTCTCCCTTCGCCGGCATGACCCGGATCAGGTGTGACGGTCTGGGCTGGTGCGTTCCCACTCTCAGTCCCCGGTCCTGGGACTCCCGTGTGCTCGTCCCAACACATTACTCGGCGGCGCCCGGCAGCGGCTAACGTCGCCGAAGTGCAAGATCTTCGCGAGCGCCTCGACACCGCCCTGCTGTACCTGTGCACCGACGCCCGCAGGGAGCGGGGTGACCTGGCGGAGTTCAGCGAGGCGGCGCTTGCCGGCGGCGTCGACCTCATCCAGCTGCGCGACAAGGGCTCCGTCGGCGAGCAGAAGTTCGGGCCGCTGGAGGCGCTCGAGGAGCTCGCGGCGCTCGAGGTGCTCGGAGCGGCGGCGCGTCGGCACGGCGCCCTGCTTGCGGTCAACGACCGTGCCGACATCTCCCGCGCCGCCGGGGCGGACGTCCTGCACCTCGGCCAGGATGACCTGCCGCTACCAATCGCCCGCGACGTCATCGGACCTGGCCCGCTGATCGGGCGTTCCACTCACGACGCCGCACAGGTGGCAGCGGCGGTGGCCGAGGAGGTGGACTACTTCTGCGTCGGCCCGTGCTGGCCCACCCCGACCAAGCCGGGCAGAACCGCCCCCGGCCTGGACCTGGTCCGCGCGGCGGCCGAATCCGAAACGGCCAAACCGTGGTTCGCCATCGGGGGCATCGACGCCGAGCGCCTGCCAGACGTCCTCGCCGCAGGGGCACGCCGCATCGTGGTCGTCAGGGCCATCACCGCCGCCGACGACCCGGAGGCGGCCGCCAGAGCACTGAAGGCAGCGCTCAAGGCTGCCGATTGACCAGCAGCGGAATCGACGCCGTCACGGCGCGCAATTGCGCCCAGCTGGCCGCGAACCCTGGATGCAACGGGAGGTCCGCGACGTGCTCCTCGGCCACCCAACGGAGTTCGGCACTCTCCCGGTTGGGCACGGTGACCAGCTGTTCGGGCGCATCGGCGATCACGGTGGTGTAGGTCCAGTACGCGCCTGATGCCCCAGAAATCTCAGCGGTCACCACGGTGGTTCGCACGGTCAGCCGGTCGGCGGTCAGCCCTGCCTCCTCGTTGGCCTCCCGGACCGCGGCTTCCTCGACGGTCTCGTGGCTGTCGCGCGCACCACCCGGCAGACCCCAGGTGCCACCCTGATGGCTCCACGGCGCGCGGTGCTGCAGCAGCACGGCGGCACCGCCGTTCGGACCAGGGGCACGCAGCAGCAGACCCGCTGCGCCGTGTCTGCCCCAAAAGTGCGCGCCGTCGTCGGACAACACCCAACCATCGCCATCGCCACGCACGGGTTCAGGATAGGTAACCGTTGCTGACCTTGGTCATTCAACATGGTTGTGCCCGAATGTTCCGCGCGTCCCGCCCCCTGCTCTTAGAATTCCTTTACAGTTGAGGAGTCGAGAAAACAGCCGGAAAGCAGAGGTCCGCGCACAGGTGACTGTGGAGTTGGCGCACCCTTCGACCGAGCCCCTGGCGTCGCGGTCGCCGACGACCCCAGCGCACCAGCGCTGGTGGTTTCTGTGGACCACGCCCGGTCGAATACTGACCATCGGGGTGGTGTTGGCCGCCCTGGTGATGGGGTGTGCGGTGGCGACGTCGACCACGATCAACGATCGCCAGCAGGTGCTGACCACGGTGCTCAACCACACCGAGCCGCTGGCCTTCGCCGCGGGTCAGCTCTACACCACGCTGTCGGTCGCCGACGCCGCCGCCGCGACGGCCTTCATCGCAGGCGCCGAGCCCCGCGACGTACGGCAACGCTACGAACAGGCCATCACCGACGCGGCCGTGGCCGTGACCCGTGCGTCGAGCGGGCTGACCGACGAGCCAATGGTCTTGCTGCTCGGCAGGATCAACGCACAACTGGCGGTATACACCGGCCTGGTGGAGACCGCGCGTACCAACAACCGCGCCGGAAACCCCGTCGGCTCGTCGTATCTGTCCGAGGCGTCGTCGCTAATGCAGACCCAGATCCTGCCCGACGCCCAGCGGCTGTACGAGGAGACCTCGCGGCGCGTCGACATCGAGACCACGGCCTCGACCAGAATCCCCGCACCGGTGATCCTGGTAGTGCTGGCGACGCTGCTGTTCGGCGCGTTCGCCAACCGCTGGCTGGCCCGCCGCACCCGACGCCGGGTGAACATCGGGTTCGTGGCAGGCGGGCTGGCGGTCCTGGTGATCATCATCTGGGTCGGGACGGCGCTGACCATCTCGACGGCGGACAGCCGCAGCGCAAAGAGCACCGCGGCCGAGTCGCTCAAGACGGTCACCACGATGGCCATCACCGCGCAGCAGGCCCGCGCCGACGAGACGCTGTCGTTGATCCGCCGAGGTGACGAGGGGGTGCGCAAGCAGTCCTACTACCAGCGCATCGACATGATGCAACAGCAGCTGTCCGACTACCTCGACCGCGAGGATGCGATCGACAAGAACGACCTCGCCGACGCCCAAACGCTCCTGCAGCGCTGGCGCGCCGCAGACGACCGGATCAACGCCTACGTCGCCGTCGGCAACTACCAGGCCGCCACGCAGGTGGCCCTCGGCACCGGCGAGGACGATTCGACCCCGGCGTTCGACAAGCTCGACTCGGCGCTGACCAAGGGCATCGGGGAGAGCCGCGAGCAGTTGCGCGCCGACATCGGCAACGCGCGGCGGGTGCTGTCGGGCGCGACGGTCGGCGCGGCGGTGCTGAGCGTGATCGCGGCGATTGCGGTGGCGCTGGGGTTGTGGCCGAGAATGAGCGAGTATCGGTGATGAGCGCTCGCGCGAAGAACAGACAACCGGTGATGAGCGCTCGCGCGAAGAACAGACAGTCGGTGATGAGGAAGTTTCTGGGGGCTCTCGCCGCGCTCGTGATACTGACGGGCTGCGGTCAGGCCATGCCGGTGATCCCGGTGCCAGGGGTCACTCTTGCCCCGCCGACGCCCGCGGGCATGCAGGAGGTGGCACCGTCGGCCGTTCAGCCGGCCCCGGTCGAGGAAGACTGCACGGCCAGCCTGAGACCGTTCCCCAACAAGGCGCAGGCCGACGCGGCGGTCGCCACCATCCGCAACCGCGGCAGGCTCATCGTCGGCCTCGACATCGGCAGCAATCTGTTCAGCTTCCGCGACCCGATCACCGGTGAGATCACCGGCTTCGACGTCGACATCGCCGGGGAGGTCGCGCGCGACATCTTCGGCACGCCGTCGCAGGTGGAGTACCGCATCCTGTCGTCGGCCGACCGGATCGCCGCCTTGCAGAACAACCAGGTGGACATCGTGGTGAAGACCATGAGCATCACCTGCGACCGCAAGGAATTGGTGAACTTCTCCACCGAGTACCTGGCGGCCAACCAGCGGATCCTGGCCCCGCGGGACTCCGCGATCGCCAAGGCATCGGACCTCTCCGGCAAGCGGGTATGCGCGGTGTCGGGCACCACGTCCTTGGACCGCATCCAGCAGATCAACCCGCCACCGCAAGTCGTCGAAGTGGTGACGTGGGCCGACTGTCTCGTCGCATTGCAGCAGCGGCAGGTCGACGCCGTCAGCACCGACGACTCGATACTCGCCGGGCTGGTGAGCCAGGATCCCTATCTGCACATCATCGGCCCCAGCATGAACGAGGAGCCGTACGGCATCGGCATCAACCTGGAGAACACCGGGCTGGTGCGCTTCGTCAACGGAACGCTGGAACGCATCCGTCGCGACGGCACGTGGAACACGTTGTACCGCAAGTGGTTGACGGTGCTCGGCCCGGCACCATCCCCGCCCGTCGCGAGGTACGCGGACTGATGGTCACCCAGCACGAACACACGGATGACTCGGACGACGCGGCCGATCCCGGCACGGAGCGGTCGGAGGTCACCTGGGATTCGCTGTCGACGATGCGGCCGATGGCCACCCAGGCGGTGTTCCGGCCGCACTTCGACGACTCCGACAGCATCTCGGCCGGAACCGCGGAGACCGAACCGCGCGAACAGATTACGACCGTCACGCGGAGATGGTCACCGGTCCGGCGGATAGGCGGCGGACTGGTCGAGGTCCCCCGCGTGCAGGCGCGCGATCCGCTGGCCGCGTTGATGAAGAACCCCGTGGTCGCCGAGGCCAAGCGATTCTGCTGGAACTGCGGCAAACCGGTGGGCCGCTCCTCGTCGGACGGCAAGGCCCTCTCCGAGGGTTGGTGCCCGCACTGTGGCAGCCCGTATTCCTTTCTGCCGCAACTTAGTCCGGGCGAAATGGTGATCGACCAGTACGAGATCAAGGGTTGCATCGCCCACGGTGGGCTCGGCTGGATCTACCTGGCGTTCGACACGAACGTCAACGACCGGCCCGTCGTGCTCAAGGGTCTGGTCCATTCGGGTGACGCCGAGGCGCAGGCGATTGCGATGGCCGAACGTCAGTTCCTCGCCGAGGTCACCCACCCGGCGATCGTGAAGATCTTCAACTTCGTCGAACACGACGACCGGCAGGGCGATCCGGTCGGCTACATCGTGATGGAGTACGTCGGCGGTACGTCGCTCAAGCAGACCAAGGGCGACAACCTGCCCGTGGCTCAGGCGATCGCCTACATGCTCGAGATCCTGCCCGCCCTCGGCTATCTGCACTCCAGCGGGCTGGTCTACAACGACCTGAAGCCAGAGAACATCATGGTCACCGAGGAGCAGCTCAAGCTGATCGACCTCGGTGCGGTGTCGACCATCGGTTCCTACGGATTCCTTTACGGCACACCGGGTTACCAGGCGCCCGAGATCGTGAAGACCGGGCCGACGGTGGCCACCGACATCTATACGGTGGGCCGCACCCTCGCCTCGCTGACACTGAATCTGCGCACCCGCAACGGCCGTTACGTCGACGGCCTTCCCGAAGACGATCCCGTCCTGGCGAAGTACGACTCGTTCGGCAGACTGCTGCGGCGCGCCATCGACCCCGACCCACGGCGACGCTTCGCCAGTGCGGAGGAGATGTCGAGCCAGTTGCTCGGCGTGCTGCGCGAGGTCGTCGCCAACGACTCCGGCGTGCCGCGGCCGGGCCTGTCATCGGTGTTCAGCCGGTCCCGTTCGACGTTCGGCGTGGACCTGCTCCTGACCCACACCGATGTCTACCTCGACGGTCAGGTGCACTCGGAGAAGCTCACCGCGCAGGAGATCGTCAGGGCGCTGCCGGTGCCGATGGTCGACCCAGCCGACGTCGGTGCCGCCATATTGTCGGCGAACGTGCTGAGTCAGCCGGTCCAGACCCTCGACTCGCTGCGGGCGGCGCGCCACCGAGCGCAGGAGTCCGACGACATCAACCTGTCCGAGTCGGTCGAGCTTCCCCTGATGGAGGTGCGGGCGCTGCTGGACCTCGGCGACGTCGCCAAGGCCAACCGCAAGCTGGACGACCTGTCCGACCGGGTCGGCTGGCGCTGGCGGCTGATGTGGTTCCGCGCCGTCGCGCAGCTGTTGTCCGCCGACTACGACTCGGCGACCAAGCACTTCACCGAGGTGCTGGACACCCTGCCCGGCGAGCTGGCACCCAAACTCGCACTGGCCGCGACGGCCGAGCTGGGCGGCGCCGCCGACGAGGGCACCTTCTACAAGACGGTGTGGAACACCGACGACGGGGTCATCTCGGCCGGCTTCGGGTTGGCCCGGGCACAGTCCGCGGAAGGCGCCCGCGACGCCGCCGTCAAGACACTGGATCAGGTGCCACCCACCTCGAGGCACTTCACCACGGCGCGACTGACCAGTGCCGTCACCCTGCTGTCGGGGCGGTCCGGTAGCGAGATCAGCGAGCAGCAGATCCGCGACGCCGCCCGCAGGGTGGAGGCGCTGCCCGACACCGAGCCGCGGGTACTCCAGATCCGCGCCCTGGTGCTCGGCACGGCCATGGACTGGCTGGCCGACAACACCGCGAGCACCAATCACATCCTCGGCTTCCCGTTCACCGAGCACGGCCTGCAGCTCGGCGTCGAGGCGTCGCTGCGCGGGTTGGCCCGGTTGGCGCCGACGCAGGCGCACCGGTACGCGCTGGTCGACCTGGCCAACAGCGTGCGGCCCGCCAGCACCTTCTGAGCTGCGAGGTCAACTCCTGCCGAAGCGCTCTCGCAGTTGCGGATCGGCCTCCCACCACAACGCGGGCCGCGCCTCGTCATCGCGTTCGGCGACCTGCTCACCGGCACGGTCCAGTTCGGTGTCGACGTCGCGGGCCCGACCCTTCTCGTGGGTGGCCAACGCCCGCATGAGAACCAACAGGAACGGGACGCCGAGGACGTCGCCGAGGATCCACAGGATGCCGGCGCCGACGGTTTGGTCGGTCCTCGCGCTCGGGCCCCAATTCCGGTGCAGCCCCGCGTAGTACTCCGCGGCGATCAGTGGTCCCAACCACAGCACCAGGCCAAGTAGCCCGTCGCCGAGAGTCTCGACGGCGCTGATCCCGATCGACAACAGCGGCGAGTATCGCCGGGGTACGGGATCGCTCTGAAGCCTTGCGTAGAAGTAGCCGAATCCGATGAGCACCAACAGCACCCGGGTCACAGCCCCGACCGGGCCGGTCATGGACGCGACGTACCACGGCGTGAGATAGAGCAGCCAGGGCACGGCGAGCATCGCCACCGAGGTCGATGGCGGCGCAAGAGCCAGCCGGGCGAACCGGGACGCCAGCACCCCGTCCAGCCGCTGTCGGCCCGGTTCCGTCAACGCCGCGCGCACCGTCGTAACCGGCCTGCCGAGCGCGAGGAAGAACGGGACGACGAACAGCAGCATCAGCACTTGAAGCGCACGCATCCAGAACAGCACGGGCGCGTAGACCGCGATCACGCTCAGCGTGGCCAGCGCCCACAACCCGAGCCCGAGCGCGAAGCACCACGCGTGCGCGCGTCCGGTCGCCTCGGCGGCTCTGGCCGCCCGGTAGCACCGGGCGTACCCAGCGCCGACCAGCACGACGAGCACCAGCGCGACGCCGTCCATCGTCCAGGAGCCGACCGCGACCGCGAGGGTCAACGGGGTTCCGGCGGCTGGCGACATAGCGCCGAAGCTACGTCCTCAACCTGGAAGATTGCGGTGAGGTTCGGCTGCGTCAGATCACGCTGAGGCAGGCCCGCGCGATGGCCAATTCCTCGTCGGTGGGGATGACGAGCACCGTGGTCGGTGACTTGTCGGCAGAGATGCGCCGTGGGCCCCTGGCCGGACTGTCGTTGAGGTGTTCGTCGAGTTCGATCCCGAGTGTGGCCAGACCGCTGAGTGCGTCGCGCCGGACCGCGGCGTCGTTCTCGCCGACGCCAGCGGTGAACGTGATGACGCCAACGCCGCCGAGCAGCGCCAGGTACGCCCCGATGTACTTGCGCAGGCGGTGGATGTACACGTCGTACGCCAACCGCGCTGCGGCGTCACCGGATTCCATGCGCTGATGCAGCACCCGAAAGTCGATCTCACCGCCGAGACCGAAGACTCCAGAGCGGCGGTTGAGCATCGTCTCGATGTCCTCGACGCTCATTCCCGCCGTCCGCCACAGGTACGTGAGGATCCCTGGGTCGATGTCGCCGGATCGAGTGCCCATGACGAGGCCCTCCATCGGCGTCAAGCCCATCGAGGTGTCGATGGGCCGTCCCCCGACGATCGCCGACGCCGACGCACCGTTGCCAAGGTGCAGCACGATCTGGCTCAGCGACTCCAACGGCGTCTGGAGGAACTCCGCCGCCTGACCGCTGACGTACTGGTGCGACGTGCCGTGAAAGCCGTAGCGACGAATGTGCCACTGCGCGGCGACATCCCGATCTATGGCGTACGTCGCGGCCGCGGGCGGCAGGTCGTGGAAGAACGCGGTGTCGAATACCGCGACGTGCGGCAGGTCGGGCAGGACCCGGCGAGCCACCTCGATGCCATGGACGGCGGGTGGGTTGTGCAGAGGGGCCAACGGCGCGAGGGCGTCGAGGGTGGCGATCAACGCGTCGTCCACCAGCGTCGGCCGATATAGATCGGGCCCGCCGTGCACGACCCGATGCCCGACGGCAGCCAGGCCGAGGTCGTCGAGGCGCATGCCGGCATTGGACAGTTCGTCGAACGCCGCACGCAACGCCGCGTCGTGGTCGGCCGGTGCTGAATGTCGCCGGCAGCCCGGCTCCGAAACTCCCTCGCCGATGCGCTCGACTATGCCATCGGCGATCTGACGTCCCGAATCGGGTTCGACCACCGCATATTTCAGCGACGACGAGCCGCAGTTGAGCACCAGGACGGTGCGTGCGGGCACTATCATATTGCTCCTCGCGTCCGCGTCACTTGTCCTGCGCCTGGATCGCCGTGATGGCGACGGTGTTGACGATGTCCTCGACCAGTGCGCCTCGGGACAGGTCGTTGACCGGCTTGTTCAGCCCCTGCAGCACGGGCCCGATCGCGATCGCCCCGGCACTGCGCTGCACGGCCTTGTAGGTGTTGTTGCCGGTGTTGAGGTCGGGGAAGATCAGCACCGTCGCGCGACCGGCAACCTTGGAGTCGGGCATCTTGGTGGCCGCGACGGACGGCTCGACCGCAGCGTCGTACTGGATGGGACCTTCGACGAGGAGATCCGGTTCGCGCGTGCGCACCAATTCCGTTGCAACCCTTACCTTGTCGACCTCGGCACCCGTCCCCGACGTGCCGGTGGAGTATGACAGCATCGCGACTCTGGGATCGATGCCGAACTGAGCCGCGGTGCGCGCCGAGGAGATCGCGATGTCGGCGAGTTGCTCCGAGGTGGGGTCGACCACGATGGCGCAGTCACCGTAGGCGAGCACGTCGTCGGCGAGGCACATCAGGAAGATGCTCGACACCGTGGTGACCCCGGACGTCGTCCTTATGATCTCGAAAGCCGGCCGTATCGTGTGCGCGGTGGTGTGGGCGGCACCGGAGACCATGCCGTCCACCATGTCGTTGTGCACCAGCATGGTGCCGAAATACGAGACGTCGTTGATGATCTCGCGAGCCTGCTCGACGGTGACGCCCTTGTGCTTGCGCAGTTGCGCATACTGCTCTGCGAACTGGTCGCACAAATCGCTGGTGCGCGGATTGACCACGGTCGCCGAGGACAGGTCGACGCCGAGCTCGGCCGCGCGGCCCCGGACCACGGCCTCGTCGCCGAGGATGGTCAGGTCGGCCACCGCCCGTTTCAGCAGCCGCCCCGCGGCCTTGAGGATGCGGTCGTCGTCGCCTTCTGGCAGCACGATGCGCTTGCGATCCGACCGCGCCCGGTCCAGCAGCTGATAGGTGAACATCTGCGGCGTCGTGACCGACGGAATCGGAATCGACAGTTGTGCAATGAGATCCACGGTGTCGACGTAGGCGTCCATCAGTGCGAGCGCGGTGTCGATCTTGCGTTGCGCCCCTGCGGTTACCCGGCCCCTGGCCTGTGCGACCGCCCGCGCGGTGTCGTAGGTGCCGAGGTCGGTGGCTACGATCGGCAGCCGCAGACCAAGACCCGCCACCAACGCCGCGATCGACGGATGCAGCGGCAGGCCACCGTTGAGGATGATGCACGAAAGCGACGGAAAGCCTTCCGCGGCATGGGCACTGGCCATGGCGAGCACGACGTCGGAGCGGTCGCCTGGCGTGATCACCGCCATCCCGTCGTGCAGCCGCTCCAGCACGTGCTCGGCGGTCATGCCCGCCACCAGCACGCCCATCGCCTCTCTGCTCAGCAGATCGTCGTCGCCGCTGATGAGAGTGCCGTTGACGGCTTCCATCAGCTCCGCGACCGACGGAGCCACCAGCAGCGGTTCCTCGGGCAGCACGTAGCTCTTCGGTTCGAACCGGCTGAGCGCGTCGGAGACGGCGGTCAGCTCCTCGGGGTCGCAGCGGTTGGCCACCACGGCGGCGGTGTGCGCGTGCTGACCCGCCACCTCGGCAAGGCACAGCTCGACCACGTGGGCGACCTCGTCGGGCGTGCGGTCCTTGGCCCGCACCGCGAGTACCACTGGCGCGCCGAGGTTGACCGCGATGCGCGCGTTGACGCTCAGCTCGCTCGGAGAGGCGACGTCGGTGTAGTCGCTGCCGACGATGACCACCGCATCGCACTGCTCGGCCATCCGGTGGAAGCGGTCCACGATGTCGCCGATGGCCACGTCCGGATCCTCGTGCAACGCCTGATAACCGACGCCGACGCAGTCGTCGTAGGACAACCCCGCGGTGGTCTGGGCGAGGAGCAGCTCGAGGATGTAGTCGCGGTCGGCGCCCATCCGCGTGATGGGCCGGAAGACGCCAACCCTGGCGACGGTCGCCGCCAACCGGTGCAGGATCCCGAGCGCGATCGTCGACTTGCCGGTGTCACCCTCGGGCGACGCCACGTAGATGGCGGATGAGCGCTCGCGCGAAGACCGTGTCACGGATGAGCGTTCGCGCGAGGACCATGGTGCGGACACGCTCGCGCTGGGCACGGCTGACAGCCTGCCGCATCGGCCCGATCGGCGCAGCCCCGGGGTTCCCCAGCCGATGGGAATGGGTTGCCGGCAATAAAACGTGCTGCTCACGGCAACTGTTGGCAAATATGCGGGTGCCTGCCGCTGCTGTATATTCAACGTCAACGCCTCCCAGACACCCGAGGCCGCACGTGATCGTCGCCCCGCTTACGGGGTCGTTCTCGAAGGTTCGGGCCCTCACGGGGGCGGGTCCAGCAACGGGCCAAGCAGAACATCAGTGAGACGAAGGTTGATCTCATGCCGCGATCGAGTGATTCGTCGACGACGAAGTTGAGTACCGGCAACGGCTTCCCCGATGTCGTGGTAACGGGCGTTGCCCTGACCACCTCGGTGGCCACGGATGCCGAGAGCACTTGGAAGCTGCTGCTGGACGGGCAGAGCGGAATCCGCACGCTCGAAGACCCCTTCGTCGAACAGTACGAGCTTCCGGTCCGCATCGGCGGACACCTGCTCGAGGACTTCGACGGCGAGTTGACCCGCGTCGAACTGCGCAGGCTCGGGTACGTCCAGAAGATGGCGACGGTGCTCGGCCGGCGGGTGTGGGAGAACGCAGGCAGCCCCGAAGTGGACACCAACCGGCTGGCGGTTTCCATCGGAACCGGCATCGGTGCCACCGAAGCCCTCGTCTTTGCCTACGACGACATGCGTGCAAAGGGTTTCAGGGCCGTCTCGCCCCTGGCCGTGCAGATGTACATGCCCAACGGACCAGCGGCCGCGGTCGGCCTGGAACGCCACGCCAAGGCCGGGGTGATGACCGCCGTGTCGGCGTGTGCGTCCGGCTCGGAGGGCATCGCGCAGGCCTGGCGGCAGATCATCCTGGGTGAGGCGGACATCGCGATCTGCGGCGGCGTCGAGAACAGCATCGAGGCAGTGCCGATCGCCGCGTTCGCCCAGATGCGCATCGTGATGTCCACCAACAACGACGATCCGGCGGGCGCGTGTCGTCCCTTCGATCGGGATCGCGACGGCTTCGTGTTCGGCGAGGGCGGGGCACTGATGGTGATCGAGACCGAAGAGCACGCCAAGGCCCGCGGCGCCCCCATCCTGGCGCGCCTGATGGGCGCCGGGATCACCTCCGACGGCTTTCACATCGTGGCGCCGGACCCCAACGGGGAACGCGCCGGGCACGCCATGGCGCGGGCCGTCGAACTGGCTGGGCTGACCCCCAGCGACATCGACTACGTCAACGCACACGCCACCGGGACCAGGGTCGGGGACGTGGCGGAGGCCAAGGCGATCAATCGCGCGGTCGGCACCTCCGCGGCTGTCTACGCACCCAAGTCCGCGCTCGGCCATTCGGTCGGCGCCGCGGGCGCGGTGGAAGCGATCCTAACCATGTTGACGCTGCGCGACGGCGTGATCCCGCCGACGCTGAACCTCAAGAATCTCGACCCGGAGATCGACCTGGACGTCGTCGCAGGCAAGCCCCGCACCGGCGATTTCCGCTACGCCATGAGCAATTCGTTCGGATTCGGTGGGCACAACGTCGCACTGACATTTGGCAAGTATTGATGGAGAGGGAGCTGACCCAGCCGTGCTAGCAGTGGAATTCGTTGAACGCCAACATTATTCGGTGGTGTCCTGACCATGGCACTCAAAACGGACATCCGCGGGATGCGCCATACGTACCCGGACTTCTTCGAGGTCGGGCGGGAGAAGATCCGCGAGTTCGCTACGGCGATCAAGGCCGACGACCCGGCGAGCCTGTCCGAGGATGCCGCCGCCGAACTCGGGCACAAGGGCCTGGTCGCCCCGCTGACCTTCCTGACGCTGTTCGCGGTGCTCGCGCAGAAGGACTTCTTCAGGGTCGTCGACGTCGGCCTCGAGACCATGCAGATCGTGCAGGTCGACCAGAAGTTCATCTACCACAAGCCGGTGATCGCCGGCGACCGGCTGTGGTGCCACTTCGACATCGTCTCGGTCGAGGAGCGCTTCGGCGCCGACATCGTGGTCAGCCGGAACACCTGCGTCAATGACGATGACGAGCCGGTGATGGTGGCCTACACGACGTTGATGGGCCAGCAGGCCGAGAAGTCCGCCGTCATCAACATGGGGAACTAGCGGTCAGCCCAGCCGGCGCAGCCTCGGCTCCAGGTCCTTTTGGAAGAGTTCGAGGAAGCGCCGCTGATCGTGGCGGGGATCGTGGAACACCAGGTGATTCAGCCCCCACTTGACGTACTGCCCGACCATCTCGACGGCCTCGTCGGGATCCGACGCGACGATCCAGCGCTTGGCGACCTGCTCGATGGGCAGCGCATCGGCGGCCTTCTCCATCTCGATCGGATCGTTGATGCTGTGCTTCTGCTCGGCGGTCAGCGACAGCGGCGCCCAGAACCGGGTGTTCTCCAGGGCCAGCGTCGGGTCCGGGTCATAGGAGATCTTGATCTCGATCATCCGGTCCACGTCCTCGGGATCCTTGCCCGCGGCCTCCGCGCCCTCCCGCATCGCCGGGATGAGCTTGTCCTTGTAGAGCTCCTCGCCCTTGCCCGAGGTGCAGATGAAGCCGTCACCGGCACGCCCGGCGTACTTGGCCACCTGCGGCCCGCCCGCGGCGATGTAGATCGGGATGCCCCCCTCGGGCACGTCGTAGATCGAGGCGCCCTTGGTCTTGTAGTACTCGCCCTCGAAGTCGACCCGGTCGCCGAGCCACAACTCGCGCATCAGCCGCACCGACTCCCGCAACCGCGCGTAACGCTCCTTGAACTCCGGCCACTCGCCCTCATACCCGGTGGCGATCTCGTTGAGCGCCTCACCGGTGCCCACCCCGAGAAAGATCCGGTCCGGATACAGACACCCCATCGTCGCGAACGCCTGCGCGATCACCGCCGGGTTGTAACGGAAGGTCGGGGTCAACACCGACGTGCCCAGGATCAGCCGCTCGGTGCGCTCCCCGACCGCCGTCATCCAGGCCAGCGAGAACGGCGCGTGACCCCCCTCGTGCCGCCACGGCTGGAAGTGATCACTGACCGTCGCACTGTCCATGCCGTGAGCCTCAGCCGCCACGGCCAGCTCCACGAGTTCACGCGGAGCGAACTGCTCCGCCGACGCCTTGTATCCAAGTTTGAGATCAGCCATGGTTTCTATTGCTCCTCGCGTCTGCCACGTTCCTTTTCTACCCCTCGGCGTTGCGCGGTATTCCACCGCGGGTGCGCCGAGAGTGAATTTCACGACGATTTCCGAGCGATTTCGTCGTGACGTTCGCACTCGCCTCGCCTTCGGGACTCGACCTGTCGCACGCCTAGACTGACCGCGTGGGGTTTTCAGTCGAGTTGGCGCAGATAACCGACACCGTCCACTTTGCGCACACCGAACTGGTGAACTGGACCCTCGTCGCCGACGACAGCGGGCTGCTGATCATCGACGCCGGGTTCCCCGGCCAACGTGGAGAGGTGCTGGAGTCGATACGTCAGCTCGGGTACGGCATCGACGACATCCACGCGTTCCTGCTGACCCACGCCCACGTCGACCACTTCGGCTCGGCGATCTGGTTCGCGAAAACCCATGGCACCCCGGTCTTCTGCCACGCCGACGAGGTCGGCCACGCCCATCGCGAGTACCTCGAGCAGGTATCGATCCAGGACCTGGCCACCAAGGTCTGGCAGCCGCGCTATTTGAAGTGGACCCTGGACATCGGCCGCAAGGGAGCGTTGATCCGCGACGGCATCCCCACGGCGCATGCGCTCACCGAGGAGGTCGCTGCGGCGTTGCCGGGTTCCCCGATGGCGATTCCCACGCCCGGCCACACCGGCGGGCACTGCTCGTTCGTGGTCGACGGTGTGCTGATCAGCGGCGACGCACTGGTCACCGGGCATCCGGTCTCGACGCGGAGCGGACCTCAACTGCTGCCCGATCTGTTCAACCACGACCAGGACGGCTGTGTGCGCAGCCTGGCCGCGCTGGGGATGCTCGACGCCGACGTGGTATTGCCGGGGCACGGGCCGGTGTGGCGTGGCCCGATCCGAGAGGCGGCCGAGCAGGCCAGTCGGTGAGTATCGGCGCCGACGCGAGTCGGTATGGGTATGAGACCGATCATTTCCACCATGCAGGTCAGCCTCGACGGCATGGCCGAGCGGACCGACGGGCGGACCGACTTCATCGGCACCGGATCCGACACCTTCGACTGGGACCTGTTCGACCAGGCTGACGCGTGCGTACTCGGCCGGGTGATGTACCCGGAGTACGAGCAGTACTGGCGCGCGCTGCCGGAAGGGGCGACGGCCGACGAGATCCGCTACGCCGAATTCGCCAACAAGACACCGCACTACGTGCTCAGCCGCACCGTCTCCGAGCTGGACTGGCCGGTGGCACGGGTGATACCGGACCTGGACGCCATCCGCACCCTGCGCAACGGATCCGGCGGGGTCGTCTACGTGGTGGGCGGACCAAGCACCATCAGCGCCTTCATCGAGCACGACCTGCTCGACGAGCTGCGGTTGACGGTGCACCCGGTGATTCTCGGTGGCGGCATGGCGCTGCTCGGCAACGTGACGCACGAACACCGATTTGATCTGGCCGCGTCGATTCCATTGGCCGAAGGCCGGATTCGCCTGGTCTACCGCCGAGCTCAGGTGAGCAGTTCGTAGCCGAGCAGGAAGATCCCCGTCAGGAACAGCCCGCACGACACGATGATGGCGGGCATCAGAATCATCTGGTCGAGTTCGTCGTCGTCGAGCGCGTCATTGCTGATGGGACCGAACAACACTCGTCCTACCGCGTTGTCGCGCAACGCCGTCACGACCCGCCGCACGGCATGCACGTCACGTTTGCGGCCGATCACGGTCCGCAATCCGAACCCGCCGACGAACGTCACGACGGCGGCCGCCAGCAACAGCCAACCCACGACGGTCTGCGACAGCACCGTTCCGAGGTTAGAGGCCGAGGTGCTCCCGCAACGTGAACCCGGTGTATTGGCTGCGGAAACTTCCGCGCTCCTGCAGCAGGGGCACCACCGTGTCGACGAACTCGTCGAGTCCGCGCGGCGTCAGATGGGGCACCAGGATGAAGCCGTCGCAGGCGTCCGATTGCACGTGCAGGTCGATCTCGGCGGCCACCTGCTCGGGGGTGCCGACGAACTGTTGCCGATTGGTCACCTCGATGACGAGCTCGCGGATGCTCAGGTTTTCGCCTGCGGCCCGTTCGCGCCACGCGGCCGCGACGGCCTTCGGGTCGCCGTGCCGGACCCGGCCCCGTGTGACGGTCGGATCGTCGCGCGGCTCGACGTCGGGCAACGGGCCGTCGGCGTCGTACTCGGAAAGGTCGCGCTGCCAAACCTGTTCGAGCATGGCGATCGCGGTGGGACCGGTCACCTGTTGGCGCCGGATGTGTCTGGCCCGGTCCGCCGCCTCCGCCGGCGTGTCGCCGAGTACGAACGTCGCGGCGGGAAACACCTTGAGCCGGTCGGGGTCTCGCCCGTTGGCAGCGGCGCGGGCTTTGACGTCGGCGTAGTACTTCTGGCCGGCGGCGAGTTCGGAGTGCAGGGTGAACAACGCGTCGGCGTGGCTGGCGCCGAAGTCGCGGCCGTCCGACGAGTCGCCGGCCTGCAGCAGGATCGGGTGGCCCTGCGGTCCCGCGGGCAGCGTCGCGACACCGCGGACGTCGAATTGGGTGCCGTGGTGCTCGACGACGTGGATCCGGTCCGGGTCGGCGTAGACCCCGCGTGCGTCGTCCGCCACTACGGCGCCGTCGTCCCAGCTGTCCCAGAACCGCCGTGCGACGGTGATGAACTCCTCGGCCCGCTTGTATCGGTCGGCGTGCTGGAGGTAGCCGCCCCGACGGAAGTTCTCGCCGGTGAACGCATCCGACGACGTGACCATGTTCCAACCGGCCCGGCCGTCGGACAGGTGGTCGAGCGTGGCGAATTGTCGTGCCACCTCGAACGGTTCGTTGAAGGTGGTGTTGACGGTGCCGACCAGGCCGAGGCGCTCCGTGACGGCGGCGAGGGCGGCCAGCACGGCGAAGGTGTCGGGCCGACCCACCACGTCGAGGTCGTGGATGCGGCCGCGGTGCTCACGCAGGCGCAGACCCTCGGCCAGGAAGAAGAAGTCGAACAGTCCGCGCTCGGCGACTTCGGCCAGGTGCACGAAGGAGTCGAACTCGATCTGGCTGCCCGAGTCGGGATCCGACCACACCGTGGTGTTGTTCACCCCAGGAAAGTGCGCTGCCAGGTGAATCTGCTTGCGCTGCTTTCCCTCTCTCATGCCAAACCCGCCGATCACCTCAACCCCCAGTGCTTGGCGAGCAGCTCGTGCGAGCGCAACCGGTCCTCGTGGCGGTGCGTGACCGACGTGACGACCAGTTCGTCGGCGCCGGCCAGCCGCTGCAGGGCGTCCAGCCGCTGCCCCACCTCGTCGGGGTCGCCGACGAATTGCGTGTCGATGCGGTCCTGCACAACGGCGAGTTGTTCGGCCGTCAGCGGCGGCACGCCGTCGGGGTTCGGGTAGGGCACCGCACCGTCGCCGGCGCGGATCGAGTACACCCAGTGCCCGTAGCTCGAAGCCAGTTGACGTGCGGTGGCGGTGTCGTCGGCCACCACCACGTCGGCGGACACCACGACGTAGGGTTCGCGCAGCCTCTCCGACGGCCGGAACTCGGCGCGGTACACGTCGATCGCCTCGAGTGCGGTGGCCGGGGTGATGTGGTAGCTCGCCACGAACGGCAACCCGTTGGCGCCCGCGACCCGCGCGCTCTGGCCCTTGCTGCTGCCGAATACCCACGGCCACAACGTGGTTCGCTCCCCGGGCGTGACGTGTGACTCGACGCCGTCCGCCTGATAGGTGCCATTGAGCAGCGCAAGGATGTCGCCGACCTGCTCGGCGAAGTCCGGCGACAGCGCCTCGGGTTGCTGCAGGACCCGCATTCGCGCCTGCAGCCGCGGGTTGCGCATCAGGGCGCTGAGGTCGAACGGCACGGGGATGAGCACGCCGTCCACCACGCGCCGCTCGCGCGGCGTCTTTGGCCGGTCGCTGGGCTGCTTGATCGCCTGCTTGATTGCCTCTTGTTTGCGCTGTCCCGACCTACCAACGCCGAGGTCGATGCGGTCGGGGTGGAACGCGTCGAGTATCCCGAAGCTCTCGACGACGGCGACGGCGGTGGTGTGGCCCAGTTGGACCGCGGCCGCCCCGACCCGAATACGTTGCGTCGCTGCGGCGATCTGGCCGATCAGCACGGCGGGTGACGAGCTCGCCACGGCGACGAAGTGATGTTCGGCGATCCAATACCGCTGATAGCCCCACTCTTCGGCGTGCTGAGCCAGATCGACGGTGTTGCGCAGCGCGGTCGCCGCGTCGCCGCCCGCGCTGATGGGCGCGAGATCGAGGATCGACAGCGGCACGTTCATGACCGGGTCACCTGTTCATATCGGTTCTCGGCGACGCGCAGGCCGAGCCGTGCGCGCAAGGTCTCGCCGTCTGCGTAGGCCGTGCGGAAGACTCCCTCGCCGCGCAGCAGGGGCGCCACCTCGTCGACGATGAAAGGCAGGTCGATCGCGTTGACCGCAGGGCGCAACCGGACGCCGTCCACGCCGAGCCGTTGCCAGCGCAGCAGCAGGTCCACCAGCTCGGCGGCGGCGCCGTCGACGACGAGCGCGTCCGACCGCGGATCGGGTAGACCGGTGGAGGTCACGTACAGGTCGGCGTAGACCTTCAGATGCTCGCCGCCCACCTCGGAGACCTCGCCGAGGATCGCCTTCAGCGACTCGTCGCCAGACGGGGTTACGAAGACGAGATCAGCGCTGCGGGAAGCGAATTCGTAGATCGTCCTGGCGTGCGCGAGAGCGGCGATCACCGGCTGACCCTGCGGCGGCCGCGGGGTGATCGACGGACCCTTGACCGAGAAGTACTTGCCGACGAAGTCGATGTAGTGCAGCTTGTCCCGGTCCACGAAGCGCCCGGTGGCGACGTCGCGGATGACGGCGTCGTCATCCCAGCTGTCCCAGAGCCTGCGCACCACGTCGACGGCGTCGGACGCTTCGGCGAACAGGTCGTCGCTTTGGATGTTCCCGTGCTCGATGTCGGTGCGCCTGCCGAACAGCGCTGCCTCGTGGGCGGTTCCGCTCACCCTGGGCTGCCACCCGGCCCGGCCGTGGGAGATGAAGTCCAGCGTGGCGATGGCCTTCGATACGTGGAACGGTTCGGTGTGGGTGACCGTGGCGACCGGGATCAGACCGATGTGACTGGTTGCGGGAGCCACCCGCGACGCGACGAGCACGGCGTCGGGGCGCCCGGTCAGCCATCGCGGGTCGATCTCGTGGCGCCTGCGCCGCTGCGGTGTCAGCCCGTCGTCGAAGGTGACGAAGTCCAACAGCCCACGCTCGGCGGTCCGGGCGAGCTCCGTCCAGTACCGGCCGGACAGGATCGACCGGCGGTCGGGGGTGTGGCGCCACGCCTCGGGATGCCAGCCGTATCCGTCCAGCGCCACGGCGACGTGTAGCGGTTCCGTCACGAGAGGTCCTTGGCGAATGCCATCGGGTAGACCTCGCCCTCGGCGGGTAGCGGTTCGGGCAGTCGGCGGTAGCCGGTGGCCAGATACAGCGCCTCCGCCTCGGGTTGGCGGTTACCGGTGGTCAGATAGACGTGTCGGTAACCCGACGCCGCGATCTCGGCCTCCAGCGCCGCGAGCAGCGCCCGCGCGTGCCCCTGGCGGCGATGCCGGCCATCGGTCCAGATGCGCTTGAGCTCGGCGGTCTCGGCATCGAAGCGGCGGAATGCCCCACCTGTAACGGGTTGTCCGGCGACCAATCCGACGAGCATGCCGCCTGCCGGGGGTGCGAACTCGCCTACTGGATACTCACGCAGCCACGCGCCGACCGCTTCCGTCGTGCTCCCGTACCTGGTGGCGTACTCCACGGCGAGTTCGGCGAGCAACGGCTCGGCCAGCGCGTCGTCCTGGCGGACCGCCACGAAGCGCACGTCGTTCACCGCTGGCACGGACATCACGTAACTGTCTAACGCGTGTCGGCCGACCGCATTCCAGAATGGACGTTCGCCGCACGGTGATCGTAAATATCGCCAGGTCGGCGCGCTAGAAGGATGACGCAGAGGCCGGGGCGGCGCCCGCACTCCGGACAGAGCCCCACAACCGGGCGACGCGCTCACCTGCGGCAAGGATCCCGTGGAACAGCGGTGGCGAGAAGACGATCAAAAGCACCATGATGACCGGGAGGCAGGCCCTCAGGGTATCGATGCAGGTAATCAGGGTATCCATGGCGGGTCACTCAACTTCCTGGGAAACGGATCGGCGTTTTGTTGGTGGTGAACGTATCGACGGCGGGCATGGCTCAGCAGCGTCGCTGGACGACCAACTTCCGGCGGAACTTCGTCTCCAGGACACGAGGACGTTCTTCAAAATCAAACTTGACACGTGTAAAGTTTGGCCGCATGGACAACATCCGAGGCAAGACCATCGCTATCACCGGCGCTGCCCGCGGCATCGGTTACGCCACGGCAAAGGCCCTGCTGGCCCGTGGTGCCCGCGTGGTCATCGGCGACCGCGACGTTGCGGTCCTCGAATCCGCCGTGAGCGGTCTGAGCTCGTCGGGCCAGGTGTCGGGCTACCCGCTCGACGTCACCGACAAGGAGTCGTTCGCAACCTTCCTCGACAAGGCCCGCACCGACGGGTCAGGACACCTCGACGTGCTGATCAACAACGCGGGCGTCATGCCGGTCGGCGCCTTCCTGGAGCAGTCCGAACAGGCCATCCGGTCCGCCATCGAGGTGAACTTCTACGGCGTGCTCACCGGCTGCCGACTCGTCCTGCCGGACATGGTGAAACGCCGAAGCGGCCACATCGTCAACGTCGCATCGATGGCGGGCATGGTCGCCGTGCCGGGCCAGCTGGTCTACGCGGGCACGAAGTTCGCGGTGGTCGGTCTCTCCACCGCGATGGCCGACGAGTTCGCACCCCATGGCGTCGAGGTGACGGTTGTGATGCCGACCTTCACCAACACCGAGCTGATCGCGGGCACCAACGCCACCGGAGCGTCGAAGCCGGTGCAGCCCGAGGACATCGCCGCGGCCATCGTCAAGGCGCTGGACAAGCCGAAGACCCACGTGTCCGTGCCCGCCCCACTGCGATTCGTCGGCGCGGTCACCGCGATGCTGAGTCCGCGCGGCCGTCGGTGGTTGGCCAAGCAGATGGGCACCGACCGCGTCTTCCTGGACTTCGACACCCAGGCCCGGAAGAGCTACGAGGACCGGGCGCAAAACGCCACCGGCGTGGTCGACAAGTAGGTCCGGCTACGCGGTGCCGGTGCCGCCCGCCCGCATGATTCTCGCCAGGTCACCGCGGGAGGCCGCCCCGACCCGCTGGCACGCCCGGAGCAGGTGGCCCTCGACGGTGCGCACCGAGGTGATCAGCCGGTCGGCAATCTCCTTGTTGGACAGTCCCGCCGCCACCAGCTCGGCGACTTCGCGCTGACGCGGCGTCAAGGGCGTGGGCGACGCCGGGCTTCGCGTGGCCGGCGTGCACAACCCACCACAATCCCTGGCCAACTGTGCGGCCACCGTCGCCGCGGACAGCCCGCGGTTGCGCAACTGCGCACCGGTGAACGCGACGGCAGCCTGGGCAGCGGCATCCGCGGCGGTGGCCCGATCGCCGATGGCCTGATAGGCCTTGGACGCGGACAGCAAGCCTTCGCCGTCGCGGGCAAGCAGCGACTCGGCATGCGCTGCCACGGCATCGGCCAACGGCAGCGCCAGTTCGCCGGCCAGCTCACGGGCGCGGGCGGCGATGTCGGGCAGTCCGTCGGCGACGCCCCACTGCACGGCGGCCTGCAGACAGGACAATTCGTGGGTGGGTTGACCACGGCGGCGGGCCACGTCGGCCTCGGCCAGTACGATCTCGATGGCGCCGACCAGTGACCCGCCCGCCGCCAGCGTCCATCCGGTGGCCATCGCAAGGCCGGTCTGCATGAAGAGAAAGTCCGGCTTCACGCACTGGCGCGCCTCGGCCAGCAGCGCCGCCGCCGCGTCCGCGTCCCCCAGCTTGGCGTGCAACTCCGTCAGCGCGAACGTGCATGCGGGCCGCAAACCCGTTGTGATGTCATGATTCTCGACCCTGGCCAGTGCCTCGTGCAGCAGTTTCTCCGCGGCCCGCAGATTGCCGCACATCAGTTCGGCGTTGCCCATCAGGAAGACCAGGTTGGCGTAGGCCAGACCCGGCATGTCGTTGGCCATCTCGAACAGCCCCGTCGCGGCGTCGTGACACTCGTGGATGCGCCCGGTCAATCGACACGCCCTGGCGTACACGCCACCGAACCAGAACCGCATGTGCGCCGTCTCGAACGAATTCGTTGCCCGGTCCAGCGCCGCCCCTGCCACCGGGGTGATCGCGTCTGCGTGTCCGAGCGCGCCGGACGCCATCATCAGCGCGACCGCCGCCATCATCGCCTCGATGTTCGACAGCGTCCCGGATTCCAGTGCGACCCTTGCCTTCTCCTCGGCGTCGGCACTCCTGGCGAAAACCGAGTCGACGCAGGCTTCGACGGCGAGGCGGGACGCGCGTTCGGCGTCGGTCTCCGGCCGTTCGGCGAGCTCGGCCAGGACGGCGGACGCCTCGGCAGGCCTGCCCAGCATCCATATCAGGTTGGCCGCCCGAAGCGTCGCCCAGCGTCGATCGGAGTCCGGGTGCGCGGCGAGTTCGCGCAAGAACTCCTCCGCCGCTTCTCCCCGGCCGGCCACCACCCTGTTGATGGCTTGAAGTTCGACCGCTTGCGGGAGGCCGGACACGGCGGCGGCGGTGGCGAACCGCTCCGCGAGGTCGAGGTCAAGCAGTCTCATGCTGTGCCTCGCCGCGTCAAGGTACAGGGTGGGGTCCGGCGGCAGGTCGGACTCCAGCGTCAGCAGAGCGCGACGCACCGTGGTCTGCGCGTCGTCGTCGGACTCGTCGGCCAACCGGCGCGCCAGCCCGCCACGCACCTTCGATAGGTACATCTCCCCGGCCGTCGCTCGCCGCAACTCGCCGAAGAGGGGATGCGCCAGCCGGGCCATCAGCGTGCCCGCGTTGCGTTCGACGGTGATCAGATGCGCCTGTTCGGCCGTACCGAGGTGCGTGCGCCCCACCAGGTCGGTGAGCATGTCGACCTCGAGCGGCTCGCATTGGGAGAGCGTGTCCACCACCAGCGCCACCTCCGGCGCCAGCCTGTCCAACTGGTTGCCCACCAGATCGCTCATGCTCTGCGAGACCGCGACGTTGCCGTCCCAGATCCACACGCCGGCGACCTCCCGGATCCGGCCCGCGGCCACCTGGTCCTTGACCAGCCGCTGCAGGAACAGCGCGTTGCCGCCGGTGAGCCGCCAGAACCGTTGGGCGCTACGCGCGTCGACCGGACCGTTCAGCGTCCCCTCCACCATCGTGCGGGCCGCGTCGGGTGACAGCGGCTCCAGATCGAGGCGGGCCAGCAGACCGTCCTTCCACAGCGCCTTCACGGCGTCCGGTTCGTCACTGCCGGTGCGCACGGTCACGACCAGGCGGGCCTCGCGGGTCTGCGCGATCTGATGCACGACGTGCGCGGAGAACTCGTCGAGCAGGTGAGCGTCGTCGACGCCGAGGATGAATCGGCCGCCACGTTGCTGGGCGACAAGCGATTTGATCACCCACCGCACGCTGGGCACCACTTCGGTGACCTCGTCGACCAGGGTGGCGGTGAACGCACCCAACGGGATGGGACGCGCCGACGCCGTGCCGACCACCCAGTTGGTGCGCGTGCCCGACGACGCGGCCTGCTCGAGCAGTTCGCGCGCCAGTCTGGTCTTGCCCACCCCTGCCGGACCGGCGATCACCACGCCCGCGTAGTTGCCGACCCCGCTCAACGCCCGGCGTAAGACTACGAGTTCGTTATCCCGCCCGGTCAGCGCATCACCGCTGATCACGAGCAAACTATAACGTGATTGACAGCTTGGGACGGGCTGAATGCGCGCGGCGCGGCGCTAAGTTCGCCAGTCAACCCCGAGGACCATTGCGCCGGATTGTCGTCCTGTTGAACGACTTTTAAACGCAGAGGTCGCCGAGACAGATTCCGCCCGGCGGCTGCCAACCTCCGGCCCATCCCGCTGGCCCCCACGGGCCGGGCCTCGTTGCCCCACCCCGGACCACCGCCCCAGGCGGGAATGGGACCAGGTCCCGGACCGGGTGCGGCCTCGGCCAGACCGGCGCCCGCGCTTACCGCGCCCGCAGCGAGTCCACCAACAATGACCACGCCAGCCAGCAGCTTCTTGGTTCTCATGTCCATATGTGAGATATCAGCAGCGTCTATGCGGCCGAGTCGGTCACGCCATGATCGTTCTTGATGGCCGATGGAGGGGGAGACAAATCAACGACTCACGACACTAGGTCACGGCGGGCAGCGGGTCGCCAAGCCGGTAGGCCTCGATCTCGTCGAGGTGGGCGAACAGATCCTCGACGGAGAACTGGTAGTCGACGCCGTCGTCCTCGGTGGATCCAACCAGGATCACGTGCGGTTCCTCCGGGTCGCTGAGCCAGATCCGGGTGACCGGTTCGGTCGACTCGTCGTCCACCTCCGCCGCCGACGGGGAGTAGAACCAGGTGATGAAGTTCTCTGTGGAGAACTCGCTGTCGAATTCCCAACCGCGGCCGATGATCTCAGTGGCGATCCGGGTCACGCCCTCGACGTCGGCGTGGACGTCGGCAGGTAGCCACCGATCGTTGCGGCCGGATCGACGCTTGTTGCGACGCGCCTTCTTGGCCGCACTCGACCTGGACACGGGCTAGCCCAGCGCCCGGTCGAGGTCGGCGATCAGATCCTCGGTGCCTTCCAGACCCACCGACACCCGGACCACCGCGTCGCCGAGTCCGATCGCGGCCCGGCCCTCGGGTCCCATCGCCCGGTGCGTCGTGGTGGCCGGGTGGGTGATCAAGGACTTCGCGTCGCCGAGGTTGTTGGAGATGTCGATCAACTGCAGCTTGTCGAGCACCTCGAAGGCCCGCTGCTTCCCCGCGCCGTCCGGCGCGGCCAACTCGAACGTGACGACGGTGCCGCCGCCGCTCATCTGACGCTTCGCCAGGTCGTACTGCGGATGCGACGCCAGGAACGGATAACTTCACCCAACTCACCGACGGATGGCCCTCGAGGAACTCCGCCACCCGGTGCGCCGAGGAGTTGGAGTAGTCCACCCGCACGGCCAGCGTCTCGAGACCCTTGAGCATCGTCCACGCGTTGAACGCGCTCATCGCCGGACCGGTGTGGCGCATCAGCTTCTGCACCGGCCCGTCGATGTACTCCTTGTCGCCGAGGATCGCCCCGCCGAGCACGCGGCCCTGACCGTCGATGTGCTTGGTGCCGGAGTAGACGACGACGTCGGCGCCGAGCGGGAGCCCCTGCTGCAGCAGCGGCGTGGCGAAGACGTTGTCCAGCACCACCTTTGCGCCCGCCGCGTGAGCGAGGTCGCAGACCGCGGCGATGTCGACCAGTGACTGCATCGGGTTGGACGGCGTCTCGAAGAACACTGCCTGCGTCGGCACCGACAGCGCCTCCTCCCACTGGGAGAGGTCTTCGCCGTCGACGAACACGGTCTCCACGCCCCAGCGCGGCAGGATCTCGTTGCACACCACGAAGCAGGAGCCGAACAGGCTGCGCGCGGCGACCAGCCGGTCACCCGCACCGAGCAGGGCGCCGAGGGAGGTGAAGACGGCCGCCATGCCGGTCGCCGTCGCGAACGCGGCGGGCGCCCCTTCGATCAGCCGCAGTCGCTCCTCGAACATCGAGATCGTCGGGTTGCCGTAACGCGAGTACACGTAGCGATCGATCTCGCCGGTGAACGCCTTCTCCGCGTCGGCCGCCGATTCGTAGACGTACCCCGACGTCAGGTACATCGCCTCGGCGGTCTCCTCGAAACCGGACCGCAACAGGCCGCCGCGCACCCCGATGGTGGCCTGGCTGACGCCGTCGGGCAGAGGCGTCGGGACCCGAACTGATGGCACCGAGGGCGTGTCAGGGCTCATGACTGCGTCCAGGGAAGTCCGATGGCCCGCCAGCCCGTGCCGCCGCGGTGCTTGTCCGCGTCGAGGTTGCCCTCGAAGCCGTCGAGCACGTTGTACGAGGGCGCGATGCCCGCCTCGGTGGCAGCTTCGGCGGCGCCGATCGAGCGGTTGCCGGAGCGGCACAGGAACACCACGGGGCGTTCGCCCGGCGTGACCCCGGCCGCGATCAGGTCGTCGACGAAGGTGTCGTTGTGGGCGCCGTCGGTGCCGTTCCATTCGACGTACACGACGTCGCGCCCGAGGCTGGAGACGTCGGCCACGCCGACGAAGCGCCACTCAGCGGAGGTGCGACAGTCCACCAGGACGGCCTCGGGGTTGTCTCTGAGCAGGTCCCAGGCCTGCTGCGGCGTGATGTCTCCCGCGTAGCTCACGTCCGCGAGTCTCCCACACCTACTTGGCACCGGATTCGCACACCTTCCACGCCCCGTCCTCGCGCCTGACGTTCAGTTCCGACCCGGACGTGGTGTCGACCGTCTTTTCGAAGCTGTAGGTCACGTCGGCGGTAGCGTTGTCGCCGTCGATGCGCACGTTGAACACCTCCGCGACGGAGCGCGCACCGTTCTTGGCCACCGAATCACGTTGTCGAGCAAGGAATTCGGACTCATTGCCCTGGTCGCCGCGGCAGGTGTAGGTGCGGAAGTCCTGCGTAGCTCTGGCGTTGCATCGCGTCGTTCTGGCCGACGACGGCCAGGCGTACCGACTGCTCGGGCGTCGGGTCGTCGTCACCGAAGGAGTTGAACAGCACGATTCCGATCACGATGAGCACGACGAGCGCCAGCGCACCCAGAAACGGTGCCATGGTGGGCCGGTCGGGTTCGGGTTCGGGTTCGGGTTGCGTCACGACCCGGTCTTGCGCAGCGCGGTCGACACCTGGTGTGCCCGGTCGCGTGCGCGGACCACGTCGGGTGCGGTGGCCAGGGCGATGGACACCCCGTCGAACACCCGGACGTCGCTCTCGGCGACGGCAAGGGCATCCTCCAGCGCGCCGGCAGGAGCCTCGTCGTGTGTCACTTCCGCGGCCGCGGGCGAGATCATGATGGTGTCGATCGGCAACCCGAGGATCGCCCTGGCGTGCAACTCGAACTGCGACAGACGTTGCGACCGCAGCGTCAGCAGACCACCGTCGTCCGGCCGCGGGCACACGCCCGAGAAGTAGACCTCGTCACCGCGAACGAGCAGTTCGACGCCGAACACGCCACGGCCGCCGAGCGAGTTGACGATGCGCGCGGCGATCGATCGCGCCGCGTCGAGAGCGGCAGGCGACATCTGGTGCGGCTGCCACGTCTCCAACGGCCCACCGTCGCTCTGCCGGTGCCCGATCGGCTCACAGAAGTGCACCGTCGGCCCCGCCGGTCCGATGCTGCGCACGGTGAGCAGGGTGACCTCGTCGTCGACGTCGACGACGGTCTCGATCATCACCCGGTTGGGCGCGTGCCCGGCCGCGATCGCCCGGTGCCAGGCGGGCTCGACGTCATCGGGCCGCGTCAGCACCGACTGCCCGTCGGCGGGGGCTCCGGCGACGGGCGTGACCACCAGGGGGAACCCGGCGTGCTCCACGACAGCCGCGAGTTCGGTTTCCGAGCCTGCGAACCAGAACGGCACGGTCGGCAGGCCGAGTTCATCGGCGGCCAGTCTCCGCAGCCCTTCCCGGTCGAGGCTGAGCCGGGCGCCGCGCGGGGTCGGGAACACCTCGACGGCGTCGTGTTCGGCTGCGGCGATGAGCACCTCGGCCGAGACGTCAGCCGCGTCGCCGACCACGTAGGCCGGTTTGTCCTCCTCGATCCGCGCGGTGAGGGCGGCGGCGTCCGTCACGTCGGAGACGGTGTGCACGACGGCACCCAGTCGTTCGAATGCCAGCGCCAGATCGCGGCCCGCGTCGCCGGGGCCGAGCAGCATTACGACGGGCCGGCCGCCGGTCGGTTCAGTCATCGCTCGTCCACCCTGCCAGAGTCGTCAATCCAACCGGATGTCGACATAGCACCAACGCCATGTCTCTCCGGGCTCGACGGATCGCATCACCGCATGGTTGCTGTGGTGAAAATGGGCACTCGCGTGCATGTGCGGGCTCGAATCACAGCAGCCGACGTGTCCACACGTCAGGCACATCCGCAGGTGCGCCCAGGTACTCTCGCCGAGTTCGCCGCATTCCTGGCAACGGCCCGGGGTGAGCGGTTCGGGCTCCGGCGGCGTCCGCGGCGGCCGACAAGTGCTCACAGATCCTGGGCGGGGAATCAACGTCGCGCCGTCGCGTTAGCCTCCGCATGCTGATCAGGATAGGGCCGTTCTAGCTGAGGAGGTTGGCGACGTGGGTGCCCCACTGCTCGCGGTGCTGGTGGCGTCGGTGCTGCTGGCCGGCATCGCCCGCAGGTACGACGTGTCGGCGCCGCTGGCTCTCGTCGTGGCGGGGCTGCTGGCCGGCCTGATCCCCGGCCTGCACGGCATCGAGCTCGAACCGGAGCTGGTGCTGTTCGTGATCCTGCCGCCGCTGCTGTGGTCGGCGGGCCTGGAGAGCAGCTCCGTCGCGCTGCGGCGCAATTTCCGGCCGATCGGGATGCTGGCCGTCGGCCTTCCGCTCGCGACCACGTTCGCGGTCGGGGTGGTGGCCTATCACACCGTGCCGGAGCTCACCTTGGCGGCGGCGCTGACCCTCGGCGCCATCGTCGCGCCACCGGACGCGGTGTCCGCGGCGGCGATCGGCCGCAGGCTCGGGCTGCCGCGTCAGATCATGACCCTGCTGGGCGGCGAGAGCCTGCTCAACGACGCCACGGCGTTGACCGCGTACAAGGTCGCGCTGGCCGCGTCGATCGGGACGGCGGCGACCTGGGGGTCGGGTATCGGCACGTTCGCCCTCGCGGCTGCGGGCGGCGTGATCATCGGCGGGCTGGTGGGCTCGGTGATCGTCGGGCTTCGGTCGTGGTTCGACGACCCGTTGGTCGAGAGTGCCATCGGGTTGGTGGCCCCGTTCTTCATCTATCTCCTCGCCGAGCAAGTCCACGGCTCCGGCGTGATCGCCGTGGTGGTCGGCGCGCTCATCATCGGTCAGCGGTCGACGCGGGCCAGCTATGCCACCCGGCTGCAGGACACCGCGGTGTGGCGGGCCCTGCAATTCGTGCTGGAGTCGTTCGCGTTCCTGATGATCGGACTGCAGCTGCCCACCGTGGTGGCCGAGTTGAAGGGCATCTCGGCCGGGGTACTCGCGATCGCCTCGGTGTCCGTGCTGGCGACCGTCATCGTGGTCCGGATCGTCTGGGTGTACACCTTCACCTACCTGCCGAGGACATTGTCGCCGCGCATCCGCGCGAAGGAGCCGAGGCCATCGGCCGCCGGGGTGTTCATCGTGGCGTGGGCGGGCATGCGTGGCGTGGTGTCGCTGGCTGCGGCGTTCGGCGTGCCCCTGACGACGATGACGGGCGCCGCCTTCCCCGGACGACCGCAGCTCGTGTTCCTGACGTTCGTGGTGGTCATCGGAACCCTGCTGCTGCACGGACTGACGCTGCCGTGGGTGATCAAGGTGCTCGACGTTCAGAACGACGACGCCCAACGCGACGCGATGGAGCAGGCCGCCGCCCAGACCAGGGCGGCCAAGGCCGCGTCCGACCGGCTCGACGAACTGCTGACCGAGGAACGCGCCCAGACCGATGTCCACGAGCGCGCGGCGGCGATCCTGCGCGGTTGGAACTCGCGCAGGCAGAACGCCACCTGGGAGCGGCGACTGGGACGCAGTGACGACGAGATCGGCGAGAGTCCGTCGGCGGCGTTCAAGCGGCTGCGGCTCGAGATGCTCGCCGCCGAGCGGGAGACCTTCATCGCCGAACGCGACGCCGGGCACATCGACGACGAAGTGCTGCGCACGGTGCTCAATGGGCTCGACCTCGAGGAGGCCACGCTCAACCGCGATTGAACTGCGCGCTAGCGTTGAAGTGGTGGAGGACCTCGCAATCGACACCGCACTTGGCAGGCTGCGGGTCCGCACCGGCGGCGAGGGCGACGCCATCCTGTTCTGGCCGAGCCTGCTGATGACCGGCGACATGTGGTCGGCACAGGCGGACCACTTCTCCGCGCGGCATCGGGTGGTGCTGATCGACCCCCCCGGACACGGCGAAAGCCAAGCGCTCACAGGACCTTTCACGTTTGAGGAGTGTGCACGCAGCATCGTCGACCTGCTCGACGGCCTCGGCATCGAACGAGCGCACTTCGTCGGCAACTCGTGGGGCGGCATGATCGGCGGCACGTTCGCCGCCACCTACCCCGACCGCATCGACAAGGCGGTGCTGATGAACTGCACGGCGTCTGCCGCCGGCGCACGGCAGAAGCTCGAGTACGGCCTGATGCTGCGGACGGCAGGGTGGCTCGGCAGAATCCGCCCACCGCTGACCCGGTCGGTGCTCAAGGCGTTCCTTGGCCCCACCACGTTTCGCACGCGTCCCGACGTCGTGGCCTTCGTGCGCAACACCGTGCAGTCCGTCGACCTCGACTCCGGTGCGTGGGCGGTGCGCAGCGTGGTGCCCCGCCGACCCGATCAGCGGGAGCTGCTGGGCCGCGTGGTGACACCCGTGCTCGTCGTCGCCGGCATCGAGGACGCGACGTTCCCCAACTCCGAGACCAAGGCCATGGCCGACGCGATCCCCGGCTCGTCGTTCGTCGTCCTCGACGGTGTTGCGCACCTGGCCGGCGCTCGAAAACCCCGCGCTGGTCAACTCGTTGGTGGAGGACTTCTTAGCGCACTGACCCGCCATCACGCCGGTCGCGCGTACCGTCGAATGCATGACCCAGGCTCCAGCGCTGCCGCCTGTGCACATGCGCCGCAACGTCTTCGACCCGACCCCGGAGCTCGGCGAGATCCGAGAGGGCAGCGGCGTCACGTCGTTCGTCAACGCGTTCGGCATGCACGTGTACCTGGTCACCCGGCACGACGACGTCAAGGCGATGCTGGCCGACCACGAACACTTCGCGAACTCCCGCCCGCCGGGATTCGTCCTGCCCGGCGCGACCGGACGTCTCGCAGGAGGAGCAGGCCAGTGCGCGGGCGGGCAACCTGCTCGGCCTCGATCCGCCCGAACACCAGCGGCTGCGCCGCATGCTCACCCCGGAGTTCACCATCCGGCGAATCAAGCGCCTCGAACCCCGGATCACCGAGATCGTCGACCAGCACCTCGATGCGATGGAGACCGCGGGTGCGCCGGTGGACCTGGTCGAGCACTTCGCGTTGCCCATCCCGTCGCTGGTGATCTGCGAGCTGCTCGGCGTGCCCTACGGCGACCGGGCCGACTTCCAGGCGCGTTCCGGACGTCAACTCGACCTGTCGCTCCCCATCCCCGAACGCCTTGAGCTGCAGCGGCAGAGGCCGCGAGTACATGCTGTCGCTGGTGCGCCGCGCCCGCGTCGAGCCGGGCGACGACATCCTCGGCATGCTCATCCGCGAACACGGCACCGAACTGACCGACGACGAACTCGTCGGCATCGCGGGACTCCTGCTGCTGGCCGGGCACGAGACCACGTCGAACATGTTGGGGCTGGGCACGCTGGCGCTCCTGCGCCACCCCGACCAGCTCGCCGCCATCCGCGAGGACCCGGACGCCGCGGCCCGGCCGTCGAGGAGCTGCTGCGGTGGCTGTCGATCGTGCACACCTCGATTCCGCGGATCACCACCGCCGACGTCGAGATCGCGGGGGTGCCGATCCCCGCGGGCCAGCTCGTCTTCGCCTCCCTGCCTGCGGCCAACCGCGATCCCGGATTCGTTGATGCCCCAGACGTTTTCGACATCCGACGCGGCGCCGCCGGACACCTCGCGTTCGGCCACGGCGTGCATCACTGCCTCGGCGCCCCGCTGGCGCGCATGGAGATGCGGATCGCGTGGCCGGCCCTGCTGCGACGGTTCCCGAACCTGGCGCTCGCCGAGGACTTCGAGGACGTCCAATTCCGCTCGTTTCACTTCATCTACGGACTACGGTCATTGTCGGTGAGGTGGTGATGAGATGAAACTCGAAGCCGATCGCGACGCCTGCATCGGTTCGGGCAACTGCGTGATGGTCGCGGGCTCGCTGTTCGATCAGGACGACGACGGAATCGTGGTGCTCCTCGCCGAGGACGACGTCCCCGGCACCGAGGAGGACCACGCCAGCGAAGCCGTCAAGCTGTGTCCGGCCTCGGCGCTGCGCCTGGCGTGACCTCGGCGTCGTCGCGGTGCAGGTCGATGACGCCTGCGCGGCTGAGCACCAGCAGGCTGACCACCAACACCCACGCCGGGAAGGCGAGCGTGAGCCACATGCTCACGTCGGCGGCGATCAGCAGCGTCACGGCCACCAGGTAGGTCGTGAACACCAGCCAGCGCGGCATCAAGCCGGTTCTGAGCCAGATGGTGGCCAGCGACATCATGAACACCGCCGCCATCCGGAGCGCATAGGTCCTCGCCAGGGTGATGATCAGCACCTGGCCGAACGCGACGACGTCGGCGTGCGCGGCGGCGTCGGTCCCGAACTTGCGACTCGACGACAGCGCCACACCCACCGCGCTCGCGACGAAGATCATCGCCAAGAACAGCGTTCCGCTGCCGATGAACACGGTGGCGAAGAACCTGTCCTCGAAGCGACCGAAGCCGTCGCGCACCACGCCGATGAACCACAGGAACGCGATGCCGGCGAACGGCATCAGGATGGCCGCGACGTGGAGCCTCCCCTTACCGGTCTCCGCCCACTGGCTCCCGACCTCCGCGTGCTCGGGAAGCGTCACGCGAATCAGGATCAGCGCGGTCGCGAACAACACCGCGAACAACACACCGGCCGCGGCCGCCGCGCGGGGCGTCGACAACTTGCGTAACTGACGTTCCGTGCGCTGATCGGTCACCGGGTCATGGTGACAGACCCAGACCCGGATGCGTGCGAAACTGCTGTCAGATCGTCGATCGCGACGATTTCGCGATCTGGCCGCAGTCTCGGCGATGGAACATGCGGCAACGCGTCAGGGTTGGCCGGCCAACAACCTGACCATCAAGCCGTGGGCTTCGGCGAGCAGCGCGCCGTCTGGGTCGCGCAGTTCCGAATTGACGAACGCCTTGCGGCCCTCGGTTTCCCGCACCCAGCCCCTAGCGGTCAGCGGGGTGTCGATCGGCGTCACCTTGCGGTAGTCGACGTGCAGGAAGGCGGTCCGGCTGATCGGGCGACCCGCGGCATGGATCACCATGCCGAACACCGAGTCGAACAGCAGCGGCAGCACCCCGCCGTGCACGGCGTAGTTCCCGCCGACCGAGAACCGACTGAACTGCACGCTCAGTTCGACGCCGTCGGGATCGAACTTGGTCAGGCGGTAAGGCGGCATCAGCAGGCTGCCCGAGCCGGGCAGGGACGGCACGCGGCTGGCAGGCCCGACGCCCTCGGCCGCCTCGAACGGGTCGAGCAGCGTGACGAGTTCGTCGACGCGGTCGGCGGCCGCGATCCAGGTGTCGCTGTCGGGGTCGGTCGACACCGCGAGGTCCTGCAGACGCCGCATCGACGACAGGAACCGCCCGAAGCCAGGCCCCGGCTCGGCGGCTTCGAAGTCGGGGAATCCGCCGTGCTTGTAGTAATCGGGGTCGGCAAGCTTGGGATCGTCGTGTGCTTTTTCGCTCCTCGCGTCCGCAGGTGCCTTTTCGCTCCTCGCGTCCGCAGTCACTGGCGAGCCGCCAGGATGTCCCGCCGCACGATGGTCTGGTCCCGGCCCGGGCCGACACCGATGCACGAAACATGCGCTCCGGCAAGCTCTTCCAAACGAAGCACGTAGTCGCGTGCCTTGGCCGGCAGGTCATCGAAGGTCACGGCGCGAGCGAATGTCCTCCCACCAGCCGGGCAGCTCCTCGTAGACCGGCTGGGCCTTGGCGATGTCGCTCTGCGTCATCGGCATGTCGTCGGTGCGCTTGCCGTCGACGGTGTAGCCGACGCACACCGGCACCGTGTCCAGCGACGACAGCACGTCGAGTTTGGTCAGGAAGTAGTCGGTGATCCCGTTGACGCGCGTGGCGTAGCGGGCGATCACCGCGTCGAACCAGCCGCAGCGCCTTGGCCTTCCGGTGGTGACGCCGACCTCGCCGCCGGTCTTCGAGAGGTACGCGCCGAACTCGTCGAACAACTCGGTGGGGAACGGACCCGACCCGACCCGGGTCGTGTACGCCTTCAGGATGCCAAGCACGGTGGTGATGCGGGTCGGCCCGATGCCCGAGCCGACCGACGCGCCGCCCGCGGTCGGATTCGACGACGTGACATAGGGATACGTGCCGTGGTCCACGTCGAGCAGGGTGCCCTGTGATCCCTCCAGCAGTACCGTCTCGCCGTCCTCCAGCGCGGCGTTCAACAGCAGCCGGGCGTCGGCGATGCGGTGCTTGAAGCCCTCGGCCTGGGCCAGCAAGGCGTGCACCACCTCGTCGGGGTCGAGCGCCTTGCGGTTGTAGATCTTGACCAGCACCTGATTCTTGAACTCCAGCGCCGCTTCGATCTTGTGCGCCAGCTGTGCCTCGTCGAGCACGTCGGCGACGCGGATCCCGATCCTGGCGATCTTGTCCTGGTAGCAGGGCCCGATGCCGCGGCCCGTGGTGCCGATCTTCTTGCTGCCCATGTAGCGCTCGGTGACCTTGTCGATCGCGACGTGGTACGGCATCAGCAGGTGCGCGTCGGCGGAGATCAGCAGCCGCGAGGTGTCGACACCGCGTTCCTCGAGCCCCTTCAGCTCGTCGAGCAACACGCCGGGATCGACGACGACGCCGTTCCCGATGACGTTGGTGACGCCGGGCGTGAGGATGCCCGACGGAATGAGGTGAAGGGCGAAGTTCTCGCCCGTCGGCAGGACCACCGTGTGCCCGGCGTTGTTGCCGCCCTGGTAGCGCACGACCCACTGCACGCGTCCACCGAGTAGATCGGTGGCCTTTCCCTTGCCCTCGTCGCCCCATTGGGCGCCGATGAGGACGATTGCCGGCATGGCGTAATCTCCCGCTTTATCTGCCTAAATGCTCAGTGGAGCCGGTGAGCTACCTTATCCGAACTCACCCCTGGCCGTTCGCAAGGAGTGTGTTGACCGCCGCAGAAGTCGTCGTGCTGCGCTTCGGCGGGCGGCGCGTACCGCGGGCGTTGACGGACCTGCCCGTCCACGACGTCGTCGCCCCGGCCGACGTCGAGGTCGCCCTCGACGCGGCGCGGCTCATCGTGGTGGGCGACGACGGAGACCTCGCCATCGTGCTCACGCGGCTGCTGCGCGCGGATCGGCTCGACGTCGAGGTCGGCTTCGTCGCCCGGCCCTGGCACGCCCGCCGCGCGCGAACCGCTGCGGCACAACGCATTCCACTGATCCGCGACGAGACGGGCACCGTCGTCACCAAGGCCGCGTACTGGCTGCCGGCCGACGAGACCGCGCGGACCATCTCGGGCGAGTGCGTCGTCGACGACACGTTGCTGTTCGACGGGGAGGCGACGGGGGTCCGCGTCGAACCCACCACCGACATGCCGGGCCTGCGCGCGAGCGTGCTTACCGGCCGGATGCGACCGCGCCGCTGGGTGACCGGACGCGCCGCACAGCTCGGCACGACGGGCGCGCTGGTCGTCCGCGACGGCGTCGCGGCGCCCCGGCCCGTCCGGCGATCGACGTTCTACCGCCACACGACGGGCTGGTTGGCCGTCCGGTGACGAAGCGGAGCGAGGAGCCGGACAATCCAACACAGTCCGGTCACGTACTTTCGTGAGGTGAACATCCGTCCACTGCGCCAATCGGTGCGGCCCAGCCTGATCTTCTGGACGATCGTCGCCATCACGGGCGTCGGCGGCGTGATCGCCTGGATGGCGCCCGTTTCGGCGGAAGGCCGGCCGTCACCGCTGGCCTACGTCGGGGTCTTCACGTTCGTGGTGTTCGGCTGGCTGGTGTCGCTGTGCCTGCACGAGTTCGGCCACGCCTTCACGGCCTGGCGGTACGGCGATCACGACGTGGAGGTGCGCGGCTACCTCACGCTGAACCCGCTGAAGTTCGCCAACCCCATGCTGTCGCTGGGGCTGCCGGTGCTGTTCATCGCGCTGGGCGGGATCGGCCTGCCCGGTGGTGCGGTATACGTCCGTACTTCGTGGATGACCCCACGGCAGCGGACGACGGTGAGTCTGGCGGGTCCGTTCGCCAACGTGGTGCTCGCGATCCTGCTGCTCGTGCTCACCCGCGTGATGTGGGACCTCGACCACTCGGTGTTCTGGGGCGGTGTGGCGTTCCTGGGCTTCCTGCAGGTCACCGCGGTGATCCTGAACCTGCTGCCCATTCCAGGGCTGGACGGTTACAGCGCGCTGGAGCCGCATCTGAAGCCCGAGACGCAGCGGAAGTTGGAGCCCATCAAGGGGTGGGGTTTCCTCATCCTGCTGCTCCTGCTCATCGTGCCCATGCTCAATCAGTGGTTCTTCTCGATCGTGTTCTGGTTCTTCGATCTGTCCGGCGTGCCAAGCATCCTGGTGTCGGTCGGCAGCCGGCTGACGCGGTTCTGGTCGGGCTGGATGTAGGGCCGGCTCGACTCCTTGCCATATATGCGTTCATGCGCATATATTGCCGGTATGGGAGCGGGGCACGACCACGGCCACGGCAGCGACACTCGCGTGAGCCGGATGATCATCGCTGCGGCGGTGCTGTTCACCTTCTTCATCGTCGAACTCACCACCGCCCTGACGATCAACTCGATCGCCCTGCTCGCCGATGCCGGCCACATGCTGACCGACCTGGTCGCGATGTTCATGGGACTGGGGGCCGTGCTCCTGGCCCGGCACGGACCTGCGTCTGCCGCCAGGACGTACGGCTGGCACCGCGCCGAGGTGTTCACCGCCGTCGCCAACGCCGTGCTGCTGCTCGGGGTCGCGGCGTTCATCCTCTACGAGGCGTTCGAGCGGCTCGGCGACGCGCCCGCCGTCCCTGGCGTCCCGATGATCGTCGTCGCCCTCGCCGGGCTGCTGGCCAACCTCGTCGTCGTCCTCCTGCTGCGCTCGCAGGCCGAGGAGAGCCTGGCCGTCAAGGGCGCCTACATGGAGGTCGTCGCCGACACGGTAGGCAGCATCGGCGTGCTCATCGCCGGCATCGTCACCGTCACGACGCGCTGGCCCTACGCCGACGTCGTGGTCGCCGTCCTCGTCGCACTGTGGGTGCTGCCGCGAGCCGTCTCATTGGCCAGGGCCGCACTGCGCATCCTGTCCGAGTCGTCGCCGAGCCACATCGACGTCAACGAACTGCGGACGGCGCTCGCCGACGTGAACGGCGTGACCGGAGTCCACGACCTGCACGTGTGGACGTTGGTGCCCGGTAGGGACATGGCCACCGCACACGTGACGTGCAGCGGCGATTCCACCCGCGTGCTCGAGGACACCCGCGCCGTGCTCGCGGCGCGCGGGCTGGAACACGCCACCGTCCAGGTCGAACCGGCAGAAGGCGCCGGGCACTGCGAAGACTGTTGAGGCAGGCGGACTAGCCGAGACCCAACTCGACGCGCGCGGACGGATCGCAGTCGTCGAGCAGATCCAGGCACCGCTGGTACTCGTCGGTCTCACCGATGGCGTCCGCGGCGTGGGCCAATGCGGCCACGCAGCGCAGGAAGCCGCGGTTGGGCTCGTGGGCGTAGGGCACCGGGCCGAAACCCTTCCATCCGTTGCGCCGCAGCTGGTCCAGACCGCGGTGGTAACCGGTCCTCGCATAGGCGTACGCGGTGATGGCCTTGTCGTCGTCGAGCGCCTCCTCGGCCAGCGCCGCCCACGCCACCGAGGCGGACGGGTGCGCGGCCGCGACGGCAGTCGGATTCTCACCCGCGTCCAACGCAGCTTCGGCTTCGCTGTCACCAGGAAGCAACACCGGATCCGGCCCCAGCAGATCACCCATCCGTGTCATGGGGCCCATTGTGCCGTGCGGATCAACCGCGGCTGCCCGGAGGCACCGCTCAAGCGTGGATGGATAAGCTCACTGCAAGCGTGCCGAGGGAGGACTGAGACCAAACATGTCGAACCCATCGGGGCCCGACGAGAACGTGCCGGCTACCGGCGACGAGTCGATGGCCGCACCGCACACGGAGGCCATTCCGGCCGCAGAGCCGGTGGAGCAGGCCGAGCCGTTCGCGCCGGAGCGCCGATTCACCGCGCCGTCCCCATCGGATGCGGGCTCGACGCAGATCATCGAGACCGGGCCGCCCACCGAGATCCTCTCGGTGTCGGACGCGCCCGCGGGAATGGCCGCGTCTGGAGCCCAGACCGAGAGTTCGTGCCACAGCCGAATATCGCTGCGCCGCAACTCATTCCGCCGCGTGGCGACGTCCCGGCACCACCGCGTCGGCGCCGCAGCTGGGGTTGGGTGATCGCGCTGGTGCTGGTGATCGCGGCGCTGGTCGCCGTCGCCATCCTCGGCACCGTGCTGCTCACCCGCGACGACGCACCGAAGGTGTCCCAGGAAGATCGGGTCCGCACGACGATCCAGAACTTCGACACCGCCATCCAGAAGGGCGACCTCGCCACCCTGCGCAGCATCACGTGCGGCGAGACCGCCGACAGCTACATCAAGTACGACGACGCGCGGTGGAAGGACATCCACGCCCGCGTCGCGGCGGCCAGGCAGTACCCGGTGGTGGCCAGCATCGACCAGGTGGTGGTCAACGACAACCACGCCGAGGCCAACGTCACGTCGTTCATGGCGTTCGATCCGTCCACCCGCTCGACGCGCAGCTTCGATCTGGAGTTCCGCGACGAGCAGTGGAAGATCTGCCAAGCCCCTCAGTAACTGTAGCCGGCGGTGACGACCGGCCGGTGCTGTGCAGGTCGTTGCAGGCCTCGACGACGCGCTCGCTCATCGACGCCTCGGCCTTCTTCAGGTAGCTGCGCGGGTCGTAGACCTTCTTGTTGCCGACCTCGCCGTCGATCTTCAGCACGCCGTCGTAGTTGGTGAACATGTGCGCCGGCGAGCGGGCGGGTGAACGCGTACTGGGTGTCGGTGTCGACGTTCATCTTCACCACGCCGTACTTCAGCGAGTCCTCGATCTCCGACTTCAGCGAGCCCGAACCGCCGTGGAAGACGAAGTCGAACGGCTTGCGAACCGGCGGCCAGACCGAGCTTGGCCGACGCCACCTCCTGGCCCTGCTCGAGGACGTCGGGGCGCAGCTTGACGTTGCCGGGCTTGTACACGCCGTGCACGTTGCCGAACGTCGCGGCCAGCAGGTACTTGCCGTGCTCACCGGCGCCGAGCGCGTCGATGGTCTTCTCGAAGTCCTCGGGCGTGGTGTAGAGCTTCTCGTTGATCTCGGCCTCGACGCCGTCCTCCTCGCCGCCGACCACGCCGATCTCGATCTCGAGGATGATCTTGGCCTCGGCCGCCAGCTTCAGCAGTTCCTTGCGCGATCTCGAGGTTCTCGTCGATCGGCACCGCCGAGCCGTCCCACATGTGCGACTGGAACAGCGGATTGCGACCCTTGGCGACCCGCTCGGCCGAGATGGCCAGCAGCGGCCGGACGTAGGTGTCCAGCTTGTCCTTCGGGCAGTGGTCGGTGTGCAGCGCGACGGTGATCGGGTACTTGGCGGCGACGACGTGGGCGAACTCGGCCAGCGCCACCGCACCGGTCACCATCTCCTTGACCCCGAGGCCGGACGCGAACTCGGCGCCGCCGGTGGAGAACTGGATGATGCCGTCGCTGCCCGCGTCGGCGAAGCCCTTGATCGCGGCGTTGACGCTCTCCGAGCCGACGCAGTTGATTGCCGGGAACGCGAAGGAGTGCTCCTTGGCGCGGCCCAGCATCTCGGCATAGACCTCGGGCGTGGCGATGGGCATGGGGATTCCTCCTGGCTGATCCACTCGTTTGTCCGATGCAGTATCTCAAGAACCTGCACTGGTTGGGAGGGCGGCCGACATAGGTGGCCACGAGGTTTGCCAACTGAGATGCTTTGGGTACGGATGCCGTGTGGTGAGCCGTGCGGTGGAGGCTGGCGCCGTTGCCAGGTTCCTGGTCGCAGCGGCTAACGAGCCGTCGGTGTTGGTGGTTCAGGGTGAGCCGGGCATTGGCAAGACCACGCTCTGGGTCGCCGGTATCGAGCAGGCGCGCGCACACGGGTTCCGGGTGTTGTCGGCGCACGCTGCCGCGCGATGCTGCTGGCGGCGCGCGGTGACCTCGATGCGGCCACGACGGCCGTCGAGCGGGCGATGGTCGAACACGACCGGCTCCCCATGCCGTTCGAACGCGCACGCACGCAACTGCTGCTGGGCCGAACTCCAACGTCGACGACGCCAAAAGGACGCCGCTGCAGCCACTCTCGGCGAGGCACTACGCACCTTCGAAGACCTCGACACTCCACTGTGGGCGGACAGGGTCCGCGCCGACCTCACCCGGACCAACGTCACCTCGAAACAGACGACCGGACTCACACCGTCCGAACTACGGGTCGCCGAACTCGCCGCTTCCGGCATGACCAACCGCGACGTCTCGGCCGCGTTGTTCATCAGCCCGAAAACCGTCGAAGCCAACCTTTCTCGCATCTACCGCAAACTCCACATCCACTCCCGCGCCGAACTCGGCCGATACATGAGCCAACCCGACGGATAGGGAAACACCCGATTCCCCTGCACGCCGGGGCCGCTAACGTCGACTCGATGAGCGTCCTCGGGCATCGGCCGCCTCGCTACCTCGTCGAGTGGTACGGGCCGGAGCAGACCGAGGAACGACTCGACCGCGCCGCCGCCACGATCGCCGAGTGCGCAGCGTCCATCTCCGCCACGGGCTCACCGGTGGAACTTCTCACCATGCTCGCGGTACCCACCGACGAAGTCGTCTTCGGAGTCTTCGCCGCCGGGACGGCGGACCTTGTCGCTCAGACGTGCCGGGAGGCCGGGGTGCCCGCCCAGCGGCTCACCGCCGCCGTCGACGCGTACATCGCGCGGAAACGCCCGTAGGGCCGCTACTTGGGGATCTGCGGCGAGATCTTTGTCGCCAGGTCGACGCCGGCCGCGTTCGATTCGTCGGGCGACATGGTGACGGGGGTCGCGACCTGCACCGAGTTATATCGCTCCCCCGCGGCGAATTCCACCGCCCCGGCAACGAATCGCATTCCGTCGGGGCCCGGTGTACTCGCCGGCACCGGAAAACCCGGCTCGCCCAGCGGCGGCAACGTGTTGTTCGGCGCAGTGCCCGGACTGCCGATGTCGATCGTCACCGACTGGTAGGTATCCGGGTTTTCCCAAGAGCAGCTGGGAGCCGCCGGATTGCTGCTGGTCGACTTGCCCTCGACGGTCGCGTCGATGAACGTGGCGACTTCCTGTGCCGACAGCAGCGCGCAGGCGTCCACGGGGGTCACGCCGGCATCGCCGGCGGCAGTGATGGACGAAGCCGTCGACTCGGCTGCCACGACACCGGACCCGCTGCCCGACTTCGACGCGCACCCTGCGACGCCGCAACACAGCATGGTGATGAGCAGTGAAGTACCCAGCCCGCGGGTTCGAACGTCGGTCACGAGCAATCACGCTATTGACTGCCGGCAGCGGACGAATCGGGTGTTTCCCTACCTTGCCGGCCGGGGCTAGACCGTCAACACCATCCGGTAGCGCGCCTTGCCGGTGTCCATCGCTTCGTACGCCTCGGCGGCCTGGTCCAGCGGCAGCTCCTGGATTCGGGCGCGCACCCCGGACTGCAGCGCGAAGTGCATCGTCTCCTCGACGTCGCGGGCGGTGCCCGACGGGTGACCCGTCACCGACAGATTCCCGTTGATCAGGTCGATCGGGCTGATGGGCAGGGGCTCGACCTACGAGTGCGCGCGATGAAACGGATGTTTCCCTACGATGCGACGGGCGACGGCCCGCCGCCGCCGTTTCCGGGATCATCAGGCCAGGCCGGTATCTTGGTGGCCGATGAACACCACTGTTGCCGCCATGCCCGCTTTCCTGGACCCGCTCACGCTCCTCGGGTACTTCGGCACCTGGGCGCTGGTGGGGCTGCTGGTGGTCATCTTCATCGAGTCGGGCGTGCTGTTCCCCGTCCTTCCCGGTGACACACTGCTCTTCGTCGCGGGCATGCTCGCCGCGGGCACGGCCGCCCAAGCCAAAGAGGTGCAGACCAACTTTCATCTATGGCAGCTGCTGGTGTTCATTCCCATCGCGGCCGCGCTCGGTGGCCAGGTGGGGTACTGGATCGGCCGCAGCATCGGCACCTCGATGTTCAAGCCGAACGCGCGGTTCCTCAAGCAGCGCTACCTCGACGAAGCGCATGCGTTCTTCGAGCAGCGCGGCCCCTTCGCCATCGTGCTTGCCCGGTTCGTGCCGATCGTGCGCACTCTGGCGCCGATCACCGCGGGCGCTGCCCGCATGGGTTATGGGGTGTTCACGCTCTTCAACGTCATCGGCGCGGTCGTCTGGAGCACTGGGCTGGTCCTGCTGGGCTATGGACTCGGCCAGTTCGACATCATCCAGAAGCTCTTGGAGCCGATCTTCATCCTCATCGCGCTCATCTCGGTAGCGCCGCTGTTCTTCGAGTGGCTCAAGCGCCGCAAGGCTGCCAAGGCCGCGGACGATTCACCCGAGCCCGCACCCGGACAGATCTGACCCGGTTCAAGCTGCTTCCCAGCCCTCTATGTCACAAGCCGGTCGAACAACTCTCGCAAGCCTGCCAGCGAATGCGCAGGCAGAAACAGATCGCAGTAGGGCAGCGCGCACGCCATCGAACCCGCCAGCGGCTGGTAGCCAGGGGCGGCGGCGCGCGGGTTGAGCCATGCGATGAGTTCAGCGCGCCGACGCAATCGCGCCATCGCATGATCGAGCACTTCGGGCGAGCCACTGTCCCAACCGTCGGATGCGATGATCACCACCGCGCCGCGCAGGGCGCTGCCCTGCGGCGTGCCCAACAGGGCGGCCACGCTGCCGACCCACATCCGTTCCACCGTAACGATCGATGACCTTGGCGTTGGCGCGCTCGAGCGCAACCTCTGCTGAGCGGTGGGACAGCACCGGCGTGAGCCTCGTCAACGACGTCGAGAACGCGAACACCTCCGGCGTGATGGTGCTCCGGTGCATCGCCGCGGCGCGCATCAGGTGCAGGTAGATCGTGGCGTAGGGCTGCATCGACCTGCTGACGTCGCACAGCAGCACCACCCGACGCGGACGATGGCGACGGCGCGACCGCACTAGCCGCAGCGTCTCCCAGCCGGTGGTCCGCGAGGCACGCATGGTCTGGCGCAGGTCGATTCGCGTCCCGTGCCTGCTCGGCTCACGCCGCAGGCTGCGCCGGTGCGGCCAGTGCGCGGCGGCTTGCTCCAGCCAGCTGCCGATGAGACGCAGAGTCGGTGTCGTCGAAGGTTTCGAACGCGTCGTCGGCGCGATTCACCAAGCGACTGGGCAGAGCGTCCGGCATGCCGACGGTGTGGTCGGATTCCGCGAACTCCGCGACGTTGATCGAGCCGGGCCTCGTGGTCCACGGCAGTCCAGCGCCGTCGAGTGTCGGGCCGTATGCGCCGGTCACTCCCGGCGCCGACGCCGCGGATCCCCCCAGGCTGGACTTCAGGTTGGGTGGATCCAACCCAAGCACGGCGTCGGCGAACACGGCATCGAACACGACGTCGAAACGCGAAAGATCCTCGGCTCGGTTTACGAGCGTCAGGCGAGCCACCCAGTACAGGTCACTCGCGCGACAGGGGCGCGAGCAGGCCCAGTGCCGCGACGAGACTGCTTGGGCCGCTGGCGGACACCGTCACGCCGGCCGACCGCAGCTTCGCGACCAGCGCGACCGCGAAGGCGGCCCGGTCGACGCCGCGCAGTAGGAGCCGGCACGGTCACGGTTGGCTCACCTGCGGTCGCGGGCCCCTCGTTTGGCCAACGCGAGCCGGCCAAGCGTGAACAGCGCCGCGACCGCCGCGAACGCGGCGAGCACCACCGGGGCGTACTTCTTCAACACCGTTCCGCCGGCGAGTTCTAGCAGGTCGATGGGCGCCGACTCGGCAGGGGACGGCGCAGGAACCTCCCGGGTCGAGGGTGCCGCGGGCTCCGCGGGCGCCGCCTCGGCTTCATTCGCGGCGACGGCCGGCGTCTGGTCGGCGGACAGCTTGGCCTCCAGGGATTCGACGAACTGACCGAGCAGCTTCTCCGACACCTGTTGCAGCATACCGCTGCCGAACTGGGCGAGCTTGCCGACGATCTTCAGGTCGGTGTCGACGGTGACGCGGGTCCGGTCGCCGGCCTCGTGCAACACCGCGGTGACGGTCGCCGCCGCGTTACCGGTGCCGCGAGCCTCCTTGCCCTTCGCGTCGATGACCGCGCGGCGCTGCTCGCGGTCACGCTCGACGAAGTGCACCTTGCCGTTGAACTCACTGGTCACCGGGCCGACCTTGACCTTGACCTTGCCGAGGACGTCATCTCCGTCGTGTCCGGTCATCTGCGCTCCCGGCATCAGCGGGATCACCTGTTCCAGGTCGATGAGCACGTGCCAGGCCTGGTCGATCGGGGCACTCACGGTGAACTCATTGGCGATCTTCATTGATGGATTCCTCTCATCCCGAGCTGTATTCGACGAATGCGTCGCTGATCAGCTCGTGGTCGTCGGGTGTCTTGGCCAACGCGCCCAGGCTGGCCAAGTTCTGCTGACTGCGCGCCGCTACCAACTCGGTCACACCGAGGACGACCAGTGCGGCGACCCAGTCGATGGTCTCGGCGACACCCGGTGGCTTGTCCAGGTCGAGATTCCTTGCGCTGCCCACGAACTGGGTGGCGCCTTCGATGAGTGCCGTGGTGGCACCCGGCACCGTGCGGCGTACGATCTCGGCGGCCCTGCCCGGTTGCGGATAGTCGATCCAGTGATAGAGACAGCGCCGACGCAGCGCGTCGTGCAGGTCGCGGCTGCGGTTGGACGTCAGCACCGTGATCGGCGGCCGTTCGGCGACGAAAGTGCCGAGTTCGGGGACGGTCACCGCGGCCTCCCCGAGGAACTCGAGCAGCAGCGCCTCGAATTCATCTTCGGCACGGTCGATCTCGTCGATCAGCAGCACGGGCGGGGTGGATCCGCGGTGGCGAACGGACTGCAGAATGGGGCGGTCCACCAGATACTTCTCGGTGTACAGATCGGCTTCCTCGATGCCCGATCCACTGGCTTCGGCCAACCGGATGCTCAGCAGCTGACGCTGGTAGTTCCAGTCGTAGAGCGCTTCGGCAGCCGTCAGTCCCTCGTAACACTGGAGCCGGATGAGAGGCGAACCCAGGACCACCGACAGCGTTTTGGCTGCGGTTGTCTTCCCGACGCCCGGCTCACCCTCCAGCAGTAGCGGACGCCCGAGGGTGACCGCCAGGTAGACGGCCGCTGCCGTCCCCTCGTCGAGCAGATGGTTCTCGGCATCGAAGCGGCGTACCACGTCGTCGACATCGGCGAAGGGGCGCGTCACGTCGGCACTGCCTTCGTTGCGCTGGTCAATAGCCGCTGGTAGTCGTCCCAGGTGTCGACGTCGAGTGGAACGGTGGTAGCGACCGGTACCTCCGTCAATCCTCCTGACGCCGAGGCCTTCTCGACGAGCTTCCAGACGCCCTTGTCGCCGTGCATCCTTGCCAGGTCACCGAATACCTCGCGGCCGAGCCAGAACGGATGTCCGATGCCGTCGAGTTCGACCGCGGCCCGCACCTCCTCGGCCACGCCAGCGAGGGTGACGATGAGCTGGTCGAACGGACACCGTCGCGCGACGGTCAACGTCGCCCCCAACAGCGTCATACCGTCATAGGGCAGAAGCTGTTTGGGTCTACCAAGACGACTCGAACGCCCCGCTGCCAGCACGACACCGGTGACGCGGTCTGCGGTCATGAGTCCGCTCTCGCCGCCGCGAACGTCGCCAGGCACGCCGCGCCGCAGAACCAGAGGTCGTCGCCTGCGGCCGACCAATGCGGGGTCGACGACCCGACCACCACCTCCATACCGCATATCGGGTCCGTCGCCGTTATGTGCCGACGGATGACGGGACCCTTCGCCGACAGTCCCTCGACACGGATCGCGGCGATCACCTCCGCGACGATCGACACGGCAATCTCGGCGGGAGTCTTCGCTCCGATGGGCAAGCCGACGGGCGTGTGCACACGGGCTCGCTCGGCCTCCGTCAGCTCGAGCTCGGCAAGCACCGATGCCCCTCGAATCCTGCTGGCCACCATGCCGATGTAGCCGACGCCGGCATCGAGTGCGGCACGGACCATCTCGGCCTCTGGGCCGCCATGGCTCGCGATCACCACGGCGGTGGAATCGGTCATGTCGACGCCGGAGTCGTCACCTGCCACGGAGTAACCGAGCGTCCCGCACAAGTCGATGAGGGCATCTGCGATCGGCGTAGCACCGCATACCCTGACCAGGGGCGCCGGCACCTGGGGCACCAGGAAGATCTCCAGCGCGCCACCGGACAGGCACGGGTTCACCACCACGCACGCACCTGGCGCCTCCGGGAAGTGCACGTCGCCATCCGGCAGCACCCGCAGCAGCACGCTCTCCCCCGCCTGCAGCACACCCAGCGCCGCCTTGCGTACCGAGTTCTGCGCACACTGTCCACCGACGAACCCCTCGATCGTACCGTCGGACAACAGAATTGCCTCGTCCCCCGGGCGCGCCGACGTTGGCTGCTGCGCCCGAACCACCGTGGCGTGCACGAACGGCGTCCGCGCGCGAACGAGTTGTGCGGCGCGCTCGGACATCGTCATTGCTGAACTCATCTGGCCCCTAGATCGGCGGCGTTGCGTTGCCTCGCATGGCTTCCCACACCCGCGACGGTGTCAGCGGCATGTCCGCGTGCCGAACTCCGAACGGCGCCAACGCATCAACCACTGCGTTCACCACGGCGGGCGGGGACCCGACGGTGGCGGACTCACCGACGCCCTTGGCCCCGATCGGGTGGTGCGGGGACGGGGTCACGGTGTGTCCGGTCTCCAGATGGGGTACCTCCACCGCGGTCGGGATCAGATAGTCCATCAGCGAGCCACCGAGGCAGTTTCCCTCCTCGTCGAACGCGATCATCTCCATCAGCGCCATGCCGATGCCGTCGACGATGCCGCCGTGCACCTGACCCTCGATGATCATCGGGTTGATCCTGGTGCCGCAGTCGTCGACGGCCAGGAATCGGCGCACCTTCACCACGGCGGTCCCGGGGTCGACGTCGACGACGCAGAAGTAGGCGCCGTACGGATAGGTGAGATTCTCCGGGTTGTAACAGATCTGGGCGTCCAGACCACCCTCGAGCCCCTCGGGCAGATCGCCGGCGCCGTGTGCGCGCATGGCGATGTCCTGGATCGTCACCGAGGCGGTCGGGTCGCCCTTGACGTGGAACGAGCCCTTCTCCCACTCGAGGTCGGCAATGCTGGCCTCTAGCATGCCGGACGCGATGATCTTGGCCTTGTCCCTGACCTTGCGGGCCACCAGCGCGGCCGCGGCGCCCGACACCGGGGTGGACCGGCTACCGTAGGTGCCCAGCCCGAAGGGGGTCTGGTCGGTGTCGCCGTGTACGACGTCGATGTCGTCGGGCGGGATGCCCAGCTCCTCGGCGACGATCTGGGCGAACGTCGTCTCGTGACCCTGCCCCTGCGTCTGAACCGACAGTCGGACAACGGCTTTGCCGGTGGGGTGTACCCGCAGCTCACAGCCGTCGGCCATGCCGAGGCCGAGGATGTCCATGTCCTTGCGGGGTCCCGCGCCGACGGCCTCGGTGAAGAACGACATCCCGATGCCCATCAGCTCGCCGCGCTCGCGCTTCTCGCGTTGTTCGGCCCGCAGCGCGTCGTAGCCGATCATGTCCATCGCCAGCCGCATGGTCGTCTCGTAGTCACCGGAGTCGTACACCCACCCGGTCTTGGACTTGTACGGAAACTGTTCGGGCTTCAACAGGTTTCGCAACCGCAGCTCGGCGGGATCGAGCTTCATCTCGTGGGCCAGGCAGTCCACCAGCCGCTCAACGAAGTACACCGCCTCGGTGATCCGGAACGAGCATGCGTAGGCCACCCCGCCTGGCGCCTTGTTGGTGTACACCGCGGTCATGTGGCAGTAGGCGGCCTCGATGTCGTAGCTGCCGGTGAACACGCCGAAGAAGCCGGCCGGGTATTTGACCGGCGATGCCACGCCGTTGAAGGCACCGTGGTCGGCCAGCACGTTGGAGCGGATGGCGAGGATCTTGCCGTCCTTGGTGGCGGCGATGTCGCCGACCATGATGTAGTCGCGGGCGAAGCTGGTGCTGGTCAGGTTCTCGCTGCGGTCCTCCATCCACTTGACCGGCTTGCCGAGCACCAGAGAACCGACGATCGCGCAGACGTAGCCGGGGTAGATGGGCACCTTGTTGCCGAAGCCGCCGCCGATATCGGGCGAGATGACCCGGATCTTGTGCTCGGGCAGCCCCGCCACCAGTGCGTACAGCGTGCGGTGCGCGTGCGGCGCCTGCGACGTCGACCACAGCGTGAGCTTGCCGGACACCGGGTCGAGATCGGCCACCGCGCCGCAGGTCTCCATCGGCGCGGGATGCACACGCGGATAGATGATCTCCTGCGTGACAACGACGTCGGCCTTCGCGAACGCCGCGTCCGTTGCCGCGGCATCGCCGGTCTCCCAGTCGAAGCAGTGATTGTCCGTCTTGCCTTCGAGATCGGTGCGGATCACCGCGGCCGACGGATCCAGCGCCGTGCGCGCGTCGATCACGGGGTCGAGCGGCTCGTAGTCGACGTCGATGAGTTCGAGTGCGTCGCGGGCCGAGTAGCGGTCCTCGGCGACGACGAACGCCACCTCCTGCCCCTGGAAGCGCACCTTGTCGGTGGCCAGCACGGCCTGCACGTCGTTGGAGAGGGTGGGCATCCATGCCAGCCCCTTCTCCGCAAGATCGGCGCCGGTGACCACGGCCTTCACCTTCGGATGCGCCTGTGCCGCAGTGACGTCGATCGACGACGATGCGGGCGTGCGCGTACGGCGAGCGGAGGATGGCCAAGTGCAGCATGCCGGGCAGGCTGATGTCGTCGACATAGTTGCCGCGACCGCGGATGAAGCGGGGGTCCTCCTTGCGGAGCATCCGCCCGTGTCCACACGGCTTGTGATCGTTGTCGGCCAGGTCATTCTCGGACGGCGGACGTGCCTCGATGGTCGTCATTTCTCGACTCCCACGGTCTCGTTGGCGTGCTTCGCAGCCCACTGAATGGATCGCACGATCGTCGTGTAACCCGTGCACCGGCAGATCTGTCCGGAGATCGCCTCCCGGATGGTGTCCTCGTCGGGATCGGGTTGACGGTCGAGCAGCGCTCTGGCGGTGATCATCATCCCCGGGGTGCAGAACCCGCACTGGAGGCCGTGACACTGCATGAAACCCTCCTGCACGGGGTCGAGCTTGCCGTCGACCTCGAGCCCCTCCACGGTCTGGACGTCGTGCCCTGATGCCATCGCCGCCAGCATCGTGCAGGACTTCACCGGCTCGCCGTCGACCGACACCACGCAGGTTCCACAGTTGGACGTATCGCACCCCCAGTGCGTCCCCGTCAGCCTCAGTTGATCACGCAGGAAGTGCACCAGCAGCAGCCGCGGCTCGACTTCGGCGGTGACGGGGTCTCCGTTGACGGTCATGTTCACCTGCATCGACGGACTCCTCTAATTCCCTTGGAGGGCTGGGGTGTTGCGCACACGCTCGACCGAGGTACGGAGCGTTCGGATGGTCAGTTCGGACGCCAGGTGGCGCTTGTAGTCGGCGCTACCACGCATGTCGGACACCGGCTCGCAGGCCTGCGCGGCGACCCGACCCGCCTCGGCGAACGTCTCCTCGGTGACCGGCTTGCCGACCAGCGAATCGGCCAGTGCCCTCAGAGCCTCGGAGTCGCGGTTCACCGCCGTCAGCCCCACTCGCGCGGCGACGATCGATCCGAGGTCTTCGTCCAGGGTCACCGCAGCGCCCGCCGCGGCCACCGCCCAGTCCCCCACTCGGCGTTCGACCTTCGCGTAGGCATTGGACATGTTGTGCCGCACCGGGATTCGCACCTCGATGAGCATCTCGTTGTGCGCCAGCGAGGTCTCGTATGGGCCTTCGTGGAACTCATCGATCGGGATCTCGCGTTGCCCGGCCGGGCCGCGGGCCACGCATACCGCGTCGAGCACCATGCACACCGTCGTGAGGTCTTCGGCGGGGTCGGCCTGGCACAGCGACCCGCCCACGGTGCCGCGGTTGCGCACGACGGGGTCTGCGATCACCCGTTCGGCGTCGGCGAAGATCGGACATACCGCCGCGAGCCCGTCGTGTTCGAGCACCTCGCGATGCCGCGTCATCGCGCCGAGACGGACCAGGGTCGGCTCCGTCACGACGTACCCCAGCTCGGATGCGAGGTCGTTGATGTCGACCAGGTACTCCGGGTTGGCGATCCGCAGTTTCATCATCGGCAGCAGGCTGTGGCCGCCCGCGACGATGAGGGCGCCGTCGCCCAACCGGTCCAGCAGCCCGATGGCATGCTCGACACTCGTCGCTCTCTCGTATTCGAACGGTCCCGGTACCTGCATATGACGGGCCTCACAACATCGAAGGGAAACCCAGTGTCAGTCGCGCTGACCAGCGCGTCAATAGCGAGTTAAGGAATCGCTTAACTGGCTATGTTGGTCCCCATCAATCCCCGAGTCGCTTCGCTTCTGCCCGCCGACGTGACGATGGATGCGGCCCGCTGCATCGGTCAGTGGTCGGCCGCTGCCACCCCACCTACCTGCGATGATCTCGGCCGCGATCGAGACGGCGGTCTCCTCGGGGGTTCGGGCTCCGAGGTCCAATCCGATGGGGCTGGACAGCCGATTCAGCTCGGCATCGGTCAGCCCGACCTCGCGAAGCCGTTCCATCCGGTCGTCGTGCGTGCGCCGGGAGCCCATCGCCCCGACGTAGGCCACCTCGGGCAAGCGCAGCGCGACCTCGAGCACCGGGACGTCGAATTTCGGATCGTGGGTCAGCACGCAGATCACCGTGCGCGCGTCGATCGCCTCCGCCTCGGCCTGCGCGGCCAGGTACCGGTGGGGCCACTCGACGACGACCTCGTCGGCCGTCGGGAAGCGTGCCGACGTCGCAAAGACCTGGCGGGCGTCGCACACCGTGACGCGGTAGCCGAGCAGGGAACCCTGTTTCGCGAGCGCCGCCGCGAAGTCGATCGCGCCGAACACCAGCATGCGTGGGCGCGGCGCGTGGCTCGCGACGAACACCTCCATGCCTACGCCGCGACGCTGGCCGTCGGGGCCATAGGTCAACACCTCGCTCCGGCCTGCGGCGAGCAATCCGCGGGTGTCGTCGGTGACGGCCGCGTCGGCTCGATCCGAGCCGAGTGTTCCCGCCGCGTCATCGCCGCGGACGACCAGCCGGCGGCCAACCCAGTCCGCGACGGGATGGGCGATCACCGTGGCGACGGCGACCGGCCTGTGGTTGTCGATGTCGTCGACGAGCGCCTCGAACTCGGGAAACGTGCTCTGCGACACCGGTTCGACGAAGATGTCGATGGTCCCACCACACGTCAGGCCGACCGCAAAGGCGTCGTCGTCGCTGACTCCATAGCGCTGCAGCACGGGTACCCCCGTGCCGGTCACCTCGGTGGCGAGTTCGTACACGGCGCCCTCGACGCAGCCCCCCGACACCGATCCGCTCACGGCGCCGTCGGGGCCGACGACCATCGACGCGCCCGGCAGTCGCGGCGCCGACGAGTAGGTGCGCACGACCGTCCCCACGCCGGCCGTGCCGCCGGAGCGCCAGACCGCCGCCAAATCGCGAAGCTCGTCACTCACGAGGCCCAACGTAGGCTCATTTCGTGACACCGGCACAACTTCGGGCCTACTCGGCGGTGGTGCGGCTTGGCTCCGTGCACGCCGCGGCGGAGGAACTCGGCATGACCGACGCGGGGGTGTCCATGCACGTCGCGCAGCTGCGCAAGGAACTCGACGACCCCCTGTTCACCAGGACCGGCGCCGGACTCGCCTTCACTCCGGGAGGGTTGCGACTGGCGAGCCGGGCCATCGAGATCCTCGGCCTCCAGCAGCAGACCGCGATCGAAGTCACCGAGGCCGCGCACGGGCGGCGGTTGCTTCGCATCGCTGCGTCCAGCGCGTTCGCCGAGCACGCAGCGCCCGGTTTGATCGAGCTGTTCTCGTCGCGCGCGGACGATCTCTCCGTGGAGCTCAGCGTTCACCCGGCGAGCCAGTTCCGGCACCTGATCGAGTCCCGCGCGGTCGACGTCGCGCTTGGCCCCGTCGGCACCGGTTTGTCGGAGTCGGCCGGCTCGATCGCCATCCGGCCCTTCCTCAAGTACCAGATCATCACCGTCGCGGGGCCGGAGAGCCCCCTTGCCGGCGGAACCCCGGCCCCGGCGTTGCTGCGCGAACAGCAGTGGATGCTCGGCCCGTCGGCGGGCAGCACCGACGGTGAGATCGCGACCATGCTACGAAATCTCGCAATTCCGGAGGCGCAGCAGCGCATCTTCCAGAGCGACGCCGCGGCGTGCGAGGAGGTTCGGCGCGTCGGCGGGGTCACGCTGACCATCGGCTTCGCGGTGGCCAAGGACCTGTCCGCCGGTCGGCTCGTCCACGTCAAGGGCCCGGGCCTGCAGGTCTCCGGCGAGTGGTCGGCCGCCACTCTGCCGCCCGCGTCGCGCCAGCCCGCCGTCTCGGAGTTGGTCCGGTTCATCACGACACCGCGATGCACCCAGGCGATGATTCGAGGCTCCGGTGTCGGAGTGACGCGGTTCCGCCCGAAAGTTCATGTGACGCTATGGAGTTGAGCTCAGGCGGGGTTGCAAGCGCCCGGATCAGGCTGGCCGCGTCCCACGGCCCCTTGTGGCGCAGGCCGTCGACGAAGAACGTCGGGGTCGAGTTGAGATCCATCAGCTCGGCATCCTGCGCGTCGTCCTGAACCCGGTGCAGTGCCTTCGACGGATGCACGCGCACGTCGTCGTCGAACCGTTCGAGGTCCAGTCCGATCGCGTCGGCGTAGCGATAGATGTGCTCCCACTCCAGGTAGTCCTGGAACTCGAACAGCATCTTGCGCCATCTCGAAGAACTTGCCCTGCAGCGCGGCCGCCTCGCGGCCGTGGCCGCGTCGAACGCGCGCGGGTGCACCCGCTCCAGCGGCAGATGGCGCCACACGTAACGCAGTTCATCGCCGAAGTACTCCATCACCTCGTCGATTCCGCCGGTGGCGCGGCTGCAGAACGGGCACTCGTAGTCGCCGTACTCGACGAGTGTCAGCGGGGCTTCGGGATTTCCGCGGATGTGATCGCGGGCGGGGTCGACCGGGCGAACAGCTTCGGACCGATGGGCTCGGGCGGGCTCAGCCAGTCGGTCACGCGGAAGATTGCCCAGCCGGCCAGGAACGCGATCACCGACGCGAGCAAGCACGCCGACGCGGGCCTCATCCTGCTTCGCGGGGTCGGCGATGGCCAGGTCGATGATGAACAGCGCGATGGTGAAACCGATTCCGGACAGGGCGGCGCCACCCGCGATCCGGCGAAGCGTCAGGCCTGGCGCGAGCTGGCCCCATCCGGTCGCACCGCATGATCGCCGTCGCACCGGTGATGCCGATCAGCTTGCCCACCACCAGGCCCGCGACGATGCCCCACGTCAACGGTGACCGCGCCGCCGCCGACAGGGTCGCACCGTCCAGCCGCACACCGGCATTGGCCAGCGCGAAGATCGGCAACACCAGGAACGAGACGTAGGGGCCGAAGCCGGTCTGCAGCCGTTCGTTGATCGAAATCGACTCGCGCAGACCGCGGGTCGCTGCGCGCGCGTACTCCGAGTTCGGGGACTGCCGGAACGCCCGGATCAGGTCGACGGTCTGCTCGACCTGGCGACGCTCGGGCGTGAAGACCGGGATCAGCAGCGCCACGGCCACACCGGCCAGCGTGGGATGGACGCCCGCCATGAACAGCGCCACCCACAGCCCGAACGCCGAGCACCGCGTACGCGGGTGCACGAAACACCGGAAGCCGTCGCACCAGCGCAAGGCATACGATCAGCGCCACCGCGACCATCAGCGGAACGACGCTGATGCGCTCGGAGTAGAACAGCGCGATCGACGCACAGCGCCCCGACGTCGTCGACGACGGCAAGGGTGAGCAGGAAGATCCGCAGCCGCGCAGGGTACTTCGGGCGCGACCACCGCCAGGGCGCCGATCAGGAAAGCCGTGTCGGTGGAGATCACCACTCCCCAGGCCGTGGCGTCGGCGCCCGGGGCGTTGAACAGCAGGAAGATCAACGCGGGCACGACCAGACCGGCGACGGCAGCGACCACCGGCACCGCGGCTCGCGCCCGGTCGGTGAGGCTCGCCGATGGTGAACTCGCTGGTGACCTCGAGCCCGACCAAGAAGAAGAAGAACGTCATCAGGCCGTCGTTGACCAAGTCGCGGACGGTGAGCTCGGTGTGCATGTGGCCGAAGTTCAGTCCGACTCCGGTATTCCAGAACATTGAATATGTCTGGCCCCACGGCGAATTCGCCCATATGATCGCCGCTACGGTGAAGGCCAGCAGCAACGCCGCCGCGATGTTCGCGCCGAGCTGGTGCGCGCCCCTTCGCGGTCGCGACTCAGAGCGGCCTCACGGCATGCTCCGTGAACACTCCGATCAGATCGGGCCTGTCGACAGCGCTTGACGTCAGCACGTCGGATGGTTTGGCGCCCATCAGGATTCGCTTGATCGGGATCTCCAGCCGTTTCCCGGTCATGGTCCGCGGGATGCCGGGCACCGCGATGACGTCGTCGGGCACGTGCCGCGGCGACGCCCCTGACCGGATGGCGCCGACGATCCGGGAGCGCAGCGCGTCGTCGAGCTCGAGGTCGTCGGCCAGCGCCACGAACAACGGCATCCAGTAACCACCGTCGTCGCGCTCGACGCCGACCACCACGCAGTCGCGCACCTCGGGCAGGCCCTCGACCGCGTTGTAGATCTCCGCACTGCCCATCCGGACGCCCATCCGGTTCAGCGTTGCATCGGAGCGGCCGTGCACCACAACGGATTTTCGGTCGGTGATGGTGATCCAGTCACCGTGACACCACACACCGTCGTACTTGTCGAAGTAGGCGTTGTGGTACTTGGCGCCGTCCGGGTCGTTCCAGAAGAACACCGGCATCGACGGCATCGGCTTGGTGACCACCAGTTCACCGGCCTCCTCGGTGACCGGGCGGCCGCCGTCCCCCCAGGCCTCCGCGGCCACACCGAGGGCGATCACGTTGAGCTCGCCCGCCCTGATGGGAACCAGCGGGCTGGCGCCGATGAACGCGGTCACCACGTCGGTGCCACCGCTCATCGAGATGACGGGCACGGGCCGGCCAACGCCGTCCTGGATCCAGCGAAATCCCGAGGCGGGCAACGGCGAACCGGTGGACCCGACCGCGCGCAGCGCCTCCAGCGGGTAGTCCTTACCCGGATGCAGCTCCTCCTTGGCGCAGGCCAGCCAGTACCCGGCGCCCGCACCCAACACCGTGACGCCGTGTTCGGCGGCCACCTGCCACAGGTGGTCGGTGTGCTCGATAGGTGGGGCTGCCGTCGTACAGCACGATCGTCGAGCCGACGAGAAGCCCCGACACCAGCAGGTTCCACATCATCCAGCTGGTGCTGGACTGCCAGAAGAACCGGTCTTCTGGCTTGAGGTCGAGTTGCAGGCTCAGGTACTTGATGTGCTCGAGTGCGACGCCGCCGTGCCCGTGCACGATGCCCTTCGGCGTGCCGGTGGTGCCCGACGAGAACAGCACCCACAGCGGGTGCGCGAACGGGACCGGGGTGATCTCCAGTTCGGCCTTCCGCGCGATGACCTCGGACCACGGCGCCACGACGTCACGTCGCGGGGCGGTTCCCCGCCGAGGCGCGGCACCAGCACGGTGGCCGTCAACGTCGGCAGCTGACCACGGATCTCGGCGAGTTCGGCGCTGCGGTCGATCCGCTTGCCGTTGTAGAGGGATCCGTCGCTGGCCACCAGCACCTTCGGTTCGAGCTGCGCGAGGCGGGCGACGACGCCGCTGACGGCGAGGTCCTGGTTGCACACCGCCCAGGTGGCGCCGACCGCGGCCGCGCCGAGGAAGGCGACGACGGCCTCGCCGATGTTCGGGATGTAGCCGACCACCCGATCGCCTGGCACGACGCCGAGGCTGCGCAGATAGTCGGCGAACGCGGCGGTCTCCCGCGACAGGCGGTCCCAGGACCAATCGTCGGCGCCGTCCTCCCCCGCAACCACCATCGCCGGCCGTTCTGCGGTCGCGTGCCGGAAGACCTCTGCCGCATAGTTCAGCGTCGCACCGGGAAACCATTGGGCGCCAGGCATTTCCGAGCTGGCCAGCACGGTGTCCGGCTGGGTGGTCGCGCGGATGTCGAAGAAGTGCCAGACCGCGTCCCAGAACCACGCGACGTCGGCCACCGAGGCCGCCCACAGCTCCTGGTAGTCGGTGAAGTCTCCGCGACCGGTGTCGGCCAGCCAGGCGATGAACCGCGTGAGATTGGCGTCGTCGACGGTGTCCTGGTCGGGCGTCCAGCCTCCCGGCTCGGTCACTGTCGCCTCTTCCTCCTGTGGCGGGCTCGCTGCTCGTCTCTTGGCGGGTCGTCGCAACCGTGTGGGCGGCTTCCATCAGCATCCAGCCGGACAGCTGCACCGACAGGTCCCGTTCCGGGATCTCGGAGGCGTTCACGGCGCCCGCGACGAACTGGGCGTCCTTGCCGCCGGTCTTCGGCAGCTCGGCATCTGCGGTCCCAGAACGCCGCGAACAGCGGCAGGTCCGTCGACGGTCTGGCGGTGGTCCCACGCCGATTGCGCCGACGTCAGCACCATGTCCTTGGCGGCGGCGCGCGCCGCGGTGTCCTCCGGGGTCGTTCTCCGGCAGCGTCGTGGCGACGAGTGCGAGGTAGCGCGCCAGGATGCCGTCGAACAGCCCGCCGTCACCGCCGCCCGCACCCTGGATGACGCCGTCGGTCGCCATGTTGTCGCGCACGCGGCGACCAGGCGGTGCACGCGCTCGCGCGTGCTCGCGGGTCCTCGGTCCTGGCGGCCAACTCGACCTCGAGGCCGAGGACCACGCCCTGGCAGTACGTGTACTGCGCGCGGACCAGCGACCCGCTCTTGACGCCGTCGAACACCAGATGGGTCTCCGGGTCGATCAGGGTCTCGTCGATCCAGTCGGACATCTGCTGGGCCCGACGCAGCCGGTCGTCGTAGCGGGCGAGGAAGATGGCCGCGGGCCCGTTGGCCGGGGCGTTGAAGAACTGGTCCTGCTTGCGCCACGGGATGCCGCCGCCGTCCTCGGGCACCCACGCGTTGAGGAACTGTTCGGACAACTTGTGCAGGGCCTTGGGCCGCTCCACCCCGGCGAGCCGGCCGGCGCGCTCCAGCGCGAGCGCCAGCCACGCCATGTCGTCGTAGTAGTCGTTGACCCAGGAACCGTTGTTGCGCAACCGATGTGAGCGGATCTGCCGCTCGATGCGTTGCTGGCCGCTCCGGCTGTGGGTCGCGCACCTGGGCGTCCACCAGACAGTCCAGCAGATGCGCCTGCCACCAGTAGTGCCAGGTGCCGAACAACGAGCTGCTTGCCGGCTGGCCGGCCAGGCGACGACGCCGAGTTGGGTGCCCGGCAACTGCCACAGCCGACGCAGGTGTCGCGTCGCGACGGCGGCCTCGGCGCTGGCCGCGCGGTTGGCCCATACCTGATCCATGGTGATGATCCTGCCCTACCAGGCGCTGTCCAGGTCACCATGTTGCTCGATCCACGAGTGCATCGCGATGCCCGCGGCGACCGCGGCGTTGATGCTGCGCGTCGAGCCGAACTGGGCGATCGACACCGTCTTGGAGGCACCGACTCGCGCCTCGTCCGTGATGCCAGGGCCCTCCTGCCCGAAGATCAGCAGACAGTCGCGCGGCAGCGGCACTCGTTCGATGCGGACCGCACCCGGCACGTTGTCGACGGCGATCACCTCGAGGCCCGCGTCGGCGGCGAACGCCAGCAACTCGGCGGTGGTGTCGTGGTGGCGCAGGCGCTGGTAGCGGTCGGTGACCATGGCGCCCGCGCCGGTTCCAGCGGCGGCGTCCGACGATGTGCACGGTGTCGACGGCGAACGCATTCGCCGTCCGGACCACGCCGCCGATGTTGGCGTCGTTGCCGAAGTTCTCGATCGCGACGTGCAGCGCGTGGCGGCGCCCGTCGATGTCGGCGACGATGGCCTCCCGCGTCCAGTACCGGTACGCGTCGACGACGTTGCGGGCTGTCCCCGTCGCGCAGCAGTTCGGGGTCGTAGCGCGGGTCGTCGGGCAGCGGTCCCACCCACGGGCCGACGCCGGTGGTCGTGCCCCACTCGGTGGGACCGGGCTCGGGATCAGGCACTCTTCGTCCACAGCGCGGCGTGCGTCCCGATCACCGACACCGTCGGGTACAGCAGCGCCTGGTTGATCTCACCCTGCGTGCACAGCGACGCTCGCACCGAGACCGCGTCCAGCGAGGCGTCGGGGAGCACCAGCAGCGACGACCCGTACACCGAGCACGCGTAGGACAGCCCGCGGCCGGGCAGCGTCGGCGCCACCACCACCATCAACGGACCGCCGCGCCGCGCCGAGTCGTCGCGGTATCGCGCTGCCAGGCCGTCGATCTGGAGTCCGAGCAGCATGTAGCCGTTGCCGGTGAACGCTGTCGGGTCGCCGAGCGCCGTCGGGTCGAGTTGGGCGCCGTCGGCGCGGAAGGCGTCCACGCTGGTGGTCTTCAGCACCAGGCCGGTGTCGTTCTCGTTGGTCGGCAGCAGGCCCGACCGGGAAGGCCGCCGCGTATGCCACCGTGGTGCCCGCGATCCGGTCCTGCGGCGAGTAGGCGTACACGCCACGGACCTGGGTCTGATCCCGCATCGGACCCAAACACACTGTGCCGGTGAGCTTGTCGGGGGTCGGCGCGGACGCGGGTTGCAGGTTCAGGCTCGTCACGTCGGCGCAGCCGCCGAGCGCGTTGGACTCGATCGGATGGGCGAGCGCACCGTAGAGCCCGAATCGGATCGACTCGGGCTTGGCGTGCGGTGCCGCCGGGAGTCGACGGGGCGGCGTCGACGTCGACGAGCACGTAGTCGCCGTCGAACCGCAGGTTGGACACCGACATGTTCCAGCCGAGCGCCGCCAGCGATTCACCCAGCTGCGGCGGTCTGCGCACCGTAGCGGCCCGGCTCGGCGGTGCTGCTCGAGCAGGCCACCACGAGAACCGCCGAGAACAGCACCGCGACTAGTGCACGCAGCACGGGCAACCGGTCTCAGGTACGGCTTCAGCGCTACGTCCGCCACGGCCACGACCAACCACCTTCGTGCATGGCGCGCACCACGTTTCGCGGCACCATGCGGCCCCGGTGGTGAGCACCTTGTACTGCAGGCCGGGCACGATGACGACCTGTCCCTTGGCGACGTCGGCCAGGCAGTCGCGGACCACGTCCGCCACGTCGAGCCAGAGGAAGGACGGCGTGCCCGCCATCTCGATTCCCGCGCGCTCGTGGAACTCGGTGCGGACGAAGCCGGGGCACAGCGCGTGCACGCCGACGCCGGTGCCGTCCAGCCCGTTGGCGAGGCCCTCGGAGAACGCGATCACCCACGCCTTCGAGGCCGAGTACGTCGACCCGCGACCGGGCAGCAGGCCCGCCACGCTGGCGACGTTGATGACGGTGCCCGCACCCTGCGCCAGCATGGGCGGCAGCGCGGCGTGCGTCAGCTGCATCACCGCGGTCACGTTGACGTCGAGTTGGGACTGAAGCGTCTGGAAGTCGGCGGTCCAGAACTCGCCCGAAGTGGCGAACCCCGCGTTGTTCACCAGGATTCGCACGCCGGCGGCGAGCCGGTCGGTGACCTTGGCGCGGTCGGCGGCGACGGCCAGGTCTGCGGGCAGCACCTCGACGTTCGCGCCTGCTTCGTCGTGGAGTTCGGCCGCGAGGCACTCCAGCCGTTCGACGTCGCGGGCCACCAGCACCAGGTCATGACCGTCGATGGCGTATCGGCGGGCGAAACCCGTGCCGATGCCCGGACGTCGGTCCGGTGATCATTGCGACGGGGCGTGACATGGCGACAGGTTACTTTGCCGTGATTCGGGGGTTGCCTCAGCGTTGGTAGTGCGGCGACTGACGACCGTTGCGCACCGGCGGGCGCTGCTGGGTGTAGCGGCCGACGTCGGCGCGGCCGGGAGGCTGGTCGGTACGGCCCGCGGGAAGTTCGCGCGGCGGTGCCGCGGGTCGGCCCGGCGATCCACCGCGCCTGGCCACGGCCGCCCCACGATGCCGTTCTGGCCGGGCTGCGGGATCGGGCGGCAGCACGCGCAGCAGGTCGTTGAACTGCCGGACGGTGAGCAGCCCCTCGTCCCACTGGGCCCTGGTGCTGGTGACCGGCATGCTGACCAGCGTCCAGTGCTGCTCGTTCCACATGATCTCGGCGCAGTCGGGCGCCGCGTGCGCGAACGTCACCATGCGCCGGTCGCAGGCGCGGCGGGCGGCGTCGAGGTTGGTCGAGTACACCATCCGAGGCCCGATCGCGCCGAGCAGCCAGATGTCGCTCTCGCGCGGTTCCTTGATGTCCTTGAGTCGCACGTCGACGACGACGTTGGTGCCGACCTTGCGATGCAGCGCGATGACGGTCGCGACGTCCTCGAGATCGAAGATGAAGACCGCTTCGCCGCGGATCTGGCCGAGCACCACGTTCTTGGCGGCGACGTCGCCCACGGTGGACATGACGCCGCGCTTCCAGCGCTTCACGATGTCGTGCGATTCGTGCTCGTAGTCGAAGCCGTGTGACTTGGCCCATGACTTGCGACGCCGGCCAAGCCCACGTCGACGGTCGATGTCGACGTACAGCAGCACCACCGCACCCACGAAACAGAGTGCGGACAGCGTGAACCAGAGCGGGACCATTGCCCACAGCCTACTGGCTGGTACCCGAGATGCCAGAACTCGAAGAGGTCACAACCTCGTCTCTCTCCCGCGAGCAGACGCAATAGGGCGTACACCGGGATCTTTGCATCTGCTCTTGGGAAGAAATTCAGGTACCCGACTAGCCCGGAAAGGTCGCCGTGGCGAGCTCGAGGATCTCGGCGCGGTCGCCCTGCACCATGAAGCCCGCCGCTATCGCTCGATCCAGCGCCTCCGTGAAGCGGACGAGGTACTCCGTTGCGCCGCGCGGATAGAGCGCGCGCAACGTGGCTGCGTCGAACACTTCGCCGGACCCGAACAGGAACGACATGTCGCTCTCCTGCGGTGCGATGCCCGACGTCATGGCGGTCGGCACGTCGACCCACGGGGTTCGGACGCCTCCTTCGGCGAGCCCGTTCGCGTCGAGGACCAGCTGCGGCGGATCGGCTTCGGTCAGGACCATCGGCGGTGCGGCCGGTGCGGGTTGGCCGGCTCGGACCCAGGTGTTCAGCTTCGCGATGGCCGCTTGCAGGACGTAGTGGTGCTGCGCCGCGAAGTTGATGCAGTACGACAACTGCGTCCCCATCAGCTCGTTGGTCGGTGCATACGCGGCGACGACCTCGTCGAGCGGCGCTGATCCGTCGTCGATGAAGCCGACGCGGATCGTGTAGTTGTCCGCGTGGGCTGTCCCGGGGACTTCCCAGGCCCGGAAGAGTTCGTCGTCGGGTCGTCTCGCCGCGTGGTATCCGGCGCGCCAGCCACCGATCAAGTCGGTTTCGGTGATGACCGTCATGACTGGGACGCGCAGGTCGGCCCGAAACGGCACGGCTTGCATGGCCACTGGGCTCGACTCTTCGAACAAGCTGGCTCCGTCCAACGGCGCTGCTGACCCGAATCGCGAATGGACCAGAAAGCCGTCGTAGACCTCGGCGAGTGGATCGACCGCATTGACGTAGGTCGTCAGAAACGCCGCCGATTGCGACTCACCCACTGCGAGAATGGCTTTCGGTTCGAGATGCTCGATCGCCCCGGTTCTGATCAGCGCACCAACCTGGGAGAAGACGTCGTACGCGAAGGCGTCACCCGGGTGATGCAACCGCTCATATCGGTCGGGATCCTGGGCCTTGAGCGACATGTCGACACCGAGCAGGCTCACTCCGCCCTCGACACCCACCCGCTGAGCCGAGACCGCGACGTAGGCATAGCCCTCGCGCGCGATCTCACGGTGAGCCATGAACCACACGGCGGGAGCGTCGATGCCCCCGCTGACATTGAGCCACTCGACGATGACGGTTCCGTTGAACGCCGCGTGCTCAGTCGGGGTCAGAACAACGATGCGCGTGGTGTAGTCCGCCCGATCATCGGCGGCGTACGACGACGCGGTGCCCGAGACGAAGAACTCCTCGGCGCCGTACCCCAGCGTGGCCAGATCGTAGGAACCGAGGAGCAGATTGGGTTTACCGGGTACCGGTGTGATCACGCGAACCATCTTGCGCGAGCAGACGCAAAGTGCCCTCATTCGGGCCGAATGAGGGCACTTTGCGTCTGGTCGCGCGAGGACGTCAGCCCAGGATCAGCGACTCGCCGTCGGCGCTGACGTTGACCGGCACCACGTCGCCGTCGTGCACCTCGCCTGCGAGCAGCAGCTTCGCGAGCTGATCGCCGATGGCGTGTTGCACGAGCCGCCGCAGCGGACGGGCCCCGTAGACCGGGTCGAAACCGCGGTCGGCCAGCCACTTCTTGGCGGGCAGCGACACCTCGAGCAAGAGCCTGCGCTGCGCCAGCCGCTTCTGCAGCTGGGCCAGCTGAATGTCGACGATCTGAACGAGCTCGTCGGGCTTCAGGCCTTCGAAGATGAGCACGTCGTCGAGCCGGTTGATGAACTCGGGCTTGAACGCCGCCCGCACCGCCGCCATCACCTGCTCCTCGTTGCCGCCCGACCCGAGGTTGGACGTCAGGATGAGGATGGTGTTGCGGAAGTCGACCGTACGGCCCTGCCCGTCGGTCAGCCTGCCCTCGTCGAGCACCGCCAGCAGCACGTCGAACACGTCCGGGTGGGCCTTCTCGACCTCGTCGAAGAGCACCACGGTGTACGGCCGCCTGCGCACCGCCTCGGTGAGCTGACCGCCCTGGTCGTAGCCGATGTAGCCGGGGGGCGCACCGACGAGCCGGGCGACGGAGTGCTTCTCGCCGTATTCGCTCATGTCGATGCGGACCATGGCCCGCTCGTCGTCGAACAGGAAGTCCGCCAACGCCTTTGCCAGCTCGGTCTTGCCGACACCCGTCGGGCCGAGGAACAGGAACGAGCCGGTGGGCCGGTTCGGGTCGGCGACGCCCGCTCGGCTCCGCCGAACGGCGTCGGAGACGGCTTGCACCGCCTTCTTCTGTCCCACAACGCGTTTGCCCAGCTCGTCCTCCATGCGCAGCAGCTTGGCGGTCTCGCCTTCGAGCAGTCGCCCTGCCGGGATGCCGGTCCAGGCCGCGACCACGTCGGCGATGTCGTCGGGTCCGACTTCTTCCTTGAGCATGACGTTCTCGCGGGCCTCCGCGACCGGCAGTGCAGCGTCGAGCTGCTTCTCGACCTCGGGGATGCGGCCGTAGCGCAGCTCGGCGGCCTTGGCCAGGTCGCCGTCACGCTCGGCTCGGTCGGCCTCGCCGCGAAGCGTGTCCAACCGCTCCTTGAGGTCGCGGACGATGTCGATGGCGCCCTTCTCGTTCTGCCATTTAGTCGTGAGCTGTGCCAACTTTTCTTTGTGGTCGGCCAACTCGGCGCGCAGCTTCTCCGAGACGATCCTTGCTGGCGTCGTCGGATTCCTTCTCCAGCGCCATCTCCTCGATCTCGAGGCGCCGGACCAGCCGCTCGACCTCGTCGATCTCGACCGGCCGGGAGTCGATCTCCATGCGCAGCCGCGAGGCGGCCTCGTCGACCAGGTCGATGGCCTTGTCGGGCAGGAAGCGGCTGGTGATGTACCGGTCGCTCAGCGTGGCCGCGGCCACCAGGGCGGAGTCGGTGATGCGCACGCCGTGGTGCACCTCGTAGCGGTCCTTCAGGCCGCGCAGGATGCCGACGGTGTCGTCGACCGAGGGCTCGCCGACCAGCACCTGCTGGAAGCGCCGCTCCAGGGCGGCGTCCTTCTCGATGTACTTGCGGTACTCGTCGAGCGTGGTGGCGCCGACCATGCGCAGTTCGCCGCGGGCCAGCATCGGCTTGATCATGTTGCCCGCGTCCATCGCGGATTCGCCGGTGGCTCCGGCGCCGACGATGGTGTGCAGCTCGTCGATGAACGTGATGACCTGGCCCGCAGAGTTCTTGATGTCGTCGAGGACGGCCTTCAGCCGCTCCTCGAACTCACCGCGGTACTTGGCGCCGGCCACCATCGAGCCCATGTCCAGGGAGACGACGGTCTTGTCGCGCAGGCTCTCGGGTACGTCGCCTTCGACGATGCGCTGGGCGAGGCCCTCGACGATCGCCGTCTTGCCGACGCCGGGTTCGCCGATGAGCACGGGGTTGTTCTTGGTGCGCCGGCTCAGCACCTGCACGACGCGACGAATCTCGTTGTCGCGCCCGATGACTGGGTCGAGCTTGCCTTCACGCGCGGCGGCGGTCAGGTCGGTGGAGTACTTCTCCAGCGCCTGATAGGTGGCCTCGGGATCGGGGCTGGTGACACGAGCGCTGCCGCGCACCTTGACGAAGGCGTCGCGCAACGCCTGCGGTGACGCGCCGTTGCCGGTGAGCAGCTTGGCCACTTCGGAGTCGCCGGTGGCAAGGCCTACCAGCAGGTGCTCGGTGGAGACGTACTCGTCGTCCATCTCGGTGGCGATCTGCTGAGCCGCGGTGATCGCCGCGATCGACTCGCGGGACAGCTGTGGCGTCGAATTGGCGCCGCTCGCCGAGGGCAGTCGGTCGACGATGGTTTGGGCCTCGGCGCGGATGGTCGCGGGATTGACACCGACCGCTTCGAGCAGGGGGGCGGCGATGCCGTCGTTCTGCGTCAGCAATGCCATCAGCAGGTGGGCAGGACGAATCTCCGGGTTGCCTGCGGCGGTGGCCGCCTGCAACGCCGAGGTCAGCGCCGCCTGGGTCTTCGTGGTCGGGTTGAACGAGTCCACGACACCTCCATTCTTGGGTTGGGGAAAATGGTTGTCCCCTTGACCAACGCAGTCAAGGTTGAGTCTGTTCCGCTCAACTCTGATCAATTTCGGGCAAATCTACGGTGCGCTCCGCCGCGGTCCTCGTGGCAACCGCCACAAACGACCCCTCATCGACCAGACTCCGGGGATGCGCTTCAATCCGCCGCCGACCTGGCCGTCCACGCCGCCCGGCTGGACTCCCCCGCCCGGTTGGCAGCCCGACGCATCATGGCCGCCCCTTCCGCCCGGTTGGCCGCTGTGGGTGCCCGACGCTCCGCGCCGCAGGACCGGGCTCGTCATCGGCGCACTCGCGGCCGTCGTGTTGCTCGCCGTAGGCTGCGTCGCTGCGATCGTCGCGACTCGGGCGCACCACATCACCGGGACCCCGACGACCACCACCGCGGAAGCGAAGTCCGACGAGGACCAGGTGCGCGACGTCGTCGACCGGTTCGAGCAGGCCTGGAACGACGAGGACATCGATGAGCTCAGACAACTCTTCTGCAGGGACATGCACACCGAGGCGGAGTTCGACGAGAGTGCGCTACGCGAGATAATCGAGATGGGTGGCGATCTGAGCCTCACGATCGCAGAGCTCGACATCAACGGTGACGCGGCGACGGCCACCGTCCTGAACCGCGGCAAGGACCCCGACGACATCGCATTCACACGTGAGCACGGCAACTGGAAGTGGTGCGAACGCTGACGGACGGCGCTGAAAGACTGGCCGGGTGCACGTCGCAATCGTCGCCGCGTCGGCGCCCAGCCACATGCATCCGCACCTCGCGGTGGTACGCGAACTGGTCCGACGTGGTCACCGGGTGACCTATCTGGTCGGGCACCACCTGGCCCACCTCGCCGCGGACACCGGGGCGGATGTCGTCGGCTGCACGTCGGTGTTGCCCGGCGCGCCGGGGGTGACGGGTTGGCCCGAGGATGACGTCGCGGGCATGCGGATGTTCCTCGACGAGGCGGTGCAGGTATTGCCGCAGGTGCACGCGGCGCTGGATCACGATCGCCCGGACGTCGTGCTGTACGACATCGGGGGCATGGCCGGACCGGTCGCGGCGGAGCGCTGGGGAGTCCCCGCGGCGCAACTCTCGCCCAGCATCGTCGCCTGGGACGGCTATCACGACGACATGGCCACCTCGCTCGCACCGATGTTGTCGAGCGCCGGCTACCTCGCCTACCGCGAGGCGTTCGAGGACTGGTTGGCCGGCTCGGAGTTGTCGTTCGACGACGTGACGGGCGTGCCCGCACGCTGCCTGGTGCTCATTCCCCGTGTGATGCAACCGAACTCCGGACGGGTCGGCAACCGGTACCGGTTCGTTGGTCCGTGCCTAGACCCGGCCCGCGCGGATCCCGGGGACTGGCGCGAGCCGACCGGTGACGGCCCGTTGGCCCTGGTGGCGTTCGGCACGTCCTACACGCGGCGGCCCGACGTCTTCCGCAACGTCATCGCCGCCCTCGACGACATCGGGTGGCGAATGGTGTTGGCCACCGGCGGACGGGTGCGAGACGAGGAGCTCGGTGCCGTCCCCGACTGGGTTCAGGTCGACGACGTCGTACCGCAGGTCGCGGTGCTGCATCGCGCCGACGCATTCGTCACGCACGCCGGGATGGGCTCCTGCACGGAGGCGCTGTGGTGCGGGGTGCCCACCGTCGCCGTTCCGCAGGCCGTCGACCAATTCGGCAATGCCGAACGACTGGTGGCCATCGGCGTCGGCGTGCACCTGGCGTCGGACCCGCCCTCACCGGACGATCTGCGGACCGCGCTCCTCGGCGTGGTGGGCGATCCCGACGTCCGCGGCCGACTCGACGCCATCAGCGCCGAGCTGCACCGCGACGGCGGACCGGACCACGCCGCCGACGCGGTCGAGGACGTCGCGGCGGGGTCGTGGTGAGCCCGCGCCCCACTCGCCTCAGAACTGCAAGACCCTGACCTGCGCGAACACCAGCAGGGTCGCCGCGTAGCAGGCCACGATGGCGGCCGCACCAGCCAGGCTGATCCGCGGGCCTGCCCCATCCACCGGGTCGAGCCAGCGCCGGAAGGCCTTCGACGCGGCCGGCATCAGCACCCACTGCAGGACGGCGACGCTGCAGACATTGCTGATGAAGGTCGCCAGCCACGGCTGGGCGCCAAGGTGCGCCAGGTGCGGCGCGAGGAATCGCGACAGCAGCATGACCGCGGGGTAGAGCGTCAGCAGCACCACCATGGCGACCTTCCAGCCCGGCGTGACCCTCGTCTGGCCCTTGTCGGTCCGCACGGTCGAGCCGTACGCGGTGGTCAGTGCGGTCTCGGAGAAGTTCCTCGTCAGGTTCTGGCGCACCGCGGGCAGCACGTCGGCCCGTTCGCGCGACCGCAGCCAGGCATCCAGCTGGTGGTCCCGCCGAAAGCGAACGATCGACATCCACTCGCCGCCGGGGCTCGGCGGGAAGACGATTGTCCCCTCACACCCGGGGAAGACGGCCGCCCTGGCGGCGAGTTCGGCCTGCGTTGCCGTGAAGTCGCCCTCCTTGCCCGGCGCGACGCTCTGCATGAAGACACTGACGCCGTCCGGTGGCAGGTCACCCTCGACGAGAATCAGATCCGACGACCGCGCCCAGTAACCCAGCGACTGCCCGCGGTGGAGCACCTGTCTGCGCTCCGGGCCGTCCAGCCATCGATGCAGCAGATCCTCGGTTCGGAAGACGACGAGTACGGCCGGATCGAGTGTCGGATCGTCGTGCGCGGCCGCGCGCGAGGCGACGAATCCTTCGGCGGCCCCCGCGCAGGCGGTCATGCCGGCCAACCACGACTCGAATCCCTGCGGGTCCGCTACCGGATGGAAGACGGTGATGGCGGTCGCGGCGGCGCTCATGCGAACCCTCCTAGTCCGATCGCAGTCGACGGCCCTGTACGTATACCTCGGCGATCGACGACTCCTGCATCCCCATCAACAGACCGAACAGCGCTTGGTCCCTCGCGAGGCCGGGGTCGTCCGCGCGGACCGCATTGGTAAGCCTGGCGTTCAGCGCGGGAGTGCCCGCACGGGTCGACCACGACGAAGTCGGCCTCCTTGCCGACGTCGAAGTTGCCGAACCGGTTCTCCATGTCCAGCGCCCTCGCGCCGGCGAGCGTGCCGAGGAACAGCATCTCGGCCGGGTGCATGGAGACGCCGTCGTCGCCCGCTTCGGCGATGTGCACCTTGAACGCGTCGCCGAGCACCCGGGGGATCAGCCACTCGTCGCCGCCGCCGAAATCGGTTCCCGCCGCTATGTTCACGCCGGAGGCGACCGTCCGCTTCCACGGCATCGTGCCCGAGCCGAGGAACAGCTGCGAGATCGGGCAATGCGAGATGGACGTGCCCGTCTCGGCCATCCGCGCCAGTTCCACGTCCTGGCAGTGCACGCTGTGCGCCATGATGGTGCGCCTGCCCAGCAGACTCTTGCCGCCGACCGCCGAGCCGGGCAGGAACTTGCCGTCGTAGGTGTCGAGGTAGGAGTTCACCTGGTAGGTCTCCTTGGTGGAGTCGACCTCCCCGGTCCCCGGGCGATTGTTCTCGTTGAGATGGGTGTGCACGTACACGCCGCGATCGCGCACCGAATCATAGAGTTCGCCAAGGTTTTTCAGCGTCTCTGGAGTGACCGACAGCGAGAACCGGGGCACGATCGCCACGTGCAGCAGCGCGGTGTCCGGGTTTCCGGTGTCGGCACCGTGCCACTTGTCGATCTCCTCGCGCGCCAGCCGGATCGCGTCCTCCTCCGACGTCAGCAGTGGCTGCGCGGTGTCGCCACCAACGGTCTGGATCCCGCGGCCGCTGACGATCCGCAGTCCACGCCGCTGCGTCTCGGCGAACAACGAGTCCTGCGCGTGCGGGAACGCCGAACCGAAGACCATCGCTGCGGTGGTGCCCGCGGCGATGCGCCGACGGCAGAACTCCTCGGCGGCTTCCTGCGCGAAGTCCGGATCGGCGAAGAGGGCCTCGGACGGGAACATGCACAGCGTTGAGCCACTCGAGCAGCTGGCCGCCACCGTAGGAATCGCCCGCGTAGGTCTGCGGGAAAGTGGATGTGGGTGTCGACGAACCCCGGCAACAGGTATCCCGGCCGGTGGTCGACGACGGTCGCCGACGCGTCGGTAGCCGGAAGTGCCTCCCGCTCACCGCAGTACGTGATCACGCCACCGTCATCGATCACCAGCGCCCCGTCTGGGATCGAGACCAGTGCGGCTGCCGCCTCGGTGATCTTGGGACTGCCCGCGACGTGGTAGACGTGACCTAGGTGGACTTGACTGGCCATCGAGCTCTCCTTCATTGATGGGCTGACGATCATTCGTTCACGAGCGGATGCGTCCGCGCCGAAGTTTGGTAGCCGGAGAATTAGCAACACCGCACCGATTCGCCGGCTCGATCAACCGGCGGGCGCAGACCACGATCGCAGCACGTCGACGTCGTGCATCCGATCCCGCAGCGGTCTCACAGCGAAAGCGAATGCAGGACAACACGATCAAGATCACACCTGTTTCCAGACGACGGTGACGATCGGACGGACCGCGGCGCTCCAGGCCGGACCGCACTTGAGGATACCGGGCAGGAAAATCGCCGCGGCAAAATAACCAAAGCGTCATCCCAGTTCGCTGATTCAGTGCCGACCGACCGCTGAGATGCCCTAAAGTCGGCCTGTCACCCGGGGGAACACCCCTCTGTCCGAGGGAGCGATTTGGACATCAACACCATCACCGACGTGCGTCCGCAATCCTGCCGACCCGCCGGGCGCGCAGTGGCGGCCCGGCGACGCGTGGTTGGCCGGCGGCACGTGGTTGTTCTCCGAGCGGCAGCCCGATCTCACGCCGCCTCATCGACCTGATGCCGCTGGGTTGGGACACCCTGGCCAGCGGACGACGCCGGCCTCGAGATCGGTGCGATGTGCACGATCCGCGAACTGTACGCGTTCGCGGCGCCTGATCCGACTGGCGTGCCGCGCCGCTGTTGCGCACCAGCTGCGAGGCCTTCCTGGCGTCGTTCAAGGTGTGGAACTCGGCGACGGTCGGCGGCAACATCTGCATGTCGCTGCCCGCAGGTCCGATGATCACGATGACGGTCGCGCTCGAGGCGACCTACACGCTGTGGGCCGCCGACGGATCGCGAACGCACCGTCGACGCAGGCGATTTCGTCACCGGCAACCACGAGAACGTGCTTGGCCCCGGTGAGGTGCTGCGCAGCGATCCACATCCCGGCCAGCGCACTGCGCAAGCGTCACACCCACCGCCGGTTCACGCTGACGCACCTGGGCCGCTCGACGATCTTCATGATCGGCACCCAGACTCCCGGCACCGACGACCTGCTGCTGACCATCACCGCGGGCACCACGCATCCAGTTCGGCTCGCGTTCGACACCGATGCCCGACGCCGACGCACTTGCCGCACGCGCATCGACGCGATCCGCGACGACGTCTGGTTCGACGACCCGAACGGCACGCCCGACCACCGACGCCATCTGGCCAAGCACTACGCCGAAGAGATCCGGGCCGAACTCAGCACGGAGGCCCAGCCATGACCTACACCGTGAACGGCAAGGCGTTCGACGACGAACCCGATCCCGGCCAGTGCCTGCGCACCTTCGTCCGTTCGCTCGGCTGGCACGGCGTCAAGAAGGGTTGCGACGCAGGCGATTGCGGTGCGTGCACGGTCTGGCTCGACGGCGATCCCGTGCACAGCTGCATCACGCCCGCGTTCCGCGCCGAAGGGCGCGAGGTGACCACCATCGAGGGCCTCGGCACGCCGGACGACCTGCACCCGATGCAGCGGCAGTTCCGCGACGCTCCCGGCTTCCAGTGCGGCTTCTGCACCGCGGGCATGATCATGACGTCGGCGACCTTCACCGCCGAGCAGAAGGCGAACCTGCCCCGCGCGCTGAAGGGCAACCTGTGCCGCTGCACCGGGTACCGCGCCATCGCGGACGCGATCAACGGTGTCGTCGAGATCGAGGAGGCAATGCCAGGTGCGGCCGTCGGCACCAGCGTCGGCGCACCCGCCGCCACCGGCGTCGTGACCGGGACCGTCGAGTACACGATGGACACCGAGATGGCGGGCATGTTGCACCTGAAGGTGCTCCACTCACCGCACGCCCACGCTCGCATCGTCTCCATCGACAAGACCGCCGCACTGGCCGTGCCCGGGGTGCACCGCGTGTACACGTGGGAAGACGTGCCGCGTAAGCACTTCAACACCGCCATCCACACCGACCATCTCGTCGATCCCGACGACACCTACGTGCTGGACGACGTCATGCGCTTCGTGGGCCAGCGGGTGGTGGCGGTGCTCGCCGATTCGGTCGGCGCCGCGGAAGAGGGCGCCCGCTCGGTGGTCGTCGAATACGAAGTGCTGCCCGCGGTGTTCGACCCGGAGCAGGCGATGGCCGACGGCGCGCCGCAGCTGCACGGGTCGGACGACCCCTTCGTGCAGGATCCCGAACACAACATCCTGCTCGAGTTGCACGGGGAGATAGGCGATGTCGAAAGGGGATTCGCGGAGGCGGACGTGATCCACGAAGGCACGTACTTCTCACCGCGGGTGCAGCACGCCCACCTAGAGACGCACGGGTCCATTGCGTGGATGGAGGGCGGCAGGCTCAACGTCCGTACCAGCTCGCAGTCGCCGTCGATCTGCAAGGGCAAGCTGGCCCACCTGTTCGACCTGCGACCCGATCAGCTGCGGGTGTTCTGCATGCGCGTCGGCGGTGGCTTCGGCGGAAAGCAGGAAGTGATCTCCGAGGACCTGGTAGCGCTGGCCAGCCTCGACACCGGCCGCCCGGTGTGCTGGGAGTACACCAGGGAGGAGGAGTTCACCACGGCCTCGCCGCGGCACCCGATGAAGGTCACTGTCAAACTCGGCGCCAGAAGCGACGGCACGCTCACCGCGTTCGCCTACCGCAACGTCTCCAATACCGGTGCCTACGGCAACCACGGCGGCGAGACGTTGTTCGCCGGTGGCGCCGCCGTCGCGCAATACCGCTGTGCCAACAAGAAATTCGACGGGTACTCGGTGTACACCAACACCGTGCCCAGCGGTGCACTGCGCGGCTACGGCATGACCCAGCCGACGTTCGCCGTCGAATCGGCGATGACCGAGTTGGCGAACAAACTCGGCATCGACCCCATGGAGATGCGCAGACGCAACGTCGTCCGGCCGGGCGACGCCCTCGAGGCCCTCGGCGAGCACCCCGACGACGTCTCATTCACCGAGGACGGTCTGACGCAGTGCATCGACATGGTCGACGAGGCGTTGCGGCGCCGCAGCACCGACGAGGACCTCGGCGACGACTGGCTGATCGGCACCGGCACCGCGACGTCCATTCACGAGACGGCGCCACCGACCGAACACCTCTCCGAAGCATGGGCCACCCTGCGCGAAGACGGCATCTACGAGATCGCGGTCGGCACGGTGGAATTCGGCGAGGGCACCTCCACCGCACACGTACAGATCGCGGCGACCGATCCTCGGCACCACACCGTCGCGAGTGCAGCTGGTGCAGTCCGACACCGACCGGACCGGTTTCGACACCGGGGCGTTCGCGAGTGCCGGGCTCTTCGTCTCCGGCAACGCCGTGCACAAGGCGTCGACGGCGCTGCGCGACGAGATCCTGCGCTTCGCCGCCCGCCATACCGGCGCCGACCTCACCACGTGCGCGATGGACGACGACGGCGTCGTGTGTGGAGACACCCGACTGACCACCGCCGAGTTGCTGGCCGCCGCCAGGGCACGCGGCACCCGGTTCACCGTGGCACGCAAGGCATACGGGTCGCCGCGCAGCGTGTCATCCAACGCGCACGGGTTCCGCATCGCGGTTCACCGGGTCACCGGCGAGATAAACATCCTCTACAGCGTGCAGGCGACGGATGCCGGCGTCGTCATCAATCCGGCTCAGGTGCGCGGACAGATCGAAGGCGGCGTGGCACAGGGCATCGGGTTCGTCCTGCACCGAGAACTTCCACGTCGACGAGAACGGGGTGATGGTGAATCCCAACCTTCGGAACTACCGCATCCCCACCTTCGCCGACATTCCCCCGACCGAGGTCATCCTCGTCGAATCACACGATTCGGTCGGGCCCATGGCCTCCAAGGGAATCGCGGAGTCCTGCATCAACCCGGTGGCACCAGCACTGGCCAATGCCCTGGAAGACGCGACGGGAATCCGCTACCGCGAGTTGCCGCTCACCCCCGAGCGCATCTACGCGCGGCTCGCCTCCTGCCGACTCATTCCCGCACGATGACCAGTCAGGACAGTGCGATGGACGCCAAGATGCCCACCGACTCCGCCGCTACGGTCATCATCGGCCAGCGCGTGCGTGCGGGTTCGGAGGTGGAATACGAAGCGTGGCAAAAGAACTTGAACGCCGCCGCTTCGACGTATGCGGGCTTCCTCGGCGCCGAGATCAACCCGCCGACGGCTGTGCAGCCCGACTGGGTCACGGTGTACCGCTTCGACTCGGTCGCCCACGTCCAAGCGTGGATCAACAGCGCCACCCGCCAGAAGCACCTCGCCGACGGCAGGCCGTTCTTCGACGGCCCCGGCACCCAACAGGTCGTCGGCGGCGGTGCGCGGCCAACCGATCCCCTGGTGACGGTCGTCGTCACCCACCGGGTGTCCCCCGAGAACGTTCCCGACTTCCTGGCGTGGCAGGAGCGGCTTCGACTGGCGGAGAGCAAGTTCGCGGGATTCCGCGGCACCGAACTGTTTCGTCCGGTCGAAGGCGTCCAAGACGAATGGACCGCCCTGTACCGCTTCGAGACCGCGGACGATCTGGACAAGTGGCTGCTGTCCGCGGAGCGCAAGGACCTACTGGCGGAGGGCACGAAGTTCTCCGACTACCACTCCCGCACCATCGACAATTCGTTCGGCAGCTGGTTCGCCTTCGACGAGCACGGCAAGGAGGCGCCGCCACCCTCGGACATCAAGACGTCCATCGCGGTCTGGGTGGGCCTCTACCCCACCGTGGTGCTGCTCACCCTGGCGGTGTCGCCGCTTCACATGCCGCTGTGGCTGGGCTTGCTGATCGGAAACCTCTTGTCCAGCTTCACGATGACCTTCCTGACCATGCCCTTCTACGTCAACCCGTTGCTGAAGCGCTGGCTTCGGCCCCCGCCCGATGCGCCGACGGCACAGACGAACTGGCGGGGCATCGGCATCGTCGTCGCACTGTTGGCGACCTGGACGGTGGTCTTCTACCTGGTTACCCGGGTGTTCTGGCACCTCCCGTGATTTAGCGGCCGTCTGCGAGTCCGCGTTGACGGCGACGGCACTCGCCGACCGCGTATAAGCGGTCATTGTGCTGGCGGCGACGGTGAGCTCTGGGTGGTTGTCGTCGATGGTGGCGCATCACGCTGGTGCTCAAGGGCCACGGCGCGACAACGTTTTTGGCGACATTGCGGCGTCAATCGCTACCGGCCCATCACCGTTACGACGTCAATTGCGCCGCGGATGCGACGATCCACGCCAGCTCCTTGTGGAAGATGTCGCTGTGCGCACCTGATGGAGGGTCGCCCTTGCATGACCACCTCGGAGGAATCGATGTTGAGGATCGCACCCTTGGCGAAGGGATAACTCGTACCGACCGCATCGATGAACTGCGTCGGGGACGTTGAATGCGCCGAGTGACCCGATCGCGCGAAAGCGAAACAGTGGGTCGTCGATGCCCGCCTGTCATCACCCGAAGCGGCCGACGCGAGTGGATAACTCAGGCTCAACGCCATGTCGTGACTGGAGTAGCACACGGTGAATGGTCCGTCGACGCGCGCAAGCTGGCCCGCCAATGCGCCGTTCGGGGGCACCGGATTCCACGGAAGATGGTCGGTGAAGGCGAATCGGGAGAAGGCACCTTCGAGCAAGGTGACCGATTTGACCGGCGACGGGTCGGTGTCAGGCAAGCCGGCCAACGCGAAGGAGACGACGCGGGCGCCGAAGCTGTGTCCCACCAGGTGGATTCGCAAGGTCTGGCATTCGGGGTCGGCGGTGATCCGCCCGATCAGCGGTCCCGACTCCGTGCTGCCCGACCACGCCTGCGCGGTTCTTCATCTGCCAGTAGGTCAACCCGCGGAGCGCCTCCTTGGCGCCGTGCCAGAGCTTGCCGATCTGGTCGAAAACGCCCGGCGCCGCCGCCTCCGCCGTCGGTGACGTCGACGCCCGACCGGATCAGCGCGTTGGCGAACTCGCCGAAGACCTCGTCGGCGGTCTTGTCCTTGCCGAGCATCCCCGGCCGTTCCGCCTCGGGTGCCTCACCGTCGGTGGACTCGACGGTCACCGCGTCGCTGAACCTTTGCATGGCGGCGAACATCTCGTCGGCGCGGTCCTGGTTGGGGTCGGCGGCGAGCAACGAGGCGATCTCGTCGAGCTCCTTGGAACCTTGGGGGAACAGGGTTTTGAGGTCTTGCAGTTGTTCGGGGCTCAGGGCTGGCCCCTCCGCGACCGCGGTGGCGGTCTCGTTCAGTCCGGCCGCCCCGGGCGCGGTCCCGCCCGGCGTCGGGTCGAAGTCGGGGATGGGTCACGTCGCGCCACAGTTGAGAGGGCCACCGGATGCCGACGAATCCGACCTTGCGGCCGGAGCCGAGCTGGGCGTTCAGCAGGTCGAACCACTGCCCGTACAGGGCGGTGGCTGCAGCTTCGTCGTTGTTCCAGCCGTGGGAGAACATCACCAGGTCGGTCACGTTGCTGGCGTGCAGCTGTTCGACGAGTTGCTGCTCGCCGGCTGAGTCGACGTCTCCATGCGCGTCGAACAAGAGTGTCCAGGGTCCGGGAATGGTAGGTGTGGTCATCGTCGTCCTTTTCGGTGGTTACGGCGTCTGCAGTGCGCGCATGAGGTCGACCATGTCCGGCGCCCTGGAAGCTCGGGTCGCGGTTCAGCGAGGTGGCCGACGACTTGAAGATCTGCTTGACTCGTCGGGTTTTCCGACGTATTCGCGTCTGCACCGACAGGAACGCGGCGATCGCCCCCGATACGTGCGGGGCGGCCATGCTGGTGCCGCTGTCCTCGATGTAGGCGGCGGCGCCGACGGCGTCGGGGAACTGTGCGCGTTCGATGTTCTTGCAGGTTTTGGCCCGCTCGCGACGGAGGTGATGCGTTCTCCGGGTGCCACCAGGTCGGGCTTGGGGCGGCCGTCGCCGGTCGGCCCGCGGGACGAGAAGTAGGAGATCCCGTTGGTGTGCGGCGAATCGCGGTGCGTGGAGCCCACGGTGATGGCCCGCTCGGCGTTGCCTGGATCGTTGATCGTGCTGGCGGCGCTGAACTCGGTGACGTCCGATTGGCTCTCGGTGAGCGTGACGTAACCCGAGTTGCCCGCCGCGACCACGACGACGACACCGGAGAGCACCAGCCGGTTGACCTCCAAACACAGCGGGCTCTGGCCGCAGGCGAACCAGTCGGCGAGGAAGCCGTAGCCCAGACTGAGATTGACGCCGTGAATCCGGGCCATCTTTCCGCCGTCGGCATTCTTCTGCCGGACGTAGGCCAGCGCGTTCATCACGCGGGCGGTCCGCGCGGTGAGGTCACCGAAACCGCCGAGCACCTTCAGGCTGACCAGTTTCGCCAGCGGGTGCGACGCCGTTCAAGAGCTCGATGTCCACCGGGCGCGGCACCAAGATGGGGTCGGCGCTGCCGAGGGCGCCGTTGTTCTTGCGCTTCTCCACGGCGAAGCGCGTGGCGTTTCTTGTCCTTCAGATTCCAATGCTGCAGGCCACCGGCGATGATTCCGGCCACGTGCGTTCCGTGTCCGTCCTCGTCGACCAACGCCATGGCCGGATCGTCACTGCCAGAGACGAAGTCGTGATGCAGATCGGCCACCGCGGGATCCTTCAGCGTGAAGTCGGCTTGGAAGTGCGGATGGCTCCCGTCGATGCCGGAGTCGATGACCGCCCACACGATGCCCTCGCCGTAGGCCGCGAACGAGCGTTGCGCGGGCACCGCCTTGACGGTCGTGCAGGAGGCGTCGATCTGGCGGTGCACCGGGAAGTCCGGCCAGATGCGGAAGATGGCACGCTGGGGCCAATCACCACCGGCTGAGTCGGCCGTGGCGATGTTCTGAACCTGCTGCTTGGTCAGCTCCCCCGACATGTACTGCTCGGCCACGACGACGGGTTCACCGCCGGCCTCCGACCAATTTCCACAGCTCCTGCACGCGGGCGATCGCGCCGGCGACGCCGACGGTGTGCGCGTTCTCCGAACCCACGCCGTACTGCAAGTTCAGTTCGATCATCACCGGCTCGGGTGGGTCGGCCGCCACTCGGCTCGCCGAGCGCTCGCGTCGGATCGGCGCCTGCAGTTGACGGGTCTGCGACGGCTCGACGAGGCTCGGCGGCGGCTTGCAACTTGTCTTGCAGCGGTGCAGCGACGACACCCGCGGGCCATCACGCTGGGCCCGTGGACGTGACCGCGGTCGGCCGTTGGCGTGGTGTCTTCGGCGACCTGTTCGCCGACGGCGCAGGCGAGCTTCGACCCGCTTGCGCCCCGCGGCGGTGGTCGACACCGGCTACTTCGCCGGTCGACTTGGTGCCGGCCTTGCCCTTCGGGCGGCGGAGCAGCTTTCTGGTGACGAGTGCGTGCGGTGGCGTCGTCGACGCGCGTCTCCCACGACGGTCGCGCGCCCTCGTACAACCGATCGCCCGGCAGGAACGTGGATGCGAACTTCGCGCCGACCATCTCCTTGAGCCGCGTCGGCGTCGCGGGCTGATCGATGGCCTCCAGGGCCTGCACCGCGCACAGCACTCTGGCCTGCCAGGAGACCTCCGGCGGTGGTGGCGGTGGCGGCGGCGCGAAGTCGCCGAGGTCTGGTTCGTCGGTCACGACGGCCCGCCCGGTGTCGTCGCGTCGGGCCGGCTCAGTGGCCGCGTCGACGAGACTGCACTCAATGTGAATGCGGTGACGCATCTTTCGTGGCCGACGGAGCGCCAGAACGTCACTCCCGGACGGCCCACGTGCGGTGCGCGGATTGCCACGATGTCATCCCCCATGCGATGGCGCGCCCCCTCGACGCGGCTACGCCGATCCCAAACGCAAAGGTACCTCGCAACGGCAGGCACGCACCGTCGTTTGCGCGTTCGTGACGGCGAAATCCGGGCATCGGAGCGGACCGGTGAAGCAATGTGCTGCTCTCATCCCTCATTGGTACCCGACCGATCGGCTTGGGTATCGAGTACCGCACTACCCGAGCGTCGACGGAGCGGTGCTGACCGGTTCGGCGGCTCAACCGCAAGCGCGCCCCCGCCGAGGTCACCAGCCACGGGAGCGGGCCGTCGACACCCCGTTTTGCGTTTCGAGTACCCCTCTACTCGCGCGCCCGCGCGGCTCTACTCGCAATCATCATCGACGTCGGTAGCGGCCTTCGGGGGTTGGCGCCGGCCGGCGATACGAGGGGAGCGGGCATGGCGCATCGGGACCATCAAGTCTCGGGGCGTCATGCCCGCGTCGCCGTCGGACTCGGTGTGGCGCGAACGGCCTCGCCACAGCCGGACAGCGACTTACGTGCATCGACTGAGGAGCAACCGATGAAGGACATCGTCATCCGGGTGGGCGGCACCGCCGCCGAGATCTGCGCAGAGCGCAGCGGCAACGTGGTGCCGCTGCGACGCGGTACCGGCCGCACCGTCGCGGCCGGACTCCCCACCCGCCACTCCCCGCGACATCCACCAGCGAGAACGAGCCCTTTGTCCGAGGCCGCAGCAGCCGTCCCCGAAGAGCCACCGTGTACGGAATCTTCGAATCCACCGAAATGATCTGGCGGAAAACGCCGCAACGGCTGCCCGCGGCGGCGCTGACCGTGGTCTTCGCGACCTCGGGACGATCGATGATCGCCCACGCCGGCGCCAACTACCTGTGGTTCGACATCGCGTGGGAAGACGATCGACTGCGGGCCACCGGACCGGTGGAACGAACGGACCAGGCATCGACGCCATTGCCTTCCGTTGCGCTGATCTGGTTCGAGCGTTTCCTGCTCGCGGGCCCGCGGCTGACCGTCGGCGAACACGGCATGACGCTGTCGGGACCGTCGGCCGAGGTCACCTTCACCGCGGCGCAAGAGTCATCGGCATGGTGCGTCGTGGCGCCCGTGAGACTACAGTGCTGAACGCGCACACAGCGCACTGACGCGACGGGGGTCGGGTGGCAGCCGCACAGCAGGGGAAGTCGGCACATCGCTTGGCGCGGTGGGGAACACGCACGTGAGTTCGTTGCTGGATTGGCTGGGCCGGGTCGCCGAACGAGTCGACCGCCGCGTCGGATGGTCGCGGCTGCCGGTGCCGTTCGCGCTGCCCGTGCTGATTGGCCTGCGCCGCCGGTTACGCGAACTCAATCTGCACGACACCGGCCGCGGGGCCTCCGATCAACCCGATGCGAGCGAGACCGACGAAGGTGACTACCGGGCGCGTCGGACGGTCAGCGGCGAGTTCAACGATCTCGGCTGCCCGTTGATGGGTTCCACCGGCAGCCGTTTCGGCCGCAACGTGCCCCGTCGCGCACACCGTTCGCGAGCCCGACGACAAGCTGCTCTGCCCCAGCCCACGGCTGGTCAGTGAACGTTTGCTGGCGCGCAAGGAATTTCAGCCGGCCACCACCTTGAACCTGTTGGCCGCCGCGTGGATTCAGTTCGAGGTCCACGACTGGTTCAGTCACGGCGAGGTCGACGACACCTGGGACGTCACACTGGATCCCGAAGACGACTGGCCGCAGCGCCCCATGCGGATCAAGAAGACGTCACCGGATCCGAGCCCATCGCCTGGCGAGCCGCCGACCTACGTCAGCGAACAGACGCATTGGTGGGACGCATCCCAACTCTATGGTGGCACCAGGGACTTCGCCCACCGGCTACGATCTCGCCAGCAAGGCAAGCTTCGCATCGACGAGCTCGGCCTCCCACCCGCCGACGTCGACGCGAACATCGACCTCACCGGGCCCGCAGGCAACTTCTGGGTCGGGTTGGCACTGCTGCATTCGCTGTTCCTGCGCGAACACAACGCGATATGTGACCGGCTCGCCGCGGAGTATCCCCGGATGGACGATCAACGGCTCTACGACACCGCGCGCCTGATCACCGCCGCCGTGATCGCGAAGATCCACACCATCGACTGGACGCCGGCCATCATCGCCCACCCGACCACGGTGTTCGCGATGCGCGCCAACTGGTTCGGGCTGCTGGGCGAACGCTTCGAACGACGTTTCGGCCGGATCACCGGAAACGACATACTGCAAGGCATTCCCGGCTCGCCCACCGATCACCACGGCGTCCCCTACGCGCTCACCGAGGAATTCGTGGCGGTGTATCGCATGCATCCGCTGATCCCCGACGACTTCGTGTTCCGCGCCCTGGGCGATGACCGGCAGCTGGCCCAGTTCACGCTGCCCGACCTGATGATCGACCAAGTGCGCCAACGACTCTCCGAAACTTCCATGGACGACCTGTTCTACTCGTTCGGGCGGGCTCACCCCGGCGCGCTCACCCTGCACAACTATCCCGACTCCATGCGCCGGCTGCAGCGCGTCGACGGCCTAGCTGGACCTGGCCGCCACGGACATCCTGCGAGTGCGCGAGCGGGGCGTCCCGCGATACAACGAATTCCGGCGGCTGTTCCGGCTGCCCCCGGCGGCGACATTCGAGGACCTGACGCACGACCGGACGCTGGCCGAGGAGCTGCGCCAGGTCTACGGCGACGTGGACCGCGTCGACCTGGTGATCGGTCTCTACGCCGAACCAAAGCCGGCTGGATTCGGCTTCAGCGACACCGCCTTTCGGGTATTCATCCTGATGGCGTCGCGGCGGCTGAAGAGTGACCGCTTCCTCAGCAGGGACTTCCGCGCCGAGGTGTACACCGAAGCTGGCATGGCCTGGGTTCGCGACGCCGACATGCGGGCCGTGTTGCTACGGCACTTCCCGACGCTGGAACCCGCGCTGTGCGGGGTGGCCAACCCATTCGCGCCCTGGACGGCCGCACACACCGATCGGAAGGTTGAACCGCGATGAGCACCGATGAGTCCACGACGTACCTCACTTACACCGATGACCTGGAACGTCCAACCCCAGACGAGGACGCCGTCATCGACGCGATCGTGCACACCCTGCACGGCAACAACGAATGGGCGTACAAGAAGTACCACCACGGCATCCGGGACGCGCACGCCAAGAGCCACGGGATCCTGCGCGGCGAACTCACCGTCTATCCGAACTTGGCGCCCGAGCTCCGTCAAGGCCTGTTCGCCACTGCGGCGACCTACCCGGCGATCGCCCGGCTGTCCAGCACGGCCGGCGCCCTGCGCAGCGACCAGCTGCGCGGCATCCACGGCCTGGGCGTCAAGCTCATCGGCGTCGACGGGCCACGCTGCCTGCCCGACGACGGCACCACCCAGGACCTACTATTCGTCACCCATCGCGAATTCCCCTTCGCCGACGCCAAGACCTATCAGCGCCGCGGCATGCCCTTGTCGTGGCTACTGGCCCGACTCCCGGACTGGGGCCTGGCGGCGGCCTCGGACGTATTCTCGGTGGTCGAAAAGGTGATCAGCCCCGTCGGTCTGCACCTCCCGGAGGCGGTGCAGCTGTTCATTCGCCCGAACTATCACATCCTCGGCCAGACGTTCTTCACCTCGGCGGCACTGCGCTTCGGCGAGCACGTCGCCAAGATGTGCGTGACCCCCCTATCGCCGTCGGTGCTCGCGCTAAAGGACGTGCTGTTGGCGCCCACATCGGGTCCGGACGCCTACCGCGACCAGGTCGTCGAGTTCCTCGCCACGCAGACCGCGGAGTTCGAACTGCGGGCGCAGTTGTGCACCGACCTCGCCACCATGCCCATCGAGGACGCCACGGTCGAATGGCCGGAATCGAAGTCGGCGTACCGGCCGGTCGCGAAATTGACCTTCCCCGTGCAGAATCCGGCCACCCCGGAGCGCCAGGCGTTCGGTGACGACGTGTTGTCCTTCACGCCGTTTCGGGGGTTGGCCGCGCACCGCCCGTTGGGCTCGATCAACCGGCTCAAACTGCGGGCCTACGACGCCTCCAGCGACTTCCGTCACCAGATGAACGGCGTGGCCCGTCGGGAGCCCGCGTCGGTCGACGAGCTACCACGATGACGCCCATGCCTGGCCGCAGCCAGGGATCCCCCGGCGCTGACGTGGAGGACTCGGCGGAAGCCCCGTAACGGTTCGCCGCCCGCGGACCGACCTGGGCTCTTACACTCCACCCGTGGGGGATGCTTGGCAATTGCTCGATCGCCCGTCGGAGCACGAGGCGATCCGCGCCGCGCTGCGCGCAGACGGCCACGGCGTGGTGGTGATCGGCGCTGCCGGCGTCGGCAAGACCACCCTGGCCCGGATGGTGACGGATTCGCTTGCCACGGACGTGCATTGGGCGGCCTGCACGGAGTCCTCACAGAGCATTCCGCTGGGGGCCTTCGCCCAGTGGGTGGGCCAGGGCAGCGCTCGCGACCCCATCGCCATGCTGGCCTCGGCCCGGGAGGCCCTGTTCGCCGGCGGCGAAGCCGTCGTCGGCGTCGACGACGCGCACCTGCTCGACCAACTGTCGGCGACCCTGCTGCACCACATCGCGGTGGACCAGCTAGGGCGCATCGTGGCGACCGTCCGCAGCGGTGAACCCATCCCGGACGCGGTGACCTCCCTGTGGAAGGACGGCTACCTGCAGCGCTTGGAGCTCCACGCGCTGAGCAAGCAACAGAGCATCGCACTCGTCGAATCGGTGCTCGACGGCACGCTGGAGGAGCTCAGCGCCGACGCGCTCTGGGAGGCGTCCGGTGGCAACCCGCTGTTTCTGCGCTACACCGTCGAGGGCGTGCTGGAGGCCGGCCGGCTGACCCCGGTGAACGGGGTGTGGCAGTTGCGCGGCGACGGGGCAGTGCACTCCGGGCTGGCAGCCCTGCTCGAGGGCCGGCTCGACGCCGCCGGCGCAGCAGCGCTGACCCCGCTGCGACTGCTGGCGCTGTGCGAACCGCTGGACGTCGACACGTTATCTGAGCTGGTCGGCGACGACGCGCTCGACGCCGCCGAGGCCGCCGGACTGATCAGGATCGTGCACGACGGGCCCCGGCTCAACGCCAGGATCAGCCACCCGCTCTACGGGGACGTGGTGCGCCGCCGCATCGGAACCGCCTCGGCCCGGCGGCTGCGCGGCCAGCTCGCGACGGCGCTGCAGCGCCAAGCAGCTCGACACCCCGGCCAAGCGGATCCGCTTGGCAAGGCTGCAAGCCGACAGTGATCAGGCCGTCGACAGCCGCGTTCATGGTGACCGCGGCCAAGGACGCGGTCTTCCTGGCGAACCTTCCGCTCGGTGAACGCTTGGCCCGCAAGGCCTTTGAGTCCGACGGCGGAATACGGGCCGGCGAACTCCTGTCCCGGGCGCTGCTGTGGCAGGGCCGGCCCGCCGAGGCCGAGGACATCCTTGCCCAGTTCGACCCGGACGACCTCGACGAACTCGAACTGGTGCAGTGGGGCATTCCACGGCTATCCACCCTGTTCTGGGCCATGGGTGCGGTCGGCCCCGCCCATGACGTACTGACCTTGTTGCGCGAGCGGGTCACCCATCCCGCCCTACGCCTCATCGTCGATGCAACCGGGTCGGCGGTGGCGGTGCACGAAAGCGATCTCGCCGGCGGACTGGAGGCCGCGCAGGCGGTGCTGGCTGACCCCGACGCCCCCACTCAGGCCGTCGACTTCGCCGCGTTCGCCGCCGGCCTGGCGATGGGTCCGGCGGGCCGCGGTGACGAGTTCGAACCCATCGCAGCGCGCTGCCGGATCGATCAGAAACCCACCGACGGCCTGATCCGGGCGATGATCCGCTACGGCGACGTACTCTCCCTGGTGCACAGCGGGCAACTCGACGTCCGCCCGGCAGCGGGTCGCCGAGTACGCCGAGTTCACCTCGACGGGTCAGTTCACCGGCTGGGCGATCACCAAGATCACCGACGGGCTGGTCTGCACGTACCGCGGCCGGTTCCCCGAGGCGATCCGGGCGATCGAGCAGGCGCTGGCCGCACTGAACGCCGAAAGCTCACTGCCGTGGCGACTGCCGGCGCGGCTGCTGTTGGCCCGCGCCTACGCCGCGCTCGGCCAACCCGAACAGGCCAGCCGGGTACTGGCCGACGCCCAGGAACACACCGGGGCTCAGGTCGCCGTCCACCAACCGGCCCGGATGATCGCCGAGTCGTGGCTGGTCGCCGCCCGCGGAGGTGGCCGCCCGGCCGCCGAGGCCGCCCGCAAGGCCGCTGCCGAAGCCCGCCGGGTCGGCCAGTACGCACTGGAAGCCGAGGCGCTGCACCACGCGGCCCGGTTCGGCGACCGCACGGTGGCGAGCGCGCATCGCCGAACTGGCCAGGCGAGTGGCCGGGCCGGTGTTCGGCCTGCAGGTCGAACACGCCGCCGCGGTCGCCGCCCACGACGCCGAGCAGCTCGACGCGCTCAGCGTGCGGTTCGAGGATGCAGATGTCTTGCTGTCGGCGGCCGACGCGGCCGCCCAGGCCGCCGTACTGCATGCCGCCGCGCACCGCGCCGGCAACGCTGCCAAATCAACCTCCCGCGCAAGGCAACTCGCGGCGTCATGCGGTGACGCCACCACGCCGGCACTGCGCGCGGCGGTGCGCCCGCTGCCGATCAGCGAGCGCGAACGGGAGATCGCCTTGTTGATCGCCGAGGGTCTGACCAGCCGGGAGATCGCCGACCGGCTCGTCGTCTCGGCCCGCACCGTGGAAGGACACATCTACCGGGCCTGCATCAAACTGGACGTCTCCGATCGCGACGAACTGGCCGCGATCGTTCGCGCACACCGCTGACGCCCGGGCCAGCCGAACCGCTCAGTGGCCGAACAGTTCCCGGTCGGCGCAGTGCGGGTCGCGGACGTCGAAGAACTTCGTCCGTCCACGCGTCGGTGGTGCCGAGGAACCATCCCGCGGCCACCGCTGTGGTCCGTTTGTCGGGGTGGACGGCCAGGCTCGCCGGTGCGATGCCCGCCCTGGCGCTGAGCCGGTCGAGGAACCGGTAGTGGTCGACGAGCATCACCGCCTCGATCACGAACGCGGTCGCCACGTCCGCATCCGGATGACCAGTAGATCGTCGCCGTCGGCCTGTTCGCCGCCGAGCGTCAAGTCCGACGACCCGCAGAACACCACCGGTTCGGGCCCGCGGAATCCGCAGACGACGAACTGGTGGTGCACCTCGTGACCGGCGACCCGGGGCACCTCGCGGAACGGCCGGGGCAGCAGCGGCTGCCCCGCTCCTGCGGTGGCGCAGCAGCCCGGACTGGGTGCCCGCCGGGTACACCCCGACGCCCCGAGCGGCGTCGGAGATGCCGTAGCTGAACACGTCGCAGTCGGTGTGGACCGCGTTCAGCGCATCGCACACCTGGTTCTCACCGGCTTCCTCGGAGTCGGTCACCGCGAAGAACACCGAACCGCGCGGCGGCGCGGCGACGACCTTGGCTTCCTGCCTCACCCGGTCGACCACGCGGCCCAGGGTCTGCTGGGCGACGTCGCGCCAGTGCGGGGAGAACGTGATCGACACGCGCGGCTCCCCACGGGGATCGCGGTCGAAGTCGAATACCTCCCTGCCCCAGCGTGATGCGGCGAAGTCCGAGTCCTTCACTCCACTCCTCCAGGCCTGGTCGAAGACGCCCGCATACGTCGCGGCGACCCGGCGGTCGTCGAAGACCAGCACGTGGTTGGCGTTGACGTACAGTCCGGTCACGGAGCAGCCCGTCGAGCCGGTCAGCACGGTTCGTGGGCCTGCCGCGTCGGAGACGACCATGACGTTGCCGTGCGCGGACCGGCCGAAACTGCCGCGCTTGAGTGCCTCGCCACCGGCCCGCGCGGCGAACACCGCGCCGAATCGGTCCTCGAGCGTGGGCTCGTCGGCGTCGTGGTGGCGCGCCGCGTCGTCGAGGACGACGCGGGCCCGGCCGGAGCCGCCGATCTGGAGCAGCGCCGCGCAGACGTCGGGTTCGTCGAGCTCGTGCGCGAGCACGTCCAGCGTCAGCGCGGGATCCTCGCGGACCTCGTCGAGCAGCTCCAGGATGCGTTGACGCGCAGTAAATCCCAGCCATTGGTACTCCTGGGCGTAGGTGTAGCTGTCGCCGTGGCCGTTGGTTCCGGCGACCGCCCCGGTGTCATACAGCAGCTCGTCGCCCTGCGGCCGGATGTCGATCGTCGAGCCGAAGTGCCGGACGAAGGCCTGAGATTGGACGTAACTGCGGGTGAATCCGAGCTTCACCGCACCCGCGGCGAAGGGGCCGATCTCGACAGTGACGGTGACGCTGGCCGAGGGGTCCAGCGGCTGCAGCGCCGCCCGCTCGGACAGGTATCGGGGGGTCACCAGGTAGGTGTACGTGCCGAACGCCGGTGCGCCCGATTGGTGTACCAGTCCAGGCACGTGCAGCCACCGGAACTGCGCAATGGGGGCGTTCACGCTGGCGAAAGGGGACTCGGCGCCGAGTTGTGCGTGGTCCGGTGACGGGGCCAACCGCAGGTTGTTGTCCACGAAGTAGGCAATGTGGCCGGGCGCGTGCACCTCGATGGTGAAGCCGGCCAGCCGACGGCGGGCGGACTCGGTGACCAGGTCGAAGGCCAGCAGTGTCTTGGCGTCTCCCGGAAAGGCGTTCACGGTGATGAGGTGATTGGTCGCCCGGGCGATCGGCATGGCTGCGGGTCCTTCCTGGTGGTGGCGTGTGGCCCGACACGGGGCATGGTCGTGCCGTGGTGAAGGTTCACTGTGCGGGGCGGCGCGCACCAAGCGCGCGAGTAGCGACCTACTCGACGTCGACGGCTTCTGGCGTGCTCGACAAGGCCGAAAGGACCTGAATCGTGCGGTGGCCGATACGACGAACCCCGCAGTTCGATCATTGGACTGCGCCATGGGGTCGGTCTATCGGCCCGGGTGGTCACCGCCGCCGCGATGATCGTGTTCGGCGTGTTCCTCGCGTTCCTCGCGCTTGCTAATCGAATTCTGGTCAGCACCACCCAGGGCTGTCTCGCGCGGCAGTGCGAAGGCTTTCGCACCGGGGATCTCGCGGTTAGGCGGGGCCCACCTCTGGGCACTGCCAACCGCCATTCCTGTTCGCCGCCGGCGTCTTGGCGATGCCCAAGAGCTTGATGAGTGAGATGCGGTTGGCCGAACCGGCGGTAATGATCACGGCGTATCCGTGTTCATTTGTCCACCCGGCGGGAACCAACACCCAAAGGTCGCCGCGGACAACGAGCGGACGGAAACACTCGTAGCGATATTGTGTGGGTTCCTTCGTCGGGTCTTCTGACGGGAATTTCGACTCGACAATGAGGTCTGAGGGCGACGACCACCGCACGCACCTTCCGTGTTGCTGCTGCCTTCCGCACAACTGCATCGGTTGACACCATTAGAACCCCCGGGCGGCATGATGTGGAATTGAATGGCCCCACGGTTCCCGGCAAGAATTCATGAGTAGCGCGGTACCTCATTTTCAACCCGTTGCCCGAAACGAAATAGGCATGAATGAGCGCCCCGACGGTTCGAAACACAGGTAGGCGAGTACTCGTGTTGGGGCGTCCGCGGCGGGCTACGGTTGTTGCCAGCAGCAAATGCCAGTCCTGCAGCGACCGCGTCACCCGCCCACAACCCGTAACGACGATCCCAAAACCGGCCAGCGTTTACCGTCCGGATAAACAGCCATGCAGTGAGCGAGCCGCTACCTGCGCTTCGCGAGAAGTCGACGACGATCAACCAAAAGGAAAGCCATGCCCAGCAATACCGATCCCGACGGCTTGACCGCAGAAGCCGCAGTCGACCGAATCGAAGCAGCAGTACACCCGCGGGCTTCCAACCGGCGGCTGCACTCCCGCGGTGCGATATACGATGCCAAATTCGTGCCGTCCGGACAGATCGAGAGCCGAACCACTGCCGCGCATCTGCTAGGCGAAACTCCCGCGGTCGTCCGTTTCTCCAACGGCGGCAACTTCGACGCCGACGACCGCGTCAAGGGCGTACGCGGTATGGCGGTGAAATTCCTCAAGGACGGCCATAGTGCGGCAGACTTAGCCGCCGCGAACACCCTGACGTTTCCAACCCGGACCCCCGAAGGGTTCGTAGCGCTGGTCGAACTGTTGTCCAAGTTGGAAGGCGGGACGTTAGACAAATTGAAAGCCGTGCCGAAGCTGTTGTCGATCTTGGTGAAGCACCCCGAGATCGGCAGGGCGCTGCTGGGTGGCACGGCCAAACCTCCGGCGAGCTACGCCACGACCCGCTTCAACGGGCTGCACGCCTTCTTCCTCGTCGACGCCGATGGCAAGCGACGGGCATTTCGTTACCGACTCCTGCCGGAACTGGGGGAGATGGCACTGGATCCTGAAGAGGCGCGCACCCTGGCCCACGACTTCCTCATCGCCGAACTCGACCAGCGCCTGACAGACGGGCCCGTGACGTTCACGCTGGCATTTCAGTTCGCCGACGCGGGTGACACGACCACCGATCCGACGATCGCCTGGCCAGAAGAGCGGCTGCTGTTGCCAGCCGGCCAGATCATCATCACATCTCGATCATCCGACGAAGACCATTGGGACCAGCAAGTATTCGACCCCACCCGGCAGGCGGCCGGTGTCGAGCTCTCCGACGACCCGATACTGGCATTTCGGGCGCAAGCGTACGCAACGTCTGCGGAACGCCGCCAAAGGCGATCGGAACCCGTTTCCTGATACCACCCGGGACAAGCGTCGGCGGTCGCGGCGTCGTGCATCAGGTGGCCGACGTTGGTGTGCCCGTGGCGAATGCAGTCGGAATGGTTTGCAGCACAACGCGGGAGCAATTCGCGCGTGAGCCGTCCGGCATTATCGGTCCCTGCGCACTTCCCATCCGAATTGTTGACCGCATCAGGCTTGTAGGAGGACTCGCGTCGGGCGGCAACCAGGGTTCCGGAAGTCGCTAATCGGACACACGAAATTCGACATTCCAAGCGACGATCAATCTTCATTGCATAAGCACGATTCGTCAGCCGCTTCGCCTCAGCTCGATCTCGAAGCTGACCTCGCCGTCCTGGACCGGCAGCCTGGTCAGCTGCTTGACCGCCTCGAAGAGTGCCTGCATGACCGGCTCCGGCGCTTCGCCGCGGCTGGACAGGTCGACGTCGTGGCCCTCGGGTGTGCATCGCATCCGGATCACCAGCTCGGCCGCGTCATCACGATCGCCGATCGCGCGCTGCGCGCAGCGCTGGACCTCGCGGCAGAACGCCGCCAGCTCGCGCACCGAGCTCCGCTCCGCCAGCTCGACCTGCGGCGTCAACAGCCGAACCTGCTTGATCATCACCTTGCTGGTGGTCGTGGCACCCTCGGGCGTCGTCGGCTGATACGCATCCCAGCCGCCCTCGGCAGTGTAGGACTGACCATCGACCGGACTGACATACTCCTGATCTCGCCAGGTCAACGCGAACGACATCCCGGTCCCAGCCGCCGGGATCCAGACGTCCCTGCCATTGATCAGCGCGCTGCGGACTCCCTTCCACGAGTCGGCGGTCAACTCCATTACAAAGCCATCCTCCAGAATCCGCCCGCCGTTCTCGGGCTGCTCGGGAAGCAACACGACAAAACACCCGCACAGCCGCGAGCCATCGCTGCCCGGTGGGGTGATCGCCTCGGGCTCGCTCTGACCGGGCACCCAGACCAGGCAGCCATCGGCGGTCGGATCGAGCGCGGTGAGCAGCGCGAGCGGGACATTGTCCGACAGCTCCGCCAGCCGGACTTGCCACGGCGGCTGCGCGCCGCGCAGCGCGCTGACGGTGATCTGGTTGCTCTCGACGCCCACGTGCACGTCGTGGAGCGCGGCGCGCGGAAGCTTCGACAGCAGGCTGTGCTCGAACGTCCGCGCGAGCGACAGGCCGGGACGGCGCCGGTCGGCCCACGGCGGAAATGGGTAGTAGTTGCTCGCCTGCCCCATGCGGGCCAGAACGCGCGTGGTTCCGAACTCGCGCACCGCGCGAAGCTCGTCGGTGGTGATCAGCAGCGCGGCCAGGCAAGACGGCGGCAGCGGCACCCGGTCGAGCGGCTGCGCCTCGACATACAGCAGGTGATGGCCGAGGAAGCTCTGGGCACCGAAGTCAGTGACTCCTCCGGGCCCGACGCGCTGGCCGTCGTCTGCGAGCCGATAGATCGTCGCGAGCAGGTGCAGCGGATCCTGCGGAAAGCCGTCGTTCGGCTCGTCCGGATCACGGCGCAGCGTGAACACGATCTCGGGCTGCTCCAGCGCGGCCAGTCCGTGGCTGACGTACGACCAGCACGCGATCGGCCCGCTCTGAGACTCGTTGTCGTGCAGGTATACCCGCGCGGACAGCTTGCCGGTCACAACCTCGAGCTCGACCGGCCAGGTCGGCTCGCCCGCCCGACCTGCCGCGGAGGGACCGAGCAGCTTCGTCCACCAGGACATGTCGTCTCCACACCGTAGTTAAACAACCGAGTGCCGCTGGCTAATCATCGCTGCACCTCGACACCTGCCTGCGCCGGAGACGCAGATCGAATTCCGCGACGAGTACGGACACCCCTTCATTCGCATCGACATGAAATGGCGCAAGTGGAAGGTCGCGGTCGAGTACGACGGCGTCCAACACTGGTCCGACCGCAAGCAGCGGTCGTGGGACATCGAGCGGATCGCGCTACTGGACGGCATGGGTTTGGTGGTGATTCGAGTCGAGGGAGCTAGCGCCCGCCGAGCGGCGCAGCGCCGGTCAGGCCCGGTATCGGCGGAAGCGTCGAAACCAGCTTGGGCGCAAGGGTCGTCGCGTCGGGAGTCGCGCGTCCCAATTCGTACTTGCGGACCTCGCCACCCGGACCGCCGACCAGGACGTCGGCGCCGTAGTTGGTACTCGTCGTCGCCACCGTCACGGCGGGCGTCCCGCCCGTGAACGGAGCGAACGAGGCGATCTGGGCGTACTTCACGTTCTCCTCGTGGTGGTTCGGGTTGTCCAGATAAATGCCCGGCTGTCCATCGAGCAACGACCCGGTCGACCACACGCGGACCGTGCCCTCGCCCCCGAGTTGGCTGGTGACGATGCTCTTTGCGCCTCCCTCGGCGCCGGCGACCCACCCGGTCGACAGCGCGACGCCGTCATGAAAGTTCTCGTCGTACGCCATGAACTGCGAGGTCATGACCGGGTCGGTGGGCTTGCCCGAATGTTCGTGCGCCGTCGCGGTGCCATTGGCCTGCGACCGGGCAGTCGGGGTGTAGAGGTCCCACCGGAAGGTCTTGATCAGCGGCGGGTCACCGGGCCCTGGTGCCGTCACGATGCTCTCCCGGCCCGATCCCGATTCGACCATGCCGGTGGCCAGGGCGACCCCGGACTGGGATCCGGGGTTGGGCGTGAAGGTGGAGAACACGTCCGGCGTTTTGCCCGATTCGCCAGGCAGCTTCGAGGAGAACACCTTCACCTGCGATTCCATACCTGGACCCGAACCGACGACGATGTTGTCGGCCAACGCGTTTCCGTCGATGTCGGCGCCCGCGACCGTCACGCCGCCCTGGAAGCCGGCGTCGAACGGGGCGAACCGGGCGATCTCGGTCTTGAACAGGCCATCGGTGGTGTTGTTGCCGTCGTACACGGCCACCTCGGGTGAGACTCCCTTGCCGGTGCCGACGATCAGGTCGAGGATGCCGTCACCGTTGACGTCGGCCATTGCGACCGACGGCGTGCCCTGGAATTCGGGGAACGGGAAGACCGTCTGCAAGACCTTGTCGCCGTTGGCATCCCGGACCTGAACCGAGGCGGGCTTGCCGTTCGACCCGGGTATCGCCACCGCGTACGTCGACACCTCCGGGATGACGTTGATGGTGGCCATCAGTCCGTTGTCCTCGTGATTGAGCCGGTGACAGTGGATGACGTACGTGCCGGGAAACTCGAGGAATTCCTGCCGCAAGGTCAGCGATGCCGGAGTGCTCACGACGTGCATGTCGTCGAATATCGGGGCTGGGACGTTGACGTTGTCGACTCCCCACGGCTGCACCCCCGTCTTGCCCCGGTTCGGGTCGTCGATGGCCGTGACCTGAAAGTCGTTGACGTGGATGTGCATCGGATGCGCATCATTGTTGAAGTTGGTGATCCGCCACTCCTCTACCGAGTTGAGTCTCGGCTGGATCAGCGGGACGTTCGGGAACGCGCTGGTATCGAACATGTAGATGACGGCCTTGGGGTCGTTGTTGCTGCCCTTGTCGCCGCCGATGTTGTCGGTGATCGTCAACGCCCGTGTGACGGCAGGCGTCATCACCGACGTGTCCACGAACGACGTGTACGCGTCGAGGTTCTGCCCCGGCTCGAAGGCCGTGGTCTGGCCTGGGCCGCTGGTGTCCGGCGTGGCATGGATCAGGGTCTGGGTCGGGAACACGAAGAAACCGTCGGCGTAGCTGATGTACTTCGGATCCACGCTCAAGTTGCCGAGCACCGCCGGCGGGTTCTTGGTGCCGTTGTTCGTATACAGCACAGCGGGATCGGTGATCTCCGTGGCCTTGGGATCCGGTGGGAACTCGAGAACCAGATCACCCTGCTTGGGCATGGTGACCGCGATCGCGTACCGCGACCCCGGCGGGATGTCGAGCGTCGTGCCGTCACCGTAGACGGGCCTGCCGACCTGGGTGTACGGGTTGCCATCCTGCCCGACGATGGCGAACTTGGGGTGGTTGCCCGTGGCGGTCTCGGTCAACCTGAGCGTCATGTAGGAGATGTCGCTGATGTTGGCCACCGCCCAGATCTCCGTCTGGCCCGGCTTGATCTTCAACTCGGGCTGGAACTGGCCGTTCACGGTGTACTGCACGTCACGCTGATTTTCCGGCAGCGCCGGGTTCTCGGCGACCTTGGCGCCTGGGCTGTCGAAGGCGATCAGGTTGGACGGCATGAAGTTGGTCTGGCCGCGGTTGTTCTTCGGCGACAGCGGGCCGGCCCACCACGGTGCGACGTACTTGGCTCCCACGGCGGTATCGGCGAAGTTCACCGGCGCGAGGCTGGGCTGATACGTGCCGTCGGCCAGCTGGTTGCCCTCGGGAGGCTTGGCCGTGCTCACCCACTGTGACCAGCTGTAGTTGTTCAGCTGATGGCCCTTGCCGTTTCGGTCGAACACATAGTTGTACTGAATTGCCATGTCGCGCACCGGAATGTTGTTCTGCGTGACGAGTGGCAGGTTGCCGTCGGGCCGACCGATCTCGAGCAGCCCCGCCAGGCCGAAATAGGTCTGCTGAGTAGTCATCGTGTGGCGGTGGCTGTGGTACCAGTACAGCCCGTTGGGCATGGTCTTGGGGACGTCGTAGGTGTAGGTGTTCCCCATCCCCGCCGGAATCGACAGCAGCACGTTGTCGGCGTTGCCTGAGGGGCTCACGTGCAGGCCGTGAGTGTGCAGGTTGAGCGGCGCCTCGGTGAGAGCCGGAGGGTAGATCGGCACCTCACCGCCCTTGGGGGTGAACGCCGGGTCGTAGAAGTCCTTGATGTTCAGGCCCTGAAGATCGTTGTCGAAGTGCACGATCAGGCGCTGGCCCGGGTCGACTCGCAGTGTCGGTGCTGGGTAGAGGTTGTCACCCTTGGTCGACCCGTCCGAACTGGTGCCCTTGATCAGGTCGAAGCCGAATACCAGGAAGTTGGTGACGGGTTCCTTGACGGTGTCGAGGTTGACGGTGCCCTGGTGGGCCGACAACCGGACCTCGAGCACGCCGTCCTTGCTCGAGAGCCGGATCGGCTCGCGAAACGGCGCGGGTTTGCCGTCGGGCCCCGCGTTGACGCCCGGTTGCGGAATGACCGCCTCGTTCGGGTGCGAGACGCAGCTCGTCGTGGCCGCGGCCAGCACCACGGCAATGCCAAGGGCGAGAAGCGGTTTCACTCGTCGAAGCGGCATGACAGACCCCTTGAAGCCACGGCCAGCACGGCTACTGGGCCGCGAAGGAGGTTACACAGCAAACCTAGAAAATATTTGCGTTTCCGCCAATTCCGGCGCCCGAGTCGCCCCCGATTCAGAACTTCGACTCCTGGGCGGCCAGCGCCTTCCAGACCCCGGACTGCTGCACGAACACGTCGCTGAACCGCTGCCGGTCGATCACATTGCCGCCCCGTAATAGCGTGTTGACGCCGTCGCGATCTCCCTTGCCCTGTCCAACATCTCACCGTTGGCGTTCACGTGGCGGTACGTCGGGCTCAAGATCGAGTCCACGGTCGCCACGTCGCCGGCGGTGATGGCCGTCAGCGGTGGTCTCATCTGACCGGTCCTCCCCGACCTCGGCAGGGCACGCAGCGTAGCCACGTTCACGTCGGGACGTCTCCAGGTTCACCAAATGAGGGGATTACCTTGCTACGTTGACGAGCGATGCTGACCGAACTGATCCCGCTGGCCCTGGTGATCGCGTTGTCACCGCTATCGATCATCCCTGCGGTGCTCGTTCTGCATACGTCACGGCCCAGGCCGACGGGATTGGCCTTCCTGCTCGGCTGGCTCGTCGCCCTCGCCATACTGACGGCGATCTTCGTGGAGGTGTCCGGCCTGGTCGGTGGACTGGACAAGCCGCCGCCGTGGGCGTCGTGGCTGCGGATCGTGGTCGGCGCCGCGCTCATCGTGTTCGGTACCTACCGCTGGCTGACCCGCAAGCGCGCGGCACACGTCCCGAAGTGGATGAGCAGCCTGACGACAATCACGCCGAGTCGGGCCGCGGTCACCGCGGTGATCCTCGTCCTCGTCAACCCCAAGGTGCTGTTCATCTGTGCCGCAGCGGGTTTGGCGATCGGCACGGACGGTCTCGGCAGGGCCGGAGCGTACCTCGCCGTGGCGTACTTCGTCGCGGTGGCCAGTTCGACGGTCGCCCTCCCGGTGCTGGCGTACGCGGTCTCCGGCGAGCGCCTCCACGAGCCCCTGACCCGGCTCAAGGACTGGATGGAACGCCAGCACGCCGCCCTGGTCGCGGCAATCCTGATCGTGATCGGCATCCTGGTGCTGTACAAGGGAATTCACGGACTGCACTGATAAGAGATCGGGCGGCGACGGACTTCCGGGGAGCGGCGCGCGGGCCTTCACCGGGCTGACTTACACTCCAATGGCGTGGGACTAGACGATCGCGATGCGCTGGCGACCTTGCGCGCCGTGGTCGACCCCTCGGGCGATTCGGACGAACTGATTCACCGGTTCTACACCCGCTGGTTCGCCACCGACATTTCCGCCCGCGACCTCTTCCCACCCGACATGACCCAACAACGGGCCGCCTTCGGAAAGGCGCTGACCTGGCTGTTGGGTGAGCTGATCGCACAGCGCGCCGAGGAACCCGTCGCATTCCTCGCCCAGCTGGGCCGTGACCATCGCAAATACGGCGTCACCGACCGCCATTACGACACCATGCAGGATGCCTTGCTGGTCACCCTGCGCGACGAGCTGCACGACCAGTGGGACGACCGGCTCGCCGGGACGGCCCGCGACGCGGTGAAACTGATCGTCGGGGTGATGCGCGGGTCCGCCGAAGCCGAGAAGGGCCCGCCCTACCGCGACGCGGTAGTCCTCGAGCACATCCGCTCCACCCGCGACGTGTCGATCATCCGGCTTCGCCTCGACCGCCCGATGTACTACCACCCCGGTCAGTACGTCACCGTCGAGGTGCCCCAGTGGCCGCGGCGGTGGCGCCACCTCAGCCCGTCGATCCCCGCCGACCGCGACGGTGCCATCGAGTTCCACGTCCGGTCGGTGATCGGCGGGATGGTCAGCACCGCCATCGTCGGCGAGACCAAGCCAGGTGATCGGTGGAGAATCTCCAACCCGCACGGCTCGCTTCAGGTCGACCGCGACGGCGACGACGTGCTGATGGTCGCGGGCAGCACCGGCCTGGCGCCGCTGCGTTCCCTGATCATGGACCTCACCCGGAGGGCGGTGAACCCGCGAGTTCACTTGTTCTTCGGCGGCCGGTATCCGTGCGACCTCTACGACCTGAAGACGCTGTGGCAGATCGCGTCGACCAATCCATGGCTGTCGGTGACACCGGTTTCGGAGTATTCGACCAATCCGCCGTGGGCGTCCGACTACCCGGACGTCGAACCACCCCGCGGACTGCACGTCCGCCAGCTGGGGCTGTTGCCCGACGTGGTGACGAGATACGGCAGCTGGGGCGACCGCCAGATCCTGGTCTGCGGCGGCCCGCAGATGGTCGAGGCAACCAGGGCCGCGCTGATCGCCAAGGGCGCGCCAGCGCACCGCATACAACACGATCCACTGGCCAGCTGACCATGCAAGAATTCAGCAATGCCTGAGTTCGAATCCGTCACGCTCAAGGACCCGTCGTCGTCGGTGACCGCCACCTTCGTGCCCGTCGCGGGCATGATCGGCACCTCATTGGCCGACGGCGACGCCGAGTTCCTCGGCCAGCGCCGGGGCCTGAACGCGTATGTGACGAGCGGCAAGACGATGGGCATCCCGATCCTCTACCCGTGGGCAAATCGGTTGAGCGCCAGCAAGTATGGCATCAACGGCGCCGTCGTGACGCTGACCGCCGGCACCGGCGGCGTTCGCACCGACGAGCACGGCGTGCCGATCCACGGCGTGCTGGCCGCATACCCAGGTTGGCTGGTCATCGCCAGGACCGACAACAGTTTGACGGCCGTCCTGGACTACGGCGGCAAGCCGCGTCTGCTCGCGTCGTTCCCGTTCCCGCACGTGTTGACCCAGGAGGTCACACTCTCCGATCGCACGCTGACCATCGCGACGACGGTGATGCCGACCACGGCGGCGTCGGTGCCGATGTGTTTCGGCTATCACCCGTATTTCACGATCCCCGGTGTGCCGCGCGAAGACTGGCAGCTCACCAGGCCGGCGATGCGCCACCTGCCGGTGGACAACTGGGGCATCCCGACCGGCGAGCACGAGGACTGGGACGGTGCCACCGAAGCACTGAAGTCCGTCACCTACGACGACGGCTTCGACAACGTGCGCGACGGCTCGGTGTTCACGCTGACCGGCGGCGACCGGCGCATCGACGTGAAGTTCGAGAAGGGCTACCCGGCCGCGCAACTCTTCGCGCCCCCCACCGATGCGCTCGTCGCGATCGAGCCCATGGCGGCGCCCACCGACGCGCTGCGCCGCGGGAACTACCGCTTCGCCGCCCCAGGCTCGCCCGCGACGTCCAGCTTCTCCATCAAGGTCAGCTGAGCGCGAAACCCCCAGTGCCCCACCAATGGTTGGCGCCACGTGTTACCGCTGCGAACCCCACTACGACTGGTCGAACCATCGCCGAAGACGATGTCGCGGCGGCGATTTGGCGGCCGGTCACGACGATCCACGCGAAAGTGGCCAGCGCCGCAACGACGTACACCAGCCCGGCCCACGCCAGATACCACGGCCGGCTGGTCTGCCAGAGACTCGGCTCTGCCAGGGCGAGCATGCTGGGGACGCTGAGGAAGGTCAGCACCACCCACCCCCACCCGAGGACGCGAGCACCCCGCTCATCGCGCCAGGGTCCGCAGAACAGCCAGATGACCAGCGGCGCCACCCACACCCAGTGGTGAACCCACGATATCGGCGACACCAAGAGGCCGAACAGCTGGACGACGAGCACCGAGCCCAACCGGTCGCGAGGCTGGGAGCCGACGCCCAACGCCCACCACGCCGCCAGCGCCAACACCGCCGTCCCGGCGATCGCGGCGAGCACCAGTGCGCCCTCACCGGCGTCGTGGCCCAGGATCCTCGAGATCCCGCCCCGCCAGGACTGGTTGAACACGTATGCCGATCGGATTGACGCTGGTGTCGCCCATCGCCTTGGTGAAATAGTGCCGCACCTGGTCGCCCACGACGACGTACGACAGCCCGACGGTGGCAAAGAAGACCACCGCCGAGAACACGGCGGCGGCCCAGCGCCGCACCCCGACGAAGTACAGCCCGGTGATCGCCGGGGTCAGCTTCACCCCTGCGGCCAGCCCGATCAGCAGGCCCGATACCCACCACCGCCTGCTGTACACCGCGTACAGCACGGCGAGGGTCAAGAACGCGCCCACCTGGCCGAGATCGACGGCGATGCGCACCGGTTCGAGCCAGATGAGGCCCGCCGTCCACAGCATGGCAGCGCGCTGACTGCCGCCGCCCACCAGGCGCTGACTGATCCGGACGATCCCGTACATCGCGACCAGAATCGCCAACTGCCACAGCAGTCCCGCCACGTCGAACGGCAGAAAATGCAGTGGATAGAACACCATGGCCGCAAACGGCGGATAGGTGAACGGCAGCGGTTGGTCCGGCGATTGATCGGCGTAGGCAAAGGAATACAACGTCTCCGGCCGGTCCAATGCGGAGCCGCCGAGCACGTACACGTGGAAGTCGATGAGGTGGGGTGCACTGGTGATGCTCATACCGAGCAGAACCGCTGCACTGCCGAACAGCAGCAACGGGGCCAGCAGTCCTCGGGGGTCGGCCCGCACACCGGCCTCAGTCACGACGGCGCCCAGTTGCGACGATCCAGACCAGCGTCGCCAGGGCCGCAACGATGTACACCGTCTCGCCCCACGCCAGATACCAGGGACGGCTGATCTCCAAGGTGTTCGGTTGGGCGAAGGACAACAGGCTGGGGACGCTGATCACCATCAGCACCAGCCAGCCCCAGCCCAGGACACGGGCGCCGGGCATGTCGCGCCACGGCCCGTGGATCAGCCAGATCATCAGCGGCACCACCCACACCCAGTGATGCGTCCACGACACCGGTGCCGCCAACAATCCGAACACCTGGACCACCAGCAGCGAGGCCAGCCGGTCGCGTTCGCCTGCAACGGAACCCAGCGCCCGCCACGCAAGCACCGACAACACCGCGGTCGCCGCAATCGCCCCGATGACGAGGGGGCCGGTGCCCACGTCATAGCCCATGATCCTGGAAATCCCGCCCCGCCAGGACTGATTCCACGGTGAGCCGACAGGCAGCACCCCGGCGGCCTCGATCAACTGGTGGGGAAAGTAGCGACGCGTGTCATCGGGGAGAACGAGGAACGACAACCCCACGGTGGCGAAGAAGATCACCGCCGAGAACACCGCGGCGGCCCGGCGCCGCATCCCGACGAAATAAAGGCCAGTGATCGCAGGCGTCAGCTTCACTCCCGCGCCAAGCCCGATCAACAACCCGGAGAGCCACCAACGCGTGCTGTACGCCGCATACAGCGTGGCAAGAGTCAGAAAGATGCCAATCTGCCCGATCTGGATGCTACCGCCGGGTGCCTCCAGCCAAACGGCGACTGCCGTCCACAGCATGGCGGTCCGGTGGCTACCGCCGCCCATCAATCGCTGACTGATCCGCACCGAGCCGTACAGCGCGGCTATCAACCCCACCTGCCAGATGAATGCGACCAGGCCGAACGGCAGGAAATGCAGCGGATAGAACACCATCGCCGCGAACGGCGGATAGGTGAACGGCAGTTGCTCGCCCTTGGTCGGGTCGGTGTAGACAAAGTCGTACAAGGTGCCTGGATGATCCAGCGCCGCGCCGCCGAGCACGTACACGCGGAGGTCGAAGAACGCGTCGCCTTCGACCAGGTAATAGCCCATCGTCGAGGCGAGTCGCGCGATGACGCTGATACCAAGCAACACCGGCGCCAAGGCCTCCAAGCGGGAGATGCGGGAACGCACCACTGGGAGCGACTCGGCGTTCACCGAGGTGACTGGCACAGCCTCAGTTCGGTCTGGCATTTGCCATATCCGGGTTACCTGCCGGAGCTGCTGCAGTCGGTGACTGGGACGAAAGGGCGCGGCGGCGGGCCGTCATACCGGTGGCGATGATCCATCCAAGTGTTGCCAAGGTCAATATCGGATAGATGAGCCCGGCCCATGCCCCCCAGCCGTCAAATTCGATCATCCACCCCCCTTTTGGATGTGACTGTCCGAGAGGCTCTCCGTCGTGGGCACGCCGCTCGACCGGTTCACTGTGGGATTTACACCCTTTGGTGATCCGGGGTCCAGGCGGTTCGTGCCATCTGAATGCTCCGTTCTCCATTCACCAGACAGATCATTCCGATCGCCGAATGCCCTCGGCTGCCGGTCACAGACCCGTTCGATCCGATCGCGCCTGCAGAGCTTAGCTACGTGCACGGTGGGTCACAACCCATGAGTAGAACTCGACTTACAGTGTGGCCCAAAATGATTCAGGATGCGCGATTTCAGCAAACCCTGGCCAGACCGACCGGGCAAGCTGACCACGAGCACCGGTCGTAGCTTCGACTTTCAATGTGGCCCAAAATGATTCAGGATGCGCGATTTCAGCAAACCCTGACACAGACCGACCGGGCTCGTGCTTGGTAGCGAGAACCGGGCCAACTGCGCGAGGTGCGGAGGGGTACCGACAGCCGAGCGCGCGCATCGCACCCTCACTCTGACCACCGCCATCCAGGCACAACAAACACCTCGACCCCGCCATCAAACGATTACCGACTGCTGGCCCCGAGGCCAAACACCTAGCCGCACGCACTGGTCGCCAGCAGATGCACCCCCAGCACGGCGAGTGCGACGGCTACGGCCCCGACGCGGCGGGCCCGCAACGCTCCGGCACTCGGTTCAGGAACGCCGACGTGTTAGCAGGCGCCGGCAGATAACTGGTGAGCGGGATCTCAGCGAAGCGAACGAGACAATGGCATACGCGGCCACTGCGGCCGCCTGCGCATTCGCGGCAGCCCCCGACGCCAGCCATCCGGTCAGCATTCGGTGAGGTTGAGTGCTTTCGCTGCGCCGCGGCAGTTACCGCTTCTCCATCAAGGTGACGTAGCGGCCGGCGGGCTATTCGCCCTGGCGTCTGCGGCGGCCTGCGCCGGGCTGCCACACCACTAGCGCGGTGCTCTTCGGCACCACCGCCACGTCGCGGCGCTGGTGTCCTTCGCAGCCGCTCGAGCTCGTCGGCCATCTCCACGAGCCGCGACTGCAGGGCCTCGACCTGGTTGGTCAGCTCGATGATGCGTTTGATCCCAGCGAGATTCACGCCCTCGTCCTGCGAAAGGCGTTGCACCTCGCGCAGCAACTCGACGTCGTGCTGCGAGTAGCGCCTGCCGCCGCCCGAGCTGCGCTCCGGGCTGACCAGGCCGAGCCGGTCATACGTGCGCAGCGTCTGCGCATGCATGCCAGCCAGCTCGGCGGCCACCGAGATCAGGAACGTGCGGGCCGACGAATTGGAGTCGCTGCTGCGGTTGCCTACCATCAGTTACCCGCCCAGTTCGGCTCGCGGGTCGAATCCGCTGGCGCGTTCGGCCTTCGCGTAGGCCTCCAGCGCCTCGGCCGTCTCGCCTTCGAGGTTCGGCGGAACGGCGACCTTGACGGTGACCAGCAGGTCGCCGTGACCGCCCGAGCGCTTCGGCACGCCGCGGCCGCGCACCCGCAGGATGCGTCCGTCCGACGTGCCCTTGGGCACCCGCACTCCGACCTTGCCCTCCAGGGTAGGCACGGAAAGCGTTGTTCCCAAAGCTAGTTCGTGGAAGCTGACGGGAACGGTGACGGTCAGGTCGTCGCCGTCACGGCCGAACACCTTGTCCGGCCCGCACGTGCACGGTGACGTACAGGTCGCCCGACGGGGCGCCGCGCAGACCGGCCTCGCCCTGCCCGGCCAGCCGGATCCGCTGACCGTCCTCGACGCCGGGTGGGATCCGCACGTTGATGGTGCGGGTCCTGGTCGTCACGCCGGTGCCCTTGCACTCCTCGCACGGCTCTTCGATGATCGAGCCACTGCCACGGCACTCGGTGCACGGCTCGGAGAAGCCGAACGCGCCCTGGTTGCGGCTGATCACGCCCGCGCCGTTGCAGTTCGGGCACACCTTCGGGCTGGTGCCCGGGCGCGCACCGCTGCCATGACAGTTGGTACACGGCGCCGGGCTGGTGAGCCGCAACGGCATCGCCACGCCCTTGGTGGCCTCGAGGAAGGACAGCTCGGTCTCGGTCTCGAGATCGTTGCCGCGACGGGGACGGCTGGGCCGCGGCTGCTGCGCGCCGCGGCCGAACAGTCCGCCGAAGAGGTCACCGATGTTGGCGCCACCGGTCTGGCCGGCCGCGCCGAACAGGTCACCGAGGTTGACCTCGCTGCCGTCGGAACCGAATCCGCCGCCGAATCCGCCGAAGTTTCCATCGCCTGCAGTTGAACCGGCGGCCGAATCCACCGTTGGCGAACAGCCTTCGGGTTTCGTCGTACTCCTTCTTCTTGGCCGGATCCGACAGCACGCTGTTGGCCTCGGACACGGCCTTGAACCGCTTCTCCGCGCGGCGTCGTCGGATTCCGGTCCGGGTGCAGCTGGGAGGCCAGCTTGCGGTAGGCCTTCTTGATCTCGTCGCGTCCTGGCGTCAGAGGAGACGCCGAGCTCCTTGTAGAAGTCCTTCTCGACCCATTCGCGTTGGGCCATGTCGCGTCACCTCCTCACCTGTGCTCATCGATTGGACTATTCGTTTGATTCTGCGTTCGCTGCGGCGTTCTCGCCGCCACTACCGCCGGTTTCGTCGACCGTGTCGGATTCCGGCACGGTGTCGATGACGCCGACCAGCGCGTGCCGCAGGACGTGGTCGCCGAGCTTGTAGCCCTGGCGCATGACCGTGCCGATCACCGGATTGGAGCCGTCGCCCTCGTGCTGCACGGCCTCGTGCAGCGACGGGTCGAACTGCGTCGCCCTCGGCGCCGAACGCCACCAGCCCGACGCTCTCCAGCGCGGCGGTCAGCTTGTCGGCCACCGACTTCAACGGTCCCGACTCGAGGTCGCCGTGGCTGCGGGCCCGGTCGAGATCGTCGAGCACCGGCAACAGTTGGGCGGCGACGCCTGCCTTGGCCCGTTCGGCCGGCGGCCTGTTCCTGACGGACCGACCGCTTGCGGTAGTTGTCGTACTCGGCCTTGACGCGTTGCAGCGTGGCCTTCAGCTCGACGGCTTCATCGGTATTCGGCGACGGCTCGGGACCTCCGGCGCCGGCCCGCTGGGGGCCGGCGCCGGCTACCGGAGGTCTCACGTACCTCACCGGTGACCGGATCGATGCGCCGTTTGTCGGTGAAGGTCACCGGCTCGTGCGAATCGTCCTGTGTCACTTGTTCTCCTGCTCGTCGTCGACGACCTCGGCGTCCACCACGTTGTCGTCGGCGGCCTGGCCGGAGTCGGCACCGGCGCCCGCGGACTGCTCGGCCTGGGTGGCCTCGTAGATCGCCTGGCCGAGCGCCTGGGACTCGACGCCCAGCTTCTCCATCGCGGACTTGATGGCGCGATGTCGTTGCCCTCGAGCGCCTGCTTGGCGTCGGCGACGGCGGCGTCGACCTTGGCGAGCGTCTCCTCGGGAACCTTCGAGCCACCCTTCGGCATCGCGCTGGTCCTTGACGAACTTCTCCGTCTGGTAGACCAGCGACTCCGCCTGGTTGCGGACGTCGGCCTCCTCGCGACGCTTGCGGTCCTCGTCGGCGTGCGCCTCGGCGTCCTTGATCATCCGGTCGATCTCCTCCTTGGAAAGGCCGGAGCCCTCCTGGATCTTGATCGTGTTCTCCTTGCCGGTGCCCTTGTCCTTGGCCGTGACGTGCACGATGCCGTTGACGTCGATGTCGAAGGTGACCTCGACCTGCGGCACGCCGCGGGGGGCCGGCGGAAGACCGGTCAGCTCGAAGGAGCCGAGCAGCTTGTTGTGCGCCGCGATCTCGCGCTCACCCTGATAGACCTGGATCTGCACCGACGGCTGGTTGTCGTCGGCCGTCGTGAAGGTCTCCGACCGGTTCGTCGGGATGGTGGTGTTGCGCTCGATGAGCTTGGTCATCACGCCACCCTTGGTCTCGATGCCGAGGCGCAGCGGCGTGACGTCGAGCAGCAGCACGTCCTTGACCTCGCCCTTGAGCACGCCGGCCTGCAAAGCCGCGCCGACCGCGACGACCTCATCGGGGTTGACGCCCTTGTTGGGCTCCTGGCCGCCGGTCATCTCCTTGACCAGATCGGACACCGCGGGCATGCGGGTGGAACCACCCACCAGCACCACGTGGTCGATCTGGCCGACCGAGATGCCTGCGTCCTTGATCACCGACTGGAACGGCTTGCGGGTGCGGTCCAGCAGATCCTGCGTGATCTTCTGGAACTCCGCGCGGGTCAGCTGCTCGTCGAGGAACAGCGGGTTCTTGTCCGCGTCCACGGTGATGTAGGGCAGGTTGATCGAGGTGGATTGACTCGAGCTGAGTTCGATCTTCGCCTTCTCGGCCGCCTCACGCAGCCGCTGCATGGCCATCTTGTCCTTGGTCAGGTCGATGCCTGCCGACGCCTTGAACTTGTCGACCAGCCACGTGACGATCCGGTCATCCCAGTCGTCGCCACCGAGGTGGTTGTCACCCGAGGTGGCCTTGACCTCGACCACGCCCTCGCCGATCTCCAGCAGCGAGACGTCGAACGTGCCGCCGCCCAGGTCGAACACCAGGATGGTCTGTTCCTTCTCGCCCTTGTCCAGGCCGTAGGCCAGGGCCGCCGCGGTGGGCTCGTTGACGATGCGCAGCACGTTGAGGCCGGCGATCTGGCCGGCTTCCTTGGTGGACTGACGCTGGGCGTCGTTGAAGTACGCGGGCACCGTGATGACCGCGTCGGTGATGTCCTCACCCAGGTAGGCCTCGGCGTCGCGCTTGAGCTTCATCAAGACGCGCGCACTGATCTCCTGCGCGGTGTAGTTCTTGCCGTCGATCTCGACGTGCCAGTCGGTGCCGATTTCACGCTTGACCGAACGGATGGTCCGGTCGACGTTGGTGACGGCCTGGTTCTTCGCGGGCTGACCGACGAGCACCTCGCCGTTGCGCGCGAACGCGACGACCGACGGGGTGGTGCGTGAGCCCTCCGAGTTCGCGACGACGACGGGGTCGCCGCCTTCGAGTACTGCGACGACCGAGTTGGTGGTCCCGAGGTCGATGCCGACCGCACGAGCCATAGTTACTGCCTCCTGAATAGACTGCCTAAAAAATTGGGCACTGTGGGTCTGAGTGGACCACGCTCAAGCTTGCTACTTGTCGACATCTATCGTGTCAACCCAGAGTTGAGCCTGATTCACTCAAGTTGTCGAACGGGTCAACGGGGCGCGTTCGCGATTTGTTCCCGACCCGTCAGGGAAGGTGTAGGACAGACCGCGATGCATACACCGCGGCCAAGACAAACTTTGTGACCAAGCTCCTGCAGCAGACCGGTATGGAGATGGAGCCACGACCGAAGGCTGAAGCGGATAACGATGGGTGAACCGGATCGGTTGGCCACGCGCGACGCGGTGGCCGCGAAGCTGTCCTCACTTTCCGACAAAGAAATACGCAGTCTGCTAGATGCAGGCACGCCGCCCCGGGTCGGCATTGGGGGAACGACTCACTCCATCGACGTCGCTGGCTCACCGGTCTTCGTCAAGGCGATCAAGCTGTCCGCTGTTGAGGTCGACGCTGGACCGGGCGACACACGCAATCTCTTCGGTCTCCCACCGTGGTATCACTACGGCGTCGGAGAGGGCTCTACTGGATTCAACGCCTGGCGAGAAGTTGCTACCCACGAGATGGTGAGCGACTGGGTGATCGAAGGCAGCTGTGGCGCCTTTCCCCTGCTGTATCACTGGCGAATCGTACCCAGCGTTGCTCCACGCGAACTCGGCGAGGCCGACATAGTGCGCGCGCTGAAATTCTGGGCGGACTCAGCAGAGGTCGAGACGCGACTGCGTGCACTGTCGGCGAGCACCACGGTCGTGGCTGTCTTCATCGAACACGTTCCGTTGGTGCTGCGCGTCTGGCTAGATAGCCAATTGGCCTTTGGCGGAAGGGAAATGGCCGACTCGGTTCAAGGGGTTCTGGATCAACTGCTCGCTGCGACCACACAGATGCGCGCCGATGGCGTAGTGCACTTCGACGCTCACCTCGACAACGTCCTGACTACTGGCCAACAGCTCGTAGTATCCGACTTTGGTCTCGCGGTCGCCGCTGATTTCCAACTTGACGATGCCGAAAAGCAATTTCTCAGAACGCACACCGATCACGATGTCGCGTACTGCGCAGCCGAACTGACCAACGCCGTACTTCACAAGGTCATGGCCTTTCCTGACGCTCGGGCGCGCAATGACTGGCTTCGGAGATGTTCCCAAACCGGTATAGCCGACGGAGTTCCAAGCCCGGTCGCCGAGACAATCCGACGTCTTGCGCCCACGGCAACTTTGATGAACGACTTCTACTGGCAGCTCCACGACGGCCACTTTCAGACAGAGTTTCCCTCCAAGGCACTCGCGGCCACGCTCAACGCGATCGCTCAATTCTGAGTTGCGGGGATCGCGTACCTGTACGCCTTCCGGTTGACCCGGACATCGAAGGCTTCGGAAACGTGCCATTCCCGGGACAGCATGACCGGAGACCCGTCCCGGTCGTAATCGATCTCCTCGATGTACAACAGAGGCTTCCCTCGCCGGATACCGAGCATTCCCGCGACATGGCCGGTGCTGGCCACGGCGCGCAACGTCGCCGTGGCGTGGTCCGCTTCATGCCCGCAGGACTTCAGCAGCGCGAACAGCGAGGGGTGGAGGTTCTGCAGATCGAGGTCGGTGCGGAGCAGGCGCGCGGGGATGCGATCGTGCGAGTAGATCACCGGTCGATCGTCGGCCGTCCGCACCCGCTCGACCGCCAGGACCGTGTCGCCTGGGCTGAGTTGCAGGGGGCCGTCCCCCTCCAAGCATTGCTCGAGCGCCGCTTCGAGGACGTGCATCCCGGCACGGACACCCGCACTCTCGATCATCGCGAGGTAGCTCAGCGTCGAGTCGAGTCCATGCGGCATGCGCCGACGCTCGGCGACATAACTGCCCGAACCGCGACGACGGGTGACGTACCCGGCCTCGATCAGCGCACGGACCGCGTCTCGTACCGTCGCACGAGATACGTTGAAGCGCTTGGCGAGTTCGCCCTCAGTCGGCAACTTCGTCCCCGGCTGCAACTGCGAACTGGTTATCTCCTCCAACAGCTCGTCGCGCAACCGGTCGGCGAGCAAAGTTCGGCCAGACACTCTCCCGACCCTACGTCCGGGTTTCGCGTGACGCATCCACGCTGGACTCGGCCGTGTCCTCGAGGACATGACGGACCTGCGCCGAGATGGCCGGCGCACCGGGCAGCAGGCCGTCGAAAATGGCGCTGCCGATGGTGTATCCCCACGCGCCCGCCTCGCTGACGGCGACGGCCCGGTCGATGCTCGCGATCGACCCTGCGACGATCACCGGGCCGCTCGAACGCCGGACCACCTCGCGGATGAGCGCGAGGACATCAGCCGTCGGGTGGCGATACGCCAGCAGGTCAAGGCCGGTGACGTGTTCGAGTGCGGTGAGTCGTTCGGCGTCGTCGGCAATCTCCGCGATTGTCCCGAGCAAAACACTCGGGTGGTCGACGACCCGGCCGGGAAACGGGCAATAGCGGATCCCCTCCGGCAGGATGCCCGCGGCACCCGCGGCGTGAGTGCCGCCCAGTACCCAGTCGACCCCGGCCGCGGCCGCCGCACGCAGTGACGACAGCTCGTCCTCCTTCGACGTCGAGACCACTTCCAACATCACCTCGAAGCCGGCGTCATGAGCCATCGACGTCAGCTCACGCTGTCGCGAGGGGTCTGCTCCGACGTCCTTGAATCCGATGTAGCGCAGACCGGTGTCGGCCAGGGTCGGCACGATCTCGGCCGCGTTGTCGACGGTTCGATCACCGTGGGTGAGCATGAACACGAAGTGAGCCATTAGTCCTCCTTCATTCCTTCTCCCCGTCGGCCACGATCGACCGCGCCGTCTCGTCCGACCACACCCCGAGCAGGTCGGCGACATCGACGATCGAGAGCCGTTCCCGCAACAGGTTGGAGTTTCTCAGCGCCCAGACCAGCAGTCCGTCGTCGTACCCGGGTCCGAGGTGTTCGGCCCGGGTCGGCAGACCGCTCGCGTGGCTCACCTCGTCGAACTGTTCCGGCGATGGCAGCGTCAGTGACCGCGTGAACGCCGTCCAATTGGTGACCAGTGCCTCGACAGCCGACTGGTGGGCGAGCAGCCAGTTGCGTTTCGTGTTGTAGGCCGTCCAGCACTCCTCGACCGTTCGCGAGCCGAGCTCGGCGAAGGCGCCAGCCACCACCGCACGGCTGGCCGCCTCGTCCGGCACCCGGACCCACGCACCCGTCGACCGGATCGTCCGGTCCACGAGCTGCCAGACCCGCATGGCCAGCCGCGTCGCCACCGTGACCTGCATGCCGTGGGCAGCGGTCGGCCTCCGCTGACAGCCGAGTGCCATCTCCAGCAGGTGGGAGACCGCATGCTCAGTGCCCGATGCCGGTGCCGTCGAGCCGACGATTCCCATCGACAGGCCACTGGCCGCCAGCAGCCGGGCGAGATCGGCGAGGCCTGCCGGCTCGGCGTCGCGTGCGGCTCTGGCGAGAGTCGGAAGCGCTGGAATCGCGGCAAGGACACCCTCGACGACCGCGGGGTCGTAGCGGGGACCGTGGCCGAGTCGGGCTGCGAGTTGCCACTCGGCGACCGCGTTGGGGACCGTCGACAGGTCACCCACACCCGCGAGGTTCAATCGCCAGGGCGCAGAGGTGAGGATGTCGGTGTCGGCGACGAGGACGTCCGGCCATCTCGACTCGACGGTGCGCTTCGCGCCGGCGACGATGAGGACGCTGCGGTCTGCGATGAACCCGTTGATGCTGCAGGCGGTCTGGACCGCCACGTGACGGCTGCCGGTGCGCTGTGCGGTGACCTTCGCGACGTCCGTGAGCGTCCCGGATCCTACGGATACGAGCAGCCGGTTAGCGCCGACCTCGGCGATCGCGCGCTCGACGGTCTCCTCGTCGGCGCGAACCGTCCCTGTGCCGAGTTGGACGACCGGGCACTCCCCGAGCTGCGCGGCGAGCAGCTCCACGACCGGCCCAGCCGGCGTGCAATACGGGCCGCCGTCGCTGAGGATCACTGGTTTGCCCCGCCAGTCGTACGCAACTGTCGGCGAGCGCGCGGTCCAGGACCGAGGCGCCGATGCGGACGTCCACCTCGGGTAGGTCGGCGTAGCCCCGCGCGCGCAGGGACCCGAGGAGCGCGCCGGGTTCGGGCACGGTGATCATCGCGCCAGCGCCGTCTCAATGGCGTCGAACGCGGCGAGATAGCGCTGGTAGGCGTCCGCGTAGGTCTTGGTTGCCTCGGGGTCCGGCTCGATGGCGGCCGGAGCGAGCCGGACTGCAACCGATGCCGCCGCGAAGTCCGCGAAGAACCCCGTGCCCACCCCGGCGACCATGGCGGCGCCAACGGCGGTGGCCTCCTCGGTCAGCACACGGCGCACCGGCCGTCCGAGCACGCTGGCCTTGATCGTCGCCCACAAGTTGTCGCGCGCGCCGCCGCCGACGATTCGTATCTCGCCGCGACCGAGGTCGAGCGCGTCGAGTCGTTCGACGATGTCGCGCAAGGCAAATGCGCAACCTTCGAGCACCGCCCGTGCGACGTGCGCCGGTGTGTGGTTCATCGCAAGGCCGAGCAGACCGCCACGCATCCGGTCGTTCCACCGCGGTGCCGTCGACCCCGACAGTGCCGGCAGGAACAGCACGCCTTCACTGGCCGGTGGCGCCGCCAGCGCCAGGGAAAAGACCTCGGCCTGCGGCACGCCGAGCAGCCCGGCGAGCCAGAGTGTGCTGCCGCCGCTGACGAATCCGGGATTCTCGATCAGCCACGAGCCGGGTACGGCATGGCCGTGCGTCTCGACGACACAGAGCGGGTCGCGCACAGGTGTCGCGGACACGGTCGTCACCGGCTCGGCGGTACCGGTGACATCGACGACGACACCGGCCTCGATCGCGCCTGCCCCGACCGACGCGGCATGTTCGTCTCCGGTTCCGACCACCACCGCACAACTCGCCGGGAGACCGAACTCCGAGGCGATGTCGGCCAGCAGCGTGCCGACCACCTCGGTCGACGGGCGCACCGGCGCGAACATCGACGGGTCGAGCTCAGCTGCCGCGCACAGAGACTCGTCGAAGTCGCCGCGGGCGACGTCGTACACCATCGTGGACGACGCGTTCGCGGCGTCCTGGGCGTGAGTGCCGGTCAGGTGATGCAACAGATACGAACCGACGGGCGCAAGCGTCGCCGCACGCTGCCAGACGGAGGGTTCGTGGTCGCGGATCCACATCATCTTCGGTGCACTGTGCGAGGCATCGGCCACCAGCCCCGTCCGCTCGGCGAGCAGATCGTCGCCGGCCATGGCGACCAGACGATCGCACTGCTCGGTGGCACGCTTGTCCAGCCAGATGATCGCCCGGCGGAGCGGCTCACCATCGGTGTCGCACACCACGACGCCGTCGACCTGACTGCCGAGGCCCATCGACAGGACTCGTGCCGGGTCGATGCCTGACATTGCCGCGCGGACGGCGTCACGCAGTGCGGTGCAATAGGTTTGCGGGTCCTGTTCCGCCCAGCCGTCGTGCTCGTGCGTCATGCTCAGGCCGGCCGAACCGGTGCCAACGACGTCGCCACCCTCGTCGACGACGACGGCCTTGATGCTCTGCGAGCCGACGTCGGCTCCCAGGACCAGAGACACGTCTTTCCTCAGATCACGGTGAGCGAGTCGGCGTGTCGTCCGTCGCGATCTCGGTCGCGGACATCGCGCCGTAGCCCTCCTGTTCCAGGTTCGCTCCGTGCTGCCCTTGCGAAAGCGCGAACTCCTCTTCCGGCGACAGCACGAGCTTGTGCCGCCCGGCGATCGCGAAGTAGGCGATTCCGATCAGGAAGTAGATGAGCGTTCCCACGACACCGGGCCGGTAGTCCGGGTTGAGGAAGAGCGAGACGAGTGCGACGAGTGCGATCGCACCGGCGATCGCGGCGCCCCAGACCCCCACCGGACTGCGGTATGGCCGTGCGATGTTCGGCAGCTTGCGGCGCAGCAGGATGAACGCCAGGCACTGCATGAAGTAGGAGATCACGGCACCGAACACGGCCATGTACAGCAACGCGCCGACGATCTTTCCCGCGAGTGCGTTCTCGCTCTGGCCGAGGAAGTAGATCACCAGCGCGAGGACGTACCCCACGACCGCGCCGGCGATCAGCGCGACGTATGGCGTGTTTCTGGTCGGGTGGGTGATCGAAAGGCTCTGCGGGAAGTATCCCGCGCGGGACAGTGAGTAGGTGTTGCGACCGTAGGCGTAGATGATCGTGAAGAAGCTGGCGATCAGCCCGATCAACCCGATCAGCGCGAGCACCGAGGCGGCAGTGCCCTCCCCGAAGACCGCCTTGAAGCCGTCGAACAGCGGGGTCGCCGAGGTGCCGATGCTCGCGGCTCCGCCACCGACGCCCGTGTTCAGGAACAGGGTGAGAACAGCGAAGAGGACCAGTGTGTTGAGACCCCAGATCGTCGCACGGGGAATGTCCCGCTTCGGATCGTGAGACTCCTCGGCGGCCAGCGGCAGTTCCTCGATCGCCAGGTAGAACCAGATCGCGAACGGCAGGGCAGGGAAGATTCCGGCGATGCCCTTCGGTAGGAAGCTGCTTCCACCTTCCTCAGGTGGGATGTTGGTGAGCAGGCTGCCGTCGAATGCCCCCGTGATGAGAACGGCAAGGAAGAAGAACCCGAGGATGCCCAGCGCCGCCACTGTGATCACCACAGTGAAACGCATCGTGATCTCGATGCCGAGGATGTTGATCCCGACGAAGATGATGTAGTAGACCGCCCACCAGAGAACAGGGCTGTTCCACCACCCGTCTGCTCCGGTCAGGTCGAAAACGATGTCGTGCGAAAGGAATCCCATCGCGCCCACGACGACCGCGGGGGTGATGACGTATTCCATGTTCTCGGCCAACCCGGTGACGAAGCCGCCCCAGGGTCCCATCGCGGAGCGCGAGAAGGAGTAGGCCCCACCCGTGTGGGGAAGTGCGGGCGACATTTCGGCGATGCTGTAGCAGAGGCCGTAGTACATGACCGTGATGACGATGCCCGCGATGAGCAATCCGCCGAAGCCACCTGCGTCGAGGCCGAGGTTCCAGCCGTAGAAGTCCCCTGAGATGACCGCGCCGACACCGAGCGCCCAGAGCGACCAGAAGGCGGCGTGTCGGCGCAACTTGCGCCGTTCGAAATAGCCGTGTTCCGCATCGTGATAGGTGACCGATCCGACTGCCCGCGTGTTCTCCGCCATGGCCCCTCCTCGGGTTGAGGCGCAAAGTTGTCAGACAACTTTCAGAATAATGAGCGGTGGCTCCGGCCGTCAAGGGATCAAGGCGGCGTTCGGCAGAGCCAGTTCGCGAAGGCCGTCCGGCCATCATTTTCGTCATCTTCGGCAGTCGACAGGTCTTGCGAAGCGACCATCGCGTCTACGGAAAAACCGGGGCACAATTTGGTCGTAACGGCGATCGTCAAGGAGTACTGGCGATGCACGACTTAATGCGCGGGATGGCCACTCTTGGGCATCACCATGTCGATGACTCGCTGCGAAACACCTTCGCCGAGTCATCGACTACCACGCGGGTGATCGCGGAGCTGTTCGCGACCCGGCTCGACAAGCAGCTAGTGGCCGGCGTGGCACCCGAGCCCGGCAGCGTCCTCGCGGCGCACGTGGCACGATTGGCGTCGACGGGCGAGCGACGCAAGCTCGCGGAAGCGCTGCACCAGAGTGTCTGCGAGACCCACCCGCGCCACACGCGGATGTCGGCAACAATCCCCATCGACCGGTCAGCCGTCGCAGCAGAGGTGGGTTTGATCGACCAAGTCGTGCTGCGCCTGCTTGGTCCGCGCCCGGCGAGCGCGCGCGGTGTCGCGCGGCTTCGCCTGCTGCTGTCGGACGGTGCCGGGCCGATGTACTGGTCCGGCGGTGGCGACCTGGGCGCCGAACTACGCGTCGTGCTCGCCGGGCTGTGACCAAATCCGCCGGCGATGGGACCCAGTTGCTCAAGGGAGTTGGCTGATCGCGCCTCCGATCGCTCGACGGCTATGAATCTGCTCACACTTCCGATCGTCAATGGCTCGGCGCCGTCGGGCGACCGGCGCATTCGCGTGACCGTCAGGACACCGGCAGCGGACCCGAAGATCGCGAGCGTACGTTCGATTTCGGTGAAAGCCCTTGGCACACAAGTGAGGTAGACATGACGCGAACCGATGACGACAGCTGGGACCTGGCTTCCAGCGTGGGAGCTACCGCCACGATGGTGGCCGCTGCACGGGCGGTGGCGACCAAGAGTGCCGATCCGCTGATCAACGACCCCTTCGCGGAACCACTGGTTCGCGCGGTGGGGCTGCAATTCTTCACCCGCCTCGTCGGCGGCGAGTTGAACCGGACCGAAGACGACGGGGCCGGCTTGCAGCCGATGGTCGACTGGATGGCGGTACGCACCCGGTACTTCGACGAGTACGTCACCGAGGCGACCGGGGCGGGTATTCGGCAGGTGGTGATCTTGGCGTCCGGACTGGATTCCCGCGCGTACCGAATGGCGTGGCCGGCGGGCACCACGGTATTCGAGATCGACCAGCCGCAGGTCATCGACTTCAAGACCAACACGTTGGACGAGCTCGGGGCCCAGCCGGCTGTGCACCGCAAGACAGTGAGCATCGATCTGCGCCAGGATTGGCCCGCCGCGCTGCGACGGGCCGGCTTCCAATCCGACCAGCCCACCGCGTGGCTCGCCGAAGGCCTGCTCCGCTACCTGCCGCCCGATGCCCAGGACCGCCTACTGGACGACATCACCGCACAGAGTCCCGCGGGCAGCCGGTTGGGCACCAACATTCCGGGGATCCACCAACTCGACGACACCCGCAGCCGGGCCCGGACGCAGGCATTCGCCGCGCGGGCTCGGGCTCACGGCCTGGATCTAGACGTCGACGAGTTGTCCTACCTCGGTGCGAGAAACGACGTTGCGACATACCTGGAGGAGCGAGGCTGGGAGACGGTCGGTGCCAGCACGGTGGAGTTGTTGGCCGCCTACGGTGTCACCGGTGTCACCACTGTGGACGACGACGAGGACGCTCCCTTCGCCGGTATCGTCCACCTCACCGCGATCCGCAAGTAATCAGCCGCCCTTGCAGGAGATGTCCACGTAGACGGTGTCGAACTGGGTCGGGTCGATCCGATTACCCGATGAATCGACGTTCGAACTGTTCAGTCCCTCGATGCCGATGACCTTGCACCCCGACAGCGGGTTACACCGACAACACCGAATCCGACAGTCGCACAGCATTATTCGTGCGTCACGGCTGTACGAACGGTTTGAGAAAGGCAACCAGGTCGTCCGTGGACGGCGGAGCGTCGTAGGCCTTGGTCTGGGCGTCGTTGTCGAATGACATGAACATCGGGCAGGTGTCGTCGCTGCTCGTAAGTTCGGTCGAGCCAAGCTCTTTGCCGGTGGTCGCCTCTCGCACCGACACGGTGTAGGTGGCCGAACGCAGGTCGACGGTGTTGTTGGTGTCGTGCCCGTCGTCCTGGTATCCGGTGCACTCCTTCAGCGGCTGCTCGTCCTTCGCCGCTACGCAGACGACGGTGTCAACCTTGGCATAGGCGTCGGAGTTGGCGTCGAACTGCACCATCCAGTCCGGCGGCAGAGTGGTGGTGTCCTCGATGACGTCGCCGCCGTACGGCGAGAACAGGATCACCTTGTGCGACGGCGCATCCGCGGCATATGCGGTCGCCCGTGACACGGTGGCCCCGTTGCACGCACCGCGGAAGTCGTCGGCGAACATCTGGGCCGGTACGGACGAGGTCGCGGTGCCCGTCGAGGTGGGGCGGCCGCCAACGGTACTGATCGAGCAGCCCGCGGTCGCTGCCAGACCGACGGCGAGCACGGCAGTCGCAACGGCAATCGTCTTCGTCCGGGCACTCTTCATTGCGTGGTCCTTCCTCGAGGTGTGTTCCGCCGGCCGCTTGTCGACTGCGGGCTGGGACCTGCCCAAGTCCCGGGGATAGATAGCGCAGCGGGTTACACGTACCGCCACCTGGCGTCCCGCTACACGTCCCCCGATCGGGGGACAACGGATTCATCCGGTCGCTCCACCAGTCACCCGACAGACACCCCGCCCGGTCCGAGACATAGTTATCTCATCGCCGGACCACACCGGCAGAGAAAACGAAAAGCACACCCAGACAGAAGGATTGAAAAATGACCACCATCGCCCGCCTCGTCGCACTGCCCATCCTGTCCGCAGGCATCATCGGCGCCGCCGGACTCGGCTTCGCAGGCATGGCCAACGCCGCGACCTCGACCGAGCCCACCGGCCCCGGCTACTCCTACAGCCCCGATACCTTGGCAGCACCTGCCCCGTCGGCCACCCCCGGCTGGCGCGCACACCACGGCGTCCACCACATCGCCGACCTGCAGAACCAGCTGAGCCGCTAGTCCCACGAAGCTAGCGCCACGAAGCCCACCAGGCCCTCCGAACAATCCCCGGGGAGGGCCTGGTGTTCGTCGGCTGGCTAGGGACGCATCTCGTAGGCACCGTCGTAGGCCTTGACGTGCTCCCAGACCCGATTGAAGCGATCCGTGTCCGTAACGGGTTTGCGCACGGCCGCCAGAGCCCATTCCTGTTGCGCGGCCGTTGAGCTCGGCTTGCCGTGCAGCGCGACCGCATGGGTCGAGAAGTCACGGATCTGGAAGTCGAAGATCTGGTCGAGCAGGTCGCGATCCAGACTGGTCAAGCTGGCCTGCTCGAGAATCAACTGCCCATAGACGACGAGGGTGAACAGGTGCCCCACGACGAGAATGAAGTCGAGGTCGCGTTGTTGATCGGCGTCCGGCGCGGCCGTCGCCAACAGCTCCTTGAGTGCCCCGACCTGCTCATAGAACCGGGCGACATTCGGTATGTCCAAGGACCTTTCGTAGACCGATGCCCAGTCGGCGAACTGCACCTTCGACGCGCCGCGAGCGGGGCCCTGGTCCCAGAAGAACACGTCGTCCGCCGGGTCGTCGCGGGTGGCGATCTCGGGGTACTCGGCGGGGTTGAACATGTAATTGGGCATGAACTTCAGGATCTGCGCGACGTTGACGTGCACCGTCCCCTCCAGCCGCGGCAGGCAGCCGATCAGCCGCGCGACCTCGCTGAAGTAGGTGTTCTTCTCGAAACTCTTGGCGGCGAGCACGTCCTGGAGCAGGGTGACCAGCGTTTCGCCCTCCGAGGTGACCTTGGACTTGGTCACCGGATTGAACAGCAGGTACCGGCGGTCCTCCCGGCTGGCGCTGCGGAAGTAGTCGATCGCCCGGTCGCTGAACAGCTTCATCGCGATCAACCGGGCGTAGGCGTCGACGAAGCTCGCGCGCACGTGCGGGAAGTCGGTGACCGGATTGCCGTACAGGATGCGGTTGTTCGCGTGCGTGATGGCCTCGTAGAAGGCGTGCTCGCACATCCCGATCGAGCCGCTGCACAGGTTGAACTTGCCGACGTTGACGGTGTTCAGCGCGGCCGAGAACGCATCGGGTCCGGTGTCCAGGATGTCCTCTTCGCGCACCGGGTAGTCGTTGAGCCGGAAGTTGCTCACGTACATCTGGCCGTGCACGACGTTGCCGATCAGCTCGTAGTTGTCGTGACCGCTGTCCGCGACGAACCACACGTACCCGTCGGCGCCCTCCACGTCGGCGCGGCGGGAGAACACCGACACCATGCCGGCCACGTTGCCGTTGCCGATGTAGTACTTCTCCCCCGACGCTCGAAACGCAATCCCGTCCTCACGGGACGGGCGTCAGGATCAGGTCGGTGTTGTAGATGTCGGCGCCATGCTCGCGCTCGGAGAGCCCGAATGCCATCACCCCGCCCGCTTCGAGCTGATCGGCCGCCCGCTGCATGGCTTCCTTGTTGTTGCTCTGCCAGATCGGCCCGAGCCCGAGGATGGTGACCTGCTCGGCGTACCAGTACGCCAGCCCGTAGAAGCCGAAGATCTCGCTCAGCGCGGCATTGCGCGAGGTGTCCCACCGCTTGTTCGGATCGCCGTCGGCATATTCCGATGGGGTGAGGAAGGTCGCGAAGATGCGCTCCCGCTTGATGAAGTCCAGGAAGTCGGTCACCCAGGTCGCCTCCAGGTCGTCCTGGAGCAACTTCGTCTTGCCGCGCGCCTCGAACCAGTCGATCAGGGACCGCAGCAGCCGGCGCGTTTCGGGGTCGAACTGCTGTGGGTCATAGGTGTTCGGGTTGAACAACAGTCCGGTGGAGTTCGCTGCCATGGCGTGCCCTTTCGTCGATGCGCGTCCGGCGTCGAATCTAACAGCGACGCATTCGGCGAAACCGCAGTTCGCGACGTCGTAGAGTCCGTTGCGCACCCACGACGAGGAGACGAGATGGACCTGGGTCTTGCCGGCGCGGCGGTCTGCGTACAGGGCGGCAGCAAGGGGATGGGCCGGGCCGCGGCGGAGTGCTTCGCCGCAGACGGTGCCCGCGTCGCGGTGATGGCCCGCGGTCGGGCGGTGCTCGAGGAGACCGTCGCGGCGCTGACCGAACTCGGCAGCCCCGACGCATTCGCGGTCTCCGTCGACGTCACCGACGGCGCCAGCATCGAGCGCGGGTTCGCCGAAATCGGCGAGCGGTGGGGCGAACTGAACTCGCTCGTCTGCGCGGTTGGACCGCAGGTATCGCACCTGCCGTGGGAGCAGGTCACCGACCAGCAGTTCCTCGACGCGTTCACAGTCGGCGCATTGTCGGCGGTGCGCTGCGCCAGGGCAGCGCTGCCGCTACTGCGGTGCGCGGACTGGGGGCGCATCGTCAATCTCGCGGCGATGTCAGCGCGTAACCAGGGCCGCGGGCTCATCGACTACACCGCCGCCAAGGCCGCGCTGACCAGCATCACGAAGAACCTGTCGCTCGAGCTTGCCGCCGACGGCATCCTGGCCAACACCGTCTCCCCCGGCACGTTCATCTCCGATCAAATGGTCGACTTCCTTGCGGGGTTGCCCGCCGACGCGGGCGTCACCGCCGACGACCCGAAGTCGGTGATGCGCTACATCTCGTCGCACTTCGCGGTCCGCGCCGACCTGGGCCGGGCCGGTCTGCCCGCCGAGATCGGCCCAGTCATCTGCTTCCTGGCCTCGCGCCGCAATTCCTATACCACCGGCGCGAACGTCAACGTCGACGCGGGCTCCGCCTTCTTCGCCTGAGAGTTCATCTGGCCGACCGGAATTCGTGCTAGACATCGACGGTGAGCACACTCGCCGATCAGACCCGATGGATGGATGCCGTCGACCAGGCGGCCCTGGTCGCCTCCGGCGAGGTGTCGCCGGGCGAGCTGCTCGAAGCGGCGATCGAACGCATCGAACGCATCGACCCCGTACTCAACGCCGTCGTGATCCGCTGGTTCGATCACGCGCGCGAGACGGCGCGTGGCGACCTACCCGACGGCCCGTTCCGCGGCGTGCCCTTCCTCGTCAAGGACCTCTTCGCGACGTATGCCGGGCAGCGGATCAGCAACGGCAACGTCGCGTTCAAGGAGGCGCACGTCATCTCGGACGTCGACACCACGCTCGTCAGCCGCCACCGCGCCGCCGGACTCGTCATCGCCGGGCGGACGAACAGCCCCGAGCTCGGCAGCGTCCCGACCACCGAGCCGGTCGCGTGGGGAGCGACCCACAATCCGTGGGACATCACCCGCACGCCGGGTGGCTCCAGCGGTGGCGCGGCGGCGGCCGTCGCGTCGGGCATGGTGCCGTTCGCGCACGCCAGCGACGGCGGCGGATCGATCCGCATCCCCGCCTCGTGCTGTGGTCTCGTCGGACTCAAGCCGAGCCAGGGCAGGATCACGCTCGGCCCGGTCCGCGACGAGAGCGGCCTTGTCGGTCGAGCACTGCGTCAGCCGGACCGTGCGCGACAGCGCGACACTTCTCGACGCGACGCGTGGACCCGGAATCGGCGACACCGTCATCGCACCCGCGCCGACGCGTCCGTACGTCGAGGAGCTCGGCGCTGATCCCGGTCGGCTGCGCATCGGCATCCTCGACCATCATCCCCAGGGCGGTCCGGTCGACCCGGAGTGCACCGCCGCCGCCCGCAACGTCGGCGCGCTGCTCGAGTCGCTCGGGCACGCCGTCGAACCGGCATGGCCGAAGATATTGGAGGACAACGGCTTCCGGGGCCACGTTCGGCGCACTGTGGTGCACGAACATGGGCATGTCCCAGCGCCGGTTCGAAGAGCAGCTCGGCCGGCCGCTGCGAGGACGACGAACTCGAACCGATGAACCGGGTGCAGGCCGAATACGCCAGCCACTTCTCGTCGGTCGACTACGCGCTCGCGCTGTCGGCCGCGACCCAGTACCGGCGCGCGCTGCAGTCGTGGTGGCACGACGGCTGGGACCTGCTGCTCACGCCGACCGTGGCCGAGCTCCCGCTCAAGCTCGGCACCATCGTCAACGACCCCGAGCACCCGATGGCCCTCGATGCAGCGCGCAGGCCTGTTCGTACCGTTCACCCCGCCCGTTCAACATGAGCGGTCAGCCGGCGATCAGCCTCCCGTTGGAGTGGACCGCCGACGGCCTGCCCGTAGGCGTACAGCTCGTCGCCGCCTACGGCCGGGAAGACGTCCTGATCCGCGTCGCCAGCCAGCTCGAGCAGGCCAACCCGTGGGCCGGTCGCACTCCAAGAATCTGACCAGGCGGGCGGCGTACGCTCGACCCATCGGCAGGAGGGAACACCATGTCAGAGCAGGCAACCGAAGAAGCCCGACGACTCGCGGGCGGCAATACCTCGGCATTGCTGCCCCGCGAAGACCGCACCATCGAAGAAGAGCGCCTCCACCGAAAGCAGAACCTCGCCGCGGCGTTCCGGCTCTTCAGCCGGTTCGGGTTCGACGAAGGCGTGGCCGGCCACATCACCGCACGCGACCCCGAATTGACCGATCACTTCTGGGTCAATCCGTTCGGCATGCACTTCGGGCACATCCGGGTCAGCGACCTGTTGCTCGTCCGCCACGACGGCGAGATCGTCCACGGCGACCGTCCGCTCAACCAGGCCGCGTTCGCGATCCACTCCCAGGTGCACGCCGCCCGGCCCGACGTGATCGGCGCGGCCCACTCCCACTCGGTGTACGGCAAGACATGGTCGACACTCGGGCGGCTGCTCGACCCGATCACCCAGGACGCGTGCGCCTTCTACGACGACCATGCGCTGTTCGACCAGTACTCCGGCGTCGTCCTCGACCTCGAGGAGGGCAAGCGCATCGCGCACGCGCTCGGCGATCGCAAGGCGGCCATCCTGCGCAACCACGGCCTGCTCACCGTCGGACACTCGGTCGAGGAAGCGGCGTGGTGGTTCATCACCATGGAGCGGTCCTGCCACGCGCAGTTGATGGCCGAGGCCGTCGGCAAGCCCGTTCTGATCGACCCGGACATGGCCAAGCTCACGTCCGGTCAGGTCGGTAGCCACTTCGCGGGCTGGTTCAGTTTTCAGCCGCTGTTCGCCAAGATCACCCGGGAGCAACCCGATCTCTTCGACTGAACCCGCCGTCGGTCAAGCGGGCTGCTGCGCGAATGTCGCAGGCCCACACCAGGTTCGGACCGCCTCGGCGACGTCGTCGCCAGTCGGTGAGTCGGACGCCCACGCGACGTAGCCGTCGGGCCGAACGAGCACCACCGCGGGCAGATCCGCGCGGGCCCCCGGTTCGATCCGGACCGCACGCACCCGATCCGACCACCGCGCACCGACTTCGTCGATTCCAGCGATTCCTGGCACCGCAACGAGAGCGAACCGGCCGTCCCGAAACAGCTCGTACAGCGGCCCTTCGGAAGCCGCGACGATGGGCATCCGTCGACCGGTCCACGGGTGTTGCCCGCGCTCGCGTGCAGAGTAGGCGATTCCAATGCCCGTCAGCCGTCCGCCGATCGTCATCCGCAGCTTGCGAAAACGCAGAACCACCTTGACGACTTGCCGCGCCGCGGCACGGATGAACGCGGACTGGCCGACCATCATCTTGTTGAAGACGTCGGTCATCAAGAGCACCTGAGCACCGACCGGATGCCGTTCACCTTCATAGCTGTCCAACAGCCACGACGGCGCCCAGCCGTGCACTGCCCCAGCCAGCTTCCAGCCGAGGTTCATCGCATCGCCGATGCCGGTGTTCATGCCCTGCCCGCCCAGGGGCGAGTGCACGTGCGCGGCATCGCCTGCGATGAGCACCCGGCCAACTCGGTAGTGCCGCGTCTGCCGGTGCTCGCTGAGGAACCGCGAACTCCACCGCGGCTCACCCATGCCGAAGTCCGTTCCCGCAATGCGATCGAACGCCGACCGAATCTCCGCCGACGTCACCGGCTCATCCAGCGGAGCCTGCTCGCGCAACCGATCCCAGACGATCACCCGATACCAGGTATCGCCGAACGGCACGCACAGCACCACGCCTTCGTTGCTGTTGCGGGCGAACATCGCCTCCTCCGGCGGATTGGGGAGCTGGACGTCGGCGAGCAAGATGTGCGTCGGGTACTTCTCGCCGACGAAGTCCAGCCCGACGAGCCTGCGGACCACGCTGTGCGCCCCGTCGCAGCCAACCACGTAGCCGCTGCGCTCAGTCGTCACGGTGCCCAATCTGTCGACGTCGACGAACACCCCGTCGGCGTCCTGGCGCAGGCCGACCACCTCGGCGCCGTATTCGATCTGCACCCCGAGCCGGCGCGCACGGGCTTCGAGCAGATGCTCCGTCGCACTCTGCGGCGCGATCAGAATCATCTGGTACGGCGTGTCGAACTCTCTGAGATCGAGCACCGCGCCCGGCGCGGGCGCCACCTCGCGGACGGGAACACCGCGGGGCACGAGTTCGTCGGCGAGCCCGCGTGCGTCGAGTAGTTCGAGGGTTCGCGCATGCACCGCGAAAGCCCTCGTCATGTTGGACTGACCGTTGCGGCGGTCGAGGACGCGGCAACTCACCCCCGCAAGCGCCAGCTCACAGGCCAGCATCAGTCCCGTCGGCCCGGCTCCGACGACGATCACGTCGTTGGTCAACATGTGTCCTCCTCCAGTTTGGCTGGACACCAGCCTGCCGCGATCGGCCACCGGTCGAATCGGTGCAATCACCAGTCTTCGCCGGTGCGCACGCCCGTACCATTCGGGCATGCTGCACGGCCGGGAGCGGGAGTGCGCGCAGCTAGACGGGCTGCTCGATGCTGCAAGGGAGGGCCGCAGCGGTGCACTGGTGATGCGCGGCGAAGCGGGCATCGGCAAGTCCGCCCTCCTCGACCACACCGCCGAACGTGCCGACGGCTTCCGCATACTGCGCGGCGCGGGGATCGAGTCCGAATCGGAGTTCCCGTTCGCCGCCGCACACCAGTTGCTCCGGCCGGAGCGCGATCGCATCGACAACCTGCCGCATCGGCAACGGGTCGCGGTCGAGGCCGCATTCGGGCTGGGGCCTGCCACGGGCGACGACAGATTCCTCGTCTCGCTCGGCATCCTCAGCCTGCTCTCGGATGTCGCCGAATCGCAGCCGGTGTTGTGCTTGATCGACGACGCACAATGGCTCGACGAACCCTCCGCCGACGCGCTGACCTTCGCCGCACGGCGCCTGGAGGCCGACCGGATCGTGCTGCTGTTCGCGGTCCGCGACCACGAGAGCGCGGTCCTCGCCGTCGCCGGCCTGCCCGAACTCCGGCTGGGCGGGCTCGACGCCGAAGCCGCGAGTGCGCTGCTGTCCGAGGGGCCGCCCGTGGCGCCGAAGGTGCGCGACGTGCTCATTGCCAGCACCGCGGGCAACCCCCTCGGCCTGCGCGAGCTGCCCGGGTCGCTGACCGCCGACCAGCTCGACGGCCGCGTGCCGCTGCCAGACCAGCTCCCCTTGGGCACTGGCCTGGAACGCGCGTTCCTGGCGCAGCTCCACCGGCTCCCGGCCGCAACCCAGACCACGCTGCTGCTTGCCGCGGCCGAGCTGACCGGCGACCTGCGCGTGGTACTCGCCGCGGCCCAGCTGCTCGACGTCCCAGGAGAATCGCTTGCCGAGGCCGAAGCGGCCGGCGTCGTCCGGATCGTCGACGACGAGGTGACGTTCCGGCATCCCCTGGTCCGGTCCGCGGTCTACCGGGGCGCGACGTTCCTGCAACGACGCGCGGCCAACCAGGCCCTGGCGGCCGTACTCACCCGCGCCGAGGACGCCGACCGACGCGCGTGGCAGCTCGCCTCGGCCGCGGTCGGTCCCGACGAAACGCTCGCCGCTCACCTCGCCGCGGTCGCCGAGCGAGCGCTGCAACGCGGTGGCCACGCGGCAGCGGCCACCGCGTACGAGCGGGCCGCCGAGCTGACCCCGGCCGCGGTCACGCAGGGTGAGCGTCTACTCGCCGCCGCGAGGGCCGCATGGCAAGGGGGAAAGCCCGACCGCGCCCGACGGCTGCTCGACCAGGCCGGCCCACTCGTCTCCGGGCCACGCATGCGCGCCGACCTCTTGCGCCTGAGCGGAAACATCGCGTTCGCCTGCAGCGACCCCGACACCGCATACCTCAGCCTCTCCGACGGCGCGGATCTGATCGCCACGCTGGACCCACCGCTGGCGGCGAGCATGCTGGCGGAGATGGGGCAGATCGCCTGGGTCAGCGGGGACGTGCACCGCGTGGGTGACGCTGCGAGTCGGCTCGCGTCGTTGCCCACACCGTCGGACCGCACGGCCATCACCGCCTCGCTGGTGCTCGGGCTCGACCGCTTCTTGAACGGCGACACCGAGGCAGCGACGGCCGCGCTGCAGCACGCCGCCGACTCCGCCGAACAATCCGACGACCCGACGATCATCGGCCAAACCGGCGGCGCTGCAATGTTTCTCGGCGACGACGCGCGCGCCATTGCGATGTTCACCCTGGCCATCACGCGGGCGAGGGCCGACGGCGCCGTCAACACGCTGCCGACCATGCTCGGCCCACTTGGTGCGCTGCAGGCGTGGACCGGGCGGTATGCCTCGGCCGCGGCCACCGCGACGGAGGGACTGCAGCTGGCGCTGGACACCGGCCAGGAGAACCCAGCCGCCCACCACCGCAGTGTCCTCGCCTGGCTGGCCGCCGTGCAGGGGCGCGAACGGGACTGCCAGGACGCGGCCGCGGCGGCGCTGTCGCGTGCCATCGGACATCGCCTCGGCCCGCACGCCGGGATCGCCTCATGGGCGCTGGCTCTACTGGACCTCGGAATGGGCAGGCCCACTGAAGCTTTCGAACGACTGGACGCCAGCTCGGGGGCGCGTCCCGGCGAGGGGCATCGGGTGGTCACGACCTTTGCGGCCGCCGACCTCGTCGAGGCGGCGATCCGCGCGGGCCGACCCGATCGGGCCGAGGCGGCGGCAGGGACGCTGTGGGCGTGGGCATCCCACGTGGGAGCTCCTTGGGCGCTGGCGCTCTCGGCACGCTGCGACGCCCTGCTGTCCGACGGGTCCGACGAGCACTTCGCGCGCGCCGCGGCGCTGCACGCGCAGAGCAGCCGGCCCTTCGACGCCGCGCGGACCGAGCTCGCGTGGGGCGAGTCGTTGCGCCGACGCCGCAACCGCGCGCAGGCCCGAACCCATCTGCGGGCCGCGTGCGACACGTTCGAGGGGCTCGGCGCGACGCCATGGGCCGAGCGCGCGCGAATCGAGCTGCAGGCCACCGGGGAGACCGCCCGCAAGCGCGATCCCAGCACGATCAGCCAGTTGACCCCGCAGGAGCTGCAGATCGCCCGCCTCGTCGGCGGAGGCGGCACCAACCGCGAGATCGCCGCCGAGCTGTTCCTGAGCCCCCGAACGATCGACTACCACCTGCACAAGATCTTCACCAAGCTCGGCATGTCGTCGCGGGCCGAACTGGTCCGCGTGATTGCGGCCAGCGACGGCTAGCCCCGCGAGCTCACGTGCGTTGAGATTGCAGAGAGGGTCGTGATCCCGCGAAATTCACAGCCCTTATCGCAATCTCAACGCGTATCCGCGGCCGGTGAACGCGTCCAGGGCTCGGCGGATGATGAATCGCGGCGAATGTTCGGCGACGACGTGGATGTCGAGCCACCCTTCGCCAAGGACCAGTTCGTTGCGGCCGATGTCATATACGTACGTCCGACGGTCGGAGCGGTGGTGCTCGCCGTCGTAGTCCATGCCAATCTTCGGCTCGTCCCAGCCGAGATCGAGGAAGGCCGTGTTGAAACCGTCGCTGACGCGGATCTGCGTTCGTGGCCGTGGAAATCCCGCATCAATCAGGACTAGTCGCAACCAAGACTCCTTCGGCGACTGCGCCCCCGCATCCATCAGGTCGAGCGCTACCTCCGACCGACGAAGCCCGCGTGCTCGGGGATACCGCCCGGCCAGCGACAGTGCGTCCCCGTCGCGCACGCCCGTCGCACGAGCGAGGGCGTCGAGATGCGCAACTGCGCAGTCGCGTGGCAGGTGTCGCGCGAGATCCAACGCCGTGCGTGCCGGGTTGGTCACCGCCATGCCGTCCACGTCGACGACCTCGTCACCGTCGATTCGTTCGTTGCGCACGACGACGCCCTTCGGCGGACGCCCGCCGCGACCGATCAGCTCGATCGACGTGGCAGCGTTCGACCCACAGGGCGCCATGCAGTGCAGCCGCGGCGCGTCCGGCAACGATGCCGTGACGGCCCGACCAAAGCCACGCGCCGACGATGCGCGACGACAGCGACGGGGCGGCGGCTTTCGGGACGTACACGTCAGGAAAGATCGGCTCGTAATTCCATCGCAATTCGCCGCGAGTGAGCGCACCCCGTGCCAGTTGTTCACTTCCGATGAAGACGTCTCGCATGCTGTGATGCTCGCGAGCTGCCACGACACGTCGGCGCGTCGTCGTTCAGATTGTGCACAGGGCTGTGGATAAGCGAAATTCACAGCCCTGGACTGCAATCTCAACGCGGCGTGCGTATCGGCTACCTACCCGTGGGCGGGTTGCGCTGCCAGCCGACGCCGACGAGGACGGCAGCGTGGCCGGCCGGTCGATGATCGTCGAGTCCGGACCACCCACCCGGTACCGCGCGCCGCGGTGCTCGTCGGGCAGCCGGTCGCCGTTGCCGAGCAGCTTGTTGCGCAACGAACCCGGCGCGTAGGCGGCCTGGTAGGCGCCCCGCTCGGTCAGCACCGGCACCACGTGGTCGACGAAGTCGGAGAACGATCCCGGCGTGATCGCGTAGGCCAGGTTGAAGCCGTCGACGTCGGTCTCGTCGACCCACTCCTGCAACGTGTCGGCCACGCTGACACCGGAGCCGACGATGCGCGGACCCATGCCGCCGATCTCGCCCCACTCGGCGATGTCGCGCACGGCCCACTCGCGGCCGTCGGGGTCGGCGGACTGGAACGCCTTGACCGCGGACAGGATCGCGTTCGAGTCGACGTTTCCGATCGGCTCGTCGAGGCCGTAACGGGACAGGTCGACGCCCATCCAGCCCGACATGAACACCAGCGCGCCCTCCGGGTCGCCGTAGGACAGGTACTCGGCGTGCTTGGCGACGGCCTCCTCGTCGGTGGCGGCGGTGACCACCGTCGACAGGTTGAAGATCTTCGCCGAGTACGGGTCGCGCCCGGCGAGCTCGAGCTCGCGGCGGATGGTCGAAACCGTCTCGCGCAGAATCGCCTTCGTCGGCGCAGCGGTGAAGATGGCCTCCGCGTTCTCCGCCGCGAAGCGGACCCCGCGCGGCGACGAGCCCGCCTGGTAGATCACCGGGGTGCGCTGCGGCGACGGCTCGGCCAGATGGACGCCCGGCACGCTGAAGTGCTCGCCGGAGTGCCCGATGTGGTGGACCTTGTCGGGGTCGGTGAACACGCCGCGCTCGCGGTCGCGCACCACCGCGTCGTCCTCCCAGGAGCCTTCCCACAACTTGTAGAGCACCTCGAGGTACTCGTCGGCGTGGTCGTAGCGGGCGTCGTGGGCGGGCTGGTCGGTCTGGCCCATGTTGCGCGCCGCGGCGGGCAGGTAGCCGGTGACGACGTTCCAGCCGATGCGGCCGTCCGGTGAGGTGGTCCAGCGTCGACATCCGGCGCGCGAACGGGTACGGGTGCTCGAACCCGGTGCCGGTCGTGATGCCGAAGCCGAGGTTCTCGGTCACCAGCGCCATGGCCGACACCAGCAGCAGCGGGTCGCCCACCGGGATCTGCGCGGCCTGCCGTATCGCGGCTTCGTCGCTCGCGCCGTACACGTCGTAGGTGCCGAGCACGTCGGCGATGAACAGGCCGTCGAACCGTCCGCGCTCCAGCAGCTTCGCCAGCTCGGTCCAGTAGGTCAGGTCCTTGTAGCGCCAGGACTGGTCCTCGGGATGTCGCCACAGTCCGGGCGATTGGTGGGCGACGCAGTTCATGTCGAAGGCATTGAAGCGGATTACACGGGTCACCTGGCCAAGCTGCCCGACGACCGGCGCCGGCATGTCACCGGTTGTGTTCAGCCGGATCGAATTGTCGGGCCGGGCGGGATCGCGACGCATGCGTCGACGTATGACGCACCGCGGCTGGACACGAAGGCTCGACGACGATCGGCGACGGGATCGCCGCGGCTCTACCGCTCTGCGCGTGGACCGCGGCATCACCGAACACGGCTTCACCTTCAACCAGTTCCTTCTGACCGGCGACGAGCCGTTCCTGTTCCACTGCGGCCAGCGGTTCCTGTTTCCGACCAGGTCGCTCGATGGCCATCGCGCGCGTCATCCCGATCGAGACCCTGCGCTGGATCTCGTTCGGGCACCTCGAGGCCGACGAGTGCGGCGCGATGAACCTGCTGCTGGACGCCGCCCCCAACGCCGAGGTCGTGCACGGCCCGCTGGCCTGCATGCTGTCGCTCGACGGACATGTGCGACCGGCCCGCCGGTCGCGGCGGGCGATGGCCCCGCTCGACATCGGCGGGCACCGGCTGCGGTTCATCGCCACCCCGCACGTCCCGCACAACTGGGAGGCCGGGCTGTGGTTCGACGAGACCACGTCGACCCTGCTGGCCGGCGATCTGTTCACCCACGCCGGTCAGTGCCCGGCGATCACCGGACGCCGACGTCGTCGAGCCGGCGATCGCGGCCGAGGGGTTCTTCCACGCGCACCGGGCTCAACACCGAACCTGGCGCCGACGCTGGCAGCAGCTGGCGGCCTGAACCCGACGACGCTGGCGATCATGCACGGCGCGTCCTACTCCGGCGACGGTGCGGCGCAACTGCGGGCCCTGTCCGACGAGTACGCGGCAATGCTGGGTGCGTCACTGCAGTAACTCCGCGTCACGGCTGCGTAGCCTTGGACGCGATGAGGACATGGCGGATCGCCGCGTGCGCGCTCGCAGTGGGCGCGCTTCTGGCGGGCTGCCAGTCCACCGTCGACGGGCAACCCGCGCCCAACGCCGGATCCCCGACCGAACCCAGCTTCCCGACGACACGGCCCAGCCGGTCGTCGCACGCCGCCACCGACCAGCACCTCCGTCGCCGACCCGACCCCGACGGCCGCCCCGCCGCGGCGCGAGGTGCTGCCACCGAGAACGGCTTACGTGTTCATCGAGACGAAGTCGGGCAAGACCCGCTGCCAGATCAACGCCGACCGAAGTCGGCTGCGAGTCGGCGTTCACCAACGCGCCGGAGGTCAACGGCGTGCCCGCCAACGGAGTCGGCTGACCGCGGGCGGCCAGGTCGAGTGGATCGTCGGCAACCTCGGCGACATCCCCGTCGAGACCATCGACTACCGCACCTACTCCGCGGAGGGCTGGACGATCGTGGCCGCGGAGGACGGCACCCGCTTCACCAACGACGGCACCCGCACGGCATGTTCCTCAGTACCAGTGGGGTCGAGGTCTTCTGACGCCTCCGCATCGACAAGGGGAGGCCCATGACTTTCGAAACTCCATCGCCCAGCAGGAACGCGCCGCGCTCGTCACCACCATGCGCGGGGTCGGACCCGAACACGCCCACCCTGTGCGGCGACTGGACCACCCGCGACCTCGCCGCGCACCTGGTGGTGCGCGAGCGCCGGCTCGACGCCGCGCCCGGCATCATGATCCCCGCGCTCGCGGACTACACCGCGCAGGGTGCAGAACGCAGGTCGCCGCGGCGAACGACTGGAACGTGCTGCTCGACAAGATCGCGTCCGGGCCCGCCGACCCTGTCGCCGTTCAAGCTCCTCGACCCAGCTGGTGAACGTCGCCGAGATGTTCATCCACCACGAGGACGTGCGACGCGCGGTGAGCGGCTGGGAGCCGCGCGAACTCGACGCAGGCGCCACCGCGGCGCTGGCGCGGCAGGTCCCGTTGATGGCGCGGATGGCGCTGTCGAAGGTCCCCGGCCACGTGTCGTTGCGCACACCGGAGGGCAAGACGCTCGCCACCGTCGGGCGCGGCCCGACCGTGGTGGTGACCGGCGAACCGGCCGAACTGCTGATGTTCGTGCTCGGGTCGCGACGAGGCGCGGGTGACGTTCTCCGGCGACGACGACGCCGTCGCGCGCGGTGCGCGAGGGCCGCGGCGGGCTATAAGGGTCCGCATCTAGGGTGGCGGTCATGGACTTCCGCGTATTCGTCGAACCTCAGCAGGGCGCCACCTACGGCGACCAACTCGCCGTCGCCCGGGCCGCCGAGGCGCTGGGCTACTCGGCGTTCTTCCGGTCCGACCACTACGTGGCGATGAGCGGCGACGGGCTGCCAGGACCGACCGACTCCTGGGTGACGCTGGGCGGCATCGCCCGCGAGACGTCGACGATCCGGCTCGGCACCATGGTCACCTCGGCCACCTTCCGCTATCCGGGCCCGCTGGCGATCTCGGTCGCCCAGGTCGACGAAATGAGCGGCGGCCGTGTCGAATTGGGGCTCGGCGCCGGCTGGTTCGAAGCCGAGCACAAGGCGTACGCGATTCCGTTCCCGCCGCTGGGCGAACGCTTCGACCGGCTCTCCGAACAACTCGACATCATCACCGGGCCTGTGGACCACGCCGACCGGCGAGACCTTCGACTACTCCGGCAAGCACTACACCGTCGCGGATTCGCCTGCGCTGCCCAAGCCGGTCCAGGCCCCGCATCCGCCGATCGTCATCGGCGGCGGCGGCGCCAAGCGCACCCCGGCGCTGACCGCGAAGTTCGCCTCCGAGTTCAACATGCCGTTCGCTCCGCTCGACGACGCTGAAGACGCAGTACGGCCGGGTCGCGGCGGCGGTGGCCGACGCGGGCCGCGGCGCCGGATTCGCTGACCTACTCGGCGGCGTTCGTGGTGTGCGCCGGGCGCGACGACGCCGAGATCGCCCGCCGCGCCGACGCCATCGGCCGTGAGGTCGACGAGCTGCGCAGCAACTCGCCGTTGGTCGGGCACGCCCGAGGAGATCGTCGACCGGTTGAGCCCGTTCGTCGAAGCCGGGGTGCAGCGCGTGTACCTGCAGGTGCTCGACATGTCCGACCTCGACCACCTCGAGTTGTTCGCCGGCAGGTCGTCGGCCAGCTCGCGCTGATCGGGTCGCGCGACCCGCGGCCGCGGCTACTATCAGTGCCCGTGACCGGCGACCGCGACGACGACCCCGACGCGGCCGGCCGTGGCACGAGCGCACGTCCACCGTGGTCGGCGCCAGCGTCGCGGCTCTGGTCGTGCATCGGCATCCTGTTCCTGCTGGCGTCGTACGTGGCCGAGCGAGTTCAACGAGCCGGAGCAGGCGCCCGCAGTACTACGTCGACGAGCCGAGCGGCTCGAGCTTCGGCACATGCTCGTCGTCGACGACCATCGACGACCGAGACCATCACCAGCACCAGTCCGCCGGTGACCACCGACATCAACCCGGCGACGACACCGACCACCTCCGAGCACGGACACCTCGGGCACCGACAGTCGGCGAGCAGCGACTACCACGACGACCCGACGCACGCGCACCAGCCGACGACGAGCGAACCGTCGACCACGCAGCCGTCGGCCCCGATTCAACGAGACGCGGACGCTGTACCCTCGGCCGTGACCTAAGGGCCCGGTTCGGCCGCGGACTGTGAGCGACGGCGGGTGGCGGGGGCGGTGGCGCACTCGTCGACGTCGGACGTCGAGGTGGTCGTCGTAGGAGTAGTAGTCGACGTCGGCGCACTCGTCGGCGTGCTGGTCGACGTGGGCGTCGAGGTCGGCGTGGTGGTGGTCGTCGTGGGAGTCGTCGAGTGGTCGTCGGCGTCGTCGTCGTGGTGGTCGGCGGCGTCGTCTCGGGCGCGGGCGGCGGAGCCTCGGGTGCCGGGCGGGCGCCTGCGGTGCCGGGGCCTGCCGCTCGGGCGGAGCCTGGGTGTAGCGGACGACGGTCGGCTGGCCGGTCCGACGACCGTCTCGGTGACGACGGGCGGCGCGACGGGCCCGCGGCGACCGCGGCCGCAACTGGCGTCGGACGTCGAGGGCGTCGCACTGACGGATCGGCGCGGGCGAGGAGGCGTTCGCCGGTTCGGTGTCCGTGGTGACGACCAGATCCGACGGCCGCGACCACCGCGGCGCAGGCGGCCGCGGCGAAGAGCAGCGCGGGCCGTTGGTACCACCGCAGCGGTGGCAGTGCGTCGGCGTCGTCGGTCGGCGGCGTGATCGAACACGACCTCGGGTCTGGCCCAGTCGGGATCGTCGACGGCGAACTCGCACCGGATCTCGCCCTCGACGGCGGACTCCGACCACGCCAGCGCTGCGACGGCCGGTGCCGCCGCACGGCTCGGCGCGACCGGCGGCGAGCAGCGTCGCGGTCTGCGGTGCCGCGGCGAGCCGGGTCACCGGCTTCGGGCTCACGGCCGCCCAGCAGCGCCGCCCCGATCGCGGCGACGGTCTGCGCGTGCGGCGTGGTGGTCACCGGCATGCGCAGCGTCTTCGGAAAGACGTTGCGTGACAAGGGGTATGCGTGCCCCGCCGCCGACCGTCGCGACGGCGGCGAGGTCCGAGCGGCCGCACGCCGTTGCGCCGCAGCGTGTCGTCGAACGCGGCGAGCACGCCGTCCAGCGGCTCGCGCACCAGCGGCCTCGAGCTCGCGCGCGGGTGAGCCGGAGCGTCGTGCCCGGCCGCGGACCCGGCAGTCCCGTTGCGGTCTCGGAACGACAACCGCTCCTTGGCGATTCGGCACTGCTCCCGGAACGCCGGCGAGCGACGCGACGGCCGACGTGGTCGACGGGTCGACGTCGAGACCGGCGAGCAGATGAGTCAGCACCGCACGGTCGATCAGGTCGCCGGAGAAGTCGTCGTAGCGGACGGCGTCACCGATCGGCGCGGAAGTCGGCCGCAGCGTCGGCGAGGGTGATCGTGGTGCCGGTGGCCCCGAAGTCGCACAGCGCGACGACGCCGCGGGCGGGCAACCCGGGGTGGGTGCGCAGCGCCGTCAGCGCGGCGACGGCGTCGGAGGTCACCATCGCGTCGGGCAGCAGGGCGCGCAGCCGGTCGACGAGGTCGCCGTGGCCAGTGCGCGGGCACCGCCACACACGTCCGTTCCGGCGCGGCCCATCGGCGCGCGGTGAGGTCGGTCAGCGCCTCGACCACCAGGCGGTCGGCGGCGTGCGCCGAACCGTCGGCGGCGACGATCGGCACCGGGTCGCCGAACCGCTCGACGAAGCCGGTCAGGACCGTGCCGCGCCAGGTGACCGCCGCCGGCCGGACGGTCGCACTGCCGTCGGCGCGGGCGGCGACCAGATTCGTCGCACCGACCGACAGTCCCACGCAATCACGCATGTCCGGTATGTCGTCGAGCGGCGCCGAATCGTTAGCCGATCTCAGCGTCCCTGAGCGGCGTAATCGGCGACCAGCGCCTCCGCGCTGCGCACCGCCGCCCGGCACGCCCGCGTGGTGAACGGATCGTTGAGCGGATGATCCGCCCGGCGCCGCCAGCGCTGCGCCGCGGCGAACGCCGCCCGCGGCCCGTCGTAGGGCGCGTCGGGTTGCAGGCCGAGCCGGCTGGCCGCGTCGGTACCGGAGCCGCCGATGATGCGCCGCAGCGAGGCCATCTCGTCGTCGTTCAACGTCGTTGCCCGCGAACGCAATTGGCTCAGCAGCCGCAACTCCTCGAACGCGTGGGTGTCGGCCAGCAGCGGATCGATGTCGGCGAGGATGTAGGGCGTCGCGTAGATCGGGTTGGCCTCGACGAACCGTGCGCAGCGACAGCAGCGCGGTGTGCGCCTTGAGCAGATCGGAGCGCTGCGCGAACTGCTGGTCGATCACGTCGCGCAGGGCGATCAGGCCGCTGCGTTCCAGCAGCTCGTCGGCCAGCGCCACCGAGTCGCTGATGCCCGCCCGCAGCACCGCGATCGAGATCCTGATGCCGAACATGCCGAACCGGTCCAGCAGCGCGGCGCGGGTGGCCGCGTCGACGGGTAGTTCGCTGTCCTCGCGGACGAAGCGGTCGACCGACAGCATCGCCTTGGCGAGCTCGCGCCGCATCGACGCCGGCCAGCTTCTCCAGCGCGACGAACTCGCTCTGCCGCAGCGTGCGGGCGGTCAGCGCCAGCAGGCCGGACACCGGGACGACGGCCTGGCAGATGCCCGTCTTGTCCATCTCGGCGGTGAACCGGGTGGCGACGTCCTTGGCCGACAGCATCGCGTCGATGCGGCCCGCGCCGATCTCGTCGGCCCGCGACGCCACGCCGATGACGCCGAGCGCACCGGCCGAGCCGCCGACGAGTGTGCCGATCTGCTTGAGCAGCGCGATGTCCGCGGCGTTCAGCGTGCGCAGCAGGAACACCACCGCGTCGACCCGCGGCACGCCGTCCTCGGGGACCAGCAGCCGCAGCGTGCGCTCGGACACGTCGCGGGACAGCGACGAGGTGCCGGGGGTGTCGATGATCGTGGTGTCGATCAGCTCGGCGGCGGGCCACTCGACGTCGAGGTCGACGACGTCCTCGGGGTCGAGGCTGGCGAAGTCGAACGTCAGTGCCCGGTCGCCGGGATCGCGCGCGATCGGCACGTTGGAACGGCGCCCGCCACGGTGATTCGCCGTCACCTTGGGGGTGGGGCCGTTGCGGAACCAGGTCACGATGCGGGTGGCCTCGGTGGCGTCGGTCGGCGCGATGTCCTCGCCGACCAGCGCGTTCACCAACGTCGACTTGCCCGCCTTGAGCGTGCCCGCCAGCGCGATGCGGATCGGCTGGTTCAGGCGCCTGCCGATCCAGCTCCAGCTCGTTGTGCACGTCGGGGCGCTCGCGGTACGCCGGGTCGGCACGGTAGGCCTGGATGGTGCCGCCAAGGATCGCGCGCACTCGATCGCTCGTGCTCATGGGGTAACCAGCTTAAGCACTGCCCTGGGCACCCCTGCACCGCACCCCGGCATCACGTGGCGACGGGCTGCGGGCTGGCGTCGGGTTGCGGCGACAGCTTCACCGCGTGCTCGGTGACCTGGCGCAGGATGTTGAGCTGACGCTCGAGTTCCTTGACCCGGGTGGCGCGCTCGTTCTCCTCCAGCTTGGCCGCGGCGAGCGAGGCCTGCAGCGATTCGTTGAGCGAGCGGGTGGTCTGGTTGGCGATGCCGCGGTAGTGGTCGCGCAGCTGGCGCTGAATCCCCTTGAGCCGGTCGCGCGACTCCTTGCTGACGACGAACGAGACGTCGTCGACGAAGCGGCGCATGTTGGTCTTGGCCTCGTTGCGCACCCGGCTCATCCGGTTCTCCATGTCCTCCTTGTAGGCCTTGCGGCCCAGCACCAGACCGGCGCCAAGCGACAGCGGGTTGAACATGCCGAGCCCCGCGAACGAGGTGATCATGCCGAACATCAGCACGCCGCCGTACGACCCGCGCATGCCGGTCACCACCTTGTGGCCCGCCCTGATCGGCTTGGCCTCGAGCTTGGCCACCGACTTCATCTCGCCGAAGCCCGCGCCCATGTCCCGCGCGTCGATCTGCGGCATCTCGACGGCGTCGATGCCGGCCTCGGAGAAGTTGCGCGCGACCTCCTCGGCGAGCGCCTCGGCACGCTGGTAGGCCCACACGAAGTTGTCGCCGACGGCGGTGGCGACCGCGTTCTCGAGTTCGGCGCCGATCTCGGCCCAGTGCTGCGTCGGGTCGCAGCCGTCGATGACCTTCTCGGTGTGCTGGGTGATCGCCCGGAAGCGGCCGCGCAGGTCGTGGTCCACGTCGGCGGTCAGATCGGCGATGCCGTCGTTGAGCACCTGCTGCCACAGCGCCGTCTGGGCGAGCGCGTCCATGGCCTCCTGCTTGCGCCGCTCCAGATCGGCGGTCAGCCGGTCACGGGCGTCGGGGTCGTTGATCGACGACAGCTCGGATGGTGACGGCGAGCGTCAAATGCTCGGCGGCCGAACGCACTTCGGCGAGCACCTGATCGCGAACCCGGTCGTTCTCCCGCGGACAGCACCTTCTCGCTGAGGAACTTCACGATCGCCGGGAAGTTCGACTCCTCGTTGAGTTCCTTGTCGTTCATCTGGATCGCATGGCTGCGCAGCACCGAGGAAACCGGGGTGACCGGGACCGTGACGCCTGCCCGCTGCAGGTGTGCGTCGTTGGCGGCGACGATCTCGCGCCAATGCGGGTAGAGGTCGGTCTTGGTGGCGAGAATCGTTGCCAGCGGACAGATTTCGAGCGCCTGCCGGATGAAGGTCATCTCCGGCTCGGTGAACTCCTGGCTGGTGTCGCTGATCATCAGCATCGCGTCGGCGTCGGGCAGCAGGCCCAGCGTCGCCGAGAGGTGCGGCTGGCCGTGACCGCCGACGCCGGGGGTGTCGACGAACGCGAGCCCGTTCTTGAGCAGTGGGCTCGGCGCGGTGACCTCGACGCGCAGCACCTCCCGGCCGCCGGCCTGCGGTGCGCGCCGCAGGTCGGTCTGCACCTCGCTCGGCGGGATCTCGATGACCTCGGGCTCGGCGCCGTCGCCCCGTGCCGACGATCAGCCGCGCCGAGGCCTGCTCCCCGTAGGACACGACCGTGGCCAGCGCCGTGGTCTCGTCGTCGCCGACGCGGGCGACGGGCACGTTCAGCAGCGAGTTCAGCAGCTGGCTCTTGCCCTGCTTGAGCTGGCCCGCGATCACCACCCGGATCTGCGGATCGCTGATCCGCTCCTTGGCCATGGCCAGCCGCTCCACCAGATCGCCGCGGTCGTAGGTGGCGGCGATCTTGGTGCTGTGGTCGATCAACTCGACGATGACCTTGACCTTGCGGGGGTCGTTCGGTTGCGTCATGGCGTCTTTCTTCTCGTTGCTGCGTTGGACCAACGGTAGGCGTGCGAACTGGCGGGGACCACCCGATGAGAGGGGTCCCCGCCAGTCTGCGCTGTTCGGTCTGAGTCGGTCAGAAGAGGCCGACGTGCGTTGCTCGACGTCGACGTGCGTCGTCGACGGTGCGCGTCGTGGCTGTCGTGCGTCGAGAGTGTCGTCGTGGCTGTCGTCACGTGCTGTGCATGCTGCTGTCGGAGTTGTCGACCGAGTTGTCGTCATGGCTGGCGTCGACGCCGCCGGTGATGTCGCCGCCGCGCGGTGTCGACCGTGGTCTGACGTCGCCGCCGACGTCGGTGCTGCGTGTTGTGACGAGGTGTCGGTCGAGGATGATCGATCCCGCCGCCGCCGCCGCCACCGGCGTTGGCCTCGTTGCCGCCGTTGCCGATGCCGAGCAGACCGCCGCCGCCGCTGGAGCTGGCGCTGCCGCCGTGGCCGCCGCACATGTCGTTGTCCTTGATGACGGTGCCCTCGTTGCCGGTGATGATGTCGCCGCCGGAGTGCTGCGAGCTGTCCTTGACCTCGGTGTCGTTGTCCTCGCCGATGATGACCGGCGAGTGGCTGCCGCTATCGATGACGCCGGTGTTGGCGTTGTTGTCGTCGCCGACCACGTTGCCGTCGCCCTTGACGCTGGTGGTGTCGATGTCGCCGGCGTTGCCGGTGTTCACCACGCCGCCGTCGGTGGCGGTGTTGTTGGTCTTGTCGCCGAACGTGATGTCACCGAAGCCGAGGTTGAACGCGCCGTTCTGGGCGTTGGCGCCCGCCGATCTGATCGGGGCTCATGAAGTCGTTGTTGCTGGCGACCTGAGTGGCGTTGTGGCTGGCGAAGTCGGTGTCTGGGTCTCGCGGCGCGAACGACGTCTGCGGCGAGAACGGCGAGGCGATGCTGTGGTAGTCGGCGACCGCGCGCTGCAGGCCCTGGACCGGATCGCCGCCGCCGAGGGCGACACCGGCCGGAGCGGCGGTGGCGGCGACGGCCTGGAGCTGCGCGGCGCTGACGTTCGGCAGGCCGGCGTCACGCATTGCGCCGTTCGGGTCCTGGACGAAGGTCGCGGCCACGTCGGGGCTGCGGAACAGGTCGAGGATGTAGTCGATCAGAGTGGTCATCGGAGTGCCTTTCGGTTGTCTGGTGTTCGAGGTCTGTCGCCGGCTGTCCGGCGAACTGATGACTACGTTATGGACCGCGCGAACCGCCGTGAAACGGGGCCGCAACCCCTCGCTCGACCATGCGCATGGTGGGGTGTTGGGGGGTCGTCCATTAGGGGATTAGGGGATTACTGGGGGGAGTCGCAGAATCCGTCTGACCTGCACAGAACTACGACGACAGCGCGACCGATGCGGGCCGCGCTGTCGTCGTTGGTGGAATCGGTCGGGCTAACTGAAGATGTCGAATCCCGGGTCGTCGTGCTGCGGGAGGTGATCGTCGATCACCGTGATGGCCCCAGTCGTCCTGCGCGATCGGCGTCGTGCACCGGTGCGTCGTCGATCACCGGGCCGTCGAAGCTGCAGCGACGGATCGTCGGCCGCGGCGAGCGTGGGCACGGCGCACCGTCGCCGACGGGGTCGTCGATGCCGTCGATGCCGTCGTCCGGCGACGCGAGTCGTCGTGGGTGTCCACGACGTTGGTCACGAGGCGTGCGCGTCGTCTGCGCCCTGCTGGGCAGATGGTCGTCGAACGCGTCGAACGCGGCCGTTGCCGCGCCGCTGGCCCACACATTGCTGCCGGCGTCGGCGTCGAATGAGTCGAAGCCCGTCGACGGCACGGCCGTGGACAGCGATTCCGCGACGACCGGGATCAGATGGTTGACGTCTGCGCTGGTCACGTCGGTCAGATTGGCGTCGGCGATGGCCTGAGCGGGGTTGGCCGCGTACTGCGCGGCCGCGTCGGGATCGCGCACCACCGACATGACGAAGTCGAGGAGCGAGTTGGCCATGACACACCTCCCTTCCGAATTCGACCATTGATCGACGATACGGATGTGAACTGTCCTTGGTTCGACTCGAATGCTATCGGCGAGCGCCGTCCGCGTGATCGGTGCCGAACCCACCCCTGCGGCGACCCGTTAGGGGACGACCCATTAGGGGTTCGACGTCGTTAGGGGGATTGCCCCAATGCGGCCCACAGTCGGCCGCTAAGGTGAGGACTGTTTCTCGCGGTCCACACTTCCGACAGCATGTGGGTGTACATGAGCGACGCACTGGGGTTGTCGGTCGGGACCACCAACCTGGTGGCTGCGGCGGGCGATCGAGCCCCGATCACGCGCCGGTCGGTGCTGACGCTGTTCAACGACCGCGCTCCCGAGGTCGGCGACTACACCGGGCCGAACCAGCCGCGTGCTGGTGCTGACCGGGTTCGTCGAGCGGGTCGGCGACCCGGTGCCGCTCGTCGCCGTCCGACGGGTCGTCGCATCGCGGCGAAATCGTCCTCGTCGAGGCGCTCGACGCCATGGCTCGCGCGGCCGGCGGCGGTTCGCCCGTCACGATCGCCGTGCCCGCGCACTGGGGCCCGGGGTCGTCGGTGCGCTGCGCAGCGCGCTGCGCGCCAAGCCGGGCCTGGCGCCCAACGGCGTGCCCGCCGACGCTCATCCCAGACTCGGGTGCGGCGCTGGCGGGTCTGCGCGCGGCGCCGGGACTGCCGCCGGACGGCGTCGTGGTGTTGTGCGACTTCGGTGCCAGCGGGACGAGCATCACCCTCGCCGACGCGCGCGCCGGCCTGGCGATCATCGGCGACACGGTCCGCTACCACGACTTCTCGGGTGACCTGATCGACCAGGCACTGCTCAACCACGTCATCGCCGGTATCGCCGATGCCCGCGACTCCGACCCCGCGAGCACCGCTGCCGTCGGGTCGCTCACCCGGCTGCGCGACGAGTGCAGGCAGGCCAAGGAACGGCTGTCGGCCGACACCGCTGCGGTGCATCCCCGCCGAGCTGCCCGGCTTCACCTCGGACGTCCGGGTGACCCGGCCCGAGCTGGAGCGGCTCATCGAGCGGCCGCTCGCGGGTCTGGTCGGCGCCGTCGAGGAATACGTTGCAGCGCTACCGAATTCCGCTCGCGAGCGTCTCCGCGGTGGCGACCGTCGGCGGCGGCGCGGCGGTACCGCTCGTCACCCAGAGCCTGTCGGAGCGGTTGCGGGCGCCGGTCGTGACCACGCCTGCACCGCAACTCGTCGACGGCCGCGGGCGCGGCGGTCGTCGCGGCGACGCGGCTTCGGTGCCGACGGGCGCCGACGGGCATGGCGCCCGTCGTCGATCGCGACCGACGGGCCTGGCACGCCGCCGATCCGACGCGACGGGCTGGCGCCGTCCGCCGATCCCGATGCGACGGCACTCGCGCCGACCCCCGACGCCGACCGGCCTGGCACCGACGATGGGTCGGCCAGGGCGGCGCGCCTCCGCCGACGACTCGCTGGCGTGGTCGCAGGACGATCCCGCGGCGGGTGAACCCGTGCCGTATGCCGGCGGCGACTCCGACTACGTCGGGCCGACCGACGCCCGTCCGCAGGTGGAGTTCGCCCACGAGGAAGAGGACGACCTTCCCGACTCCGAGCCGCTGCGCCTGGTACAAGCGGCCGCCCATCCTGTTCGGCGCCGCCGCGGCGGCCGCCCTGCTGGCGATCGGCGGGTTGGCCGTCACCCTGACGAGTACGTCGGGCCCGTCGACTCCGGTGACCGAGAACGTGACGCTCACCAAGACCGGATCCGACGGTGCAGGTCACGACGACGGTGGTGCCTGCCACGTCGTCAGTCGACCGGACGTCCAGCGGCGGCTCACCACGACGTCGACGGCTTCGGCGACGCCAAGTTCCAGCGCCGACACCACATCGCCAACGACGACGACGACCTCGCCGACGACCACCACCACCACGACGACGACGACCACCACCACCACCACGACGACCACGACGACCACCACGACGACGACCACGACCACCCCAACGACCACGACGACGACCGCCACCACGTCGGTTGCTCCGCCCACGTCGCCGCCCACGTCTCAAGCGATCATCACCGGGCAGACCGCGTCATCGGTGCCGTCGGCGGCGGCCGCACCATCCACGGTGTCCGTACCGTCCGTACGGCGCCGGCACCGACCATCCAGAACGCCGAATTGGTGCCCGTCGCTCCGTGACCGCGCATGACGTCGTCGCGGCGTTGACGGCTCGGGATCCGACCAAGCCCATTGGCCCCGCCAAGGTGCTGGTGTCCGGCGGGATCGGCACGGGGAAGACCTCGCTGCTGGCCGACATCCGGTCGGCGCTGCGGAATGCGGGCGTCACCGTGTCGCACGACCACCGCGTGACGGCGATCCGGCGGCAGCGGCCGTCGTCATCGACGACGCGCATCTGCTCGCCGAATCGGACCTTCTGACGAATTGGCCGACCTGGTCGGCGATCCCGCGACCACGGTCGTCATCGCGGCCGAACCAGTCGTGCATCAGACCGGCTCTGGCCGCGCTGTCCACCGCGCTGGCGCGACAGACTCCCGTGGTGTCGCTCGGCCCGCTGACGGCGGCCGAGGTGAACCAGGCGATCGCCGAGGTCATCGGTGCGGCGCCGCCGGTCGAGCTGGTCCGGGCGGTGATGACGACGACGGCGGGGCTGCCGTTCCTGGTGCACCCGGCGGTCGCGGCGCTCGGCTTCGCCCGGACGGTGAGTCGCCTGCGCGGCGGCCGCCGCAGCGGGCGCGAAGTGGCCCTCATCGAACGGTTGCGACGCGTCGACGAGGCCGTGCTGGACACCTTGCTGGTGTCGTCGCTCAGCCCGGAACTCGGGCCCGACGACGTCGCCGCCGCACTCCGGACTGACGGCGACGAGGCACACGCGCTGGTCGACCGGGCCCGTGCGAGTGGCCTGATCGCGCCGTCGCACAGCCCGACCTTCCTCGGGTCGCTGCACCAGTGCCTCGCGCAGATCATCGGCGCCGCCCGGCACCACGACGTCGAGATCGCGTTGTTGCGCACCCAGATCGAGAAGTCCACGTTGTCAATGGATCTCGCGCTGCGGCTGGCCGATCACGGGATGCGCGACCCCCAGCTCGCCGATGCGCTCACCGACCTCGCCGCGCGCAACCAGGGCCATCCCGGTCGGGCCGCCCGGCTGTACCGCGCGGCCACCGAGGTCGGCGCGACCGCGCTCACCGCACGGCTCGCCGATGCGCTGGCGCTGACCGGGGACTGCGGCACGGCGGGCCGGCTGGCCGACGACACTCCTGACCTCCGAGGATCCGGCGGAACGGGCCGCCGCGGTGCGGATCGCGGCGAGCGTCGCCACGCACGACGGCGGCGCGGCGCAGGCCGCCGAGTTGTTCCGTTGGCTGGGCCCCTACCCCGACGCCGTCGTCGGGGCCGCGGGCGCGATCGTGGCGCTCGGCGTCGGTGACGCCGACGGCGGCCCGCGCGGCGGTCGGACGTCGAGAGTGCGGGACCACCCACGTCGACTGCGCGGGCCGCCCGCAGCCTGGCCGAGGGCCTGATCCAGACGCTCGACTCGCCGTACTCGTCGGCGATCGCCCGCCTGGCCCAGTCGATTACGACGGATCAGGCGCCTTCCGGCGTCGCCCCCGACACGCCCGGCGGGTTTGGTGACGCTGGCGGCCCTGCACGGTGGCGACCCGGTCCGCGCCCGCAGCGTCATCGGCCGCGCGGTCCGATCCGCGGGCGACGACGAGGGCTTCCGACGGTTCGCCGGCCACCGGCACCGCCTGCTGCTCGGTTGGGTCCGGATGCAGGACGGGCAAGCTCGCGGCGGCGGCGCGCGACGTCGCGGCGGCGGCCGGTGCGGGCGCCGAACTGCACCGCAGGGACGCGCTGTGGGCCGCCGCGCTGCAGACCGCCATCGCCCGGCGCGGCGGCGACAGCGGCTTGGTGCAGAAGCACTGGTACGCCGCGATGGAGGTGCTCACCGAGTACTCGCTGGACCTGTACTCGCTGCTGCCGCTTGGCGAGCTGTGGGTCGCCGCCGCCCGCCTGCGCCAGGTCGACCGCCTGCAGCCCGTCGTCGACGCGGCGTTCAATCTGTTGGCCGCCCTTGGTAATCCGATGCTGTGGTCGGTGCCGCTGCACTGGTCGGGCGTGCACGCCGGGCATCCTCGCGAACTCGCCGGAGGCGGTGGCGCCGCACGGCCAGGCGTTGACCGCCGCGGCCGGCCACAGCGCCTTCGCCAAGGCACTGGCCACCGCGGGCCGCACCTGGCTGCGGGTGCTGGCCAACCACGTCGACGTCGACGAGGTGACCGTCGCCGCGCGGTCGCTGGCGCAGTACGGGCTTGGCTGGGATGCGACGCGGCTGGCCAGTCAGGCCGCGCTGCACACGCCCGACGGGCGCGTCTCGGGGGCGATGCTGCAGTTGGCCCGCGACCTCAAGCTCGCCGTCGGGGGCCAGCGACGACGACGGCGATGCGCCCGACCGCGGTGGCCTCGACACCGCAGACGGGCTCGTCGATGCCGCCGTCGTCGCGGTTGTCCGATCGGGAGCGCGAGGTCGCCGAACTGCTGCTGCAGGGCCTGCCGTACCGGGACATCGGTAGTCAGCTCTTCATCTCGGCGAAGACCGTCGAGCACCACGTCGCCAGGATCCGCCGCAGGCTGGGCGCCGAGTCGCGCTCGGAGCTGTTGTCGATGCTGCGCGCGATCCTGGGCTCGCCGGCCTGATTTCCGTGGGGCCGTGACGGCCGCCACGCGCACCACGACTTCGGCTTCCAAGCCGAGGCTGAGAATGAGCCATCCGTTCGTCGTGAATCCCGCACCGCGGGACGGCAAGTAAGTGAGTTAGGTCAGCCTTCGTAGCGGCGTTCCGACCCTTGATGCAACTATGAGCAGGCATCTAGCATAAGTTACCGGTCAGTAACCAGCCTTAAGTTACTCAGCTGGTAACTTGGATTCGGGAGGCGCGCGGTGGAAACGCAGACACGTGATCAGGCTGGTCGATCGGCCTGCTGATGACCGTCGTCGTGCTGGTCTTCGCCGCCAAAGCGCGTGCTCTGGCTGACGAACCTGATCCGGTCCGGTCAGACCACGCATCGACGAGGACGGCCGCAAGGACGACCTCGCGCACCCGCATCACCACGCAGTTCACGGAGGTCTTCGGGCAAACCCGACTGCTGCGCTGGTCGATCCCCGGCATCGCCCACTTCTTCACCATGTGGGGCTTCTTCATCCTGGCCAGCGTCTACCTCGAGGCCTACGGCGTGCTGTTCAACCCGAAGTTCGCCATCCCGTTCGTCGGCCACTGGGACGCGCTGGGCTTCCTGCAGGACTTCTTCGCACTCGCCGTGCTGCTCGGCATCGTCACCTTCGCGATCATCCGGCTGCGCTCGGAGCCCAAGGAGTACGGCCGCGACTCCCGGTTCTACGGCTCGCACACCGGCGGCGCCTGGCTGATCCTCTTCATGATCTTCAACGTCATCTGGACCTACGCGCTCTTCCGCGGCGCCGCGGTCGCCAACGGCAACCTGCCCTACGGCTGGGGCGCGTTCTTCTCGCACGGCATGGGCGCGGCGCTCGCGCCGCTCGGCCACACGCCAACGAGATCATCGAGACCGTCGCGCTGCTGCTGCACATCGGCGTCATGCTGATCTTCCTGCTGATCGTGCTGCACTCCAAGCACCTGCACATCGGCCTGGCACCGATCAACGTCACGTTCAAGCGGCTGCCCAACGCGCCTGGGCCCGCTGCTGCCGATGGAGTCCGGCGGCAAGCTGATCGACTTCGAGGATCCCGACGAGGACGCGGTGTTCGGCCGCGGCAAGATCGAGGACTTCACCTGGAAGGGCTACCTCGACTTCACCACGTGCACCGAGTGTGGCCGCTGCCAGTCGCAGTGCCCGGCGTGGAACACCGGAAAGCCGTTGTCGCCCAAGCTCGTCATCATGAACCTGCGCGATCACCTGTTCGCCAAGGCGCCCTACATCCTCGGCGACAAGGAAGGCCCGCTGATGCACTCCCCCGAGGGCTGGTCTCCACCGACGGCGGGTTCATCGAGAGCAAGCACGACGAGGAGCATCACGTCCCCGAGTCCGGCTTCGAGCGGATCCTCGGCTCCGGCCCCGAGCAGGCGACCCGCCCGCTCGTCGGCACCCTCGAACAGGGCGGCGTCATCGACCCCGACGTGCTGTGGTCGTGCACCACCTGCGGCGCGTGCGTCGAGCAGTGCCCCGTCGACATCGAGCACATCGACCACATCGTCGACATGCGCCGCTACCAGGTGATGGTCGAGTCGGAGTTCCCCGGCGAGCTCGGCGTGCTGTTCAAGAACCTCGAGAACAAGGGCAACCCCTGGGGCCAGAACGCCAAGGACCGCACCAACTGGATCGACGAGGTCGACTTCGACGTCCCGGTCTTCGGCCAGGACGTCGACAGCTTCGAGGGCTTCGAGTACCTGTTCTGGGTCGGCTGCGCCGGCGCCTACGAGGACCGCGCCAAGAAGACCACCAAGGCCGTCGCCGAACTGCTCGCCACCGCGGGCGTGAAGTTCCTGGTGCTCGGCACCGGCGAGACCTGCACCGGCGACTCGGCCCGCCGCGCGGGCAACGAGTTCCTGTTCCAGCAGCTCGCCGCGCAGAACGTCGAGACCATCAACGGGGTGTTCGAGGGCGTCGAGACCGTCGACCGCAAGATCGTCGTCACCTGCCCGCACTGCTTCAACACGCTCGGCCGCGAGTACCCGCAGCTCGGCACCAACTACACCGTCCTGCACCACACCCAGCTGCTCAACCGGCTGATCCGCGACAAGAAGCTGGTGCCGGTCAGCCCCGGTCAGCCAGGACGTCACCTACCACGACCCGTGCTACCTCGGTCGGCACAACAAGGTCTACGAACCGCCGCGTGAGCTGATCGGCGCGTCGGGCGCGACGCTCACCGAGATGCCCCGGCACGCCGACCGCGGCCTGTGCTGCGGCGCCGGCGGCGCGCGGATGTGGATGGAAGAGCACATCGGCAAGCGCGTCAACCACGAGCGCGTCGAGGAGGCGCTGAACACCGGGGCGTCCAAGATCGCCACCGGCTGCCCGTTCTGCCGCGTGATGATGACCGACGGCGTCGACGACGTCGCCGACGCCAGGGCACGTCGAGAAGACCGAAGTGCTCGACGTCGCCCAGCTGCTGCTGGCCTCGCTGGACAAGAGCGCCGTCACGCTGCCCGCCAAGGGCGCCGCCGCCGAGGCTGCGGCCGCGCGGGCGGAGGCCGCCGCCGCCAAGGCCGAAACCGCGCCCGCCGAGGCGAAGCCCGACCGAGGACGACGAGGCCGAGCCCGCCGCGAAGGCCGACACCGCGACGGAGTCCGACACCGCCGCCAAGCCGGTCACCGGCCTCGGCCTCGCGGGTGGCGCCAAGACGTCCCGGCGCCAAGAAGGCCGCGCCTGCGGCCGCCGCGCCGGCGGAGAGCCCGGCGGCCCGCGGCACCGCGCCGGTCAAGGGTCTCGGCATCGCGGGCGGCGCAAAGCGTCCCGGCGCCAAGAAGGCCGCCGCCGCAGCCGCCGCCCCGCGCCGCAGCGGCACCCGCCAAGGCCGAAGCCGCACCGAAGCCCGCGGTCAAGGGCCTCGGCATCGCCACTGGTGCACGACGCCCCGGCGCCAAGAAGGCCGCTCCCGCAGCCGCCGCCCCGGCGGCCGCCCCTGCCGCCGAACCCACCGAGGCCGACGCCGCACCCGAAGCCCGAGGTCAAGGGCCTCGGCATCGCCGCCGGTGCACGACGCCCCGGCGCCAAGAAGGCCGCTCCCCCGCAGCCCCGGCCGGCGGCAACGCCCGCTGCTGCGGAGACCGAGCGGGCCGCGAGACGCCCGCCGAGCCTCAGCACCCGCCAAGCCCGAACCGGAGGTCAAGGGCCTGGGCATCGCTCCGGGCGCCCGTCGGCCCGGCGCCAAGAAGGCCGCACCGGCACCTGCCCCCGCGCCGCAGCCCGCCGAGCCGCAGCCGGAACCCGAGGTGGCGGAAACCCTTCCGGGACTGCCGAACCGCCTCCGGCAACGGCGAAGCCGCGCCCGCCGGCCAAGCCGGAGCCACCGGTCAAGGGCCTGGCCATCGCACCAGGTGCGCGTCGGCCCGGAAAGCGCTAGCAGCGGCGGCACTCGCCCTCAAGCCCCGGTGGGCCCCCTTCAGTCGAGGGGGCCCATTGCTGTGCAGAGTGGCGCCCATCACCCGGCCAGCGAATTCAGTGGACGGCAGTGAGACCATGGAACGCGTGAGTACCCATCAGCTTCCGTGGCACACCGGCCATCAGCCACGGCAGCGCACGTTCGCGCAGTCGACCAAGCTGCAGGACGTCCTGTACGAGATCCGCGGTCCGGTGCACGATCACGCGGCCCGGCTCGAGGCCGAGGGGCACCGCATCCTCAAGCTGAACATCGGCAATCCCGCGCCGTTCGGCTTCGAGGCGCCCGACGTCATCATGCGCGACATGATCCAGGCGCTGCCCCACGCGCAGGGCTACTCGGATTCCAAGGGCATTCAGGCCGCCCGCCGTGCCGTGTTCACCCGCTACGAACTGGTCGACGGGTTCCCCCGGTTCGACGTCGACGACGTGTTCCTGGGCAACGGGGTATCCGAGCTCATCACGATGACCCTGCAGGCGCTGCTCGACAACGGCGACCAGGTGCTCATCCCCGCGCCGGACTACCCGCTGTGGACGGCGTCGACGGCGCTGGCCGGCGGCACCCCCGTGCACTACCTGTGCGACGAGACCCAGGGCTGGCATACCCGACATCGCCGACCTCGAGTCGAAGATCACCGACCGCACCAAGGCGCTCGTCGTGATCAACCCGAACAACCCGACCGGCGCGGTGTACAGCCGCGAAATCCTCGAGCAGATGGTCGAACTCGCACGCAAGCACCAGCTGCTGCTGCTCGCCGACGAGATCTACGACAAGATCCTGTACGACGACGCCAAGCACATCAGCCTGGCGTCCGTCGCCCCGGATCTGCTGACCCTCACCTTCAACGGGCTGTCCAAGGCCTACCGGGTGGCCGGCTACCGCTCCGGCTGGCTGGTGATCACCGGCCCGAAGGAACACGCCAGCAGCTTCATCGAGGGCATCAACCTGCTGGCCAACATGCGCCTGTGCCCGAATGTTCCTGCGCAGCATGCCATTCAGGTGGCACTCGGCGGGCACCAGAGCATCGACGACCTGGTGCTGCCCGGCGGCAGGCTGCTCGAGCAGCGCGACGTCGCCTGGAACAAGCTCAACGAGATCCCCGGAGTGTCGTGCGTCAAGCCCGAGGGCGCGCTGTACGCGTTCCCGCGCCTCGACCCCGAGGTACACGACATCCACGACGACGAGCAGCTGGTCCTCGATCTGCTGCTGCAGGAGAAGATCCTCGTCACGCAGGGCACCGGATTCAATTGGCCCGCACCGGATCACCTGCGCATCGTGACGCTGCCGTGGGCACGTGACCTGGCCAACGCCATCGAGCGGCTCGGCAACTTCCTGGCCAGCTACCGCCAGTAACACTCCAGGCGACACTCTTCGTTGCCTGAGTACCGTTGTGCGCTGTGGCTCACTCGCACTCGCATTCGCATGCCTCCGGCCCAGCGCCGCTCGGCCCATTGGCCGCCAAGATCGTCGTCGGCCTGCTCGTCGCCATCGGCGTCGCCGTCGTGATCGGCGCCGCCCTGCTCTGGCCGAGTAAGCAGAAGGTCGACATCCCGCTGCCGTTCCAGAACGCGGCGGGCGGAGCCGTCACCACCGAATCGGGCCACGTGCTGTCGAGCGGCTCCGCGAACTGCGGCAGCACGTCGGTGGGTGGGGTCCTGACGGCACCTCCGGTGTCGGCGCCGGCAGGCAGCGGTCAATGCGTGCAGTCACTGGTCGCGATCGACTCTGGGCCGAACAAGGGCGCCAACACGCTGTTGGAGTTCAGCGGCGGTCCCGGCCAGCCCAGCCTCGCGGTCGGCGACGACGTCCGGGTCAGCAGGCAGGTCGACCAGAACGGCGTCACGAGCTACGCGTTCTTCGACTTCGAGCGGACCTGGCCGCTGGTCGGGATCGGCGCGGTGTTCGCGGTCGTGATCGTGGCGGTCGCGCGGTGGCGGGGCCTGCGGGCGATGATCGGGATCGTGGTCGCCTTCGGCGTGCTGGTGGTGTTCCTGTTGCCCGCCCTGCGCGACGGCGCCCCGGCGATACCCGTCTCGCTGGTGGCGTCGGCGGTGATCCTGTACGCGGTGATCTACCTCGCGCACGGAGTGAGCCTGCGGACCAGCGCGGCGTTGCTCGGTACGCTCTCGGCGCTCCTACTGTCCGCGGTATTGTCTTGGGCCGCAATTGAACTGGCACACCTGACCGGTCTGTCGGAGGACCAGAACAACGACATCGCCGCGTACATGGGCAACATCTCGATCACCGGGCCTGCTGTTGGCCGGGTTCATCATCGGCTCGCTTGGCGTGCTCAACGACGTCACGGTCACGCAGGCTTCGACGGTGTTCGAATTGGCCGAGCATGGGGCGTCGCGGACGGCGATCTTCGTCGGCGCGATGCGGGTGGGCCGTGACCACATCGCGAGCACCGTCTACACGCTGGTCTTGGCGTATGCGGGCAGCGCGTTGCCGTTCCTGTTGCTGTTCAGCGTGGCCAACCGGTCGCTCGGCGACGTGCTGACGAGCGAGAGCGTGGCCATCGAGATCGCCCGGTCGGCAGTCGGCGGCATCGCGTTGGCGTTGTCGGTGCCGCTGACGACGGGCATCGCGGCCGTGCTGGCGACGCCGCAGCCGGTGGGCACCCCACAGCCTCGACGAACGTCTTAAAACGGCGTGTTGCTCAGCCAGCCGTCCCAGATGGTGGCGTCGCCGAATACCTCGAGGCCCGCCTCGGCCGTCGTGCGGCGGCGCACGGTGGCCAGCAGAAGGTCCTTCGCCCTGCCGCGCACCGCCGCGTCACCCTTGCCGTGGTCGTGCGACCAGTTCACGCCGTCCTCGTCGTTGGTGATGGTCCACTCCCCGGTGGGGCCCAGGCCGTCGTCGGTGGCATGCAGGTGCAGGCTCAGACCGCGCGGCAACGGCGGCGAGTGCAGATCGGCCTGGATCGTGGCCCGGTCTGATCCACTCGCTGACGGCGTCGGCGGCCAGCTCGGGTGACAGGTCGTAGTCGGTCCCCGTGGCCAACGCCGCGTCGGCGCGGTGCACCGTCGCCTCGTGGAGGCGGCGCCGGATCCACCAGCCGGCCGGCCGAGGTCCGAGGAACGTCCACACCCGCGCCTCCGAGCCGACTTGGTCGACCGCATCGAGGATCTCCCAGACGCCGTCGGCGAGCCAGATCGATCGCGGCGTCGGGATCGTCGGGTGGCTTTCCGTCGACGACTTCACGTGGGTCGAGAGCCTCTTGACGTCGTTCGGCGATGATCTGTGCGCACCACCGGTTGCCGCGGCCGACGTGCTTGAACAGCTGGTTCAGCGTCCAGCCAGGGCACGTAGGTACCGGTGTCGCCGGGTCCGCCTCGCGAATCAGGTCGCCGAAGGCCTTGGTCTGCTCGACCAGGGCTGCCCGAAAGTCCATGCCCCGGAGGTCCATACCTACGAACGTACCGCGCTGCGCGCCTCGCCAAGCGTGATCGGGAGCGTCGACCATCCGCGCAGAACCCGCGTATCGCGACGACTCCCAGCACCCGCCAGACTCGCGTCGGGGTAGCGCTCGAAGAACGTCCGAAGGCCCACCTCGCCCTCCGCACGCGCCAGTGCGGCACCCAGGCAGAAGTGCCGCCCACCGGAGAACGACAGGTGCTTGCCCGCGTTGTCACGGCTGATGTCGAAGCGGTGCGGATCGGCGAACACCGCGGGATCGCGGTTGGCGCCAGCGAGATACAGGATGACGAGCTCGCCCTGCTTCGACCGTCCGCCCGGCCACCTCGGTGTCGACGCGGGCCACGCGTGCGCTCAACTGCACCGGCGATTCCAACCGCAGGATCTCCTCGACCGCGTTCGGCCACGCCTCGGGCCGTTCGAGCAGAATCGCGAGTTGGTCGGGATGCTCGAGCAGAATCCTGATCCCGCTGCCGAGCAGATTGACCGTCGTCTCGAAACCGGCGGCGAGCACCAGGCCCGCGGTGGCCCGCAGTTCCTCGTCGTTGAGCCGGGCGCCACCCTCGCTGGCCGCGATGAGCTGGCTCATCAGGTCGTCGCCGGGCGCGCTTCGCAGACGCGCGAATGTGGTTGGCCAGCCACGTGTTGAAGCCGTCCAGACCATCCTCGACCACCTGGTACTGCTTCCACGACAACCCGATGTCGAGGCTGGGCGCCGCGAGCTCGCCGAATTCGAGGATGTGGGGCCGGTCCCGATCCGGAACGCCGAGGATGTCACCGATCACGGTCACCGGCAGCTGCGAGCAGTATCGGTCGACGACGTCGACGGTCGAGCCGGCGGTTTCGTCTCGCGTCATCTGGTCGATGAGGATCTCGGCGGCTTGCTGCACGCGTTCGCGCAGCGCGGCGACGGCCCTGGTGGTGAACACCGACGACACCGTCTTGCGGTAGCGCGTGTGCTCGGGCGGTTCGACGGACAGCAGGGACGGCGGCAGCAGCGGATGCAGCCTGCCCTTGACCATGGTCTTGGTTTCGAGCCAGCCCAACGGGCCGGGCAGCGTCTTGCCGATCGCCGTCACGGTGAAGTCGTCGGAGCGCAACAGCTGGTGTGCGAGCGCGTGATCGGCGGTCAGCCACGCGGCGCGGCCACGAACCAGGCGGCCGTGCGCGCGGAGTTCGTCGGCGAACCCACCCGGGTCGGCTCGGACCGTCGGGTCGGCGATCAGCCTGCCCTGCATCTCGCCGCGCTTGGCGCCGAAGGATGCCAAGGCGCGGATCACGCCGTGTAGAGCGAACCAGTGTGTGCGCTGACGCAGCGTCATCACTCGAGCTTAAGCACGGGACGCAGATCGTCCAACCGGTCGAACAGGTGCCACACGTAGGCGCCCGTGCCGTTCTCCCGGTGGGCGTGCAGGTCGGCCAGCGTCGGGTCGTTGCAGTACCCGTTGAACGCTTCCTTGTCGGGCCACTCGACCAGGATCAGCACCTGACGGGGTTCGACGTCACCGAGGAGGGCTTCGCGGAACTTGCCGAGTGCCACCACCCGGCCGCCGTACCTGGCCACCTCGGCGACCGACCGCTTGGAGTAGGCCAGGTACTCGTCGCGATCGGCGACGTCGAACAGGTTCAGCGCGTAGACGGTCATGGCCCCAACGCTACGACGCGACGTGCTCCGCTACGGTGCCGGCCGCGTGAGCTCGTCGAAGCGGGCGAGCGCGGCGTCGAGGTCTGCCTCGTCGAAGAGCTCGCTGCGGCTGATCATGTCGCCTTCGACCGTCAAAATGGTGACGCATCGCCACTCGGCGTCGAAGCCCTCTTGCGACGTCCCATATCCCTGTGGGTGAAGACGGCTCCGAGGTTGTTCAGCCGATGCACGGTCTCGACGTGCCTGGCGCTTTCTTGGTCGAGGTCCCAGGAAGCGCGGATGAATGCGATCAGGTCACCGGGGGCGATCGTTGTCCCGTGGCGGTGGTCGATGTTGACGTAGTCCGGCGTCGTCGCCGCGAGCTCGCGCCGGTTGATCGCGGCGTACGCCCCTGCGATGACTGACCAGGTGTGCGCATGGGCTGCTGCGTCGCCGGCGAGATAACGGGCGTCGAGCTCGGCGAGGGCGGCGATCGAGGTCGTCGAGGTCGAACGAGACCAACGCCACCATCCGCTCGTCGGCGTCGATGTCGACGATCTGGAGTGCCTCCACGTCGAACGCCTCAGAGCCGCTTGTCCCGGCCCGAGTACGACAAGAGTGCGAGGCGGGTCCCGCGGGTCGCGATGGCGACCGACGTCGATGTTCGTTACTCGTATCTCGGCGATCGCCCGCCATGCGGCCATCGTGGCATCCCGACCGCGACGGACTCCCGCGCCCACGATCCGACGACGGTCGTCCATCAAGCTGTCATCGGCCAGCATTGCCGCCATCGCGTCCCAGTCGCGCGCTGCGAAGTACGCGTTGAAACGGTCGTACGTACGGCTTGCCGCGTTTTCCAGCTGCGGTGCCGGCCGACTGAGTTCGTCGAACCGAGCGAGCGCCGCGTCGAGGTCTGCCTCGTCGAAGAATTCGGCGCGGTTGATCAGGTCGCCTTCGACGGTCATGAACTCGACGACACGCCACTCGGCGTCGAAGCCCTCTAGCGATGTCCCTCTAGCGATTTGAGTGAAGACCGCTCCGAGACTGTTCAGCCGATGCACAGCCTCGATGTAGGTGCTGAAGGTTTGCTCGAGATCCCATGCTGCACGGATGTATGCGGTCATGTCGCCGGATGCGAAAGCGACCCCTCGCCGATGGTCGAGGTTCACCCAATCCGGCGTCGTCGCCGGTAGCTCGTGCCGGACGAGCGCTGCGCGGGCGTTCGCGATGACCGACCACGTGCGCGCATGGGCGGCGGCTTCGCCGGCGAGGTACCGGGCATCGAGCTCATCGAAGGCGGCGTCGATATCGTCGAGGTCGAACATGACGCGCGCCGCGATCCGGTTGTCGGCGTCGATTTCGACGATGCCGAGCACCTCGGTGTGGAACGCCTCGGGCCGCTGGTCGCGGCCCGATAAGCGGGTACGACTGAGCGCGAGGCGCTCCCCGCGGGTCGCAATGACGACCGACGTCAGGTTCGTTGACCCCGACGTCGACGATGGTCCGCACGTTCGCGATTTCGGCATCTCGACCGTGTCGGACACCGGCGCCCACGACGCGGACGACGATCGTCGTTGGACATGTCATCGGCCATCATCTCCGCCATGGCGTCCCAGTCGCGGCGCGCGAAGTAGGCAATGAAGCGCTCGTTCACTCGAGCTTGCCGCGTTTTCCAGCCGCGGCGCGCCGGTCGACTGAGCTCGTCGAATCTCGCGAGTGCGGCGTCGATGTCTGCCTCGTCGAACACCTCGATGCGGTTGATCAGGTCGCCTTCGATCGTCGCAAGGACGATCTCTCGCCACTCGGCGTCGAAGCCGTCCTGCGAGGTCCCGCGGGTCACCTGAGTGAAGACCGCTCCAAGGTTGCTCAGCCGATGCACAGCCTCGATGTAGACATTGACGTCCGGTGCGAGGTCCCACGTGGCGCGGATGTATGCGGTCAGGTCGCCGGGCGCGAACGCGTCTCGCGCGCCGGTGATCGACGTTCACCCAGTCCGGCGTGATCGCGGGCAGTTCGTGCCGGTTGAACGCGGCGATGGCCCGGCGATCACCGACCATGTGTGCGCGTACGCGTGCCGCTTCGCCGGCGAGGTACCGGCGTCGAGTTCCTCGAAGGCGGCGTCGATGTCGTCGAGGTCGAACCCGACGCGCGCCGCGATCCGTTCGTCGGCGTCGATCTCGACGATCCCGAGCAACTCCGTGTGGAACGCCTCGGGCCCCTGGTCGTCGACCGAGATGCGGACTGCGGCTCAGCGCGAGGCGCTTCCCGCGGGTCGCGATGACGGTCGACGTTGTAGTCTTGGCCCCGACGTCGGCGACGGCCCGCATGTTCGCGATTTCGACATCTCGACCGTGTCGGAATCCCCGCGCCCACCACCCGACGGCGATCGTCATTGCAAATGTCGTCGGCCAGCGTCTCGGCCATGGCGGCCCAATCGCGGGCCGCGAAGCAAGCCTCGAAGCGCTCGCCTACTTGGCTTGCCGCGTTTTCCAGCCGTGGTGCCGGTCGGCTCAGCTCGTCGAACCTCGCGAGCGCGGCGTCGAGGTCTGCCTCGTCGAATGATCTCGCACCGGTTGACCATGTCGCCGTCGACCGTCAAGAGGTCGACGCCCCGCCACTCCGCCTCGAAGCCCTCCTGCGAGTTTCCATGTGCCGCATGCGTGACGACCGCCCCGTGGTTGCTCAGCCGATGCACAACCTCCGGGTAGGTCCGAATGTTCTGGCCGAGGTCCCACCCGGCGCGCACGTATGCGATCAGCTCACCGGGGGCGATACGCGGTGACCCGGCGGTGGTCGACGTTCACGAGGTCCGGCGTGGTCGGCGGCTCCTCGTGCCGATTGAGTGCAGCAAAGCCCTGAGCGATCGATCGACCATGTACGAGCGTGGGCGTTCGCTTCGCCGGCGAGATACCGGGCGTCGAGCTCCTCGAAGGCGGCGTCGATGTCGTCGACATCGAACGCGACACGCGCCGAAATCCGGTTGGTCGCGTCGATCTCGACGATGTCGACGATCTCGGTGCGGAACGCCTCGGGCCTTGGTCGCGCCCCGTGAAGTGGGTACGACTGAGCGCGAGGCGCTGCCCGCGGGTTGCAATGACGATCGACGTTGCGTTCGTGACCCCGAGTTCGGCGACGGCACGCATGTTCGCGATTTCGGCATCTCGACCGTGTCGGATCCCGGCGTTCACGACCCGCCGGCGGTCATCGGAGGAAGTGTCGTCAGTTAGTGTCTCTGCCATTGCGTCCCAGTCGCGGGCCGCGAAACACGCGTCGTAGCGGTCGTTCACTTCGCTTGCCGCGTTTGTCAATTGCCTCGCCTGTCGGGTGGAGTTCCTCGAACCTCGCGAGCGCGGCGTCGATGTCTGCCTCGTCGAATAGCTCGCTGCGGCTGATCGTTTCGCCGTCCACCGTCAGAATGTGAACGTCCCGCCACTCCGCGTCGAAGCCCTCTTGCGAGATCCCATGCGCGACATGTGTGACGACCCCTCCGAGATTGCTCAGTCGATGCACCGCCGCGATGTAGATCTTGGTGTCAGGCGAGTCGTCCCAGGCAGCGTGGATGTACGCGATCATGTCGCCGGGCGCGAAAGCTGCTCCGCGACGATGGTCGACGTTTTCCCATTCCGGCGTCGTTGCGAGGAACTCGCGCCGGTTGAACGCGGCGTAGCCCTTGGCGATCACCGACCACGTGCGCGCGTGCGGTGCAGCTTCGCCGGCGAGGTAACGGGCGTCGAGCTCCTCGAAGGCTGCGTCGATGTCGTCGGGGTCGAACACGATGCGGGCCGCGATCCGGTTGTCCGCGTCGATCTCGACGATGGCGAGAACATCGATGCGGAAGGCCTCGGGCGCTTGGTCCCTGCCTGAATGCTGCGTGCGCGTGAGGATGAGGCGCGCACCGCGGGTCGCAATGACGGGCGACGTCATGTTCGTGCCCCCGAGATCGGCACCGGCGCGTATGCTCGCGATTTCGACATCTCGGCCGTGTCGGATACCAGCGCCCACCACCGGACGGCGATCCTCACTGAAGAAGTCGTCGGCCAGTATTTCCGCTATGGCGTCCCAGTCGCCGGCCGCGAACCGTTCTAGAAAGCGTTCGGCCACTTGGCTTGCCGCGTTTTCCAGCTGCCGCGCACTGCGAGCGCAGCTCCTCAAAGCGGGCGAGCGCGGCGTCGACGTCGTCCTCTTCGTACACGTCCATCCGCGGTTCGTCGGGAACAAGCGAAACGACGCGAGACCATTCCAGTTCGTTCCCATGCGAGTCGGTGCCTTCGATGACGAGGCTGGCGACGGTGCCGTGGGCGTCAAGCGCATGAACTGCCGTCACCCGGTAGCGGGCGTCGGGCACGAGTGCCCACAACTCCTCGACCGCCCGCCCGAAGTTCCCGGACCCGAACGAGACTCGTCGATGATCGACGTATGTAAGTCCCGTGATGATCGGCCCTGGCTCATGACGGTTCGCCTCGCCAAGCGTGTCCATCGCGCTCTGCCAGATGCGCGCATATGGTGCCGCCTCGCCGGCGAGGTAGCGGGCGTCGAGCTCCTCGAACGCGGCGTCGAGGTCGTCGAGATCGAACGCGATGTACGCCACGGTCTGTCCGTCCGCGTCCACCTCGGCGATGCGGAGTAGGTCGGTGTGGAACGCTTCGGGCCGCTGATCTCGACCCGAGTAGCGGGTTTGAACGAGAGCGAGGCGCTCACCGCGGATTGCGATCACCGCTGAGGTCATTTTCGTCGCGCCGACCTCGGCGAGCGTACGGATATCCGCGACAGCGGTCTCGCGGTCCGTACTTTCCCGGCTGAGTCCTCGCCGTCGATCGTCGAGCCGGACATCCTCGACGAACAACGCGCCGATCTCATCGAAGCGCCTGTCCGCAAAGAGCGCGTTGAACCGAGCATCGGCTCGACTCGCGGCGTTCTCGAGCAGTGCCCGGCGTTGCCGCTCCTCGATCCGGGCATATGCGGCGTCCAGTTCGGCGACCGCGGCGTCCATGTCTTCGACGTCGAACCACACCTGCAGCGCGATTCGGCCCTCGTCGTCGATGCCGTATAGCAAGAGAAATTCGTCCTGCGGCGCCCCAGGGCTCGCGTCGGCAGTGCCCACCACCAATCGAGCGAGAGCCAGGTGGTCGCCTCGCACGGCGATAACCACAGCCGTGAGCCGTGCGCCGCTCGTCTCGAGGGCGAGCCTGTGGTGCGTGTCGCCAGTCGGCGGCCGGGAGGTCGGCCGGCGTAAAGCCGACGATCTTCCGGCGACTCTCGAGGAAGGAGTCGGGTGCAAACATCTGCTCGAACTCGTCCCAGGCCTCGCGATCAACAGCAGCCACCAGGCGTTCGCCTGCTCGCACGCACGCATTATCCGGACTCGATGCTCGGCTTTTCGGGTGATGCCGTTGTGGCCGGGAAGCCGCTGTCGCCCATGAGCTTCCGCGCCTTTTCGGCAAGTGCCGCAGCCCCTTTCAATTCGTACAGTGCGACCGCCTTACTCGGCGGCGGCCTGAGCGCCCGCGCTGTCACCCGCGATGTCGAGAACAATCGCCAGCGCGAGGCAAGCGTCCCCGTGATCGACCAATGCAGTCGGTGCGTCGAGCCAGGGTCGACGGCCTCCTCGGCTATCCGCCGAGCGTCTTCATGAGCACCGCTGCGTGCGAGCAACTGTGCCCGAACCGTCCGCCAGGCGATCGACGCCTTCAACGCGTGGCCGGCGAGACGCTCACTCTCCGTGCATAATTCGTCGGCTTCGGCGTCTCTGTCGAGCGCCAGACAGGCCCGAGCCAGCAACGCGGCGGTCTCGGCCGTGTCAACGTCGAGGCCCATGCGACGAAAGCCGTTGTAGGCCCGTCGCAAGTGCGGCTCGGCGGCTGCGGGATCGTCGGCGACCAACTCGACGATGCCCGCGAACTGGTCAACCTCGAGCAGAGCGTGCCGCATGCCGAGCTCGGTGAGCGTGCGTCGGGCAGAGTCGATCAGTTGACGGCCCGCCGCGGCGCGTCCGCGAAACGCATCCAGCACGCCCTGGCACCTCGTCGACGTTGCCTCCACGACCGGTGATCCAGTCGTGATGCGCAGCAGCCGCACGACATCGAGACACCGTCCGCCCGCGCGCGGAACCGGATTGGGGCCCCACAGCGCCGCAAGTGGCGCGCTGCGCCAGCACGGCGTTCACTCGGCGGTGCTCACGCGCACGTCGCGCCGCGGTCAGAGCCTGGTCCAAGGCGGTTTCGCAATCGCCGATGCGCCCGAGGCGGGCCAGGCACCCGGCCCGCACGGTGTGGGCCTTGGCCTCCCCCGCGGCGTCGTCCAGTCCGGCCAGCTTCTCGGCGGCCGCGCCGACCGCGGATTCGATCTCGTCCAAGCGCTCGGGATCGGTGAGCATCGAGAGCTGGCCGTCGAAACACGTGCCCCAGGCCGCGAGACGGCCGGAATCGCGTGCGGCTGCTTGCAACTGAGACGACCGCGCCCGTCGCCGAAACCACGTCACCAGCGGCCAGCAGCGCCTCACAGCGAGCGACCAGCAGCTCGGCTTGCTGATCGGCGCGGTCGGGCAGCTCGTCGTCAATCTCCTCGAGTGCGTGCAATGCCTTGTCGTAGAGGTCGGCCGCGCCTTCGTAGGCCAGGCGTGCCATCGCCTGGTCCGCGGCACGGCGGCAGTACTCGACGGCCTTGGCCGCGTTTCCCGCCCAGGCGCATTCGAAGTAGTGATAAGCCAGTTCGGCCAGCAGCTCGTCGTCTGCGCCCGGTTCGGTCTCGAGTGTCGCGGCGATCTTCTGATGCAGCCGCATACGCCGGACGGATGCCAGCTCGGCGAGCAGCGACTGCCGCACGATGGCGTGGTTGAACCGGTAACGACCGCCAGGCTCTTCGATGACGATGCCCGCCTTGGACGCTTCGTCGAACGCGTCGATGAGGTCTTCGCCAACCACACTTTCGACCAGCGCCAGCGCAAAATGGCTGCCGACGACCGCGGCCGCCGCAAGGGCCTTGTTCGTCTCCGCCGGAAGCCGAGAAAGCCTGCGGCTCACGGCTTCCCGAACCCCCTGCGGCAGGGTGCTCGGATCCCAGCGGCCGCCGCTTTCGTCCACGTGGCGCAGCGCCTCGATGAGGAAGAACGGATTGCCACCGGTGACTGTCGCCAGTGCCCGGGCCAGCTCTTCGTCGTCGTAGCCGGCTTCGGCGACGTAGGTGGTGACGTCGTGCTCGTCGAGGCCGCTCAGCGCAAGGCGACTGGCGGAGCCGTCGCGGTGAAGGTCGGCGAGCATCGCCGCAAGAGGATGGGAGCGGTCGAGGTCGGTGCTGCGGTACGTGCCGACGATCTGCACGCGGGCGTGCTCCCCGAACCGCAGAAGATGGCGTAACAGCAGCAGCGTGGGCTTGGCCGCCCAGTGAAGGTCGTCGAGGATCAGGACGACGGGTGCGCTCGCGGAGGCGACTCCCAACATCGCAACGACGGCGTCGAAGAGCGCATAGCGTTCGGTGTCCGGGTCGGCGCGGCTGGGCGCCGCCAGATCGGGTAGGGCATCGGCCAGTCCGGGAACCAGTGGAAGTAGTGCTTCGACGCCGCGCAGCCCGCGCAGCCGGTTGGCAGCAAGGCAGGGCACCAGCGCCCGCAGCGCTTCCGCGAACGGCTGGTACGGCGCCCCCAGGTCTTCGTCGCAACGGCCGTAAAGGACCACGGCACCCTGCTCATAGGCGTGACGCGACCATTCACCGGCCAGGCGGGTCTTGCCAACGCCTGGTTCACCAGCGATCAGCACGGCGCCGGTGCCGACGTCGAGCGTCGTCTGCCATGCGGACAGAAGTCGCGCGAGTTCGGGGCCACGCCCGACGAACGGCCCGGGTCCGGCAAGCACGGCGGGCAGTCCGGGACGCTCGATGGGCACCTCTGTTGCGGGAGCGCGGAAATCGTCAGCGTTCTCCAAGCGGAGTTCGAACACGTGCTCCGGGCGCGGGAGGTTCTTCAGCTGCCGCATTCCGAGGTCCGCCAGCACGACATCGTCGGGAAGTGTGTCGATGACGAGCTCGGCTGTCGCACCCGAGCACAGGATTTGGCCGCCGGCCGCCAGCGACCGCAGGCGGGCGGCGCGGTTGACCGCCCGACCGAAGTAGTCGCCGTCGCGAAGCTCGACCTCGCCGGTGTGTAGTGCCACGCGGATGCGCAGGGGCTCTGCGAGCACCCACGGCTCGTGAAGGATCGCTTCCTGCAGCTCGATGGCGCCGGCGGCCGCCGCCGAGGGCCGGTCGAAGACCGAGAACGTCGCGTCGCCCTCGCCGCGAGTCTTGATGAGCCGTCCGCCGCGGGACGTGACGACCTGTTCGACGATCTCGTCGTGTCGGGCAAGCGCCACCGCCATCGCGTCGGCGTCCGCCTCCCACGCGGCGGTAGACCCCTCGATATCGGTGAGCAGGAAGGTCACCGCCCGTGTCACTGTTTGAAGTTGCTGTGACACAGGCATTTCCAGCGCGGCATCCTGCGTGACGATCGCGGCCTCGAGCCGGCGAAGCTCCGGTCCTGGGTCGACGCCCAGCTGGTCGGCGAGCAGCGACCGTACACGCTGGTAAGCGCCCAGCGCTTCACCTTGTCTGCCCGCGCGATAGAGGGCGAGCATCAACTGCCCCCACCGCCTCTCGCGCAATGGCGCGTCGCCCACCGCGGCCTCCAACTCGCCGATGATCTCGGCAGCACGGCCCGTCGCGAGCAGGGCGTCGGCACGGTCCTCCACCAACGCGGCATGGCCCTCGATCCAGCGCGTTTTCTCGGATGTGCCCCGCGAGCCGTCGGGAAGCTCGGGGACCCCACGCCAGAGCGCCAGCGCCTCGTTGAAGCGGGCCACCGCTTGGCTGGTGTCCCCCGAGGCGATGGCTTCGCGGCCCAACTTGGCCGCCGCCTTGTAGCGCGAGGCATCGATCTCGGTTGTCGTCAGGGTCCAGCCCGTCCCCTGGGTCAACACGAAGCCGTCGCCAAGCGTGCGACGCAGAGAGGAGATGTGGGTCTGCAGTGCCTTGGCCGCGGTGCGCGGCGGATCGTCGCCCCAGAGGAGTTCCAGAAGCGTGTCGGCCGACACGACGGAACCGCCGTGCAGCCCCAGCATCGTGAGGATGGCCCGAGGTTTGGCGCCGGGGATCGCGACCGGCAAGCCGTACTGCCGGACCTGAAGCGGCCCCAAAACCCCCAGTTCCACCTGTTGAAGCGTAATCACCTAGCCATCGTGCGTACGGCGATTCAATGCACGGTCAAGGTTTGGTAAAGGGTCCGCGCACGGGTGGGGGGTCGTCACTCCGTTACGTCAAGACGGTCGTGTCCAGGTTTGCGATCCGGCGACCCAGCGCGTGCACCCGCCAGCCGGCGTTCTGCCACTTGGCGACGTCCAGGCAATTGCGACCGTCGACAACGACTTTGGCCCGCACCGTGGCGGCGAGCTGCTCGGGGTCGAGGTCGAGGAACTCCTGCCACTCGGTGAGCACCAGCACGGCGTCGGCACGATCGCAGGCGTCGATCACCGACGTCGAGTAATTCAGTGTCGGGAAGACGCGCTGCGAGTTCTCCATGGCCTTGGGGTCGTAGACGTTGACCGTGGCGCCGTTGAGCTGCAACAGGCCGGCGACGTTGAGTGCGGGCGAGTCGCGCACGTCGTCGGATTCCGGCTTGAAGGCCGCACCGAGGACCGCGATGTTGGCGCCGAGCAGCGAGCCGCCGCACGCAACGGTGGCCAACTCCACCATGCGCGTGCGCCTGCGCATGTTGATGCTGTCCACTTCGCGTAGGAAGGTCAGCGCGTGGTTGGCGCCTAGCTCGCCGGCGCGGGCCATGAACGCGCGGATGTCCTTCGGCAGGCACCCGCCGCCGAATCCGAGCCCGGCGTTGAGGAATCGGCGCCCGATGCGTGGGTCGTAGCCCAGTGCGTCGGCGAGCATCGTCACGTCGGCGTCGGCGGCCTCGCAGACCTCCGAGATCGCGTTGATGAACGAAATCTTGGTGGCCAGGAAGGCATTCGCCGACACCTTGACGAGCTCCGCGGTCTGCAGATCGGTGACCAGGAACGGCACGCCCTCGTCGAGCAGCGGTGCGTACAGCTCGCGGAGGACGGCCTCTGCGCGCTGCGAGTTCCGCTGCACGCCAAGGACGATGCGATCGGGGTGCAGGGTGTCGTGAACGGCGAAGCCCTCGCGGAGGAACTCCGGATTCCACGCCACCTCGACGTCGACGCCCTCGGGCGCGATCTCGGCGGCACGTACGGCCAGCTCGGCCGCCGTACCCACCGGGACGGTCGACTTGCCGACGATCACCGCGGGCCGGCGCAACCGCGGCACCAGCGTGTCGATCACCGCGTGGACGTGGCGCAGGTCAGCGCCGTAATCGCCCTTCTTCTGCGGGGTTCCGACGCCGAGGAAGTGCACGTCGGCGAACTCGGCCGCATCGTCGTAGTCGGTGGTGAACCGCAACCGTCCGGCCTCGATGTTGTCGCGCAACACCTTTCGCAGGCCGGGTTCGTAGAAGGGGATGTCGCCAGACGCCAGCTTGGCGATCTTGCCGGGGTCGATGTCGACGCCAACGACCTCATGGCCGAGTTCGGCCATCCCCGCGGCGTGCGTCGCGCCGAGGTAGCCCGTGCCGAACACTGTGCATCGCATAAGCCCTGCATAGGCTTCCGTGATGAGCTAGTTGCTACGCGACACTTAGCGGCAGACCAACGGTAGGTGACGAAACGTGGTCGGGTTAGTGGCAGAAGATGAGGAAACACCCTCCGCCACCAGGCGATCCGTTCGATCCGTGGCCACCGTTCCCGCCATTGCCGCCACGGCCGAAGCCGCCGTCTCCGCCGCCCCGTGCGCCTCCACCGTTCGACCCGTTGGAGCCCGACCCAGGCCACGGGAACTGCGGCCCCGACGGCTGCTGCGGGTACTGCGGCTGCTGCGGTGACTGTGGCCAGTCGTCGTCACTGTGGCGTGGCGGATCCTGCGGCCACTGCTGCTGCCACGGCGGCCGCCAGGGCTCCCTGCGCGGCGGCTGCCAGACCGGCGGCTGCCAGACCGGCGGCTGCCAGACCGGCGGCTGCCAGACCGGCGGTTGCCAGACCGGCGGTGGGGCCGGCGGAGGCGCCTCTGGCGCGGGAGGCGGCGCCTCTGGCGCGGGCGCCGGCGCCTCGGGGGCGGGCGCAGCCTCGGGCGGCGCGACGTACACCGTGCGCGGCGCGACGGCCGGGGGAGCCTCCTGCACGGCCGCGGGCATCGGCGCCTTGATGGTCTCGGCGGGAGGCGGTGGCGGTGCCGCAGGCGGCGCTTCCGCCAAACTCGGGGCAGGCGGCGCGGCGCTGGGGAGGATGACGCTCTGACCAGGGTCGGGCCGCTGGTCGACCGTCGGCCGGATGTTCACGGCGAGCGAAATGGCAAGAGCGACAACCCCGACCACGAAGATCGACGTCAATGCGCTGCCGACGAGGAGGAACGGCTTGCGGCCCTCTTCGGCGATGGGCAGTGGTTCGTCGAAGTCGAAGTCGTCGGACCACGCCATCGGTTGTGGGGCACTGACGGATGCCACCTGCGTTTCGGCGGCCGCGAGGCCGACGGCCGCGTTACCAGCGGTCGGGCCGTCTGGGTCGAGCGCGTAGGCCAGGCCCGCGGTGGTCGCGTCGAACGCGGGAGCGCTGGCCGCCGCCAGTGCGGCGCCGCGCGCCAACGCCAGGCTCGATTCCTCGGGAGCGTTGACCGGGAGCTCGACGAGGTCGGCGAGGTGTGCCTTGACCGACGCGATGTCCACGCCAGAACCCACCACGAACATGCCCTGCGGCGGGGAGTCCTGAGCTTCGACGGCCGCCACCATCTCGTGCAGGACGGCCATCGCGTCGGTGCTGTGCAGGCTGCGACTGAGCACCTTCACGATCGATGCATCGTCACTGCGGACCACCGAGAGCGTCGCGGTGTCGCGGTCGACGAAGAGCAGCGCGGTGCTCTCGTACCCGACCGCGCGACCTGCCGCTTGCGCCAGGGCGCCGGCGGCGTGCAGCTCCGAGACCAGCATGACGTCCTTGATGCCGTGGGCAGCCAGGACGTCGCGCAACGACGCGGCCTCCACGCGGTCGCTCCACGTCACGCCGATCGCCTTGAGGACGTGTCCGCCCTCGGCCGCGCTCTCCTGCGTGCCAAGCACCGCCGCGACCACCTGATCGGCCGCAGCCGAGGTTGCTGAACCTTCGGTTGCGGACACGTCGAAGTCGTCGTGGTCGACGATCGCGCCGTCGCCCTTTTCACCTTCGACCAGCACCATGCGGACCGTCTTAGGTGTCAACGACACACCCAGTACGATGTCCACTGTACCCCTCCAAATTGTTTGCTAGACTACTTAAGTCATCATTCTCAAACCTCTAACGCGAGCCGACGACTTGATGTTTCATCGTCACTACCAGCGCAGTCGTTACATCCGGCACTGTTAGCTGCCGTATCGGCCGAGGACCCGCGTTTCGACCCTACTCGGATCACGACAATCCGTCTCGGGCGGTTCAAGTCGTGGGCGGTTGGACGCGGAAATCACCCCTCTTTGGCGGCCTCGGCCGTGGCCGGAACGCGCCTGGGTCGCCGAGCGTCGGAGGACGCCGCGGCGGCAGGCGCCCGTGCACCTGCGTAGCCTTGGATTCTTCGCCAACTCGCCGTGACGCGGTGAGTTAGCGAAAGCGCAACCGGATTCCTCGATAGAAGTTCGCGACGTAGCGCGGAATGCCAATGGCACGCGAACTCAAGAGCCGGCTTCTAATACGCGAGCTGGACACGAAGAAGTATGTCCCTCCCACTGTGGTCACTATCCAGCGGGACCGATACGCCCTCTGATACTTACGTGCGACGTCTTTGCGCTGCCCGTAGAAACTCGCGTCGGTCTTACCGGCACTCTTATGACGCAGGTGAAAGTCAATGACGTAAGCGCTTCGCCCGAGGAAATCCGCGTTGATGCACAGATCGGCGCCGTAGAAATGAAAACCCGAGAGGTCGTGCGACAAGGCCAAGTTAGCCTGACGGCGGATGACGATGAAATTCTCGTCAAGAGCGGTGACACGCGCCGGGAAGGGGCCGGTGAACTGGTTCTCCCCATACGGATCGGAAATACGGATAGCCAGGCGGGTGAACGAGACTCCGCCCGCATTACCGCAAAGCGCCCACTCTGGGTCATGAGCCGTAAGTTCGTTCAGCCGCTGTTCAAGCTCGGCGCGGCCGTCCTCGAGCAGCAGGATGTCTTGGTGGCACAGGATGATGTAATCGCCCCGCGCCCCGGAAAGGAAGAGATTATAGCCCTGAAAGGCATCGAAGCGGTTCGACTCACTATTGTCGATATAGAGATATTCGCAGTCGGCTGGAATGAAGCCGTGCCCGACGAATGACTCCACCATTTCGGCATATTCGGCGTGGCGGGTGACCAGCGTACAGATTGAGAATCGCGGCCCAGCCCCGTCCGTCGGCGACGGTATGGGCACCACGAAATCGGGAATGGGCGAGGGCTCAACGGCCATGGCGGGCACACCCGGCCTTCCTCCGTAGCGGCCGCGCAGGACACGTGGGTAAGCCCTGCCCGTGGCGCAGACCCCGGAACACCGCAGCGCGAAACATGCTCTTCCCCCTGAAGTTTGATGACATACAACAACATCCCACAGCGCGGCTTCGCCTACGCGGGTGGGCGCGCGTCGACGAGCCGGGCGATGGACTCCCAGTCGTTTGGAAAGCAATTGAGCATTTCCCTTTTGCGTCCATCGAGCACTGAGATGTCCAACGCCAGAAATTCATCGATGATCTCATGCTGACGCTCGGCAAGGACACGTGAATGTGGGTTCAGATTTTGGACGATTGCAAGCCCTGTGGGCCGCGTACCGATCGTGTTGACCGTCAGATCTGGCCGATATTTCTTCAACAATAGAATCAAACGCCAGATATCACCGCTCCAAAAATGGGAGACCCGTTCGCGCTTGGCGCTAATTGCATCGACCGGATATACATCGTGAATCAGGATGATGGAGCCCGCAGAGCAGTATTTCTCCACATTGATGAAATCTCTCAGCGCAAATTCGAACTGGTGCATACCGTCGATGAAGGCGAGATCCAAGGGCTTGCCACCCAATAGAGACGTCACATCACATTTCTCGAAAAAATCGTCGCTCGTCTGTTCGAATACCTGCTGTCGGGGTCCCAAAGGCTTTCGCAGATTTACGTTCGGATCGATTCCCAGCGTCAACGTTTCTGGCCTGACGATTTCGAAGGATTGTCCCTCGTTCACGCCGATCTCCAGGTAGGTGGCCGGCCGTAGGTGTTCATGAATGCGCGCCAGGACCCGGAAATAATCCGGACCGGAGAGTTCAAGTGCTGACAGCATGGCGTGCGCCTTCGCTTGCGTCTCCGAATAGACCGCAAACTTCAAAGCCTCGTGGCACAACTTTGCTGCGTTGTCACGGCGTCCCAAAAGGCGCTGAATGAACGCCTGACCATACAAGAGTTGCGAATTCCCGCGGGCTGCACTTCGATTCGGCATGAAATCAGACTAAGCCATGTTCTCTAAGTCGACGTCCGAAAGCTCACGCGAGGCGGACGCTCCGGCGAACGCATCGATCGCCGTTCGACTCGGATCCGGCGACGATACTGCGCGCTTTGGAGCGCAGGATCGATCGCTTCCAATTCGGGCTCCTTCGGGGTCCCGACGAGCACAGGGTGGGCTTCAGCTGGACTTGAGGAAGTTCAGATAGGACCGCGACGGTGTGGGTCCCCGCTGGCCCTGGTACTTCGACCCGGCCTGGGAGCTGCCGTAGGGATGTTCGGCGGGGCTCGTGAGGCGCAGCAGACACAGCTGGCCGATCTTCATACCCGTCCACAGGGTGATCGGCAGATTGGCCACGTTGGACAACTCGAGGGTGATGTGGCCGCTGAAGCCCGGGTCGATGAAGCCCGCGGTGGAGTGCGTCAACAGGCCCAGCCTGCCGAGCGACGACTTGCCTTCGAGCCTACCGGCGAGATCGTCGGGCAGCGTGCAGCGTTCGTGCGTCGAACCGAGCACGAACTCGCCTGGGTGCAGCACGAACGGCTCACCCTCCTTCGGTTCGACCAGGGTGGTGAGGTCGTCCTGACGTATCGACGGGTCGATGTGCGTGTAGCGGGTGTTGTTGAAGACCCGGAATAGATTGTCGAGTCGGACGTCGACGCTGGACGGCTGGACGAGGCCGTCGTCGAACGGATCGACCCCGAAGCGCCCGGCGGCGATCTCGGCCCGAATGTCGCGATCGGAGAGCAGCACGCGACGAGCCTAGCCTCCGATCGTCACAGCCGGTGCTTATTCCCGAGCTAGCCATCGCAAAGCGGGCGCCGTCAGACTCAGGCGATGAAGACGCAATCTGTGCGGGAGTGGCACTGCTCGCCGTCGCGGCGGCGCTCACACTGTTCGCCTTCGTCATCGCGACCCCGTCCCTGCGGCACACGCAGATCGGGCTGACCGCACAGACCCACGGCGCGCTGCCGTTGGACGATCAGACCGATGACGACGACGACAGCGCCTTGCTCCAACAGGAGGAAGACGAGGCGCAGGCTCAGCAACAGTGGGACGACGAGCAGGCCCAACAAGCCGAGCAACAGGCCATCGACGACCAGGTCGAGGAGCAGCAGGAAGCCGATCAGCAGAACGCGGCGGCCCAAGCCCAGATGCAATTGGACGAGGAACTGGCCAGTAGCCCGTAGCCAGGTCTCGTCGGTGCCGTTGGCGGAATGCTAGCCTTCGTACGCACCAGCCACGCCTGGTCAGGCCGATGTAGTTCAATGGCAGAACATCAGCTTCCCAAGCTGAATACGCGGGTTCGATTCCCGTCATCGGCTCCACGTTCAGCAGGTCAAAGGCCGCCTCGTCCCCCGCCCGTACGAGTCAGCGGTCCCGTACGCGAGGCCGTATGCGCGTAACGGACCGAGTCTGCCCCGATCCGATCGCAGTGATGCGATACTCGCCGAACTACCTTGGGGGATCGGTGAAATTCGGCGTTTGCGAACAGCTCCTGCACAGCCGGTTAGGGCCGATGGCGCTCGCCGAAACGGGCTACAGGACGGCTAACGTGGCCGGTGCCGATTCGTTCTGGCTGCCCGACCACCTCAATAGCCTCCTGCCGCGGGCGGTGATGACGACGAAGTACACCGGGTCCGCCCGGCTGATACCCGACATCGACGCGTGGCTGGAGCCGTGGACCGCGCTCGGGCACCTCGCCGGACGCCACCGATTCAACCGGACACGCTTGGGCACCTGTGTGACCGACGCCGCACGGCGGAATCCGGCCGTCACGGCGCAGGCCGCAGCGACGCTGCACCTGATGACCCGCGGTCGGGCAATACTCGGAATCGGAACCGGCGAGCGCCAAGGCAACGAGCCATATGGGGTGGATTGGTCCAAGCCCGTGGCGCGGTTCGAAGAGGCCCTGGCCTCCATCAGGGCGCTGTGGAACTCGAATGGCCGCTTGGTGCATCGCGATTCGGAATGGTTCCCCCTGCACAACGCCTCATTCACGTTGCCGCCGTACAAGGGCACCCGGCCCGAGATCTGGATCGCCTCGCACGGGCCGCGGATGCTGCGCGCCACGGGCCGCTTCGCCGATGCGTGGTTCCCGGTGGGGATAGTCGGCCCGGAACAGTACGCAGCTGGCTTGCAGCAGGTTCGGGCAGCCGCCGACGACGCAAACCGCGACCCGCACTCCATCATTGCGGCGAACGCGCAGTTCGTCGTGACCGGGCGTAGTTCAGGAGAAGTCGAAGAAGCCTTGGAGTCGGTGCCGGTGCGGTCGATAGCCCTCATCATTCCGGACCGGCGTGGGCCGAGCACGGCGCCCGGCACCCACTCGGCGAGGGTTTCGGCGGATTTCAGGACATCCTGCCGCAAACGTTCGATGAGCAGACCGCGCTGGAATACGCCGCAGCGGCGCCGATATCCCTCATCAAGCAGTACCTTCTAAGCGGAACGCCCGACGAGGTCATCGACCAGCTCGCCGTGTACCGCGACCACGGCGTGCGCTATCCCGTGCTGGCCAACGTGGGCACCATTCAACCCAAGCTCAGACGCGCCCTGTCCGCCACGTTGCCCTTCATAAAGGTCTTGCGCGGAATCCGCAAGATATGAGAACGCGGTCCTCCGTTAAACGAACGCGGCATCCCGAAGACGACATTCGATATGAATATCGAATTGAACAATGAGCTGCCCAGGTTAGCGAGCTACGACCGGATCTCAGACGGTCGCTGAATTGGGAATTCGCGTGATCACCCTGTCAATTTTCGAGTGAAGAACAGCCAATTCATCACAGAAGTCGATCGCGCCCATGCTCAACATTGGCGTAGGTTTTTTCGCGTCCGACATTGCGACGGATGGTTATGCGTCCGTTGGTCCTCTCTGGCTCACGACCCGGGCGTCGCGCTGGTTGGGGGCGTAGCTAGATCACCAAAGTTTCGCGCTCGCAAACAATCTTGCAGTCTAACAACACTAGATGGACCAACATAGTTTGCCATATCGCGATCAGACCCAAGACGGCCGCTGCCCTTGGAGTTTCATCTGAAGAACCTGCTAAATTGGTACGAATTGACAGGGCATGTCACGTTCCAGGAAAATTCCTCTGACCACGAATTCTTGCATCAATTCCACCGCGCACTTGCCCAACATCCGAGTACATTTCGCGTGTCCGACGTCACGACGCCGGATATCTCGTATCCAGCATCACAACGTCCTCTAGGGGTCTTCATGTATGCAACTGTCCGTCCATATTTCACCGGTGGCATTGCCCTCGTGGGGGCCAGTGTTATAGCCGTCAGTCCGATCGCTCCGCCACTGCCCGATATCCACGTGCCGAGCCCGGCGCAGGTCGCGTCGTCCGTCGAGCTCGCCGCCTTCGTGAATCCGATCACCACTCTGGTGGATGCCATCCAGACATCCATCAACAACCTGGCCACCACGGGCGGACAGGCGCTCGCCGACCCCTTCCCCGTCCTACAGCAGATCGGAGTCAACGGGCTCGGCTATGCGGGCATCGTCGGCACGGCGGCCCAGGGCATTGCGAGCGCGTTGGGCTCCATTGCGACCACGACACTGCCATCGGCACTGCAAACCGCGTTCAGCCAAGTCGCAGCGGGCGACGTTGCCGGCGCGGTAACCACCCTCAACAATGCCCTGACCGGCGCGGCGCTGGGTATCGCTTTGCCCCTGGCGCCCGTCTTCTCGATCCCCAGCCAGATCGCGCAGCACGTCTTGAACGTGGCCAACGTATTTAGCGGTCTTCCCCTGGGCCTCGGTATCGGTGTTCTCAGCACGGTGGAGGGCACATTCTTTCAGTTTGGAACCAGTGTCCAAGGGATTGTCGACGCTGTCCGTGCGGGGGACGCGGTGACGGCACTGAGCGGCCTCATCAATGGTCCCGTCCAAATCGCGGGCGCATTCCTGAATGGGGTCCCCTCGCAAGGCTTCGTCGGGATTCTCAGTCCGGCCCTCGGCCTTCTCAACCAGCTGGCGGTGCAAATACCTCAACAGATCGCGCAAGCACTGGCTCCGGCCGCCGCCACGACCACGCTCGCGGCGCTGAAAGCCCCGACTGCACTACCGAGCTTGGCGCCCAAGTTGGTCACCCTGCCGACCACCGCAGATAGCACGGCGGCCACGACGGCCGATAGCACGGCGGCGACGGCCGCTTCGACCGCCGGGTCTCTCAAGACGAAGCGTGACGGCACCAGGGGCGAGCGGGGTGCGATGGGCGCAAAGCACACCAGGGGCGAGCGGGGTGCGACGGACGCAAAGCACGCCAAGGGCCGCGATGGCGTCGCGAAGACGCACTCCAAGAACGACGGCGGGCACAGGACCAACAGCGGCAGCCACACCAAGAGCGGCAGCCACAAGTAACAACCTCACCGGAGTGACGCACGGGTGACGAACCGGCCGTAAAGGCCGGTTCGCATCCGGCGCTCCGGCGCCTTCACCCAATGTCCGGTCTCGGCCACGATGCCCCGCGGGCACCGCGCAGGTTTACGCAGTGATGGCCGGGGTGGCGCAGGCTGCGTAGCCCCGGCTTCCCCGGCCATCACTTGGCAGGGGCGCATAACGCCGCCCAGATCCCCATAGCCGCCGCTTAGGACCTGCTACCTGCCCCAAGCCCCGGAGAATGGCGTCAAACGCCATCTCCGGAGCTCGACCCCTCCCCCTGGGGTAAATGCAGTGTGGCTCGCGGCCGGTCAGAACGCATGAGGAATTTTCCCCATATTGTGGTGTCGGCGCGCGATATCGTTGGTCCGGGCGGCGCGGCAGCGTCGGGCGACCTAGGCGAGGGCGAAGGGGCATTCGGGCGCCTATGGAGATCCTGCTGGAGCGGGAGTCAGCGCTGGCTCAGTTGAATGTGTTGCGGCGGCGGGCCGGGACTGGCGCCGGCCGGGTGGTGCTGCTGCGTGGGGAGGCCGGGGTTGGTAAGACGGCGGTGATCCGCCGCTTTGTCGCCGGGCTGACCGGTCAGGTGCGGGTGTTGCGCGGCGCGTGTGATCCGTTGGCGACGCCGCGGGTGCTGGGACCGTTCGTCGACATGCTGGCACAGGTGCGGGAGCCGGCAACGGCGAGGGTTGGCCGCGGCGATCGGCGGCGGTGACCCAGAGGCGATCTACGCTGAGCTGATTTACGGTGAGCTGCTGGGGCTGCTTACTGACGGCAACACGTGGGTGTTCACGGTCGAGGACGTGCACTGGGCCGACGGTGCCACCCTGGATGTGCTGCGGTTCCTGGCGCGGCGAGTGGGGTCGCTGCCGGTGTTGTTGCTGGTTTCCTACCGCGACGACGAGGTCGGCGAGCAGCATCCTCTGGCGGTGGCGCTTGGTGATGTGGCGACCTGTGCGACGGTGACGCGGATCGGGTTGGACCGGCTCAGCCGGGACGCGGTCGCGGTGTTGGCCGCGGGTGGTGGTGTCAACGCCGATGAGTTGTACCGGCTCACCGGCGGCAACCCGTTCTTTGTCACCGAGGTCTTGGCCGTCAGCCCCGACGCGTTGGGGCACCGCGGTTTACCGCGCAGCGTTTCCGAGGCGGTGCGCGGGCGGCTGGCCCGATTGTCGGCGCCCGCGCGTGATACCGCACAGGCCGCGGCGGTATGCGGCCCGAACGCCAGCGCGCAGCTGCTTGAGCAGGTGTCTCCGGGCGCGGCGACGGCGTTGGGTGAATGCCTTGACACCGGGGTGTTGTGCGCCGACGGGGCGGCGGTGGCGTTTCGCCATGAGCTGGCTCGCCGGGCCGCGCTGGAACAGATCCCCGGGTACCGGCGCCGGCTGATACATGCGCGCGCACTGGCGGCGCTGGCCGAACCCCCCATCCCCCCGAGCACCTTGTCGGCGTTGGCGTTTCATGCCGATCAGGCTGGCGATCAGGATGCGGCGACCCGCTACGGGCCAGCCGCCGCCGAACAGGCCGCGGAGGTGGGCGCTCACCGGGAGGCCGCGAAGCTGTACGAGTTGGTGCTGCACCACGCCGAGAGCGCCCCTGCGGAGCAGAAGGTGGCGTGGCTGGAGCAACATGCGTTCGAGAGCTACCTGTGCGGGCTCGTCGAGGCCGCGACGGTGTCCTGGCAGGAGGCAATCGCGCTGCGCCACGATCTGGGCGACCAGATCGGCGAGGGCGAGAATCTGCGATGGCTCTCACAAATGCTGTGGCCCCTCGGTCGCTCCACCGAGGCCACCGAAGCCGCGCAAGCGGCCCTGCAGCTGCTGGAAGACCACGGCCCGAGCCCGCAGCTGGCCTGGTCGCTGATCAACCTCGCAGCGCTGGCAACCTTTAGGTACGACCCGGCCGCCGCTCAGTACGCGGCGCGGGCGATCACTCTCGGTACCCAGCTGGGCGAACCGGCGGTGGTTCTCCGGGCCCGCGGCTGCGCCGCGCTGGCCACCGTGCTGCGCACCGGCACCGGTTGGGACGAGCTGGAGACCGTCTGGCGAGCCACGATGGACAGCACGGCGGCGCTGGCCGAACACGCCGGCATGGCCGGGGCGATCATGTGCTGGACCGCCGCGCTTCACCACGACCTGGACCGTGCCGACCGCTACATACTCGAAACCTCCGCGTTCTGCGCCGACCATGACCTATACGGCTTTCAACCGGCCGCCGCCGGCGCCGCCGCGCTGGTGGCGATGTACCGCGGCGACTGGGTCCACGCCGAGGCCGCGGCCCACGATGTGTTGACCCGCCCCGGGATCAGCCCGATGAATCGCGACATGCCGCTGCTTACCGTGGCACTGATTCGGGCCCGCCGCGGCGACGAGCCGGTCGCCCCGCTTCTGGACGAGGCCGGCGCTGGCGTCGAACCGGTCGACCTGTTCCGCCTCGGTCCGCTGTGGGCCGCCCGCGCCGAGGCGGCCTGGCTTCGCGGCGACGACGACACCGCGCGCGCCGAGGCGCAGGTCGGGCTGGCCACCGCACCCGCCGCCGGGGCCGACCCGTGGCTAGTCGGGCACCTGCACCGATGGCTACACCTGTCCGGCGGACCACCGGCAAGCACACCCGCGGACGACTCGATAACGCCCTACCGGCTGGAAACCAGCGGTGACTGGCGCGCCGCCGCCGCCGCATGGACCGCCCTCGGCTGCCCTTACGACGCCGCCCTGGCCCAGCTCGGCGGCGACGTTGCCGCCGTCAAAGAGGCCCTGGCCACATTCCGACGGCTCGGCGCCCGCGCCGCAGCGCGCCGCGCCCGTCAGCGCCTCGCACAGACCCGCGCCCCCCACTCACGCCGCGCCGACACCCGCGCTGACCCACACGGGCTGACCCGCCGCGAACGCGACGTGCTCGCCTTGCTCGCAAGGGGCCATCGCGACGCCGACATCGCCACCATCCTTTGCATCAGCCCCAAGACGGTAGGCAAGCACGTCAGCGCGATTCTCACCAAACTCGGCGTCCAGAACCGCACCCAGGCCGCGGCCTACGCCCCCCCACTGTCAAACCACGCCACAACGTCTAACCGGACACCCCCGGCTTGAAGCGGTCATCGAGCGGCAGCGCTGTCGAGCAATGTTCAGCGGCGAATCAGGCTGGGTCCCTTGGGGGTTGATGACGGCCACGTCTCGGCGCGGATCGGATGGCCGAACTTGTCGTACCCCTCTGCGATGATGACGTCATGTCCTTGACGGCATGCTCCGAGGCTGCGGTGGTGCGCCCTGACCAGCGTCTTGAGGGGTTGTTCGAGGAGTTGGCCGAGCTGGCCGGTCAGCGCAACGCGATTGATGGACGCATCGTGGAGATCGTCGCGGAGATGGACCGCGACCAGTTGTGCGGCGCCACCGGGGCGCGGTCGATTGCGGCGTTGGTGGCCTGGAAGCTGGGCGCGTCATCGACGAACGCCAAAACGATCGCCACCGTGGCGGGCCGGCTGGAGGAGTTTCCCCGGTGTGGGCGGGGCATGCGGGAGGGCCGGCTGTCGCTGGATCAGGTCGGCGTCATCGCCGCACGGGCGGGCCAGGGGTCTGATGAGCACTACGCGGAGTTGGCGCGCTGCGCCACGGTCAACCAGCTGCGCACCGCGGTCAAGCTGGAACCGCGACCCGAACCCGATCCTCGGCCCGAACCGCAGGCCTCGATCACCAAGACCTCCGATGAGGAGTTCACCTATTGGCGGATCAAACTTGCGCACCTGGACGCCGCGAAGTTCGACGCGGCACTGGCGTCTCATCGTGATGCGCTGATCGCCGAGTGGAAATCCGACCGCGAGGATCGCGAGCAGCCATCAGAGGGCGCGCCGCCGTTGCCGGGCACCCTCGAGGCGTTCCTGCGCCTGGTGGAGGCCGGCTGGGACGCCGAGGCGGCGCGGCGCCCGCACGGGCATCACACCACCGTGGTGGTGCACGTCGACGTTGAGCAGCGCGCCGCGGCGCTGCATCTGGGTCCGCTGCTCACCGATGCTGAACGCCGATACCTGACCTGTGATGCCACCTGTGAAGTCTGGTTCGAACGTCACGGCGTGGTCATCGGCGCTGGCCGAGCGACCCGTCAAATCAACCGGCGGCTGCGCCGTGCACTCGAGCACCGCCATCCCACGTGTGCGGTTCCGGGTTGTGGTGCCACCCGCGGTTTGCACGCCCATCACATCCGGCACTGGGAAGACGGCGGTCTCACCGAGCTGTCCAACCTGGTACTGGTATGCCCTTATCACCACCGGCTGCACCATCGCGGCGTCATCACCATCACCGGGCCCGCCGACGGTCTCGTCGTCACCGACAGCGCCGGCCGTCAACTCGAACTCGGGATCGCTGGCGCGCCCGCCGAACCTTCCCCCGCCCGCGGTGCCACCCTGCCCCGGGCCCACCGGCGAGCGCGCCGACTGGTGGTGGTACCAACCATTCCAGCCGCAACCACCACCATCAAACAATTAGGTTGATTACCGGGGCGGTACTTACCAGCACCGCATCGAAATCAAACGGGTTGGGGCATAGAGAAATTCGTTCGCGATACGCGCAGTCAGCGCATCGCGACAATCGAAGCTGGCCACCAGACCCGCAGTGCCGCTGACCCGCCATCCAGTGCCCGCATCGAGATCCGCGCTGACGTGCGCAGCGATTGAGCCACGTCGGGTGACATCCGTGTGCACCGAGTGGCGCATGCTGCACGGCGCGACGAGAACGCGCTCAGTCATGACACGACGAAATGAGACGGTGTCGAGATTCGCCGCAGCGCGTTTTCGTCCTATCCTTCTGCCGTCCTATCCTTCTGCCGCCACCAATGACCCCAGCTTCACGTCGGGGTTGTCCCGTTGGAACCCCTCCAGCCGCCACGGGGTGGAGAACAGCACGAGCAGCACTCCATCGGTGCGGGTCAGGACTTCCGCTGACACCTGCTTGTTCATGAACTCGGCGTCCGCGGGGTCCACGATCCGCGCGACCTGATAAGGAAGGGACTCCAGCGTGATCGGGGCGCTGAGCTCGGTGGCCATCCGGTGGGTGGCCACCTCGAACTGCATCGGGCCGACCGCGGCGAGCACCGGCGCCTGGTCGCCGCGACGGTCTGAACGCAGCACCTGGACAACGCCCTCCTGCTCCAGCTGCTCGATCCCGCGGCGAAACTGCTTGTGCTTACTCGGATCGGCATTGCGGGCCACCGCGAAGTGCTCGGGGGAGAAGCTCGGTATCGGCGGATACTGCACGGGCACATCGCGATACAGCGTGTCGCCCGGACGCAGAGCAGCGGCGTTGGCCAACCCGATCACATCACCCGGCCACGCGGTGTCCAGCGTGGCGCGCTGCTGACCGAACACCGATTGCGCGTATTTGGTGACGAACGGCTTGCCGGTGGCGGCGTGAGTGAGGACTTCGCCGCGCTCAAATGTGCCCGAGCACACCCGCGCGTAGGCAATGCGATCGCGGTGTGCTGAGTCCATGCCTGCCTGCACCTTGAAAACGAAGGCGCTGAACGGTGATTCGTTAGCGCGCCGGGCGCCGTCGATGTCAAGTGCCCCGCTGGGCGGCGGTGCGATTTCGACGAGCACATCGAGGAGCTGATTCACGCCGAAGTTCAATGCCGCCGAGGTGAACAGAACCGGTGTGGCTGCGCCGCCGAGAAACTGCTCCCGGTCGTAGTCGGAGCCGTCCGCGGACAGCAGTTCGGACTCCTCGACGGCGAGATCCCAGTCGTCGCCGGCGACACTGTGCGCGTCGGCCGCCGCGATGTGCTCTTCGGGGGCCGCGGTGGCTCCGCCCGCGGTGCGGATGAACCGGATGAAGCTTCCGGTCCGGCGGTCAATCACGCCTTTGAAGTCTCCGGCGATGCCGACCGGCCACGTCAGCGGAGTGGGGCGCAACCCGATTCGCGCCTGAATCTCGTCCATCAGTTCCAGGGCGTGCCGGCCGGGCCGGTCCCACTTGTTGATCACCGTGATGATCGGGATCCGACGGTGCTTGCATACCTGAAACAGCTTCAGCGTCTGCGGCTCAAGTCCTTTCGCGGCGTCGATGAGCATCACCGCGGAGTCGACGGCCGTCAGCACCCGGTAGGTGTCTTCGGAGAAGTCGGCGTGGCCGGGGGTGTCGAGCAGGTTGATGACGCATGTGCGGTACGGGAACTGCAACGCCGTCGATGTGATCGAGATGCCCCTGGCCTTCTCCATCTCCATCCAGTCCGACACCGTCGCGCGACGGCCCGCCTTGCCGTGGACCGCGCCGGCTTCGGTGATGGCCCGCGCGTGCAGCGCCAGCGCCTCGGTCAACGTGGACTTGCCGGCGTCGGGATGGCTGATGACGGCGAAGGTTCTGCGGCGGCCCGCCTCGGCGGAGATACGGCCAGGTGGCGAGGTGTCGACGGTCGGCGGAACGGCCAGGGCGTTGTCGGTCATAGCGTCAGCGATGGTATTAGGCCCCGAGGAAAAACCAGTAATCACCACACTGTCGGCCGCCGAGATGTCGGCTGGCCAAGGGGCCTCGCTGGTGACACCACGGGACACCGGCTTCGGCCGACCCCGACAAGACACCGTCAGCCGAGCACGACACGACGCCGACGGGCAAGCACCACAAGATGCCCGCCGCCGAGCACGACAAGGGGTAGCTCCCCCCGGCCCCGACCACCAACTGAAACCGAACTAAACGCCTCGGCAAAACCGCCACCCGTGTGCAATCATGAGCCGGCAAGGTCGAGGCTGCGCATTGGCAAACGCTTCGACGTCACTCGGGAAGGGGTTCGACGTTGGCGAGCACGCGCCGACGGAGTAGCACCGCAGCAGTGATTGCGGCCAGTGTCGTTGCTGCCGTGGGCGCTACAGCACCGATGCAGGGAACCACCGCCGAAGGTCGCTCCCCATCGGCCGCAACGGTCGGCTTGGCCTCGGCGACCTATGGCAACACCCCCGGCCTTGCATTGGCAAACGACGTGCCTGATCCTGCCGGTCCGCCTCGGGACCACGGAGTCGGCACGGTCGACGGACGGGCCGGCACCGGCTTCGTCGCAGCTGCGCTGGACGATCGACGGGTGCCGAGCCTCGTTGCGCCGAGCATCGCGGCGTTGGCCCGGCCGACCCCAACGACCAGGCGCGGCGATGGACCGGAGCGCCTGGGAAGTATCGGTGCCGCGGCGCCCGCGATGAGCGCCGCGCTGGTCGTCGACACTCCAGTGGAGTCACCGCCGGGGCTCGGCGATTTGGTGGGTGCGGTCTTCGGCATCTTCGTCAGCAATGGCGCACCGGGTCAGAACGCCGGGCTGTTGATCGGCAACGGCGGTGACGGTCTACCTGGTCAGGACGGCGGCAACGGCGGTCTCCTGTTCGGCAACGGTGGCAGGGGCGGCGACGGCACGGCCGCCACCGAGGCGGGCGTTGCCGCAGGTGCCGGTGGTCGCGGCGGTAACGGCGGACTGTTCGGCAACGGCGGCTGACGGTGGTCAAGGTGGCTGGTCCGCCATCGCGGGGTCGGGCGGTGACGGAGGCAACGCCGGCATGTTCGGCAACGGCGGCGCGGGCGGCACCGGCGGCGCGGGCGCCATCGGCGGATCCGGCGGCAACGGCGGGCTCGGCGGGACGGCCCTCGGAGCAGGCGGAGTCGGCGGCAACGGCGGCGGCGCCGCGAACGGCTTCGACCCGGCGATCGGCGGCGCGGGTGGCACCGGTGGCGACGCCGTCGGCCTGGGTAACGGAGGTGCAGGTGGAACCGGCGGCAACGCGCAGACAGTGTTCACGCATGCGACCGCTGGTGCCGGCGGCGACGGAGGCAGCGGCGGCATCGCCGGTGACGGTGGTGCCGGTGGACACGGTGGCGACGCCCTCGGACACGGATACGCGGCCGCAACGGGAGGCGACGGCGGCAACGGCGGAACCAGCGGCACGGCCTCGGGTCGCGGCGGCGCGGGCGGTGACGGTGGCATCGGTACGTTCGACGGCGTACTCGGCGGACCTACCAACGGCGGCAATGGCGGCCGTGGCGGCGACAGTGCCGCCGGCTCACCCGGCGGCGACGGAGGAGTCGGAGCAGAGACCAAGCCCGGCAATGGTTCCTTCGGCAACGGCGGCAACGGCGGTGACGGAGGCGCAGGCGGCGCGGGGGCACCCGGCGGCAAGGGCGGACCGGGCGGCGGCGTCCACCCTGGGCAGTTCGGCGGCAACGGCGGCAACGGCGGCGACGGCGGGCCGGGCGGCGCAGGCGCACCTGGTGGTGCCGGTGGTCCCGGCGGGTCGGGTTCCGGACAGGGCAGCAGCGGCGAGTCGGGCAGCGACGGCGCGGACGGGTAAACGCGCCGGGAGATCACCTGCGGCGCCCTAGCTCTGGCGCACACTCAGCTCGCCGTGCTCAAAACGTGACGCAGAATTGATCGAATTGCGTACACACACCTACTGATCGAATCGTCGTGGCACTCATAGGATCTCCAATTGACACTGGTGTAATTTCGAGATCGGATGCCATGGCGAAGTTCGTTGGGTGCACTCTTGCAGCGATCACGGTCGCTGCGAGCGTGGTTGCGGGGCCGGCTGGGGTAAGCCAGGCGGCGACCAATCAGTCGTATAGGTCCGCCATCGCATCGGTTCAACCGAGCCGGGGCGAGGTGGTGGGTGTTGCGCACCCGGTGGTGGTGAGGTTCACCGCGCCCGTCACCGATCGGCAAGCGGCTGAGCGCGCCCTCGACTTCAAGTCGGTCCCGGCGATGAGCGGCAAGTTCGAATGGCTCGACAAGGACGTCGTGCAGTGGGTACCCGACCGATTCTGGCCGGCGCACAGCACGATTGCGCTCTCGGTCGGCAGCCGCTCAATGGAATTCGCAACGAGCGCTGCCGTCGTCGGTGTTGCCAACCTCTCCGAGCACACCTTCACCGTGAGCATCGACGGCGTCGACTCCGGACCGCCGTCCGCACTACCCGCGCCGCACCACCGACCCCACTGGGGAGAACCCGGCGTCTTCCCGGCCTCGATGGGTAGGCCGGAGTACCCGACCCCCGTCGGCACCTACACCGTCCTGGACAAGGAACGCGACGTGATGATGGATTCGAGCAGCGTCGGCATTCCCGTCGACGCTCCCGACGGCTACCTATTGGACGTGGAGTACGCCGTCCGCATCACGAGCCGCGGGCTCTTCGTGCATTCGGCTCCGTGGGCCGTCAATTCACTCGGGCACGAGAATGTCAGCCATGGCTGCATCAGCCTGAGCCCCGAGGATGCGGAGTGGTACTTCAACACGGTCAACGTTGGCGACCCAGTGATCGTGCAGGAGAACAGCATCGAGGTTCCCCGAGCAATCACGCGTTGACGAGGCGGCCGTCGGTCCACCGTCCGTCAGCGCGCTGGTTCGCGTCCAAGCGCATCCTGGACCAGCCAAATGACTCGGCCGTGATCGATGATGGCCTCGTGGTCGCGTCGAAAACCTAGTTTGTCCAAGACTCGCAGAGACGGTCCGTTCCACGCCCCCACGGTCGACCAGATTCGGTTGCGGCCCGTTGCGAATGCCGCATCCATGACGGCTTGGGCAGCCTCGGTCGCGTAACCGTGACCGTGGAATCGTTTCAATAGTTCACAGGCGATCTCTGGCTCATCGAGGCTACCTCGCCCGACGATGAGTCCGCAGTATCCCAAGGGCTCGTCGTCGACGCGACGGCGCATCGTGAGTAGTCCGATCCCGTTGCTATGGGCTTGAATTGGCTGCTCGGCCAGTCGAAGACGGACATCGTCAACCGACAGGGTCGTTCCGCCCTCGTGCTCACCGAGTAGTTCGTGATTCCACGCGGCATCGCATTCGTCTCGCAATTGCAGGCTAAGGCGTTCAGTGTGGATCAACTCTGCCATCGGGACGTACCGCATCATCGGACTCCTGCGTTGGCGGCGGCTTCCGATCAACGTACTGAAGCGCTCTGCGGGTGTCTGCCAGTCCAACGTTTTGGCGTAATCCCTTGTACGACAACGCGCCCGCTGGTGTAACCCAGCGGGCGCGTCCGCGCAATCAGGAGGAGGGTCGGCCTCAGTTTCCTGCGGCAGATGCAGGACCAGGCAGAATTGGCTGACCGGGCATCGGGCCGCCCTCCGGCGCAGCGGAAATCGGATCACCCTTACCCGCATAGCCACTGGCCATGTCGAGCGGAGCGCCTGCCGCTATAGCCACCGGCGCCGCGACGGGGACCGGGGCGCCGACCGGCACTGGTGCGCCCACCGGCACCGGAGCGCCAACCGGTACTGGCGCAGCCACCGGCACCGGTGCTGCCACGGGCACCGGCCCGGGCAATGCCATTGGAATCCCAGCCATGTCGGCGACCGGAGCGGCAGCCGGAGCGCACGCGCCCGCGGCTCCTGCGCCCGCGGCTCCTGCGCCGGCGGCCCCTGCGCCGGCGGCCCCTGCGGCGGCACCACCGGCCGCTCCCGCCGACTCCTGGATGCAGTCGTAGCCACCCGTGACAAAGGGGGCGGCTGCGACCTGGGGGCTCAAAGCGATCGCGACCCCGCAACAAACGGTCCCGACAGCAGCTACTCTGATGTTGAACCGATCAAAGATCGTCATCGACGTCGACTCCTTCATTCGCGCTTGGACATTCGGCGTTAAAGCGGCACAGCAGAGCCGCAAGCCGTACCGACTTGCGTTCCTACGTCCGCGTTAATTGTGACCAGCAATGGCGCACACGCACGGCACCGCACCGCATCGTTTCCAAACGGTGACGTTTGGCATGATTTTGCTGCCTCAAATCGGTGCGATTCGGCCCACTTGCCCGGATTTACCCGTGAATCTGGACGGGAGTGAGGGGGTGTGATGGCTGAGCGCGTACGGGTGGACCCGATCGACCTCCACATGTCGTCGGCCCACATGGACATGCACCACGCCGAGTTGTCTGCCGCCCACATCGCTGCCAACGGCGCGATCGAGGAAGCGCAGGTCGGCTGCGCTGGCACGTCGGCGGCGGCCTTGCAGGCCACGTTCGCCGAGTGGCAGGCCGCCACCGCGAAGCTCGCCGGTGACATCGCCGCCCACGGTGCCGCCTTCCAAAGTGCTGCCGAGGGCTACGCCACGACCGACCGACGGTGCAGGGCAGGTCGACGGCCAGATGTAATGGCACTGACGCTCGCCGACATCCAGCGGTGGGATGCCACGGCGATTTGCGACGCCTCGACGGCGCTCGCCAAGCGCGGCGCCAGCGCCGAGGAAGTCAGGGCGGAGCTCGGCAAATTGCCCCTCATCGATACGGGGCAAGGCAGCGGCGGGGACGCCGCAAGGGCGTCACTGGACGGGCTGAGCGCCTACCTGCTGACTCACGGCGAAGAGATGGCGAAGATCTCGTCGGCCACGGGCAACGCTGCCGATGAGACCGAAGGCATCAAGTCGATGCGGCAGCGCATTCACGCCTGTTCTTCGATGAGGCGGCGGGCAATGTCGACGAGCGCGCGCGTGGAGTTCGAACAGGGCGACCAGGTCGATCGAGTCGCCACCGATCTCCTTGGCCATGAAGAGGCCCTCGTAGCGCGGCCGAACACTCCAAGAATCCTCCAAGCGGTCCACCGCATCCTCTCCGCTGTCGGGATCGGTAGCCACCTCGCCGCGTTCTACTCAGACCGGTGTGACAACGCAAACTTAGGGAACCGGCCATGAAACTAGAAATCGCAGGATTCGCGGCGACACTCGCGGTGTCCGGGGGGCTGCTGGGCTTGGGCGCTGGTACCGCTGCGGCCGACGGCCCCTCCTACACCGGCGGGAACTGTCCGGGGTCGTACACGTGCACCCACTGGTGCCCAGGCGACCCCAGCATTCCTGGCAGCGAGTTCGGCGTCATCAGCTGGGACTGGAACATCTGCCACGACTGGTACTGGAACTCCGAGGGCACCGTCGACGTCGCCACCAACATCATCTACCCGTGGCGCGGCACTCCGCACGACGCCGGACCGCCGCCGCCCGCGCTGCCGCCCTACGTGCCACCACCGCCGCAGCCACTGCCCGCGGACTGCCCACCGTGGTCGCCCATCCTGGCGCCATCGCGGTGCGGCGGGCTCTAGCCGCTAGAACGCGTTCGGGTCGTGCCTGAACCGCGACCGGAACGGGATGCTGATAGAGCCGCGATGCGTTCTCCCACGTCACCTTTCGGATGATGGCATCGGGCAGCCCGCTGATCTGCTCGTGGATCGTGCGCTGGGTGTGCGGCCAGGTCGAGTCGCAGTGCGGGTAGTCGGCCTCGAGCAGGATGTTGTCCTCGCCGATCCGCTCGTGCTGGACGAACGACGACTGGTCCTCCACCGCGCAGAACCAGAAGTTCCGCTTGAACACCTCCGCCGGGGTCAGCGTCTCGCCGAGGCGCCGCCACGTGCCGTACATCTCGTGGTAGCTCAGCATGTGGTCGAGCCGATCGAGAAGTCCTGCCACCCAGCCGATCCCGCCCTCGGACAGGCAGATCTTCAGGTCCGGGTACCTGGTGCAGACCCCGGAGTACAGCCAGTCCACCGCCGCCGTGATGGCGTAGGCGAAGAACAACACGCCCTGCACGTCCGGCGGTGCGTCGTCGGTGGTCGACGGCGACGTGCCCGACGACCCGATGTGCAGGTTCACCACCGTGCCGGTCTCCGCGCAGGCCGCCATCAGCGGTTCCCAGTAGCCCGAGTGGATGGTCGGCAATCCCAGCATCGCCGGGTTCTCGCTGAACGTCACGGCGTGGAATCCGCGCTCGGCGTTCTCGTGGATCATCTTCGCGCCGACCTCGGGGTCGAGCAGCCACGGCAGCTGGCACGGAATGATCCGGTCGGGGTAGGCGCCGGCCCACGCCTCGATGTGCCAGTCGTTCCACGCCCGCACCGACGCCATCGCGAGGTCGCGGTCGGTCGGTCACCTGCTGCAGCCGCTGGCCCGCGAAACCCGGCAGGAACGACGGGAAGTTCAGCGACGCGTACACGCCGTTGAGGTCCATGTCCTTCACGCGCGCGTGGATGTCCCATGCGCCGCGGCGCATTTCGTCGAACCGGGCCGGCTCGAAGCCGTACTCGGACACCGGCCGGCCGACGACCGCGTTGAAGCCGACGTTGGGCAGCGACTGGCCGTCGTACATCCAGGTCTGTCCGCCGTCGTCGGTGTCGACCACCCGCGGCGCGCGGTCGGCGAACTTCTGCGGGACGCGTCCCTCGAAGGTGTCCGGCGGCTCGACGATGTGGTCGTCGACGGAGATCACGGTGTAGCGGCGCTCGGCCCGTTCGGGTTCGGGCAGGAACGTCACGGTGCGCTCGGCGCCGGTCTTGGCGGTGGTGAAGTTCAGATTCGCCGGCATCTCGTCGATGGAAGCCATGGTGCATCTCCTTCTCTCGTCGTCGATTCAGTCAGTTCAGAACGCTGCGGTCGGCCTTGATGGTCATGCGGGCCGCCCCGGCCCAGTACACGTCGGCGGCGCGTTCGATCAGCGACGCCTGCATGCCCACCATGTCGCCGCGGTTCATCTGCGACGGGGTCCGGCCGGTGAGCATCACGTCGTAGGCCAGCCGGCACACGCGCTCGATCGACGCCGCCCGGTAGACCGCCTCGGCGAGGTTGCGACCGGTGATGATGACGCCGTGATTGGCCAGGATCACCAGGTTGGCCGACCCGATCTGCTCGGCCAGTTCGGTTGCACGCCAGGGCTGCGTCGATCTCACCGTCGTACTTCGTCGACGCAGGTACATGTCGTCGAGGAACAGCGAGCCGGTCTGGTGGACGAGCTCGGGCAGCACGCCGAGCGCCGCGATCAGGCTGACGTAGTAGGGGTGGTTGTGGATCACCACGCGGGCGTCGGGCCGCAGCCGGTGCAGTTCGGTGTGGATGTGGATGGCCGGCGTGACGTCCCAGCGGCCGCGGACCACGCGGGCGTCCTCGTCGACGACGCAGATGTCGGACGCGGTCAGCTCCTGCCACCACAGTCCCCACGGATTGACCAGCATGTCGGTCTGCCCGTCGAGCTGCCAGGTGATGTGCCCGGCCATGTTCTCGGCGAAGCCGATGCTCGGCGAGGTGGCGGAAGGCCACCGCCAGCGCCTGTTCGTCGGTGAGGTCGACACCGATGGGCGGCACCTTCGACGGCGCCCACACCTCCAGGCCGCCCCGCCGCACTTCTCTGTCGTCATGCTCGACTCCCACTCGCTCGTTCCTCGACTCGCGCTCGTCTTCGGAGGTCATGACGCCTCCAATGTCGATCGGATGTCCTCGCGAAGTTGGCCTTTGGCGACCTTGCCGCCGGACGACCGCGGTAGCTCGTCGAGGACTTCGAGTCGCTCGGGCAGCAGTTCCTTGGAAACGCCCTGCTGCAGAAGGTGCTCGACGAGCGTCGGCAGGTCGAGGGCGTCGGCGTGCTTGAGCTCGACGAACACGCACACCCGTTCGCCGAACACCGGGTCGGGCATCGCCACGGCCGCCGCCACCGCCACGGCGGGATGGGTCGCCACCACCTCCTCGACCTGCGACGGCGCTGATGTTCTTCCCGCCGCGCAGGATGAAGTCCGACGTTCGGCCCGGCGAGGGTGAGATAGCCGTCGGCGTCCAGCTCGCAGATGTCGCCCATCCGCATCCAGCCGTCCTTGGTGAACAACTTGTCGTGGTCGGTGCCGCCGAGATAGCCGAGGCTGAGTCGCCGGGCCGCGGCACGCCGGTTGTCCGCGACCGGACTCCGTGACGTCGCGGTCGCCGTCGAACAGCCGCACCTGCATCTCGGGCACGATCCGGCCCGCGGTGCGCAGCCGGCGGTGCAGCGGGTCCGCGACGGTGGTCGCGCTCAGCATGCCGGTCTCGTTGGAGCCGTAGAACTGCAGAATCGTGACGCCCGGTCAGCTCCTCGAACCGCGGCGGCCTGCGTGTACGGCAGCGGCTCGCCGCCGGTGAAGACGACCCGCAGGCTGCTGAGGTCGTACTCCCGCGATGCCGGGTCGGCCAGGATCATCGCCAACTGCGTACTGACGCAACACAACACCGTCACCCGGTGCCGCTCGATCGCCGCGCACGTCGCGGCGGCGATCGAAGCGTTCGATTCGGACCGTCGTCGCGCCGAGGTGGATCGGCGTGGTGTGGGAGGTCCAGATTCCGAACCCGAACGGCGTGGGGATGACGGGAAGGAAGACGTCGTCGGCGGTGAGTTCGCCGTTGGCGACGGCCTTCTGGTGGAAGTAGTGCCACCGATTCTGGGTGTGGACAACGCATTTGGGCATGCCGGTGGTGCCCGACGTGGAGTTGATCAGGAAGACGTCGTCGGGTCCGACGGGCGACAGGCCGCGCCGGCGCTCCGGTGGCGGGCGGGTGTCGACGACGCAGCGTCGGCCAGCCCCGAGTGCGACGACGCGCAGGGACGGACCGGCGTCGGCGGCCGCCTGCGTCGCCGACTGGCGTCGCTCGACGTCGCTGACCAACAACGACGGGTCGCGTGGTCCGCAGGATCTGCGTCGACCTCGCGCACGCCCGCGCGCGCTCCGAGTCCCACCGCCACCGCGCCGCAGCGTTCGATCGCGACCAGCAGGACGTGAATCGCCGCGCTGTCGCGGTGCCACACCGCGACACCGTCGCCGGGTGCGACCCCGAGGCCCTGCAGTTGGTGGGCCAGGTTGGTTGCGGCGTGGTCGAACTCGCGACCAGGTCAGCACGACGGTCGGCGGAGTCGACGGAGAAGTCGACGTAGGCCGGTTTGTCCGGCGATGACGCGGCGTTGCGCCGAACGCAGTCGGACAGCGTGGTGTCCGACCACCAGCCCGCGGCCCGGTACCGCGCAGCTTCGGCACTCGTGACGGCGGCTCCGTCGACGCCCATCACCAAATCATATGAAAATGAGGTCGCGGTCAATGGTCGATCGGGGGGCGCCCAGTTGCGCACCATCGACGGCGTCGACGACCCCCGACGAGCCCGGGTAGTGCTGTGCGTCGACCAGGTGCGCCGCGGCGAGGTCGTGCGCGCGCCGCGCATCGCCGTCGTCGATCGCGTCGATCACCTGCCGGTGGTCCTCCAGAACCGACAGGCGTTCGTCGACGGGGACGATGCTGTGGTCCGTGACCCGGCTCGACCAGCTCGTCTCGTGCGCCGACCAGAGCATTTCGAGCGCACCGGCCAGCATGATCATCGTCTGGTTCCCGCAGAGCTGAGACGAGCGCCTCGTGGAAGCGCCGGCTCGCCGACGTGGCACGGAAGCAGATCGTCCACGGCGTCGACCGACTCGACGTGCAGTTGGCGCAACGCGGGCACGACGGTGCTCTGGCGGTCCGGTCGCTCCGCGCACAGCGCGGCGCACGCGGGCTCGACCTGCAGCAGCGCGCTGCCGACGTCCGAGAGGCCGACCTCCTGCGAGCCCAGCACCAAGCCGATCGTGTACGCGACGTTCGCCGCCGTTGGGCCGACGTACGACGGCGCCGCCGAGCTTGCCGCGCCGGACGCGGAGCAACCCTTCGGCCTCGAGAATGCGCATCGCCTCGCGCAGCGACGGCTTGCTCACCGGGAACTCGAGGAGCAGCTCGTCCTCTTTGGGCAGCACGCTGCCGTCGGCCAGTTCGCCGCGCAGGATCCGCCGTCGCAGCTGATCAGCGACCTGCTCGGCGAGACGGCGGAACTGAACGGTTGGCTCTGCCACGGACCGAGTATCTACCGAACGGTCGTGGCTTAGCGGTAGTACAACTCACCGCCGGTGGGATAGCCCCCGCCGAGCGTCGTGATGTGGACGTGGTCGAAGTGGCCGGCGCCATAGTTTTGGGGGCCGTTCGGCGTGTAGTAGACCCCACGCCAAATTGCGTCCTGCAGCGCGAATCGAATCGAGTTCTTCATCGCGTACGCGACGATCTCGTTTCCGAGCGCGATGCCCTGGGGAGAGCCGGGGTTGGGGATCATGATGTCGAGCGCCAGACCCTCGGGATGCCATCTCAGCGCATCGGGTCGAACGCCGCCGATGCTGTGGATCTCGGGGAACGCGGCGCTGATGGCGCGGCTGGCCAGGATGGTTCTGACCTGTAGGCCCTGCTCTGGAGCCAGCCCAACGGCCAACAGGCGCGGGACGGCGACTGACCGTAATCGCGATGCCGCGGCCAGCTGCGCAGGGGCGACACTCGAAACCAGCTGCGCGCCAGACGAAGCCGACGTGAAGGCGTCCGGTGCCGCCGTGACGACCTCCATGCAGCAGGGCGCGGTGCTGGCGGCGACGGGGTATGCCGCGTCCTTGGCGGCGAGCGGGTAGGCGCTTCCGCCAAGGGCAAAGAACAGGGCGGCCGGCACGACGACCGCAGCCATGAGCGCCGACGACTTCCGTCGGCCGCCGGCTAATTCGTGCCTACCCACGGCTAGCACTTTACGAGGAAACCACACCTAAATAGCAACCTTTACGAGATCTGATCGTGATCTGCGAAGGAATGACGTCATACGATGGCCACGTTTTCGCAGGTCAACAAGATGCCGGCTGTAACCTTCCGGCGACTACGCTGTAGCTACACAAACGGGCAGAGGGTCTTCCTCTGCACATGCGACTGGGCCAAGACCCTGCCGATTCGCGACCCTGCACCCACACCGACTGGTCGGGGCCGTCCTGACGACGAGGGATCCCAAACTGATGGCCATCGCCAATGTCGCCGAATACGCGCACCTCACCGAATCCGACCTCGACGCGTTCGCCGCGGCGCTGGACGAGATCCGGCGCGACGTCGAGGACAGTCGCGGCACGAGGGACCGGACCTACATCCGCCGGACGATTGCCTTTCAGCGCCTCCTGGACGTGGCCTCTCGGCTGGTGATCGCAGGCAGCAAGGGGAAGTTGGGCTGGACGCTGGGCACCGTCGGCCTGGCAGCGGCCAAGAGCATCGAGAACATGGAGTTGGCGCACAACATCGGCCACGGCCAGTGGGATTGGATGAACGACCCCGAGATCCACTCGACCACCTGGGAGTGGGACATGGCGGGCCTCTCATCGCAGTGGCGCTACTCCCACAATTACCGGCACCACGTGTTCACCAACGTCGTCGGCGTCGACGACGATCTTGGCTACGGCGTTCTGCGGGTGACCCCCGACCAGGAGTGGAAGCCAGAGAATCTGGCCCAGCCACTGCGAAGTCTGTTGCTGGCCATCACTTTCGAGTGGGGCATCGCGCTGCACGATCTGTACTCCGAGCAGGATCGGACGGCGGGTGACGTCGCCAAGTCAGTCCACGGTCGCGCCCTACTCCGCAAGATCGGCCGGCAGACCGGCAAGGACTACCTGCTGTGGCCGGCGTTGAGCCGACGACGCTGGCGCCGCACACTCGGCGCGAACGTCACCGCCAACGTGCTTCGAAACGTCTGGGCCTACGTGGTGATCTGTTGTGGGCACTTCGCCGACGGCGCCGAGAAGTTCACGCCGGACACGTTGAAGGACGAGACGAAGCCCGAGTGGTACCTACGCCAGATGCTGGGCAGCGCGAACTTCGACGCCGGACCGGTGCTCGCGTTCATGAGCGGAAACCTCTGCTACCAGATCGAGCACCACCTGTTCCCCGATCTTCCGAGCAACCGCTACGCCGAGATCGCCCGGCGGGTGCGGGCGCTGTGCGTCGCCTACGACCTGCCGTACACGACGGGTCACCTGGTGCGTCAGTACCTGATGACCGTGCGCACCGTGTGCAAACTGGCACTGCCGAACGGGTCGCTCACAGCGCCGCCCCCAGTCGAGACTCGTCGTCGCGTAACCGCCGAGTACGCCTAGAGGCTGCTCACACCTTGGACCAGAAGCACCACCCCGGCCACCGCGAGCGAGACTTCGAAGATCCGCCGACGATGCGCGCGCATCCAACCGTCCAGTCGCAGCATCACCGTTTCGGTCTTCCGCGGCATCAACAGGTACATGAGCAGCGGAAGCTCGAGGACCGCGAGCACCAAGACGATGAACACCACGAATGCCATCAACTGCATCTCGATGGCGTGTCCCGACGCCATGATGATGGTCAGGACCATGATGCACTCGACGGGCGGCGTTGCCGATCCGAGGCCCACGAGGAATGCCGGCCACGCCCCGCCGCGCTCCAACATGTTCTGGCTGAAGGCGGCCATTCGCGCGAATATGTTCGGTGGGCGTGGCGCCACCATGACCGAGGACCCGTCGTCGCTGCTCATCCCCACCGGCACCCGTTGCCGTGCCCGTTGACGGGCCACCAGGACCGCCAGGAGGGTCAGGAAGAGCACACCGAGGGTGATCTTGAGCCCCCCACCGTCGAGGATGACGACCGCAGATCTGACATCGCTCATCGCCGAGACGAAATTGTCAATGGCCCTTAGCGCGACGTCCCGGAAAATGATCAGAACTACCAATCCAAAGGCGATTCCAGCAAACATCCCGCCGAGCCAAAAAGCCGCCAAATTCTGCAAAGGTCTACGTCGCGATAGCAATACAGCGACGAGCCCTAGCCGCAGTGGGTCCAGCGCCATGCCGAACCCGACGAAAACCACGGCGGTCCACATTCCTCCGAACAGTACTAGGGTGCGGCGAATCCCGCGCCATGGGTAGCGATTTGACGTCACGCGCCCGGCCAGCTACCACGGTCGGACCGCGGCGACCACGGACACGGGCTTAACGGTGGCGCAGGTACGGGTGGAGGGGAATCACGCCGTTGTTGGGCTGTTTGGCCTGCTAGCTATTCCTCGCGATGAGCCCGCATCACCTTCTCAGCCAGAAAACTCAGTCTTCGGTATGCTCGGCGCGTAATTTTGGGAAAGCAATAACTACCCAATGCATGTTCCAGTGGCTACTTTGGCGGATGATGAATACGGCGGAGGGTGCGCAGCAGCCTAGCGAACTCGGCCCGACCGAGGCGACGGTCCCATCCGCATGTCCCCCCGCCGGCGACGAGACGCCGGCGCACGACGAGGCGGCTGACCAGACCCGGGGCCGGCGCTGGCGTCGTAGCCGTGCCGTGACCGGCATGACGGGCACCGTCAAGAGGCTGACTTCGGGCCCGGGATTTCCCGCCTTGGGCAGGCTCATCGTCCGCCATCCGATTCTGATGATCGTCGCCTGGGTCGCGCTGGCGATCATCCTGTTCCTGTTGATTCCGCCGTTGCCCGAAGTCGCGACGCGGAAGCAACCACCCTTCTTTCCGAGCGATTCTCCCGTCCTGATCTCGAGCAACGAGATGAAGCAGTCGTTCAACGAGGCCAGCTCGGACAACCTCGCCGTCGTCATCCTGAGCAACGAGAACGGGCTGAGCCCCGATGACGAGGCCACCTATGGCAGGCTGGTCGACAACCTGCGCGGCGACACCGCCCACGTGGCCACGACGCAGGACTGGGTCCACCTGCCTGAAGTCAAGCAGGCGCTCACCAGCACCGACAACAAGGCCTGGCAGATGCCGGTCAATCTCACCGGAATCATGGGCACCGGCGGGGGCCAGGAGTCCTATCGAGACGTCGTGAAGATCGTCAAGGACACGACGGCGAACACGACCCTGACCGCCAACGTGGTCGGCCCGGCGGCGACGTTCGACGACCTCACGACGATTGGTGCCGAAGACCAGCACATCATCGAGATCGTCACCGTGGCAATGGTTCTGACGATCCTGTTGATCGTGTATCGCAACGTCATCGCCATGCTTCTGCCGCTGGCGACGATCGGGGTGTCCCTGGTCGTGGCGCAGCAGGTCGTGGCGGCACTCGGTCTGGTCGGCCTTCCGCTCGGACCGCAGACGCTCGTACTGATGACCGGCATGATGCTGGGCGCGGGGACCGACTACGCGGTGTTCCTCTTCAGTCGTTACCACGAGTGCGTGCGGTCGGGCATGTCGTCCGACGATGCCCTCGTCGCCGCACTCAGTTCGATCGGCGGGGTGGTCATGGGGTCGGCCGCCACCGTCGCCATCACCTTCTTCGGTCTTGAGTTCACCAATCTGGGCATCTTCCAGACGATCGGTCCCGCCCTGACGGTCACCATCGCGATCGGCTTCTTCGCGGCGGTCACCATGCTGCCCGCACTGATCGTGCTGGCCGGACGGCGAGGCTGGATCAAGCCGCGCAAGGACATGACGGGCCGGTTCTGGCGGCGGTCCGGTGTCCACATCGCGCGCAGGCCCAGGATTCACCTCGCGGTGAGCCTCGTCATCCTGATCCCGCTGGCCGCAACCGTGATGTTGGTCAAGTTCAACTATGACGATCGCAAGACGTTGCCGGCCGATGCCTCGAGCAACCGCGGTTACGCGGCGATGGACGCGCACTTCCCGGTCGCGAGCACGCTGCAGCAGTTCCTCCTCGTCAAGGCTCCCAACGTCGACCTGCGTACGCCACGATCGTTGGCCGACCTGGAGCAGTTGGCCCAGCGGGTGAGTGCGCTGCCCGGCATCCAACTGGTGCGCGGCATCACCAGACCCAGCGGCCAGGTGCTCGAGCAGGCCAAGACCAGCTACCAGGTCGGCGAGGTCGGCGACAAGTTGCTCGACGGGTCGACGCAGATCTCGGCGGGCGACTCGGACCTGTCCCGATTGAGCAACGGAGCACATCAGCTCGCCGACGTGCTTGGGGGCGTCAAGGGGCAGGTGGTCAATGCCATGGCTTCGGTTCGCGGTCTGCTGGGCGCGCTATCCGACATGGAGGGCCAGTTCGGCAGCGACACGACGCTCGGCCAAATCGACAGCTCGGCCACTCTCATTGGCAACATGCAGGTGCTTGGCACCCAGATCGACAACACCGTCGACAGGATCGTGGCCGTCTACTCCTGGGCGGCGCCGATCTCGACCGTGCTCAACAACAGCCCGCTGTGCAACATCGATCCGTCGTGCGTCAAATCGCGCGGCGACCTGAACAGCTGGGTCAACGCCTACGAGGACGGATCTTTGGGCAAGCTCTCCGACCTCGGTCGCGCGCTCAGGGTGACGCAAAACGGTCAAACCCTCGACCAGGTCCTGCGTGGCGTCGGCAAGAGCATGGACGACGCGGTCGCCGCCGCGCGCAGCCTGGGGATCACCGACGCGGACAGCGTCGAACAGAAGATCAGCGGCGCGCTGGACGGGGCGAATCAACTCGCCGATGCGAGTCGTCAGCTCGCCGATGGGGTCCAGGAACTCGTCGACAAGACCAGACAGATCGGCAGTGGCCTGGATCAGGCGTCGGCGTTCCTGCTGGCGATGAGGCGGGAGGGCCCGGATCCACCGATGTCGGGGTTCTACATTCCGCCGGAGATCCTCACCCAGAAGGAATTCAAGAAGGCCGCGACGCTGTTCATCTCGGCGGACGGTCACACCGCGCGGTATCTGGTGCAGACTGGCCTCGACCCGTTCAGCACGGCGGCGATGGACCAGGTCCAGGAGATCCTCAAGACCGCGCAGGGCGCGCAGCCCAACACCACGTTGGCCAACGCCAAGGTCTCGATGGTGGGATTCTCGGTGGCGCAGAGGGACATTCGCGACTACTACAACGCCGACATCGAGTGGATCATCATCGTCACGCTGATCGTCGTGTTCCTGATCCTGGTGGCGCTTCTACGCTCGCTGATCGCGCCCATCTATCTGGTGGCGTCGGTGATCCTGTCGTACGTGTCCGCCGTCGGCATCGGGGTGGTCTTCTTCCAATTCATTCTGGGGCAACAGCTTTCGTGGAACGTGCCGGGTATGGCGTTCCTGGTCTTGGTGGCGGTCGGCGCGGACTACAACCTGCTGCTCATCTCGCGGATCCGTGAGGAGGCGGTGGGCCGCGGCATCCGATCCGGCGTCATTCGCACCGTGGGTTCGACGGGTGGGGTGATCACCTCCGCCGGTCTGATCTTCGCGGCGTCGATGTTCGGCTTGACGGCCAGCAGTATCAGCAACATCGTGCAGGTCGGTTTCATCATCGGCGTCGGCCTGCTGCTGGATACGTTCGTGGTGCGGACCATTACGGTGCCGGCCATGGCCGTCATCGTGGGCAAGGCGAATTGGTGGCCGTCGAGAACCTTCGGCGAGAAGACAGTGGACTCGGTCGAGCGGCCGGCTCCCGACGACGATGACGATGACGCGGTCGACGACATGCACGGCAAACGCGTCAAACGGGTGGAGTGGGTGGACGCAACCTAAAGCTCGAGCAGCTGCAGAAGGTATGCGCCGTAGCCCGACTTCAGCAGCGTCTGCGCCCGATTGGCCAGCTGTTCGTCGTCGATGAAACCCAGCCGCCAGGCGACTTCCTCGGGCACGCCGATCTTCAAGCCCTGCCTGCGCTCGATGGTGCGGACGTAATCGCTTGCATCCAAAAGGGAGTCGAACGTGCCGGTGTCCAGCCAGGCGGTGCCGCGGGCCAACACCTCCACGTTCAGTCGGCCTTGGTTGAGGTAGGTCTGGTTGACCTCGGTGATCTCGTACTCACCACGGCTCGATTTTTGAAGCGATCGCGCTATCTCTATGACGTCGTTGTCGTAGAAGTAGAGCCCCGGCACGGCATAGTGCGACTTCGGGGTCGCCGGCTTCTCCTCCAACGACAATGCGGTGCCATCGTCGCTGAACTCGATGACACCGTAGGCCGACGGGTTGGCCACCCAGTACGCGAAGATCGCACCGCCGTCGACCTCACGGAAGCGGCTCAGGCTGGTACCGAGGCTGGGTCCGTAGAAGATGTTGTCGCCAAGGACCAAGGCCACCGAGTCGTTGCCGATGTGGTTGGCGCCGACGACGAACGCCTGCGCGACACCGTCGGGGCGATCCTGGATCGCGTAGGTGATGTTCGTGCCGAATGTCGATCCGTCACCGAGCAATCGGTGAAAGGCCGCCACGTCGCCCGCGGTGGTGATCACCTGGATGTCGCGAATCCCCGCCATGATCAACGTGGACAGCGAGTAATAGATCAGCGGCTTGTCGTAGACGGGAAGCAGTTGCTTGCAGACTCCCATGGTGATCGGGTACAGACGCGTGCCAGAACCGCCGGCCAGGATGATTCCCCGCATGGGCCGACCCTAGCCCCGCGTCGCTTCACTCGTGGCCCGGCCGCACACCGGCACCATCATCCGTTGGCCCGCAAATCCGGCCTACGCTCCAGCAATTCTTTCCTGTCGAATTGTTTTGGCGCTCTAACCGTCTGCAGTTGATGCAACTCCTCCTTGACTCTGTCCCGAAGGCCAAGCCCATGGGAATGGTGCACGGTCAACGCGGGCTCCAGCACGATTCGATAGCCATTCTTCAACATCAATTTCGCGAGCGCGGTGTCCTCGCCACCCGTTTCGTAGCGCAAATCGAATCGCCCGAGTTGGTGCCACACTGATTTGGCGACCATCGCACCGGTCCCGGCCAGAGCCCCCATTCCGGCTTTCGTTACCGGTTGGGCAGGCCTGGCAAGGCCGAGATTGTTGTCGAGCGTCGTTGCCCATCGTTCGATTTGGGAGGCACCCTCATTCGGTAGGGCCTTGCCGAACACTCCCGCAACGCGGGCGTCCTTGCTGAAGTGCCGCGCACCAGCGTGCAGGCTATGGACGTTCGACAGTCGTGCATGCGCGACGGTGAGGAACACCACGTCATTGCTGGCGGACTCCATGGCTAAGTTCATCGACTTCGGATAGGTGAACTCGCCACTCGGCATCGTCACCAACCGTGCGTCGAACCGCTCGACGACCTCGGGCGTGTTGTCGCTTGACTCATTGTCGACGACGACGACTTCCAATTCGCCGCTATAAGGCTGGCGCTGGACGTCCTCTAGAATCTTTTCCAATTTTGCGGCTTCATTATATGCCCGGATGACCACACTAATACTCGGATCATCTTTTGGATCATCTGCCAAAGCCTCGTTGACGCGCTTATTGAGCAGTTTGGTCGTAACGGAATTGCCCAATGGCACGGACTCCAGCATTTCAGGATGCAATAGATAGCTGTCTTGAGCCATGGCGAATACTATAGGTTGAGCCTTAGTTGCTAGCAACGCTTACCGCATTGTTTTGCTCCGATGCTGGTCGTCGTCGGGTGAGACGGCTCGGGGCGACCCCCGACTCGCACACACTTTCTGGAAGGAAATTTTCCGGCCGGCCGATCACGCCACGATCCGGGTCGACTCCGTCGGATTCCCCACCGACCGCCGCGTGTCCAGACGGCGATGGATCTGCAAACCGACGTGCCGGTCGTTGCCGCGGCGTGCGCGATTCAGCCGAGCCGGCTTGAGCGGATGCTCAAGGTAGCGGCAAACGGCTGAAACACCCACCATTTCATCCACTTTCGCGTGACCTCGGGCCGACCCGGTTTACTACCAACAACTCCTGTGTCAATGTTTTGCGCGTATTGACGCCCACGTCGGAGATGCCTTGCGAATCCTCGCATTTCCCCATCAACGCGTCGACTCAGCAACTCGAATACTTGCCGCAGTGCCGTGCTGAACCGGCATTCCGCCCAACGCTGGCAAGTTCGGCACCGCTGGGGCGTGGCTGCGGGTGAAAGCCGTTACTCACCAAGCGGACTCGGTGCGGCTCAGCAAACTCCGCACAGCCAGGCGAGGCCACACTTTAGGCGCATCCCGCCACCCGCGCAGCGGATCACGAAAGTGGCCTCTCGAGTTGCCGATAACCGTTTTTCTTCCAAAGATGCAATGCGGCCCCGCCAGGTGGCGTACAGGTTATGGACATCGTCCAGGACAGATTCGAGGGAGCGAGATGAGCAAGGTTCGCAAGGCGTTGACCATCGCCGCCGTCACCGCACTGACCACGTTCGGGGTGGCCGCGTGCGGCGGCAGCTCCGAGCAGTGGCGGCGGCGGCGGTGGTGGTGGCGAGCATCAACGTCACCGATGACGTCGTTCCCCGACTACATCGACCCGCAGCTCTCCTACACCCTCGAGGGGTGGGAGGTCATGTACAACACCTACACACCGCTGCTCACCTACAAGCACGCGAAGGGCGATCCGGGCACCGAGGTGGTCCCCGGCCTGGCCAAGGACATGCCCGAGGTCTCGCCCGACGGCAAGACCTACAAGCTGACGCTGCGACCGAACATGAAGTACTCGGACGGCACGCCGATCAAGGCGTCCGACTTCACCTACGCCATCCAGCGGCTGTTCAAGGCCGACTCCGGCGGCTCGGTGTTCTACGAGCCGATCGTCGGCGCCACGGACTACGCCGACGGCAAGGCCGACAAGATCAGCGGCATCACCACCGACGACGACACCGGCGACATCACCATCCAGTTGACCGAACCCAACGGCACCTTCGAACGACCTGCTCGCCCTGCCGTTCGCCGCGCCCGGTGCCCCCGAGCACGCCGCTCGACAAGGACGCGACCAACAATCCGCCGCCCATCCAGCGGACCGTTCATGATCACCAAGGTCGAAGCGCCGCAGACGCTGACGATGGAGCGCAACCCGCACTTCAAGACGGTCAAGGACGCCGGCGCCAGCGAGGTGGCCGACGCGCAGGTCGACAAGATCACCGTCACCCAGAACAAGAGCAACTCGGCTCAGGTGACCGGCGTCGAACAGAACACCATCGACTTCATGGTCGATCCGCCGGACGCCGACCGGCTGGCCGAGGTCAAGGCGAAGTTCGCCGATCGCTTCCGCATGGAGGACTCGATCAACACCTACTACTTCTGGATGAACACCCAGACCGCCCCGTTCAACGACATCAGGGTCCGCCAGGCGATCAACTACGCCGATCGACCCCGAGGCGCTCAATCGGGTGTTCGGTGGCCGCCTGCACCCGACGCAGCAGATCCTGCCGCCGGGCATGCCCGGCTACGAGGAGTACAAGCTCTACCCGGGACCGGACATGGCGAAGGCGAAAGCGCTACATCGCCGAGGCCAATCCGGCCGACAAGGACATCACCGTCTGGACCGACGACGAGCCGGACCGCAAGCGGATCGGCGAGTACTACCACGACCTGCTCACCCAGCTGGGCTTCAACGCCACGCTCAAGGTCATCGCCGGCGACGTCTACTGGACCACGATCGGCAACCAGTCGACGCCGGATCTGGACACCGGTTTCGCGGACTGGTTCCAGGACTTCCCGCATCCCGACGACTTCTTCCGTCCGCTGCTGAACGGTGCGAGCATCCTGCCGACCAACGGCAACAACTTCTCGAGGGTCGCCATCCCCGCCCTCGACGCCAAGATGAACGAGCTTCGGCAGCAACAGCTCATCCGACGACGTGCAAGAAGCAGTACGCGGCGCTCGACAAGGCGTACATGGAGCAGGCGGTCTGGGCGCCGTACGGCAACGAGGAGTTCACCACGTTCCTGTCCGAGCGGATGGACTTCGACAAGTCCTATCACCATCTGCTGTTCAACCAGGACTACTCGTCGTTCGCCGCTGAAGTAGGATGGCCGCCCCGATCGACGAAGTGGAAGCCCCGGGCGAACCACCACTGCCCGTCGGCGTACCCGCGGAGGAGATCCGAGGGCCGCAGCCCGTGGTACCTGGCGTGGATGCGGCTGCGCCGCAACCGGGTTGGGCTCGCGTTCGGCGTGCTGTTCGTGCTGATCGTGCTCGCCTGCCTGGCGGCGCCACTGTGGGCCGACCACGTCGCGCACACCGGCCCGAACCAGAACCACATCACCGACAAGATCATCATCGACGGGCAGGAGACCTACGTCGTCTCGCCCGACGGCACCCCGCTGGGGCCCGGGCTGCACGGCCGCTATCTGCTCGGCGCCGACCAGAACGGTCGCGACGTGATGGTGCGGCTGCTCTACGGCGGACGAACGTCGATCTACATCGGCGTGGCCGCCGCGCTCGTCACCACCGTGTTCGCGGTGCTGGTCGGCCTGCTGTGCGGCTACTACCGCGGCTGGATCGACGCGCTGCTGTCCAGGGCGATGGACGTGGTGTGGGCCTTCCCGGTGCTGCTGCTCGGCATCGCCCTGGGCACCGCACTGGCGCTGGGCGGGCTCAAGATCGGTGCCGCTCGTCGTCGCCGGTGACTCGCTGTGGATCCCGATCCTGATCATCGGCTTCGTCTACGTGCCCTACATGGCCCGCCCGATCCGCGGCGAGATCCTGGCGCTGCGCGAGAAGGAGTTCGTCGAAGCCGCCGTCGCACAGGGCAAGGGGTCGCTGCGGATCATGGTCTCCGAACTGCTGCCCAACGTGGTGTCGACGATCATCGTGTTCTTCACGCTCAACATCGCCAACAACATGCTGCTGGAGTCGTCGCTGTCGTTCCTCGGCGCCGGCGTGCGGCCACCGAACGCGTCGTGGGGCACGATGATCGCCGACGGCTACCAGAACCATCTACACCGCACCACATCTGACGATCGTGCCCGGCCTGCTGATCGTGCTGACCGTGTTGTCGCTCAACGTGTTCGGCGACGGGCTGCGCGACGCGCTCGATCCGCGGGCCAAGATCCGGCTGGAGCACTGAGCCGATGGTCCGCTTCGTCGTCCGACGCGTGACTCGGCATGATCGCCGTGCTGTTCGCGATCTCGGTGATCGTCTTCCTGATCTTCAACGTGATTCCCAACTCCGATCCGGCCGCGCGGATCGCGGGCAAGAACGCCAATCCGGCGCTGATCGCCCGCGTGACCGCCGATCTCGGTCTCGACCAGCCGCTGCCGGTGCAGTACCTGACGATGATGAAGAAGATCCTCACCGGCGAGCTGACGTCGTATGCCAGCTCGCAGAACGTCGTCGAACAGATCTGGAAGGGACTGCCCGCGACGCTGTCGCTGTGCATCGGCGCCGCGGTGCTGTGGATGACGCTGGCCATCGTGTTCGGCTACCTCAGCGCCGTTCACGCGGGCAAGTTCACCGACCGCGCGCTGACGATCCTGTCGCTGGTCGGCATCTCGATGCCGGTGTTCTGGCTCGCCGCGATCCTGTTGTACTACTTGAGCTTCAAGGCCCAGCTGTTCCCGACGAGCAGCTACGTACCGTTGACCAAGGACCCCGTGGACTGGGCGTATCACCTGATCCTGCCGTGGATCACGCTCGCCGTGCTCTTCGTCGGCTTCTACAGCCGGGTGCTGCGCTCCAACATGCTCGACGTGATGAACGAGGACTACGTCCGGACCGCGCGGGCCAAGGGCATCAGCGAGCGTCAGGTGCGGATGCGGCACGTGCTGCGCAACTCGATGATCCCGATCGTCACGCTCTTCGGCCTCGACTTCGGGGCCGTCGTCGGCGGCGGCGCCATCCTGACCGAAACGGTGTTCAACCTCAACGGAGTCGGGCTCTACGCCGGCCAGGCCATCGGCAGCCTCGACCTGCCGCCGCTGATGGGCGTGACGATGTTCGGCGCGTTCTTCATCGTGCTGTTCAACACGATCGTCGACGTCCTGTACGCGTTCCTCGATCCGCGGATCCGACTCGGAGAGGCGGCACCGGCATGATTCTCGAGGTCGAAGACCTGAGCGTCAGCTTCGCCACCGACGGCGGCGTGGTGCGCGCCGTCGACGGTGTCTCGTTCGGGCTCGCCGCGGGCGAGATCCTGGCCATCGTCGGCGAATCGGGCTCCGGCAAGAGCGTGACCGCGCAGACGTTGATCGGGCTGACCCGTGCGCCCAACACGACCATCACCGGTTCGGTCCGGTTCGACGGCGCTGGAGCTCAACCGACTCGACGACGACGGGCTGCGCGGCGTGCGCGGCGAGCGGATCGCGATGATCTTCCAGGATCCGATGACGTCGCTGAATCCCGTCTACCGCGTCGGCGACCAGATGATCGAGATGATCCGCGCGCACCGCGACGATGTCCAAGCGCGAGGCCGCGAGACCGCGCCGTCGAGCTGCTGCGGTCGGTGGGCATCCCCAATCCCGAACGCCGCGTTCACGATTACCCGCACGAGTTCTCCGGCGGCATGCGGCAACGCGTGATGATCGCGATGGCGCTGTCGCTGGATCCCGACGTGCTGATCGCCGACGAGCCGACCACCGCGCTCGACGTCACCGTCCAGGCTCAGATCCTGCGGCTGCTCGAGCAACTCAACCGGGAGCGCGGGCCTTGCCGTCGTACTGATCACCCACGATCTCGGCGTCGTCGCCGAGATCGCCGACCGGGTGGCGGTGATGTACGCGGGCCAGATCGTCGAGGAAGCCACCCTCGACGAGCTGTTCTACGACCCGCAGCACCCCTACACGTGGGGGCTTCTCGGGTCGCTGGCCCGGCTGGACGAGGCCGACAGCCCGACGCGGCTGGCGCAGATCGCCGGCCAACCGCCGTCGCTGCTCAACCCGCCGACCGGATGCCGGTTCGCCCCGCGCTGCCCGCACGAGTTCGACAAGTGCGCCGAGCCGCCACCGCTGTCGGACCGGTGACCGCTGCTGGCTCGACGCCGAGCAGAAGCGTCGGCTCCGTGAGGTCGACGGCCGCATCGGCCTGCGGAAGCCGGTGGCACCGTGACCGGCGACGCGCTGCTCGAGGTGACCGACCTGGTCAAGCACTTCCCGATCAAGTCGGGCATCATCGTCGACCGCGAGGTCGGCCGGGTGCGCGCCGTGGACGGCGTCAGCCTCACCATCGCCGAGGGCGAAACACTGGGCCTGGTCGGTGAATCCGGCTGCGGGAAGTCGACGCTGTGCCGGACCATCCTGCAGTTGACCACGCCCGACGTCGGGCTCGGTGCGGTTCGCCGGTGAGGAACTCGTCGGCAGAGTCGCGTCGCCAGCTGCGGCCGATCCGGCGGCAGATGCAGATGATCTTCCAGGACCCCTACGCGTCGCTGAATCCGCGCAAGCGCGTCGGCCAGATCATCGGCGAGCCGATGGAACTGCACGGCATGGCCAGTGGACGCGACGTCGGCGCACGGGTGCAGGGATCTGCTCGACCGGGTCGGGCTGCCGCCCGAGCACGCCGACCGCTTCCCGCACGAGTTCTCCGGCGGGCAGCGCCAGCGCATCGGCATCGCAAGGGCGCTCGCGCTGCGACCCAAGCTGATCATCGCCGACGAGCCGGTCTCCGCACTCGACGTGTCGGTGCAGGCGCAGATCGTCAACCTGCTCAAGGACCTTCAGGACGAGTTCGGGCTGTCCTACCTGTTCGTCGCGCACGACCTCGGCGTCGTCCGGCACGTGTCCGACCGCGTTGCGGTCATGTACCTCGGCAGGATCGTCGAAAGTGCCAGTGCGGCAGATCTTTACGAGCATCCGCTGCACCCGTACTCCAACGCCCTGCTGTCGGCGGTGCCGATCCCCGACCCGAAGCTCAACGCCCAGCGCGAACGCCTGATCCTCGAGGGTGACGTGCCGAGCCCGATCGATCCGCCGCCGGGTTGCCACTTCCACACCCGTTGCCCGTGGATGACCGACGTGTGCCGTACCGACGATCCTGACCTACGCGAACTCGAGCCCGAACACGTCGCCGCCTGCCACCATCCCCGGAACCTGGTCGGGCACGGGTAATCAGCTCGACGGAGTAGCCGACGCCGACGCAGCAGCGGCCGCCGTAATGGCCTTTCCTTCTGGGCTGGCCGCAGAGTATCCGGGCAATCCCGACGCCTGCGCCGCATAGCAGTTCAGCGAGACCAGTACCTCATTCGTCGCCGAGCCGGAGCTGTTCTCAGGTGGCGCCACGGTCCGCGAGGCCTGGTTGGCGACGAGGCAGTCCGGCCGAGACTTCTGGTCGCCGACCACGGTGGACACCACGGCCGTCAGGCCGGCGCCGCTGATCGCCGACTGGGCGTCGCTGTACTTCTGTCCAACGACGCTGGGTGCCCCTCCGGCCTGCGCGACGCCACTGCCAAGCAGCAGCATCGCCGAGGCCGCAGACGCGGTGAGCACCGCACCGATGCCGATCCGTTTCATGTCAGCCACCCGCCTTGACTGAGGGAGCGGCGCTTTGGACCTCCATGGTGCTGGCCGGTGCCGTCCACGTGGCCGTCGCACCCATCGACGCCTGAGCGACGGTTGGCACCGCGTAGGTGGTGTTCGCGGGCGCATCGCCCGACCCGGCGAGGGCCGTACCTGCGCCGAAGTGACTGCTTCCGTAGGCAATGCTGAAGATCGCGAGCACGGCGAACGCGCCGATACCGATGAACCCCAGCAGTTGCACGCGTATGCGATTCAATCGCGTGTTCTTCTTGTCCATTTGCTGATCGTGACTTGCTTTTTCGGGGAATCGCTGGATCAGAGCTGTGACATTGCTGGCGCCGGAATACGCCCCTGTAGGGAACTACCAGCCAATTAGTAGGGAAACTGCGGCTGCTGATACTGAGGCTGCTGATAGGGGTACTGAGGCTGTTGATAGGGGTACTGGGGCACAGGAGTCGGACTGTTCGGAACCTGAATCGGAATTGGCACCGGCACGAACGGCACTGTGATGTAACTCGTCGTCATCGGTGGAATGGTCGTCGTGGTGGTTGTCTCAGTGGTCGTCGTGGTGGTGGTCGGTGTCGTGGTGGTGGTCGTCGTGGTCGTGGTCGTCGTTGGCTGCGTCGTGGTGACGGTCGTGGTGTGCGTCGGCGCAGGCCGCTCCACGGTGACGGTCTCCGGGGGCGGCGGCGGAGGCGCTTCACTGGTCACGGTCACGATGCTCTGTGGCGCCTCCGTGGTCGGCGGCGGCGGTGGGGGCGGCGGTGGCGGTGGCAGGCTCGACGACAGCGGTGTCGCGGTCACCGAGGGCTTGCTCGGCGGCGGGACTCGAGTCCCGTCGGAGCTCGTCAGCGCGATCGCGACACCCCCGACCGCCACCAGCACCGCGACCGCGGCAAGTCCGAAGACCAACTGCGGCAACCGTTGCCACGCGCGCGGCTCGTCGACACCGATGGGCCCCGTTGGCGGGACGTACTGCGATACCGCCCGCGTGATGCCGGTCTCGGCGGCGTAGTCCTCGCCCATGTACGGCAGCGGGTCGCCGGGACCATCGTCATCCTGCGACCAGGCCAGCTGGCGGAACGTCGAAGAATCCGGCCCGCCTCTTCCGGTAGTGGATGGGACCACGGCGGCAGGCACAGTCCCCGTCGCCTCGTCCGGTGTGATCGAAACGGTGGGCGCCGCACCCGTCGCCGCATCGCGCGGGATCAACGCGGCGGGCGCCACCCCCGTTGCGGCGTCGGCCTCCGCTCCGTAGGCGGCGAAGAGCACCGCGCCGACCGCCGCGTCGAGGGCGGGCTGCGGCGTCGTCACCAGCGGCGCCTGTGCGTGCGCCGGACAGCCGCCGAGTGATCATGGGAATGCTGGCGCCACCGCCCACGGCGACCACCGTGGACACGTCAGACCACGGAATCCTGTTGCGCTGCAACAGATCGTCCATCTCGGCCAGTACCCCGGCGAATGGCGCGTCCATCAGATGTCTCGAGCTCCGCGCGGGTGACCTGCACCGTCGAACGGTGCTGCGGCAAGCTCGACGGCCACGTCGACGACCGTCTGCGTGGACAGCGATTCCTTGGCCCGCCGACACTCCGTCACGCAGCATCGTCAGCGAACCGACCGCCGCCGTGCCTGCCGGGTCGACGCCGTCGGCATCGGCGATGTCGTCGAGCACGTGGGCGAGCAGAGCCTGATCGATCTGGTCGCCCGAGAACTCCGTGAACCGCGACGTCTCGATCGGTTCGAACGTCGACGCGGCATCGGCGAGCGTGATGCTGGTGCCGCCGCCGCCGAGATCCACCAGCACGACCACACCGCTAGCGGGTAGTCCCGGATTGGCGTGCAGCGCCGTCAGGGCGGCGACGGCGTCGGATACCAGGCGCGCAGGCACGCCGTTGGGCGCGAGGCTCGGTTTGGAGCGCATGGCGACCCGCAGCGCCCGCAGCGTGGCTCCGGTCCAGTGCGCGGGCACGGCCACCGCGAGCTGCGGTGACGGCGGTCCGCCCATTTCACCGATCAACGCGTCGAGCGCGTCGACCATCAGCTCGTCGGCGGGGTGGGACGAGCCGTCGGCGGTCACCATCGGTACGGGATCGCCGACGCGCTCGACGAAACCGGTCAGCACCTGACCGGACATGGTCAGCACGGATCGCCGTGTGACGGGTGGATCGCCGACTCGCGCCGCGACCAGGTTGGTCGTCCCGATCGACAACCCCAACGGGTCGCTCATAACGAACACACCATAACCGCACCGGCGTCACAATCGGCTCAGACACTCCGTCGGCAAACACAGCGAACAGCGTTCTCCCAGCTATGTTTTGGCTGTGCGAGCCTGTCGCAACGTCGCGGAACGAGCCGACGACGCCCGTCACCAGGTTCAACGACGGCAGCCGCGTCGAGAGGCCGAGGTGCCCGTATGCACCCGCCACTGGGTGTGTTGCAATGTCGCGATGGGTGATATCGACGAGATTCAGCGACTCAAGTACCGATACCTGCGCGCGCTCGACACCAAGCACTGGGACGAGTTCGCCGACACGCTGACCGAGGACGTCGTCGGTGACTACGGCGAGTCCCTCGGTGAAGAACACCACTTCACCGATCGCGTTTCGCTGGTCGAGTTCATGCGCAAGTCGATGCCGTCCGACATGATCACCGAGCACCGGGTCACGCACCCCGAGATCGACGTCGACGGCGACGAAGCCACCGCCACCTGGTATCTGCAGGACAAGGTCATCGTCCCGAAGTTCGACTTCATGTTGATCGGCGCGGGCTTCTATCACGACCGCTACCGGCGAACCGCTGACGGCTGGAAGATCAGCGTCACCGGCTACGACCGCACCTACGATGCGTCGATGTCGACGGCAGGCTCTCGAACTTCAAGGTGAAAGCCGGTCGAGCAGTTAATATTTGATCACTTGGACACGGCGATCAGCGCGCCGGGGCGTAGCCACTTGATGATGCTCGACCAGGGTGGCGTCGTCGATCGACACGCATCCCGCCGTGGGGCCACCATCGGTGGTGTGCAGGAAGAACGCGCCGCCGTTGCCCGGCACGCGTTCCTTGTTGACGCCCATCACCACGGCGTGCCGGTACTGCGGGATCTCGAGATTCTCCGTGCCGCTGCTCGGATCGGTGTTGAACGGGCACTGCGACTTCTCGCAGACCTGCATCGTGTTGTAGGTGGGGCTCTTCATGTCGCCGTCCCACCAGTGGTTCTTCCCCACCTGGACGTACTGCAGCCCGCCGCCGGGGTTGGGGGCCGTGCCGAACGCGAAGTCGAGCGAGAAGACGCCCATCGGCGTCAACATCTGGCCGTCGTGAGTCTCGGGCGCCATGCCCGCCGAGCCGACGTGTGCGGGGATTCCGACGCCGATCGGTTGCCACCCTGCCGCAGTGCGCTCGTACACGTCGACCTTCGCCGATCGAACCACCCACGCCGACAACGGAAATCACCTGAGTCGCGTTGCCGACGGACTGTGCGAACCACGGCGTCACCTCCGCGCGCGCACCAGGCGCCGCGGCGAACGCAGGCCGCCACGGCACATAGCAGGACCAGCAGTCGGCGCACGCCATCAATGGTCGACAGGTCAGACGCTCCAGGTCAAGTAAAGGTTTAGAAACGATTCTCAGCCGACGGCTAGGTTATTGCCATGGACCTGCTGCGACGGCGCCGAGGCATTCAACAGATCGGCCAGGGCCTCGGGACGCTGGACCGTGAGATCTTCGACGCCATCGCGGACTCCCCCAGCCCGCTGCTCGACGCCGTCATGCCGCGGCTCACCTCGGCCGCCGACCACTCGAAGCTGTGGTTCGCGATCGCCGCGGCCATCGGCGCGGCCGGCACGCCTGCGATGAAGCGCGGAGCGGCGCGCGGGCGTGGCGACTCTGGCCGTGACGAGCCTGCTGACCAATCAGGTGGCCAAGCGGGTATGGAAGCGGCCGCGACCGAACTGGGCCCCGGTGCCGCTGGTGCGACGATCGCGCCGGATGCCGACGTCGAACTCGCTGCCGTCGGGCCACTCGGCCAGCGCGGCCGCGTTCGCGGTCGGCGGTCGGCCTGGAGAGCCCCTCGCTCGGACTCGGACTGGCGCTGCTCGCCGGCCTGGTCGGGCTGTCGCGGGTGGCCACCGGCGCGCACTATCCGGGCGACGTGTTCGCCGGGTTCGGCATCGGGGCGGCGCGTTGCCGTCATCGGCGGGCGCATCGTCCCACCGATCGTCGAGCCGCGCCTGCGCCCCGCCGAACCCTTGCGTGTGGACACTCCGGCCCGACCGGACGGCGAAGGGGTCGTGCTCGTCGTCAACCCGGCGTCGGGCAGCGGTACCGGCGCACGCGTCGTCGACGAGGTCCGCGGTGCCCTGTCCCGCGCCGAGATCGTCGAGACTCGGCCCCGACGACGACGTGCGCGAGGCGCTGCGTTCGGCGGCCGAGCGAGCGGAGGTGCTCGCCGTCGGCGGCGGCGACGGCACGGTGTCGTACGCGGCCGGGGTGGCGGCCGACGCCGGCCTCCCGCTCGCCGTGTTTCCCGGCGGGACGTTCAACCACTTCGCGAAGGACATCGGCTGCGACACGGTGCGCAAGACCGTCGACGCCGATCCGAAGCGGGCAGCGCGGCATCCGTCGACGTGATTCGGCTCAACGACACCGACACCGTGATCAACACGGCCAGCATCGGCGCGTACCCGCAAGTTCGTCAGGACCCGCGAGAAACTCGAGCACAAGATCGGAAAGCCGCTCGCAGGCGTCTACGCCATGTTCCACACACTGCGCCGCGGTCAGCCAGTGCGCATCACCTACGACAACCAGACCCTGCAGACGTCGCTGTTCTTCCTCGGCAACTCGTTGTATCGGCCGTCGGGCTTCGCGCCGTCGCGGCGCGGCCGCATGGACGACGGGCTGATCGACGTCCGGATCCTCGAGACCGGACGCAGGTTCAGCACGGTACGGGTGCTGACGTCAATTGCCCTTGGCAGGCTCGTTCGCAGCCCGCTCTATCACGAACTGCAGGTACCCGAGTTCAGCTTCACCACGGTCGACGGCACGACCACCATTGCCCACGATGGCGAAGTCGGAATCGCTTGCGACGAAGCGACTTTCAAGGTGCACTATCGAGGCTTGGCGGTGTTTCGGCCGCTGCCGTGATGGGCCCCTTCGCCAGTATCAGCAGGCTCGCCGCAAACCAGAGGTAGCCCGCCGCCCAGCCCGCCACCACGTCGGATGGGTTGTGCACATTGAGCGCGACGCGGCCAACGCCGATCACCACCACGATCACTGCCCCGATCGCGATCACCCAGGGCCACCGCGTGCGGCGAAGGTTGGGCAGCAGCACGACGGTCAGGGCAAGCACGCTGGCCATCACGCAGAGTGCGTGGCCCGACGGGAACGACGACGACAGTGCGTGCACCATCGCGGTCAGTGGGCGGGGCCGGTTGGCGGCGGCCTTGAGGATTTCGGTGACGATCCCGCTGAGTTCCACGCTGACCACCAGGAACAGCGCGATGCGCAGCTGCTGACGCTGCAGGGCGAAGACGATCACGACGAGCGCGATGACGCGGAATCCGGTGGGGCCGAGGATCGTGCACAGGACGTTCCAGAACGTCACCCATCCCGGGCGGTCGACGCCGAACTGGTAGAACGCGGCCAGGAGCGACGTGTCCACAGCGGACAGCCAGCTCCACTTCATCGTCCAGCCGATCCACAGGAGCAGATACAGCGCTCCGGCCAGGACAAAGAGGCCGACGAGCCACGGTTTGCGCAACGTCATTCGTCCACCTGTACCAGCACGCCGTTTTCGCTATCAGGAGGAACACGATCGTAAAGTGCCGGAAACAACCTCGCCTTAGCTTTGCTAACCATGACGCAAGAGCTCAGCAAGGAACCGGAAGCCCCAGACTCGTCTGTGGATACGGACCTCGACGCCGACCTAGACCAATGACCGCCACCAAGGAGACCTTGGAGGACTACACGCTGCGCTTCGCTCCGCGGAGCTACCGCAAGTGGTCGACGCGGGTGGTGGGCATCTCGGCACTCGGCGGCATCGCCTACCTGGCGGACTTCGCGATCGGCGCCAACATCGGCATCGCCTACGGCACGACCAACGCGTTGTGGGGCATCCTGATCTTCGCGGTCGTCATCATGGCGACCGGCTTCCCGGTGGCCTACTACTCGGCGCGATACAACATCGACCTCGACCTGGTCACCCGCGGTAGCGGCTTCGGCTACTACGGCTCGGTGGTCACCAACGTCATCTTCGCGACGTTCACCTTCATCTTCTTCGCGCTCGAGGGCTCGATCATGGCCCAGGGCCTACAACTCGGCCTCGGCATACCGCTGTGGCTCGGCTACGCGGCGTCGACGCTGATCATCTTCCCGCTGGTGATCTACGGCATGAAAGTGCTTTCGACACTGCAGGTCTGGACCACACCGCTGTGGCTGATCCTGATGGTGGCGCCGTTCGTCTACCTCGTGGTCAGCCACCCGGAGTCGGTCGAGCTCGTTCTTCGCCTACCAGGGCGAGGACGACATCCAGGGCTTCGACCTGGGCTCGACGCTGCTGGCCGCCGGCGTCTGCCTGTCGCTCATCGCCCAGATCGCCGAGCAGAACGACTACCTGCGCTTCATGCCGCCCAAGACCCCCGAGAACAGCCGCAGCTGGTGGACCTGGATGTTCCTGGCCGGCCCGGGCTGGGTCATCTTCGGCGCCATCAAGCAGATCGTCGGCCTGTTCCTCGCGGTCTACCTGATCGCCAACGTCGCCGACGGTGCGGGCATCGCCAACCAGCCGGTGCACCAGTTCCTGGAGATCTACCAGAACTTCCTGCCGCACTGGCTGGCCATGACGCTGGCCGTGGTGCCTGGTGGTCATCAGCCAGATCAAGATCAACGTCACGAACGCCTACTCCGGTTCGCTGGCGTGGACCAACTCGTTCACCCGCGTCACCAAGACCTACCCCGGCCGGCTGGTGTTCCTCGGCTTCAACCTGTTGATCGCGCTGATCCTGATGGAAGCCAACATGTTCGACTTCCTCAACACCATCCTCGGCTTCTACGCCAACTGCGGTATGGCCTGGGTCGTGGTGGTCGCCTCCGACATCGTGTTCAACAAGTACCTGTTGAAGCTGTCGCCGATGAAGCCGGAGTTCCGCCGCGGCATGCTGTACGACTTCAACCCGGTCGGCTTCGGCTCGATGCTGATCGCCGCGGGCGTCTCGATCCTGGCGTTCTTCGGCGGCCTCGGCGCAGCGCTCATCCGCCGTACTCGCCGCTGGTGGCCATCGGCCTGGCGCTGGTGCTGCCGCCGATCCTCGCGATCGCCACGAAGGGCAAGTACTACCTGCGCCGCACCGACGACGGCATCGACCTGCCGATGTACGACGAGTACGGCAACCCGTCGGACGACGCACCTGCAGTGCCACGTCTGCCACCACGAGTACGAGCGGCCCGACATGATGAAGTCCACGCAGGCACGACGCCTACATCTGCTCGCTGTGCCTGCAGTACTGACAAGAACGGCGAGTACGTTCTGCCCGCGCAGACCTAGCCGCGGGACGGCCATGGCCGATATCCTTCGGTCATGGCCGTCTTGCTGCGCAAGATGCTCGGCATCGGCAGTCTGCCCGATGACATGCGGGCCGCAGGTCGAAGCCGAGGGACTGATCCACTTGGCCGAGTTCGTGCCAGTGACGTTCCGGTTCTCCGGCACGTGTGCCCGGCAAGATCGCGAAGGGCAACTCCGTAGCTACGTCGGTGCGCTGGCGCTCACCAACCAACGGGTGCTCGGCACGATGTCGTCGGTGCCGAAGAAGGCGGGCCGGGCCGTCGACCACCGCTGGAATGACGCGACGGGTTCGATGGTGAAGGCCACGCTCGAACGAGCACGGGCTGGCTCTCGACGTGCCGGACATCTCCGTGGTCGATCCGAGCTTCTCCGGCTCATTGTCATTGCACTACAAGACCCCACTGTCGCAGGAGGTCTTGGTACGGCTTCCCGAACGGTCGTTCACGTTCGACGTGCCGCCGAAGTTCGTCTACTCCGCCTGCGGGGTGCCGCGCACCTAGGTGGTCTTACGGACCATCCGACCCAAGCTGTGGTCACCGAGCGTGACACCGCTGCGCCGATTTCGGGAGTTGGGAAGTGCGCTCCAGCGGCGCGGGCGGGGGGTAAGGTCAGCCTCACCGAGCAAGAATGGGCCCCACCTTTTTTCGTGGCCCACGATTCGTCCGAAGATGTTCTTGCCCCAATTCGTGGAGGGCACGTGCATCAACTCAATCTGGGTGTCATTTCCCAGACCCACAAGGAAAACGAACGTCGTCTGCCGATTCATCCGCAACATCTCGAGCGCATCGACCCCGACATTCGCGACCACATCTATCTCGAACACGCCTACGCCGAACACTTCGGCGTCTCCGATGCGGAGTTGTCGCCGTGGGTCGCAGGCTTCCGTTCTCGCGAACAGCTAATTGCCGACTGCGACGTCATCCTGTTGACGAAGCCGAATTCGGAGGATCTCGCCGAGTTGCGTACCGGCCAGGTGCTGTGGGGCTGGCCGCACTGCGTCCAGGACGCGAAGCTGACCCAGCAGGCCATCGAGCGCCGTCAGACGATCATCGCCTTCGAGGCAATGAATCACTGGAGCACCCGCGGCTCGTTCAAACTCCATGTCTTTCACAAGAACAACGAGATGGCGGGCTACTGCTCGGTATTGCACGCGATGGAGATCATCGGCACGACGGGTACCTACGGACGCCGCTTGCGCGCCGCGGTGATCGGGTTCGGCGCGACCGCGAGAGGCGCCGTAACGGCCCTCAATGCGAACGGGGTACACGACATCGACATCCTCACCAACCGCGGCGTTTCCGCAGTCGCCTCGCCCATTCACTCGGCCCAGATCGTGCAGTTCGACCACGATCCTTCACTTCCTGGCCTCGGCCATGCCCTGGTCGACGAAACCAGTGTCCCGCTGGCCGGATTTCTCGCGGAGCACGACATCGTCGTCAACTGCGTGCTACAGGACACCGACGCGCCCTTGGTGTTCCTGAACGACGACGACCTCCCGTTGTTCAACCCCGGGAGCCTGTTCATCGACGTATCATGCGACGAGGCAATGGGTTTCAGCTGGGCCATCCCCACGACGTTCGAACAACCGACGTTCACGGTCGGCAACAACATCACCTACTACGCGGTCGACCACAGCCCGTCCTACCTGTGGAACTCCGCCACCTGGGAGATCAGCGAAGCCCTCCTCCCCTATCTGAAGTCAGTGCTCGCCGGACCAAAGGCCTGGCACGCCAATCAAACCGTCCGTCGAGCCACCGAAATCCTCGACGGCGTCGTCCAGAACCCGAACATCTTGTCGTTCCAGGACCGGTTGCCGGAATACCCGCACGCCCACCGGTGATCAGGCAACCGAGACGTGGAGTAGCGTTGGCAATGTCGAGAGCCTCCCCTTCGGTGAACGCCTCGAGTCAATAGGAAGAAAAACCATGAGTCCCACCGCAAAACTTCGCACTCCCTACGACATCCGCGTACGACTCGTCCAGGACACGTTGAAGAAGCATTCCAAGCTCGACGACAAGGCAGCCGCCGACCTCGCGGTGCACGTCCTGCAGGCCCTCAACTCGATCCCCGAGAAGGTGCGCTAGAAGGACGCGGGTCCCGCCTCGCGGTAGGACTTCTCCGGGTTGGGTGGAGTGCCGTTGTGGGCCGCGACAGCACGACATCGCATGCGTTGTAACTCAGTCCATCGACAACACCCAGCTGTCGGGTTGGAATGCTGAGATATGTACGCGATTGAAGTCGCCGAAACCGGCGGACCCGAAGTCTTGTCCTGCGTCGAGAAGCCGCGACCGTCACCCGGCCCCGGTGAGGTGTTGATCAAGGCCGAGGCGATCGGTCTCAACTTCGTCGACACCTACTTCCGGTCGGGGCTGTATCCGCACGCGCTGCCGTTCGTCCTCGGCGCCGAAGTAGCCGGCACCGTCGCAGGCGTAGGTCAGGGAGTGACCGCGCTGGAGGCAGGTCAGCGCGTCGCAACGGCCGACGCCGTCGGCGCGTACGCCGAGTATTGCGTGGCCCCAGCCGATGTCGTGGCCCCGGTGCCCGATGCGGTGCCCACCGACGTCGCCGCGGCGGGCACCCTCAAGGGGATGACCGCACACCTGCTGATCGAGTCTGCGTATCCGGTTCAGGCCGGCGATACGGTGCTGCTGCACGCAGGGGCCGGAGGGGTCGGCTTGATCCTGACGCAGTGGGCAACCACCCTTGGCGCCCGGGTCATCACCACCGCTTCGACCGCACACAAGGCGCAGCTGTCACGGCAGGCAGGCGCAGTAGACGTGCTCGACTACCCCGACGATCCCGACCAGTTTGGTGCAGCCATCAGAGCGCTCACCGGCGGCTTGGGCGTTGCCGCCGTCTACGACGGCGTGGGCAAGTCCACCTTCGACGCCAGCCTTGCCAGCCTGGCCGTCCGCGGTACTCTCGTGCTGTTTGGCGCGGCCAGCGGGCCGGTGCCACCCGTCGACCCGCAGCGGCTCAACGCCGCAGGCTCGGTGTATCTCACCCGCCCATCGCGACCGCATTTCATCCGCACTCGCGACGAGTTCACCTGGCGCACGAACCAACTGTTCGACGCGATTGCCACCGGCACCATCACGGTCACCGTGGGCGCCCACTATCCGCTCAAAGACGTGGCACAAGCCCACCGCGATCTCGAGGCTCGCAGAACCGTCGGGTCGGTCGTCCTGACGCCCTAATCCGGCGCAGGGTTCGTCTCGGCGGCTAGGACGCGTTCCCGGATCTCGGCCGGGTAGAGATTGTCGAACGTCGCTGCGCGGGCCTGTCCGTCTTCGATCGAAGCCATCAACCCGTCGTGCACGACGATCGGCCCATTGCCGCTGTGGCGCTCCTGTTCGGTGTAGCACTGGTACCACGGCAGGATCGGGACCGGCCAGTGCTCTTGGCGCAGAGTCGGATGTATGCGCGTGCCGAGCGCCCACAACACATCCGAGGTGTTCGACGGGTCGATGTCGTCGTCGAGCACATAGGTCACCGGACACATGTGACCGACCCGGTTGTTGCTCATCAATTCCCCGATCCTGTGCACGAATTCGGTTGTGCTGGTGTCGGATAGCTCATCGCGCCAGTTGCGCGCCACGGTGACGATCATCCAATGGCATGCCGTGTCCACCAACAGCCAGGCCGTGGTGATGGGCAGGCCCGCCTTGCGCAGCAACGCCAGCACTTCAGCCGATACCCCAAGAGCCGGGGCAATCTGGGAATCATCGGGCGGGCGGCCGGTGGCACTGATCGGCCAGATCGGGTTGTCGCGGTACGTGATCGCCTCGATCGTATAGACCGGCTCGGGAGAGGTCTCCGGAAGCGCGTACCCATGGAATTCGGCGTACGGACCTTCGGTTGCGTCGCGGGTGATCGAAACATGCCCTTCGAGGACGACTTCGGCGCCTGCGGGCACCTCGAGGTCAACCGTCTCGCATTTGACGACTTCGACGGGCTCACCGTAGAGCGTACCGAGGAACGTTCCTTCGTCCACCTCGGCGGGAATGGGCATCCCGCCGACCATCGGCACGCCGGGATCACCGCCTTGTACGACCGCGAATGGCATTGGCTTGCCGATCTTTTCCCATTCCGCCCAGATCATCCCGATATGTTGCTGAGGCAAGAACAGTCCGGTCATGTGGCGGTTGTCGATCATCATGATTCGCGAGATCGACCAGTTCGTCCACCGTCCGTCGGGGGTTCGCGCGACGATGACACCCCAGGTGTTGGGGTAGCGACCGCCGTCGTCCTCGTGCACCAGCGGAATCGGAAACCGATCCAAGGTCGCCTCGGCGCCCAACAGAACGTTCTGCTTGCACGGCGCTGAATCCGCGGAGACCACCTTCGGTGGAATCGGGGCCTTTGCATGTACTGCGGCAAGGTGTTCGACCAACTCCCGTGCAGTCGCATCGTGGGACAGCCCGAGCGAAAGTGCAACGCGGGCCATCGGATACCGCGGATCACTGGACAACGCGCCGGGCGCTCCGAACATGGGAAACCCCGGACCGGTTTCCGTGATGTTGTCGAACAGCGGCGCCGGTCGCCGCTGCTCAGTTGACCGACGGGTGATCGCGGCCGCCTCCAACACCGCACTGACGGGACGATCGATGTGCTCCACGTCGCCGAGGGATTCCAGCACCGCGACGAATTCCCGGAGATCGCCAATTCTGGCCATTGGTACGCGTCCTTCCCACGTGGGTCACGCTCCGGTTTGGATCGTTGACCGGCATGCTGCGGTTGTCGATGTTCACGCCGACAACGCGGCACCTCGCTCCGTGTCGTCCAAGACAACGGCGCCGTGCCTCTAGAACGCGTGTGCGATTCCATTCGCCGCCGCGGGGAACCCTAGCGGGAAAGTCAGGCCCTGTGGATGGATGCAGATCCGTGGACGGGCAAGCTGGAGGCGTGACAGCCGACGACAACGTACTGATCGTGCACTGGCACGACCTCGGCCGCTATCTGGGTGCCTACGGGCACGACGACGTCTCCAGCCCGCGGCTGGACCAGCTCGCCGCCGAGGGCATCCTGTTCACCCGCGCCCACGCGACCGCGCCGCTGTGCTCGCCGTCGCGCGGGTCGCTGTTCACCGGCCGCTACCCGCAGAGCAACGGCCTGGTCGGGCTGGCGCACCACGGCTGGGAGTACCGGCGCGGGCGTCCGCACCCTGCCCGCATCTGCTGGCCGAATCGGGTTGGCACACAGCACTGTTCGGCATGCAGCACGAGACCTCGTTACCCGCCCGAGCTCGGCTTCGACGAGTTCGACGTGTCGAACTCGTACTGCGAGTACGTCGTCGAGCACGCGACGCGGTGGCTGCGCGGATGCACCGCGGCAACCGTTCCTGCTCACCGCCGGGTTCTTCGAGACGCACCGGCCCTATCCGCGGGACCGCTACGAACCGGCCGATCCCGACGCGGTCGACCTGCCCGACTACCTGCCCGACCTGCCCGACGTGCGCGAGGACCTCGCCGACTTCTACGGCTCGATCTCGGTGGCCGACGCCGCGGTGGGACGGCTGCTCGACACCCTGACGGAGACCGGGCTCGACCGCACCACCTGGGTCGTGTTCCTGACCGACCACGGGCCGGCGCTGCCGCGGGCCAAGTCCACGCTGTACGACGCGGGCACCGGCATCGCGACGATCGTGCGGCCACCGACGCGGCTGCGCGGCACCGGCCCGGGTGTACGACGAGCTGTTCAGCGGCGTCGACCTGGTGCCGACGCTGCTGGACCTGCTCGGGCTGCCGGTTCCCGACGACGTCGACGGGCTTTCGCACGCCGCGCAATCTGCTCGACGCGATTTCTGATCCCGCTCCGGTGCGCACCGAGGTCTACACGACGAAGACCTATCACGATTCCTTCGATCCGATTCGGGCGATCAGGACGAAGGAATTCAGCTACATCGAGAACTACGCGCAGCGGCCGCTGCTCGATCTGCCGTTGGACATCGAGGAGAGCGCACCGGGCAGAGCGGTCGCACCGCTGAGCTCGGCACCCCGCCCGGAGCGCGAACTCTACGATCTGCGGACCGATCCGACCGAGCGGACAACCTGCTGAACGGCACCGTGACCGGCGAAGCGGAGGCGATCGCCAACGAGATGGCGCTGCTGCTCGAACGACTGGCGGCAGAAGACCAACGACGTCATCCCGTCCGAGTTCGCCGGCACCCGGATCTCCGCCCGCTACACCGAAACCTACATGCACATCAATGGGATTCGACTCCCGAGCCGCTCCGCGATCGCGGCCGAGCGCGGCATCGAAGACGACGATCGGTACGGCGCAATAGTTCGTGCTCATCGCGAATCTAAATGCCGATGGCTCAGGCGAATATGCGCCGCGATTTCGATCCGGTTAGGCTCTCGCGCATGGCAGCCCGCCCGACGGCGTATCTGGTGCTCGCATCGCAGCGCAGCGGCAGCACCCTGCTGGTCGAGTCGCTGCGCGCCACCGGTGTCGCCGGTGAGCCGCAGGAGTTCTTCCAGTACCTGCCGACCACCAGCCAGTCGCCGCAGCCGCGGGAGTGGTTCGCCGACGTCGACGACGAGTCGATCCTGCGGCTGCTCGACCCGCTCGACGAGGGCAAGCCCGACCTCGCCCCGCCCGAGATCTGGCGGGACTACATCCGCACCGTCGGCCGCACCCCGAACGGCGTGTGGGGCGGCAAGCTGATGTGGAACCAGACGCCGCTGCTGCTGCAGCGTGCCGCAGGGCCTGCCGGACCGCTCCGGCACCGGCCTGCTGTCGGCGATCCGCGACGTCGTCGGCTCAGACCCGGTCCTGGTCCACGTCTACCGGCCCGACGTGGTCTCGCAGGCGGTGTCGTTCTGGCGGGCCGTGCAGACCCGGGTGTGGCGCGGCAGGCCCGATCCCGTCCGCGACGCCCGCGCCGAGTACCACGCGGGTGCCATCGCGCACGTCATCACGATGCTGCGGGCGCAGGAGGTGGGTTGGCGCAACTGGTTCGCCGAGGAGAACGTCGAACCGATCGACGTGCCGTACCCGGTGCTGTGGCGCAACCTCACCGAGATCGTCGGCACCGTGCTCGAGGCGCTCGGGCTGGATCCGCGGCTGGCGCCGGCGCCGGTGCTGGAACGCCAGGCCGACCAACGCTCCGACGAATGGGTGGACCGCTACCGCGCCGACGCCGAGACGAGAGGGCCTGCCGGTATGACGACTCAGTCGCGAGGACACCACCCACGTCGAGGAACTGCGGCTGCTGGAAGCCGAGTCGGTGCACATCATCCGCGAGGTCGTCGCCGAGCTGCAGCGGCCGGTGCTGCTGTTCTCCGCGGGCAAGGACTCGATCGTGCTGCTTCGCCTGGCGGAGAAGGCCTTTCGGCCGTTCCCGCTTGCCGTTCCCGGTGCTGCACGTCGACACCGGCCACAACTTCGACGAAGTGATCGAGTTCCGCGACCGCAGGCTCGGCGAGCACGGCCACGAGCTGATCGTCGGCTCGGTGCAGGAGTCCATCGACTCCGGCCGGGTCCCCGACCCCGGTGCCGGGGCGTCGCGCAACCGGCAGCAGACCCGCACCCTGCTCGACGCGCTCGATGCCGGCGAGTTCGACGCCGCCTTCGGTGGCGCCCGCCGCGACGAGGAGCGCGCCAGGGCCAAGGAACGCATCCTGAGCTTCCGCGACGAGTTCGGCCAGTGGGACCCGCGCGCGCAGCGGCCCGAGCCGTGGTCGCTCTACAACGGGCGGATCAAGAAGGGCGAACAGGTCCGGGTGTTCCCGCTGTCCAACTGGACCGAGCTCGACATCTGGCGCTACATCGAACTGGAGAACCTCGAACTGCCGTCGATCTACTTCGCCCACGAGCGCGAGGTCGTCGAACGCGACGGCATCCTGCTCGCGGTCTCGGAGTACGTGCAGCCGCAGGGCGACGAGACCTCGGCCGTCGAGTGGGTGCGCTACCGCACCGTCGGCGACCTGACCATCACCGGCGCGGTCCGCTCGCGCGCCACGCGACATCGCCGGCGTCATCACCGAGATCTCCGCGGCCACGGTGTCCGAACGCGGCGAGACCCGCGCCGACGACCGAACGTCGGTGGCGGCCATGGAAGACCGCAAGCGGGAAGGCTACTTCTGATGGCCGGCGAGCGAAGCGACGGGGAATGCGATGGGGACCCGGCAACTGCTGCGCATCGCCACCGCCGGATCGGTCGACGACGGCAAGAGCACGCTGATCGGCCGGCTGATGCACGACACCGACAGCCTGCCGCTCGACCACCTCGAAGCCGTCACCGACGAAGAGGGCGTCGCCGACCTGGCCGCCCTGTCCGACGGGCTGCGCGCCGAACGCGAGCAGGGCATCACCATCGACGTGGCCTACCGGTTCTTCTCCACCGAGACGCCGCAGCTACATCCTGGCCGACACCCCCGGCCACGAGCGCTACACCCGCAACATGTTCACCGGCGCGTCCAACGCGCACGTCGCGATCCTGCTGGTCGACGCCCGCGCCGGTGTGCTGCGCCAGACCCGCAGGCACGCCCGGATCGCGAAGCTGCTTGGGCATCCAAGCACTTCGTGGCCACCGTCAACAAGATCGACCTCGTCGACTTCGACCAGGCGCGGTTCGACGAGGTCGAGGCCGAGCTGCAGCAGATGGCCGCCCGGCTCGGCGGCGCCGAGCTGTCCGTCATCCCGATCGCCGCCAAGCTCGGCGACAACGTCGTGCACCGGTCGGACAACACCCCCTGGTACGACGGGCCGACCCTGCTCGAGTACCTCGAGGGCGTCGAACTGTCGGCGCCGCAGCCCGAGGCGGCCAAGCTGCGGCTGCCCATCCAGTGGGTGTCCCGTCCCACCACCGACGAGCGCCGCCGCTACACCGGGCGGCTGGCCGCGGGCACCCTGAGCGTCGGCGACTCCGTCGTGTCGCTGCCCGCCGGCACCCGCTCCACCGTCACCGCCGTCGACACCCTCGACGACGACCGCACGACGGCCGTTGCGCCGCTGTCGGTCTCGATCGAACTCGCCGACGACATCGACGTCGGCCGCGGCGACGTGTTCGTCAGCGGCGCCGAGGACGCGACGCTGCCGGTGCTGGCCCGCGAGCTCGACGCGACGGTGTGCTGGTTCGCCGAGACCCCGCTGCGCGCCGGTGACCGGGTCGCGCTCAAGCAGACCGCCAAGACGGTGCGGGCGACGGTGCAGGCGCTGCACACCCGGCTGGACCCCGAGACGCTCGACGAGCTCGACAACCCGGTCGAGTTGTTGCTCAACGACATCGGCTCGGTGACGCTGCGCACCAGCTCGATCGTCGTCGCCGACCCCTACACCGACAACCGGGACAGCGGCGCGTTCATCCTGATCGACGAGACGTCGAACGACACCATCGGCGCAGGCACCATCGTCGAGCCGCGCGAGGTCAAGCCGGGCGCGCAGACCCGCAACGACATCCGTTGGCACCCTTCGTCACTGGATCGCGACTACCGCTGGAACGACGACCGGCCAGCGGGGTGCCACCATCTGGTTCACCGGCCTGCCCGCATCGGGCAAGTCGACGGTGGCCGTCGCCGTCGAACGCGCGCTCGTCGAGTCCGGTGACGTCGCCTACCTGCTCGACGGCGACAACATCCGGCACGGACTGTCCGACGATCTCGGCTTCTCCGCGGGTGACCGCGCCGAGAACATCAGGCGGGTAGGCCATCTCACCCGACTGTTCGCCGACGCCGGGGTGGTCGCGCTGGCCTCGCTGGTGTCACCGCTGAAGTCCGACCGCGAGATCGCCCGGGCCCTCAACGACGCGGCCAAGCTGCCGTTCATCGAGGTGCACATCTGCACGTCGGTCGCAGGAGTGCGAGAAGCGGGACCCGAAGGGTCTGTACGCCCGCGCCCGGGCCGGCGAGCTGAAGGGCCTCACCGGTGTCGACGCCCCGTACGAGCCGCCCGAGAACCCGGACCTGGTGCTCGACACCACCGGCGCCGACATCGACGAGCTGGTCGGCCAAGGTGCTCGAGGTGCTGAAGGCCAAGCGCGACAGCCGTCCTAACCGACCTGCGCGACCACGAAGATCCGCCGGAACGGGAAGAACGTCGTGCCGTCGGGCCGAGCGGGATACGCCTCGGCGAGCAGCGGAATGATCGCCTGGCGGTACTGCTGCCACGCCTCCTCCGACAGCCTGCTCTTCACCTGGGTCAGCGCGGTGCCCGTGATCCAGTCCAACACCGGTGTCGCGCCGGTCAACTGGTGGATGTAGGTGGTCTCCCACGCGTCCACCGTGCACCCGGCGTCGGTCAGCAGATCGGCGTACCGGCTCGGCGTCTCGACGACGTGCTCGTCGCGCCACGGCATGTCCCGCAACGAATCTGCGAACGGCGTCGCGGCGGGCCACCTCGCGCACCGCCTGATGCGACGGAGCGTCGAAGTTTCCGGGCACCTGCATGGCGATCCAGGCGCCGGCGGGCAGCTCGCCCGCCCAGCGGACCATCAGCTCGGCATGCTCGGGCACCCACTGCAGCGCGGCGTTGGAGATCACGACGTCGGTGTCGGGCTTGGGTGACCAGTCCGTCGATCGTCGCCGACGACGGCGTCGACGCCCGCGCTCCCGGGCGGCGTCGACCATCTCCTGCGAGCTGTCGACGGCTTCGATCACGGCGTCCGGCCACCGCTGCGCGAGCGTGGCGGTGAGGTTGCCCGGGCCCGCACCCGAGGTCGACGACGCGGCGCGGTGCCTCGGCGCCCACCCGCGACAGCAGGTCGAAGAACGGGCGCCCGCGGTGGTCTGCGAAGGCCAGGTACACGTCGGGATTCCACATGCTGCACATCATCGTCATGACGATGACGAACGAAGTCAGAGGCGGTCCGTCGGATCTGGGAGTCGCTCGGACTGCCCGGCATCGTCGACGTCCACACCCACTTCATGCCGAAACCGGTGATGGACAAGGTGTGGCAGTACTTCGACACCGCGGGCCCGCTGGTCGGGCGGCCCTGGCCGATCGCCTACCGCACCGACGAGGCAGCACCGGCTCGAGACGTTGCGGGGCTTCGGCGTCCGCGCCTTCACGTCGCTGGTCTATCCGCACAAGCCGCAGATGGCGGCGTGGCTGAACCAGTGGGCGGTCCAGTTCGCGGCGGCCACCCCGGATTGCCTGCCCACCGCGACGTTCTACCCCGAGCCCGGCGCCGCGGCCTACGTCAGCGCCGGCGATCGACGGCGGCACCCGCGTGTTCAAGGCGCACGTCCAGGTCGGCGGCTACGACCCCACCGATCCGCTGCTCGACGACGTGTGGGGCGTGATCGAGGACGCGCGGCATCCCGGTCGTCATCCACTGCGGGTCGGGCCCGCAGCCCGGGCGAGCACACCGGACCGGAGCCGATCCGCGGCGCTGCTGGCCCGGCACCCGCGGCTGCGGCTGATCGTCGCGCACATGGGCATGCCCGAGTACGTCGACTTCCTCGACCTCTGCGAGCGGTACGACGAGGTGCGGCTGGACACCACCATGGCGTTCACCCCGTTCATCGAGGAGACCATGCCGTTCCCGCCGCCGACCGCACCGGACTGCGCGACGCTGGGTGACCGCATCCTGTTCGGCAGCGACTTCCCCAACATCCCGTACGGCTACCTCGAGGCCATGCACGGTGCTGACGCGGCTGGACGGCATCGACGACGACTGGCTGCGCGGCGTCCTGCACGACAACGCGGCCGCCTCTTCGGGCTGCCTCACAGCTGACTGGCAGGCAGACCAGCGAAACTTGACCGCCGTGACCGCACGGTGGCCCCGCCTCGCACTGGCTGCCCTGTTGGCGGTCACCGCCGGGCTGTACCTGTGGAATCTGTCGGCGGGCGGCTACGGCAACACCTTCTACGCCGCCGCCGCCCAGGCGGGTGCGCAGAGTTGGTCGGCGTGGTTCTTCGGCGCACTCGACGCGCACGACTTCATCACCGTCGACAAGCCGCCGGGGGCGCTCTGGGTGACGGGGTTGTCGGTGCGGCTGTTCGGCATGAACAGCTGGTCGGTGCTGGCGCCGCAGGCCGTGCATGGGCGTCGCCGCGGTCGCGGTGCTGTTCGCCACGGTGCGTCGCACGATCCCGGATCCGCAGGCAGGGCAGCCGTCGCCGGGACTGCTCGCCGGCGCGGTGCTGGCGTGCACCCCTGCGGCGGCGCTGATGTTCCGCTTCAACAATCCCGACGCCCTCCTGGTGCTGCTCCTGATCGTCGCCGCCTACTGCCTGACCCGCGCCGTGGCGACGGCGTCGTGGCGGTGGCTGGCGCTCGTCGGTGCGGTGATGGGTGCCGCGTTCCTGACCAAGATGCTGCAGGGCTTCCTGGTGCTGCCCGGCTTCGCCGCGGCGTATCTGCTTGCCGCTCCGACGAGTTGGCGCAATCGCCTGCTGCACCTGGCCGCGCGCCACCGGTGCGCTCGTCGTGGCCGCCGGGCTGGTGGGTGGCCATCGTGCACGCTGATCCCCGCCGAGTCCCGGCCGTACATCGGCGGCTCGACCGACGACTCGGTGCTCGATCTGGCGTTCGGCTACAACGGGCTCAGCCGCATCCTTGGCCGCGACTCCGGCGCCGACACGCAGTGGGGCGGCGCGACGTTTCGGCCGATGAGCGCCGCGACCGGCCTGCACCGGTTGTTCATCGCCGAGTTCGGCAACGAGATCTCCTGGCTGCTGCCGGTCGCGCTGTTCGTCGTCGTGCTTCGGCGGATACCTCTGGGCGCGTGGCCGGCTCGAGCCGCGACGAACGCGCCGCCCTGCGTGTCGTGGGGCGGCTGGCTGCTGGTGACGGGCTTGGTGCTTCACGCTTCATGAACGGCACCGTGCACCCGTACTACACCGTCGCGCTGGCCCCGCCGTCGCCGCACTGGTCGGGCTGGGATCGGTGTGGGCGTGGCGGACCGTGTCGCGGCTGGGACGGCCGGATCGCGCTGGCCGCCATGCTCGGTGCTGGCGGGCTGGTGGTCGGTCGATCCTGTTGAACCGCAACCACTTCGGCCCGCCCTGGGTGCCGTGGCTGGTCGCGGCGCTCAGCGTCATCGGGGCGGCGGCCGCGCTGATCGGCAGGCGACTGGTGGCGGCCGCCGGGGTCGCTGGTGGGCGCGCTCGGCGCCGCCGCGGGAACGCGTCGCGTTCTCCATCGCGACGGCAATGACACCGCACCACGGGGCGATTCCCAACGCGGTGAGCGTCGTTGCGCCACGCGTCGCAACGGGCGGCCGCGGCGCAGCAGCCTGGCGGCAGGCGTTCGCGGTCGGCGGCTGGACCGGCGACGAGGCCACCAACCGCGATCTCGCCGCCCTGCTCGCGCGCCACCCACACCCCGTGGTCGGCCGCGACGAACGGATCGCAGTCGGCCGCCGTGCTCGAGATCGCGTCGGGCACGTCGGTGATGGCGATCGGCGGGTGGAGCGGCGACCCGGCGCCCACCCTCGATCAGTTCATCGACGACGTCCACGCCGGGAAGATCACCTACTACGTCGAGGCGGGCAAGGGCGGCGCCGCCAAGCCAGCAGGGCAGGGTCATCCGGTCGGAGAACCACACCGCGTCGCACGCCCGCGACATCGCCGACTGGGTCGCCGCGCACTACCAGCCACGACGGTCGGTGAATCGCTGGTGTACCGCCTGAGCTGACCAACCGCCACGAGTTCACCTTGACTGCACCCGCTGCGCCCGGCGGATACCATCGCGCGTGCCCAGTTCGCCGCCGAACACCGCCGCTCCGGTCGATCCGCCGATCCCCGTTCCCGACGTCGCGGGGGCCGACGCAACCGCCCGGCGGCCTGCCGAAACGGGACGATCTCAGCCGTCGGCAGAGGCTCATCGTCGACTCCTCGGCCATCGCCGATCTGGGCCTGCGCACCATGATCGCCTCGATCGTCGGCGCCGCGATGTTGCCCAAGGTCGCGACGCGCCGCGCTACGCCCGGCCGACTGCCAGGGCCGAGCGCGAAGCGCTGCGGTTCTACGCCGAACTGGGCGCGGCGCACGACCCAGAATTGTCGTTCCCCGCGCCGACCGAACTGCCCCGGGTGTCGTCGCGGCCCGCCAACCCGGTCGCCGAGTGGATGGCGCACGGCCGCGTGCACAACATCAAGTTCAAGAGCAGCTTCTCGGCGATCAACCCCGCCGTGCGCGAGCACCGCGCGCGGATATGAACGCAACAACGTCGTTCACGCGCAGCACTGGGTGCACGACGACGGCCCACACCCGACGCTGTGCCTGATCCACGGCTTCATGGGGTCGGCGTATCTGTTCAACGGCCTGTTCTTCTCGCTGCCGTGGTTCTACCGGTCGGGCTACGACGTGCTGCTGTACACGCTTGCCGTTCCACGGCACGGCGCGCCGAAAGGCATTCGCCCTTCAGCGGATACGGCTACTTCGCTGACGGATTCGCCGGGTTCGCCGAGGCGATGGCCCAGGCCGTGCACGACTTCCGTTCGGTGCTGGACTATCTCGAGCACACCGGGGTCGACCGGATCGCGTTGACCGGCATGTCGCTTGGCGGCTACACCTCGGCGTTGATCGCCGGCGTCGACGACCGCGTGCAGGCCGTGATCCCGAACGTTCCCGTGGTCGACGCCGGAATCGGCGTTCGACGACTGGTTCCCGGCCAACCTGCTCGTCAAGCTCGGCAACCGCGTGACGGGCACCGATCGCGACGGCGTCCGCCGCGGCCTCGATGTACCACTCACCGCTGAACTACGCGCCGCTGGTGCCCAAGGACCGTCGCCTGATCATCACCGGACTCGGCGATCGACTGGCTCCGCCCGAGCAGGCCGAATTGCTCTGGGAGCACTGGGATCGCTGCGCGTTTCACTGGTTCCCGGGCAACCACATCCTGCACGTGAGCCAACCGGACTACCTGCGTCGGATGACCCGCTTCATGAGCGGATTCATGTTCTCCTGACCGAGGGTGACCGTCGATGCGTCCAGATTGCGCTCAGGGTCGTGATTCCGATGGAACCACGACCCTGAGTGCAATGTCAGCGTGAAACCTAGCGGCGACGGTGACGACCGGCCACACGACGTCGTCGAGCAACCCACCCGGTAGCCGCAGGGCACATCGCCACTCGGACCCATCGGGCGTCCAGCCAGCTCGGCCGCCGCTCGATCAGTGGGCCGACCAGCCGATCCGCGCCCGCGTAATCTCCGGATCCGGCGATCGCGGCGGCGTGAGCAAGCTGGAATTCGTCGGGGTTGGAGGCGCGAAACTGCAGGTACAGGCCGGTGTCGTAGGTGAAGCCAAGGTCACCCGGGGTCAGCTCGAGGCGAAGTTGCAGCGCGCCTGCGGTGCCGACGGTCCGCCACACGGATTCGACGACTCGCGGGCTGACGTCTCCCGCGGCGGCCAGGCCCGTCCACGCATCGCAGTGTTCGTGGGCGATTCGCGTCAGATCGGCGAAGCCGGACCGAGCCGCTGCGGGGTCGGCCGCACGCAACCTGTCGTGCACGGACAAACCCAGTGCCCGGCAACACGTGGCAAACCTACTGAGAACATCGCGATCGACGGCCGCAAGAGTGTCACTACCCATATTCGTCACGAAGGCAGCACGCCCCCGTCGTCTCCCTTAAGTATGCCTAAGCTAACTCGCCGAAGTTAGCATTGCATAACTTAACTGTCGAGACGCACGGTGCGGGCTGGCCCGGTGACCCAGGTCACTTCTTCGTAGCGCTGACCAGGCTCAATGCCCCGATCATGGGACCCGCTTCACTGTCGGCGGCGGGGATCGGACGACCTACCCGCCGAAGGTACTCGGATAGCGGCGTCGTATCCGCGATCCAGCCGCGTGCGGAGAAGTAGGACTCGGCGGGTGCGTGCTGCTCGTTGTAGACGAGCGTGAAGAAGGTGTCCTCGTAGCCCGCTGCCCGTTCCTCGTCGCGCTTGGCCTCGAACGCTTGCTGCGGCATCGGCGCCGACTCCTTCGACCGCCAACCAGCTGCCCGAACAGGCCAGCGCGTCGATCCCGGTGAACAGTTGCTCCTGTGCGGCCGCAGGCAGATAGATCAGCAACCCCTCGACGATCCACGCCGACGGCTTCGTCGGGTCGAAACCGTGGTCGGTCAATGCCCGCGACCAGTCATCGCGCAGGTCGACCGCGATCTCGCGACGCTCGGCCGTCGGCGCGTTGCCGTGCTGGGCCAGCACCTCCCGCTTGAATTCGAGAACCTGCGGTTGGTCGAGTTCGAAGACGACCGTGCCGGCGGGCCACGGCAGCCGGTAGGCCCGCGAGTCCAGCCCGGCCGCCAGAAGGACGATCTGACGGACACCGGCCGCCGCCGCCTGGTTGAAGTAGGCGTCGAAGTACTTTGTGCGTGCACCCTGGAAACTCACGAAGAAATCGCCGAACTCGGACCGCAGCCGCGAGTAGGCCGGACCGTCGTCCTCGATGCCGTCCAGCACGTCGGACCAGGCGCCGCCGACGGCGCGGCAGAACAGCTCGGCATACGGGTCAACGGCAAGGGGTTCGGGCTTCTGCCCTTCCAAAGCCCTTGCCGCGGCTACGAACAAGGCCGTCGAGCCCACGCTCGTCGTGATGTCCCAGGTGTCGTTGTCAGTGCGCATTGGCGCGAGGGTACGCCCGGATACCTGACAGCAGGCTGACGTCAGACCAGCGGCCGTCCGGTCCGGATCCGCCGGTCGAGATCCGTGAGCAACACGTTGAACGGGAACTGCCGGACGAAGCGCGGCATCACGTGATTGACGGTGCGCAGCACCGCCACCAAGCGGTCGAACCGGCGCTGCCGTCGGTCGTCCCAGGACAGCTGCATCTCGTCGCGGAACCGTCTGCGGCAGAAAGCCCGTCGTGATCAGCAGGGAGAGACTCTCCGAGCCATCGCTGCAGCGGGCCCGGCAGCTTCATCCCGCGCATCCTGGTCGACGGCGATCGGGTACAGGTACTCGCGCACGGTGTCGTCGATGTGCACCTTGGCCATCGACTCCTGCCAGTACCGATCGAATGCCGCCCGATCGGCCGGCCACATCTCCTCGGGCACCTGCAGTGTGGTGCCGAGCGCGCATGCCCTCGGCGTAGTGCCGGTCGGCGGTCTCGTCGTCCATCTCGCCGACGAACACCTCGTAGACGTCGACGGCGCCCTTGTACAGGCACGCGGCGACCCACATCTGCAGATCCTTGTCGAACGCGTTGTACGCGACCGGGCTCTCGTCGGTCGAGTACACCTGGGCGTGAGCCTTGTTGACGGCGCGACGGAACGCCGCCTTCTGCGCGTCGCTGCCCTGCGTGGCCACCGCCAGATAGGTGAACGTGGTGCGCGCCCGTTTGATCGGGTGCCGGTCGACCCGGCCGCTCTCGACCCGGCTCTCGAGCACGCCGTATCCGACGCCGGGGCGGGCCAACTGCATGATCACGTTCGCCGGGCCGGCCAGCAGGCGCCAGCACCGTCATGAGGCCGTCGTCGATACCCGCGCCGCGGCGTACGGGCGCCACTGGCGAGCTGACCGTCATTGCGTCACTCCCTTGCAAATGTGAGAACGAATGTTTCCTGATATTGCCCGCGGTCGGCCGACGATGTCAAGATGGTGGCCATGGCTCAGGTCCGCCCGTACGGCGGCGTGGAAGCACGCGACCGGATCGCCGAGAGGCGGCGCAGGCTGCTCGATGCCGGCCTCGAACTGCTGGGCGGCGCGGAGAACCCGGCCGAGCTCACGGTGCGGGCCATCTGCGGGCAGGCCGGGTCTGGCGATCCGGTACTTCTACGAGAGTTTCACCGACAAGGACGAATTGGTGGCGGCGGTCTTCGACTGGGTGATCGCCGACATCGCCGCCACCACCCAGGCCGCCGTGGCGGCCGCACCGCAGGAGGAACTGGCCAGGGCCGCCATGGCCAACATCGTCCGGACCATCGTCGGCGACCCCCGGATCGGCCGTCTGCTGTTCAGTTCGCATCTCGCCAACGCGGTGCTGGCCCGCAAGCGAGTGGAAGCCGGCGCCCTGATGGCGGCGTTGTCCGGCCAACAAGTGATCGCCACGCTGGGCCTGCGCGAAAATGACCGCATCAAGGCCACCGCGCACTTCGTGGTCGGCGGTGTCGTGCAGGCGATCAGCGCCTGGCTCGCGGGACGAGGTCGACGCTGACGCCGGACGAGCTCGTCGACCAGCTGGCGTCGATCCTCGACGCACTCGCCGACCCCGCGCTCTATCGACCGTCCTAGCCGAGCACCGAAATCGTCACGGCAACAATGGGACCCGCCACAGCGGCATCCCCGGATCGAGCAGGTACAGCCTCGTCGCCGTCAGCCGCAGGATGCGCAGGGCGCCGGTGATCAGGAGAACCGCCAGCGGCAACTCGCCAACCACGGCCGTCAGCACCGACGGCCACCTGTCCCCCGGGGCTGCGGTCATGACGTCGAACCAGGCGTCGCAGACCAGCAGTACGCCCGTGGTGAATGCCGACACGATCAGCAACTGGCGGCGCAGCAGACCGAGCAACGCGGTGATGGCCATGAACACGAGCAACAGCACGTCGAAACCGACCCAGGTCGCGGTCCAGTTGTGGGCGACGTACTTCTCGGGCAACGTGAGCGAAAGGTACGCGATCCACGGGATCAATCCGATCGTGGCGCCGACCATCAGCACCAGGCGCACCCGCCGGATTCGTTCGAAGGCCGCAGGCGGCAGCAGCTCGCCGAGGGGCCGCTCCAGCCGATGAATCAGATCCCGGCGCTCATCGGCGGACATCGCGGCGATCTGAGCGTCGGATACTCCGCCGTCACTCATGATCGGGTCAGCGTGCAGCAGCCACCGGTGGCCGCCGATCGGCCGCGGTACGCGGCACCGTCACCGTATCGCTGGAGGTGAATTCCTTGGTCCAGCAGGCGAACTCGAGAGTGATGCCGTTGGGGTCCTGGAAGTAGAACGAGCGCACGTAGACACCCGGGTGCACGGTCGCCGAGACCTGGGCCAGGACTCTCGTCGTGGTTGAGCACCGGGCCGACTCGCACCCCCTTGTCCTTGAGTCGCTGCCGGTACGCGTCGAACTTCTCGGCGGGGACGTGGAACGCGAGGTGATTCAGCGAGCCCACCGCGCTGACGATCTCCCCGATCCCGGGTATGGCGGCGGGCGCGGACACCCCTGGCACGCCGTCGGGCGCCTCGGCGAACCAGAAGAACGCCACGCAGTCGCCGTTGCCCGCGTCGAAGAAGAAGTGCTGACCCATGCCGCCCGGCAGATCGAGCGACTTGACCAGCGGCATGCCGAGCACGCCTGCGTAGAAGTCGACGGTCTTCTCCATGTCCGCGCACACCAGCGCGACGTGGTTGATGCCGCCCAATTCGAACTCGGAGTTGGGGTTGTTCGGGCTTGATCATGTCGCGGCTCCTCGGGTGCCGACCTGTAGGGTCTGGTCAAGATCAATATCTGAACCTAACATCAGATTCAGATCGGATCAACGACCCGGGAGGCAGCCCCATTGACCGTCGCACCGCGCGAGCAGTTGCCGACCCTTCGGGGCAGGCAGACGCAGGCCGCGATCGACGCCGCAGCGCGAGTGGTCGTCGCGCGCAAGGGAATTCTGGCGACCACCATCTCCGACATCGCCGCGGAGGCAGGCCGGTCGACCGCCTCGTTCTACAACTACTACGACTCCAAGGAGGCGATGGTCCGCGAGTGGGCGCTTCGCTTCCGCGACGAGGCCCGCGACCGGGCACGCGCGGCCACCGAGCCGGAGCTGACCAACCGGGAGCGCGCCTACCGGGCGGCCGACGTGCACTGGACCACCTACCGACACCGCCTGGCCGAGATCATCAGCGTCTCGCAGTTGGCGATGGTCAACGACGACTTCGCGCAGTACTGGGCCGAGATCTGCGAACTTCCCATCTCGCTCATCACAGCGATGGTGAAACAGGCTCAGCAACAAGGGTTCTGCCTCGAGGATGACCCCCACCTGATCGCCGTGGCGATGGTCTCGATGCTCAACCAGTTCTGCTACGCGCAGTTGAGTGGCGACGGCGCCGACACCGCCGACGATCAGGCGTGCGTCACGACGTTGGCCAACATCTTCTACCGCACCATCTACTCGAAGGAGACCTGGCCGGCATGACGAGGAATTCCGGGGCGTCGGGCACGCCGGGAGTGACCAGGGAGTTCGTCGGGATGGACTCCCCGACCGCCCGTCGCGCCGGCTCGGGTGGGCACCCCTGTCAGGGCATCTACTACCGCGGTGTCGGCCGCAAACCGAAGGTGGCGATGATCGCCACGCACTATCAGATCGACTTCTCCGAGCACTACCTCGCCGACTACATGGCCACCCGCGGCATCGGCTTCCTCGGCTGGAACACCCGATTCCGCGGGTTACGAGAGCAGCTTCCTGCTCGACCACGCGCTGGTCGACATCGGCGTCGGCATCCGCTGGCTCCGTGACGTGCAGGGCGTGGAAACCGTTGTGCTGCTCGGAAATTCCGGTGGTGGTTCGCTGATGGCCGCCTACCAGGCCCAGGCCGTCGACCCGCACGTGACGCCGATGGAGGGCATGCGACCCGCGGCAGGCCTGATGCGATCTGATCCCCGCCGACGGCTACGTGGCGAGCGCTGCCCATCCCGGCAGGCCAGACGTTCTCACCGCCTGGATGGACGGTTCGGTCGTCGACGAGTGCGACCCGGTGGCCAGCGATCCGACCCTCGACCTGTTCGACGAGCGCAACGGCCCGCCGTATTCGACCGAGTTCATCGAGCGATACCGGGCCGCTCAGCTCGCCCGCAACCACGCGATCACCGACTGGGCGGAAGACGAGCTGAAAAGGGTTCGCGCGGCCGGTTTTTCGGACCGCCCATTCACGGTGCTGCGCACCTGGGCCGACCCGCGGATGGTCGATCCGACGCTGGAACCGACGAAGCGGCCGGCCAACACCTGCTACGTAGGCGTTCCGGTGAAGGCCAACCGGTCGGCGCACGGCATCGCCGCGGCGTGCACGCTGCGCAGTTGGCTGGGCATGTGGAGCCTGCGCCACTCCCAGACCCGCGCCGAACCGCATCTGGCCCGCATCCACTGCCCCGCGCTGGTGATCAACGCCGAGCAGGACACCGGCGTGTACCCGTCCGACGCGCAACGCATTCACGACGCCCTGGCCGGCACGGACAAGTCGATGCGCTCGATCGACTCCGACCACTACTTCACCACTCCCGGAGCGCGCAGCGAGCAGGCCGACGTCATCGCGAAGTGGATCGCAAAACGGTGGCACTGAGAGTCCTGGCCCACTTCACGCCCGGCGACAAGGTGCTGGCATTCCTTGCGCCAGCAGGCCGATTGGCTGGACATCCGATACTGCGCCGAAGACGACGACGACACCTTCTACCGCGAGCTGCCCGAGGCCGAGGTGATCTGGCACGTGCTGCGACCGCTGTCGGGCGACGACCTCGAGCTGGCCCGGCGCTGCAGGCTGGTGCACAAGCTGGGCGCCGGCGTGAACACCATCGACGTCGACACCGCGACCCGGCTGCGGCATCGCCGTGGCCAACATGCCCGGCGCCAACGCTCCGTCGGTCGCCGAGGGTGCGGTGCTGCTGATGCTCGCCGCGCTGCGCAGACTGCCCGCGCTCGACCGCGGCCACCCGGGCGGGCGCAGGCTGGCCGTCGGATCCGACCCTCGGCGAGACCGTGCGCGACATCGGCAGTTGCACCGTCGGGCTGGTCGGGTACGGCAACGTCGCCAAGCGCGTCGAGACGATCGTCCTGGCGATGGGCGCTCCCCTTCGAGTGCTGCACACCAGCACCCGCGACGACGGCCATCCCGGCTGGCGGCCGCTGCCCGAGCTGCTCGCCGCCAGCGACATCGTCTCGCTGCACCTGCCGCTGACCGATCGCGACGGCCGGCCTGCTCGACGCGGCCGCGCTGGCCGCGGATGAAGCGCGACGCCGTGCTGGTCAACACCTCACGCGGCGCGATCGTCGACGAGGCCGCGCTGGTCGAGGCGCTGCGCGCGGGCCGGCTGGCGGCAGCGGGCCTCGACGTGTTCGCCGTCGAACCGGTGCCCGCGGACAACCCGCTGCTGGCGCTCGACAACGTCGTCGCTGACCCCCACGTCACCTGGTACACCGCCGACACCATGCGGCGCTACCTGGTCGAGGCCGTCGACAACTGCGCACGACTGCGCGACGGCACGGACTTGGTGAACCTGGTGAACAAGGTCGCAGTTCCAGCGCTCCCCAGCGCCCGAGTACCCTCGGTCCCAACCCACCGGTTGATTCAAGGTTGCCAAGGAGACTGGTATGCCCATCGCGATCCTTTCCGAACACAACGACCTGGCCGATTCGGTCCGATCCCTGGTGGCGCGGGTCGCGCCGTCCGACGTACTGCACGAGGCGCTCGAGACGCCGATCCCCAACCCGCCGACGTACTGGAAGGCCGCCGCCGAGCAGGGTCTGCAGGGCGTGCACCTGTCGGAATCCGTGGGCGGACAGGGCTTCGGCATCCTCGAGCTGGCGATCGTGCTCGCCGAGTTCGGCTACGGCGCAGTCCCGGGGCCGTTCGTCCCCTCGGCGATCGCCAGTGCGCTGATCTCCGCGAACGACCCCGACGACAAGCGGCTGGTCGAGTTGGCCATCCGGCGACGCCATCGCCGCATACGCCATCGACTCCGGCCTGACCGCCACCCGGCAGGGCGACGAACTCGTCATCCGTGGTGAGGTCCGCGCCGTGCCCGCGGCGGCGCAGGCGTCGCTCCTGGTGCTGCCGGTCGCGATCGACAGCGGCGAGGAATGGGTGGTCCTCGACGCCGACCAACTCGAGATCGAGCCGGTCAAGAGCGTCGACCCGCTGCGTCCGCTGGCGCACGTGCGGGCCAACGCCGTCGAGGTCGGCGACGACCGCGTGCTGTCCAACCTGAGCCGCACGCTCGCCCGCGCCCTGATGTCGACCCTGCTCTCCGCCGAGTGCATCGGCGTCGCCCGCTGGGCCACCGACACCGCATCCGAGTACGCCAAGATCCGCGAGCAGTTCGGCAGGCCGATCGGTCAGTTCCAGGCCATCAAGCACAAGTGCGCCGGGCATGATCGCCGAGACCGAGCGTGCCACCGCCGCGGTGTGGGACGCCGCTCGCGCCATCGACGAGACCGCCGGAGGCAATGCCGACGCCGCCTACGAGTTCGCCGCCGCCGTCGCCGCCACCCTGGCCCCGGTCGCCGCCCAGCACTGCACACAGGACTGCATCCAGGTGCACGGCGGCATCGGCTTCACCTGGGAGCACGACACCAACGTCTACTACCGGCGCGCGATCGTGCTGGCCGCCTGCTTCGGCCGCGCCGCCGACTACCCGCAGCAGGTGGTCGACGTCGCGACCACCACCGGAATGCGCTCGATCGACATCGACCTCGACCCCGACACCGAGAAGCTCCGCAGCGAGATCCGCGCGGAAGTGGCTGCGCTGAAGGAGATTCCGCGCGACGAGCGCAACGTCGCCGATCGCCGAGGGCGGCTGGGTGACAGCCGCACCTGCCCAAGCCGTGGGGCCGGTCGGCCACGCCGATCGAGCAGATCATCATCGCGCAGGAGTTCGCGGCCGGAAAGGTTGAAGCGGCCTCCGATGGGCATCGCCGCCTGGATCATCCCGTCGATCGTCGCCTACGGCACCGACGAGCAGCAGCAGCGCTTCCTGCCGCCCACCTTCCGCGGCGAGATGATCTGGTGCCAGCTGTTCTCCGAGCCGGGCGCCGGCTCCGACCTGGCCAGCCTGTCCACCAAGGCCACCAAGGTCGACGGCGGCTGGCGAATCACCGGCCAGAAGATCTGGACCACCGGCGCGCAGTACTCGCAGTGGGGCGCGCTGCTGGCCCGATCGAACCCATCGGCCCCGAAGCACGCGGGCATCACCTACTTCCTGCTCGACATGGCCAGCGAGGGCGTCGAGGTCAAGCCGCTGCGCGAGCTCACCGGCAACGCGATGTTCAACACCGTGTTCATCGACGACGTGTTCGTGCCCGACGAGTTCGTGCTCGGCGAGGTGGACCGCGGCTGGGAGGTCAGCCGCAACACGCTGACCAACGAACGGGTGTCGATCGGCAGCAGCGAGCCGCCGTTCCTGGCCACCCTCGACCAGTTCGTCGACGTTCCTCGCGCGACGGCCACTTCGACCAGATCGAGCAGAACGAGGCGGGCCGGCTGATCGCCGAGGGCCACGCGGCCAAGCTGCTCAACATGCGGTCGACGCTGCTGACGCTGGCCGGTGGCGACCCGATGCCCGCGGCGGCGATCTCCAAGCTGCTGGCGATGAAGACCGGCCAGGGCTACGCCGAGTTCGGGGTGTCGTCGTTCGGCACCGATGCGGCGATCGGCGATCAAGAGCAGCCGTCCGGCAAGTGGGCGGAGTACCTGCTGGCGAGCCGCGCCACCACGATCTACGGTGGCACGACCGAGGTGCAGCTGAACATCATCGCCGAACGACTGCTGGGGCTGCCCCGCGATCCGTAGGTCAGGAGGACCCCACGAGCGACGTGCACGCCAGGGTCACCCTCCGCCAACTGAGCTACTTCGCCGTCCTCGGCGAGGAGCTGAACTACCATCGCGCCGCCGAGCGGCTGTTCATCACTCAGCCCGCGCTGTCGACGGCCATCAAGGCGCTCGAGCATCAGTTCGGCGTCCTGCTGTTCACCCGCAGCACCCGCGAGGTCGCGCTGACCGACGTCGGCGCGGCGTGGCTGCCCCGGATCCAGGACGCCCTGCGCGGCGTCGAGGGCGCGGTCAACGAGCTCGCCGCGCTGTCGGCGGGACAAGGCAGACCGGTGCCGCTGGGCTACCTGATCGGCACCGGCGCCGACCTGCTGTTCCGGATGATGCGCCACTTCGAGGCGGCGTATCCCGAAATTGCCCTGGAGCCAACGGAATTCGACTTCTCCGACCCAACAGCGGGTCTGGCCGGTGGAACGACGGAGGTCGCGCTGATCCGGCCACCGGTGGACCTGCCCGACCACAAGATCTTCATCCTCGACGCCGACGACTGGGTGGCGTGCCTGCCCCGCAACCACCGCCTCGCGGACCGCGACGAACTGGCCATCGCCGAGCTCCTCGACGACCCGATCGTCTGCGCGCCGTCGAGCGCGGGCATCTGGCGGGATTACTGGCTGGCGATGGACGTGCGGACCCGGCCCCCGACCATCGCCGCCGTCGCCGCGACGTATGAAGCCGAAACCACCCTGATCGCCCGCGGGCTCGGAATCAGCTTCACCACGGAATCCACCGCGCGGCTCTACGGCAGGCCCGGCATCGCCTACGTCCCGATCACCGATCGCCCGCGCAGCTACACCGCACTCGCCTGGAATCCCGCCGCCGTCAGTCCGCAGGCGGAGACGCTCGTGCGGCACGTCGAGGCGAAGTGGGATTTCGCCGAAGGTGAAGGTCAGGAGCGTCCGGCGACGTACTACTAATAAATTTTCATTATCAATAGATCAAAATTTGGAACTTCCGCGATCGGGCGTTCGTCGTGTTTCCTCACAACACTCGGCCACGAGGGTTTTCGGCCCTGCTCAATCCCGATCTGGAGTGCCAAATGACTGACGCCACCGCTCCACCCGCCACCTTCTCCACGCCTTCGCCCGCCGACGACGAAGACACCCGACTAGAGCAATTCGGCTACACGCAGAAACTCGACCGCTCGGTCGGCCGACTCGCATCCTTTGCGATCGGTTTCGCGACGATCAGCGCCACCACCGCGGTGTTCACCGGCTTCGGCGCGGGCTACTTCACAGCGGGCGCACCCTTCGTGTGGACCCTGCTGCTCGCCGGTGCGGTGTTCGTCGTCTGGGTCGTGATCGCAGCCGACCTGACCGCGAAGATCCCGCTGGCGGGCTACGCGTACCAATGGACCAGCCGCATCCACGGCTCGATGCTCGCGTGGTTCACCGGCGTGATGGCCCTCGCCGGCTGGGTCTGCGGCATGACGGGTGTGGGCTTCATCCTGTCGGGCTATCTGGGCAGTTTGTTCGGCTGGAACATGAGCCAGACCGCGCAGATCCTCGTCGCCATCGGCGTGATGGCCGTCTGCACGCTCGTCAACCTCTACGGCGTGCGCTTCGCCACGATGGTCAACAACATCGGAGTCAGCCTGGAGTTGGTCATCACCGTCGGCGCGACGATCCTGGTCGCGGTCGTCGCCCTCTCGTCGCCGGAGAACCACCAACCCATCTCCGTGCTCTTCACCGGCGGCACGTCCGAAGGGAGCAACCCCTACATCCTGGCCTGGCTGGCGGCCTCACTCGGACCGTTCTTCGGGCTCATCGGCGTGGAAGCCAGTGCCGACGTCGCCGAGGAGACCGTGAATGCCCGGCACGTCATCCCCCGCACGATGTTCTACGCCTTGGCCACCTCGATCGTCATCGAGTTCCTGATGTACGTCGTCTACGTGTTGGCGATCAAGGACCAGGACGCCGTCCAGGCCGCCTCCGCTGCCCCGATCGAGGAGATCATCACCCAACAGGTCGGCCCGGTGATCACGAAAATCGTTGTCGCCGTGGCACTGACGAACGTGATGGCCTGCATCCTGGCCAACATCCTGGTGGCGACGCGACTCACCTACTCCATGGCCCGGGACAACATGCTGCCGTTCTCCCACGTGTGGCGGCACGTGTCCCCGAGCAACCGCACCCCGACATACGCGGTACTCGGCCTGTTCGCCCTGTCGACGCTCCTGCTGCTCTCGGCGCTCGTCAGCGAGAAGGCCTTCAACCTCATCATCGGCCTCTCGTCGCTGGCGGTCTTCGCCACCTACGTGCTGCAGACCGTCGCGCTCATCATCGGCCACCGACGCGGCACCATCCCCGCGGCCGAACCCGGCACGTTCGACCTCGGCCGCGCACGGATGCCGATCTACGTCCTCGGCGTCATCTGCTTCACCCTGGTGTGCGTGGCGCTGATCTTCCTGCCACAGTTCGCGGGCAACGGCTACGTCTTCGCTGGCCTGGTCGTACTCGCGGGGATCTGGGCGGCGACCGGGCTCCGCCAGCCGGCTAGGCAGCGGCGACGCCGGGCCAGACTACGCCAAGACCCACGCCGTCTGAAATACGCTGTCTACCAAAGGATCAACCACAATGACCGTCACACAGTCTTCGCGCGAGCGCTCATCCACCACCACCAGCTTCTCGAGCAACCTCGTCGCCGTCGAGCCCGGCGCCATCCGCGAGGACACCCCGCCCGGATCGGTGATCCAGTACAGCGACTACGAGCTCGACACCTCCAGCCCGTTCGCCGGTGGGGTGGCCTGGATCGAGGGCGAGTACATGCCCGCCGAGGAGGCCAAGATCTCGATCTTCGACACCGGCTTCGGACACTCCGACCTCACCTACACGGTCGCACACGTGTGGCACGGCAACATCTTCCGGCTCGGCGACCACTTGGACCGCCTGCTCGACGGCTCGCGCAAGCTGCGGCTGGACGCGGGCATGGAGAAAGACGAGATCGCTGGAATTACCAAGAAGTGCGTGTCGATGTCGCAACTACGCGAATCGTTCGTCAACCTGACCGTCACGCGCGGCTACGGAAAGCGCAAGGGCGAGAAGGATCTTACGAAGCTCACCCATCAGGTGTACATCTACGCCATCCCCTATCTGTGGGCGTTCCCGCCTGCCGAGCAGATCTTCGGCACCACCGCGATCGTGCCGCGCCACGTCCGGCGCGCGGGACGCAACACCGTCGACCCGACCATCAAGAACTATCAGTGGGGCGACCTCACCGCGGCCAGCTTCGAGGCCAAGGATCGCGGCGCGCGCACGGCGATCCTGATGGACTCCGACGGCTGCGTCGCCGAGGGTCCCGGCTTCAACGTCGTCGTCGTGAAGGACGGCAAGCTGGCCTCGCCGTCACGTAACGCGCTGCCCGGCATCACCCGCAAGACGGTGTTCGAGCTCGCCGATCAGATGGGCATCGAGGCCTCCCTGCGCGACGTCACCAGCCACGAGCTCTACGACGCCGACGAGCTGATGGCCGTGACGACCGCCGGGGGCGTCACCCCGATCAACTCACTGGACGGCGAACCGGTCGGCAACGGCGAGCCCGGCCCGCTGACCGTGGCCATCCGGGACCGGTTCTGGGCGCTGATGGACGAGCCGTCGCCGCTGATCGAGGCCATCCGGTACTGACCGGGGCAAACGCACGTAGAGTTGCCTCTCAGGACGGGAGGCAACCATGGCCGACTCGCAGCGCAGTGGCCCCGTCCCGCCCGCGGCCCGACGCACCGGTATGCCAACCGGTGGCTTGATCTTCAAGGGTGTCGCCGCGACCTGCTGGACCGCGACCCGGTTGACCGGTTCGGACGGCGCCGTGTTGGCCGTGATGACGGGTGCGAGTAAGCAGCGCGAGCTGGTGTTCGCCACCGACCCCGTTGCCCAGCAGATCGACGAACTGCAGTTCACCCTCGGCGAAGGTCCCTGCCTGGACGCCTACGTCGCGGCCCAGCCACTGCTGTGTCCACGGCTCGGCACGGGCGCCGAAGCGAGCCGCTGGCCGGCGTTCTGCGGGGACGTGATGGACATGGGCGTTGCCGCCGTGTTCGCCTTCCCAGTGCCCGGGCACCACAGGCCGATGGGCGTGCTCGAGTTGTACCGCCGTGAGGCGGGCGGCCTCGACGTGGGTGAGCTCGAGTCGGCGTCGGCCTGCGCCGTCGCCATCGGCCAGACGTTGATGGACAACTGGGACGCCTTGACCGCCACAGTCGGCAGCGCCGATCTGGCGATCGAGTCGGCTGCGGTGCACGAGGCGGCGGCGAACGGCCCGTCGGATCCGTTCAGCCGGTCGCAGGTGTACGTGGCTGCGGGCATGGTCGCCGTGCAGCTCGCGGTGCCCGTCGACGAGGGGCTGGACCGGCTGCGTGCCTACGCGTACGGCACGGGCGAGTCCGTCACCGAGGTAGCCGCTGACATCGTCGCCCGCCGCCTGTCGCTAGCCGGCCAACGCGACGACGCCAAGGATGGCTGAAATGGACAGCAGCCGAAGGCGATTGGCGATCGCCCAGCTGACGGCCAGGTTGACGACCGATTACGACCTCATGGCGTTGCTCGAAACGATCGCCGAGAACGCCCGGGTGTGCTTCGACGCCTACTCAGCGGTCGTCGTGCTGGTCTTCTACCGGCACCCGGATGCGCCCGCCGAGGTCGAGATCATCGCCGAGGCGATCCGCGACGACCTGCCCGCCGACCGCAGCTTCCACACCACCGGTCCCGGGTTGGCCAGCGCCCGCGACGGCGCGGTGACGATGATGGCCGACCTCACCGACGTCGACGACACCCGTTGGCCCGGCTATCGGGACTCCGCCGTCAGCGCGGGAATGCGTGGTGTACGGGCATTTCCGGTCACCGCGCTCGGGGTGTCCCTCGGCTCGGTCATCGTCCACACCGACGAACCGTGGGGCACGTCGCGGCCGAACGACTTCGGTCAGATCCTGGCCAACCTCACGTCCATCGCACTGTCCAACGGTGGCGTCGACACCCGCCGCACCCACTCCACCGAGGCGATCCACGCGGTACTGGAAGGGGTCATCGCGTTGTCCACGGCGACGGGCATCCTGGCCGAGGTGCTGAGTCTCGACGTGGCCGACGCCCGCCCTACGCTGATGCGACTTGCCCGCTCGCATGGCAATACCGTCACCGAACATGCGCGCGCAATCATCAACGCGCAGAACGAGTTTCTACGCAACCCGGCCTCATCCGGCGTGTTCCATCCGCCACCGGACCCGACCCCGGCACGCCAGATCGACGCCTGAGCTCAGGGCACGATCGAGTCGACGTAGCCACCGTCGACACGGACGGCGGCGCCGGTGGTGGCCGAGGCCAACGGCGAGCTGAGATAGGTGACCATGTTGGCGATCTCCTCCGGCTCGATCAGGCGGTGCAACAGTGACTGCGGTCGGTGCTTGCGCATGAACTCGCGCTGCGCGGCGTCCCACGGGAGTGCCGGGTCGACCAGCTGTAGACGAAGTCCTCGACGCCCGCGGTGTGAGTGGGTCCGGCGATCACCGAGTTCACCGTGACACCGGTGCCCGCGGCGTCCTTGGCGAAACCACGCGAAACCGCCAGCAGCGCGGTCTTGGAGACGCCGTAGTGGATCATCTCCTCGGGGATCACGATCGCCGAGTCGCTGGCGATCTGAATGACCCGGCCCCAGTGGCGGGCGATCATGCCCGGCAGGTAGGTGCGGATGAGCCGGACCGCCGCGAGCACGTTCACCTCGAAGTAGGTGCGCCACTGCTCGTCGGTGATCTCGCGGGCCGGAACGGCGCCGAAGATGCCGAGATTGTTGATCAGGACGTCGACGTCGGGCAGCTCGCGGACCAGGTTGGCGACACCGTCCTCGGTGGTGACGTCGGCTGCGACGCCGATCACCTCGCCGCCTCCCGCCTTGCCGAGCGCTGCGACGGCCTCGGCGACCCGGTCGGCCGAGCGTCCGTTCACCGCGACGCGCGCGCCGCTGCTGGCCAGGCCCTCGGCGATCGCATAGCCGATGCCTTGGGTAGAGCCGGTGACGAGCGCGGTCTTTCCGGTCAGGTCGATGTTCACGCCGCAGTAGTACCACCGCGGCACTCGGACTATTCCCTCTTGCTTACGTTCGAGTGACGAATCCGCACAATTTCATCTCCCACATGAAGTTCACAGCGGACTATGCCACCATTTTCATGGGGCTTTTCGGCCTGCGCGATGACACGTTTCTACGTGCAGGCCGACGCCGGGTGAGCGATCCACCCATCCGACGGCGGCACGGCCCCGAATGGCCCTGGGGCCGCCCCGCGGACCCGGGCCCCATTGATGATGGGAGATCATTGTGCGCCGGTTGTTCATCACGGCTTTCCTCGCAGTACTGCTGCCCGTATTCGTCGGGTTCGCCGGCGGTTCCGCCACGGCATCAGCCTTCTCACGGCCCGGTCTGCCGGTCGAGTACCTACAGGTGCCGTCCGCAGGCATGGGCCGCGACATCAAGATCCAGTTCCAGAGTGGTGGCCCGAACTCACCGGCGGTCTACCTGCTGGACGGCCTGCGCGCTCAGGACGACTTCAACGGCTGGGACATCAACACGCCCGGCCTTCGAGTGGTACTACCAGTCCGGCCTGTCCCTGGTCATGCCCGTCGGTGGGCAGTCCAGCTTCTACAGCGACTGGTACCAGCCCGCGTGCGGCAAGAGCGGTTGCCAGACGTACAAGTGGGAGACCTTCCTCACCCAGGAACTGCCCGCCTATCTGCAGGCCAACAAGGACGTCAAGCCCACCGGCAGCGCGGCGGTCGGCCTGTCGATGGCCGGTTCGGCATCTATGGTCCTGGCCATCTACCACCCCGAGCAGTTCCCGTACGCGGCGTCGCTGTCCGGCTTCCTGAACCCCTCCGAGGGGTCGTGGCCGTTCCTGATCAACGTCTCGATGGGTGACGCGGGCGGCTACAAGGCGAACGACATGTGGGGCCCAACGGAAGACCCGAACAGCGCCTGGAAGCGCAACGACCCGATGGTCAACATCGAGCAAGCTGGTCGCCAACAACACCCGCCTCTGGGTGTACTGCGGGAACGGCACCCCAGGTGACCTCGGCGGGGACAACGTGCCCGCCAAGTTCCTCGAAGGCCTGACCATCCGCACCAACCAGACGTTCCAGGACAACTACATCGCCGCGGGCGGCAAGAACGCGCGTATTCAACTTCCCGGACAGACGGCACGCACGACTGGCCGCTACTGGGGTGCACAGCTGCAGGCGATGAAGCCCGACCTCCAGCGCACGCTTGGCGCCACCCCACAAGCCTGATACCGCCGCCGAGGCGGGGGCTACGCGTCCAGGTCGCGCTACGCGTCTAGGTCGCGCAGCTCCCGCTTGAGGATCTTGCCCGTCGGGTTGCGCGGCAGCTCGTCGAGGAAGATCGACCTCGCGCGGAACCTTGTAGCGCGCGAGGTGGTCGCGCACGTAGGCCTTGATGGCGTCCTCGTCGACGCTGGCCCCTTCGGCCTTGACGACGAACGCCCGCAGCCGGTGTCCCCACTCCTTGTCCTCGACGCCGAGCGCGGTGGCCTCGATGACCTCGGGGTGGCCGCTGATCAGATCCTCGATCTCGGCGGGGAACACGTTCTCACCGCCGGAGACGATCATCTCGTCGTCGCGGCCGCTGACGTAGAGCAGGCCGTGCTCGTCGAAGTAGCCGACGTCGCCCGAGGACATCAGACCGTCGATGATCGCCTTGCCGCCGCCGCCGGTGTAGCCCTCGAACGGGAAGGTGTTGCCGACGAAGATCCGGCCCACCTCGCCTTGCGGAACCTCGTTGCCGTTGTCGTCGAAGAGCTTCACCTTGACGCCCTTGACCACCGGTCCGACCGTCGCCGGGTTGATCGACAGATCCTTGGGCCTCGCGATGGTCGCGAACGCGATCTCGGTGGAGCCGTACAGGTTGTAGATGACCGGGCCCAGGTCCTTGAGTGCCCGCGTGGCCAGCTCCGCGCCGAGCTGTGACCCGGACACGAACACGATCCGCAGGCTCGACAGATTCGGCTTGCGTTCCATCCCGTCGAGCGCGTCAAGGATGCGCGACAGCATCACCGGAACGACGACCACCGCCGTCACCTTGTGCTTCTCGATGTCGGCGAGCACGTTGGCCGGCTTGAACTTTCGGCGCAGCACCAGCGTGCTGCCGAGCATCATCGCGATGGTGGCGTGCAGGAAGCCCAGCGCGTGGAACATCGGCGCCGGCAGCGACGTCACCTCGCCCGACCTGAACGGCACGTGCGACAGCATGCCGCCGATGGGAGCGAGCGACGGCGGGAGTGCTGCGGTTGGCGCCCTTGGGGGTCCCGGTGGTCCCGCTGGTCAGGATGATGATCTTGGAGTGCGTGGTCGCCTTCGGCGGCGGGGTGGGCCTGCTGCGGGCGACCAGGTCGGCCAGCGTCTCGTCGGTGCTCTCGGACGGCTCGTCGTTGTCCGGGTTGGTCGGTAGCGCGCGCAGCCTGCCGAGCTCGGGATCGGCCGCGGACACCGCCTTGGTGTACTCGTCGTCGAAGATGATCAGCTTCGCGCCTTCGCGCTCGGAGACCTCCTTGATCTGCGGCCCGGAGAACTCGCTGTTGAGCAGGATGAGCCGGACGCCGACCTTGGCCGCGCCGTAGAGCGCGACCAGGAACCACCGGTGGTTGCGGATCAGCAGCGCCACCCCGTCGCCGCCCCTGACACCCATCGCCAGCAGACCGTTGGCGACCGCGTTGGCGGCGTCGTCGAGTTCCTTGAACGTCATCTCGCCGTCGTCGTCGATGACCGCGATGCCGTTGGGGGTGCGGCGCGCGTTGAGCGCCGGGATCATGCCGATCTCACCCCACCGCCGGATGTCGGCGACCATGCGCGGCGACGTTCTGCGGCGGCTCGATCTTGAAGGCGCCGGCCTCGAACATCTTGCAGGGCGTAGTGCAGTTCGGCCGAGCCGCGCTCGACGTACTTCTCCACCGACTGCTGGATCTTGGCGGCTGCCTGCAACGGAAGGTCGGTTAGCTTGGGCATGGCCCCACAATATGTGACGGCCGTCGCACTGGCAGGACACGGTTAACTACCATGAGCGTCATGGCCGGTCCGCTGTCCCTGGACGTGGGCGGGCGCACGCTGTCGATCACCCACCCCGACAAGGTCGTCTTCCCCGACGCCGGGCGTCACCAAGCTGGACCTGGTCGAGTACTACCTCGCCGTTGCCGACGGCGCGCTGCGCGGCGTCGCGGGCCGCCCGATGATCCTCAAGCGGTTCGTCAAGGGCATCACCGAGGAGGCGGTGTTCCAGAAGCGGGCACCCGAGAAGCGGCCCGACTGGATCGACGTCGCCGAGCTCAAGTACGCCTCTGGCACGTCGGCCAAGGAGGCCGTCATCCGCGACGCCGCGGGCCTGGCGTGGGCGGTCAACCTGGGCTGCGTCGACCTCAACCCGCATCCCGTGCAGGCCGACGACCTCGATCACCCCGACGAACTGCGCGTCGACCTCGACCCGATGCCCGGCGTCGAGTGGCAGCAGATCGTCGACGTGGCGTTGGTGGCGCAGGGAGGTGCTGGAGGACTACGGCCTGACCGCCTGGCCGAAGACGTCGGGCTCGAAGGGCTTCCACATCTACGCCCGCATCCGACCGGCACTGGCCGTACAAGCAGGTGCGGTTGGCCGCCGAGACCATCGCCCGTGAGGTCGAGCTGCGGGCGCCCGACCTGGCGACCAGCCAGTGGTGGAAGGAAGAACGCGGCGAGCGCGTCTTCGTCGACTTCAACCAGAACGCCAAGGACCGCACCGTTGCCTCGGCGTACTCGGTGCGTTCCCGGCCCGACGCCCGGGTGTCCACACCGCTGCGCTGGGACGAGGTGCCCGGCTGCCGGCCCGAGGCGTTCACCGTGGCGACGGTGCCCGCGCGGTTCGCCGAGATGGGCGATCCGTGGGAGGGCATGGACGACGCACCCGGCGGGCTGGACGCGCTGCTGGAACGGGCCAAGGAACTCGGGCCGGCGGAGAAGGCGCCGAAGGGTGCCCGGCGCGGCGACGGGACCGGTCGTCGGGAATCGAGATGCCGCTGATCGAGATCGCCCGCACCAAGACCAAGGACGAGGCCATGGCGGCGCTGGACATCTGGCGCGAGCGCTACCCCGCAGCGGCCGAACGGCTCGAGCCGGTCGACGTTCTCGTCGACGGCATGCGCGGGCCCAGTTCGATCTGGTACCGCATCCGGATCAACCTGCAGCACGTGCCCGAGGGGCAGCGACCGCCGCAGGAGGACCTGATCGCCGACTACAGCCCGTGGGAGAACTACTCCGGCGCGCAGTGGCGGCGTTAGCGGGCGATGACCGCCACGGCATCCGCGATCGGGGTGTCACCGCTGATCAACTCGAACGTGTGCCCGGCCGTTTCCGGTGCGTCCAACACCGCGACCAGCACGGCGGCGACGTCTTGGCGCGGCATACTGCCGCGTCCGGTGGAAGTCGCCAGGTGGACGCGACCCGTGCCTGCGTCATCGGTCAGATGGCCGGGCCGCACGACGGTCGCGTCTGCAAATCGGCCCTGCGGCCAGCACGTCCTCGTCGGCGGCCGCCTTGGCGCGTAGGTAGGCCGCGAACACCGGGTCGGTCGGCCTCGTCGCTGGCACGCCGGTCGGCGCCCATCGACGAGACCATCAGGTATCGCCTGACGCCGGCCTCGACCGCGGCATCGGCGAGCAGGATCGCCGCGTCCCGATCGACCGTCTCCTTGCGGGCGGCGCCGCTGCCTGGCCCCGCTCCCGCGGCGAACACCACGGCGTCGGCGCCGCGCAAGTGCTCTGGCCACCTCGGCCACCGAGGAGTTCTCCAGATCCACCACCATGGCCTCGGCGCCAGCGGCCTCCAGGTCCGGGGCCTGCGCCGGATTGCGGATCAACCCCGCAACGGAATTACCGCGCTGCGACAGCAGCCGCTCCAGCGTCAGTGCGATCTTGCCGTGTCCGCCTGCGATGACGACGCGCATGATTCCACGGTAGGTGGGCCGGTTTTTGCTGGTTGGATCGGGTCGACTTCTTAGCGAAGTATTACCCGCTACTCCCGAGTACCTTATGTTGGCGGATTACCTTCGGCCATACGTTGAAGTGACGGCAAGTGTGCAGTCACATCACCGAGCTGCCGAGGGGAGGACGTCCATGACCGCTGCGATCAATGCAACTGAATCGAAATCGCTTTTCCGATACGGCAATCCGACAGTCGACTGTGATGGTGCGCAGATGCGTGCGCAGTGCCGTCAACTTGCGACCGTGGTGTCCATCAGCGGCTGCGTCAGCGACGCCAACGTCGAGGGCATCATCGAGCGCATGCGGCACTACGTGTTGCCGGAGAAGTCCGTCATCCTCGATCTCAGTGACGTCCCTTCGTTCGCTGCGCACTGCATCTCACTCATCCGTGCGGTGGACGACATGTGCAACGCGGCCGACGTCGAATGGGCCTTGGTGGCAAGCCAACCCGTCCTGCGGGTGCTGCGCCGCGACGACCAGTACACCGCTCCCCTTGCGGCGTCGGTTCCCGAAGCGCTGCATCAGTTCTCGGACGTGATGTCCCAGCGCAGGCAACTGCTTCCGCTTCTCGGCAAGTCCGCATAGCAGACAGGATCAATCACCGTGTTGATAGACATCCGATGGTTTGGCCGCCTGCTGCACCGTCGCCACAAGGGTGCCGACCGCCAGTTGGCGCCGGCTCGTTGATCCTGCCGTAGCGCCCATCCCGGAGGCGTAGCTCTCCTTGACGACCTCGAGGTGCGCCCAGCTCTCGACGTCGTTGACGCCCCGCAGGGCGCGCACGGTGTCGAGCAGTTCGACGAGTTGTGCCGCCGAGAACGCTCGCAAGGTGGCGAGCACGTCGAAATGCCCGAGGGTCCTGGCGACGAAGATCGCCGACGGCATGGCCGTCAGATGCTCGACCACCTCGCGGTGGTCACCGGCGAGTCGTAGCCCAATTCCCATCGCGCTCTGCCGATCCCGTCCGGAATGACGGACGACCGCGCCGATCCGAACCACCTGCGACTCGACCAACCGTACGACCCGCCGCCGCGCCCCCGCCGCGGACAGGCCGACGACCTCCGCGAGGTCGACGTAGGAAGCGCGGCCGTCGTCCTGCAGGGCACGCAGTAACGCCAGGTCGATCTCGTCGACCTCGGTGCGCACCTCGCCGACCGGTCCGACGACGTCGCGGACGACCTCGACGTAGGTGAGCGTGTCCACGCCGACGACGTCGTCGAGCGACCGCAGCTCCGCGATCGACCGATCGACGTCGCGCGCGGTGGCGGCGCGCACCTCGGCGACCAGACCGTGCGGCCCGGTGGTCAGCGACAGGAACGGCACGTCGTCGCGGCGGGCGATCTCGGCGGCCACGGGCGCCGCGGGTCCGCGCACCTTGAGGCTGACGTGGGCGAGCGCACCCCTGCCGATCACGGCCGGATGGACGACGCCGCGGACGACCACCTGGCCGCTGGCGATGAGTCGCTGCATTCGAGCCGCCGCGGACGAGCGGGACAGGCCCACCGTGCGGGCGATCTCGCGATGGGTCAGCCGTCCGTCGACCTCGAGCAACGCCACGATCGCCTCGTCGACCTCGTCCATTGCGATCTCCACCCAAAATTTCTGAAAGATTTTTCGACCCGCCAGTCACGACCAATCGAGCGTTCACAGACGATCGATATAGCCGTTTTGTGCGGTATGACCGGAACAGTCTGGCATATCCTGACTGAAGACACCGGCATGACGACTGAAGTGCTTGTCACGGTGTGTTGCGGACTCGTACAGTGACGCACACCACACCGACCGACGGAACGGAGGACTGTTATGGCGACGCTGACCAGCGACCAGGTGATGACCGCAGCCGACGAGCTCGATCGCCGCGTTCGCGGCCACCGACACGGTCGCGTACTTTGCCTGCTTCACACCTGACGCGACGTTCGTCTTCCATCCCGAGCCAATCCGGCTCGACGACCGTGCCGCCTACGAGAAGCGCTGGGCGTCCTGGATCGACGAAGGGTGGCGAGTCGTGTCGTGTGAGAGCAGCGACCGGCTGGTGCAGATCCTTGGTGACGCCGCCGTGTTCACCCACACCGTCGACACGGTGACGTCCGTCGCCGGCGCGCTAACCACCTTGCGCGAACGCGAGTCCATCGTCTTCGTGCTCGATCACGACCGCGTCCTCGCCGTCCACGAGCACCTTTCGCCAGTCCCCGCCGGCGCCTGATCAGAACGGACCAATGACGATGACCGCCACCGGCCAAGGACCGCTTGCCGCTCCCCCGAAGATCACCGAAGTCGAAGTCGCACGGCGTCGAGCCGATCCCCGACGCCGAGCGCACCGCGAGCCCACTCGACCTGTTCCGCTTGGTGTTCGGTGGCGCGAACACGATCGCCACGGTCGTGCTCGGCAGCTTCCCGATCATCTTCGGGCTGTCGTTCCGCGACGCACTGCTCGCGACCCTCGCTCGGCCTGGTGCTCGGCGCCACGATCCTGGCGCCGATGGCGCTGTTCGGCCCGCGCAACGGCACCAACAACGCGGTGTCGTCGTCGGCGCACCTCGGCGTGCACGGCCGCGTCATCGGTTCGTTCCTGTCGCTGCTGACCGCCATCGCGTTCTTCTCGATCTCGGTGTGGAGCTCCGGAGACGTGCTCGTCGGCGGCGCGAACCGCGCAATCGGCCTGCCGAACAACGACTTCACCGTCGCCGTCGCCTACGGCATCTTCGCGCTGCTGGTCCTGGTGGTCTGCATCTACGGATTCCGGTTCATGCTGCTGGTCAACAAGATCGCCGTCATCGCCGCGACCGTGCTGTTCCTGCTCGGCATCTTCGCCTTCGCAGGCACCTTCGATCCCGGTTATGCGGGCATCTTCGGACCGCGGCGCCGACGCCGCAACCAACGCGCTGTTCTGGCCGTCGTTCGTCGGCGCGGCGCTGATCGTCATGTCGAACCCCGTCTCGTTCGGCGCGTTCCTCGGCGACTGGGCGCGCTACATCCCGCGCGAAACGCCTGCGTGGAAGTCGATGTCGGCCGCGTTCCTGGCCCAGATCGCGACCCTGGTGCCGTTCCTGTTCGGTCTCGTCACCGCCACCGTCGTCGCCACCAACGCGTCGTCGTTCATGGACGACGGCAACTACGTCGGCGGTCTGCTGGCCGTCTCGCCGGGCTGGTACTTCGTCCCGGTCTGCCTGATCGCCCTGATCGGCGGCATGTCCACCGGCACCACGGCGCTGTACGGCACCGGCCTCGACTTCTCCAGTGTGTTCCCGCGGTTCAACCGCGTCCAGGCGACCGTGTTCATCGGCGTCATCGCGATCGCGTTCATCTTCGTCGGCCGGTTCGCCTTCAATGTGGTGCAAAGCATTTCGACGTTCGCCGTCCTCATCGTCACCTGCACCGCACCGTGGATGGTCGTCATGATGATCGGCTGGTTCGTCCGACGCGGCTGGTACGACTCGGACGCCCTGCAGGTGTTCAACCGCCGCCAGCGGGGCGGCCGCTACTGGTTCAACCACGGCTGGAACTGGCGCGGACTCGGCGCCTGGCTCGTCGCGGCCGATCATCGAGCATCTGCTTCGTCAACCTTCCCGGCCAATTCATCGGCCCCCTCGGCGATCTGGCCAACGGCATCGACCTGCAGCATCCCGGTCGGCCTCGGTCTCGCCGCCGTGCTCTACCCGGCGCTGCTCTGGGTCTTCCCCGAGCCTGCCGACGCATTCGGTCCCGACGGGCCACGCGTGCGTGCCGGCCGGCCCTGCAGCGAGCATCCCGATCGTCTCCGTGGACGCGGATCACTCAGCCGTTCCCGCATCCGCCTAACCGACTTCCCCGCAAAGGAGTTCACCATGTCAACCACCATCGGGCCCGATCGACGCCATCCAGACGCCCGCGCTTCGCAGGCCCGGCGTCGTTCGCCCGACTGCCGCGCCTCGACCAGGTGCCGCGCGCCGACATCGTCGTCGTCGGCGTGCCGTTCGACTCCGGCGTCTCCTACCGGCCGGGCGCTCGGTTCGGGCCCACGCACGTCCGCGAGTCCTCGCGGCTGCTGCGCCCGTACAACCCCGCCCTCGACGTGTCGCCGTTCGAGATCGCCCAGGTCGCCGACGCCGGCGACATCGCGGTGAACCCGTTCAACATCCACGAGGCCATCGAGACCATCGAGGCCGCCGCGCTCGACCTGACCGCCGACGGCACCAGCCTGGTGACGATCGGCGGCGACCACACCATCGCCCTTCCCGCTGCTCCGCGCCGCCGCCCACCGGCACGGACCGGTCGCGCTGGTGCACTTCGACGCGCACCTGGACACGTGGGACACCTACTTCGGCGCCGAGTACACGCACGGGACGCCGTTCCGGCGGGCGGTCGAGGAGGGCATCCTCGACACCGAGGCGCTCAGCCACGTCGGCACCCGCGGACCGCTGTACGGCAAGAAGGACCTCGAGGACGACCGGCGCTTCGGCTTCGGCATCGTCACCTCCTCGGACGTGTACTACCAGGGCGTCGTCGAGGTCGTCGACAAGCTGCGCCAGCGCCTCGGCGACCGCCCGGTCTACGTCTCCATCGACATCGACGTGCTCGACCCCGCGCACGCACCCGGCACCGGCACGCCCGAGGCCGGCGGCATGACCAGCCGCGAACTGCTCGAGATCCTGCGCGGATTCCGCGGACTGAACCTCATCGGCGCCGACGTCGTCGAGGTCGCCCCCGCCTACGACCACGCCGAGATCACCGGCGTCGCCGCCTCGCACGTCGCCTACGACCTGGTGTCGCTGCTGGCGTTGCGGCACGAGGAGACGGTCACAGTGACTGGGCGAGCGAGCGACGGGAAACGGTGGCGACGTCGTCGTCGAAACACTGACCGCGCTTGGGTGTTTCGCACGTCTTCGGCATCCCCGGCCAGCACGCGCTCGGCCTGTTCGACGCGATCCGGCGCAGCGACCTGACCTTCGTCAGCTCGCGCGTCGAGAACAACTCGGCGTTCGGCGCCGACGGATACGCCAGGGCCACAGGCGAAGTCGGCGTGCTGTTCCTGTCCACCGGACCCGGTGCGCTGACCGCACTCGGCGCGCTGCAGGAGGCGTACGCGACGGGCGTGCCGCTGCTCGTCATCACCAGCCAGGTGCCGCGCGCCGGTCTCGGTCTGCGCAGGGGCATGCTGCACCAGCTCGACGATCAGCAGCGCAGCGCCACCAACGTCACCAAGAGCACCGCCGTCGTCCGCGAGGCCGCCGAGATCCCCAGCCTGCTGGCCGACGCGTGGGCGCTCGCCCAGTCCGCGCCCGCCGGTCCCACCTGGGTCGAGATTCCCGCAGGACGTGCTGCTCGAGCGCCACGCGACGTGCCACCGGTGAAGTCCGTGACCGACGCACGTCGTCGCAGCGTCCGGCCCGCGCCGAACTCGTCGACGAGGCCGCCGCGACTGCTCGACGCCGCGCAGCGGCCGGTCATCCTGGCCGGCGGCGGCGTCCGTCGCTCCGCCGGGCGGCGCCGACGCCCTCGTCGCCCTCGCCGAACGGCTCGACGCGCCCGTGGTCTCGACCGTCGGCGGCAAGGGCGCCATCGCGCTTCGACCACCCGCTGTCGGCGGCGTCGTGGATCGAGGACCGGCACACCACCGAGCTGCTCGAGGACGCCGACGTGCTGCTCGCCGTCGGCACCGCGATGGGCGAGGTGACGAGCAACTACTTCACCTTCCGCCCGCGGGGCCGGCTCATCCACGTCGACGCCGAGCCGCGGGTGCTCGAAGCGAACCATCCCGGCCTCGGCATCCACGCCGACGCCGCCCTCGCGCTGCGGGCGATCGCCGAGCGGCTCCCGCTGCGGGACGCGCCGGGATCCGGCGCTCGGGTGGCCGCCGACCTGCGGACGGCAGTGCAGCAGCGACTGGCCGACCAGGACCTCGCACCCGAACTGGCATCTGATGCGCGACCTGCGGGCCGCGATCCCGCCGTCGACCCACACGTTCTGGGACATGACGATCGCCGGGTACTGGGCATGGTCGGCGTGGGATCCGCTCGACGGCGAGTTCCACTCGGCGCAGGGCGCGGGCGGGCTCGGGTTCGCCTACCCGGCGGCAGTGGCGGCGGCGATCGGCTCCGGTGAGCGGACGTTCGCGGTCTCCGGTGACGGCGGCGCCATGTACTCGATCGCCGAGCTGGCGACGGCCCGTCAGCACGACGCCGACGTCACCTGGCTCGATCGTCGACGACGGCGGCTACGGCATTCTGCGCGAATACATGACCGACGCAGTTCGGCCAGGCCACCGCGACCGAGCTGTCACGACCCGACTTCGCCGCCCTGGCAGCGAGTTTCGGTGTCCCCGCCCACGTGGCAACGCTCGACACGGTCGGCGAGATCATCGCAGGCACCTTCACCACGCCCGGTCCGGCCGTGGTCGTCCTTCCCGCGCTTCTGCGCATGTTTGCCCCCACCCATCTCGAGGAGTCCCATCATGGGTAAACCCATCGACATCGCCATCATCGTCGTCTACCTCGCCGCCATGCTCGCGTTCGGCTTCTGGGGCAAGACGAGAACGAAGGACTCGGCCGACTTCCTGGTCGCCGGGCGGCGGCTCGGCCCGATGCTGTACACCGGCACCATGGCGGCCGTCGTGCTGGGCGGCGCGTCCACGGTCGGCGGCGTCGGGCTCGGCTACAAGTACGGCATCTCCGGCATGTGGCTGGTGGTGGCCATCGCCGTCGGCCTGCTGCTGCTGAGCCTCGTCTTCGCGGGACGCATCCAGCGGCTGAAGGTCTACACCGTCGCGCAGATGCTCAAACTGCGCTACGGCGTCGACGCCACCGCATCGTCCGGCATCGTCATGATGGCCTACACGTTGATGTTGTCGGTGACGTCGACGATCGCGTACGCAACGGTCTTCAACGTGCTGTTCAACACCAACCGCACGCTGTCGGTGATCATCGGCGGCGCGATCGTCATGCTCTACTCCTCGATCGGCGGCATGTGGTCGATCACGTTGACCGACATGGTGCAGTTCGTGCTCAAGACCATCGGCATCTTCTTCCTGCTGCTGCCGTTCACCTGGAACAAGGCGGGCGGCCTCGACGGCATCAGGGAACGCGCCGGAGACACCGTGTTCGATCTCGGCGCGATCGGCGTGCCGACCATCATCACGTTCTTCGTCGTCTACAGCTTCGGAATGCTCATCGGCCAAGACATTTGGCAGCGCGTGTTCACCGCGCGCTCACCCGGGGTTGCCAAGTGGGGCGGCACCACGGCAGCGCTCTACTGCGTGCTGTACGGCGTCGCAGGCGCCGTCATCGGCATGGCCGCGTCGACGTTCCTGCCCGACGTGAAGGCCAAGGACGACGTGTACGCACAGATCGCCGAGACGATCCTGCCGGTCGGCATCAGTGGCATCGTGCTGGCGGCCGCAGTCGCGGCGATGATGTCGACGGCGTCGGGCGCGCTCATCGCCACCGCGACGGTGGCGAAGCACCGACGTGAAGCCGTTGCTGCTCAGGTTGATTCGGGCGCGACGCTGCCGCAGGAGCAGGACGCGCAGCGCGACGTGCACTCCGATCGGCTCTACGTGATGGTGCTCGGCATCGCGGTCATCGTGATCGCGGCACTGCTCAACGACGTGGTCGCCGCGTTGACGGTGGCCTACGACATCCTCGTCGGCGGCCTGTTGGTGGCGATCCTCGGCGGCTTCCTGTGGAAGCGCGCAACCGGCACGGGTGCGTTGTGGTCGATGGCGGTGGGCACCGTCGTCACGCTCGGCACGATGTTCGTCGTCGGCGACGTACTGGCCAACGAGCCGATCTACTACGGCCTCGCCGCCAGCCTCGTCGCCTACGTCGTCGCCAGCCTCCTGACGCCACCGCACGCCTGCCGATGTCCTTGCGGTCTGGGACGACCGGTTGGCAGGCAAGGACGCCGCGGTCGCGGCCCGGACTTAGCCGAGCGCGATGGTGACGTCGCCACCCGCCGGATCGGCATTGGAGAGCAGGGACGCCGGTGCGCGGTAGATGCGGCCGGGCGCGGCGGGCCACGGCGTGCGCTTATCGCCGATGGTCCGCCCGTCTTGGGTCGCGCGCAGTCTCGGCGCCCGGTGGTACTCGTCGACCCACAACAGCAGGTCACCACGAGGTGGCGTCGACCCGTCCTTGGCGGTGAACTGAGGCGTCACCCAGCGAAACGGCGTTTGCGCCCGGACCCGGATCCCGTGCACCGCTGGTACTTTGCGTTGCAGCCAGTCGCGAACCCTGGGTGCGACGTGGCGCCCGTCGAGTGCCGCGGCGTCGGCGGTGTCGACGGGGTGCAATAGGTTGCCAACCGCGAATACGCCGGGCTTGCTGGTGCGCAGACCGGCGTCGACGAGCGGGCCGCGGGTAGCGGAATCCATTGCCAGACTGGCAGTCCGGGCGAGTTCGTGGTCGGGAATCCAGTCCCCGGTCGTGATGACGGTGTCGCATTCGATGGTGGTCCGGTCGGCGGTGTCCAGATTCTCGACGGTCACCGAGCGCACCCGGTCCCTTCCGGCGATTTCGACCAACCGCGTCCTGGTGAGAATCGGTCCACCGAGCAGGAACCGGCCAGGAATGCGGAACGCGGCGTAGGCCTCGGAGCGGGGGTAGACGCTCGTCATCGCCACGGTCGCGCATCCTGCTTCGCGCAGCGTCACGACGGCGGACCAGCTGACCAGTTCGGCGCCGACGACGACTGCGCGGGTGCCGACTGCCGCGTGGTGTAGGTGGACGAGGTTCTGGAGGTGGCCGGTGGTGTAGACGCCGTCGGGGCGGTCCCCGGGGATGAGCCGCGCGGGGCGGGGTCGCTCGCGGGCCCCGGTGGCCAGGACGATCGCGTCGGCTTCGACGACGCGTCGCCCCCTCGGCGAGGTGACCAGCATCGCGCGTTCGCCGCACCATCCAGTCACCATGGCCTCGGTCTCCAACCGGGCTCCGGCATCACGTGCGGTGCCGGTGAGGCGCCGGGCGTAGGCGGGTCCCGACATGAAGCGTTTGAGATCGCGCAGACCATAGCCGACGTGGTCGCTGTGCCTGGGAATGCCCCCGGTGTCGGCTTCGCGTTCGATGACGAGGACTTCGCCGTCGACGAACGGGGCCAACGCCGCCGCGGCCGTCAGCCCGGACGGCCCGCCTCCGACGATCGCGACGGCGACCTTCTCGATGGCGTTGGGCAGATTGCTCATTGGCTCGCCCCCACGCCGGACCGCAGCAGCGCCGCGGTGCGTGCGCCGCAGTAGAAGCCCTGGCAGCGGCCGTTCATCACCCTGGTCCGGCGCCGGAGACCGTCGAGGTCGCATGGCGGGATGGGCGAGGCGAAGGCGTCGCGGATCTCGCCCGCGGTGACGCGTTCGCAGAAGCAGACGATGCTGCCGTAGGCGGGGTCGTCGTTGATGCGCCGGCCGTCCTGGTAGGGCCGCAGACCGGCCTCGCCGATGTTGGGCATCGTCGGGGGCGCGGGCAACTCGGCGCGAGGAGTGAGGTCGAGACCTGTCGCGGCGAGCAGGCCCATCACGTGCTCGGCGATGGCCATCCCCGCGGTCAGCCCGGTCGAGCGGATGCCGCCGACGAGGACGTAGCGCTGCGTTTCGTCGAGGTCGATGAGGTAGTCGTCGTGGTCGATCGCGGCGCGCAGGCCCGCATAGGAGGCGGTGATCTCCTCGTCGAACAGGGTGGGCATCAGCGCACGGCCCTTGGCGAGCAGGAACTCGAACCCTTCTTCGGAAGTTCCCGTGGCGCTTCGGTCTTCGAGGTTCTCCGAGGTCGGTCCCACCATGACGTTGCCGTAGATGGTCGGGCTGACGAGCACACCCTTGCCGCGTGAGGAGGGGACGGCCAGCACGATGCACGGGACCATGGGTCGGGTCAGCTTGTCGAAGACGAGCAGTTCACCACGCCGCGGGGTGACGGTGAAGCGGTGATGGCCGAACTTGGCGTCGAGATTGTCGGCGCCAAGCCCCGCGGCGTTGACGACCCACCGGCCCAGCACGTCGCCACGGGTGGTGACCAGCGTGGTCTGGTCCGCTCCCCGAACGACGTCGAGAACCCTTGCGCCGCGGCGCAAGTCGGCACCCCGTCGCACGGCGTCGATGGCCAGCGCGAGATTGGTGGTCCAGGTGCAGATGATCGCTTCACCAGGCACGGTCAGCCCGGCCAGCGCGCCGGGCCCGAGATCGGGTACGCGGCGGTACACCTCGTCGCCGGTGACGATCTCGCACGCGTGGTAGCCGTTGCGTTCGGCCTTGTCCAAGAGAGCGGGCAGGGCGTCGCAGTTCCTCGTCGGTCCAGGCGACGAGCAGGGCGCCGGTACGCTCGACGGGGATTCCCGTCTTCTGGGCGTAGTCCCCGAGGAGGTGATACCCGCGGGCCACCAGGCGAGACTCGAGAGTGCCTGGGGTGGCATCGAATCCGGTGTGCAGCAGGGCGGTGTTGGCCTTGCTGGTGCCGTCGCCGACGTCGCCGCGGCCCTCGACGAGGGTCACGGTCAGACCGGTGCCCGCGAGTTCACGCGCGATCGCCGACCCGACGATTCCGGCGCCGATGACTACGACGTCACTGACGTCGGGGGTGGTCATCGCCGGTTCTCCTTCCGTGTCAGCGTCGCTTCCGCGGCAAGCCGCCACCGGTCGAGGTGGCCCGCGGCGCGGTCCGCCGACCACTGCGGTTCGTAGGTTCGCTGCGGTCTCCAGGTGCCGACGATCTCGGCCGGGTCTGCTGTCGGATCGAGGGCGAGTCGCGCGCAGGCGGCCGCGCCGAGCGGGGTGGCGTGCGCCGATGGGTAGACGTCGACCGGGATGCGCGCGAGGTCCGCCTGTGCCTGCATGAGCACGGCGGAACGGGTGAGACCGCCGTCGACCCGCAGCCGTGTCAGCGGCTGGCCGAGATCTTCCGCGACGAGCTCGGCCAGACACGTCACCTGTGCCGCAATGCCTTCCAGCAACGCCCGCACCAGGTGTCCCCTGCCGCTGCGCAGGGTCATGCCGGTGAAGGACGCGCCGGCTTGGGCGTCCCACCAGGGAGCGGCGAGCCCGGCCAGCGCCGGGACGCAGAGGACGCCGTCGCTGGAGTCGCCGGCGGACTCCGACACCGCGTCGAGCTGATCGGCAGCGGGCACCAGGCCGAGGTCGACGGCCCAGCGCACCGCGGAGGCGGCCGTGTACACCTGGCCGTCCGCACAGTAGGACGTATCGCCGCGCAGCCGCCACGCCACCGACGTCGTCAACCCCGCACTGGAACGCGTCGGCCGCGCACCGAGTTGGGCGAGCAGGAACGCGCCGGTGCCGAAGGTGCACTTCGCCGCACCGGGTTCCAGGCAGCTCTCGGCGAGCAGCGCGGCCTGCTGGTCCACGATCAGACCGGCGACCGGGATGGCCTGCGGGCCAAACACATTGGTTTCGCCGATGATCTGATCGCAGTCGACCAGGACGGGCAACTCCTCACCGGACAGCCCGAACAGGTCGATCAGTTCCTGGTTCCAGTCGGTGGCGTCCAGGTCGAGCAACAGCGAGCGACTGGCCGTCGACACGTCGGTGACGAAGGCGCCGCACAGCCGGTGCACCAGCCAGGCGTCGGTCGTGGTGACCACGCCCTCGCGAGTGAGGTGCTCCCGGATCCATGCCATCTTCGGTGCCGAGAAGTACGGGTCGAGCACCAGTCCGGTTCTTGCCGCCACGGCGTCCGCGGACTCCGCGCGCGCCGCACAGATGGACTCGGAACGGCGGTCCTGCCACACGATCGCCGGTGTCAGGGCGCGGCCCGTTGCGCGGTCCCACGCAAGCACCGTCTCGCCCTGATTCGCCAGCGCCACCGCGGACACGGTCACTCCCGCTTCCTCGAGCGCGCGTCGGCCGGCGTGGACCACCGACTCGAAGAGGGCCTCGGGATCCTGCTCGACTCCGCCGCCGGCGAGATAGACCGGCCGCAAGGCGATCTCGGCGATGGCCAACACCGCGCCGGCGTCGTCGACGACGATCGCCTTGGTGCCCGAGGTGCCCTGGTCGATGGCCAGGACGTAGGTCATTGACTAATCCGTCCCCGCCGCACGTTCCGGAATGGCGACGACCATCACGATGACACACCGCAGGCGTCGGTGTCATCAGCGGCGTCCGTGAACTGCGCAGATTTGCGTCCGATATGAGATAGCGGACCGCCGCCCAAATCAGATCTTCGGTCGGAAATACAGCACGACAATCGACCGATTGCTTCGACGCAATTCGGACGAGCCCGTCGTGCCGACCATGCTCTCGCCCAGGGAAATCAATGGAGCCCACCGATACCGAAGAATCGTTGAAGCAACAATGGCGATTGGGGTCTCAGGAGCGCGGGTTGACTCCTTTGCCGCGAGCCACCACCGGTGCTGCGAGAACGCACACCAGCATGGCGCACAACGGCACCAGAAACGCCCCCGTCCACGACACCAGTTCCACCATCCAACCAATCAGTGCGGGCCCACCCAGGATCGCCAGGTACCCCACCCCGACGACTCGCGACAGCGTGCGTCCGGACGTGGGGCCGCCGAGATTGCCTGCCGCAGTGAACACCTGGGGTAACCCGCCGGCCAGACCCACACCGAACAGGGCCCAGCCCACGAGCGCAATGGGTAAATCAGGGGCGGCGATGACGATCAGGATGCCGATCATTGCGAGCACCGCTCCGCCCCTGAGGACCCATACCGGGCCCCATGCCTGGGCAACCCGGTCCACCGTGAAGCGAGACGCAGTCATGGCCACCACGAATGCTCCGACCGCCAACGCCGCCAGTGAGGGGGCCGCACCGAGATGCTGTTGAGCGTGCAGGCTGCTCCAGTCCATGGCCGAACCCTCTGACAGGAAGAAGAGGAAGGCCAGCATTCCGAGCAGGATGACCCGCCGGCGGTGACGCTCAGTCGTCGGGGCGATGGGCGCTGACGCCTCATCGAGGAGGTCGCCCGGCGTGCGTTCCTGACGGTTGCGCAGAGCCCAGAATGCGGACCCGACGATCGCCAGGCAGACGATCGTGATCATCGTCGTCATTGCGAGGATTCCCAGCCGCAAGGCGAATCCGGCTGCGCCGAGCAAGGCTCCGACGACGGTTCCGATGGAGAACATCGCATGAAACGACGCCATGATCGGTCGGCCGTAGTCGCGCTCAACGCTGACGGCGACGGCGTTCATTCCAACGTCGGCGCAACCCGCTGCTACGCCCAGCACAAATGCCCCGGCGACGGCCTGGACGAGGGTAGAGGCAGTCAGCGGTAGCGTGATCGCGGCCGCTGCCACCGCGCCGGCGATCGTGGCGACGCGACCGCTGTCGACGCGATCAACCAGAGCCCCGCTGAGCTGCATGCCCACCAGCGATCCGGCGCCGAGGATCAGCAATATCGTCCCCAGCATGGCGTTGGACAGTCCCACGCTGCGTTGCAGCACCGGCAGATGCACGGCCCAGGTGGACAGCAGAATCCCGAAGGAACCGAAGAGGGCGAACACGGCGTAACGGGCCCGTGTCAGCGGCCGCGCCTGAACAGGCTGGGTCATCGTAGGCGCTCCCGGTGGTCGGCACGGCAATGATTTGCGACTGCAGCTCGGCCGAGGCTGCAGGCATACGGCGCTTGCCTGGAGTGAGCGGATTCCGTCCGCTCCGATCAAGCGGCGGTTGCTCTCCAAGCTAAGCGTGGCGGCCGTCCCATGACAGGGTCATAGAGAGAACTCCGCAACGCAACAATGCACACCTCGTGAAACGGTCGGCGGTCAAACCTCACTGGCGGACCTCACGCTGCAGCAGGTCATGTCCGCGGACTGCGAATACCAACGCCTGACGGTTGTCCGGGTCGTCCATCGACCGCCCGAGCAAGCTCTCGATCCGCTCAAGCCGGTAGTACAGGGTCCGCCGCTGGATGAAAAGCAACTGGGCTGCTTGCGACTTCTTTCCGTCACACGACAAATACGTGCGCAAGGTCGGCAGGAGCGGGTTGGTGGCCTTGGCGTCGTGTTTGAGCAGCGGGCCGAGTTCATCCTCGATGTAGCGGGCCAGTTCGGGTCCACCAGCCAGTGAAGCCAGCAGCCGCAGTACCCCAAGTTCGTCGAATCGGTGCACCGCCTTGTCCGGCTTCGCCAACGCCACCGATGCTGCGCTACGCGCTTGTTCGACCGCGGCGGGCAGCTGGCTCGCGCTGACCGGGCGACTGATGCCGGCACGCACGTCCAGTGCGGTCAGTTGCTCGACCACTTGCTTCTCCGACCTGGTCCGGGACAGGCCCATGATGACCAACGTGTGCTCGCCGAGGTCGGCCACCACCGCGGGCACCCGCAGCGATCGGCACAACTCCTCCATCGCATCCTCGCCCGTATTCGTGCCGGTCGACTCTCTGCACACCGACACCACCAGCAGCGCGCGGTCCCGCAGGTCCCTGCCGATCCGCAACGCGCGGGTCACGAACGCGTCGCCGGAGATATCGCCGAGCAACAGTCGGCTGATGAGCGCGTTTTGTCGCTGCGCGGAGCGAGCGCCGCTCTCTCGGGCACCCAGCAAGGCGATGGCGATGCCGTCGGCAGCCCGGTCGATGGCGTAACCCGCCGTTCCGACGATCGGCTCGCCGCCGTGCAGGACATGCAGCCACCCCCACCGCTCCCCGCGAAGGACCACCGCCTTGCGGGTGCAGATGTCGGCATCGTTGGCGTTGCCGCTGCCGGCAGTCGCCGCATCATGGTCGATCCGCGAGTGCCGTTCCCAGTCCCTCAGCGCGACGTCGCCAATGTCCGAGCTCCCCGAATACGCGACCACCTGCCGGGCAGAATCCTCCAACACCACGGGCCGACCCACCTCGTTGGCCAGGGCGTCGGTGAAATGCACGTGGTCACGGCCGGCGAGGAGGAGTTGCATGAAGGTGTTGTTGAGCCGCTCGTAGGCGCTCAGATCGAGCACACGCTGATCGATGATGGATTCGTGGACCTGGGCTGATACCTCGACGAACGGCAATTCGCCTGCCAAACCCACCAGCGGAAATTCGCGTTCGTTGGCGGCTTCGACGAGTGCATCCGGCATGGCGTCAAAGGCCCGTCCGCTCAACTCCACGATCAGCACCGACGCATGCGCATCGTCGATGGCGTGAACGTACTGGCGCTGCCGCTCCTCGGTGTCACCGATGCCCAACCCGGCGGTAAGGAGCATCTCGCCGCCGCTGAGGAATTGAGCGATGTCGGGGATTTCCGTTGGATGCACCCATCGCACGGGACGGTCGAAATTGCGGCGCCCGGCATACACCGTTTGCGGAACGCGGGTAAAGACCTCCAGCTGAAGTGCAGCTTCGATGGACATTGACATGATGTGAACCAGGCCCTCGCTGCCGTAGTGTGCAGGCTCGTTGGTGTTTCTTGCTCATCTTGAGCCTACGGGCGCGACGTGTCAAAGGCCGGACTTTGAGCAACGTCCACCCATTTTCGACGCGCCGATCGCCAGGCGGCCACGGCCGATGTGTGCATGCGCATCGGCCCTTCTTGCTCATGCTGGGGCTACTGAAGCGAGGTTCCGAGGGTCAGGCTCAATGGTGACTTGGCTCGCCTTGGGCTGTCGCTACCGGACGCTGACGGCGGCGGATCTTCTTGAGTACGAAGGGAACACCACCGTGCCACGCTTAGAGGGCAAGGTCGCTCTGATCACCGGTGCCGCCCGCGGCCAAGGCCGCTCGCACGCGCTTCGGCTCGCCGACGAGGGCGCTGACATCATCGCCTTGGACGTCTGCCGTCAGATCGACACCGTGCCGTATCCGATGGCGGACTCCGATGACCTGATCACGACCGTCGACCTGGTCAAGAGCCGCGGCCGTCGTGTGTTCGCCCGCGAGGTCGACGTTCGCGATCTCGCCGGTATGCAGTCCGCGGTCGGTGCCGGAGTGGCAGAACTGGGGCGACTCGACGTCGTCGTGGCCAACGCCGGCACGCTCAACGACACCGCTCCGCTGTGGGAACTCACGGAGAAACAGTTTCAGGACCAGATAGACGTCAACCTGACCGGCGTCTGGAAGACGATCAAAGCCACCGTGCCAACCTTGTTGCGCCAGGACGACGGCGGCGCCGTCATCTTGATCAGCTCGATCTCGGGTCTGACCGTCGAACTCAACGTCGGCCACTATGCCGCCTCCAAACACGGCGTCAACGGCCTGATGCGCACACTGTCCGGTGAACTGGCGCCCTACGGTATCCGGGTCAACTCCATCAACCCGACCAACGTGAACACCACGATGATCAACAATCCCGCCTACAACCAGCTCTTTGCTGGGGGTAAAACCGGTGCGACACAAGATGATGCGCTGGAAGCGTTGACCGCCATGCACGCCCTACCGGTGCCCTTCCTGGATCCCATCGACGTGAGCAACGCGGTCGTGTATCTGGCCAGCGACGACGGACGCTACGTCACCGGTACCGCACACGTCATCGACGCGGGCGCGCTCAATCCGTTCAAGGCCCCGCACCTAACCGTTGCGACAAGCAGGAGCGATGACTCGGACGATTCGAATCCAATCTCCACCAACGGATCTCGCAACATCCCACCTTCGGCAGCGGGGTGAGGGTGCTGTACGACTCGTGCATCATCCGGTATGCGGAATGCTCGTGTTGGGTCTTATCCACGCGCCGTGTCATCGATAACTTGGGCAAGTCGACGAACCGTTCGAGGCTTGTCTGCATCGGCACCAGAAGAAGGGAATCCTCATGCCCGCAATCGGGTTCAAGATTGATGCACGTGCCACCGAGGACGTACTCCGGCTCGCTCGATCGGTTGAGGCGGCGGGCTTCTCCGAACTGTGGGTGTGCGAGGACCTGGCGCTAGCCGGCGGAATCGCTCAGGTCGCCGGCGCGCTGGCCGTGACCAGTCGGCTCGAGGTCGGCTTGGGCATCGCGCCCGCGGCCGTACGGAACCCGATGTATCTGGCGATGGAGTTCGCTTCGGTTGCCCGGCTATCCTCGGGCCGGTTCCATGCAGGCATCGGCCACGGCATGCCCGCATGGCTGACGCAGGTCGGCCAGCACCCAGTGAGTCTCATGGCCTGCCTCCGAGAAGTCTCTGAGACGGTGCGAGATCTCCTTGACGGCAAGGAAGTCACCTACTCGGGAGAGCACGTCCACCTCGACTCGGTGTCGCTGACCCATCCACCCACTGCGGCGCCAGCCACTCAGTTTGGGTGTACGCGGCCCGAAGGGCATCGAGCTAGCGCGCGGTCTCGGGCTTGGGGTGATCTTGGCGGAGGGATCTTCGCCGGCCTACGTCGCAGAGGTACGGCGCACGCTCGGCCCAGACGCCCGCATCACCGTGTTCGTTTGGTCCAATCTCGACACCGAGGATGGTGAGCGCGGACTGGAAGCGTTGCGGCCCACCATTCAAAAGGCGCTGCAAAAGCCCTATCTCGCAGCACAACTTGGTCCACTGCACGGATCGGACTGCCAACCCGACGTGATTCGAAGTCTGACCGTTGCCGGCGACGTTCGGGATTGCCGCGTCGCCATCGACAGGCTGTTGGCTTCGGGCGCCGATTCCGTTGTTCTGCAACCGATCCACGGCACCGAGGAAGAGCAGATCGAAGCATTCGGGCAAGAAGTCCGTCGTATCCAATCTGCGTGAGGTGCGGCGGTCAGCGCTCGATGCCCCGTTCACGCGGTGTCATTGCGCCCCAAATGCCCCACGCCTCCGGCACCCGCAGAGCGTGGTCGCGGCACTGCGCCAGGACGGGGCAGTTACCGCAGATCCGTTTCGCCGTGGCTTCCTGCTCGACGAGTGCGACTCCTCGCAGTTGTTCGGGAAAGAACAGCTGCACGGGATATCCCCGGCAGCTGGCCAGCAACTGCCAATTCCAGTCCGGGCTCAGCGGCGGGGGCAGCGCGAGGGAAGGGGACGGCCCGCTCTCGCGTGGCCGGGGACGGCTGTCCAGAGCGCATCGCTCGCGAGGCCTCGAGTTCTGCATCTCGTCCATCTGGCTGCGCGCCAGCTAGGACTTGGCCAGGAAACCCGAGTCCAACAACTGCGTCGTGCCAGTGGCATAACGGCCCGCATCGGAGACTAGGTAGAGGATGGCGTTGCTGATGTCCTGGGGTTGCATCCACGGAACTGGCAACAGGTTCGTACCAGTGAAGGACCCGATCACGTCGTCCTTCGTGGGTTCATCGAGGTCCGGGCGGAACAATCGCCACACGAATTCGTTTCCGAGCATGTCTGTGTCGACATGACCGGGATTGATGGAATTGACGCGGATCCCGTACTGGCCGACTTCATTGGCCAGTGACCTCATGAGGCCGGTCACACCGTGCTTGGACGCGGCGTAGGAAGAGATGTTCGCCGACCCCTTGAGCGCATCGACGGATCCGGTGAACACGATGGAGCCACCGTCGCCTTGTTCGATCATCGTCGGAAGCGCCACCCGCACGGTGTTCCAGGGCCCGGTGAGGTTGACGTCGAGCATCTCCTGCCAGGCCTCGGGAGTGATCTCCCATGTCAGGCCGCCTGCGCAGATTCCGGCGTTGGGGAGCACGATGTCCACTCGGCCGAAATGCGCGATACCGCGATCGAAGACCGCCTGCACCTGCGCCAGGTCGCGAACGTCCGCCTGTTCCGCGACGATCTTGCCGCCCGCCTCCTCGACGAGGTGAATCGTCTCGTCGAGGTCTGCGGGCGAGGCCCCCGGATAGGGCGTGGAGGCGGGCTTCTTGCAGACGTCCAACCCGATGATGTCCGCACCCTCGCGCGCAAGGGTCAACGCATGCGAACGCCCCTGTCCTCGGGCGATTCCCGTGATGAACGCTACCTTGCCGTCAAGCTGGCCCATGAATTCGATTCCTTCATCTACGCGGCGACGAGACGTGCTGCTGGTTGATCGTGCTGCTGGATTGAGCTTTGCAACCCTGTCAGGCGCCTGACAGACGCACAGTGCGCAGTGGCTCATCACGTTTTGCACAGTTCGTGTGCCCAGTCCAGCCAGCACGATGTTGCATGCGGCAGTGGTCGGCGTGGGCACTTCCGGCACACTTCGTGCAGTCGAAGTGCTCAGGATTTCGCGTCCTGGGTAGGGCTTCCCCACCTCCGAAATGGCTAGGCTCGAAAAGCCTGCACGATAGCAGTTTTCGCCATCGTGACAGGTGCTGCGACAACGCTCGCTCGAACGATCGTGCAACCACGACGAGGTGAGGATCTGACATGTTGGTTTCCGACACCAAGGTCAATGGACGATCAGGCCTGACCTTTACCGCCCTCAGCTACGGTGGGGCGCCGATCGGGAACTTCAACGGAGTCTTCAGCGATGCCGACGCCCAAGACATGGTCTCGCAGGCCTGGGACCAAGGCATCAGGTACTTCGACACCGCGCCCGGATACGGCAATGGCCTCAGCGAGCACCGCCTCGGCCACGCTCTGCGACGCCGCGACCGCAAAGAGCTCGTGCTGTCGACGAAGGTGGGCCGCGTCCTCACCCCGACGCTGGACGCCCCGTCGACCAACGGCCAGTACCTCGACATCCCGCCGTTCGTCGCGGGCTACGACTATTCCTACGACGGAGTGATGCGGGCGGTCGAGCAGAGCATGCAGCGCATGCTCACCGATCACTTCGATGCCCTGTTCATCCACGACTGCGACCGCTACACCCACGGTTCGGCCGCGCCGGAACTGTTTCATCAAGCCATCGTCAGCGCCTTCCCCGCATTGGAGTCGCTGCGCGAGCAGCAGGTGGTCAAGGCAATTGGGTTCGGGATCAACGAGACCGACCTGATGATCGAAGCGGTCAAGGCCACCGACGTCGACGTGTGCCTGCTCGCCGGGCGGTACACGCTGCTCGAGCAGGAGCCACTCGATGAGCTCTTCCCGATCTGCGAAGAACAGGGCGTCGGCATCGTGCTCGGCGGCGTCTACAACAGCGGGGTTCTTGCGACCGGCCCCATCTCCGGTGCCCGCTTCAATTACGCGCCCGCGGACGCGAACATTCTGGCCAAAGCCGGTCAACTCCAGGATGTCTGTCGGCGCCACGACGTGCCTTTGGCTGCGGTCGCTCTGCAATTCGCCTATGCACACCCCGTGGTGGTCAGCGCGTGCATCGGCGCGCGGAACGAGAAGCAGCAGACCCGCAACGCGGAGCTGTTCGAGTCGAGTGTGCCCGGCGAGCTGTGGGACGACCTGCGAGCTGCCAAACTGATCCGCCCAGACGCCCCCACCCCGCAGTCCTGATACGTCCGACGCGGTGCACATGATGTAACACGGCAGCGCGGTTGGCTGCGCGGCTTGGGTCTGATGAATCCGAGTCCGATGCGCAATGCTGAAGATCAGCAAGCCACCGAGTGTTGTCCAACCGGTCTGCGGCCATACGCCGGCTTGAGACAACCCAGCCCACCGGAGAGGAACCGAGACCCATGGTCATCGATGCCCTCCCAGTGAGCAATTCCCGGCCCTCACGCGAACACTATGACGTGATCGTCGTCGGCAGCGGTATGGGCGGCGGCACGCTCGCATTCGCGCTCAAGGACGCCGGAATCAGTGTGTTGCTCCTCGAACGTGGCGGATTCGTGCCACAGGAACCGCAGAATTGGGATCCCGACGCAGTTTTCGCGCGAGGGCCGCTACAAGAACGCCGAGGACTGGTACGACGTCGACGGCAACCCCTTCAGCCCGGGCACCTACTACTACGTGGGCGGCAACACCAAGTTCTATGGATCTTCGTTGGTGCGGTTCCGCCGCGAGGACTTCCGCTGCACGACCCATCAAGACGGAGAATCGCCCGCCTGGCCATTCGACTACGAAGAGCTCGCCCCGCACTACCGGCACGCCGAGCAGGTCTTCAAGGTGCACGGTGAACTCGACGATCCGACACTGGATCGCAGCGAACCCTTTCCGTTCCCGGGTCTTGGTCACGAACCGCCAGTTCAAGCCGCAGCGGAGAAGCTGCGCAAGCTCGGAATGACCCCGTCGACCATCCCCCTCGGCGTCGACCTGCAACAGGGCGGTTCGTGCATCCGATGTGCGACGTGCGACGGCTTTCCGTGCCGAACCCTCGCCAAGTCCGATGCCGACGTGTGCTGTGTGCGGCCGGCAGTTGCCAGTGGCGCCGTCGAACTCGTCACGGGCGCCCTTGTCGACCGGGTGCTGACCGACCCCACGGGTAGGCATGCCACCGGCGTCGAGTGTCGCATCGCCGGCACGGCCACGCACCATCGGAGCGGGTACCGTCGTCGTCGCGTGCGGTGCCGTCAACTCAGCCGCACTGCTGCTGCGCTCCGCCAACGAACACCACCCGCGTGGGCTCGCGAATTCATCCGACCAAGTCGGCCGCAACTACATGGTCCACAACAACTCGATCCTGGTCGGTATCAACCCATTCCGGAGAAACACCTCGGTGTTTCAGAAGACGCTGTACTTCAACGACTTCTACTTGCACGGAACGCCGGATCACCCGTATCCGCTTGGCCACGTACAACTGATCGGCAAACTCCAAGGCGCGATGGTCAAGGGACAGCAGCCACGGATTCCCCTGTGGGCGCTGAACATGGCGACCAGGCGCAGTACCGACTGGTGGCTGTTCACCGAGGATCTGCCCGACCCGAACAACAGGGTAGGTCTACGCGACGATGGCGGCATCCAGATCGCGTGGGTGCCCAACAACGTTCGGGCACACCAGGTCCTGGTCCGCGAGACCACCAAGCTGGTTCGCAAGATGGGCTACCCGGTCGTGTTCTCCGCGGGCACCGGCATCGAGGTCAATTCGCATCAGGCAGGGACCGTGCGAGCCGGCGACGATCCGTCCACCTCGGTCCTCGACCGCAACCTGCCGAACCCACGACGTCGACAACCTATTCGTCGTGGACTCAGCGTTCTTCCCGTCCCTGCCGGTGATGAACCCAGCGTTGACGATCGCGGCCAACGCGTTCCGGGTCGCGCCGACGATCGCAGCATGCAGTCTCGACCGCCGTGCTCTTGCGGCCGGATGACCAGTACCCAACCTTCGACCCACGAAAGCAGTGCCATGACGACGAAGCTCACCGGCGGCCAGATGGTGGTCGACATCCTGATCCGCGAGGGTGTCGAGAAGGTGTTCGCCATTCCCGGCCACGGCAACACCGCCCTGCTCGACGCCTTCGTCGACCGCGCCGACGAGATCGAGCTAGTGCCTGCCATGCACGAGCAGGGTGCGGCACACATGGCCGACGGCTACTACCGTGCGTCCGGCAAGATCGCCGCGGTCTGCACGTCGATCGGCCCCGGCGCCACCAACACGCTGACCGGATTGGCCACCGCCTTCGCCGACTCCCAGCCGCTGCTCCTGCTCACCGGTGCGGTGCACACCTACATGGAGAACCGTGGGGTCCTTCAAGAAATCGACCGCCCGCACGGCAACAACTTTCCGCGAATGGCCGAACCGGTGGTCAAGCGGTGGTGGCAGCCCAACCGCGTCGAGTCGATCCCCACCGCGCTGGCGCAAGCGTTCAACACGATGTACGAGGGACGCCGAGGGCCGGTCCTCGTCGACATCCCGCAGGACCTTCAGGCCGAATACGGCGAGTACGCGCCACAGACGGGCGGCCGTCGCGCCGCGACGCGTTCGACCGGCGACCCGGTCGCCATCGCGCGAGGCTGCACAGCTGCTCGCCAGTGCCACCCGTCCGGTGATCCTGGCAGGCGGCGGCGTGATCGCCGCTGACGCGGCACCGGAACTGCTCGCGTTGGCCGAATACCTCGGCGCCCCCGTCACCCATTCGTTCCAGGGCAAGGGTGCCTTTCCCGCCGACCACGATCTGTACGCGTGGCCCTGCGGCGACATGGGGTCCATCTCCGGCAATGGGGTCACTCGTACGGCCGACGTGATCCTGGCCATCGGCTGCCGGTTCAGCGACCGCGTCACGTCGTCCTACCGCCCCGGGGTCACCTTCAACATCCCCGACACCAAGCTGATTCAGATCGACATCGACGGATTCGAGATTGGCCGCAACTATCCGGTGGAGGTCGGCATCGTCGGCGACGCCAAGACCTCGCTGCAGGCGCTGGCGAACGCATTGGCCAGCCAGAGGCCGGCCCTCGACTACCGCGCGAGGCGCGTACTTCGCGGAACTGCAGGATCTCAAGTCGCAGTGGGAAGAACATCTGCGTCCCATGCGAACCACGGACTATCTGCCGATGACCAACTCACGAGCCATGGTCGAGATTCGCAAAGCGCTTCCACGGGAAGGCATTCTGGTCACCGACTCCAGCAACCCGGCCAATCAGGCCTTCAACGAGTTTCCCATCTATGGACCGAAGACCAACATCGTGGCAGGCGGCTTCTCGGGCATCGGCTTCGGATTGCCCGCCGCGATCGGCGCACAGGTGGCGTGCCCGGACACACCGGTCCTGGCGATGATCGGCGACGGCAGCTTCCTGCAGACCGGCACGGAGCTCGCCGCCGTCGCGATGCTCGGTCTGCCCCTGGTGGTCGTCGTCCTCAACAACGGTGGCTGGGAGGCGATCAAGGATCTCCAGATCAACCTCTTCGGTGCCGCCCGCAAGGCCACCACGAACTGGACGACGCCCGACGGCAAGCCCTACTTCGCCGACGTCGCCAACTTCGCGCGATCATTGGGGTGTGCGGCGGAGCGCATCGAGGACCCCGAGAAGCTCGCCGACGCCGTCGAACGTGCATTCGCGACGCCCGGACCCGTCGTGCTGGAGGTCATGAGCGCCCACGAACTGCCCTGGACGGAAATGCATCCCACGGGCTGGTGGGACATCACCGTCCCCGCCTACCACGGCGACACCCGCGACGACTACGTCAGCAAGCGCGGCTTCTGAGCCGGGAGGCGCACCAGCCATGGGCAACATCAAACTGGGCCTGAACCTCGAGTTCGCACGTCTGGAGAACCAGGGCTTCGACTGGGCGATGGATCAGGCCGCCGAAATCGGCTACCGCTACATCGAGCCCATGGTGCACTGGGGGCGCGAACTTCTCAGTGCAGCAGGTTATTTCCACAGCCGCTCCATGCTCGACGATCCACTGATCCTCAAGAAGGCCGCCGACGACCGCGGTCTGCGAATCTCGTCGCTGTCGAGTCACGCCCCGCTGGCCAAACCCGATGTCGCCGTCGAGTACCTCCGCCAATCGATCCGCTATGCGGTCGAAGTCGGCGCCCCGATGATCATGGTCGACGACGGTCCGACGCCCTTCTGGACCACCGAGGACGAGAACTACACCTTGATGCGGTACACCCTGCAGGAGGCAGCTCTGGTCGCCGAACCACGCGGAATCAAGATAGCGATCGAAACCCACGGTCCCTACACCGCCACCCCCGCGCGGCTGCAGAAGATCATGGAGCTGGTCGACAGTCCGGCGCTGACGATCAATCTCGACACCGGTAACAGCTACCTCAGCGAGAACGATCCCCACGAGTGGCTCGAGCAGATCGTCGGGCAGGTTACGCACATGCACGCCAAGGACATCAGCGTCGAGGACGCGCGTCGCCTGCGTGGCAAAGTCCGCGGAATGTTGGGTTGCGCATGCGGCGAAGGAGTCATCGACTGGGAGCGCATCGTCGGCACGTTGTCGAGGGCGGATCACGACGTCGTTCTCTCCGTCGAGTGCGGCAGCCTCGACGCCGCCCAGAAGAGCTACGTCTACCTTCGCAACCTCATCGAGCAGATCCAGGACTAGTCCCACCATGACCGCAAACATCGCCTTCCCGCGCTATTCCCGCATCGGACGCGGCGCCCTCAACGAACTGCCGGCCGTCATCGAGAGCCTCGGGTTGCATCGGCCGCTCGTGGTGACCGACGCGTACCTGACCACTTCGGGTGGCGCCGATCGCGTCCTGTCACTGCTCCGCTCTGCCGGAATGGCAGCGGCCGTGTTCGACGGCACCGTACCCGACCCCACCACCGAATCCCTCGACCGAGGCGTCGAGGCCGTGCGCGCGCACAACGCCGATTGCGTAATCGGGTTCGGCGGCGGTAGTCCCATGGATTCCGCGAAGGCGCTCGCCGTGTTGGCGTCCCAGGGCGGTCCCATGCGCAAGTTCAAGGCCCCGAACAACTACAGCGGGCCTGCGCTTCCCATCGTCGCCATACCCACGACGGCGGGAAGTGGTTCCGAGGCAACTCAGTTCACGGTCATCAGTGACAGCGACACCGACGAGAAGATGCTGTGCCCCGGACTGTCATTCCTGCCGGTCGCTGCGATCATCGACTACGAGCTCACGATGTCGATGCCACCGAGGCTTACCGCGGACACCGGTGTCGACGCGCTGGCCCACGCCGTCGAGGCGTACGTCAGCCGCAAGGCCAACCCGATCAGCGATGCCGTGTCGTTGTCGGCCATCGGACTGATCTCGGCCAATCTTCGTCGTGCATACCACGACGGACAAGATCACGAAGCACGCGAAGCGATGATGGCGGCCGCAACGCAAGCCGGCATGGCCTTCTCCAATTCCAGTGTCACCTTGGTGCACGGGATGAGCAGACCCATTGGGGCGCACTTCCATGTCGCACATGGCCTTTCCAACGCCATGCTGTTCCCCGCGGTAACGGCCTACTCGGTTTCCGGCGCCGAAGCGCGCTACGCCCAGTGCGCCCGCGCCTACGGTGTGGCTGAACCGACTACCAGTGACGCGACGCGCCTCGCAGACGATGGTCGATGCCCTCACCGAGTTGTGCCACGATCTTGATGTACCGACCCCCAAGAGTTACGGGATCGACCACGATGCCTGGGCTCAGTTGACCCCGCTGATGGCAGAACAGGCTGTCGCCTCCGGTTCGCCGGCCAACAACCCGGTCGTGCCGAGCCAGGAAGACATCGAGCGCATCTACTCAGAAGTCTACAGCTGACGACCTCCGCTGGGCCGGACGCATCCAGCCGGCGATGAGAACCGCGCTACCACAACGCTTTACCACACTCCCTGGTGCTCCCGCTACACTGGCCGGGCGCGAGCGGGTGAAGGGCGGGCTTGGGCGCTACGACGGGCATGCGGTTTCACGACCAGCTAACGAGGAAAGGCATGGCGCAGATGGCCGAGCCGGCACCCGAGGATCAGACCAACGAACCAGCAGACATCACCTTCGACGAACATCTGCACCCCGCCCGGCCCCGAACCTTGCGCTTCCGCCCGCGGGTCAAGGCCCCATTCGCCCGACGCTCGGTCGCCCAAGACGGACCGGCACGGGGTGACAACGCGGCCTACGTGTCCTGGCTCCTATCGCAGTCCATGCTGGCCGATGCCAATGAGATCAGCCAACAGTTCTCCGGTCAGGGATCGATGTGGCAGAACCCGTACGCGAAGCCGAACCCACGGGGAGCCGTGGACACCGCGTCGGTATGGTTCACCGCTTACCCCCTCTCTCTGATCACCCGCCCGGACGAATCGTTCCTGCACGCGATGGCCGATGAAGAGATGTGGAAGGCGTTCGCTGCGATCGGCATCGAGGCGATTCACACCGGACCGGTGAAGCTGGCCGGTGGACTCTCGGGCTGGCAGCAGACGCCCAGCGTCGACGGCCACTTCGACCGGATAAGCACCAGGATCGACTCCGCGTTCGGCACCGAGGACGAGTTCCGCCACATGTGCGGCACCGCGAATTGGTACGGCGGCACGATCATCGACGACATCGTGCCGGGGCACACGGGCAAGGGCGCCGACTTCCGCTTGGCCGAAGTCAAGTACGCCGACTACCCGGGGATCTACCACATGGTGGAGATCGACCCTCGCGACTGGGAGCACCTGCCCGACATCCCCGCCGGCGGCGACTCGGTCAACATCGACGCGGCAACCGAGGAGTGGCTCGCCAACGCCGGCTACATCATTGGGCGACTACAGCGAGTCATCTTCTACGCCGAAGGGGTCAAGGAGACGAACTGGAGCGTGACCCGGGCAGTCGTCGGCGTCGACGGTGTCGAACGGCGTTGGGTCTATCTGCACTACTTCAAGGATGGTCAACCGTCGATCAACTGGTTGGATCCAACCTTTGCCGGTATGCGCCTGGTCATCGGCGACGCGCTGCATTCCCTGACCGACCTGGGCTCAGGCGGGTTGCGGCTGGACGCCAATGGCTTCCTCGGCGCGGAGAAGACCGCCGCCGAAGAAAACCCCGCCTGGTCGGAAGGCCATCCGTTGTCCGAGGCGGCCAACCACCTGATCGCCAGCATGGTGCGCAAACTCGGCGGGTTCACCTTCCAGGAACTCAATCTCACGATCGACGACATCCGCCAGAACGGTGAGGCCGGCGCCGACCTGTCCTACGACTTCATCAACCGGCCCGCCTATCACCACGCCCTCGCCACCGCCGATACCGAATTCCTGCGGCTGACACTGCGGACGACGTTGGAACTGGGCGTTGATCCCGCCTCGCTCGTTCATGCCCTCCAGAACCACGACGAACTGACCTACGAACTAGTGCACTGGTCCACCGGTCACCGCGACGACGTCTTCGGCTACAAGGGTGAGGAACTCACGGGCGAACAGATCGGCGACAGTGTGCGCCGCGATCTCAGCGAGCGGCTGACCGGTAAGGCCGCACCCTACAACTTGGTCTTCACCACCAACGGCATCGCCTGCACTACCGCCACGGTCATCGCCGCGACACTGGGGATCACCGACCTAGGTGCCATCGACGACATCGATGCCATCCGGCGATCGCATCTTCTCCTGGTGATGTTCAACGCGCTGCAGCCCGGTGTCTTCGCTCTCTCGGGATGGGATCTGTGCGGAATGCTCACCCTGCCGGCGAATGAGGTGACCGCTCTGTTGAGCGGCGGCGACACCCGCTGGATTCACCGTGCTGCCCACGATCTGATGGGCGTGAACCCACGGGCGACGAAGTCGACCGCCGGCATGCCGCGCGGCCGCAGTCTCTATGGTTCCATTCCCGAGCAGTTGGCCGACGAGACCAGCTTCCTGCGGCAGCTACAGGCCATCCTGCGGGTCCGCGATCACTTCGGCATCGCCACCAGTCGGCAGATCGACATCCCGGAGGTGTCGCACCGGGCGATGCTCGTCCTGGTCCACCAGCTGGCCGAACCAGGTCACTACCAGCTGACCGTGCTGAACTTCGCCAACGAACACATCGCAGGGACGGTGCGCTCCGAGCAACTCCCACCGGGTGCGACGGTGACGGACGCGTTCACCGGCGACGAAGTTGCCACCATCGATGACCTGCACAGCTTCGGCGTCGAGATGGCGCCCCACCATGGCATGTGCCTGATCGTCGAGCAGTCCGAGGACGACTGATCAGCTACCTGACGGTCGACCCGGTCCCGGCGAGGTGACGACGTTTCCGGTCTCGCCGCCCACCGTCGGCTGGCCCAGCTCGCCGCCGACGATCAGATCCGCGCGCAACCACGGCCGATGGTCGGTCAGGAACGAATTCTCCTGCGCCATCCAGTCATCGACGAACTCAGCGCTGTCGGTTCCCTTGGCGATGACGCGCCGACGCGCGACCTCCTCGCGGGCTTGCACCCAGACCATGGCGTCGAACCAGGGTTCCAGGTCGCGGCTGCACGCTCCCACTCCCTCTACGATCACCACCGCAGTGCCGGCGGGAACGTTGATCGCCCCCGGCCGGTCGCGCGCTACCCACGCCTCGGGGCGGTAGACGATTGGTGGCCCGTTGCGCCGAAGCGGAGCCAGGATGTGCTCGGCCAGCACCTGGCCCCAGCCGAAGAACGAGTGATGCCAGGCCAGGTCATCGGTATGAAGCGCGCAGACGTCGTCCGCGAGGCCGGCCAGGCCGTCCGCGAGTGTCGACTTGCCGGACCCGCTATGCCCGTCGATGCCGATCAGAGTGATCACTCCGGGCCGGCCATACCCCCGCAGCTGTTCCAGCACGTCGTGGTGGCGACGGATGCTCCACTGCGTCGTGTTCGGTGCGATCTCGGGATAGGCCATACGTCCTTTCGAGGCTAGGCGATCGGTCCCAGTCGGACGAATCAGCCCCCACTTCGTCACTCAGTCGATGGCAGATCGGCCAGCAGGCGCTGGGTGTACTCGTGCGCGGGGTGGTCGAGGACTTGATCGACGGGGCCGTGCTCGACGATGACGCCATCGGAGAGGACCACCACGTCTTGGGCGATGCTGCGCACCACGGCCAGGTTGTGAGTGATGAAGACCATCGACAGCCCGCGGTCGGATTGCATCTGGCGCAGTTGTTCGACCAGCAACGCTTGCACCGAAACGTCTAGCGCCGAGGTGATTTCATCGCACACCATGACCTCTGGATCCACGATGAGAGCCCGCCCCACCGCGACGCGTTGCCGCTCGCCGCCGGACAACTGCTGTGGCAGGCGCTCGGCGTACTCCGTCGACAGCGCGACGGTCTGAAGAATTTCATTCACCTTGCGGTCGCGTTCGGAGCGGGAAAGGTCGAAGAAATGGCGCAGCGGTTCTTCCAGATTCTGCCGCACCGTCATCCGCGGATCCAAAGAGCCGTAGGGGTTTTGGAACACATACTGCAGAGTCCTGCGATGTTCCTTGCTGCGACGATGCGGATCCGAACTGAGCTTGATGCCGGACAATTCGACGTCGCCCGTCCAGTCGGTGTGCAGTCCGACGAGCGAGCGGGCCAATGTCGTCTTGCCCGAACCGGACTGTCCGACGACGGCCGTACACCGGCCTGCCTTCACGTCGAAGCAGACGTCGCGAAGCACCTCGAGGGGACCATAACAGGCGGCGAGGTTGCGCACCACGAGCACTGATTCGGCGTCTCCCGACAGCACCGGGACTGGTTGCTTGGCCTGATCCACCGACACGGGCGGTTCGGGGAAGTGGCACCTCACCCGGTGCGGCTGGATGTCTCCGAGATCGCGCAACGCCGGTAGTTCCTGGCGGCACACATCCTGGACGGATCCGCACCTGTTCGGCGAAGGAGCAGCCTTGGGGCCAGCGCCCCGGCCGTGGTGGCCTGCCTTCGATGCCGACCAGGATCTCGCTGCGGGCAGAGCTGGGGACGGCCTTGAGAAGACCAACGGCGTACGGGTGACGCGCGCCGCGAAAGATGGCTTCGGTGGCAGCGTGCTCGACGAGGCGACCGGCGTAGAGCACCGCGGTCTGGTCGGCGAGCTGTGCGACGACCGCCAGGTCGTGGCTGACGTACACCGAGGTCACCTGGTGCTCGACCGTCATCTGCCGCACGGTTTCCAGAACTCGCCGTTGTGTGGTCACGTCGAGGCCCGTGGTGGGTTCGTCGAGAACGATCACACGCGGCCGGCAACTGAATGCCATGGCGATTCCGACGCGCTGCTGCTGACCACCTGACATCTGGTGGGGGTAACTGTTGAGGAATGCGTCCGTGGCAGGCAGGCCGACCTCCTCCATCAACTGCGTCACTCGCTGGTCGACCGTCTCGTGTTCGAGTGAGTCGCCGTGGATGATGATCGCTTCGCGCAGTTGTCTGCCAACCCGTAGCGCCGGGTTGAGTCCACTTGCGGGATCTTGGGGCACGTAGGCGACCAGTCGGCCGCGGGCGCCCTGCAGATCCTTGCCGCGTAGCTCCAAGATGTCGACGCCGCCGATGCACACCCGGCCTGCCGCGATGCGCAGTCCCTTTCGCGCCAACCCGAGAAGCGCGACACCGACGGTGCTCTTGCCGGAGCCGGACTCCCCCACCAGTCCGAGGACTTGGCCGGGCGCCACCCGAAACGAGATGTCTTCGACCACGGGTGTTCCGCGCACTTCCGTGACGACGGTCAACCCCTCGACGACGAGCCCGTCCTTGGTGGGCGGTGCGGTCTCCCTTGGGAGAGTGGCTAGTTCGGGCAGTTCTGTCATGCTTTCGTCAACTCCAATGCCGTAGCCACCGGTATCTCTTCACCGTGCTTCGCCGCCAAAGGCCACCCGCGCCAGTGCATCCGCGAAGACGTTGGTTCCCACCGCCAGGATCGCCAGCACGATGGCGGGAGCGAGCACGCCCCAATAACTGGTCGCCAAGCCGAGCCGGTTTTCGTTCACCATCACGCCCCACGATGGGTTGGGAGGCTGGGTGCCGAATCCGAGAAAGTTCAGTCCGGCGATCAAGATGATCGAAAAGCTAAGGCGTAGACCACCTTCCACTGCCAAGTGGCGTCGTCAGACTGGGCATGATGTGCCGCATGATCACCTTGCGCGGGGGCACCCCCCACAACGCGACGGCCTTGACGAAGTCACGTTCGCAGATGTCTTGCGCCGAGGCGTACATGACTCGGGCGACCTGCGGAGCCTGGCACAACGTCACGGCAACGACGACCAGCCACGTCTTCGCGCCGATCACGCTGACGATCAACAACACGAATACCAGCTGAGGAATCGCCAGCATGATGTCGACGGTCCGCATGATGAGCAGTCTCGGTCAGGTGACCTCGGTATGCCGCCACCACGCCGGCAATCGCGCCGAGAAGCACTGCCAGCACCGTGGATATCGCCGCCAGGAGCAGCAAGGACCAGCCACCGTGAAGGAGGCGCGCAAGCACGTCGCGGCCGAGTGCGTCGGTACCCAGCACACCATTGCCATTGCCCGGCAACGAGTAAGGCACACCGGAGAATTCGGTCGGCGACCGCGACGGAATGAACGGTCCGACGAACGCGATGCCGACGACCAGCAGGGTCAGCGCCAAGCCGACCTGTCCCCTGCGAGACGCAAGGGCGCCGCGCACGATCCTGGCCACCGAGCCACGTCGTTTGGCGGGAGCCTCTTGCTTCGACGGTTCGACGCGAGCTCAGCGGTGTCAGTCATGATCACCTCGGGAGTCGTCGACGGGGAGTTACGAGCAGGACGGCCACGTCGGTGGCGACGTTGAGGAAGACGTAGGCGATCGCCAGGAGCACCACCAGAAACTGGATCACCGGGACGTCCCGGTCGGTGATCGACGCGACGAGGCTCAAACCGATTCCCGGATACTGGAACACGGTTTCCACCAAGGCAATCCCGCCCGCGAGATAGAGCAGATTCAGCCCCACCACCTGAATGGTTGCCGCAAGCGAGTTCGGTAGGGCATGGCCGAACAGCAGTCGGGACGTGCTCGCACCCTTGAGGGTGGCGACCTCGACGTAGTCGGAACTCATGGCTTCGATCAGCGAGGCCCGAAACATTCTGAACACGTAGGGCGTCACCACGATCACCAAGGCCACGACCGGAAGGACGAGCTTGTTCGGTTCGTTCCAGATGCTGTTCACCCTCGGGCAGGATGCTGACCGCGGGGAACCAGGCGAACACCGTGACGGCGAAGACCATCACCACGAACACCGCAACGACGAACTCGGGCAGCGAACTTGCCACCAGAGCGGTCACCGAGAGCGAGTGATCGACCCACGAGTCGCGGCGCGCGGCTGCCCACATGCCGAGCAGCACGCCGAGGATCGTCGAGATGATCGCCGTTGCCACGATCAGCACGATCGAATTGGCGAGCCGGGGCGCGATGAGGTCCCACACCGGTGCCCGCTGTGTCAGCGACGTCCCGAAGTCACCGTGCAAGGCGGCCTTGGCCCAACTCAAGTACCCACCGATCGGAGATTGATCCAGATGAAGTTGGTGGCGCAGTTCGACGAGTCGTTGCGGCGTGGCCTGCTGTCCCAGAATTGCGGTCGCGGCATCACCTGGCAGCACCAGCGTCGCTGCATACACGACGATCGAGATCACCACTACCGAGAGGACACCGGTCAACAGTCGCTGGACGAGCAGCGAACGGATCGGGTGGTTGGTGCGCGCCTTGGGTTTTGAGGGACTGGCGGCGGTTACTTCTAGTGTCTCAGTCATGGTGGCGACTCCTCGTGCAACTCATCATGGCCTAGGTGAGCCAGAAGTTGGCGAAGTCGTTGCCGCCGGGGCTGTAGCCGTTGGCGGATTCGTTGACCCCGCCGACCTTCTGGCTGGCGGCGTCGATGACCGGGAAGAAGTAGGGGATGATGTAGCCGCCGCGGTCGTAGTCGATGTGGGCCATCTTGTGGATCAGGTCGGCGCGCTTGCCCGCATCCAACTCAGCCAACGCTTGGGCGTAGAGCGAGTTGTACTCGGGGTCGTTGAACTGACAGAAGTTGAACGGTGCACCGGGGGCCTGGCTCTGCCCGGCGGTGAACATGTAGGTTCCCGTCTGCCAGTAGTCCTGGCTGAACGGCACCTTCAGATACGAGTTGGCGAAGTAGTCGGTGGTGGTTTGTTGCACCACGTTGACGTTCACCCCCGCCTTCTTGGCCTGCGTGGCGAACACCTGCGCGGCCTGAACCATGCCCGGCGCATTGGGCGTGGTCACCAGATCGATGGTCAGGTTGTCCGCGCCGGCGGCCTTGAGCAGTGACTTGGCCTGATCGATGTCCTGCTCGCGCTGCGGTAGATCGGTGGGATAGGACTTGTCCAACAGGGAGAACACGTCGTTGCCGAGTGTGCCCTGACCGCCGAACACCTGGCCGAGCATCTCCTTGCGGTCGACGATCAGCCGGAACGCCTGACGCACCCGCACGTCGTCGAACGGCTTCTGATCGGTGCGCATCGTGAACGGGCCCCAGCCACCGGTCTTGGAGATGTTGACGTGCATCCCGCCGGCCTGCAGCGCCGCCACCGAACCCTGCGACAAGAAGTCGACCACGTCGACCTGATTGGACTGCAACGCGTTGACCTGGCTGGTCTCATCGGCGATGTTGGTGGTCACGACCGAATCCAGGTGCGGAAGCCCGCTGTGCCAGTAGTTCGGATTGCGCACGAACGTGCTCGACACACCCGGGGTGAAGCTCTGATACTTGAACGGCCCTGTGCCGTCGGGGTTCTTCGGATCGAAGTCGCGCGGAACCATCGTGAAGTACACCGAGGCCAGCATCTCGGGCAACACCGCGAACGGCTGGTGATACTTCACCAGCAGCGTCGTCGGGTTGGCCACCTTCGACGACCCCAAGTCCACCGGCCCCAAGCTCGTCGAACCCGGGAACTTGTTCGTCACGATCCGGTTCAAGCTGAACAACACGTCATCCGCGGTGAACGGCTTGCCCTGATGCGTCGTCACCCCGTCGGGAATCACGATCGTCCACTCGGTGCCATCGGCGTTCGGCGTGATCGACTTGGCCAATGAATTCTGCGGCTGCCCCTTGGCATCCAATATCACCAACTGGTCATACAACTGGTAGATCCGATTGAAATCGGTGTTGGTCAGCCCGTTCTGTCCGTCCAGGGTGTCGGTGTTGGCGCCTCCCTGAGCGCCCAACCGCAAGCTCCCACCCTGCTTGGCTTGCCCACCCGGACCCGCCGAACCCGGCTGCTGAGCACCCCCCGCACACCCCGCCAAACCCGCACCAACACCCACGGCCGCCGCACCCACCGCCGCCGTCCAGAAGAACTGCCGACGCCCCAACCGCGCGCCTCGGATGCTGGACATCGGCGTCGCTCCTGTAGTGTTGACCACTGGGTCACTCCCATCGTGTGTCGGTAAGCTGTTGCGGCCGAGAGGAATTCGGTGACGCGAACCCCACCCGTTTCGGCGGCCGGCAACAGCTGCCGGCGACGACGGACGGACTCCGGTCGACGAATCGTTCTTCGTGTGTTCGGGCCGCGGGTGACCGCGACCGTCTTGTGTCGGAATGGATGTGTACGGATTCAAGTGTTGAAGATCTCATCGCCGATGAGTAGACGCCAAGTGTGCACATACGAGCGGGATTCGCTTCACGATACGTACAATTAGGGTGCACTTACTCTCAAGAGCTGGTGGTTGCTGAGCACCTGCTCGCCGAGTGGTGGGGAGCTCGGAAGCGACCACGGCGCCGATGTCGTCGCTGCTCACACCGCTAGTCGAGGCCGCGAACCCATCGTGGCCGCTCTGGCAGTTTCGGCCTTCCAGCGTCGCTGAAGTGGACCGCAGATGCGCCAGCGCTACCGCACGTTTTGTGCACCGCAGACGAATCAGCCGGGCACACCGCCACCAATCACACCTCGTGGTGCCGTCTCGCGAGCCGAATGTCGGCCCAGCGACCCACATTCGCCTTGCCGCGCAACCGCGCCAGTAACATCGCCAACAGGTCAAGACAGTCGACCGGGAGGATGGCGCAGTGTTCACCGACACCGAGTTGCGCTTCCTCGAGTCGCTTCAGCAGGGTCGCTTGGTGACCATCGGGCCCGACGGCGCACCGCAGATCCATCCAGTGGCCTTCGTCGTAGACCGCGGCTACGGATCGGTCGACATCAGTAGCGTTCGACTGCGGGAATCACAGAAGTATCGCAACGTTCGCCGCGATCCACGGGTGTCGCTGATCGTCGACGACCCATCACTGCCCCTGCGGGGCTTCGATGAACTGACCGGTCGTGGGGTGGAAATACACGGCTTCGCCGAACTGGCGGCGATATCCGGTGCCGACGTCATTCGCGTCCGACCGGTGCGGCTGGACAGTTGGAACCTCGGAGATGCCGGTCATCAGAGTCGCTTCGTCACTTGAGCGCTTGACCACTGTTCGTACTCCGAGCGCCGGTCAACGCCTTCTCGTCGTCGACCAACAAAACCCGAAGCGGCGAGCCGTCCGCGCGGTACATGCGCGGCAGCTGCCCAAGGACCGGCCGACGAGGCCCGCGTTCGCTCATAAGCATCGACATCACTCGATCATTGTCGTGACCACACATCCGGTCGTCACGAACCTCATATCCATCTCAAATCTTTGCTTGGTCGGCCGCAGATGGCTAGCCACCATTTTCCAGCCGGCCCCGACCTGCTCACAGTCCGCATCAGGCCTGGTCCACAAGTCAAGTAGTCAACTACGCGTGTCGTGCCTCATCGTGCAGACCTACCGTCGCCCTGTCCGGTGACGACTCGTAGTTGAACGGGGAGAGCAATGCGGCTCATCGATTTTGCTGCACGGAAGATTTCGCCGGCGGATATCAAGGCCGCCGGGTACGACGGCGTGGTGGCCTACGTGTCCGAGTCCCGGCCCGGCGCGAACTTCGGAGCGAAGCCGCTCACCCGCGAGTACGCGGACTCGCTGCGCGCCGCGGGACTCCACGTCGTGAGCAACTACCAGTTCGGCAAACCGGGCGGGACCGTGCCGTCGGACTTCACCCGCGGTTTCGACGGCGGGGTCGTCGACGCGCGCACGGCGATGCGACTACACGCCGAGGCCGGGGGGCCAGACACCGCACCGATAATCTTCAGCGTCGACGACGATGTCGACCTCGACACCTGGAACCGCGTTGCCGTCGAGTGGTTTCGAGGAATCAATACGGTACTTGGCGTCGAGCGCACCGGTATCTACGGTCACTCACGGGTGTGCGCATGGGCGATTCAGGACGACGTCATCGGGCGCTCGACGACTGCGGGCCACCGATGGGCGTGGCAGACGAAGGCATGGTCATTCGGTGAACGAGAGCCGGCGGCGGTGCTCTATCAGGGCGTCGTCGACACCGCATCGAATCCCGGCCCGCTCGTCGGAGGCACACGCGTCGACGTGAATGAGGTGCTGGCGGCCGATTTCGGTCAATGGGACCTCGCCGAGTCGACACGTTCCGTGCGCATCGCACCGGACTTCGAGGAGCACACCGACATCCGCAGCCCGTACCACGGCTCGCGCGGCGGCACGCAGGTCCTATGGTTCGTACTGCACACCGAGGACGGCAACAGTGGCTCCGCACGCAACCTCGCCCGTTTTCTGTCCAACAATCCCAAACAAGTCTCCTACCACTACACCGTCGACGACGACGGGCACGTGTACGACGTCGTCGACACCGATCAGTACGCGAATTCCGTTCTACAGCCTGGAAATTCGAAGTCGATCAACCTGGCGTTCGCAGGAACGTTCGGGGGCTGGACACGGCAGCGATGGCTCGACGAGATGCGGCATGGCATCGACGTCGCGGCCTACCTCGCAGTCCGCGACACCCGCCGCTACGGATTGCAGACTCTGGTGATCAGCCCCGAGGAGGCGCGACGGGGTGAAACGGGGATCACCGATCACAACGGCGTGCGCATCGCCACCGGAGTGGGCACCCACTGGGACGTCGGGCCCGAGTTCCCGTGGGATTACTTTCGGCAGAAGATCGAGGAGTACGTCGCAACGTCGCCGATGCGAACCAAGAGGGAACTTCCGACGCTCGCCTATCCCGGCCACGCGACGATCGAGGGCTCGACCGGCCGGCACGTCGCAATGTTGCAGGACCGGTTGAACTCGGTCGCCGCAGCAGGATTGCTCGTCGACGGTGAATTCGGCCCGTTGACCCGCAGAGCCGTCAGGGCGCTTCAAGACACCTGCGCGATGGTCGCCGACGGTGAAGTCGGACCCACGACGTGGGCACGGCTGTTCCCCGACCGCGAAGCGGAACCGTACTCCGACGGCGAGCCAACGCCGTCGTCGAACGGCGGATGGTGCAGCATCACCAGTGTCGGCTTGTCGCCGTCCTGCGCCAGCGTGCCCGCAAGCCAGTCCAGCCCTTCGGGGTCGATGTGCCCATGGTGCATGCCGGGGACCGTGGAATCCAGCCCGATGATGCGCACCGCGTAGTCGTCGACGCAGTAGTGCAACGGACCATGGCGCGGCAGATACTGGCAACGGCGCGTCGGAGACACGCCTCGACTTCGCCTTCGAGGTTCTCCCTGTCGTCGTGGTTCCCAGGAATGACGAGGTAGGGAATCGGGAGTCCGACGAGAATCTCCCGAACGCGATCACCCTCGGTTGTATCTCCGTACCGACCATGTCCAGGAACTGATCCATGTCGGCGTCGGCGGTCGGCTGAAGCACCACCGTGCCGGCGCCTGCCGCAAACCATCGACGCATGCCTTCGGCGATGGCCGTGGCGTCGCCGAAGACCGCGACGTCGGAGTCGGCGTCGTAGCCCCAGTGCGAAATCTCTTCGGCCGCTTTGGCGTCCGCACCCGGCCCCGTGGTACACACCAGATACGCGACCACCGAGTGCGGCTGTGTCCGTCCACCAGCGGCCTGGCCGGCGGCGATGTGCTCCCGTGCGGCCCGAAGCGCGTCGGGGCTGGTTCCGGATGAGATGATCGTGCCGTCGGCGAACTCACCGCTGAGCGCCATGGTGCGTGGTCCGGTCGCGGCGCAGAGCATCTCGGCGTCTTCGACGGCCGGCCAGTCCAGACCGACGTCGTCGAGCGAGACGTAGCGGCCGTCGAAGCTGACCCGCTGCCCTCCCAGGAGCAGCTTCAAGCAGCTCAGGTACTCCCGCAGCAGGGTCACCGGAGATTCGACGCGTGCCCCGATCTGCTGCATCCAGCTCTGCACTCCGTGCCCGACTCCGATCCGCACTCGACCGGGGAATGCGCGACTCAGCGTGGCAATCTCCATGGCGGTCAGGGCCACGTTGCGCATCGGCACGGGTAGCACGCCGACGCCGACGGTCAGCCGTGTGCTGTGTGAGAGGGCGATCGCCGCAGCCGATATGCCTCCGGACAGGAAGCAGTCCTCCCACAGCCAGAGTTCGGATACGCCGGCTTCGTCGGCCTTGCGCGCCACCGATCCCAGCCGCTCCGGGGCCAGCTCTGGCCGGTAGACACAGCCCACCCGCGCCGGGCCCTTCGCACGTGCAGCGTCATCACCGGATTCCACGGGCATTCGCAGGACCTACTTTCGTCGCGTCGTGTCGTCCGTGCCATTGTGCGCGAGCGATGCGAGGACGCCGTTACGGCGTCGAGGTCTGGCGTGGCGGCTGAGGGTTAATCGTATCATCGCAGATCGAGCACATCGCTGGTATTCCCCTGCAGGACCGTTGGTGATACGATTCACCAACAGCATTCGACATCACCGCATCGACTCTCCGATTGGAATCACCATGGGACAACTCGACGGCAAGGTCGTCTTCATCACCGGCGTAGCCCGTGGCCAAGGCCGCTCACACGCACTGACGCTCGCCAGGGAGGGCGCCAGCATCATCGGCCTGGATCTGTGCGCCAAGCCGTCGACGACGGCGTACGACGGCGCAACCGAGGAAGACCTCCAGGAGACGGTGCGTCTGGTGAAGCAAGCCGGCGGTGACATCGTCGCCGAGATCGCCGACACCCGAGACTTCGACCAGGTGAAGGCCGTGTTCGACCGTGGCCTGCAGCAGTTCGGCCGTGTCGACATCGTCATCCCCAACGCGGGCATCTGTTCCGGCGCCAAGACGTGGGAGATCACCCCAGAGGACTGGCGCGAGATGATCGACATCAATCTCAACGGCGTCTTTCACACGGTGAAGGCGGCAATACCGACGCTCATCGCCCAGAACGAGGGCGGAAGCATCGTCTTCATCGGTTCGACGGAGGCTCTGAAGGGTGCGGAGAACATCTCGTCCTACGCCGCCTCCAAGCACGGCGTCACGGGCTTGATGACCTCGTTGGCACGTGAGTTGGGGCAGTACAACATTCGGGTCAATTCGGTCAACCCCACGTGCGTGGACACCCACATGATCAACAACGACTTCGTATACGGCCTGTTCCGCCCCGACCTCGACAAGCCGACGCGTGAGGACGTCGTCGACACCTTCAGCGGCACGCACATCCTGCCGGTGCCGTGGATCGACCCCAGCGACGTCAGCAACGCGATTCTGTACCTGGTGACCGCACCCGGGCGGTACATCACCGCCTCCACGCTGGTCATCGATGCCGGCTTCATCGTAAAGTCCTGACCCAGCGTCGCGGCGCGACGGGCGGGAGGACTACTCTGCGTAGCGACATGGTCACCATGAAGGACGTCGCCGCGGCGGCCGGGGTATCGCAGGCCGCGGTGTCATACGCCTACAGCGGATCACGGCGAGTGTCGGCTGCCCGGCGTGAGCACATCTTCGCCGTGGCCGCCGGCCTCGGCTACACCGGCCCCAACATCGCGGGAAGCAGTCTGCGGCTGGGCCGGATCGGAGCGGTGGGAGTTCTCATTCCCGGGTCGCTGTCGCTGGCCGTCGAGGATCCGTCCACCATGCTGCTGCTAAGGGGCATCGTCGAGGTCGGTGAGCTCGCCAACGTCGCTCTGACGCTGTTGCCGGTCGACGCGCAGCGCGGTGATGGCAATGACCCGGTGAAACCAGCGATGCTTGCGAGGCCTGGTCGACGGCGTGGTGATGCACTGTCTCCCCGATGACCATCCCGTCGTCGAGGCAGCACGCGCGCGGGAGATTCCGGCGGTCGCCATCGACTCTCCCCGGATCCCGCATCTGCCGTACGTGACGGTGGATCATCGGCTGGCGGGTGCCGAGCAGATGACCCACGTACTCGCCTTGGGGCACAGACGAATCGGCGTCATCACCGATCGCCTCGGACCTTCGCCATCACCAGGATTCCGCTATTGGGCCGATGCGGAGACATCCAAGGAGACCTATCTCCGAGAGCGGTTGGCCGGCTACCGTCGGGCGATGACCGACTACGGCGTCCGCGTTTCGGACGTCGCGTTGATCGAGGCGGCGGAGATCGACATGCCCAGCGGACTGGCCGCTGCCGACCTGCTGGTGCGCGAGTTCGCTCCGACGGCGATCGTCGCGACATCGGACGTTCACGCGGTTGCCGCACTGAAGGTGTTGTCGAGCAACGCTATTCCGGTCCCGGACGCGGTATCGGTGATCGGGTTCGACGACGCCCCGATTGCCGACCTCGTCGGTCTGACGACGATACGTCAGCCGCTGCGGGACAAGGGCAGGACGGCGGCGAAGATACTGCTCGATCTCATCGCCGGTCACACCCGCAGGCGTTCGATCATGACGACTGAGCTCATCGTCCGGTCGACGACCGGACCTGCGCCACGGCAGGGCTAGTCGATCACTTCCGGGCCGCCCAGGCAATGCCCTGCTTGGTGAGGCGGCGGACGTCCTCGCCCGCCAGGTCCTCGGGGGCATGCCCGATCGAGTGGTAGAAGACTCGCCCGTCACCCCACTGCCGCACCCAGGCGACCGGGCTCCTGGTGCCGTCGAGCCAGGCGAAATGCTCACCCGTGAAGGTTGTTTCGGCGAGCACGGTGACGTTGGGATCCACGCTCATGTAGTACTGCTCGGAAGCGACTGCGAAGTCGTTGACGCCACGAGCTCACCGGATGATCGCGATCGGTGACGTTCACCTCGTACGGGTATGGATAACCCTCCCCCGCCGGGTGAGCGAGGAAGTCGCCGCCCAACATCAGGTGATAACGCAGGCTCGACCTGAAGGCTGCGGCCGCCCCGTGCCAGGCTGCAACGCCGGTGCCCGCTTCGACCGCGGCCATGAGGTGGTCCTCCTGGGAGTCCGACAGATCCTCGGTGGTAAGCGCGTTGTTCCAGCCAAGGATGATCAGGTCGTAGCCGCTCAGATCCCGGTCCAGCGTGAAGATGTCCTGGGATTCCTCGAGATCGAATCCGAGCTCGCCGACCAGATCGCGGGTCCACTCGGCGATGTTGTACGGGCTGTGGCCCGGCCAACCGCCATACAGGTACAAGGCGTTGGTCATGAAATGGTGTCCATTTCTCGCGTATTCGCCATGGCCGTACTCAACGACAGCATTTCTCTTGGACTGACCAGCGATTCTGGCATCAGCAGCTCGGCGACGTGATCGGCCGTCATCATGCCCTCTTCGACGATGAGATCGGGGATCGACTTACCGGTGCGCAACGCCGTCTTGGCGATCCGCGCCGAAGCGGCATATCCGATGTAGGGGCTCAACGCGGTGATCACGCCAATCGAGTTCGTCACCGAGTCGTGCAATCGCCCTTCGTTGGCGCTGATCCCGTTGACGCATCGGTCGATCAGCGTGCGGCAGGCATTGTCGAGGTGGGTTGTCGACTGAAACAGGCTGTGCGCGATGATCGGCTCGAATGCGTTCAGTTGTAGCTGACCTGCCTCGGCCGCCATGCTGATGGTTACGTCGTTGCCCATCACCTCGAAGGCAACCTGGTTGACCACTTCGGGAATGACGGGGTTGACCTTGCCCGGCATGATGCTCGAACCCGACTGCACCGCAGGCAAATTGATCTCGTTGAACCCCGAGCGCGGACCCGACGACAGCAGCCGCAGGTCGTTGCAGATCTTCGACAGCTTCAACGCGGTGCGTTTGAGCACCCCCGACACCTGAACGAACGCGCCGACGTCCTGCGTCGCCTCGACGAGATCGCGAGCAGTGGAAAGGGAGAATCCGGCAATGGTGTTGAGTCGCTCGCACACCAGGGACGCATATCTCGGGTGGGCGTTGAGTCCCGTGCCGATGGCGGTGCCTCCGAGGTTGATCTCGGCGACGAGTCGCGCAGCCTCGAGCAGCCGTTCGGCGTCCTCACCCACCATGATCGCGTAGGTGCCGAACTCCTGACCGAGGGTCATCGGCACCGCATCCTGGAGTTGGGTGCGACCCATCTTCATGACGGATCTGAATTCCTGGGCCTTGCGGGCGAAGGCCGCTGCGACGTCCAGCAGCGTGGCGTGCAGCCCGGCGATGTGGACTTGCAGCGCCACCTTGATGGCCGTGGGGTAGACGTCGTTGGTGCTTTGACTGAGATTGACGTGTTCGAGGGGATGCAACCGGTCGTACTCACCGCGCGCGGCGCCGAGGATCTCCAGGGCCCGGTTGGCGATGACCTCGTTGGCGTTCATGTTCGTCGAGGTGCCCGCGCCACCCTGGATGACGTCGACGACGAACTGGTCGAGCAGTTCGCCGGACCGGATTTCGGCACACGCGGCGACGATCGCATCGGCCCGTGGGCCATCAAGCAGTCCGAGTTCGCGATTGGCCATTGCCGCAGCCTGTTTGACCGCGGCGAGCGCGGCGACGAACACGGGATACGTGGACAGCGCAATGCCCGAGATGGGGAAGTTCTCCAGCGCGCGCGCCGTGTGGATCCCGAAGTAGGCGGCCTCCGGCACCTGTAACTCGCCGAGGGAGTCACGTTCGCGGCGGGTCGCGCCCGTCGTTGCCGCGGGGCTCGCGTCGGACGTGGGCATGCTCACCGCCACGTCTGGGTCGGTGGTGCCACGGCGGCGCCGGGCAACCCGTCGTAGAAGCCGCCGGTTGCGCAGGTGGTCAACTCCATTTGCATTCCCCATGGGGTTTGGAAGTAGAACCATCGTTGTCCGGCGACGGGTGCCTCGGAGCTGACCCCATTGGGCCCTTCCTGCACCCTGACACCGGGGATCGTACGGACGTACTCGTAGCCGGCGTCGATGTCGTCGACGTAGAACGCCAGGTGATGGCCACCCACGTCACTGTTGCGTGGTGGCGTCGACTGCTGTTGCGGTGCAGCGTATTCGAATAGTTCCACGTTGTGGTGCTGGCCGAGCCGGATCATGGCGAGCGAGCTGCGTGCTCGTGGGTCGACGTTGAGGCGCCTGCGCATGCCGTCGGACTCATCGTCGACGAACGGTCCATCGGTGAAGACCAGTTCGGCGCCGAAATGCTCCACGAAGAACCGCACCGCCTCGTCGAGGTTCGGCACGGTGAACGCCACGTGGTCGACGGCGCGCATCGTCGGTACCCGCGGTCGAGGGGTTGTGCTCACGAGTGGTCCTCCTTCAAGAGACGGTAGCCCTCTGAGAGTCACTGAAGTCATGGTCAGACCACGGCAGGGTGTCGCCGCCGTACTTCGCGGCACGCACGTCGGCGGAACGGGCGTGACCCTCGAAGTTCTCCAGCCGCGCCGCGCGGCCGCAGATGCGGCCCAGCTCGGCGCTCGACTCGGCGTCGTCGATCTCTTGGTAGGTGACGGTCTTCAGGTACTTCCCCACCCACAGGCCCCCCGTGTAGCGCGCAGCACCCAGTGTCGGCAGCACGTGATTCGTGCCGATCGCCTTGTCTCCGTATGACACGCACGTCTTCTCGCCGAGGAACAACGCGCCGTAATCACGCATGCCGGTCAGGGCGCGTCGCGGCTCGGCGGTCAGGACCTGAACGTGCTCGCCGGCATAGCGATCGGCCAGAGCGAAGGCCTCCTCGATGCCGTCGACCACGTGCACCTCGCCGTGCCTGTCCCACGACACGGACGCGACATTGGCCGTCGGCAGGTTTCTCAGCTGCCGCGACACCTCCGCGATCGTTTCCCGGCCGACCTGCTCGGAGGTGGTGATCAGCACGCATGGCGAATCGAGCCCGTGCTCGGCCTGGCTCAACAGATCCGCCGCGACGACGAAGGGGTCGGCGGTCTCGTCGGCGACGATGACGACCTCGGTGGGGCCGGCGAACAGATCGATGCCGACCTCGCCGAACAGTTGCCTCTTGGCCTCGGCAACGTAGGCGTTGCCCGGTCCGGTGAGCAGGTTGACCGGAGCGATCGTGTCGGTCCCCAGTGCCAGCGCACCGATCGCCTGCACGCCGCCCAGCACGTAGATCTCGTCGGCGCCCGCCAGGTGCATGGCGGCGACACTGATCGGCGGGGCGGTACCGTTGTTCGGCGGCGTGGTGGCCGCCACCCTCTCCACACCGGCGACCTTCGCGGTGACAACGGTCATGTGAGCCGACGCCGTGAGGGGATACCGTCCGCCGGGTACATACGCGCCCGAGGCGGACACCGGCACGTGTTTGTGGCCCAACCGCACGCCGGGAAGCGTCTCGATTTCGACGTCGAGCATCGAGTCACGTTGTGCCTGAGCGAAATTGCGCACCTGTGCCTGCACGAACTTGAGGTCTTCGATGACGGTGGTAGGCAGCCCGGACACGATCGAGGCCACCTCCGCGTCATCGAGCCGGAATGCCGACGGCGCCCATCGGTCGAACTGCTGAGAGTATCGGCGCACTGCGTCGTCGCCATTGGCGCGAATGTCGTCGAGAACCTGCGTGACCGTTGCCACGACCTGGGGGTCGCTCTTGTGGGGCGTTCCGACTTCGGCGGTCGGCGCCTTGAGTGTGTCCGACACTGTTCGTATCTCCTTGCGCTGCACTGCGGGGTATCGAACGTCGCCGGTGTTCACCGTGCCGACGTGTTTCCAGTCTTGGCGGCCGCCATCCATGCCGACAGACTCATCATGTGCAACACACGGACAAACTGGTGCACATCTTCGCCCCTATGCGTGCAAGGCGCGTCGGTCGACGGCGCCCGCCGTCGCGGAAATCCGTCGGGCGGCGCGTTCGCCTTCGTGGACGGCTTCCATCATGGTTCGGCTGGCGATCGCGTCGCCCACCCGCTCGACCGCAACCGCCTGACTCTGCAGGGCGTTCTTGAGGGCGAAGTACAAGTCGGTGACGGGGCGGTGCCAGCCGGCCAGGATCACGGTGTCGACGTCGACGATGGTGGCCGGACGACCCTGTTCGGTGACGTGCACGGTGGAGCCGTCGACTGCCGTCATCGTGGCGAACGGATGGGTTGTCATGCCGGACTGGTGAATTCGCGGGACGGCGAGGTTGGCGCTGAAAGGTCCCAGCTTCGCGCCGACGTATGGAAGTGGCGTCACGAAGTCGACGTGGTGCGCCTCGCCCTGCAATTGCAGGGCGAGGCCGATGCCCTTCCAACCGCCCTCGCCGTCGTCGACGATCACCACGTGCGCGCCGACGAGCTTGTCCTCTTCCAGGACGTCCCAGACCGACAGCACGTGCCGCTGATCGAGCCCGGGCGTGAACGTGATGCCCTGGGCCAGGTTTCCGACGATGTCGGATGCCGGGGCGGATCCCGTCGCGACGATGACGTGGTCCGGCCTCAATGCCATCACTTCCTCGGCGCTCGGCGACCAGCCGAGTCGCAGGTCGACGCCGTACTTCTCGAGCATGACGTCGAGGTGGTCGACGACGCCGGCGATCTCTTCTCGCCCCTTGATCTTCGAGGCGATTCGCAGCTGTCCCCCGGTGCGTGACCGCCGCTCGATGAGGGTGACGTCGTGGCCCTGCCGGGCGGCGGTCTCGGCGGCCTTCATCCCGGCCGGACCCGCCCCGACGACCACGACGCGGCGCCGGAACGTCGCCTCCACGAGAGTGCCGATGCCCAGTTCCCGCTCGTACCCGGCGGCGGGATTGTGCACACAGGACGAGTGCGTGATGGCGAAGAGCCGGTCGATGCAGCCCTGGTTACAGCCGATGCAGGGCCGGATCTCGTTGAGCCGACCCTCCTTCATCTTGTTGACCGTCTCGGGATCCGCGATCTGCTGCCGGGTCATCGCCACCATGTCGGCGTGGCCGAGGCGCAGGATGTCAGCCGCGTCCAGAGGATCGTTGATCCGGCCGACCGCGATCACCGGTACGTCGACGACCGATTTCACCGCTGCCGCGAGGTCTTCCCAGATGCGTTTCGGGTGCTGCATGTCCGGCACGTTCTGGTGAGCCTCGTTGTAGGTGGCCGCCTTGACACAGATGTAGTCGACCTTGCCGGTCGATGTGCAGACCAGCGCGATCTGCTGTGCGTCGCTGACCTGAAGGCCACCGGGGCTGAAATCGTGGCCCTGCAGATTCATGCCCACCACGAAGTCGGTGCCGACCTCCGCCCGCACCGCGTCGATGACGCGAAGCACGATGCGCATCCGGTTCTCCAGGCTGCCCCCGTAGTCGTCCGTCCGGTGGTTGGAGAACGGGGACAAGAACGATGCCAGAAGATAGCCGCCATAGCCGGAGTGAATCTCCACGCCGTCCATCCCGGCCTGCTTGGCATGTCGCGCGCCGATCGCATGTGCTTCGACGATTTCGTCGATGTCCTCGATCTCCATCTGCTTGGGCATTTCGAGGTTGAACGGGCACGGGGTGTTCGAGGGACCCCACAGGGCGCGTTCGGTGAACGTCGAATGCCCCTGCCGGCCACCGTGTCCCAGTTGCATCACGATGCGGGCACCGTGTTCGTGGACCGCGTCGCTGATCCTGCGCAGGCCGGGCACGATCTCGGGCAGCCACGCGCGCGGCTCCCCCGGGACGTCCTGTGAGGTCGGATGAATCTGCGGGAAGGCCATGCCGATCAGCCCGACACCGCCAATCGCACGCTCCCGGTAGTAGGCGACGTGCTGATCGGTGGGCAGGTAGTCCTTGGCCATGCCCGTCCCGTGGCCGGTCATGACGATGCGGTTGCGAATCTGGACGCCGCCCAACGTGATCGGTTCGAACAGGGGCGCCAGGGTTTGGCCGGTTTCGATGATTTCGGTGCCAGCGGCGGATGTCACGGACGGATCTCCTAGGCAGTCAGTGCGCCGGATTGGCCCAGTCGCAGGGCCAGCGCGGATACGGTGATCGCCGGGTTCACGGCCGCCGACGACGGGAACGACGAACTGTCGGCGATCCACAGGTTGTCCAGGTCGTGCGCACGCAGGGTCGGGTCGACCACACTGGTCGCCGGATCGTCGCCCATGCGCGCCGTTCCGCATTGATGCGAGGTGGCTTCCACCCCGAGGCTGCGGGTCAGCACGACGGGGAAACCGGCCCTGTGCACGACCTTCTTCATTCGCTTGATGAGCTCGCGGTGGGCGGAGAGATTCGTTTCGCGACGGGTCAGGCAGATCTGGCCCGAGGAGTTGAGATGCACGCGGTTCTCCGCGAGCGGCAAGTCCTCGGTTTGGGCGAACAGGTCGAGAGTGTATTCGGTGATCGCGTCGAGGATTGGCATCGGAACCCACGGCTTGCCCAGCTTCGCCTGCGCCCCACGGAGTTTGCCCAGCCCCTGAACGTTCCCCAGCGGGTACTCATTGCTGGGGCCGGCGGTGTACCAGTCGTTGATGCCGAACGTCTTCTGGTAGACCGCTTGGTTCTTGCGCCGCGGATCGATCGCCAGGAAGAAGGTGGTCACGTGCGCCATGTAGTTGCGACCGACCTGGTCGGAGGAGTTGGCCAGGCCGCGGGGGTGGGCGTCCGAGGCCGATCGCAGCAGCAGTGCAGCGGTGTTGACCGCGCCGCACGCGACGACGAATCGCTTGGCGCGCACTTGGATTCTGCGGCCGTGGTGGCGAATCCGAGCGGACGTGGCGCGGCGACCCGTGGGATCGGTGTCCAACCGGGTGACTTCGGCATTGGTCAACAACCGCACGTTCTTCGACGGTGCGCTCAGCGCCGGCCGCACCGCGGCGACGTCGGCGTCGCCCTTGGCGTCGACCATGCAGGCAAACGAGTCGCAGGTGTAGCACAGAACGCACGCGCCGCCGGGTCGGCGGTCGAGAGCCTGCGGCGCCGCGAAGGGGTGCAGGCCTTGCCTTTTCGCGCTTTCCACCAGGCGAGCGGTCGCCCCCTCGTGTGGCACGCCGGGGAACGGGTAGTCAGTGGAGCGCCACGGGTCGGTCGGATCCTCGCCCTTGTTGCTGTGCACCCAGAACATCTGCTCCGCCTGGCCGTAGAACGGCTCGAGGTCGGCGTAATCGATGGGCCACGCCGGCGACACGCCGTCGGGATGCTCGATCTCACCGAAGTCGCATTCGCGAAACCGCGGCAGCGTGGCCCCGTAGAGCTTCGTGCTGCCACCGACGTAGTGGTAGTTGCCGGGCACGAAGTCCTTGCCGGCCAGGGTGTCGTGCCATGCGGCGGAATTCTTGTAACGCCCGCGGGTATGCACGGCGTCGAAGGACCAATTCTCGCGCTCCGCGGGGAGGAAGTCGCCTTGCTCGATGATGAGGACGTCGGCGCCGCAGTCCCGCAGCGCGTACGCGAGGCTGCCCCCGCCCATGCCGGAACCGATGATGGCGATGTCGGTCTGTAGCACTTCGGGGGGATCGGTGACGATTCGTGACTGCAACGCCGCTACTGCGGTGGACATAGGAAACGCTCCCCTGGGCTGAGGGTTTGGTGGCGGCACGTGACGTGACGACAGTTCCAAACCTAGGGATGGGGCTCTCCCATAAGGAGCCGCAGAATATGCAGTGCTGCCCGTGGCCATGCACAAAGTGTGTAAGCGTTGTGAACCCCAGGAGGCCAGCGACCAAGATCGACCTGGAGGGCTGCCTCGTCGACCGTCGTCGGCATTGCACTGACACCTCAATCCGCAGCAGTATGTGCAGGTCATTCCCATCCAACTGCACAATTTGCGTCTAACGACACGTCAGCCGATCGGGTCACACTGAGTGTGATGGTCGTCGCATGTCGATCCCCCGGTGGTTCGCCGAGTCCCGACATCCCGACGCCGAGCGCCAGTCCAGTACCTCACGACCGGAAGGACATTTCATGCCTAGGCTCAACGGCGGGCAGGTCATCGCCCGCATCCTCAAGGAGTACGGGATTCCTTACGTGGCAGGCATTCCCGGGCACGGCATCTGGGGCTTGATGGACGCCTTCAACGAGGACGAGTCGAAGATCCCGTTCATCCAGACCTACCACGAGCAGAGTGCGGTTCATCTGGCCGACGGCTACTACCGGGTTTCCGGCAAGCCGATGGCCGCGGTCACGTCGATCGGCGCGGGCGCATCGAACACCGTGCTGGGCCTGGCCACCGCCTACAGCGACTCCACCAGCGTGCTGGTGATCACGGGCGGGCCGCCGCGCCACATGCGCGGCCGTGGAGTCCTCCAAGAGCTGGAACGCCAGAAGGACAACGGCTTTCCGCAGATCGCCGAGGCAGTGTCGAAACGCAGCTGGGTGGCCAACAGCATCGAGGATCTGCCGTTCATCATGCACCGTGCCTTCAGTGCGATGCTGACCGGCCGTCGCGGTCCGGCCCACGTCGAGGTCCCATGGGATCTGCACGCCGAGACCGCCGAGGTCAACTTTCACGACCTGGCCCGCAGGCTGCCGATCGGATTGCAGTACCCCGACCCCGAGGCGATCACTCGGGCCGTCGCGCTGCTGGGCACCGCCAAACGACCGGTCATCGTCGTCGGTGGCGGCGCCATCAGCGCCAACGCCACTGACGACGTGCTCGCGCTGGCCGAGGGGCTGTCCATTCCCGTCGTCACCACCTGGAATGGCAAGAGCGCCTTCCCCGAAGACCACGACCTGTTCGTGGGCAGCGTCGGCCAGACCGGCACCATCCACGGCAACTACCTGGCCGCCAACGCCGACGTCGTGGTGTCCATCGGGTGCCGCTTCACCGACTGGTCGGCGTCGAGTTACGCTCGCGGACAGTCGTTCTCGTTCCCACCCGGGAAGCTCATCCACATCGACATCGACCCGCACGAGATCGGCAAGATCTATCCTGCCGAGGTCGGGATCCTCGCCGACGCCAAGCCGGCGGTTGCCGCGATCGTCGCCTCCCTGCCGGCCAAGCCCGATCGCAGCGTTTATCTCGCCGAAGTCGCTGACCGCAAGGCTGCGTGGGAGAACGAGTTGTCGACACGTCGCGACACCGACCGCTTTCCGTTCACCCTGCAGCGGCCGCTGGCCGCACTGCGTCAGGTGATGGACCGCAGCGGCATCGTGTTGGCCGGGTCGGGCAACACCCAGGGGGCGGTGAAGCAGACGTTCCCCGTCTACGAACCGCGCACCCATCTGACGACCGGTGGATTCTCAGCCATGGGGTGGCCGGTGCCCGCTGCACTCGGGGCGAAGCTGGCCGCGCCGCAGCGTCAGGTTGCGTGTGTCACCGGCGACGGCGACTTCCTGATGACCGCCCAGGAGATCGGTGTGGCCGTCCAGCACGACATCCCCGTGGTGTTCATCGTCCAGGACAACTCCGGGTACATCTCCATCCGCGGCGGTCAGCGCAATGCCACCGACCGGATCATCGGTACCGAGTTCAACCGCCCCGATGGCAGCCCCTATAGCCCCAGTTTCAAGGACCTCGGCAAGTCGTTCGGGCTCGAATCCTTCAGGGTGGAGTCAGCGGCCGACCTGGAGCCCACGTTCAAGCGGGCGTTCGACGCGCAGGCTCCCGTGCTCGTCGAGATTCCCACCGACCGTGATCTGGCCAGCCCGTTCACTCCCGGCTGGTTGGACTTTCCGCCGCTGCCCCACATCACCGACGAGCGCGCCGACGAATACCGTCAGCTACGGGCCAGCGAACAGCACCAGTAAGTCGTCTTCGCCGGCGCGTTCGACGGGGTAGAACGCTGGAACCCGGCGTACTGATCATCTGATCTATAATCAGATTGTGCGATCAGATGACGAGCGGCGACCGACGTTCACGCAGTCCGCCAGGAGGGCGCAGATCGTCGGCTGCGCGATCGAGGTCATCGCCGAGGTGGGATATCCGCAGGCCTCGATCCGCAAGATCGCCGACCGCGTCGGGGTGGCGATGAGCGCGGTGCTGTACCACTTCGGAAACAAGGACAATCTGGTCGACGCGATCGTCGAGGAGATGTACCGGACGGCGCTGTCGACGGTGGTGCCGGCGATGGAAGCCGAATCGACGGCGACGGGCAAGCTGAACGCCTACATCCGCGCCAACGTGGCCTACTTCGACACCCACCGGGTGCACCTGGCGGCGCTGACCCAACTCAGCGCAGGCTATCAACCCAGCGACGGGCGCCGATTCGACGAGTTGGGGCTCAGCGCCGAGTTGAGCGAGCAGCTGACCGCGCTCGACCCCGCGTCGATCTTGCAGACCGGGCAGAGCGACGGCGAGTTCGGCGACTTTCCCGTCGCCTCGATGGCGATTGCGCTGCGTGGCGCCGTGACCGCCGTCGTGGAGAAGATCCTGCGCGATCCCGACTTCGACGCCCGCGGTTACGGCGAGGACCTGGTCGAGATATTCGGTCGGGCAGTGCGGAGCACCCCATGAGCACGATCGCGATCGTCGCCGTCGGCAGTCGTGGCGACGTCGCGCCACTGACCGGGCTCGGGGTGCGCTTGCAGGACGCCGGGCATGACGTGGTGATCGCGGCGTTCACCCCCTTCGCCGAGCTGATCACCAACTCCGGGTTGAGATTTCACCAGATCGCGGGCGGCGCAAGCATCGACGGTGACCTCGACGACCTCAATCCAGCGAAGGGCATTGCGGCGTTCCTTGCTCCCAACGGCATGCGGGAACTCGGCAACGCGGTGCTGGCGACCTTGCGCGACGAGCCAGCCGACGTCTTGCTGCTCTCGCCGTTCTCGGAGCTGGCCGGCCATCCACTTGCCGAAGCGAAAGGCATCCCCTCGGTGGGGGTTCGGCTGCAACCACTGTCGGCTACCGCTGCCCATCCGCCGGCGGTGCTCGGTGGGTGGTCGGCTGGAGCCGCAGGCAACCGGCTCGCCTCCGACGCGGGTGCCTGGGCGCTCGACCGTCTCTACGGCCGGGTCATCGCCGGTTTCCGTCGCGACCTCGGCCTGCCCAAGGCGTCCGCCCGCTTGCTGCGCCGACAGCGCACCCGGGCGCAATGGCCTGTCCTGCACGGGTATTCACCCGCCATCGCGGCCCGCCCGGCCGACTGGCGGGCCGGCCTGGACGTCGTGGGCTACTGGTGGCCCGCAGCGCCGTCAGCCGGCTGGCGACCGCCGTCGGAGCTGACCGACTTCCTGGACGCTGGGCCGGCGCCGGTGTTCGTCGGCTTCGGCAGCACGATGGTCTCCGCGCGCGACGCCGAGAGGTTGTCCCTCGTCATCCGAGATGGGCTGCGCCGGGCCGGAGTACGCGGCCTCATCCAGGCCGGCTGGGCGCGCCTGGGCGTGACCGACGACGACGTGCTGACCATCGGCGAGATTCCGCACGAGTGGCTCTTCCCCCGCATGGCGGCCGTTGCCCATCACTGCGGCGCGGGTACGGTCGCCGCTGCTCTACGCGCCGGCGTCCCCACGATCGCCGTCCCCGGCCTTGGCGATCAACCCTTCTGGGCGCGACACCTGCACCAGCTTGGGGCAAGCACCGCGCCCATTCCCCAGCGAAGACTCAACGCGGAACGACTCGCCGAAGCCATCGACACCGCCATCACCGACGGTGGAATCCGTGACGCCGCACAACGACTCGCCGGTCGCATTGCCGGCGAGGACGGTGCCGCACGGGCGGTTTCGATCGTCGAATCCCTCATCAACGCAACCCCGGAGGTGCCCGATGGCCACTGACGAACCGCCGACGCAGCCGCCGGACGTCACAAGCCGGCGGAGTAGATGCGTGCGTCCCAGCCGGCCAGGCACACCGATGTCGACCTCAACGTGGCAGGGGTATCGGGCAGGTTGCCGAGCAGCAGGTCGGCCGACATCCACTCGCGGCCGATTGCCTGCCCGACTTCCAAGACTCGGGGCTCGCGTCCGCAGTTGGCGATCACGAGGAGTCTGCTGTTCGGGGTGGTTCTGGTGTACGCCCAGATCTGCGGATCGTCCGCGAGAAGCGGGGTGAACTCACCCCCTACCAGGATGGGCAGCTCGTGGCGGAGGCGGATGAGAGCTTGGTAGTGCGCGAATACCGTTCCCGGTGCGTCGGTCTGGGCCGTCGCGTTCAGCCAGGTGTGGTTGGGGTTGGCCGGCAGCCACGGCTCGCCGGTGGTGAACCCGGCGTTCGGTCCCCCGTCCCACTGCATCGGCGTGCGGGCGTTGTCACGACTCACCTTGGCCAGCCCGGCCAGCGCCGCAGCTGTGTCGCCGCCGAGTTCGAGCACTTCGTTGTAGTAGTTGACGGCCTCGAGGTCCTGGTGATCTTCCGGGAATCGGAAGGGGAAGTTGGTCATTCCGAGTTCTTCGCCCTGGTAGACGTAGGGCGTCCCGCGCATGCCGTGCAGAACGGTTCCGAGCGCCTTCGCCGACGCGGCCCAGTAGGCCGGGTCGTCGTCGCCGAACCGGGACACGGCGCGCGGCTGGTCGTGGTTGTTCCAGTACAGGCTGTTCCACCCGGTTTCCGCCAACGCGACCTGCCAGCGAAACAGCGACGTCTTCAGGGCGAACCGGTCGAGACCGAGATAGTCGAACTTGTTCGTCGGGCTCTGATCGAGGCCCACGTGCTCGAACTGAAAGACCATGTTCAGCTCACCCCTGGCCGGATCGGTGTAGAGCCGCGCTTGTTCGGGCGTGACCCCCGGCATCTCGCCGACCGTGACGAACTCACCGACGCGGCCGGCGAAGACCGCGCGGGTCATCTCGGCCAGGTACTCGTGCACGTGCGGCCCGTCGACGAAGCCGTCCTCGGTCTTGGAGATGAAATTGATGACGTCCATGCGGAATCCGTCGACACCACGATCGAGCCACCAGCTCATGATGTCGTGGACGGCGTTGCGTACCTGCGGGTTCTCCCAGTTCAGGTCCGGTTGCTTACGGTCGAACAGATGCAGGTAGTACTGGCCGGTGCCCAGTTCCCACTGCCACGCCGACCCGCCGAAGAACGAGGTCCAGTCGTTCGGCGCGGCGCCCTCGTGCGCGTCACGCCAGATGTACCAATCCCGTTTCGGGCTGACGCGCGATGACCGCGAGTCGACGAACCACGGATGCTCATCCGAGGTGTGGTTGACCACCAGGTCCATCATCAGCTTCATCCCGCGTTCATGGACCTTGGCGAGGAGGACGTCGAACTCGGCCAGGGTGCCGAACAACGGATCGATGTCGTGGTAATCACTGATGTCGTAGCCGTTGTCGGCCTGCGGTGAGCGGTAGATCGGTGACAACCAGATCACGTCCACCCCAAGGGATTTCACATAGTCGAGCCGCTCGATGATGCCACCCAGATCACCGACCCCGTCACCGTTCGAGTCGGCGAAGCTGCGCGGATAGATCTGGTAGACGACGGCAGATCTCCACCACTCGGCCTCTGGCGGAGGGTTCATCTTCGGTTGCGAATCACGTCGCGGTATACGTCCACGTACTGGTCGACCATCGTGGCGACGGTGAAGCGGTCGGTGGCGATCTCGGCGATCGTGCGCCGGTCGAGGTCGCCGGCTGCGGCGACGGCGGCCACCGCCGAATCGATGTCCTCGACCAGGTAGCCGGTGACGCCATGGTCGATCAACTCGCCCATCGAGCCCCTCGCGTTGGCGACGACCGGTGTGCCACAGGCCATCGCCTCGACGACGCTGTAGCCAAAGGGCTCGTCGAAGTCGATCAGGTGCAGCAGGGCGTGCGCGCCCCCGAGTACCTCGGCACGCACGGAGGCGTCCACGGCGCCGAGGTAGCGCACCCGATCGCCGTCGAGGTGTGGCTCGACCTCGTCGCGAAAATATGTGTCGTCCTGGATGATTCCGGCGATGTCGAGCCGGCGGCCGCAGCGGCGGGCGACCTCGATCGCGTGGGCGGTGCCCTTGTCGGGATGGATCCGTCCGAAGAACAGGAGGTGCTCGCCGGGACTCGGATGGATCGTGAACTGGTCGACGTCGATGCCGTGGTGGATGGTGGCGGCGTAGTGCAGATTCGGATGTCGATCGGCGTCGCTGATCGACACGTATGCCGTGGTGGCGTCGTAGCGCTCGTAGACGGGCACGATCCTCGTCCGACGAGAACCCGTGGATGGTGGTGACCACCGGCGTGGCGACCAGATCGCTGTACGTCAGAGGCAGGAAGTCGAACCCGTTGTGGATGACGTCGAACTCGGCGGCACGCTCGAACACCGAGGAGATGTGCAGGCACTCGGCGACCTTGGCGTCGATCGTCGCGTCCTCCGACCACCCACGCGCTGCGGTTGCGTGCAGGCTGGCCGTGGTGATCGAGTCTGCGGTGGCGAACAGCGTCACGTCGTGGCCTGCCGCGACCAACCCCTCGGTGAGCAATGAGGCGAACTGCTCCCACGGCCCGTAGTGAACAGGCGGCGTCCTCCACGCGATCGGTGCCAGTACGGCTACTCGGATCGGGCCGTGCTCGGTCTCGCCGTGGCTAGGAGTGGGGATTCGTCCAGATTACCCCGCCGCCCCACCGGCCACTCCACCGTGGACGCCAGCGGTGTTACCGCATGGCGCGAAACGAGTCACCCAGCGTCCAGATCGCCACGCCGATGAGCACCAGGTCCTTGAGAAGGAATTGGCCCGGCTGCGCGGAGAGGACGGGCAGACCTGCCGCGTGGGTGGCGACCACCCCCGGTGTGGTGAACAAGAAGCTCAACGTGCCACAGAAGAGCACGACGGCCAGCGCGCTGCCGGCCGCCGAGACACGTGGCCACCACGGGTGCACCGCAATGAGAAGCGCGGCAAAGATTTCCATGGTTCCCAGCCCTCGGGAAACCGTGGTGGCACTGAAGTAGTCGAAGATCCAGCTCATCAATGGGCTGTGCTCGATCAGGACCCGCGCTTCCATTTTCACGTATTTGCCGAACCCGATCCAGGCGAGGACGACCACCAGGCCGTAGCGACTGACCAGCTGGCCCGCCCGCATCACCAGGGGTGCTGCTTTGGCCTGGAAGTTGGCGGTGACCGGCGCGACGATCAGACCGGATTTCCCCACGTTGAGCCTCCTCGGTTACCGTCTCGGCCAAATGCCTTGAGACAACGCCAGTCTGGCCGCGTAAAACGCTCGATCGTTAATTGCCCTCTGAAGGTTCGATAAAGAATCAGCTCATCCCGCAGAAGCGCCGTGACCGAATCGAGATACGCGGGCACTATGGATCCATGGACAACGCAGCGCCGGCCGTGGCACCGGAGTTCCGCGCGCTCGTCGTCGACGACGAAGTCGCCCTGGCCGACGTGGTTGCGAGCTACTTGAAGCGGGAGAACTTCGAAGTCCACTTGGCCCACGACGGACACCGAGCCCTCACCCTGGCGCGTGAGGTCGATCCCGACGTCGTCATCCTCGACATCGGCCTGCCCAACGTCGACGGCATCGAGGTGTGCCGCCGGCTTCGAGTCTTCTCCGACGCCTACGTGGTCATGTTGACCGCGCGTGACACCGAAGTCGACACCATCGTCGGGCTCTCCGTCGGTGCGGACGATTACGTCACGAAACCGTTCAGCCCCCGCGAACTCGTGGCCCGGGTCCGCGCGATGCTGCGACGGCCACGCCGTACACCGGCAGCTGGCCCGGATCCCGGCGAGGAGTTGCGTCCGCCACGGCTGTTCGGCGCTCTGCGCATCAACGTCGACGGCCGCGAGGTGCACCTCGACGAGACACCCATCATGTTGACCCGCACCGAGTTCGACGTGCTGGCGGCGCTATCGTCACGCCCGGGCACGGTGTTGAGCAGACGGCAACTACTCGAATCCATCTGGGGCGACTCGTGGGTCGGTGCCGACAACGTCATCGACGTCCACGTTGGGCATCTGCGGCGCAAGCTGGGCGACAACCCCGCGCAGCCGCGTTATGTCACCACGGTGCGCGGCGTCGGATACCGGATGGGTGCTGGCTGATGAGGTTTCCGAAGCAGGGGATCCGCATGCGCCTGTTGGTCGCCAATTCGGTGGTCGTCATCGCCGGCGTCGCGACCACGAGCGTCGTCGCGATGATCGTCGGTCCGCCGATGATCCGTCGACTCATGGACCGGGCGGTGGTACCCGGCCTCAACGGCGAGCATCCCTATGAGCGCGCGTTTCGCGATGCGACGGCGTTGTCCGTCGGCATCGCCCTGGCGGTCTCCGCGCTGGCGACGCTGACGCTCAGTTGGTACCTCAGTCGCCGGGTACACCGGTCAGCCACCGCTCTGTCGGAGGCGGCGTGCGCGGTTGCCAACGGACACTACGACATTCGCGTTCAGTCACCAGGCCTCGGCAGGGAGTTCGACGCCGTCGTCGCCGCCTTCAACACGATGGCCAACCAACTCGGCATCGTCGACGAGACCCGCCGCCAGATGCTGGCCGACCTGGCTCACGAGATCAGGACCCCGGTCGCCGTGCTCGAGGCGTACATGGAGGCCTTGGAGGACGGCGTGCAGCCACTCGACGAGAAGACGATCAGTACGCTGCGCGACCAAACTCGCCGTTTGACCCGGTTCAGCGTCGACGTCAATGCACTGTCCGTTGCGGAGGGTCGCACGACGTCCATCGACGCGCGGTGGACGTCGCCGGAACCTCTAATAGCCACGGCCGTTTCGGCTTTCGCCCCTCGCTACAACGCGAAGGGCGTTGCCCTGACATCCCGCGTTCCCGACGATCTGCCCGAGCTGTGGGCCGATCCCGAGCGACTCGGCCAAGTGCTGAGCAATCTGCTCGACAATGCCCTGCGCCACACCAACCGGGATGGGACCGTCAGTGTGACGGCGACCGCCGCCCCCGACCATCTGACGATCGCGATCCGCGACAGCGGCGACGGGTTGGCGCCCGAACACCTGACGCGCCTGTTCGATCGGTTCTACCGCGTGGACGGCGCCCGCGACCGCAACCACGGCGGAGCGGGCATCGGGCTGTCGATCGCCAAAGCGCTCGTCGAGGCCCATGACGGCCATATCGACGTTCACAGTGACGGGCCAGGCACCGGCACGACGTTCACAGTCACCCTGCCGTCACGAACGACGGAGCACACACACGTCGGTGTCGGCGTGCCAGTGGGACGTGCGACCAGCACGGATCGGGAATAGCGGTGGAGCTGGAGGTCGTCCATAACACGCTGTGTCGACGCATCCCGCAGCTGCGGCTGGCAGTCCTCAGCGGCGACGATCACCCCGCTACATCACCATGTGTGAATTGCGGTTCATCATGGCCATCAGCATCGCGCGCAGGTCGTCGACGGCCGAGGGCATGACGACGATCGGACGCATCATGCCTTCGTCCTCGTGATCCAGGTAGTGGCAGTGGTACATCACTTTGCCGGTTCGCGAGCCGAATTGGCCAGCGATGGTGACGGCGGTGTAGGCCTCGACGTTCACGGTGTCCTTCCAGCCGGATTCCTCGGGCAGGATCGGTAGGGTCGCGCCCATCGTGATGGGTTTCGTGGTCGCGCCGCTGGCGAAGTCGAGTCCGCCGGAATCGATCGAGCGGCGGTCGATGATTTGAAAGTTCATCAGGTGGATGTGCATCGGGTGGCTGATCGACGTGTGAGCGCCCACCACGTTGATGAACGTCCATTTTTCCCAGGACTCGGGTTCGGCGAAATAGGTGGTGGTGTCGTCGAAATTGGTGGCGACACGACGCAGACTCCGGATCCCGCCGGGCAGTGCGATTTGAACGACCGGGCCGTCGCCCGGACCCGCCGAGTCGGCCTCCTGCATCTCCCACAGTTGCGGCATGGCTCCGGTCGGGTCATAGGCCGTCATGACGAACCGCTCGACGGCCTCGGGTGGCACGTCGGACGAGGACAGCCGCCGGAAGGTGGGAGACAGCACCGCTGGCAGCGGCTTGCTGGTCTGCGGCTGCCGAGCTACCCGAAACTGCATCACCTCGGGGTGCGGGATGTTCACGACGGGCACCGGGGTGCCAGCCGGTGACCCCGCGTCCGTATTGACCAGCGTGAGCCGCCGGCCGGGGTGGGCGGCGAAATCGATGACGATGTCGGCACGCTCGGCCGGCGCCAGCGACAGCGCCTCGTCGATGACACGAGGTTGCCCGATCAAACCCATGTCGGTACCGATCAGCGTCATCACGGCGCGCATCGGTTCCCGGGTCTGCTCGTCGATCACCACCAGTCGGTAGGACCGGTTTGCAGATGCGTTGACCACTCGGAATCGGTACCGGCGGGCATTCACATCGAGGTAGGGCCACACGACGCCGTTGACCATCGTGAACGGGCCGTAGAACGGCAACGAGCGGGGAATGGTGCCCGGCGCGGGCGACGGGTTGCTGGGTGCGAGAACCCGCTTGGCCAGGAGCTCGCCGGTGAGATTGCCCCGAGAGTCGGTCTCGAAGTTGGCGTCGGCAATGGTCAAGGGGATCTCGTAGGGTCCGGTGGGCAAGTCGAGACGTTGTTCGTCCTCGTCTCGGACGATGTAGTTGCCGACCAGCCCGGACATGACGTTCAGCGCCGTCACCGACATCGCATGATCGTGATAGAACAGGTGTGCCGCCAGGTCGTTCGGATACTCACAAAGTTGCGAATTGCCCGGGGCGACACCGTATTCGGTCGCGCCGTCGCTGGCGGCGTTCTGGTGGCCGCCGTGTAGGTGCACGGTCGTCCATGCGGTGAGGGCGGCAAGCTCGGGGCGAGGGAAGGCGCCCAGCGACCCTGCTTGGTTGTACGGCAGCCGACCGGAACCGGGCCCGTCGGGTCTGATCCAGGCGCCCTTCACCGGGCACGTCCCTGCCAGCTTGTTCGTCCAGGCGATCCGGACGGGCTGACCCTTGCGCGTCTCGATGGTGGGACCCGGAAAGTGCCCGGCGTAGGTCCACATCCGGGTGGGTGGCAACTGCGAGTGCAGCCGCAGACGTGTCTCGACCATGTCCACGTCGGTGATGCCGTGCGGGCTCGGACGCAACGTCACCGGGATGCGCAGCGCATCGGAGAACGGGGTCAACTCGGCGAATCGTGGTTCGTCGACACCCTCGAGCGTGGCGGGGTCTGCCGACCCCGGGTGCGACGCGGTGACCACGCCCGCCGCACCGATCGCGATCGCACCCGCGACGGTTGCCCCGGCCGCGACGATGAAGGTGCGTCGATCCGCCGTCACGCCCTTGTCCACAGCCCGCCCTTTCCGGCTTCGAGAAAGAGACGATCTGGACACACCGACAGGGGTGTGGCGAGCGCGTTGCGCCGCCCGGACTACCGACCGGGCCGTGTTTTCGACGTCCGCAGCGATGGTAGCGCCTCGCCGCCTCGACCAGTCAGACCCCGCTGGCGTGTGACGAGTGTGATCAGGGGCACCGTGGCTCGGATCGGCGCGCGGCGGGTTGGCTCCAGGATCAATACCGGCGCGTCGCGGCGCAAGGCCAAGCTCATCGAGCGGCGCGGTGACGCTCGTCGTCCAGCGCGAGGAGTTGCCGTACCAGTACGTGGTCGTCGAGGGCACCGTCGTCGACGTCACCAAGCCCGGCCCGACCGACGTCAGGGAAGCCATCGCGATTCGTGACCTCGGCGGCTGGTTCAGCGCCGACTACTCCGGTGAGGTCGACTCCAACTAGTTCCGGTGGCGGCGCAAGCTGGCGGCCGCCGATGACTGCACGGCCCCGGTGACGGTCTTCACCATCGGGCTGTCGAGTTTCCAGCACTGCCAGAACAGTGGCACGTCGAGGTGGACGTCGGCGATCCGGACGAACGAACCATCGGCCACTCGCGCCGCCACCAGTTGCTCGGGGTACATGCCCCACCCCAGTCCCGCTCGCACCGCCGCACCAAATCCCTCGGCGGTGGGCACGTAGTGAACCGCTCTGGCGATGGTGCGACGAAAAGCCCGTCGCACCAGCATGTCCTGCAACGCATCGTCACGATTCCACGCCAACGACGGCGCCGCCGTGACGGCGTCGACGGTGAAACCGTCGGACAGGTGCCGCTCGACGTAGTCGGGACTGGCCACCGGCACGTAACGCATCACGCCCAGTGCCCGAACCCGGCATCCGGGTACCGCCGTCCGCTCGGTGGTGACGGCGCCCATCACTTCGCCCTCGCGCAGCAGCCGTGCCGAGTGGTCCTGGTCCTCGATCCGGACGTCGAACAATACGTCGGGCAACTGTCCGAGCACCGCGGTGAACCACGTCGACATCGAATCGGCATTGACCGCCAACGCGATTCGCGTCTGCGTCCCGGATTCACCGCCGAGCTCCGCCATCGCCTCCGACTCGAGCATCGCGGTCTGCGCCGCCAACCGCAGCAGCGGCACCCCGGCCGCCGTTGCCGAGCAGGGCTTTCCGCGCACGATCAACACCTGACCGACCCGCTGCTCGAGTGCCTTGATGCGTTGACTGATCGCCGACGGGGTGACGTGAAGCCGTTGCGCCGCGGCGTCGAAGCTGCCCAATTCGACCACCGCTGCGAAGGCGGTCAGCTGCTGGCCGTCCAGAGTCACATCAATCATTCTAATGTTTGGCGATCAGCACCAGTCCTGCTAATCCGCTGCTGGACTCAGTGGGTCCGGGCTGCCCGCCGCCAGATCTCGGTGCAGGTCTGACTGGCCCGGGCCAGCTCAGCGTTGGACACCCTTGACGCCTGGTAGAAGTTTCGTCTTGCTAGTGGGCGCTGTAGCCAGACGCCGGTCGCCATGAGGTTGTCCCGAGCAGATCGGAGCGGGCGGCCAGGTGGGCTGGTGGTCGGCGGCGGCTGCAGAACAGGCTAGCCGTCGGCGAGCATCACGACGGCCCCACAACACACGGCGCAATCCCGTTAGTTCCCCTTCTCAGCCCGTAGAGCCTGCGCCTTTTCGCTGAAGATCACTGCGTACAGGTGGTTGGTGTCGTAGTACTCGGTGCCGTGGATGATCTTGCCGTCGTGGAACTTGAACAGGATGTGGTAGACGTTGTTGAGCGTCAGCCCGTTGTCCAGAGGCGCCTGACCAGTAAATTCCGCAGCCACCCGGTCACCTTCAGCGGTGATGCCAACTAGCTTGAACTCAAGTGGCTCAACGAAATGCGAGAAGAGTGCTGGCATGACCTCCTTGTAGACGCCCTCCATGTCACGCTCGCCGCCGACCGGCGTATCGCCGTGGATCTTCCAGCGCGCGTCTGGATGCATTTCTGCTGCAACGCCCTCATGGTCGTTTCGCTCTATTGCGGCGGTCCATCGCAGAATGGTCGCCTTGTTCTCCTCAGCGGACATCTACATTCCTCCGGTCGTCGTGACTATGGGTTGGAGTCGGCGGCCCAGGCGGGGTCTTGGGCCACTACCAGGACACCGGCAGTTCCACGAGGCCGTTCATGATCTGCTCGGTCTTGAAGCGCAGCTCCTCCGCGGGGACGGCGAGCTGCAGTGTGGGAACGCGCCGCAGCAGCGTCTCGATGGCCAGTTGCATCTCCAGGCGCGCTAGTGCTTGACCGAGGCACTGGTGGATGCCGAAGCTGAAGCCCAGCTGCATCCGCGCTTCCTGGCGGTGGATGTCGAAGCGGTCGGGCTCTGGGAACATCTCAGGGTCTTTGTTGGCCCCGGCCAGCGAGACGAGCACCCCCTCGCCGGCCTTGATCGTGTGGCCGCCCAGCTCGACGTCCTCGAGGGCCACACGGGCCCGCGGGTGCTGATCCATGATCGTGTAGCGCAGGATCTCCTCGATCGCACGTGGAATGAGGCCGGGGTTCGCCTGCAGCTCGGCCAGCTGGTCGGGATGCTGAAGCAGTGTGAGGATGCCGAGGCCGAGCTGGTTCACGGTGGTGTCGAAGCCCGCGAAGATGAGCAGGCGTGTGTTCGAGATGATCTCCGCCCGGGTGAGCCCCGTCTCGTTCTCGTGGTCGATGAGGACGTAGGAGATGACGTCGTCGCCGGGGCTGGCCGCCTTCTCTTCAATGAGCTCGCCAAGGAACTCGCCGAGCTCGCGGTTGGCAGCCGCGGCCTCCTCCTTGCTGGTTGTCGTGTCCGCACAGGTGGTGACGATGGCTTCGAAGCGCCCGCGGTGGTCGCGGTGCACGCCGAGCAGGTCCGACACGACAACCCCGGGCAGGGGATGGGCCAGCGCCGCAATGAGATCGGCCGGCTGAGGCCCGGCGAGGAGGTCGTCGATGAGCTTGTCGACGACGTCCTGAATGAACGAGCGCATCTTCTCGAGGCCCTTGATCTGGAAATAGCGCGCATAAATGCGCCGCAGCCGCGTGTGCTCAGGAGGATCGACGACAAGCATCATCGGCTCGGACCTACGGTGCTCGGCCATCGCGGCACTCTCGCTCGGATACCCCGGCGCCTTGCCATTGGCACCGAAGCGCGGGTCAGTCAGGACGGTGCGCACGTCCTCATAGCGGGTGACGAGCCACGGCTGCGTGTCATTCCAGATCGACACACGCGACACCGGGCACTCAGACTGCAAGCGCTCGAGCTCCGCAGGCAGTGAGAACGGACATCCGTCACGCCTCTCGACCGGCACGCGCGGCGGCAGATCGGCACGGGTGCTTTCCAAGACCTCAGGCATCAGGGTTCCTCCAACGTGACGGCGACAACGACGTTTTGTTCGACACTTGATAGCACAATATCGTCTGAGCATACGACTGTGGTTTGGCAGGGCGCAATAGCCAGGCGTCGGCGAACAGATGCACGTCGAGTCGATACCAATTTGTTCGCTATATCATCTCGTTCCGACGCCTGACGTACAGTTGGGCCTGAAGGCGTTCCCGCAACAGGCGCGGCGCGGCCACACCGCACGGCGTGCGCCCGGGCGTCACCTCTGTCACGAACAGGAGCCACCGCATGTCCGATGTTGAAGCCACAGATTGGCTCGAACAGATCGTCAGGGGTTACTTCTCGGCGGTTGCCGACGGTCGCTGGGACGACGTCCTTGCGCTGTTTCATCCCGACGCCGTCCTGAATGTCGCGGGTGCGTCGCCCAAGCACGGCCACGAGCGGCTCCGCCCGTTCTACGAAAACATCGGAGCCCGCTTCGACCGATACGCACCAACAGTCAACCGCGTCCTGACCGAGGGCACCCTCGACCACGGTGCCGCCGTCGCGATCCTGGTTCTCAACGCCACCAGTCGGAAGGGGGAAGCGATCGAGGTCCACACCGCGGATGACTTCACCATTGAAGACGGCCGCATCCGCACGCTGCGCATCATCTTCGACACCGGTCTGATGCGCTGAGCCTGCGCCCCCAAGCGCCACCCACCAGAAGTCCTCGCCACGTCGTTGGACCTCAGGGTCGAACAGCGGCGCCGTTCACTCGGTCGACTCCGTCACCAGCTGGTGTTCGCGATCGGATGTCGGCTTCAGCCCGGCATTCTCGTCCGACACCATTGCCATCTCGCGGGCGTTCGGCAGGCCGAGCCATCCGACGAAGAAACCCACGACCGCCAGTGCGATGACGTAGAAGGCAGGCGCGATCGGCGAGAACGTGGACGCCAGCCAGGTCGCCACGAACGGCGCGGTACCGCCGAACACGGTGAAGCTCACCGCGTGGGGGAAGGCGGCCGCGCTGGCCCGCACGTCCACCGGAAAGAGCTCGACGACCGCGAGTCCCGCGGAGGTCATGGTGCCGTACTCGAAGATCGCAAAGATCACCAAGCCGATGACGGCGGGAACCGGTCCCAGACCGATCAGGACGAACGTCGGGAGGCTCCACACGACGAGCCCCGCCGCCATGGCCATCGCGAACTGCTTGCGGCCGATCCGGTCGGCGATGCGTCCCACGTAGATCGCCGCGACGGCGGCGATGGCGAGTGCGATGACGATGATCCCGAACGCGCTCACCGGGCTGTACCCGTTGAACTGGATCAGCTGCGTCGCCATGTAGCTCACCACGATGTAGCCGCCGGTGGCCTCCAACGCGACCCACAGGAAGAGGACCAGCATCTCCTTCTTCGTCTTGCGGAAGGCCTGGACGATCGGCGTATGGTGCTCGCCGCCGGACTTGAGGTCCTTGTTGATGACGGCGGAGACCTCGGACGCCGCCTTGTAGACCTCCGCGTCGTCGACCTTCAACCGCAGCCACAGGCCGACGATCCCGAGCGGGATCGCGAGCAGGAACGGCACCCGCCACACCCAGGCGGTCACCAACTCGGGCGAGGCCGCCACATTGGTGATCATCGCGACCAGCGAGGCGCCCACGATGGCCGCAATCGTCGCCGATATGAGCGGGGCGATGTTCCGGCCGCGTCGCGTGACCGGTGAGTGTTCCGCGACCAGTACGAACGCGGTGGTCGCTTCGCCACCGGTGGAGAAGCCTTGCAGGAGACGGCAGACGAGCAGCAGCATCGGGGCAAGTGTTCCCACTGCCGCGTAGGTGGGCAGCATCCCGAGAATCGCCGTGGAGATGCTCATCATCAGGATCGAGCTGATGAGGACTGTCTTGCGTCCCCAGCGATCACCGATGTGTCCGAAGACCATCGCACCGACCGGCCGAACGAAGAACGAGACTCCGAAGAGGGCGAACGTCGAGAGCAGTCCAGCAACCGGGTCGAAAGTCGGGAAGAACAGCTTCGCGATGGTGACCGCGAAGATGCCGTAGAGGGCGTTGTCGAAGTACTCGATGAAGTTCCCGATCGCGCCGGCGCGACGCACCGTGCGAATGTCCGGTGGGCCGGTGCGAGTTGTGTGGACCGTGGTTCCCATAGGACTACACCTCGTTGTGTTCGAGTGACGCTGGACGATGTCGTGCCGCACGTGGAGATGAACCGGCAGGGGCCGGACACGCAACGGTGAGCACCAGACGAGCTCCATAATTTGCAATACGCTATCTCATGTTCGCCAGAACGTACAGACTTTGCAGTTGACGCAACTACGTCTGTTAAAGTAAGACATACGTTCGCTATCGCGAACATCACATCCAAACGAACTGAGCGGCGACTAGCCGGAGGTGTCCCTAGGTGGCTAGTTCATCGCAGGATCCGTACGACGTCGTCGTGGTCGGCGGCGGCATGGCGGGATCCACGGCAGCCGGGCGAGCGCTCGAGCTCGGTTCTCGCGTCCTGCTCATCGACGCGGGGCAGGACCCCACCGCTAGTGGAAACACCGCAATGGCTGGACTGGACCCGGGCGCCGGGCTGCACATCGCGCGGGAGCGCCTGGACGCCGACCCCGACGTTCTCCGCGAGAAGATCCTGGCTCGGGCCATTGTCCCGCGAGGGCATCTGATCGACATGCTCGCGAACAACGCGGGCCGCGCGTTCACCTGGCTGCTCGATCAGGGAGTCACGTTCGAAGAGAAGCCGCCCGGTGACATCGAGTGCATGTTCGCCCCGATGCTGGAGCCTGACGGCGTGAATTCCTGGCAGGGCGCCGGCTCGCAGATGGCACTGAAAGCCATGCAGGATCGATTCGTCGCCAATGGCGGTGAGGTGCTGGCGGGTGCGGCGGTAAAGGAGCTCGCGGGCGGTGCGAAAGGTCGCCTGGAGGGTGTCGTCATCGAAGGCGGACGTCGTATTCGTGCTCGGTCGGTGGTGCTTTCCGACGGCGGGTTCCAAGCGAACCTGGAGTTGCGCCGCCGCTTCATTTCGGACGGCGCCGATCAGCTGTTCCAGCGCGGCGCGGCCTCTGGCCAAGGGGCCGGTCTCCTCATGGCCGAGTCGGTTGGCGCGACGCTCGTGAACACTCAATGGTTCTACGGCAGTCTCATGCACCGAGACGTCTTTGAGAACGATCGATTGTGGCCGTACCCGGTGCTCGACGACCTCCCGCTGCACGGGGCGATCATCGTCGACCGGAAGGGCCAGCGGTTCGTCGACGAAGGACGGGGCGCTTCGGTGATCGTGAATGCCGTCGGGCAGTCCGCCAACCCTGCGGGGGCGACACTGATCATGGACGCTCGCATGTGGGACGACTCGAAGGGCGAGTGGGTCTGGGGGCACCGTGGTGCCAATCCGGAGCTCATCACGCGTGGAGCACGGATCATCCGTGCCGACAGCGCTGCGGAGCTCGCCGCAGCCGCGGACATCGACGCCGTCGGCCTCGTCCAGACCATGGACTCGTACGGCACCGCCGCCGCGGCAGGCTATGCCGCCAATCTTCCGGTGCCGCGATCCGGTGAGGCGCGACCGTTCGAGGGTGAGCTTCTCGCGATTCCGGCCGTCGCAGGTATCACCCACTCGTTGGGCGGGGTGGCCACGGACGATCGGATGCGCGTGGTGGATGGCGATGGCCGGGCGATCCCAGGGCTGCATGCCGCTGGTGCCTGCGCAGCGGGTCCGACGGTCGGCTACTTCGGCGGTCTCGCCACCGCGCTGGTCGGTGGCTTCGTCGCGGGCGAGACGGCCGGCGCCGAGTTGCAACCAGGAGGGCTCAGCGGTCGCCCTCAGTAGATCATTCTGCGCGCCTTGCCATTTCGGCGATCAAGGGTACGACGCAGGAGGTTGCAAGGTAGTGCCGAACGCCGACGCGCACACGCCGACGAGTTCGTCCGTTGCCCAGATTCCCTGTTTGATGATGGTGCGGCTGGGTAGTGGCGGGTCGTAGAGGGTCACCTCGCCGCCTTCGACGAAGAAGATCCGCCCCGTCACTCCACTCGCCGCATCGCTGGCGAGATAGGCCACCGCGGGGGCGATGTGCGCCGATGACCGCTGTTCCGCCGGCGGGAACTCGGCCTGTCCGGTCGCGGCCCTGCGCTCGGCGTCTGTGCGCTGAGTGCGTACGGTGGCCGCCGACGGCGACACGCAGTTGACCGTGATGCCATCGCCGACTACCTCCTTGGCGAGGGCGAACGTGAAACCGATGACCCCAGCCTTGGCGGCGCTGTACGCCGTCATCGCCGGGACCCCTGCCAGCCCCGCACGGGAGATCATGTTGATGACGCGGCCCCCGCCGCGGGCCTTCATATGGGGAAGCGCGTAGTGAGCGGTGGCGTAGGCGGCCTTGAGGTTCACCTTCATGACCACGTCCCACGTGTCCTCGGTCATGTCCTCCGCGCGGACGGACGGATAGACGCCGGCATTGTTCACCAGGATGTCGATCGATCCGAACGTCTCGACGGCGGCCTCGACGAGTTCGGCCGCACCGCGCATGGTGCCGACGTCGGTGAACACCGGCTTGACCCGGCCGCCCGCGGCGGCGATCTCGTCCGCCACATCGGCTGCCGTTGACGTGTCGTCCCTGCTCTGTGCGTTGCGGCTATTGACGACGACGGCGGCGCCCCGCTGTGCGAGGAAGAGTGCGATCGCCCGACCGATGCCCTGTCCCGAGCCGGTGACGATGGCGGTCTTTCCGGTGAAGCTGCCCGGCGTCGTCATTCCTCTCGCGTCACGACCTTCACGTCGACGGCCCAGCAGCTGTTCCCGTCGTCGGAGACGATGACGGGATTGAGATCCACCGAGTCGACGTCGTCGTGTTCGAGACCGAAACGCGCGAGCGCGGCAGCGGCCTCCGCAAGACGTCCGATGTCGGCAGGCGCCAGATGCCGGAAGCCCCGCAACAACCGGCCCATGCCCGTCTTCTCAATCGCGCGCTGAGCGTCTTCAGGCTCAAACGGTGCCATCAAGGTCACCGTGTCGCTGAGCAGCTCCGCGAGAACTCCACCGGCACCGATCACGACAGCGACGCCAAGCTCGGACCGGGTCAGGCCGATCAATACCTCGCGTGTGCCGCGCACCTGCTGCTGGATCAGCACCGGAAACCCGTGCTCGGCGCCGATCTCCTGGGCGGCCTGCGCCACTTCGGCCTCGCCGCGCAGGTCCAACCGCACACCTCCGGCGTCAGACTTGTGCAGCAATCCGGTTGCCTTGAGGACGACGGGCGCGCCCAGTTCGCCGACCACCGCACCGGCTGCGGCCGCAGAGTCGCAGGTCAGTTCTCGAGGCGTGTCGAGGCCGACCGCGGCGAGGACGCCCTCCACGGTCGATGCCCAGACATCCGGTCCCCGCTCGACATCGGCAACCTTCGCCGTCACACGTGTCAACGCTTCCTGTCGCAGACGCAGGGCCCGCGTGGCGTCCTCGATCCGATCGAACACCGGCACCCCGTGGGTCACCAGCCCCGGTACGGTCGATCGCTCGTCCGTGCCGCTCGGCCAGACGAGTGCGATGTTGTGGCCCTGGCCGGCGAGCTCGACGAGGCCGGAGGTGAGTTTCGCGTCAACCCCGCCCGCCACGGCGCTGAGGATCGCGAGCAGGCCGTACGTGTCGGGCTGCGATGCCATGGCTTCGAGGGCACCGGTCCAGCGTGACGGGTCGTTGACCACTTGGCCGCCGCAGTCGAACGGATGCGTGACCGTCTCCGCACCGGTCAGCTCCCGCAAGCGCGAAACCGTCTCAGGGGCCAGCTCCACCAGCCGTAGCTCCGACGCTTCGGCCTCGTCCGCCGCCAGCGCCGCAAGGCCGCCGGAGAACGAGATCATCGCCAGGCCCGCGTCGGCCCGGTCGTCCCACCGGTCGAGTTGCGCACAGTGGTGGAGTTCGTCGAGCGTGTCGACCGCCCAGATTCCGAGCTGGTCGAATAGCGCCCGGTACTGCTCGATCGGCTGCGCGAGGGCAGCGGTGTGGGTTGCGCTGACCGACTGCGCCCGCTCGGACCGACCCACTTTCAGCACGATCAGCCGGATGCCCGAAGCGGCGCACTGTGCCGCGGCGGCGCGGAAACGGTCCACATCGCGGATGGTCTCCAGGTACAGCAGGCAAGAACGCACCGGATCGGCCTCGGCGGCCAAGGCGAACAGGTAGTCCTCCACACCAAGGTCGACCTCGTTACCGGTGGCCACGACATAGCGGAACCCGATGCCCTTCGACGCAGCGCGTGTCACGATCGACGTGCCGACCGCACCGCTCTGACTGATCAACGCCCGTGGTGCGTCCGGAACGTCGAACTCCAGCGTCGGCCCCCACCCCATGGCCGCCTTGGCGGGCCTGCTGAGTACGGCGTTCACGTTCGGACCGCCGATCGCGATGTCAACGCGTTTGGCGTCGAGCTCGGCCTGACGCGCGACGCCGGCCGGGCCCGCTTCGGCGTACCCCGACGAGAAGATGAGCGCCGCGCCGACCCCGCCCGCGATGCAGTCGTCGACCGCTGCGATGACCCGGTCGGCATTCACCAGCACGAGGGCGAGGTCGACGGGCTCTCCGATCGCCTCAACGCTGGCGTAGCACGGCAGTCCGCAAACCTCGTCGTATCGGGGGTTGACCGGGTAGAGCGGGCCCTCGAAGGCGCCATCGAGCAGGTTGCGCACGACTCGGCCATGCAACGTCGTCTCACGTGGGGAGGCGCCCACCACCGCAATCGACGTCGGTCGCAAGATGCGACCGCAGCGGGCCACCGACTCCTCCGGTTCGCGGATGGAACACGTCACGTCCGTCCGGTCAACGACGGGCATCAGATCAGCCCGGCATCGAAGAACCGGATCACGCAATCGTTCTCTATATTGTCCGCCATAGTCAACATAGGATACATATGGGCTGTCCTGCGAGCAACGCGGAAGGCGGCGGCCGGCTCGCCGTGCAGAGGTCCCGGGGTCACATCGGAGCCGTGTCGAAGATGATCCGGAGCGCCCGGAACCGGCCGTCCTCGATGACGAACTTGTCCACCGCAACGTTGTTGACTAGACGGCCTTCGTGCGTGACCGCGTTGAGTTCGACGGTCGCCGACGCAATCGCGGAAGCAAGCGTCCCCTCGACGATCACCACGTGCACCGTCGGTCGATACCGCGCGTACCGTTCGCCGATGTTCACGTAGAACGGGCGGATGCGCGCATGGCCATGCTTGACGCGCACCAGCGGAACCGTGAGCGTCGCGTCCTCGTGGAACATGGCGACGATGTCGTCCCAGCGCCCTTCCGCCACCGCGGTGAAGTAGCCGCGAACGAGGTCCTTCAACTGGTCACGCTCGGAGGCCGCCATCATCACCGCGGGTGTCGTCTGTGGTGTCATGCGAGCTGCCGCGTGTCGAAGACCATGCGCAGCCGACGGATGCGCCCGCCTTCGATCACGAAGTCGTCGGCGGCCGTGAACTCACGGACGGTGCCGTCGCGCTCGACGGCATGGACCTCGATGGTGGCAGCGGCGAGCGCAGCGTCGGGCGTCCCGTCGACGACCACCTCGACCACCTGGTCCACGTGCGGTGCGAAGCGTTCACCGGTGGCCTGGAACCATCGAAGGATGCGCTCGTGACCCGTAACCGAGGCCAGCGGGGAACTGATCGTCGCGTCCTCGCTGAACAGCTCGAGAAGATCATTCCAACGCTCCGTGTTGATCGCCTCGGCGTAGGAGTAGACGATCTGCTTGACCTTCGAGACGTCGTCCAGCACTTCTGCGGTCGGCGGGTACGGGAAGAAGCCGCATCCGGCTCGAGCGCCCAACCGGCCGGCATCCACGAGACGTTCGAGCAGCGGGGGCGGGGCGAAGCGCCGGTCGGCGAGGGCCTCGTGCACCGCAGACGTCATCCGGGCATGCTCGTCGAGCCCGAGTTCGTCGAGCAGTCGCAAGGGTCCGACGGGGTAGCCGAGTCCGAGCTCCACGGCAAGGTCGATGTCCCGCGCGCTGGCGATGCCATCGTCGTAGGCCTCGATGACCTGGTTGAGGTACGGAAGCAACAGACGATTGACGAGGAATCCCGGGCGATCCTTGGTCGTGACCGACGGGAGGTCCAGGCGCTCGGCCATCCCGTGCAGTCGGGCGAGCGTTGCGAGCCGCGTCTGCTCGCTCGGCACGAGCTCGAGCAGGCGGGCTTCGTCCGCGGCCGCGACGACGTGGACGCCCGCGAAGCGGCCAGGGTCCGCCACGGATCTCGCGAGACGTCCGATTGGAAGAGTTGCGGTGCACGACGCGATGACGACTGTCGAGGCAACGGCCGATGAGACGGCCCGGAGCAGGCGGTCGGTGTTGACCAGGTCGCCGTCGGCCGCCTCGACGACGATGTCGGCGGCGCCGATCTCCTGCCAGTCCGAGCCGGCCGGATCGCTGCCGAGACGGACGAGGTCGAGCGGCGATGCTTCGACGGCCCGTGCCAGCGCAGCCGCCCGCGGGCCCGTGCCGATGACGCCGATCGCCCTCAAGGAGGCCATCGCGCTCATATCCACAGACGAAGAGTCGTCCGTCACAGGCTCCACTTGCGCCGCAGATCCAACGCCTCCTTGGTACTGACGGGAAACGCCAGGTCGTCGACGGCGTAGATCGTGTCCCAGTTGTCGCGGATGGCCTCCACGGTCATGTTCTCCTGCGTATGACCAGGGGTCGCGGCGAGGATGATCCGGCCTACGTTGGTGCCGGTGGATGAAAACATCTCGCCGGTCACGGGACACGACTCGTGGGCCAGGAACGTGGCGACGGGCACCACCGTTTCGGGCTCACCACGTCCTTCCGACGCAGTGTCCGCTGGTGTAGAAAACTGTTTGAGCCCAGGATCGCTGAACAAGCGCGAATAGGCGCTCGGGGACAGCGCGTTCACCATGATCCCGTGGTCCCTGCCAGCCACCGCGAGACTGCGCGTCAGGCCGATCACGCCGGCCTTCGCACTGGAGTAGTGGACGGTCTCGGCGCCACCGAAGACACCCGTCGAGATGGTCATCACCACGCGGCCGTATTGCTGTTCGACGAAATGCGGCCACGCCTGCTGGGTGACGTTGAAGGCTCCGACGATGTGCACCGCGAGCTGCCGCTGGAGCGCATCGAGGGTCAGCGACTCGAAGTCGTCGACGGTCAAGATGCCGGCGTTGTTGATCACGATGTCAACGCGGCCGAAGTTGCCGATTGCCGCCGCCACCATGGCTTGGGCGTCGGACTGATTCGACACGTCGCCCGTGTTGGCGACCGCTTCGCCGCCTCGAGCGACGATCTCGGCGACGACGGACTCCGCCACCGAGGCATCGCCGCCCCCGCCATCGGGTCGGCCGCCGAAGTCGTTGACGACGACCTTCGCTCCACGGTCGGCGAGCAGCATCGCGTGCGCCCGCCCGAGGGCACGACCAGCCCCAGTCACGATCGCGACGCGGCCATCAAAACGGATCTTCGATGTCTCTGATGTCATGACCAAACTCTACCCAATTGTTCGCTTTGCCAAATTTCAAGAGATGCATATAACAAACACCATCACGGCAGCAGTGGGCCGGGCCTCTCAGGCACGCCCCGCCGTGGACTCGAAGACCACCGGAAGGGCGGACAGCCCGTAGAAGATGCGGGTGTTCAGCGGTGTCAGCTGGACGCTCGGGTCGACGTCGACGTCGCCGAGCCGCTCATCGAGCACTTGCAGCGCGGTGCGGGCCTCGAGCCTGGCCAGTGGCGCGCCAAGGCAGAAGTGCCCACCGTGGCCGAATGCAATGTGGCGGTTGGGCGCGCGGTGGATGTCGAACCGGTCGGGGTTCTCGAACACCGACGGATCGCGGTTGGCGGCGCCGATCCACGCGAGGACGTGCGAGCCCGCCTCGATGGCATGGTCCCCCATCCGGGCCCCCTCCTTCGCGACGCGCATCATCGACTGGATCGAGCCGCGGAACCGCAGCACCTCCTCGAGCGTCGGGTCGATCAGCTCGGGGCTCGCCCGGATCTCGGCGCGGGCGTCAGGGTGCTCGCTGAGCAACCGGACGGCGTTGCCGATGAGGTTGCCCGTCGTCTCGTTGCCGGCCACCAGCAGCAGGACGCAGAAGTTGAAGATGTCGCCACCGGTGAGCTTCTCGCCCTCGACCTCGGCGTCCAGGAGTGCGGTGATGAGCCCGTCGTCGCGGTTGCGGCGGCGCTCCTCGATCATCGCGGCGAAGTACGCCGCCATCTGCCGCGGCGCCTCTGCCACCGCCTCGCCGTCGGCGAACGCCACGGCGCCGAGGCTGACCTCGTACGTCCAGTCGCGGAAGTCGCTGTGGTCGTCCGCGGGGATGCCCAACAGCTCGGCGATCACCGTGGTCGATAGCGGCTGCGTGAAGTCCTTGACCAGATCGACCGAGCCGGCCTCCGAGAAGCCGTCGATCAGCTGGTGGGCGACTTCGGTGATGCGATCGCGCAGCGCGCTGACGCGCTTGGGCGTAAACGCGTAGGTCACCAGCAGGCGCAGCTTGCGGTGCAACGGATCGTCGACGTTCTGCAGCCCGAGGTTGCCGAACTGCGACGAGTAGGTCGCGGCGTCAGACAGGACGCGCTGCACCTCGGAGTAGCCGAAGGCCATCCACATGCCGATCGTCGGGTCGCGGTGCACCCCGCCGTTGGTGGCCAGCATCTCCTGATACCACGGGAACGGGTCGATCTTCCCCGACCACTGATCGCTCCCGAGCTGCCCCTGCTCGGCCTCGATGAGCCGGATGCGAAGGTTCGCCGAGCCGATCGGCCGCGTCAGGTCGATGGCGCCGTCGAAGTACGGCTGCGCCGATTCTTCTGCGATGGTCATTACTCGCTCCCCTTGTCAGCCAACAGTGATCCAGACGCTCTTGACGTTCTGGTACTCGTCGAGCTGCTGCGTTCCGTTCTCACGGCCGTAGCCGCTCATCTTGTAGCCGCCGAACGGCACCGCCGGATCGAACAGCCCGTAGCCGTTGATCCACACGGTCCCTGCCTCCAGCCGCGAGGCGAGCCGGTGCGCGCGACCGATGTCGTTCGTCCACACGCCGCTTGCAAGGCCGTACGGCGTCGCGTTGGCGCGGCGCGCCGCCTCGTCGAGATCATCGAAGGGCAGCACCGACATGACCGGACCGAAGATCTCCTCGCGGGCGATGCGCATCTCGTCGCGCACACCGGTGAAGATCGTCGGCGGAACGTAGTAGCCCCCGTCGAAGCCCGGACCGTGCAGCCGACTGCCACCGAGCACGGCGCTGGCGCCCTCGGCATGCCCGATGTCGAGGTAGCCGGTGACGCGTTCCAGATGCTGCCCGGAGGCCAGCGGCCCGAGCTGCGTCGTTGGGTCCATCCCGTTGCCGACCTTGAGCTGCGCACCGAACGCGACGAGCCGCTTGACCACCTCGTCGTGGATCGAGCGCTCGACGAGCAGACGCGTACCGGCGACGCAGATCTGGCCGGAGTTGGCGAACACGGCCATCGCCGCCGACGGGACCGCCAGATCGAGGTCGGCATCGGCGAAGATGATGTGCGGCGACTTGCCGCCGAGCTCGAGCGAGAGGCGCTTGAGGTTGCCCGCCGACGCGCGGACGATCGCCTGGCCGGTCTCCGGCGAGCCGGTGAACGCAACCTTGGCGACGTCGGGGTGCGCGGCCAGCGCTGCGCCCGCGCTGCCGCCGCCGGTCACGATGTTGACCACACCGGGCGGCACCCCCGCTTCTTGGCACAACCGGCCCAGCAGGAGCGCCGACAGCGGCGACCCCTCGGCCGGCTTGATCACCGCGGTGCAGCCCGTGGCGAGCGCGGGCCCGATCTTCCACACGGCCGCGTTGATCGGGCCGTTCCACGGGATGATCCCACCGACGACGCCCACCGGCTCCTTGACCGTGTAGGTCATCACCTCGCCCGGCAGCGAGTTCGGAATCGTCTCACCGCGAATCGAATTGGCCTGGCCCGCGTACCACCGCAGCCGCTCGGGCGCCCACTTGACCACCCGCCGGGTGTTGGTGATCGGGCTGCCCATGTCGAGCGTGTCGAGCGTCGCGATCTCGTCCGCGTGGGCGTCCACGAGATCGGCAAGGTCGAGGAGGATCTGCTGGCGCTCGACGGGCTTGAGCAGGCGGTAGCCGGCAAACGCCGCGCGTGCAGCGCCAACCGCACGGTCGATGTCCTCGGCGCCGCCCTCGGCGACCTCGATCAGCGACTGTCCGTCGGCCGGGTTGATGCTCGGCCGCGTCTCACCCGAGGCGGCCTCGACCCACTCCCCGCCGATCAACAGCTTCGTCGGGCCCTCGTCCAGCATGGCGGGGCGCTGCGGCCGGTCGACACCGGCGATGGCGGTCACGATGGCTGTCCGGACGCCGTAGCGGCTCTTGAAGTCCGGCGGGATCACGATGTGGTCGGTCCCCCGGATCGACGCGTAGCCCAGCTCCGCCGACGCCGCGACCTCGCGCAGCGCCACCCCGTCTGCCCCGCCCCGCGGAAGGACGACGCCGACATGGACTCCATCTTCGGCCTTAGACAATGTGTTCGCTATAAGAATCATCTTGAGTTATATAACATACGATCTTGCGCGAGCTGTCAATAGTGCGGACCCACTGTGCCGCCGCGCACCGCAGACATCATCCATGATGGCGACGTCAACACGGATGCCGCGCGTCGAGCGCACTTCACATATCTGAGTGCGTACGCTATATGCATCTTACGTTGTTATTGCGACTGAGAGTGGACATGCGCGTCACATCGATACGGACAAGTGCGTCGCTTCGGGGAGCTGTGCCATAACGCGCCGGCGGTCTGCCCCGGAGCACGCCGCCGCCGTGCGGAGCGCCGCACAGAACTAGCGCCGCACAGAACTAGCGCCGCCCGTCTGCCGGACGGTCAACGTCCGTGGTAGACGCCGCCGTTGACGTGGATTGTCTGCGCGGTGATCCACTCACCGGCGTCCGACGACAGGTAGAGCACCGCCGCCGCGATCTCGTCGGGGCGGCCCTCGCGGCCGATCGGGACCCCGGCGCGGATCTTGTCGATCTCCGGATTGGATGTCGCTCCGCTGATCGCTATTGGCCCGACGGCCACCGAGTTGAGCGTGACACCCTTGGCGGCGTTCTCAATTGCGATGTGGCGCACCGCCGCCTCGATACCCGCCTTGCCCGCTCCGTAGGTCGAGTGGCCGCTCGGCAGCCCGCGCGAGCTCGCGCCCGAGGAGATCTGCACGACGCGCCCCCAGCCACGATCGACCATGCCGGACAGTGTGGAGTGGATGCAGTTCAGCGAGCCGTAGATGTTGAGGTCGATCCAGCGGTGCCACATCGCCGGGTCCGAGTCGACGAACGGCCCCATCTGCCCGCCACTGAGCCCACCTCGCGGCTCGATCGTCCCGGCATTGTTGACAAGGATGTCGATGGGGCCGAGCTCCTGCTCCACCAGGCTGACACCAGCTCGCACCGCGTCGAGGTCGGTGATGTCGAACGGCACCGCAATCGAGCGCCTGCCAGTCCCAACGACCAACTCAGCTCCGCGCTCGGAGTTGAGCCGCGCTGAGATCGCTCACCGCGACATCCGCGCCGGCTTCCGCAAGGGTGACGGCGATCGCGTGGCCATTGTTCGGCCCCGCGCCCGTGACAAGAGCGACCTTCCCATCTACGCGAAACACGTTCAAGCCTCCGCATCGATCGGCTTGTGCAGCAGGTAGAGCATCACTGTCTCCTCGGTTTCCGACGGATTGACCCACTTGTGATTGGCCGCCTTGAGCACGATGAAGTCTCCCGCCTCCAGCTCAACCGTCTCCTCGTCGAGGATGCAGTTCATCCGGCCCTTGACCACGAAGTCGAAGTCGATCGTGCGGGTCACGTGCATGTCGTAGTGGGCGCCGACTGGGGGCGTCGAGTCGGAACTCGGCGCCTTGACCGTAAAGACCCATTTGAAATGTCCGGGCGCTGGCTCGATCTCGGGCGAGGCCGTGCCGGGCGCCACGTTGGCGATCGTCTGCGCGAGATCGCCGAACGTGCTCTCATCCCAGACGTAGATTGGCGGCGTCTCGGTGAGATCGCGAGTGGACTCGACGTACGAGCGGCCCGCTCCGTTGACTGCAGCGACGACGATCTTCATCGCGCGATCTCAGCGAGGGCCGGAGCCCAGCCGAGCGGCTGGATGTTCGCGCGCAGGACGGGGTCGAAGCGCTCGGCGACGAGCTGCGGTGTCCATCCTCCTTCTGCGGTCGCGAACGCGTCGGTGACGTGTGGGTGCGCAACGACCACGAGATCGTTCACGCGCAACTGGACCACCTGGCCGGTGATGCCCTCGGATTCGTCGCTGAGCAGGTAGATGACGGCCGGCACGTTGCGCTCGATCGGTGGGGCTTTCAGCGCGTTGGGACGGCCGCTCGCCGTGCTCATCCGGGTAAACGCGCTCGGCGAGAATGCGTTGACGCGAACCCCGAACGGCATCATGTCGACCGCCCAGCTGTACGTCAGCGAGGCGAGCGCGCCCTTCGTCGCCGAGTAGGTGGCCAGATCCGGAACGCCGTAGTGCGACGAGGACGTGTTGTTCACGATCACGCCGTGCCCCTGCTCGACCATGACGCGCATCGCGTGCGCGCCGACGTAGATGCTGCCGAGTAGGTTGACCTCCACAGCCTTTCGCGCCGGCTGCTCCTGTTCCTCGTGGGGCTGGGCGGCGTGCAGGATGCCCGCGTTGTTGACTAGGCCGTCGAGCTTGCCGAATGCCTCCACGCTGCGGTCGATCACGCTGCGCGCGCCGTCCCAGGTCGCGATCGACTCAGTGTGGGCAACGGCACGACCACCGCCCTGGACGATCGCGGTCACGACCGCTTCAGCCTCCGTCGCATCGACGTCATTGACCACCACCGAAGCACCTTCGCGCGCGGCCTCCAGGGCATAGGCCCGGCCGAGCCCGCGGCCGGCGCCGGTGATGACGATCGCCTTGCTGGCAAGCATTCCCATGACGCTCTCCCAAACTAAGGGGCGGACGAGATTGCGCCCGTTCGCCCGAGACCTCACGTGTCCATCCACCTCGGTCACGGTCGCGCCCTCGCCCTGCCTCATCGAGGCATTTGGAGATTGTTCGATATATGTGATCGATTGTTTGCAGTAGGTTACGACTCCGCGTCGTGAGTGTCAACGGCTGCCGACGCTCCGTCTCAGGCGTCGGGAGCCTGGCCCATCACTGCATCGAGCACGCCCATGTCGTGGTCAGCTCGCGAAGTACTGCGCGTTGCGCGCAACGAAGAGTTCCTGCCCGGCCGGCACCTCGTCGGCGGCGTGGATGGCCTCCACCGGACACGTCGACACACACGCCCCGCAGTCGATGCACTCGTCGGGGTTGATGAAGTACTGCTCAGCGGCGTCATCGCTGTGGATGCAGTCGACCGGGCAGACCTCGACACACGACGATTCCTTCGTCCCGATACACGGCTGGGTAATCACATAGGCCATCGCACGTCCTCTCAGCGAGTTGCCCTCACGACATCGACGAACGTTCAGTTCGGCATCATGCCCAACGCATGTCGTCGTTTGTCATGCTGTACATTAAGTACCATATAACGTACATATATGCTCATGTTGTGTCAATCGGCCTCACGCAGGGTCGCCTGGTCGTGCCAACACCCGGCCAGCGGACTTTCGTCAAGGCAAACAATCTATATAGTGGGCCGAACGACGAAGGAGGAGTGCGGTGAGTAGCGACGCAGCCCGCGCCCAGGCGCTGGACGCAGAAGAGCGTCCCCTGGACGAACCCCAAGGTCCGCGGATCGCCGTGGAGGGACATGCACCAGTCCGCCCTGGAGGGCCGGTCGAACGCGAGCTCCACGCCTTGCTCGCTGCGCACGACAAGTGCTGGCGCGAGCTGGACGCGCCAGGGGTGTCGGCCCTTTGGGATCCTCAGAGCGCCACCGTGACGTACTTCGGCGACGAGTGCCGTGATCCGTTGATCGGACAGTCCCATCTTCTCCAGCACTACACGCGCATGGTCCGCAGGCTGACACACGCGGAGATGCACTCCGAACTCGTTGCCGCACAAGCATTGGGGCCCGACGCCGCAACGCTGATGGCCCGGATGCAATGGACCTTCGCCCACCCCGGACAACCGCCGACTTCCGGGACCTCGTGGGTCGGCGCCACGGTGGTCAGGACCGCAGCAGGCTGGCGCTTCGTCCAGTACGTGGAGCGCCTCACCCAACTCGACCTACCCGCATTGCCGAACTGAACGGCGACCACCCGTCGGCAGGCATCACGCCCGCGCCACGACACAGCACCAGGGTTGACCGTCGTTCGCCATATGCTTACGCTTGTTCGCCAGGTAGCACGTCGGTCGTAGTCGCGAGTTCACCCGCGGCAGCCCAGACGGCTGTCCCGGACCATTGAAGGGCAAGGCAGGAGATCGGGATGCGTATCACCGTCGATTACGACAAGTGCATCGGCGCGGGCAACTGCGTCGACGCCGCCGGTCAGACGTTCGACCAGCGCGACGAGGACGGGATGGTCGTCCTACTCCAGGAGAACCCGCCCGAAGAGCAGCGCCAAGCCGTCCGCACGGCCGCCCAAATCTGCCCGGCACTGGCCATCACGGTCGAAGACTGACGACCGCACGACAACCTCCTCCCCCGGGCCCAGATCCGCCTTCACGCAAGGTCGGTGCCTTAGGGCGCATCGCGCTGGGCGTGGTCCTGGTCGCCAGCGGGCCAACAGATCGTATAATTTAACTTATTTGTTGTTCGCGATAGCGAATGAAATGGAGGGCCATGGCCGGCATCGCGTGGTGCCGCAATGACAGACGCTGGCACGGGGCACGAGAGGGCTGGATCCCGACCGCCGAGCGACGCGTGGCTGTGATCACCGGAGCGGCGGCGGGCATCGGACGAGCCATCGCCGTCCGGCTGCTCGAGGGCGGTCTCGCCCTCGTGGTGAGCGATCTTTCGGCTAGCCGTCTCTCCGCCTTCGCCGATCGCGAGGACGTTTCCATCGTCGCGGGCGACATCACCGACGCTGCGATCGTCACACGCCTGATCGACGAGGCCATCGCGCGCTTCGGTCGAATCGACGTGCTGGTCAACAACGCCGGCGGCTCCGACACTCAACGCGGTGTCGACGAATGCTGCGATGACGAATGGGCACACAACCTCGCGCTTCATGTGACGGCACCGTTCGAGGTCTGTCGGTCGGCCATTCCGCACATGCGCGCCATCGGCGGAGGCCTCATCGTCAACGTGTCGTCGCCCGCCGGCTGGACAGGTGGCACGTCAGGCGCCGCATACACGGCGTCCAAGCACGCGTTGGTCGGCCTATCGAAGAACATCGCGACGATGTATGTCGACGACGGCATCCGTTGTATCACCGTGTGCCCCGGGTTCAAGCACATCAACGCCGCCGTGAGAATGGCGCAGCCGAACGCGGCGGCGGAGGCGAGCCCCCACGGCGAACAATCGATCGGCCGCATACGCGATGCAACCCCGCGGCGTGCTGACCCCGACGAGCTAGGCGAACTCGTGGCGCATCTCATCCGAGGTGGGGCCGGGCTCCTCAACGGCGCGGTGCTCACCGCTGACTCCGGCTTCTCCGCGTATCGCTGATCCTGGCCGTCTGCGATCCCGTCCGCGGGGAACCGGGTGCGGTAGTCGTTGCCTGCTATGCGTCCAAGGGCTGGCCGGCCGGCTCAGGCGGTCCAGGGTTGTGCAGGAAAGTCAGCATCAAAGCGGTTTCCGGTCCCGGGTTCCACCACCGATGGTGGGCCGCCTTGAGGATGATCGCGTCGCCGGCGACGAGGTTGACGACCTCCTCGTCGAGGATGCACTGCATCTGGCCCATCGCGCAGAAGTCGAAGTCGATCGTGCGGGTTGTGTGCATTGCGGGGTGCGAGCCCTCGCCGGGTGCGGCCTCGGCGTCTGGCGGCTTGATCCGCCAATTCCACCGGAAGCCCCGCGCGACCGGTTCGGCAATGTCTCCCACGAGGTTGGCCGGGTCGATCCGGGCGATGACCTCGTGGATGTCCGCGACGTCTCCGTTCCAGAGGTTGTTGAGCTTCTCGTTGCGCTCGGTCACCGATTCGACGTACGAGCGCCCGGCGGCGTCGAGGCTGGCCACGTAGAGTTTCATCGATCTCAGCCCCGCTGGTAGTTGCCGCCGTTGACGTGGATGGTCTGGGCGGTGACCCAGTTGGCCTCCTCCGAGGCCAGCCAACGCGCGGTGAATGCGACGTCCCACGGCGACCCGCCCCGGCTGGACGGGAGCTCGGCTAGGGACTGCCTGACCATCGCCGTGTCGATGTTGCCCTGCATGGCGCCGACCGCGATCGAGTTGATCGTGATGCCGTCGTTGACGTGCTCGATCGCGATGTGACGCAGCGCCCCCTCGGTACCCGCCTTGCCCGCGGCGTACGTCGCGTGTCCGTGGTTGCGTCCGCGGGCGGCCGCCGTCGCCGAGACCAGCACGATGCGGCCCCAGCCGCGGTCGCGCATCCCGGGGGCGACGGTGTAGATGCAGTTGAACGTGCCGTAGATGTTGAGGTCGATGAGCTTGTGCCACTCGGACGGGTCGGACTGGAGGAACGGCCCGAGCTGCCCGCCGGTGTACCCCTGCTCTGGGCGTGCCTCAAGCGTGCCCGCGTTCTGGATCAGGATGTCGATCGGCCCGAGCTCACTCTCGACTTGGGCCACGCCACGGCGCACGGCCTCGAGGTCAGTGATGTCGATCTCGACGGCGATGGCCCTGCCTCCTGCGTCGCGCACCGCCTGAGCGTTGGCCTCGGCGCGCTCGAGCACTTTGTCGCTCACCGCGACGGCGGCACCTCCCCCTGCAAACGCGAGCGACAGGGCGTTGCCATTCTTGGGCCCGGCCCCGGTGATCAGGGCGACGCGCCCATCGAGCCGGAATGCGTGTGGCACAGGTGTGTTGGCGTTTTCAGGAAGCGCGCTCATAGACGGAAAGCTACCAGCTGCTGTACGATATTCCAAACTTTAAGCTCTCTATAGATAACGATATCGGCGAGCATCCTCGACCGGGAAGGGATGGGTGGCCAAATTGGCTCCTGAGTTCACCGACAGCACGGACGTCGTAGTCATCGGCGGTGGCAACGCCGGACTGATGGCCGCAATCGAAGCCGCCGACCACGGCGCGTCGGTGATCCTGCTGCAAAAGAACGCCGAGGTCGGCGGCAAGTCGAGCTGGGCGATCGGCTCGATCACCGCGGGAGGAACATCCCTGCAGAAGGCGCTCGGCATCGACGACGACCGCGAGGCCCACCGGGCCGACATCAAGGCCTGGACCCGCCGACTCGGCGCCGACGACAACGCCTCCATGGAGAAGCTCGACCTCCTCATCGACCGCATTCCCGACACAGTCGAGCGCCTGCTCGAACTCGGCGTGCGCTTCAGCGGACCGCACCCCGAGACCAACCACTCGGCCTACCGGATGCACGTCTTCACACCACACCCCATGGCGGCCGTCTCAACTCTTGGCCAACGGGCGATCGAGCGCGGCGTGCACATCCGCTGCGACTCACCCGCCGTCAGCCTCATCCACGCCGACGACGGCGCAGTAATCGGCGTGCAAACAAGCAAACGCGCGATCCGCGCCCGCCGCGCGGTTGTCCTAGCCAGCGGCGACTACTCCGCAACCCGCGCCGATCGCAAGAGCCCCGACGGACACGAGCACGCCTTCAGATCCTGGGCAACCGGCGATGGGCAAGTCATGGCCGCAGACGCCGGCGCAGCAATCGAACGACTCGACGAAGCGCTGCATCTGGACCTGCGCATGATCGACTGGCCCTACATGCGCCCCGATCCCTGCCTGTTCGAGCAGGGCGCCTTCATCGTCACGCGATCGGGTCGACGCATCACCAACGAACTCGAACTCCACGGCCTCGAGATCGCCCGCACCATCGACGAAGACCTCTTCGTCATCCTCGACGCCACCCTGGTCGAACGACTCGCGACCGCCGAAGACGATGGACCCGACGCCCGCGACGGCTGGCAACGCCACGACAAACTCAACCTCGGCACATTCCCGAGCATCGGCTACGCCTACATGCAAGACATCCTCAACGCCGGCCAAGGCCACCACGGCACTCTCCCCGAGATCGCCAACGCCCTCGCAATCAACAGCGACGCACTGCAAGCCGAAGTCGCCGGCTACGCCGCAGCAATGCGCGAAGGACACCCAGACCCACACGGCAGACCAGCCAGCCACCCTCCCGACAACGGACCCTATCTAGCCATGGGCCCAGGCCGGTTCCGCTGCTACAACGGCCCCGCCGCCGTGCGGTCCGACCTCCAGATGCGCGCGCTACGCCCCGACAACACCGTCATCCCCGGCCTTTACGTCGCCGGCAACACCGCCGCCAAGGCCGACATCGGCTACAAACTCGGCGGCCACGGCTACGGACTCGGCTGGGCCGTCGTCAGCGGCCAACTGGCCGGCATCGAAGCCGCCGCTTGCCCGGTCCGAAACGGCTAGCGCGCAGTTCGTAATCGACGGCGGGCCGGCCGGCTGCGTCATCTACTCCAGCCCCGACAGAACAGGATTAGCGATATGCGAGTCATCGTCGACACCGAGAAGTGCATCGGATCGGGAAGCTGCGTCACCGCCGACCCCGACGTGTTCGACCAGCGCGAGGACGACGGCAGCGTGATCCTCCTCGCCGAGAACCCGTCGCCCGAGCACCTCGATGCCGTACGCAAGGCCGAGCGCGTGTGCCCGGCGATGGCGATCGTGGTCGAGGAGTCAGCCGGACCCCAATAGCCGGAATCGGCAGCGCGAGGTTCGCAACCCCAACCACAGACGTGCGTATGTCATACGGATCGACTGCATCCCGCGGCTGGTAGGCGGAGGAATGCTAAGCTGCCGTTTGAAATGGGGCTCTTAACCGCACGCCGGAACGTCAGCTGACGTGGCCCGCCCCTCGCCCTCGACGATCCGCCCGATGCGAGTCCTGACGCTTCTTGGCGATCATCCCGACCAAGCGTTGAGCCTATCGGAGATCTCGCATCAGCTGGACCTCAACAAGGCGACGGTGCACAGCATCCTGGCGATCCTCACCGAGAGCGGTTACGTCGTCCGCGAGCCAACGACCAAGGCCTACAGCCTTGGCCCAGCGCTCATCCGGATCGCCGGCGCCGGGCTTCGCCCGATGCGTGACGTCCTAGTGGCCGTCCACCGCGAGATGGAGGGCCTCAGCGAGCAGATTCCCGCGCGCTGCACGGCAATGACTGCCATCGGCGGGCGAATCGTCATCGTCGACGCGGTGGGCACGGCATACCCCCCTGTCGTAAAGGTCGGGCGCGGAGCCGTGTTTGCGGCGCCCTACGCGATCACGCTGGTCGCCTGGGCCCCCGAGCACGAGATAGCGCGCTGGCTCTCGGGCGAGACTCTGACCGATCAGGAGCGTGAGACCTACCGGGAGCGCATGCGCGTCGTGCGGGACCGCGGCTTCTCGGTCGCCACGGGCGGCACGCGACGCAAAGAGCTCGAAGAGGCCGCCGACGAGCTGCTCGCCAAGGCTGAATCCGCCGAGGTTGAGAGCGCGCTGCACCAGCTGATGGCCGAGATCGCGCGGGAGAGCAACGAGGTGCTCGAGATCGTCGCCGAGCGCACCTACCGGCTCCGCGCGATTGCCGCTCCCGTCTTCGACGCTGATGGCAAGACGATCGTGGCGGTGTCGCTCTCCGGCCTCCCTGAGCTGAGTGGACGCCAGGTGCGCGACTACGGCTACACACTGTCGGTCGCGATGGACCGAGTCACCAAACAGATCGGCGGGCGAGCCCCCGACGCGATGCTCTGACCGGGATGAAGAACGACACCCTCGGCGGACGCCGTCAGGGCATCTGGCCGTCAATGAGCTCGGTGATACGGGCCGTGCTCTCGCGCAGCCGCTGGGCGTAATCGAGCAGCGTCGCTCCGTCGATGGCGGGGAGGCCAACGAGGAAGAGACCGATGGGCGTGCCGCCGAAGGCGTCGAAGACGGGGGCCGAGATCTGACGGACGACATAGCCGCCGTCAGGGGCGATGTCAGACAGCTCGCGCGCCTCGCGTGAGAGGCGGGCGACGAACGATCGTGCAGCGGCCGTCTCGCTTGCGGCGCCCGGTTGCTGCTGGGTCATCGCGCGAACGGCCTCCTCGAGGCCGTCGCGTGCCTCTTCGTCGACGGAGACCGAGTAGCCGCGGGCGCGGATGACACGCAATTGGTCCTCGGCGTCGGCGCGGTCAGCCCGCGTGGCTGCGATGCGACCGAGCCACGCCTCAATGCGCGCGTTCGACGCCCAGGCTCGGAAGATCAGCCCGGCCGGCGGAGCGATGTGGACGCGTCGGCCGACGGCACGGCGCGGCGGTACGCGAGCGTCCGGGGCGTTGCCGATTATCACGGACTCGTCCTCTACGGCAGTGCAGGCGACGACGTGCGCTCCGATCTCCTGGCTCAGCCGCTCCATTTCGGGTTGCGCGCGGGCGAGGACGTTGCGCGGATCGGCCATCGCGGTGACCCCGAGCGCGATGGCCGCGGAACCAAGCGTGAAACTCTTGTCGACGGGGTGGCGCAGCAGGAAGTCCGCGTCGGCCATCGCCACGAGCGTGCTGTGCGCTGTGGCCTTGTTGAGTCCGACCCGGCGCGCGATCTCCGACAGGCTCAGGTACTCGCCGGGATACTGGGCGAGCAGTTCCATCGAGGCGACGACACGGCTGGTGACGGGCGACGGTCGGGGCATTGGCCGGAGTTTACCGGCCCCTGAGCAGCATCGCCGTGATCGTCGTCCCGCCGCGCGGCACTCGGGACGTCGATCTCGATGTCACACGAACCGCCAGGTGACCGGCAGCGACTCCAAGCCGAACATCTGCGACTCGATGCTGTAGGCGAGGTCCTTGGCCGGGGTGGTAAGGCGCAGCGTCGGGATGCGGGTGAACAGCGTCGGGAACACCACCTGGAGCTCGTTGCGGATGAGTGGCGCCCCCGCACAGAGGTGCCGGCCGTAGCCGAACGTGAGGTGGCGACGGGCGTTCGCACGATGAATGTCGAAGGCATCCGGATCGGAGAACACCGACTCATCGCGGTTGGCGGCGTCCTGCGCCCCGATCACAGGGCTGCCGGCAGGGATCGCCTGTCCCGCGATCGTCGTGTCCTGCGTTGCCACGCGGCGCCGTCCGTTGTGCGTGATCGCGCCGAGTCGCAGGACCTCCTCGACGGCAACTGGAACCAAGCCCGGATCGGCCAACATCGCCTTGAGCTGGAGCGGGTTCTCCAACAACAGGACCGTGCCGAGAGCGATCATGTTCGCTGAGGTCTCGAACCCAGCGGTGACCAGGAACTTGGCGAGCGTCAAAAGCTCAGCCCGCGTGACGAGCCCGGGCTGGTAGGCGTTCGCGATCAGCCGACTCAGCACGTCGTCGCCCGGCTCCTGCTCCTTGCGGGTCACCAAACCGTCGAGATAGCTCAGGAACTCCTCATGGGCCTTTGCGGTTTCGGCGACCGTACCTTTCGCGCCATGACTCAGCTCCACGGAGCGGAAGAACTCGCGATCCTCGTACGGGACCCCGAGGATGTTGCAGATCACCATCTTGGGAACCGCGAAGGCGAAGTCCACCAGGTCTGCCGGCGGGCCATCGGCCACGAACTCGTCGATGAGCTCGTTGACGACCTGCTGGATCATCGGACGATAGGCGCCGACGCGCTGCACCGCGAACTCCTCGTTGACGATGCTGCGCAGACGCGTGTGCTCCGGTGGATCCATGAGCGGGAGGACCCCGCGGCTGACCACCTGCATCTTCGGCGCGACATGAGGAAATCCCGGCCTGTTCGGATCCGAGCTGAAGAGTTCGGTATCGCTGAGCAGCGTCACCACGTCCTCATACCGGGTAAAGAGCGTCGCCTCATCGCCCGTGCGCGTCGTCACGGGGCACCCGCCCGGCAACGTCCGGAGCCGTCGGTACTCCGGGGACGGATTCAGCGGGCACACGGGATCGCGCGGGAACGGGAACTGCGGCGCGGCGGACGTCTCGGGTGTGGGCGTGGTGCTGGTTGACACCCCGGGCACGATCTGATCATTGGTGGTCCACCCGAGCGGTTCCAGGTTGGACTCCAGCACAGGTCCGAACTCGCGACCGATTGCCTCGGCGGTCCACCGTCGCCCGGTGGCGGCGTGCGCGGACAGCTTTGGGTGCTGCACCAGGACGACGTCGCCGCCGCGGTACTGCAGGATCTGGCCGGTGACCTTGGCGGCGAGGCTGCTCAGCAGGTAGGTGACGACCGGCGCGTTCTCCTCGGGCGGCGGCGGCAGCTGAGCGCGCCCACGGTCGGTGATCCCGGTCAGCGCACTCGGCGCGAATCCGTTGACGCGAACGTTGCGCTCCGCGGAGTCGATTGCCCAGCTGTAGGTGAGCGCGGCCAGCGCGCCCTTGGTCGCCGAGTAGGTCCCGCGGACGGGCACACCCAACTGGGCCGAGGACGTGATGTTCACCAGGCTTCCGTGCCCCTGCGCCGCCATCACGCGTAGCGCGTGGGTGCCGACGAAGATCGCCCCCATGAGGTTGATCTCGATGGTCCGCCGGATCTGCGCCTCGGCCTCCTCCCAAGGGGGGCACTTGTGGATCACGCCCGCGTTGTTGACGAGCCCGTCGAGCCGGCCGAACGCGTTGACGCAGCGCTCGACGATCCGCGCGGCGTCCTCCCACGACGTGACCGAGCCGTGGACGGCGAGCGCCCTACCGCCCGCCGCCGTGATCTCCGTTGCCACGGCGTCGGCAGCGTCGTCGACGTCATTGACGAGCACGGAGGCACCCTCTCGCGCCGCGTCCAACGCAAAAGCGCGCCCGAGGCCGCGGCCTGCGCCCGTGACGATCACCGCTTCACCATCCAAGACGCCCATCCTCAACCCTCCAACGCGACGCGGTCGTCGGTGGGCGTGACCGCGTGAACCGGTCCAGACATCGTTGTCTCCTTGTTGTTTGTGTGGATGCGCACGAGACGGCCCGATCGTTAGATGTAGAGGAGGGAGTCGGGCACGCCGAGCACTACCGAACCGGCGTCGATGTAGGTCTGCTCACCGATCATCATGTGCTGGCTACCCGCATGCATGTCGCGGAAGCAGCGCTGCAGCACTCCGCCGTTCCTGAGCCCGTCAGTGGTCGCCAAGAGATACGCGGTGTGCGTGACCTGAACCCCGACGGTCGTCGCGTGCGATGCCGCGAGCCGAGCGCGTGCGCGAAGCTCCAACGACACCTCTCCGACCTCGGCCGCCTCGTAGGCCCGCGCGAAGCTGTCGCGTAGGCCGCTGCGGGCCGCCGACAGAGCCGCGGTCGCCTGTGCGAAATCGCGCCGAAAGGTCGGCTGCTCAGCCAACGTCCCACGCCCGACCCGCTTCTTGCGCCCGGCCACCATCGCCAGCTCGTCCAGGGCGCGCTGGGCTACACCAAGGGGAAAGGCTCCATGGACGAGCGAGCCGAGCGTCGTCGGCTTGAGCCGGAAGAGCGGCCCGCCCCGGAGCGGCGCAGGATCGGGAAACGCGTGCGCAAAGCCGGGGTCAAGTTCTTGGGCGTTGATGCCGAAGTCCACGCTCGCCGTCGCACGAAGCCCCATGACGTCCCAGTTGCCGTAGTGGTCCCCCTGCTCTACCGGCACGTAGACGACGATGCGGGAGGGCTTGCCTTCGGCATCGAGGACCGGCACCCCGTCGCGCTCGACCATGTAGCCGCCGTGGAACCATCCGGCCTGCAGGGTGCCGCTGCCGAACGAGTACCTCGCGTCGGTGAGCTGCCACATGCCGTCGCGCAGCTCCGCCTTGCCGCCAGCCTGTCCGGTGCCGGCGACCACGTAGCGAGCACTGCGGCGGAAGATCTCCTCGACCGCCTCATCAGAGAGGTAGGCCCCGGCCAGACTCGTGGCCACCGAGGTCGTCAGCGACACCCAGCCGGTCGCGCCGTGCGCGTACGCAAGCTCGCTCAAGACGTCGATCACCGTATCCGGATGGGCCTCCGCGCCGCCCAGGCAGCGGGGCACCATCATGCCGAACACGCCCGCCTCGATGAGGGCCTCCACAACGCCCTCGTCGAGGATTCCGCGCTCCTCCATCTCGGCAGCCTTCGCTTCGATCATCGGGCGCAGCGCACGCACCTTCTCGAGCGTGACTGTGCCAGGGATCGTTACCGCGGTCTGCACTTGAGAATTCATGAGACGCCTTCCGGCTCGCTTTTCACTCCGGCTGTGGCGCCGGTAGCCCCTGCCACGCAGGGGGCAGGATGGGAAAACCGTACGTCCAAAGTTGGGGCGATGTCAATCGTTTCGGTCAATATAAACATCATCGATAGTCGTTAAATCAAACGCATCCGTGTCCTGTTTGTCAACAGAATCCCCTTGTTCCTGGACGATACCGACGAACCGCCGTGAGCGATCTTGTGCACGGATGCAGAAAACCAATCTATGGTGCACGGTATATCGAACGACTGGTGCGACGGTCGCTTCGTCCGCCGCCATCTGCTCCGTAGCGGCCCACAGCCCTCGGGCGGAGCGGGATCCAGGGCGGGCCATGCAGACGCCGATTCCCAACCGGAAGCGGCCGCCGCTCATGTTTCTGCAAGGTCGTCACCGCACGCGCCGCGATGAGCGGCGGGCGGATCGCAGGACCACGACAGTGAGCCGCCCGCCGCCGAGGGGGCGCCCACATGACGGCGGCGACGTCGAACGACACGACCCAGCAGCAGGTTGTCGCGGATCGCAGACCCACCAACGGTGAGCAGTCGCGTTGGTCGGCGAGCGTGGTGGCCTGGGCCCTCGCGCTGGTCAGTTGGGGGCGCCGACGAACCGCTGGTTCCTGATCCTCAGCGGCGCTCGGCGGCGATCGACTTGGCGGCACCGCGACCGAGCGTGATCGCCGCGCTGAAGCCTCCGTGGTAGCCAACGGTCGGTCCGGCGGTGCCCGGGCCCGCGGCATAGAGCCTCGGGATGATTTCCTCGTCCTGGTCGAGGACGTGCATGCGATCGTCGATCAGCGCCCCGCCCATGGTGTGACTGATGCCCGCCACTGCGGGAATCGCGACGAACGGAGCCTCGAAGGGCCTGACGTTCCCCGAGCGCTGGATCGGGAGATTGCCTGCCGTCCCGGCGGCCGCGGCGGTGTCATGGTAGGCAAGAGTGCGGGCGAGGCCTTCCGTGTCGATCTGCGCCTGGGCGGCCAGATCTGCCACGGTGTCGGCGCGGAAGAGGCGTCCGCCGCGCTCGACCAGCTCGGGGTTCGGTGCGCGATGTCCCCAGACCCATTCCCCCGCAGCGTCTTCCCACATCTTCTCGTCCATGATGAGCGTCGTGCCCCTTGGGTCCTCGGACCGGCCGATGGCGTTGACGATGATCGTGGGGCCGCGCCCCTCGTCGACGAATCGCTTCCCGTGCGAATCCACGAGGATCGCGCCGCGCGGCAGGAGCTCGTCCAGGCCCGGCCACGGCCACAGCCGATCATTGTGGAGCACGTCGCGGTGCAGGACGTGCCCATAGAACCACTCGGTGTTCAGTAGCTTCGCGCCGGCCGACTCGGCCATCAGGAGTCCGTTGCCCATGCTGTGCGGAGCACCGCGCAGGAACATCCGGTCGGCGTTGGGAGAGATGAAGCGACGCCGCAGCTCGAGGTTGCCCTGGAATCCGCCGTCTGCCAGCATCACCGCGTTCGCGGGAAGCGTCCGGCCGTCCTCGGTGACCACTCCGGCGATCTCCCCCTGCTTTCCGCGCGCGAGCTCGACCGCGCGCGTGCCGGCGAGGATGTCGCCCCCGTGCGCGGTCAGTTTGGCCTGCAGCGTCCTCAGGGCCACCTGTGGCCCTCGATCGCGCCACGCGTGCACGTCGCCGAGATCCCGTAACGGCGTCAACATGAACTCGAGGTCCCCGGGGGCCGTCGACTCGAACTGGATCCCCTGGTCGATCATCCAGGCCAACGCCTCGCCTGCGGTGTTGGCGATCACGTCGATCAGCTCGATCCTCGGGAGGATCGCGCGCATGAGGATCTTCTCGCGCAGGATGGCCGGGTCGGCGTCATAACGAGTCCGAGCGACGTGGAAGGCGCCGCCCGAGAGCGTGGTGTTCCCGCCGGCTGTCGCGTCCTCGGCGGCGTCGAGCAGCAAGACCCGACAACCGAGCTCTGCGGCGAAGCACGCCGTCACCGAGCCCGTCATCCCCGCGCCGACTACAACGACGTCGTAGGGCTGAACGGCGGCGCTCATGCGCCGACCGGCGCCGCGAGGCGTAGATCTCGGTGCTGTTGCGGCCGAGGATCTTGCCGCACCGCTCGTTCGCAATCGTTCTCTATATCGAACATCATGATCGTTATAGGATACACAGCCACTTTCCCGGCAGCAACGCCGGATGCCGTGACGGCAGCACGAACCGGCGGCCCGAAGGCCGGAACAGCATCATTTCGGGCGCGTGACGCGACTGCTCGGCACAACATTGCCCATGTCATTGGCATGTTCGCCACCCTTTCATTTCGTTCGCTATATCGGCTTACAGTTCGCTATTTGAGTCGAGCGGGTTCGGGGAGTCAATCAGCGGAGTCACCGGTCAGACCAACGACGCGACACCCGCTTGCACGAGGTGGTCCTCACACCGGCATCCAAGCGGCCGCGGGCGGGGTGCAGCCACCTCCCGAGAGCGTGGTGTCGCCACCACGTCCCTTCTTCCTCAGAGGTTCAGGCCGGGACCCGCGCCGTGAGGCCGTAGAGCTCGGCCGCGTTGCCGCCGAGGATCTTGCAGCGCTGCTCATCGGTGAGCCCCTCGGGCAGGCCACCCGGGGAGCCCATGTTCCAGTGCGGGTAGTGCGACCCGTAGAGGAGCAAATCGGCCTTGCCGGTCATGTCGTACCAGCCGGGAACCATCGACTGGTCCCAGGGGCCCTCCAGCTCACTCGTGCAGAACCGGACATGCCCGCGCAGGTAGTCGGTGCCCGGCTGGGGCGCCCACGGCGTGATGTCGTGGTACGCACGGGCGATGAGGTCGTAGCGCCAGCCGAGAGGAGTGATCAGGTCTCCGCCCCCGTCGCCGAAGACGAAGACAAGATTTTCCAGCCGCTCGAACACGCCCTCCGCCATCAGATTGAACAGGTGGTAATAGAGGTTGAGCGGTGCGAGCGTCGCGTACGCCGCAAAGGTGCGCGGCGAGCCGGCCGGGGTCGGCGGGTTCTCGATCCCGGCCCCGCCCTCGATGTGCAGGGTCACCGGCAGCCGATGCTTGGCCGCCGTCTCCCAGATCGGCCAGTATTGCGGCTTGCCATAGGGCTCACGCGACTCCAGCGGCGCCCCGATTTGCACCATGTGAGGGTGCCCCGCCCAGCGCTCGATCTCGCGGACCGCGCCCTCGGGGTCGTAGGGGTTGATCCGAATCGTGCCCTTGAACCGCCCGTGAGGGTTGCCGTGGTCGAGCCACCGCTCGGCCAGCCAGTCATTGATGCCTGCGCAGATGACCGAGCCCAGGCGCCGATCGGGATTGTTGCCGCGGCCCAACGGCAGCAGCACCGCGTAGTCGATGCCCTGCTCGTCGAAGAGCCGGCGAGAGACCTCGACGGGGTCGGTGGCCGGGTAGCCGGCGATGCCGTCGAACTCGGCTGCGTAGTCGCGCCCGGCAGGTGCGGAGTAGTTCCACTTCTCGACGCCGGGTATGCCCCGGTGTTTCCACGGCGCCTTGATGTAGTCGCGGATCTCGTCGTTGTCGACGAAGTACGGATGCACGCTGCTGTCGATCACCAACGCGGACTTAGTCATCGAGTAGCTTCCCTCAGTCATTCAGTGGTATCAGCGCCGGCACCGTGCTCGGCAGGCCGTAGAGCTCTTGGGCGTTCTGGTGCATGATGCGGTCCCGCATGTGCTTCGGGATGCGCTGCACGACCCACCCGGGCTCGTCACCGCTCCAGTGCGGGTAGTCGGTCGAGAACATGAGCAGGCGGTCGCCCTGCAGCCAGTCGATGTACTGGACCATCTCGGCCAGCTGAGGATCTTCGACCGGCTGCGTGGTGAACTTGACGTGCTCCAGGATGTACTCCGACGGCGGCCGCTTGACGTGTGGCAGATTGTGCCGCAACGCCTTCCAGTAGGCGTCGAGGCGCCACATCATCGGCATCACGAACGCCCAGCCGGTCTCGACGAAGACGATCTTCAGGTCGGGATGGCGCTCGAATGCCCCGTCGAACACGAGACTCGTCAGGTGAGCGCAGATGTTCAGCGGCATCAGGCTGCTGAAGGTGTCCAGGTACCAGGAGCCGGGTCCGTAAGGCGGCAGGGGAAGCCGCTCGTCGGGCCCACGCCCGATGTGACAGGAAATTGGCAGCCCGTGGCGGGTCGCCGCCTCGAAGATCGGATCGTGGCGCGGGTCACCCATGCCGAGCCGAATCTCCGGCGACGCCGCGGCCTGCACCATTTTCGGATGGCCCGCCCAGCGCTCGATCTCGCGAGCGGACCCTTCGGGGTTGGCCCACGTCACCGTGATCGATCCGCGGAAGCGCTCGTTCGGGTCACGCTCCGGGCTTAGCCAGGCGTGATCGAGCCAGCTGTTGATGCCCATGCACTTGGCGAGGTCCGCTTCGGGCGTGATCGCGGAGAGATACAGCGGGGTCAGTATCCCGATGTCGACGCCCACCTCGTAGAACAACTGTCTGGCCGCGAACAGGGAGTCCGACGCGGCGAAACCACCATTGGGCGGAAGCGTGTTCTTCCGCATCGACTTGGTCTCGTGATACTCCGGCGGGTCCCACACCATCGAGTTGCCGTGCCGCACAACCTTGGTGCCGTCGCCGTAGAACTCCGTGCGAAACGGCTCCGGGGTGTTCTCGACGAGGACGTGTCGATCATCGCGCCCTGGATACGGATGAATGTCGCAGTCAACGATCTGGACCTGAACCTCGGCCTCGACCGGTGCCGACACGTCGATTGGGGCAATAGTCATGACTTCTCCACTCCTGGTCTCTTCAGCCGCGTCTCGAACTGAGGCGAAGCACCACCATGTCGTCGATCACCTCGACCGGATAGGTCCGGATCTTGCGCTCTGGCTGGGTGAGCGTCGTGCCGGAGGTGATGTCGAACTCCCACTGATGCCACGGGCACTTGACGATCTCGTGCTCGCGAATCCAACCCACGCCGCCAATTGCGCTCTCGTCAACGGTCGTCGTCCCGCGCACCGGGCCGATGCACAGTGGCCCGCCCTCGTGTGGGCAGTAGTTCGTGAGGGCGCGAAACGTTCCGTTGACGTTGAACACGCCGACGCCGAACTTCCCGACGGGCACGATGATCCGCTCCCCGGGCGGGAGGTCCTGGACCCGGCAGACCACGTACGAGTCCTCCTCGAGCTTCAACGACATCGCGCTCCGTTCAATATAGCGACTTGTCAACGTGACTATATCATACGCATGGTCTTGCGCCAGCGGGTCCGCACCCATACTTCGATGACGACGATGAGGGCTTCAACGAAGCACTCGGGCACCGCTTCGGGCTGATGCGCGTCTCCCGTCCGCAGCCGGGTGCAAACGACCACCCGACTCGCACCCTTGACGCGGCAGATGGCCCGCCACCAGTGCGGATCCAGGGTTGACTAGAAGCACTCCATTGCGCGCCGAAGCGCATCGGATCACCCGGGGGCCGAACCAGGGGGCGGGACTCGTCGCGGCGCTTCCGCTACACGCCGTCCCACTAACCGGCAGCGAGGTAGCCCTTTCGGGTTTGAGCCAGGACACCGGTGACCGCGCCTGGGCGTACGCCACCTGCAGCTTCCGAAATACTCGGACAGGCAGTGACTTACAACATCCTCACAGGTCACTGTGACATCCGCCACCTCATGCGAGGTGATTGTCGTCGCCAAGAAATCCCCGTAACCGCTCCTCAAGGAGAAACTGACGGAATTGATGACCTTCGCCTGCGCAAAAGCATCAAAGGGATGCCTGCAGTCCATATAGCCAGAATCGACGGTCACATGAGGTCGGCTGTCTACAGCAAATACGTAAACGGCAATAGGGGAGCATGATGGACACGCAATCCACGGGACTATTGGCAGGCGGGACCGATATCGGCCTCGCGGAGCGGACGCTACGCAAGGTTCGGTGGCGAATTCTCCCATTGATGATGTTGCTCTACGTGATTTGTTACATAGACCGGACCAACGTCGGCTTCGCCAAGGCTGGGCTGGCCAGGGATGTAGGTATCGGCGATGCCGCGTACGGACTTGCTGCCGGGATCTTCTTTCTCGGGTATGTGCTATTCCAGGTACCCAGCAGTGGCGGCATGCTCCGATTCGGTGCCCGAAAGTGGCTGCCCTTCATCGTGATCAGCTGGGGCGTGTTTGCCACCGCCATGGCATTGGTAGCGGGTGCGACGTCCTTCAATATCCTGAGGTTCCTGCTGGGCGCTGCGGAGGCCGGCTTCTTTCCGGCAGTGCTGTTCTACTTCACCCTGTGGTTCCCGGTCGCCCAGCGGCTCGTCGTCGTCGGGATATTCACGGTCGCGAGCCCGGTCGCGAACGCGCTGGGCGCAGTGCTATCGGGGCTCATCCTGAACCTCGACGGCGCGTGGGGTCTGCACGGCTGGCAATGGCTGTTCATCGTGGAAGGAATCCCGGCGATCATTCTCGGGATTGTTGCCGGCTTCCTGCTCACCAACCGTCCCGCACATGCCACCTGGTTGCGGCCCGAGGAGCGGGATTGGTTGGTGCAGACGATGGGCGCCGAGCACGCCGAGAAGAGTTCCCGCTCAAAGCATCCGTTCTTGGCCGGGTTGAAGAATCGCACCGCATGGACCTACGGCGCCATCCTCATGGGGCTGGGCTGTGGCCTTTACGGTCTGACGCTGTGGCTACCCATCATCGTCAACGCGCTGGGGAGCTTCAGCCACACGGAACTTGGTCTGCTGGTGACGATCCCGCATTTGGTGTCCGCCCCGTGTGTCTACCTCTGGGCGAAGCGTGCTGAGCGCACCGGCCGGCCGGCCTGGCATTCCAGCATGAGCCTGGCAGTCGCGGCGGTCGGTTTGGTGGGGGCCGGGCTTCTGCTCGAGGTGAGCCCAGTCTTCGCACTCGTGTCGCTGTGTGCGGCCGCGGGCGGGTTGTATTCGACGATTGCTCCGCTCTTTTCCATGCCCGCCGCCCTCCTCGCCGGCGCCGCTGCCGCCGCGGGTCTTACCGTGGTCATCTCGCTGTCCAACATCGGTGGCTTCGTCGCCCCCTACGTCGTCGGCCTGATCAAGGAGGCCACCGGCAGCACCGAGGTCGGCCTGTTGTTCCTTGCCGCTTGCGTGGCGGTGACCAGTGTCTGCACCTATCTCTACGCCCACAACCGACCGGAGGGAGACGCTGGCGTCGTGTCCGCGTCGGGTCGATAAGCCAGAGACGAAAGCTGTTCAGCTGGTTGGTGGTTGGCGTCGGTGGGTGTCGTGGCGCGTCTGGGATGATCTTGGTGTGGCGGGTTCCGGGGCCAGGTCGGGGTGGGTCTGTGCCAAAGACGGTTGGCTGTGACAGGTTTGGTGCGGCTCCGATAGGACGGTTTGTTTCGGCCCCATTTGCCGACTCGCCGGTGGTTGTGACGGTTCGATCCGGCCCCACTTCACGGTTGTTCCATCGAACTGGGTTGCGATGGAGAGGGGCCGGAGTTGGAGGGTCGGGTGGAGCATTTCGCGGCGATTCGTCGTGATGCTCGGGGTTGACGGTTTGTCGATCAGGGCGTTGGCCAAGAAGGACGGGGTTGCATCGCCGGACGGTTCGGCAGGCGTTAGCCAGTACGGCTCCGTCGCCGCGGAAGATTCCTGTGCGGCGTTCGCCGCGGCTGGACCCTTACAGGTCGGCGATCGATGCGATGCTATTGGCGGATACCACCGCCCCGCGCAAGCAGCGTCACACTGCCCGGCGGATTATGCACCGGTTGATCGAGGAACACGATACGGACGAGATGTCGTATTCGACGAGTGCGTGACTATGTGCGGGTCCGTCGCGCTCAGATCGATGTGGAAGCCGGGCGGCGGGTGGAAGTGTTTGTCCCGCAGGAGCACCCACCGGGTGCTGAGGCCGAAGTCGACTTCGGCGAGGTGTGGGTGATGCTGCGCGGGGTCAAGACTAAGTGCCACATGTTCGTGTTCTGGCTAACCAAATTCCGGTACGGCCATCCATCGGGTCTACCCGACCCAGGCCAGGAAGCGTTCTTAGAAAGCCATATTGAGGCGTTCACCGCGATCGGCGGGGTCCCGACCGCCGACATCCGATACGACAACCTGACCAGCGCGGTCTCAGCGGTCCTGCATGGCACTGACCGACAACGCACCGAGAATCAGCGCTGGTTGTTGTTCAGCTAGCATTATGGCTTTGATGCGTTCTATTGCCAGCGTGGTATCGCCGGGCTCACGAAAAAGGCGGTGTGGCAGGCGAAGTCGGATGCTACTACCGTAACCGGCTGACGCCGATGTCTGACGTTGACTCGCTGGCCGAACTCAACGACCGCATCCGCGGGTGGGAGGCCGACGACGACCACCGGCGCATCGCCGATCGGATTCGCACCATCGGTGAGGACTTCGCCGCCGAGCAACCGCATCTGCATCCGTTGCCAGCCGAGCGGTTCGATCCGGGCTTGATGCTGACCCATACCCGCAACCAGATCACGTCACCGTCGGGGGCCTGAATACCTCACGGTGTGAGGACGATCTCGCCGAATTTGCCCGGCGCACCCAACCGATCGTAGGCATCGGCATAATCGCCGAGTCGATATGTTGCCTCGATCGGCGCTCGAAATACGTTGCTCGCCGAGCAAGGGCGCGACCTTCGCGGCGATGCTATGCGCCAGCAGTGCTTTTTCAGCATCGCTGCGTCCTCGGATGGTCGTGCCGATCAGTTTGCCCCGAGCCAGCATCAACGCGAACATCGGCAGTGATGCCGTCATTCCAGCCTGAACTCCGACAATCAAAAACCGGCCGCCGGTGCGAAGCAGTGATACCCGATGCAGGCAGTCAGCGCCGCCGACTAGTTCAACAATCACATCGAAAGGGCCATGGCCGGATTGCCCGTCCGGGATCACCACGGTCAAGCGGTCCCGTTCAGTAACAAGAGATTTCACTTTCTCGTGCGGTTCACTGCGGCGCACGCTGGCCACCACCTGCGCGCCGGTCACCGACGCAATCTGGACGATGGCCGTACCCACACCCCCGGCTGCGTCGGTGATCAGCACCCGATCACCCACTCCGACTCGCGCTTGAGTCACCAACGCGCCCCAGGCCGTGCTGAAGATTTCGGGAAAACCGCCAGCCTGCTCCCAGGACAAGCCCGCAGGCACCCCAATCGGCAGATCGGCCGGGATGACCAGCCGCTCGGCGTGACCGCCGATCAAAGCCATCACTCGATCCCCAGGTGCAACCCCAGCCACCGAGGCCCCGGCCTCGAGAGCCTCCCCGGCAATCTCCAGACGAGGAATATCGGCCAGCCACGCCACCGGCGCTGGATAGTCCCCACGCCGACTAACCGGTCGCGAGTATCCATTTCGGGTTTGAGCCAGGACACCGGTGACCGCGCCTGGGCGTACGCCACCTGCAGGTTCCGAAATACTCGGACGGGCAGTGACTTACAACATCCTCACAGGTCACTGTGACATCCGCCACCTCATGCGAGGTGATTGTCGTCGCACCAAGAAACCCCCCGCAACCACTCCTTGAGGAGAAATTGATGGAACTGATGACCTTCGCCTGCGTAAAAGCATGAAGGGGCTGTCGGTCGTCCGTATAGCCAGAATCGACGGTCACACGAGGTGGGCTGTCGACAGCGAACATGTCAACCGCGACAGAGGAGCACGATGATGTACAAGACGTCCACGGCGCTATTGGGAGGCGGGTCCGGTATCGGTCTCGCGGAGCGGACGCTACACAAGGTTCGCTGGCGAATTCTCCCATTGATGATGGTGCTCTACGTGATTTGTTACATCGACCGGACCAACGTCGGCTTCGCCAAAGCTGGGCTGGCCAGGGATGTAGGTATCGGCGATGCCGCCTACGGACTGGCTGCCGGGATCTTCTTTCTCGGGTATGTGCTTTTCGAGGTGCCCAGCAGTGCCGGCATGCTCCGGTTCGGCGCCCGAAAGTGGCTGCCGCTCATCGTGATCAGCTGGGGCGTGTTTGCCACCGCCATGTTCCTGATAACGGATGCGACGTCCTTCAACGTCCTGCGATTCCTGCTGGGCGTAGCGGAGGCCGGCTTCTTTCCGGCAGTGCTGTTCTACTTCACCCTGTGGTTCCCGGTCGCCCAGCGGCTCGTCGTCCTCGGGATATTCACGGTCGCGAGCCCGGTCGCGAACGCGCTGGGCGCAGTGATATCGGGGCTCATCCTGAACCTCGACGGCGCGTGGGGCCTGCACGGCTGGCAATGGCTGTTCATCGTGGAAGGAGTCCCGGCGATCGTGCTCGGGATTGTTGCCGGCTTCCTGCTCACCAACCGTCCCGCACACGCCACCTGGTTGCGGCCAGAGGAGCGGGCCTGGCTGGTGCAGACGATGGACGCCGAGCACGCCGAAAAGAGTTCCCAGTCGAAGCATCCGTTCCTGGCCGGGTTGAAGAATCGCAACGCATGGATCTACGGCGCCATCCTCGGCGGGCTGGGCGCTGGCGTTTACGGTCTGCTGCTGTGGCTACCCGTCATCGTCAACGCGCTGGGGCACTTCAGCCATACGGAGCTTGGTCTTCTGGTGACGATCCCGCATTTGGTGTCGGTCCCGTGTGTCTACTTCTGGGCAAAGCGTGCTGAGCGCACCGGCCGGCCTGCCTGGCATTCCAGCGTGAGCCTGGCAGTCGCGGCGGTCGGTTTGCTGGGTGCGGGGCTTGCTGCTCGAGGTGAGCCCAGTCTTCGCACTCGTGTCGCTGTGTGCGGCCGCGGGCGGGTTGTATGCGACGATTGCTCCGCTCTTTTCCATGCCCGCCGCGCTCCTCGCCGGCGCTGCTGCCGCCGCGAGTCTTACCGTGGTCATCTCGCTGGCCAATGTCGGTGGCTTCATCGCCCCCTACGTCGTCGGCCTGATCAAGGAGGCGACCGGCAGCACCGAGGTCGGCCTGTTCTTCCTTGCCGCCTGCGTGGCGGTGACCAGTGTCTGCACCTATCTCTATGCCCACAACCGACCGGAGGGAGACGCTGGCGTCGTGTCCGCGTCGGGTCGATAAGCTAGAGACGAAAGCTGTTCAGCTGGTTGGTGGTTGGCGTCGGTGAGCGTGGTGGCGGACGCTCATCCCGCCGCGAGGGTGGTGCCCGCGATGTACCCGAAGGTCAGCGCCGTTGCGAGGCCGCCGATGTAGCCGGCCGTGGGCCCCGCCGCGGCCCCGCCCGCGGCGAGCAGCCCCGGGATCGGCGTCGCGTCGGCGTCGAGGACACGCGCCTGGGCGTCGATGCTCACCCCACCCATGGTGAAGGTGATGCCGCCCACGACGGGAAACGCGAGCAGTTCGCCGTCGAGGACGAGGGCGTTGCGCGAACGCAGGACGGGGAGCTCGCCGGCCCGGCCCGCGGCGGCGGCGGCGTTGTAAGTGGTGAGCGTCTCGGCCAGCCCGTCCGGGTCGATTCCCATCTCCGCGGCGAGCAGCTCCACCGTGTCGGCGCGGACGATGCGAGCCCCGCGCTCCTCCAGCCCGGGATTGCTCGGCACCGGGTCGGTGCTCACGCAGCGCCTGACACTTGCCCCAGACGGTCGGGTTCGCGATGACCCATGCTCCCGCGGGGTCGTCCGACCAGCCCAGGGCGTTGGCGACGTGGATTCCGCCGCGTCCCTCGTCGGTGAAACGTTGACCGCGAGCGTCGACCAGAATGCCACCGTTGAGGAGCATGCCGTCCAGGGAGGGCCACGGCCACAGCCGGTCGTTGTGGAATACGTCGCGGTGCAGGACGTGCCCGTAGAACCACTGCGGGTTGGCGATACGCGCGCCGACCTCCTCGGCCATGAGCAGCCCGGCTCCGACTCCGGACGTCGCCCCGCGCATGAAGAGGCGATCGGACTTCGGGCCGATGAAGCGCCGCCGCAGCGCGAGGTTGGCCTGGAAGCCGCCATCGGCGAGCAGGACGGCGCGCGCGTGGATCGTGCCTGGCCTGTCGACGACCACGCCGTCGATGCGGCCCTCGGCGTCGCGCGACAGCGCAACGGCCGCGGTGGCCTCGCAGACCGTGCCCCCGGCCCGACGCAGAGCGTCCTGGATCGTGCGCAGGGCCTGCTGTGGCCCGCGATCGGGCCAGGCGTGGACATCGCCCATGTCGCGCTTGGGGTCGAGGATGGTGTCCGCCGGGATGGGGTCCCCGTGGGCGCACAAATCCTTGGACTGGAAGCGCACACCGGCCCCGGTGAGCCAGCGATGCGCGTGTGGCGCGTTGGACACGAACGCGTCGACCAGCGGCAAGCGCGTGTGTCCCCATCCCCGTCCGAGCACACTGTTGCGCAGGGCTCCGGGGTCGGACCGGAGGTCCTGGTGGGTGACGTGGATGCCACCACCTGACATGGCCGTGTTGCCGCCGGCGGTGGCGTCCGGCGCCGAGTCGATGAGCGTCACCTCGCACCCGAGCTGGGCGGCGCGAAGGGCTGCGGTGCTGCCCGCGAGCCCAGCGCCGATCACGACGACACGCTGATTCTTGGTCATCTGATCGACCATCGCCTTTCCTAGCAATCGTTTGACACAGAGAATTACTCAATCAACATATCGAACGACGCCGATCTGCGTCAACGTGCCAAGCCTCGGAAGTCACGGATGGACCGCCGACATCGAGGTCCCGCACGCTCTGCCCGACGGCCTCGAGCACACGCGTCGCATCGAGCACGGGCCAGCGGTCGACTCGTGGACATGCCGCTGGAGTCAGTCGTTCTATATGAGTGCATAGTCGTATGCCCAGTCGATCACGCGATAGGATCGTCACCGTGGCCGATGCTCACCTCAGCGCTGCCGTCGCCGGTTCGGGACCGTCGGGCTACTTCGCCGCCAAGGGAGCCGAGGACCACCGCTTCGACGTCATCGTCGTCGGCGCTGGTCTTGCCGGCAGCACCGCGGCGCTCGTCGCCGCGCAGGCCGGACGGCGGGTGCTCCTACTCGATGCCGGGGCCGATCCCACCACGAGCTCGAACACCGCGGTGTCGGGCGGACGCATGCACGTCGCCCACGCCGAGCTGCTGGCCGACGCCGACGACATCCGCCAGCGGATCCTCGACCGCGCGCACGGCGAGATCCAGCCCGAGCTCGTCGAGTCGATCGCGACGGCATGCGGGCCCGCCGGCCGCTGGCTACTCGACCAAGGCGTGGAACTGAGCGGCGCCGCGGGCGGTGTCGGCTCGATCCTCACCCCCGAGCGCCCTCTGACACACGGTGAGGAGGCGTGGCACGAACGCGGCCCTCATCTCACCCTGCGCAGGCTGCAGAGCCGGGCCTCCGACCTCGGCGCCATCATCCTGGCCGCCACGCGCGCCGAGGAACTGATCTTCGGCGACGGCGGCGCGATCGAGGGCGTGGTGACCGACGGTCAGGATCGCTACTTCGCCCGCAACGTCGTGCTGGCCGACGGCGGCTTCCACGGCGACGCCGACCTGGTCAAGCGGTACCTCTCCCCCCGCCCCGAGCGGCTCTTCATGCGCGGCGTCCCGACGAGCTCCGGCTCGGCGCTGCGGATGGCGCAGTCGGCCGGAGCGCGTCTGGTCAACATGGACCGCCTCTACGGCCACTTCGTGCACGCCGACGCGTTCGAGAACGACGAGCTCTGGCCCTACCCGGTCCTCGACACCGCCCTCAACCTCGGCGGCATCATCGTGCGACCCGACGGCGAGCGCTTCGTCGACGAAAGCCTTGGCGGACCCAACGCAGTCAATTACGTCGCCCGGCTCGAGGACCCGCTCACCTCGTGGGTCGTCATCGACGAGGCACGCTGGGATGACCTCACCGGCCAGGATCTACTCGGCATGGAGCACTTCAAGACCGCGTTCGAGCGACGCAACGCACGCATCGAACGCGCGCCTGACGCCGCCACCCTTGCCACACAGATCGGCGTCGACCCCGACGGGCTCACGACCACGATCGAGGCGTACAGCGACGCAGCCGACGACGGCACCGCCGGCGAGTTGCCCGTACCTCGCACAGCCGAGATCCGCTCACTTCGCGGCCCGCTGGTCGCCCTCCCACTGGCTGTCGGCCTGTCCTACACGATGGGCGGTCCAGTGACCGACCGCGACGGGCGCGTCGTCGGTGAACACGGCCCGATCGCGGGCCTGTTCGCCGCAGGCGGCGCCGCGGCATCGGCCAGCGGCGGCTACTACGGCGGCCTCGCCACCGCGCTGACCATGGGCTGGCGCGCCGGCCAGGCCATCGCGGGCAACAACGTGTAGTCGCCCCGGCAGTTCACCAACCCGTCACGCGGCCGATGGTCCACGCCATCAGTGCGCGCTGTAACCGGAGTTCGCGGTCAGTACCGCCCCATTGAGCAGGTCGGCCCCATGATCTACCACCAGATACCGAACCAGTGCACCGAATTCGTCGGGTTTCGCGCGCCTCGTGAACGCCCCGAAGGTGCGTGCCCTGGTCTCTTCACTGCGCTCGCTCAGCTCGCCGGCGGCCCTGCGGGCCTTCATCAGCTCGGCGGCCCCGGTATCTACCGCCCCCGGGCAAATCGCCACGGAACGAATGCCGTCAGTGCAGTACATCGCGGCGATGTTGCGCGTGAGCCCGACGAGGCCGTGCTTGGTCGCCGTGTACGACGCGCCCCCGTTGCTACCGGTGATGCCTGCGGTGGACACGGTGTTCAGCACGATGCCGTGTCCGGCTTTCAGCATGTGCGGCAGCGCGCGACGGGTGGCGAGGAAGGGTGCGGTCAGGTGGATGGCCAGACCGCGCTCCCATTCGTCGTCGGTGCATTCGTGCACCCCGCGGAACCGATCCGGCCGGCCCGCGTTGTTGCACAGGACGTCGATGGCGCCCCACTTCTCCATCGCGAGATCGACCATCCGGTCCAGATCGCCGGGGACGGTGACGTCGGTACGCAGCGCGTAGAGCCGGTCGTCATCGAGGTCGGCGAGGCCGTCCGGTGCGAGATCGGCCGCGAGGACGTTGGCGCCCGCGTCGAGCAGGATCTCGGCCATGCTGCGCCCGATCCCGGAGGCCGCACCCGTCACGATCGCGACCTGGCCCTTCAATGGCGACGGTGTCGAGACTGCGGGTGCGCTCATAGCTCCACCACGACCACCGAGTCGCGCACGTCGGTCGGATACGACTTCACCCGGTAGCGCTCGGGCGCGATCAACGACCGGCCGGTGCTGAGATCGAACTCCCAGCGATGGCGGGGACAGCGCACGACGGTCGTCGTGGAGTCGAAGACGAACTCTCCGACGTCGGAGGGCAGCATGGTCCCACCGACGTCACCAATGCAGAGATCCGCACCGTGATGCGGGCAGACATTCCGGACTGCGTAGTACTGCCCGTCGACGTTGAAGACCCCTACCGTGGTGCGTCCGACCTGGATGGTCTTGCGGCTCCCGGGCGGCAGCTCGTCGACCGAGCACACAACATGAGTTGTCATGTCAACGCGCTCCTGCGGGAGCAGCCTGCGTGGCGGCGTCGTCGGCCAGCGCGGCGACCACGTCCGCCCTCAGACGAGGGAACGTCTCGAGGGCGTTGTCCACGAGAATCCGCTGCTTCAGCTCCGGGGTCAGTCCACGCAGCACCCGGTCGGGGAACTCGTTGTCCCAGTGCGGGTAGTCGGTGGCGAACAGGATCGTGCGATCGGCGTGGATCATGTCGAGCATCGCATGAAGGTGCTCCTGTGACGCCGGCTCGTCCAGCGGCTGCGTGCTCCAGCGGACGTGGTCGAACACGTACTCGCTCGGTGGCCGCTTGACCCAGGGAGTCTCGGGCCGCAGCGCTCGCCACCGCGCGTCCATCGCCCACATGAGCGGCGGAGCCCACGCGAATCCCCACTCCACGAAGACGTACTTGAGCGCGGGGAAGGTCTCGAACGTCCCCTCGAACACCAGGCTGGAGAGATTCGCCTGTGCCACCGTCGAGAACGTGCTGCGACGCTCGGCGAAGTGGGCGGGCTGACCGCCTGGCATCGGAGCCGAGCCGCTGAAGTCTCCCTCACCAGCGCCGACGTGGGAGAAGATCGGGAGGCCGTACTCCTGGGCCGCTTCGTAGATCGGGTGGAAGTAGTGGCTCCCGAAGAGAATGTTCGTCGTCGGCAGGAAGACGGCCACGACCTGTTCGTTGTCCCCGTGCCGGCGGATCTCTGCCGCGGCGGCCAGCGGGTCCCTGGGCGTCACACCCAAGGCGAGCTTGAAGCGGCGGTCCGCACCGAGCCAGTGGTCCACCAGGTAGTTGTTCAACGCCGACGACAGCACCACCGTGTCGCGGGGGTTGGGCAGCGCAGTCAGGTAGGCGTGCTCGAGCGATGACAGGATTCCCGCCACGACGCCACGCGCGTCCAGGTGCTGCTCGATGGCGAACTTGGGTTTGGACCCCGGCGGACCACCGTTGGGAGGTATTGCGTCCTGAGAGAAGTTACCGAACGGGATCTCGTAGCGCGGATACGGTAGCTGGCGGCGCAGGTCGAAGTGGGCCTGCTCGTCGCGGCTGAGGTACTCCCGGATTCCGGTGAAGAAGCCACTCCCCGGCAGCCCCGTTTTCAATGGGGCGTCCACCAACGGATGCACGTCGGAATCAATGAACTTCATGGGCGTCGTGACCATGCGTCACCTCCTGATCTTGTTGTTGTCGTCGACAGACCTGACGCTGGCGGCAGTCTGGGTGGCCGCCTCGATGTCCACGCCCCAGTCCTCGGGCAGGACCTCCCGGTAGATGTTGCGGATCACGCCGCGAAAGCTGCCGAGCATGTCCAGCGTGCGCTGTGACCCGACGGGGTTCTCGACGTTGTCGCCGATCTCCGGCGAGTGCGCCATCTCGAGGTACTGCTCGGTCTGCAGAGCCTCTGGACCCTCCAACTCGTAGATTGCCAAGTAGCGCGGCTCTCCCTCGACGATCTTGAACCGACGAGCCGAGAGGAAACCGGGACAGGACAAGCGCTCGGCCACATGTTCTTCGAAGTACCAGCGATTGAACTCGTCCTCGTCGACCGATGGGTCGACGTCAAGCATGACCAGGAGAAGGTGTTTGCGGCCGTCCGCGGTCATCCTGCTACCTCCTCCGCCATGACGACCACGAGGTCGACTGCCCAGGGGCCAGCCAGCGTCATCAGAGCTCTTTTCGTTCGACATGTTATCTACATCAGAGCTTAGTTCAAACATGTCGATTTGGGTACACCGGCCCGAGAGGTCGGGCGCGAGAGCACCGCTTGAACCGGGGATGCGGCAGCGAACGCCCGTCACCGCAGGCACTCAACGCCTGAAGCCACCGGGTTCTACGCAACCGACCGCAGTCGTTCAACCCTGGTCTCCGTTCGCATGGACATCCGATGCGTTCTGTATGGTACACAGTGATTCAAAGGTTGCGCCTGGCCCGACGAGTGAGGTTCCGCTATGCCGAATGCTGCCGAAGAAGCGAGTTCAGACCTGTTGACATGGCTACGCACGTTGGCGGAGCAGCGAAGGTTCGGACACCAGGATCGATTGGGGCGCGCCCACCTCATCGACCGAGCCGCCCGCTTGAGAGCAGCAGCAACCATCCAAGACGGTGACGTGCTCAGCATGTCCCGACCGTTGCTGCCGTCGACACACAACCTTCGGGGTGACTCGCTGCCCGGCTACTCACTCGAGGTGTTTCTCACCGAGCGACCTTGGTGGCGGACAGCTAGTGATCATCAAGAGATGGAAGCGCACGGCCACGCTTTCACCCATCTCGACGGCCTCAACCACATGGGCGTCGACGGCACCTGGTACAGCGGTTGGCCGGCCACGGAGAGCGCCGCGCTGTCCGTCGCCGACTTCGCGGAGAGCGGCCTTGTCACGCGAGGAGTCCTCGCCGACATCCCCAGGGTGCGGGGCACCGACTGGGTGTCCCCCGACGAACCGGTGACCGATGTCGATCTGGATCGTGCGCTGGCTACGGCCGGCGTCACGATCGAGGCCGGTGATGCCCTGCTGCTCTACATGGGTCGGGATCGCTTCGAGGCCGCCGGGAATGCCTTCCCGCCCGAGGAGGGAAACCGACCTGGTATCGGCCGCCGCGGAGCGGGCTGGCTGGCTGAACACGACGTATCCGTGCTCGCCTGGGACTTCATGGACGCGGACATTCCGGGGGTCGATCCCGCACCGTCGGTACACATGCTGATGTGGGCCATCGGCCTCGTGATCGTCGATAGTGTCGACTACTCACGAGTCATCCCCAGAATGCGGGCAGATGGCCGCTCGACAGCGCAATTCGTTGTGGCGCCGGTCAACGCTCCGGGCGCCACCGGAGTGCATGTGAATCCGTTGCTTGTACTCTGACCAGCGACTTCACCGCGGTCGTGGACCTGAAGGCGCGGCCCGACATCGACATCGACGCACGTGCCGCGCCACTCAAGTGGCGGCGTAGGACCCGAGCCGGTACAGATCCACCGCGTTGGCACCCCTGACGCGTGTTCCAGCCAGCATCGTCGAGGCCCGCAGGTCTCCGATCGGGGGTATCAGCCGACCACAGCGGGTAATGCGATCCGTACATCAGCAGCCCCGCCTTGTCATGCTGCTGGTACCAGCCCGGCGCACTATCCGCGCTGGGCGGACCCTCTAGGCGCGAGCTGATGAACCGGACGTGTCGCGCCAAGTACTCGCTGCCGCGCCGCGGCGACCATGGGACGACATCGCGGAAGGCTCTCCAGAACGTGTCGTAGCGCCACATCATCGGGGTCAGGAAGTCCGCGCCACCGTCACCGAACACGAAGACGAGGTCGTCGAGCCGCTCGAAGACGCCTTCGGCGATCAGATTCAGCAGATGGTAGTAGCAGTTGTTCCTGGCGAGCGCGGTGTAGGCCGCGTAGCTGCGCGGCGATCCAGCCGGGGTCGACGAGAAGTCGACGCCTGCCCCACCCTCGATGAGGGTGACGACTGGCAGCCGGTAGTGCGCGGCTGCTTCCCAGATCGGCTGGAACTGCGGCTTGCCGTACGGTTCGCGCGACTCCAGCGGCACCGCTACCTGCACCATCCTCGGATGGTCGGCCCACCGCTCGATTTCGTGCACGGCGGCGACCGGGTCCGTGGGATTGATCCGGATCGACCCGAGGAACCGACCCGCCGCAACGTCGCTGTCGACCCAGCGCTGCGCGAGCCAGTCGTTCATCCCCGCGCAGATCGCCGACCACAACCGACGGTCGGGATTGGTGCCGCGGCCGATTGGTAGCAACACTGCGGCGTCGAGGCCCTGCCGGTCGAAGAGCTCGGCCGCGACCACAGCTGGGTCGGAGGCGGGATAGGCGCCGTCGGAGCCAAGACCGTCGAGGAAGTCTCCGCCAGGGGCGGAGTAGTAGTTCTTCTCGACATCCGGGATCCCCCGATTCCTCCACGGCGGTTCGAGGTAGTCGCGCAGTTCGCCGTTGGTTCTGAAATAGGGATGAACGCACGCATCGATGCGTGGTGCACGAGACTCAGACATCGGCAGACTTCAACGCAGGCACGGTCTCTGGGAGGCCAAGGAGATCCTGGGCATTGCGGTGCATGATCTTCTCCCTGCTCGTCCGGGGCATCCGATTCACCGCCCATGCCGGGTCGTCGTAGCTCCAGTGCGGATAGTCCGTGGAGAAGAGCAGCAGATCGTCGACCTTCATCCAGTCGAGGTACTCGATGAGTTCGTTACGCTCCTCCGGGTCCTCGATGGGCTGTGTGGTGAAGTGGACGTGCTCACGGATGTACTCCGACGGCGGCCGCTTCACGTGGGGCAGTTCCCCGCGGCGCGCACGCCAGATCTCGTCCAGCCGCCACATCAGCGGGAGCACCCAGGTGAACGCCCCCTCGATGAAGATGACGCGCAGGTTCGGGTGACGGGCGAAGGCACCATCGAACACCAGACTCGTCAGATGGGACGCGTAGAGCATCGGCTCCAGTGGTGTGAACACATCGACGTACCAGGACCCGGGCCCGACCGGGCTCAGCGGTAGCCGCTCATCCGGGCCGCGACTAACGTGCGTCGCGATCGGCAGGCCATGCCGGGTCGCCGCCTCGAACACCGGGTCGAACCGCGGATCGCCGAACCCGGTGCGGATCTCGGGCATCACCAGCGCCTGGACCATCATCGGGTGGTCGGCCCAGCGCTCGATCTCGGCGGCCGAGCCAACGGGGTCGGTGAGCGTGGCGCAGATCGAGCCCCGCCAACGCCCGTGGTCGTTGGCCTCCCCCAGCCACGCTTCGGCCAGCCAGCCGTTGTAGCCGGCACAGCGGGCGAGCTCGTCCTCCGGGATGACCTCCTGCCGGGCCATGGGTCCGAGGATCGCGATGTCGACACCTGCGCCGCGGATGAGCTGCTCGAGCGCAAAGTCCGGGTCCGAATTGGGGAACCCGCCAGTGGGCGGCCGGGTGTCTTCCCGCATCGCGTGCGAGGAGAAGTACTCCGGCGGGTCGAAGACGACCGAGCTCCCGTGCTTGAACGCGTGTCCCTCCGCGAAGAACCGCGTACGCCACGGCTCTGGGGTGTGCTCCGCGACGAGATGTGAGTTCGTCGGGGAGGGGTACGGATGGACGTCGCAGTCGACGACCTTGACGGCGACCTCTGTAACGGCACGCTCGGCCACCCTCAGGTCGCTCACTTCTGCGCTCATATTATCACCTCGTGAGATTCAGTCAGATGTTTGTTAATTCGACAATGCATCTCTGTATAGCATACAAAAGTACCGTTTCGCTTAGGCTTCAGCGCTGCATCTCGGGCGAAATGCCCCGGGCCGGAGGGCTGTCGGTTCAGTCCCCTGCGGAGTGGACGGCGATCAGTGCGTCGAGGATCTCTACTTTGGAGTCGCGCACCCAGACCGGGTTGAGCTCGAGGGTGTGGAGGTTGTCCCCGAGGTGCTCAGCGGCACGCGCGACGTTGCGCACGGTGGCGGCCACTGCATCGAGATCGACGCCGCGTCGGCCGCGACGCCACCGGGCACCACCGGCACGGAGAAGCGTCCCAGGTGATCGCGGGCAGCGGCCTCACTCCAGCTCACCGCGACATTGGCTACCTTGGCGACGAGCTCGTCGAGTACGCCAAACAGACCGTCGCGGATGATCAGCCGCCGTGCGCCGTCGAACCCGAGTCGGCGGTGAGGACGGACCCGTTGAAGAGATCCGCGCCACCGGTGGCCAGGAACAGGGCGGCCCGGCCGAACTCCGCCGGGTCGGCGGCGCGCAGGTAGGTGCCACGGGTGCGGTCGCGGACCAGATCGGTGCGCTCGCTGATCTGTCCCGACTCGCGCATCGCCTTCGTCTTGGCTGACGCGCCCGTCGCGGTGTAGCCCGGGCAGATCGCGATGCAGCGGATCCCGTTCTCTGCGTACATCACCGCCGTGTTGCGGCTCAGGCCGATGAGCGCGGCCTTGGCCGATGTGTAGGCCACGCCGCTATGCCCGCCCCCCAAGCCGGCGATCGAGGCGACGTTGAGGATCAGGCCGCGACCGGCCGGCAGCATGTGCGCCAGCGCGTGCCGGATCGCCACGAACGGCCCCTTGGCGTACAGCGCGTAGCCGTGATCCCACTCCTCGTCGGTGCAGTCGTCGGCGGCGGACATGCGGTCCGGTCCGCCGGCGTTGTTGACGAGGATGTCGATGCGCCCGAACCGCTCGACGGCCAGATCCACCGTGGCGGCGACCTGCGCCATGTCGGTCAGATCGGCGACCTTGGTCACCACGTCGGGCGCCTCCAGCTCGGCGAGCCGATCGGCGGCGATGTCGGCCGCCACGATCTTCGCTCCCGCCCCCGCGAACGACTCGACCATCGCACGCCCGATCCCGGACGCCGCGCCGGTGACGACAGCGACCTGTCCGGCCAAGTCCCCGGCGGTCGTCATGACTTGCTCATGACCGGAGGCATGAGCGTCGTGCCGAAGACCGTGGCGCACACCCCGGCGAGCTCATCGACCTCCCAAAGCCCCTGCTTGATGACTGAGCGGCTCGGCGTGGGCGGCTCGTAGAGGGTCATCTCGCCGCCGATCACGTAGAAGACGCGACCGGTGATCCCCGCCGCCGCCTCGCTGGCCAGGAAGGCCACCGACGGGGCGACCTGCTCCGACGTGCGCTCGACCTCGCCGAACTTGGCGTGGCCCGTCCGAGCCCGCCGCGTGCTCGCATCGCGCTCGGAGCGCTCGGTCGCCGCGGACGGCGCGATGCAGTTGACGGTGATCCGGTCCTCCATGAGCTCCTTGGCCAGCCCGTAGGTGAAGCCGGTCACGCCCGCCTTGGCCGCTGAGTAGGCGGTCATGGCCGGCAGACCTGCGAGGCCCGCCCGGGAGATCATGTTGATGATCCGCCCGCCGCCGCGCGACCTCATGTGCGGCACGGCGAAGTGCGCCGTCGCATACGCGGCCTTGAGATTGACGTTCATGGTGATGTCCCAGGTGTCCTCGGTCATCTCCTCGACCGACACGTACGGGTACACACCAGCGTTGTTGACCAGGATGTCGACCGAGCCGAAGCCGTCGACCGCGGCGTCGACCAGTGCCGCGGCGCCCTCCATCGTTCCGATGTCGGCGAACACCGCCTCAGACCGACCGCCCGCGGCCGCGATCTCCTTGGCCACGTCGGCCGCGGTGGGGGTCCCGTCGTCGTTGGCGGGGCGCCGGCTGTTGACGATCACCGACGCCCCCTCGCGCGCGAACAACAATGCGACGTCGCGCCCGATCCCCTGACCGGACCCGGTGACGATCGCGGTCTTCCCGTCCAGGCTGCCCATTGCCGGCCTCTCTCGACTCAGATCACGCCTGCGCCGTCTCGGGCCACCTTCTTCGCCTCGTACTTGCGGGTGGCTTCGGTTCGCGCTTCGTTGGCCCTGGCGTAGCCGCCCCTCTCCTGGTTCGCGATGGCGGTTTCCTCAGAGCGCAGCAGCGGCGGCAGCTGCTTGGTGAAGTGCGGCATCACGTGGCGCGCGATGAGCTGCAGGCTGTTCCAGGCTGCTTCGGGCTCGGCCCACTCCTGATGCATCAGCAAGAAGCCGCCGAAGCCCCCGGAGAGCTCGAGGAGGTCCTCGATGAAGGCGATCGCGTCGTCGGGCGTGCCGATCACCGCGAAGCCCGAGTCGTTGAGGTAGGACGCCCAATGCTCCGGCGCGGCATCGTCCGGGATCAGATTGAACGGGCCGATCTTGGTCATGTACTTCAGCCATGGAGCCATCCCGTACCTGACCTGCTCGAGCGCCTGCTCACGCGTCGCGGCGATGTGCATCGGCCCGACGACACGCCAGTTGCGCCGATCGATCTCCGTGCCATGCACAGCGGCCTGCTCCTCGGCGATCGCCCAGTGTTTGGTCAGCCCCTCACGACCACCCGCCGACGTCGCGTTCAGCGAGAGCATCCCGGCACCCAGACGACCCGCCAGCTGCGGCCCGTTGGCCGAGTGCAGCGCCGTCACCGCGATCGGGAAACACGGATACGTGTACGGCAGCACCTGCAACTGAGCCTCATTGAGCGTGAACCACTCGGTCTTCTGCGTGACCGTCTCACCGCGCAACAACGCCAAGATCGTGTCGATGCCCTCCTCCATCCGCGGGCGGATGTCCATCGGATCGAGGTTGAACATCTCCACATCGGTCGGCAACGCACCGGGACCCATCCCCAGCATCATCCGGCCACGCGACAGGTGATCGAGGAACACCGCCCGGGTCGCCACCATGAACGGATTGTGGTACGGCACCGAGACCACGCCCGTGCCCAACTTGATGCGCTGGGTCTTGGCGGCCACATGCGCCAGGAACATCTCCGGGCTCGGGATCGTCTCATAGCCCGTCGAGTGATGCTCACCGCACCACACCTCATCGAAACCCAGCGCGTCCATCCGCACTGCCTGCTCGACATCGCGATGGTACGACAACGTCGGATTCTCATTCGGCGTGTGATACGGCGCGATGAACGCTCCAAAACGCAACGGCCAGTCAAGCTCCTGCATGCCCTCAGCCTCCTTTGGCCGGGCCCTCGAGGACCGAGCCTTCATCAACGAGCTACCAACCGAACGGACCATGGTCGAACGGTCGCAGTCATTGTCTTTGTTAACTATATTGTCCACTTAGCATCAATTACCATACATATCGGCTGTCGGGTCGACAAGTAGCAGATAGTAGCCGCTCACCTCCGACTCTTCAAGAGCTGGGTCGCAGGTCGTGGTTGTCGCCTGAGTTCAGGGAGTCAGGCCGGGCACGCGTCCTCGGCGACGCCGACGTGGCCCTTTCGAGAAGTGGATCATCGGGCCGACTGCCTCACCCGCGCGTCTGTACGGTATAAGTCTTTATATGGACGATTCGGCGAACATGCCCTCGGGTGATGGCTGCGTGTTGGTTACCGGTGCGTCGAGTGGGATCGGCGCGGCAACAGCGGTGGAGTTGGCCGCGCGGGGCCTGGCGGTGGGGTGTGCCAGTCGCCGTGGCGATACCCCACCGGGCGAGGGGTTCATTGGGCTTGCGGTGGATGTCCGGGATGAGGATGCCGTGGCCGGGGTGCTGCAGCGACTCGTTGAGTCGCGCGGTCCGTTGCGGGGCGTGGTGAACTCCGCGGGTCGCCACTCCGAGCGGGACAGCGCCCAGGTCACGACCGCGGAGGTGCGTGAGTTGATGGAGTTGAACTTCCTGGCGACGTTCGCGGTCTGCCGATTGGCGTATCCATACCTGCGGGCCCAGGGCGGGGGAACGATCGTGAACATCGGGTCCTTCTACGACCGTTTGGGCGTTCCTCGTAACGCTGCATATGCCGCGTCCAAGGCGGCCATCGGCGGGTTGACCCGCTGCCTGGCCGTGGAGTGGGCCGGCGATGGGGTGCGGGTACTGAATGTGGCGCCCGGCTATGTGCGCACTGCGTTGAACGAGGACTTCTTCGCTGATCCAGCGATGCGCGACAAGGTCGCGCGCCGTATCCCGGTGGGGCGGGTTGGGGAGGCCGCGGAGATCGGCCGATTCGTTGCCGGGTTGATTACCGAGCCGGTTGGCTTTCTGACTGGGGAGACCATCTATCTCGACGGAGCCCAAAACATCGCCCTGTGAAACGAGCCGTTCGACGGAACGGAGCGGCCGCCCGGTCGGTAGAGGATCCGCAGTACCGGCAACACGTTCTCGGCGAACTGGGTGAGGAAGGGTTCTGGTCGTGGCCGGGCGGGTTGGACGACCCGATGGTTGAGGCCTGGTATCGAAGTACGGCTTGATCTGCGCGACCGGCTCACGTGGGTCGCAGGCCACGCAGACGCTTGATCCCACGCTAACGTCCAAATGTCTGCTCTTGAACAAATATCTGCTCTTGAAATAGTGGACATTAGAACTTACGGTGATGGGGCTCACAATGACACCCCGTCGTCCAGATGTGGTCGACCTCGCTATGGGAGCTGACACCGTGGTTCAGAGCAGGACGAAACCAATCGCCGCCGACGGGGAGTCGGGCCGCCATCGGAGTGCCAGGAAGGTACTGATCGCCGGTGGGATCGGCGGCTTCGTCGAATATTTCGACTTCGCCGCCTACGGGTTCCTCGCCACCACGATCGCGAAGCACTTCTTCCCGTCCACCAACCCAACGGTGGCACTGCTGCAAACCTTCGCGGTCTTCGCCGTGGCCTTCGCCATGCGCCCCCTGGGCGGCATGGTCTTCGGTCACTTCGGCGACAAGATCGGTCGTACCAACACGACGGCTGTCGCGGTTGTGATGATGAGTGCGGCCACATTTGCGGTGGGCCTGCTGCCCGGCTACGCCACGTTGGGAATTGGTGCGCCGTTGCTACTGATCGCCTGCCGGATGTTTCAGGGTTTCTCCGCAGGCGGCGAGTACAACGGTGCGACCGTGCTCATCAGCGAGTTCGCTCCATCACACCGTCGCGCGCTGTATGCCTCCGCGGTCCCGACCGCCTCCCTGATGGGACAGGTGACCAGCGCGCTGACTGTCGTGTTGCTTTCAGCAAACCTGTCCCCCGCTGCGTTTGACGCCTGGGGATGGCGCGTCCCGTTCCTTCTGGCCGGACCACTCGGTCTGATCGGGCTGTACATGAGGCTGCGATTGGACGAAAGCCCGGCTTTCGATGAGGCGAAGAGGACTGCCACCATCGTCCGCGCCCCTGTGCTGCGCACTTTCCGGCAGTACTACCGGGAAATTCTCACCATCTTCGGCTTCGCCATCTCAGCTGCGGTGTGCACCTACTTGCTGCTCGTGTTCGCGGTCAACTATCTGATCAGCACGCTCAAGTTCGAACACACGGAAGCCCTCTTGGCCAATGCCGTCGCGATTTTGGCGTATTGCCTGCTTTGCCCGGTCGCCGGTCTGATCAGTGACCGCGTTGGACGGAGGCCCGTACTTATCGTCTCCTGCGCGGCGCTGGCCGTGCTCAGTGTGCCCAGCATGCTCATCATCACGCAGGGCGGTGTAGTGGCGGCGGTGCTGGGCATGTGCCTGCTCACTCCCATGCTGGCCGCTATCACCGTCGTGCAGGCCGCGGTGACGGTCGAATCGTTCCCCACGATGGTCCGCTACAGCGGCGGTATCAGCAACAACCTCGCGGCCACGTTCTTTGGCGGCACCGCGCCCTTTGTCGCCACCTTCCTCGTTTCCGCGACCGGCAGCCCACTTGCCCCAGGGTTCTATCTCGCGGCCATCTCTCTGGTCTCACTCATGGTCGTGATATTCGCCCTGCGCGAGACCTTCCAAGTCGCATTGGTACCGGACCAAGACCTGCAGGGCGAACAACACCAATCCCGGATGTCCACCGAAATCATCCCCGCCGTCTCGTAACAGCTAAACGCAGCTGACTCGATCTCTGGCGACCGTCTCGATCTTTCGGTTTGGCGCGGTGTCTGGCCGAACCAAGTCGTGTCAGGGCAGGTAGTCAAACGGCGATAGCGGTGGCACGGTCGCCGCGATCTCCGGCTTCTCCGCGTACCGCTGATCCTGGCGGCCGGTGATCCCGTGGGCTGTGGACTGTGGGATCAGCCTGCCACCGCTTCACTTGCCACCGAGGTGACAAGCGCACGCGCCGCACGCGTCTGCCTGGGCATCCCCACGCCGACCACTCCCATGACCCGCCCCTCATCCCAACAGGTGGCCACAAAACGCCGCGACTCGAGGCTTCCCTCGATGACGCGGAACTCGTACCTCGGCGACACCTGCCCGAAGGCCTGGAGACGGACGTCGAACTGATCCGACCAGAAGAACGGGATCGGTGCGAACGGTTCGGCGGACTGTTTCACGATCGAGCGAGCGACGTAGGCGGCCTGTTCGCTCGCATGGAGACGATGCTCGACCCGCATCCGTGTGCCGTATCTGGGGTTGAACCAGCTCGCGACATCGCCGGCGGCGTAGATTCCCGGCTCAGCACAACAGAATTCGTCGCACCAGACACCGCCGTCGATGCGCAGACCACTTCCGGTGAGCCAGTCGGCGTTCGGAACCGAGCCAAGCCCGACGACGACCAGGTCCGCCGCCTCCTGGGTGCCGTCCGACAGCCGAACGCCACGCAGCCGGCCCGTATCGTCCAACTCCAACTCGTCGACGCTGACACCGCAGCGGACGTTGATGCCGTTGTCGAGATGCGTCCGCAGCAGCATCGACGCCACCGGGGCGGGCAGCACGCCCGCCATGGGCGACGAGAGCGGATCCACCAGCGTCACGTCGATGCCGCGGGCCCCGATCGACGCGGCGGCCTCTGCACCGATGAAACCCGCTCCGATGACGACGGCTCGACGAGCCTCACCCAGCCGGGTCCGCAGCTCCAGGGCATCGTCGAGCGTGCGCAGCGCGAGGACGCCCGGCACGCCCCGCCATGGGCCGGGCATCCGCGCCCGCACGCCCGTGGCGATCACGAGGACGTCGTAGTCGATGTCGTCACCTGCGCTGGTCAGGACCCGTCGATGCGCGCAGTCCAAGCCGACGGCGCTGACACCCAGGCGCAGGTCGATCGCCGCGTTGCGAAGTTGGTCGGCGTTGCACAGTGCAAGACGGTGATGGTCCCACGTTCCGTCAAGGAACTGTTTGGACAGCGGCGGGCGGTCGTATGGCATGTCCGGTTCATCGCCCACCAGCACGATGTCGCCAGCGTGCCCTTCAGCCCGCAGGACGGTGGCGGCAGTCACACCCGCCGCCGATGCACCAACGATCACCACACGATCGGTCAACATGTACCGAGTCATCCCTCAATCTCGATGCCGTGAAGGCACTCCGGCTCTGGTTATCCGGAATCGTATCGAGTTTGTACGATATCGCACAAGAGGGACTCACCATGGCGAACAGTTGTGAGGTGTGGCAGCATCACCGCGCGACGCGCGCCATCGGCTTTTGGCTGTCGTGCGACGCCGTAGCGCGTTCGGCGTACGGGTCCCGTCCCGCCAGCATCACGCTGATCCGGCCCGCCGTTGCCACGAGTTGATCGGCGCAGTCGAGCAGCGCGCGGCCACTGAGCGGAGGAACACCCGTAATGAGGAGGCCCATCCGCACCGCGCCCTGGGAGTCCGTCACCGGCGCCGAGATCTGCCGGATTCGGTAGGTACGATCCTCGACGATTTCCACCAGTTCGTGATCGCCCCTCGCGAAATCCGCGATGACCTCCCGAAGCGTGCTGCGGGCAGTGTCTTCGGATGCACCCAGCAGTCCGTCCAAGACGGTATCGAGTCGTTCGCGCATCTCCTCGTCGGCGGCGACCGAGAACCCGCGCTCGGCCACGACGGACAGCAGTGTCCGGTAGCGCGCTCGCTCCTTCGCGTCCGCCCGGATGCGATCGAACCACCGGTCGACCCGCACCGCGGAGGCCCACGCATGGAAGATCATGCCAAGTGGCGGCACCGACCGGTATCGAGAACCGACACGCGTGCCGCGGACGCCGGGCGCCGACTCGCCGGCAGAGGCGATGATCACCATCTCCTCCCCTGCCTCGACGTTCATCACAACCTGCGCCCGGACGGACTTCGCCAAAGACTCCATCTCTTGACTGGCGAACAGCGCGACCTTCTCGTCTACTTGCACCGCGGCACAGGAGAGCGTGACGACCGCCGGACCGAGCGAGAACGTCTTGTCCTCGGCGTTGTATGTGAGGTACTCCCCGTCGGTCATCGTGGCGAGCATGCCGTGAGCCGTGGCCTTGTTGAAGTCCAGACGGCGGGCTATCTCGGACAGCCGGAACGATTCGCCCGGGTGCGCCGCCAGGAAGTCCAGCAGCCGCACGACGCGAGCGGCGGCAGGCGAGAAGCGGGTCATCTGCTCACGGTTGACGGCGGCGGCGTTCTGCGGCTCAGCGGCGGCGGGCTGCGCCCCGTCGAGCTTCCTGGTGATGCGTGCCGCAGCCGCCGTGACCGCGTAGCCGAGGTCGCGGACCTCTGCTCCGGTGAGGTCGGGGAGTGCCGTCAGTGCGAGGCCCAGCTTCGCGCTGCCATCGATGTCGAAAACGGGCGCGGTGATCTGGGCAACGGAATAGGTCCGGTCTGGTTGGAGGTCGCCGATCTCGTCGTCCTCGCTGACAACTTCCCGTGCCACTTCGCGCATCGCGCTCAACAATGGTCGGCTGCTGATCCGATGCATCACGGATCGGAGCTGGTGCATGAGCTCGCCGTAGTGCGGGTAGCGGAGGGTTACGGAGAAACCGCGTTCACGAATCAGATCGAGAGACCGACGCATACTGTGGATCTCAGTCTCGGTGAGCGGCACACCCGCCAGCCAGTTCTCGAGCTCGCTCTCGCCGGCCGACGCGGCGAACACCATGCCGTGGGGCGGCACGTGGGGCCCGTGGATACCGCGCCCAGACTCCGACAGTCTGGACGGACTTCCGGTCAGTGCGATCACGAATATCTGGTCGCCGGACCGCGCCGTGGCCACACAATAACCGCGTCCGGCCGCAGCGAGTTCTTCCATCTCCAGGCGGGCGACACGCGCGATCTCGTATTGACGGGCCAAGGCCGCACGGCCAATCGTCGTCCACGCCGGGCCGAGCGTGTAGCCGCTGTCTTCGGACTGCCGAAGGATGTAACTGCAGTCGGCCAACACCGCCAGGATGCCGTGTGCGGTCGCCTTGTTGAGATCGAGACGGCGAGCGACCTCGGACAGTGTGAGGTACTCGCCGGGATTCTCGCCAAGAAGATTTAGCAGCGCGAGAACACGTTCGACGGATGGCGCAGGTCTTGGCATTAGCGTGCGTAAGTCCGCGGCACGTTCATCAGAACGGTCATTTGGAAACCCTACCTCCCGTTAGCGGCCCTCAACCCTCCCTTGTGCGGCGAGGTCAGATGCCAACCAGACTACTATGGCACGCCAGAAGGCAGCTATAGCGAACGCCACGCCCCTGCGCGAACCAGAGCCCTTGGTGACCACGCGTCATCTTGGACATCGATCCGGCGCGGACCGAAGCACGTGCGGGTTGAGATCCGAGTGTTAGCCATATAGTAGGCGTCGCGCGGTCGAACGTACAAATTCGGAGCCGAAGCCACTGAGCCGACGTATCCATAGCAGGTCCGCGGCACTTGACGGACGATATACACGCGGTATAGTTCGCCATACCGAACAAAGGGTGCGTATGGCCGGAGTTCAAGGCGACTCGCCGCCGCTGATCGCGACGGTGGCTCGCACGGCCCTTGCGGAGCGACCACGCTAAACGGGCTCGCGAACTTCCGCATCGGGTGTGCTACGTCGACCGGTGCGCGGTCGATCGATCGACCGACCCGCCCGGACGGGCGGGCGGCGTAGGGAAAGGCGGGCCCAAATGCCACCGCAGGACCGCATGAAGTTCGCGTCGGTGTTCGACGGACTTCTGCCGATCAGCCAGCCCGCCGAGTGGCGCGAGTAGCCGTGCAACACGTCGCCGAGGCTGTGCAGCACGCAACGGCCGCCCTCGCAAGCGGGCGGATGATCGTGGTGACCGACGACGAGGACCGCGAGAACGAGGGCGACCTGGTGATGTCGGCCGAACTCGCCACCGACGAGCAGCTGGCATTTCTGGTTCGGCACACCACCGGCATCGTCTGCGTCCCGATGCCCGGTGAGCGTTGCGATGAGCTGCGACTGCCGCAGATGGTCAACGAGAACACCGATGCGCATGCGACCGCGTTCACGGTCTCGGTGGACCACTACGGCACCGGCACCGGAGTCAGCGCCACCGATCGCGCCACGACCGTGCGCGCCCTGGCAGACCCCGGCAGCAGGCCCGAGCACTTCCGCCGCCCCGGCCACGTCTTCCCGTTGCGCGCCAGGACCGGTGGAGTACTTGTCCGCGCCGGCCACACCGAAGCCACCGTGGACCTGCTGCGAATGGCCGGCCTGTCCGGCATTGGCGTGATCTCGGAGATCATCGCCGACGACGGCATGATGATGCGCGGTGCAGAACTCACCCGATTTGTTGGCCAGCACGATCTGCCCACCCTCGCCATCGCCGATCTGGTGCGCTATCGGGGCACCACCGAACGACTCGTCGAATCCGTGGCCACCTCCGCGATGCCGACCGAGTTCGGTGACTTCCGAGCGATCGCCTACCGCAACACCCTTGACGGCACCGAACACCTGGCCCTGGTCATGGGCGACGTGGCGGCGGCGAGCAAGGATCCTGCAGGAACACTCGTTCGCGTGCACAGCGAATGCCTCACCGGCGACATCCTGGCGTCCAAGCGATGTGACTGCGGCACCCAACTCGAACTGGCGCTGCGTGCGATCGCAGCCGAAGGCTGCGGCGTGCTGGTTTACCTGCGCGGCCACGAAGGCCGCGGCATCGGGCTGGGACACAAGATCCGTGCCTACGCGCTGCAGGAACAAGGCGCCGACACCGTGGACGCCAACATCATGCAAGGGCTGGCGGTGGACTCCCGCAGTTATGGCATCGGCGCACAGATCCTCGGCGATCTGGGGGTCCGCCGCATTCGTCTGATGACCAACAATCCGGCCAAGTACGGCGGACTGGAAGGCTACGGCCTGCAGATCACCTCCCGGGTGGCGTTGCCGACCATCGAGACCCCGCACAACGTGCGCTACCTACGCACCAAACGCGAACGGATGGGCCATATCCTGCCCGCCGTGAGCGGGTAGCTGTAGCCGTTCAGCTCCCCGCGCCGGGAGCGTTCATACCGGCGAGTCTCCAGGTCTCAATCGTGCAAACCTAGTCCGGCGAGAGCCGGCTCCCAGCCCAACGGTTCGAGGTTGGCCTTCAGGATCGGACCGAACTGCGCGGCGAGCAACTCGGCGGTCCAGCTCTCATTGGTGGCGACGTGCTCCGACAACGACGGGTGCCGCACCAGGACCACCTCGGTGCCCCGCACCTGAACGATCTGGCTGCTGACGTCGGCGGACAGCTCACTCAGAAGATACGTAACGACCGGCGCGTTGGCTTCCGGAGTTGGAATGCCTTGCGAGACGGGGTTTTTCATCACGGTCTGCATGTGCCCCCACGCGCTCGGGCAGAATCCGTTGACCCGCACACCGTAGAGGCTCATGTCGACGGCCCAACTGTAGGTCAGCGAGGCGACGCCACCCTTCGTGGCGGAATAGGTTGGCGAGTCGGGGATCCCCATCTGTGAGGACGACGTCACGTTCACCACGCTGCCGGACCCCTGCTCGGCCATCACCTTGAGCACGTGCGTGCCCACGAAGATCGTGCCGAGGAGATTGACGGTGACCGTGTTGACGGCGTGCTGCTCGGTCTCCTCTTGCGGCTTGGTCTTGTAGATGACACCCGCGTTGTTGACCAGGCCGTCGATCCGCCCGAACTCGCTCACGCAGTCGTCGGCGATCGCTTTCGCGCCGTCCCACGACGTGATGGAGCCGACGTTGGCGACGGCCTTGCCGCCCCCGTCGATGATCTCCTTCGCCACTGTGACTACGTCCTCGCTGAGATCGTTCACCAGCACGGCGGCTCCCGCGCGAGCCGCGTCCAACGCGTACGCGCGACCGAGGCCCCGCGCGGCACCCGTGACGATGACCGACTTGCCCTCAAGGCATCCCATGGCTCGAGCTCCCGTTCTACTTCGACGAATCCGATGTTGCAGGCAGCCACGTGACGGGCAGCTCGCTGACGCCGTAGAGCGAACTGTCGTGCATGAAGCGAAGTTCCTCGAACGGAACGGCCAACCGTAGGTCGGGCATCCTGCGCAGAACGGCGTTGAGCGCGATGGCCAGCTCCAGTCGTGCGAGAGGCTGGCCGAGGCACTGGTGCGGGCCGAAGCTGAAAGCCAGGTGGTGGCGAGCATCTCGGTGGATGTCGAACTCGCCCGGGTTCGGAAATGCCTCCGGGTCACGGTTGGCGATGCTGTGGGAGATGACGACACCTTCGCCGGCGCGTATGAGCTGCCCGCCGACCTCGATGTCCACCGTCGCGACCCGACGCCGGCCCATGTGGTCGACGGTCACGTAGCGGAGGATCTCCTCAACGGCACGCCCGATGAGCGTTGGGTCGGCCCGCAAAGCAGCGAGCTGCTCGGGATGACGCAGCAATAGCAGTGTGCCGACCGTGATCTGCTTCGCGGTGGACTCGAACCCCGCGACCACCAGCAACCGGGTGTTGACGAGGACGTCCTTCCGAGTTATTTCCCCCGTCTCGACGTGCGTCAACAGCCTGCTGATGATGTCGTCGCTCGGCTCTTGCTCCTTGCCCGCGGTCAGCCGGTCCAGGTACTCGAGGTATTCCTCGTTGGCTGCGCGACCCTCTTCGGCGGTCGACTCGACATCGCTGATGGTCTCGAGGAGTCCTGTCAGGTAATCGCGGTCCACTGGAGGGATTCCGAGCATCTCGCACACCACCAGTTGTGGGATGTGCAGCGCGAACTCGCGGTAGAGATCGAAGACTGGGTCGCCCTGCATGATCTGGTCGAGCAGGTCTTCGATGATCCCCTCGACCAGCGGCCGCAGCGCCTCGATCTTCCTGACCATGAAGTCGCGGGCCATGACACGCCTCAGCACGGTGTGCTCGGGGGGATCGATCCCGATCAGCATCTTGTCCATGCGATGTTCACGGAGCGCGGGACTCTCGTGCGGAAACCCTTCGAGGCTGTTGTCGTTGCTGAACCTGGGATCACCCAACACGGCGCGGGCATCGTCATACCGGGTGATGAACCACGCAACCTTGCCACTCCACAGCCGCACACGAGAGATCGGCTGTTCCGACAATCGCCGCTGATACTCCGGTGGCGGATCGAATGGACAGCGGGGATTACGCGGAGCTGGAACGTAGTCAGCAGCCTCGGCAATTAGCTCCATAATGCGAACAACCATAGCCACCGGCCAAACAGAGGTCAAGGGTTGTTGCCGCGCTTCAGAAGCCATCTCCCCGCCGCCGGATCCACCAATCCAGCCCCAGCATCACGATTCATGAGGGCGCGCCGACGCCACCCGCGAGGTTGGTCCTTCGCGGGCAGTCGGCGGCCGTTTGTGACGAGCTGTCCGGCCGAAGCCGGGATGGATCGATTCCGCGGGGCAGGCGCTACGACACTCCGACAGCCGCTGGCGCGAGCGCGTGCCGCGCGGCCTGGGTGCCCGCGATCCGGCCGCTCACCAGCGCCCAGCCAAGGCCGTAGCCGTGACCGCCGACCGCGTATCCGACGTTCGCCCGCGTCGCGGAGTTGCCTGCCACGAAGAGCCCCGGTACGGGACTGCCATCCGGCCGCAGCGCGTGCATCTCCAGGTCGCAGCTAACGCTGGCCTGGCCGTTGTAGCAGCGGTAACGCCCCGGACCGAGGACCAGGTACGGACCACCGTCCGGACCCCGCCCGTCAGCTGGCCGGCCGAACGGGTCGGGTGTCTCGCCTCGCATCGCCGAGCCGAACGCCGCAACTTCGGCCTCAAGGGCGTCGCCGTCCATGTCAAGGACCGCGGCGATTTCGGGGATGCTCCCGTGGTGGGCTTGCGCGGCGTCGAGCACGTCCTGCATGTAGGCGTAGCCCACACCGGGATACGTGCCCAGGTGCAGCTTGTCGTGCTTGAGCCAGCCGTCCCGCGCATGCGGGCCGTCCTCCGCAGCGGTCGCCAGCCGGTCCACCAACGCGGCATCGAGCACCACGAACAGGTCCTCGTCGACCTTGCTGGCGATCTCGAGGGCGTTCGGTTCGAGCTCGTTGGCGACCCGCTTGCCGGAGCGCGCGACGATGAAGGCGCCATGCTCGAACAGGAAGGGCTCGGGGCGCAGGTGGGGCCAATCGATCATGCGCAGATCGAGGCGGAGCGGAAGATCCATCCCCTCGGTGCCCGCGCCGATCTCCGCGGCCATGAACTGTCCGTCGCCGGAAGCCCATGGGCGGAAGGCGAATTCGTTCCCGAGCAGACCTTGGCCGTCGGGTCGCGGCGCCGAGTAGTCGCCCGTTGCGAGGACGACTGCACGTCGCGCGAGGACCGTGCGGTCTCGGGTCCGCACCCCGATGACCCTGCCCTCGTCGTCGGTGAGCAGCGCTTCCGCCGGGGCGTCGCAGCGGATGTGCACGCCGCGCTCGCGGGCGCGCAAACCCAGCAGCGAGACGACCGCCATCGGATGCGGCGAGAAGACGTGCATCCGGTAGCACCTGTGCATCTCCTCGGGATGCGGGCCACTGAACGTCACGCCGAATTCGATGAGCCGTTCAACCGCCGCCGAGATGTTGTCGATCAGCAGGCCGAGCTTCTCCATCGGCAGCGAGTCGGCGCCGTGCTTGCGTGCCCACGCGATGATGTCCTCGCGATGGGCCTCTGAGGTGTCCGGTATCCCTCGGGCCGCCTGCAGGGAGGTCCCGCCGGCCGTCACCGAGCCAATCGCCCAACTCGACTTGCCGCCAAGCTCGGCGTTCTTCTGCAGCAGGATCACCGAGGCACCGAGGTCGGCGGCCTCGATCGCGGCCATGAGGCCGGCGTCGCCGCCACCGATCACGACGACGTCAACGGTATCCACGGATCCCCTGGTCGAGGCGGTCATGCAGGCACTCCTTCTTGGTGATACGCAACCAATTTGTACGTAATATCGAACGACTGTACACCTATTGCTAACAACTTAACCGGGTTGATACGAGGAGGAAGACCAACACCAACCCTCCCTCACGACTAGACGACGGCGGGGCGTCCGATGCGCTAGACGACGGCGGCCGGCAGGGCCGTGACCGCCGCCGAGCGGATGCCCTCGAGCGCCTCCTCGAGCGTGTCCGGTGTGCCTCCGTACGCGGGCGTCAGCGTGAGGTGCTCGAAGCCGGCCTCCACGTAGGCGGCGATCTCCTCGGCGCTGCCATGCCCCGGGCGGAACCACATCTGGAAGGGCTCGTCCAAGCGCCCAACGGCCTCGCGCTCGGCGAGCAGCCGGTCGCGGATCTGCAGGTTCTCCTCCAGGCTCGGGCCGGGAGGCCCGCACCAGCCGTTCAGGCGGGCGGACCGCCGCAGGCCCGCGGCCGAATGGCCCGAGCCCATGATCGGAATCGGCGCGCACACGCCTGGCGACAGCATCAGCGGCCCGAACGACGCGGCCAGGCCGTCGTGCTCGACGACCTCCCCGGTCCACAGCTTCGGAAGGAGCTCGAGCATGTCGTCGGTGCGCGCACCGCGGCGCGTGAACGGCATACCGATGGCCTCGAACTCCTCGCGCTGCCAACCGATCCCGACCCCGAGCACGAAGCGCCCGCCGCTCAGGTTCTGGACGGTCGCGGCCGACCGCGCAGTGAGCAGCAGCGGGCGCATCGGGAGCACGGTGACGTTGGTCCCGACCCGGATGCGGTCGGTGCGCATGGCCGCGGCGGCGAGCACGGCGAACACGTCGGGCAGTGGGGTCTCCGGCCGCATCGTCGGGCGGCCGGTCGTGCCGAAGGGGTAGCGGGGCTCGTACTCGATCGGCGCGGCGACGTGGTCGCCGACCCAGAACACGTCGAACCCCAACCGCTCGGACTCGACCGCAAGGTCGGGGTACCACGCCTCCGGCATCCAGTGCGACTGCAGCGAGAAGCGGACCTTGCTCACGCTTGCTCCTGGCGGCGCGACGCGGCGAACTGCCGGATGCTCACGTGCTCGTAGGCGACGGCCGCGTCGAGCGTCAGGTTGAGCTGGGTCACCAGGTGGCGATTCGCCACGCGCTTGGTGTAGGCGATGACGTCGGGGGCACGCGCGAGCAGCGCCTCGGCCAGCTCGCCTACCTTGGCGTCGAGCCCGGCGAGCGGCACCGCGTAGTTGATCCAGCCGGCGTCGGCCATCTCGCGCCCGGTGTACGGGGTCGCGAGCATCAGGTACTCCTTGGCCTTGGCCGGCGACATGTACAGCGGCACGACCGACATGCCGCCGTCTCCCGGGTACATGTTGAAGTGCGGCCCGACCGGCTCGTCGCCCTCACTGGGCATCAGCGTGCCGAGCGCGAGGTGCATGTCGGAGATCTTCGCGTCCTCGCGGACGACGATCAGGTCGCAGTTGAACATCAGGCTCGAGCCGAAGCCGAACGCGTCGCCGTTGACGCGGGCGATGATCGGCTTCTCCATTTCGGCCATGGCCTGATGCGCACGGATGATCCCGGTGCCGCGCAACCACTCGGTGTGGTCGCTGTCGAGCCGGGCGCCCTGCGCGGCCCCGCGGTACGCGGCGGTGGTCGGCGGGACCACGAACTGGCCGTCGTCGCGCCCGGTGAGGACCACGAGGTGCACGTCGTCGTCGGTGCGCAGCGCGGACATCGCCAGCCCCATCTCCTGGTGCAGCTCGGCCGGCGGCTGGGCGCCGAACGACTCGCTCACGGGGTGGATGCGCACGGTCGCCACGCAGCCGTCGCGCTCGATGGTCAGGGCGCGGTAGTCGGTCATGCGGGAGTCTCCTCTTCCATCAAGCGGGTCGCGCGTCGTCGGACACCATGACGGGGTCGAGGTCGTCGCCCTACGCGGAGCCAGACGTTGCGGCGGCGGCGCCGAATGTCTGCGCCACGGTGACGACCTGCTCGCCAAGGATGGCCAACTGGTCGTCGGCCTCTTGCGTCGGTGCCGTCGTGTTTATGCACACGCCCAATGGCGTTGGCCAGCCACGCAGCGCGTGCACGATCGACCGCAAGGCGACAAGGGTGGTCGTCGTCGCTTGCCATCCCGAGGCGCAGGCGATGCAGCCGACCGCACGGCCGTGGAAATAGGGCCGGACGTCCTCACGCAGGTCTTCCACGTAGTCCAGGGCGTTCTTGATCAGGCCGGACGGCCCACCGTGGTAGCCCGGCGACGCGATGATCACCGCATCGCACCTCGCCAACGCGTCGACGAGGTGGCGGGCCTTGTCCGTGCGCACGGTGGCGTCCGGCGCATACATCGGCAGGTCGAGTGCATCCGCGGCGAACAGCTCAGTCTCCGCGCCACACTTCTCGGCCGCTGCCAGTGCCGTCCGAAGCGCGCGTTCCGACGACGAGTTGCTCCGCGTCGTTCCACCGATCCCCACGACCGTCACACCCATTGATGCGCTCCTTTCGTCATCGCCCCTGCCACACGGGAGGGCGCTTCTCGGTGAACGCACGTGACCCTTCGCGAGCGTCCTCAGACGCCATGGCCACCGCGGCGACAGCCTCCTGACGGTCCCAAAACTCGGCTTCCGACCAGTCCTGTTGCCGCATCAGGATCTCCTTCGTCGCGCGAAGTGCCAGCGGCCCGTTGGCCGCGATCGCCTCCGCCAGAACGAGGGCCTCGTCCAGTGCCGTGCCCGCCGCTACGCACCGGTCCACTAGGCCGATGGCGTACGCCTCTTCGGCGGGGATGAGGTCTCCGGTCAGTGCCAATGCGAGCGCCCGCCCCGAGGCCACCCGCTGCGGCAACCGGCGAAGGCCCCCGCCGGTCGCCACGAGCGCGCGCTTCACCTCGGGCAGTCCGAAGCGCGCACCTTCGCCGGCGACGATCACGTCGCAAGCCAGCGCGATCTCCAGACCGCCGGCGACGGCGAAACCCTCCACCGCCGCGATCAGTGGCTTGGCCGGCGGGCGCTGCACGATGCCGGCAAACCCGCGATCGCCTACAAAGGGGCTCTCGCCATCGAGGAAGGCCTTCAGGTCCATCCCGGCGCAGAAGCCCTTGCCCGCCCCGACGAGCACGCCGACGGCGAGGTCATCGGACTTGTCCAGCGCATCCATCGCGGTCGCCAAGCCGTCCGCCAACGCTGCGTTGACGGCGTTGCGGGCTTCTGGCCGGTTGAGCGTGACCACGAGGGCGCCGCCGCGACGCTCGGTGAGCACGGGCGCGATCGACTGTCTGAACTTCACGCACCCTCCATTTGTTCGCTTGGTAGTACCATTCAGACGGTATAGCACACCAATGGAGATGGCAACGACCATGTTTGGATCCCCCCATGCTCGAAGCGGCAAGCCGCAGGACGCTGCCATCACCGCGGACCCGTCGCCACCCGAGGCCCTCATGACATGCATGAACGCCCGCGGCAAGCTCCCGAGTCGCCGCCCGGCGACTCGCGATCGGGGCCGGCACACTCCTCGACCACCGGGCGGCATCGACGGTGTCCGTCCTACCGGTGTTACCCACATGGTCACCGAGCATCCGTTTTCTTGACCGAAAGGATAATGTCCAACATTATGAACGGGTGGCGATGAGCAATCGGGATCGGGACGACACCGCATCACCCCCAGGACCGCTCGCGGGACTCCAGGTGATCGACATGACAACGTCCTACGCGGGCCCCACCGCGTCGATGTACCTCGCCGATCTCGGTGCGGACGTGATCAAGGTGGAGCGGCCAGGGACCGGTGACGACGCCAGGGACTGGGGTCCGCCGTTCGTGGGGAACGCCTCGGCGTGGTTCGCCTCGGCCAACCGCAACAAGCGCTCGATTGCCCTCGACTTTCGCGATCCACGGGGACAGGCGGCGCTGCGCCAGATGATCCGGTCCGCCGACGTCTTCATGGAGAACCTCAACCCCGGCAAGCTGTCGTCGCTCGGTCTGGACTACGCAACGATCAGTGCCGAATGCCCCCGCATCATCTATTGCGCGCTGTCGGGATTCGGGTTGGACGGTCCGGACTTCGCGCTGCCCGGCTACGACCTGGCCGCGCAAGCGCGTTCCGGGATCATGTCGGTGACTGGCGCGCTCGGGGGCCGGCCGCAACGCGTCTCGTCCGCGCTGTCCGATGTGGCGACGGGAATGTGCGCGGCTCTGGCGGTGAGTGCCGCGGTAGTGCGTCAGCGCGAGCAAGGCCGCGGCGACCTGGTCGACGTTTCCCTGTTGGACTCCGACCTCGCCTTGATGGCGCCAAGGTTGGCCGCCTATCTCGCGGGCGACGCAGAGCCTGCGCCGAGCGGGGGGACGGATTCGGTACTCGCTGTCTACCAATCATTTCCGACGGCCGATCGCGATCTGGTGATCGCGATCGGCAACGATCGGATGTGGCGGCGGTTCTGTGACGCGATTGGCTTGTCGGAGCTTGGCGCCGAACCCGAACTCGCCGACAACGCCGGGCGACGCAAGCACAGGGAACGGCTCGTGACCGCCGTGACCGTCAGGTTCGCCGACCGGACGGCGGCCGAGTGGTTGAAGATCCTCGGCGAGGCGGGTGTCCCGTGCTCGCTCGTGCAGGGGTTGTCCGAAGTCGTCGTCGATCCTCAAGTCATCTCGCGCGGAAGCCTGCTGCCGACGCCCGGAGTGGACGGGGACCTCTACGGCGTGCGCAGCCCGTTCCGTCTCGCGTCGATTCCCGAACCACGCAACACGCGCTTCCCCGCGCTCGGCGAACATACGGTGGAAGTGCTGGGCGAGTTCGGATTCAGTAGCGCAGACATCGACGTCCTGGTCCAGTGCGGAGCCGTGCACGACGGCAGGTCCGGCCGGGTGGAGAGTGCCAGCCGATGACCGTGGACGAAGCACTGATCGTGACCGACAACGCCGCGCCACTCGACATCGACTGCGACTCAACGGCTTACGTCGCGCTGCACCAGAGCCTGGACGAATCGGTGGCCGACGCGCTCCTCGACGAGCGGGAACTACGGATCCGAGCCGAGGTGCGCGACGTCGTGGCCGGGGACGTGGCACCCCGCGCAGCGCACGCCGACCGGACACACGATTTCGTGCACGAAAGCTATCGGGCGCTTGCCGACGCCGGCCTCGCCGGCCTCGTCTTCCCGAAACATCTCGGGGGCACCGACGACACGAACGTGGCCTACGCCGTGGCGATGGAGGAGATCACCGCGGGTTGCGCAGCCACGAGTCTGGTCTACATGACGCAGATGCACGCCGCGTACCCGATCATGATCGCCGGGTCGGATGAGCTTGCGCAGGCCTACATCCCGAAGCTGCTCTCCGGTGCCGCGTACGGCGCGCTCGCCATCACCGAACCCAACGCGGGCAGTGACGCGGCGAGCCTGCAGTCGGTCGCCGTTCCACAGGCGGACGGCTACTCGCTGCGCGGCTCGAAGACGTTCATCACCACCGGCGACAAGGCGGACGTGATCATCTGCTTCGCCTCCGTCGACCGTTCGCGCGGGCGCGACGGCATCACCGCGTTCGTGCTCGACGGTGCCTGGCCGGGACTGGAGCGCGGCAAACCGCTCTCGAAGATGGGCATGCATGGTTCCAGCACCGCCGAACTGTTCTTCGACGGCGTGCCGATCCCCGTAGACCACCGGCTCGGCGAGGAAGGCGGCGGTTGGCGGATCGTGATGAACTCGGTGATCAAGTCCCGGATCAGCGCCGCCGCCCAGGGAGTTGGCCTCGCCCGTGCCGCGTACGGCCGGACGCTGTGCGCCATGGCTCGGCTGCACGGCAGGCGACTGCCGGATGAGGCGGCGTTTGCGATGGCCACCCTGCGTGGGCAGATCCTGCAGGGCCGCCTGGTGCTCCTGGCCGTCGCCCGTGAGGTCGATCGCTCGAAAACACCGAATGCCGGACAGATCGGCATCATGAAACAGACCTGCACCGACCTCGGCTGGCAGGTCGCGCGCGAGGCGATGCGCATTCTCGGGCCCTACGGCGATCTCACCGATCTCGGCGTCGAACGCTGTCTCCGCGACGCGAAGGTCACCCAGATCTACGACGGCACCAACGAAGTCCAGCGATTGCTGATCGCCCGCGACACCGCGCGGAACGCGGGTGCGTGGACGTGACCGCCAGTTCCATTCATCGAACGGGAGACAACAACATGACATCGCAAGACCGCATCGTCGCGGTGCTCGGCGCGGGAACCATGGGCTCGGGCATTGCCACCGTGGCCACTCGCGCGGGCTACCGCACCGTTATTCACGACCTCGACGACGAGCGGGTCGCCCGTGGCGTGGACACTGTCCGTGGCTTCCTCGGCAAGAGCGCCCAACTCGGCAAGCTCAGCGAAGCCGAGGCGGCCGCCGCGTCGGCTCGAATCGAGGGCACGACCGATCTCAAGGATCTCGCCGATGCGGGCGTCGTGATCGAGGCGATCTACGAGAGCCTCGCCGCCAAACAAGAACTCTTCGGTGAACTGGACGCGATCGTCGGCAAGGACACGCTGTTCCACACCAACACCTCGACCTTGTCGGTCACCGCGATAGCGTCGGGCTCCGCACTGCCCGAGCGCGTCGTCGGCACCCACTACTGCAACCCGGCTCCATTGATGAAGCTGGTCGAGGTGGCCGACGGCAGGCACACCGCGCAGTGGGCGCACGAGGCGACCATCGAATTCCTGGCCTCCGTCGGCAAGACCACCGTCGTCACCAAGGACCGGCCCGGCTTCATCGTCAACCGCTTCCTCATCCCATGGGAGAACGCCTGCATCGACGCCCTCGAGACGGGTCTTGGCACCAAGGAGTCCATCGACGCCGCCGTCACCGGAGCGCTCGGCCACCCGATGGGGCCGTTCAAACTGCTCGACGTCGTCGGTCTCGACATCCACCAGCAGGTCGCGACCCGGCTGTACGAGCAGCTGCGTGATCCGCGCTTCTTCCCGCCGCCGATGGTCGACCGCATGGTCGCCGCCGGCGACCTCGGCCGCAAGACCGGACGCGGTTTCTACAGCTACGACGACACCCGCCTGTTCGGCTCGTGAGGAGATCCTGATGTCTGACATCCAACGCGTCGCCGTTCTCGGCTTCGGGACCATGGGCGCCGGAATCGCTCAGGTGGTCGCCCAGTCCGGGCGCCAGGTCACCGTCCTGGAAACCGACCAGGCCAGGATCGACGCCGGGCTGACCACACTGGCCACTTTCCTCGACGGCGGCATCCGACGCGGCAAGATCACGCAGGCGCAGCGGGACGAGCTGCTCGAACGTGTTCAACCGGTCACCGACGTCGCCAAGCTGGCCGACTGCGAGTTGGTGATCGAGGCCGTCACCGAGCGGGCCGAGGTCAAGCGGCACCTGCTCGCCGCGGTCGCGGCAGCGGTTGCCGACGAGGCGCTGATCGTCACCAACACCTCCGCGCTGTCGGTCACCGACCTCGCCACCTCGGTCAGCCACCCGCCGCGCTTCGCCGGGCTGCACTTCTTCAACCCGGCGCCACTCATGAAGGTTGTCGAGGTCGTGCACGCGTTGCAGACCGGCCCAGACGTGCTGGAGAAGCTGGTCGCCTTCGTCGAGGCGATCGGCAAGAACCCGGTGGTGGTCAAGGACCGACCTGGGTTCCTGGTGAACTACCTGCTGATGCCCTATCTCAACGACGTCATCACCGAGTACGACAACGAGCTGGCCAGCGCGGAGGACATCGACACGGCCCTCAAGCTCGGTCTCGGCTACAAGCTCGGTCCGCTGGAGCTGCTCGACATGATCGGGCTCGACGTGCACGCACACGCGACCGAAAGCGCCTACGAAGCCACGCTCGACCCGCGCTTCGCTCCCCCACCGTTGTTGCGCCAGATGGTCGCCGCCGGATACCACGGCAACAAGAACGGCCGTGGATTCCGCACCCCGGAAGAAAGTAGCTCATGACGGATTACACCGACATCGTCGTCGATCGGGACGGCGCGGTGGTCACCATCGCGATCGACCGACCGGAGGCCGGCAACAAATTCCGCCACCAGACCTGTCTGGAACTGTTCGACGCGTTGCAACGGTTCCGCCTCGATCCGGCGCTGCGCGCGGCCGTGTTGACCGGAACCGGGAACAAGTTCTTCTGCATCGGCGGCGAGCACGAGGACGCCACCTCTCTGGACCAGTCGCAAGTTCTGCCGATCATCGACGTGTACCAGGCCATCGACACCATCCCCAAGCCGATCGTCGCCGCCGTGAACGGCTTCGCCGTGGGCGGCGGCAACGTCCTGCACACCGTGTGCGACTTGTCGATCGCGGCGGACAACGCGGTGTTCCGCCAGGTCGGGCCCATGGTGGGTAGCTTCGACGCCGGATACGGGAGCTGGTATCTGGAGGACACCGTCGGGCGCAAGCGCGCCAAGGAGATGTGGTACCTCAACCGCAAGTACTCCGCGTCGCAGGCGCTCGAGATCGGGCTGGTCAACGAGGTCGTCCCGGCCGAGCAGCTGCGCGACCGCGCGCTGGAGATCGCCCGCGAGCTGACCACCCGCAGTCCCCTGGCGCTCGGGGGGCTGAAATCGGCGTTCTCCGCCCGGCACAACGGCGTCTCCGGGCAGGCACGGATGGCCCACGACCAGTATCTGACGGTGTACCTGACCACCCAGGAAGCACACGAAGTGAACGCGTCGTTCGCCGAGCGCCGTCAGCCGGACCCGGACAGGTTCTGGAAATGACCGGCAATGCTCCCACCCTCGGCGAGGTCCAGAGCGACCTGATGGCGTTGCTCGACTCGCTGATGTCCGATCGCGAGGTCACGCTCAGCGACGAGCGGCCGGACGAGGTGGCGGCGGTGCGCCGCCAGCTCGCCGAACTCGGGGTGTGGACACTCGGCGTGCCGGAGGCATTGGGCGGCGGCGGTGCCGACGAGTTGCTCACCGCGACCGTGTTCAGCCGGCTGGCGCACCGCTGGGCCGCTCTGGCGTGGGCGGCCGTACAGGCGCACGCGGCCGTCGAACTGCTCGGCACCGACGAGCGTTGGGCCGAACTGGTGGCCGGCGTCCACGCGGGGAAGGTGGCGGTGGCCGTCGTGGAGGCCGGACGGCCCATCCGCGTTGACGCCGCAGGCGAACAGCCACACGTGCTGGTTCTCGAAGGCGAGTCGACCATCCACGTGTACGGCCCGGAATCCCTTACCTACCAAGCTCTTCGACGCACCGGGCTCGGCGGCGCGCTGACTCGTTTCGTGCACACCGCCACGTCGCCCGTCGTGCTCGGGGATGCCGACGTGGCCGCGGCCAGAGTCCGTCTGCGACTCGGCGCGGCAGCGGTCGCGGCCGGTATCGCCGACGCCGCGGCGACGGCTGCCCTGGCATACAGCGCGTCGCGGCACCAGTTCGGCGCGCCGCTGACCGCGCTGCCGACCGTGCGCGAGCAACTGTTCGGCTCATCGGGCGCCGCGGTGGTGCTGCTGCGGCAGATACTGCGCAGCCCCGACGCGACGCCATGGCAGGCCGCGGCCGTACTCGACGCGGCGTGCGAGTCGGCGATCGACGCTTGTGCGCGGGCCGTGCAGTCGCACGGCGGGTACGGCTATCTCACCGAGTATCCCGTCGAGCGGCTATTGCGCGACGTGCTGTCCTTGCGGGCAGCCTGCGACACAGCCGCGATCCGTCAGGCGGGCGCCTCGGAGCTGGCGACGCCGGATACGTTGTCCCAGTGCGCTCGTGCCCGTGCTACGTCACCGAGCTAGCGGCCGCATCCACTTCGACGCCCGCTTGTTCGAGAAGCGCAGGCCATCTGCACAACTTGACGCGGGGACGCGAGGCCCGCTCCCCCGATGACCGCTCGTACGAATCGATCCGCAGCCAACCGGCCTGGTCGACGACCGTGACGCGCCGGGCGGCGAGCAGCTCGTCGACGGCGTCGGCGGCCGGATTGCCGGGTGTGCGCAGGAGACCCGCGTCGTAGTCGGCCAGCAGCGCGTTCACCGTTTCGGTTGCGCATTTGCGGTTGGTCCCGATCACGCCGCTCGGGCCGCGCTTGACCCAGCCGACGCAATAGTCGCCGACGGCGGGCCGGTCATCCTTGCGCACGCGTCCCCCGAGGTTCGGGATCCGGCCCGTCCGTTCGTCGAACGGCACCCCCGGCAACGCCACGCCGCGATACCCGATGGAACGGATCAACAGATCGCAAGGGATCACTTCGCGGCGACCCGACGGTGTCACTCGGGCGACGCCGCCGTCGTAGATCAGTACGTTGACGTCGAACTCGACTTCCTCGACGCGGCCGGCACCACGAACCTCCACCGGCGAAAGCATGAAGCGGAACTCGATTTCACGCAGCTGGGGATCGGCGGGCGCGGCGGCGTGCCGTCGCAGAATCTCTACGGTGCTGTTCGGATTCTCCCCGGTCGGTTCGCCAACCTCGCCACGGTGCGCCACGACGCGAACGCCTGCCAGCACACCGAGTTCCTTGAGCTCGGGCGTGGTGAGCGCGGCCTGCTCCGGTCCGCGCCGACCGCACACGACAACCTGGTTGATCGCGTTGTCCCGCAAGGCATCCAAGGCGTGATCGGCGATGTCGGTGCCGCTGAGCGCGGTGACGTCGGTGCACAGAATGCGCGCCACATCGATGGCGACGTTGCCGTTGCCGATGAGGACCGCTCGCTTGCCGGACAGGTCGAAACTCCGGTCCGCGTGGTCCGGATGGCCGTTGTACCACCCGACGAAATCGACCGCCGCATGCGATCCGGGTAGATCCTCGCCCGGAATCCCCATCCGCCGGTCGGTCTGCGCGCCGACCGCGTAGACAACCGCGTGGTAGTGCGAGGCGAGGTCCGCGTACGTCAGGTCGGCTCCGAACTCGACGCTCCCGTAGAACCGGAAGCGAGGGTCGGCTGCGGTCTTCTCGAAGACGCGCGACACCGACTTGATCGTCGGATGGTCGGGTGCCACGCCGGAGCGGACGAGGCCCCACGGCGTTGGCAGCCGGTCGAACATGTCGACCGACACCGGGACGGCCGCCTGCTTGAGCAAGAGCTCCGCGACATAGAAGCCGCTCGGCCCGGCACCGACGATTGCGACCCTCAGCGGATCCGTCACGCCGATTCACCCCTGGCAAGCCGTCCCACAAAATTCGTTATTCCGAACATGATGATTATCATAGTAAACACTCTTGGTTTTCGGCAGGGCTCCGCCAGAACCGCCCCCGAACACGATCGCGATCCGGCAACGTCACGCGAGCACCTCGACGATCGTCGCGTTGGCCTGTCCTCCACCCTCACACATCGTCTGCAAGCCGTATTGGATGCCGCGGTCGCGCATGTGGTGTACCAGCGTCGTCATCAGGCGCGCACCCGAGCCTCCGAGGGGGTGACCGAGCGCGATCGCGCCGCCGTTGGGGTTCAGTCGCGCCCGATCGGCGCCGGTCTCCTGCAGCCACGCCAGCGGCACGGACGCGAACGCCTCGTTGACCTCGAACACACCGATCCTGTCGATGGACAGGCCGCTCAGCGCCAGCGCCTTGGCCGTGGCCGGGATCGGAGCCGTCAGCATGATGGTGGGGTCGTCGCCCATGACCGTCGCGGTCACGATCCGGGCGAGCGGCTTCAAGCCCAGCGCATGCGCACGCTTGGACGTAGTGATCAGCAGTGCAGCGGCGCCGTCACTGATCTGCGAGCTGTTGCCGGCCGTGACGACACCGTCTGGCCGGAACACCGTCCGCAGGTTTCCCAACGTCTCGAGCGTCCCGCCACGGCGAATGCCCTCGTCAGCGTCCATGATCGTGCCGTCCGCCAGAGTGATCGGGGCGATCTGCTCGCGGAAGCGGCCCGCGTCGGTCGCAGCGGCGGCTCTCGCGTGTGACTCCAACGCGAACGCGTCGACCATCTCACGGGACAGCTGCCACCGCTCAGCCACCATCTCGGCGCCGATCCCCTGGCTGGGAAACGCTGCGCCGTAACGCTTCCCGTAAAGCTCGCCCAGCGGGCTCTGGTCTTGCGGGACCGTGGCAGCCACCCCCATCGGGACGCGCGACATCGACTCGACTCCGCCCGCCACGACCAGATCACATTGCCCGCTCGCGACCGCCGCCGCGGCAAAGTGCACCGCCTGCTGGGAGGAGCCGCACTGCCGATCGACGGTCGTTCCCGGCACCGACTCCGGCCAGCCCGCCGACAACACTGCGGTCCGCGCGATGTCGAACGTCTGCTCGCCGACCTGGCTGACGCAGCCCCAGACGACGTCATCGACCAACGCCGGATCCACCCCCGAGCGTTCCGCGAGGGCGGACAACACGTGCGCCGAGAGGTCTGCCGGATGGATGCCGCTCAACGCTCCGTTGCGCCTCCCGACCGGCGTGCGCACGGCCTCGACGATCACTGCATCGGACACGAAGTCATCCTCTCGGCGTGCCGGAGTTGCGGTCATCGAGCACGCCCATGTCGTGGTCAGCTCGCGAAGTACTGCGCGTTGCGCGCAACGAAGAGTTCCTGCCCGGCCGGCACCTCGTCAGCGGCGTGGATGGCCTCCACCGGACACGTCGACACACACGCCCCGCAGTCGATGCACTCGTCGGGGTTGATGAAGTACTGCTCAGCGGCGTCATCGCTGTGGATGCAGTCGACCGGGCAGACCTCGACACACGACGATTCCTTCGTCCCGATACACGGCTGGGTAATCACATAGGCCATCGCACGTCCTCCAATCGCATCACGGTCGTTTGTAATACTAAATCATAAGCGACTTATAACGTACATTTGAGCTTCGATCGTGTCAATCGACTTCACGGCGTTCGCCGCCATGAGCGAGTGGCAGTCAACCCGCCAGGTGACGCAGGCGGCCGGCCGTCTGGCCGCCGTCGATCACGAATTCCGCGCCGGTGCAGAACGCGGCCTCGTCGGATGCGAGAAACGTGATCAGTGCCGTGATCTCCGCAACGGTTCCGGCTCGTGCAAGTGGTACTTGGGCGGCGACGCGTTCGGCGAGATTGCCGAGCGCGGCGTACTGCCCGCCGCTGGACATGGGAGTGTCGATCGCGCCCGCGACGACCGCGTTCACGCGAATGCGGTGCGCGGCCCACTCCACCGCCGCGGCTTTTCCGATCGCGTGAGTGGCGGCCTTCGCGCCGGCGTAGCCGGCGTTGTAGCCGACGCCGAAGCACGCGCTGATCGACGAGATGTTGACGATGCTGCCACCGCCCGCATCGCGCATCCCGGGAAATACGGCCTGCATGCCGTAGACCACGCCGTACTGGTTGACCGCATTGAGGTCGGCCAGTTCCGTCGGCGACAGGCTCTCGAACGACCCGACGCTCGTGGTGCCTGCGCTGTTCACCAGCACGGTGACGGGCCCGAAGGTTTCGGCCACTGCGGCTACCGCCGATTCCCATGCGCGCGGATCGCGCACGTCGAGCCCGACGAATGCCGCGTGTTTGGGATCAAGATCGGCGGTGATCGCCTGGCCCGCCTCCGCGCGGATGTCGGAGAGCATCACGTCTGCGCCCTCGGAGACCAGTCGCGCCGCGACAGCGGCCCCGATCGCACCGGCAGCTCCGGTCACGAGGGCCACATTGCCCGAAAGTCGTTTCATCGGTGGACAGCTCACTTCGAGTCGCGGACCGTGTCGCCGTGCTCGATCTCCATGTAGATGTTGCGTTTCGGATTTCGGAATCCCTCGAGCATCGCGAACGTCCGTGGCGATCCCTTGGGGTTCTCGACGGCGTTGCCTGTGGTGCGCGACCGGGCGAGCGAGCGATACTCCTCGGTCTGTACCGCCTCGGGGCCCTCAATCTCGTAGAGCGCCAGATAACGCGGCGAGCCTTCGACGGCCGCGAAGCGACGTGCCGAAATGAACCCGGGGCAGGCGAGCCGCTCAGGCATGTGCTCTTCGAAATACCAGCGATTGAACTCGTCCTCGTCGATCGACGGGTCGATGTCCAACATCACCAAGAGCAGTGCGGTGCGAGAACGCTCTTCGCCGGCGACCGAGTCGGGTGGCGTCATACCGCCGCCCGCTGTTCGATCCGGTAGAGCGCGGCCGCATTGCCACCTTGCACGCGCGACTGCTGTTCAGCGGTCAGACCGGGGATCGGCTCGGGCCACGCCATGCTCCAGTGCGGATAGCGCGATCCGAACATCAACAACCCCGCCTTGTCGTGCTGGTCGTACCAGCCCGGCGCGACCTCCGGCCCTTGCGGCCCCTCGAAACGGCTAGTGATGAACCGAACGTGCCGCTCCACATACTCGCTGCCCATCTTCGGCGACCACGGCACCACATCTCGAAACGCCCGCCAGAACATGTCGTAGCGCCACATCAACGGCGTGAGAAGGTCGCCGCCGCCATCACCGAACACGAAGACGAGATCGCCGAAGCGCTCGAAGACCCCCTCGGCGATCAGGTTCGTCAAGTGATAGAAGGCGTTGAGTGGTGCCATCGCCGCGAACGCCGTGAACGTCCGCGGCGAGCCTGCGGCCGTTGGTGGGAAATCGAAACCCGCGCCGCCGTCGATGTGGGTCACGACCGGCAGACCGTATTTGGCCGCCGCCTCCCAGATCGGCCAGAACTGCGGCTTTCCGTACGGCTCACGCGATTCCAGCGGCACACCGATCTGCACCATCTTCGGATCGTCGGACCACCGCTCGATCTCGCGCACGGCACCCACCGGGTCGGTGGGGTTCACTCGAATCGTCCCCCAGAACCTGCCGTGCATGTTGCCGTTGGTCAGCCACCGGTCGGCCAGCCAGTCGTTCACTCCCGAACATATCGCGGAGGCCAGGCGCCTGTCCGGGTTGGTGCCGCGAGTCAGCGGCAGCAGCACCGCCGCGTCGATCCCGCGCTCGTCGAACAGATGCTGGGCGACGACCTGCGGATCCGACGCCGGATAGCCTTCCGCCGGAACGAGTTCGGGTGCGAAGTCACCGCCGGGCGCGCCATAGTAGTGCTTCTCGACGTCCGGGATTCCGCGGAACTTCCACGGCGGTTCGAGATACTCGCGTAGGTCGACGTTCGCGCGGAAGTAGGGATGGACGCTCGCGTCGATTGTCAGGTCAGACACGCTCGGCCGCCAGCGCCGGAACGGTCGTCGGCAGGTCCAGCAGGTCGATCGCGTTCTGGAACATCACCCGGTCACGCCGGTCCTTCGGGATCCGCTGCACGGCCCATGCCGGGTCGTCGTAGCTCCAGTGCGGGTAGTCGGTCGAGAACAGGAGCAGCTTGTCGGTGTCCATCCAGCTGAGGAAGCGGGTGATGTCGGTGCGGTCCTCTGGGTCCTCGATCGGCTGGGTGGTGAACCGGACGTGCTCGAGGATGTATTCCGACGGCGGACGCTTGACCTCCGGTAGATCGGCGCGCCGCGCGCGCCAGTACGCGTCGAGGCGCCACATGAGCGGCAGTGCCCAGCTGAAACCGCCCTCGACGAGCATGATCTTCAGATTCGGGTGGCGCTCGAACGCGCCGTCGAAGACCAAACTGGTCAGGTGCGCCGCGTACAGCATCGGCGCCATCGTGAAGATGTCCAGGTACCACGAACCGGGCCCAACCGGTGTGAGCGGCAGGCGGTCGTCTGGCCCGCGGCCGACATGGACGGCCACCGGGAGATTGTGGCGAGCGGCCGCTGCGTACAGCGGGTCGCACCGAGGATCGCCGAAACCGAACCGCACCTCTGGCGTGATCAGCGCCTGGACCATCATCGGGTGGCCGGCCCACCGCTCGATCTCGCGAGCCGAGCCCTCGGGGTCCTCGAGCGTCACACAGATCGAGCCGCGCCACCGCTCGTGCCCGTTGGTGGCCGAACCGAGCCACCCTTCGGCCAGCCAGCCGTTGTAGCCGATGCACCGAGCCAACTCGGCCTGGGGCACGATCTCCGCCCGCACCATCGGCTCGAGAATCGCGATGTCCACCTTGGCTTCCCGAATCAGCTGCTTCAAGGCGAAATCGGGATCCGAGCACGGGAACCCGCCACCGGGTGGACGTGAATCCTCACGCTTCGACTGCGAGCTCGCGTACGACGGCGGATCGAAGATGATCGACCCACCGTGCTTGTAACGGTGGCCCTTCGCAAACCACCGGCTACGCCATGGTTCCGGAGTGTTCTCCGCGATCAAGTACGAATTCGTCGGCGACGGGTAGGGATGCACGTCGCAATCAACCACTTCGACAGCGACCTTGGCCGCGTCGCCCCTGGGCGCGTCAACTGCCTCCAACTGGACACTAGCGATGCTCATGCTCGAAATCCCTTCCACCGTCGGAACACTCACTGCGAGAACGGACTAACCAGACTTTGCGTGCGGCCACGCTCACAGCACAACCATGACCAACCCGTCGACTACCTCAACGGCATAGGTACGAATGCCTCGCTTCGGCGAGGACAGCGTCTCACCAGTGGCGATGTCGAACTCCCACTGGTGCCAAGGGCAACGGACGATCTCACCGTCCCGGATCCACCGAAGGCCTACCGGGGAGTCGGAGCAAGTCTCGGTGGTGCCCCTGATGTTGCCGGTGCAGAGCGGACCACCTTCGTGCGGACAGTAATTGGTCAGCCCCTTGTAGGTGCCGTCGACGTTGTACACACCGACACCGAACTTGCCGATCGGCACGAGCTTCATGGAACCGGGCGGCAGCTCGTCCTCCCGACACACGACGTGCCTCGGACGAGCGTCTGGGGGGTTCGTTGGTTTCATGTCGCAATCAATTGATGTTCGCTATAGTGATCAGCCATAGAGCTAAATCGTACGAGTGACCGGACGATGCGTCAAGGCCGAGCCCACGCGGACACGGCGTACCGCCATGGGCGTCGAGGTGAACCGCCGGGCCAGGAGCCAGGACGCCGCACACACGCCCCGTCCACAAGGGGTTGACCGTCGTTCGCCATATACATACTCTTGTTCGCCAGGTAGCACGTCGGTCGAAATCGCGAGTTCACCCGCGGCGGCAGCCCAGACGGCTGCCCCGGACCATTGAAGGGCAAGGCAGGAGATCGGGATGCGTATCACCGTCGATTACGACAAGTGCATCGGCGCGGGCAACTGCGTCGACGCCGCCGGTCAGACGTTCGACCAGCGCGACGAGGACGGGATGGTCGTCCTGCTCCAGGAGAACCCGCCCGAAGAGCAGCGCCAAGCCGTCCGCATGGCCGCCCAAATCTGCCCGGCACTGGCCATCACGGTCGAAGACTGACGACCGCACGCGCTGGGTCGTCGGACGGGAACAAGCACTAACGCCGCAGCCGCGAGCCGCCAGTCGTCGCGCGAGATGCAACTCAGGAGATGACGATGGACGTGGTCGACGCACAACTGCACGCCTGGGACGTCGACTCCCCCGAATTCCCCTGGGACCACGACGATCTCGCCGCACTCCCCGATCACCTGCGCGCCCGGTTCGACAGACACGTCACGACCGACGACCTGCTCGCAATGATGGACGAGGCCGGCGTGAGCGCGGCCGTCCTGGTGTCGCCCCGCGTGTACGGATCCGACCATCGGTACTCGTTCGCCGCGGCGGACGAGTACCCCGACAGATTCGGGGTTGTCGGCCCCTTGTCGCCGTCGACGCCGGACGTGGAGGAACGGATCCGCACGTTCCGTCAGCAACCGGGCGGGCTCGGCGTTCGGGCGGTGCCGATCGCAGGGAAGGACGAGGGCATCGGCGGGCCCAGTTGGCGCCGGGTCTTCGCGCCCGCCGAGCAAGCCGGGGTTCCGGTGTTCCTGTTGGCGCCGGACGTCATCGAGATCGTGCCGGCCACCGCACGTGCGTACCCCGATCTGCAGATCGTCCTCGACCATCTGGGGGCCGTGGCGTCTTCGTCGGTGGGCGGCGGTGCCAGGGGATTGGCGAGGGTCCCGGACCTGCTCAAGCTGGCCCAGTTCGACAACGTGGCCCTCAAATGCACCAACGTGCCGAGCCTGTCGAAGACCGGATTCCCGTTCACCGACGTATGGCCCCATTTGCACGCGATTCTCGAGGCATTCGGACCCGAGCGCCTGATGTGGGGCAGCGACATCACAATTCACCCCGACGACCTCACCTATGCCCAGTCCCTGGGCTACCTCCAGTTGAGCGACCAACTCTCGACGCATGAAAAGGAGTTGATCCTCGGCGCATCATTGCGCCGCGTTCTGCGTTGGCCGAACAAGACGGAGCCGCAGTCCTTCGGGTCGCGTCTCAATGACTTGATGAATTAGCCCGTGCCCCTGCGGTTTTGACCGATGTCACCAACGGCGTCCGGCTCACTCCTCGACCACGATCGCCATGGCGGGGCAGATTTGCGCCGCATTGCGCACGGCCTCGAGGTGCTCGGGTGACGGGTTCTCGTCGAGGAGCACGACGATGCCGTCCTCCTCGCGCTGGTCGAATACGTCGGGGTCGGCGTTCACGCAGCTTCCCGACCCGATGCATTTCTCGGTGTCGACTATTACTCGCATGGCTGTCAGTCCTGTTCGGTGGTCGCGCGGGGCCGGATGCTGTCGGGTTCCCAGGTGACCGGAAGCGCGTGCACGCCGTACAGCGCCCGGTCGTTCTTGAATGGGAGCGCCTCGATGGGAACTGCGAGGCGGTGGGTCGGGATGCGCTCGAAGATCGCCCGGATCGCGATCGGCTGCTCGGTCAAAAGGCGCGTGAACTCGGACGCCGGGTCAAACGGGCAGCCGTCGGGCCGCGGCAACGGAAACGGCAGCGGCTCTGCGGCCGCATCCGCGGATGTTGAGGTACTGGTCATGACGCTCCTCCTGGGGGTTCGCGCGCCGCGACCGTCGGCGCACTACCGAACAGCTGCGACCGCTCACGCTACAAGTACGAAGGTCGTGCGTCAACAAAAACGTATGCTATACGCTATTAATCGACTAGCAGAGCGTACGAATCCCCTTGGAGGCAGACGGGCCCAACTGACCGACGCCGTGGCGACCGCGGACGAACGGAGCCCCGATGCGGTGGCCATCGAGTTCGATCCCGTGCTCCGTGCGAACCTGCAGTCGGTCGGTTGGGCGCCCGCCCTCAGCGCGGCCCGGTCGTAGATTTCCTGGCCAGCTCCGCGAGCCGCCGGTAGGTCGCAGCGGGGAGCGTGACACCAAGCGCGCGGCGCTTCGCGCGCTCCGCGCGAGAGCGGTCGAACGGCATACGGACCGCATCGTGGCCTTCGGCGATCGGCGTTGCACGGATTGATTCCGCGAATTCGGTCGCACGCACCTCGAAGCTGTTCGCCGGCCCGAAGAGCGACGGATCGAGCACGATCATCAGGAAGGCCCAGCCGTCGTCGCCCTCGGGGAGGGGCTTCATGCCGCACAGCACGCCCAAGAGTTGAATGGCGACGGCAAGTCCGGATCCCCGGTGTCCTCCCCAGGGGAGGAGCACTCCCCCGACGGCCTTCGCCGCGTCGGATGTCGGTCGACCCGTGGCATCCAGTGCCGCGTCGGCCGGAAGTGACTCTCCGGCGGCGGCCCGCCGGAGCAACTCGCCGCCGGATATCGCCGACGTGGCGATATCGACGACGATCGGGTCCTGGGACGTCGGGAAGCCGAACGCCAGCGGGTTCGTGCCAAGTCGCGCTACCCGGCCTCCGTACGGAGCCACGCGGTGAAACCCAGTGGCCACCGCCAGCCCGACCAGTCCCTCGTTGGCGACCGTCTCGACGTAGTAGGACAGCAGGCCCGATTGTTGGTGATTGTTGGCCACGACGGTCGCCATGCCGGTCGTCGCGGCTTTTTCCATGCCGATCCTCGTGGCCCGCTCGGCGACGACCATGCCCGGCTGGTTCCCGCCGTCGACGACCGCGCTGCAGGCGGTTTGCTCGACGATCGCGATGGGCCGCCGCTCACCGCGGAACTCGCCCCACTGCTTGGCAAGCGGGATGATGCGGGACAGACCGACATGACCTCGAAGTTCCGCGTCGAGAACATGTTTGGCGATGATCTCGGCGCTGTCACCGTCGATACCGATCCCCCTGGCCGCCGCCGAGGCAAGGGCCAACGCGTCCTCCTGCGACAACAGGACGGGTCCGCCGTTGGGTTCGGCGGAATGACCGGTCATGTCGACGGGGTCACCTCGCCTGAACCCGCGCTCATAGGGCCGCGCCAAGCCGAAGTGCGCCGCCTGTGACGATCCCTACGGCCCCTTCGAGTTTCACGCGGATCCCACCCTCCATTCGGCGTTCGGTTGTCGGTAAGGCCCGACGTCACTTGGCGGTGTAGCCGCCATCCACCGGGAGGGCAACTCCGGTGATGTAGCCCGACGTAGGAGCCGCGAGGAACAGGGCGGCCTCGGCGACGTCCTGGGGGGCGCCCAGACGCCCGAGCGGGATGCTGGCCCACGCGGCGCGCTTCTTGGCCTCGATGTCCTCGTCGGTGCCGCCGGCGTAGAAACTGGGCAGCATCGGTGTGTCCGTCGAGCCGGGGCACACGGCGTTCACCCTGATGTCGTCGGCGGCGAGGCTGAGAGCGAGACCCTTCACCAATGACACCAGTCCGCCCTTGACCATGGAGTACAGCGGGCTGAACTGCGACCCGACCAGGCCGGCAGCGGACGAGGTGAAGATTACGGAGGCACCGCCGGCGGCGCGTAGCCCGCCGAGCAGGTACTGGGTCAGGAAGAAGCCACCGCGCATGTTCAGGTCGACCACTCGCGCCCACTGTTCGGGAGTCACCTCAGCGATGCCCGGAGGGCCGGGGATGCCGGCGTGGTTGAAGAGCACGTGCACGCCCCCGAACTCGGTCGTCACCGCGTCTGCGACTTTCCGCAGCCCATCGAGGTCGCCGACGTCGGCGACCATCGCCACCGCCTTGCCGCCGTCCTGCTGGATCAGGTCCTCGGTGCCGCGTGCCGCATCGATGTCGATGTCGGTGACGACGACGGTGGCGCCTTCCTGAGCGAACCGTTGGGCAGCCGCACGACCCATTCCGGAACCGGCTGCCGTGATGACCGCGACTCGGCCGTCAAGGATCCCCATCATGACTCCTTCTTCTCTGATCTGCTGACAGTCGTCATGTCGGCGCCTGCCGGGTACCGCCTGGCGGCGTTCATCCACTCGCGAGGCCGGCGCCATCAGGCGCCAGCGACGACATGACTTCCGTTCGGAAGTCCGTGAGCCACTTGACCGCCAACGCGGTGTCGCCGGGCGGCGACAGGAGCACCCGGTCCACACCCGCCTCGCGCAGAGCGAGCACCCGGTCTCTCAGCTTCGGCAGGTCCGGGTCGTAGAACATCCCCACCGCGACCTGGACGTCAGCCCGGCGCTCCTTCAATTGGCCGCACAACCGCCGCGCCTCGTCGACGTCTTGGGTCCACAGGATGTTGCCGGTCGCGCGGGTAACCGTCGTCTCGATCGCGGCCGGACCCGTCCCACCGATCCAGATGGGGAGGTCCGCTCCCTGTGGCGGTTTGGGCGACACGCCAACGGCCGGGATGTCGTAGAACTCGCCGTGATGTTCCACCGGGTCGGGCGACCACGCCTTGCGCATGATGTCGATGGCCTCGGCCAGCCGCTTGGACCGATGATCGGTTGGGTGGCCGAGCACGGCCGCCTCCTCGACGAGCCAGCCCGCGCCCACCCCGAGTTCGAGACGGCCACCGGAGAGGCAATCGATCGTCGCCGCCTGCTTCGCCAGGCTCAACGGGTCCCGGTTGAACAGCGGGATGACCGCGGTGCCGATGCGGATCCGCTCGGTGATCGCCGCGACGAACCCGAGAGCCACCATGCCCTCGAACCACTTCGCGGTCGGCTTGAACGACGGCCGACCGTCGGCGCTGAACGGATACCGGCTCTTGATCTCCAGCGGCAGTGCGATGTGCTCGGTCGACCACAGCGACGCGTAGCCCAGCGCCTCCGCCTGTGTCGCGATGGTTCGTAGTGGCTCGCCCGACGCGGCACCACGCGGCAGGACGACTCCGACGTGATATTCGGCCTGGTTCACGTTTGGGGCTCCTCTTGCTGAGTCGGGGCGCCGCCGGTGGGCAGGGGCAGGCGCGGGATTGGCGCCCCGCGATACAGCGGCGTGTCGAACAAGTCCGCGAAGTGCGGATGGTGGACGGCCTCCTGCAGCGGCCGCACCAGATTCACGCAGGTGTCGTGGCCGGCGAAAAGGCTTTCCCAGTGCCCGGCTGGTTTCTGTGCGATCCGCTCGGCCACGGTCGCGCGGTCAGCCGTCTCGGGCAGACCCGCGAGCAGGCAGAACTGCGCCCAGAACTTGTCCTCAAGGGCGGCCACGGCGACGTACCGCCCGTCGGCTGCGGCATAGAGGTTGTAGCGAGGAGAGCCGCCGGTGGTGAGACCGTCACCCTGGCCTGGCCACTCGTCGGTGAGGAAGCCGGAACTGAGCTGATAGGACAGCCAGTTGAAGACATTGCGCGCCATGGCGACGTCGATGCGGGCGCCACCACCGCCGCGCTCGCGCCGCAACAGCGCAAGCAAGATCTCAGCGACCGCGGGGAACGTTCCTCCACCGATGTCGGCGACCAGAACAGGCGGCACCGCAGGTGGATTGGTGAGCGAGAGAACACCGGATTCGGCAAGGTAGTTGAGATCGTGCCCGGCGATCGCCGCGAGCGGCCCCGTTTGCCCGTAACCGGTGATCGAGCAGTAGACGACGTCCGGGTTCACCTTCCTTACGTCGTCGTATCCCAACCCCAGGCGGTCCATCACGCCAGGCCGGAACTGCTCGACCAGCACGTCGCACTCGTGAATCAGCTTTTCGAGCTCAGATCGGTCGCCCGTCTTGAGATCGAGTTCGAGGATTTCCTTGCCCTGGTTCAGGGTCGTGTATGCGACGGCGGTCGAATCGATGCGTGGCTCATAGCCGCGAAGCTCGTCTCCGACACCCGGCCGCTCGACCTTCACGACTCGGGCGCCCGCCTGTTGCATGAGCTGTGTGGCGAGCGGTCCGGGCAACAGTGTCGTGAAGTCGAGGACCAGGAACCCGTCCATCGCAGCTGCCGTCACGGCGCCATCGCCTCCTATGTCGATCGTCGCGCGGGTCAGACGGTGACGCTGTCCTGTGACGCATCGCGCCGGACCGGGCAACCTCGACCGGCAATATATGTTCGCAATATGATTAGCGTGTAACGGCAGATTAGACATTAATGGCTTCCGCTGTCAACGCCATGTAGGTTGGCGCTTCATGCGGTTACGAAATCGAACAGTGCGATGAACCTAGCATCCGAACGTCCATCGTGGTCGGACGACGAACTCGACGCCCTAAGGGTATTGGTCCGCGACTTCCTCGCCGCTGAGGCGGTCCCTCGGCTCGAGGCGTGGGACGAACAGCACCACATTGATCGAGACTTCTGGAATCGCGCCGGGGAACTCGGACTCCTCTGCGCGGGGATCCCCGAGGTGTACGGCGGAGGCGGCGGAAACTTCAAACACGAAACCGTCATCGTCGAAGAGCAGTCCCGCGCGCTGATCACCGGCTGGGGGAATCAGGTGCACAGCGGCATCGTCGCGCATTACATCCTGGCCTACGGCACCGAGGAGCAGAAGCAACGTTGGCTGCCCGGTATGGCCAGCGGAGAGTTGGTCGCCGCGATCGCGATGACGGAACCGTCGACGGGCTCCGACCTCAAACGCGTCCGTACGCGTGCACGCGCTGACGGGGATTCTTACGTGCTCAACGGCTCCAAGACCTTCATCTCCAACGGGCTGCTTGCTGACCTCGTCGTCGTGGTGGCGGTCACCAAACCGGAAGCGGGGACCCGGGGAATCTCGCTGGTGGTAGCGGAAACGCGGGACCTCACCGGCTTCAGCCGCAGCACGCCGCCGCGCAAGATCGGCATGCACGCGCAGGACACCACGGAACTGTTCTTCGACGACGTCAGGGTTCCCAAGGAGAACCTCCTCGGCGGTATCGAGGGGCAGGGCTTCGGGCAGCTGATGCAGCAACTCCCGGCCGAGCGGCTCACCATCGCAGTACAGAGCGTCGGCGCGGTGGAACGCGCGTTGTGGGAGACGATCGCCTACACCAAGGGCCGAGAAGCGTTCGGCGGACACCTGTTCGAGTTTCAGAACACGCGATTCAAGCTTGCCGAATGTCAGACCAATTGGCGGATCGCCCGGACCTTCCTCGACAAGTGCATCGAGGAACAGACGGCGGGCACGCTGGATCCCACCACCGCGGCGATGGCGAAATGGTGGTGCACCGAACTGCAGGGCACGGTGATCGACCAGTGCGTTCAGTTCCATGGCGGCTACGGCTACATGCTCGATTACCCGATCGCCCGGCTGTACGCCGACGCCCGTGCACAGCGCATCTACGGCGGGACCAACGAACTGATGAAGGAACTCATCGCGCGGTCGCTGTAGGTGGACGCCGAACTATTCGCCGCGTTTCGCCAGCTGGACGACCGCGCGCACCTCGCCCATTTCCGGCGCCTGCGAAACCGTCCCGGAAGCGCCTTGACCTGCACTAGACGAATATGTACGGTTGCGCCTATGTGCGCTCTACGTAACAATGAGTTCGCAATATCAAACAAATCAGGTCGGTCGGCTCCGGAGGGGACTCCGGGTGAGCACCGCTCGCCGGCGACTGCTCGGGCGGCGCGCACAGGCCGCGTCCAGCGTCGCCCTTCCGCTCCTTGCGTTCATCGCAGTGGTCGGGATCTGGCAGCTCGCCGTCGTGTTGTTCGATGTCGACGAGTACCTGGTGCCTTCGCCGGTCGCAGTCATCTTGCGGTTCTCCGATGAGGTCGGCCCGCTATGGGAGCAGTCACTCGTCACGGGTCAGGAGATCCTGGCGGGCTTCGCGCTGGCGACGCTCGTCAGCGTGCCCGCGGCATTCGTGTTCGCGACCGTTCGCCCGTTCGAGAAGGCGTTTTACCCGCTCATCGTCTTCTTCCAGATCATTCCGAAGATCGCAGTGGCGCCGCTTCTGATCGTGTGGTTCGGGCTCGGGACGCCCCCGAAGGTGCTGTTCACCTTCCTACTTTGCTTCTTCCCGATCCTGGTCGACGGGATCACCGGCTTCAAGTCGATCGACAAGCGGCTGCTCTACATCACCTCGTCGATGGGCGCGACCCGCTGGCAGACGTTCCGCTACGTGCGATTCCGCGCCGCGCTCCCGTTCATCCTGTCGGGGATGAAGATCGCCATGGCCTTCGCAGTCACGGGCGCCATCGTCGCTGAATTCGTCGGCTCCAACGCCGGACTGGGCTACGTCCTGCTCCGCGCAGGCAACAACGTGGATACGCCCATGCTCTTCGCCGTCCTCGTTGCTCTGAGTCTCATGGGTCTGGTGCTCAATTACGCGCTGTCAGTAGCGGAGTACGTCTTGATGCCGTGGCGTCGGGACCGCTCTTGACGTGCCCCAAGTCCAAACGGAGGATCACGATGACGATTAGGACGATGACCAGGTCGGCGGCCTGCGCGACCCTGCTGACGATGGCGGTGGCGATCGGGGGCTGCGGCGGAAAGCGGCGACCAGACCGGGTCCGGGGCCGGGAAGACGAAGGTCGACTTCGTGCTTCAATACCTCGCCTCGGGCCCCCAAGCGGGCTTCATGTACGCCAAGAAGCTCGGCTACTACGACGACGTGGGCCTCGACGTCTCGATCGAGGAGGGGCAGGGCTCGTCCATCACGGCCAAGCTCGTCGCGTCGGGAACGAAGACCATCGGGTTCGCCGACGCCTCGTCGGTGATGGCCACCCGCGCGGCAGGCGGCAAGGTCACCATCGTCGCACCGGTGTTCCAGGTGTACGACGGTGCGATCATCTCCAAGACCTCGTCGGGAATCACCTCGCCGAAGGACCTCGTCGGGAAGACGGTCGGCGTACAGGCCGCCGCCTCGACGGGGACACTGCTGCGGGCGATCTTCGAGAAGAACGGAATCAACCAGTCGGCTGTGGAGGTGAACAACATCGACCCCTCCGCGTTCGTCGGCGCGCTGAAGCAGGGCCGCGTGGACGCGATCCTCGGCGGCCCCGCCTACCAGGGGGTCCAGCTCGAGGAGCTCGGCGAGGAGCTCAACCAGCTCTTGTATGCGCACCTGGGCGTCTCGACGATTGCCTCGTCGATCGTTGCCAACGACACCTATTTGAAGGAGAACCCGCAGGTCGTGTCGAAATTCATCGCCGCGAGCCTCAAGGGCTTCGATGCCGCGCGCAAGGACCCAACCGCGGCTGCGGAGGCGGTCAAGGCCGCATTCCCGTCGAGCGGCAAGCTCGAGAAGCTCGTGAAGCAGCTCAAAACGGAGGAACAGTTCATCTGCGCGCCCGGGGCGAAGAGCCTCGGCGTCGCCCCTCCGGGGGCCTGGACGCAGACGTTCGACCTGCTCACGAAGTACAACGATCTGCCCACGTCCCCACCGGTCTCGAGCTACTACACGGACGAGCACGTGCCCGCCGACGCGCCGCCATGCTGAAGCCCACCCCCTCGGGGATCGTCGTCGACGGCGTATCCAAGCGCTTCGAGACGAACGGCCGGCCCCGTGGAGGCGCTCTCGCCATCTTCCTTGCGCGTGGAGCCGGGCGAGTTCGTGAGCGTCGTGGGGCCGAGCGGGTGCGGCAAGAGCACGTTGCTCCTCATGGTCGCGGGGCTGCTCGACACCACGTCCGGGTCGATCACCGTCGGCGGTCGACCCGTTCGCGAGCCCGTGACGGACGTCGGGATCGTGTTCCAGGACGATCTCCTGCTCGACTTCCGGACCGCCCGCGACAACATCCTCCTCCAGGCCCAAGTCCGTCATCTGCCGCAGGCCGAGGCCGCGAAGGAAGCGGACCGGCTGCTCGCCAAACTGGACCTGTCGCGCGCCGCCGACCGGTACCCCTCACAGTTGTCGGGTGGGATGCGTCAGAGGGTTGCCCTGGCCCGCGCGCTGCTGCACGCGCCGTCGCTGCTGCTGATGGACGAGGCATTCGGGGCTCTCGACGCCCTCACGCGAATGCAGATGCGGCACGATCTCGAGGAGCTCTGGATGGAGCGGCGCCCGACCGTGTTCTTCATAACCCACAGCATCGACGAGGCTGTCGCGCTGTCGGACCGGGTCATCGTGATGTCCCCAACGCCGGGACGGATCGTCGACGTGATCGACATCGAGCTCCCCCGCCCTCGGCCGATGGAGCTCGGCGCACTAAGCGGGGACTTCACGGCGTACACCGACCAGATCTACGCGATCTTTCGCGACACCGGTGTCCTGCGGTTCTGAGCGCGGCAGAAGGGCTGCCGCGCCGGCGCCCAGGACTACTCCGGGTTGTTCGACCACCAATGCAGCAGCCGAGCCCGCAGCAGGTCCAGCGACATCACCAGCATCACGCCGACGATCGTCAGCACAACCACGACCGAGAAGGTCAGCGACGAGTCCACGTTCTGAATGGAGATCGACAACAGCCGACCGAACCCGAGCGATCCGGTGAGCACCTCGGCGGTGACGACCGCGATCAACCCGAAGCTGACGGCGTTCGGCAACGAGGCGAACGTCCACACCAGGAGGTAGGGCAGGCGGACCCGAAGCATGATCTCGAGCGGCGTCGCGCCCATCAACCGGGCGTTCTGGATCTTCTCGGCAGGTACGCTCTGCGCGCCTGTGAAGGAGTTGTAGAACACCAGGAAGAAGACCACCAAGACGGCCGTGATCGACGTTGCGACCAAGGTCGGTCCTGCGATGATCACGAAAATGGGCACCAACGCGATGCGTGGCGTCGCGTTGAACAGCACCACGAAGGGATTCATGATGCGCGCCAGCGTCGGGCTCTGACTGAACAGGAGTCCCGCCAGTGCACCCGTGACGGTCCCGACGGAGACCCCGATCAAGGTCCCCTTCAAGGTCTGCAAGAAGATTGGGCCACATGGTCTCCGTTCCGCCAGCGCCGGTTGCCATGTCGTAGAGGCGTTGGGCGACCAGCGACGGTGAGCTCACGAAGAACGGGTCGAAGACGGGCGACAGCGCGCGCAGCCACGCGATCTGGGGTAGGAACTGCCAGGCGGCGAGCACGGCGACCACGATCAGCACGCGGGCTGCGTTGATGCCGAGGCGCGAACGCCACCGGTGTGCGGCGGAACTCTTCTCGGCGCTCGGTGTAGCGAGCGTGCGGCTGGCGGTAGTCGTCATTCCGCGCTCCCCGTCACTCGGGACTTGCTGATCTGGGCGCTCAGCCCGTCCCACAGATCCCCGTAGTAGTTCAGGAACTCCGGCGTGCGACGCAGGTGGAGCATGTCGCGCTCACCGTCGAAGGAGATCGCGTGTTCGGCAGCGACCACGGCGGGACGGTTACTGAGGATCAGCACGCGATCGCAGAGCGAGATGGCCTCCGCAAGATCGTGGGTGACGAGGACGGTGGTGGTGCCGAGCGTCCGCGTGATCCGATAGACGTCCTGGTGAATCCCGATCCGCGTCGGCTCATCGACGGAGGAGAACGGCTCGTCGAGCAGCAGGACCTGCGGGTACATCGCGACGCCTGCGAGGAACTGCAAGCGTCGCCGCATCCCACCTGACAGCCGATACGGATAGGTGGTCGCACGGTCCGACAGATGCCCGAGACGCAACAGCTCGGCGACGCGTTCCTTCATCTCCGCACCGGTGTCACCCCCGCGGCGGCGCTGGATCGCCCGAGAGTGCTTGAACCGCAGGAAGTACGACACGTTCTCCTCGACGGTCAACCACGGCAGCAAGGTGTCCTTCTGGAAGACCATGCTCAGCGGGTGCACATCGGGTGCGGCGTGGGGCCTGCGAACGGTTCCCCCGCTGGGGGCGTACAGCCCGGCAATGAGATAGAGCAGTGTCGACTTGCCGCAGCCGCTTGGGCCGACGATCCCGACCGTCGTGCCCTGTTCGATCGTCGCGGAGACCCCGCCGAGCGCCTCGACCCCGTTCGGATAGCTGAACCTCACGTCGTCGAGTGCAAGATCATCCGAGCCGGCCAGACCGGTCGACGCGACGGACGTCGCCGCGGTCGACCACGTCAGGTTCCGATCGTGCGATCACGACCCAGTCGCCTTCCCGCTGTCGAAGAACATGTGATCGTGTGCCATCGACGGTTGGTCGGCGGAGGCGGTGATCGCCTGGATCGCCTTCTGGCCTTCGACGGCCGCGCGCCACTGATCGTCGGTGACCTTCCCGTGGTCGTTGCCGACCGAGCGGAAGACCCGGCTGGCGGGCAGGCTGGCTATGAGCGTGTCGGATCCGATCTCGGCGAAACCGTTGCCGTAGGCCAGCAGAACCTGCGCGACGTCCTGGTCGGACTTCGCGTCGATCCACTGCCGAGCCTCGGCAAGCGCATCGGTGAATTGTCTGACCGCATCACGCTTCTTGTTCAGATTGTCTCGGATTCCCCAGTAACTGTTCTCCAGAAATGGCGTCGGAACGTACTTGCGGAAGTCGTTTGCGTTGCGGGTGTCGACCAGCATCGTGGCCTTGCCTTGTTTCACCATGTCCACGACGGACATGGGCGAGGATGCCAGAGCATCGACACGACCGCTGGACAGCGCCGCAAGGGCGGACCCGAGGTCCGAGAACGGAATGACATCACATTTGGCGCCGACACTGGCTGCGTAGATCTGAGCGTAGCCCCAGCCATTGGATCCCTTGGCGGAGGCGCCGATGCGGCAATCGGGCAGTTTCGCGAGGTCCGCAAGGGTCGCGACCTGGGGTGTTCCGACGAGCGTTCCGCCGGTGCCACCGCCCGACTGGCCCTCGACCACGACGGCGTCCTTGCCCCGCCCCTGAAGGTTGATGGGCCCTTGGATTCCGCCGTACGCGATATCCGCTCCGCCCGAGACGACCAACGTGGTGTAGTTCGTGCCGACGTGATCTACCTGAACGGCCAGACCGCGCTTCTGGAACAGCCCGTTCTGCGCGGCGACGTACAACTCAATGGCCGTTGGCGACACGGCCGAGACCGCGACCTTGAGTGTCGCCGGACCCGCCCTCCCGTCGGCAGGGCGTCCGCCACATGCCGACAAGCCGGTGACTGTGGCCATAATGGCCACTGCTGCCAACCACCGGTACATCCGATATTTCCGACCGTTTGCCATCCAGCCACCTGTCGGTCGTTTGTCATAACGCTAGATGCAGACAACCTAGCATCCAAGTTTGGCGGACTCAAGGTCCGTGAGCACGGCAGCGGCAGGGGCTGGATCAGCGAAGCTCCACGATCGGGACCGTCGGATAATCCTTCGACACCGTGCCCGTGACCTTGACGCTGAGAGACCAATTGTTTCCAATATTGAACGGATGATCTAAGGCTGCGAAGGACGGCTCCCGGGCGTCCGCCCTTATGCGACGACGGCCCGGCAAGCGCACTTCGACCTGCGCAAGTAGGGCGGCTGCGCGGTCCCGTTGCGGCGAGGCGATGATCGGCACCCGCGCCGCTACGGCCACTCCGACGCGACCGCCCGCGCATGCTTGGTTGTCGTGTTGCAGGCGTGCCGGTGACCGGTGACACCGATCTCGGGTGTGGCCGGCCGGCCGGGCATCGTCCCGGGCGGGCCCAGGGTCTCGAGGCCATGAGCTCGCAGAGCCTCCGCTGGCGGGACGGTCTTCGCTCCGCTGTGGGGGCCAGGAGGGATCTCGTCGCTATCGGCCGGCTCGGATGCGGTCGCGACGAGCCCGTCGAACCCGCCCGGCGCCAACACGAGCAGCCACCGTGCCGTGTCCGACACCACCTGGTACATCTGCGGCACGTCGCGTGGCGTATAGAACGCGTCGCCCGGGTGTAGCTCAACACTGCGACCCGGGATGTGTATTCGAAGGACGCCTTCGAGGACGTAGTGCGTCTCGCTCTCGTGATGGTGGACGTGCAACGGCGAGTCGTAGCGTCTCCCCGACATCTCGATCAGGGTGAAGCCGCCTTGCGAGTCGGCGTTGCTCACGTGCACGCGAGTCAGATTGAGGCCGAACCAGCGTGGTTCGGCACTCACTCGCTCGGTCATCGCCATCCTCGGTCTCCAGTCGACATCTGCTTGTCCATATTGACAGAATTTGCATATCAAGTAAAGTATGTCCATGCCGTCCACCCGGTCCATTACGGAAGGCGCACGGCGGGAACGGGTACTTGCCGTCGCCCTCGAGGTGTTCGGGCGCCATGGGTTCCGCAAGACCTCGATGGAGGACGTGGCTCGGTCAGCGGACATCTCCCGACAGGGCCTCTACCTGCACTTCGCCAGCAAGGAGGCGTTGTTCCAGGCCGCAGTCCGCCAAGAGCTCGACACCGCACTCGAGGACGCGTCCCGCTGCCTGGACATGGCGGGCGTCGACCTGGGCCGGCGGGTGGTCCTCGCCTTGGACGCGTGGCTGGGGCGTTACGTCGGGTCGATGCTGGCCTCCGACATCGCGAGCATGCTGGAGAACCCCGTGGTCGAACTCGAGGACGTCGTCAAGGTGGCCATCGACGCGTTCGACAGTCGACTCGCTGCGGCGATCGCCGCGGCGACATCCGAGGACGACCGCAAACGTCTGGGTGTCACGCCAGAGGGAATCGCCGCGGTTTTGCACACCGTCGGTCAGGGCTCGAAATACCTGGCCCGCTCCCGGGAGGAGTTCGTGACCCGGGCGACCGCCGCAACCCACCTCGTATTCGCCGGCTTCGACACCACGCCGAAAACCGTTCATCACAAATGATTGGCCAGCGGTGCGCCCAACGGTGATGTTCCGCGTGGCGTTCCGGTTTGAAGAAGGAGTGGAAGATGACGAGTGTTCGGGAAGGGTCCGCGGGGAGGGGCCTGCACGCCGCCGAGGTGGCGAATGCTGGGCTTCCCGACGTGCATTTGCGGATCAACGGCAAGAAGGTGTTGCCGCAGTCGGGCGAACGTTGGGAGCACGTGAATCCGGCGACCGGTCAGGTCGACGCAACGGTCCCGCTAGCAGACGCGGCCGCGGTCGATGACGCCGTTCTCAGCGCGCATGCGGCATTCGAGATGTGGCGGCACACTGCTCCTGCGCGACGTCGGGATCTCCTCATGCGGCTGGCTGATCTGATGGTGGAGCACGGTGACGAAATCGTGCGTCTTGGCATTGCCGACAACGGTCGTCCGGTCCGATCCGGAGCGGCGTTCGCTGCGTTGGCGGCCGAATGGACCCGCTATTACGCGGGATGGGCGGACAAAATCATTGGAGATGTGACGGGTAGTCCGATCCCGGATGGGGAATTGGGCTTCACCATGCCTCAGCCGTACGGTGTGGTCGGGTTGGTGATCACCTGGAACGCACCGTTCATGTCGATCGTGATGAAGGCTCCGGCGGCGCTGGCGGCCGGGAACACAGTGGTGATCAAGCCGAGCGAGCTGACTCCGTTCACCGGCGAGCTGTTCATGGATCTGGTCGAGGAGGCGGGTTTCCCGCCTGGTGCGGTGAACCTGCTGCCGGGTACCGCGGACGCTGGCAATCGACTGGTCACACATCCGTTGGTGAAGAAGGTCAGTTTTACCGGGGGTCTGGCCACTGCCAGCAAGATCCTCACCGCGTGTGCAGCGACGGCCAAGCCGGTAGTGCTCGAGTTGGGTGGCAAGTCGGCAAACATCGTCTTGGCGGACGCGGATCTGGATGCGGTGTGCGCCTTCAACATTGGGGTGGCCTTCGGCGGCCTGGCAGGCCAGGGGTGTGGACTGCCGACGAGGATGCTGGTGCACGAGTCGGTCCATGACCAGGTCGTGGACCGGGTTAGGAAACTGGTCAACGTGATCAAAGTGGGTGATCCCACTGATCCCACGACGGAGTACGCGCCGGTGATCAGCCAGGACGCCGCGGACCGGATCATGGGGATGATCGAGCGGGCTTCATCGGAGGGGGCGACTCTGGTGGTCGGCGGGAAGCGGATGGACCGCCCCGGGTTCTACATCGAGCCAACCGTGTTCACCGATGTCGACCCGTCTTCGGAGTTGGGGCAGGACGAGGTGTTCGGTCCGGTGCTGGCGATCACCAAGTTCTCCAGTGACGAGGAGGCGATCGCGATCGCGAACAGCACTCGCTACGGACTCTCGTCCTACATCCAGACTCGAGATTTGACCCGGGCGCACCGGATCGCGGCCGAACTGGAGGCCGGCGAGGTGTTGATCAATGGGGCGCCGAACCTCGCGGCACATCGTCCCTTCGGTGGCACCGGCATCAGTGGGGTGGGCAAGGAAGGCGGTCGAGCGGGCTTCGAAGAATTCCTCCGCATCAAGAGCGTCGCCATCGCCATTCGCTGACCGAGCGCTTGGCCACGGTGACTGTCTTGGAGCTAACCCAAACCCACGCAAGCGCCCCGGCTCGTCTACTAATGTTGTACATTTGATATTCATTTGAATGTCCACACGGGTCCGTTTGCAAAGGAGGTGCGGTGGGTTCAGCCCCGCAACCGCCAAAAGGTGAACCAGATTCGGCCGTCAAAATCATCGGACACCGCGTTCTGCGGCCCCGGGAGCAGGTCGAAGAGCTGATCCGGTCGGCGATCCTTTCCTCTGAACTCAAGACCGGTGAACGACTGCCTCGTGAGACTGAGTTGTCCCGGCAGTTCGACGTCAGCCGCACCACCGTGCGGGAGGCCTTGCGATCGCTGTCGGCCGAGGGACTGATCCGAAAGACGCCCGGCGCAGGCGGGGGCAGTTTCGTGCGCAGCGTCGATCACCACAGCCTGGGCACGCTGGTTCAGGAGTCGCTGCACAACCTGCTACGGCTCGGGACGCTGGACTTCGACGAGGTCGCGATGATGCGACAGTACCTCGAAGTCCCCTCCGCGCGGTTGGCGGCTGAGAACCGCCGTGACGAGCATCTGGCCCTGTTGCGCTCGATCTTGGAGCGTGAAAAGCGTGCCACGGTCGACGATCCCGCCGTGTCGGCGCTGGACGCCGAGTTCCATGCAGCAATCGCCGACGCGTCCGGTAACCGCGTTCTGGCCTCTTTCGTACGCGCCCTGCACCAGGAGACCGAGCCGGTTGATTACCTTGAACTGTCGCCCGAGGTGGGCCGGGACACCGTCAAGCAGCATCGGCAGATTGTCCGCGCGATCGAGGAGCAATCACCCGACGATGCGGAAGTCGCCATCGTGGATCACCTCACCTACTTGCGGCGGCATCTTCGCGTCCCCGCCGTCGAGCGTCTTGCCCTGGCGAACCGCAATTCGTCGACTGCGGACGGCACGTAGCCCTCGATTCTCCGAGGCTCCCGGCTCTGCCGACGCATAATGTTGGTTTGCCATTCGGTCATCGGTCGACGTTCAGCTCCGGTTCGGAAACTGTCGGCGCACGGGCCTGCAAGCGACCAGACCTGTCTCAGGCCGTAACAGGACTGCACGGGCAGCTCACAAATGTTTGACATTTAGCACCGATCGAGGCATATTACATACACCACTCTGAGTTCTACGAGGGTGGGAAGCGGTTACTGTAGCCCGGACCAGCGCGGTAGGAAAAGGTCCAACATTAACCGACGGCTGCACCGTGGATCCCGTCACCGTGAGTCCACTTTGGACCGTTCTGGAAGGCTGGCGACTTGCTCAATACGATCGCTCGAACCGGAACCGTGCTCGGCCTATTTACTGCCGAGACGCCCGAGTGGGGCGTCACCGAGGTCGCGACGACCCTGAGTCTGCCCAAGTCGACCACCTTCGACCTGTTGGCCAGTCTCGCCGAAATCGGCTTACTCCAACAGACTTCGGACGACCGATATCGCCTCGGGTGGCAACTCCTGGTGATCCGACGTCGGCTGATCAACTCCATGGGCGTCGACGATCAAACTCAACGCACCGTCGCCACGCTCGCCCAACACCTGAATGCGACCGTCACCATCGGAGCCTGCGACGGGCGAGGTGTCGTCTGCATTGCCCACGCGTCGGTCTCCCGGACCGGCCCAATCCTCGTCGAGGGTGCTCGCCTGCCAGGTCACACGTCGGCTCTCGGGAAGTTTCTCATCGCACAACTGCCTTGGCCGAAGGTGCAAGAACGCATCGAGCAGCATGGCATGCCAGCGTTGACGGCCAACTCGGTATCCGACATCGATGTCTTTCGCAAGCAGCTCACCTGCGCGCGGGAAAACGATCTGGCCGTGGAGCATGGTGAAACCGTCATGGGTCAGTCGTGTCTTGCCGTGGGCATGTACGCGCGCGAGCACCGAGTGCTTGCCGCGTTGTCGATCTGCACGCCGACCGAGACGATGCACGCCCGCCACGAAGAGTTCGCCAGAGTTGCCCGTAGGGCTGCGCGCACCCTGCTCAAGCAAGGCATTTCATCGCACGTACCCCCCGCCAAGTACCGGCGCTGACGGCGCCTCCGGACGCTGCGGAATCACGTGGGTTCGGCCGGCAGATCACTCAGATCCTTTGTGTCGTCATCAACTACGGGACACGATCGCTCGCCTACCTGAAAGATCGGCTCGTTGCAGGCTCCCACAACTCGGGCGAACGTCCGGGCTGAGCACGGCACGGTGCCGCCGGGCACTGCGATCTGGGAAAGCTGGACACCGCTCTCGACGTCGTCGCTGATGACCTCGGAGACCCCCTTCGCGTCGCCCAATTTGCTTGGCCGGCAACGATTCTCGGGGCTCGCTGCCGAGCGTCCATGGCCCGGTTCGCCAAGTTCGCTCCCCTTAACTGCAGGCAGCAACAGTCAAGCCCCCTGGGCGGGTCGCAAGCCCAACGAGGGGGGGAATAGCCCGTCGGATTTGCGCCAGGACATTGGTGAGCGCGCCCGCCCTGTGCGCACGCCAATCCAGCAGTTTTCCGAAATAGTCGGACAGATAGTGACTTACGTCACCATCACCGTTCATGGTGGCATAGACCACCTCGACCGAGGTGGTGGAGCCGCCAAAGAACCGCGCACACCGCGCACACGACGAAGGGAGAGAACCGATGGGTCCCATCAACTTCCATCGTCTTCATGGCAACTGGAAGGCGCTTTCGGCGGCACTCGGCGTCGGCGTCTTCGTCACGATGGGCGCGGTAACTCTTGCCAACCCGACCAGTGCGGTCGGCAACAGCCCAACTGGCTGGAACGCAGTCGCCGATATCACGCTGGTTCCGGCGACACGGGCGATGCCCTCCTTCGCCCCGACGCTCATCGCCGACCCGTGCGACTGGGCCGCTCCGCACGCTCGCGCCCACCACCTCTGCTAGGTGGTTCGGTCTCAGGCCATCCGACTGCCCCTACGGGCAACCCGACAGGCCGCGGAGTTCGCCCGATCGGGCGCAGAAAAAGACAAATGAATCACCTGAACAGTTTGGCCAGTGGGCCGTCTGTGACGGTCGCTCGCCACACGTGACTCCTCGTGCCACGTGCTCGGTAATGACAACCTCCGCATACCGCGAAGACTCGATGAAGGAAAGAACTGATGAACCCCATGAACTTCCACCCACTTCTTGGCAACTGGAAGGCGCTTTCGGCAGCGCTCGGCGTCAGCCTCTTCGTCGCGATGGGCGCAGTAACTCTTGCCCATCCGACCGCGGAGGTCGGCACTCCCTCACACCGCTGGACAGCCGACCAAACCGTCACGCTGACGCCGTCAGCTATGCCGCCCTCCTTCGCCCCGAAGGTCAAGACGTCGCAATGTGACTTCGAATCACCGCACGCCCTCGTCTACGGCTGCTAGTGGTCGCGCCCCCTTAGTTCGTCGGTGGTTACTCGACGATTCGGGTGACGAGTCGGTGGAGGCCCTTGGTGGTGAAGCACCAGTCGAATCGGCGGGCGGGCGGTCTTGTATCGCGCTTCGAACGCGGCCACTCCTGCAGCTTCCGAAATACCCGGACACCTAGTGACTTTCATCATCCGCACCGTTCATTGTGACATCCACCACCTCACCGGGAGCTCACCGTCGTCGCGACAAGAACTGCCCATCAGACCCAGAGGACGAAATGACCGCATTGATGACCACCGCCGCCATAGGAGCGTGAGAATGCCATCGGCAGCCAGCGCCGTCGTCACCTTGGGCGACCGTCGCCTACCCGGGCAATGAGGTCGACGCGCGCACCACAACACATGGCCAGGCGGTGGCAACACTTGCCGGACGCCGCCGGCGGTACTGCGCCGCCGTGCGCCTGTCCGACGTGCACCGGTCCATCCCATTGATCAGCCGGTTGCGCGGCCCGCCACTGAGCAACTCGTAATCGACCGCAAACCCATCCGTACCAACGATTAGGCAACGTCATGCTTCGTAGTGTCGTCACCCTCACCACCTGTGCGGTGCTCGGCTGGTCTGCCCTAGCGGCCGAACCGGCCGAAGCCGACCCCGGCCCCAGCCTGCAGTCCATCGGTGCGCCGGGTGCCCCGTCTCCCGACGGGGTGGCTCCCGCCGCCGACGCGGGCGCACCGCAGGATCAGGCCGGCGCCGCCGGTGGACGACGCCCGGGTGCCGTCCTCGCCCCCAACCAACACCAAGTCCCCCGACGGTTGGACGTTGACCGTGTCCGCCCACGACGAGACCGAAATGCCGGTGCCGTCGTTGACCGACGAAGCCGCCACGCGTGAATACATCGTGGGCGGTGTCTTCAACGGCTCCGTGCACGCCCCCGACGGGGCGGGCCCCCCGCAGGGAACCTTCGAGGTGGGTTATCAGATCGCCTGCGGAGAAGACCTCAGCACCGGTCCCGGCGTCATGTTGTCCGGGAACATCGGCCTGCTTCCCGGGGCTGGGGTCTCGGTGAGCCTCAAGCCGGGGGTCGTCAACATCATCCCGGTGACCAAGAAGGAGTTCAAGGGCGCCGATCCGTGGGTGATGATCAGCGGCTTCTCACTGAAAATCGATGGCTGCATCGGCAAGTCGTTCATCCGTTCCTACGCCACGTTGACCAAGTCGACCGACGCCTCACAAGTCATCCTGTCCTACTACGGCACCACCAGAATCAGTTGAGCGCAGGCACCGACAGTGCGACGTGACGGCAACACCCCGCGTCTGACCTCCTGCGGATTTGGGTATCGAAAGGTAAACACGATGCTGGTTCGAATCGCTGCGATCGCCGCAACGAGTGTGGTTGTTGTGGTGGGGACGGCCACGCATGCCTGGGCGGAGCCCGATGTCCCCGAGCCCGTTCCCGCCGAGGCAATCGCCACGCCGCCCCCACCCGACGGCGTGATTCCCTCGGCGGAACCCAGCGTGTTGGCCACCGCGGACGGCTGGAATCTGAAGGCGTCGGGGAGCAACGAGACGCTGCTACCGGTCGCTCCACTGACCACCGCCCTTACCTCACGTGAGTATGTGGCAGGGGGCACCTTCAGCGGGGCGGCCGACGGTGCCGGGACGACGAAGTTGACCGGGGGGACGCTGGAGGCGGGGTATCGCATCGGCTGCGGAGCCATGCTGGACTTCGTCGACCTCAACGGCGCCATCGGCTTTGCCCCCAGTCTCAACGCCGCAGGAATACCTGGGCTCAACTACCCCACCATCAACGGGGTGGTCCGGCTGCACCTGCGACCGGGCATCGTGAACATCGTCCCCGTCGACAAGAAGGCCTTCAAGGGCAACGGCGCGCGCATCAACATCTCCGGGTTTCGTATCAAGATCGACGGCTGCGCCGGGCAATCATTCATCCAGTCCTTCGCCACCCTGAGCAGCTCCACGGAGACCACCGAAGACATCACCACCTACCTGGGAACCGTCAAAGTCGTCTGACTGACCGCCCCGCCGGGGGTCCCGATTCGCAACGAAAGGCGCATCCGAACCATGTTCCACCGACTCGCCACCATCGCAGTTGCTTTGATGTTGGTCCCCTTCGGGCCGGCGTCGCTTGCGTCGGCGGACCCGGATGCGATTGCCCCCGGCGCCGCCGACGCGGCGCCACTGCCGCCGCCACCCGACGGCGCGGTCCCCTCGGCCGAACCAGCCATCTTCACCTCTCCGGAAGGCTTGACGTTGACGATCACCGCATCCAAGGAGACCCAGCTGGCGGTCAACCCGCTGACCACCGCGATCTCCTCGCGCGAGTACCTGACCGGCGGCACCTTCACCGGGGCCGTGACGGGTGCGGCCAACACCGCCGTGGCCGGCAGCACCCTGGAGGTCGGCTATCAGATCGGCTGCGGAATCACCGCCGACCGGGTCAGATTGACCGCCTCGGCCGGTATCAGCCTGCAAGGCAGCGTGTTCGGGATTCCGACCGGAGTCAATTTCCCGATCGTCGGCACCCTGGAGGTGGCCCTCAAACCCGGCGAGGTCACCAACGCCCCGGTGACCAGGAAGGAATTCAAGGGCACCGACGTGCGCGTCACCGCCCATGACATCCACATCAAGATCGACGGCTGCGCCGGGCAGTCGTTCCTGCGGTCCTACGCGGTGCTCACGATCAGGACCGACGTGACCGACGACGTGGTCGCCTACTACGGCGTCACCAAGGCGGTGTGACCCCGATGCGTCCCAACACCGTGACAGCAAGGGCCGTGGCGGCCGGGCTGGCCGCCGTCGCCGCCATCCTGGCCCCTTCCGCGGCCGCCGACGCCGACCCCGCCGCGGCGCCGACGCCATCAGACCCCGCGGCACCCGGCCAACTGCCCGCATCCGCAACAGCACCGGCGCCCGCGCCGCCGCCCCCAACTGCGACACTGCTCGACATCGTCGCCCAAGCCCGAGCCATCAACGCCACCGATCCCACAGTCCTACTGGGCCAACGGCCAGATCCCGCCAACCCCGATGCCCCACCCCTGGGACCGTTGAGCCTCAACCCCCTCAACAACGCCAATCTGCTCCCGCAAAATCTGACATCCCGTCCGCACCCGGTGAAGGCACGATGGCTCGGGGTCCAGCCAGGCCAGGAATCCGAGAACACCACCTTCAGGGGTCTGCTGTCCCGACTCAGGAACATGTATCGACGACGGCGATCTGGCCGGCGCCGGCCTCGGCCAACGGCCGCTGTCAGAACTCGGCGGTCCACCACCAGCCGACACGGCACAGCCAATCCCGCCCGATCAACTGGCGGGCACTCCACCCCAACCCCCATCGGCGGGCTGAATGCACAACCCACGCCAGGTGCAGCCAACCGTCGTCCGTCCGCTCAGGACTACCGGTCGCCATCCGTCGGGCACGAAACGTCGACGTAGACGGCGTCGAACTGGCTTGAGTCGATCCGTTGGTCCGAGGAGTTGACGTTGGAGTTGTTCAGTCCGTGGATGTCGGTGACCGTGCATCGCGACAGCGGGTCCTCGACTGCTCCGTTGATCTGCACGTCGAAGCCTCTGGCTTGCAAGCTGTTGACGGTGTCCGCTGCCGATGATGTTCCCGTGGGGGTGGCTTGCGCAGGCGCCGCGAAGGCCAAAATCCCAGTTGCCAGTCCGCTGGCGATGATTGCAGCAAATCCAAATGTTTTCATGATGGTTCCTTCTCGTTTGACTTCTCGCGCGCCGGGCTGCGGCGCTCCTCGACTAGCCGTCAGTTCCCTACTCCGAGTGGGATGTAGGGATTGGCTCCGGGGCTTGCAGCAGGCAGGTCGTCGGCCGAGCCACCGACGGACCCGGTCGTTCCATCGGTCAGGGGGGTGCCCTGAGGGCCTCCCGTGCGGCAAGCGCTATTCATGGGGATGTCGTTCCCGGTGCAAACCGGGATGTAGTACTGACTGTCTGCGACGGCCGGGCCGGCCAGCCCCAAGGACAACGCGGCGGCCGCGCTGACGGCCATCGTGGTGAAAGTGGATCTGATCATTTCAGCGCCCCCTCTCTTAGTGTGACCGGACGGAGGCGCAGAACCTAACGTCCGGTTTGCTACTCCTTCCACTTACAACAACCGGGGCAAACGGTTTGATGCCGATTCCGAGGGTCTTTGTTCAGTGAGAAGGATGACAATGACCGGCTACCGTGATGCCGGCCGCGGTGGTTTCAGCAGTCGGTCGCCCACCGCAAACTGGGTTCCGCTGCTTCGGAGTTCAGCTGTCGCAACCACTTTGGGCCGTACTGAGGAATCAGACGGTCGCGACGTCAGCGATGACTCATCCGTCCCAGACGCCCGGATCGCTGGGCGGGTACTGCGCGCAGACGTCGGTCGAGTGCGCGGCGACGCCCTTGTTGTTGAAGAACAACTTGGCCCAGTTGCCCCAGTGGGTCGCCATCTGCTCGTAGTAGACGTTGGTCGCGGTGTCCTCGGAGTACTGCCGGCGCCCGGCGTAATCCAGCGAGAAGAACCAGTAGATCCGGTCGCGGGCGGCGTCCTCGACGTCGACCGGCCGGTTGTGGTAGTCGATCATGTAGCGCTGGTAGTAGATCGGCTCGACGTCGCGGGCCGCGGCCATGTACTGGTCGACGGTGCAGGTGGTCTTCAGGATCCGGTTCGGGATCGGATAGTCGTCGGTGGCATCGGCGGCCGCCGGACCGGCCAACACCATGGCTGCGATACCGCAGGCGATTACGGTGGTCGCCGCTCGCAGAACCGAACGCGCCGGAACTGTTCGTATGCCTCTCGGTGCGTTCACGGGTGTCTCTTGTCCCTCCAACGGCGCGGCGGTACCGCGGCGCAGCATCATCGGCGTGGCTCGGCTGCCGATGTCAGGACCGACATCTGCTCGGGGCAGTAGGTGGTGATTGCTGCGTTCAGGAATTGCCATGTCTGCTCCGTGGTGGTGTCCTGCGGGAGGTTCTTGGACAGGAACGCCGCGGACTTGTAGGCGTCGGCGTCGATGCCGTTGCCCAGTCGGTTGCAGGTGATCTTGCCCAGCCAGGCGTTTTGGTCACGTGGCCCGTAGACGCCGTAGACGTGGAGTTGGTTGGCGAAGTCGGTGTCGACATCGGCGTGCACCGGCGCGGCGAGCGCGATCGCTGCAGCGACAACCGCGACTAGTGGCAGAAGTTTCTGCTGCTGCATGGATGTTCTCCTGTCGGCAGGTTCGCGGCTACGTCCGCGATTGAGTGTCGAGGGTGCGGTCCACCGTCGAAGTGGGGGACCGCTGAGCTTGGTCGATGAGTCGCCGAATGATGGGCAGGGCGACACGCATGGACAGTTTCAGTGCGGCCTGGTCTTCTGCCGGCAGGACCGTGAGTAGCTCGGCCAGCCGGTCGCGGCGCTCGCGCTGCTGCTCACCACGCAGCGCCCGCCCCGCGTCGCTGAGGCCTACCAGAGCAACCCGCCCGTCTTCGGGGTCATCGACCCGCGTCACCAGGCCATGCCGCTCCAACCGCTGAATCATCTCGGTCATCGCAGGCTGGCCGATGCCCGCCGCGGCGGCGAGTGTCGTCACCCGCACGGGTCCTTCCCGCTCGAGGGTGCTCAGCGTCAAGACCGCGGTCAGGTTCAGTGCCGCACGACCGGATAGATGGCGCAGCGTCAGGACCGCCGCCTGCTCTAGCCCCTCGGCGGCGTCGTCTCCGACTCCACTGCGATCTGACTGTTCCACTCCCTATTTATACCACGATATATATCGGGTGTCGATGTAGATGTGGTCGCCGACACATTTCTGACGGGTCAACAAGGAATGCACGAACAGCTTCGCGGCTTCGGCCCAGGCGAGCGTGCCAAACGCAGATCCCGCCCGAGACGTCGCGTGATCCGCTGATCCCAGCACACGCCGCAGCATCCTGCGTGTCCCTGCTCGGACTCCGGGCTTCGACAGAAACGTCTCGGCACGCCGCAAGACCGGACGCTCAGCGGATGACGTTGGTTACCAACAGATTTGGCTGCTTGCCGTCAGGGTCTATGGCGGTCGCTGAAGGTCGCCGGCCCCATGTGCCTTCCCCTCCTGGCTCGGCGCGAGAGTGGGAGGTGAACCGCCAACGTGTCAGCAGGCGCATCGACGGGCCCTCGTCACCGCTTCCGTTCGCGCAACCCGGTGACGGTGGACAATCGAGATTGGCAGACGTGCATGACGACGTGACTCACGCGTCCCGAGCAGCGCTACATCCACCAATTGTAGATCGCTAGCCGATGTACTAGCGGGGCGTCGTCTGCACCGCGGGCAGGACGATGTTGTCGACGACCTGTCGCACGAACTTGGCGTCTACGGTTTGCCCTCTGACAACCTGCAGCAGGGCCATTGCCAGCACCACGTCAGCGACCAACGACCAGTCGCGATCGGCCGATATTTCACCGCGGGCCGCCGCCTGCGCCAGAATCGTGGAGAACGACCCGCTTTCCCCTGAACAGCATCAGCTCATCCAGAGCGGTGGCGAGTTCGGGGTCGCGGGTGGCCTCGAGCGCAACGCGCAGTACCAGATCGCTAGTGACCATGTCGTTGTCGTTGCGGCCCGCGCGTTCGACGACTGCTTCGAGATCACCGGCGAGGCTGCCGGTGTCCGGCGCGTCGTTGGTGAGCAGGTCGGGCCGCCAGTGCACGAGAGTGTCGGCGATCAATGCCGCTTTCGACGACCATCGCCGGTAAATGGCGGCCTTGCCAACGCCGGCACGCGCGGCGACATCGTCCATGTTGGTGGCGTCATACCCGTGCTCGGTAAGTGCGGCCAAGGCGGCGTTCAGGATCGCGGGATCGCGTGACCGGTCCAGTCGCCCAACGCTGCGTTGGCGCAGTTTCGATTCCGGCTCTCTCATATGCCTCGCTCCGATGGGTTACACCGTGTCCACAGATAGCGTCTCAGACCCCGATGTGCGTTTCATACCGTCGTCTGCTGCGGGATGGGCGCGGTATTGCCGTCCGGCTCGGGGTCGTGCTGACCCTTGCCGGCCGGCTCGGCCTCGGGGTCACCCTTGTGCCCGGTACGGAAGGTGTTCAGCGGCCACCAGAACCATCGTCCCAGCGCGGCGGCGATCGACGGCGTCATGAACGACCGCACGATCAGCGTGTCGACCAGCAGACCGATGCCGATGGTCATGCCCAGCTGGCCGACCACACGCAAGTCGCTGACGATCATCGACATCATGGTGAACGCGAACACCAGCCCGGCCGCGGTGACCACGCGCCCAGTGGCGCCCATGCCGCGGATGATCCCCGTGTTCAGGCCGGCGTGGATCTCCTCTTTGAGTCGCGAGACCACCAACAGGTTGTAGTCCGAACCGACGGCCAGCAGGATCACGATCGACAGGGGAATCACGATCCACTGCACACCCAGACCCAGGATGTCCTGCCAGAGCAGTACCGACAGACCGCAGGCGGTGCCCAGAGACGCGGCCACCGTGCCGACGATCACCAGTGCGGCCACCACGCTTCGGGTGATCACCAGCATGATCGCGAAGATCAGGATCATCGCCGCGATGCAGGCGATCGTCAGGTCGACTATGACGCCCTTCTGCATGTCGCTGTAGAGCGATCCGGTGCCGGCCAACGACACCTTCGCGTTCTCCAGCGGAGTGCCCTTGACGGCATCGGCGACGGCGTCCCTGATCCCGGCGACGTGCTGAATACCTTCCACCGAGGCCGGGTCACCCTGGTGGGTGATGATGAACCGCACGGCCTTGCCGTCGGGCGAGACGAACATCTTCAGCCCGCGTTGGAAGTCGGGGTTTTGGAAGACTTCCGGTGGTAGGTAGAAGGAGTCGTCGTTCTTGGCTTCGTCGAAGTACTGGCCCATCAGCGTCGATCCCTGGGCGGCCTCTTGCATGTGGGCCTGGATACCGGCCATCGTGCTGTGCGACGCCACCATGAAGTCACGCATCGTCTTCATCGCCGCGATGGTCGGCGGGAGGGTCGCCAGCATTTGCGGCATGAGCGTATCCAGCTTCTCCGTGGAGAGAACCACGGTGCCAATGTCGTCGGTCAGTTTGTCGATGCCATCAAGCGTGTCGAACACCGATCTGATCGACCAGCACACTGGAATGTCGAAACAGTGCGGCTCCCAATAAAGGTAATTGCGAATCGGCCGCAAGAAATCGTCGAAATCCGCGATGTGATCTCTCAACTCGTTGGTATCGGTCTGGAGTTGCTTGGTGGCACCGACCAGGTCGTGGGTAGTGCTGGTGACCTGTTGCAGAATGCCGTACATGTGTTCCATGTTGGCGATGGTCTTGGTCAATTCGTCGGCCTGCTCGAGCATTTGAGCCGTGTTGTCGTTCTGAATCTTGGCCGTCTGGAGTGTGGCCGAGTTCTGCATGGCGATCTGGAAGGGGATGGAACTGTGCTCGATCGGCGCCCCCAGTGGCCTGGTGATGGTCTGCACCCGCTCGATGCCGCGCTGGTGGAAGATGCTCTTGGCGACCCTGTCGATCACCAGCATGTCTGAGGGGTTGCGCAGATCGTGGTCGGCTTCCAGCATCAGCAACTCGGGATTCATCCGGGCTTGGGAGAAGTGCCGCTCGGCAGCGGCCATGGCGACGTTGGCCGGCATGTCGGCGGGGGTGAACTTCTGGTCGTTGTACTGCGGAACGTAGGTCAGCAGACTGACGAATCCGATGATCGCGATCGCGGCGGTGACGACGACGATTGGCACCGGCCACCGCACGACGGCCGTGCCGACCTTGCGCCAGCCCCGTGCGGAGAGATTCCCCTTGGGCTCGAGCAGCCCGAACCGGGAACCCACGGCCAGGATCGCCGGTGCCAGCGTCAGCGCCGCGGCCACGACGATCAGTATCGCGATGGCACACGGCAGACCCATGGTCTGGAAGTACGGCAACGTGGTCATGGTCAAGCACAGCAGAGCACCCGCAACCGTCAGCCCCGAACCCAGGATCACGTGAGACACCCCGTGATAGGCCGTGTAGAAAGCCCTTTCCCGGTCCTGGCCTGCCGCCCGGGCTTCGTGATATCTGCCCAGCAGGAAGATGACGTAGTCGGTTCCCGCGGCGATGGCGAGCATGGTGATCATGCTGACCGCGTATGGCGTCAGACCGATGATGTTCAAGTTGCCTGCGGTGGCCGTCACCCCGCTTGCCGCGAAGAGTTCGATGCCGACGATCAGCAATGCCAGAATCATGGTCACGATGGAGCGGTAAACGATCAGCAGCATTACCGCGATGACGCCGATCGACACCACCGCCATCAGCTGGAGGCTCTTGTGCCCGGCGACGCTGGTGTCGGCGTTGAGCACGGTATTGCTGGCTACGTAGGCCTTGACTCCCGACGGCGCAGGTACGGAGGCGACGATGTCGCGCACGGCGGCCACCGACTCGTGACTGGGGCTCGTACCCTGAGCACCGACGAGGAAGACCTGCACGTAGGCGGCCTTGCCGTCCGGGCTCTGTGAGCCCGCGGCAGTCAGCGGGTCGCTCCAGAAGTCCTGGACGTTCTCCACGTGCGCGTGATCGGCGGTCAGCTTGGCGACGATCTGGTTGTAGAACTCGTGCGCGCTGTCGCCGAGCTTGTCCTGCCCCTCCAATACGACCATCGCGGTGGAGTCGGAATCGAACTGCTTGAACACCGCGCCGATGTTCAACATGGACTGGAACGCCGGCGAGTTCTGCGGCGATAGTGACACCGAGTGCTCGTCCGCGACGGCGTCAAGAGGCGGGGTCACCATGCCAAGGGCCACCGCGACGAGCACCCAGAACAGGATGATCGGTATCGCAAGGATACGAATGAGTCGCGGGACGATGGGGCGACCGGTCTTTGAATGTGCGTTGCTCATACTGATTTCACCAAGCAGTAGATGAATGGTTGGTATTCGTCGCTCTTGCGGTCATCGCGTACTTGACCGTCGACGATGACGCGACACCGGATCGCGTTCATGTCGGTGTTGCCCTGGGCGACGATGTTGGCCGACATCGACGGCAGCGTCGTCACGACGGTGTAGGTCCACGGCAGCGGGGCGGCATCGACACGATGGGGCTGCCCGTCTGCGTCCAGATAGTCGACGTCGACGACGCCACCTGGGGGCCCCGTTATCTCGTACATGATGTGTTTTGGATTGAAGGGTTTCGTGTTGTCGCTATTTCCGTCGGCGGCCGCCCCGGTGGCCTCGACGCCGAAGCTGTCGCGAATCCGTACGACCGCGTACGCGCCGATCGCGACGACGACAACGAGAAGAAGCGGGATCCACCCCTTCCTGAACAGTCGAAACACCCTGTGTCTCCTTACCTGCCGGTCACCGGCCGCGCTGCTCACCGAACGCAGTCGTCCACACGCCGACCTCGGTCGAGGCCGGCGGCGCGGACCGCATCTGTGACGGAACTCCAGTTCCGTGTCAGCGAGTACTGTACCGCATTGCTGGATCCAAGGCGAGGCGGAGGGGTGCATGATCAACCGCGCCCGAGAGCCTTTCGGCGGGTCACGGATGCATGGATCCCGGTACGCGGCAACTGACTTCGCTGTTCTCAGGTTTTCGGTGGCTTGGCGGGCACGATGGGAATTTTCCGCAGCCACACAGCGTCTGTACATTGGGTCGGCAGGCACTACGGCCGCCGACACGCGGCAATGAGCGCAGTGCGTATTGCCGCAGTGCAAGTTCAGTATTGGGGATGAGATTGACATGATTGCAATGAAGAAGCTCGCGTCCAGTGCCGCGATTGTTGGAGCACTCGGGGCTGCTGCCCTAGGAATCGGCTCGGGAATCGCGAACGCCGCTCCGCCATCGCCGGTGGGCCCCGGGGTGGCCTGGGCGCAGGATCCCGGCTGGGGACACCACCACGATGACTGGCGAGGCCATGATCGTGGCGGATGGGGCTACGCGCCTGACTACGGCTACGGTCCGGGTTACTACGCGCCGCCGCCTCCATGCGTCACGGGACCGTTCGGTTTCGTCCACGTGTGCGCATAACTGCATTCATTGCGCTAGATGCAAGTCCGTTGCACGCCACAGAACGCCATGCCGAGGGATACATGGCGATCGCCGAGCGCGGTCGTTGGCTTGAGCACGAATTCGCTTGTCGTTCAGTGACTTGTCAGCGCCGCAGCATACGGTTGACCCATGGACCGCTGCGATGTTTTCGCGCTGGCCGAGGAGCTAGCGCAATTGACCTGCGAGCATCTGCCGTGGAGCGATCAAAGGGTGATCGCCATCGAGTTGGGCGCGGGCGAGTGTGATCTGGCCATCGACGACATGGTGCGCGGGGCGTTTCACGGCACGTGTCCGGTGCCCGGCGACGTTGTCGAGCGGCTGCACGAGTGGCTGGATGGCTGTGACTCCATCGCCCGCGGCGACGCGGCTCAACTGCGCGGCTACGTGAACCGATTGCGCTGCGCCTAGGACGCGCGACGGCCTTGCGGCGCCGCCAATGGTCACGCCAGTCGATAGATGTAGTTGAGGCCGCGTTTCGTCATCTCGGTCTCATCCGTTGACGGCGTCTCTGCAGGCGCTGGCCGGGTAATCCGGCATCAACTCAGGGCCCGTGCTTGGGCGGCCCTCAGTGTGTCGTGCGCGCCTGGAGAGGCGCTCGGGGTCGGAGATCAACACGCTCTTGCCATTCCACCGAATCCAGCCGCGCTGGGCGAAGTCGACGAGCGCCTTGTTCACCGTCTCGCGGGACGCCCCGACGAGCTGGGCGATCTCTTGTTGGGTCAGGTCGTGGGTGACGCGCAGGACGCCACCTTCCCGGGTGCCGAATCGTTGGGCCAGTAGCAGGAGTTGGTTGGCGACGCGTCCGGGGACGTCGGTGAAGATCAGGTCGGCAAGGTTGTTGTTCGTGCGACGCAGCCGGCGGGCCAGCACCCGCAGGAGTTGCCCGGCGATCTCGGGGCGGTCCTTGATCCACGCCTTGAGCGCGTCGCGGTCCATGGACACCGCGTGCACCGTGGTGACGGTGGTGGCGCTGGTGGTACGTGGGCCGGGGTCGAAGATCGACAGCTCGCCGAACATGTCCGAGGGGCCCATGATGGCCAGGATGTTCTGACGGCCGTCGGAGGATCGGCGGCCGAGCTTCACCTTGCCCGAGATGATGATGTAGAGCCGGTCACCGGGCTCTCCTTCGGCGAACACGGTGTGCCCGCGCGGGAACTCGACGGGATGCAGGTACTTGGTCAGCGCAGACACTGCTTCGGGCTCGACTCCCTGGACCAGTCCGGACCTCGCCAGGATCTCGGATGTGTCTGCGCTCGGGGCAATTACGCTCACTGAACCCATGTCGCCACCGCTTTCAACGTCGGGATGTCCATGTTCAGGTGGTCGGACAGTGCCGCCAAGGTTGGGAGTAGCTTGTCTTGGCCGCCCAGAACGCGGATCGCAACGTGATCGGCGCCCGCCTCGAGGTGTTGGTTGAGACGATCGGCGATATCGTCGGCGCTGCCGTGGGCGACCACCGCGTCGATCAGTCGGTCGCTGCCCGGCTTCCCGAGATCGGCCTCGGTGAAACCGAGCCGCTTCCAGTTGTTGACATGGTCGATCAGGCCCAGGGCCTTGGAAATCATTTCGCGGCCGACCGCGCGGGCCTCGTCGGTCTCAGTGGACAACACCACCGCCTGCTCGGGTGCCAGGTACGCGTCGTCTCCGAGGAGTGTGCGTGCCCACCGGGTGTGTTCCGGTGTAGTCAGGGACGGATGCGCACCGGCGCTGCGCCGCGCCGCGAGGTCGAGCGCCCTGGGTCCCAGCGCCGCGATGACCCTCCGGTTGCTTGGCACCCCGGCAGCGTCGAGATCGTCGAGGTAGTCGACAAGCACGTCATACGGTGGGGGGTACTCAGCGGTGTGCTCGCGGTGACCGCCGCCCACGCCAAGCAGGAACCGGTCCGGGTAGGCGGTGTCGATGAGGTGGAACGACTGTGCAACCGTCTTGGCCGGCGCCGACCAGACGTTGACGATGCCGGTCGCCACCATGAGGTTCGTGGTCTTCTCCAGGATCGGCTCGGCGAATCTGAGTTGGGCAGGCTGAGGGCCGCCGACCCACAGGGCGCCGTAGCCCAGCTTCTCGATCTCCACCGCGTCCTGCGGCGTCACGGGTACGCGTGTCCACACCCCGTAGCGGCTGGGCTGCCGCCTGGATGTCGTCGCGTCGGTCATTGGCTTTCCTATCTAGATGTGGGTTGGTGGCCGGCTGCCAGTCGACGGCGATGCCTACTCAATCGAAGGCGTCTCTCGCCCAATGGCTTTCAGGTCTGGGGTAAGTCGCCGGTCAGGGCGTGCCTTCCGACGGCCGCCGCGGTGCGGGGTAGCCGGGCTGGCGGGTTCGTTGAAGTCTTGGTCGTCGATCCTCCAGGCGCCGCATCTGCGGTACGTCGAGCAACGACGAGTCAACCGTGGACATCGCTGCACCGCTTATTACATTTGGTCCGATACATCGGTTACCGAAATAATAACGCTTATCGCCCAGATGTCTGCGGGTGGGGGCCAACTGACTACGTGGGACATTACTTCGGCACCTCCGGCTGCCGGCACGGTTCGGATCGGTGCCCAAACCTACGCGGCTCAAGCCGCGACAATGCGGTTGCCGCGCAAGTCGCGGACCCACGAGCGACCGCGATTCCCGCGGTTCGCTACGTCTGCACGTGCTTCGCACAAGACTTTGGCAACGACAGTGATTGTGCGCGAACCGATTTAGGTGGTGGCGCGACGTCAGCGGCATCGGCTAACATCTAGGCGCCCGATGCCGCCAAGTGTTAGATCCAGCGCGCGTTGCCGGGGAGCAATAAACAAAGCATATTCTCACGGCGCTGTTCACCGCCCGCTCGCAGCGCCGCCACGACCCTGCGACCCAGTCGCCCTTACCGCCGCGCCGGGCCGGGCAGCCACCGCATCAAAGCCCGTCGGCGGAGACAACGGCGACATTACATCGCCTAGCGAAATACATTCCTGGCTGGCGAGTGGAACACCTCACTTCCACCGTGCCGTTCAATGACCACAACGCAAGCCCCGCGATTCCAGGGCGTTCACATCGGTGAGCTGCTCGTCACCGCCCCCTACGACGGCCGTGTATATCCCGGGGGGTGCATGTGTAGGGACCCTAGACATCGATGAAGGTACCGAGTGTCCTCGTGCCCGCCGTAGGCGTTCAGCCACGTTGTGCAATGCTGCACCAGATCGCCTCGCAGGTGGATTCCTTTGATGGCGGCCATTTTGAACAGATGGCGAATCGCTGCGAAGGTATCACCGGCGCCGATTGACACATAGACGTGGTCGCGTTCATTGGCGCTCAGGTGCGGCTTGACGGCTTCAGCCAGCGCCCAGGCCAACTTGGTTTCTTGCACGCTTCTCTCCATGAGCCTCAGTATGGGATATCCATCATAATCCGATGTAGATCGACGGGTCGGGCTGTACGCATCTGGTTCGGGTGGACTAGTGACGGAGCGAGAGTCGATGGGCCTCCGCTGGCGCGCTCGCCGACACTCAGCGTGCCAACCAGACAGCCTGCGCAAGACATCGGGTGATCGCTTGATCCAGGTGCGGCCCGCGCGATCCTGCATGCTCCGGCCTGGCGCTGCCTACGCAGGCCCCGTCTTCAACGGTGCGTAACTGCCTTGTAAAAAGCCATCTTTCGGCGTCCCGTCCGGGCGATGGTCGTCTCTGCAGTCATCGAAGGTAGGAAGCCGTGTGTTGTCCGAGCCAGGGTCGCTCGGGTCCTGGCAGTCGACGCCGTTCCGATCGCCCCTTGCAGTAATCGCGGGGGTCGACATTGGACGAATCCTGATAGTGAACTGACCCACAGATCCTGGCGCTGTCGATCGCAAGGAGTATCGTGTTCCAATGTATACGGGGAAGACAGGAGCGGCATGATTCTTCGATTCTTCGTCCTTGGTCCGGCGCGGGTACAGGCGGTCAGGGATCGGAAGGCTTACCCGCAGGCAGCTGTGCACTGGCACGTCAGCCCGGAAACGATTCACCCCTACGGCTCCAGGCGAGCGCGACCAGCCGGGGCCCGCGGTGCTTATTCGAGACCGGCGGAGCTACCTGCGCACGGCGATTGTCATGTCCCACAGGGTGACACGGGTCATGGGACGCGGTCGCCGAACTGCTTGAGACGCTGATTTGCACGACAGGATCACAGTGGGATGTTGATGGTGGGGGTTGCACCAGATGCTGACCAACGCCTCGGCGCCGTAGCTGTGGCCGTTGGCGGGCACCCCCGAGGAATCGCAGGCCATCCAAAGTATGCCGAGTTCCTCAGCTCTCGTTGACGTTACCGAGTTCTGCACCGCTTCATCGAGATTCGCTCAGGCATTCTGTACTAACCGCCACCGCCTGGGCGATCAATTGGTGCGGCCAGGTTTCTCGCGTATGCGTTCTGGGTTTCGCCGGGGTCGACCACGCCGTTGTCGACGCGGCGTTGATTCATCAGGGCGCGGTGTCGGTTTCGATGCCAAGCGTGGCCGCGACCAGCACCGCGATCACGGTTTCACCGCTGTCCAATCGCAGAACTCAACGGCAGTGCTGACGCACGCAGCATCACATAGAAAGGGAGAAATATGAGGAAGAGAGTCCTACGCGCATCAACGGTGGTGCTGATGTCGGGCACCGTTGCCCTTGCCGGCTCGGGGCTGGCGGTCGGCGTCGCCCAGGCCGAGCCCATCCCGGTACCGATGTATCACTGGTGCCCCGGAGAGTTTTGGGACCCCTTCTGGGGCTTCAACTTCGACTGGTTCACCTGCCACGACGACTGGCACCGCGATAGCGACGGTGACCGGCACGACCGCGACTGGCACCCCGATGGGCACGATGACCACGACCGCGACTGGCACCCCGACCACGACGACCACGACCGCGGTGGTCCGTGGCAGCCCTGGCAGCACTGACGGGCGCCGTGTGAGTGCAACGGCGGTCTCGCGCATCGATCGCAGTGCGGCGCGATGCGCGGCCGCCGTTCTCAACGGCGTCGGAATGTCGTGAAGGTCAACGAGTTCACGCAGATGGGTGACGAAGCAAATGATGGAAGAGTTGGAAGACTCGACGGGCAGCCGGGTCATTGAGTCACCGGACCGCCGCCGCGATCTTGATGTCGCCGAAGGCATCCTGATCGGGCTTCGCCGCTGCGATCCGAACGCGGCTTATCACGAGCTGCTCGGCGCAGCCAAACGGCAGAGTGTCGGGCTGATGGCCTTATCCACCGCCTTGGTGGAGCTCGCCAGTACCCAAGACCCATCCCCAACCCACCTCGAAGGGCCGGCTCATTCAGCCGCCTACTGCGAGTGGCGCGATCTGTTCGAGCGTCCAAGTCGGCAGAACGGATAGGTGGATGTCGGCCCTGCATCGCACATCGACAGCAGGCCGGACGCCTGCAGCCGTTGCTGGTTGTTGGCCCCGATGAGCCGACCAACCCCGCCGACACTGACTGTTCACTACGACGGATCGACGCGCACATTCACGGCCGGCAATGACGTCATCGTCGGACGCGACCGGCGAGCCGACATATGCATTGCCCACCCGCTGGTTTCGCATGCCCATCTGGTGCTCCGGTTCGATCAAGGGCGTTGGGTTGCCATCGACGACGGCAGCCTCAACGGGATGTTCGTCGGCGGCTGGCGGGTACCCGCGGTCGACATTCAGGACGGGATGCAGATCAACCTCGCCAACTCCGACGGCCCGCGGCTGACGTTCGAGGTCGGCCACCACCACGGCTCCGCGGGTATGACACCGACCACGTCGCGCCCGCAATCGACGGACCATTCCGGGTCCCAGCCCCGCTACCCGTCGGGACTTCAGTCCGACCATCTGCCCAACCCTTGGACGTACCAGTCGAACCCGAGCGAGTCGGTGCGTCGGGCCCCGATAACGCAGGCGATCTCCGCGTCGGCTCCCGAACCGGCGACGTCGATGATCCCGACGGCCGCGCCGCGCTCGAACGAGGACAACCTCGCGACGAGCATGCTGAAGATCCTGCGGCCCGGCCGATCAGCCGATGTGCCGCCCGACTCGGTCAAGATCGGCCGTGCCCCCGACAACGACATCGTCATTCCCGACGTGCTGGTATCACGTCACCACGCGACGCTCGTGCCGCACACCGGCTGGAGCGAAATCCGCGACGCTCGGAGCAGCAATGGCACCTTCGTCAACGGTGCACGGGTCGAGGCCGCGGCGCTACGCGACGGCGACGTGGTCACCATCGGCAACGTCGATCTGGTCTTCAGCGGCGGCACCCTGGCGCGCCGCACCGAGGCCGCGACACGCGCCGGCGGTCTAGACGTGCACGGCGTCACGTGGACCATCGAGGGCAACAAGACGCTGCTGGACAACATTTCGTTGACCGCACCGCCCGGCACCCTGACCGCCGTGATCGGTCCGTCGGGGGCCGGCAAGTCGACGTTCGCCCGCCTGGTCGCCGGATACACCCATCCGACCACCGGCACGGTGACCTTCGAGGGCCACGACATCCACGGCGAGTACGCCTCGCTACGGTCCCGGATCGGCATGGTCCCGCAGGACGACGTGGTGCACGGTCAGCTGACGGTGAACCAGGCGTTGATGTACGCCGCAGCGTTGCGGCTGCCGCCGGACACCATGAAGGAGGACCGCGCCAAGATCGTCGCGCAAGTCGTCGAAGAACTGGAGATGACCGAGCACGCCGATACCCGCATCGACAAGCTTTCTGGTGGGCAGCGCAAACGCGCGTCGGTCGCAATGGAATTGCTCACCGGCCCGTCACTGCTGATCCTCGATGAACCGACGTCTGGCCTCGATCCCGCGCTGGACCGACAGGTCATGACGATGCTGCGCCAACTGGCCGACGCGGGCCGCGTGGTGTTGGTCGTGACGCACTCCCTCACCTACCTCGACATATGCGATCAGGTGCTGCTGCTGGCGCCCGGCGGCAAGACTGCGTTCGAGGGGCCGCCCGGCGAGATCGGGCCGTCGTTGGGCACCACCAATTGGGCCGACATCTTCGACACGGTGACCGCTGATCCCGCCGCAGCACACGAGCGGTTCCTGGCGCACCACCCGCCGCCGCCTCAGCGGCCGCCCGCGGAGAAGCCGTCCGATCTCGGCGCGCCGGTACAGACCAGCCTGCGCAGGCAGTTGTTCACGATCGCGGCTCGACAGACGCGGCTGGTCGTCGCCGATCGTGGCTACTTCATCTTCCTGGCACTGCTGCCGTTCATCATGGGCGTGCTGTCGCTCTCGGTGCCCGGAGACGTCGGCCTCGGCGTGCCCGTGCCCGTGACTCGGGGTGGCGAGGCGCCCAACGAACCGGGACAGATCCTGGTGATGCTCGACGTGGGCGCGATCTTCATGGGCACCGCGCTGACGATCCGTAGCCTCGTCGGGGAGCGGGCGATCTTCCGGCGCGAGCAGGCGGTCGGTTTGTCCACGTCCGCATACCTTTTCGGCAAGGTCGTCGTGTTCGGTTTGTTCGCGGTGCTGCAGTCGGCGGTCGTCGTGTTCATCGCCGTACAGGGCAAGGGGTGGGGTTCAGGGGCCGTCACCAGCGGTGCGGTGATGGGCAATCGGACCGTGGAGCTCTACGTCGATGTCGCGGCGACCTGTGTGGCCGCAGCGATGGTCGGCCTGGCGCTCTCGGCGCTGGCCAAGTCGAACGAGCAGATCATGCCGCTGCTGGTCGTCGCGGTCATGTCGCAACTGGTGTTCTCCGGCGGCATGATCCCGGTGACCGACCGCCTCGGGCTCGACCAGATGTCCTGGGTCACCCCTGCCCGCTGGGGATTCGCCTCGACGGCGTCCACGATCGACCTGATCAGGCTCAGTCCCGGGCCTCTAACCCCACAGGACGCGCACTGGAAGCACACCGCCGATACGTGGCTGTTCGTGATGGTCATGCTCGCGGCCATCAGCGCCATCTACCTCGGCTTCGTGCGCTGGAAGCTCCGGCTGAAGAGCCGCTGACGTCTCCGTCATCAGTCCCGGGTCCTCGGTGAAGCCGATCGTGACGTTCTACGGAAGTACGTCGGCAGGAAGCCCACGCCACAGCAATCCTCGAACGAGGAGGCGTCAGTTCCCTACTCCCAGTGGGATGTAGGGGTTGGCTCCCGGGCTTACGGCGGGCATTTTGTCGGCCGGGGCGCCGACGAACCCCGTGGCTCCGCCGGGCTAGGGGGGCACTCAGCGGGGTGCCCTGGGGTCCTCCCATGCGGCAATGGCTATTCATCGGAATGTCGTTTCCGGTGCACACCGGGACCCAGTATTGGTCGTCCGCGACGGCCGGGCTGGCCAATCCCAACGACAGGGCGGCTGCCGCGCCGGCGGCCATCATCAAGAATGTGGATTTGATCATCTCTTTGCCTCACCTTTGTGTTGTGGGTCGGAGGCGCGGACCATACGTCCGTGGGTCTGACTCTGAGCCGGTGAGGTGGTCCCCCACCGCTAACTAGTTAAACAGGCAAGATAAGCGATTCGATACCGATTCACAGAAAGATTCTTGGTAATAATCGTGACATCGATCGGGGTGCCGTGATACGCCCCACTGGGGTGGGCTCGCCGGTCGACCCGCGGTGATTGACGTGTGCCGGACTCCCCGCGGGGACCTGCAGCCCAAGGGCCGGCCACAGTGACGCTTCTGTGGGTCGACGCAAGACGAGTTCGGCTATCTGACGGCGTCAGCGATGAGGACGCATTGCGTCCGCTCCCTCACCACGTCCGCTACCGAAATAGCCATGCGGACACCGAAGAACGCGACGTGGTGTCAGTTCATGGCCCGTATCGGCTGGAATCATTGGCACAGTCCGGCGGCGGGCCGAAAGCCCACTCGCGGTTGCCCGACTCAGGAACGTGCGGTGACCGGCCCGTCCTTGCCTGCACGGCTGGTGGCGTTCTGGATGAGTTGCCGGATACTCGGCAAAGCCACCTGCATGGCCAGGGTCAGCGCGGCCTCCTCCTGGGGGGACATCTCCGTCAGCAGCTCGGCCAGCCGGTCGCGGCGGTAACGCCGCCGTTCATCCAGTAGCGCCCGGCCGGCGTCGGCGATACCCACCAGGGCGGCGCGCCCGTCCTCGGGGTCGTTGACTCGGGTCAGCAAGCCCTGACGCTCCAGTCGCTGAACCAATTCGGTCATCGACGGCTGGCTGATACCCGCCGCCGCGGCTAGCGCCGTCAGCCGGATTGGGCCTTCCCGACTAAGCGTGTCCAGTGCCATCGATGCGGTCAGGCTCAACGCAGTGCGGTCGGACAGATGCCGCGCGATGAGGATCGATGCCTGTTCGAGCGCCTCCGCGATGTCATCTCGGTTGGTGCCCGGGTTTGACCGTTCCATCCAACGTTTATATCAGTCGCCCGATGTAGATTTCGGTTCATACGTTGATCCGAGTACCGCAGACGGAAGTCCGCGCAACGAAGCCGGCGCGAGGTGCTCGTGGACTCGTGCCCAGCCTGCGTGACATTGCGGCGGTGATCGATTGGGTAGTCGTCAGCGCCAGGGCGAGCGGCAGGTCGTTCCAGGCGAACATGAAGACCCGTGCGGAGCCGGCTGCTGGGAATAATCTGCGACATTCCCATGCCGTATAGGTATACGATGTAATAGCGGAGGGAGGACGGGCATGACCGAGGCCGAGTCGTCGTCAACCGATCGCCCCCTACGGCTGCCGCCTCATCGCGATCCCGGCGCTGCTGCAGGCAACCGCCCAATCCGACGCACCCGATGCACGTCAATGTCGGGCAGCCAAATGCCTATGCTCCGTGAGGAAGTGGTACCGATCGTGACTGCTGTACTTGCTGAATCTGCAGATGGCGCGGGCGAACTGGCGGCCATAGATGCGATGGGACCCTTGGGCCAAGACCCCACCCGCAACGCAGATCTCGTCGAAGGCACCGCCGCCGAGCTGGCCGCACGCTTCGAACGCGAAGCCATCCCGTTGTGCGCGCCTCTGTACCGCCGGGCACTGCGCATGACCCGCAATCCGGCCGACGCCGAGGACCTGCTGCAGGAGACCATGATGTCTGCCTACGCCAGTTTCCAGTCGTTTCGACAGGGCACCAACCTCAACGCGTGGCTACACCGGATCCTGACCAATACCTATATCGACACCTATCGCAAAAGGCAGCGGCAGCCGGTGACGTATCCGGCCGAGGAGATCACTGACCTGCAGCTGGTGTCCAACTCCGAACACACCTCGCTCGGACTGCCATCGGCCGAGGACGAGGCGCTCGCGACGGTCCCCGACACCGCAGTGGTGGCAGCGATGAAGGCCCTGCCCGAGGGATTCCGGATCGCCGTGTACTACGCCGACGTCGAAGACCTCAAGTACAGGGAGATCGCCGACATCATGCACATCCCGACGGGAACCGTGATGTCCCGGGTTCACCGCGGACGGCGGCACCTGCGGGACCTCCTCGCCGACGTAGTGTCGGTTGACACCGCGGTTTGACCGTTGCACGCGGCAGGCGGATGACATCCAAATCGGAAATCGATACACGGACCACTGTTGATTCTTGTCGAGCGGCCATGCGGTCCCTCGGGTGATTGGTGAAACGATTGAAGGTCTCGCCTGTGCGGCGGCTGACGCGAGCGGGTCAGATGCACGCGCCGGACTCGGCTTCCCGGGCGTCCGGCGGACGGCCTCCCCATGACGAAGCGCAGTCTGATCGGCTCAACAGACCTGTGTAACAGCACGATTCATCGCAGCGAGCCGTTGAGAGTGACCAGTCAGACAGGGAGTTTGGTCACAGCTTCCGGTGCCGTCATTCGTTGGGCATATGATCGTCTAGATCGGTACCCGATACACTGTGTCAGGAGGGCTTTGATGTTGCCTGATGATCTGTCGTTGATCGATCTGCCGCGGGTGCAGCCCTTTACGGCTGCGGGGGTCTCCCCACCGGCCGATGTCATGACCTTCGAGGACTGGGTCGCCGCCGGGAAGCCGTGCATGCGCAATAGCTGTGGGCACCGCCATTGCGATCACATCCCCAGCGAGGCCATGGAATGCGATTCGTGCAACTGCCTGGGATTCGTTGGCTTCGCTCATCCTGGCGATGCGGCGGTGGTGCCGTCGCCGGCGCCGCGAGCAGGGTCCAGCTCGAGGGAGTGGCCTAAGCATTACCGCGGTTAAGTCCGGTGCTGGCGCGGGCTTGCGGCGGCTGACCCCAGGGCGTCGGTGGCGGTCTGGACCATCGGGCTGTCCAGCTTCCAGCCCCAATCGTCAGCGAACACCAGCGCGAACCCATCACCAACAGACGAATCTCTTTGCTATGCAATCTGGGACGCATCCGGACCCGTCTGGTTACAACCTGGGACCTTCTCAGTGCCATTCGCTCCTAGAACGGCGCGTGGAGTGCAGACACTTCCAAGAAAGTGGTTACTTATGATAAGTAATTGATGGCGTTAGAATTTGGAATGCGTTAGGCCCGGTCGATTCGGCAGTGAACTCGCGTCGGTTGCCGAACGTCCATGGCCGGCCTCCGTGCAGCGGATCGACGCGGAGACTGATGAGAGGACGATCAATGCTTGCAGTCCGTGACCACCGAGCCGATGACTACGCCGCGTTGAAAGACATGGACCTGACCGACGTCGGTCTCCTCGACGATTCCGACCACGCATGCCTGCGCGAGATCGGGGCGTATCTGACCACCACCGACGCGTGGCGACGATTCGCGATATGGCTGCTTCACAAACACTTTGAGCCACTCCCTGGGGAGATCTTCGTCGAACGCTCGATGCCCCGCACGGGTACGACCGAGACCACTCCGATGCAGCGATCGCCTTCGCCTTCGCCAGCCTGAGCGCCTCGGCGATTCGATTCGGCGACGACATCGACACAGATCTGAGCCTCGTCGGTCTGGAGTTCTCGGAGCTGTCGAGTTTCGGTGACGTCGCTCCGCTGAGCGCCGATGACAAGGCGGCGCTGGTCGGTATCGCCCAGCGTCTGCGTTCGCACGGAAAGATCGACCGCTTTGGTGTCAAACTGATCCGCAATCCGCTCGGACTCTCCGAGGGCCAGCTCCTTCTCGAGACGTGCGACCCGGCCACCCGCACGCAATACTGCGAAATCGGCTCCCGCGAAGCGCTTCCCAGCGATCGCTCGGTCATCGAGACGACCTGGCGTTGGCGGCTGACGCCCGGAACGTCCCATCCGGTGGTGATGCAACAATGCACCGCTGGATGCATGCCGGCCGCCGTGGAGGGACACGTTCTGGGCCACGATCAATCGGGATTCGACACCGACACCGAGGTCTAGCTCCGCAGGGTCTGTTCGAGCCCTCGCTCCCGCGAGCGAGGTCGTGATGCTCCGTCTGTCGACGGGATCGTATTTCGTGTAGGGCCATGTGCCAATGTCGACGTGGTTGGCCAGGTCGGTCCCGTGTGCGTGCCGCGGTCACATGTCCGAGAGCTGGCGTCGCCGCCGTCGAAGTTCTCGGCGGCGGCCTGGCCGGATCGGCCGTGTTGAATCACAAGGCCCAGAACATGCTGACCACGGCCGGCGCCCCCGAGGCGGCGGGGCCCGTCATGCGCCGCCGCGGCGTCGAAGCTGCCCAATTCGACCACCGCTGTGTCGTTTCCAGAACTCCGCTGGAAACGACAGCTCAATGACCTGCGGGTTCGTCGTTCTCCATTTGATTCTGGCGGAGCGTTTTTCCACTTGAGACTGGCAAAACGATAACCAGACGGCCGTTCCAATATTCGGCGATAGGACTACAGCGGTGACACGCACCGCCACTAAGGTCCACGTCTATCGATTGCCGCAAGATGCTTGACCGACGCGATGTGCACATCGGTTGCCTCTCCGCGACTTTCATTGCGCGCGCTAATTTCCTTCGGCTCCCCCCTCCTCGCACTGTCGGGGTGAGCGCCTCCTGGGACTCACCGCTTGGCGACGTGAGTGAAATCGGCGACGTCCGGTCTTGCGCCGAAGGCCGTCGAAGCCATCGGCCGACTCCGCCCACCTGCCCGGTGAGGGCTCCGGGGAAACCATGACGACATCGCCCACGTCACCGAAAAGGGCCGAACATGACCACAGTGGAATGACCGGAGCCGCAGGCGAACTCGGAACTCGGTCCGCGCGAGAACAACCCGCAGCCGCAACTGCGGGTCTGGCAGGGTGAAGGTGCCGTCGTGGCGGTTGCCAACTTTCGACCAGAGCATCGCCTCTGAACGATTCTTCCTAGGGAGAGTCGGCGCTAAGTACAGCAGTTGGGGTCCAACACCACGCATAGCGCACCGATGGCGTCGCGGTGTGGACGGTGGTAGACGTTCATGCCGCGTCGATCAGATTCGAGGAGGCCGGCGCGCCGAAGCTGGCTTAGGTGGTGACTGACGGTGGACTCGGTTAGTCCCAACGCCTTTGATAGGTCACCGCTGTTCTCCTCGCCCGAGGAGGAACTAAACAGATACGACATGATTTTCACGCGGGCAGGATCGGCAAGCGCCTTGAGCCGCAGCGCGACATGCAACGCATCCTCATCACTCATCGGACCGGCCGCCACAGGCGCACAACACACCGGCGCGGACATGTCGATCATCGGCAGCGTCTTCGGCATAGCACCAATGCTGCCCGCTACATTGACATAAGTCAAAAAGGTGTGCATCCTAAGTCCAGCGCGCTAGTTCGATATAAGTCACACACGTAGGAAGGCACGCCATGTCCCGAACCCAACTTGCCCTCAACGTCGATGACCTCGACCAGGCGATTACGTTCTACTCGAAGTTGTTCAATACGCGGCCCGCGAAGGTCAAGGAGGGCTATGCGAACTTCGCGATCACCGAACCGCCGCTGAAGCTGGTCCTGCTGGAAAACCCCGGCAAGGGCGGCACCATCAACCATCTCGGTGTCGAGGTCGAGTCCAGCGACATCGTCCACGCCGAGATCGCCCGCCTCACCGACGAGGGACTCTTCACCGATGAGGAAATCGGCACCACTTGCTGCTTCGCCACCCAGGACAAGGTGTGGGTAACCGGACCGGCGGGTGAGAAGTGGGAGGTCTACACGGTGCTGGCCGATTCGGACACCTTCGGCACCAGTCCGCAACACCTAGATGAAGACAATGCCGAAGGCGGCGTCTGCTGCGGTGGCAGCAAGCCAGCAGGCGACGAGACACAGCCCGCCTCCGCGACGGCCTGCTGCTAGCAGGCGCATTATCGAAGGGTGGACGTTGAAGTCCGGTTCGTCGAGGGCTGCCCCAGCATGCCGGTCATACGGCAACGGCTGCGGCATTCCCTCGATGCAATCGGCTGCGCCGGAGTCGATATTCGGGTCCGACAGGTTCGGACCGACGCTGAGGCCGCCGCGCTGGGGTTCACCGGATCGCCAACGATCCTTATCGATGGGAACGATCTGTTCGGGCAACCTGACGCGGTGGCGGGTTTGTCATGTCGGCTTTACCGCTCCGCTCACGGCACCACCGGCTCACCGAGCATTGAGCAACTGACAGCCGCCCTCAGCGGGAACCATGTCGACCGGCCCCAGTGAGCGCGCTGACCTTGCCGCCGATTTGGAAGTCGCCCGCGTCGAGTTCCACCGGCTGCTAGATGTGGCGGGACCCGATGACTGGGGCAGGCCGACGCTCGGCACCCGGTGGACGAACGAACAACTGTTGTTTCACATGGTGTTCGGCTACATGGTCGTGCAACGGCTGCTGATCCTGGTGAAGGAGTTCGACCGGCTGCCCGACGAAGTCAGCCGAAGTTTCGCCCGCGTCCTCAACGCCGCGGCCATACCGTTCGATGTCATCAACTACTACGGCTCCAGTGCAGCGGCCCTGGTCTACAACCGCCGCCGGATGGGGGCAAAGATGGATCGCGTCATCGCTGCGCTGCAACGCAAACTCGCCCAGGAAAGCGACGACACCTGGCCGCGGGGGATGCACTTCCCGACCCGATGGGACCCATTCTTCAAGGACTACATGACGCTGGCAGACATCTACCGCTTCCCCGGCCAGCACTTCGACTTTCATTCCCGTCAGCTGACCCTCACCGCATTCGACTGATGAGGTCCCGTCCGGGTGTTCATCGACTCTTTCCTTGGCCTCTGATTCGATATCTGTCAATATCGATGTATGTCTAAATCGCGCACGTTGCCTCTCAGCGATATCTCGGCATGCGCATACGCGCCGATGGTGCGCGAGCCGCTGTCGACCGAGGCGGCCGCCGATGTCGCTGCCAAGCTCAAGGCATTGGCTGATCCCATTCGGCTACGCCTGTTCAGCTTGGTGGCCAGCCACGCGGGCGGCGAAGCCTGCGTCTGTGACATCTCCGGGGACTTCGACGTGACCCAGCCGACCATCTCCCACCACCTCAAGGTGCTCAAAGACGCTGGCCTGTTGGCGTCGGAACGCCGAGCGTCCTGGGTGTACTACTCCGTGGTCCCCGAGGCGCTGAGGAACCTGTCCTCGGTGCTCAGCGTCGCCATCGACGACGCTGCCCGCACAGGAGCTTGGGTATGACGAACGCGGTCGAAACCAATGCGCATCCCGCGGTCGTCGAGAAACTTTCGCTGCTCGACCGATTCCTGCCGGTCTGGATCGGCATCGCGATGGCCGCTCGGTCTGCTGCTGGGTCGGATCGTTCCGGGGCTGAACACCGCGCTCAATCACGTTCAGGTCGACGGCATCTCGTTGCCTATCGCGCTGGGTTTGTTGATCATGATGTACCCGGTTCTGGCCAAGGTCCGCTACGACCGGCTCGACACCGTCACCGGCGACCGCAAGCTCCTGCGTCAGTTCCCTGGTACTGAACTGGGTGCTCGGCCCGGCGCTGATGTTCGCACTAGCCTGGCTGCTGCTACCAGACCTGCCCGAATATCGCACCGGCCTGATCATCGTCGGCCTGGCCCGCTGCATCGCGATGGTCATCATCTGGAACGACCTGGCCTGCGGCGACCGCGAAGCCGCAGCAGTCCTGGTCGCGCTGAACTCGATCTTCCAGGTCATCATGTTCGCCGTGCTCGGCTGGTTCTACCTGTCGGTGCTGCCCGGCTGGCTCGGCCTGCAACAGACCACGATCAGCACGTCGCCGTGGCAGATCGCCAAATCCGTGCTCATCTTCCTCGGCATCCCGCTGCTGGCCGGGTATCTGTCCCGACGGCTCGGCGAGAAGGCCAAAGGCCGCGCCTGGTACGAATCGACGTTCCTACCCAAGATCGGCCCGTGGGCGCTCTACGGCCTGCTGTTCACCATCGTCATCCTCTTCGCCCTGCAGGGCGACCAGATCACCAGCCGCCCGCTGGACGTCGCCCGCATCGCCCTGCCGCTGCTGGCCTACTTCGCCATCATGTGGGGCGGCGGCTACCTCCTGGGCGCGCTGCTCGGCCTGGGCTACCAGCGCACCACCACCCTGGCATTCACCGCAGCGGGCAACAACTTCGAACTCGCCATCGCCGTGGCCATCGCCACCTACGGCGCAACCTCCGGGCAGGCGCTCGCCGGTGTCGTCGGCCCGCTCATCGAGGTCCCCGTCCTCGTCGCCCTGGTCTACGTCTCCCTGGCCCTGCGCCGCCGATTCACCCACGACGCAACACCATCCCCCACGACCGATCGGATCACGTCATGACCGAAACCCCGGTGTCGCACTCCGCCCACGTTCGACGCGACCTGTCCATCGATCAGCAGCATGCCTTGAAGACAGCCGCCACCCGCCTGCACACCGACTACGGGGAGCACTTCGGCGTCGAGACCATCGAACGGTTCCTCCACTCGTCCTACGACCAGTTCGCCGGACGGGCCACCGTCCCCAACTTCCTACCCTTGCTGGCCGAACGGTGGGCGCGCCAACGCCTTGACGCGCTAGCTCGCGTGGAGGGCAAGATCACCGACGGCAAGCCCACCGTGCTGTTCCTGTGCACCCACAACGCAGGCCGCTCTCAGATGGCCCTCGGCTACTTCAACTACCTCGCCGGTGAGCGCGGCGTCGCCTGGTCGGGCGGATCAGAACCCGGCAACGAGATCAACCCCGCCGCCGTCGCCGCTATGGCCGAAGTAGACATCGACATCACCCGCGAGTTCCCCAAACCCTGGACCGACGAGATCGTCCAGGCCGCCGACGTCGTCGTCACCATGGGCTGCGGCGACGCCTGCCCGTTCTTCCCCGGAAAGCGTTACGAGAACTGGGAACTGCCCGACCCCGCTGGGCAGTCCGTTGACGCCGTCCGCCCTATCCGTGACGACATCGAAGAGCGAGTACGCCGCCTCCTCGACGACCTCGGCATCACGCCCAACAATTGATGTCCGAGCCGACCGCAACACCGTCGGTGCTGTTCGTCTGCGTCAAGAAACAGCGGCAAGTCCCAGATGGCCGCAGGACTGATGCGGAACATCGCGGGACACTCCGTGCATGTGTACTCGGCGGGCACCCAACCGGGAACCTCGATCAACCGGCTCTCCGCTGAATCCCTCGCCGAGGTCGGAATCGACATCAGCGCAGAGACACCAAAGCCCATCGACCCGACACTCGTTCGCGACGTCGACTTCGTCATCACCCTGGGTCGCGAAGCCCACGTCGATCCCATCCCCGGAACGCGCTTTGAGACCTGGGACACCGACGAGCCATCCCAGCGCGGCATCGACGGCATCGAACGAATGCGACTGGTACGAGACGACGTCACCGGGCGCGTCACTGATCTGCTACGCCGCATTGAGGCTGCGTCCGTCTAACCCAATACTCGACCGGGTCACAGGCGGTTCGACGCTGTCGAGATCACGTGCGGCAATGTACTACCAGTAGTTCTCATATGACGATCGCAACGACGTCGCAGACCGCCCCAATCACGCACGGTTCCAACGGTCTCTCGACAGACGAAAAGTCATATTCTGCAACTCATTTGAACCACCCATCGATCACTGAGTCGCGACGCCAGTGCCGAAGCGGTTCGCCCCAAGCCTCACTCCAGACGTACGCCTGCCCGCCCCGCCCCGTCCGAAGCCCGTGGAACAGCTAGTTCAGCTGCCAAAGTTCCATTTGATCCTGGAAATTTCCAATTTCTTCCAGTTTTGAAATGGATTTTCCAGCGGAGAAATGGAAACGACACGCTTCGAAGGTAACCGTGCCCTCTATGCAGGCGCTCTCATCCCACTCGCCGATACGCTCGCAACCGATACCCGAAATGGGCTATTCGACAATCTATTTCGGCTCGTAGTGGGTTCAGACGAGCCTGCGAGCCAGTTCGATGAGTGGGAAAGACGCTTCGGCGACCCGTTCGCGCCTTTCATATCGAACGCGTACCAGGACGCCTGCGTCGTCAAGTGATCACCACGCTGGCGATTCTCGCTGCCGACGGCCAACGCCGCCGCCTCGTTTGGCATGCAGCCCAGCTTCTGATGCGAACCGGGGAGAGTAAGGACGCACTAGCGTTTGCCAGGGCGAGCTATCAGCTGAGTCGATTCGACTTTTTGATTGACTTGCCTTGGCGGACGATGGCGCTAAGCAGTGACCCGGAGATGCGGTTACTCGCGGCGACAGTGTTCCCGACCTCCACCGAGCAGATGGACTTCGAAACTACTGAATCCCTGGCGCGTGACCCTGACAGGGATGTCCGCATTGCGGTCGCTGAGCCACTGGTCGCGAGAGGCCATCTTGGCTCAGTAGGGAACGGGGAGCTCACGCAAATCCTGCGCAATGACCCTAGTTACCAAGTACGTAGCGCACTGCCCGTTCCTGACGCCGCCGCTTCGTAAGAATTCTGGTCCGACGAAACTCCGATCGCCGCGGCGGTGTCAGGTGGGAGCGATACCTATGTTGCTCACCAAGGACGTGGTGCCGCCAGCCGCCGATGTCAGCGCTATCTTCACGGGAATGTTGGGGCGCCTCCCGGGACCGTGGCTACTCATCTTCGACGGCATTCAAACGCTGCAGACATCGAGGAATTCGTTCCGAGTGTCGGAGTCTCACCTCACAGGCACGCAACCGACACGGCGTCGCCGGATTCGACACCGGCGCAGGCGGTCACGCGACGACAAGTGTGTAGCCGCCGACGATGGAGCCATCCTGCCCGGCGAGGCTGAACTGCAGTGTGTGCTGTGAGCCCGGCCGCCCACCCAGGCGGCGCGCAATAAGGGCAGCGGAGAAGTCGTTGTCAATTCGTAGTAGGCGGCCCAGTCGCCTGCCGAAACCTTCTCCTAGTGGTTCGTCACTGACGATCCCGATGTCAGCCCAATGCTGCGGGCCGAGGCGTTCGATCAGTTCCCAGGCACCGCCGGGCCGGTCGAGGGCGGCTGCAGCGTCGGCGCCGAGGTTTCGCTGGGCGGCAACGGCCAGTCGCTCGCTGCTGATGATCGCCGACCCATCCTCGAAAGCGAATGCAGTGAGCAGATGTCGTGCGTTGGAGGTGCGGACGCCCAGTCGCAGGTCGTCGAGGTCGGGGACCGTGATCTCGCGTGGCTTCCCGACGGCGTCCGGGAGGGAGCCCCCGCTCCAGGCCTGCAGCACTCCCAGCATGTCGGTGCCGGCATGGGTGACCTCCAGGGTGAATCCTCGCGGGACAAGGCTTCCGAGGAGATCCACGAGTTTGAGTGGACTGGCACTGCCGGTGAGGACTTCCACGTTACGCTGAGCGACGTGGCGGTCGACGTTCGGGATCAGAGGGCCCATCGCCGGGTCCAGCGGGCAGCTGACTTCCGCCAGCAGGCAGTGGTGGCCGATCAGATCGGCTCGGACGTGCCAGGTTTGGTCCAGTTCGGCGACCGCCACGCACTCGGGGCGGGTGCGGTCCGACAATTCGAGCCAGCGTCCTCCGATGAAGTTCTGTTGATAGTAAGGGTCGTCCTGGTTGCCGACGCCGATGAAGCCTGGGTTGACCGCCCATCCCTTCACGTGCACCCCCAGGGCAGGTACTAAGCCGAGATTCCAGACCCGTACGAACACCCGGTAGGACCGGCCCGCCCGCGGCGCAGCGACAAGCCGAGACACATCAAAAGCGCCGTCATCGTTGGCGTCCATCAACACGATGTCCGGCGAGTTCCAGAACGCGGCGGGCGGATACACCGGGCGAGCGCCGCGATCTCCCGCGGCCAGTGATCGGATCATAAGGTAGGGATACACCTGCTCGCGGCGAGGCGGGTGCCGCTCCCCCCCGATCTCGGTCATGATCTCGCGCCACTCGTCGGCGTGGCCTGGGTCTGGTTGGCCGCCGGGATCGGGATCCGGTCCGGGTGGGGCCTCGGCGTCTGCGCCGATCGGATCCTGGGGTTCATCGCCCCGTTCAGCTCGGTGCTGCTCTTCGGTGAGCTCGGGATGGTGGGGCGGTGGTGGCGGTCGTAGCTCGTCGTCGGGCATCAGCGTTCTCCCTCGTGGTCATCGATTCTGCGCCGCCAGTCGAGCCCGTCAACCAGACCGTCTGTGTTCGCAGTGATCTGGCAGGGGTCCGGACCGGTCGACGCCGGCATCTCGCCGTCTCTGCTCAAGTAGTGGGCTGCCAGATTGAGCTGCGGATCGAACTGCAATGGGTGGCGGGGGTTGTCATGCTCGCCGTCGAAAAACTGTGGGACGGTGCAGGGTTGAGCGTAGTTGAACTTGGTTCCAGCGATGTCTGGGATGCATTCCCACTCCCCGCGGGCGTCCGGATCGGCGTCGCGGCCAAGGGTGTGACGGTCCCAGTCCCAGCAGTGCCAGGCGTAACCCCGGTCGCTGTCGAGGTTGAAGTCGGGAACCTCGAATACCGGCTTGTCGCGCTCGTCGACCATGCGGCTGACCAAGTACAGCGAGTAGTCGACGGGGCCGCCGAGGTGACGGTTCTGCGACAGCAGTGCCGTGAGCCGGGCGGCGGTGTCCGACGGGTCTGTTGCCTTCTCAAGTTCGTCACGCGCATCGTGGTCGCCGATCGTTCCCGGCAGCAGAACGGTGCTGGTGTCTCCGACCACATAGGGACCTACGTGGGTTTTGTCGTTCTCGCGCGGTACGCCTTGGCCGGCCTGGTTGGTGATCGGGTACCGCCAGGGTGCGATCCACTCGCTGGCTTTGAATTCGTCGGCGTCACCGGTGTAGGGGACCTTTGCGGAATGCGCCAGGAACGATACGAGTGCGGCGTCGCCGATGGTGTCGGGGGTATCGCGCACGATATTGCGCGGGTAGGCGGGGTCGAGCCCGCGATTGGAGGTCGGAGTCAACCGGCCCGACGGTTCGTTGATCTGAAAGCCAGCGCCCGTTTGCCCGAATGGGTTGTTCAGTGCGGCAGCGATGTTGAACCCGCCTGAGGTGCCTAGGGTGGTCAGGCCGAGGTCGATCTCTTCGGGCTTGGGCATCAAGAATCCCGCCATCACCAGCGTCCGCCGGGCAAGCATCATCAGGTTCCAGGCCGGCACGACCAGGGCCCAGTAGATGACCTCCCGGGCGGGGAAGGTAGCGATATCAGCGATGAGCCCTGGCAGGACGGTGGCGATCCACAGGGCGACCTCGGCGAGGTAGACCGCCCACGCGAACAGCGCCATGAGCAGGTCGAGCACGTTGAAATCGTTGTCGTCCACATCGGCCCCGCGCGCAGGATCATCGTCGACGCCGCCACCACCGCCGGGCGGGGTGGGAAACGAGTGGTCGGTGAAAAGGTCTGGCGGCGAGGGCTTTCGGGGTGACAAGCCATCGCTGCTGGTCATCTTCAGGTAGCGGTAGACGATCTCCCACATCTGTCCCATGGCATCGGCATTCGGCCGGCCGTCGGGGCCGCCATCCGGCCCGGTCGCCGAGAACTGCGGATCCTGTGTGAGGATCTTGGGACCGTCGGGGTGCACCTTGGCCATGGCACTGTGTAGCGCGTCGATGAGATGGTTCGGCAGCTGCTCGGAGGTCAGACCGAAGTATTTTGATCGCTCAGCTGCGGGCGTCGGTCCGTCGGCGTTGTTGTAGGCGGGCAATCCAGTGAAGTAGTCGTAGGCCGGCCCGTCGGCGCGGCCGGCGTACGGCGCGCCCGTACGCCGCCGGAACGCGACCCAGAAGTGCAGTGCGCTGGTGCCGTATTCGCCGTAGAGCGGGCCTGGATGTAGTGCACCGTAGTTCTGCGAGTCGATGTGGTTTTCGACGAGGTGGTGGCGTTGCCAGTGGTCGCGATACGGTCCCCCGCATTTGGCATTGGTGAACGGGTGTCCGGTGACATCGGTGGCGCAGTGACTGAGCCAGCCGACCGCGAACGCTATCTGCGCCTCGGCGTTACCGCGTTCATCGTCAGTCTGGGCTTTTTCGAACGCCGTTCGTGCTTGCTGGTAGAGAACGAAGGGAAACTGGTAGGTGCGGCGGTAGTGAAAGACGTCCGACCAGAAGAAGGCGTCATTATCGAAGCCCTGCGGTGGGCCCGAGGTGAGGATCCCGAACCAGTCCGCCATCTGGGCGAGCAGGCCTTTGAACGCGTTCATGATGGCGGCGGCCAGTTCGTCGAGGATCTGGCCGAGCTGAGCGGATAGCCCGCCGGTGAGCTGGGAGGCCAACTGGGAGGCGTTGGTGCTGATCGGTTCGATCCATTTCTCCCACTTGCTGACGAACTCGGCATCGATCTCTCTCCACACCTCCAGCGCCCACTGGATCACCTGCCGGATCACGCAGCCCTTGGTGTTGGCGAAGTCGGGCAGGAGGTAGAAGAGGTCGGGGCCGAGCGACCCGACCGCGAGGTAGTTGCGCCACCGGTGACAGATTTCGCCGAGCTCGGTGGCCTCGGCGGCGGTGATCGGCAGCGGGGGCGCGACTTGGCCGGCCCGTAGCCGTTGCGCGGTCTGGTGCGCGGCTTCCATGTGAACGAACCATCCGGGCATGCTTCCTCCTGGCTGTCGGTCAGAACTCTTCGTCCCAGGTGGTGACGCTGACCTGGGCGATGTAGGTGCCGTCGTCGACGTTGATCCATAAAGCACCGCGCAGGGTGCGATCGTCATCGGACTTGGTGACCGCGAAGCGGTCCCAGTTCTCGAGTTCGGCGCGAGGTTTGAGGGTCTCTCTGCCGATGTCGTTGGGGCTGCCATCGTCGAGTTCGATTACAGAGAACGTGATGCCGTCGAAGTAGGGCTGTAGCTCGGGGATCCACTGGTTGAGCTCACGCACATCGTCTTGCTCGAAGTCGCCGATCTCGTCGTTGGAAATATGCCGGAACAGGGCACCGTCGACGTGGATGTCGAGTGCGATGTCATCGGCGCCCCACCCACTGGTTTCGTCTTGGCACAGCATTCGGGGTGAGCCTCGTTGACCCCCGAGCAGGATCGAGACGTCCGAGCTCGCGGTGATAGTCACGTCCAAGGGGCCGGGGTTCATTCCGTCGCGGCGGTGAACCTGCACATAGGCGATTTCGGCGTGCCGCAGCGGGACGACCAGCTGGTAGCGGTTGTCGTCGAACGCTTGCTGGTCCAGGAAGTAATTGCCGCCCGGGTCTACCCGCGCGACGGAAACACCTGAAGGCACACCGCGGGTTTCGATGTCGAGGGTGACCTGCATGTCGCGCGAGAGGGGCAGTTGCGGGCCGTCGATCCGGAACCATTTGGTATCGCGGTCGTCCCAATCTGTCTCCGCGAAGTCGTCATTGAGTGCCTGACCGGCGTCGGGAAACGCCTCCACCATCGGCGGGCCGTACGGAAGTTGGATGGCGTCCCAGGGTCCGATGCCCTGATGTTTGTGTACGCGTAGACCGAAGATCAGTTCGCCGGTGCGCTGGAACGGAAACACCTTGAGTAGAAACGGTGCTGACGCGAGAACGTACTTGTCGCCGTATTCGGTGACCTCGTGCCGGTATTGGTTGCGCGGGCGGGACAGGTCAGTATCGAGGTAGAGCTGATAGCCGCACCTGTCCCCGCCGTAGGGCAGCCGGACATCGTAGGTGCCAGGCGCGTCGAAGCGGTACCACTTCACCTGTCCCTCAGCCAGGTACTGGTCTTCGTCACGGAAGATGGACGGTGCCGGCGGTGCGGGGAAGGTTGCCGGATGCGCTTCGGCAGGGGCGCTGTGGGGTCGGGGACGGGCGAAATCTGCCGCCAGCGGGCGGTGATCGGAGAGGTAGGAGACCTCCGGATGTCCCGGGGGGACGTCGGCGATTGCGTAGTCGATGTATACGTGCTGGGCTGTCAGGCCGCTGGAGGTTGAGGCGAGAAGGTAGTCGAGGCGCTGTTCCTGCGGTGGATACCGTACGGTCGCCGAGTATCCCGGGTCACGCAGCCCGGGCGCACCGACGCACTGCCGTCGCCCCCACAGATCGACGGCGTAGTCCGAAAGAATTTGTCCGGGTTCGTAGAACGACTCCTGCCATTCCGCACCGTGGACTGGTGTGGCGGCTTGTTCGCCATAGACGTTGAGGTCTCCCATGAAGAACGTTTCTTCGGGGAAGGGCAGCCCGCCGGCGCAGGCCGCCATGAAGTCCCCGACGACACGAAGCTGCTTGAAGCGCGCGTGGCGGTGTTCCTCGACTCGGTCGACGTCGGCCTGAGTGTGGCTGAAGAAGACGTGGTACGGAGGTGTGAACGCGTCGCGCACGACTCGCATATAGAGGACGCCCTTGCAGGCGTCGCCATCGTGGCCCGCGGTGTCGTCATAGGGGAAGAAGTTCACCGCCGGGATGGTCGGTCCGACCGGCATCTGCGCATTGGCGCATGCGATTACGTCCGCCGGTGTCAGGCTGGCGCTACTGAGCATTACGAAGGGCCACCGGCTGAACAGCATGAGCCCGCTGTCCTCGAGTCGGTATCCGCTCGACACGTCTTCTGGCTTGCCGACAAGGTGGTGGGTCGCGCGAAGTGCAAGATATCTGTCGATCTCCGTAGGGGTTTGGTACACGACGTAGCTGCTGTCGGCTTTACTGAGCTGGTAGGGATACCGGCCGCGCAGGCCGTCGCGTAGCTTGTCGCGGGCGTCCTCATCGAAGACTTCGCAGAGACCCACGATGTCGTAGTCGGCGGGACTGTTGTTGATGGCATCGACGATGAGGCCGGCACGCTCCTCGGCGGTGTCCACCGGCGGTATGGTGTATCCCGGTGAGGCACCGACTTGCATGGCCCATGAACGCAACTGGGTGTTGAAGCTGAGGATTCGCAAGCTCGAACTCACAGTGGCTCCCCGGCCGTCAGACCCGATATGGCGCTGAATGCCGGCCCCGATGTCGGCCCGGGGTCCCCACGCAGCAGTGCGGTGATCTCATAATTGCCAGATACTGGATTCGGCGCCCAGGCCGTCAACTGCGCTGCCGCAGCGTCAGCGACCACGATCGCGTCGCCGTCGACAACCGCGGCGACGGGTGCGATCAGATCACGGCCGGGGCCGCCGTCGATGAGCACCGATACGGTGTCATCGAGTGCCACGCCATATACCCGGCCATGAGCTTGGTCGGTGACCATGGCGTCGGTTCCGGGTCCCGCCGAGGCACCGTAGGGCCGCGCCCCCGGCGGCAGGGTTATCTCCGCCCAGCCCGCACCAGTCGCATCATCGATACGCACTAAACGTTGAAGTCCCGCGTCGCAGATGAGTATTCGGCCCTCGGCATCGACGAAGACCGAAACCGGCGCCAAGAAAGTACCTTTAGTGTCACCGCCCACAGCGGCGAGGTTGCCGTAAGCCGTCCACGGACCTGCCGCACCGACCGGGCCGCTGAGGATGCGGTGATTACCCGTGTCGGCGACGATGATCTGGTCATCGGAGATGGCCAGCCCACGCGGCGCTGACATCGGCCCGATCACTTCGGCTGCAGTATCAATGATCGATGTCGTCACGGATGTGAGGACGACGACGTGGCTGGCGGCGGCGTCGGCAACGTAGAGCGATTGGTGGTCCATCACCGCACCGTGGGGTTGATGGAACGTTGCCATACCGGGATCCGGTGTGATTATCGACCAGTTCACCGGCTGCGTGAGTGTTTCGAGCGCGAGCATCCGCGCCGCCCGCATGTCCGTCAGGCAAAGCATGCGAGTTTTCCTGAGCCTATAACCGCGACAACTTCTTGTTCTTGCCACGTTGGCTGATTTGTCATTGTTCTGGCTCCAGGACGAAGAACCCGGTCGTGAACATCGGCTGCGGATTTGTCGGGGCGATGTCCGCACTCGTCTGCACGATGGAGCCCCGCACGACAAGCGGGTTGTCCTTTCCCACTTCCTCTCCGAGCTTGGCAGGGACAAACCACCCTTGCAACTCATTCGTGAATTGTTTGTCCCCGGGCAGCTTCATTGCTGCCGAGACGGACAGCCTTCCAGGACTTCCATCCGTGACTTGGATCTTGAGAGCGAGCTTGATCGGCGTCCCCGTGAACTCCAACTTGCCGGTGGTCCCGCCTTGGTCGATGGTCACCACGCCAGGGGGCGACCAGCGAACGAATGTGGGGGGTGTCGGATCGGCGGCAACGGAGCCGGGATCGGGACGGTAACTCTGATACTTCCACTTTCCTTCGAATTTCACCATGACTCATTCCTCCTTCGGTAGTGAACGTTGTGTCTGTAGGAGCCGCCTAGCCCTTGTATCTAGGCGACCTTGGTCGCGCTTCTTCGTCTTCATTCCGGACGGTTGGCCGCCGTCCGTCTATTTTCCGGCGGGAGGAAGGTGGGTGGTGAACCATCGGGTCACTTTTGATCGGGAGTCGACATCGGCAGCGCCACCTGATTCGAATGCGTGGTTTCCGATCTCCGACCATCCGTCGTTAGGTTGGCCTCCTCCAAGATTTGACCTTTTAGACCTAGAAGTCGGCACGGTCTAGGACCAATTCGCCATCAAATCACCGGCCGCGACGGTGCTGCGGTGACCGGCAGTCCCGCCGCGGCCAATTCAATGCCGTTCCCCTCTTACGGCACCGACAATAAGATACCTTCCGATTGGCATCTAAACAAGGGGCAGTCGTGATCTACGCTCGCCCGTCTCGGCGCCGCCGCTCAGGGGCTCGGAGGTCGGTCGGCGAGTGCGTCCAGAAGGCCCGGCCGCAGTTGCGCACTGGCCCGGTCCCACCGCTTGCGGGTGCGGGCGGCATCCCCGTCGACGAAGCCTGCCACCAGGATTCCCCGCAGTGCGTCCATCGCCGTGTACGCGACGTAGCGCAGCTCTCGTCGCGCGGTCCGATCGGGAAGCAACTGCTCGATCGCGGCGAGTAACGCACCGTTGACCACCGGCTCGACCCGCTGAATCTGCTGGGCGAGCACGGGGTCCGTCCGAGCTGCGATCCAAAGTTCAAGCGTCGCAATGAAGAACGGCCCCTGGTGGGCGTCCCATAGGAAGTCCAGCACCGCTGCGGCCGGGTCCGGACTCTCCCGGATCCGGGCGACCTCGGCCACGGCCACCCGAGCGCGCTGCTGCGCCAGGTGCTCGATCGCGGCGATCACCAGATCCTCCTTGGCGCGGAAGTGATGCAACTGCGCACCCCGGGTGACACCGGCCAGCTCGGCAACGCGATGCGTGGTGGTGCTCGCGTAGCCGTAGGTCACCAGGCAGTTGACCGTGGCCTCGAGCAGCCGCAGGCGCATGGCGGCGCTGCGTTCGGCCTGGGTTCGCCGCGGGCTGCGCCCGTCGGCCTTCTCACGCGTGTCGACTGCATCGCCTCCTTGCTGACCGCTGCGGTAACTCCCGAGCAGATGTTACCTCCCGATGGGCATGTAACTGCATCGGCCCTGGCTAGGCAGGCCCAAGGAACTCAAAGCGCTGCGCGAGCGAATTCGTCCCACTTGCCCGGAAGCCACCAATGCGACTCAGCGCCGACGGCCTTACGCTCCCGCAGAATCGAAAATCTCACTTTCTCGTCCAATTGGACAGATCGCTGCAGCATTGGTCGCTACCAATGTTCCATTTGATCCTGGGAATTTCCATTTTTTCCAGTTTTGAAACGGAATTTCCAGCGGAGAAATGGAAACGACCTGCGAAGCCGGTCAGCTGCTGGCCGTCCAGAGTCGCATCAATCATTCTAATGTTTGGTGATAGACACTAGTCTTGCTAATCAATCGAGAGCATCTTGAGTCGCCGGCCCGACCGCCGGATTGCCCAGAAGGCCACCAGCAGCGCCACCGCGCTGAGCGGATATCCCATCGCGATCCTCGCGAACGCCAGCCAGCCGACGGAGTCCGCACTGTAGAGCCACTGCTCTACGACGAACCTCGACGCGAAGACCGCCACCAGTGCCAGCGTGGCGATGTCGTAGCCGAGTCGCGAGGACTTGTCGTCACGCCACGCGTGTCCGGTGCCGCTGGCCGCGTGCCAGATGACGCCCACCAGCGGCCAGCGGACCAGGATCGAAGATCCCGGCGAGGACGACGCTCGTCCAGATCCCAACGAGGAAGTACCCCTTGCCCGATCCGATCTGATAGGCGATGAACACCGAGAGCCCGACGCCGAACAGCCCGGAGATCGCGGGCTGGATCGACTCCTTGCGCCATAGCCGCCACAGCGTGATTGCCACCGCGACACCGACGGCGAACCAGATGCCGCCCTGAAATCCGAGGGCAGCGTCGGCCACCACGAATGCGATGCTCGGCAACGCCGAATGGACGAGACCGGCCACTCCGCCCATCTGCACGAGAAGCGGTGGCCTCGCAGCCCGATCGCTCACGACGCGCGGTGCTGCCGACCGCCCAGGTGTGCGGCGAGGAAGCGTTCGACGGCGTGGTACATGTCGATCTGGTTGTCCGGGTTCAGAAAACCGTGCCCTTCGTCTTCCTTGATCATGTACTCGACCTCCACCCCGCGGGCGCGCAGTGCTTCGACGAGGTTGTCGGATTCGGCCTGCACGACGCGAGAGTCGTTGGCGCCCTGGACCACCAGCAGCGGGGTGCGGATCTGATCCACGCGGGTGATCGGCGACCGGGCCAGCATCTCGGCTTCCTGTTTCGGGTCGGAGGGGTCGCCGACGAACAGGTGCCAGTTGTTGGCCAGGAACGGTCGTGCCACCGTCGGGAGGGTCCGCATGAAGTTCGCGAGGCTCGAGATGCCCACGTAGTCGACGGCCGCCGCGAAGACGTCCGGCGTGAAGGTGACCCCGACCAGCGCGGCGTAACCCCCGTACGAGCCGCCGAAGATCGCGACGCGATCGCGATCGGCGTAGCCCTCCTTCACCGCCCAGTCGACGGCGTCGATCAGATCGTCGTGCATCTTGCCCGCGAACTCACCGATCGCGGCCTTGGTGAAGGCCTTGCCGAAGCCGGTCGATCCGCGGAAGTTGACCTGCAACACCGCATATCCGCGGTTGGCCAGCAGCTGCACCTCCGGCTGATAGCTCCAGGAGTCCCGCGCCCACGGACCACCATGAACCAGCAGAACCATCGGCAACCCGGCCGGTTCGACTCCGACCGGAAGCGTCAGATACGAGTGCAGCGGCAGTCCGTCGCGTGAGGTGATCGTGACCGGCGTCATCGGAGCCAGCGCGTCGGGATCGAGGTGCGGGTACGGCCGGAACAGCAGCCGGCCCTGACCCGTGGAGTGGTCGTAGTAGTACGTGGCGGCGGGGTCGCGGTCGCTACTGAAGCTGACGACCCACCTCTGCTCGCCGTCATCGGACGACACTCCGGCCAGGTCACCATCGGACAGCTTGGTCAGGTTCTCCAGGACCGCGGCGAAATGCGAATCCAGAGCATGGATCACCTGTCGTTCCCTGGCGTAGCGGGCACCGATCAGCTCCCCGGTCCGCTCGCTGAGGATCAGCGGCGACGCCAGGCCGAGCTGCCCGCCGAGGTCGAACGTCGGATGGCTGTCGATCTCGGTCTCGACTCCGGTGGCGACGTCGAGCCGGACCAAGCGGGTCCTGTCGCCGTCCTGGTTGGAGCCGAGCCACACGCCGGCGCCGTCGGGCGTGACCTCGATCGGATGGATACCGAGCGGATAATCGGTTCCGTCGTAGACCGCGATCGTGCGAAGGGCCCCCGTTGCACCATCACTTCCCGGGTCCCATTGCGATATCTCGACGTCGCCGTCGGCCGTCAGGGTGGAGGTGAACAGGTCGCCGTTGCGGCTGCACATCCAGGCGACGACGTTGCCGGGGTTCTCCGCGAGCAGGGTGAGTTCACCGGTGGCGATGTCGAGCACGTAGGCGTCCATCAGCTCGGGGTTCCGACGATTGTGTTGCACGATCGCCTTGCCGGGCAACCCCTTTGGGAGCGTGAATGTTGCCTTGGTGTTGGCGAACGGTGTCAGGTCGACCACTTCGGCATCGGGTTCTCGTAGATCGACGCGGTACACGTGCCAGTTCTCGTCGCCGCCGTCGTCCTGAACGTAGAGCAGCCACCGCGGATCGTCCGTCCAGCTGTAGTAGACGACGCTACGGGTCTCGTCGGCGGTTACGCATCGCGCGTCCTCGTCGGAGTCGACACTCTGCACCCACACGTTGAGCCGGTTCTTCCACGGCGCGAGGTAGGCAATCCGCGTCCCGTCCGGCGAGATCGTGGCGCCCGCGCGGACCGGCGGGTTGAAGAGGTCCTCCACTGTGATGATTTCGGGCAACGCCATGACGATCCTCTCTGGTAGTTGGTGGTGACACGGTGAAGCGACAGGCCTCCCCGCCGCCCGGGCATGGACTCCCGGGCGGGATGGCGACGGGCTGTATGTGGGTTAGAGCGTCACGGGACCGCCAAGGCGACCGTTGGTCGCGTCCCGGATGGCCCGGTCGATCAGCGCCAACACCTCCTGCTGGGTGAACTCGCGCTCGTCGACGACGATGGCCCTGCTGACGTCCTCGTCGACGACGCGGAACGCGCCAGTGACCGCTGCCGCGCACAGCCGCACGGTGAGGTCGTCCTCGGGCAGGTGCAGGCGACCCGCGATGACCGGAATGAAGCCGCGTTCGAGCTCGTCGTGCACCATCAGATACGCCGTGCGCATCGCAGGCTCGGATGCCGTCATGGTGGCGATCCGCATCGCGGCGACCTCGTCCTGGACGTCCTGCGGTGTCAGCGGATGCGCAATGGCGTCTGCGGCAAGGTGATCGGCGAGCGACAGCTCGAGCGGCCACCGCTGCAAGATCGCGACGAATCGCTCGGCCGATTGTGCGAGCAACGGCTCGACGCAGCTCTCCTTGCTCCGGAAGTACCGCCAGATCGTGCGCGTCGACAGACCCGCCGCCGCGGCGATGTCGTCCCCGGTGGTCGCGGACACGCCGCGCTCCCAGAACAGTTCCGAAGCATGCCGGGAGACGGCCAGCCGCGCCTCTTGCGTGTTACTGACGGCGACCACCTCCCATTCGGCCTGTCACTTAGTGACAAGTCCGAGGCTGTCACTAAGTGACAAATCTGTCAACACGGGGGCCGACTACCAGTACGGTTCAGTATGTGAACCGGTACATTGGTGGCACCATGGCCGACCCGAATGATTTGTCTCACCGCTTCGAGGGCGAGTCCGTCGCGCGGGCGTTGGACATCGTTGGCGAGCGGTGGTCGCTGCTGATCCTGCGGGAGGCGTTCTTCGGCGTGCGGCGGTTCGGCCAACTCGTTCGCAATTTGAACATCCCGCGCCCGACCTTGGCTGCTCGGCTGCGGACGCTGGTCGACAACGACGTTCTCGAGCGAGTGGCCTATGCCCAGGACCCCGAGCGGTTCGAGTACCGCCTGACCGACGCGGGCCGCGACCTGTTCTCCGCGGTCGTGATCCTCATGCAGTGGGGCGACAAGCACGTCCCCCAACCCAAGGGGCCACCGATCGTGTTGCGCCACCACGTCTGCGGCGAGATCGCCGAGCCCTGCCTGGTCTGCGCCAGGTGCCACCAGGAGATCACCACGCGAAACGTCACCCCCGAGGCAGGGCCCGGATTCGGCGCGTGACGTCAGCCGTCGGTCAGCGCGAGAACGAGCTTGCCGCTGTTCTCCCCGTTGAAGAGTTTGAGCAACGTGGCCGGGAAGTCGGCGACGGTGCCGCGCTCAACGTGCTCGTGGGATTTCAGTTCACCGCTGGCGAGCCACTTGCCCAGCTGGCCAAGACCTTCGGGGTAGCGCTTCTGGTAGTCGAAGATGACGAAGCCCGTCATCGACGCCCTGGCGACCAGCAGCTGCATGTAGTTCCGCGGCCCCTGCGGCCCGTCGTTGTATTGCGAGATCGCGCCGGAGAGCACGATCCGGGCGCCGCGTGCGAGTCGGTTGAGGGCGGCTTCGAGTGCCGCACCGCCGGTGTTGTCGAAGAAGACGTCCACCCCATCCGGGGCATGGGTCTTCAACTGCGCGTACACGTCGTCGCTCTTGTAGTCGATGGCAGCGCTGAACCCGAGCTCGTCGACGAGCCAACGGCACTTCTGCTCGCCACCGGCGATTCCGATGGACCGGCAACCCTTGATTCGAGCGATCTGTCCGACCACGTTGCCCACCGAGCCCGCCGCACCGGAGACGAGCACCGTTTGACCCGCCTCGGGCCGACCGACGTCGAGCAAGCCGAAGTATGCGGTCAACCCACTGATGCCGAGGGTGCCCAGATGCACCGGCGCGGGCGCCAGGTCGAGATCGACCTTCGTCACGCCAAGCCCGTTGGACACCGCATAGCGCTGCACGCCGAACACTCCCGACACCGCTTGTCCCACAGGGAATTCCGAATGGTTGGAGTCGACTACCTCTCCGATGCCTGCCGCACGCATCACCTCGCCCAGCTCGACGGCCGGTACATAGGAGCGGCCAGCGTTCATCCACGTGCGCATCGCGGGATCGATTGACAAGTAGTCGACCCTGACGAGGAACTCGCCGTCGGCCAACGGCGGAACCTCCGCGTCGGCGATCGTCCAGTCGGTGTGCTTGGGCAGTCCGGTCGGTCGTGCGGACAGTGTGCATTGGGTGTTCGTCGGGCTCACGAAACGGTCTCCTCGGTAGCTGTGGCATTCAGGCAGGCGGCCGCGCACCGCAGGGCGGCTCGGCCGGCGGGGTCATCGGCGGTCGCGGGCACCACGGCCACGGTGTCGGCGCCCGCCGCCAGGTAGGCGGTCAGCTGCGCGGTGACCTGTGCCGGGCTGCCGGTAGCGCCCATCAGCCCGTGCAGCTCGGGCGGTATGACGGCGGCCAACTCGGCGCGGCGTGCTCCGGTGCGGGCGCGCGCCACCAGATCGGCGTAGCCGAGGTCGCTGAACATCTCGCCGTAGCCGGGTGGGGCGAGGTAGACCGCGAGTTGACCGGCCAACTGCCGGTGTGACGCCTCCCCCGGATTGACCGCCACCGGCACCCACACGGTCAGGTGCGGTGGTGTGCGGCCTGCGTCAGCGGCCCACTCGTCGACTTGCCGCCGCACCGCGGCCACGCGTGCCGGTGTCGCCAGATTCAGGACGAGTTCGTCGGCGAGCTCCGCGGCAAGACGGGTCATCCGTGATCCGAAGACTCCCACGGCGATGGACGCACCTGGCAGCGGGTGGCGCAGCCGGAAACCGTTGCTGCGCAACACATGCCCTTCGTACCCACTGCGCTCGCCGCTCAGCACCTGGCGCAGGCACTCGATCGTTTCGCGCATGCGCGCGGCGCTGTTGAGCCATTCGCGATCGTGCCAGCCGGTCACGATGGCCGGGCTGGATGCTCCAAGCGCGATGCCCACCCGTGCTCCGGTCAGCGCGGCCACCGAGCTGACACCCAGCGCCAAGCCGGCGGGATTGCGCACGCTGATCGGAAGGGGTCCGATGTTCAGACGCAGCCCGGGGGTTCGGACGCCAATGGCGGTGGCCAGGGCGAACGCGTCGAACGTGGCCATTTCGCCGACCCACAGCCCGTCGAGTCCGGCTTCGTGCACTTCGCGGGCGATGTCGACGGCTTCGGCGTCGGGGCGGTCGAGCCAAAACGGTAGTGCCGCTTCGATGCGCCGGCTCACAGCATCGACACTTCGGTCGGTAGCCCCAGCAGGACGCGTCCTGGCAGTTCGAGGGATGCCTCGTTGACCTGGAAGTGCGCGGTTGCGGTGAAGGCATCGCGGAAGTGGCGTTGCAATGGCGAGTCGTCGTAGATCGCGGTTCCGCCCGCCAGGTCGTACATCGTGCGCACGACGTCGGCGGCGGTCCGGACACCGTGGGTGGCGGCCAGCCGCAGCCGCATACGCTCGTCGACGGGCACGGGTGAACCGGATTGACTTGCTGCCCAAGCGTCGTCGATCGCCTGGTAGTACAAGACCCGTGCGGCTTCCAGAGCTGATTCGGCCGCGCCCACCGCGCCTTGCGTGGTCTGTCGTTCGGCCAGCGTGCGCGACGACCCCAAGCCCGTCTTCGCCCCGGCCAATTCGACGAAACTCTCGATTGCCGCGCGCGCATTGCCCATCGCCGCTGCGGTGATGCAGCCTGCGAAGAAGCCGAACAGCGGGAAGCGATACAGCGCCCGATCGATCACCGGCCCGTCGTTCAGCGACAGCACCCGATCCTCGGGGACGAACACCTCGTCGGCCACCGTGTCGTGGCTGCCGGTGCCACGCAGACCCAGGGTGTGCCACGTGTCGAGGATCTGCAGATCGCCCGTCGGCAGCGCGACGACCGCGGGTCGCGCGTCGTCGACCACGCAGCCTCCGAACAGGACGTCGGCATGGGTGATGCCGCTGCAGAACGACCATCGGCCCGACACCACCAGGCCGCCGGGTACGGATCGCGCCTTGCCGCGCGGCGCCCACACGCCCGCGGCGATGCCGCGTCCGTCACCGAAGAACTCGTTGCGGCTGGCCTCGGGCATGTACGCCAGCAGCAGACTGCTCGTGATCGCGATCGACACGCACCAACCGGCCGAGGCGTTGCCACGGGCCACCTCTTCGGCGCAGCGTAGCGCGGTGGCCGGGTCGAGTTCGGGCCCGTCGACTTCGGCAGGGGCACCGGCCCGCAACAGGCCGGAGTCGGTGAGCTCACCCACCAGCTGCGCGGGAAGCCTTCTGGCCAAGTCGATCTCGGCAGCCATGCCGCGTGCGGAATTGGCGATCCTTCGCGCCGCCGCGAGACTGTCGAGCGCCACCTGCGTCGGTGCGGTGCTGACTTCAACGTCGTTCATCGGCCCTCGCTCTAACTGAACCATTCGGTCGTTCGCACGGTACGCACCATGCAGTGCATTTTACGAACCAGTTCAGTTATTGAACCATATGCCGCCGACGCGGCCTAGGTCACCGTTCGGCGGCGGAGGCCAGCGATGCCCGCGTCAATCGCTCGGTGGCCAGGACGACGAGATCACCGGCCTGGCTCATGCAGCGCTGACGGTCCGGTTCCAATTCGGCCAGCGTATGGACGCCGACGAGTCCGGCGGAGCGTGCTTCGATCGGGTCGAGCGTCGACACACCCGCGACGGCATACGTCGGTACGCCGTAGGCGCCCGCCCGGCGAGAAACGCCCGCCGCAGCCTTGCCCCTCAACGATTGGTGATCGAGCGAACCCTCGCCGGTTATGACCGCGCGGGCGCCCACCAGGTGCTTGTCGAAGTCGATGAGGTCGAGGATCAATTCGATCCCAGGACGCATCCGCGCACCGAGCACCGAAAGTGCGGCAAACCCAACGCCGCCCGCGGCACCCGCTCCGGCCGCGGCTCGGCAGTCGATCTTCGTCGCTCGCTCGACGACGTCTGCCCACGAACGAAGTGCGCGGTCCAACTCTGCTACTTCGCGCGGGTCGGCGCCCTTCTGCGGCGCATAGACCGTCGCCGCGCCATGTGCGCCGTACAGCGGGTTGTCGACGTCGACGGCGAGGGTGAAAGTGGCGGAGTCGATTTCGGGCCGCAGCCCAGTGAGATCGAGCCGAGCGCAGTCGTCGAGCCACCGCCCGCCAGGTTCGAGGCGCACGCCGTGCCGATCGCACGCCATCGCGCCGAGCGCGGTGAGGAATCCCGCCCCACCATCGGTGCTCGCGCTCCCGCCAATGCCGATGACGATGTCTCGGCAGCCCTGGTCGAGTGCTTGCGCAACGACCTCCCCGAGGCCATGACTGGATGCGGTCATCGGAGCCGGTATGCCGCCGGGAAGCCGTCGCAGACCACAGATCTCGGCCATCTCGACGACCGCGGTATCCCCGCGGCGGGCGTACGCGGTGAGGACCACCTGACCGGTCGGTCCGGTGGCATAGACGGGAATCCGCGCGAACCCCGCGGCGAGCACGGTCTCGAGTGTTCCGTCACCACCGTCCGCGATGGGGCACTCCACCGTGCTCAACGAGGGGTCCGCGCGTTGAACGCCTCGCGACATCGCCCGCGCGGCTTGGCTCGCGGTCAGCGACCCCTTGAACTTGTCGGGCGCAATCACCACGTGAGCCATGAACGGTCAGCCTAGCCGTCACTCCGGCATACGGAACTGTTCATTCATCGTATGAATCATGTGGGAGGGGCATTCTTCGTCTGAGTTTGCCGCATTCGCGGATGGTGGTCGCACGCCGCCGCACCTCTCGTAAATCCTGTCGCCGTCTGCCAGTTTCGCGGTCGAGTGTCGTATCGGACGACCTTGACAAGTCAGTGGCGGAGCGGTTCACTTGTATCAGTAATGATAGTTCTATTCCGCATTGTGGAATAACGACAACGCCCGCCCCGCACAGCGCACTGAGGAGCTGCCATGACGACCCGCGCTTACACCGTCAACTGCTCGATACTGCTGACCGAGCTACCGCTGCTCGACCGGCCCCGCGCGGCTCGAGACGCCGGCTTCGAAGCGGTCGAGTTCTGGTGGCCGTTCGCGTCTCCGACGCCGTCGGACGACGAGGTCGCCGGGTTCGTCGGCGCCATCCAAGATGCCGGCGTGCAGCTGACCGGCCTCAACTTCGCCGCCGGTGACATGCCCGCCGGCGATCGCGGCATCCTGTCCGATCCCGCGCTCACGCAGGCCTTCCGCGACAACGTCGACATCGCGATCGGCATCGCCGACACACTCGGAACCCGCGCCTTCAACGCGCTCTACGGCAACCGCATCGAGGATCTGTCACCGGAGACACAGGATGCCGTGGCGACGGCGAACCTCGGCTACGCCGCAGAGGCGGCGGACCGCATCGGCGCGACCGTCCTGATCGAGCCGGTGAGCGGCGCACCACGCTACCCACTCAAGACGGCGGCCGATGCGATCCGCGTGATCGATCGCGTGCACGCCGAACACGGCGCGACCAACGTACGCCTGCTCGCCGACCTGTATCACCTCCACGTCAACGGCGACGACGTCGACGCCGCGATTCGCAGCTACGGCAACCAGATCGGCCACGTGCAGATCGCCGACGCACCGGGCCGCGGCGAGCCCGGCACCGGCGAGATCACGCTCGACACGTACCTCGAGCAGATCCGCGACGCCGGCTACACCGGCTACGTAGGCCTCGAGTACAAGGCCACCAGACCCGACACATTCGACTGGCTCCCCCCAACCGAACGCGGTCTCACCGCGGAAACACACGCTGAAACGAGGATTTCATGAGCACCATTGCATTCATCGGCCTGGGAATCATGGGCGGACCCATGGCACGCCACCTGGTCGCCGCCGGGCACACCGTGGTCGGGTACGACCGATCCGAGCAACGAGTCGCGGCTCTGGTCGAGGCGGGCGGCGCCGCGGCCGAATCCATCGAACAGTCCGTCAAGGACGCCGACGTCGTGGCCGTCATGGTTCCCGATTCCCCCGACGTGCAGGCGGTGTTGCTCTCCGAGGGCGGCGTCTTCGACCACGCTCAGCCCGGCACCCTGGTGATCGACTTCTCGTCGATCCGACCGGACGTCACGGCGGAACTGGCCAAGATCGCCGTCGAGCGCGGCCTTCGCATCATCGACGCACCCGTTTCCGGCGGTGAGCCCGGCGCGGTGAACGCGACCCTGTCGATCATGGTCGGCGCCACCGACGCCGACTTCGCTGCGGCCAAGCCGATTCTCGACGTCGTCGGCAAGACGATCGCGCACGTCGGCCCCAACGGCGCGGGTCAGACGGTCAAGGCCGCCAACCAGTTGATCGTGGCGGGCAACATCGAGTTGCTGGCCGAGGCGATCACGTTCCTGCAGGCCTACGGCGTGGACATCGACGCCGCGGTCAAGGTGCTCGGCGGTGGGTTGGCCGGTTCGGCCGTGCTGGATCAGAAGGCCGGCAAGATGCTGGGACGGAACTTCGACCCCGGGTTCCGCATCGCACTTCACCACAAGGACATGGGCATCGTCACCGCCGCGGCCAGGGAGGCCGGCGTCGTCATTCCGCTCGGCGCAGTCGTCGCTCAACTGATGGCCTCCGCCATGGCCAACGGTGACGGGGGCCTCGATCACTCCGGCTTGCTGTTGGGTGTCGAGCGGCTGTCCGGAACACAGAACGGACAAGCGAAATGACCCGGATGCGCACGGTGGACGCCGCCGTCAAGATCCTGGAAATCGAAGGCGCAACAACCGCTTTCGGCCTTCCCGGGGCCGCCATCAACCCGTTCTACTCGGCGATGCGCGCACACGGCGGCATCACCCACTTCCTCGCCCGCCACGTCGAAGGCGCCAGCCACATGGCCGAGGGCTTCACCCGTGCCGCGGCCGGAAACATCGGCGTGTGCATCGGCACGTCCGGTCCCGCGGGCACGGACATGATCACCGGGCTGTACTCGGCATGGGCGGATTCCATTCCGATCCTTGCGATCACGGGCCAGGCGCCGGTGAACAAACTCCACAAGGAGGACTTTCAAGCCGTCGACATCACCGCGATCGCCGCACCCGTCACCAAGATGGCGATGACGGTGCTCGAACCCGGTCAAGTTCCCGGGGCCTTCGCTCAGGCATTCCACCTGATGCGCTCCGGACGGCCGGGACCGGTGCTCATCGATCTGCCCATCGACGTGCAACTCGCCGAAATCGACTTCGACCCGGAGACCTACCAGCCGCTGCCGGTCTACAAGCCCGCGGCGTCACGCGCCCAGGCCGAGAAGGCGATTGACATGCTGGTGACCGCCGAACGGCCGATCTTGGTCGCGGGTGGCGGCATCATCAACGCGGACGCCTCCGATCTGCTGGTGGAGCTGGCCGAGACCCTCAACGTCCCGGTGGTGCCGACCCTGATGGGGTGGGGCACCATCCCGGACGATCACCGCCTGGCGGCCGGAATGGTCGGACTGCAGACCGCCCATCGCTACGGCAACGCGACCATGCTCGAATCCGACTTCGTCCTCGGTATCGGCAACCGCTGGGCCAACCGGCACACCGGCGGGCTCGATACCTACCGCAAGGGAAGGCGTTTCATCCACGTCGACATCGAGCCCACCCAGATCGGCCGCGTCTTCTCCCCCGATCTCGGGATCGTGTCGGACGCGAAGGCCGCGCTGGAGCAGTTCGTGGCCATCGCCAAGGAGCGGCGTGCCGCGGGTTCACTGCCGGACTGGAGCACCTGGGGCGACGACTGCCGGCTGCGCAAGCAGACGATGCACCGCAAGACTCACTTCGACGACGTTCCGATCAAACCGCAGCGCGTCTACGAGGAGATGAACCGCGCCTTCGGCCGCAATGTCCGCTACGTCACCGCGATCGGGCTGTCGCAGATCGCCGGTGGACAGTTCCTCCAGGTGTTCGAGCCACGCCATTGGATCAACTGTGGCCAGGCCGGACCACTCGGATGGACGGTGCCTGCCGCCCTCGGCGTCGCGGCCGCAGACCCCGACGCCACCGTGGTCGGATTGTCGGGCGACTACGACTTCCAGTTCATGATCGAGGAATTGGCGGTCGGCGCACAGTTCAACATCCCCTACGTCCACGTCGTGGTGAACAACTCCTACCTGGGATTGATCCGCCAGGCACAACGCAACTTCGACATGAACTACCACGTGTCGCTCGGCTTCGACAACATCAACTCGCAGGAGACGGACGGCAACGTCCCCAAGGGGTACGGCGTCGATCACCTGCGGGTCGTCGAGGGCCTTGGCTGCAAGGCAATTCAGGTGGTCGAGCCGCAGGACATCGGTCCGGCATTGGCGCGTGCGCAGGAGCTCGCCCAAGAACACAAGGTGCCGGTGGTGGTCGAGGTGTTCCTGGAGAAGATCACCAACATCGCGATGGGCACCGAGATCGACAACGTCATGGAGTTCAACGATCTCGCCGAAACACTCGACGACGCACCGACGGCGGCCGCACTTCTACTGCTCGACTAAGAGCTCGGCCGCCGAACGTGACGCCACTGCGAAGATTCACACGGATTTTCGCAGTGGCGTCACGTTCGTTTGCAGTCTTAGACCGCCGCTTCCTTGTCGAATTCCGAGGCGAGGTCGCGCGCCACTCGCTTCAGCAGCGGCGCGACCTTGGTGGACGACTTCAGCGTGAGGCGGGTCGCGGGCCCCGAGATCGAGATCGCGGTCAACGTGGGCGCGTCCGGTACCGGGACCGCGAAGCAGCGCACGCCGATCTCCTGCTCGCCCTCGTCCACCGTGTACCCGCGGGACCGGCTCAACTCGATGTCCCGCATGAGGGCATCCGGCGTGGTGTGCGTGTTCTCGCTGGAGGCAGGCATCCCGGCGCGGTTCAGCAGCGTGAGCACGGCATCGTTGGGCAGCTGCATCAGAAGCGCCTTGCCCACCCCCGTGCAATGCATGTAGACCCGCCGGCCCACCTCGGTGAACATCCGCATGGAGTGCGGTGACGGGACTTGGGCGACGTAGACCGCCATGTCGTTGTCCAAGACGGCCATGTTGGCGCTCTCGCCCGTCCGCTCCACTAGCTCGGCCAGGTGTGGACGTGACCACGCCCCGATGAGTTGGGCCGCGCTCTCGCCCAACCGAATCAGCTTGGGTCCCAACGCATAATGCCGATTGGGCAGTTGCCGCACGTAACCCATGTTCAACAGCGTCCGCACCAGACGATGAATGGTCGGCTGCGGAAGTTCGGCGCGCGCCGCCAACTCCCCGAACGCGATCGACGGGCCCGCGCTCGCCATGATCTCCAGTAGCTCGAACGCACGCTCGACCGATTGAACGCCGCCCTTGATCGACGAATCATCCGCCATCGATGCCCTCCGATCCTGGCCGATTCCGCCAACGAGTCCGCTGGTGACAGAGTAGTTCCGCATCACGGAAGACGCCAAAAAGGTGGCCGAGGGGGTCGCCTGACAGGCTCTCCCCTCGGCCACCGATTTCGCGGTGCCGGCGGTCCTTCTCAGTCCGTCGCTGCGGCCGTCGCCAACTTCACGTTGGTTGAGCTGCTGCTTGGCGCAGCGTCTGGTGACCTGCGGCCGGGCTGGCGCAAGAATGCCGCGAGTCCTGCCGACACCAGAGCGCTCACCGCGGCCAGCCAGTAGGCGCCCGAGTAGCCCCATGCGTCAATGACGCTGGCCCCGACGCCGATTCCCACGATCGAGCCGAGCAGCTTGGAGCTGTAGATGAGGCCGTAGTTGCTGGCGTTGTTGTTCTCGCCGAAGTAGTCGGGAGTCAGGGAGGCGAACATCGGGTAGAACGCGCCACCGCCGAAGCCGACGAGGAAGGCGAAGAAGAGGAACCCGATCTCGTTCTTGGCCTGGCCCGTGTACAGCAGGCCGATCAGTGCCACTGCCGATACCAGCAGCACGATGAGTCAGGGTCTGCTTGCGTCCGAACCGGTCGGATATGTAGCCGGTCAGCGTGCGGCCCGTGCCGTTGATGATCGACAGCACACCGGCGGACGACGCCGCGATCAACGGGCCGAACCCGAGATCCTTGGCGAAGGGCACCATGTAGCTGATCCCGAACAGCGAGACGCCGGCGCTGATACCCAGCGACAGCCACATCAGTGGCAGCATGCCGGTCTTGATGGCCTCCATTGGCGTGTACTGCCGGACGGCCGGTGGGTTCTTCGCCAGGCTGCTCTTCGCGCCGTTCTGGCTGGCCCACTGCAGCGGGTCGATGTCTGCCGGCCACCAGTTCTTCGGCGGGTCCCGGAAGAGCATTCCGCACGCCGCGCAGACCACCAGCATGTATACGCCGACCAGATCCAGGACCAGGACATAGGTGTTCGGATGCAGGGCGAAGCTGAAGATGAAGATGAACGGGACGGCGCCGTAGGCGAATCCGCCGTTGACGAACCCCGTCTTGCCACCTCGTCGCTCCGGGTACCACTTGCCGACGATGTTGATACACGTCGCGTAGACCAGTCCGGCGCCGATGCCGCCGCATGCGGCGAAGCCGAGGTAGGCGATGACCAGGCTGTCCTGGGTGATGCTGAAGAAGCCGAGCGCGGAGAGGACCGCGCCCACCAGCATGGCGGCTCGGGCGGAGACGATGCCCTTCTCGCGGAGCTTTCCAGCGGGGAACGCTACCAGGGCCTGGAAGAAGGCCCAGATGGACAACAACCAGAACGTCTGGGAATGGCTCCATCCGTGCGCCTCCCGGATGGACGCCTGGGCCGCGCCATAGCCGTACTCGTAGACGCTGACAGCCATCATGGCAAGCCACGGCAGCCAGACCATCCACGCCCGTGAACGCCCGAGGAGTTCGCGATCGGACTCCCCGATGCGATAGACGCGGTTGTTCGCGTCGGTTACCTCACGATAACTTGCGGTTTCTGACGACATCCTTGATTCTCTTTCTAGCGATGGTTACAGGCTCGCGCCTCAACCGCCTCTCGCGTGGGGCTTCGGAGAGACACAGGGGCACTTGCTCAGCGCTGCAGGGGGATACAGCCCCATGCGGGCGATCGGGCGACGCACGTCATGACGTGGCATGCATCGCATTGTTTGTTGGCCTCACCGCCGTCGACGACAAGCGACCCTCTGGCGAGCACCTTTCCAGCACTTACCGTGCTGCACGGTCTACCTCATAGCCGATTCGCCCTTTCGTCGTCGGGCCACTGACCCGGGCTGTTGCTTAGATCGCGCCGGCACGCTTGAACAACTCCAGTTGCTCCGGCGAATAGCCGAGCTCCGTGCAGATCTCTTCGGTGTGCTCGCCGAGCATCGGCGAGCGGACGATGTCCACCGGGGAGTCCGACAGTCGCAGCGGAGAGCCGACGGTCTTGAACGGGCCCCGCTCGGGATGGTCGACCGTGACGATCGAGCCGAGCTCGGCCAGCGTTTCGTCCTCGATGAGCTCCTTGGTGCCGAGCACTGGACCACAGGGGATGTTGAGACCGTTCAGTGTCTGCAACGCCTCCCATTTCGTCTGTTTCTCCGACCAGTCCTCGATCAGTGCAAAGACCTTGTCCAGCTTGGGGAGTCGGTCCTCGGGCCGGGCCCAGTCCGGGTGGTCGGCGAGGTCGGGCCTGCCGATCAACTCCGCCAGGGACGCCCAGACCTGGGGTTGGACGATCACGTAGATGTAGTCGTTGGGGCCGCCGCCCTTGGTGCGGACGGCCCACCCCGGTTGGCCTCCACCGGACGCGTTGCCCGATCGCGGGACCTCGTCGCCGAAGTGCTCGTTGGGGTACTCGCCGAGCGGGCCGTGCGCGAGCCGTTGCTGGTCGCGGATCTTCACCCGGCAGAGGTTGAGCACGGCGTCCTGCATCGCGACCTCGACGCGTTGCCCACGGCCGGTGTTCGTGCGCTGATAGAGCGCGGCCAGAATCCCCGTGACCAGATGGATGCCAGTTCCCGAGTCGCCGATCTGTGCACCGGTCGCGATCGGCGGTCCGTGCTCGAATCCGGTGGTGGCCATGGAACCGCCCATCGCCTGTGCGATGACTTCGTAGGCCTTGAAGTCGAAGTACTTGCCCGGACCGAAGCCCTTGATCGACGCATAGATCAGGCGCGGGTTGATGTCACGGAGCCGATCCCAGGTGAACCCGAACCGATCGACGACGCCCGGTCCGAAATTCTCGACGAGGATGTCGACGCGCGACACCAGGTCGGTGAAGATCTGCTTTCCCTCGTCGCTCTTCATGTTGAGGGTGATGCTGCGCTTGTTGCAGTTGAGCATCGTGAAGTAGAGGCTGTCGGCACCTGGGACGTCGCGAAGCTGCCGGCGGGTGACATCTCCGCCGCCCGGCGCCTCCAACTTGATGACGTCCGCACCCAGCCAGGCTAGAAGTTGGGTGGCCGAGGGGCCCGACTGGACGTGTGTCATGTCGAGTACGCGAACGCCGTCGAGTGCCTTGCCCACAGTGGAACCCGGCTGCGGCGCCTCGTGCTCCAAGACGGTCGGGATCTCGACCATGTTCACAACTCCGTTCAGTCCTCATCAGTCCCGTCGGTACGGGATGGGTCCGGTGCCGTCGGCTCGGTCGAACCGAGCGTGTGACGACGGTCGCCTGATTGCATACCGTATGCGGTAGGCAACAGTGTGGCCCACGTAACAACTAGTTGTCTAGGTTTGCGAACAGATTTTGTTGAGGCAACTGCCAGCGACACCGAGGCCGATCTCCCGGCCCAGGCGGGGCCGGCATCTTCAAGCCGCCCGCCGCGTGGCGCGCCTGGCCCGACCGTTGCGAATAACCACTGATCACAGGGTATTTCACTGCCGGTTTGCGGAGTCGAACGCCGCCTTGGCGCGCCCGTCTCGGCCGTCGGTCGATTGACGTTACGGAAATACACAGGGATTTTGGAGCTTGCGCACAGGATTGTATGGAGTATACCGTCACCTGTGACCGTGGTAACTATCTGGCGCGCAAGTGGTTCGAATCACACGGTATGTGTATGCAATATCCAGTAGGCAGCGAGGGAGACGGGCTCCGTGAAGCTCTCGCCACCTTGACCCGAAACGGGGCCATCTGATGGATCGCCGGACTAATCAGTCAATCAACCACAGAATCACAGGGGAACCAGGAGATTCGAACGACATGACTTCGTCAGCACAGCCGAAATACCGAGAAGTAATAGACGACAACAACAGGGTGTACCGGATCGGGGAGACCGACCGGGACATCATGGGGCGGTCGCGCGCGTGGATGGTGTGGCTGCCGTGGATTGCAATGATGGCCATCAGCTCGTCCGAATATGCCTTCACCTCGGCCGAAGAGACGCTCGTCCGACGCCCATGGATGGCACGGCGCACACATCTTCTGGCTGCTCGGCGTATGGGTGATGTTCCAGGCCGCGGTGGCCTTCCCCGCGGGTCGGCTGCGGGAAAGCGGCAGGTTGTCGGCGCGGTCGGCGATGATGCTCGGTGCGGTAGGGGCGCTGCTCGGATATCTATCGCTGGCATACGCCCCGCACGTCCTCATCGCGTATCTGGGTTTCGGCCTCTTCGGCGGCGGCGGAGCCGGCTTCGTGTACGCCACCTGCATCAACATGGTGGGTAAGTGGTATCCCGAACGCAAGGGCGGCAAGACCGGTTTCGTCAACGGCGGCTTCGCCTACGGCTCGGTGCCCTTCATCTTCCTGTTCACCAGCTACATGGACCTGGCCAACTACCAGAACATCCTGTTGGCGGTCGGTATCTTCCTCGCCGGCCTGGTCGCGCTGACCGGCTTCTTCTTCGTCGACCCGCCGAAGAACTGGTGGCCGCCGCACGTCGACCCGCTGAGCGTCAACGACGACCCGCGCATTCGCCGTGCACTGCTCAAGAACCCGCCCGCGGTCAAGCAGTACACCCCCATGGAGGCGATCAAGACCGGCATCCTCCCGCTGATGTGGTTCGTCCTGCTGTGCACCGCCGGCATCAACATCTTCGGCATCGCCATGCAGGTGCCGTTCGGCAAGGAGATGGGTTTCGCGGGCGGGATCGTGGCGCTTGCGATGAGCCTCAAGGCCATCATCAACGGCACCGGGCGCGGCGTGATCGGCTGGATCTCCGACCGGTGCGGCCGCAGGGACACGCTCATCATCGTGTGCGTCGTGCTCGGCCTGGCCCAGTACGCCGTGTTCTTCTCCGGCTCCATCGGGAGCATGCCGCTGTTCCTGCTGGCATCCATGGTCTCCGGCTTCGGCGGCGGCGCGATCTTCCCGCTGTTCGCGGCGATGACTGCCGACTACTTCGGTGAGAACAACAACGCCACCAACTACGGCCTGGTCTACAGCTCGAAGCTGGTGTCCGGTCTGGTCGGCGCAGGCCTGGGGGCGGTGGTCGTCGACACGTGGGGATACGGAGCCGCGTTCATCATCGCCGGTTCGGTCGGCCTGGCCTGTGCCGTCATCTCGATCTTCCTCCGCCAGCCCAAGCTGCCGCAGTCACAGCAGTGGACGCCTGCCGACGAAGAGGTGAAGGACAAGGAAGCCGCGCGGCTGGTTCTCGACTAGTCGACCGCGTAACGAATCAGCGCCCCGGGTGCGGGACGTCCTCTGTCAGGACTTCCCGCATCCGGGGTGGCCGTATTCATGGGCAATCGCTCGACTGTGGCGCGGTGTATTGCATACGAAAACCTGTACGCTAATCAGGCGTATCCAAGGCGAAGGAGAAGGAGAACTAGCCATGTCCACCTTCCCCGATGGCAAGCGCGATCTCGCGTCGCGGCCCAACGCGCTGCCCGGCGGCGCCGCGCGGCGGGTGCAACGTCCCGCTCCCCTGCGCCAGGCCGTCTACGACGCGATCGTCGAACTCATCGTCCATGGCACCCTCCAACGGGGTCAGCACCTCGTCGAGAACGAGCTGGCCGAGTACCTGGGCGTCAGCCGGCAGCCAGTGCGAGAAGCCTTGCAGCGCTTGCAGACCGACGGCTGGATCGAGCTCCGTCCGGCGCTGGGCGCCTTCGTGCACATCCCCTCCGAAGAGGAAGTGGATCAGCTACTCAGCGTGCGAACGGTGCTGGAGACCTTCGCTGCCGGGCTGGCCGCCGAACATGCGACCCCGCAGGACGTCAACCGGCTGTGGGAGCTCCAGCAGGACGGCCTGAACGCGCTGGCGGCCAACGACTCGGATGGTCTGGTCACGGCCAATGCCGCCCTGCACGCCGCCATCACCGACCTCGCGAAGAACGCCGTGCTCGCCGAACACATCGCGCTCGTCGAGCGCAAGTGGCGCTGGTATTACCTCCCCATCGCGCGGCCACGCGGACAGGACGCCTGGAGCGAGCACGCCGAACTGATCACGGCGATCGCCGCCCGGGACGTCGCGCGAGCCACCGCCATCATGAATCGCCACACCGAGCGGACTCGCGAGGTCTACCACGAACAGCGGCTCGCCAAGACCGACTAGCGCGCCGAAGCCACCCGATCCCCTTCGAACTCGTTCTCGCCAAAGCAGATTCGTGCGGATCCGGAATACACGTTCATCGACGACCCGCGTAGGAAGCCGATCAACGTCAGCCCCATCTCCCTGGCGAGATCCACCGCGAGCGACGACGGCGCGGATACCGCGGCCAGAGCCGGTACCCCCGCCATCACCGCCTTCTGCACCAGTTCGAAGGACGCCCGGCCGCTCACCATCAACGTCGTGCCCGTGAGCGGAAGGCGGCCGTCGCCGAGTGCCCAACCGATGACCTTGTCCACCGCGTTGTGCCTGCCGACGTCCTCACGGACGCAGAGCAAGTCACCGCCGGCGTCGAACAACGCGGCCGCGTGTAGGCCGCCCGTGCGATCGAAGACCCGCTGAGCGGCCCTGAGCCTTTCCGGCAGGGTGGCGATCGTCGCGGGGGTCAGCCGCACCGGATCACGGTCGACGTGCCACCTGCTGATCGTGCGCACCGCATCGAGGCTGGCCTTACCGCAGAGTCCGCAAGAGGACGTCGTGTAGAAGTTGCGTTCCAGCGACGGGTCCGGAGCGGCAACGCCGTCGTCGAGGAGCACGTCGAGCACGTTGTACGTGTTGGTCCCATCAGCGGTCGCTCCCGCGCAGTAGCGGATCGCTGAGATGTCCGTGTCGGCCGACCACCACGCCCTCGCTGACGAGAAAGCCACGGGCCAGGTCGAAGTCGTTACCCGGCGTCCGCATCGTCACCACGAGGGGACGGCCGGCCACCCTGATCTCCAGGGGTTCTTCCGCGGCGAGGGTGTCCGGGCGGGCCGTCGCCACACCATCGGTGACGTGCAGGACTCGATATCTGCCGGTTACGCGGCCCATGTCGGCACTCCCATGTCTGTCGGTAGTCAATGTGGACAAGTGACCCACGTCACGTTACGATCATTCCATACTGTATGCAATCACCAGAGCGGAGTGCATCATGGCCCCCACGAGTGCCCCAGTCGCAGTCGTCGAAGTCCGCGATCTTCGCGGCCGCTCGTACCGCGTCGGTGAGCGTCCGCACGACCTCATCGGACACTCCAGGGGTTGGATGCTGTGGCTCTGCTGGATCGCCATGGCGGGGATCGGCGTGCTGCAGTACGGCTACGGCGTGGCCGTCGCGGCGCTGCACGTGACCAACGGATCGAACGCGACGGGCGCGTTGTGGGTGCTCGCACTGTGGGTGGTGTTTCAGGCAGGCGCTGCCGCACCGACTGCCGCGCTGAGTCACCGGTTCGCCCTGTCACCTGCGCGCGCAGCCGTCGTCGGCGCACTGCTGTGCGCAGCCGGGCCGTTGACCCTCGCCTACACCGACAGCCTCCTGCTTGCGTTGCTCGGTTACTCCGTGCTGTGCGGCACCGGCGCCGGCATCGTCTACGCCACGTGCTCGGCCACCGTGGCGAAGTGGTATCCGGAGCAGCGCGGCGTCCGGGTCGGTTTCGTCACCGGGGCGGTCGGCTGTGGCGCCGTGCCGTTCATCGCGCTCTTCGCCACCGCACTCACCCCGGCAACCCGCACGGAGATCTTCGCGGGCGCAGGTGTCTGCATCCTCATCGTGGTCGCGATTTGTGGTGTCCTGCTGCGGGATCCACCTCCTGGCTGGTGGCCGCCGGACATCGACCCCAGACTTTGGGCCATCGACAAGCAGTTGAACCGCAGCCTGCGCAACAACGTCTCGGCGATACGGCAGTACTCGCCCCGCGAGGCCGTCAGGACGCCGGTCTTCGTGGTCATGTACCTCATCCTGGTACTCGCCGCTGCGGCGTCCCTGCTCGCGGCCACCTACGTGCCGATCGTCGCGATGACGCACGGCTTTTCGCTGATCGTCGGCGCTTCGGCGGTCGGTCTGCTTGCCGTGGTCAGCGGCGCGGGCCGCAGCGTCGCCGGTCGGCTCGCCGACCGCTTCGGGCGACGCCAGACGCTTAGCGCCGCACTTCTGCTCGAAGGCTGCGCCCAGCTGGGTCTCGTCCACTCGGCGTCGGTCGGGCAGGCCGCTCCGTTCGTGGTCTTCGCCGCGCTGAGCGGATTGGCCGGCGGCGCCTTCTACCCGCTGTTCGCGAGCCTGGTTGCCGACTACTTCGGCGAGCGCAACGCCGTGCGCAACTTCGGAGTCGTGTACAGCGCCAAGCTGTTCGGCGGAATCATCGGCGTCGGGTTGCCCGCGCTGGCGTTGGCTTCGGGCGGGCTCACGACGCTGTTCGTCGTCGCAGGTCTGCTCAGCCTGTGCGCCGCCGTCATGACGCGGCTGCTCCACCGCCCCGGCTACCCAGCATTGAACCTGCCGCGATGATGTCGACCACCATTGCCGAGCAAGTCGACGAGCTCCACCGGCTGATCGAGGCCCTGCGAGGCTGCGCCGCGGCGTTGGCCTCGACGCACGGTGACTCACCTGCCACGCGTCGCATCGTCAACGACGCCGAACGCATCCAGAACGGCATCGACCGGCTCGACATCGACGCCCACGACCTGGAAATGGCATGTGCGCACCGTCAATCCAAGCGCTCCGTTGCGATGATCCCGGTCCCGGACACCGAGTACGACTCCGAGTTCTGGCGAGACGTCGACCACGAAGGCGTCGGCGGACAGAACGGAGCTTGCGCGTCCATTTCGCGCACTCGGAAACGCGGATAGGAAATCCGATCGCGCACAAGCATTTTTGATCGCAAAGGTCCGGGTCGCAGGTTCCGCGGCGATATGGCGGACATTGTTGACCAGCGGTGACACGATATTGACGTGGAGGAAAGCAGTCGCGGTGCGCTGACAGCGGCGGGACTGCCATGTGGGTCGTGCGGCACCGAACTGCCGCCGAACTCCAAGTTTTGTAGCGAATGCGGTGCACCGGTCACACAGGTCAGCCGATCGGCGGAGTACAAGCAAGTGACTGTCCTGTTCGCCGATGTCGTGCACTCGATGGACATCGCCGCAGCGGTGGGTGCCGAGCGGCTGCGCGAGATCATGGCCGAGCTGGTTGATCGGTGCGCGGTAGTGGTGGGGCGCTTTGGCGGAACGGTCGGTAGTTTCACCGGTGACGGCATCATGGCAGTGTTCGGTGCGCCAGTCGCATTGGAGGACCACGCTATTCGTGCCAGCCTGGCGGCCTTGGGCGTTCAGCAGGAGGCAAAGAGGCTCGCCGTCGAAGTGCAAGACCGCGACGGTGTTGACCTCCGGTTGCGTGTCGGACTCAACTCCGGGCAGGTGATTGCGGGTGAGATCGGTTCAGGCTCTTTCGGATACACCGCCATCGGTGAGCAAGTCGGCATGGCTCAGCGGATGGAGTCGGTGGCACCCCCGGGTGGGGTGATGCTCAGCGCCTCGACGGCGCGGCTGATCGAGGGCGCTGCGACTCTCGGCGAATCTGAGCTGGTTCGGTTCAAGGGTGCCGACGTGCCAGTGCCCGCCCGTCGGCTACTGGGCATGGAAGAACAGCGTCGCAGTGTTGGGCGTGTTGAGCCCAATCTGGTCGGGCGGCGCTGGGAGATGTCCGCCGTCGAGGGCTTGTTGGAGCGCGCCATCGATGGCCACGGCGCGGTGGTCGGCGTGGCGGGGCCACCTGGCATTGGGAAGAGCCGTCTGATGCGCGAGGTGGCGACGATGGCGGGTCGTCGGGGCGTGGAGGTGTTCACGACCTTCTGTGAGTCGCACACCAGCCAAGTCCCGTTCCATGCCGTCGCGCGGCTGTTGCGCGCGGCTACCAGCGTTGAGGGGCTTGACCCCGAGGCCGCCCGAGCGCGGATCCGGGCGCAGGCTCCCGACGCGGAGCCTGAGGACGTGTTGCTCTTCGACGACCTGCTGAGTATCGCCGCCCCAGATGTGGTGCTGCCGAAGATTGATCCGGATGCCAGGCGGCGGCGGCTGACCGCGCTGGTCAATGCCGCGTCGCTGGCCCGCGAAACCCCAGTGGTCTATGTCATCGAGGACGTGCACTGGATCGATGAGGTCAGCGAGTCGATGCTGGCCGAGTTCGTCACGGTGATACCCCAGACGGCCTCGCTGGTGCTGGTCACCTACCGCCCCGAGTACAAGGGGGCGCTCACGCGGGTGCCCGGTACACAGACGATAGCCCTTGCGCCGCTGAGTGACTCGGAGGCCGCAGCGCTGGTCGCGCAGTTGCTCGGTCCAGACCCCTCCGTTGGCAGGCTGGGTCAGACGGTCACCGATCGAGCCGCCGGCAACCCGTTTTTCGCCGAGGAAATCGTTCGCGAACTGGCCGAGCGCGGCGTCCTACACGGGCGTCCGGGCGCATACCTGTCGACAGCCGAAATTGCCGAGCTCGCTGTACCTGCCACCTTGCAGGCGACCATCGCCGCGCGCATCGATCGGCTCGACCCAAACGCAAAGCGCACGCTGAGCACCGCCGCGGTGGTCGGCTCCCGGTTTGACCTCGAGCTACTCACAATTCTGGGGATCGAACCCGTGGTTGCTGACTTGGTGGCGGCCAATCTCATCAATCCGACCATGTCCACTCGGCAATCGGAGTACGTATTCCAGCACCCGCTGACTCGCGTGGTGGCTTATGAAGCTCAGCTGAGGTCAGACCGCGCCGAACTGCATCGGCGGCTCGCCGTGGCGATCGAACAACGCGAGGCCGAAGCGGCCGACCAGAACGCCGCGCTGATCGCCGAACACCTCACCGCCGCTGGTGATCTGCACACTGCCTACGGCTGGCACATGCGCGCCGCAGCGTGGGCGACCAACCGCGACATCGCTGCGGCGCGACTGAGTTGGGAGCGCGCGCGAAAGATCGCCGACGCATTGGCCGCCGAGGACTCGCATGCCGCGGCCATGCGGATTGCGCCACGCACCATGTTGTGCGGGAGCGCCTTTCGGGTCCGTGAACATGTGGCAGACGCCCATTTCGATGAACTGCGCGAGCTGTGCGCCGCTGCCGGGGACAAGGCGTCACTGGCTATCGCAATGGCGGGGCTCGTGATCGATCGCGCGCATCAAGACCGGATCCGTGAGGCATCGCAGCTGGCATCCGAGGCCTGGGCCCTCGTCGAATCGGTTGGTGATGCGACCTTGACGGTGGGGCTGTCCTCTGCGGCCATCTACGCCAAGTTTGAAAGCGCCGAGTGGTCTGACGTGCTGGAGTGGTCACAGGCGGCCATCGACCTGGCCGACGGCGATCCGTCCATGGGCAACTTCATTTTCGGGTCTCCCCTTGCGGTCGCCGTTGTGTACCGGGCCATCGCCCGTTATTGCCTGGGTCGTCCCGGGTGGCGAGACGACCTTCAGCGCGGCCTGGCGATGGCTCGTAGCGGCGACCCCCAGTCCTACGCCACGGTTGTCGCCTTCGCTTACGTCGCAGGGATTCCCCTCGGCGTTCTGAGGCCCGACGATTACACGATGTGCGAAATCGAGGACGCCCTACGGATTGCCGAGCGATCCGGTGATGATCTCGCGTTGGCTTTCGCGAGGCTGACGCTGGGCGTTGCGCTGGTGCACCGCCACACGGATGCGCAGCGCGACAATGGCCAGACGCTCCTCGCGGAGGTCAGCGAAGTGTTCGACCGCGGGAAACACAACCTCTGCGATCTACAGGTTGTCAACGTGTACTTGGCACGCGAGAGGGCTCGGCGTGGAGACCGCGATGACGCCCTGCCGGCCATGCGCGCCGCCGCCGACGATCTGTTCCGCGACGGACGACTGCTGGAGTGGGGCATTCCAGTGACCGGTGTTCTGGTCGAGACGCTGCTCGACCGCGGGGTGGACGGTGACGTGGCCGAAGCCGAGGCCGCGATCACCAGGTTGGCGGGCGCACCAGCCGACAACGGACTGGTTATCCGCGAAATCTGGCTGCTGCGGCTGCGCGCACTGTTGGCAAGAGCCCATGGCGACGACACCGCGTACCGGGACTATCGCGATCGCTACCGGGCGACGGCCACCGCGCTTGGCTTCGAGGGGCATATCGCCTGGGCCGAGGCGATGTCTTGACGGCGCTCGCGTCGTAGGAGCTCGCGTCACTCCTAACGGCTACCTCAGCAGCGCCGTCGCGGCCACCGCGACGGGTTCGAAGTCCTTGGTCCCGGTGTCGACGAGTTCGAAGAGTCGTCGCTTCATGCGGGGGTCCCAGAACCGGCGCACGTGGTTGGCGACCTCCGCGGCCGCCACGTCGTTGGGCAGATAGCCGAAGTGAATGACGATCTGGTTGATCAGCCGGATCTCGGCCGCCTCGTGCGACGACATGTCAGTCCACTAACTCCCCGGTCAGCACGTCGTCCAGTGCCGACTCGTCGTGTTGGCGCGAGATCGGGTGGATGAGCGCGACCTGGACGGCAGTCACCTTGTACTCCGGGCAGTTCGTGGCCCAGTCGGAGTTCTCGGTCGTCACGACGTTCGCACCCGTGACCGGGTAGTGGAAGGTGGTGTACACGACGCCGGTCGGCATCCGGTCGGAGATCTGCGCACGCAGCTTGGTCTGGCCGACCCGGCTGGCCAAGGTCACCTCGTCACCGTCGCTGATGCCGCGGTCCTCGGCGTCATGGGGATGGATCTCCAGCAGATCTTCTCGGTGCCAGGCGACGTTCGCCGTACGCCGGGTCTGGGCACCGACGTTGTACTGGCTCAGGATCCGGCCCGTCGTCAAGATCAACGGGAAGCGACGCGTGCTGCGCTCGTCGGTCGGCACGAACGGCGTCGGCACGAACCGGCCCTTGCCTCTCGTGAACGCGTCCACGTGCATGATCGGCGTGCCGTCTGGAGCAGACTCGTCGCACGGCCACTGGATGCTGCCCATCTCGTCCAGCCTGTCGAACGACACACCGGTGAACGTCGGGGTCACGGCGGCGATTTCGTCCATGATCTGACTCGGGTGGTCGTAGTGCATGGGATAGCCCATGGCCGTGGCGATTTGGCAGACGATGTCCCACTCGTGCCGTTCGCTCTTCGGTTTCATCACCGCACGGACCCGGTTGATCCGGCGTTCGGCGTTGGTGAACGTGCCGTCCTTCTCGAGGAACGACGCGCCCGGCAGGAACACGTGGGCGAACTTCGCGGTCTCGTTGAGGAACAGGTCCTGGACCACGACGAGCTCCATTGCGCCGAGCGCGGCCGTGACGTGGCCGACGTTCGGATCGGATTGTGCGATGTCCTCACCGTGGACGAACAGGCCGCGGAACGTACCCTCGATCGCGGCATCGAACATGTTCGGGATCCGCAACCCGGGCTCGGCCAATAGCGTTGTTCCCCAGAGATTTTCGAAGATTCCGCGCACCGCGTCGTCCGATACGTGCCGATATCCGCTCAGTTCGTGCGGGAAGGACCCCATGTCGCAGCTACCCTGCACGTTGTTCTGGCCGCGCAGCGGGTTCACCCCGACACCCTCGCGACCGATGTTGCCACAGGCCATCGCGAGGTTCGCCATGCCCATGACCATCGTGGAGCCCTGGCTGTGCTCGGTCACGCCGAGGCCGTAGTAGATGGCCCCGTTGGAAGCCTGCGCATACAGCCGCGCGGCGGCGCGCAGTTCCGCGGCAGGCACACCGGTGATCGGCTCGACGGCCTCGGGGCTGTTCTCGTCGCGGGAGATGAACTCCACCCATTCGTCGAAGCCCTCGCACCTGGCCGTCACGAATGCCCGGTCCATCAGACCCTCGGTGGCCACCACGTGCGCCATCGCGTTGACCACCGCCACATTCGTGCCCGGCCTCAACTGGAGGTGGTGCTCGGCCTCGATGTGCGGGGAGCGAACCAGATCGATGCGACGCGGGTCGACCACGACCAGCTTCGCGCCCTCCCGCAGCCGCTGCTTCATCCTGGACGCGAAGACCGGGTGGCCGTCGGTCGGGTTGGCCCCGATCACCAGGATGACGTCGGCCTGCGCCACCGAGCGGAAGTCCTGCGTGCCCGCCGACTCACCGAACGTCTGCTTGAGCCCATACCCGGTGGGCGAGTGGCAAACCCGGGCGCACGTGTCCACGTTGTTGCTGCCGAATGCGGCCCGGACCATCTTCTGGACGACGTACACCTCTTCGTTGGTGCACCGCGACGACGTGATCGCGCCGATCGCCTCCGCGCCGTGCTGCTGCCTGATCTCGAGCATCCGGCGCGCAACGGTGCCGATCGCCTCGTCCCACTCGACCTCGCGCCACGGGTCGGTGATCTTCTCGCGAACCATCGGCCGCAACACCCGGTCCGGATGCGTTGCGTAGCCGAACGCGAACCGTCCCTTGACGCAGGAGTGCCCCTCGTTGGCACCACCGTCCTTGTGCGGCACCATGCGGACCACCTCGTCACCGCGCAGCTCCGCCTTGAACGAGCAGCCGACGCCGCAGTAGGCGCACGTGGTGATCACCGACCGCGTCGGCATGCCCAGTTCGATCACGGACCGCTCCTGCAGCGTGGCCGTCGGGCAGGCCTGCACACAGGCGCCACAGGACACGCACTCCGAATCCATGAACGACTCGCCCGCGCCGGGCGACACCTTCGAATCGAAGCCGCGCCCCTCGATGGTCAGCGCGAACGTGCCCTGGATCTCGTCGCAGGCACGCACGCACCGCGAGCAGACGATGCACTTGGACGGGTCGAAGTCGAAGTACGGGTTGCTTTGGTCCTTCACCGCGTCGAGATGGTTCGCGCCGTCGTCGCCGTAGCGGACCTGACGCAACCCGACCACGCCTGCCATGTCCTGCAGTTCGCAGTCGCCGTTGGCCGAGCAGGTCAGGCAGTCCAGTGGGTGATCGGAGATGTAGAGCTCCATGACGTTCTCGCGGAGCTTGGCGACCTTCGGCGTCTGGGTCCGCACCACCATGCCGTCGGCCACCGGCGTCGTGCACGACGCGGGCGTGCCGCGGCGGCCGTCGATCTCGACGAGACAGAGCCGACACGAACCGAACGCCTCGAGCCGGTCGGTGGCACACAACTTCGGGACGTCGATTCCGGCGAGTGCGGCCGCGCGCATGACCGACGTTCCCTCGGGAACGGCGACGCGCAAGCCGTCCACCTCAAGCGTCACCGACGCCGGACCGTCCTTGGCCGGGGTGCCGAGATCGGGTTCCTTGAGCAACGTCATGGTGTACCTTCCGTCTTCACGCTGATGGGCAGCTGCATGCCTGGCGAAATCGGTTGCCCGGCAAGAAAATCATCTGGGAAATGCTCGATCGCGCTGCGCACCGGCATCGGCGTGAGTCCGCCCATGGCGCACAACGAGCCCTCGGTCATCACGTCGCAAAGGTCCTCGAGCAGGGCCAGATTCTCGTCGCGGTGCTCACCGGCGGTGATCCGGTCGATCACCTCCATGCCGCGCACCGAACCCACCCGGCACGGCGTGCACTTGCCGCACGACTCCGCGGCGCAGAACTCCATGGCGAATCTGGCCTGCGCCGCCATGTCGACGGTGTCGTCGAACACCACGATGCCGCCGTGGCCGACCATCGCGCCGGCCGCCGCGAACGCCTCGTAGTCCATCGGCAGGTCGAAGCGCGACGTCGGCAGATACGCCCCGAGCGGGCCACCGACCTGCACCGCACGCACCGGACGTCTGGACCGCGTGCCGCCGCCGTAGCCGTCGACGAGTTCGCCGAGCGACACCCCGAAGGCCTTCTCCACCAAGCCGCCGTACCGAATGTTCCCGCCGAGCTGGAACAGCTGGGTGCCTCGCGAACGTTCCACTCCCAGTTGCTGATAGGCCTGCGCACCGTCGGCGAGGATGGTCGGCACGCTGGCGAGGGTGAGCACGTTGTTCACCACCGTCGGCTTGCCGAACAGGCCGTGGATCGCAGGGATCGGCGGCTTGGCCCGGACCATGCCCCGCTTGCCCTCCAGGCTCTCCAGCATGGAGGTTTCCTCGCCGCAGATGTAGGCGCCGCCCCCGACCCGTACGTGCAGATCGAAGTTCAGCGACGAGCCGAGAATGCCGTCGCCGAGCCACCCTCGTTCGTGGGCGACCTCGATGGCGGCACGCATCGTCGCGACGGCCGCCGGATACTCGGACCTGATGTAGACGTAGCCCTCCGTGGCGCCGACGGCGTAGGCCGCGATCGTCATGCCCTCGATGAGCAGGAACGGATCGCCCTCCATCAACATCCGGTCGGCGAAGGTGCCGCTGTCGCCTTCGTCGGCGTTGCAGCAGACGAACTTCAGCTCGTCGGTGCAGCCGAGCACCGTCTTCCACTTGATCCCTGCGGGGAAGCCAGCACCACCGCGACCGCGCAGGCCCGAATCAGTGACCTCGGCGACCACCTCCTCCGGTGAAACCTCCAGTGCGCGAACCAGTCCGACGAGCCCACCGTGACTGACGTAGTCCTCTGGCGAGGTCGGATCGGTGACGCCGACCCGAGCGAACGTGATCCGATCCTGCGTCGCCATCCAGGGCAACTCGTCGACGACGCCCACTCGCGACGGGTGGTCGGCGCCGTCGAGCATGCCCGCGGCCACCAGGGCATCGACGTCTGCCGGGGCGACCGGTCCGTAGCCCACCCGGCCGTTCGGCGTCACCACCTCGACCAACGGTTCCAGCCACAGCATTCCGCGTGAACCGTTGCGGATCACCCGAATTGAACGCCGCTCCCGGGCCGCGGCGCGAATCAGCGCATCCGCCACCTCGTCGGCCCCGACCGACGTCGCCGCGGAATCCCTCGGCACGTACACCGTCACCGGCATGGGCTTGGTCATCGCGCGGCCTCCCCGTCGAGAATCGACGACAGTCGTGCCTCGTCGAGTCGGCCGTACAGCCGACCATTCACCTGCGCGGCCGGCCCCAGCGCGCAGTTGCCAAGACAGAAGACCTGCTCGGCGGTGATCGAACCGTCAAACCGGGTGTCGCCCAGCGAAATGCCGTACCGGTCGCGCAAGTACGCCACCAGCCGATCGGCGCCGACTGCCTGACAGGCCTCCGCCCGGCAGACGCGCACCGTGGTGCGCCCCGCCGGCTCCGAACGGAAGTCGTGGTAGAAGCTGACGACGCCGTGAACGTCCGCGCGGGAGAGATTGAACTCGTCGGCCAATACGGGAATCGCCTCCGGCGGTACACATCCCAACGCTTCCTGCACAGCGTGGAGGACGGGCAACAGGGCACCGCGCTGACTGCGGTGGCTAATGGCGATCTCGCGGACGAGTGCCGAGTTGGCGGCGCTCGCTTCCCCCGTTGTCGTGGGATTCATGAGCTTCCTCCGGCGGGCAGTGGACGGATACGAAGAACGGTGGAACCGCCCCAGGAGTGCCCTGGGGCGGTTCTCATCCGGGCGGCTGAATTAGACGACGATCTTCTTCTTGTGGAACTCTTCGATCGTGTCCGCGTCGTAGCCGAGTTGGGCCAGGACCTCGTCGGTGTGCTCACCAAGTAACGGTGCACCCTTGATGTCGGGCTTGAACGACGAGAACTTGATCGGGCTGCCGACGGTCAGGAAGGTTCCGCGGCCCTTCTGGTCGACCTCGACGATGCTGCCACTCTTGCGCAGAGACTGATCTGCGGCCAGATCCTTCATGGACATGACCGGTGCGCACGGCACCTCCCACACGCGCAGGATGTCGACTGCCTCCCACTTCGTCTTGTCGGCCAGCCACTTTTCGATCTCACCGAAGATGTCGAAGATCTTGTCTTGGCGAGCGCGCGCGGTGCTGTACGCCGGATCGTCGACCCATTCCGGATGGCCGATGGCCTCCGCCGTGCGCTTCCAGTTCTGCTCCTGGATGGTGAAGTAGATGTAGGCGTTGGGGTCGGTCTCCCAGCCCTTGCACTTGACCACCCAGCCCGGCTGGCCGCCACCGCCGGCGTTGCCGCCGCGGGGAACGGCGTCGCCGAACTCACCGTTCGGGTACTGCGGGTACTCCTCGAGGTAGCCGACCGCTTCGAGACGCTGCTGGTCGCGCAGCTTGACCCGGCAGAGGTTGAGCACGGCGTCCTGCATCGCTGCCGACACCTTCTGTCCCTTCCCGGTCTTGTCGCGCTGAATGATGGCGGTGAGGATGCCGATCAACAGGTGCATGCCGGTGTTGCTGTCACCGAGGGCCGCCCCGCTGACGGTCGGTGGGCCATCCCAGAACCCGGTCGTGGACGCACCGCCGCCTGCGCACTGCGCCACGTTCTCGTAGACCTTCAGGTCGTTCCACGTCGAGTCGTCGTTGAAGCCCTTGACCGAGCCGAAGATCAGCCGCGGGTTCCACTCCTGGAGCTTGTCCCACGACAGGCCCATGCGATCCATCGCACCGGGCGCGAAGTTCTCCACCAGTACGTCGGCCTCGCGAACCAGCTTCTCCATCACCTCGAGGCCCTCGGGTGACTTCGTGTCGATCGCCAGCGAGCGCTTGTTGCTGTTGAGCATCGTGAAGTACAGCGCATCGACGTCGGGAATGTCCCGCAACTGATTACGCGTCACGTCACCCCCGCCCGGTCGCTCTACCTTGAGGACGTCGGCCCCGAACCAGGCGAGCATTTGCGTGCACGCAGGGCCCGCCTGGACACCGGTGAAGTCGATCACCTTTATCCCCGAGAGCGGCAGTTCAGTCATGACACGTTTCCTTTCCTGTAGTTGATCGTGTCGGTCGGTTGGCTCAGTGCTTTGCGGTGATGCCCTTGGGGTTGAGATGGGCGATGTTGCCGCTCTCGGTGCCGTCGGACGGGTCGATGATGCAGTCGATGAGCGCCGGCCGTCCCGAGGCAAGGGCCTCCCGCAGGCAGGTGGCCACCTCGGTGGGCGTGGTGGCCTGATATCCCTTGCCGCCGAAGGCCTTGATCATGTACTCGTGGCGAGCCCGCAACGCGGTGGGCGCGGGGTCACCGGACCCGGAGACGTCGTCGCCGCGGTAGACGCCGCTGTTGTTGAGGATGACGGTGACGATCGGCAGGTTGTAGCGGCAGATCGCCTCCAATTCCATTCCGCTGAAGCCGAATGCGCTGTCGCCTTCGATCGCGACGACGGGATCACCCGTTTCCACGGCGGCGGCGATCGCGTAGCCCATGCCGATACCCATGACTCCCCAGGTGCCGCTGTCCAGCCGGTGGCGAGGTACCTGCATGCCAATCGTGTTGCGCGCCAGGTCAAGCGCGTTTGCGCCCTCGTTCACGACGTAGGCCTGAGGGTTGTCCTGCAGCACGTCGCGGATGGCCTGCAGGGCGCCGAGGAACTTCATTGGGTGCGCCGTCAGGGCCACCTCGAGGCGGCCGGCCATCTTGGCGACGTTCTGCGCGGACTTGGCCGCGAGCTCCTCGCGCCACTGCGTCTGGACGGTGATCTGGCCGGGCTTGGCCCGCTCGAGCAGCGCATCCATCACCGAGCCGATGTCGCCGACGAGCGGGACGGCGATGGGTTGGTTGCTGTCCATTTCGGCCGCGGCGATGTCGACCTGGATGAACTTGGCGTTCGGGTTCCACTGCGGTGCATCGCCGTGTCCGAGAAGCCAATTCAGGCGTGCACCGACGAGCATCACCACGTCGGCGTTCTTCAGGGCCAACGACCGGGCAGTGGCCGCCGACTGCGGGTGATCGTCGGGAAGTAGACCCTTGGCCATCGACATCGGTACGTAGGGCACGCCGGTGGTCTCGACGAACTCGGTGACCTGCTCGTCGGCCTGCGCGTAGGCGGCGCCCTTGCCCAGCACGATCAAGGGGCGTTTGGCGTTGGCAAGCAGGCCGATCGCGGCGTCGACCGCCTCGACTTCCGGCAATTGGCGTGGCGCCGGGTTCACGACCCGCCACAGCGTCGAGGCGCCTTGCTCGGCGTCCATCACCTCACCGAGCACCGCGGCCGGGATGTCGAGATAGACCCCGCCGGGACGGCCGGACACCGCGGTGCGGATCGCGCGGGCGACGCCGCGGCCGATGTCCTCGGCACGTGATACTCGGTAGGCCGCCTTGGCGAACATCCTGGCCGCCGGCAGCTGATCCATCTCTTCGTAGTCGCCGCGCTGAAGGTCGACGAGATGGCGTTCACTGGATCCGGAGATCTGCACCATCGGGAAGCAGTTCGTGGTGGCGTTGGCCAGCGCGACCAGCCCGTTGAGGAAGCCTGGCGCGGACACCGTCAGGCAGATGCCCGGCTTCTGCGTCAGGAACCCTGCGGCGGCGGCGGCATGGCCGGCGTCGCTCTCGTGACGGAAGCCGATGTAGCGGATGCCCGACGCCTGCGCGAGCCGCGCCAGGTCGGTGATCGGAATTCCGACGACGCCGTAGATGGTCTGGACGTCGTTGAGCTTGAGGGCGTCGACGACCAGGTGGATCCCATCAGTCAGGGCGCTTGTATCGGTGGTGCCCTCCGGCTCCGTGTCTCGCTCGGGAGCGACGGTCATGATGTTGGACCCTTCCTGGCTGTTCGTGATTCCCCCTACGTATGACGACTTTTCACGTTGCCGCTCGCTGCGTCCAAGACCTGTCGTCAACCGGTCGATAAACGCCGGTTATCACGGGCCGCTGCGTCGTCCCATCTGGTACAGGGGCATTCAGTGCCTGCTGACGTCTCCGACGAGATCCCGGAACTCGGGGTCGAAGACACGGTCCGGCGGGCCTGCCGCGACGTTCAGGAACGCCCGCGCGGCGACCGAACCCGGCGCCGCCGCGTGGATGGCCATCGAGATCTGCGCCGTGGTATCGGGCTCGACGAGTCGGATCGCTCTGGCCGCACTGGTCACCGGCATGGCGCGCAGCCAGGTGTGGGGCACCACGCTCGCCCATGCACCGGTCTCCACGTGCGCGTACAGCGAAGCGACGGAATCGGTTTCGACCTGAGGAGAGGGCAAGGCCCCGCTACTGGCGAAGGCCTTGTCGATGAACTGGCGGAACCGCATGTCCGGTGTGAGCAACGCCAACGGCAGTTCGGCTGCCTGTGCCCACGTGATGGTGCGGGCGCCAGGCACCAGCTGATCACCGGATACGAGCAGGACGTACTGTTCCTCGTACAGCGGCACGACCTTCAGTCCCGATTGGTCGTCTGGCCCGAAATGGGCGATGGCAGCGTCCAACTCGAAATTGCGCAGTTGGCGCAATAGCTCGGTCGACGACAGTCGGGAGCAGACCTTCACCTTGGCCAGTGGGTGCAGCTCACAGAACGTGGCCACGGGGCGCGCCATCATCGTCGAGACCGTGGGTCCCGTACCCAGACGCAGCGTGCCGGAGATGCCCGAACGGAGCGCAGCCGCCTCGGCCTTGAGGCCACGATGGTCGGCGAGTAGTCGCTTGGCCCACACGACGAGCCGTTCGCCCTCCAGGGTCAGGCCCTCGAAGTTCTGCCCCCGATTGATCAGGGTGACGTTCAGTTCCCGCTCGAGCTTGGCGATCGCCGTGGAAAGCGCGGGCTGCGACACGTAGCAGGCCTCCGCCGCACGGGCAAAGTGTCGTTCCCTGGCCACGGCGACGAAGTACTCCAGCTGGCGTAGCAGCACTCCGTGTACCTCCTCGGTGTCCCGTCGACTCTACTGTATACAGTATGGACGTATTCGGTATGATACTCACAGAGTCATCGAAGTGTCTAGCTGTAACGGCGGCGCGAGAAGGGCGGCAGTGAATGAGCGAGACGGGTTCGATCCCAGGTAGCAGCACCATCGAGGTGACGGCGGCGTGGCTTGCGCAGGCGGTCGTGACCGAGGCTGCCGAAGCCATCGTGGTGGCCGACCCCGCCGGCGACATCCTGCTGTGGAACGAGGGCGCGGAGCGTCTCTTCGGGCATCCGGCGAGTGATGCGATCGGCAAGAACCTCGACTTGATCATCCCCGAGAAGCTGCGGCAGCGGCACGCGACGGGGTACGAGCAGACCATGGCCACCGGATACACCCGCTATGGCGACAAGCTGTTGAGCGTGCCCGCCATCCACCGTGACGGCCATCGCCTGTCGATCGAGTTCAGCGTGGCGCTGTTGCGGGACGACGCCGGCCGGATCGTCGGAATCTCGGCGATCATGCGCGACGTCTCCGAACGGCGCGAGGCCGAGAAGGCGCTCCGCGTCAAGCTGGCCGAGCTCGAAGCTCGGGTCGCAGCGGGCTGAAGCCACGCGTCACTCGATGCGCAGCACGCGCACCGAGTCGGTGCATCCCGACACGCCACTGCGGCTCCCGGAGACCACCACGACCAGACTTCCCGGCTGCCGCATGCCCATGGCCGCCAACCCGCGAGTCACTTCGGCAGGCAACGTCTCGGCCGTGATCGCGGGCGCAAGCACCGCGGACTCGATGCCCCAGGAGAACGCCAAGCGGGCCCGCACCGACTCGTCGTGCGCAAAGGCCAGCAACGGCAGCGGCGATCGTTGACGCGCCAGGCGCAGCGCCGTGTCACCAGTACGGGTGAAGCAGCACAACGCCATCGCTCCGAGCCGTCTGCCCAGGTCGCAAGCGGCCGCCGCGACCGCATCGCCGACGCCGACGTCGCCACCGTCGTCGTCGACGTCCCGTTCCAAGCTCTCCCCTTGGGACACTGGGCCTTCGGCTGCCACGGCGATGCGTGCCATCGTCGCCACCGTGTGGGCCGGATAGGCACCGACGCTCGTCTCGGCGGACAGCATCACGGCGTCGGCGCCGTCGAAGATCGCGTTGGCCACGTCCGAGACCTCGGCCCGGGTGGGCCGCTGATCGGAGATCATCGAGTCCAGCATCTGGGTCGCCACGATGACCGGCTTGGCCGCCTGACGGCACAAGCGGATGGCTCGCTTCTGCACCAGCGGGACCTGCTCGAGCGGCATCTCGACTCCGAGGTCACCGCGGGCCACCATCAGGCCGTCGAACGCGTCGACGATCGCCGGCAGGTCCGAAACTGCCTCCGGTTTCTCCAGTTTCGCCATGACGGGGACCCACACGCCCACTTCGTCCATGACGGCGTGCGCGAGCTTCACCTCTTCGGGAGCACGGACGAACGACATCGCCACCATGTCCACACCGAGCCCGAGCGCGAACTTCAGGTCCTCGATGTCCTTCTCCGACAGGGGCGGAACGCTGACCGCCACACCCGGCAGCGAGATGCCCTTGTGATCACTGACCGGACCACCGTCGAGGACCTCGCAGCCGATGTCCGTACCGCTGACGTCAACCACCGCGAGGGTGATCTTGCCGTCGTCGACGAGGAGCCGATCGCCGGGCCGCACGTCGGCCGCCAACCCCCGGTAGGTGGTGGAGACTCGGTCGTGGTCACCCGGGCACTCGTCAGTCGTGATCACGACGCGCTCGCCGGTGGCCCAGACCACCGGTCCGTCGGCGAAGTTGCCGAGCCGGATCTTCGGTCCTTGGAGGTCCGCGAGCACCCCGACGGGACGGCCCCGTTCGGTGGAGATCTCGCGGACCATGTCGTAGATGGCCGAATGGTCGGCATGGGTGCCGTGGCTGAAGTTGAGCCGCGCCACGTCCATTCCGGCGTCGACGAGTTCGCTCAGTCGAGCCGCCGTGGCGGTGGCGGGTCCGAGCGTGCAGACGATCTTGGTGCGGCGGTTGACCATTTTCTTTCTCTCCCTCAGCTCAGAGCAGGCGCGGGCGCCTTCTCTGGGGTGGTAGTGGTATGCGACGCCGCGGGTGTGCACGTGCTCGCAAGGAGGTTGGTGGCGGCGTGGATCGTGCGCAGCGTGGGAGCCGGGGCGCCGGTGAGGTCCGCCATCTCCACGACGGCATTCACGATGGCGTCGAGTTCCAGCTGCTTGCCCGCTTCGAGGTCTTGCAGCATGGAGGTCTTGTGGTGTCCCACGTTTTCGGCTCCGCGTAACCGCTTCTCGATTGAGATGTCCGGTGTGCTGCCCACCCTGGCGGCGATGTCGAGGGTTTCCTCCATCAGCTGGATCACCAGTTGCCGGGTGCCCGGATGCTGACAGATCTCCACCATCGTCGCCCGGGTGAGCGCGCTGAGTGGGTTGAACGCGACGTTGCCCATTAGCTTGATCCAGATGTCGTTGCGCAGATCGGCCTCGACCGGGCCCTTCAATCCTCCGGCGATCATGGCCTCGCTCAACGCCTTACAGCGTTCCGTGATCTCCCCCGACGGCTCTCCGATGGAGAATCGGGTGCCCTCGAGGTGCCGGATCACCCCTGGGGCCTCGATGGTGGTGGCCGGGTACACCACGCAACCGATGGCCCGTTCGGGTGACAGCACGGCGCTGGTGGCACCCCCGGGATCGACTGCCTCGATCCGGCGGCCCTGGTACGGGCCGGGAAGCTGGTGAAAGTACCACCACGGAATCCCGTTCTGAGCGGCCAACACTGCCGTGTGCTCGCCCAGCAGCGGTTCCACCAGGGGGCCGCACGACGGGTAGCTGTGCGCCTTCAACCCGAGGAAGACGTAGTCGACCGGTCCGATTTCGTGGGGGTCGTCCGTGGCGTTGGGATAGGCCACGAAGTCACCACGGTCACTGAGTACGCGGACGCCGTTTTCCCTCATCGCATGTAGGTGGGCGTTTCTGGCGATCAGGTGGACTTCGGAACCGCCGCGTTGCAACGCTGCGCCCCAGTAGGCACCGATTGCTCCGGCACCGACGACTGCAATTTTCACGGGAACTCCCTTCGGCTGAATACTGTATGCACTCGCCTCGGCCGGTGTCTAGGCTCGGAGCGAGGGCTTTTCAGTCGACGCCGGTCAGCGGACGCTCCGGCGGCCGGCATCTCTGCGTCTATTCCTATTGCATACAGTATGCGATATGCTCGCCGCCATGAAGCTTGTCGGAGTGCCCCGGGAGAGCGCCGCTGGCGAACGTCGTGTTGCACTCGTCCCCAAAGTCGTCGAACGGCTCTGCGGCGCCGGTCTTTCCGTGGTCGTGGAAGCAGGCGCAGGTGCCGGTGCGCTGATCCCCGACGAGCAGTACGAAGAGGCCGGGGCCACGATCGGCGACCCCTGGCCATCCGACGTCGTGGTGAAGGTGAACCCGCCGACCGACGACGAAATCGACCTGCTCAAGCCGGGATCCATCGTTGCCGGCTTCCTCGCACCTCGCACTCGCCCGGAGGTCGCTGATCGACTGCGCATGGCGGGCGTCACCGGCTTCGCCATGGAGGCGGTGCCTCGCATCTCCCGGGCGCAGACCATGGACGCGCTGTCCTCTCAGGCCAACGTCGCGGGTTACAAGGCCGTGCTCCTGGCTGCCGAATGCTCGACCCGCTTCTTCCCCATGCTCACCACGGCCGCCGGGACCGTGAAACCATCCACGGCCCTGGTGCTGGGAGTTGGGGTCGCGGGGCTCCAGGCGCTGGCCACCGCCAGACGACTTGGCGCACGCACCACGGGCTTCGACGTTCGGCCCGAGGTCGCCGAGCAGGTTCGATCACTCGGCGCCCAGTGGCTCGACCTCGGCATCGAGGCCTCGGGCGACGGCGGCTACGCCCGCGCACTGACCCCAGAAGAGCAGGCCGAGCAGCAACTGCGGCTCACCGAGGCCATCGCGCGGTTCGACGTGGTGATCACGACGGCGCTGGTGCCCGGCCGGCCGGCACCTCGCCTCGTCACCGCCGAGGCCGTGCGCCGCATGCGTTCGGGCAGCGTGGTCGTCGACCTCGCCGGTGAAGCGGGCGGCAACTGCGAGCTCACGGTGCCAGGAGAGACGGTCGTCCAGCACGACGTCACCGTCGCGTCGCCGCTGAACCTGCCCGCGACGATGCCCGAGCACGCCAGCGAGCTCTACGCGCGCAACGTCGCAGCACTACTCGAACACATGCTGACCGGCGGTGAGATCGAGCCGGATCTCTCCGACGAGATCCTCGCCGCATGCTGCGTGACCGCGACCAGCCAATTGACGGAGGCCCGATCATGACACTCCTGCAGAACCTGGCGATCTTGGTGTTGGCCGGCTTCGTCGGCTTCACCGTGATCTCCAAGGTCCCCAACACCCTGCACACCCCACTGATGTCGGGCACCAACGCCATCCACGGCATCGTGCTGCTCGCCGGTCTGGTGCTGCTCGGCCGGTCTGCGTCGGATGCCTTCGACCGCGTGCTGCTGGTCATTGCCATCGCCTTCGGCGCCATCAACGTCGTTGGCGGGTTCCTCGTCACCGACCGGATGCTCGGAATGTTCAAGAAGAAGACCACCAACGAGCCGGGAAAGGTTGCGGCCGTTCATGAGTGAGCTCATCGCAGGCCTGTACATCGTCGCGTTCGCACTGTTCATTTATGGCCTCATGGGCCTGACCGGACCCAAGACGGCTGCGCGCGGCAACCTGGTGGCGGCGGCGGGTATGGGCATCGCCATCGTCGCGACGCTGCTGACGCCAGGCACTAGCAACTGGTTGCTGATCGCACTGGGTCTGGCCCTCGGCACGCTCGTCGGGGTGCCGTCGGCGCAGCGGGTCAAGATGACCGCGATGCCGCAGATGGTGGCCCTGTTCAACGGTGTGGGCGGCGGCGCCGTAGCCCTGGTGGCCTGGGTGGAGTTTCGGGGCAGCGACGGGTACGCGACCGTGGCCGGATACGTCACCGTCACTTCGCTTTTCGCCGCGATCGTCGGTTCGGTGTCCTTCTGGGGATCCCTGATCGCGTTCGGCAAGCTGCAGGAACTGTTGCCCGGCAAGCCGATCACCCTTGGGCGCGCCCAGCAACCGCTGAATGCGGCACTACTGCTCGTCTCGGTCGGGTGTGCCGTCGCGATCGGGCTTGGCCAACGTTCCGAGTGGCTGATCATCGGGGTCCTTCTCTCGGCGGCGGTGCTCGGCGTGATGGTCGTGCTGCCGATCGGCGGTGCGGACATGCCGGTGGTGATCTCGCTGCTCAACGCGTTCACCGGGCTCTCCGCCGCGGCGACCGGGCTCGCGCTGGACAACACCGCGATGATCGTCGCGGGCATGATCGTCGGCGCCTCTGGCACCATCCTGACCAACCTGATGGCCAAGGCGATGAACCGGTCGATCCCGGCCATCATCGCGGGCGGGTTCGGCGGGACGAGCGCGGCCGCGGGCCCGGCGGGTGGGCCGGTGGACCAGACCGTGCGGCAGACCAGTGCGGCCGACGCGGCGTTGCAGATGGGCTACGCGAGCCAGGTGGTCATCGTCCCCGGCTACGGCATGGCCGTGTCGCAGGCCCAGCACGCCGTCCGCGAGATGGCCAGCCTGCTCGAGGGCCGCGGCGTCGAGGTCAGACACGCCATTCACCCCGTCGCAGGACGGATGCCCGGTCACATGAACGTGCTGCTCGCCGAGGCCGACGTGCCGTACGACCAACTCAAGGAGATGGACGAGATCAACGGCGACTTCGCCAGGACCGACGTGGCGCTGGTGATCGGCGCCAATGACGTCACGAACCCGGCGGCCCGCTCGAATCCCTCCTCGCCGATCTACGGGATGCCGATCCTCAACGTCGACCAGGCGAAGTCGGTCATCGTGCTCAAGCGCTCGATGGGCGCCGGATTCGCAGGCATCGACAACGACCTGTACTTCGACCAGAAGACCTCGATGCTCTTCGGTGACGCCAAGGCCTCCGTCGCCGAGATCACCGCCGAGCTGAAGGTCCTCTGAGTCGCGTCATCGCTGAACCGCCTGCAACGAATCATCCAGCGCTTGAGACAGGTTGGCGCCGACGAGGGCGTCGGCCAACGCATCGGCGATGATGGACGGTGGCGTGCCGTCGGGCAGGATCAGCCCGACGACGGGACGCGGGCGGATCTCGCGAAGCGGGCGGACGCACATGCCGTTCGGCACACCGAACGCATACAGCCAGGTGTGCGCCACGATGCTTGGCAGCCTTCGCGTCGCGACGTGGGCGTACAGGGCGCCGACGGTATCGGTCTCGATCGCCGGGTGGATCAGCGCGCCGACCGACATCATCGTCGCGTCGAGGTAGCGCCGGTTGCGCATCGCCGTGGTCAGCAGACACAGCGGAAGCCCCGCGGCCGCCTTCCAATCGACGACGTCGGATGCGGCCAGCGGGTGGTGTTCCTCGATGAGGAGTAGATAGCGTTCGCGGTACAGCTCGACGTGGCGAGTGCCGGGCGGGGTCTCGTCGTCGAGGTACGTGACACCGGCGTCGAGTTCGAATTCGGCAAGGCGCCTGCTGATTTCACGTGACGGTAGGGTTTCGATCTGCACTCCGGCCAACGGATTGCGGGCGCTGAACCGCTCGGTGATCAGTGGGGTTGCGGGGATGGCGGTCGGAACCGCGCCGATCCGGACCGTCGCGGTGAGGCCGCCGTGCATCCGGTCGACGTCGGCGAGGAGTGCGTCGCGTTCGGCGAGGACGCGATGCGCCCAACCCACCACGCGGGTGCCTTCATCGGTGAAACCTTCGAAACGTCGTCCGCGCAGGACGATCATGACGCCCAGGTTCGATTCGAGCTTTCCGACCCCCTCCGACAGCGTGGGCTGACTGACGTTGCACAGCGCCGCGGCTCGGCCGAAGTGGCGCTCGCGGGCCAGGGCGACGACGTACTCGAGCTGGCGGATCAGCACCTCGCCGTGCATGCGCACTTCCTGTTCATTTGCAGGTGAAACGTCATTTGCAACCTAGCAATTCGGCGGTTGATTGGCGATGCCTATCACCACATCGAATCTTCCGTCAGTGGACCCCTTGCCTGCGGTATCCGCCGTCGACGACCATTTATGTTGTCCCTCAATGAAATTGCTGCTCGAGTGCGTGTCGGGCGGTATCCAACGACAAAGGAACCCAAAATGGCCAAAGTGCTGTGCGTCCTCTATGACGATCCGATCGACGGGTACCCGCCGAAGTACGCGCGGGACGGTCTGCCCGTTCTCAGCGGGTATCCGGGCGGCCAGACCCTCCCCACCCCGTCGGCGATCGACTTCACCCCGGGGACGCTGCTCGGCAGCGTGTCGGGTGAACTGGGGCTGCGCAGTTACCTCGAGGGGCTCGGCCACGAACTCGTCGTCACCTCCGACAAGGAGGGGCCCGACTCCGAGTTCGACCGCCACCTGGCCGACGCCGAGATCGTCATCTCCCAGCCGTTCTGGCCCGCGTACCTGACCGCCGAGCGGATCGAAAAGGCGCCGAACCTGAAGCTTGCGCTCACGGCCGGCATCGGATCGGACCACGTCGACCTCGACGCGGCCATCCAGCACGGGGTGACCGTCGCCGAGGTGACCTACTGCAACAGCATCAGCGTGGCCGAGCACGTCGTGATGATGATCCTCGGGCTGGTGCGCAACTACCTGCCCTCGAATGAGTGGGTTCGCAAGGGCGGCTGGAACATCGCCGACTGCGTCGCCCGGTCATACGACCTCGAGGGAATGGACGTCGGCACCGTGGCCGCCGGACGGATCGGCCTCGCGGTGCTGCGGCGCCTCGCCCCGTTCGACGTCCGGCTGCACTACTTCGACCGCCACCGTCTGCCGGCCGCGGTGGAGCAGGAGTTGAACCTGACCTACCACGAAAGCGCCCAGGACCTGGCGCCGGCGTGCGACGTCGTCACAATCAATGCGCCGCTGCACCCGGAGACCGAGGGCCTGTTCGACGATGCCCTGCTCTCGACGATGCGCCGCGGTGCCTATCTGATCAACACCGCGAGGGCTCTGATCGTCGACCGCGACGCCGTCGTGCGCGCCCTGGAGAGTGGCCAACTGGCCGGTTACGCCGGCGACGTCTGGTACCCCCAGCCGGCTCCCGCCGATCACCCGTGGCGGACCATGCCTCACCATGGCATGACGCCGCACATCTCCGGATCGTCGTTGTCGGCGCAGACGCGGTACGCCGCGGGCACGCGAGAGATCCTCGAGTCGTACTTCAGCGGGTCACCGATTCGCGACGAGTACCTGATCGTGGATGCCGGGCAGCTCGCCGGTGTCGGCGCTCACTCCTACAGCACTCGCGCCTAACACTCGCCTGGTGTTGAGCCGGCGTGCATTCGCGCGCCGGCTCAACCCCGTGCGCGTGCTACCACTGGTCCCACGGCACGCTCCAGTCGCCGTTCTGCCAGAGCTGCAACGGTTTTCCGCCGGTGTTCTTGACTTCGACGACGTCACCGGGGACCGAGAAGTTGTAGAACCACTGTGCGTTGTCGCGGTTGAGGTTCAGGCAGCCGTGACTCGTGTCGGTGTGCCCCTGCTGGGGCACCGTGGCGTCGAGCTCGTGCAAGTAGACGCCGTCGGTGCTGATGCGCACCGCGTAGGGGATCGACTCCTTGTAGCCCAGATGGGAGTTGATCGGCAGCCCAAACGTCGAGGAGTCCATGACCACCGGGTTGCTCTTGTCCATCACGGTGTAGACGCCCGGCTGGGTCCAAAAACTGATGGTGGTGTTTCCGACCTTCTCGCTGCCGCCACGCCCCATCGAGGTGGGCATGGTGCGCACCAGAGCCCCGCCGTCGTACACGGTGACCTGCTTGGTGGCGTCGTCAGCGATCGAGACGTGTGAGGCGCCAATGGTGAACGTCGCCAGCGGATTCTGCCCGTCGACGACCGTGACCACGGTGCCCGGTGCGTAGTACTGCTGGGGACGCCAGTGTGCGACCTGATCATTGACCCAGTGCCAGGCGCCCGGCACCGGCGGGTCCGTGGTCACCTGGAGCTGCTGCGCGGCCGCACCGCGGTCACCGACGGGTGCGTCGAAGTGCGCGACGACGACCGCGCCGATGCCGTAGGTGCCGCCGTTCTGCAACGGAGCACCCGACGTGGTGCTCAATGAAACACCCGGCAGGCCTGCGTCGTCAGCGTGGGAGACCCCCGCAGACGTCAGCGCCATCGCCATCAGCAGTGCTGCCACCGAAGACATGGCCACGGGATGGCGAAACACAGAGGCCATTCACAACTCCCGATTCGACGAGGCTCAGTTAGTACGTCTGAATACTAGCGAGGGTCGACGTCCTCCCACGTCAACGTGCTGACGCTGGTCGCGGATCCGCTCAACCGATCCCGCGCAACACCAGATCCTGCAGCCTGCTCGGTGCGTTGCGCAGCCCGACCATCGGGCCGATGCGCCGCGGCACGGTGACGTTCCGCCGATTGTGTCGAACCGCATCGGCCACCGCGACCGCCACGTCGGCGGGGGTGATCGACGGCAGTGCCTTCGTCCGTGCCAGCCGGTCGGAGACCGCGGCGATGATCGGTGACTGCCTCGCGTCCTCCATCATCTGCGTGCCCGCCACCTCGCCAAGGGTGACCAGTGTCATGCCGACCGGCGACTTGTCGAACTCCAATTCGCGTTGCACGACCGCGGTGTAGTGATGCAGTGCGGCCTTTCCCGCGCCGTACACCGCCATGTGCGGCACCGCGGCCACCCCGGACATCGACGAGATGTTGACGATGTGTCCCCTGCCCCTGCTGACCATCCCCGGCAACAGCTGGCGGACGAGTTCCATCGGCGCCACCGCGTTGATCATCATCAGCGCCGTCGTCTCGCCCGCCCGGTAGCGGGCGGCTTCGCGGACCAACGCCGCTCCGGCGTTGTTGATCAAGACGTCGACCGGGCCGAGCCCGGACTCCACCCCGGCGACGGCGTCGGCGAGCGCGGCCGGGTCGGCGAGGTCGAGTGCCACCCATGCGCCGCCGATGTCGGCGGCGACCGCTTCGAGCCGATCGGCGTTGCGACCGAGCACGGTGACCTTGCCGCCGCGTTTCGCGAACTCCTTGGCGATGTCGACGCCGATGCCTTGCGATCCACCGGTCACCAGGATGTGTTGGCCGTCGATGTTCACGTCGCGTCCCCCTTCGTCGTGCACGCCCCTTGGAGATAAGTCGATATATGTTAAATTGATTTAATCTGTTTTGGCTACCCCGGCCGACTTCCCTGGAACGGCCCCACGGGCACTGACGACGGAATCGAAGGGATCGCGATGCAGTTCATGCTCGAATACCCCGTCGCCCACGCGACCTACCACGAGGAATTCCTCGACCCCGAGGTGATGACCGCCGTCGCGGTGAGCGCCGAGAAGGCCGGCTTCACGTCCATCGGCATCACCGACCATCCCGCTCCGTCTGACAAGTGGATGCGCGCGGGCGGACACGACTCGCTGGATCCGTTCTCGGCGTTGGCATTCTGCGCCGCGGTCACCAAGAAGCTGCGCCTGATGACGTTTCTCCTCGTCGCCCCGTACCGCAACCCGCTGTTGACGGCGAAGTGCGCGGCGACCGTCGATGTGCTGTCGAAGGGCAGGCTCGTCCTGGCGCTCGGATCGGGCTATCTGCGATCGGAGTTCGCCGCGCTCGGGGTGGACTTCGACGAACGCAACGACCTCCTCGACGAGGCGGTCGCGGCGATGACCGGCATCTGGTGCAACGATGCGTTCAGCTTCGATGGCAAGCACTTCACCGTGATCGCGCAGACCGCACGGCCCCGTCCAATTCAGCAACCCGTGCCAGTGTGGTTCGGCGGCAACAGCGTTCGCGCGCGCAGGCGGGCAGCCACCACGGGACAGGGGTGGGCGCCACTGATGAACGACCCGACCGCCGCGAAGACCAATCGCACCGCCCTGCTGGACTCAGCGCGCAAGCTCGAGGTCGCCATCGGGCAGTTGCGCGACTTCGTTCTCGCCGAAGGACGCGACCCTGCCGAGGTCGACGTTCAGGTTGAAACACCGCATGCCGGCTCTTGGGCGTCCGAACCCAACCTCGAGCGCCACCGCGACCACCTCGGCGAACTGGCTGCCGTCGGCGCCACGTCGTTCGTCGTCAAGGTTCCCGGCGACGATCCGCGGCATGCGATCGATCAACTGACCCGCTATGGAAGCGACGTCATCGCAGCCTGCTGACCAACGTCATCGGGCGGGCGCGGCGTCGAACCTCTGCGTCGGGTAGTGGGCAACCATCTTGGACCCGACCGGGCCCAGCTGGGCGTGGCGCCGAAGGTTGCGCCGATGGAACAGCCAGACCAGCGTCTCGTCGTGGACGCCGGCGCGGGTGTCGGCCAGCACGAAGCGTTCCAGCGCGGCATCGCCGTCCCACCAGTTGTCCGGCCGGTAGCCCAGCACCCGCGCCACGTCGTCGAGCTCAGCGTCGGCCGTGTCGTCGCCGATTTCGTTGACCCGCTGCAGATGTCGGGCCATCCGGAAACACAGCCGCAGTTGATGACGCACCAGGAGATCGTCGGCGCCGAGCGAGAGCGCCTGCAGGCTGTGCACCAGATGCTCGTAGGTGTGATCGTGGCGGGTTCGTCGCGGCTCGGCGGGTTCGACGGTCGGCAGCTCGATGTCGAGCATCTCCCCGAGGGCCTCGGTGGCATGCAGGTTCGTCTCACTGCTCCACTGCATGTTGTTCATCAGGTCCGTCTCGTCCACCGGGTCGGCGACGGCGGGGCCGAAGATGAGCTGGTTGTCCAGCGTCGCGGCGAAGTGGTGACGCTTGATCGCTTCGAGATCGACCTCGTGACCGCTCAGTTCGGCGTACCGCTCGTACAGCGACGGGAAGTCGCCGTACGGGATCAGGGTGTCGCGCATCCGCCACTCGGCCAAGTCAAGCATCGGGTCTGCGACACAGCCGAATTCGAGGTCGAGCACCGCAACGAGATGCCCGTCGGTGTGGTGAAACTGCCCGGTGTCCCACAGGATCGGCGTCAGCCTGCCGTGGCTGCGCGGCGGGTGACGGTGCATGAATCCCAGACAGAATTCGAGGAACGGATCCGGGTGTCGTTTGCGAGAGCGCCACCTCTGTTCGAGATGCGCGTGTGGCCAGATCCCGGACTGCTCGGGGGCTGGCGGCCGCGCGAGTCCGGCCTCGAGGAACGGTGCGGGGTCCATGTCATGCACACGCGCGAGCACTTGGAGGTACTCGTCGACCACCGAGTCGCGCTGCTCGGTGGGTACGCCGTCGAAGTCGGGCTTGCCGCTCACCATCTCCATCGCGACGGCACCGAGGTCTTCGATCCAGCCGTGATGCCTGGCAACCGGGATGCCACGCTCCTCGAGCATCCGGTGAAACGTCATCTCGTGCTGGAGCGGGAAGACCTCGGTGTCGACCCGTGCGCCACGGATCACCACGTCGAATGGCGCACCGTCTCGCTCGCCGTACACGAACCACGTAGGGCGCCAGCGTGTTTGCCTGCGCACCTCGGTGATCTTCATGCCTAGATGCCTGGCGCTGGCGTCCGCGACCTCGGCGACCGACGGGATCGACATGACCCTCCCTTCGACCCACCCAAGCTAATAATTCGATATATCTTAAGTCGGTTTATCTGCGGGACGCAAGTGCCCGTTCGCGACGATTGGGTGCATCAGCGCGTGTAACCCGCCCGCCTATCTGTTCAGCGGAGCCTCGAAACGCGACGGGGACGAGTGGACCGGAGAAAGGACCAGGCAGTGAGGAACGCTGCATCGAAGACCTTCGCCGCGCTGACGACGAGCGTACTCGTCACTGGCGCAACCTATCTGACTGCGGAGCTGTCCGCGGTGCACGCCGTACCGCTTACTGAGCTGTCGTCCTTGCCCGACGTCGGGATGTTCGCGACTCCGAACACCTTCATCGCCGCGTCCACCCCGTGGTGGACGACCCGTGGTCAGTCCGACGAACGCGTCTGGGTGACGACCAGTCGGATAGGGCAGGCGAACGTCCGACTGGCGACCATCACTGCGGTCGATGTCGGCGCAGCGGGGCGGCCCGCAGTCGACGGGACCAACGGCCAGCCTGGCAAGGACGGCTGAGCCGACGTGACGCGATGGGTCCTTCAGCCCTGGCGCAGCTCGACGAGTTGCTGCATGTTCGCCAAGCCCTGCTGCTGCGCCTCACTGAGGAAGTCCGGCAGCGGCGCTCGGAGTTCGGGCAGCACGGCATGGTCGATGAGCCCTTGCAGCGCAGCGTCTTTCGGGCTGTGTCCCGCCAGGTTGTCGAGTTCGCGGACTCCCAACGGTGTCGAGTAGTCGTACAACTCACGTTCGATGGGCCGAGACGCGTCGATCTCCATGCCACCGGGCTTCCAGTACGAGTACATGCCCAGTTTGGCGTCAGGTGTCCGGACCGCGACGATATGGCTCGGCGCGGACGTCGGGATGTTCGTGGGTATGTCGGCGGTCCCGAACGCTGCGCGGGCATCCGGCGACTTCAGCAGGGTCGTCATGTCCTCGACCGACATGTCGTCGGTGGCGTGCGCAATCCATGGCCGGCCCTGCGCCGTGGGATTGGCAGCGATCGCCGCGAGGTCGGCGCGGGCCGCCAGGTACGAGAAGCGCGCATCGGACCGCCAGCCGTTCCCCCCGGTCCCGATGGTGAGCAGTAGCGGCGCCAGGTCGACGCTCGAGGTGAGCTGCTTCCTCGTGCCGCCTCCGGGTGTCGGGGTGAGACGGCCGGTGGGGTCGCGAACGAAGAGCGGGACCCGGATTGATTCGTCGTAGACCGCTGCCCCCTTGCCGCGCAGACCGTGAGAACCTGCGTACTCACCGTGATCCGAGGTGAACACCACGACGGTGTTGCGGTCGACGTCGGGATGACTTGCGAGGGTGTCGAGCACTCGGCCGATCTGGTGGTCGACCTGTTGTTGCAGCCAGAGGTACATGTCCAGGCAGCGGGCCCACTGTGCCGCCACGTCGGGGCCGGCATAGGCCACCGCGCCGGTCATCAGCGGGGACATGAAGTTCATGTAGTCGATTTGCAGTTGCGGTTTGGCCTGAAGCCGGAGGTCGTCGGGGGTCTCGAAGTTGACTGGTCCCGCGCTGAACCAGTGCGGAGCAGCTTCGGGGAGAGGGTTTTTCGGCCACCAGCAGATGTCGTGTGGATTGACCAGCGAGACCGTTGTGCACCATGGTCCGTTGCCGGCGTTGGCGTCGAACCACTCGGTGAACTGGTCCACGATCGACGGATCCTTCTGGAGTCCCTGGTTGGGGGCGCCGTTGGGAGAGGGGTAGGTACCACCGGCGAAGCCGTGGGCGTCAAGACCTTCGGGAGTGGTGTCACCCCCGTGGCCGAGGTGCCACTTGCCCCACCACCAGGTGTGGTAGCCCTGTTCGCGCAGCATGGTTCCCCACGTGGGGAACCGGGGCGCCAACGTCGACTCCGTTGGTCCCTCTCCGGTGAACAGACATCCGGTCTGATGCGAGTACAGACCCGTGGTCATCACGCCGCGCGAGGGGGTGCACATGTTCGACGCGCTGTAGTGGGCGTCGAACGACACGCTGCTCCGCTCTAGGCGCCCGATGTGCGGCAGCACTCTGTGAAGCTTTGGCGGCTCCGGGAACCACTGCGGGGCACGCATCTGATCGACGACGATAACCAGGATGTTCGGCTTGTCGCCGCCCGCGCGCGCCGACTCGCTGGGGCCGGGTTTCCGCAGGAATTCGTAGCCTCCGAACCCCGCAGCGGCGGCACCCACTGCGATTGCAGATCCGGTCAGCACTGTTCGTCGAGTGACTGGGGCCATGCCGCCAGCCTAGAGATCACCGCGCCGCAGCCGCCGTCGGAAGTGGCTCGTAACACACTGTGGTGACGGGCTTCTGGGAGGTCAAGGCGGTCAACGAACAGAACCGGCCACGATTGGTCCATAAGACCTCGCGGCCCACGGCGCCGACAATCTGTTGATCGATCCGACCTATCTCGGCATCGAGCGCTCCGCGCAGGCATTCATCATCGACATCACCCTCAACGCGGGACGTAGCGTGGAACTGAAGAAGCAGTTCTATGCGACGCTGGGAGAACGGCTCAACGCCGTCGCGCAGATCCGCCCCGAGGACGTCTTCGTCAGCCTCACCGACAGGCCCCCCGTCGTCTGACATACCGCCACTCGTCTGACTTCTGTCCGTGACGATACTGACGATACTGACGATATTCGTTAGCCTATTTAAGTATAACCTGTGCCCAGCCTCAGCGTCGGCTACGTAGCATCTGGGCTTGCCCGGCCTGTGACGTCTTCCTCGGCGAATCCTCGCGCTAAGCGCTGGTGTGTCGGTGCGGCTCGGCAACGGGCTTTGATTCCGCAGAGCCCTTCTCCCGCAAGAAGATCGATAGACCGACGATCGCGGCGACGGCGATGAATTCGCTCTGCCAGTTCTGCATCGACTCGAACCAGAACTGTGAGGTCGTTACGTAGTGCCATACCGAGATGGCCGGTGCACCGTGTTGGAGCTGCTCGTCGTTGAACGCCTTCACTCCACCCCAGGCGTGTAGCGCCATCGACGCGAAGAACAGTGCGAAGAACGCGATTGCCAAAGAATGTTCGTACACGGCAAGCGCCCAGCCGCCCCGCCGAACCGGCCACGGCGCCGGCTTGGCCCGAGTCGTCGTGCGCGGGTCCTCATCCTGGGGTGCCGCCTCGTTGATCGGCTTCGACTCTGACGAACCCCTCTGGTAAAGCAATGCGGTCAGCACAACGTACATGCCCATCTGTAAGAACTCGGACTCCCAGTTCTCGAATGTCGCCTCGACGAAATCACCCGTGGTGAGGTACGTCAGGATCGAAACGTGCTCGGTCGAGCCGTGCTCTTGCTGTTCTTGGTTGTACGTCGCCGCACCCGACACGATCATGCCAACGAAGAAGACACCGAACAGCGCCAAGCAGGCCAACAGCAAGCCGTTGTCCCTCAACAGGGTTCCTCGGCGTCCGGCACCCAACCTTGGCGCGTGCGGTCGATCCATGGGTCTCGGTTACCCGATTGGCACCGATATCCGTCGTCTTGCCGTAAACGAATTCGCACCGTGTGGCAACGGTGGCCAGATGGTGCGAATTCGGTCAGCTGCCGTGCGGCCTATCAGAAGGGCACGTCCACGAAGCCGTTCGTGGTGTTGAGGTTGTCGTGGTTGTCGACGTGATAGTACGGAGCGGGGGTTGTGGGGCCGGTCACTACGTCGGCCTGCGCCGGTCCCGCGAAACCAAGCACCGCAGCAGCCAGGCCGCTGGCAATCACTGTGGCAAATCCGAATCTCGTCATTTCAATGCCTTCTTCTGTGTTTGTGTTCGAGCCGTCGAGCTCGCACCCATTTCGTCGGCCGTTTTTTCTAACCTTATTGACCGATCTATGAGGTTAAACAAACAGGTCAGAGGCTTAATTCCAGTGGCCGAATGTGATCGGCGACTGGCAGGAATGAACCGCGTTTCGACCCTCGGCCGACGACGAAATCGATAGCCAAGACACCGTCGACGGCATGTGATGCAGGCGACACTTTGGCAAACGACCTATGTCGGCGGGTGTCGAACGTAGGGTCTCACCGAATTGGATGGCACGTCACTTCTGCAGCACGCCGTCGACGCGGCGCCAGATGCCGAGCGGATTGTCGGTGCGCAACTCGGCGGCAAGCAACTCCTCGGGCACGTTCTGGTACGCGACGGGCCGCAGGAAGCGTTCGATGGCGCGGCTGCCGACCGAGGTGCTCGACGGTGCCGACGTGGCCGGGAACGGTCCGCCGTGCACGGTGGCGTGGCCGACTTCCACGCCCGTTGGCCATCCGTTGAACAGGACCCGGCCTGCGATGAGTTCGAGCTTCTCGGCGAGGGCGCCGGCCACCGCGTAATCGCCCGCTGCGGCGTGCACCGTGGCGGTGAGCTGACCCTCGAATTCGTCGACGATGGCACCGAGGGCCTCGACGTCGGGGACTCTGACGATCAGTGCGGCAGGACCGAAGACCTCGTCGCGGAGCGTCTCATCGGAGTGGAAGTGTTCGGCGGTGGTGACGAACAGGGCCGCTCGGCCGGCGCAGGTGACTGCGGGGTCGTCGGTGCCGCGGGCTTCGGTCTGCACGCCCGGGACGGACGCGAGCTTCTCGGCGCCGGTACTGAACGCAGATGCGATGGCGGGGTTGAGCATTGCCGCCGAGGTGGTGGCGTTGACGGCCTCGGACGCGGCGGAAACCAAGTCGTCGACACCGGGGCCGTCGACGACGAACACCAGCCCGGGGCTGGTGCACAGTTGGCCGACTCCGGTGTTCATCGAGGCGATGAACGCAGCACCCAGATCGGCGCCACGGTCGGCGAGCGCGCCAGGTAGGACGAATACCGGGTTGACGCTGGACATTTCGGCGTAGACGGGAATGGGGACCGCCCTGGCGGCGGCCGCAGCGGCGATGGCGAGGCCGCCTTGGCGAGATCCGGTGAATCCCACCGCCCGAACGCGGGGGTCGGTGACCAACGCGATGCTGACGTCGCGGCCGGCTCCGGTGATCAGCGAGAACGTGCCTTCGGGAAGACCGTTGTCGTGGACGGCCTTGCGGATCGCGCGGCCGACGAGTTCGGAGGTGCCTGGATGGGCGGGGTGCGCCTTGACGATCACCGGTGCACCGGCGGCCAGGGCGGAGGCGGTGTCTCCGCCGGCGACTGAGAAGGCCAGCGGGAAGTTGCTGGCGGCGAAGACCGCGACGGGACCCAACGGTACTTCGCGTTGGCGCAGGTCGGGTTTGGGTAGGGGTTGGCGTTGCGGGTCGGGGCTGTCCAGACGCGCGTTGGTCCATCCACCGTCCCGGACCACGCCGGCGAACATCCGCAATTGCCCTGTGGTGCGACCGATTTCACCGCGAACGCGTGCAGCGGGAATCCCGGTTTCCGCTGTGACTCGTTCGACCAGAAGCGTTCCGCAGTTCTCGATCTCGGCCGCGATGGACTCCAGAAAGACGGCGCGCCTCGCCAAGGTGGTGCGGCGGTAGGGCCCGAACGCATCCCATGCCAAGGCGGCCGCACGGTCGACGTCGTTGGCGGTCGCGTCGTGGTAGATGGGTTTCAACGCCGCACCCGTGACCGGGTTGACGGCCTGGAACTCCGGGCCGCTCGGGAAGACGTCGGTGTCGCCGATGAGGATGGCGCCGGTGAGTTCTGCGGTGGAGGCAGTCATGGTTCAGTTGACTTTCTTGACGAGGTCGGCGAGTTCAGCCAGTTCGACGGTATCCAGATCGGTCAGCGGTGGCCGGACCGGGCCGGCAGGGCGACCGATCACCGTCATGCCGGCCTTGATGATGCTGACCGGGTAGCCCGCCTTGCGGTTGCGCAGGTTGCAGAACGGAATGACGAACTCGTTGAGGGCCTTGAACACGAAGGCGACGTCACCGGCGCGGACCGCGGCGTAGAAGTCCTGGGCGAACTGGGGGACGAAGTTGTAGATCGCCGACGAGTAGGTGCTCACGCCCAACGTGAGGTACGGCAGGGCGAACATCTCGGCGGTGGGCAGGCCACCGATGTAGGTGAGCCTGTCGCCGAGTGCGGCATAGATCCGGGTCATCTGATCGATGTTGCCGACGCCGTCCTTGAAGCCGACCAAGTTCGGGCAGGTGTCTGCCAGTTCGGCGACGGCGGCCTCGGTGTAGACGGCGTTGGCGCGGCTGTAGATCGTCACGCCGAGCGACGTCGCGGCACATACCTGCTTGACGTGGGCCACCAGTCCGTCCTGACTGGCCTCGGTCAGATACGGCGGAAGCAGCAGAATCCCCTGCGCCCCAGCTCTTTCCGCTGACTGAACCATCTGCACGGCCAGCGCGGTGCCGTAGCCGGCGGGTGCGATGACCGGCATGCCGTCGGGAACCTCGTCGACGGCGGCGCGGACGATCTGTTCCACCTCGGGCGGGGTGAAGGAGAAGAACTCGCCGGTCCCGCCGGCCGCGAACAGTCCCGCGGCGCCGAATTGGCTCAGCCAGCCGATGTTGTCCCGGTAGGCGACCTCGTCGAACGCGTAGTCGTCGGTCAGGTGGGTGACCGGGAAGGACAGGAGACCCGCGCCGAGTGCATGGGCGATCTCCTGCGGAGTGGACGTGGCCATGGTTCCCAGGCTAGGGACCGCGTACGATTCCGGTCCAACACTGTTTCTGGATCCATTGATACAGGATGGGTATCGACGGGTTCCCGCAGCGACCGACGCGCCGTCCACTGCAATCAATGCCCAAATTGGATTACAGCATCCAAAAACGATGTTGGACGGGCATCGGTCGTCGGTTTTACATTCACTGCTGTGAGCCGGGTCACGACCAGGATTCCGAGCGCGAGCGACTCACTCCCATCCACGTGACCAGCGCCCAGAATGCCTAGTCTCCAAGCCCGAAAGGAGTGATCGGTGTCGACCACTCTCGTGGTTCCGCCCAGCCTGGACTCGGCGGTGTCGAAGATCTTCCGCCGGGTAGTGCCCCTGCTCATCATCATGTTGATCTGCAACCAGTTGAACAGATCCAACGTCGGCTACGCACAGAAGTACCTCGAGGCAGACGTCGGCATCGGCGCTGCCGCTTACGGCTTCGGTGCCGGCATCTTCTTCATCGCATACGCGATCTTCGAGCTGCCCAGCAACATGATGATGGAGAAGTACGGCGCCCGGATCTGGCTGACCCGGATCATGGTCAGCTGGGGACTGATCTCCGCGGCCATGGTCTTCGTCCGCAACGCCGAGATGTTCTACGTGCTGCGATTCCTGCTGGGCGCCGCCGAAGCCGGCTTCTTCCCCGCCGTCATCTTCTACCTCGCCAAGTGGCTGCCCAACAGCCACCGCGGCCGCGCCACTGCACTGTTCGTCGCCGGCTCCTCCGTCGCCGCCGCAATCTCCGGACCCGTCTCGGGACCGCTGCTATCGCTCAACGGCGTCCTGGGTATCCACGGGTGGCAGTGGATGTTCGGCGTCGAGGGCGCGACATCGGTGATCGTGGGCATCGTCGCCTACTTCCTCCTGACCTCCCGCATCGACGACGCCACCTGGCTCACCGCCGATGAACGCAGAGCCCTGTCGGAGACGATCGATCGGCGAAGAAGCCGAAAAGGCAGAAACCTCGGGCATGAGCGACGGCCGCTCCCGCTGGCGCATGCTCGCCGACCCGAAGCTGATCCTGTTCTGCTGGATCTACTTCGCCATCCAGCTGTCCATCTACGCCAACACCTTCTGGCTCCCATCGATCGTGCGGAACATCAAGGGCACCAACGACATCACCGTCGGGCTGCTGTCCTCGCTGCCCTGGATCAGCGCCATCGTCGCGATGTATCTGTTCGCGCGAGTCGGCGACCGCAAACCGCATCTGCGCCGGTCCCTGCTGATCGTCGCGCTCGTCACGGCAGCCGTCGGCACCTACCTGGCCGCGATCGCCTCACCGTGGTTGGCGCTGGTGTTCCTGTGCCTCGCCGCGATGGGCTTCAAGAGCGCCAGCCCGCTGTTCTGGTCCTTCCCTCAGTCGATGCTGCACCCGTTGGTCCTGGCACCTGCGGTCGCGGTCATCAACTCCCTTGGCAACCTCGGCGGCTTCGTGGCCCCCTATGGATTCGGCCTGATCAAATCCGCCACCGGGGAGGTCACCTGGGGTCTCTATGCCCTGGCGATCGCCAGCGCTCTCGCCGCCATCTCGGTGCTGCTCATCCGGAAGGACACCAGCACGGAAGCGGTACGGTCCGATGACACCCCGGCGGACACGTCCGGCCCGATGCCTGCGACCACCACCGCTACTGGCAGGAGCTGACCATGGAAACCCGCGCTCGGACTCCCGTCGTGACCCAGATGCGGGTCATCCCGATCGCCGGGCACGACGACATGCTGCTCAACCTCAGCGGCGCGCACGGACCCTTCTACACCCGCAACCTGGTCGTCCTCACCGACTCCGACGGAAACGTCGGCGCCGGTGAGGTTCCCGGCGGCGAGCCCATCCGCCGCTGCCTCGACGACGCCCGCGCACTGGTCGTCGGCAGCAGCCTCGGCGGCTACCACGGCGTCCTCACCAACATGCGCCGCGCCTTCGCCGACCGCGACGCGGGCGGGCGCGGAGCGCAGACCTTCGACCTGCGGATCGCCGTGCACGCAGTCACCGCCGTCGAGGCCGCCTTGCTCGACCTGCTCGGCCAACACCTCGGCGTCACCGTTGCCGCACTCCTCGGCGACGGCCAGCAGCGCGACCGCGTGCAGGCTCTGGGTTACCTGTTCTTCGTCGGTGATCGCCGCAAGACCGACCTCGCATACCGCTCGTCGGCGGACGAAGGCGCCGACGCCGACGACTGGATGCGACTCCGCCACGAGGAAGCGCTCTCGCCGGAACAGATCGTGCGTCTGGCCGAGGCGGCCCACGCCCGCTACGGCTTCACGGACTTCAAACTCAAGGGCGGCGTGCTCCCCGCCCACGACGAAGCCAAAGCCGTCACCGCCCTGGCCGACCGGTTCCCCTCCGCCCGGATCACCTTGGACCCCAACGGCGGCTGGCTGCTCAAGGATGCGATCGAAACCTGCCGCGGGCTCACCGACGTACTCGCTTACGCCGAGGACCCGGTCGGACCCGAAGGCGGCTTCTCCGGCCGCGAAGTGATGTCCGAATTCAAGCGAGCCACTGGGCTTGCCACCGCCACCAACATGATCGCCACCGATTGGCGCGAGTTGGGCCACACCATCCGCTCCGGGGCCGTCGACATCCCATTGGCCGACCCGCACTTCTGGACCATGAACGGCTCCGTGCGCGTCGCCCAGCTCTGCGACGTCTGGGGGTTGACCTGGGGTTCACACTCCAACAACCACTTCGACGTCTCCCTGGCGATGTTCACCCACGTCGCGGCCGCCGCGCCGGGCACCATCACCGCGATCGACACCCACTGGATCTGGCAGGACGGCCAGCGAATCACCAAGGAGCCGTTCACCATCAGCGACGGATACCTCACCGTCCCGGACCGTCCCGGCCTCGGCGTCGACCTGGACTTCGACCGCATCGACGCGGCCCACGAGCTGTACCAGCGCGAGGGACTCGGGGCCCGCGACGATGCCGTCGGGATGCAGTACCTGGTGCCGGGGTGGACCTTCGACAGCAAGCGCCCTGCGCTACAACGGGACTGAAGGCGGCTCAGTCGTCGGTGACCGTCAGTCCCGAGGTGCGGGCGTCGAGCGTCCCCATCCGGCGTCGCGGGTCATGTCCTTGAGCAGTGGCACCGCTCGATACGGCAGCGGCGTCGTCAGCGCGAGCGTCGTCGTGGAGTGCACGACACCGGGAATCACGACCATCGCGACGACGAGATCTTGCAGTCCGGCCTGACTGGTCGTGGCCACTCGAACGAGGAGGTCTTCACGACCCGTGGTGAGGTGGATTTCCAGCACCTGAGGCATCCTGCCCAGGTCCTCGATGATCGCTGCGAGTCGCGCTTGATTCACCTCCAGGCCGACGAACGCCGTGGTGGACGCCCCGACGCTGGCGAGGTCGAGCTCGGGTCGGTACCCGGTGAGCAGTCCGCCCTCCTCCATGCGCTTGAGCCGGGCCTGCACGGTGTTGCGAGAAATCCCGAGCGTTGATGCGATCTCGGCAATTCCGGCGCGAGCGTCGCGCGCGAGTATCTCGAGAAGATCGGCGTCCAGTCGGTCGATGCTGAGCATTTATGCCACATCCTTGCGTTCCAGCGAGGCCTGACTGACCAAGATGTTCAGTTAAACGCATCATTATTGACCATTTGGATCATGAAATCCAGCATTAGGTTGACTCTCGACTCCATGGCGTGTGGTTTACGTCGAAAGACCTTGGACGGTGTTCAGCCATGACAGACCTGTTTCCAGCCAGAACCTCGGCAGCCGATCCCACCCTCAACGACCGCTACCGAGCATCCTCGGGCCCGGTACTGCTGACCGGCGTGCAGGCCATCGCACGGATGTTGGTCGAGCAGCACGAGCACGACCGCGCAGCGGGCAGAAACGTCGCCACGTTCGTCTCCGGATATCAGGGCAGTCCGCTCGCCGGTCTCGACCAGCTGTTGGCCAGCCTTCCCGAGTTGAGCGCGCGCCACCACGTCCGGTTGGTGCCCGGCGTCAACGAAGAACTCGCGGCCACCTCGGTGTGGGGAGCCAGATCGAGCTCCCCTCGGGGCACAGGTCCCTCGACGGTGTGATCGGCGTCTGGTACGGCAAGGGCCCTGGTCTCGACCGTGCCAGCGACGCGTTTCGCCACGCAGCGATGTACGGGGCACACCCCGCCGGTGGTGCGCTGGCTCTGGTCGGAGACGATCCGGCCTCGAAGTCGTCGACCGTGCCCGCGGCCAGCGAAAGGTCGATGGCGGCGCTGTCGATGCCGATCTTCTTCCCCCGCAACGCCGAGGAGATCGTCGCGTTCGGCCTCTACGGCGTCGCGTTGTCGCGCGCGTCGGGATGCTGGCCGGCCATGAAGATCGTCGCCGACGTCGCCGACGGAATCTGGACCCTGACCGGGACTTCGCCGACTTCGACATCACGGTGCCGACAATCGAGTGGGAGGGTCGGCCGTGGACCTACCGGCAGCGCGTCCTCGCCGCCCCGCCGGACAGCGTGCTGGCCGAGGCCGACCTCTACGGGCCGCGCTGGGCGATGGTGGATGCGTTCAACGCCGCCAACGACATTGACGCGATCGAGGTCGACCCCGCCGATGCCTGGCTGGGCATCGTCGGCGTCGGCACCGCCTACGACTCGGTCCGCGAGGCCCTGAGCGACCTGGGCCTGCGCGAAGCTGACCTGCTGCGCGCCGGCATCCGGATCCTCCGAGTCGGCATGCCGTACCCGCTCGGTGCGGACAAGGTCCGCCGACTCGCCGACGGCGTGGAGCAGGTCCTCGTCGTCGAGGACAAGATCGCCTTCGTCGAGACCCAGCTCAAGGACATCCTCTACGGCCGCAGCGACGCGCCGCAGGTCCTCGGCAAGCGGGCAGCCGACGGGCGCAGGCTGATTCCCGCCGGACGGCGAGCTGACCGCCGCCCGTCTGATCGCACCGCTGCGGCCGGTGCTGAAGGGCCGGGTCGAGCGTCACCGCTCCCCCACCGCCGACGCTGAAGTTGACCGATGCTCCTCCGCCAAGCGCACCGCCTACTTCTGCTCGGGTTGCCCGCACAACCGGTCCACCGCGATACCCGAGGGATCGCTCGCCGGCGGCGGCATCGGCTGCCACACCCTGGTCACGATGTCCTCGCGCACCGATTCACAGGTCACCGGGCTGACCCAGATGGGCGGCGAAGGCGCGCAATGGATCGGTCAAGCACCCTTCACCGACGTCGAGCACATCTTCCAGAACGTCGGTGACGGAACGTATTTCCACTCCGGCCAGCTGGCCGTCCAGGCGTGTGTCGCCGCCGGGGTCAACATCACCTACAAGATCCTCTACAACTCCGCCGTCGCGATGACCGGCGCCCAAGACGCCGAGGCCGGACTCCGTGTCCCCGAACTGACCCACAAACTGATTGCCGACGGGGTGACCAAGGTCATCGTGTGCGCCGAGGAACCGCAGCGGCACGAGGGCGCCTCATTCGCGCAAGGGCGTCCTGGTCTGGGACCGCGACCGCCTCGACGAAGCCCAGCGCATTCTGCGCGACACCAAGGGCGTCACCGTGCTGATCTACGACCAGCAGTGCGCGGCCGAGGCGCGCCGCAAGCGCAAGCGCGGCGAGCTGCCGGTCGCGCCGCACCCGCGTCATCATCAACGAGGCGGTGTGCGAAGGCTGCGGCGACTGCGGAGTCAAGAGCAACTGCCTGTCCGTGCAGCCCGTCGACACCGAGTTCGGCCGCAAGACCCGCATCGACCAGACCACCTGCAACACCGACTACTCCTGCCTCGATGGCAACTGCCCGTCCTTCGTGACCGTCGAACTGCCCGAAGCACCACCTGTTTCAGCGACGCGTCGGCCCGCTCCGCCGCCGGTAGCCGACCCACGCTCCCGCCGATCGCCGGCGTCTACAACGTCTTCCTGGCCGGCATCGGCGGTACCGGATCGTCACCGTCAACCAGATGCTCGGCATGGCCGCGTTGCGTGCGGGCCTGCACGTCGAAGGACTCGACCAGACCGGCCTGAGCCAGAAGGCCGGCCCGGTCACCTCCCACCTGCGGCTGAGCACCACCGCCGGCACGCTCTCCAACCGCATCAGCCCCGGCGTCGGCCGACTGCATCCTGGCCTTCGACCTGCTCACCGCCGCCGACGCGAAGAACGTCGGAATCGGTGATCCAGTTCGCACCATCACCGTCGCCTCGACCAGCAAGACCCCGACCGGTGACATGGTCTACGACAGTGCCGTCGAACATCCGTCCGACTGCCACCCTGCTGTCCCGACTCGACGTCCGGACACGATCACTCACCTCGTTCGACGCGTTCGCCGCGGCACGCGCGTCTCTTCGGCAACACCACGGCGGCGAACCTCCTGCTCGTCGGTGCCGCCTATCAGGCCGGTGGCCTCCCGATCCCGCGCCCATGCGATCGAGGAGGCGATCTCGATCAACGGTGTCGCAGTTCAGACGAACCAGGACGCGTTCCGATGGGGTCGTGTCGCGGTCGCCGATCCCCAGTCGTTCGAAGAGGTCACTGCTGCACGCGATACTGCGACCCGCAGTCGCCAAGTGCCACTTCACCTGCTTCGATGGCTGCACGGTCACCGGACCCGTCCGCGAACTGCTGGAACGTCGCGCCGCGGACCTCGTCGACTACCAGGGCGACCGGGTCGCCGATCGACTGATCACCTTGACCCAGCTGGTCTGGACCTACGAACGCACCGTCACCGATCGCATCGACCTGTCCGAGGCCGTCGCACGAAACTTCTTCAAACTCCTTGCCTACAAGGACGAGTACGAGGTTTCCCGGCTGCTCACCGACCCCGCGTTCCTCGACGCCGTCGCCGCAGAGGTCCCGGGCGCGCAGAACCTCACCTACAAACTGCACCCGCCGGTCTTGAAGGCGCTGGGTCGTCAGAAGAAGATCGGCATGCGCCCCCACACGCACTTCACTCTGCGAATGCTGGCCAAGGGCAAGTTCCTGCGCGGCACCTTCGCAGATCCGTTCGGGTACGCGCACGTCCGGCGCATCGAGCGGCTACTGGTGCGCCACTACGAGGCCACTGTGCAGGGCCTGGCGACAAGCCTGACCGCCGATTCCTACGACGTCGCGCTATCGGTTGCCTCCGCGGCGGACCTCGTCCGCGGCTACGAGGAGGTCAAGATCGGCCATCTCGAGCGCTACGTCGCGCGACTGGATGAACTCGGCGTCGATGCCTCCGACATCTCGCGGGCGCTGCGTCGACACTCGACTTAGGCCGCGGTTCACAGGATGCCCGTGCCCTGGGCCACGAACGCGATTCCCACCAACGTCAAGATGGCCACCAGGATCTGTGTGCGATAGCCACCCACCCAGTCATGTACCCGCCGCAGTGCCGCTTGGGTATTGGTCGGCGCGAGCAGATTGCTGATCAGCACGATCTCCACGACCGCGAGGCTCACGATGACGAACACGACGGCGGCACCGATCTGCGCGCCGATCACGGCTCCCGAGGCCAGGATCGTGGCGAGCGAGAACATGACCAGGGAAGGGTTCGGCCCCGCCCAGAAGCCGATCACGAACGCAACCCACAAGGCGCCGCTTTCCCACGCTCTGCTGGCGCGCCCCAGCAGTCGCTGCATTGCCGATGCGCCCTCCGCCGGCGCCTCCTTGCCCCGCTTCAACAGACGCGAGACGGGCGACGACGCATCCGAATCCGCAACCGGGGTAGCCGTTTTGGCCTCCCCGGTCCGCGCCTGCCGCCGGCGTGTCACGAAGCGCACCGCCATCAGGGCTGCGATCGCCAGCACCAGCACACCCAGGAAGACTTCGACGTGCCGGACGGTGGAACTCGCAGAGGTGGCGGGGTTGGCCAAATCGTGCACGAAGGACGAGAACATCGGGGTGAAGTGCAGCACCAGAAGTGGGACCAGCAGCAAGACGAAGCTCGCGCTCACGCAGCCGATCCAATACACCAGTAGGTTTTGCGCAGGGCGTGGCCTGGAGATCAGCAGAAGGTTGACGCCGAGACGTACCGGGTCGAGTGCGATCGGAAGTGCCAGCACCGCCACCGAGCTCCACATTGCCGACAAGCTACCGCGCCCCGTCCGTCGTCAAATAAGCCGCGTCGCGATGGCTTCGACTGTGGCGCAACGGGTTCACGGATCCAGGCGGTCGAATTGACCGAGCCGGTAGTACTCCACACACGACGCCCGCCGGACCTTGCCGCTGGTCGTGATCGGTATCGAACCAGGCGTTACCAGAACCAGATCCGCGATGCTGAGCCCGTGGGTGTTGAACACCACCGACGCCACTTCGCGCCTAACGGCGGCCAGGTTCTCCGCCACCTCCTCGTCCGACGCGCCGCGCTTCTTCTGCTCGATGATGGCGACGAGTTTCTCCGTTTGACCGTCCGCGACCGATATCGCCGCGACCCGGCCTCCGCTTATCTCCTGGATCGTCGCCTCGATGTCGTCGGGGGCGTGATTTTTCCCGTAGACGATCAGAAGGTCCTTGATACGGCCGACGATGAACAGCTCGCCATCGGAGATGAAGCCGAGATCTCCGGTCCGCAGCCAAGGTCCTTCGGGCGTGCCATCCGCAGGGCCGACCAGCATGCCCCGGAAGGTGTCCTCGGTCTTTTGCGGTTGGCCCCAATAGCCTTCGGCGACGTTGCGGCCGTGCACCCATATCTCGCCCGTCGTTCCCGCGGGACACTCCGTGCTGGTGTCGGGATTCACGACCCGCACCACCGGGGCTTCCGGTTCGCCGTAACTGATCAACGCGGTACCTCGCCCGCCCACCAGCGGCTTCGCATGCCCGTCGGACAGTTTTTCGGCGTCGAAGTGAGCGACTTTCGGCGGCTCACCCGGTGCCCGGGTGGACACGTACACCGTTGCCTCCGCAAGTCCGTACGACGGTCGGATCACCGACTCGCGCAGATTGAAACGGGAGAACCGCTGGGTGAAGCGGCGCAGCGTCGCCGGATGCACCCGTTCACTACCGGTGACGATGATCAACACGTCCGAAAGATCAAGCCCTGCCATGTCTTCGTCCGAGGTCTTGCGCGCCGCCAGTTCGAACGCGAAGTTCGGCCCCGCCGTGTAGACGTGCCGATTGCTTGCCATCAACTGCATCCACCGGGCCGGCCGCTGCAGGAAGGCGACCGGGCTGGTGAGAACGGTGCGCAGCCCCAAGATGACCGGTGCGCAAACGCCCAGCAGCAAGCCCATGTCGTGATAGAAGGGCAGCCACGACAAGATGGTGGTGTCCGGCGGCGGAAGCTTGCCGTGATCTGCAAAGTAGCCGGCCATCAGCTGGTCGAAGTTGGCTTGAACGTTGTCGTGCGACATCATGACGCCGGCCGGCTGACGAGTCGAGCCTGACGTGTATTGCAGATACGCCGTACTCCGGCTATCCACCTCGGCGTGGGAACCTGACCGAGAGTCTCGGCTCAACAGGTCGACCTCGACCAGGGCCGCACCAGGTGCCGGCCCGAGGTGTTCGGCGACGAAGCCGGCGACCGAGGACGTCGTAAGCACCGCAGCGGGCGAGGCGTCGCGCAGCACCAAACCGACACGCTCATCGATGGCGCCACCCAGCGGAACCGAAAGCGGAATCGCAATGCGCCCCGCCTGCAACGCACCGAGAAACGCGACCACGTAGTCGAGCCCCTGTGGCGCCAAGATGGCGGCGCGGTCACCGGCGGACCCGCGACGGGAAAGCTCTTGCGCAACGCTTGAAGCTCGCAAGTACAGCTGCGACCACGTCAGCGACTCCGGGTCGCCCTCCCAGTTCCGGTCGTAATCGACGAAGGTGACCGCTACGTCGTCCGGCTGCAAACTGGCGCGCTCGCGCAGGATGGCCGGGATGGAAGCTTCAACCACGACCGTCACACTACTGTGCGCGCTCACCGCCGCACGTTCGCGGAGCCAGGGTTTGGACTTTGCGGCCGTGGTCTATCTTTATCGCCGGGGGCGGTGCCACGCCTTGAGCCTCGAGGGCGGGGACAAGGTCATGAGTTGTTGTCGAGGTCACGAGTTGTTTCTGTGGGAGCGCAATGGTCTCATTCGGTGCCATCGATGGTCATGCACGCCAATCGTCGTCGGCCGATTATTTGCCGACTCGAGATACCACACCGGTCACACCGGTTGCTGTGATCGGTATGTCGTGTCGACTTCCTGGGGGCATCGATTCGCCCGAACGATTCTGGGAGGCGTTGCTACGCGGCGACGATTTGGTCACCGAAATTCCCCCCGACCGCTGGAATTCCGACGACTACTACGACCCCGAGCCCGGCATGCACGGCCGGTCGGTGTCCAAATGGGGCGCCTTCCTCGATGACGTTGCCGGCTTCGACTACGAGTTCTTCGGCATCAACGAGCGCGAGGCTGCGGCGCTCGATCCACAGCATCGGATGTTGCTGGAGACTTCCTGGGAAGTCATCGAGCATGCCGGTCTCACGCCGGAGGCAATGACCGGGTCACTTACCGGAGTGTTCGTCGGACTCACCCATGTCGACTATCAACTCGTGGCCGCCCAGTCCCACACGATGGAGGGGCCATACGGCTTTGCGGGCAACGCCTTCAGCATGGCGTCCGGGCGGATCGCCCACGCCCTGCGAGTGCACGGTCCGGCCATCACGGTCGACACCGCCTGTTCGTCGAGCCTGCTCGCCGTGCACATGGCGTGTCGGAGCCTGGACGACGGCGAGAGCGACCTTGCCCTCGCGGGTGGTGCGTACGTGATGCTGGAGCCGCGCAAGTTCACCGCGGGGTCGGCACAGGGCATGCTGTCGCCGACGGGACGTTGTCGCGCGTTCGACGCGTCGGCGGACGGATTCGTGTCCGGCGAGGGTGCCGCCATGGTTCTGCTCAAGCGGTTGCCTGACGCACTACGCGACGGCGATCGGATCCTGGCCGTGGTGCGTGGCACCGCAGCGAATCAGGACGGCCATACCGTACAGATCGGGACGCCATCCCAGCAGGCGCAAACCGCGGTGTACCGGAAGGCGTTGGCGGCGGCCGACGTTGATCCCAGCACGGTCGGCATGGTGGAAGCGCATGGCCCCGGCACTCCCATGGGTGATCCCATCGAGTACGCGAGCCTGGCCGAGGTCTATGGCATCGATGGTCCCTGCGCGGTTGCGTCGGCGAAGACCAACTTCGGCCACACCCAGTCGGCCGCAGGGGTACTCGGGCTGATGAAGGCCGTCCTCGCGCTGCAGCACGGCTCGGTGCCGCGGAACCTGCACTTCACCAGGTTGCCCGACGAGCTTGCCCGCATCGACACCAAACTCTTTGTGCCGCAGGATCTTTCACTTCTGTCCTCCAATAACGGGCAGCCGCGCCGCGCAGCGGTATCGTCGTACGGGCTTTCTGGAACCAATGTCCATGGCGTCCTAGAAGAGGTACCGGCACAGGCTCTCCCAGCCACTACGCCGGAATCGGTTGAGGCTGTGCCACTACTGTTCCCGCTGTCGTCCACGTCGGCCGACGAGCTGCGGCGCACCGCGGGCCGGCTGGCCGACTGGGTGCGCACACATGACGACGTGGCGCTGCCCGATCTGGCCTACACCTTGGCGCGTCGGCGCGCGCACCGCCCGGTCCGCACCGCCGTCATCGCGAGCAGCAAGCCGGAACTCGCCGATGCTCTGCGCGACGTCGCCGACCGCGATACTCCGTATGAGTCCGCGCTCGGGTACGGCGATCGCGGCGCGGTGTGGGTGTTCTCCGGCCAGGGTTCGCAGTGGGCCGGGATGGGGGCTGAGCTACTGGCGAACGAACCGGTGTTCGCCGCCACCGTCGCACGGGCCGAGCCGGTGATCTCATCCGAGTGCGGGTTCTCGGTGACGCAAGTCCTGTCGGCGCGCGAAACGGTGACCGGTCAGGACCGGATCCAGCCGACGCTGTTCACCATGCAGGTCGCGATGGCCGCCACCCTGAAGGCATACGGGGCGCGCCCGGGCGCGGTCATCGGACACTCGGTCGGCGAGGCCGCCGCGGCGGTGGTCGCCGGTGCGCTCTCACTGGAGGACGGGCTGCGCGTCGTGTGCCGCCGCTCGGGACTGATGTCCCGCATCGCCGGTTCCGGTGCCACGGCGTCGGTGCAACTTCCTGCCCAGCAAGTGCTTTCGGAGTTGGCGGTCCGTGGCCGCAGCGACGTCGTGGTTGCGGTGGTGCCGTCGCCGGAGTCGACGGTGATTGCCGGTGCGGCGCCGACGGTTCGCGAGCTGGTCGCGGTCTGGGAGGAACGTGGCGTGATGGCCCGCGCGATTCCCACCGACGTGGCATTCCATTCGCCTCAAGTCGACCCGATCGTCGACGAGCTCACCGCGTCACTCGCGGAGCTCAACCCGATGACCCCGGAAATTCCCTTCTACTCGGCGACGTCGTACGACCCGCGCGAACAGCCGGTGTGCGATGGCCGCTATTGGGCGTCCAACATGCGCCGCATGGTTCGTTTCTCCGCGGCGGTACGGGCCGCTCTGGAGGATGGCTACCGGGTGTTCGCGGAGTTGGCGCCGCATCCCCTCCTCACCCACGACGTCGGGCTGACCGCCCGCAGCCTCGACATGCCGCTGGCCACTCTTGCGGGTATGCGCCGCGATCAGGAACTTCCCTACGGGCTAAGGGAATTCGTCGCACAGCTACATTGCGCGGGTGCTGCGGTCGACTTCTCGGTGCTCTACCCGAACGGGCGGCTGGTGGACGCTCCGCTGCCGACCTGGACCCACCGGCGGCTGTGGTTCAGCAGCGACGGTCAAGAAGGCGCACCGCGTGGTGGTTACACCGTGTCGGTCCATCCCCTGTTGGGGCCGCACGTGCGTTTGCAGGAGGAACCCGAGCGCCACGTCTGGCAGGCCGAGGTTGGCACCGATGCCCACCCTTGGCTGGGCGATCACCAAATCCACGATGTTCCAGTGCTTCCCGGGGCGGCCTACTGTGAGATGGCGCTGGCCGCGGCAGCCGCGGTGTTTGGGGAAGCCGTCGAGGCCCGCGACATTCGCTTCGAGCAGGCACTTCTGCTCGACGCGCACACCACGATCGGTGCGGTCGCATCGATCGAAACGCCTGGCGTCCTCGATTTCGTCGTGGAAACCAACCAGCAGGGCGAGAAGGTGCGGCATGCCGCCGCCGTACTGCGGGCCGCAGACGACGAACCACCGCCCACCCGCGACGTGCCCGCCCTGCTGGCCGCGCACCCACACCGCCAGGAAGCTGGCGCGATACGGGATCGTCTGAGCCAGAGCGGTATTCAGTACGGCCCCGCGTTCACCAGTCTGGTTGCCGTCCATACCGGTGGCGATGCGACGGGCACCGTGCTGGCCGAAGTCGCGCCGAACGGGCCGATCCGCTCGCAACAGGCGGCCTACGGCGTGCATCCCGCACTGCTGGACGCCTGTTTCCAGTCCGTCGCTGCTCATCCGGACGTGCAAGCCGCGAGCGGGAACGCGCTGGCTCTGCCGACCGGTGTCCGTCGACTCCGCGCCTACGGCTCGGCGCGAAATGCCCGGTACTGCCATACCCGCGTCACCGGCATGGACATCACCGGTATCGAGGCCGATATAGAGGTGCTCGATCAGCACGGCATGGTGCTGCTCGTCGTGCAGGGACTGCGCCTTGCGACCGGCACATCCGAGGACGCCCGAGACAAGGTGCTGGGCGAGCGGTTGTTGACCATCGAATGGCAGCAGCGCCACTTGCCAGAACTTCCCAAGGCCGACGCCGGCGCGTGGCTGCTCATCGGTTACCCCAGCACCGAACTGAGTGATGCATTGGAAGGCCATGGCGCGCACTGCACGAGCACGAGCTGGCCCGATTCGAACCCAGAACAGCTCAGAAGCCATTTGCGTGACGGTGAATTGACCGGCGTCGTGGTCGTGACCGGGCCGAGCGAGGACGCCGCGGACGAGCAGAGCGCGCGAAGAGGTCGCGAGTACGTGCAGCATCTGGTGCACATCACCCGGGAACTGGTGGAGACGTCCGGGGATTCACCACCGCGCCTGTACGTGGTGACGCGCGCTGCGCAGGCAGTGCTGGACGGCGAACGGCCCAACCTTGAGCAGGCCGGACTGCGCGGCCTGATCAGGGTGATCGGCAATGAGCATCCAGATCTCGGCGCCGCCCACATTGACGTCGACGACGCCGACGACGCCGACGCGGTCGCCGCGCAGCTGGCACGACAACTCCTCGTCGGGTCGGAAGAAGACGAGACCGCGTGGCGAAACGGTCAGTGGTACACCGCACGGCTGTATCCCACCCCGCTTCGCCCGGAAGAGCGGCGCACCGCCATCGCAGACCCGGAGCACGACGGAGTGCGCCTGCAGATTCGCACCCCCGGCGACTTGGAGTCGATGGAACTCGTGGCCTGCAAACGGGTTCCACCGGGCCCCGGTCAGATCGAGGTCTCGGTTCGGGCCTCGAGCATCAACTTCTCCGACGTGCTGATCGCGTTCGGCCGCTACCCCTCCTTCGAGGGACGACTGCCGGGGCTGGGCGCCGACTTCGCCGGAGTGGTGACCGCGGTCGGACCAGAGGTGACCGACCACGCGGTGGGCGATCACGTGGGAGGTCTCTGCGCCGACGGGTCTTGGGGCACCTTCCTCACCTGCGACGCGCGCCTGGCCGTCACGCTGCCGGCCGAGCTTTCCGACCACTACGCGGCGGCGGTGACCACTGCGCACGCCACCGCCTACTACGGCCTGCACGACCTGGCCCACCTCACCGCCGGCGACAAGGTGTTGATCCACTCCGCGACGGGCGGGGTTGGCCAGGCGGCGATCGCCATCGCCCGCGCCGCGGGAGCCGAGATCTTCGCCACTGCCGGTAGCGATTCACGTCGAGAACTACTGCGCAGCATGGGCATCGAGCACGTGTACGACTCACGAAGCCTGGAGTTCGCCACTCAGATTCGCGGTGATACGCAGGGGTACGGCGTAGACGTCGTGCTCAACTCGGTCACCGGGGCGGCCCAGCGCGCCAGCCTCGAATTACTCGCGTTCGGTGGACGATTCGTCGAGATCGGCAAACGCGACATCTACGGCGACACCCGGATGGGGCTTCTTCCCTTCCGGCGCAACCTCACGTTCTACGCCGTCGACCTGGGGCTGCTGGCCTACAGCCACCCGGACCGATTTCGACGACTGTTGACCACGGTGTACCAACTCACCGCCGACGTCTCGCTGCCGCCGCCGGAGTGCACGCGCTACCCGCTTGCCGACGCCACCAACGCCATTCGGGCGATGAGCGGCGCCCAACACACCGGCAAGCTGGTACTCGACGTCCCGGCCACCGGAAGCGTCCGGGTGGTGGTGCCGCCCGCTCAGGTCGAGGTCTTCCGGAACGACGGCGCATACATCGTCACCGGCGGGCTTGGGGGCCTGGGACTGTTCTTGGCCGATCACATGGCCTCCGCGGGTGCCGGGCGCATCGTGCTGTCCTCGCGGACGCAGCCAACTCCGCAGTCACTCGAGAGGATCGAAGCCATCCGGGTGACCGGCGCCGACGTCGTCGTGGAGTGCGGCGACATCGCCGAACCCGATACCGCGTCGCGGTTGGTCGCCACGGCGACCGCCACCGGGCTTCCGGTGCGCGGCGTACTACATGCCGCCGGAGTGATCGAAGACGCCATGCTGTCCAACATCACCGACGATCTGGTCGAACGCGACTGGGCACCAAAGGTTTACGGTGCCTGGAATTTGCACTGTGCCCTCCAGAAAGCCAACGCCGGCGAGCCGTTGGACTGGTTCTGCTCCTTCTCCTCGGCGGCGGCGCTGGTCGGCTCGCCCGGGCAGGGCGCCTACGCTGCGGCCAACAGCTGGCTGGACGCCTTCGCCCGGTGGCGTCGAGATCAAGGCCTGCCCGCCACCACGATCGCGTGGGGCGCGTGGGCGCAGATCGGGCGCGGCACCGCCATGGCGGCGAGCGCCGACGTTGCCATCGCTCCAGACGAAGGCGCTTACGCGTTCGAAGTCCTGTTGCGCCATGACCGCGCCTACGGCGGCTACGCCCCGATCGCGGGCAGCCCGTGGCTGTCGGCCTTCGCCCAACGCACCCCCTTCGCCGAGGCGTTCCGCGCCACCAGGCAAAACCCAGCGGGCGCAAGCAAGCTGCGCGCGGAACTCGACGAGCTGCCCCTCGACGAGTGGCCGTTGCGGTTGCGGCGAATGATCTCCGATCAGGTCAGCGTCATCGTGCGTCGCAGCATCGATCCGGACCGGCCGCTGCCCGAATGCGGCATCGACTCGTTGGGCGCCCTCGAACTATGCACCCGCATCGAGGCCGAGACGGGGGTGCGCGTCAGGGCGACGGAGATCACCACCATTCGTGGCCTGGCGGGACTGCTGTGCGAGAGACTCGCACCCGCCTGACTCGCTAAGCCTGCGGCTCCGGAATCGCCGATCGCTTGGGCAACCGCGCGCGGACGGCGTCCTGCAGCGGTGTCAGCCACTTCAATGGGCGCGGCGATGGCCGGGGCTTCCGGTCCCGGCCCGACGGCCACCAGTTGGCCTTGCCGACCAGCACCGCCAGCGCGGGCACGGTGATGGTGCGCACCAGGAAGGTGTCCACCAACAGACCGACGCCGATGATGAAGCCGCCTTGCACCATCGAACCGATGCTGCTGAACAGCATGGCCAACATGGGTGCCGCGAAAATCATGCCCGCAGTGGTGATTACGCTGCCGGTCGTGCGGACCGTGCGGATGACACCAGATCGGATTCCGTTCGGGGATTCGTCGCGGATCCGCGCGATCAACAGCATGTTGTAGTCGACGCCGACGGCCACCAGCACGATGAACGCCATGCCCGGTGTGCTCGCGGCCATGGGTTGGCCGCCGATGAGCTGTAGCACGATCACCCCGATGCCCAGCGACGCAAGGCACGAAAGGATCACCGTGCCCACGAGATACAGCGGCGCGACCACTGCCCGCAGCAGAAGTACCAGGATCGAGAAGACCACGGCGACGGTCATCAGCACGATGAACCGCAGATCATGGTTGAAGTAGTCGCGCAGTTCGCTGAAGTACGGGGTCATGCCCGACATCGATATCGACGCATCGGCCAGCGACGTGTTGGCCTGCGCACCGCGCGCCGTGGCGAGGATCGACTTGACCTGATCCATTGCCTTGGTGTCGTACGGGTCCAGCGTGGATTGCACCAGGTAGCGTGCCGAATGCCCGTCAGGTGACATGAAGACCTTGGCGAGATCCTTGAATTGGTCGTTGCCCAGGATCTCCGGCGAAATGTAGAAACCCGCCGCGCCCGGATCCGACGCGTTGAGTTTCATCGACAACAGGAAGGCCGAGGCGCGCGACAGTCCTTCGCCCAGTTGCTTGGTTTGGTCGTCGAGGACCCGAAGTCCGTCGGCGATCTTTCGACTGCCGTCCGCAAGCGCGTCGGCACCCTGCTGAAGGCTTGCCATGCTCTGCCCCAACCCATTGGGATTGCTGAGGCCAAGCGTGCGAATGGCTTTGGCGGCCGCGTCGAGCGACGGTTGCATCTTGTGCAAACCATCCACTAGCTGTTGCAGCTTGTCCCGCTGTTGGCTGCAGTTCGGATCGAAGTCGCAACCGGGGTCGTTCTTCAGCCCGTCCAGTGCGTCGGTGGCCATGCCGACCATGTCCTGGAAGTTCTCGCTGCCCGACCGGGTTGGCTGGTTCGGCACGCTCGGGTCGCCCGGCTGGCCCGGCTGGCTGGGGTCGCCCGGCTGGCCCGCGGCCTGCGCGTCGGCCAACTCCCGCTGGGCATCCTGGAACTCCTGAGAGCTCTCGAGTTGCTCCCTCACGCTGGCCATCGTCTTGCTCAGACCGTCGAGAATGCCGGTCATCTTCGTCAGTTGGCTGCGCACGGTGGTGAGGCTGTCGGCGAGTTTGTCGGCACCTCCGGTCAGCGCCGCGCGAGCGTCGGTGCTGTCGGTGATCTTCGAGGTCGCGTCCGCGAGTTTGTTGCCGATCTCGCCGGCCTGATAACTGAGCGTGGCCTGCTCCAGCGGTGCGCCGGTAGGCCGGGTGACGCCGCGTACCGTGTCGATGTCGGGCAACTGACTGACCCGCTGCGCCATCTGCTCGAGATCCGCCAGCGCCTTGGTGGTCCGCAAGTCGTGCGGGGAGTGGATGAAGACGTACTGCGGAGCGGTGAGACTCGCCGGGAAATGACGCTCGATCGCAGCCATCCCGACGTTGCTTTCGGCCGATGACGGCAGCGAGGTGCGCGCGTCGTAGCTGGTGTGCAACAGGGCCACGCAACTGGCCAGGGGAATCAGGATGACCAGGCTGGCGATGAGGTGCGCGGCGGGGCGCCGCACGATGTGAATTCCGGAACGCCGCCAGAACTTGTTGGTGAGCTCCCTTTTCGGCTTCGCCCAACCACGGCGACCACCGAGCACCAGAATCGCGGGCAGCAGCGTGATCGAGGCCAGGAAGGCCACCGCAATCGAGACGGCGAGCGCAGGCCCAGTGGTCGAGAACACCTTGAGGGAGGTGAAGCTCATGCCGAGGAAGGTGATCGCTACGGTCGCCGCGGAGGCAGCGATCACCTTGCCGATCGATGACAGCGCCCGCGCGACGGCAAGATCGGAATCCAGCCCTTGCCTTAGGTATTCGTGATATCGGCTGATCAGAAAGACGGCGTAGTCGACGCCGGCGCCGATCATCATCGCGCTCATGAACACGATCGTCTGCTGGGAGATGGCCAGACCCATCTCCGCCAGTGCGGCCACCACCTGCGACGCGGCCGCCTGCGAGACGCCGATGGTCGCCAACGGCAGCAGGATGGTGAAGACGTTGCGGTACACCACGATCAGAATCAGCAGCACCATGACGATGGTCGCGGTCTCGATCACCCGCAGATCGCGCAGCCCGATCTCCTCGCGTTCGGCGACGGTGGCGGTCAGCCCCGTCATGTGGACGGTGAGTGCCGAGCCCACAGGTGCTTGATTCACGGTCTGATTGACCGTGGCCACGACGCGCTGGTAGGCGTCATTCGAAGTCGGTGAACCCAATTCGCCCGCAATGCCAACCGGGATGAACCACGCCTGGTGGTCCTTGCTCTCCATCACGTCACGCAGCGGCGGCTGGGAGATGAAGTTCTGCACCATCACGACATCGCGAAGGTTGCGATCCAACTTGTCCACCAAGGTGCGGTAGACGTCCTCGTCGGCGCTGGTCAGCCCGTGGTCGTTGGTGAGCACCACCAGGGCAATGTTCTGGATCCCCGGTTCGTGGAAGGCTTCCGTCATTTGGCGGGTCGCCGCCATCACCGCGGAGTTACCCGGTAGCAGCTCCTGGTCGCGGTCGCTCGCCAGTTTCATCAACGGCGTGACGGCCACCGACAGCACCGCGACCAGGATCAACCAGGCGCCGATTACCAACCATGGCCAGCGCAATACGACGTGTGCCAGTCGCCCGAATACGCCATCGACCGGCAACCTCTCGTCGAGGTCGTCGCGTACCACCCCGGTCGGTCTTCGCGGCCAAGTCAAGTTCACATCGTCTCACCGCTGAGCAACTGGCCGAGTTGGCGGCCGTACGAACTCAGCGCTTCGGTGGTCAGCATTGCCTGATGCGTGCAGTCGATCGAATGCACGACGATGTCGCCGGCCACGTGAGGTCGCCAGCTTCGGTGCAGGAACGAACTTCGCTATCGCTCTCGTCGTCTCCCGCTCAGCGGAGAACATGATCAGATCACCATTGAAGACACCGGCTTCGTGGTCGCGGTAGAACGCGATGTTGGTGTCGAAATTGTCCACCATCTGATCCAGCAGCTGACCGTATCCAGCGAATTCTGCGTTGTCTGGCTCACCAACCAGCTCGTCCAGCTGCTTCCTGTCAACGGCGTGGCTCGCCATGCTGCTGAGACTGGGCTCGGCGTCGAGTAGGACGAGCCGTGTCGCGCCACCCCGCCGCTCGAGCTCCGAGGCGACTTCATGTGCGACGACGCCGCCAAACGACCAGCCAAGCAGGCGGTACGGGCCGTCCGGGTGAATCGCTTGAATCCTGTCGGCGTAGTTGGCCGCCATCTCGCGGAGCGATCGTGGTGCCTCGCCGTCGTCGCCGTGTGGGGCCTGCTGGATCCCGATGATCGGGCCGTCGAGGTAACCACCAAGAACCTGATAGGGCCAACTGACCCCGCTCACCGCATGCATGCAGAACACCGGGACACCTGCACCGTCCTTCAGAACCTGAACGGGGACGATCTCACCCGTCGACGCGGTGTTCGTCAGGAGGCGCTCGCTCAACGTGCGCACGGTGGGCGCCTCGAAGACGGTCGACACCGAGAGGTCGGTGTCCAGGCTGGTGTTGACGGCCGCGATCAGGCGCATCGCCGAGATGCTGTCCCCGCCGAGGTCGAAGAAGGACTCATCAACACCAACGGGCGCCGACTCAAGTCCGAGGACCCGTTCGTAGATGCCTGCCAGTACCTCCTCGGTGGGATTGCTCGGAGCGCGGTACTCACCGGCCCGGAACTCCGGGGCTGGCAACGCGCGGGTGTCGAGCTTGCCGTTGACCGTCACGGGTAGCGCCGAAAGCACCACCACGGCCGCCGGGACCATGTGTGCCGGTAACCGGTCGGCCAGCTTGGCGCGCATCGCAGCTGGGTCGGCAGTACCGGTGACGTACCCGACCAGGCGCTTGCCGCCGGAGCCGTCTTCTCGGGCGATCACCACCGCTTGCTCGACCCCGTCGAGGCCGGCCAGCGCCGCCTGGACCTCGCCGGGTTCGACGCGGAACCCGCGGATCTTGACCTGCTCGTCGGCGCGGCCGACATAGTGCAGCTGCCCATCGGCATCCCAGCGCACCAGATCCCCGGTGCGGTACATGCGTGAGCCGGGCGAGCCGCCGAACGGGCAAGGGACGAACCGCGACGCGGTCAACGCCGACCGCCGTACATACCCGACGCTCATACCTGCCCCTGCGACGTACAGCTCGCCGACCACATCAGGTGGCACGGGACGCAGCCAGGCATCGAGCACGAACAGTGCCGCCCCTGGCACGGGCGAACCGATCGGCACCGGCCCCGCCGACCCAGCTGTTAGCGACGCAGTCATCGCCGCGTACACCGTGGTCTCGGTCGGGCCGTAGGCATTGATCATCACCCGGCGCGATTGACCTTCCTCCTCGCGTGCGGGGGAAGCCCATCGGTCGACGAGCTCGGCCGGGCAGGCCTCGCCGCCCACCAGCAATGCCACCGACTCCAAACCCCCGGGCGAGAGCATCGCGGCCGCAGACGGGGTCTGGGTGAGCACGTCGATCCGTTCGCGGATCAGCATGGCGTGGAACTCGTCCGGTGACGCCGCGACCGACTCGGGCACGACCACCAGGCGGCCACCGTGCAGCAGTGCACCCCAGATCTCCCACACCGAGAAGTCGAAGGCATAGGAGTGGCACTGCGTCCACGCCTGGCCCGGCGCCAGCGCGGCGTCCGGTGAACCGAACAGCCCGGTCACGTTGCCGTGTGCGACGGCTACGCCCTTGGGCACGCCGGTGCTGCCAGAGGTGTAGATGACGTAGGCGACGTCATCGGGGGCCGGTGCAGGCGCGCCCGTGCATGGGTAACCGGGGATGCGCGGGTCATCCACGTCGATGACCACCAGATCGTGCCCGTCCAGCCGTGAGCGCAGCTCGGCGGTGGTGATGGCGGCGATCGGCGAGGCATCGGCCAGCATGAACGCGAGTCGGTCCGCGGGCAGAGCCGGGTCGATCGGCAGGTAGGCCGCCCCGGATTTGAGCACCGCCAGAATCGACACGATCGCGTCGGCCGACCGCGAAAACAGCAGCGCCACAGACTCACCCGGGCCGACGCCCTGGGTGGTCAGCAGATGCGCCAACCGGTTCGCGGCGTCATCGAGCTCGCGGTAGGTCATCGACAGGTCTGCGAAGGTCACCGCCACGGCCGCCGGAGTGCGCGCGACTTGGGCCGCGAACAGCTCGGGAATCGACACGGACGTGGCCGGCGGTTGGATCAACGCCGCCCGGCTCCCGATCGCGTCGAGCCGGGCGTGCTCATCGGCATCGAGCAGGTCGACCGACGAGAGCCTCCGCGTCGGATCGGCGGTCATCGCCACCAGCACCCGCTCGAACCGGTCCACCAGAGTCTCGATGGCGGCTGCGTCGAAGACGTCGGTGTCGTACTCGACGCGAAGGCTCAGTTCCGGGCCCGGCATCGCCTGCACCGTCAGCGGATAGTGGTTCTGCTCGTGGCTGGTGAAGTCGGTGATGGCCAGCTCTTGACCATCTGGGTCGCCGCCCAACGCGGCGGCACCCAGAGGGTAGTTCTCGTACGCGAAGAGGGTGTCGAAGAGCTTGTCCTGGCCGGTGATTCGGTGCATCTCGCCAAGGGACAGGTGCTGGTGCTCGAGCGTTTCGTTGTGTGCGTTCTGAAGCTGATCGAGCAGCTGCGCGGTGCTGGTCGCCGCGGTGACGTTAGCGCGCACCGGGACGGTGTTGATCATCAGGCCCACCATCGAATCCGACCCGGCCACGTCGGTTGGCCTGCCCGAGACCGCCGTGCCGAATGCGACGTCGTGCTGACCGGTCAGCGCAACCAGCAGTTGCGCGTAGGCAGCCTGCAACACGACGTTCACGGTGGTATGAGACGTGCGCGCCAGATCACTTGCGGCTTGCGTGGTTTCGGGCGACAGTGCAAAGGATTTCACCCCTCGGGCGCCCAGCTCGAACCTCTGCGCAGGGCCTACCAGCGTGGGGGTGTCGAAGCCGGAGAGCACCGCACCCCAGGCGGCGCGGGCCGCGTCGAGGTCGCGATCGGTCAGCCAGCTGATGAACTTCCGGTACGGCGCGACGGTGGGCAGTCGCTGTCCGTAGTAGCCGGCGAAGATCTCGCGCAGCAGGATCGGCAACGACCAGCCGTCCATCACGATGTGGTGATTGGTCAGCACCAGCCGGTGCCGATTCTCCGCGGTGCGGATCAGCGCGACCCGGAACCCGGCCTGGTGTTCCAGATCGCCGACGGCGGCGCGCTCGGCGGCGCAAAGCCGTTGGATCCCTTCTTCGCCCGCATCACCGTTCGAGCTGAAATCGAGGAAATTCCATGCTATTTCGGGATCGGCCGGAATGATCTGCACCGGCTCGTCGAACTCGTCGCAGAACCGGGCGGCCAGGTTCGGATGCCGGTCGGCCACGGTGTGCACCGCGTCGCGCAGGCGGTGGGGGTCGAGCGCACCGGCCACCGTCAGATCCAGCTGCACCGCATACATGTCGACGCTGGCCTGCACGGTGCGGGCATGGAACAGCAGCCCCTGCTGCAGCGGGGTCACCGGCAGGATGTCGGCGATCCGATGTCGCAGCTCCAGCTCGTCGATCTGCTGCTGACTCAGGCGGGCAGGCGCCACGTCGGAAGGGGTCAGGCCGCCCCCGCCGCCGCGGACGTGCGCGCAGATCCCGGCCAGAGCCTCGAACCACAGCTCGCTCAACCGACTGACGCGTGCGTGGTCGAGTGCCGAGGGCGCCCACGTCCAGTTGGCGTGCAGCTGCGGGCCGGCGTCGGTGTCGACGGTGCCGGCGTTGAGCTCGACGGTGTGCATCAGTGGCGTCGCGACCGATGTGCTGACGCCGGTGACCTGGGTGCCCTCGCGGCTAACCTGCCACAACTCGCCGGGTGCCTCGGGAGCCGCTCCGGCGGCGACATCAGACACCGTTCCGCCACCGAGCCGGCCCAGATAGTTGAACCCGATCGTCGGGTCGTGGCCTTCGATGTCGACGTCGTCGTTGAGGTAGCGCAGCAGACCGTAGGTGAGGCCGTCGGGCAAGGCGCGCAGCTGTTCCTTGGCGTCCTTGACCACCGCACCCAGCGCGGCGTCACCGGCCATCACCTGCGCCCAATTCAGACGACCCATCTCCCCATCGACCCTCAAAGACACCGGGTACTTGGTGGTGAACCAGCCAACGGTGCGCGACAGGTCGACGTTGGGGGCCAGCTCGTCGTGACGCCCATGGCCCTCGACGTCGATGGCGATCGGCGCGTTGCCATGTCCAAGGTCGTTGCCCACGAATTCCGCAGCGGCCAAGGCGAACCCGATCAACAGGATGTCCTGCACGCCGGCGTGGAACGCCGACGGCGCCTCACGCAGCAGCGTCCGGACCATGTCGGCGTCGTCCAGCGATACCGACAGCTGCCCGGCATTGGCAAAGGTGTCGACCTCCGCCCGCACCGCGGCCAACGCAGCGGGCTGGACATCGACACCAGCCGCCACCTGCCGCCAGGCCTCCGCCTGGGCAACGACCCCCGAGGTGCCCGCATGTTCACTGAGAAGTTCCGCCCAGCGTTGGAAAGAAGTCCCACCCGTCGGCAACGCCACCGGCTGCCCCGCCCGGTGCTGGACCCAGGCGATGTTCAAGTCCTCCAACAGAATTCGCCACGAGACGCCGTCGACGGCGAGGTGGTGAATGATCAGCACCAGCTCGCCGCTGGTGGCCGCCCACAGCGCGCTGAGCATCACCCCGGCCGCCGGGTTCAACCGCGACCGTGCCGCTACCACGGCTTCTTCGGACAATTCGTCGACTGAGTCGAGGCACAGGCGTGCATCCACCGCCCCGGCCTCGGGCACGTGAAGGGACCAAGTGCCGTCAACTCTCTCTTCGGTGCGCAGGCGCAACATCGCGTGCCGATCCAGCAAGGCCTGCAACACCACTGCCACGTCGCCTTCGGTGACGCCCGCCGGAGCCTGCACCACGACCGTCTGGTTGAACTGGTCGACCGGGCCGTCGACGGAAGCCAGCCAGTGGATGATCGGGGTGGCCAGTACCGGCCCGACACCCTCGTCGATCACGTCGGTCGTCATCGTCGGTCGCGCCGGCCACCAGGGCCAGCCGGGCCACGGTCTGCTCGACGAACACGTCGCGCGGCCGACACGTCAGCCCGGCGGCACGCGCCCGGGCCACCACTTGCATCGACATGATGCTGTCGCCGCCCAGTTCGAAGAACGGGTCGTCGATGCCGACGCGGTCGAGCCCGAGCACCTCGGCGTAGATGCCGGCGAGCACTTCCTCGACCGCAGTGCCCGGAGCGCGATAGCGATCGACGTCTCCGTACGTCGGGGCGGGCAGAGCGCGCTTGTCGAGTTTGCCGTTGGGGGTCAACGGCAGCGCCGCCACCGTCACCACCGCCGCCGGCACCATGTACGCAGGAACATGCTTGGTCAGAGCGGCACGGACTTCGGCCGGGTCGGCGGTGCCCGTGATGTAACCGACCAGACGCAAGGCAGCGGGACGGTCCTCTCGGGCGATCACCACCGCCTGCTCGACCCCGTCGAGGCCGGCCAAAGCCGTTTGGACGTCACCGAGTTCGATGCGATACCCGCGGATCTTGACCTGTTCGTCTGCCCGTCCGAGGTATTGCAGCTGTCCGTCTGCGCCCCAACGCACCAGATCCCCGGTGCGGTACATGCGCGCCCCTGGCGCGCCGAACGGACAGGCCACGAACCGCGACGCCGTCAGCCCACCCCGGCGCACGTATCCCGACGCCACTCCCGCGCCTGCCATGTACAACTCACCGACCACACCGATCGGAACCGGCCGCAACCACTCGTCCAGGACGAACGACGCCGCCCTCGGCACCGGCTTTCCGATCGGCACCACGCCGGATCCCGCGGTCAGCGGTGCGCTGACCGCCGCGTAGATGGTGGCCTCGGTGGGGCCGTACGCGTTGAGCATGACGCGCGCGGGCTGACCATGCTCCTCGCGTCCGCGGAAGGCCCAGCGGTCCACCAAGTCCGTTGGGCAAGCCTCACCGGCCACCACGAGCGTCGTCGACTCCAGGCCCTGCGGGGACAACATCATTGCCGCGGACGGGGTTTGCGTCAGGATGCTGACGTGTTCGGCTGCCAGGAGAGCGTGCAGGTCTTCCGGTGAGCGCGCGACCGACTCGGACACGACCACCAGCCGCCCGCCGTGCAGCAAGGCCCCGAAGATCTCCCAGACCGAGACGTCGAACGCGAGCGAATGCCACTGGCTCCAGACTCCCGCCGGCGGCAGCTCTCCACCCAGAGATCCCAACAGGCTGATGACGTTGCGGTGCGTGATGGCCACGCCCTTGGGCACCCCGGTGGTGCCCGAGGTGTAGATCAGGTAGGCGAAGTCATCGGGGGCCGGTCCCGACAGGGCTGTGTCGGGTCTGACGCCAGAGGCTGGTGCAGCGGGGTCGTGCACGTCGATGACCGCCACGTCGAAACCGTCGAGGCGCTCGGCCAGGTCGGTCGTGGTGATGACCGCGATCGGGGTGGCGTCGGCGAGCATGAACTCGACCCGTGACGACGGTAGCGCTGGGTCGATCGGCAGGTAGGCCGCCCCGGTCTTGAGGACCGCCAGAATCGACGTAATCGCCTCGGCGGACCGTGAAAATAGCAGCGCCACAGTGTGTCCCGGCCGCGCTCCGCGGCCGGCCAACAGATGCGCCAGTCGGCTCGACGCCTCGTCAAGTTCCCGGTACGTCAGCGACCGGCCATCGCAGGTGAGCGCCAATGCATCCGGGGTGAGCTCGACCTGAGCAGTGAACAACTCCGGAATGGCTGCGTCTGCTAGTGGCCAGCCTGCCGGATCGGTCAACACCGCGCAGTTGGTGAGCTCGTCGAGCCGGGCCTGTTCGGGTTCGTCGAGCAGACTCACCGACGACAACGACCGCTCGGGGTCGGCGGCCATCGCCGCCAACACCCGCTCCAGCCGCGCGACGAGTGTTTCGATGGTTTCGGCGTCGAACACGTCGGTGCGGAATTCCACCTCGCCGCCGATACCGGCCGGCGCACCGGTCCCGGTCCAGCGTTCGGACAGGGAGAACGTCAGGTCCATGCGGGCGGACTGGGTGTTCAACGGGATGGACGTGACGTCAACGCCCTTCAACCCCGAACCGGCGGCCGGATCACTCTGTCCGGCGAAGTTCTGCCAGGAGAGCATCACCTGCACCAGTGGGTGATGGGTCAGGCTCCGGGTGGGATTGAGCCGCTCCACGAGCACCTCGAACGGCACGTCCTGGTATTCGAAGGCCTCCAAACTGCGTGCCCGGACCTGCGACAGTAGCTCGGTGAAAGTGGGATCGCCGGCCAAGTCAGCACGCAACACCAAGGTGTTGACGAAGAAGCCGACGAGGTCGTCGAGTGCGGGGTCGCGCCGTCCGGCGATCGGAAAGCCCACGGCCACATCAGAACTGGCGCTGATCTTCGACAGCAACGCCACCAGCGCGGCCTGGATCACCATGAAGCTGGTCGCGTTGTGCTCACGTGCCATCCGGGTGATCTGCTGCTGCAGTTCGGCGGGCCAGTCCACGGCCACCGTGTCGCCTGCCATGTCGGCGATCAACGGGTAAGGCCGGTCGGTGGGAAGCTGGACCCGCTCGGGCAGCCCGGCCAGGGCATCCTCCCAGTAGGCGAGCTGCGCCGCGACACGGCTGTCGCCGTCGTCGAGACGGCCGAATTGCGCGCGCTGCCACAGGGTGTAGTCGACGTACTGCACCGGCAGGGGCGCCCAGTCCGGAGCCTGGCCCGTGCACCGACTGGCATACGCCACGCCAAGGTCATCGACCAACGGCCGCAAGGACCAACCATCGGCGGCGATGTGGTGCACCACCGCCACCAGCACGTGTTCATCGTTTGCAACGCGGAACAGGTGCGCCCGCACCGGGATGTCGGTGGCCAGATCGAAGGTGTCGCGTGCCGCGACCTCGAGGGCCTCGCGCAGCCGGGTGGGCGACCACCGACTCGCATCGACGACGTCCCACCCAAGAGCGGCGGACCATCCGAATTCGGCTTGGTCGAGGGGGACGACGACCTGCTGTGGCGTTCCCTGCGGCGCAGTGAAGACGGTGCGCAGGCTCTCGTGTCGGGCCACCACGTCGGCCAGCGCCGCGCCCAACGCCGCGACGTCCAGCCCGCCACTCAACCGCAACGCCGCCGCCATGTTGTAAACCGGTGACGGGCCCTGCAATTGGTCGATGAACCACAACCGGTTCTGGGCGAAGGACAACGGGATCACCGCTGGTCGCTCGACCGCCACCAGCGGCTGCAGCCGACCGTCTCCCTCACCGATCCGCGGCGCCAGTTGCGCCACGGTGGGCGCCTCGAACACCGTGCGCACCGGAAGGTCGACGCCGAGTGCCGCGTTGATCGCCGCGATCAGGCGCATCGTCGACAGCGAATCCCCGCCCAGGTCGAAGAACGAGTCGTCCACGCCGACCCGCTCGATGCCGAGGACCTGTGCGTAGACGCCGGCCAGGACCTCCTCGGTGAGGTTGCCCGGAGCGCGGTAAACGCCTGCGGCGTATTCGGGTTCCGGCAGGGCGCGGGTGTCGAGCTTGCCGTTGATGGTCACCGGCAGCGCCGGCAACCCGACCACCGCGGCGGGCACCATGTAGGCAGGCAGCCGATCTGCCAGCACCGCTCGCGCCGCGGCCGGGTCGGCCGTACCCGTGATGTAGCCGACCAGGCGCTTGCCGCGGCCGCGGTCCTCGCGGGCGATCACCACCGCCTGCTCCACCCCGTCAAGGGCGGACAGCGCCGAGCGCACTTCGCCGAGTTCGATGCGGTAGCCGCGGATCTTGACCTGCTCGTCGGCACGGCCGAAGTAGTCCAGCTGCCCATCGGGGCGCCAGGACACCAGGTCCCCGGTGCGATACATCCGCGTCCCGACGCCGCCGAACGGGCAGGCCACGAACCGGGACCCCGTCAGCGCCCCTCGACGCCAATAGCCCACTCCGACACCACGACCCGTCAGATACAGTTCGCCGACCACCCCGGGTGGCACGGGCCGCAGCCATTCATCGAGCACGAAGAACGCCGCCCCCGCCGTCGGCGAACCGATCGGCGGCGCACCGGACCCCGGCTTCAGCGGGGTGCTCTTGCACAGCCACATCGTCGTCTCGGTCGGCCCGTACACGTTGACCATCACCCGACCCGGAGCCCACCGATCCACCAACTCCGGCGGGCACGCCTCCGCACCGATCACCAACGCCGCCGACTCCAAACCCTCCGTCGACAACACCGCAGCCGCAGAAGGCGTTTGGGTCAGCACCGTGACCCGCTCGCGAACCAGCAGATCGTGGAAGTCCTCCGCCGAGCGGGCCACCGCATCGGGCACCACCACCAGCCGCCCACCGTGCAGCAGCGCACCCCAGATCTCCCACACCGAGAAGTCGAACGCATAGGAGTGGAACTGCGTCCAGACTTGTTGCGACGCCAGATCTGGGCCTAGTTCGATCCCGATGTCGAGCGAGTCGAACAACTGGCAGACGTTGCGGTGCGTGACCGCAACGCCCTTGGGCACACCGGTGGTCCCGGAGGTGTAGATGATGTGGGCCAAGTCGTCGGGGACCGGCAACGGTAGCGACGTGCTGGGCTGGGCTCCAAGAGCGGGGTCGGCCAAGTCATCGAGGTCGATGACCCCGACGCCGCAACCGTCAAGTCGCACGACCAGCTCGCTCGTCGTGACCGCGGCGATCGGCGCGGTGTCGGCGAGCATGAACTCGATCCGCGCCGACGGCAGCGCCGGATCGATCGGCAGGTAGGCCGCGCCGGACTTGAGCACCGCCAGGATCGCCACGATCGCCTCGGCCGACCGCGGAAGCATCAGCGCCACAGACTGTCCCGGTCGCGCGCCGCGGCCGGCCATGAGGTGTGCCAACCGGTTCGACACTTCGTCGAGTTCGCGGTACGTCCACGACCGGGCCCCGCACACCAGCGCCGTTGCTTCGGGGGTGCGGGCCACCTGCGCGGCGAACGACTCCGGAACCGACGTTCCTGCGACGGGCTGGGTCAGGACCGCCCGGCCGCCCCAACGATCCAGCTGGGCATGCTCATCGGCATCGAGCGCATCCATCGACGACAGGGGCCGTTCCGGATCCGTGGTCATGGCCGTCAACACCCGCTGGAACCGCTCGATCAACGCCGAGACGTCGGCGGCGTCGAACACATCGGTGTCGTACTCGACGCGAAGCCTCAGTTCGTGGCCGGGCTGCGCCTGCACCGCCAACGGATAGTGGGTGGATTCCCGCGTGGCGATGTCGGTGATGGTCAGCTCGTCGAGCATCCGAGCCGCCCAACGCGCCGGCGTCGACCGGGTAGTTCTCGTAGGCGAAGAGCGCGTCGAACAGCCTGTCCTGACCGGTGATTCGGTGGATCTCGCTGAGCGGCATGTGCTGATGGTCGAGAGTGTCGTTGTACGCACCTTGCAGCTGAGCCAGCAGACCCGCGGTGGTGGTGGTCGTGGTGATGTTCGCGCGCACCGGCACCGTGTTGATGAACAGCCCGACCATTGACTCCACGCCGACGACTTCGGCAGGCCTACCCGAGACCGTGGTGCCGAAGGCGACATCATGGCGGCCGGTGAGCCAGCACAACAGCTGCACGAACGCGGCCTGCAGCACGGTGTTGACGGTGGTGTGGCACGAGCGCGCCAATTCGCCGACGGCCCTGGTGATCTCCTCGGGCAGCCCGAACGTGTCAACGCTTCGCCTGCCGTGCTCCAGCCCATCCTGCGGGCCGACCAACGTGGGTGTGTCGAAGCCGTCGAACAGCTCGCCCCACGCCGCGCGGGCAGCTGCGCGGTCGCGGTCGGCCAGCCACGTGACGAAGTTGCGATAGGGCGCCGCCGGAGGTAGCCGTTGCCCGTAGTAGCCGGCGAATATCTCCCCCAACAGGATTGGCATCGACCACCCGTCGAGCACGATGTGGTGATTCGTCAGCACGAACCGGTATCGGTCCGCTGCGACGCGGATCAGGGCCGCCCGGAAGGCCGGCTGGTCGGCGAGGTCGCACACCGCGGCACGCTCGGCGGCGCAGATCCGTTCGACTTCTTCGGCGCCATCGGCGTCGAGTTCGACGTACTGCCAGCACACCGCGGGATCGGCGGGAATGACTTGCACCGGTTCGCCGAAGCGTTCGGCGGGCAGGAGCGAAGCGACCGGGGGAATGGGGTGGTAGAAGTGGGCCACCAGATTCGGATGCCGGGCGACCACCGCGTGCACGGCGTCGCGTAGGCGGTCCTCGTCGAGCAGGCCGGTCACGCTGATGTCCAGTTGCCCCGCGTACAGGTCGTCGTCGTTGTTGGAAGGGGAGCCCTGGGCGGTGTTGGCGTGAAAGAGCAGCCCTTGCTGCACCGGCGTCAGGGGTAGCACGTCGGCGACCCGGTGGTGCCGCTGCAGTTCGTCGATCTGCTGCTGGTCCAGACGTGCGGGTGCGATGTCCGACGGCGTCAGTCCTCCCCCACCGGCACGCACGTGGGCGCAGATGCCGGCCAGCGCGTCGAACCACATTTGGCTCAGCCGGGCGACCTGCGTGTGGTCGAGCGACGACGGCGCCCAGGTCCAGTTGGCGTGCAGCTGTGGGCCGTCCGCGGTGTCGATGGTGCCGGCGTTGAGCTCGAGGGTGTGCATCAGCGGCATCGGGATGGCCGCAGCCGCTCCGGTTGTCGACCCGCCCGGCGCGCGCCAGAGATCATCGGAGAGCCCGGCCGTGCCGAACTGGCGCCCCAGATAGTTGAATCCGATCGGCGGGTCGGACGCGTCCAGGTCGACCTCGGTGTTCAGGTAGCGCAGCAACCCGTAGGTCAGCGGGTCCGGTAGCGCGCGGAGCTGCTCCTTGGCGTCCTTGAGCACCGCACCCAGCGCCGCGTCACCGGCGATCACCTGCTGCCAGGACACGCCACCCAGCGTGAGGGACACCGGGTATTTGGTGGTGAACCAGCCGACGGTGCGGGACAGGTCGACCGGATTGTCTAAGCGGACCAGCTCCTCGTGACGCCCATGGCCCTCGACGTCGATGGCGATCGGTGCACTGTCATTTCCCAAGCCGGTACCCACGAATTCCGCAGCCGCCAGGGCGAACCCGATCAACAGGACGTCCTGCACCCCGGCATGAAACGCTGAAGAGGCCGCGCCCAACAGCATGCTGGTCGTCTCGGCATCCAGCTGCACGGACAGGTGCCCAGCCGTGGCGAAGGTATCCACGGCGGGTTGCACCGCGGGCAGCAAGGCGGCGGTCCGGGAAACCTGAGCTCACCCGCTTCCAGGCGTCCGCGTGAGCCACGACGTCCGCGCTGCGCGCGTGGTCGTTGAGCAGCGTCGCCCAGCGCTGGAACGACGTGCCACCCGTCGGCAACGCCACCGGCTGCCCGGCCCGGTGCTGGGCCCAGGCGATATTCAAGTCCTCCAACAAGATTCGCCAGGACACCGCGTCGACGGCCAGGTGATGAACGATCACGAACAGCTCGCTGGTGTCCGAAACCCACAGCGCGCTGAGCATCGCACCGGCGGCAGGGTTCAGCCGCGACCGCGCAGCCACCAGCGCCTCGTCGGAGAACGCTTCGACCGTGTGCAGGCACTGGCGGGCGTCCACCGTCCCGGCCTCGCGAACCAGCAATGACCAATCGCCGGCCGAGCCACTATCGTCGACGCGCAGCCGCAGCGTGGCATGCCGATCCAGCAAGGCCTGCAGCACCACCACGACGTCGGCCTGGCTGACCTCGGCGGGTGCCTGCACCAGGACCGTCTGGTTGAATTCCTTGGTCGGCCCGCCCCTGCTTTCCAGGCCGGCCAGCCACTTGATGATCGGGGTGGCCGGCACCGGCCCGATGCCTTCGTCGATCATGCCTGCGGCACGGTCGGCGACCTCTGCCACCCGGGCCAGCCGCGCGACCGTCTGCTCGACGAAGAGGTCACGCGTTCTGCATGTCAGGCCGGCGGCGCGCGCCCGCGTCACCACCTGCATCGACGAAATGCTGTCGCCACCAAGGTCGAAGAAGGACTCATCAACACCGACACGGTCGACGCCGAGCACCTCGGCGTAGATGCCTGTCAGGATTTCCTCGATTGCGTTGCCCGGAGCGCGGTACCCGACCGCGGTGTATTCCGGTGCCGGCAGGGCACGGGTGTCGAGTTTGCCGTTGGGGGTCAGGGGCAGCTCCGACACCGTCACCACCGCGGCCGGAATCATGTAGGCGGGCAGCCGCTCGGCCAGTGCGACGCGGATCCCGGCCGGGTCGGCTGAGCCGGTGACGTAGCCGACGAGACGCTTGTGTCCTGGGCGGTCCTCGCGGGCGACCACCACCGCCTGATCCACGCCAGCCAGCCCGGCCAGCGCCGTACGCACCTCACCGAGCTCGATGCGGTACCCGCGGATCTTGACCTGCTCGTCGGCCCGGCCCAGATAGTCGAGTTGCCCGTCGGCGCGCCACCGCACCAGGTCCCCGGTTCGGTACATGCGCCCGCCGGGTCCGCCGAACGGGCAAGCCACGAACCGCGACGCGGTCAGCCCGCCCCGGCGCAGGTACCCCGACGCCACGCCGGCGCCTGCCACGTACAACTCCCCGACCACGCCGACTGGGACGGGCCGCAACCAACCGTCGAGGACGAACATCGCGGCCTTCGCGCACCGGCGACCCGATCGAGCACCACGCCTGGCTCCGGAGTCAGAGGTGCACTGATCGCGGCATAGACGGTCGCCTCGGTCGGCCCGTAGGCGTTGATCATCGTCCGGCCGGGCAGTGCCCAACGCATCACCAGCTCGGCAGGGCACGCCTCCCCGGCCACTACCAACGTGACGCCGTCCAAACCGGTGGGCGAGAGCGCTCCCGCCGCCGACGGGGTCTGGCTCAACACGGTGACCTGTTCGGCGACGATCAGAGCGTGCAGGTCTTCCGGTGAGCGCGCCACCGATTCGGGCACGACGACCAGCCGGCCGCCATTGAGCAATGCGCCGAAGATCTCCCACACCGAGACGTCGAACGACAGTGAATGCCATTGCGACCACACGCCGGCGCTCGGCAAGCCGCCGCCCTTTGATCCCACGGAGTCCGGCGACGCCAGCAGCTGGGTGACGTTGCGGTGAGTGACCGCAACGCCCTTCGGCACACCGGTGGTGCCCGAGGTGTAGATCAGGTAGGCGATGTCGTCCGGGCGCGGCATGGGCAGCGACATGACGGTCTGCATGTCGGCCAGGGCGAGCGAAGCGACGGGGGAGATTTGGTCGCGATCGTGCACGTCCAACACCGGTACGTCGAAGCCGTCGAGTCGTCCCGCCAGTTCCGTGGTGGTGATGACCGCGATCGGGGTGGCGTCGCCGAGAACGAACCCGATTCGTGCCGACGGGAGTGCCGGGTCGATCGGTAGGTAGGCCGCCCCCGTCTTGAGGACCGCCAGGATCGACATGATCGCCTCGGCGGAACGCGAAAACAGCAGCGCCACAGACTGCCCCGGACCGGCGCCGCGGGCGGCCAGCAGGTGCGCCAACTGGTTGGCGGCCTCGTCGAGTTCCCGGTAGGTCCGTGACCGGCCCTCGCAGGTGAGCGCCACCGCATCCGGGGTGCGCTCGACGGCAGCGGTGAACAGCTCGGGAATCGACGCGTCCGTTCCCGGCTGCGTCAATGCCGCTCGGTTGCCGATTTCATCGAGGCGCGCGCGTTCCGGATCGTCGAGCAGATCCACCGACGACAGTGCCCGGGTGGGGTCCTCGCACATGGCCGCGAGTACCCGCTGCAACCGCCCGACGAGGGCGACGATGCTGGCGGCATCGAAGACGTCGGTGCGATATTCGACGGTACCGCCGATCCCCGCGAGCTCCCCCTCCTCGGTCCAGCGTTCCCCGAGTGAGAATGTCAGGTCCATGCGGGAGGTCTTGGTGTCCACCGGCATCGGTGTGACCTGCAAATCGCCAAGGGTCAGCCCGGCAGTGTCGTGTCGGGACGTGGCCCCGAGTCCGGGAAGGTTTTGCCAGGCCAACATCACCTGGACCAGCGGGTGATGGGTCAGGCTGCGGACGGGGTTGAGCCGCTCCACCAGCACGTCGAAGGACACGTCCTGGTTCTCGTAGGCAGCCAGGCTGCGCTGCTGCACCTGGGCCAGCAGATCGGCGAAGGTGGGATCGCCGCCCGGATAGCCGGACAAGTCCACCCGCAGCACCAGCGTGTTGACGAAGAAGCCGACGAGGTCGTCGAGCGCGGGATCACGCCGTCCGGCGATCGGAAAGCCCACTGCCACATCGGAAGTGGCGGTGATCTTCGATAGGAGAGTCAACAGCGCAGTTTGCGCCACCATGAAGCTGGTCGCGTTGTGCTCACGAGCCACCCTGGCGATCTGCTGCTGCAGCTCGGCCGGCCACTCCACCGCCATGGTGGCGCCGCGCTGGTCGGCAACCTGTGGGTAGGGGCGATCGGTGGGCAGCTGCAGCCGCTCGGGTAGCCCGGCGAGCGCATCCTCCCAGTAGGCGAGCTGCGCGGCGATCGGACTGTTGCCGTCGTCCAGATCGCCGAATTGCGCGCGCTGCCAAAGCGTGTAGTCGACGTACTGCACCGGCAGATCGGTCCACCCCGGCGCAAGTCCTTCGCAGCGAGCTGCGTACGCCACGCTCAGATCGCGCGCCAACGGGGTGATCGACCAGCCGTCGGCGGCGATGTGGTGCACCGCGGCCACCAGCACGTGTTCGTCCTCGGCGACCCGGAAAAGGATTGCGCGAATGGGTATTTCGATAGCGACAGGTCGAACGCGTAGCGCGTCGCGGCGTCGATGTTGTCGTCAAGCTGCGCCGTCGGCCAGTCGGTGGCATCAGTGACTTGCCAGCCGAATTCTGCTCGGTCGACCGGGATTACGATCTGTTGCGGTATCCCGTCGGGTGCGACGAACAGTGTGCGCAGGCTCTCGTGGCGGGCGACCACGTCGGCCAGCGCGGCGCGCAGCGCGTCGGCGTCGAGGTGCCCGGCCAACCGCAACGTCGTCGCCAAGTTGTAGACCGCCGAGGGACCCTGCAACTGCTCGAGGAACCACAACCGGGTTTGGGCGAACGACAGCGGAATCACCGGCGGGCGCTCAGCCGCCACCAGCGGCTCCAGCCACCCCGCACCCACGCCGATACGAGGCTCCAGCTCGGCGATCGTGGGTGCTTCGAACAGAGTGCGGACCGCAAGGTTGGCGTGCAGGCTGGCGTTGATCGCGGCGATGAGGCGCATGGCGGTGATGCTGTCCCCGCCGAGCTCGAAGAAGGAGTCATCGACGCCCACGCGGGTTACGCCCAGGATTTCGGTGTAGATCCCGGCCAGGATCTCCTCGATTGGGCTGGTCGGCGCGCGGTAGACACCGGGAGTGTATTCGGGTGCGGGCAGGGCGCGGGTGTCGAGCTTTCCGTTGGGGGTGAGCGGCAGCGCGTCGAGCACCACGATCGCGGCGGGAACCATGTAGGCCGGGAGCCGGTCGGCGAGTGCGGCGCGCACGTCGGCCGGATCGGCGTCACCGGTCACGTAGCCGATCAGTCGTTTGTCTCCGGGGCGGTCCTCGCGCGCGATCGCGACGGCCTGCCGTACCCCGTCCAGCGCGCTCAATGCGGCTTGGACGTCGCCGAGTTCGATGCGGTAACCGCGGATCTTGACCTGTTCGTCGGCCCGGCCCAGGTACCGCAGCTGGCCATCGGCGCCCCAGCACACCAGGTCCCCGGTGCGGTACATGCGCTGCCCGGGCGCCCCGAACGGGCATGCCACGAACCGTGACCCGGTCAACGACGGCCGGCGCAGGTAGCCCACGCCCAGCCCGGCGCCTGCCACGTACAACTCGCCGACCACCCCGGGCGGCACCGGCCGCAGCCAGTCGTCCAGCACGAATAACGCCGCCCCCGGCACCGGCGACCCGATCGGCACGACACCGGTTTCCGGCGCGAGCGGCGCGCTGATCGCCACGCACATCGTGGTCTCGGTCGGCCCGTAGGCGTTGACCATCACTCGCGCAGGCTTGTTTTGCTCCTCACGTCCGCGGGACTGACCTTGTCCTCGCGTGCGCGGGCCGCCCACCGGTCCACCACCTCCGGCGGGCAGGCCTCCCCGACCACCACCAACGCCACCGACTCCAGTCCGTGCGGCGACAACGCCGCGACCGCTGACGGGGTCTGGGTCAACACGGTGACCCCTTCGGCGACCAACACGGCGTGCAAATCTTGCCCCGAACGCGCCGCCGCGGTGCCGGTTTCGCTGGGGATCACTGCCACGCGGCCGCCCCGTAGCAGCGCCCCGAAGATCTCCCACACCGATACGTCGAAGGCCAGTGAATGGCCGTGGCTCCACACCCCGGCCGCCGGCAGACCGGCGTCCAGCGACCCCAGCAGCTGGGTCACGTTGGCATGAGTCAATCCGACGCCCTTGGGCACACCCGTGGTGCCCGACGTGTAGATCACGTACGCGAGGTCATCGGGGTCCGCCGCCGCCAGATTCGTACTCGGGCACGTTTCGACGCTTGGGCCATTCACGTCGACGGTCACCCCGTCGAACCCGGCCAGCCGATGCGCGAACTCGTCGGTGGTGATCGCCGCCACCGGTGCCGCGTCGGACAGCACGAACTCGATCCGCTCCGACGGCAACCCCGGGTCGATCGGTAGGTATGCCGCCCCCGTCTTGAGGACCGCGAGAATGGACGTAATCGCCTCGGCCGACCGCGACAACAGCAGCGCCACGCATTGCCCCGGGCCGACGCCGTGGCCGACCAGCAAGTGCGCCAACCGATTCGACGCCGCATCCAACTCCGCGTAGGTCATCGACCGGCCACTGCCACTGACGGCCACCGTCCCCGGAGTGCGGGCGACGTGCGCGGCGAACAGCTCCGGAATCGACGTGTGCGTCGCCGGCTGGGTCAACACCGCCCGATTGCCGATGGCATGAAGACGCGCGCGCTCGGGTTCGGCCAGCAGATCCACCGACGACAACGCGCGCGTGGGGTCGGCGGTCATCGCCGTCAACACGCGGCGCAACCGCTCCACCAACGTCTCGACGCTTGCCGCGTCGAACACATCGGTGCGGAATTCGACGATGCCGCCGATACCGGCGGGCTGCGCCTGTCTCGTCCCAGCGTTCGGACAGGGAGAACGCCAGATCCATCCGGGCCGCTTGGGTGTCGACCGGCAGCGGTGTGACCTCTAGCTCACCCAAGACCAATCCGGCTGCGGTGTCAGCGTTTTGCCATGGCAGGTTCTGCCAACCCAGCATCACCTGCACCAGCGGGTGGTGGGTGGACTGCGGGCGGGGTTGAGCCGCTCGACCAGGACCTCGAAGGGCACGTCTTGGTGCTCGTAGGCGGCCAGGCTGCGGGCCCGCACCTGGGCCAGGAGGTCGGCGACCGAGGGGTTTCCGGTCAGGTCGACCCGCAGCACCAGGGTGTTGACGAAGAAGCCGACCAGGTCGTCGAGCGCGGGATCGCGGCGACCGGCGATCGGGAAGCCCACGGCCACATCCGAACTGGCGCTCAGGTTGGACAACAGCACCGCCAGGGCGGCCTGTATCACCATGAAGCTGGTCGCGTTGTGCTCACGGGCCATCCGGGCGACCTGCTGCTGCAACTCGGCGGGCCAATCCACCTCGACCGTGGCGCCGCGCTGATCGGCCACCCGTGGGTAGGGCCGATCCGTGGGCAGGTCGAGATGTTCCGGCATACCGGCCAGGGCGTCTTCCCAATAGGCCACCTGCGCGGCGATCGGGCTGTCGTGAGCGTCGAGTTCGCCGAGCTGCGCGCGCTGCCACAGCGTGTAGTCGACGTACTGCACCGCCAGCGGAGCCCAACCGGGCGCGTGCCCGACACACCGGCTGGCATACGCCATTCCCAGATCAGCCACCAAGGGCCGCAGCGACCATCCGTCCGCGGCGATGTGGTGCACCACGGCCACCAGCATGTGTTCGTCGTCGCTTGACCGGAAAAGACTTGCCCGCAATGGGATTTCCGCGGCCAGATCGAACGCGTACTGTGCCGCCGCGCGGACGGCATCGGCGAGCCGGCGTTCTGGCCATTCACCAGCATCGACGGTTTCCCAGCCGACGTCGACCTGCTCGGCGGGAATGATCACCTGCGCAGGTCTGCCGTCCGTCGCCGTGAATACGGTGCGCAGGCTCTCGTGACGGGCCACCACATCGGCGAGCGCCGCGTGCAGCGCGTCGGCATCGAGGCGTCCTCGCAGCCGCAACGCCACCGCCATGTTGTAAACCGGTGACGGGCCTTGCAGTTGGTCGATGAACCACAACCGGTTCTGGGCGAACGACAACGGAATCGTCGCGGGCCGCTCACCTGCCAGCAACGGCTCCCGCCGCGACGCGCCCTCGCCGATCCGCGGCGCCAACTGGGCAACGGTGGGCGCCTCGAACACCGTGCGCACCGGAAGGTCGACGTCGAGTGCCGCGTTGACGGCCGCGGTCAGGCGCATCGTCGACAGTGAATCCCCGCCCAGATCGAAGTACGAGTCATCAACACCAACAGCCGCCGACTCAAGCCCGAGCACCTGCGCGTAGATGGCGGTCAGAATCTCCTCGACCGGCACCGGACGGGGCGCGGTAACGCGCAGCGTCCTGGTAATCCGGCGCCGGCAGGGCGCGAGTGTCCAGTTTGCCGTTGACCGTCACCGGCAGCGCAGGCAACCCGACGACCGCCGCGGGCACCATGTACGCCGGGAGGTGCTTGGCCACCGCATTGCGCGCCGCGACGGGGTCAGCGGTGCCGGTGACGTAGCCCACCAGACGCTTGTCACCGGGGCGGTCCTCGCGGGCGATCACCACCGCCTGCTCCACCCCAGCCACGGCGGCTAATGCCGAACGGACGTCACCGAGTTCGATGCGGTAACCGCGGACCTTGACCTGCTCGTCGGCACGCCCGAAGTAGTCCAGCTGGCCATCGGGGCGCCAGGACACCAGGTCCCCGGTGCGATACATCCGCGTGCCCGGCTGCCCGAACGGGCAGGCCATGAAACGCGACGCCGTCAGCGCCCCTCGACGCCAATAGCCGACGCCGACACCGCGACCCGTCAGATACAGTTCGCCGACCACCCCGGGTGGCACGGGCCGCAGCCATTCATCGAGCACGAAGAACGCCGCCCCCGCCGTCGGCGAACCGATCGGCGGCGCACCGGACCCCGGCTTCAGCGGGGTGCTCTTGCACAGCCACATCGTCGTCTCGGTCGGACCGTAGACGTTGACCATCACCCGACCCGGAGCCCACCGATCCACCATCTCCGGCGGACACGCCTCGGCACCGATCACCAACGCGGCCGACTCCAAACCCTCCGTCGACAACACCGCTGCCGCAGAAGGCGTTTGGGTCAGCACGCGTGACCCGCTCGCGAACCAGCAGATCGTGGAAGTCCTCCGCCGAGCGGGCCACCGCATCGGGCACCACCACCAGCCGCCCGCCGTGCAGCAGCGCACCCCAGATCTCCCACACCGAGAAGTCGAACGCATACGAGTGGAACTGCGTCCACACTTGTTGCGACGCCAGATCTGGGCCAGTTCGATCCCGATGTCGAGCGAGTCGAACAACTGGCAGACGTTGCGCTGCGTGACCGCAACGCCCTTGGGCACACCGGTGGTCCCGGAGGTGTAGATGATGTGGGCCAAGTCGTCGGGGGCCGGCCACGGTGGCGACGTGCTGGGCTGGGCTCCAAGCGCGGGGTCGGCCAAGTCATCGAGGTCGATGACGCTGATGTCGAACCCGTCGAACCGGTCCGCCTGATCACTCGTCGTGACCGCGGCGATCGGCGCGGTGTCGGCGAGCATGAACTCGATCCGCGCCGACGGCAGCGCCGGATCGATCGGCAGGTAGGCCGCGCCCGACTTGAGCACCGCCAGGATCGCCACGATCGCCTCGGCCGACCGCGGAAACATCAGCGCCACAGACGGTGCCCGGGCCTGCACCGTGTCCGGCCAGCAGATGCGCCAACCGGTTCGCGGCCTCGTCGAGTTCCCGGTACGTCAACGACCGCGCCCCGCATACCAGCGCCACCGCCTCCGGGGTGCGGGCCACCTGCGCGGCGAACAACTCCGGAACCGTCGCAAGGGCGGCAGGCCTGCTCAGTACCTTGCGGTTGCCCCAGCGGTCCAGCCGGGTACGTTCGAACTCGTCGAGCAGATCCACCGACGACAGCCGCCGCGCCGGATCAGCGGTGAGCGCCGACAACACTCGCTCCAACCGACCGATGAGCGCCTCGACGCTTACCGCGTCGAAGACGTCGGTGCGGTACTCCACCATCACGTCGAGTCCGGCGGGCTCCGCGCCCTCACCCCACCGCTCGCCCAGCGAGAAGGCCAGATCCATGCGGGCGGTCTTGGTGTCCACCGGCAACGGTGTCACCTGCAGGTCGCCCAAGGCCAACCCGGCGGCGTCGTTCGTCTGCCAGGAGAAGTTCTGCCAGCCCAACAACACCTGAACCAGCGGATGGTGGGTCAGGCTGCGGGTCGGGTTGAGGCGTTCGACCAGCGATCTCGAAGGGCACGTCTTGATGCTCGTAGGCGGCCAGGCTGCGCCGTCGCACCTGGGCCAGCAGCTCGACGAAGGTAGGGTCACCGGCCTGGATGTTCGCCCAAGTCGACGCGCAACACCAAGGTGTTGACGAAGAAGCCGACCAGGTCGTCCAGCGCCGCATCGCGACGTCCCGCGATCGGAAATCCAACCGCCACATCGGAAGTCGCGGTGATCGTCGATAGTAGCGCGGCGAATGCGGCCTGGATCACCATGAAGCTGGTCGCGTTGTGTTCACGGGCCACGCGACGGACCTGTTGCTGTAGCTCCACCGGCCACTGCACGGACACGCGGGCGCCGCGGTGATCAGCCACCGGCGGGTAGGGCCGATCGGTCGGAATCTGCAGCCGTTCGGGCAAGCCGGCCAGGGCCTGCTGCCCAATAGTCCAGCTGCGCGGCGATCGGACCGTCGCGGTCGTCGAGCTCGCCGAACTGCGCGCGCTGCCACAGCGTGTAGTCGACGTACTGCACCGGCAACGGCGCCCAACCGGGGGCCTGCCCCACACACCGGCTGGCATAGGCCAGGCCGAGATCACGCACCAACGGGGTGATCGACGAGCCGTCGGCGGCGATGTGATGCACCACGGCCACCAGCACGTGGTTGTCGTCGGCTACCCGGAAAAGGGTGGCATGGAAGGGGATTTGGGTGGTCAGATCGAACGTGTAGCGGGCCGCCGCGCTGACGCCGTCGTCCAGCCGATTCGCCGACCATCCGCCGGCATCGATTGTCTCCCAGCCGATGTCGACCTGCTCGACAGGCAGGACGACCTGCTGCAGGCGTGCCCTCGGGGGCCGCGAACAGGGTGCGGAGGCTTTCGTGGCGGGCCACGACGTCGGCCAGCGCGGCGTGCAGCGCGTCGGCGTCGAGCCGCCCACGCAGCCGCAACGCCACCGCCAAGTTGTAGATGGCCGAGGGTCCCTGCAGTTTGTCGAAGAACCACAACCGATTCTGGGCGAACGACAATGGCACCACTGCGGGCCGCTCACCCGCCACCAGCGGTTCCAGCCGGGCCGCATCGCCGCCGATGCAGGGTGCCAACTCGGCCACCGTGGGAGCCTCGAACACCGTGCGCACCGAAAGATCGACGTTCAGGCTGGTATTGATGGCACCGATCAGTCGCATCGCGGACAGCGAATCTCCGCCGAGGTCGAAGAACGAATCGTCCACTCCGACCCGTTGCAGGCCCAGGACGTCGGCGTAGATATCGGCCAGAATCTGTTCGACCACACCCGCCGGTGCGCGGTAGCCATCACCGTCGGAGTACTCGGGTGCGGGCAGGGCCTTGCGGTCGAGCTTGCCCGAGGAGGTCAACGGCATCTCCTCGAGCACCACGATGTGTGGCGGCACCATGTAGTCGGGTAACCAGGTGCTCAACCGCTGCCGCACCGCGCTGATCTTGGTGCTGCTGTGCGGCTCGTTGGCGTGGACGTGCTGATGTGCGACAGGTAGGTACAGGTCGGTCAGGACCGTTTCGTCAGGCGTGACGAATACCGCATCGACGGTGCCTGGCACCCGACCCCAGGTGACGGCGACACGGTACCCGGCGGCCTCACCGAGGCGGTGCAGCTGTTCGGTTGTGGCGTCGTGTGTTTCGGGGTCATCGGCCAGCGGATGGGGCGAGCGAAGCGACGGGAGAATCGACAGCCCGGCGCCCAGCGCGTTCTCGAGTCGAACGTCCGGTCATCACGCCGGCACGCGGAATGTCGGTGATGCGGACGGCGTCGGGACGCTCGACGGCCAATCGGTCTTGTAGCTCGATTGCGTCCGACCACGGCCAGGTGGGGGTTTCGGCCAGTGAGTGCACGAGGGCGGGCGCCTTGTGGATGGCCACGTCGTAGCGGTAGCGGTTCAGTTCGTTGTCGGCAGATCCGCGTTTGACTCGAATGTCGAGTCCGACCGCCGACCCGTGCTGGGCGGCCCACGTGGTGAAGAACTCTGGGGCCAGCAGCAATTCGGCTTCACCAAGGACGGCGTGTTCGACTCGCTGGCGGATCACCGCGGCATCGGTGGTGGCAGCGGTGTCAGTGCGGGCCACCGCGATTCCGGTCTGGAACGCGTTCTGCAGGCTGTGATTACGGACGTCACCGATGAACAGCGCCCCACCGGGGGCCAGCAGATCCACGGCGTTGTCGATGACCTCGGTCAGATACGCCGCATTGGGGAAGTACTGGACGACCGAGTTCACGATGATGGTGTCGAAGTATCCCCGTGGCAGCCCTTCGGTGTCGTGGGCCGGGCGGGTCAGCAGCTCGACCCGGTCGCGCCACGGAATCTGCAACTCCTGCAACGCATGTGCGAGCTTGTCCACGGCTGCCGCCGAGACGTCGGTGGCGACGTAGCGTTCACACTGCGGAGCGATCCGGGACAACACCAGCCCGGAGCCGGCGCCGATCTCCAACACCCTGCGCGGCTGCAGGGCCATGATCCGATCGACCGTGGCCGAGCGCCACTCCTCCATCTCCTGGAGCGGAATGGGCTCACCGGTGTAGCTGCTGTTCCAGCCCCGGAAGTCCATCCCGAACGTCGGGCGCCTCGCCGTCCGCGCCGTACAGCTCGTCGTAGATGCTCTGCCACTCACCGACGATCTCCGCGTCGTGGTCGGTGTCGCGGTTGGCGGTCGAGGCGTGCTCGAAGGTGATGTAGGCGACCAGCTGGGAGCCGGTGGTGCCGTGGTGCACGGTGGCGGCCGCCTGGCTGACCTGTGGGCAGGCCAGCAGAGCGCTCTCGATCTCGCCGAGCTCGATCCGCTGTCCGCGCAACTTGATCTGCGTGTCGACGCGCCCCAGATAGTCCAGAGTGCCGTCCGGATTCCACCGCGCCAGGTCACCGGTGCGATACATGCGTGTGCCACCGCGGACGTGAGGAGCAGATTCACCTTGCGCAGTTTGCGCGCCATGGGGATTGGCCACGAACCGTTCGGCGGTGAGGTTCACGCGGCCCAGGTAGCCGTGCGCCAGGGCCGGCCCGGCCAGATACAGCTCGCCCACCACACCGATGGGCGACGGGTTCAACTGCGCGTCGAGCACCAGCGTCCGCACGCCCGCGATCGGGGTACCGATGTTGACCCGTCGAGTGGGCGACACAGGTGCGCCGGTTGCCCAGATCGTGGCCTCAGTGGGGCCGTACGCGTTGAACATGCGACGGCCCGGCGCCCAGGCGTGCACCAACTCCTCCGGGCAGGCCTCCCCGCCCGTGATGAGCGTCGTCAGCTCGTCCAGCCGCGCCCGATCCAGTGACGACAGCACCGTCGGGGTCAGCAGTGTCGCGCTGACCCGGTGCCGTTGCATCAGTGCAGTGAGCGACTCACCGGCATACACATCCCGGGGCGCCACCACCAACGCGGCACCCGAGCCCGTCGCCAGCAACATCTCGAACAGGGACATATCGAAAGTCGGCGAGGCCACCATCAGAATCCGGTCGGCTGCGCCCAATCCGTACATGTTGCGTTGCGCCGCGGAGAATCCCAGCAGACCAGCATGGCTGACCGCTACACCCTTGGGCTCGCCGGTCGACCCCGACGTGAAGATGACGTAGGCGGTGTTGTCCACGCCCAGCGCCGCAAGTCGGTCGCTGTCGGTGATGGCCTCCGCGCCGTACCCGGACAGATCCAGACCGTCGAGGCGGACCACCTGGCGCGGCCCGGCTCCCGCGACCGTGTCGGCATCGCACGTCAACACGCACGCGGCCGCAACCGAATCCAACACGGTGGCGATCCGTTCGACGGGATGCGTCCGATCCACCGGCACGTAGATCCCGCCGGCCTTGATCACCGCCCACCATGCCACCACCAGTTCGGCGCATCGGTCCACGGCCACGCCGACGGCACGCTCCGGACCGACTCCCGCCTCGATCAGCAACCGCGCCAACCGGTTCGACCACTCATCGAGCTCGCGGTACGACCAGCTGCGGGCGCCGTCGACGATTGCCACCGCCTCGGGGTCGGCCGCCACGGCCGTGGCCAGCAGCTGCGGCGCAGTCGCGATCGGCGCCAGCAGTCCGGCGCCGGACCAACGCTGCAACTGAGCCTGCTCGCCGGCATCGAGCAGGTTGATCGACAACAGCCTCCGCGTCGGATCGGCAGTCATCGCCACCAGGAGCCGGCTCAACCGTTCGGTCAGCGCCTCGACGCTGGCCGCGGTGAACACGTCGGTGTCGTACTCGAGATGCAGGCTGAGTTCGCGGCCGGGCAACGCTTCCACCGTCAGCGGATAGTGGTTGTATTCGCGGTTGGTGAACTCGGCGATGCCCAACTCCTGGTCACCCAACGGCACGCTGGTGTCGACCGGGTAGTTCTCGTACACGAAGAGGGTGTCGAACAACATCTCGTGGCCGGTGGCGCGGTGAATCTCGCTGAGCGCCAGGTGCTGGTGCTCGAGTGTGTCGTTGTGGGCGGTCTGCAACTGCTCGAGCAGATCGGTGGCGGTGGTGGCCGCGGTGATGTTGGCGCGCACCGGCACCGTGTTGATCAGCAGGCCGACCATCGACTCCGCGTCGGCGACCTCGAGTTGGCCCAGCCGGGACCGCGCCGTGCCGAAGGCAACGTCGTGCTTGCCGGTCAACGAGGACAGCAGCACCGCCCAGGCGGCCTGCAGCGCGGTGCTGACGGTGGTGTGAGACGAACGGGCCAGCTCGCCAAGCGCCTGCGTGGTCTGTTCGGGTACCTGGAACGACGCAAACCCTCTGCGCCCGAGCCCCAACCGATCCTGCAGCCGATTCTGGGGACCGACCAGTGCGGGTGTGTCGAAGCCGGCGAGGACGTCGCGCCAGGCTTCGCGGGCGGCATCGAGGTCTCGGTCGGCCAGCCAGGTGATGAACTTCCGATACGACGCGGCCGGGGGTAGCCGATGCCCGGCATAGCCGGCGAAGATCTCGTTCAGCAGGATCGGCATCGACCAACCGTCGAGCACGATGTGGTGATTGGTCAGCACGAACCGGTGCCGATCCTCGGCGATGCGGATCAGCGACGGCCCGAAACGCCGGCTGGTCGGCGAGATCGCAGACGGCGGCGCGTTCGGCGGCACAGAGCCGCTGGATCTCTTCTTCACCCGGATCGCCGTTGGTACCGAGATCACTGAAATCCAGGTAACGCCAGGCCATTACGGGATCGGCCAGGATGATCTGCACCGGCTCGTCGAACTCGTGGCTGAACTGGGCCGCCAAGTGGGGATGCCGGGTCACCACCGTGTGCACCGCGTCGCGCAGCCGCTGCGGGTCAAGGGCACCGGTCACGGTGAAGTCGAGCTGCACCGCGTACATGTCGGCCGTGTCGTCGCCGGGCATCGCCGTGCGGGTGTGGAAGAGCAGTCCTTGCTGCAGGGGCGTCAGCGGCAGAATGTCGGCGATCCGGTATCGCCGCGCCAACTCGTCGATCTGCGGTTGGCGCAGGCGTGCCGGCGCGATGTCGGATGGACTCAGACCGCCTCCACCGGCACGCACGTGCGCGCAGATGCCGGCCAGGGCGTCGAACCACAGTCGGCTCAACCGGGTGATCTCGGTGTGGTCGAGTGCGGAGGTGGCCCAGGTCCAGTCGGCTTGCAGTTGCGGACCGGCGTCGGTATCGACGGTGCCGGCGTTGAGCTCCACGGTGTGAAACAGCGGCAGGGGCGCCGCGGCGGCACCGGTCAACGACAGACCGTCTTGGCCGAGGCGCCACAGACCTTCGGCGCCTTGGATCGACGTGTTGCCCAGGCGCCCAAGGTAGTTGAATCCGATCGTCGGGTCGGCACCGCCCAGGCCGGCTTCGGCGTTGAGGTAGCGCAGCAGTCCGTAGCTCAGGGGGTGCGGCAGTGCACGAAGCTGCTCCTTGGCGTCCTTGATCGCCGCCCCCAGCGCCGCGTCACCGGCGACCACCTTCGCCCAATTCAGACGACCCAGCTCCCCATCGACCCTCAAAGACACCGGGTACTTGGTGGTGAACCATCCGACGGTGCGGGACAAGTCCAGATGGGTGCCCAGTGCTTCTATTTCTTCGTGGCGGCCATGTCCCTCGACGTCGATGCCTATCGGCGTCGCGGGATTGCCCAGGAACTCCGCCACCGCCAAGGCGAACCCGATCAACAGAACGTCTTGAATCCCAGCATGAAACGCCGTCGGCACGTCTGCGAGCAGCGTGCGAGTGTTCTCGGCATCCAGCGTCAGCGAGAGGCGGCCCGCCGTGAGGTAGGTATCGGCTTGCGGGCGTACCGCTGGCAGCGTGGCCGGCGCTTCCGCCACCTGCTTCCAGGCGTCCACCTGTTCCACAACTTCGGGGCGTTGTGCGTACTCGGCGAGCAGGGACGCCCAGCGTTGAAACGACGTACCGGAGTTCGGTAATGCAGCCGCCTGCCCGGCACGATGCTGGCCCCAGGCAATGTTGATGTCTTCCAGCAAGATTCGCCAGGAGACGCCATCGACCGCGAGGTGGTGAATGATCAACACGAGTTGGCCGCTGGTGGCGACCCACAGGGCGCTGAGCATCACCCCGGCCGCCGGGTTCAACCGCGACCGTGCCTCTACCACTGCGGCATCGGACAATTCGGTCACCACGTGCAGGCAGTCGCGGACCTGCACCGAACCCACATCGGGCACCTGCAGCGACCAATTCTGCGTGCCCTCGTCGACGACACGCAGCCGCAGCGTCGCATGCCGATCCAGCAAGGCCTGCAGCACCACCGCCACGTCGGCCTCGGTGGCTCCCGCCGGCGCCTGCACGATCAGGGTCTGGTTGAACTGGTCGACGGGCCCGTGTACTTTGGCCAGCCACCGCATGATCGGCGTGGGCGCCACCGGCCCGACGCCTTCGTCGATGACGTCGGCTTCGCCCCCCATTGGCCCAACCACCAACGCGAGCCGCGCCACCGTCTGCTCGACGAAGACGTCGCGCGGCCGACACGTCAGGCCGGCTGCCCGCGCCCGCGCCGCAACCTGCATCGAGAGAATGCTGTCGCCGCCCAGCTCGAAGAACGAGTCGTCGACACCGACGACCTGCGGCGGTTCGATACCGAGCACCTCGGCATAGATGCCTGCCAAGATCTCCTCGACTGCGCTGCCCGGCGCCCGGTACTCACCGGCGGTGTACTCCGGTGCCGGCAACGCGCGGGTGTCGAGTTTGCCGCTGGGTGTCAGCGGCAGCTCCGGTAGCACCATCACCGCGACGGGCACCATGTAGCCAGGCAGCCGCGCCGCCAGCGTCGCACGCGCCTCGGCCGGATCCACGGTGCCAGTGACATAGCCGACCAGCCGCTTGTCCCCCGGACGGTCCTCGCGGGCGATCACCACCGCCTGCTGCACCCCGTCGAGTGCGGCCAAAGCCGTTTGCACTTCACCGAGTTCGATGCGGTACCCGCGGATCTTGACCTGTTCGTCGGCGCGTCCGACGTAGCGCAGCTGCCCGTCGGCGCCCCAGTACACCAGGTCGCCGGTGCGATACATGCGCCGACCGGCGTCACCGAACGGGCAAGCCACGAATCGCGATGCGGTCAACCCCGTCCTGTGCAAGTACCCCACACCCAGCCCGTCACCGGCCACGTACAACTCACCGACGACCCCGGCGGGCACCGGCTGCAACCATCCGTCCAACACGAAGAGCGCCGACCCGGGCACTGGCGATCCGATCGGCGCCGCACCGGAGCCGGCGGTCAGCGGTGCGCTGATCGCCACGTAGATCGTGGTCTCGGTCGGGCCGTAGGCATTGACCATCACCCGCGCTGGCGCCCACTGGTCCACCACGTCGGCGGGGCAGGCCTCACCGCCCATCACCAACGCGCACGATTCCAGCCCGTCCGCCGCCAACATCCCTATCGCAGAGGGGGTTTGAGTGAGCACGTTGACTCGGTGCGAGACCAGAAAGTCGTGAAATCCTTCTGGTTCGCGTGCCACCGATTCGGGCACCACCACCAGTCGGCCCCCGCGCAACAACGCCGCGAAGATCTCCCACACCGAGAAGTCGAAGGCGTAGGAATGCCAATGCGACCACGCCTGCTCGGACGCCGGGGGCAAGCCGCCGTCCTGCGACGCAATCAACTGCGTCAGGTTGTGATGGGTTATCGCTACGCCCTTGGGAGTACCGGTCGTGCCGGAGGTGTAGATCACGTAGGCGATGTCGTCGGGGGCGGGGGCCGCCAGCGCGGTAGTGGGTTGGGTGTCGATAGCGGGATCATCGAGATCGACGACCTGCACATCGAATCCGCCAAGCCGGTCGGCCAGGTCGGCGGTGGTGACGGCGGCGAACGGTGCGGCGTCGGTGAGCATGAACGCGATCCGGGCCGACGGCAGCGCGGGGTCGATCGGCAGGTAGGCCGCCCCTGTCTTGAGCACCGCCACGATCGCCGCGACGGCCTCGACGGAACGGGGCAGCAGCACCGCCACGCGCCGCCCTGGGCCCACACCACGGCTGGTCAGCAGATGCGCCAACCGGTTCGAGGCCTCGTCGAGTCCCTGGTAGGTCAGCGACCTACCCTCACCGCTGATCGCCACCGCCTGTGGGGTGCGAGCCACCTGCTCGGCGAACATCGCCGGAACCGAGACCGGCGCCGTCGCCCCCCGCGTCAAAGCCGCCCAGTTACCGAACTCTTCCAACCGGGCGCGTTCCGGCTGATCAAGCAGATCCAACGACGACAACGGCCGCCCCGGATCAGCGGTCATCGCCGCCAACACCCGCTCCAACTGACCCGCCAGATCGGCGACGTCGAAATTCGAGAACGGCTGCCCAGCGCCAAAGGTATTGAACAACAGCTCATCACCCTCGCCGGCAAAGGCAAGGCCGAAGCCGCGCCCCAGGCCGGAGATCAGTGACGCCGACGCCGCGACACCACCGAAGGGCACCGTGAATCCAGACGGGAGGAAGTCCACCACCACCCTGTCGGACACCTCTCCTGGACCGCGGAGCGCAGACTTGCGCTCCAGAGCTTGCACCGGAAACCGCTGATGCTGCAGCGCTTCGCGGATGCGGGTGTCGACGTGCGCACAGAAATCGGACACCGCAGATTCTGGCGAAACCTGCAGCACCAAGGGCACGACTCCGGCGACCATCCCGGGAAGAGTCTTCGACTCCGGGAGTACGCGCCTGCTGACCGGGAAGTCGAGCACGACCTCTTGGCCCTGCGCACACCAGCCGCGAACCACGAGCGCACAGGCCGCGGTGATCACCGTTGTTCGGGGCACGTTCCACGCCTGGCACAGTTGCTCGACTCTGCGGAGGATCGCGGGATCCAATGGAACCGACCCAGAAGACCGATGCGGATCGCTGTCGCCCACGTCCTCCGGCACCCGGTAGTCGGGTCGGGTTGCCGACGGCAGGTTTGCAGTCCAATATGCCTGGTCTTCGGCATGGGCTTCGGACGCTTCGTAATCCATTTCGCAGGCAAGCAAATCCTGCAGCGAACCAAAGATGGGTGGCGGAATCGGTGCGCCAGAAACAAGCGCAGAATAAACGGCTGCAATCCGGTGGCAAACTAGTGCAAGACCGTAGCCATCAGCGACGATGTGGTGGCAGCACACATATAGATAAGATTCATCGGCGCGAGCCTGAAACAACGCGAATTTGAACAGCTGGCCGGTGAACGGCATCGGCGTGCGCTGAATCGACATCGCTATCTCGCGAGCTTCTTGCATGGGCTGGCCCGCATGGGTCAGGTCATAAATGGCCAGCTCGACGTCTGGATAATCGTGCGGCCGTTGGTACACCTGGCCATCTACCTCGAAGAAGGCGGACCGGACTGGTTCGGCTTCTCCCACCACTCGACGGATCGCCCATTCGAGAGCGTCGCTTTCGACGGTTCCGTCAATTCTTACGAATAGTCCGAGTTGCCACTCCGTTCCCGAGTGGCCCGTTTCCTGCGCAAGCCAGATGTCCAACTGCCCACGCGTGACTGGTAATGCCGAGTCGATGAGTTCCATCCCCTACCTCTCGAATTGAGACGGTGAAGTGATCAACCTCTTTGACCCTCGGCCAACCTGTCGCGCAGACTCTTCGGCCGAATATCGGTCCACTCGCGTTCGATGTAGTCCAGACACGCGGCCCGGTCCGCTTCGCCGTAGACCACCCGCCATCCATCCGGTACGTCGGAGAAGGTCGGCCACAGGCTGTGTTGCTCCTCGTCGTTGACCAGAACGAAGAAGCTGCCGTTGTCGTCGTCGAACGGGTTGGTAGTCACGCTGGCCTTCCAAGAGAATTGACGCCCAAGACAATTGAGGGTTTTCGATCTCGCCTTACCCGTCGCGCATGCTACCCAGTCGACCCAAGGTGAAACCTGGAGGTTTGCTGCGGGGGCCCCGCACGCCGCGGCTCAGCAGTTCAGCGGGGGTCGTGCTCGTCGCACTCGCGGTGGCCGGGGCGATCAAACGAAGGCGGGCACCGGGAGATTCTCGGCGGAGACGGACAGGTAGACCCGAAATGATCAAGGCAATAGCAACTTTCTCCGTCAAACGCGTGGACTCGTGGCCAGCGGGCAGGAGGAGTAGGGCACCGTCCAAGCGGATATTCCAACCCCCGTTACCGCCCTGGTGGGCGACCGGGCTTTTCGGCGTAATCAATCTGGCATTGTTGCCGCACGCTGTCAACACGAACCGTCACAGCGATACGACGTCCGCATCGGCAGTGTTCACAGGGGGAACTAAGCGCTCGCACACGCGAAAGTCACCGAGCCGCGCGCGATTGCCGCCGGCGTGAGTTGTGACACTTTTCCGGGCAGTGTTGGCACCGTGCGTTCACCCGTGGTTCGCCGTCCGTTGTTGATTCGGGATTTGCATTCAAGATCGGGGTTCGTAGACTGCGGTGGTGGCCTATGTGCGCACCCAGCTCTACCGCGGGGTGTATCTCAAGGCGAGACGACAATCCCAATCGTCACCGATCCCGCAATCCTGTGACCTGCGCGACACGATGACCAAAATCGAAATTCAGCGACAACGGTAAGCGTCATAACTGCGAATTAGCAGTCATTGCACAATTCACCTGGCAATCCGAGGACAGCGAATGTGCGGAATGGCCACCGCCGTCGCCCATGGAATGCCGATGGCGGCCACCGCCGATTCTCGTTTCGACTTGATCGGCATGCGATGTCCAACAGATCGGTCGGTAGAGCGTGTTGCGCGCTGCCGCTCATCGAGTCGACGGGATGGGCCTATCCTCATTGCTCATGTGGCGAGGTCGAATGTTCCAACGTCAGCTGCGAAACACACCCAGGCTGGTAGCCGGAACCATGGTGCTCTTCGCTTGCGCAAGCATGCTGGCGGTGGGCGCGGCACCGGCGGCAACGGCCGACGTCACCCCGGACCAGATCGCGCTGGCGACCTTCGACGATATCGTGCAGGGCGACTACCCTGCCGTTACCGCTCAATTCGACCCGACCATGCAGAGGGTGCTCCCCGTCAAGGTCCTAGGGGAGGCGTGGACGAAGTTCCAACAAGCGTTGGGCGCCTATCAATCCCACGGGGATCCCCAGGACAGTCAACGTGGCGAACTGACGGTAGTGAACGTGCCCTTGCAAATGGAACACAAGCCCGGCCGATTTCGATTGTCCGTTCACCCTGACGGCACTGTCGCAGGCCTGTACTTCCTGAGAGAGGGCGACCCGGCGTCCTGAGTCGTCAAGGCTCACGCGAGTGGTTCGTGCTGACCGCGGATGCGGTTTTCCGTCTTCATGGCGGATCCTAGAACTGTGCGTCGGTGCAGATCTTGATCGTCTGAAGTGCTTTCATCCCGAGGGGTCGGACTGAGCGTTGAGATTCCACGGTAATGCCCGGAGGTCTGCACTGTCCCGCCAGCGCTCAACGATGCCGTCCTCCGACAAGGCGCAGTTGGAGTACTTCGGGTTTGGCGAGATGTGAACGGTGTTGTCCCCCAAGGCACCTACGCGGATATGCCCACCGTACTGGCGGAGTGGCATTCAGGGCTGTGTACCGGACTGAGCCTGCCGGTCCCTGCCGATGACGAGCACGACGATGACCTCACTGAGTTGGTCCAGCGATGCGAGGGCATCCCACCTTCGACGGAACCGGTGCCGTTCTGACACGACCCCCGCACGGCGTTCGCCTGGTCGGGTAACCCCGAGCATGTGCTCTTGGGCTAACATGCAGCGCCGTCGGGCCTTACCCTTCGGCGATGAGATCATTCGTCCCCGTCATATCAGCGGTGCTGTTGGCGACCGCATGCTGCTCTTGTGGCATCGCCGATGGCGCGTCCAACTCAACCGCTGGAAAAGCCGGCTCACTCGCGGCGAGCACGGGACGAGACGTGCCGGAGACGCTGTCAGCCGCCACTGCCGCGGCGCAGGCAAATGTCGACCGCTTCTCGTCAGGCGATTTCGCCGGCGTCTGGGAGCTCATGTCACGGGAGGTCCGCGACGGGATCACACAACAAGACTTCGTGACCTTCTACGAAACCTGCAAGAAGGCGGGCCCCAAGATCCGTGTCACCGGGGTGCGCCTGGACGCTGCGAACGGCGAGGCGATCGTCCGCATGGAGGTTGCAGGCACCGAGCGACCTCGGATCATGCTCTTCGAGAAGGGCAACTGGGTCATGAAGCCCACCCAGGGGTTCGCAGCGCATCTCGGCGAGCCCGTCGAGCAGATCGTCGCCGAAGAGAGGTCCGCGGGCCTCTGCTCCAATTGAACATCTCGCCCTCCGAGAGCAAATCCTGACCGACTGGTCCTCACGGCGCACATGTGCCCGGTAACCGTGATGGATGCCATGTCTCCGATTTAGCAGCGGCCCGGCGTTGTTGAAGACCATCGGGTCGTTTGCTCGGGGGCTATGCTCAAGCTCATCGCAGGAGCCGATGATGGACAAAGACCCGTTCAGGACCGAGCGCGACGCCGGCAGTGCCGTCGTCACAGAGTTGAGTGCGGCCGGGTTCTCCTACGCCGAAGAGGTGGGGCGTGGCGGTTTCGGCGTCGTCTACCGATGCACCCAGCTCGCGTTGGACCGCCGGGTGGCGGTCAAGGTGTTGACGGCCAAACTCGACGACAAGCGCGAGCGGTTCCTGCGTGAGCAACGCGCCATGGGTCGGCTCACCGGCCACCCGAACATCGTGGGTGTGCTGCAGGTCGGCGAAACCGAGAGCGGTTACCCGTACCTGGTGATGCAGTACCACCGGCAAGGTTCTCTGGAGGCGCGGCTCCGCCGGTCTGGTCCCCTTCCGCTCGACGAGGTGGTGCGACTCGGGGTGAAGATGGCCGGCGCCCTCGACACGGCGCATCAGCGCGGAATTCTGCACCGCGACGTCAAGCCAGCCAATATCTTGTTCACCGAATACGGGGAGCCGGCGCTGGGCGACTTCGGAATCGCCCACATCACAGGCGCTTTCAAGACCGCCGCCGGCACCTTCACCGGCTCCCCGGCGTTCACCGCTCCCGAAGTCCTCAGCGGTGATCCGCCGAGCCAGTCCTCCGATGTCTACGGGCTCGGCGCCACCCTCTTTGCCGCACTCACCGGCCACGCAGCCTTCGAACGCCGCAGCGGCGAGCAGCTGGTGGCGCAGTTCCTCCGCATCACCAGTGAGTCGGCGCCGGACCTGCGCGAGACCGGTATCCCCGACGACATCGCTGTTGTCGTCGAAAGGGCAATGTCTCGTGACCCGACTGATCGACGGTCCGCCGCGTCGTTGGGCGAAGAAATTCAGCGGCTACAGCGGCGGCTCGGCCTTACCGTCGACGAGATGGCGCTATCGCCCGAACCTGAGGCAGACCGACGCGAAGCACGGGTGGTAGCCCTCGGTGCGCGCCGTCCCATCGGCAACCTGCCACTGGAGCTGACCAGCTTCGTCGGTCGCCGCGCCGAGCTGTCCGAAGTGAACAGCTTGCTGTCGGCGTCGCGGCTGGTGACGTTGACCGGGATCGGCGGGGTCGGCAAGACCCGGCTGGCGCTGCGCGCCACGACCGAGGCGCGACGGGATTTCCCCGACGGTGTGTGGCTGGTCGAGCTGGGCGACCTGCGCGACGGATCGCTGTTGGTCGACGTCGTGGCTGAGAGTCTGGGTGTGCGCGACGAGTCGGGCCGGCCGTTGCGCGAAGTCCTGATCGACTTCCTCTGCTCGCGCAAGCTGCTCGTGGTGCTCGACAATTGCGAGCAAGTGGTGGACGAGGCGGCGAAGCTGACCGAAACGCTGTTGCGGGCATGCCCCGAGCTTCGGATCCTCGCGACCAGCCGCGAGGCGCTGGGCATCGGCGGGGAGGCGGTGCTGCGGCTATCACCCCTGCCGTTTCCCGAAGCGGACGTCCAACCGACGGCGAGCGGGCTGCCAAGCTTCGACGCGGTGGCGCTGTTCGCCGAGCGGGCCGCGGCCACGGTTCCGGACTTCGAGCTCACCGACGACGACATGGCGACCGTGGCGCGGATCTGCGCCAAGCTGGACGGGTTGCCGCTGGCGATCGAGCTGGCGGCGGCACGGTTGCGCACGATCTCGCCCGAGCAGATCCTGGAGCGGCTGACCGACCGGTACACCCTGTTGACCCACGGCAGCCGGGCTGCGCCGACGCGCCAGCAGACGCTGAGCTGGAGTGTCGGTTGGAGTTATGACCTGTGCACTCCCGTCCGAGCAGCGGCTGTGGGCGCAGCTGTCGGTGTTCGCCGGAAGCTTCGAACTCGAAGCCGCAGAAGACATTTGCGGCGGCGACCTGACGCCCGACGAATTTCTTGATCTGTTGACCGCGTTGGTGGACAAGTCCATCCTGTTTCGAGCGCAATCGAACGGCGGCATCCGGTTCCGGTTACTCGAGACTCTTCGGGACTACGGCCGGGATCAGATCCAGGGCACCGACGACTACTTGGAGTTGCGCCGGCGGCACCGAGATTGGTACCGACGGTTGGTGAGCGACGCAGGGGCCGATTGGTTTAGTTCACGGCAGGTTGATTGGCTCCGGCGGCTCGATCGAGAGGCGGCCAATCTGAGGGATGCGCTGAGGTTCAGCGTGACCGACTCCCCCGAGATCGCACTCGAGATGGCCGGCACCCTTCATCCTTTTGGGGTCGCACGCGGCCGCCTCAGCGAAATGCGTCACTGGCTGGACCGCACGCTCGCCGCGGCACCGCCCGAGCCGACCATGGAGCGAATCAGAGCGCTCTATGGCGTCACGAGGATTGCCGTGATGCAGGGCGACCTGCCCGCCGCAGCGGCCTGGGTGGCTGAAGGGCAGACCCTTGTCGAGCAGATGACTGACCCCATGGCTCACTCCATGATCGACGTCGCCGACGGAGTGACCGCGTTGGTCAACGGTGAATTCGACCGCGCATGTGCACGTTTCGAACATTCCGCTCGTCGCGTGCGATGAGCCCTCCGTGCAGGTTCCGGCCATGCTGGCGCTGGGATGGGCGCTGGAGTTTCGGGGCGAAATCGACCGGGCCCTCATCTGGCAGGAGAAGGCGCTCGCCATCTCGGAATCCCATGGAGAGTCGGTATACCGAGGCTTTGCACTCTGGTCGATAGGTGTTGGTTGGTGGCGGCACGGTAACCCGGAGCGTGCCGAGCAACTGTTGAAGGACGCCCTCCGGGTGACCCAACAGGTGGATGATGCTCGTCACTGTGCGGCGTGCCTGGAGGCATTGGCCTGGCTTTCCGGAGAGAACCACCATCCGCGGCGTGCGGTTGTCCTCATGGCCGCGGCCGAGGCGCTGGTCCGTACCGTCGGAGCGTCCACGGTGGTTCTGCCCCATCTGATTGTGTTTCACCAGGAATGCGAACGTTCCGCTCGGGACGCGCTGGGACCGGACGCATTCGAGGCGGCCCATCAGGAGGGCCGCGCATCGACTTTCGACGAGGCGGTCGCCTACGCGATCGGGGAAACCACGTAGCTCGCGGCGGCCGCGACTCTCCGACGACGTCCTTGGCGTGCGTTCCTCGAGCACGAGGTCAGTGTCGTTGCGCCGCAGGGCAGGTCGATCGTCGGGGTGCGTCAGTCGCCGTCAGTCAGGCGCCCGACTGCCGCGACGGTGTCGGCGTATTCCTCCACCATTTCCAGGAGCACTTGACGGGCGGGCCGTATCGCGTTGAGCCGACCGACGACCTGCCCGACCGGACCGGTGAGTAGCTTGGTCGCGCCATCCTCCGGACGTTTCGCAGCGTGGTCGATCCTCCCGCGGAAGTCGTTGACGAGCAACGCTTGCAGCGGCATCGGCAGCGGTTTGGGGTTGGCCGGGTCATCCCAGGCATCGGTCCAGTCTGACCGCAGCAGCCGCACCGTCTTGCCCGACATGCACCGCGATCGCAGGGTGTCCGACGACGTCGCGGCTACTAGCTTCTCCCGAAGCATCACGTGCGTTTCGGCTTCCTCGGTCGTCGTCCAGACCGAGCCGGTCCACACGCCGGCCGCGCCAAGGGCTATGGCCGCGGCGACCTGTCGGCCACACGCGATACCACCTGCGGCGAGGACCGGCAGCGGGGACACCGCGTCCACGATCTCCGGGACCAGCACCATCGTCGTGATGTCGCCGGTGTGGCCGCCCGCTTCGTAGCCTGTCGCAACGACGAGGTCGACGCCGGCGTCTTGGTGGCGCTTCGCGTGCTTGGCCTTGCCCGCCAGTGCCGTGATCAACGCGCCCTCGGCATGGACCCGTTCGACGATGTCAGGTGGCGGCGTGCCGAGTGCGCTGGCGACCAGCTTCACCGGGTGACGGAACGCGACATCAAGCAGTTCCCGAGCTGCATCCGCCGGATCCGCAGCCTTGAGACCCTTGTGCCCCTCGTTGCCCTCGGTGAGCTCCGGGACACCGTATTCGTCGAGCAGTTCGGTCAGGAAGGCGCGGTGACCCTCTGGGATCGATGCCTCGTTCTCGGTGCGCGACGCTCGGCGCTCATAGTTGAGCGGGATCAGCATGTCGATTCCGTACGGACGGCCACCGACATTGTCGTCGATCCACTTCAGCTCGACCTCGAGCTCGTCGGGCGTGAACTTGGTTGCTCCCAGCACCCCGAAACCGCCCGCCCGGCTCACCGCCGCCACAACGTCTCGGCAGTGGCTGAAGGCCAAGATCGGATACTCCACACCGAGCATCTCGGCGATGCAGGGGTTCACCATGGGCGTCGTCTCTCCTCAAGCTGGTTGTCAATCCAAATGTCTGTTGTCACTTGCGCGTTGGACCAGCGCATCTCGGGCGGGCAGAACCGATCTCGATCATGGGCACCTCTTGATCGCGGTAGTTGTTCGCAGTATCGTTTGTTATTCGCAGTATCTTGTATGAATAATCAAACTGTCAAGGCGAGCCACTAGCGGCTCGGAACACGGTTCCGAATGACCGCCGCCACGCCGTCGGTCGGGATAAGGACGAAATGACGCTCTACATCGCCGGGGTCAATGAGCAGGGCCGCTCGTACGTCGAGGCGCGCAAGGAGCTGGAGGACACGCGAGTGATTCGGGTGTGGGAAGGATCCCTCGTGGACGTCGCCGCGACGATCGCCGGTATGGCCCCGGGTCCGGACATCGCCATCGAGCCGCCGCTGGGAGGTGTTCGGTGGGTTTGCGTGCAATTCCCTTCGGACGCCGACGCCGCCGCCGCGGGCTACACGCCCATGGGATTCCACCGCACCCGCACCGTCGACTTCGACTACGTCCTCGCCGGCGAGCTCAACTGCGTGCTCGATGACGAGACCGTGGAACTCAACGCAGGCGATTTCATCGTCCTCCGCATGGCCAACCATCGGTGGGTGAACCGCGGCAAGGACACCGTGACGATTCTCTGCTGGCTCCACCAGCCAGCCGTACCGGCCGGAGCTTCATATTGACGGTCGACGTGCTCGTCGTCGGCGCCGGGATGGCGGGCAGCGTGGCGGCCACCCGGGCCGCCGGGCTGGGCGCATCGACGCTTCTGGTCGACCTCAACGAGGATACGACGGTCGCGGGAAACACCGTGCTCGCCGGTGGCAGCGTCCATTTGGTCCACCAGCCGCTGGACGCCGATCCCGAACTGCTGCGCGACGGCATCTACGGCCAAGGCTGGGGGGAGACCCGGGCCGAGCTCGTGGAGGCGATGGTGGCCGGCTGCGCTCCGGCGCTGCGGTGGGTCGTCGAGCAGGGTGTCACCTTTCAACCCAAAGTGGACGGTGAGCAGCGCGGTCTGGTGCCCGCACACTGCGCCCTCAGTCCCCCCAAGGACCGAGGAGACGCGCACGGCTGGTTCGACCGCGGCCCGCACCGGGCGTTGCGCGTGCTGCAGGAGCGGTTCCGGCAGGCGGGCGGCAAGATCAAGGCGGCCACCACGGTGCGTGAGCTGCTCCACCACGGGGACGGCGTCAGCGGCGTCGTGACCGGGGACGGGCAGCAACTGGCCGCCCGGACGGTGATCATCGCCGACGGCGGCTTCGCCTCGAGTGCCCCGCTCCGGCGGCGGTTCATCGGCCCCGCCGCGGATCGGCTGTTTCTCCGCGGCACCACGGCGGGCACGGGCGCAGGCATCCTGATGGGTGAGGCCGCGGGTGCCCGGCTCACCAACACGTCATGGATCTACGGGCACCTGATGCATCGCGACGTCTACCAGAACGATCGTCTCTGGCCCTGGCCCCTGCTCGACGGACTGCTCGCGGCCGGTGGGGTACTCGTCAACGCCCAGGGCCGAAGGATCACCGACGAGGGGCGCGGCGGCATCTGGGCCGCCAACGTCCTCGCACACTCCGAGGACCCCACCGACGCCTTCCTCGTCGTCGACGAAGCGCTATGGCAGGAGGCCGGACGAAACAGCCGTGAGCCCGTCGCAGCGAATCCCGCTTTCCAAACGCGTGGCGCCGCAATCCATCGCGCCGGGAACCTGTCGGACTTGGCCGAGACGGCCGGGATCGATCCCGCAGGACTCGCGCGCACCTTCGATCAGTATTCGGTGGCGGCCGCACAGGGACGGGCAGCCGATCTGCCGATACTGCGATCGCGCGGTGCCCGTCCTCTCACCGGTGCCCTGCTGGCGTTTCCTGCGGCTGCCGGGATCAGCTTCACCATGGGGGGACTGCGCATCGATGGGCGGTCGCGTGTCCTGGATGACGATGAGCGCCCAATTCCCGGTCTGCTCGCGGCCGGCGGTACGGCGGCCAGCCCTACCGCGGGATACGTCGGCGGCTTGGCGACGGCGCTGGTCTTCGGCCTGATCGCAGGCCAGACAGCCGCTCGGCAGAGCCGGGGCGGCCGAGCGGGGAGGACGGAATGAACAAAGCCGAACCGCGCGGCGTCGTCCACCCGGTACGCGGAGCCTCACGGCCGGGCCGCGGCACCGTGTACTGCCGTCTCCTGGCTCTCTGGGCTCGAGCGCGACGACCGACTCGATCTGGCACTGGACACCGAGCCTCTCGACCACCCGGCGCACAGTCGCTTCGGTGGTGGCCTCGGCTTGCCCACTGTCCTCCCCCGAGGCGTCCAACCGGCACACCGAGGGCTCGGGGGAGTACTCGATGCGCACCGTCGCCGTCTCGGGGAGACGCATCAGCGCATCGGCGATCGTGGCCTCAAGGTTGTCCGGGGCATCCGCGCCCGGCACGAACGCAGCAGTCACCGTCACGAGGTAGTGGCGAAGGGTCACAGTTACGAATGGTATAGCGATCACCAATTCGCATAAGCGAACGACTGAATAGGGTGGTGGAGACGGCATGGCTGAGTTCCGGGCGGATGGCAGGGTCGCGCTTGTCACGGGCGCGGGTCCCAATAACGGGCACGCGATCGTGCAGGCGCTGGCGGAGTCCGGCGCCGACGTCGCGGTGAGCGATCTGACCGCAGCGCATTCGGAGGCGGGTGCGCGGTTGGTCGCAGCGACAGGCCGGCGGTCGCTCGCGGTGCCCTTCGACATCACCGACCTCGAGGCCGTCCGGGCAGGCGTGGCGATGGTCGAACGGGAACTCGGCCCGATCGACATCCTCGTCAACAACGCGGGGACCATCGAGCGGCGAGAGGGCAGGAGCGGCGGTCAGATGGGGCTGTTCATCGACTCGGATCCGGCTGTCTGGCACCGCTGGATCGACCTCAACGTGTACGGCTCCCTGCACTGCATCTACGCCGTGCTGCGAGGCATGACCGAGCGTGGCTGGGGTCGAGTCGTTCAGATCTCGTCCGGTGCCGGTTCGCGCGGGCTGCCCAGTGGGCACTCGACCTACGGCGCAGGCAAGGCCGCCATCGAGGCGGCGATCCGGCACATCGCGATTGAGAACGCAAAGCTTGGCGTCACCTTGAACTCCGTCGCCGCCGGATCCCTCGCGATGCCGGGAGCGGCGTCGAATCCCGCTCTCGAGGCGATCCGGGCGTCCATCCCCGTGGGGCGGCAGGGCAGGCCGGAGGAAATCGCCGGAGCTGTTGTGTGGCTGACCTCGGAGCTTGGCGGATGGACAACCGGTCAGACGATCCACGTAAACGGCGGAATCTACCAGGGCCGTTGACGCTTTGGTAGTGACCGCCTGTCACACCCGCGGAAAATGTCGGCAACGAGCCGAGGTCGATGCCATGCGTCCGGCTCGTTGCGACAGGGCCGCCGATGTCAGTCGGCTGACGCGGTGATGGTCTCGGCGGCGAGCATGCCTTGGATGAGACCGGTGGCCAAGCCGCCGAAGTAGGCTCCGTGCGGCCCGGTGCCGGTCGGGCCGGCCGCGTACAGGCCGGGAATGGGCTCGTCGTTGGTGTCCAGGACCTGTCCACGACGGTCGGTGACCGCTCCGCCGAGTGAATGGGTGATCCCGGGGATCAGGGGCAGCGCGAGCAGCTCACCCGTCAGTGGGGCGCTGGTGCCTGTGCGCGGGACCGGCAGTGACGCACCCTTGTCGGCTTCCAGCGCGGCGTTGTATTCGACGATGGTGGACTGCAAGCCTGCCGGGTCGATGCCCGCGTCGTGCGCCAGAGCCGGCGCATCGGCGCCACGCAGGATCGTTGCGCCGCGGGCGGTGAGCTCCTTATTGGTCGCCAGATGGCCCCAGACGACTTCGTCGGCAGCCTGCCAGAGCCGCTCGTCGACGATCACGAAGGTGGACAGCGGATCTGCCAGGCGCGCAACGACGTTGGCCGCCGCCGGGCCGCCCAGGCCCTCGTCGGTGATGCGGTGACCGAGCCGATCGACCAAGATCCCGCCATCGGTGAGCAGTTCGTCGAGCGCCGGCCACGGCCACAGGCGGTCATTGTGCACGACGTCGCGGTGCAGGCAGTGACCGTAGAACAACTCGGTGTTGGACAGCTGGGCGCCTAACGATTCCGCCATGAGAAGTCCATCTCCCCTCCCATAGGTGTTGGCGCGCAGGAAGATCCGGTCCGAGGACGGCCCGAGGAACCGGCGCCTCAACTCAAGGTTGGCCTGGAAGCCGCCGTCGGCCAGGACCACCGCGTCGGCCGACACACGGTTGCCGTCCTCGGTGACGACAGTCAGCTCGCCGCCGGGTTCCCTGGTCAGCTCACGCGCACGCACCCCGCCCAACACCGTCCCGCCGGCGGCTCTGCAGCGCTGGTGCAGGAGTTGTAGTAGCCGCTGGGGACCCCGGTCGGGCCAGGCGTGGAGGTCATCAAGGTGCCTGTGCGGCGCGAAGTGGTACTTGATGTCGCCGGGGGAATCTGGTTCGAACTGTGCACCTTGATCGAGGAGCCATGCGAACGCCCGTGCGGCGTTGTTGGCGATGGCGTCGGCGAGATCCTCTCGGACCACGCCGGCGGGGGCGTACAGCATGCGGCGCAGGAGACGGGCGGGTTTCGCGTCCAGGCTGAGTCTGGCGATGTGCAAGCCACCGCCGGAGAGTGCCGTGTTGCCGCCGGCACTCGGATCATCTGCGGCATCCAGTAGTGCGACCGAGCGCCGTCCCTGGGCGAGCCGCAGCGCAGCGACGCTCCCTGAGATCCCGGCGCCCACAACCACGACGTCGTACGTCTTCACAGAGGACTCCTCCTAGCGTTAGATATATTCATACGGTTAGCATGCTATCTCATACGCTCGCCTCGTCGACAAATGCACGCGGAGGTTAAGGAATGACGCCCTTGGTCCGGTTTGACCAGCATGGCCGGGTTGGCTGGTTGACGTTGAACCGCCCGGAGAAGCTCAACGCGGTGAACACCGAGATGGCCGAGACATGCTGGGAGATACTGGAATTAGTTGAAAAGTCCCCCGACGTATGGGCCCTGGTGATCACCGGTGCCGGCGATCGCGCGTTCTGTGTCGGTGCCGACTTGGCGGAGGTGGCCGCAGGTGGCGCGGGGCCGACCAAGGGCCTCGCACCCGGCGGATTCGCCGGTATCACCCGCCACCCGATCAGCAAGCCGATCATTGCCGCCATCGACGGTTACGCCCTGGGCGGGGGGCTCGAGATCGCACTGGCCTGCGACCTGATGGTCGTGTCCGACCGATCCACCTTCGGAATTACCGAAGTGACCAGAGGAAGGACGGCAGGGGGCGGTGGACTCGTCCGGTTGCCTCGGCAGGTTCCCGTTCGCGTTGCCATGGAAATGGCGATGACCGGCCAGCCCATCTCGGCCGAGGAGGCATTGCGAGTCGGATTGGTGAACCGTGTGCTGCCGGCCGATCAGGTTCACGCTGAAGCGACCCGGTTGGCTGAGTCGATCTGCGCGAACGCTCCGCTCGCCGTGCGGGCCAGCAAGTCGATCATCTACCGAAGCCTCGACGCTCCCCTTACCGAGCAGTTGGGCGCCTGGGACATCAATGACCTGGAACGCCGGCCGGTAGGCGAGTCGGAAGACGCCCGGGAGGGGGCATTGGCCTTTGTCGAGCGCCGCGCGCCTCAGTGGAAAGGACGTTGAGCCACCCATGGAAGCTCTCGTGAATCCCGTTACCTCACTGCTCAAACCGGGGAGCATCGCCATCATCGGAGCCAGTGACCGATCGAACTGGTTTCGCTCGCTGTATCGCAATATCCATCAGTTCAAGCCGCCGAACGTCTACCTCGTCAACCCCAAGGGGCAGCCGGTGTCCGGGGTCGCCACCTACCGGTCGCTGGGCGAGATCGATGACTACGTCAAACTGGCATGCATCCTGGTACGGGCGGACGTCGTCAACTCCGTGCTGACCGAGGTCGCCGAGCATGGCGTGCAGAACGTCTTGGTCGTTGCCTCGGGTTTCCAGGAGGCCGGTGCGGTCGGCCGCGAGCGAGCCAAGGAGCTCGCGGCCATCGCTACCGAATACAAGCTCAACCTGCTCGGCCCCAACACCAGCGGGTTCGTCAACGTATGCGCGGGCTACGCGCCGTTCGGCTCCGGTATTCAGGCTCCACTGATCAAGGGTGGGGTTGGGGTGGTCTCCCAGAGTGGTGCGTTGGCTGGTCAGATCATGCGACTGGCACAGCGCCGGGGCGTGGGTCTCAGCGCCGTGATCGGCACGGGCAACGAGGCGACGCTCACCGCAAGTGACGGCATCGAACACTTCGTTCGCGACGACCACACGTCGGTGATCGCGACGTTCCTGGAAGACGTCAAGGACATCCCAAAGTTCCGTGCGGCCGCGCACGAAGCTCGACGACGAGGCAAGCCCATCGTGGCGCTGAAAGTGGGCCGAACCCCGGCCGGGCAGCGCGCGGCGCTGTCGCATACGGGCGCACTTGTTGGGGACGACAGAGTGATCGACGCCGCGTTCTGGCAGTACGGCGTGATTCGCGTAAACAGCTTGGATGAACTGGTGGCAGTGGCGGGGCTTATGGCGCATCACCGATCGATACCGGGTCGGCGGATCGCGGTGGTGGCGCCGTCCGGCGGATTCTGCGACATCATCGCCGACGCCGCCAGTGACGTGGGGCTCGAACTGCCGGAGTTGAGCACGGCCACCGTCGAGGCCCTGACCAAGCAACTGCCGGACTTCGCCACTGCCAAGAATCCCCTCGACCTGACGGGCGGGGTCGTCTCGGACCGGAGCATCGGTCTCGAGACCGTGCGCCTGCTTGCCGAGGACCACCAGATGGATGCGGTGGTGTATTCGAACTCCGTTCCGTACTCTGCCACGTCCGCCGACGCGCAGCCGATCCTCGCCTCGCTGGCAGACCTGACCAGCACGACGCCGACCCCGATCGTGTTGCAAGAAGGCCTCAGCGTGGATCTTCCCGCCGAGCGCCAGGCACTGCTAGCCGCTCACGGGCTCTATGTGAGCGCCGGGCTCGAGCTGACCTTGACTGCGCTGAGCAAAGCGGCCTGGTGGACGGAACGGCGAGCAGCCGCATTGTCGAATCCGCCCCGGCCGGACGACCGACAACCTGGCGATCAGTACGCGGGCACTGCGTTGCCGATGAGCGAAGTCGAGGCGCGGCAGCTGCTCGAATCGGCCGGGGTCCCGGTGCCACCAGGCGGCGTGGCGTCCGATCCCGATGAGGCCGTGCGTATCGCGGAGAATCTCGGCTATCCGGTGGTGGTCAAGGGAGTCTCCGCCGCGCTGCTACACAAGACCGATGTCGGCGCTGTCAAGCTCAATCTTGGCTCGCCTGCCGAGGTCGTCTCCGCAACCGAGGAAGTGCTGGCGATCCGCGGGCCGGGCGGCCCGATCGAACAAGTGCTGGTGTGCGCGATGCGCGACCCTGGCACCGAGCTGCTGGTGGCGGTCACGCGCGATCGAGAATGGGGCGAACTGCTCACCGTCGGACTCGGCGGGATCTGGGTGGAGGTACTCGGCGATACCGTCTGCCGCATGTTGCCGGTGTCCGACGAGGAAATCGTGCGGATGCTGCAAGAACTACGCGGGAGCGCCCTCCTCCGGGCAACTCGACGCGACGGCGCGGGAGTGGACATGGCGGCGGTAGCCGAGGTAATCGGTCGAATCGCCCGGATGGGCATCTCGCTGGGTCGCGGCCTGGACACCGTGGAGATCAACCCCCTGTGGGTTCGGGGCGCTCAGGTGGAGGCGCTGGACGCCTTGATCGTCACGCGCGAACGCGAAAGCCAACCCGCACCGTAGTAACGAGCGCTTCGATCCCGTGTTGCGAGCGCACCTTCGACAGACTGGTTGGCCGCCGCCGGAAGGCCGCTGAAACGGCTGGCGCCAAATGGTTTCGCATTTTGCAACTCCAAGTCTGTTGTCTCGCACAGCCTTGGCTGTCTACGGCCGATGGTCATCGAGCGGGCCCCGTACCGACCGGAGCCGCCAGACCAACGATTTGGCGGCGCCTGAACGTCGTTGATGAGCCGAGGTTTCCGTTGACTCCAAATGAGAGTTAGACGTACGATAATTCGGATACTGCGGTTGTAATATCAAACGACATCGAGACGTGGTTGCTTACGGGCATCCCGGAAGGTTGGTACTGATGCTGGAACTTGATTGGCCAATGCGGTTCGGCGCTTTCTACCCGCCGATTCACACGCCGAACGAGAGTCCGACCGCTGCCTTGCACCGGGACCTCGAGCAAATGGTGCGGATGGACCAACTCGGATACGACGAGGTATGGGTCGGCGAGCACCACTCGACGGGCTACGAACTCATTTGCAGCCCAGAGGTATTCCTTGCCCATCTTGCGGCCAAGACCCAGCACATCAAACTCTGCACCGGTGTGGTCTCAGTGCCGTATCACAACCCTTTCATGGTCGCCACGCGCGCGGTGTTGCTCGACCAACTGACGCGGGGAAGATTCACGTTGGGCATGGGCCCTGGCGCACTGCCTACCGACGTGCAGATGTTCGACTTGGACCCGATGGTGATTCGTCCCCGGATGGAGGAAGGCATCGACACGATCCTGGCGCTTCTACGCGGTGAAACCGTGACGCAAAAGACCGACTGGTTCACTCTCAACAATGCGCGCTTGCAGATTCTGCCGTACCAACATCCCCGCTTCGAGATCGCGGTCACGGCTCAGCACTCCGCAAACGGCCCCCGACTCGCCGGCCGACTTGGCGCCGGAATGCTTTCGCTCAACGCAACCTCACCGTCGGGGCTTGACGGACTCTTGCACCACTGGAGCATCGTGGAGGAGGAGGGCACCCTTTACGGTCAGACCGTCGACCGGCGGAACTGGCGCGTCGTTGCGCCCATGCACATCGCGGAAACGAAGGAGCAGGCGGTTCGCGAGGTGCAGTACGGGCTCGCGCAATGGCTGAAGTACATGACCAAGATTGGGCCACTCGACCTCCTCCCCGAAGGTGCGCCCATCGAAGACGCGCCGCACTACCTCAACGAGTCGGGCTTCGCGGTAATCGGGACGCCCGACGACGCCATCGCGATGATTGAGAAACTGCAAGGCATCTCGGGCGGTTTCGGGACGTTTCTGTTCTTTGCCCAAGACTGGGCACGTCACGATGCGACGATGCGGTCGTACGAGCTTTTCGCCCGCGAGGTGGCGCCGCATTTCAACAAACAGATGGCATCGCTTCGGGAGTCCGAGCGGATCGCGATCGCCTCGCGGGACATCGGTGTGGCGAAAGCTCGCGAAGCGCGGGCCGAGGCCACACGCCAGTACGAAGCCGAGCGGGCCGGGCGCCATGCCGTCGCCAACAGCTCCTAGTGGGTTGGTGCGCTGACAGTGTGCTCGCGATCCACCGACGGATCGCGAGCACACGAGCAGCACTGTGTGTGGCAATGGGCGGCAAAACCCATGCGCGCGAACGCCATTCGCGGCATGGTGGTCGCGTAGGGCGAGACTATAGCGGTTGACCACATGCTGCCGTCGTCAAACCACTTCGTAGAAAGGGCGATGGTCGATCAAATGGCCAACAATCAGCGTGTCGTCGTGATCGGCGCTGGGCTCGCGGGCAGCACCGCAGCCCTTCGCGCCGCCCAGCTCGGGTGCGCGGTGACGCTCATCGACTCGGCACCGGACGCGACCGCCGGCGGCAACACGGCCATGTCAGGTGGCGGCGTCCACGTCACCGGCGTGGACCTCCGGTCCGACCCCGGAGCCCTGCGCGACCGTGTGCTCGGCCTGGGATGGGGACACACCCGTGTGCCGCTGGTCGACGCGTTCGTGTCCAACGCACCGCACGCGCATCGCTGGCTCACCAGTACCGGCGTGCGCTTTCAGGCTCCGGATGTGGGCCCGCGCAAATTCCCCATCGCGGCGGACACCATCCTCGACCCCAAGCGCGACATGGGCGATGTCCACGCCTGGCCCGATCGCGGGCCGCAGCAGGCCCTGCGCACGATCCAGGGTGCTCTGCGTCGAGCCGGGGGCACGGTCTGCGAGTCCACCACGGCCGCAGCGCTCTCCCGCGATGCCGAGGGCCGCATCGACGGGGTGGTCGTCGACCGCTCGGACCCCATTCGCGCGGGGTCGGTCCTGCTCGCCGATGGCGGCTTCCAGGCCAACCTCGCGCTGCGGCGGCGCTTCATCGGCCCGCGGGCCGATCGCCTCTTCATGCGCGGGGCGACGTCCGGAGTCGGAGCGGGGCTGCTCATGGCCGAGGAGGTCGGCGCGCGTATCGCCAACCCGCAGTGGTTCTATGGGCACGTCCTGCACCGCGACGTGCTCCACAACGACCGGCTGTGGCCGTGGCCCGCCCTCGACAGCGTGCTCCAGAAGGGCGGCATTCTGGTCGACGGTCGGGGGCAACGGTTCACCGACGAGGGGCGCGGCGGAATCCACGTCGCCAATGCCCTGGGCTGGTCGGACGACCCCGCGGGAGCATGGGTCATCGCGAACTCGAGCGTCTGGGCCAGGTGTCAGGCCCTGGTGAGCACCGACCCGGTAGCGTGCAATCCCGGGCTGGAGGAGCGCGGGGCCCGCGTGATCCGCGCCGACGCGGTCGAGTCACTCGCCGTGGAGGCTGGAATCGACCCGCACGGGCTGGCGGGGACGCTCGCCACTTACAACGCCGCCGCTGCTTCCGGCCGGGCCGGGAAGCTTCCTGTATTGCGGTCGCGGAACGCCTTCGTGCTCGACGGCGAACTGCTCGCGTTTCCCGTCGTGGGCGGCATCACCTTCACCATGGGTGGGGTGAGCATCGATGCCCAGGCGCGTGTCCTCGATGCCGACGGCACGCCGATCCCGGGGCTGCTCGCCGCGGGCGGGGCCGCGGCGGGGCCCACGGCCGGCTACATCGGCGGCCTCGCAACGGCGCTGACCTTCGGGTACATCGCCGGCACCACCCTCGCGGCGCAATGAGTGCCCGCGACTAGGTTCGCGTACCCGAGCGCCGCCAACTCAAGTGCCCCGCCAGCGGCTGACCCCAGGACATGCGGCGGCGATCACCTCGATCATCAAGAGGACCCGCAGCGGTTCCTCTCCGATCTCCGGATGAACGGTTCGCGAAGTTCGGTCTGGAACTGCGTCCGGGCAAGGCCCGGCGGCTGGAGTTCGGCGGCGCGCCGCCTGGGTGACGGGCGACTTGACAATTGGCACAAAGGCTCCGGCGCCGTAGTCGGCGCACACGGATCAACCGGCCGCTGATGGACCGGATCGCGAACCGACGGCTACCACCCGCTCATGCGTTTCCACGCCTGCGTTGCCCTCCGGTCGGCGGTGGGCATAGAGATAGGTGCAGACACTGGTCAGCACCACGCAGGCGGCGAGGAACAACAGGCCGACCCGGTGACTCCCGGTGGCCTCCTTGATCAGGCCGACGACGTAGGGGGCGACGAATCCACCGACATTGGCCAACGAGACGACCACGGTAAGACTGGCGGCGGAGGCAGCGCCGGCGAAGAGCGCGGAGGGCATGGAAAGAAGCGGAGCAATCGTCGAATACAGCCCGCCCGCGGCCGCACACAGCGACACGAATGCGAAGACTGGGCTCACCTCGAGCAGAAGCCCGGCCCCCACCAAACCGACCGCCGCGACTGCCAGGCTCACGCTGGAATGCCACGCCGGCCGGCCGGTGCGCCCAGCGCGCTTTGCCCAGAGGTAGACACACGGGGCGGACACCAGATACGGGATCGTCACCAGCAGACCAAGTTCCGTGTGGCTGAAGCTCCCCAACGCGTTGACGATGATGGGCAGCCACAGCGTCAGACCGTAAAGGCCGCAGCCCAGCCCCATGAAGATGACGCCGTAGATCCAGGCGTGGCGATTCTTCAACCCGGCCAGGAACGGATGCTTTGAGCGGGAACTCTTTTCGGCGTGCTCGGCGTCCATCGTCTGCACCAACCAGGCCCGCTCCTCGGGCCGCAACCAGGTGGCGTGTGCGGGACGGTTGGTGAGCAGGAAGCCGGCAACGATCCCGAGCGCGATCGCGGGAGCGCCCTCGATGATGAACAGCCACTGCCAGCCGTGCAAACCCCAGGCGTTGTCAAGGTTCAGGATGAAACCCGACGCCGACGCGCCCAGCGCGTTCGCGACTGGCTGCGCGACCGTGAATATCCCGACGACGACGACCCGCTGAGCGACCGGGAACCACAGGGTGAAGTAGAACAGCACTGCCGGAAAGAAGCCGGCCTCCGCTACGCCCAGCAGGAACCTCAGGACGTTGAAGGACGTCGTACCCGTTATCAGTGCCATTGCGGTGGCGAACACGCCCCAGCTGATCACGATGAGCGGCAGCCACTTTCGGGCGCCGAACCGGAGCATGCCGCCACTGCTGGGCACCTCGAAGAGCACATACCCGATGAAGAAGATCCCGGCAGCAAGTCCGTACGCGGCATCGCCGATACCTACATCTCTGGCCAGCCCAGCCTTGGCGAAGCCGACGTTGGTCCGGTCGATGTAACAAATCACGTAGAGCAACATCATCATTGGGAGAATTCGCCAACGAACCTTGCGTAGCGTCCGCTCCGCGAGGCCGATATCGGCCCCGGCTGCCAGTAGCTCCGTGGATTGCCTGTCCATCATGCTCCTTTGTCGGCGTTGACACGTTGCAGGAACGGGCGTCTCCTCGTGAGCCACGGCCACACAACTATGCCGATGGAACGTCGGGCTGCCGTCGCACCAGTACGATCTCACACTGACGTATGATTGTGCAACCGTTTCGTATGAATTATCGTCCGACTGAGTGCCGGCATCCGCGTCTGTGCGCAGTTCCTCGACGAGAGAATCCGGCGGTCGGGCAATCTGACCTCGTGAGTAGTGGCTCGCCAACTCAACGACCTCGATGCGTGCGGCGTCAGCGGGCGCAGCCGCGCCCGACATGATCATCCGGTAGTGCGCTTCCGACGAAAAGCGCCTCACAGGAATCACTGAGCTGATCGACAACGGCAACGCGGCAGCGGCCGAGAGGTTCTGGCTCTGTCACCTAGGCCGGCAACCGTGAACTGTCCGCGGCCGAGCGTCATCGAGTGGCCAATCGCGTCCCGTGAGTCTCCCCGCGGAGTCGACAATGCGCACTTGCCGTCTGTTATTCTGAACTCAGTGATCTGAGACAGGATTGCAATCGCTCCGCGGGAGGGGACAAACCTTCATGCCGCGTCCATCGCCCGGCACAGGACGGGTCGTGGCTGTCCTCAACTTCCTGGCGGGCAACCCCCGCGAGTACTTCAGCCTCTCAGAAATCGCACGCCGACTCGACCTCAACAAGGCAACGGCGCATATCGTGCTCAACGAGCTAGCTGAGGCTAGTTACGTGATCCGGCACCCTGTCGACAAGTCATTCAGCCTGGGGCCCGCCGTGGTCGCGCTCGGCCAGGCCGCGGTGGCCCCGGACAGCAAGATCATCGCGTTCGCACACCCCGAGATGGTGCGGCTGGCGGAAATGGTCGGAGTCGAGTGCCTTGCCAGCATCAGAATCGGTGACGAGGTCGTGACTGCCGCGACGGTCGGCACACCAATAATGCCGAACATCTCTGAGCTGGGTTATCGGACGCGCCTGTTTCCTCCGCACGGAATTGTCTTCGTGGCCTGGGAGTCCGAGGAAGTGGTCGAGGCGTATCTGGACAACATCACGACGCCGAAGGAACGTGCGCATTACCGGTCTCTCCTGGAGTCCGTTCGGGAGCGCGGTTACTCGTTGGCGGCGCGCGGGCAGGCCCGTGCCAGGCTCGACCGGGCGCTGCGGGCGGTGCAGGACGAAGAGGTGACTAGTGCTGTCCAGAAGACACTCGGCAGACTGGCAGCCGAGCTGGCCGGCGACGAGGAGGGGCTGCTCAATATCGACCCGCGCAAGGAGTATCAGCTTCAAGGCATCTCCGCCCCGGTTTTCGACGCGAATGGCCGCGTGCGGCTCGGTCTCATAGTCACCGGCGGGCTACCGAAGATGACGGGCGCACAGATACGTCAGCACGCCAAAGAACTCGTCGCAGCGGCGGACCGGGTAAGCCGGCTGATCGGTGGGACAGGTCGACCCGCGGGTTAGCCGATCGGTCGAACAGCTATCCGGTAGCGCGCGGCGAACACGCACTGCCCTGAATCGACACACCTGTCCTGAATGATGCTGATCCGCACCACGACCCCTGTCGGATAGCTGGCTTCACCATGTGACCGGCAGCTCGTGTACTCCGTAGACGAGCATGTCGTTCTTGAACCGCAGTGCCTCCACCGGTTCCGCGAGCGCGAGCGTGGGGATGCGGCGGTACAGCGTGCCGTAGACGACCTGCAGTTCGACGCGGGCCAGCTGCTGGCCGAGGCATTGGTGAACGCCGGAGCCGAACGCGACATGGTGGCGCGCCTTGCGGTGCAGGTCGAGCTCGTCGGCGTTTGGGAAGGCCTGCTGGTCACGATTGGCGATGTCGGTGTTGCCGATCATGCCCTCGCCCTTGCGGACGACCTGGCCGCCGACTTCCAGGTCCTCGAGCGCGACGCGGCGCCGGCCGGACTGGACGACGCTGAGGTAACGCAGGAGTTCTTCGGCTGCGTTCGCAATCAGCGCCGGGTCATCGGTCGTGCGCAGCTCCTCCAGCTGCACTGGGTGTTCCAGCAACACGAGCGTTCCCAGGGCGATCATGTTGGCGCTCGTCTCGTGTCCGGCGACCAGCAGGATCTGGCCCATGACCGCGATCTGTGCAGCGGTCATGGCTCCCGTACGCAGCTGCTCGACGGCGAGCCTGCTGAGCAGGTCCTCGGCTGGGTCGGCGTTCTTTCTCAGCACCAACGCGCTCAGGTACTCGATCAGCTCGTGGATCGCGGCCTCGGACTCGGCCGGGGTGGCCGTATGGTCCACGAGTGCGTTGCTGATCCGGTGGAACATTGCGCGGTCGGTGTACGGGACGCCCAGCAACTCGCAGATCATCAGTAAGGGCAACGGAAGCGCAAGGGCCTGAACGAGATCCGTTGGCTTGGGGCCCGCGAGCATGTCGTCAATCAGGTCGTCGAGGAGTTCCTGGATCCGGGGGCGCAGCGTTTCGATTTTCTTCACCATGAAGTCCCCCGCCAGCCGGCGCCGTTGTGCGGCGTGCTCCGGGTCGTCCATGCTGAGGAACGACTTAGCGACCCGCCGTCGCGCGACGGCGCCCGCGCTGAAGTGTGGGTAGCCGTCGATGTCTGTGTTCGCGCTGCTCCTGGGATCGGTGAGCATCGCGCGAACATCGTTGTACCGGGTGAAGAGCCAGGGGGTGCTACCGTCCCAGATCTCGACCCGGCTGACCGGCTCCTCATGCTGGAGTCGGCGGAGTTCCGGCGGTGGATCGAACGGGCAGCGACCACGGGGCATTGGGTATTTGGGAACGCCATGCGCGGTTTCTGGCATCGAGACCTCCTGACAAATTACGGACGGGATGTTGGTCAGTTGCTGAGCAGGTGTGGGGCTTGCTGGCGAACCACCTGTGGACAGAGGGTGGAGATCATCTGTCGGCGCGGGCGGATGTCCTGGCCACGAACACGGGATCTGTACCGGTCAGCCGACCTTCAGCACCGATCCCACCCATGCCCACCTTCTCTCAGCACTCCGCCGCCATCTGATCCGTACGCAGTTATATACGTTATGTCTGTATATACGGACGTCGCTACTCTACTTAGTGGCCCGCATCACGTCAATGACCGGCGGCATGCCGGTGGCGGTGTCGCCGAAGACAGAGCGCCACAGCGCCTCTCAGAGAGGTGCGGACGGTTGAGCCGACGGAACAGGCGATTGACCGGCGCCCGCAGACGACCGCCGCACTCGGTCACACGGTGAAACAGACCTGCATCGCGACGAAGGATGGATAACGTCGATACCCACGCGAGAGATACGCCGGAGCGCCTGGCAAGCTGCCGCTCCTTGCCTGTCGGCTTCGCCATCGCGGGCGCCGGCCGGGGCCGCAGACCAGGCCTTGGGTCAGTTGGCGAAGCGGGCCGCGAGGTCGGCTATCCGGTTGGGCCGGTGCTCTTTGCGCATCCGGCCGGCGCGTTCTAGCAGGCTCATGCCGTGCAAGGCGCTCCAGAGCAGTTCGGTCGCCGTTCCGTCGTCGTCAGTGCCGAGTGCGGCGCCCAGCGCGTTGAAGCCGGAACGCAGTTCGGTCTCCGCGTCGTCTTGCGCAAAGCGCGCATCGATCGGCAGCTGGAACATCGCCTCGTAAAGCGACGGATGCGTCGCGGCGAAGTCCAGGTACACGTCCGCGACCGCTGCAACCGCCTGCGGACCTGTCTTGCCTCCCATGGCCGTCCGTGTCGCCGCGGCCAGTTCCGCGAAGCCCGCGAGCGCCACCGTGCGCATGATCTCGGTCTTCCCGCCCGGGAAGTGACCGTAGAGCACGGGCTGCGTGTACCCGATCGCGTCGGCAAGACGCCGTGACGTGACAGCCGTCCACCCGTCGGCCTCGGCTATGCCCCGGGCCGCGTCGAGGATCTGCTGCCTGCGCCCGGCGATCCGCTGCGCGCGGGTACCCGCCCTCGCCATGGTTTCTCCCCTTGCTTTCTGGCTCGCGACAACCTAGGTTAGCACTGCTAGAACTATAGCACCGCTAGAAAGGGAGTGTCATGCTCACCACGCTCGCTGTCATCACCGCAACCGCCGTCGGCGTCATGGTTGGCGTCGAGTTCGCCGTCGCGGTCTTCGTCGGCCCGATCCTGCGGCGGCTGCCCGTCGGGTCCTGGATTGAGGCCAGCGCCGATGGCGCCCGGGTGCTCGGCCGCGTGATGCCGTTCTGGTACATCGGGTCCCTACTCCTCACGGCCTGGCTGGCCGCCGCTAAATGGGGCGGGCCGGCCGGTGACGCGGCCGTCGCGGCTGCGGCCCTGCTCGTCGTGAGCGTCGTCATGTCGGTCACCCTGCTCGTCCCGATCGCAAACCGCTCCGCTACCTGGACAGCTGACCATCACCCCGCCGACTGGCGCGAGCAGCACCAACGCTGGGACCGGCTGCACTATGCGCGGGTGGCGATCATCGTCGCGGGGTTCGTGCTGACGCTCGTCGCCGGGACAGTCGCCTGAGCGTGGATTTGAGACCCTGCAGCCGGCTGGGTTACTTGATGAGGGCGAGGATTTCGCGGACGTCTGGCGAGAGCGGGTCTTCGGCGGTGAGGATGTGCTGGCCCCGCGCGGATCTGGACGGTGCGGTAGCGGCGGGCAGTGCGGACGAACTTCCTTATGGACCGGCCGGTGCGGTTCCTCGATGAACCGGGTTACGGCCAAGGCCGCGAAGACGATGGTCAGACGTGCCTCGATGGAGTCCCACTTGCGATGGTAGATCGGCCGTGCCCGGAGGTCCGACTTGGACATCCGGAACGATTTTTCGATGTTCCAGAGCTCGTGGTAGCTCTCGATGGCGTGGCACGAGGTGAACTTCCACGAGTCACACATTAGCAGTGCTAATGCAGATGACGAATCATTAGCAGTACTGCACTGGCCACCGGGCCTAACGTCGAACCCATGAACTCCCCCTGCTCGTCGGCTTCGTCGCGTCCTTCACCCTGATCGCCGCCATCGGCGCCCAGAACGCGTTCGTCCTGCGCCAGGGCATCCGCGCGAGCACGTACTGCCGGTCGTGGCCATGTGCACGGTCTCCGACATCGCGCTGATCGCGGCGGGCATCGCGGGGGTTGGCGCACTGGTGAGCGCGCACCCGAATGCGTTGAACGTGGCCAAGTTCGGTGGCTGTTCGTGTAATTGAGAAAGCCGACGGATCTCGTACCTCGTTGTCTATACATAGTGGTACGCTCACCGTGTCAGACTGCACCACAGTCGATTTGGCGGAGAGGCACGTATGACCAGCGCCACGCAGAACATCGAAAACCAACCTGAGCTGGCGCTGAACCTCAGCGCGTGGATCGTCGCCGGCGTGGCCAGCTCCGAGCCCACGATTGGCTGAGGGCATGGACGAGACCCGCGCCGCGGCATTGCCGATCATGAGTCGTCCTGAAGACCCCTACGACGACGCGTTTTGCACCGGCGTGCGCGCCGCAGCAGAGGTCTGGGAGCACCTGCGGTTCGTGCTGCGCGCCGCCGTACTGCACTGGCAGGACGATTGGGGCGGCCGAGGGGTACACCGATGAGCGACCCCGGCCTGGTCCTGATTCATGGTGGGGCGCACGGCGCGTGGTGCTGGGATAACGTCCTGCCGCTGCTCAAGCACGAGGTCTGCGTCGTGGACCTGCCCGGCCGCCCGAACAGGCCCGACGTGCTGGCGGAGCTCACCCTCGACGACTTCGCCGACTCAGTAGTAGCCGACGTGAACGCCGCAGGCCTGCACCGAGTTGTGCTGGTCGGCCACTCGATGGCCGGGCTGACGGTGCCCGGTGTGATGGATCGGCTGGGCGAGCGGGTGGTCGGGGTGGTACTGGTGTCCTGCATGGTGCCTGAGCCGGGCGGCGCCGCCATCGACCTGGTCCCGCAGCCGTTGCGGGGCTATCTGCGCCGTCGCTTCGCGCGTGCCATCGACGACCCGGCCGACCCGGGTCTAACGATCCCGCGCCGCTTGGCGAAGCGGTTGTTCTACAACGACATGTCCCCTTCCGCCGCCAGACCGTACCTAGACCGGTTGTGCGCCGATGCACCCCGGGTCTTCTTCGAGCCGGCCACACTGCCGATGGAGCGCCGTGGGGTTCCGATCACCTGGGTTCGGCTGGCCCGCGACAAGGCAGTTACCCCCCGCACGCAGGACCGCCTGATCGCGCGCCTGGGCGCCGACGTCCGCGAAATCGACTCCGGCCACAGCCCGATGATCAATCACCCAGCCGAGATCGCCGCGATCCTCGACGAGTCGGCCCGCAACTACTCAGTTCCGTGAGTTCGTCGGGGTCCCGCCTCGCGATCAGTGACGTTCCGTGGCGGATACTGCGTCGCCACGGCCGAACGCAGGGCAGCCATCGAGACAACAGACCAACGAGAATGGTTATCTGGCAATCCGTTTCACGGACACATCATTAACCCACCGGCCCTGCGCTCAGCGCTCGGCCATGTCGTCACGACTCAGCGGTGGCGACGACCGGGATGGAGGCGGTGGGGGCGTCGTCGACGTTGCGGTGCCGGGCGGTGGCTTCGTAGTCCTCGCCGGGTGCGTACGCGGGCGTGCGCTCGAGGTCGATGCGGATGGCTTCCTGCGCCGCCGGGGGCAGGGTGTGCATGATCTCGCGCACCCGCGCCTGACGCCGGGCCACGGCCTTGCGCTCGGGCATGCCCGGGGTCGCGTTGACCTGAGGCGGCACACCCTCGACCTCCTCGGTACCACCATCGTGGTGACCGGCGTCGATGAGGGCCTGCTCCTCGGCCATCGTCGACTCGTCCTTCTCCTCGCTCATCCCGATCGGCCCGATCCGACGACCGTTGAGGAACTGCTTGACCACCGGCTCATCACTGGTCAGCAGCACCTCGCGGGGACCGAACATGACCAGATGCTTGCGGAACAACATGCCCATGTTGTCGGGCACCGTGCGGGCGATGTTGATGTTGTGCGTCACGATCAGGATCGTGCAGTCGATCTGGGCGTTGATGTCGATCAACAACTGCGACAGATAGGCCGTACGCACCGGATCCAGACCCGAGTCCGGCTCGTCGCACAAGATGATCTGCGGATCGAGCACCAGGGAGCGGGCCAGCCCGGCACGCTTGCGCATACCACCGGAGATCTCCCCGGGGAACTTGGTCTCATCACCGGTCAGACCGACCAGGTCCAACTTCTCCATCACGATCTGACGGATCTCGGATTCCTTCTTCTTCGTGTGCTCACGAAGCGGGAACGCGGTGTTGTCATACAGGCTCATCGACCCGAACAGCGCACCATCCTGAAACATCACCCCGAACAGGGTGCGGATCTCGTAGAGCTCCTTGGCCGAGCACTCGATGATGTTGGTGCCATCGACGATGATCTTGCCGCGCTCGGGACGCAGCAACCCGATCAACGACTTCAAGAACACCGACTTACCGGTACCGGACGGGCCCAGGAGCACGCTGACCTCACCGGCCGGGATGTCAAAAGTGACGTCTTCCCAGATTCGCTGGGGCCCGAAGGACTTCGTCAGCCCCTCAACCTGAATACCGATGCCCACCGAATTGCGCTCCTCGTGATCGATCGACTAGTGCGCACATGCACTTGGTTGGTGGATTCCTCGAGCGAGGCCCGAGGCGATGCCGGATTGGCGGAGCGACGAACGGATGCCGTCGCCCCGCCGATCGTCAACGGGCTTCGACGAAACTGGCCGAGTCACCTTGGGGCGCCGGAAGATCCAGCATTTTGGCGAGGATCTGGCTGGCGGGGTTCGAAATCGGCATCGGGTGCTCCGGCGGAAATGCGCCGGCCGCGATCAACATGTTGCCGGCACGCACCATCAGGATGGACATCCGAAGCGCGGCGAACGCCTCGTAGTAGGCCACGTGACGCGCGGTACGCCCGGTCGCCTGCTCCCACGCCGCGACGAGCTCCGCACCCGTGGGCAGGCCCTCGGGGATGGGCAGACCGATACCCTCCGAGTAGTACCGAACCATCAGGATCAGCCAGCCGAGCTCCATCTCCGGGCTCGCGATGGCGGCCATCTCCCAGTCCAGGACCGCCTCTACCGCAAGGTCTTTGGAGTTGTACATGATGTTCCCGATCCGGGCGTCTCCCCAGTTCAGGACGAGCGATTCGCCCTCGGGCTTGTTGGCCTTCGCCCATTCGAGGGCCGCCTCGACCGTCGGGCTGGACCGTCCACCGCTGGACGCCCAGTTGTAGACGGCCTCCCAGTACCCGATCTGTTGATCCAGGCCCGGGGCGCCATACTGCGGCTTGTCCAGCAGGCTGTCCAAGCCCAGCGCCTGCCAGTCGGTGGCCTGGACCGTGTTGACGACCTCGACGGCGTGATCGTAGAGCGTGCCGCGGCGGCCGGGTTCCAGGTCGAGAACCCAACCCTCCACGACGTAGGGCGGGTCATCCGCCGGGACGTCACCGTAGGCCCGGTCTACGACGAGGAACTCGGCGCCCAGCACCGAGCGATCGCCCTCGTACCAGCGCGTTTTCGGCACTGCCAACGAAGTGTTCTCGCCCAGGATCTTCATGAGCGCGAACTCCTTCTCGAGGTCGGGGTCCATGAACACGCCTGGCTCCGGCGGCGCGACCCGTGCGACGAGTGCCAGCGTCACCGGAGCACCCTGCTCGGTCCAGCTGGCGTTGAACAGAATCGTCGTCATCGACATGCCCGCTGACTGCGGGATCAACAAGTCGGTCACCGCCACGTCCTGCGCGGCCGGGAGCTTGCCGGCAAGCCAGGCGGTCAGCGCCTGCGTCGTGCTGGCTTCGTCCAGCTGGTTCAAAAGCGCCATGATTTCCTCCGTTTACCTAGTCGAGGGCGGGCGAGATGAGCTGTGTACGTGGCGATCTCAGATGCGATGGCTCAGACCATCCACGTTGGTTGCGCGCACCGCGGTGCGGATGGGCATCGACCCGCGACGCGGGTTGGTCGAGATCTCCAGATCACAAAACCCGGGCAGGCCGTTGCGTTCGAGTTCGCAGATCGAATCGACCACGCCTACGCCGTGGTGTTCGGAGATCACCCCGTCGTAGGGCGCGGCATCGATCGTCAGTCGCTCGCCGTCGGGCAGCGTCCAGACCGTGGTTCCCGCACGGCACGTCGTGCCGTCGGCCTCGATGGTGACGGCCACGTCGACCGAGTCGGCGATGACGACCTCACCGTCGCGGACGAGATATCCGAACTGCCGTAGCGACCCGTCCACGCCGTGCCAGGCGATCGATCCGAACGACAATTCGGGACCGAACGTCCCGGGCATCCATCGATGATTCAGCAGCGTGTCCCAGCGACGGGTGCCCCAGCTGTGATCGCGGTGACAGAGCCCGTCAACCTCGTAGCTCCGGCCCGCAAGCCTTACCACTCCCGTGATGTGCCCCGAACACTCGTAGTGCGCGCTGGCGAAGTCCTGGCTCACGGTGCCGGCGTCCGACGGGAAGAAGTCCGTGCGCGGGTAGAAGTCGTCGACGGCCAGATCGAGGAACAGATCGTCGTCCTGCACGCGATAACGCATCTGACCGTCGAAGATCTGCTGGTAACGACCGCCCATCGCGCCAAAGCCGTCCGGCAGCCGATCGTCGGCGGTGAGCGGGCTGACCACGTTGCGTCGGTAGCGCACGCCGTCCCTGGTGACGAGTCCGAACCACAACGTCGAGATGCCGCCGTCGAAGTTGGGTTCGTGGCCCAGCCGGAACAGCCCACCGATGCCGGCATCCCGAGCGTGCCAGGTCACGAAAACGCTGTCCTGCCACCATTCGTCGTGAGGATCAGGCGCCTGCCGACCTTCCGACGTCTCCGGGTGCTGGGTGAAACCGCTCAACGCCGCCGACTCCCTCTCTCGCTGCCAACCAGACAATCTGGTGACCCCGCTCACAATGCCGACGCCAGCGTAGCGTGCGATGAATGGTTTTTCAATAATGGATTTTAATTCATTTTTGACATTCCGGTTGCCGCACGCTCCTGCTCCGTCCGGGCCCTTCCCCTTGATGGACGCGATGCTGTGCGAACTGTGGCTACGCTCCGCGATCAGCCATAACCAACGTTCACGCGGTGACCCACGAGACGAGCTCGGCCATTGCCCGCATGCCGTCCTGGGGTATGCCGGCCACATCCACCGCGTCCGCGTCCCCCAGCGGGGGGACGCCGGTCACTCCGCGAGCGCAGATGCGATCGCGTAACTCGACGCGACGGGATTCGGGGGCGATGCCGACCTCGGACACCCCGGGATGGAAGGTCTCGAGCGCGTCCTCGAGCCGGGCGACCGGCCGGACGGCGATGACGCGGCTCGCGGGGTGCGCCGCCAGGTCGAACGCCGAGTCGAGGACCACGACAGCGGACGTGGGTGACCGGGGATCGCCATTGGACAGCCACCGACCGTGTCGCATCGCGCCGCGCCGCGCCTGTCGTAGGCGGCCCTCGAGTTCGGCGGGCACCGGGCTGGGCAGGTGTTGGTCCCACAGCGCCAGCTCGGCGGCCAGGGCGGTTGCGTAGGCATCAACCAGATTGCGGTCGCCTTCGACGTAATGCACGAGTGAAGCGATACACGCCTTCTGGTTCCACACGAGTGCATCGGTCGCAGCGCGCCGCACGGTCTCAGCGAATGCATTGGGCCTGAGCGCCTCGGCGCCGATCATGCTGGCGCCATAACGCGGATTGAAGGTGAGCGTCTTCGTCAGACCGGCCCGCGCGCGCACGGAGTCGACGGCGGCAGGCGCGCCCCAGACGACGATGCGATCGAAGGTCCCCGGGGCGAACAGCCGGTCCTCCACACGGCGGTCACCGCCCTGCCAGTACACGACCGAGGCGTGACGTGTCAGCGGATGTCCGGGCCCGGCCGCGTGCATTGCGACTGCCAGCGCGGCGCCGGCAGCCAGTGCACCGGCGGGCATCTTGAGGGTGACGGCGCCCTTTACCCCGAGCCCGCGGACGGCGGAGATCACCGGAATCATGGGTGAATTGCCCGCGGTGATGTGCAGTTGTCTGGTCGGCATCGCCCGCACCTGAAGTGGCGCAGACGGCGGCAAGGGCGCGGACTCGTGGACGGCGGCCGAGAGCTGGCCGGTGAGCCCCGGCGCACACGAGACGCCCCCTGGCGCGACCCAGCCGTCCAACAGCTCCCTGCCGGGCGTGGTGCCGAGTGCGAGTTCCCGGTCGACCGCCCCGAGGACTGTCGCGCCATCGAAGGCGAGGGCCATACCACTCAGGGCGGCGTCGAGGTAGGCGATGGGCGTGTCGGTCGTGAGCTTCACGAGCGTACGCATGCTGTCGTGCAGGCGCTCGCGTGGTGAGAGGGCAGCGCCAACCCGATCGAGGTAGCGACCCACGTCATCGGTCTGCAGGCCGGCGAGGTCTGCAGCCACCTCGTCGGCTGAGCTGGCGCAGAGCTCCCCCGCGTCGACAACGCGAGGCAAAACGAACAGCAACTTTCGGCCGGTGTCACGCAGCGTGCCCGGATCCATCCGTGCCTGACGGACGACCTGCACGTCACCGATCTGCGCATAGTCGCCCCCGCCGAGCGCCGCGACCGCATCGTCTGCCGTAATGTCCGACGGCACGACGAGTTGGCCGCCGACGAGGATCGGTAGACGCACCATGCCGTGCTCGTCGACGACGAACAGTCGTCGGTCGTGTAGGAACGTCCCAATGTCGGAGATCGACCCGGCGGGGCCCGTCGTGACGGTGGTCATCCGCGCACCGAGGACATGACGCCACCGCAGCCCTTGACCTCGCGACCGGCGGCGCGACGAACCTCGCCGACGAAGCTGTAACCCGGGAGGCCGCAGGCACAGCCCTGCAAGGTGAGGTCCACCTCGTCACCGGAGATGAACAGTCCGGGAATCGAGGTGGCGAACGGGTCGCTGAACCCGAAGCGGCCACGGCCCAGACCCTCGATGGGCATCAACGCGTCGTCGAAAACCATGGGCCAGAGGGTCGGAGGGACATGGAAGTGTCCGTAGCCGCACAGCGGCAGTTGAGTCGTGCACTCCGTCATGCCGTAACTTTCCATCACGCGAGTGATGCCAAGGCGGTCAGTGACAGTGGCGATCAGCTCTTCGCGGCTGATCTTGGAGCCTTCGAACGACTTCCAGCCACCCGCGAGGAACAGCAACGATCCGGACGGCAGGGTCACGGACTCCGAGGCTCGGGCGAGCATGTCGCAGATATCGGCCACCTGGAACGGCGCGCCGACCAGGAGTGCAGGACGTGCGTCGGCGACGCTGCGCCGCAATGCATCGAGGATGACTGCGTATCTCTGCGGAAGTTCGTCGACAGTGCGCCGGCGAAACTCGGCGGCGGCCGCCTTGTCACCTCTCGCGGCGGCCCGGACGCCATCCGGCGTGACGGCGAATTCGTAGAGGTAGGTCTGGCGGCCGGTCACGGAAGCCAGCTTGTCGGCGGCGGACGCGAGACCCTGACGCCCGGCCTGGAATGACAGCAGGACCGCGTCGTATCCCGCGGCCGCCTCCACGCCGCCGAGAAGCGGGCCGACGAGGGAACCGATTTGCGTGTCAAGGTTGCGCGCAGCCAACTCGTCGCGCGGCACGAACGACAGGTGTCCGGATGTCCCCGAGGAGAACCAGACCCTCATCCCAGTTCTCTCGAGAGCGTCCAGCCAACCCTGAATGGTGGTCACACCAGTCAGGTCGACGTGCACTGGTCCCGCGTAGATGCTGCCGATCCACCGCGTCATGGCTCCGAAATCCCCGACGTCAATCCAGGCCTCGTCGTAGGACTTGAACAGATCGTCGGTGCTGGCGAGCTCACTGCGTATCAGCCCGACGTCGCGGCAGTCGACGAGGTCGAGGTCCGTGGCCAGGGTTCGATAAGCGGGCAGACGTCGGCAGTAGTGCTCGTGTGCGGCGAGCGTTGCCTCGACGTGGAGCTCCTCCAACTTGGACAGGTCGAGTTCGTGACGTTCACGCCACGCGATGCCAAGCTCCCGCAGGGGCTGGTGAGTGGCCTGCAGGCGTTCGAGCGCATTCACCGCAGACCAGCCCACTCCGCGGGACGACCGCCCGGAGCCGACAGACCGAGCGTGCGCGCCAGCAGCTGAGTCGACGGGTTGTTTCTCACCAGGTCGGCGTCGGGCGGGAGCATCTCGGCCTGAACCATCAGGTTCATCAAGCGCACGACGATGCAACACGACCGAGTGGTGGCAAGGACCTCGTAGAACAATCGGTTCTTCAGGGGTCGCCCGGTGAGCTCCTCGTAGCGCGCTACGGTCTCGTCAGCGGTGGGGAATCCGGGCAGCAGTGGCAAGCCCAGCCCCTCGCTGTAGTAACGCATCGAGTAGAGCCAGTACCCCACGTCGACGCCAGGCGGCGCGACGGCCGCCTCCTCCCAGTCGAGCATGGCTGCGACCGAGAGGTCGTCGGCGATCAAGGCGTTGGCCAACCGGGCATCACCCCAGCAGAGCACCTCGGGCTCGTCCTCGACTGGGCAGTGCTGACGCAGCCAGTCGAGCGCTGCGGCGAGCGTCGGGTCCTCATTGCCAACGGGCGATGCGAATCGCGCGTAGCGCTCCACGTACGCGAGCTGGCGGGCAGCCGGCGTCTCGGCTTGATCGCCCTCGGCGAGGTCGTGCAGTCCGAGCTCTCTTACATCGAGTTGATGTAATTCGGCGAGCCGCTGCAGGACGTTGTCGTGGAGCACAGCCCGATCCCGCACCGACAACTCGGCGATCCAGCCCTCGAGTGTGTGCGGCGGGTCATCGGTGGCCACCCTCCCATCGACTCGGTCCATGATGAGGAACGGCCGGCCGAGCGGCCCCGGCTCAGGCTGGTAACCGCGGATCCGCGGCACAGGCAGCGTGCTGCGCTCGCCGAGCGCGCGCATCACGCGACGCTCGCGATCGAGGTCGTAGTCGGGAAACAGACCCGGTCCCGCCGGCGAGACTCGGGCTGCGAGGCGCTCCGGGCACGCACCGTCCCGAACGAGCGTGAAGAGCACTGTTTCGTTGGACATTCCCGTGCTCTTCGGGATCGCCATATCGGTGACACGTACCGGCTCGCCCTCCTGCGCACGGTCCTCGTACCACTTCTGCAACACCAGCGCGGCATGTTCGGGATCGAGCGTGTTCACCACCGACATGTGATTGGCCTCCCTTCGGGTCAACGTTGTGTCGACGGTAACAGCTCCGTACCATGGTGTCCAGACACCGTGGTACGCTCCACTGCGTCCAAAACCCATCGTCTCGGGAGATACGTATGACCAGCACTACGCAGAGCAGCGACGAACTGGCCCCGCTCAATGAAGACCTCAGCGCCTGGATCATCGCGGGCGCCGTGAGCTCAGATCCGACGCTCTTCGAGCGGGACACCGAGGGCAGGACACCCGCGCAGGGAATCCAGGACGGTGTCGACGCGGAGCGGCTCGGCTTTCGCCGCGTTTACCTCTCGGAGCGATGGGACATCAAGCAGGCCGACGTCATCCTCTCGGCGATCGGCGCCCGCACGACCCGCCTCGAGCTGGTGACGGGCGTCATCGTGCCGACCACGAGGCACCCGTGGTCGGTGGCGTCGCTCGGCGCCACTATGCAGAGCTGCTTCGGCCCACGATTCATCCTGGGCCTCGGCCGTGGCGAGAACGGCGCCTTCGCCGGTATGGGAATCTCAATGACGACGTTCAAGGCCATGGTCGAGTCCGCTCACATCACACGTCGGCTGTGGGCCGGCGAGAGCGTTGCCTACGAAGGGCAGCTCGGGTCCTTTGATGCGTTGCAATTTCACAACACGTACTTCGGGCCGCAGCCGCCGATCTGGTTCGCCGGCTTCTGCCATGACAAGGGCGCCGCGGTGGTCGCGGAAGCCTACGACGGTGTGATGTTGCCGCCGATGCTGACCCCGGAGGCCACTGCTGACGCGGTCGGACGCATCCGCATGGCTTGCGAGCGGATCGACCGCGATCCTGCGGAGATCCGCATCGTGCAGCCGGTCGTGACCGCGCCAGACATGGATCCGTTCGAGGCAGGGTCGATCTCGGCTGGTCGCGCCGTCACCTACCTCCAGTACCCGTACTACGGCGACATCCTGGCGAAAGCCAACGGCTGGAGCCTTGACGTCGTCAACGCGATGCGCAACCACCCGATGCTTACCCAGGCCAGCCGCGTCGTCGACCTGACCTATCACCGTCACCAGTTGGTTGAGGGACCGGGTTCTGTGTTGCCGTGGGAGTGGATGCTCGACTGCAGCGCCATCGGATCGGTCGACGAGTGCGTCACCTCGCTGCAGCGCTTCATCGACGCCGGCGCCGACGAGGTCGCGACCTACGGAAGCACACCTCAGCAGAACGCGGCGCTCGCGGCCGCATGGAACGTGCGCCCGCAGGCTCGGCGTCAGGCGCCGGTCGCCGCTAGTGGACGGGTCAACTGATGCCGCTCCCCCAGCCACGGCCGGGTTCCGCAGCACTGGTCACCGGCGCATCCTCGGGAGTGGGTGGGGCGGTCGCGCGGAAACTGGCAGCGGGGGGCCACAACGTCGTGCTGCTCGCTCGGCGAGCCGAGCGACTGGCGGCACTAGCCGAGGAGCTGAGTGCCGAGCACGGCGTCCGTGCTGAAATCACGCCCTGTGATCTGTCCGAGCGTGCATCGCGGACCGCCACCCTGACGGCCATCGAACAACTTGGCATGGAGATCGACATCTTCGCCAGCTGCGCTGGTTTCGGCATGACCGGACCGTTCCACGAGCACGCAGGTCAACAGGTGGTGCGGATGGTGGCAACGAATCTCGAGGCAGTTGTCGAGCTGACGGGTGCCGTGCTCCCGGCCATGGTGCATCGCCGACGTGGTGCCGTGCTGCTGGTGTCCTCGCTGGCCGGGGCCGGACCGGTGCCGGGCTTCGCCGCGTACTCCGCCACCAAGGCCGCCGTCACCTCATTCGGCGAGGCGTTGCATGCCGAGGTTCGGGACTACGGGGTCAGTGTGACTGTCGTGTGCCCCGGGCCGATCGACACCGAGTTCGGGGCGGTCGCAGACCTCGATGGCCTCATGAGCCGGACGCCTGCGTTCCTCACCGCGACCGCAAATGGATGTGCCACCGTTGGACTCGACGGGCTGGACTCCGGGCGGCGGGTCGTGATTCCCAACTCCGCCGTACGCGCACTCAGTGTTGTCGGTGCCTACCTCCCACACCGCCTCGGCCTTCCGATGTGGCGTCGCGTCTTCGCGGTCTGACGGTGAACACCCACAGCCGCAAGTAATGTCACCTCATGCCTGCAGACCGAGACCCGATGATCTCCGTGACTCTGGAAGCACTTCGCCGACGCGATCGTCCGCATGGGCAGGGCGGCTCCGGCGACACCACGGAGAGGTCGATCATGGCGGCGACCAACCGTCTGCTCGCGACCACGCCCCTGAACGAGTTGAGCGTCTCCGATATCGTCCGAGAGGCGAGGATCTCGCGCGGCACCTTCTATTTCTGGTTCAGTTCGAAGTTCGCGGTGGTCATCGCCCTACTTGCTGAAGCCATGGACGAGATGTATGACGCGGCGCTCCCGATCATGAGCCACCCCGATGGCGCATCCTACGACGACGCGTTCCGCCGCGGCGTTGGCGCCGCCGCGGAGGTGTGGGAACGCCACCGATTCGTGCTGCGGGCGACAATTCAGCACTGGCACAACGACAAGGATATCCGCACCGTTCTCTTCGAGATCGTCGACTGGTTGAGCACCGCGCTTGGCGCGGTCATCGACCGCGGCCGCGCGGAGGGCGCGATCGGCCCCGGCCCCTCAGCCAAACAGCTTGCCGCAACGCTCATCTGGTCGGCTCAGTATTGTCTGTACATCGGTGATCTCCAGGACGAACACGCTGAAGTGACGGACACGTTGTCGTGGATTTGGACCCAGGCCCTCTCCCTGCAAGGGCGGTAGTGCGCGAAGGTCTGCCGATTCCGTCTCGCCGAGGGCGTGCTGCGGACACGGCTCAAATCCGTTGAGCGGTGGGATGTGTCGGCCGTGCCCCACGGCGAAAGGACGCAGCCCGTCAGCTGTAGCAGCGACCACCTCCGGGTGGAGCACACGATGCCGGCCCCAGTTGCATCCAGCTCAGGTCCATCCAGGGCGCCGACAGCCAAGTCTTGGTCGGTTCGATGACGAAACGTAGGGAACCCCGTTCGCAGTAGGTTCGGCCGTCCGGGGTTGCCGCGCAGGTGGTGCCCTCGTGCGTGATCTTGCTGCGCGGCGGCAGTGGCTGTTGTGCTTGGGTGGCGGGGAATCTCACCGCCATTGACCAGTCGTAGTGTATTGCCCGGTCCCCGTTGATCCAGCCGATGTGGTCGGTTCCCGGGGGAGCTCCTGGTAAGTCACCAGCACAGCCGAAATTGCCCAGACCCCAGATACCGCAGTTCTGTCCCGTCGGGGAGATGAACCACACCCCGCCGGGGAGGACGAAACTGTTCGCGTCCACTTCGTCGTAATACCGGATGTCTGGAAACGGGTTGGGGGCCGCCTCCGGTGGCGCCGGGTCAGCCCGAGCCGTCTCTGAGCCGTTGAGCGACAAGAGCACCGCGGTCACGGCCGTCACGGCGCTGTAAAGACGATTCATTCAATTCCCCTGCCCGCCGTCTACCATCATTGCTGCCCGAATCATCATGCGGTGCTATGTAATACGCGGAGTAATGCCGTAACAGGCGGCGTCACCAATGTCGAGGGTGTTCTGGCAGATGACCTTTCCCTGATAGATGATGCGCACGCTCACCCATCGCGTGGGGGCGGCGCTCGGACGCCAATCGGCCCGCACCTGGCTCCCGTCGGGCGGAGCGCCGCGAACGGTCCGCACCACTGCGTCGGTTCGCCAAGGCAGCGCAACGCTTTCGACCGACGCCCGGCCGGTAACGTCTTGGTATTCGATGTTCGCGATCTGAATGTCGTCCGAGACGACCTCGTAGGTGACGAGATCATCCGCCCACGCCTGCGCCGGGTGGGCCAGTACCGGCAAGCAGAGCGCCATCGCAGCGGCCATCGCTGTGCTGAAGCGTCGCAAGCGACCTCCTGTGATCATCACGTCCCCACCAGGACGACGACGGCGAGTGTGAAATCCGACTGTGGCTCGTGTAGGAGGCTGACGCCGAAGTCGGTGTAGGAACAATCCGGGATCGCATTGCGGCCCTCCAGAAGTACGCCCTTGACGGCATCGGCCTCATTGTGCGCGGCACCCTGAAACGACGACACCTTATTGGCGTTGATACCAAGATCTTTCACGATCGCTGTGGGGTGCGGATCGTCGGCCGGAACGTTCTCGGCCGAATGGTCGAGGTAGGTGTACGTAGAGCGATTGACGATGTCGGCGGCGTGCTCGACCGTCGGGTTGTAGTTCAACGGTCCACACGACCCCGCGCCGCGCGCATCCACCACGGCCTGCTGTACCGCAGCAGCGGGCTCAGCAACCGCAGATGGCGCGAACAGAGTGCCGACGCCGATGGCTGACACCAGTGCCACGATCGTCCTGCCTACCTTCGACATCCCCTGTCGGACTCCGCGCGGCGCAACATCCGCACAGGAGCTTGCCGTCGACAACTGCGCCTCCTCATTTCGGCCCCGCTGATGGTCAGCGGCAGACATGAGACCGATTGATCTTGCTGCCCCAGTGCAGCATCCGCTGGAATGACGGACCGGTGAACCAGGTCGGCTGCTGGGCCCTCAACCCATTGCCGACATTGGACATTTGCTGCCAGAGTCCGTAGAAGGCGTCACCCTGGTAGAGCGGGAAGTACATGTCCCCCGCGTTGTCGTAACTTTGGGTCAGCGCCTGGGCGCGCGGGGCAAGGAAGCCTTCCGACTGGTCGATGTTGGCGGTGACGATGTCGGCTTGCGCCTGAACCCCGTCGGCGTCCCAGTGGCCGTTGGCGCGGATGACGGCGTCGTTGAGCCCTTCGATCTGGTGCCTCAAGGTGTCGTATTGGGCGTTGAACCACTGACACATGTCCCGCTCGGCGTTGATGTCCGCGTCCGTGACGTACCGTCGTAAGTCGCCGTAGTGCAAGGGAAACTGCGGTTGCCAGTCATTGGGAACGGGTGTCACGACCGGCAGCAGCTGCGGCCGGTCATAGTCGGCAACCGAGTCCTGGTTTGGCACTGGGTCAGCACCAGCCGGGCTGCTGAGAACCAACGCCGCGACGGCAGCGGCCACGACACCCGCGGTCGCGGTCATCCGACGACCAATGCCCATCCATCGACCCACGGGACGGCTATTTTCCGAGAGCGGAGTCGATGCCGCCGACATCGGTGATCTGCCAGTCGTTGTTGCTGTCGATGGTGATGCTGTACGTCGCGGTGGACTGTAACCCGTCGGGTGCTTGCATCGTCTTGGTAAGGACGCTGACGAATGAGTCGACGGTGTAGATGCCGCCGGCGTTCGACCGAACCTTTGCGGTCAACGGCTTCGCCGTCGACTTCCATTGCAGCGGAGCCAGTACCTGCTCCATCGAGTCCGCTGCCTTCGTCAGCTTGTCCTTCAGCTCGGGAGACGTACCGTTGACCAGCTTGACTTTCCAGGTATTGAAGTCTTGGTAGTCCATGTCCGCGGCATTCACTGCATAGTCGGCGGAAATCTCCTCGGCGCGCTGCCTGTTGCTTGCCTCACGGGCCTGGGCAGCCAGTTTCTCCTGTGCGCCCATGTACAGCCATCCCAACACACCTGCGGCACCGATCAGGAGGCATATCACCACCGTGACGATCACCGTCCGCAGAGTGACCGACACCCGCCGCGGCGCCTTTGACGGCCGGGCCACAGCTTGTTCAGCCTCGGCCGTCACTGAACGCGTGTTGTCTACGTCAGCGTCGTCATCACTGGCTGCGGATGACGTGTTGTGGATCTCTTCATCGATCACGGTCATTGGATTTCCTCTTTCGGGTGGTGGGAGACGATTCCCGATCTACTGATCGGGAATGGTGACGTGAAGCGTGATCGCCCCCTCTTCCGGTATGTCCGACAATGCATTCGACAGAATTTGGGCGCTGTCGAAGTTCATCAGTGCGCCGCCGATGCCCTGGAATTGTGGTAACAGCGCTTGCGAAATCACTTTGAGGTCGGGCCCCCTGGTGTCCAGGAAATTCTGGATCCGGGCCAGGAACTGTTGAAACAACTTGATGTTATTGGGGTTGTCCCAGGCGACGGTGTTCATCATTCCGGTGAAGACGCGAGCTGCGCTGCTTCCCGTCGCCCGCACCGACGGGCCCAGCTCGGCCAGCGTGGGCCCGACCCAGCCGGCATTTCGCAGGAGTGTCTGAAGATTGTCGAGCACCTCCTGCCCCTTTCCGTGCATGCCGACGACCATGTTCCGGGCGAGCAAACTCGCGCGCGACAGATTCGGCAGCACCTGGCCCGGGTCCGGCAGGGCGGCGTCAGCCTCGCCGACGATGCGTTCGAGCTGGCCGGGATCCAACTGGTTGAGCACCCGGACCACGGTGGTCGCCAACTGTGAGATCGACGGCGGCACCGTGATGGACTCTGCCGCGATGCGCTGACCGTCGGTCAGCACCGGCCCGTGGTTCGTCCGCGGAATGAACCCGACATACGCCTCGCCGAGTGCGGACAAGTTGTCGAGCCGCACGTCACTGTCGACGGGAATTCGTTGGTCGGCATCGACGTAGAAGTCGATGGTGGCACTGCTCACCGACGACGAGACCCCGGTCACCTTGCCGATGGCCGCACCGCGCAGCAGAACGCTGGAGCCGACGACGAGACCCTTGACGTCGGGAACCGCCATCGAAAGATTGATGCGCTGAGCCGGTGGTCCGATTCGGAGACCGAACGACCCGATGTACACGGCGGCAAGGGCGATGATCACGGCGAACGCCGCGAACGACGCGATGTTCTTCGCAGTCCTCATGGCGTTGCCCCCAGTATCCGAAGCACGTCCTGGACGTTTCCGATCATCTCGCGACCGTCCGGACCCGTTATCGAGGTGATGTTGATTGCCGGGTTCTTGTCAACGGGCAAGAAGTCTTCGGTGAAGAGCTTTCGCCATTTGGGCGCCTCGGCTTCGAAGTTCCACTTGCTCTGCTGGAGGGCGCCGACCGCATTGCCGAGCGAGTTGAGCAGCGGCACCAACCAGAACCCGCCGCTGTAGATACTTCCGACCGAGGGAAGCACGGTACCGATGTAGCTTGCGGCGGTCGTCGCTCGGTCGAAGCCCAGCATCCCGGCCGGTGAGAACCAATATTGGTACGTCGGAATGTTGCGATTCATCACGTCGGCGGTTCCTGATACGCCGTCGAGCCATTTGTCGACCATGTCGATGTTGTTGGACAGATCCGAAAGGTCGACCGCGACACGGCTCACCATGTTGCGCAAGTCCCCGGCTTTGGACGGGGACACGTGGTTGATCCCGATGATGGTGTTCTGCGCCCGCTGAATGGCGCCGCTACCAACGAAGTTCGCCAGGTTGGCCAGTGTGTCCTCCAGCTGGGGAGGAGATGTCGTTTGCGCCAACGGAACTCTTCCGCCCGCAGCCACGGCCGACGTGGCGGACTCACCCGCCGGCGGGCGTTCGAGTGCCACGTAGGTGTCGCCGAGCACGGTGGACTGCTGCAGTGTGGCTCGAGTATTCGTCGGCACGGTTACCGAGGACTCGATCTGGGACGTGACATCGACGTGATCGCTTTTGAGGTCGACCTGCGTGACGACTCCGACGGTGGTGCCGTCCATGACGACCTTCGCCCGATCGGGCAGATTGAGCACGTTGGAGAATTCGATGACGATGGCGTAACCGGGCCCGGGGGGACTTCCTGGTTGGGGCAACGCGTCGACGCTGATCGATGCACACGATGAGAGCAGCGTGGCCACGACCGCGCCGGCGATGACTGATCGCGTCCGGCGGTTCATGGGTGGCTCGCTTGTTGGAGTACGTACTGGAGCAACGCGACGTCAACGGCAAATGGTTGGCCGTTGACGTCAGCGCAGCTACCGGGCATCGCCGTATTCATCGCACCGCACAGCGCGAGTCCGTCGTGTGTTTGAACCCGGAACAACGGGGGCCGGTAGGCGATGTTGAACGTGCCGAATTGCTTGGCATTGAAGTGGTTTGCCGCCGTGTTGATCCACCACGGGACCGGGTCGAAGAGGCCGGCAAGGGCGTTCGCGTGTGGGCTCATCTTTCGCACCGCGTCGCCCACCGTGTCCAGGGTGAGCTGTGTTTCGTCACCAAGCCGGCTTTCCAGAACGGCAACCGTCTCGATCAGCGGACCGAGCGTCCCGTATCCGTCCGGGCCGGCGAGTCGCGCGGCACCGTCGACCGCGGTTGCGAGGTCGGGGGTGGTGGTGACCGCGTCCTGCAAGATCTCCTTCATCGGCCCCCTGATGTCCTTCAGCGCCGCGGTCAGTTGGGCGACGTTCTGGGTGATGGATCCGATGTCGCTGATCGCCTGATCGGGGCTGTCGAGTAGGGCCGACGACAAGGTCAGCAGGTGCCCCACCCCCGCGCCGTTGCCATGCGCCAACTGGTCCAGCCCGCGAACGGTGTCCGCGACATTCGTCGATCCACTGGCGTTGATCGCGTTGACGAACGTATCTGCCGATCCGATGACCTCCGACAACGACTTTGGCGATACGGACCGGTCCAGTGAGATACAGCCGCTGGGTTCCAGCTGTGGACCCCCTGCGTAGTTGCCCACCAGTTCCAGCGAGCGGTCGGCAAGAATCGATGGCGACCTGATGATCGCCTTGACGTCACTGGGGATCTGCCGCTGCTCAGTCAGCGAGAAGTCGACGCGAACCTGCGATGGGCTGGCCTGAATGGACGTGACGTTGCCTATGGGATAACCCATCTGAGTGACCGGGTTACCGACATACAGGCCGATCGTGTCAGGCATGAACGCGCAGTATGTGGCGTCATGCCGACTCTCCGGTGCGCACGACGAACCCACACCCATGACTGCTGCAGCCAGGATGGCGGTCACCCCGATGCGGACGATCCGACTGGTCATGAACGCGGCCATCAGCAGGGACTCCCCGGCATCGGCACGCACAGGTCGGTGGCGAGCAGCTCTGGGCGCGCGTTCTGCGCGTCCAAGACGCGCTCGATCTTGTCGCGCACCCGGCGTAGTCGCGGCACGATTCTGCTGTTGTCGTCCACCCATCTGCGGACGCGGTCCTGCCATTCGCGAACCCTTTGGATGAACTCCTCCCGGTGATTCACCCAGAACTTGCCGAACGGAACCAGGAACGCATCGCCGATGTCACCCATGCCCTTCAACGCTCCGGCGAACCCCTTGCCGTACAACACGAGTGTCTGCTCGAGGATGGATATCTTCGAGACGAGCTCTTTGAGCTTGTCTCGATAGTTGCTCAGCCCCTCGATGTATTCGTCGGAGAGATTCAGAATCTGGGAGATCTGTCCGCGCTGCTTGTCCATCGTCTCGGTGAGCGCATTGCCGGCTTGGACGACCGCTGACAGGGTATCGACGTTGGTTCCGGTCAGCCCGGCCTGAACCTCGTCCAGCGATTCGCGGATCGGCTTCGGGTTGACGTCCTCGGTGATCTTCGTCGAGTCGGCCAAGGTTCGCATCAGGTTGTAGGGCATCGTCACACGTTCCAGCGGAATGGCTCTCTGCCCCAACGGCTTGTCGCCCAGCGATAACAGGTTGACGTAATAGCCGCCTACCACCGTCAGCATGCGAACCTGAATTTGTGACTGGTCTCCGACGAAGGCGTCCTGATCCACCGTCGCGCGGACCCTCACCTGATTCGGCTCGATCGACATGTCCTCGACCTTGCCGACGGTGATTCCCGCGATCCGTACGCCGTCACCCGGACGAACCGATGCGGCGTCATCGGTGTAGAACACAACCGATCTCTGACCGGGCGGGCTGACGTAGACAGCGGCGGCCGTCAACGCCAGCACGGTGACGACGACAAGGGCGGCCACACCCCAAAACATCGGATTACTCAATCTTTTCATCGATTGCATAGGATCACCCGTTGACCGTTCAGCAGTACGTCCATTGATTCAGGCAATTGCGCACGACCGTGCGAGCACGGCAACGGCGTTCCCGGCTCCGCCGGGGGCTGGACGTTGTCCCACAAGACCGGAACGCGTTTGAAGGCGTCGGTGTAGTCGTCGAATACGGTGACTGCCCGGTCCAGCCCTTCGTCGATGTCTGCAGACCCCGGCTTGAACCCGGCATTCTGGAGGAGCCGTACTGCAGCAGAGGTGAATTCGGGTCCGTAGAGCTCGGACTTCCGGAATTCGTCCAACACGGAAAGAGCTGCGTCCAGCGGGCGGTTGAGCCAATCCAGCACCTGGACCAGGTCCTTCGAATGTCCGCCGAAGGTATCGGCGATCGCGCTGAGATTGCGCATCAACGTCGCGACGACCTGCTGACGGTCAGCCACGAACTCGGTCAGCTTCCGGATGCTGTCGAGCATCGGCCCGACACCACCGCCATCACCCTGCATGTACGACGCCGCGTTCGCCGTGAACGTGTCGATGTCGTTGGGGCTCAGCGTCGCAAGGACAGGCTGCAACCCATTGAACAGCGTGGTGATGTCGAATGACGGCTGCGTCATGCTCAGCGGGATCTGGGTGACCAGGTTTACGCCCGATGCCTGCTCGGAGGGGTTGGAGACGTCGAGATAGCGCAACCCGGTGAGTGCCTGATACTTGATCGCCAGCCGGGTCGCCGGCACCACGGCGTAGCGCTTGTCGAGACTGAGGTCGACTTCGGCGATGCTCTGGCCGGCCCTGCGCTCGAGCCGCATCGCCTCGACCTTTCCGACGCGCACCCCACGGACACGGACGTCCGAATCGATGTGCAGACCCGACACGTCCGTGAACTCTGCGGTATAAGAGCGTGTTTCGTCGGCGACCGGTTGCCGCAGGACGTTCACGATCAAGACGAACACCAGCCCGGCAAGTGCGCTGGCCACCAGAAATCGCCACAATGCGGCCCTGGGTGTGATCACGGTCCCCCCATCGCATCAATCGGAGCCTGCACACCAGGGATTTGATCGAGCACGATGTGCACCTGCAGCGCCCGTTGCTCAGGCGATCCGCCGTACAGCTTTTCGAACCGAGTCCGCAGTTCCACCAACGTGTCAGCGACACCTGGGGGTGTCACCAAGCCCGGCACTGTGTCGGTGAGCGTTTGGATCAGGTTGACCGCAGGCAGCAAGTCGCTGGTGTGCGACGACAAGAGCTTTCCGAGCGCGCCGAAGAATGAGTTCGCGATCAGATCGAGTGACGCCTTGGATCGCGTCTGCCAGAACTGCTCGGTATGCGGCTGGCCGGGCACCGCAACGAGGTCCTGCCCGGGCAGCGCGTCCTTCCCGGACACGTTGAACGTCACGAAGCCAGAACCCTGGTTGAAGCCGTAGCCGGCGACTGTTGCCGCATCCACGAACGACGGGAAGGCCACGCTGAGACCCGTCGCGTTCCTCATCAGCTGTTCGGTACTGACAGTTTGGACCTTGGTCACCGAATTCGCCGCAGTCAGCATCGATTCGATCAATGGGTTGAGCCCGTCGGTGTACCTCGTCGCTCTATTGATCACGTCGACCAGTTGGGGTGTCACCACGCCGTCGGTGATCTCACCCATGCGGGACAGCAGCGCCTGCAGTGTGAAGTTCCCGCTCGGCACCGTGGTGATCTGCCCGCCGTTGCGTAGTGGTTGACCACCCTCTCCGGGAACCAGGTTGATACCGGTCACGCCGAAGTAGTTGGCCGGTCGGAAGTCGACACCCAGTGTGTCGGTGAGCGCCGCGGTGGGGGCGGTCTCCAGATCGGCGTTCAGTCGAACTTGGCCGTTGGGCAGACTCGATACGGCGGTGACCTTTCCGACCGTGACGCCGTGCATCATCAGCGGGGTTCCGATGGCGACGCCCTGCCCGACGTAGGGCATGTCCATGACGACGGCCAGTTGGTTGTCTGGGTGGCGGCCGAATGGGTTGATGACGAAGAACAGGCATACCGCGGCAAAACTCAGAAAGAGTGCCACACCGATGGTGGTCAGTCTGCGCGCCGCGGCTTCTGCCGACATCCCGAATAACAACGCCGCCCCTAGCCCTTGAACACGAACTGTGGCCGCAGACCCCAAAGCATGATGGTGGTCGCGAGATCAAGGACCATGATCGTCACGAGACTGGACCGGATCGCCCGCCCAGAAGCCTCGCCGACGCCAACGGGCCCGCCGGAAGCGAAATAGCCGTAGTAGCAGTGAATCAGCGTCACTGCGGTGCAGTAGACGACGGCCTTCAGCAGGGAGGCTGCGATGTCGGCCGGCGTGAGGAACTCGACGAAGTAGTGCTGGTAGGTGCCACCCGGTTGGCTGTAGAAGGTCCGGATTATGACGTCGCACGTCAAGAAACTCACGCACAGGGCCAGCAGGAAACCCGGTATGACGCACATCAATCCGCCGAGAACGCGGGTACCGACCACGTACGGGATTGGTCTGAGCCCCATGGCTTCCACGGCATCGATTTCCTCCGCGATCCGCATGGAGCCGATTTCCGCGGTCATCCGGCAACCCGCCTGGGAGGCAAAAGCCACCCCGGCGACCAACGGTGCCATTTCACGGACGTTTCCCCACCCGCCGATGACCCCGGCAAGTGCACCAAGCCCGATCAGGTTCAGCGTCGCAAAGGCCTCGATCGCGACGATGGCGCCGACCGCGATGCCGAGAATGGCCAGCACGCTGATCACACCGCCGTCAACGATTACCGACCCGCGGCCCCACGCCAGGTTGTTCATCACTCGCAGCGTCTCGCGCTGGTAGCGACGCGCCGTGATGGGCAGCAGCCACACCGTCTGCGCAATGAAGAACGCCCACTGCCCGGCCGCCCGGAACGGTTCCCGCAGATGCTTCATCGGCAAGATCCGTGAGCGCAACACCGTCGATGGTGCGGAGGAACGATGCTGGGTTGGCGTCGCCACTATGCCACCGCCATCGGGAAGAACATCGTCTGCAACTGAGTGATCGCCAGATTGACGATCACGATGGAGATGACGTTGAGCACCACCGAGGCGTTCACCGCATCCGCGACGCCGCGCGGGCCGCCCTTGGCCTCCATGCCGCGCTGACAGGAAATCACCGCGACGATCGCGGCAAAGAAGAAACCCTTAGCGAGGGTGAACCAGACGTCGACCATCTTGGCGAACGATCCGAATGAGAGCCAGAAACTTCCGGGCGTGACGCCGTTGACCACGGTCGCGATGACGAACGCCGCTCCGACACCCATCGCGATGACGATGACGACCAAAATCGGCGTGATCAGCAGCAGCGCCAGAAAACGAGGAACGACCAGTCGCCGTACCGGATCGATCCCCAGCGTCCGCAAGGCGTCGAGTTCCTCTCGGATTGCTCGGGCGCCGAAATCGGATGCGATCGCCGCGGCGGCAGCGCCACCCATCAACAGACCCGCCGTGACCGGTGCCCCCTGCCTCAGGACAGCCACCCCCGTGGCCGACCCGACAAGCGAATTGGCACCGACCTCGTTGACGAGGCCGGACAGCTGCACGGCCACCATCGCTCCAAAGGGTATGGCCATCAGCACCGCTGGCAACGCCGTCACCTTGAGCAGAGTCCAGGCTTGGACGATGAGTTCGCCGAACGGCAGCCGCAACGTCAGTGTGTCGATGACGACATACCGCAGCACCGAGGCCGCGAGGATCACACTGCGCCCCGTGGTCGCGGCACTGCGCGCCGGAATGGCGCCGACCTTCGCGGCCGCCTTGGCACCGCCGCTCCCGACCGACACCAGGGCAGTGCGCAGACCGCCGTGCTCGGACCCATCTGCTTGCGTCGCATCGGCCTGAACCGGCGGACGTTCCAATGTCGCAACGGCCGACCTGCTGCCATTGCCGCGGCGTTCGGCACCCTCGGTCACGGGGCCGGCGCCATTCGTGTGAAGGTCGGCATCGGCCCGGGTCGGCTCACGGCCGAGATCCTGGACGAGGACGTCCTCGCCCGCCACACTGAGCTCCCCCACCTTGCCCTCGAAGCGGCTCGTCACGCTCCACCCCTCGTATAGGGCGTGGCCACTGCGTTGGCGAAAGCTGCCCGTGCTTCAGTCAGCGGTACGGGCGACCTCCGGATTCGATTCCTGCTCAATGGATTCGCAGTCTTAGATTGATGCTCCTGCTGGCGCGCACCCGGCCTTGGCGTGACAGCGAGCAGCTCAACACCGACGTCGGACCCCGTCAGTGCCTTACTTCGAATTAAAATTAAATTCGGAGCCCAAATCAAATCGCCGCCTGGGCAGAGGCCATCGCGAGCCCACAACGTGGCAGCAGTCCCTACCCAGTTCACCAACACTGCTCTCCCATGGTCGTTTACGTCCGATTCGCCTTTGGCGGGCTTCGGTTCGTCATACCGCTCCAGCATCGTTGCCAATGCGCCCCAGTCCTCTGACTGCGCATCGAGCTCGCAGCGCACTTGCCGCATCAAAACCACAACAACCCCCCAACCGTATTACCCAGATCACACTCGAGTCAAGATTGTGAGCAAATTTACTCAAGCACTGCCGTCTGTCTGTTCTGATCAACGAACCTTGTCCATCAGCGGAGTCACCGGCGACCCATTTCAACCTAGGCCGGGTTGTTACACCCGCGGCAGCGCACGCCAATTCACTTATGCCGGTGATTACTTCGCCAGAGCCGCCGGGTGACTGTCAACTATGGCATTGATCCACCGTGAAACCGGTTCACGGAACCGTCCAATCATCGACGACCGAGGCAGCGAGGTCTACCAGCAAACAATCCGAGCACAGTTGATCGGGACGGCAACCACGATGCGGCGCACGCCCACGTTTGATCGATCGTCAACGGTCTACACGAGTAAGAGACGGGATCACTCCTGGCGCGAGGCATGATCGTCATTGGCCTCGACTCGGTGTCACATCGGGTACTCGCGAACGGTGAATTCCATTAGTACAACTGGTATGTCCCTCCTCTGAACTCGCTGAACATCCTCGTTCATCCTGTAGCGGTGCAACCTCGCACCGACGGCGACCGTTCATCACGCAAGGTCGTACAGGTCTTTCACATCAATCGGAACGCGGCGCTTCACAGCCGGAATTGCCACCGCTGATGCAACTTTGCGCGTGATTGACGCTTTCGCGACGGCAGCCAGCACGGGTCTAAGTCCGTTGGTCGCGCAGGACGGTTTGCGCAGCGAGCTTCCCCGGGAGTGCGCAGACGCCGCCCACGGGATGCGTACCGGCACCGCTGAGATACAGACCCCGCACAGGAGTTCGGTAGGCGCCGAAGCCGACCGCCGGCTTCAAGGGTCCGAAGCGTGTGATTAGGGGATCGACGTGATACACATTGCCGGCGGGCGCGTTGAATCGCGTTTCGATATCGGGCCCACCAAGGACCGCGCGATCTATCTCGAGGCTGTCGAGTCCCTCGTAGTACAGCGCGCAGTCGCGGAGTACGGAGTCGCCAACCTTGTCGCGGACGTCCTCCCAGGGCACCGAGGGCGTCACCGGGATGACACCTGACCACAGCCACAGGTTGCTGCGTCCGGGAGGGGCTTGGGTGGGATCGACCGCCGACGGAATGATCGCACAGCTGACCGGTACCGGGTCGGGCCATTCCCCCCGTACGAGCGCGTTCCACCCCGCGTCCTGCTCCTCCAGCGTGTGCCACGCGACGAGATATTTGCGGAGGTCCAGGCCGTCGCCCCGCCACTTCTCGTGACGTGGCATGGACACCTCGCCGTTGATCGCGACATTGATCTTCAATGACGTCGCGTGGGTCTTGCGAATGGGGATGTCCCTGGCGCGCGCGGAGAGCTTGGTATCCAAAACCCCCGGCGGCAACAGTTCGTTCAGCGTCACCACGGGGTTGCACGTTGTGATCACGGCCTTGCGGGCTTTGACCACCTGTCCACCTTCGAGCTGCACACCGCTAGCGCGGTCGGCGGTCATCAGCAGTTCGTGAACGCGACTGTCGGTGTGCACCGTGCCACCGTGCGCGAGGAGACAGCGGTGCAACGCCGCGGGCAAAGCTCCGGTACCACCGACGGGCATCGCGTTGGCCGCCTTCTGCACGACGCCGAGGTAAATCATTGCCCACGCAGTCATGTCGAGTCGCATCTGAGAGAACGCGGCCATCGCAGCCAGCGCACCCTTCGGCAACTCCGACTCGAAATTCTCCTCGAGGAATTCAGTGTGCGAGGCAGTGGCCATGTGCCGTAGCGACCACAACCGCTTGGGGTGCCGTGCCGCGCGCGCAACCGCTTTCGCCATTTCGGCGTTCCAGGGGCGCAACGGATGCGACTTCATGTAAGCAACAACGAGATCCATCGCCGGGTCGAGGGCATTGGCGAGGTCAAGCCAGACACGGGCGTCCTTTGGGGAGAACCGTCGCAGTTCGTCGGCAGTACGGCTCGCGTCTTTCCAGATCGCCAGAGAGCTGCCATCGGGTGAGAGTTGGACGTGGGCAGGATCTACCGAGATCTGCCGGAGTCCGTACTTGTGCAGTTGGAGCTCTTGAGCGATGCCGGAGAGCTGAAAGATACCGGTCAGCTGAATTGCGCCTTCGTTGAACATGTGTCCAGGTGCAGACGGCAGAGTCGCGTTGGTGGAGGTCATGCCGCCGACGGTCGATGACGCCTCGACCACGGCGACGGAGTGGCCCTCCCGTGCCAGATAGCATCCAGCCGTCAAGCCGTTGTGGCCGGCGCCGATGATGACGAAATCGACCTCACGGGGCAGGGTTTGGGGTTGTGCTGCTTGTGCAGGCATCTTCTGAATCAATCTCCTCTGGACTTGAGCTCTGCTGATTTCGTCGAGAGTGTCGTCGCTACGCGTGCGGTGTAGACACGCGTTGGGCCATTGCCCTCTGATAGGTGTCGAACCAGATCTCTTGATACGTGCAGTAGGTGGTGCGGCCCTGATCGTCTTCCCACCTGTAGACGCTGTCGCGGAACGAGGCGTTGGGCCACGAGGGAATCGAGGCACTGGCGATGGCCTCACCGTGGAAGCGATATACCTCGCCGCGGTCGTCTTCGGCGGTGATCTCCTGACGGGTCGCCATGTGCAGCCGGGGGTGGTACTCGAGTACGTCGCGGCGCACCGAAGTGATCGAACGGGATTCGTCGCCGCGCTGAACCCATGCGAAGTGGTGTGAGGGACGATTTCCTACCTCGTAGAGGCCCGACCACCGCGGGTTGGTGTCAAGGGGCTCGAAACTGATCTGGTTGAAGACGAGGTCGGGCCCGAAGTACATCGGCGACCATCCGACGGGCGGGCTGGGCACGGCGCCGCGCCGCTCCACCCGCACCTGCCGCCACGACCGGTCCCGTGGGGCGAAGCAATCGACTTCATACGACGCGCCGGCCAGCTCGAGCTGGCCAGTGACGTGCATGAATTGCTCACTGCCGCCAGGCTTTCGAGCCAGGTCGTGGTGCTGTTCTTCCCCCGGCATGACGTGACCACGCGCCAGCAGCGGGGTGACGGCTTCGGCCCTGAGATCGAACGCGGCTCGACCATCAGCAGCTGTGTAGGTCAGGTGGGCGGTCCGTCCGGGTTCGACGAACTCGAACGCCAGCCCGTTGTCGGTGGTGACGGTGTTCTTCTCGATTTTCGGCCACGGCATGGTGATCTCGTAGTCGAGGTAGGCCATGTCGGTGTACTCGACGTTGTCGTTGCCCTGGAAGATGCAGACACCGCCCTGACACAGCGGAAAGGCGGGTTGATATCGGACGTACAAGAACCCGCCGATCGCGGCTTCGGGTATCGAGAATCCGAAGTAATGCGTGTGAATGAGATGTGGATCCCACAGTTCCCCGGGGCCGGGCAACGGCATCAACAAGTCGGTGTCGCCGGGGTGGACGTGCAGGTCGGTGGGCACTGCGTTGGACGTCACAGTTTGATTTCTCCAATCGTGATCCAGCTCACCGCCGGACCGGGCTAACATAACCGATTATGAATGGCCTATCAAGTATGAATACTGATTCATGTTGAAGAATCGAGGGGTGACGTCGCAAGACAAGCCGGCCAGTCGCACCGAACGCCAACAGCAGCGCACCCGTCGCCAGCTGCTGGACGCCGGCCGGTCGTTGATTGCCGCGAAAGGCGTTGCTGGACTTCGTATTCAAGAGATCACCGAGACCGCTGACGTGGCCTTGGGCTCGTTTTACAACTACTTCGAGTCCAAGGACGAGTTCTTGGAGGCCATCATCACCGAGAGCCTTTCGGAGCTGGCCGCCACGACGATCGGGACGGCGGAGGATACCGTCGACCCTGCCGACGTGGTGGCCCTTGCCTGCCTGCGGATCATTCGACTGGCCTACGCCGAACCCGACTTCGCCCGGCTCATTGCCAACATCGGCCATTCGGATGCGCTGTTCGGACGTGCCTTGCACCCGTACGCCAGGGAGGCCGTCGAACGGGGCATCGCCAGTGGGCGCTTCGTGGTACCCGACATCGAAGTCCTTCTCACGGCCGTGATCGGCGGGGCGTTTGCACTGATCCGGGAGATCCTCGACGAAGGTCACGGCCCCCACGCCGAGCAGGCATTTGCCCGGCACGCCCTCGCGGCGCTGGGACTAGCCCCCGACGAGGCCGCCGCCGTCGTTGCCAAGGCCGTGGCCACGGAGCAACACTGACACCCGTTTGCGTCGTAGGAGGTCCCGACCGCGGCCAGCACGTCGTCTCCGGCACCGACTAGCTATCGCGGTGGCAGTGCCGTCGCGGTCGTCTGGCACTTGATGAGGGTCACTGTCTCGATCGAGCGGGTGAACGCTGCCTCCGCCTCACCCGGTTCAAGCACCATGGGCAAGTAATCCATGGGACACACCCAGTTCGCTCCGGCATCGACGTAGCCGCGGATCGTGTCGGCGACCTGAGCTGGAGTTCCACAAACCCAACCGGAGGTGACATGGTCGTCGGTGACGCGGGCGAGTACGTCGTCGATGAACGCGTCGGGTGTCTGTTGCGGAAGTAGGTCGTTGTAGTAGCGCCAACCGTCGGGGAAGGGCGGTTGCAGGTCGGTCTTCAACCAGTCGGTCGGTTCGATGCGACCGAAGACGGCGGCCAGCCATTTGATGAGAGGGTTGCCGTAGAAACCCTTGAGTTGTGCCGAGTCTGCGGCGATCAGGCAGGGGAACCAGATTGCGAACTCGAAGCTGTCGGGGTCACGGCCCTTATCGGCGACGGTCTTGAGGATCTGCTTGCGCGCTGCGCCGAACTCGTCCGGGTTGGCCCATACCGGTGGACATGTCGTCGCTAGCCCGTCGGCATACGAGGTGCAATGGTCGATGAGCATGGGGCCACCGCCCAAGCCCATGACTTTCGGGCGGTTGGGCACCGCGCCGCCGATGGACGCGCTCCGAAGGCTCGAGCGCCTGCCTTCGAAGTCGATCGGCTCGCCGCTGCTGTCCAACAGCGCGCGGAAGATCCGGAACAGGTCCTCCATGCGCGACATGCCGTGGGACCGCTTGTACCCGAACGGCTTGCATTGCTTTGCCTCGCCGCCACCGACATGAAGCATGACCTCCCCTCGGGTCATGTTGCCGAGCGTCAGCATCGCCTGAGCGAGCTCGGCCGGCCCACGTCGGACCGAGTCAGTGGAGACGGCAACGTCGAGGTTCGGGGCGGCGGCCAGGAGATGGCCGGCGAGCACGAACGGGTCGGAGTGGGAATCGGGATCTGCCATCATCGCCGCAGCCGGAGCAATGTCCGGTTTCCAGAGCTGCGGGGGGATGAAGTTTCCGAACTGATCGGCGATCAACATCCCGTCCACACCGCCGGCCTGCAGCGCCTTTGCCTGTTGTGCAACCGCCGAGGCTGGAACGTGGCGGTCTCCCCACAACGCGATCGCTGTCTTCACACCGGGCATGTTTCTCTCCTAGCTCAGGCTGGACAGTGCCGCCAGGCGGCAGCCAACGCGGCGTTCTGGCCGGGAGTGCTGCCGTAGGTCACGATCTCGTCGGCTCCTGCCTGCCGGAACCGCCGCAGCGTGGCGACACACTCCTGAACCGATCCGATGGCGCAAGCTGCTTGCATCCAGTCGTCCGGGACGAGCGACGCCGGGCCCATGAGTTCGTGGCGGTGAAAGCTCAGATCGCTGACGGCGGTCGGCATCGACGCGAATTGCCGATGATTGCGTAGCTCGCGCAATGGCGCCATGTTCCAGTGGTTCAGCGTCACCAACATTTCGCCGTAGCCGGGCGCGTCGAGATAGGTGACCGCCCTGGCGTGTGCGAGCCTTCGCGTCTCGACGTCGTCGAGCTCGGGGGCAGTGATCACTGACTGGCAGACGTGCAATCCCGCCGGATCTCGACCCATGGCCTCACATTCCGCACGCAGCCGGGTGACGATCGTGTGCGTCGCGGCAGGGGTGAAGACGGGGGGTAGGAGCACACCGTCGAATGACCTCACCGCCGTTCGCGCGCCGACCGGCTGTCCCAACGTGCCGAACCACACCGGTGGCGGAACGAAGTCCTCGTCGACGTCCTCGAGTTGCAGGTGCGGAAAGTCGCCCAACACCCCCTGATAGGCAACCGTTTCACCGCGCCACAACCGGTGCAGTACAGCCACGTAGTCCTCGAGGCCCTGATATCCGACCATCTCGAGGCCCGCACCGCTCAGCCATCCCGGATTCCCGCGGCCGAGACCGAGAACCAGCCGCGGCCCGAAAGCTGCTTGAAACGTCGCCGCCATGCCAGCCATGTGCAAGGGATGACGCGCCGCACTGGTGATGATTCCGGACGCGAGCTCGATTCGGTCAGTCCGGGCAGCGATCGCACCGAGGATCACCCCGGCCTCTTTCAGGTTCCATCGCTCCGAGAGGAACACGCGTCGGAATCCGATGCGATCGGCGTCGACACCGTCGAGAATGCCCTGCGCCGGCGTGCGGCAGTCTGACTCGTAGCCGTCCTCGTCGCCGGTAAGCGTGACCCGTCCGCCGATGACGTAGGCGCTCAGGTCATCCAGGACCGCGCCGGGCCCGGTGATCGTCGGCGCGCTCACAGCGTGTCGAACGCGTCGAGCTCATCGGCATGGATGAGGGTGCGGAGCACGAGCGCATCGGTCAGGCCACGTTCATCACCGACGAGTGTCATCTGGCCAATCGCGGCCATGCCCGGCCCGATCGTGTACAAGAGACTCTGGCGGTAATGCTGGAGGCATGCATCCAAGTCGTAGCCGATGACGCCATTGGCGAGCAACCGCGCATGATAGCGACCGACCAGTTCACGCCAGCTGCTCCGCAGCGATTCCGTCGTCATGCTGCCCGAAAGGAGGTATGCCACGTCCTGCGTCCCCCGCGATCGGCCGGCCAGCTGCCAGTCGATCACCACCGGCTCACCATCGGATCTGAAGAAGATGTTATCCAAACGAAAGTCGTTGTGCACGAACGTCTGCGGGCCTTCCGCGCAACGTGCGAGCACCGTGCCCCAATCCGGTGCCGCCTCGATGGCGGCGCCGAGGATGGAATCAGACACCCGCCCGGCATAGCGTTCTCGCAGCGCCGTCACCCCGCTGCAGATCAGCATCGTCAACATCGCAGCAATCGACGGGTCCGTCCAGTTGATCAGCCGGTCCGGTTCCCCCCCGGGTGGCTCCGCGTCCCAGTAGCGGGCGTGCATGTCGGCCAGCAGGTCGACCAGCCGCTCGGCGTCGCCCAGCGTCAAGCCCGCGACCTGATCTCCCGCACGAAGACAGCTGAGATCCTCCAGCAACAGAGGCTGACTTCCACCGACCACGTCGACGAAGAAGCAAGTTGGGGTGACAACCGGTATCACCGGAGCGATCCGCGAGTAGAACAACCGCTCGCGCGCAGCCAAGCCCAACGCCGATTCCATCGCTCGCTGGGTCTCGCTTTCTCCGCACCCCTTGACGATGATCGAACGTGGACCTATCGCATCCGGTTCGACGTAGCGCAACTGCGCACGGGCCAAAGCCCCGGCCGCGCTCGCCACCGCCAGCGGTGAAAACGACACGGTGCGCACCGTGCCCCGGGACGCCCCCGACGCCCTGAGTCTGTCGGTAAACCATTGGGCGTCAAGGCTTCCGAGGCCTACAGGAACACCGACGTCGGTAGTCAACTGCTCACTCCTCACCAATTCCCCGCGCTGCCACAGCCACAATGCAGAAAGGTACGCGCGCACCGATGACCTTGTCGGACACGCGCTTACCCGAAACGGACAGTTCCGTCACGGGCCCGAACCTCGCGCCCGGCTATCGCTCGTCGATGTGTTCTGCACTGGCCGTCGGACCGATCCGGCCGCGGCTCCAGGCCGTCGGCGTCTCGCCCGTCCAGCGGCGGAATGCCCGAGTGAAGCTGGCCGCGCCGGCGTAGCCAAGGCGTCGAGCGGCCTGCTGCACCGTAATGCCCGGCGTGTCAAGCAACTCGATCGCGCGGTGAGCGCATACCTCGTCGCTCAACGCCCGATACGACGTCTCCTCCTCGACCAACCATCGGCGGACCGTGCGCGCGTCAACATGAAACTGCTCGGCCACCTCATCGAGGGTGGGCAGTGGACAGCTCGAATTGTGCAGAGCGGTCCGGACCTGACTAGCGAGGCCCTCACGACGGCGTAGTGTTTCGACCAATTCATCACAGCGGGCCAAACAGCGCCGATGGGTCTCGTCGTCCGCACTGATCAGTGGCCGCCGCAGCATCCAATACGGGAGTTCAATGGTATTGCGCGCACTTTCGGAGTCGACCACAAACCCCGGCAGCGACCTTTCCAAGGCGGCACCGCGTGCAGCGGGCAACCGCGCCGTCAAATGCAATGGCGTCGAGCTCCCCACCATCGACCGCACCGACGTGACGTTGTAGGCCAAATCCCGCTCGACGATGAAACCTTTTACATCTGAGGGGATTTCGTCGTCGGAGTAAACGAGACACACCGATGTCGCTCGACGCTCGATCGAGGGACGCAGGAAGTTCTCAGACAGCTGATAGTAACGCGGGCCGACCCGAATCACGTCCTCGATCGTGCGGGAGGACAACAGCAGCAGGCCCCACACACCCAGCGAGCTCAGCTTGAGCCGAACACCTACCGCCGCGCCGAGACCCGGAGGGTCGCCCGTCGCTGACGCGATGTTGCGAATGACGCGAAGTTCTTGTTCCGCCTCGACTGTCTGCCCCGTGCGGTCAAGGTCACTCAGCGAAAGACCGGTACCCACCAGGCTCACGCTCGCAGGAATCCCCCACTCGCCGCCAACCTCCAAGAGCAGACGCACAGCGCTGAGGCGGCGGGGAAAGTCCCAATATGCACGGCCGGACCCCACGAGGCTGACGATACGGGAACCACCCGTCCGGAGAGTGCCAGAACCTGGTTTGCGTTGTGCGAGAAGATTTCCGAGCTCGTCGCTTCACTCCGCGTAGCGGAATCGCGGGTGTATCCGCAGCCGCCAAGCACTTCGGCGGTGGCCGGCCAACGCGTGACCTCAGACCGTCGCCGGCACCTTGGCCGAATCCGCGGTGCCGAAGATCGCGGCTTTGAGGATCCCCGCCTTCGACTTGATGAGCACCTCCTCTTCCGGACGTCCGACCACGTAGGACAGCACCCAGACGAACGTCAGCGCCAAACCGAGGGTTGCCAGCCAGGCCAGGTGAGTCACCAGCAGTGACGAATTGAGGTTCAACGCGGTCCACATGGGCCAAGCGGCAGCACCGTTGCCGATGCCGTCCGCCATCGGAATGAAGGCGATGACCAGCGCCAAACGCCATCCCGGCAAGTGCGGCCGCATCCGGTAGATCAGGGCACCCGCCGTCAGCGGCATCAGCGGGTTCACGCAGACCCACCACAACGGCAGTCCCCAGAAGTTCAGCGGCTGCGGTCCGTAGTACTCGTACGCTCCCATTAGGACACCCGGACTTTCCAGCCAAATGTTGATGAAGACGTCGATGACGTAGAGCTGGAAGACCGCCTTGCGGGTTATCCCGGTACTGAAGATTCGGTAGGCCAGGTAAGCCAGGCCGCCGACGTACCAGATGTAGACGAAGTTGATGAAGAGCGGGAAGTCACGTCCCATCGACGAGAAGGTAGTCAGGGTTGCCTGCTGTCGCATGTATGCCATGCCCAGCAGGTCGACGATCGGCTCGAACAAGCAGGCGATGCCGCCGCCGATGAGACAGTACGTCAGAAGCGGTCCGCGACCGGTCACCAGATTCTTGATCGCGAAGAACACCATGACCACCACGGGGATGCCCAGAAAGACGGTGAAGATCATCTCGGGCACGAACGGCATTGGCGTCGTTGGGTGCGCCGGGATTTCCGGTGCCGCGAGCAAGATTTCATAGCCCGTCATATCGCTCCTTCGCTGAATTCTTGGGTGTACACCACTGGCGCGAGGGCCAGAACCCTCGTGAACGTCTTCGGACCTCTCGGGGAGGGCGACGATCGGAGCGTAACCGCCGCTGAAATACTTTTCAATAGTGAAAGGTCAATCACTTACGGGAGGGCGCGCGTATCCCAGGTTGCCTGCGGTCGGTTTGCTCTGGTCACGACCCCTGCTCAAGGAGCCGGGTTGGCCACCGCCGCCCCGCCGGCGATGCATTAATAGTTCTAATGCAGATGAAGAATCATTAGCTGTACTGCACTGGCCACCGGGCCTAACGTCGAACCCATGAACTCCCCCCTGCTCGTCGGCTTCGTCGCGTCCTTCACCCTGATCGCCGCCATCGGCGCCCAGAACGCGTTCGTCCTGCGCCAGGGCATCCGCCGCGAGCACGTACTGCCGGTCGTGGCCATGTGCACGGTCTCCGACATCGCGCTGATCGCCGCGGGCATCGCAGGGGTCGGCGCACTGGTGAGCGCGCACCCGAATGCGTTGAACGTGGCCAAGTTCGGTGGCGCGGCCTTCCTCGTCGGCTACGGCCTGCTGGCGGCCAAGCGCGCATGCCGGCCGTCGTCGCTGACCCCGTCGGAGGGGGCTCCGGCGCGGCTTGGCGCGGTACTGGTGACGTGCGCGGCGCTGACCTTCCTCAACCCGCACGTCTACCTGGACACCGTCGTACTCCTCGGCGCCCTGGCCAACGAACACCGCGACGGCCGCTGGCTGTTCGGCATCGGAGCGGTCACGGCCAGCGCGGTCTGGTTCGTCAGCCTCGGACTCGGCGCACGTCGGTTGGCGGGCTTGTTCGCCACCCCGCTGACCTGGCGCATCCTCGACGGCGTCATCGCCGTGACGATGACCGCGCTGGGACTCTCGCTGGCGTTGTCCTGACGGACGGCTAGTTCGACGATTGCCGCAGCTGCGCCGCTTCGGTGGCGATGCGTTCGACGATCGTGCCCGCCGGTTCGACGGCGTCGATGAGGCCGGCGGCTTCGCCGAACCAGACGGCCGTATCGTCGGGGTCACCGTCGGCGAATGCCTTTAGGTAGCGCGGACTTTCAGTCGCCAGCTGTTCGGTGAGCAACGACTCCCGCCCGCGCCAGCGTTCGACGAAACCGTTGATCTGAATCCGCGCGGTGAACTCTTGCGGCCACGGCAACTCCCGCACGATGTCCGGCAAGCGGGTGCGCACCGTCGCATCACCACTGGACGCGACGATCGCCTTCTTGTGTAGCGGCTTGACCAACGACTCCTCCGATGCGCACAGTCGCGTGCCGACGAGCACCCCATCGGCGCCCAGCGTCAACGCCGCCGCCAGCCCCCGTCCGTCGGCCACGCCGCCCGCGGCCACGAGCATGGTGTCCGGCGAGGTGCGGGCCAACACGTCCGCAACTTCGGGGACGAGCGTGAAGGTGCCACGATCGGCGCCGTGTCCACCGGCCTCGGATCCTTGGGCGACAACGACGTCCGCTCCCGCGTCGAGCGCAGCGCGTACGTGGTCGAGATTCTGGCACTGGCAGATCAGGACGGCACCGGCCGCTCGGACGTCGGCGGCGAATGTCATCGGGTCGCCGAACGAGAGCATTACCGCCGCCGGACCGTGCCCAAGGGCATTCGCCACGACGCTCGGGTTCCGCGCCGCCGACCAGGTGATGAAACCGATCCCGACCCGTTCGCCCCCCGACGTCGCGAACTGCTCATCGATCCATTCGGAATTGCCGTACCCACCTCCGATGAGGCCGAGCCCGCCAGCGCGGCTGACCGCCGCGGCGAGCGCACCCCCAGCGGCGAGTGCCATCGGCGCGGAGATGATCGGGTAACGGATCCCCAGCGCCTCGGTCAATCGATTCGGCGGCCCAGTCACCGTCGCCAACGAACTACGGATTTACCCAGACGGTGAACCCGCCATAGCCGGGGAAGCAGACTCTGCCGTTGCACCAGGTGCCCCACGCGCCCTGCGTTGGCGAAGCGGGGGGCCCTGCGTGCGTGCCGCGGATGTCGCCCTGCGCGCAGACCGTCGTAGCCGCTGGAATCGTTGCAGTCTGCGGCGGCCGTGGGTGCGCCGACCAAGCCCGCGACCGCCAGCGCGACACGCAAACCGACACTGCCAGACGCTGGTGGATTCCCATGGTCACTCCTTCGGTACCCCTCAAGCATGCACCCACACGAGACATCATGGTCGCCATGAGCAACAAGAAGTCGGTCTTCATCACCGGCGCCGCGGCTGGCATCGGCCGCGCGACCGCGTTGACCTTCGCCAAGAAGGGCTACGTCGTCGGGGCGCTACGACATCGACGAGGTCGGTCTGAAGTCGTTGGCCGACGAGATCGATCAACTCGGCGCAACGGTGCGCACCGGCCATCTCGACGTCACCGACGCCGACGAGATGGCCCAGCGCGTCGCCGAGTTCGCGGAGGCCGCGGGCGGCCGACTCGACGTGATGATCAACAACGCGGGCATCCTGCTCGCAGGCCGCTTCGAAGACGTCGCGGTGAAGGCGCACCACACGGAAATCGACGTCAACACCAAGGGCGTCGTCAACGGACTGCACGCCGCGTTCCCGTATCTGAAGTCGACGCCAGGGTCGGTGGTGGTGAACCTCTCCTCGGCGTCGGCGATCTACGGCCAGGCCGAGCTCGCGAACTACAGCGCAACGAAGTTCTTCGTCCGCGCCATCACCGAGGCGCTCGACATCGAATGGCAGCGGTACGGCATCCGAGTGGTCGCCATGTGGCCGCTCTACGTGCAGACCGCGATGACCGACGACATCAAGACCGGCACGACGGAGTCGCTGGGCATCCGACTGACCGCACAGGACGTCGCCGACGACATCGTCAAGGCCGTCGAACCGTCGTGGCCGCGGCGGCTGGTCCACCAGGTGCACTTCCCCGTCGGTTCGCAGGCCAAGACGATGGCGCTGGGCACCAGGTTCTCGCCGGCGTGGCTGACCAGGATCGTGAGCAAGCGGCTGGCCCGCTCCTGACCACGGTCGAGCTCGAATCAGCTCTTCTTGCTGGGAATCACGATCACGACGATCAGCGTCAGGATGCTGAAGAACAACCCGAGCAGTCCCCAACCCAATGGATTGCGGCCCTTCGTCCCGGCGATCACCGCGCACACGATGGCGGCGATGATGCTGCCAATCGCGACGAAGATGCCCTTGATGCCGCGGAGAATGAACCCGGCCGCCTCGACGTTGTCTGAAGCCGCAAGTAAGACGTTGTGCAGCATGGGCTGCCACCTCCACGATGAGGACAGATCCGGCGAACTTCACCGATGACCCCTAATACCCCGCCCATCACCATCGAACCGCGGCGCACGCCCTTTCCAGCACGTTTCCAGCCGACTCACAGCGCGGCGCGTTGCGTTCATCTCGCCGTCGACCATCGTTCGCAGGTGCGCCCGTCAATGTTTCACCACTGCCTGACCCCGCCGACCGACCCCCTGCGACAGGATGGCGAGCGTGACCGAGATCGACCTCACCCTGCTCGACGTGCCCCGGGACCATCCGCCCGAGGACGCGGACGCCTACCTGCGGACCGCGATCGCGTGGCACTTCGGTGAGGACACCGGGTCGCCATTCTGGTTGCGGACGGCGAAGGACCTGGACTTCGACCCGCTGACCGAGATCCGCAGTTACGGCGATCTACGACGGTTCCCCAACCTGGTCGACGAATTGCGAAGCGTGCCAGTCGAAGACCTCATCCCCCGCGGTTACGGCACGCCGGCGCCCATCCCCCGGATCTACGAGTCCGGCGGCACCACGGGCGCCCCGAAACGGACGGCGCAACTTCCGGACTGGGTCGATCAGGTGACCCGCTGGCAGGTCGAGGACTTCACCGCCGGTGGCTTCGTGCCGGGCGCGGGACTGCTGTGCCTGATGCCGAGCGGCCCGCACGGCGTCGGCCACTTCGACCGGGAGGTGGCCGAGCGGCTCGGCTCGACCTTCCACCCGATCGACCTGGATCCGCGCTGGGTCAAGAAGATCAGCGCCCGCGACGACACAAGCAGCCACCGTCGAGGTCGCGGCCTACGTCGACCACGTGGTCGATCAGGCCGGTTCATCCTCGAGACCCAGTCGGTGGCGAACCTGCACGCCACGCCGCCACTGCTGGAGGCCATCGCGCGCGACGACGACCTGGTCGACCTGGTGAACGAGAAGATCCGCTACGTGCTGCTCAGCGGCGCGCACGTCGACCTCGACACGCTCGACGTGCTCCGCGACGTGTATCTCCGAAAACGCCGCCATCGCGACGGTATTCGGCAGCACGATGATCCTGTCGCAGGCAGCCACCCGGATCGTCGGACGACACGTTCGTCTTCGACCCGAGGACGCCGTACGTGGTGTTCTGGGTGATCGATCCCGACACCGGCGAGCAGGTGCGCCTACGGCGAGCGGGGCCAGGTGGTGATGAACCACGTCAGCAAGGGCATGTTCATCCCGAACAACCTGGAACGCGACACCGCGATCCGGACGCCGGGTCCCGCCGGACACGTCGGCGACTCGGTCAGCGAGGTCGCCCCCGTCGCGGTGTTCGGCGGCGAACCCGTCATCGAGGGCGTGTACTGACCGTGGCACTCATCGCGCTCGACGCCCTCGGTCCGAACGGCGAATACCGCACGCGCCAAACGCGAACTCATTCGCGATACCGGCGGTGTCACCCGTCGCCGAGCTGAGCCTGGTGCCGCGACTGTTCGTGACCCGGTCCATCAGTGCGCAACGCAAGGTGCGGCCCCTCCCGCTCGCCGAACGGGAAGCGGCACTGACCCGCGCCGCGAAGCTCTTCGGCACGTCGACCATCGCCGGACTGGACTTCGACGACTACGTCGAGCTGACCTGCCGGGTGTCGGGCCTGCCGATGGCCGTGGCCCGCGCGGGCGCCCACGTCGTCGCCGACTCGCTGGCCACCACGTTCGACGCGGTCCGGCCCGCCCGGCCGGTCGGCGCGACGCTGGACTGGCGCGACACCCAGAGCGTCGGCGGCGCGGTGTGGGCGCGTCGCGGCGACGTGCTCGCCGTGCATGCACCCGGCAACGCCCCAGGCGTGCACGGGCTGTGGCCGCAGGCGCTGGCCCTGGGCTATCGGGTCGCGGTCCGGCCGTCGCGACGTGAGCCGTTCACCGCGCACCGGCTGATAACCGCGTTGCGCCAGGCGGGATTCCGCAACGAGGACGCGGTGTTCCTGCCCACCGACTACTCGGGCGCCGACGAGCTCGTCCGCGCCGCCGACCTCGCGATGGTCTACGGCGGTCACGACGTGGCCGACCGGTATGCGGGCGATCCGACGGTGCTGGTGAACGGGCCCGGTCGCACCAAGATCCTGATCACTGCCGAGTGCGACTGGCGCGATCACCTCGACGTGATCGTCGAGTCGATCGCCGGCCTTGGCGGGATGGCGTGCGTCAACGCCACCGCCGTGCTCTACGAAGGCGACCCGGCGCCGCTCGCCCACGCCATCGCCGGACGGCTGGCAACGATGAAGCCGCTGCCCAGCGTCGACGAACGGTCCACTCTCCCAACCACTCCCGTTGCCAACGCGCAGGCGCTCGCCGAGCATCTCGCGCACAAGGCCGCCAAAGCCGAGGCCATTCTCGGCGCCGATCAGGTGGTCGCCGACCTCGGCGACGGCTACGCCGCCCTGCGCCCCGCGGTGCATCTCCTGCGGCGCCCCGACGTCGACACCATCAACGTCGAGCTGCCGTTTCCCTGTGTGTGGGTGTCGGGCTGGCAACGCGAGGACGGCCTGACTCCGCTGCGAAACTCCCTGGTAATCAACGCGATCACCACCGACGAGGATCTGATCGACGATTTGCTGGCCGATCCAACCGTCACCAACGTCTACAGCGGCAACCATCCCACCCAGCTTTCGGCGCCGCACATTCCGCACGACGGCTACCTGGCTGACTTCCTGATGCGCAACAAGGGGTTCATCCGGGCCTAACCTCCACGCCGCCTGCGGGTCGCTCGGGACGAGTGGACTGGCGCTCTATGACCGCGCTGGAAGGAACCGACATGCCCGACGAAGACACCACCATCGACCAGGACGCCGCCGCCCAAGAGGACGCCGACCCCCAGGACACCGACCAGGACGGCACCGCCGACCACGTAGAAGAAGCGTCCGAGGTCATCCGCGAGGAGCCCGTCGAGGTCATCGCCGAGGTGGTCCGCACCGAGGTCAACGACCTGGTCGACGCGGCATCGACCCGCGCGATCGTCATCCGCCACGTCCTCGAGCGCCAGCTCGTCGCAGGCCAGGGGCTCAGCGCCCAGTTGGTCGACGCGGCGACCGACGTGACGGTCGCCGTCGCGCACGCCCCGGCCACCGTCGTCGGCGAGGTCCGCAGCGGTGCCACCCTGCCCGTCGCGTTCGAGCGTGCGGGCACCTCGGTGCGCGAGGTCGTGACGGACGCGGGCGGCCGGATCCGCACCGCGGTCGGTGAGTACGTCGGCAACCAGGCCACGCTGCCCAACGCCGTCGTCGTCGGCGCGGCCGACATCGCCGAGACCGCGGTGCGCGCCCAGGGCACCGTCACGGCGTCGGCGATCAGCGCCGCGTACACGCTGGCCACGGTCGCCACGCAGGGCGGCGACGTGCGGGAGGCCTTCGGCAAGGAGCGCCGCGACGTCGGCGCCACGGCGGACGCCGCCCGGCACAGCATCAGCGAATCGATCAGCCGCGCGCGTGCGGAGATCAGGGACGCGGTCCGCGACGCCGACGAGCTGGAGGACGCGCTCGCCTGACACGGCGCGATACGCTCAGCGGCGTGCCATCAACTTGGTCCCGGCGGAGTTTCCTGGCGATCACCGCGGGCCTGGCCGTCACGGCCGCCGCCTGCAGTTCGGAGAAGCCGGGCGAGGTAGCCAAGGACGGCTCCGTCACCATCAAGCACGCCTTCGGCGAGACCAAGATCCCCGGTCCGCCGAAGCGTGTGGTGAGCGCCGGCTACACCGAGCAGGACGACCTGCTCGCGCGTCGGCGTGGTGCCGGTCGCGGTGACGGATTGGTTCGGCGACCAGCCGTTCGGCGTATGGCCATGGGCGCAGCCGAAACTCGGCGGCGCACAGCCCGTCGTGCTGGACCTGTCCAACGGCATCCAGGTCGACCAGATCGCCACCCTAAAGCCCGATCTCATCGTCGCCACCAACGCGGGCCTCGACGCCGACACCTACGCCAAGCTGTCGGCGATCGCCCCGACCATCGCGCAGTCCGGTCAGGACGCCTTCTTCGAACCGTGGAAGGACCCAGGCCACCACCATCGGCCAGGCGGTGTTCAAGGACGCCGAGATGCGCAAGCTGATCTCCGACGTCGACGACCAGGTTCGTCGACGCGGGCAAGAACAACGCCTCGTTCAGCGGCAAGAAGGTCTTCGTGGTGCGCGGCACGTTCATCGGGGCCGACGGCGCCGAGGTCACCCCGGCGGGCTGGCGCACCGACTTCCTGACCCAGATGGGTTTCGTCGATCGGCGACGGCATCGACAACTACGTCAAGGGCGACCATGCGCTGATCCCCCGCGACCAGCATGGCGTCGGTCCTCGACGCCGCCGACGTGCTGATCTGGACCACCGAGAGCGACGAGGAGCAGGCCGCGCTGCTCGCCGATCCGACGTTCGTCCAGTTGAAGGCGACGAAGACGAACAGGAACGTCCTCACCGGCAAGGATCTGGCGGGCGCCATCGCGTTCGCCACCGTGCTGTCGTATCCCGTGGTGGCCGACCAACTGCCACCGCTGATCGCCAAGGTGCTCACCTGACAAGATGACCGGGTGACCACGAGAACTCGGCGACGATCGGCATCCAGGCTTTGCCCAGGTCGGATCGGCCTACTATCCGATCCTCGTCGCGGTCTTCACGGCGCTGGTCATCATCTCGAACGTGACCGCCACCAAGGGCGTCGCGTTCGGCCCGATCATCACCGACGGCGGCTTCATCGTGTTCCCGCTGACCTACGTGATCGGCGACGTGCTGTCCGAGGTCTACGGCTTCAAGGCCGCCCGCCGCGCGATCATCCTCGGCTTCTCGATGAACATCCTGGCCGCGCTGGCGTTCTGGGTGACCATCTACCTTCCCGCGGCCGACTTCTACCCGAACCAGGCGGCACTTCGAGAACGTCGTGCACGCCTACACCCAGCTGATCGTCGCCGGGCTGGCGGGCTTCATCGTCGGCCAGACCATCAACGCCTGGGTCGTCGTCGCGATCAAGGAACGCACCAAGGAGAAGCACCTGTGGGCCCGCCTGGTCGGCTCGACGTTCGCCGGCCAACTCGGCGACACCCTGGTGTTCTGCAGCATCGCGGCCAGCGCCATCGGCATCACCAGCTTCCACGACTTCGCCGTCTACACCGCGCTGGGCTGGCTCTACAAGACCGCGGTCGAGGTGGTCATGCTGCCCATCACCTACCGCGTGATCGCCTACATCAAGCGCCGCGAACCGACCTATCAGCTCGCCGTATGAGCCTTTGCTAAGGCTCCTCTGGCGAGGTCCTAAAGCTCTGCGTATAAGCTAGCTACTCGTGGGTAGCTTAGGTGGATGACCGTGACAGCGGAACTCGATGGACGCGATGGTCGCTCGGCACAGTCCAGGACTACGGGGACCAGGCCCTGCTGCTCGAATTCGACAGCACCGCCGAAGTGCTGGCGTGGAGCGAGGCGTTGCGCGAGGCCGACCTGCTCGGCGTGCTCGACATCGTGCCCGCCTCCCGCACCGTGCTGCTGAAGCTGGCCGGACCCGCGCTACCGGGAACCGACCCGGCTGCGCCTGAGCAAGTTGCGCATCGAGCCCGTGGCGGTCGACGACGCCACCGCGACCGATCGACCAGCGGGCCGACGTCGAGATCGACGTCGTCTACGACGGCGACGACCTCGACGAGGTGGCCCGGCTCTCCGGGCTGACGCCGGCCGAGGTCGTCGCCGCGCACACCGCCGCGCCCGATGCGGGTCGGATTCGGCGGATTCGCACCGGGTTTCGCCTACCTCGTCGGCGGTGACGAACGCCTGCACGTGCCGCGCCGGGCAGAGCCGCGGACCCGGGTGCCCGCCGGATCGGTGGCGCTGGCCGGCGAGTTCAGCGGCGTCTACCCGCGCGAGTCACCCGGCGGCTGGCAGCTGATCGGGCACACCGACGCCGTCGCTGTGGGACGTCGACCGTGACCAGCCCGCCCTGCTGACCCCGGGCATGTGGGTCCAGTTCCGCGCGATCGGTTAGGAGAGTCCCTCGATGAGCACGTTGGAGATCCTGCAGGACCGGTCCGCTGGCACTGGTCGAGGACCTCGGCAGGCCCGGCCTGGCGCACATGGGCGTCACCCGCTCCGGGGCCGCCGACCGCCGCTCGCACACCCTGGCCAACCGGCTGGTCGCCAACCCCAACGACCGCGCCACCATCGAGGTGACGTTCGGCGGCTTCTCCGCCCGGGTACGGGGCGGCGACGTCGCGATCGCCGTCACGGGCGCCGACGCCGATCCGTCGGTCAACGGAGTTCCCTTCGGCACCAACAGCATTCAGTACGCCCACGACGGACAGGTGATCTCGCTCGGGGCGCCGCACTCCGGCCTGCGGAGCTACCTGGCGGTGCGCGGCGGCATCGACGTCGCACCGGTGCTCGGCTCGCGCAGCTACGACGTGATGTCGGCGATCGGACCCGCGGCCCCTGCGACCCGGCGACGTGCTGGCCGTCGGCGCAGCACACCGACGGACTTCCCCGAACTGGATCAGGCGCCGGTGGCCGCCATCGCCGACGACCTGCTCGAGCTGCTGGTGGTGCCCGGTCCGCGCGACGACTGGTTCACCGATCCCGACGCGCTGGTGCACACCGACTGGGTGGCCACCGACCGCAGCGACCGGGTCGGCATGCGGCTGGCGGGCAAGCCGCTGCAGCACCGCTGGCCGGACCGCCAACTGCCGAGCGAGGGCGCGACCCGCGGTGCAATACAGGTGCCGCCCAACGGTTTACCGGTGATCCTCGGCCCGGATCACCCGGTGACCGGCGGTTATCCGGTGATCGGCGTGGTGGCCGACCGCGGACATCGACAAGGTCGCCCAGATCCGGCCCGGCCAGCACGTCCGGCTGCACTGGTCGCGGCCGCGCCGACCGATCGAGGACTGATCAGTACACACTGTCGCTCACGCCTGGTAGGAACGAGGTGTGCACATTGAGGGCACTCATGCTCCTCGCGTCCGCGGGGTCCACACCGCACGCCTGGTCCACACCTCCGATCTCGACGTCGAGACCCGCGAGGGCGCCCGCCGGATGGTCATCGAGGCGTTCGGCGGCGGCGAGGTCGACTTCACCGACGCCGACTGGGAGCACTCGCTCGGCGGCATGCACGCCCTGATCTGCCATCCGGGGCGCTGATCGCGCACGGCGCCGTGGTGCAGCGCCGGATGATCTACCGGGACACCGCGCTGCGCTGCGGCTACCTCGAGGCCGTCGCGGTGCGCGAGGACTGGCGCGGCCAGGGTCTGGCCATGGCCGTGATGGACGCGCTCGAGCAGGTGCTGCGCGGCGCGTATCAACTCGGCGCGCTCAGCGCGTCGGAGGCGGGCAGGCACATGTACGCCTCGCGGGGCTGGCTGCCGTGGCAGGGCACCGACGTCGGTGCTGGCCCCGCCGGGCGTGACCCGCACCCCCGACGACGACCGGTCGCTGTTCGTGCTTGCCGGTCGCCCTGCCCGTCGGCATGACACTCGACACCACCGCCGACATCACCTGCGACTGGCGCGACGGCGACGTGTGGTGAGACCTCCTCACGGGCCGCCCGACCCGCGGTGAGAGGAAGTTCACGGCCGGGTCACGCCATGCCGGGGGCGACATCGCCCGGCAATGACCGGGTAACCGCTTGGAAACACCGAACTGCCTTCACTGGAGGCATGGCTGAGCCCGACTGGGCACCGCTCACCGGGTTCCGGGTGGCGGTGACCTCCGCACGACGCGCCGAGGAACTGAGCGCGTTGCTGCAGCCGTCGCGGCGCGACCGTGACCAGCGCCGCGGCGATCGCCATGGTGCCGCTGCCCGACGACGACGAGCTGCGCGAACACACCGAGGCGCTTGATCGCGCCACCCGCCGGACGTCGTGATCGCGACGACGGGCATCGGGCTGCGCGGCTGGATCGCCGCCGCCGACGGCTGGGGGCTGGCCGATGACCTGATCGAGGCGCTCGGCAAGGCCCGCGTCGTCTCCCGCGGGCCGAAGGCCACCGGCGCGCTGCGGGCGGCCGGGCTGCCCGAGGAGTGGTCACCCGAATCGGAGTCCTCCCGCGAGGTGGTGCACTACCTCGTCGAAGGGGGCATCGAGGGGCTGCGGATCGCCGTGCAACTGCACGGCGCCACCGACGAGTGGGATCCGTTCCCCGAGTTCCTCGACGAGCTGCGCGCCGCCGGCGCCGAGGTGGTGCCCATCCGCGTCTACCGCTGGCATCCCGCGCCCCGCGACGGCGCCTTCGACCAGCTGGTGGTCGGCATCGCCGAGCGCAAGTTCGACGCCGTCAGCTTCACGTCCGCACCCGCCGTCGCGGCGATGCTGATGCGCGCCGTCGAACTGGGCGTCGAGGATCAGGTGCTCTCGGCATTGCGGACCGACGTGCACGCGATGTGCGTCGGACCGGTGACGGCGCGCCCGCTGGTGCGGCTCGGGGTGCCGACGTCGGCGCCGGAGCGGATGCGGCTCGGCGCACTGGCCCGCCACATCACCGACGAGCTGCCGCTGCTGCAGTCGCGCACCGTGAAGGTGGCCGGCCACGTGCTGGAGATCCGGGGCACCTGCGTGCTGGTCGACGGCGTGGTCAAGGAACTCTCGCCGGCGGGCATGGCGACCATCCGCGCGCTCGCCCACCGGCCCGGCACCGTGGTGTCCCGCCGCGACCTGCTCAACGCGCTACCCGGCGGCGGCACCGACACCCACGCCGTCGAGACCGCCGTGCTGCGACTGCGAACGGCGTTGGGCGACAAGCACATCGTGTCGACCGTGGTGAAGCGCGGGTACCGGCTGGCCGTCGACGAGTTCCCGGTGGGCGCTGCGTGAATCCCGATCCTGGTCGCGCACGGCACCCGCAAGGCCGGCGGCGTCGACGATGATCGGCGACCTCGCCGACCGGGTCGGCGCCGTGCTCGGCGTCGCCGGTCCGCACCGCGTTCGTCGACGTGCTCGGACCGACGCCAGCCGACGTGCTGCGGACGCTGGTCGCCCGGCCCGCCGTGCTGGTCCCCGCGTTCCTGGCAGGCGGATATCACGTCCGCACCGACATCCCCGCGCACGTCGCCGCCAGCGGGCACCCCGACGTCGTCGTGACCGACGCCGCTCGGCCCGTCCCCGCAGACTGGTGCGCGTGATGACCGATCGTCTGGTCGAATCCGGTTGGCGGCCTTCGCGATTCCGTCGTGTCTGGCCGCGGCGGGCACGTCGGATCCCGGTGCGCTGCGCGACCTGCGCGATCACCGCCGCCCTGCTGTCGGCGGCCATCGGCGGCCGCGTCGAACTGGCCTACGCCGCCACCGGCGAGCCGCGCGTCGCCGACGCGGTCGCCGACCTCCGCGGCCGCGGCGCGCGCCGGGTGGTCGTCGCGTCGTATCTGTTGGCGGACGGGCTGTTTCAGGACCGGCTGCGGGCCTCCGGCGCCGACGTGGTGACCGAACCGCTGGGCACCCATCCCGGGGGTGGTCCGGCTCATCGCGAGCCGGTTCCGGCGGGCCGGGCTGTCCGTCGCCGCCTGAGCGCAGAATGGCGGCATGGACCGCGACACCGCGTTGGACACCTACCGGTACCTGCGTGGCGGCATCCCGGTCATGCTCGTCATGCTCGCGACGGCGCTGATCATCGAACGCGCCGGCGCGACCTGCTGGCAGACCTCCATCAGCGCGTACTACTTCACCTCGGCACACGGCGTGTTCATCGGCGCGGTCTGCGCGATCGGCACACTCCTGATCGTCTACAAGGGCAGCAGGGACACCGAGGACATCCTGCTCAATCTGGCGGGGATCCTGGCGTTCGTCGTCGCGTTCGTACCGACGTCGCGGCCGGTGCTGCTGTGCGGTGAATCCGCCCTGCCGGTCGGCGCCCTGACGGACGACGCGGTCATCGACAACGTGTGGGCGCTCGTCGTCGCACTGGTGCTGGCCCGCGTCGCGTCGTGGTGGATGTACCGCCGCACCAGGACCGGCCGCACCCGCAGCCCGCTCGGCGAGGTCGCCACGTGGGTCCAGCGCGCCGTCCTCGCGGTCGGCCTGCTGACGCTCGATCGTCGCTCCGCGAGTGGTTCGTGGCCAACGCGCACGGGATAGCCGCGGTGACGATGTTCGTCTCGTTCATCGTCACGGTGCTGATCAACGCATTCCTCGCCGGGCGCCAGGACGAGGACAAGTGCCCGCACACGCAGACGTATCACCGTGTCTACCAGGTGATCTCGCTGGCCATGGCGCTGACGCTGGTCGCCGCGGTGATCGCGCACCTGGTCCTCGACGGCTTCAACCACGCCGTGCTCGTCGTCGAGGTGGCGCTGATCGCCGAGTTCGGCGCCTACTGGCTGGTGCAGACGGTCGAGCTGTGGAACACCTCGATCCGCGACGACGTCGTCGACGTCGACTGCCAGCCTGCCGAGAAGCGACTGCTGCGGGCGCTCTAGGGACAGGCGCAGCTGACCTGAACGTCGCCGTCGGCGGTCACCCGCGTCCGGTAGACGGGCACGGACACCGCGGCGTCGTCGAGGCACGCGCCGTCGTCAAAGGCGAACGCCTGCTTCTTGATCGGTGTCTGCACGCACGCCCGGCCCGCCCGGTCGCCGACGATGCCCCGCGACATCACCGCGGCACCCGAGAACGGGTCGACGTTGCCGATCGCCCGCAGCGATCCGTCGTCGAGGCGGAAGAGCGCCACCTGCGCCCCGTCGGGCAGCAGCACGCCGACGCCTCGGCCGGGCATCAGCCGGTCGTAGCCGCATGCCGTCGTCCAGACCGGGTCGTCCTGCAGGTCGAGGTCGTCGAGGTGCTCGAGAAGGGTCACGTGGTCTCCTGAAGGGGACGGAACTTGGGCATGCCGATGGGGACGGGCACCTTGCGCCCGGCGCGCTCGGTGAAGGCGACCGTGGGGTCGGCGACGTCGGGTGCGTTGACGAACGACACGAAGCGCGACAGCTTGTCGGGATCGTCGAGCACGCCCTTCCACTCGCAGGCGTAGCCGTCGACGTGGCGGGCGACCGCCTCCTCGAACTCGGCGGCAAGGCCGAGCGAGTCGTCGCAGACGACTTCGCGAAGGTGCTCGCAGCCCAACCTGTTCCACCCACGGCGCGGTGCGCTGCAACCGGTCGGCGGTGCGGACGTAGAACATCAGGAAGCGGTCGACGTAGCGGACCAGCGTCTCGTCGTCGAGATCACCTGCCAGCAGTTCGGCGTGCCTCGGTGTCGCGCCGCCGTTGCCGCCGACGTAGAGGTTCCAGCCGGTCTCGGTGGCGATCACGCCGACGTCCTTGCCGCGCGCCTCGGCGCATTCGCGTGCGCAGCCCGACACGCCCATCTTGATCTTGTGCGGGGCGCGCAGTCCGCGGTAGCGCAGTTCGAGGTCGATCGCCATCTGCACCGAATCCTGCTGCCCGTAGCGGCACCAGTCGCTGCCGACGCAACTCTTCACCGTGCGCAGCGCCTTGCCGTAGGCGTGGCCGGATTCCATGCCACCGTCGACCAGACGACGCCAGATCTCCGGCAGCTGGTCGACCCTGGCGCCGAACATGTCGATGCGCTGTCCGCCCGTGATCTTCGTGTACAGGTCGAAGTCACGCGCGATCTCGCCGATCAGGATCAGCTGCTCGGGCGTGATGTCGCCGCCGGGCACCCGCGGCACCACCGAGTAGCTGCCGTTGCGCTGGATGTTGGCCAGGAAGTGGTCGTTGGAGTCCTGCAGCGAGGCCTGCTCGCCGTCGAGGATGTGCTCGCGAGCTCGTCGACGCCAGGATCGACGCGACCACGGGTTTGCAGATGTCGCAACCCGTTCCGGTGCCGAACCGCTGCGACCAATCCCGAGAACGTGCGGATCGAGGTGGCCGAGATGATCTCGAAGAGCTCGGCGCGCGACTGCGTGAAGTGCTCGCACAGCGCCTTCGACTGCTCGACGCCCTCGGCCTCGAGCAGCTGCTTGAGCAAGCGGCACGCACGACCCGCACGACGTGCCCGCCTTGGTGGCGCCCTTCAAGGCGGGCACGTCCGCGCAGCCACCGGCGATCGCGTCGGTGAGATCGCCCTTGGTGACGTTGTTGCAGGAACAGATCTGCGCCGCAGCCGGCAGCGCGCCGACCCCGAGTTGCGCTGCGCCCGAATCGGTTCCGCTGGGCGCGATGATCGCCAGCGGGTCGCCGGGCAGACTGTTCGCCGACCATCGGCCGCAGCATGCCGTACGCCGACGCGTCGCCCACCAGGATGCCGCCGAGCAGCGTGGCGGCGTCGTCGGAGAGCACCAGCTTGGCGTAGGTCTGCTTGACCGCGTCGTTGACCACCACCTCGAGGCAGTCCGGCGTGGTGCCCATCGCGTCGCCGAAGCTCGCCACGTCGACGCCGAGCAGCTTGAGCTTGGTCGACAGTGTCCGCCTCGCCGAACTCGGCGGCGCCGCCCATCAGGCGGTCGGCGACGACCTCGGCGCTGGTGTACCCGGGCCCCACCAGCCCGTAGCAGCGGCCGTCGATCGCGGCGACCTCGCCGACCGCGTACACGTTGGGATCCACTGTGGCGCAGGAGAGATCGGTGAGCACGCCGCCGCGGTCGGCCACGGGCAGGCCCGCCGATCGGGCCAGCTCGTCGCGCGGCCGCACGCCCGCCGCGAAGACCACCACGCCCGCGTCGATGAGCGTCCCGTCACCGAGCAGCACCCGCACCGCGTCCGTCGCCGAGGCGTTCGATCGAGTCGGTGCCGACGTCGAGGTGCACCGAGATGCCCAGACCACTGACCATCCGGCGCAGCAGCGCGCCGCCTGCCTCGTCGAGCTGCTGGTCCATCAGGCGCGGGGCGCGCTCCACGACGTGGGCCTGCAAGCCGAACTGGCGCAACGCGTTCGCCGCCTCCAGGCCGAGAAGCCCGCCACCGATCACCACACCGTCGCTGGTGCCCGCAGCTCAGCGCGCGTAGCGCGTCGGCCCGGATCGCGTCGAGGTCGTCGAGCGTGCGGTAGACGTGGCAGTTCGGGCAGGTCGTGTCCCGGCACCGGCGGCACGAACGCGTACGAGCCGGTGGCCAGGACCAGCGCGTCGTAGGCGATCCGGCGGCCCAGCGCCGTCGTCACGTACTTGGCGGACCGGTCGATGCGGGTGACACGGTCGCGCAGGAACAATTCGACGTGGTCGTCGCCGACGTAGTCGTTGCCCGGCAGGGCCAGCCGCGTCGCGGTCCCAGTGCTCGGTGTAGCCGGTCAGGCCGACGCGGTCGTAGGCGGCGTCGGCCTCCTCGGCGAGCACCGTGACACGCCATTCGCCCGACGTCGTCACGGGACCGCAATGCCTCCACGAACCGGTGGCCGACCATGCCGTGACCGACGAGGACGACCGTCTTCGGTGAACGCATGTCTCGAAGGCTAGGGAGACCACGTTGCCGTCGTGTCGCGTCGTGTGAAGCGCCCATCACGGTGTGCTCACGCGTGGCGAGCCGCGGTTGTGAGCGCTGTGAGCCCGTCGCCTCGATACGACCGCCGGCTGAGCCTCAGATGTGACCGGCGTTGGTCGGCGTCGTCGTGCCGTAGGGGTTGTAGATGGTGGTCGACGTCGTGGTGGTCGTGTCGTCCGACCCCGGGTCGTCCGCGGTCGGCGGGACCGTCACCGGGGGCCCGGTGTCCTCACTCGTCTGCACGCTCGGGCACCGTGTAGCTGGTACGTCGTCGAGGTGGTCGTTGCGCGTCGTGGACGGCGTGTCGGAGAACGACGTGGCGCTCGGCAGGCCGCCGGGCAGGAACGACGAACCGCTCGACACCCGAATCACCGCGTACACCAGCAGGCAGATCAGCGCGACAGCGGCCACCCCCGCAGCCCAGATCAAGCCGCGCTGATCGTGCCAGTCCGGCCGCCCGTCGTCATCCGCCACGGGCGGGATGGTAAACCGGGCGGCCGAACGGCCGGGAAACTCATCAGCTCCAGCGGCCAGAATCTCCTCCGCCCGAGCGGACAGCGCGCGCTGGAGGAACGGTCCGAAACTGATCCGGCCGACGCCCAGCGGACCGAACGACGCGGGATCGTCCTGGTCGGGGAGCGCGATCGCGTTGACCGGCAGCGGCAGTTCGGCCGTTAGCCGCTTCGTGGTCTCCGGGTCGTGGCGGCCCACCGGATACAGGCTGTCCGCGCCGGCGTCCGCGGCCAGCTTCAGCCGGGCCACCGCCCGCTCGACCCGATCGGCGTCGTCACCGTCGTTGCGCAGGAACAGATCGGTGCGGGCGTTGATGACCACGTGCACACCCGCGGCGTCGGCGGCCTTGCGCAGCTCACCGACCAGGGCGGCGTGCTCCTCGGCGGCTCCGTAGCCGCTTGCCCTCCTTGTGCACGGTGTCCTCGATGTTGAGACCGACCGCACCGGCCGACGAGCAGCCCATCGATGAGCCGCTGCGGCGTTTCGCCGTAGCCGGACTCGATGTCGACCGAGATCGGCACGTCGACCGCGCCGGTGATCTGCGCGACTCGATCGATCAGGTCGTCGAACGACATTCCCTCGCCGTCGTCCTTGCCAACCGAGTCGGCCACCGGATGACTGCCGACGGTGAGTGCGGCAAACCCCGCGTCGACGGCCAACTTGGCCGACCACGCGTCCCACACCGTCGGCAGAATCACCGGATTTCCCGGCACGTGCAGAGCCAGCAGCGCGGCCGCCCGGTCTTGCAGAACCTGCTTGGACAACTCCTCAACCTCCACTCTTCAACGTGACCCTGTGTCACGCTGATCTCGATGATGTGGCTAGCATCGATTGTCGTACTGTGATTCGTGACACCCTTCAGCCCAAGGAGGTCAGGCTCGTTGTCCACCACCACCGAACTTGCCCAGCTACACGACTTGATCGGTGGCCTGCGCCGGTGCGTGACCTCACTGGCGTCACGCTACGGCGACACCCCTGCGATGCGCCGCATCGTCAACGACGCCGAACGCATTCTCAACGACATCGACCGGCTCGACATCGACGCCGAGGAACTCGAACTCGCCGCGGGTGAGACGCGCCACCACCAAGTCGGCGAGAAGATCGGGATCCCGGACACGCCAGTACGACACCGACTTCTGGCGGCGACGTCGACGACGAGGGCGTCGCGAGGCTAACGTCCGCCGGCCGACGTCCCCGGGACAACCACCACCGAAAGGGAACAGTGAGCGCACCCACCGCCGACCGCAAAGCGACCGGCGTCTTCTCACCGAGCCGAGCCCAGATCTCGCAACGCACGCTGCGCACCGACCAGTGGTGGCAGTCGCCGCTGATCGTCGACCTCGGCTTCGCCGCGTTCGTGATCTACGCGACGGTGCGCGCGTTCCTGCAGAACAACTACTTCGTCGCCGAATACCACTACCTGACGCCGTTCTACTCGCCGTGCATCAGCAAGGGCTGCGTGCCCGAGGCCAGCCACTTCTGGCCGCAGATCCTGCCCGACGTGTGGTGGCTGCCCTATCGCGGCGGCGTCGCTGCCGTTCCTGCTGCTGTTCCGGCTGACCTGCTACTACTACCGCGGGGCCTACTACCGGTCGGTGTGGCAGTCGCCGACCGCCTGCGCAGTGGCCGAGCCACACGCGAAATACACCGGCGAGACGCGACTTCCGCTGATCATCCAGAACACGCACCGGTACTTCTTCTACATCGCCGGGATCATCTCGGTGATCAACACCTACGACGCGATCGTGGCGTTCCATTCGCCGTCCGGATTCGGATTCGGTTTGGGCAACGTGATTCTCGTCGTGCAACGTGGTCATGCTGTGGATCTACACGCTGTCCTGCCACTCCTGCCGCCACGTCGTCGGCGGCCGGCTCAAGCACTTCTCCAAACACCCCGTCCGGTACTGGATGTGGGGACAGGTGAGCAGGCTCAACACCCGGCACAAGACTGTACGCGTGGATCACGCTCGGCACGCTGATGCTCACCGACTTCTACATCATGCTGGTGGCGAGCGGCACCATCTCTGACCTGAGATTCATTGGCTGACAAGACGAATTCGGCACCACATCTCCGAAAAGGCAAGTGAGGTTTCATGACTGAGCTCGAACGGCACGAATACGACGTGGTCGTGATCGGTGCCGGCGGCGCAGGACTACGCGCGGTGATCGAGGCGCGCGAACGCGGCCTGCGCGTCGCCGTGGTCACCAAGTCGCTATTCGGCAAGGCCCACACGGTGATGGCCGAGGGTGGCTGCGCAGCCGCGATGAGCAACGTCAACACCAAGGACTCCTGGCAGGTGCACTTCGGTGACACCATGCGGGGCGGCAAGTTCCTCAACAACTGGCGGATGGCCGAACTGCACGCGCAGGAAGCCCCGGACCGGGTGTGGGAGCTGGAGACCTACGGCGCGCTGTTCGACCGCACCAAGGACGGCAAGATCAGCCAGCGCAACTTCGGCGGGCACACCTACCCGCGGCTTGCCCACGTCGGCGACCGCACCGGCCTGGAGATCATCCGCACCCTGCAGCAGAAGATCGTCTCGCTGCAGCAGGAGGACAAGAAGGAACTCGGCGACTACGAGGCCCGGATCAAGGTCTTCCACGAGTGCTCGATCACCGACCTGATCTTGGACGAGGGGGCCGGTGGCATCAAGCGCGTAGCCGGGGCCTTCGGGTACTGGCGCGAGACCGGCAACTTCATCCTGTTCGACGCACCCGCCGTGGTGCTCGCGACCGGCGGCATCGGCAAGTCGTTCAAGGTGTCGTCGAACTCGTGGGAGTACACCGGCGACGGACACGCCCTGGCGCTGCGCGCCGGCTCCGCCCTGATCAACATGGAGTTCATCCAGTTCCACCCGACCGGCATGGTCTGGCCGCTGTCGGTCAAGGGCATCCTCGTCACCGAGGGCGTGCGCGGCGACGGCGGGGTGCTGAAGAACTCCGAGGGCAAGCGGTTCATGTTCGACTACATCCCCGCGGTGTTCAAGGGTCAGTACGCCGAGACCGAGGAAGAGGCCGACCAGTGGCTCAAGGACAACGACTCCGCCCGCCGCACGCCTGACCTGCTCCCCCGCGACGAGGTCGCCCGGGCCATCGTCGCCGAGGTCAAGGCGGGCCGCGGCACCCCGCACGGCGGGGTCTACCTCGACATCGCCTCGCGCATGCCCACCGAGGAGATCAAGCGCCGGCTCCCGTCGATGTACCACCAGTTCATCGAGCTGGCCGAGGTCGACATCACCAAGGACGAGATGGAGGTCGGTCCGACCTGTCACTACGTGATGGGCGGCATCGAGGTCGACCCCGACACCGGCGGCGCCGCCACTCCTGGACTGTTCGCCGCAGGTGAGTGCTCCGGCGGCATGCACGGCTCCAACCGGCTCGGCGGCAACTCGCTGTCGGACCTGCTGGTATTCGGCCGTCGCGCCGGTCTCGGCGCCTCCGACTACGTGCGGGCGCTTGCCGACGATCGGCCGAAACCGCCGCAGGACGCCGTCGACGAGGCCACCAAGATGGCGTTGGCGCCGTACGACGACCACCCGAATCCCGAGAACCCGTACACGCTGCACGCCGAGCTTCAGCAGTCGATGAACGACCTGGTCGGCATCATCCGCAAGGAAGAGGAGATCGAGGAGGCGCTGGTCAAGCTCGAGCGAGCTCAAGGGCCGGCTGCAGAACGTCGTCGTCGAGGGCGGCCGGTTGTACAACCCGGGCTGGCACCTGGCGATCGACATGCGCAACATGCTGCTGGTCAGCGAGTGCGTGGCCAAGGCCGCACTGCTGCGCACCGAGAGCCGCGGCGGACACACCCGCGACGACCATCCGGCGATGGACGCCAACTGGCGCAACACACTGCTGGTGTGCAAGACCACCGATGCGGCGACCAGCGAAGCGATGGTCCCCGGCGTCACCGTCACCCCCGAGCCGCAGGTCCCGATGCGACCCGACCTGCTCGAGGTCTTCGAGCTCTCCGAACTCGAGAAGTACTACACCGACGCCGAACTGACCGAGCACCCCGAACGGAAGGGCTGAGCATGGCTGCCTATAACGCGAGTCTGCGCGTCTGGCGCGGCGACGACACCGGCGGCGGGCTGCAGGACTACACCGTCGAGGTCAACGACGGCGAGGTGGTGCTCGACATCATCCACCGGCTGCAGGCCACCCAGGCCCGGACCTCGCCGTGCGATGGAACTGCAAGGCGGGCAAGTGCGGATCGTGTTCGGCGGAGGTCAACGGCCGCCCGCGGCTGCATGTGCATGACCCGGATGTCGACCTTCGGCGAGGACGAGACCGTCACCGTGACGCCGCTGCGAACCTTCCCCGTGATGCGCGACCTGGTCACCGACGTGTCCTTCAACTACACGAAGGCGCGGGAGATCCCGTCGTTCACGCCACCGAAGGACCTGCAGCCGGGCGACTACCGGATGCAGCAGGAGGACGTGAACCGGAGCCAGGAGTTCCGCAAGTGCATCGAGTGCTTCCTGTGCCAGAACGTCTGCCACGTCGTGCGTGACCACGAGGAGAACAAGGAGGCCTTCTCCGGCCCGCGGTACCTGATGCGACAGTGCCGAACTGACGATGCACCCGCTGGACACGATCGACCGCCGGACATGGCTCAGGAAGAGAACGGGCTCGGGTTCTGCAACATCACCAAGTGCTGCACCGAGGTCTGCCCCGAACACATCAAGATCACCGACAACGCGCTGATTCCGATGAAGGAACGCGTAGCGGACCGCAAGTACGACCCGGTCGTGTGGCTCGGCAACAAGCTCTTCCGGCGGTAGCCGGAAGAAGGATGCAATAGGCGGTAGTTTCCCCCGCGCTCACGCTTTGCGGAGAGCGGCCTTCTCCTTGGACAGCGCGATCATTGCGGCTTCCGTCAGCTCCGGCCACGGTGGCCGCCGAAGGACCGCGAACGTCGCGATGACCGCCGCCGCGAACCCGGTCAGGGCCCCGATCAGGGCCACCCGGCTGGCGTCGACGGCCGGTGTGAACGTGGTGCGCTGGGACGTCACCGTATAGACGCCGATCGGGCGCTCCGGCCGGTCCCCCCAGCCGGGGCGGGAGACGGTTATGACGACCGTGCCATCGGTTGATTCGAACGGCTCACTAAAAATCATGCTGCGAGTATTGCGTCGATTCTTCGCGCCGAGCGTGACGCCACCGCGACTTTCGCGCCGAATTCTCGCAGTGGCGTCACGTTCGACGGCGTGTCGGTGGCGATCGGCACACTCCCGGCATGGGGGAACCGTTCATCGGGAGTGAAGCATTGGCCGCGGGTGGCATCACGCCCTACCAGCTTCGCAGTCGCTTCGTCGCGGTTCACCGTGACGTGTACCTACCGCGTGGCTTGGAGCTCACCGCCACGTCGCGCGCGAAGGCGGCGTGGTTGTGGTCACGACGCGCGGGAGTCGTCGCCGGTCAGTCAGCTGCGGCACTTCACGGCGCCAAGTGGGTCGATGACGACGCATCCGCCGAGATCCTCTACGACAATCGCCGCCCGCCGAATGGGATTCGCGCGTTGTCGGACCGCTACCAGGACGACGAGGTTGAGACGGTGCGCGGTGTGGCCGTCACGACGCCCGCCCGGACCGCTTTGGACATTGCGTGTCGTTACCCACTCGGTGACGCCGTAGCGGCGATCGACGCCTTGGCGCGCGCAACCAAGCTGAAGATGGCCGACGTCGAACTTCTGGCCGAGCGGTATCGGGGACGCCGCGGAATTCGCGCCGCCCTCCAAGCCCTCGACCTCGTCGACGCCGGCGCCGAATCACCTCAGGAGACCAGAGTGCGCTTGCTTCTCATCCGGGCGGGCTTCCCGAGGCCCGAGACTCAAATTCCGGTGTACGACGAATACGGCCAACTCGTCGCGGTCATCGACATGGGGTGGCGCGACCTCATGGTGGGTGTCGACTACGAAGGCGAGCACCATCGGATGAGTCGCCGCCAACTCGACCGGGACATCAGGCGATCGGAGGCTCTCACCGAATTGGGGTGGGACGACGTACGCGTCACCGCCGAGGACACCGACGGCAGCATCATTGGCCGGGTGGGTCGAGCGTTCACGCGCCGAACGTGACACCACTGCGACTTTCGGGCCGAAAAGTCGCGCTCACGGCACGTTGGGCGAGGTGCGAAACGGGTACCCTCGGTGATTGCAGCCAATCAACGACGAAAGGCGGCCGCATGAGCACTGGAGAAACCCAGAGCGTCAACGACATTCGCACCGCGATCCGCGAACTCTCCGCACGTGCCGACCTCGCCCGCAAGGAGGGCAGGCCAGACGACGCCGCAGAGATCGAGCAGCGCATCGAGGGCTACCGCGAGAAACTCGGCTCCAAGCCTTGACCCGATAGGCCGCCAGTACGACTAGCCATCCAGGCGGCGAAACGTGCTGCGGTGAAACACAATGGGCGCGACGTCGTCGTGCACGGTGATTTCGTGCACCCGCAGCACCACGATGGTGTGATCGCCGGCCGGGACGAGCTGCTCGATGGCGCTCTCCACCCACACGCTGGTGCCATGAATGAATACCGCACCGCGATCGGTCGAGCTGGTCTCCAGGCCCGCGAAACGGTCACCCGTCTTCGCGGCGAGGGTCTTCACCGCCGCGTTGTGCGACTCACCGAGCACGCTGATTCCGAGAAACGGCAGGTCCTTGAGCTTCGGCCAGGTGGTCGAGGTGTTCTGCACGCAGAAGGAGACCAACGGCGGATCAAGTGAGACGGGGACGAACGTGCTGGCGGCCAGGCCGACGCGGATGCCTTCGACCTCCGCGGCGATGGCTATGACACCGGACGGAAAGTGGCCGAACGCTTCGCGCAATGAGGCCGGGCTGAGGTCGGTGCTACTCATGGCACTTCCATCTTCACACGTACCCATGTGCGGCGCCCGCGTCCGAGTGCTGCGAGTGCGACTCGACCACGCCGGGCGGTAGCCTGACGCTCATCATGTGGATCACGCTCCTGGTGATGGCCGCTGCGATCAGCCTCGAGCCGTTCCGGGTCGGCATGACGCTCGTGATGGTGAACCGGCCCCGGCCGTTACTTCAACTGCTCACCTTCCTCGCCGGCGGCTTCGCGATGGGCACCACGGTGGGCCTGGTCGTGCTGTTCGTCCTGCGGCCGGCGCTGGGGTCAGCCCATTTCACCCTGCCCAGGGCGCAGGTCATCGCCGGCACGCTGGTGCTGGTCACCGCTGCGGTGGTTGGCTCCGGCGCGATGCGAGCCAAACGTGGCGACGGGGCCCCTGCCCGAACGGACCGCATCACCAGACCGCTCGCGACGCGCACCCGGCAACTACTCAACGACCGCTCGCTATGGACGGCGGGCGTCGCGGGCCTCGGCATCGCGCTTCCCTCCGTCGACTACCTCGCGGTGCTCGCCGCTCATCATCGCCTCCGGGGCCCCGCCCGCGCACGGAGGTCGGCGCGTTGGTGCTGTTCCACGTGGTGGCGTTCGCGCTGGTGGAGCTCCCGCTGTTCTCCTACCTGGTCAGCCCCAGAACGCACCCGCCAGACGCTGTTGGCACTCGCACGGTTGGCTGCGCGCGGCGACGCCGCCTCGAGATCGCGGCATTGTTGGCCGTGATCGGCTGCGTGCTGCTCGGGGCGGGGCTTTCCGGACTGTAGCGGCCGGGCTTAGGCGTCCAACCGGGTGAATTGGTCCTGGCGGTACTGCTCGACGCAGGCGGCGCGCCGAATCTTGCCGCTGGTGGTGGTGGGAATCGAACCTGGCGGTACCAGAACGAGATCCCCGACGTTCAAGCCGTGCGCATTGGATATCGCGGAGGTGACGTCGCTCTTGACCCCGCTGAGCCAGTTCATCGCCTCGGAATCACCCCGCTTCTTGAGCTCGATGACGGTGACCAGCTTCTCGGTGCTGTCCAGCGGAACCGATATCGCTGCGACCCGACCGCGTGTGATCTCTTGAACCGTCGCCTCGATGTCCTCGGGGTAGTGGTTACGGCCACGGATGATCAGCAGATCCTTGATGCGGCCGACGATGAACAGCTCACCCTCGGAGATGAAACCAAGGTCACCGGTTCGCAGCCAGGGGCCATCTGGCGTGCCCGGCGAAGCGTCGACGAGGGTTGCGCCAAAGCACAGCTGGGTCTCCGGTGGCCTGCTCCAGTAGCCGGCCGCGACATTGTCGCCATGGACCCAGATCTCGCCAACCAAGTCCGGTGGGCACTCGCGGTGTGTGTCGCTGTCGACGATCCGTACCTTGGGCGATTGCGGCACTTTGTAATTGACCAGTGCCGTGCCGCTCCCGGCCGCGCACCGCCGAACGCGCCCCACGGACAGCTCTTCGACATCGAAGTGGGCCGCTTGCGACGATTCACTCCAGGTGCCGGCCGCGACGAAGACGGTCGCCTCCGCCAGTCCGTATGAAGGACGCAGCATGTGGTCCCGAAAGTTGAAGTGAGCAAACCGATCTGTGAAGCGTTCCAATGTGGCCGGATCGACACGTTCGGCGCCGTTGATGATGCCCAGCACCCCGCCGAGGTCGAGCCCGGCAAGGTCACTGTCGGTGGTCTTGCGGGCGGCCAGGCCAAAGGCGAAGTTGGGCGCCGCCGAAAAGGCATGAGAATTCTCCGCCAGCGCTCGCATCCATCTGGCCGGCCTCTCCAAGAACGCAACCGGGCTCGTCAATGCGCCGGGATGGCCGCTCAGGATGGGGGCGCAGACGCCAAGCACCAAACCCATGTCGTGGTAGAAGGGCAACCACGACACGAAAGTGGCGCCCGTGGTGCTGATGTGCGAATCCGCAAAATAGATTCGCATCAGCTGCTCGAAATTCACCTGGAGATTGCGGTGCGAGATCATGACCCCGGTCGGCAGCCGGGTCGAACCCGAGCTGTACTGCAAGTACGCGATGCTGGGCACATCAGCCGTCTCGATGCTTGGTCCGAGCTCGACGTCCAGATTCATCGAATCGATTTCGAGGATCTTCGGAACAGCCTCCAGGCGTGCTTGATCAACGTAATCGCCGACATCGCCAGCGACCGCGGAGGTGGTGAGCACGACCGCGGGCGACGTGTCGGCAAAGATCGCGCCCACACGCTCGTGACTCGAGCCGCGATGCGGTAGGGGGAGCGGCACCGCGATCAGCCCAGCCTGCATGGATCCCAGGAAAGCCAGAATGTAGTCAAGGCTCTGCGGAGCCAGGATCACCGCCCGGTCTCCGACCGACGCATGAAGGCTGAGCTCGCGTGCCACGTTCATCGTGCGGTGGGACACTTGCGCCCACGTGAGACTCTCGGTAACACCCGCCGGGTCGAGGGCGTAGTCGGTGAAGCTGAATGCCACGTCATCGGGACGCAGACTGGCGCGTCCATGCAGCATCGAGAGAATGGTCGACTGGGGCGTACCCAGATTTGAAAGCGTCACATCACGTCCGTATAACTGGTCGAATCCGTTGGCTGGGTCGTTGTCAGCGTGCGCCGTTGGACAGCACGGACAGCGCACCGTTGACGATCTGCGAAATGGGGTCGACGCCGCCGCCGAACGTCGCATCGTTGGCCGGCGTCGGTGACCTGCAACGGGTCGAAGCCGTGCACCGGGTCCACCTGGACGGGGCGGTCGCCGGATCGTCGTTTCGCGAATAGCCCGCATTCACCCGAGGCATCAGTATCGCGTCGAGCTGATTCAGCGTGTCCTCCGTGGTACCCGAGGTACTTGAACGGCAGCACGAGTGGGAAGGTGCTGCTCGGGAATCAGATACGTCGTCGTCGTCGCACCCCTTGAGTTGACCGTCGTTCTGATGTTCTGCGGCGGAACGTTGCTCGGGTTGGTGAACGCAATCGCGGTGTGACCGGTAGCCAGGCCGGCGATCGAGTTGGCGAGGGCAAACAGGTTGTCCGGCCGGTCGGGAAAGTCGGCGATGCTGTCGTAGGCAGAGACGAACTGGTCGGTGTGGTACTGGCTCTCCACCGGAGCCGGGACGCGGTAGTCCATCGCGGGCACGACGCTGCCGACGGGAAACATCTGGGTCAGGAAACTCTCCCCGAACGGGAGTCTTCGCGATGGGGTCGCCGAACGTCGCGAAGCTCAGTTGATCTGGTGGCGGAGCGGTCGGGTCGTTGGCCAGCCGTGCCTTCACGGCGTTGAGCACCAGCGCTCCCTCGGACAATCCCATCGCGGTCCCGGGGCCTCCATTGCGGATGGCCGTTTCGAGGTTTGGCTCACCGACGTCGATCGACTCGCCGATACTGGGGCCGTCCAAACCGATGCCGGGATAGATCTCCTCCCCCACCCGGCCGATGCCGGGGAACAGCCGCTCCAGGACGTGGCCCTGGACCTGTCCTGCGGGATAGTCGACCTTCTCCCGCTTCATACCGGGGAACCACTCCGCGCCCGTGCGGCGGATGTACTCGTCATAGGGAATACCGAGAACGTGGGCGCCGCCCAGGGCGTACGCGGTCCGGTCGGGTCGACGGCGGCGCGGCGATCGGTACTCCGTCGGCCGAAATTCCGGGAACAGGCGGTCCAGGGACCTGTGCGTCATCGGCGGTCGCACTCCCGACGCCGAAACATCCTGTGACGCTGGCGGTTACCAGCACCGTGAACCCTGCGAGGAGTTTCTTCATTCCGACTCCTGACCGCTCGGCTTCGTTTCGTAGTTTCACATACATCGCATGTCCACGCTAACCCGGTTGCCCGGCAGGTTCGGCTGGTGGCAGGGACTTCGATGGTGATGAACGCCCTGCGCCCATTCTTGACGGCCACCAGTTCGCCCGCCCGACCAGCGCAGCGATGGCGGGCACCGTGATGGTGCGGACCACGAAGGTGTCCAGCAGGATTCCCACGGCGATCACGAAACCGCCCTGGATCACGATACCGATGCTGGAGAACAAGAGCCCGCCCATCGAGGCGGCGAAGATCAGCCCCGCCGCGGTGATCACACCGCCCGTCGAACCCAGGGTGCGAATGATGCCGTAACGCATGCTGTGCGGAGACTCGTCCCGCATTCGCGACACCAAGAGCATGTTGTAGTCGGCGCCCACTGCGACCAGCACCACGAAGGCCAACGGGGGCACGCTCCAATGCAACTGTTGGCCGAGGATGAATTGGAACGCAAACACGCCGATGCCGATCGCCGCGAAATAGGAAATCACCACGGAACCGACGAGATAGAGGGGTGCGACGATCGCACGCAGCAGCACCATCAGGGTCAGCAGGACGACGATGAGGGTCGCGATGATGATGTATCGGATGTCGTGCTCGTAGTAGTCGCGCGTGTCCCGCAGCGCGGCCGGGAACCCGCCCATCGAGATCGTCGCGTCGGACAGTGTGGTGTTCGGCTGGGCGCCACGAGCGGTGTCACTGATCTCGTTGACCTGATCCATCGCCTCGGAGCTGAACGGGTTGAGTTTGGTTTGCACCAGATACCGCACCGAGTGGCCGTCCGGTGAGATGTACGCCTTGGCGGCCTTCTGGAACTCCGCCAGATTCAGCACTTCGGCCGGAATGTTGAACCCGGCCTGTGAGGGGTCTGCGGCGTTGTTCTTCATCGTCAACAGAAATGCCGATGCCTCGTCGAGTCCGGAAGCCACCAGTTTGATCTGGTCGATGAGCTGGTCCACTCCGCCTGCCACTTGCTGGCTTCCGCCAGCCAGGCGGTCGGCGTTCTGCTTCAGCTGGGTCAGGCCCGCCTGCGGGCCACCCGGCTTGTTCAGGCCCATCGCGTTGACGGCCTTGGCGACGTTGTTGAGCGCACCGTTCAGCTTGTTCACCGTCGCGTTGAGCGTCTGCCTGTCCCCGAAGCCCTGCAACTGGTGCGCGAGGTCGTTGATCTGGTCGAGGTTTCCGGCGTTGCCAGGAGCGACGAGCTGCTCGAACTGGTTGCGGGTGTTGCTGCAGGAGGCGTTGGCGTCGCAGACCGGGTTGCCCTGCAGCGCCGTCAGCACCGGGCCGATCCAGGCGAAGAAGTTCTTGCCGGCGGTGAAGTTCACGCCCATGGAATTGCCGAGCGCGTTGATGCTGTCGACGAGCTTGGCGGCGTTGTCGACGTCCCGCACCAGCTTGTCCCCACCGTATTGGGTCCTCATCGAGGAGAACTCAGTGACCAGACTCTGGATACTTGGCACGATCTTGTTGATCTGTGCGCGCACGTCACCGAGGCTGTCGGCCAGCGTGTTGGCCCCGGTCGCCAGTCGGTTGAGGTCGCCGGTGCGCTGCCCGATCTGGTTCGGAGCCGTCGGCCAGCCGGGTGCCGACCAGCCCGGCCTGATACGTGGCCCTGAACTCCGGCGGCACGTCTCCAAGGGGCCGGGTGATGCCGCTGACCAGACCGACGTTGGGCAACTGTGCGACGCGCGAAGCCATCTGCTCCAGATCCGCAAGAGCCCGCGGGGTACGCAGGTCCTGCGGCGACTGAACGAGGATGTACTCGGGAATGGACTGACTGATCGGGAAGTGGCGTTCCAGCGCGGCGTACCCGATCGAACTCGGCGCCGACGCCGCCACGACCTTTCGATCGTCGTAGTTGTACTTGGCGAACGTCGCGAGGCTGGCCAGGATGGCCAAGACGAGCAGACTGGCAACCAGGTGTGCCACCGGCCTGCGCACGATGCGGATGCCGGAACGTCGCCAGAACCGAGCAGTCAGTTCGCGCCGCGGCTTGACCCAGCCGCGCGGCCCGGCGAGCACCAAGATTGCCGGTAGCAGGGTCACGCCGGCGAGGAATGCGACGCCGATTCCAATCGCCGACGACACCCCGACCGTTCGGAACACTCCCATCTTTGCGAAGCTCAACAGGAGGAAGGTGATCCCCACCGTGGTGGCGGATGCGGTGATCACCTTCCCGATCGAGATCATCGACGCCTTGACCGCCTGGTCGGAGTCCATACCCGACCGCACATAGTCGTGATAGCGGCTGATGAGGAAGACCGCGTAGTCCGTTCCCGCGCCGGCCATGATCGCGCTCAGGAATACGATTGACTGGTTCGAGACGCCCGCCCCAGTCAACTCGGAGAAGCCCGCCACCACTGCCTGTGCGATTACCAGGGACGACCCGATCGTCACCAGCGGCAGCAGCATCGTGACCACGTTGCGGTAAACCAGCAACAGCACGATGAGAACCAAGACACCGATCGCGAGCTCGATCGGTAGCCGATCCTGTTCACCCGCGACGGTGAGGTCCGCGACGGTGGCCGCGGGCCCGGTGAGGTGCACTGTGAGGGAACTACCGGCAACGTTGTGTTCGACGATGTCGGAGACCCGGTTGAACGAGTCGAACGCTCGCGGCGTGCCCAACTCACCCGCGAGGCCCACCGGCAGCACCCAGGTCTTCTTGTCCTGACTCGTCAGGAACTCTCGCAGTTGTGGCGTGCTGACGAAGTCCTGCACCGACACGACGTCTGTCACGTCGTCGTGCAGCGCGTCCACGAGCTTGCGGTAGGTGGCTTCGTCGGTGGGTCCCAGCCCGTTCTCGTTGATCAACGCCACCAACAGGAGGTCGTCGTTGCCCGGTTCGTGAAACGCCTCGACCATCTTTGCTGCGGTGACACTCGACGGTGCATCGCCTGGCAAGATGGCGAGCGGATGCTTCTGAGCCATCTCGCCAAGCGACGGGACCGCCAGCGGCAGGGCGACCGCCATCACGATCCAGACCCCAATCACCACCCAGGGCCAACGCGCCACGAGATCGGCTAGCCGTCGCATATCGCCCTCACCCCCGCCCCGAAATTGCGCATCGCGGGAAAGGAATAGCCATCCGGTTGCTCCACGCTACGCGACACGTCCCCAGTGCCCACTGTCAGCGACCCGTACGGACACCGACTTCATCGCCTACATGTAGCGGGTAACTGATTTCTTGGCGACCGGATTATCGGGATGCATGATCGCCATGACCGTGCCCTCCCCGTAACGGAATATGTAGATCGTCAATTGGTATGAGATACCGGTCGTCAGGGTAGATGCCGATATTGTTCGCAAGGCCCATGTCGGCCGCGGCGAGGATGGCGTTGAGCGGGGCAGCGCCACCGTGCAAGAAGTTCGACACCGGAAAGTTCGGCCGCGGCCATTTCAACTGCGGCGCCAACTCCAATACACGGTAATACGGCACTCTCGCCATGTTCAGGCCCGAATCGAAGGAGGCCTGCGCTGCCCATGCCGCATCGCTGAAAGAGGTCGCCGCTACCGGGACGGTGATCGGGATCAAGCCGGTAAACCAACCCTGCGTCATGAAGTTGTCGCTGGCTGTGCGGGAGTCCCTCGGAGTGAGCCCGTAATACGTGAGAGCACCGGTGAACTCGTGCTCCACCAGGCCGAGACAGGCAAACAAGCCGCCTACGAAACGCGCGCCTGCCGCCGAGCAGGCCGACTCGAAGCGTTCCGTCTGAGCCGGATCCATCAGGATTTCAGAGGTCATGTCACTGCTAGTCGCCTGCAGCGGGTTGCCCAGCGGAAGCGGGAATTCGGGAAAGCCATCACCGTTGTTCTCGGTGAAGTCGATCCACGCCCGCACCCCTGGCGAATCCACAGTCAACTCCGAGGTGTACTCGCGCTCGCGGACGCAGAAATCGTCGTAACTACCGGCATCGGGCAGCACCAGGGCCTCACCGCCCTCGCTCAACGCCGAATACATTCCGTTGGCTTCCATCATCGTGGTGCCGATCAACGTCGCGTCCCCGTGGACGTGATCCATGGCGGCGAAGAAGGTGAAGTGGCTCTCGTTCTGGATTATGCCGAAAGTGAAGCAGCCCCAATCCAATGGACTCGGTATGGCCACGACGTGAGCGCGTATTTCGTCAACCGTCATGATGCCCTGATCGATCGGCACGAATTCAATGTCAGCCGGATCATCGATGGCGTGCCGGATGAACTCTCCATCGCCCGTCTGTTCGAACCAACTACGGAACGTGTCGTGCCGACGTAGATATGCGTTGACGGCGTGATCCATGGCAGAAATGTCGCACTGGCCAGCAATCTCACAGCTGGCGATGATTTGCCGGGAGAAGTTCAGTCCCGCGGCTGTCCGTTCGCAGTAGTTACGAAGATGTTGGTGTTGCATGTAGCTGATCGGCACCGAACTAACGGGCGCTCGTCGGGCCGTTTCGGCAGCCGCGGCAGTCGGATGCCATGAGGTGACCGCGCCCGGATTCAACGACCATTCACCAAGTGCGCCAACCGTTATCTTCCCGATGCGCAAAACTGGTCCTCTCTTGTACTCTCGCTACAGCCGGCTCCGGTCCGGCATCACCCGTGGCTCAACATACCCTCGGTTCCATCGCGGTCGCGCGGACTGAACCCGGACCGCGTAGCGTCGTGAGCCACAGGTTCGCGTGCAATAGTTTTCGACGGCGTTATTAGCGGAGTCAAGACTCCCTCAGATTCACACTCTGACCGCCGAGGCAAGAAGCAGGGAGAACAACGGGTATGGGATTCACCGAGCATCCGATCGAGCCGGCCGCACGCTTTGCCATCGTCGGCTATGCAGCGCGTTTCCCGGGCGCCCCGGATGCCGATGGGTTCTGGGACGTGTTGCGCGATGGCCGCGACGCGATATCCGAGGTGCCCAAGGACCGGTGGGACGTCAACGAGTTCTTCGACCAGGAAGTCGGTGCGCCCGGCAAGGTCGTGACCCGTCGTGCGGGTTTCGTCGATGACGTGACGGGGTTCGACGCGCCATTCTTCGGCATGTCGACGCGCGAGGTCAGGTTGATGGATCCGCAGCATCGGCTCTTGTTGGAGACGGCGTGGCACGCGGTGGAGCATTCGGGCACCGCGCCAACGGCTTTGGCCGGCACCAACACCGGCGTGTTCGTCGGTTTGGCCACCCACGACTACCTGGGCATGATCTCCGACGAGCTGACTTACGCCGAGATCGAGGCCTATGTGGCCATCGGGACGTCGAATGCCGCAGCGGCGGGACGGATCAGCTATCGGTTGGGGCTGCAGGGTCCCGCGGTCGCGGTCGACACGGCGTGCAGCTCATCGCTGGTGGCGATCCATCAGGCGTGCCAAGCGCTGCGGTTGGAACGAATGCGATCTCGCGCTGGCCGGCGGCGCGAACGTCCTGCTCAGCCCGGCGACCATGATCACCTTCTCCAACGCTCACATGCTCGCGCCCGACGGCCGGTGCAAGACATTCGACGCGGCCGCGGACGGCTATGTGCGCGGCGAGGGTTGCGGCGTCATCGTCATCAAGCGCCTCGAGGACGCGATCCGCGACGGTGACCAGATTCGGGCCGTGATCCGCGGCAGCGCGATCAACCAGGACGGCGCATCGGGTGGCTTGACGGTGCCGAACGGCGTTGCCCAACAACGGGTTATCGCCGATGCACTGACGCGCGCCGGCCTCGAACCCAGCGACGTCGGCTACCTGGAAGCGCACGGCACCGGGACATCGCTCGGCGACCCGATCGAGGCCCAAGCCGCAGGTGCGGTGCTCGGCGTCGGACGCGAACCCAGCCAGCCGCTGTTGATCGGCTCGGCGAAGACGAACATCGGACACCTGGAAGCAGCCGCGGGTATCGCGGGTGTCATCAAGGTCATCCTGTCGCTCGAAAACGAGTTACTGCCACAGCACCTCCACTTCCAGAACCCGTCCCCCCACATTCCCTGGGACCGGCTTGCGGTGCAGGTCGTCGAGGAGGCCACCGCCTGGGAGCGCAACGGTCGGCCACGCATTGCGGGGATCAGCTCATTTGGGTTCGCCGGGACGAACGCTCACGTCATCCTCGAAGAAGCTCCCGAGGAGGCAGCGCGGCCGGCCGGGGCGCCGCCGCAGGACGTCGCCACCGGGGCGGCGCGGTTCAGCATTCTTCCGCTCTCGGCGCGTACGCCCGCCGCGTTGGTGCAGGTCGCCGATGAGTACCGCAACTGGATGAGCGCGCATCCCGGAGGCCACCTTGGCGGACGTGTGCTTCACCGCAGGGGCGGGACGGGCGCACTTGGAACACCGGGCCGCGTTGGTGGTCAATTCGAGAGAAGCGGCCATCGAGCTACTCGGTGCGCTCGTGGACGACCGTCCGGCATCCGGTTTGGTTCGCGGAGAATCCCATGACACCCCGAAGACGGCGTGGTTGTTCACCGGTCAAGGCAGCCAGTACCCCGGCATGGCCCGGGAGTTGTTCGACACCGAGCCGGTGTTCGCCGAGACGCTGAATCGTTGCGCGGCAGCGGTCGCCGACGTGCTCGAAAAGCCGTTGCTGGACGTCATTTTCGATACTGGAGGCGAGCGAAGAGACGCTGCGGCAAACCTCCTACGCGCAGCCCGCGTTGTTCGCGGTGGAAATGGGCTTGGCTCGGCTCTGGCAGTCGTGGGGATTCGAACCCGACGTGGTGTTGGGCCACAGCGTCGGCCAGTATTCCGCGGCCTGCGTCGCGGGCGTGTTCAGCCTCGAGGACGGCGCGCTGCTGATGGCTGAGCGCGGCCGCCTCTTCGGCAGCTTGCCTGCGGGCGGTCGGATGGTCGCGGTGTTCACCGTCGCCGAACGTGTCGAGAGCCTGACCGACGACTTCCCGAGTCTGTCGGTCGCCGCCTACAACGGTGCCAACACCGTACTGTCCGGACCCGCTCGGGATCTGGAGAAGGCGGTGGCTGGGCTGACGGCAGACGGTGTCCGGTGTGACTGGCTGGACACCAGCCACGCATTCCACTCGGCGCTGCTGGACCCGATCCTCGACGAGTTCGAGTCGTATGCCGACCGGTTCGATTTCGATCCGCCGCAACGGATTCTGATTGACAACCGCACCGGCGCCGCGCTTGGCCGGAGCACGAAGCTCGATGGCGCCTATTGGCGCCGCCACGCACGCCAACCGGTGGAATTCGCCAAGAGCGTGCACACCCTCGCCGATCTGAGCTGCAAGGTGGTGCTCGAGATCGGCCCACGACCGGTGCTCACCGCCGCAGCCCTGAGTGCTTGGCCCGACCCGGCCACCGCACCGCGGGCGATCGCTTCTCTGCGCCGAAACACCGCCGACCACCGACAGATCACCGAAGCCGTTGCCGACGCGTACGTCTTGGGCAGCCTGCCCGAATTCGCCGCTTTTCGGCGCCCGGACGCGCGAAAGCTCGACCTGCCCGCCTATCCGTTCGAGCACCGGCAGTACTGGTTTCGAGACAATCGAGAGCACGCCAACGAAGAACAGCCTCTTGCCGCGCGCACCCAGGTTGTCCGGCTTCTCGAGGACGGCCAGATCGACGAGCTTGCGACCCTGCTCGACGATGCAAGCGGCGACCATCAGACCCTGAATGTGCTGACCAAGCTTGCGGCACAACACAACCAACAGCGCACAACCCAGTCCATCGTGGATGACCGCTACGAGATCCGCTGGGAGAAATCCGCTGCTCCACTCTCCAGCACGGAAGCCGGCGAGGAATCTACCTGGCTTCTCATCGGTGATGATTCCCCAGCGGTTCGGCCCTTCGTCGACGCGCTCACTGCACGCGGCCACCGCCACCGGATCCTCGGGTTGCCGGTGTCCGACGCGGACGAGGAAAAGCTTGCAGACGCGTTGCGCGCAGCGGCAGTAGATGATTCGACGTTGCATATCGTGCATGTCGAAGCCCTCGACTCCGAGGGCGCACCGTCGATGCGGTCGCTGTTGCGGATGCAACACCGGGTCTTGGGCGGAACACGGCGACTGTTCCGCGCCGCGATTGCCGCTGAACTGCGCAGACCCATCTGGGTGGTGACCCGTGGCGCACAGCGAGTCACCGACGCGGACACCGTGTCGCCGCATCAAAGTTCCCTGTGGGGATTCGGTCGCGCCGCAGCGCTGGAGCTTCCGCAGGTGTGGGGCGGACTGGTCGACTTGCCGGCGGCAGGACACGGGGCGAGCGAACACGGGAGCGACGCGGATCGAATGGTCTCGGCTCATCGACCGGATCACGACGCCGTCCGACTCGGCCATCAGGGAAGACCAGCTCGCGCTGCGCGATCAAGCGATCTACGTGCCTCGACTCGTTCGGCGGTCCGGAGAGCCGAGCGGTGCGCCGCTGCAACTGCGCCATGACGCAACGTATCTCGTTACCGGGGGCCTCGGTTCGATAGGGCTCGAGATCGCCGGATACCTGGCCGCGCACGGTGCCAGGCATCTGGTGCTGACCAGCCGACGCGGGCCCAGCGATGCCGCGCTACAGCGCATCGATGCACTGAGCGCACAGCATGGCTGTGAAGTCCGAATCATCGCTGCCGATGTCGCCGATGCGCACGACGTGGCGCGTCTGCTGACCACGATGCAGGCCGAGCTACCGCCGCTGGCCGGCATCGTCCATGCTGCGGGCGAGATCGGTACCACCCCACTGAGCAACCTTGACGACGCCGAAGTAGATCGCGTCTTCGCTGGGAAGGTCTGGGGTGCTTGGCATTTGAGCGAAGCAGCCGCTGACTTGCACCTGGACTTCTTCCTCAGCACCTCCTCGATCGCCTCGGTATGGGGCGGATTCGGTCAAACCGCCTACGGCGCGGCGAACGCCTTCCTCGACGGGCTGGCCTGGCGCCTGCGCGAGCAGGGCATCCCTGGGATCAGCGTCAATTTCGGTCCCTGGTCGGCGGGCATGGCCGACGCGGAGTCTCGTGCGCGACTGGAACAGCGCGGGGTCCGGGCGTTGTCACCGGCCGATGCCCTGGCAGGTCTGGCCGATGTCGTGGCGGCTTCTTCGGCGCAGGACGGTTCGGCGCACGGCCCGGTACAAGGGGTCGTAGCCCGCATCGACTGGGCCCGCTTCCTGCCGCTCTACGAGCAAGCGGGCAGGCGAGCATTCCTGGCGGAATTGGAGCGCGAAGTGCCCGCCCGGCCGACGGCCCTGACGCCGCCTGCCACTCCGTCCGGGAAGACCCAGCTGGTCGAGCGGCTCACAGGAGCTCCGGTGCAGCAGCGCAAGAAGCTTCTGACCGATTACCTGCGCAACGCGGTAGCAGAGGTGACGCGCGTCGACGCCGCGGAGATCCGCGAGGACACGGGGTTCTTCGACCTCGGCATGGACTCACTCATGGCCGTCGAACTGCGGCGCCACCTCGAACAAGGACTGGCCAAGGAGATTCCCGTCACCCTGGTGATGGATCACCCCCGCCTGTCCGACGCTGCCGACTACCTGCTCGGCGACGTGCTCGGGCTCAGCAACCAGCCCTCCACCAGGCCTGCACTCGCGTCGGTGCCGACCACACCAGCAGACGAACCGATCGCGATCGTCGCGGTGTCGTGCCGTTTCCCCGGGGCGCCCGACCCGGAAGCCTTCTGGGAGTTGCTGTCCGGCGGTGTCGATGCGATCCGGGAAGTCCCGGAGGACCGCTTCGACATCGACGAGTTCTACGACCCGGATCCAGATGCTCCGGGCAAGACCTACACGCGCTTCGGCGGATTCCTCGACGGAATCGACGGATTCGATCCCGAGTTCTTCGGCATCTCCCCGCGCGAAGCGGTGTGGATCGAGCCGCAGCAGCGGCTGATGCTCGAAACGGTATGGGAGGGTCTCGAAAGGGCTGGGTACGCGCCATCTGCTTTGCGCGGCAGCCGGACCGGTGTCTTCGCGGGAGTGGCCGCCAACGAGTATGCGCATCTGCTGTCGTCCGAGTCGGTCGACAAGATCGAGCCCTACTTCATCACCGGCAATGCGCTCAACGCCATTTCCGGTCGAGTTGCCTTCGCGCTCGGTCTCGAAGGACCGGCAATGGCGGTCGATACCGCATGCAGCTCGGCGCTGGTGGCCGTCCATCAGGCCGTCCAGGCATTGCACTCGGGTGACTGCGACTTGGCGTTGGCCGGCGGTGTGAACGTCTTGCTCAGCCCGGTCACGGTCATCGCGGCATCCCGCGCCAGGATGCTTTCACCGGTCGGGCGGTGCAAGACGTTCGACGCCTCCGCCGACGGCTACGTGCGCAGTGAAGGCTGCGGAATTCTGGTGCTCAAGCGGCTGAGCGACGCGCAGCGCGATGGCGACCGGATCTGCGCAGTCATCTCCAGCAGCGCGGTCAACCAGGACGGCGCGTCCAGTGGTTTGACGGTGCCCAATGGCGGTGCACAGCAACGGCTCATCGGCACCGCGCTGGCTCGCGCCGGGCTGGCAGGTGGGGACGTCGACTATCTCGAAGCGCACGGCACGGGCACCCCGCTGGGCGATCCGATCGAGGTTCAGGCGGCCGCGGCCGCCTACGGTGGCTCGCGGGACGCGGACCGACCGTTGCTGATGGGATCGGTGAAGTCCAACATCGGTCACACCGAATCGGCCTCTGGCGCAGCGGGTCTGATCAAGGTCGTGTTGTCGCTGCAGCACGAGTTGTTGCCGCAGAGCCTGCACTTCGAGAACCCATCGCCGCACATCCCGTGGGACTCGCTGCCGGTACGGGTCGTGGACGAGGCGATTCCGTGGCACGCCAACGGCAGGCCGCGGCGTGCCGGTGTGAGTTCCTTCGGCTTCACCGGCACGAACGCGCACGTGCTGATCGAGGAGGCGCCGGCCCAAACGGCATCCCTCCCGGAAGATCCAGCGGAACCGGCAGGCTCGGCAAGTGATGTCGCGGCCTCCCAGGAATCCGACACGCCCGAGCATCCTGTCAATGTGCTGGCACTATCCGCGCGGTCACCAGAAGCACTGGTGACGTTGGCGCAGCGATACGAGTCATTCTTGAACGCCCACCCTGATGTCGACCTCGCCGACGTATGCCTCACCGCTGGGACGGGCCGATCGCATTTCGAACATCGGGCCGCGCTGGTCGTGGACTCGGTCGAGAGTGCGCGCGTGGGGCTGGCCGAGTTGGCCGAAAACCGCCTGCGACCCGGTGTCGTACGTGGCGAGCACACGCACCACCCGACCACGGCGTGGTTGTTCACCGGGCAGGGCAGCCAGTATCCGGGGATGGCGCGTGAGTTGTTCGATGCCGAACCGGTTTTCGCCGAAACCGTGACACGGTGCGCGGACGCGGTCAAGGACATGCTGCCGCGTCCATTGCTGGAAGTGCTGTTCGCCACCGACCGTGAGACCGGAGAAACACTGCGGCACACGTCGTTTGCCCAGCCGGCACTGTTCGCCGTCGAAATGGGCCTGGCCCGGCTGTGGCAGTCGTGGGGCATCCAGCCCGACGTGGTGCTGGGGCACAGCGTGGGTCAGTACGCAGCGGCATGTGTGGCAGGCGTCTTCAGCCTCGAGGACGGCGCACGGCTGATGGCCGAGCGCGGCCGGCTGTTCGGCAGCCTGCCCGAAGGTGGGCGAATGGTGGCCGTTTTCGCCGACGCCAAGCAGGTCGAGGAGATCGCCAGCGAGTTCCCGCGAGTGTCGGTCGGCGCCTACAACGGACCCAACACCGTGCTCTCGGGCCCGGGTGAGGACCTGGAGCAGATCGTCGAGAAATTCGGTGATGAGGGGATCCGCTGCACCTGGTTGGAGACCAGCCACGCCTTCCATTCGGAACTGCTGGATCCGGTGCTCGACGAATTCGAGTCGTACGCAGCGCAGTTGCAGTTCGCTACCCCGACGTTGCCGCTGGTATGCAACCGCACCGGCGCCGTGCTGACGGCCCAAACCCCGCTCGACGCTCGGTACTGGCGGCGGCATTCCCGCCACTCGGTGCAATTCGCCGAAAGTGTGCGCACCGTGGCGGCGCTGGGATGCTCGGTATTGATGGAGATCGGTCCGCAACCGGTGTTGACCGGCGCTGCGGTGCAGGTCTGGCCCGAGCACTTGGCCGCGCCGCGGGCCATCGTCTCGCTGCGCAAGGGCGTTGGCGACCGACGCCAGATCGCCGATGCGCTGGCGGCGGCCTACGTCGGCGGCCACCGACCCGATTTCGCCAGTCTGCGGCGTCATCCCGGTCGCAAACTCGAACTGCCGACCTACCCGTTCCAGCGTCGTCGCTTCTGGCCCAAGACGTCGGGAATCGCCGGCTCCGGTTTCCAGGGTTCGGCGGCATCCGGGATTCTGGGTAGTGCCAAGGACCTCGCCTCTGGCGACACCGTCTACACCAGCAGGTTGTCCGTCAAGTCGCAGCCGTGGCTTTCCGACCACGTCATCTACGGCACCGTCGTCGTTCCTGGGGCGACGTATGCGGCGATGGCGTTGGCCGCGGTGGGTACGCCTGCGCGGGCGAAGGATGTCTTCTTCTACGAGCCGATCATCCTGCCCGAGAAGAGCTCTCGCGAGGTACAGCTGAATTTGCACCCGCTGGACGACGGCGGCGGCTGGAAGTTCCAAGTGCACAGCCGCCCGTACGGCGTCAGTGATGCCGAATGGTCGTTGAATGCCGAGGGCACCGTGCTCGCCGGTGTCTCGGAGATCGCCGAAGAGCCGGTATCCGAGAGTGATCCGGTCGATGAAGCGATCGAGCGGCTGGAACGCATGCGTCCGCAGGAGCTCTTCGAGACCTTCGCCGACTTGGAGCTGGCCTGGGGCCCGACCTGGTCCGGTTCCCTGAAGTCGCTGTGGCTCGGCGAGGGTGAGGCGATCGGCGACATCCTGGTCGGCGAAGAACTCGCCGAGCAACTCGGATCCGAGCCGATGCACCCGGTGCTGATGGACCTGTGCACCGGAGTCGCGTTCCCGGCATTTCCGGCACTTCTCGCGGCCGAACAGGGCGTAAACGATCTGTACTTGCCGCTGCGGTACGGGCAAGTGACGCTGCGGGAGAAGATGCCTCGGCGGTTCTACTGCCGCGCGAGGTGGCACACCAGCGCCCTCGACAGCGAAACCCAGGTCTTCGATCTCGACTACATCGATCGGGATGGTCGAAACCTGGGTGGGATTCGCGAGTTCACGGTGAAACGCGCGCCACGGGAGGCGCTGCTGCGCGGACTGGGCGGCGACGCCACCCGGCTGCTCTACACCCTCGGCTGGCACGAGGTACCGCCGCCGGCGCCGAGCGAAGGCGCCGAAGGTGCGAACGGCACCTGGCTGATCGCCGGATTCGACGAACTGGCCGCAGCAGTGCCTGGCTGCATCCCGTTCGACCGGAACACAGATCTGGACCTGGGACAGCTGTTGACACAGGCTCAGGAGCGCGGTCTGCCGTTCTCCGGCGTCGTCTGGCGCAGCAGTTCCGCTCCGAGCGCGGCAGAGTCGAGCGCCGAGGTCGCCGCGCGCCTCGAGAACGAGCTCGCCAACCTGCTCAGCGCCGTGCACGCGGTGCAAGGCGGCTCACAAAACGGCAGCGTGAAACTTCCGAATGGTCTCTGGATCGTCACCGAGCACGCCGTGGCGTGCGAATCCGGCGAGCCGGTCGATCCGGTGCAGTCGGCGCTGTGGGGGTTCGGGCGCACCACGATCAACGAGGAACCGGCGCTGCGCTGCAAGCTGGTCGATTGCGACGGATCACCGGAGGCCGTGCAAGCACTGGCCAGCCTGCTGGCGACACCAGCCGCATCCCTTCAAGAACCTGAACTCGCACTGCGACAAGGGAAGCTGCTGGCCTCACGGTTGTTGCCGTGGGCGCGCAGCGGTCATCTCACGGTGCCGCGTTCAACCGACTACGTGTTGGCGCCCACCGAACGCGGTGCGATCGACAACCTGCGGTTGATCGAGAAGGACGTACCGCCGCCGGACGAGGGCTACGTACAGGTCAAGGTGGAGGCTGCGGGTCTCAACTTCCGCGACGTGCTCAACGTCCTTGGCCTCTACCCTGGCGATCCCGGACCGATCGGCGGCGACTTCGCAGGCGTCGTCACGCAGTTGGGTGAGGGTGTCACCGGACTCGAGGTGGGTCAACGCGTCTACGGCTCCATGCAGGGCGCGTTCTCCAGCCGGTTCAACGTGCCTGCCCAGTTCCTGGCACCGATTCCGGACGGAGTGAGCGCCGTCGAGGCGGCCACCATCCCGGCCGCGGCGCTGACGGTTCGGCTGTCGTTCGACTGGGCGCAGCTGAAGCCCGGTGACAAGGTGCTCGATCCACGCCGCCAGCGGTGGGGTGGGTCTGGCGGCCGTCCAGATGGCACAGGCGCAGGGGGCCACGGTCTTCGCCACGGCCAGCACCTTCAAGCGTTCGACGCTGCGCAAGCTCGGTGTCGAATACGTCTACGACTCGCGCACGACGGACTTCGCCGATCAGATCCTGGCGGACACCGACGGCAAGGGCGTCGACGTGGTGCTGAACAGCCTGACCAGCGAAGGATTCATCGAGGCGACGCTGCGGGCCACCGCGCAAAACGGCCGCTTCGCCGAGATCGCCAAGCGCGACATCTGGTCACCCGAGCAGATGGCCGAGGCCCGATCCGACATCGCCTACGAGATCGTCGCGTTGGACACGGTGATGCTCACCGAACCCGATCGCATTCGGGTCTTGTTGACCGAGGTGTCGGAGGGATTGGCCAACGGCGAGTGGACACCACTGCCCGCCGAGATCTACCCGCTGACCGAGGCGAGGGCCGCGTTCCGCCGCATGCAGCAGGCGCGGCACATCGGGAAGATCGTCGTGCAGATACCGAGCCCGCTGCAGCCGCGAGCCGATCGGAGCTACCTGATCACGGGCGGACTCGGCGCGATCGGTCTGCACATGGCGTCGTATCTGGCTCAACTCGGTGCCGGTGACATCGTGTTGACCAGCAGGCGCGCGCCCGATGCGGACGCACAGCGGCTGATCGAGGAGATCACCGAGCGCAACCGGTGCCGCATCCACGTCTTCGCCGCCGATGTCGGCGACGAGTCCGAGGTTGCGGAGCTGCTGGACCGGATCCGTGCGGAGCTGCCGCCGCTCGCCGGAGTGGTGCATCTGGCCGGCGTGCTCGACGATGCGCTGCTGTCTGCGCAGACCCTGGAGCGATTCCGGACGACGTTGGCGCCCAAGGCGTTCGGCGCTTGGCACCTGGACCGTTTGACGAAGGACGAGCTGGACTTCTTCATCGTGTCCTCCTCGGTGTCCAGCTTGTTTGGTCCGCCTGGCCAGGCCAACTACGCGACCGCCAATGCGCTGCTCGACGGTCTGGTCGCGCAAAGAAGGGCGCAGGGCTTGCCGGCAACGGGCATCAACTTCGGTCCGTGGGCCCAGGGCGGCATGGCCTCGTCGGAGGCCGCGAGCGCCAACATCAGTGCGCAGGGCCTGATTCCGCTGGAACCCTCGGCAGCGCTAGGCGCCCTCGCCGAGGTCGTCGCCAACGGAACCGGCCAGGCAACCGTCATCAAGGCCAACTGGCAGCGTGCCGCGAAGGTGCTGGGCAGTTCTCGTCCACCGCTTCTCGACCTCGTCTTGCCGAGTGCCGCCGGGGAGGTGACCGGTGACAGTGAGTTGCTTCAGCAGCTGCAGGAGATACCGGTGCCGCAGCGCGCCGGTTTCGTGACCGAATTCCTTCAGCGCGAGGTGCAGAACTTCCTGCGGCTCGCGCAACCGCCCGCCGCAACCAGTCGGTTCCTGGACCTGGGTACGGATTCACTGATGGCCATCGAGCTCCGCAACCGGTTGCTCAGTCAGTTCGGCGGCGCGTTCACGATCAACGCGACCGCGGTATTCGACTATCCGACCATCGGGGGGCTCGCCGAGCATCTCGTGAGTCAGCTGCCGGACGCTGAATCGACGGAATCGCCGGCGCAGGAGACGCAACCCGTCGAACAAGCACCGGAGGCAGAAGTCTCCTAGGCCCAGCGAGTGGCCTCGACCTCGTCCGGCAGCGGCGTGTGCAGCGGAACGTCGAGGCCGTCGTAGATTCCCGGCTTCTGGGTAGCCAGCCACTCGATGGCGCCGAGCAGCCGGTTGGCGGCCGTGGTGTTGCCGCCGTCGGCGCGGTTGCCGCCCGGCAGATCGGCGCGGCTGACGATGGTCAGCTGCGGGTCGCCGTCGACGACGACGCGGTGGTCGCCGCGCCCTCGTCGGGCTGTGGCCACTGCGGTGCGCAGGACGGGTGGATGCGGGTGATGTGGTCGACGACGATCCGCTTCTTGCCGCCCGACCAGCCGATGATCTTCAGCCAGAACGCGCCCTGCGTGCCCTTCTCGAAGGGCCCCATCACGGTGTCGACCGACTCCTCGAGCGGCAGCCGCTCGACCTCCTCGGTGATCTCGTCGATCTCCAGCCCCAGCCCGCGGCCGATGAGCCGGATGTTGCCGCCCCACACCATGGTCGGGATCGACGGCAGCAGCATCATCGGCACCTCGTCCATGGATCCGCCGAATCCGCACGACACCTTCACCGCATAGGGCTGGTCGTAGGTCGAGTAGTCGAAGATCTCCTGGCAGTAGATGGTCTTGATCCGCGTGCACAGCCCGGCGGCCATCACGGCCAGCGCGTCGTTGGCCCAGCCCGGGTCGACGCCGCTGACCAGCAGCGTGGCGCCGCCCTCCTCGGCGGCGGCGGTCAGTCGGTCGACCCACTCCTGCGGCGCGGAGCGCGGGTCGTAGAGCGAGTACAGCGACGGCGTCACGACGTGGGCACCCGCGCGCAGGCACCGCTCGATGTCGTTGATCGCCGTCGTCGGGGCGGATGTCGCCCGACGCCATGTAGGCCACGGCGTCGCACTCGGCCAGCGCCGCGTCGACGTCGGTGGTGGCCGTGACTCCGGTCGGCGAGGCGAGGCCGGCGAACGTCGGCCGCGTCCTTGCCTTCCTTGTCCGGCGACGAGGTGATGACCGCCGGCCAATTCGAGGCCGGGAAAGGCCGTCGCCGACCGGATCGCCGTCGACCCCATGTTGCCCGTTCCCCACACCGCTACGCGCCTCATTCGAGCCTACCCTAGTGGCCGTGCCGAGGCCCCTCGTGGCCGATATCACATCCGGACGAAACCCCAGGTCAGACCGCCCGACCAAGCGTTTGGCCAGCGTCCTATCAACCACTGGGTTAGTTAGCTGGCAGAAATTTGCTCACACTGCTTTGCGTTGAAGTTACCGAACGGTATAGTTCAGCCCAGTTACTGGTGGGTAACTTGATCGCAGGTACCCAACCGCAGGTGGCATTCTCATCGAGGAGGAAACGTGAGCCACTACAAGAGCAACGTCCGTGACCAGGTATTCAACCTGTTCGAGGTATTCGGCGTCGACAAGGCACTCGGCGAGGGTTCGTTCAGCGACCTCGACGTCGACACCGCCCGCGAGATGCTCGGCGAGATGAGCCGACTGGCCGAGGGCCCGATCGCCGAATCATTCGCCGACGGCGACCGCAATCCGCCGATCTTCGACCCCAACACGCACTCGGTGACGCTGCCCGAGTCCTTCAAGAAGTCCGTGCGCGCCGTGCTCGACGCCGGCTGGGACCGCGTCGGCCTCGACGAGGCGCTCGGCGGCAGCCCCGCTCCCAAGGCCCTGATGTGGGCGCTCAACGAGCACATCCTCGGCGCCAACCCGGCCGTCTGGATGTACGCCGGCGGTGCCGGATTCGCGAACATCTTCTACCACCTCGCTACCGAGGAGCAGAAGAAGTGGGCCGTACTGGCCGCCGAGCGCGGCTGGGGCTCCACCATGGTGCTGACCGAGCCCGACGCGGGCTCCGACGTCGGCGCGGGCCGGACCAAGGCCGTCAAGCAGGACGACGGCTCGCTGGCACATCGACGGCGTGAAGCGCTTCATCACCTCCGGTGACTCCGACGATCTGTTCGAGAACATCTTCCACCTGGTGCTGGCCCGCCCCGAGGGCGCAGGCCCCGGCACCAAGGGCCTGTCGCTGTTCTTCGTGCCGAAGTTCCTCTTCGACTTCGAGACCGGCGAGCCCGGCGAGCGCAACGGCGTCTACGTCACCAACGTCGAGCACAAGATGGGCCTGAAGGTCTCCGCGACCTGCGAGCTTTCGCTGGGTCAGCACGACAAGCCCGCCGTGGGCTGGCTGGTCGGCGAGGTGCACGAGGGCATCGCGCAGATGTTCGACGTCATCGAGCAGGCCCGCATGATGGTGGGCACCAAGGCCATCGCGACGCTGTCGACCGGCTACCTCAACGCGCTTGACTACGCCAAGAACCGCGTCCAGGGCGCCGACCTGACGCAGATGACCGACAAGGCCGCACCGCGCGTGACCATCACGCATCACCCCGACGTGCGTCGCAGCCTGCTGACCCAGAAGTCCTACGCCGAGGGTCTGCGCGCGCTGTACATCTACACCGCGACCTTCCAGGACGCCGAGGTGGCCAAGGCCGTGCACGGCGTGGACGCCGACCTGGCGGTCAAGGTCAACGACCTGCTGCTGCCCATCGTCAAGGGCGTCGGCTCCGAGCAGGCCTACGCCAAGCTCACCGAGAGCCTGCAGACCTACGGTGGCTCCGGCTTCCTGCAGGACTACCCGATCGAGCAGTACATCCGCGACGCCAAGATCGACTCGCTCTACGAGGGCACCACCGCCATCCAGGCGCAGGACTTCTTCTTCCGGAAGATCGTGCGCGACAAGGGTGTTGCGCTGGGCTACGTGGCCACCCAGATCGAGCAGTTCGTCAAGAACGAGTCGGGCAACGGCCGGCTGAAGGCCGAGCGGGCGCTGCTGGCGACCGCGCTGGCCGACGTGCAGGGCATGGCGGCGACGCTGACCGGCTACCTGATGTCGTCGCAGGAGGACCCCAAGAACATCTACAAGGTGGGCCTGGGTTCGGTGCGCTTCCTGATGAGCGTCGGCGACCTGGTCCTCGGCTGGCTGCTGCAGGAGCAGGCGGCCGTCGCCATCGCAGCGCTCGACGCGGTGCCAGCGGTGACGATCGCGCCTTCTACGAGGGCAAGATCGCGGCGGCGTCGTTCTTCGCGAAGAACTTCCTGCCGCTGCTGACCAGCACCCGCCTGGTGCTCGACACCATCGACAACGAGGTCATGGAGCTCGACGAGGCTTCGTTCTGATCTAGTTCCTTCACGCTCAAGGCCTCCGCTTCGGCGGGGGCCTTTTGCGTCGGTGGCGCGCCCGCCGAGCCTGTGAACCGTCTTGGGGCTGCTGCGTATCAACCGGTGGCATCGGAAACACGTCGTGCCGACGTCCACACCCGGTCGGCGAGATGCCTGTTTACGGTTCGGCCCGACTCATAGCTGTTTGCTTTACCTGGATAAGCGGCGTAGACCTGAAGGTACGGATCTACGGCAGACCAAGGTCGGACCGGAAGAGAAGATTCCTCCTCTCGGTTGTGGAGCCCAGCACGAACACCAGGCACCCACGCGAAGCAAGGCCCATCAACTGGGCACAGCGCGGCGGGCTTGCGTCAGGCGGTAAATGTCTCCTGACGCCGAGGCCACATTTCGCCGCGCATCATGCACGCTTGGTAACTGCGTAGTTCGTGCGTCGGACGGCTCTCCTTCAAGTCAGGAGCGCCGTCCGACTTATGTGTATGCCGAACCGCCGGGGCCGGTTGCGGGTCTGCTTGAGGGGCCGGGATCGTGTTCCCAGCGTGGCTCGCAGGGCCTTCGAGGGGTGCCCGGCGGCACCGGTGGGGGTATTCTCCCAAGACATGTCGAGGGAGTCCCTCGAGCAAGCCACGGCCCGTTATCTCGCTGCCACCCACGCCACGCAGTCGGGGGTGGACATGCTGATGAACTTCGACGAGGCCGAGAACGCACTCGGACATCTACGGCTGGGCACCAATTCGGCCATGGCGTCGTGCAGCGCACCCGGCAGGCTGCTCATCGACAGAGGATTCATCACCGAGGCCCAGTACTTCGGCCTGCTGGCCGACGTGATGGAGGCAGAGCGTGACATCTACGCTGGCGCGCTCATGGAGTACACCGGCACCGACGTCACCCTCACCTAGGGGCTGTTCTAAGCCCGGGTACGGGCAGCGACGGGCTCCAGGTGTCCAGCGCGTAGTGGCGGCGGCCTGGCCGCGGTGCTCGTCGCCGTTGCCGTCGCCGTCGTCGCGCTCGTCTGGCCCCGCTGAGGAACGGTTACAGCGGAATCCACAGCCCGAAGAACCAGAAGCCCCAACCGTTTTGGTCCTGGTTGAAGATCGGCACCGCCTGGTAGCCGTTGTAGTTGAACGGTTGGTGGTCTTGGCGCGCCTGGTCGATGTCTCGCTGCGGGCCACCCCACTGACGGTTCCAGCCACCTGGAGGAGGAGGGCCGTTCCACCCACCGGGAGGCGGCGGACCGTCCCAGCCGTGCGGCGGACTGCCCGGCGGTGGCCCGTCATTCCACCCTGCACCGCCGTTTCTCGGCGGCGGCGGCGCCCCCTGCCCTGGCGCCCTGAACTGTCCGGGCGGCAGGTTGTCGGGGTGGCCCTGCGGCGGACCACCCTGCGGACCGTTCGGCGGCGGACCACCCTGCGGGCCGTTGTCGTGGCCCTGCGGACCGTTCGGCGGCGGACCACCCTGCGGACCGTTGGGCGGCGGCTCCGCCTTGCTGCGGGGGCGGACCACCCTGCGGTCCCCTGCCCTGACCTCCCTGCGGGCCGCCCTGTTGCGGGCCACCCTGCTGCGGGCCGCCCGGCCCACCCTGCGGACCGGTGTTGGGTCCACCGGGCTGGCAGGTCGGCGGGGCGCACGGAGGTGGCGCGGCGTTTGCCACGCCGATGCCGACGGCAAGGGGTGCAATCCCCATGCAGGCAGCCATCAATGACGCACCGAGCAAGTCCTTCGGTTTCACGTGTCGTCCCCTCGTCGTAGCGCGTGTGTGATGAATCACTCGCACCGCGACGTTAGCTACGGAGTCCGTTGGTTCTCTGCCGTCTTCCTTGCAGGGCGCTGGCAACCAGGTCGACGAGGGGAGAAGCCGCACCGACCAATGGCTTTCGCATGCCCGAAAGCGGTTGCCGACACGCGCGTCGATCACCGTAGATACCCGACCTTGAGGTTGCGTTCAGGATCGTTCGCCACCATGGGACTGTGCCCGTACCACTCGTTCCCATCGCCGTGAACCTTCTTGGCCGACGCTCCCGCTGCCCCGCCCTACCGCCACGGCTTGTCGCTACTGCAGGGGTGGTTGCCGCTCACCATCGAGATCATCGCCGCGATCGTCGTGGTCGTCGGCGATCGGATGGCGCACGCGTCGATGGCGCCTGCGTGTGGCTTCCGGTGGCGATCGTGGTCGGGCTCGCGGTCGCCGCCTGGGCGCATTGGTTCGTCGACTCCCAGGGCATGGCCGGCGATCCCGCCCCCGACTCGCTGTGGATCTGGACCGGCCTGACGGGCTTCGCCTCGGTCGTGGCGGTGCTGGGCTGGCGCGGCAGCCGCTGGTGGCGCCGGGTCGCCTCGGTGGCGGCGGTGCCGCTGTGCCTCCTCACCACCGGCCTTGGCCCTCAACACCTGGGTCGGTTACTTCCCCACCGTGCAGGTCGCCTGGAACCAGCTGACCGCCGGACCGCTGCCCGACGAAACGGACCCGGCCACCATCGCCGCGATGCAGAAGGCGGGCACCGTGCCGATCCCACGGCAGCGTCGTGCAGGTCGACATTCCCGAGCACCGCCTCGGGCTTCAAGCACCGATCGGAACTGGTCTACCTTCCGCCGCAGTGGTTCGCCACCAACCCGCCGCCCAAGCTGCCGGTCGTGATGATGATCGCGGGTGAGTTCAACACCCCGGCCGACTGGCTGCGCACCGGCAACGCCGCGGCGATCATCGACGACTTCGCCAAGGGCGCACGGCGGCAACGCGCCGGTATTGGTGTTCGTCGACTCCGGTGGGTCGTTCAACAACGACACCGAGTGCGTCAACGGCGTCCGCGGCAACGTCGCCGACCACCTGACCAAGGACGTCGTGCCGTACGTGAACGCGCACTTCGGCACCAGCGCCAACCCCGCCGACTGGGGCATCGTCGGCTGGTCGATGGGCGGCACGTGTGCGGTCGATCTGACCGTGATGCATCCCGATCTGTTCAGCAGTTTCGTCGACATCGCAGGCGACACGGGACCCAACGCGGGCACGCACGACCAGACGGTGGCCCGGCTCTACGGCGGGAACGCCGATGCGTGGGCGGAGTTCGACCCGGCCACGGTCATCGCCAAACACGGTCCGTATCAAGGGTGTTTCGGGCTGGTTCGCGATCTCCACCGACAAACCGACGCAGCACAAGTTCGCCGGCGGCGACGACGCGGTCGGGCTCGGCGGACGCGACGCGGCAGGGCATGCAGAGCGACCAGACCGAGGCGGCCAACACGCTCTGCGCCCTCGGCCGGGCGAACGGCATCACGTGCTCGGTGGTGCCGACGACGGGCCGCCACGACTGGCCGCTGGCGACCCAGGTCTTCACCGCGTCGCTGCCCTGGCTGGCCGGGGCAGTGCACACCCCGGGCAGTCCCGGCCATCCCGCTGCCCGCCGGCTCGCCGGTCGGCCCCGGCGCCGGGCGCACCGGCTGCGGCCGCCGCGCCGCTCGCGCCAGGGGCCCCTGACGCCGGAGCGCCCCTGAGGCTCAGCCGTCGAGCTGGCGCAGCACGCGCGCGGGTGCGGGCACGGCCTCTCGGGCGAGGCGTCGAAGGTCGCGGCGACGTACTCGTCGACGCCCGCCGCGCGCAGCTCGGCGAGGCGCGTCCTTGACCGTCGCCTCGTCGCCGATGATCGCCGCATCCTCCGGCCCCGCATAGCCCTCGCGGTCGAGCATCGCGCGGTACGACGGCAGAGTCGCCGTACATCGCGAACTGCTCGGCGGCCTGCTTGCGCGCACCGTCGACGTCGTCGGTGACGCTGATCGGCAGCGACGCCGCGACCCGCGACCGCGTTCTCGGGCCGGCCCGCGTCGACCGCCGCCTGGCGCAGCGTCGGGCCGACGTGCTCGGCCAGCGTCTTCGGTCCGGTCATCCACGTGCAGCGTTCCCGCCGTGCGCCTGCCCGCGATCCTCAGCAGTCTGCGGGCCAAGCGCCGCGATGTACACGTCGGGGCGTCGGCGCGCCGGGAATCGATCAGCGCGCCGCGCGTCGTGACCGTCTCGCCCGTCGCGTCGGCCGGTTCGCCGGCCAGCAGCGGCAGCAGGCCGTCGAGGTACTCGTTGCAGCCTGCCGCACCGGCTTGTCCCACGGGATGCCCCACATCCCCTCGGTGACCGCCTGGTGCGTCATGCCGAGGCCGAGGAGTGAACGCGGCCGCCCGCGAGGCCAGGCTGACGGTCAGCGCCCGCTGCGCCATCTGCATCGGGTGCTGATTCTGGATGGGCACTACGCCGCTGGCCGACCTCGATGGTGTCGACCTCGCGCAGCGCCACCGCGAGAATCGTGAGAAGGTCTGGCTCGAAAGGCATCTGGCTCATCCAGACCCGACGGAAGCCCTCGTCGCGCAACTTCGCGAGGTTGTCGACGGTGGCGTCGATCGGCGACTGTACACCTTCGTCAGCTGAGTTGTCCGAACGATGCTGACCTGCATGGCTCGCATGCTCCTTCGCATTCGACGCACTCGCGCTCCTGTAGACATCGACACCATGACGACGATCGCGGCCCGGCTCAGGAACTTCGGGCCGAACTGGTTCGCGTCGGTGATGGGCACCGGGATCGTCGCGACGGCCGGGGCGACGCTGCCGATCCACGTGCCCGGCCTGCACGTGTTCTCCCGGGTGGTGTGGGTGGTCGCCGCCGTGCTGCTGGTGGTCCTCGTCGTCGCGGTGACCGTGCAGTGGATCCGGCACCCGACGGTGGCCCGCAGCCACTCCCACAACCCGCAGATGGCCCACTTCTACGGCGCCGCGCCGATGGCGCTGCTCACCGTCGGGCTCGGGGGCGATCCTGATCGGCAAGGATCTCATCGGCGATGCGCCTCGCCGTCGACCTCGACTGGGTGCTGTGGACCGCGGGCACGGTCGGGCGGCCTCTTCACCGCGGCGACCATCCCGTACCTGATGTTCACCCAGCTGAACGTCGAGCCCGACGCCGCGTTCGGCGGCTGGCTCATGCCGGTCGTGCCGCCGATGGTGTCGGCGGCGGCGGGCGCACTGCTGATCCCGCACATGCAGCCGGGCACCGGGCGCACCACGATGCTCTACGGCTGCTACGCCATGTTCGGGCTGTCGCTGATCGCGGCGCTGATCATCATCAGCATGATCTGGAGCAGGCTGGCGCTCTACGGCACGTCGGGCACCGCCCGGGTGCCGACGCTGTGGATCGTGCTGGGTCCGCTGGGCCAGGGCATCACCGCGGCGGGCCTGCTCGGGACGAACGGCGCGTTGGCGGTGCCACCCGAACTCGCCAACGGCGATGAGCGATCTTCGCGATCCTGTTCGGCGTGCCGGTGTGGGGCTTCGCGGTGCTGTGGATCGTGTTGGCCACCGCAGCTGACGGTGCGCACCGCTGCGGCGCGGCATGCCCTTCGCGCTGACGTGGTGGAGCCTGACGTTCCCGGTCGGCACCTTCGTCACCGGGCACCACGCAGCTGGCCGTCCACACCGGGCTGCCCGCGTTCCGGGTCGCCGCCGTCATCGCCTACGCCGGGCTGCTGTGCACCTGGGGGCTGGTCGCCGTGCGCACCGCCCGCGGCAGCGTCGGCGGCAGCCTGTTCGCGCCGCCTGCCCCAACGTCCGGGCCCGATCAAGGCGAAGAAGGACCAGCCGGTCGCGATCCGCGCTAAACGAGGAGTGCCCCGTGTTGCCGTCGGGTCGGGGGGTCAGACGGCAACACGGAGCTACTGCTTCATCGACGGCCCCGCGCCCGGGCGTTACAGCCTCGTCGAAAAATTTCTCTACGCCTCGAGAATGGCCGTGACGCCCTGGCCGCCAGCTGCGCAGATCGAGATCAGCCCGCGTACCGGCTTGCCGGTTCTGCAGCCTTCTTCTCCGCCAATTGCTTGGCGAGCTGGGCGACGATGCGGCCGCCGGTCGCGGCGAACGGGTGTCCCGCCGCCAGCGACGAGCCGTTGACGTTGAGCTTGGTTCGATCGATGCAGCCCAGTGCACTGTCCAGGCCGAGCCGCTCCTTGCAGTACTCCTCGGACTCCCACGCCGCCAGCGTCGCGAGCACCACCGACGCGAACGCCTCGTGGATCTCGTAGAAGTCGAAGTCCTGCAGCGTCAAGCCGTTTCGGGCCAGCAGCCGCGGCACCGCGTACGTCGGCGCCATCAGCAGGCCGTCGTCGCCGTTGACGTAGTCGACCGCGGCGGTCTCGCCGTCGACGAAGTACGCCAGCACCGGCAGGTTGCGCTCGGCGGCCCACTCCTCGGTCGACAGCAGCGCCACCGAGGCGCCGTCGGTCAGCGGCGTCGAGTTGCCCGCCGTCATGGTCGCGTCGCCGTTCTTGACGCCGAACACCGGCTTGAGCTTGGCCAGCTTCTCGGCGGTCGAGTCGGCGCGCAGGTTGTTGTCGCGGTAGAGCCCGAGGAACGGGGTGACCAGGTCGTCGAAGAAGCCGCGGTCGTAGGCGGCGGCCATGTTCTGGTGGCTGGCGGCGGCGAGCTCGTCCTGGTCGACGCGCTTGACGCCCATCTCCTTGGCGGTGATGGCGGCGTGCTCGCCCATCGACAGCCCGGTGCGGGGCTCGCCGTTGGTGGGGATCTCGACGCCGAGGCCGGCGGGCAGCTTGCCGACGAGCTTGAGCCGGTCGACGTTCGACTTCGCCCGGCGCAGCCCGAGCAGGACGCGGCGCAGGTCGTCGCCGAACGCGATGGGCGCGTCCGACGTGGTGTCGACGCCGCCGCCGCGCCGGACTCGTACTGGCCGAGCGCGATGCCGTTGGCGACCGCGATGGTCGACTGCAGACCGGTGCCGCAGGCCTGCTGCAGGTCGTAGGCGGGCGTGTACGGCGACAGCGAGCTGCCGAGCACGCACTCGCGCATCAGGTTGAAGTCGCGGCTGTGCTTGAGCACCGCGCCGCCGACCACGGCGCCGAGCCGCTCGCCCTCGAGGTTGAACCGGTCGATCAGCCCGTCGAGCGCGGCGGTGAACATGTCCTGGTTGGACGCGTTGGCGTAGGCGCCGTCGGAGCGTGCGAAGGGAATCCGGTTGCCGCCGAGGATGGCGACCCGGCGGGTTGTCTTGGTGTCGGCCACGTCTACCTCCGGTGGTGGATCGTGAGCGCGTCAGGGTGTCGAGGGTCATACTACCCACCCTTCTTACTCTGGAGTAAGTTCGTGATCGACACGACAGTGCGGGTACACCCGCCTGTCGATGTACCCGTTTCTCCGAAAGGCAGCGCAGTGGCTACCGACCTGTTCTCGCAAGTCGTCAACTCCGGCCCCGGATCGTTCCTGGCCAAGCAACTCGGCGTGCCGCAGCCGCAGGACGCTGCGCCGCTACCGGGCGGGTGATCCGCCGCTGGCCGGGTCGCTGCTGATCGGCGGCGAGGGCCGCGTCGCCGAACCGCTGCGCGCCGCGCTGGCCGAGGACTACGACCTGGTCGGCGACAACCTCGGCGGCCGCTGGGCCGACTCGTTCGGCGGGCTGGTCTTCGACGCCACCGGCATCACCACCCCCGAGGGCCTCAAGGCGCTGCACGAGTTCTTCACCCCGCTGCTGCGCAACCTCGGCGCCTGCGGCCGCATCGTCGTCATCGGCACCACGCCCGACGAGACCGCGCAGCGTCGACGAGCGGATCGCCCAGCGCGCGCTCGAGGGCTTCACCCGCTCGCTCGGCAAGGAGCTGCAGCGCGGCGCGACGATCGGCCTGGTCTACCTGTCCGCCGACGCCAAGCCCGCCGCCACCGGGCTGGAGTCCACCGTGCGCTTCCTGCTGTCGGCCAAGTCCGCCTACGTCGACGGCCAGGTGTTCTACGTCGGCGCCGCCGACTCGGTGCCGCCCGCCGACTGGGACAAGCCGCTCGACGGCAAGGTCGCGCTGGTCACCGGTGCCGCGCGGGGCATCGGCGCCGAGATCGCCAAGGTGTTCGCCCGCGACGGCGCGAAGGTCGTGCTGATCGACGTCGAACAGGCCGCCGAGGCGCTGGCCGAGACGGCGACGAAGGTCGGCGGCACCGCGCTGACGCTCGACGTCACCGCGGCCGACGCGGTCGACCGCATCGCCGAGCACCTGCGCGAGCACCACTGGCACCGGCGGCAAGGCCGACATCCTGGTCAACAACGCGGGCATCACCCGCGACAAGCTGCTCGCCAACATGGACGACGCCCGCTGGGACTCCGTGATCGCCGTGAATCTGCTTGCCCCGCAACGCCTCGCGCAGGGCCTGGTGGACAAGGGCACGATCGGCGACGGCGGCCGCATCGTCGGCTTGTCCTCGATGGCGGGCATCGCGGGCAACCGCGGGCAGACCAACTACGCCGCCACCAAGGCGGGCATGATCGGCCTGACGCAGGCGCTGGCTCCGGTGCTCGCCGAGAAGGGCATCACCATCAACGCCGTCGCGCCCGGCTTCATCGAGACCAAGATGACCGAGGCGATCCCGCTGGCCACCCGCGAGGCGGGCCGACGGCTCAACTCGCTGTTCCAGGGCGGTCAGCCGGTCGACGTCGCCGAGGCCATCGCCTACTTCGCCAGCCCGGCGTCCAATGCGGTGACCGGCAACACGATTCGGGTCTGCGGCCAGGCCCTGCTGGGCGCCTAGGGTGAGCACCGTGGCGCAACGCACCGAAGGTCAACCCAATGGGCTGCTGAACCTGGTCAGGGCGGCGGCGGGGGCGCTGCCGTTCGTCCCGCGCGGCGACGGCCTGCCCGAGCCGCACGGTGACGGTCGACGGGTCTGACCATCGACCCGGCCAACGTCGCCGCGTACGCCGCGGTCACCGGACTGCGGTTCGGCGACACCGTGCCGCTGACCTATCCGTTCGCGCTGACGTTCCCGTCGGTGATGTCATTGGTGAGCGGCTTCGACTTTCCCTTCGCCGCAATGGGTTCGGTGCACGTCGAGAACGAGATCACGCAGCACCGCCCGATCGCCGTCACCGACACCGTCGACGTCGCAGTGCACGCGGAGAACCTCCGCGAACACCGCAAGGGCCTGCTCGTCGACCTGGTCACCGACGTCCGGGTCGGCAACGACACCGCGTGGCATCAGGTGACCACCTTCCTGCATCAGCAGCGGACCAGCCTGTCCGACGAACCCAAGCCCGAGCCGAAGAAGCCGCCGAAGCTGCCTCCACCGAACGCGGTGCTGCGCATCACTCCTGGTCAGATCCGGCGCTACGCATCGATCGGCGGGGACCACAACCCGATTCACACCAACGCGATCGGGGCCAAGCTGTTCGGTTTCCCGACCGTGATCGCGCACGGGATGTTCAGCGCCGCAGCCGTATTGGCCAACATCGAAGGGCCAGCTACCCGACGCCGTGAAGTACTCGGTGCGTTTCGGCAAGCCGGTGGTGCTGCCCGCGAGGGCCGGCCTCTACGTCGACCGCACCGCGGCCGGCTGGGAGCTATCGCTGCGCAACCTGGCGAAGGGATATCCGCACCTGACCGGAACGGTCACTGGACTGTAGAGGTGGACTCGTGGCGCTGCGGCCACCGTCCGGTCGCGGCCAAGACCGCGATGGCAACACCGGCCAGCGTCAGCGGGACCGACCAGCCCCTGCGGATCCATACCGCCCGATTGCATTGCGCCGCATAGTGAGTGGGTGCAAACGCGGCTTCACCAGGTGGCTTGCTGGCGGTGAACATGTCGGCCGCGACCGCCTGGTCGACGTCCGGCGCCAACGCGGTGCCGCACGGCACCTGCATGCCCCACGGGTCGTAGTCGCCGAGATGTATCGGGTAGTAGAACGCGAGCAGCCCGCCGAGTATCAGGGCGGCGGCCACCAACGCGGCGACGAAGCGGTCTCGTATCAGGGTCTGCACGGTCGCCCGCCCGTCGGTCTCTTGCCCGCAAGCGAATTGGTGATCGACCCTGGTCGCATTCTGGCCTCCCCGACCCAGTACGTGCTCATGTTATGTTACTGATAACAGCATAACAGCGCTCGGCCAACGTCTTATCAGGAGTTCTGGCCCGATGGCACCGATCCCGGATGACCCACTCGGGGACCAGATCCTGGCGGCGGCGGCCCTGGTGTTCGCCGAGGCGGGCGTGCGCGGCGCAACTCTCGACGCCGTCGCGGAACGGGCCCACGTATCCCCGCAGACCGTCCGGCGCCGCTGGACCGGCAAGCAGGAATTGGCGCTGGCGATCATCGACCGGGACCTGCGCATCGAGCTCGCCGAAGTCGACCAGCGGATGGCCGGGCTGGCCACCATCGAGGAGGGGATCGTCGAGGGCGCCACCTCGGTGTACTGGTTCCTGCCGCCGAGCACCACCACGCCCCTGACCAGTCATGGGTCAACGGCGGCCTACATGCGGCGCTGTGTCGTACCGTTGGTGCGTGCCGCAGGAGCGTGAAGGTCGCGCTTTCACACCCGCGACATGTCGGTACGACGGGATTCGCCGTGCGTGCGTGCCATACACTTGTTAGTGATCACGTAACACACTAACTACGGAGGGACGACGGTAGTGGCCGAGCCGGAACCCGACCGGACAGGAGTCGCGATCCTCGACGCGGCTTTGCGGGTTCTCGTCGACTTCGGCGTCAAACGCGCCACCGTCGAGCTGGTTGCCAAATACGCCGGCGTCTCGCACATGACCGTGTACCGACGCTGGCCCGCGAAGAACGAGCTACTCCTCACGGCCGTGATGACCGAGTTCAGGCGGCTCTTCACCGACGTCTACGAGGAGGCCAGGCAACTCGATTCCTTCGACGACAAGGTCGTCACCGGCTTCACCGGAATCCTGTGGTGCATCAAGAGCCACCCACTGATGGCCCGCGAGCTGGCCACCGAACCCGAAGTCGTGATGCCGTTCCTGACCACCGCCTCCGGCCCCGCCATGGACATGGCGATCGCGTTCGGCGCGGAGAACCTGCGGCGAGCGGCCAAGGCAGACGGCCTGGTGCTGAGCGATCCCGTCGCGCTCGCCGAGGTCCTGGTGCGGCTCGCACACTCGTTGCTGCTGGCCCCCCGGCCGGAACCGTCCCTGCAGACCAAGGCAGACGTGGACGACTACGCCCGTCGGTACATCCTTCCGCTGACCCGCAGCTCAGCAGTGTCCGCGTGACCTCGAGCCCGCAGGCTCGGCGACCGAAGAACCCACTTAGCCGGCGACGACCGTCGTACCGGCCTCCGACGGCTTGCCCTTCAAACCGCGCCAGAACAGGTTGATCATCAATTCGGCGGCGTCGTGGACGTCGGCGTCGCCGGTACTCACCCGGGTGGCCACCGCCTCACCAGCGCCCACCAGCGCGACGGCCATCATGTCGAAGTCGGTGTCGGGCTCGGGATTGCGGGTACCCGAGCGCAGCAGCCTGCCGACCAGATCGACGATCCGCTCCCGACCCTCACGGACCGTGTGAGCGAACGCCTGCGAACTGGTGGCCTGGGTATAGAGCACCATCCACGACGCCCGGTTCGCGTCGATGTAGCTCAGGAACGACACCACGGCGTTGCGCAGCAGGTCCTTCGGATTCTGAGTGAAGTCGATGTCGGCGCGCACCAGGTCGACGAAGCGGCCCAGCTCCCGATTCAGGCACGCCCCGAACAACTCCTCCTTGGAGCCGTAATAGAGGTAGAGCATGGGCTTGGAGATCTCGGCCTGCGCGGCGATCGCGTCCATCGACGTCTCGTGATAGCCGTTCACCGAGAACATCTGCACGGCAGCGTCGAGCATCTGCTGCTCGCGCACGGCGCGCGGTAAGCGCTTGGTCCCACCTGCCATCAGAACAGAGTAAGCAATGACCGGCCGCACAGCCGCATGGGCGACCGCCGCGCGCCCTCAGGGCAACAGTTCGGTGCGGCGCTGCTCCTCCCACAGCGCCATCCGGGTGCGGGCGGGTTCGCCGATGGCGTCCATGACCAGCGGGATGAGCAACTCGGTGAGCAGGAAGCCCGCCGCCATGCTCTGGTAGACCGTGCCGACGGTGCTCGACGCGGCGAGCACGACCTCGGCGTCCGGCGCGACCGGGCAGGCGAGGTCGTCGGTGATCAGCAGCACGGTCGCGCCGGCACGGTGCACGCTGGCGGCCAGGTCGGCGGCGCTGCGCTGATACCGGTGGTAGTCGAACAGCACCACGACGTCTCTGCGGGTGAGCTCGATCATCGCGCCGATGTCGCGGCCGCCGGGGTCGGCGAGCAACCGCACCCCTGGACGCAGCTGTTCGAGGTGGGCGGCCAGATGCATCGCCAGCAGGTGCGAGAACCGGCCGCCGTGCAGGTACAGCGGCGCGGCCGGTATCCGACAGCAGTGCCACCGCGGCCTCGACCGCCGAGGCCGGGAGCTGCGCCAGCGTCTCGGCGGCGCGGTCGTTCTGGGCACGGGCCTGCTGGAGCAGCCGATCGAGCAGGCCGTCGGCGGCGGGGGCGTTCGGCAGTCGGGTGATCGGCCCGCTGGACTGTGCGGTCAACTCGGCCCGCAGCGCGACCTGCAGGTCGGTGAACCCGTCGTAGCCGAGCGACTGGGCGAACCTCAGCACCGTCGGCGGGCTGACTTCGGCCCGTTCGGCCAGCCGTGCGGCACTGGCCAGCCCGGCGCTCGGGTAGTCGGCGAGCAGGGCTCGTCCCACCCGGCGCTCCGCCGGCTGAGGGTAGGCAGCGCGGCACTGGCGCGCGCAGCCACGCTTTCGTAGGTCTCCCGTCGTTCGTCGCCCCGGACGGCATCCATCAACCTCCCACGAGGGGCTGCACCGTCATCGACAGGTCGCGCATCGAGATGGCGACGACGCACTCCGGCGGCAGCGGCTCCCACGCCGAGGTCGCCGAAACCGGTGGACCCGATCACCAGCGTGCCGTCGTCGGGCCGGGCCACCCGCAGCGCGAAGTAGTCCTCGAGGTGCTCGGCGGGCAGCTCCGCGGCGGTGATCTCCTCGATGTCCTCGTCGAGCAACTGGCTGCGGGCGTGCGCGTGGACGACGATCAGCTGGTCCTCGCCGAGCACCAGCGCGTTGAGGCTGGCGTCGGGATAGCAGCTCGCGCAGCTGCGCCACCGCGCGCCGGACGGCCTCGGCGAGATTCGGTGCGGTGCGGCGGTATTGGCGGATCAACCGCGAAGTAGCGCTCGCTGTCGGTGGTGCCGCGCAACGATGCGGCGATGTCGGGTTCGAGGAGGTCGTCGAGCAGGCCCATCGGCTTGATGGAGCCGTTGTGCGCCATGGCGATGCCGTCGGCGACGAAGGGATGGGAGTTCTGCGGCTGCACCGCGAGTCCGTTGGTCGCCCAACGCAGGTGCACGAGCGTGGCGGCCGAGCCGGCTGGTCGTGGGTGGCGGCGACGAACGCCGGGTCGTCGAGTGCGGTGCCCGCCGAGACCTCGGCCGCTGGATCCTCGCCGGGTCGGCCGATGGTCGCGACACCCCAGCCGTCGCCGTGGACCTTGGTCAGCGCGACGAAGTCCTTCAGCACGTCGTCGCCGACGGCGTCGGCGACGGTGATCGGTGTGGCGGAGACGACACCCAGCAACCGGCACATGAGGGCATCCTCCATCCGAAATCTTATGAATCGAATCCTAATCGCGGATTTTAAAGAATCTGAAACATTTATGACATAGCTTTCTCGCAGACTCGCGTTGCCTTCTAACTACGGACGAGGAGGTTGCATGCCGGTGTCGAGCGACGACCGCATCGAGGAACTGCGCGCCGACGGCGTCGAGCTGGTGGCGGGTTCGGTGACCGATCTGGCCGGTGTCACCAGGGCCAAGTACGTGCCGCTGCGCCGGCTCGGCGACTTCCAGCGCTCGGGCATGGGCGTCTCGCCGTCGTGGAGCGTGTTCTGCGTCGACAGCGGGATCGCCTTCACCCCGACCATCGGCGTCGTCGGTGACCTGCGGATCCGCATCGATCCGGCCGACGTGCGGGTGGTCGACGACGGAGTCGCCTGGGCACCGGGCAATCTCGACCGACCAGCACGGCGAGCCCGTCGCCGCTGTGCGTGCGCTCGATCCTGGCGGCCGCCGAACGGGCCGCCGCGGACCGCGGGCCTGACCGCCCGCTCGGCGCGGAACTCGAGTGCACGATGCTCGCCCTCGACGGCAGCCCGGCCACCGACCGAGCCGTGGTCGCCCTACGGCATCCGCACCTCGCTGGACCGCTCCGCGTTCCTGGTCGACCTCGCCGCGTCCGCCGAGCGCGCCGGGCTGCAGCATCGAACAGATCCACACCGAGTACGGCCACGACCAGCTCGAGGTCTCGCTGGCGCCGGACACCCCCGTCGCCACGGCCGACGCCGTGATCCTCGCGCGGATCGTGATCGGCCGGGCCGCCGCCAGGCACGGGCTGCGGATCTCGTTCTCGCCGGTGCCGTTCGAGGGCGCCGCGGGCAACGGCGCACACCTGCACCTGTCGCTGGCCGACGAGCGAGGGCCCGCTGTTCTCCGGCGGCGACGGCCCCTACGGCATCGGCCCTGCAGGCGGATCCGCCATCGCCGGGGTCATCGATACCCTGCCGGATCTGCTTGGCGTGTATGCCGGTTCGGTGTTGTCGGCGCTGCGCCTCAAGCCGGGCAACTGGGCAGGCGCGGCGGCGTGCTGGGGTCTGGAGAACCGCGAAGCGGCGGTGCGGTTCGTCGCGGCCACCCCGGGAAGTCCGCACGGCGCCAACGCCGAACTCAAACTCATCGACCCGAGCGCCAACCCGTACCTCGCCGCCGCGGCGTTCCTCGGCAGCGCGCTGCGCGGCATCGACCGCGGGCTCGAGCTGCCCGGCCGAGATACCGGAGGACCCCGCCGAGCTCGGGCGCGACGCCACCGCCGCTGCCCACCGAGCCAGCGCGCCGCGATCGACGCCATCGAGAGCTCCGCGACCGCGGCCGAGCTGCTCTCCCCCGAGGTCATCGAAGCGCCTTGTCGCGGTGCGACGGTACGAGATGACCACGTTCGGCGGGCTGTCGCCGGCCGAGACCACCCAGGCGCTGCGCCTCGCCTGGAGCTGTTGACCCATCCAGAAGGAGACATCGATGAGTACCAACATGTCGGCGGCAAGTCCGTCAGAGGGAGCCGATCAGACTTCCGCACCGCCGCCTGCCGTTCTGGGTGGCGCTGGCGATGTCCGTCGCCCTGGTCGGGCCGACCCTGGCGATGTCCGGAAACGGTCAGGGCCTGATCGGCACCGTCGGCAAGGCCATTCCACTGGTGTTCCTGATCGGCCTCGTCGGGGTGTCGCTGGTCGGGTACAGCTTCGTCCGGCTGACCCGCCACCTCAATCACGCCGGTTCGGCATACGGATTGGTCGGCGGCACCATCGGGCCGAGGACGGGATTCTTCTCCGGCTTCGCGATGCTCGGGGCCTACTGTGGGCTTCGCCATCGGCACCCTGGCCTTGACCGCCGCGTTCGTCAACGCGTTCATCGCCGAACTGCAGGCCGGGCAACGACAACCCGTACCAGCTGCCGTGGCTGGTCGTCGTCGTCGTGGGCGCCGTCGATCTCGTTCCTGTTGTCCGGCCGCGACATCCGGCTGCTGGCGAAGATCCTGCTCGCCATCGAGGGCGTCGGCATCCTGTCCATGATCGTGCTGGTGGTGGTGATCTTCGCGAAGGGTGGTGCGCCGACGACCGGGGTCGACTTCAGCGCGTTCTCGTTCGACGGCGTCTCCGCCTCGGCGGTGACTCAGCGCCGTGGTCGCGGCCTTCCTGTCGTGGGCAGGATTCGAGGCCTGCGCGTCGATGGGTGAGGAGACCGACGATCCCGGCCGCAACATCCCGCGGGCGCTGGCCGGGACGCTGATCCTGACCGGCGTGCTGTTCGTCGTCGTGATGTTCGCCCAGGTCGTCGGTTTCGGAACCGACCAGGCCGGGCTCGACGCCTTCCAGAATTCCGGAAACACGTTGGGGGACTTGGGCAGTAGCTACGTCGGTCAGTGGTTCAGCCTGCTGATCATCTTCACCGCGATAGTGTCGGCGTTCGGCTGCCACCTGGCCTGCGCGGCGACGTCCGGTCGGATGCTCTACGCGTTCGGGCGCGACGGCTTCGGCCCGAAGGCGTTGGCGCACATCCACGAGGGCACCGGTGGTCCACGCCGCGCCACCTGGCTGGTCGTCGCGGTCGCGCTGGTGGTCGACCTCATCTGCGGCGCCCTTGGCTGGCCCGACATGGGCACCGGCAACGACGCGATCAACACCTACTTCCTGTTCGCCGTCGCGGGTTCGGTGTGCCTGATGGTCTGCTATCTGCTCGTCGAGGTCGCGGCAGTGTGGTTCGTCGGCGCACCCAAGTTCGCCGACGTGCACGGCGGCAAGGGCAAGATTCTCGGGCTGGTGCTGCCGACCCTTGGCGCGCGTGGTGATCGCGGTGGTGTTGTGGTTCAACGTCAAGGGTGCCGCAGACCTGGTTGGATGCTCCGCTGCTCGGATTGTATTGGTGCGCAGTCGGATTGGTGATCGCCATCGCCGCCTCGGGGATCGCCAAGCGCGTCGGGGAGTCGCTGGCCGCCGAGCTGGCGCAACACCCCGCCGGTGCAGGCGGAATGAGCACGCTCTACGAGCGCGACGAGGCGGCCATCGCGGGGATCGAGAAGCTGCGCTTCTTCCCGTTGGAGGTCGTCTCCGGCCACGGCTCGACGCTGGTCACGCCGGACGGGCGCGAACTGCTCGACCTGTCGGCGACCTGGACGGCATCCGGGCTGGGCCACGGCCATCCCGGCCGTCGTCGAGGCGGTGAGCCGGGCGGTGCGCGACCGCCCCGGGCTCCGGCGGTTTGTCCGCGGTCCACCCCGATTCGGTCGGCCTGGCCGAGGACCTGCTCGCGCTGGTCCCCGGCAGCGGCGAGCGGCGGGTGTACCTCGGGCACGCGGGCTCCGACGCCAACGACGTCGCGCTGCGGGCCTGCAGGCACGCCACCGGGCGACGCACCGTCATCGCGTTCGAGCACAGCTACCACGGCGGCGTCGGCGTCGCGATGGGCGTCTCCGGCGTGCACGTCGACGCGGGCGCGCCGCCCGATCCCGATGCGGTGTTCCTGCCGTACCCCAACCCCTTTCGGCCCGGCGCCCGATGGCGATCGACGCCGACGTCACCGCCTGCCTCGACCTCGCCGAGCAGCATCTGAGCAGCGGCTCCATCGCCTGCCTGATCGTCGAGCCGATCCTGTCCGACGGCGGCCTGATCGTGCCGCCCGACGGCTTCCTCGCCCGCCTGCACGAGCTGTGCCGCCGGCACGGCGTGCCGATGATCTGCGACGAGGTCAAGATGGGCCTCGGCAGGCCGGGCACCCTGCACGCCTTCGAACACGACGGCGTCGCACCCGACATCGTCACGTTCGGCAAGGTGCTCGGCGGTGGCCTGCCGCTGTCGGCGGCGGTCGGGCCCGGCGGAGATCCTCGACAACCCGCCCGCGGCGGCGCTGCTCACCACCGCGGGCAACCCGGTGTGCACCGCGGCCGGTCGTGCGGTGCTGGCCACCATCGTCGGCGATCGACTGCCCGACCGGGCCGCGAAGGTCGGTGCGCTGCTGGCCGACGGGCTGCGCGCGCTGGCCGGCTCACCGGGCTCCGAGCGGATCGGCGACGTCCGCGGGCGCGGCCTGGCGATCGGCCTGGAACTCGTCGACCCGCGAGACCGGGGAGCGCGATCCCCGGCTCGCCGCGCAGGTGGTCTACCGTGCGTGGGAGTTGGGCGCGGTCGTCTACTACGTTGGCGGCAACGTCCTGGAGATCACGCCGCCGCTGGTGCTCACCGAGGCCGAGGCGAGCCGGGCGGTCGAGATCCTCGGCGCGGCCATCGCCGACGCCGCCGCGGGACGAGTCGAACGCCGAGGAGGTCGCACGGTATGCCGGCTGGTGAGCTGCCCTTTGGCGATCGGGCGGTGCTTCGCCGGGGTCGAAGACGAGGTGCCCGACGCGCTGGCCGACCACCTGCGCGGCATCGCGCTGATCGATCACCACGTCCACGGCACCTTCAACGAACCCGTCGACCGGGCCGACTTCGAGGCGTCGCATCAACGAGGGGTCCACCGATCCCGTGCCCGCCTTCATGTCCCAGTTCGATTCGCCGCTGGGCCTTTCCATCCGGCGTTGGTGCGCACCGCTGCTCGGGCTCGATGCGCTGGCCAGCGCCGACGACTACTGGGCGCGCCGCAGCGAACTCACACCCGACGAGCTGGCCAGGCTCATGCTGCCCGCCGCGGGCGTCGTCGCGCTGGATCGTCGACACCGGGTTCAAGGGCGACCTCATCACCACGCCCGAGCGGCTCACCGAGCTCAGCGGCGTCCCGTCGTCGGAGATCCTGCGGCTCGAACGCCTCGCCGAGGACCTGCTGGAGGACGGCACGTCGCCCGAGGACTTTCCCGATGCCTTCCGGGCGGCGCTGCAGGCCGCGGCGGACATCGCCGGACGTGGTGGGTACCAAGACGATTGCGGCCTACCGCACCGGCTTCGACATCGACTGGTCGCAACCGAGCGACGCCGACGTCGTCGCCCACGCCCGCGAACTGGCAGCGCCGGCCACGCCCGCTGCGAGTCGACAGCCCGGTGCTGATCGCGTTCGCCGTGCACGAGGCCGCCGCGCACGGGCTGCCCATCCAGGTGCACGTCGGCTTCGGCGATCGCGATCTGGACCTGCACCGCACCGACCCGATGCTGCTGCTTCCGCTGCTGCGCACGATGACGCCCGTCCCCGTGCTGCTGCTGCACTGCTATCCGTTCCACCGTCAGGCGGGCTATCTCGCCCAGGCCTTCGATCACGTGAACTTCGATGTGGGACTTGCGATCAACTATCTCGGGGTGCGCTCGACCGGGCTGGTCGCCGAGGCGCTCGAGACGGCGCCGTTCGCCAAGCAGCTGTACTCCTCGGACGCGTTCGGCCCGCCCGAACTGCACGTGCTCGGCTCGGTGTTGTGGCGGCGCGCGATGGGGCTGGTGCTCGGCGGCTGGGTGCGTGCCGGTGACTGCACCGACGGCGACGCCATCCGGATCGTCGACATGATCGGCGTGCACAACGCCGAGCGGGTGTACGGGCTGTGATGCCAGCCCGAATGCACCACGCTGCACCGCTTTTCGACTCGCTGCGGCAATTCGTCGAGCGCGGCCAGGCACCGTTCTACAGCCCGGGCCACAAGGGCGGACGCACGCTCGATCCGTGGTTCCGCGAACACATCGCCGCCGTCGACCTGAACAACCTGCCGGACACCGACACGCTGCACTGCCCGGAAGGGCCCGATCCTCGAGGCCGAGCGGCTGATCGCCGACGCGTGGGGCGTCGGCCAGAGTTTCATCCTGGTTCAGGGTTCGACGAGCGGCAACATCGCCGTTGCTCTGTCGGCGCTGCGGCCCGACGAACCGGTGCTGGTGGCGCGCAACGCGCACAAGTCGGTGCTGGCGGGCCTGGTGCAGGTCGGCGCCCGGCCGGTCTGGCTCGAACCGCGCTGGGATGACCGGTTCGGCGTCGCGCACGGCCTGGACGCCGACGTGGTCGAGCGCGCGTTCGCGCGACAGCGGCGCCACGAGGCACTGTGGGTGCTGCACCCCACCTACTACGGCACCACCGGCGACATCGCGGCGCTCGCCGAGCTGTGCCGTCGCCACGACGCCAAGCTGCTGGTCGACGGCGCGCATTCGCCGCACTTCGCGTTCCATCCCGACCTACCGACCCCCGGCGAAAAGGCCGGTGCCGCAGCGACCGTGCAGTCCGTGCACAAGATCCTGTCCGGCCTGAGCCAGGCGGCGGTGCTGCACGTCGACCCCGACGTGCTCGATCCGGCATCGGTGCGCAGGGCGCTCCAGCTGATCCAGACCACCAGCCCCCACTTCGCGATCATGGCGTCGATCGATCTCGCCCGGCGCCAGATGATGCTGCGACGGCCACCAGCTGCTCGACGAGACCCTCGAACGGGCCCGGCAGCGCGGCGACCCGGCTGGCGGCGATACCCGGGTCTGCAGGTGCTGCGCCCCGAGCATCTCGCGGGTGCGGGCACCGGGCTGCACCAACTCGACGAGACCAAACTGCTGATCGGGACCGCGGGCCTGGCCGCCGACGCCCGCGACATCGTCGCGCGGCTCAACCGCGTGCACGGTGTCCAGCCGGAGCTGAGCGGCACCGGCCACGTGCTGTGCATCACCACGATCGGCAACACCGACAACGACATCGACCGGCTGGTCGCGGGTTTCGACGAAGTCGCGAGCCACGTCGGGCACGACGGCGCGAGGACCGACGGACGGGGTTGATCGCCGATCTGCTCGCGGTGCGCCCCGAGACGGTCCTCACGCCGCGGGAGGCCTTCTTCGCGGCCGACGAGACGGTGCCGCTGTCGCGGGCGTCCGGGCGAATCGCGGCCGAGGCCATCACGCCCTACCCGCCGGGCATCCCCCTGGTGATGCCGGGCGAACGGCTCAGACGACGACGTCATCGACCTGCTGATGGCGCTGCGCGACGCGGGCAATCCGATCAGCGCATCGGATCCGACGATGAACCTGGTCAGGGTCGTCCGCTGAGCGTGGTCCGACTCAGCGCCCGCAGCGCGGATTCGGGCCCTTCATCCCGCCACCCGCAGCACCGAACGCGTCCACCTTGCCCATGTCGAGTTCGCCTGCGTTGACCGCACTCTCCAAGCCGGTCCAGCACGGCGGGCACCTCGGTGGTGGTGACCCACAGGGCGACGTCCGCGCCCGGCCTGCAACGCGCGCAGCGCGGCTTCGGCGACGCCGAAGTGGTCGGAGATGGCCTTCATGCTGGACAGGTCGTCGGTGAACACCGGACCGTCGAACGGCGGGCCGCCGTACCCGCCGGAACGCAGCAGCTCGTAGACCCCAGGGGTCAGGCTGGTCGGCTGGTCGGTGGTCAATCCCGGCACCTCGAGATGCCCGACCATCACGGCGACGGGTGCGTGCGTGGTCAGCGTGCGATACGGAACGAGATCGCTCGGCCTGCAGCTCGGCCAGCGGCGGCGTCGTCACGTCGCCGAGGTGCGAGTCGCCGGAGCCATGGCCGTGACCGGGGAAGTGCTTGAGCACCGGCAGGATTCCGGCGTCGCGCAACCCCTGGGCGTACGCCCCCGCGTACTCGGTGACCTTGGCGGGATCGGAACCGAACGAGCGGTCGCCGATCACCTCGTCGTCGGCTTCCTCGGTCACGTCGACGACCGGCGCGAAGTCGATGGTGACGCCCAACTTCTTCATCGCCTGCCCGCGCTGGAACGCGATGTCGTGGACCTCCTGCGGGGTGTGGGTGTTGGCCAGCACCCGCGGCGACGGCTGGCTGCCGATGAGCTTCGTCAGCCGCTGCACCCGGCCGCCCTCCTCGTCGACGCTGACCGCGAGCGGCAGCGGGCCGACCTGTGCGATGTCGGCGATGGTGCCGTCGGACAGCATCGACAGGTCCGTCCAGCTGCCGATGAAGATCCCGCCGACGTGGTGGTCGGCCACGACCGTGCGGGCATCGTCGCTTCCGTGACGCCGACCATCAGCAATTGCGCGAGCTTGTCCCTCGTCGACATGGCGGCCAGCAACGCGGGGCCGTCCCCGCACGCGGGGGGTGCGGGCGACAGCGGCGCCTGCGGCGATGACATCGGCGTGGCGCTCGCGCTGCCCGTCTGAGTGTCGGTGCTTGGCGACGACGAGGGCCGCTCGCCCGACGAGCAACCCAGCGTCAGCGTCGACATGGCCATGGCAGCAGCGAGCGCACCGGTCGCTCTGAGGGTCACGGACATGGACACCCGAGGCTAGTGGGCGCCCGTGCTAGTTTGGCCGCGTGGACCGCTTCGTCTTGCCAGCCGCCGCGAGCATCGTCGTCGGCCTGCTGCTGGGCGCGGCTGCCATCTTCGGATTGACGCTGATGGTCCAGCAGGACACCAAGCCTCCCCTCCAGGCCGGTGACCCGGCCTCGTCGGTGCTCAACAGGGTCGAGTACGGCGACAGAGGTTAACTCCGGCCTCGTGCCCCTGTCGCGGCGCTGGCTGTGGGTGGTCGCTGCAGCGGCACTGGCCCTGACCTTCGCGCAGTCGCCAGGGCAGATCTCCCCCGACACCAAGCTCGACCTCACCGCCAACCCCGCTGCGCTTCCTGGCGCGCGCGGCCAATCTGTGGAACAGCGACCTGCCGTTCGGACAGGCGCAGAACCAGGCCTACGGCTACCTCTTCCCCCACGGCGCGTTCTTCCTCGCCGGTGACAGCTCGGGCCTGCCCGGCTGGGTGACGCAACGGCTGTGGTGGGCGCTGCTGCTCGTCGTCGGATTCTGGGGGCTGCTGCGGGTCGCCGAGGCGCTCGGCATCGGCACCACGTCGTCCCGGGTGATCGCCGGGGTGGCGTTCGCGTTGTCACCGCGGGTGCTCACGACGCTCGGCGCCATCTCGTCGGAGACCCTGCCGCTGATGCTCGCACCCTGGGTGCTGCTCCCGGTGATCCTCGGCGCTGCGCGGCTCGGGATCGGTACGCGTGCTGGCGGCCCGGTCGGCGGTGGCCATCGCCCTGATGGGAGCGGTGAACGCCGTCGCCACCCTGACCGGGTGTCTGGCCGCGCTGCTGTGGTGGGCCGCCCACCGGCCGAACAAGCTGTGGTGGCGGTTCACCGGATGGTGGGCCGCGTGCTCGCTGCTCGCGGTGCTCTGGTGGGTGATCGCACTCGTCATGCTCGGCCGGATCAGCCCGCCGTTCCTCGACTTCATCGAATCGTCCGGCGTCACCACGCAGTGGCTGTCGCTGACCGAGGTGCTGCGCGGGACCTACAGCTGGACGCCGTTCGTCGCCCCGACGGCGACCGCCGGCTCGTCACTGGTGACGGGTTCGGTGGCGGTTCTCGCGACCACGCTGGTGGCCGCGGCGGGTCTGGCCGGTCTGGCCATGCGGACCATGCCGGCGCGGGGCCGGTTGGTTGCCATGCTGCTGGTCGGCCTCGTGCTCTTGACCGTGGGCTACTCCGGCGGGCTCGGCTCGCCGGTGGCTCACCAGGTGCAGGCTTTCCTGGACGCGGGGGGTACCCCGGTGCGCAACGTGCACAAGTTGGAGCCCCTGATCAGGCTGCCGCTGGTGCTCGGCCTCGCGCATCTGCTGGGCCGCATCCCGCTGCCGGGCAGTGCGCCCCGGCGGGAGTGGCTCACGGCGTTCGCCAATCCCGAACGCGACAAGCGGGTGGCCGTCGGCATCGTCGTGCTCGTCGCACTGATGGCGGGGACCTCGCTTGCCTGGACCGGCAGGCTCGCCCCGCCCGGCGGGTTCACGGCAATCCCGCAGTACTGGCACGACGTCGCCGACTGGCTCGACCACCACAACACCGGGCCGGACCGGGGCAGGGTGCTGGTGGCGCCCGGAGCGCCCTTCGCGACCCAGGTGTGGGGCAACACCCACGACGAACCGCTGCAGGTGCTCGGCGGCAGCCCGTGGGGGGTGCGCGATTCGATCCCCCTGACACCACCGCAGACCATCCGCGCGCTCGACTCCGTGCAACGTTTGTTCGCGGCGGGGCGTCCCTCGGCTGGCCTCGCGGATACCCTTGCCCGGCAAGGGATCTCGTATGTCGTGGTGCGCAACGACCTGGACCCGGAGTCGTCGCGTTCGGCACGCCCCCTTCTGGTGCATCGCGCCATCGAAGGATCGCGCGGCCTCATCAAGGTGGCGCAGTTCGGCGATCCGGTCGGTCCCGGCACGCTGGCCGGATTCGTCACCGACAGCGGGCTGCGACCGCTGTACCCCGCGGTGGAGATCTACCGCGTCGCGGCGGGGCCCGGTTCAACGCCAACCCAGCCCTACCTGACCGACACCGACGCGATGGCCCGCGTCGACGGCGGCCCCGAAGCGCTGCTGCGACTCGACGAGCGCCGGCGGCTGCTCGGCCAGCCCCCGCTCGGCCCGATGCTGCTCACCTCGGATGCCGAGCGCGCGGGCTTGCCCGCACCGCTCGTCACCGTCACCGACACCCCGGTCGCGCGCGAGACCGACTACGGACGCGTCGACGACCACTCTTCGGCGATCCGCGCACCCGGCGACATCCGACACACCTTCAACCGCGTGCTCGACTACCCCGCAGGCGGTGCCGACACCGTCTACGGACAATGGCCGGGCGGTCGGCTGTCGGCGTCCAGCTCAGCGGCGGATTCGACTGCGCTGCCCAATGTCTCGACCGCCGCGGGTCCCGCCGCCGCCATCGACGGCGACACGTCGACCAGTTGGGTGTCCAACGCCCTGCAGTCGGCGGTCGGGCAGTGGCTGCAGGTCGACTTCGACCATCCGATCACCAACGCGACGGTCACCATCACACCAAGCGCGACCGCGGTCGGCGCGCAGGTGCGACGCATCGAGGTGTCGACCGCCAACGGCACCAGCACGCTGCGGTTCGACCAGCCCGGCAAGCCGCTGTCGGTGGCCCTGCCCTACGGCGAAACCCCATGGGTCCGATTCACCGCGGTGGGCACCGACGACGGATCGCCGGGGGTGCAGTTCGGCATCACCGACTTCACGGTCACCCAATACGACGCATCCGGGTTCGCTCACCCGGTGAGCCTGCGGCACACCGTCGTGGTGCCTGGACCGCCGCTGGGTTCGGCTGTCGCACAATGGGATCTGGGTTCGGACCTGCTGGGCCGGCCCGGCTGCGCGGACGGCCCGGTCGGCGTGCTGTGTGCCGCGGCCATGGCACTGTCGCCGGAGGAACCCGTCAACCTGAGCCGCACGCTGACCATCCCGGAGGCCACCAATGTGACGCCGACGGTGTGGCTGCGGGCGCGCCAAGGTCCCAACCTGGCCGACCTGATCCGACCGCCGGGCACGACCTACGCGACCGGCGACGCCGACCCGATCGACGTGCTCGGTTCGGCCTACGCCGCCACCGACGGCGATCCCCGCACGGCGTGGACCGCGCAGCAGAACATCGTGCAGCACCGCACGGCGGCCAACCTCCAGGTGCACCTGCCCGCTCCGACGGAGGTCGCAGCGCTGCGGCTGACGCCGAGTTCGTCGCCGCTGCCCGCCCACCCGACGATGGTCGCCATCGACCTTGGCGACGGCCCCCAGGTGCGTCCGCTCGACCCGGACGGCGGCCCGCAGACGGTGCCGCTGCGGCCCCACGTGACCGACACGATCAAACTGTCGATCCTCGACTGGCGGGACGTAATCGACCGCACTGCACTGGGTTTCGACCAGGTCAAGCCGCCCGGCCTGGCCGAGGTCACCGCACTGGACGTGCGGGGAACGCCCATCGCCGCGGCCGACCCGGCGCGCAACCGTGCCAGAGCCGTCGGCCTGCCGTGCGGGCGCGGCCCGGTCATCGGCATCGCCGGCCAGTTCGTGCAGACCTCCGTCACGACCACGGTCGGCGCCCTACTCGACGGTGGACCCATCGCCGCGAAACCGTGCCAGGCCGCGCCGATCGCGTTGCCGCCCGGCGCGCAGGAGTTGGTGATCAGCCCTGGGCCGGCCTTCGTCGTCGACGGCGTCCAACTGGCAGGCCCGCTCGCCCCGCAATTGCGCGGCACCGCCACGACTCCCGCTCGCTTGGGGCGTTGGACGGCCGATCACCGCGAGGTCGACGTCACCGCGGCCGCCGCCTCGCGCGTGCTGGTGGTACCCGAGAGCATCAACCCGGGGTGGACCGCGCACGACCGCCGACGGCGGCACCCTGGCTCCGGTGACGGTCAACGGCTGGCAGCAGGGCTGGGTGGTACCGGCGGGCACCTCGGGCCCGATCAGCCTGGAGTTCGCCTCGAACACCCCGTACCGCATCGGCCTCTTCGGCGGCCTCGCGCTACTGCCGCTGCTCGTCCTGTTGGCGTGGCTGCCCGTCCGTCGGCCGCCACCGCAGGCCGAACCGGCCCGGCCCTGGCAGCCGGGCACCCTGCTCACCGGAGTCGGCGTGGTCGCGGCCGGATTCCTGGTGGCCGGGGTGACGGGGGCCGCGGTGGTGGCCGCCTGCCTCGGGCTGCGCCGCTGGTTGCCGCCCCGGTGGTCGGATCGGGTTGTCGTCGGCGGCACCGCAGCCGGGCTGATCCTGGCGGGCGCGGTGCTCAGCCAGAACCCGTGGCGTTCGGTCGACGGATACGTGGGCCACTCGTGGGGTGTTCAGCTGCTGGCGCTCATCTCCGTCGGCATGCTCGCCGCGTCGGTGGTGCCGCTGGCCCACGGCGAAGCCTCAGGTGGCCAGGACGCGGCTCTCGACGAGGTCGGCGCCGTGACCGACGCCGCCCGTGGCGACGAAGCCCCTGGCGACGGCACGCGCCCCCGCCGTCCTTGACATCGCCTGCAGAACCCTGGCCCGCAATCGATCTGGCGTGAGACGTCGCGCGGGGAGCCGTGTTCCGCACCGCGCTACCTCCACCCGGCGCGCAACTTCGAACTGATCGCGACCATGGGGAACCACGCACACCGGGACCCCGCGGGCCAACGCTTTCTGCGTGGCACCCATGCCGCCGTGGGTGATGGCGCAGACCGCACGATCCAGAACCGCGGAATGGGCCACGAACTTCACGACAGAGGCGTTGGCAGGCAACGTCATACCCTCCGGTACCCCTGATGGAAACGTAGCGACGACGTGGAACGGCTGGTCGCAGAGGGCGGCGACGGCACTGATGCCCAACGCCGAATCGTCCTGTCGTTCGGAGGACATCGTCACGAGGACCAGGGGTCCGGCGATGTCGTCGAGCCACGCCGCGTCGCCCGGTGTTGGCGGCTCGAATTCACACGGGCCGATCATGTGCATCCGTCCGTCCGCGTCGGACCTCGGATAGTCGAATGGCGGACCGCTTGCGACCAGACTCAACGGCGCCCGGCCCAACAGGCCGTCAACCGAATCGGCGGGCACGAGTCCCGCAGCATCGCGAATGTCATTGACCGGTCGCAACATCGACTCCTTCAGCACTCCGGAGATGATCGGCTCGAGCACGCCGTCGCGAATGCGGCCTGCTAGCCCCGGCCACGGTCGCAGACCCGGTCCGAACGGAGGGATGCCCGGTGACCGCCCGAGCGGAAGAAATGGCCAGAACACCAGCCACGGAATGCGTGACGCTTCTGCGGCAACGGTTGCACCCCAACAGTTTGCGTCGATCATCAGGGCATCGGGTCTGCTCGTCGCGATCGCCGCGCGGAGGTCGTCGACCTCCAGCACCGCTCGCCGGGCGAAGACCCCGAAAGCGATCTTCAACGCCTCCCTGCCGGTTGACGCCATCCAGTCGGTCATCTCGATCGCCTCGATGCGACCGTCGATCCGATCCGCGTCGCATCCGATGCCCGTCACGGTGGGCACTCCCGCGGCGAGGGTCCGAACCACGACGCGGTGGCCCCGCCTGCCGAGCTCATCGAACAGTGCGCACATCGGATAGAGATTCCCGAGCGCCGGTGAGGTGTACGCCAAGATGGTGGACATCGGGCCGTCCCCCTGTCGGTATGCGTGGGGTCGATGCACATCATCTCCCGTCAGTCACGCACGCACGAGATTTCAGCTCGGTTCGACCTCGACACGTCTAACCTAGATGCGGCCACGGCGGACGGCGGGTACCAGTGGATGACGGCAGGGCAGACCTCGTGTAGGAGTTGTGGAACCGAACCTCGTTTCGGGGCCCGATTCTGCGACGCCTGCGGTTCGGCGATCGTCCAACCCGAGAGCACCAGCGAGTACAAGCAGGTCACCGTGCTCTTCGCCGACGTCGTTCGGTCGATGGATCTTGCAGTCGTGCTCGACTCAGAACGGCTGCGCGAGGTCATGGGCGAGTTGTTCAACCGGTGCGGGGCGATCGTGAAGCGCTTCGGAGGGACGGTGGACAAGTTCACCGGCGACGGAATCATGGCGCTGTTCGGCGCACCCATCGCCTTGGAGGACCACGCGGCCAGGGCATGCCACGCCGCGGTCGAGATCCAGCGTGCGGCCGTCCTCCTGGCCACCGACGTGCATCGCAGGGACGGCGTCTCCTACGCGGTGCGTGTCGGGCTTGACTCCGGCGAAGTGGTCACTGGTCAAATCGGCTCGCAGCCAACCAGTTACACCGCAGTCGGCGCTCACGTGGGGATGGCTCAGAGGATGGAATCAGTGGCGCCACCCGGTGGAGTCATGGTCAGCGAGTCAACGGCGAGGCTGGTCGCACATACCGCGACGCTGGGCGAACCGCAGCTGGTCGAGATCAAGGGTGCCGCGGCACCGGTTCCCGCCCGACTGCTGCTCTCGATGGAGGGCAGGCGGTGGGAGACGCAACGGGCCGAATCCAGTCTCATCGGGCGCGAACGCGAGGTGACGGCGTTCGATGAACTGCTCGATGCGGCAATCGCCGGTGAAGGCAGCGTGATCGGAATCGTCGGGCCTGCGGGCATCGGGAAGAGCCGTGTGGCACTTGGGTTGTCCGAGTCGGCACGGCTGCGCAGCGTGGTGACCTTCTCCACCTTCAGCGAGTCCCACGCCGCCGAGATTCCGTTTCACGTGGTTGGTCGGCTCCTGCGAAGCGTGTTCGCCATCGGCAGCGTCGACGGCTCGGCCGCGCGAAGTCGGATTCGCGACCGTCTGCCCCTCGCCGAGCCCGAAGACCTCGATCTGCTCGACGATCTGCTCGGCCTCCGCGCCGCAGGAGATCCTGGCGTTTCGACCGACGCCCGCCGCAGGCGGCTGTCCCAGTTGCTCACTAGCGCGTTGACCGCGTGGAACTCACCGACCGTCTTCGTCGTCGAGGACGCGCACTGGATCGACGACGCCAGCGAAGCCGTTCTCGCGGACGTCTTTGCCGCGGTTCCCCGCGCCAGAGCGCTCGCCGTGGTGACGTACCGCCCGGAGTATCGCGGTGCCCTTCTTCGGGCACCTGGACTTCAGACGTTTACCCTTGCTCCGCTTGATGATTCGCAGTCCTCGGCGCTCGTGGCAGAACTGGTGGGATCGCATCCGTCGGTCCGGGCACTGCGCGAGCAGATCGTCCTGCGAGCCGCGGGCAACCCGTTCTTCGTACACGAGATCGTTCGGGATCTGGCTGAACGCAGCGTCATCGAGGGCCACGTCGGCGCATACGTCTGCCACGGCGACCCCGCCGATGCCGCCGTCCCGGCCACCCTGCAGGCGACCATCGCGGCACGCATCGACCGTCTCCCGAAGGACGCCAAACGCACGCTGAACGCCGCCGCGTTGATCGGTTCACACTTCAGCACCGACCTTCTGGCAACGCTTCTCGAGACGACCGAAGAGTCGATCCAGGCTTCGCTGACCGAACTGGTCACGGCGGACCTCGTCGACCCGGCCGTACCCATATCGTCCGCCGGCTACGCATTTCGACATCCGTTGATCCGAGCGGTCGCACGGGAGTCGCAACTCAAGACCGTCCGAGCACGACTGCACCGTCGGCTGGCCGACACCATCCGCCTCGGCGGCACTGGAGGTGGCGACGAGAACGCCGCCCTGATCGGCACCCATCTGGAGGCCGCAGGAGATCTGCGCGGGGCCCACGCCTGGTACATGCGTGCAGGAGCGTGGTTCACGAACCGCGACATCGGGGCTGCGCGAACGAGCTGGCAGCGGGCCCGCGCGGTCGCCGACCAGCTCCCGAGTGACGAGCCGGACAGAACAGCGATGCGAATTGCACCCCGCTCCCTGCTCTGCGGTAGCGCGTGGCGCGCGGGCGGCAGCATCGCCGACACCGGGTTCGACGAGCTGCGATCCCTGTGCACCGACGACTCCACGCGCATCCCGCTGGCATTGGGCATGGCGGGATTCATCACGGCACTCGGGTTTCATGGCCGCACTTCTGAGTCGGCTCGACTGGCAACCGAGTACGTCCGACTCGTCGAGTCGATCGGTGACGCCACCTTCACCGTCGGCACCCTGTTCGCCGCGATACACACCGAGTATCTGCTCGGCGCGATGTCGGAGGTACAGCGACTGGCGCAGCGCGTGATCGACCTCGCCGACGGCGATCCGACCAAGGGCAACTTCCTGACCGGGTCACCGCTGGCCTTCGCGACCTCGATGCGCGGCAGCGCCCGATGCTGTCTCGGACTCGACGGGTGGCTTGCCGACTTCGACCGGGCCAACGCGATCGCTCGCGAGGTCGACCCGACCACGTACGTGTCGACGGTGATGTTCAAGTACACGGTGGGCATCGCCGGCGGTGCACTGATCGCCGACGACACAGCGCTGCGCGAGACGCGCGAGGCGTTGGAGACGGCACGTCGGTGCAGCGAGGACCTGGCGTTGGGACTGGCGCAGGTGGCCCGCGGCCTTGCCCTGGTGCACACCGGTTCGGCCGACGATCGGACCGCGGGGCTGGAATTGCTCTCGGCGGCGAGGGTGCTCGCCAACGAGGAGCGATTGCCGGTGACCGAGCTGCCGATCATCGAGGCGGAACTGGCCGCCGAGCGCACCCGAACCGGCGACCTGGACGGCGCCGTCGAACTTGCGCGGCGCGTCGTGGACGCCGCGCATGACGGCTTGCCCCTCTATCTCGGGAGGGCCACCACCGTCCTGGTCACGGCGCTACTGCAACGGGGCGGTAGCGGCGACACCGCGGAGGCGCACCGGGCGGTCGACCGCTTCGCCCACATGCGGCGCGACCCCGGCACCATTCACCACGAGCTCCCGCTCCTCCGATTGCGGAGCCTCCTCGCTGCCGACGCAGGCGACGCGAGCGGGTACCGGCAGTACGCCGACCGGTACCGAGCCAGGGCAGCATCCCTCGGCTTCGCCGGACACATGGCCACCGCGGAGGCGCCGGCCGAGTCACGCCCAACCTGACGCACCGCCTCTTCGCACGCGTTTCACAATCAGTCTCAGCTCGCGTCTCTAGCATCGACGGAGTGCCACTACTGAATACCGCGCGGGGCGCCATCGACACCGCTGACGTCGGCGTGACCCTGATGCACGAGCACGTCTTCATCATGACCACCGAGATCATGGAGAACTACCCGGAAGGCTGGGGCGACGGAGCCAGGCGGGAGGCCGACGCCATCGCGCGGCTGAACGAGCTGAAGTCCCGCGGGGTGGACACCATCGTCGACCTCACCGTCGTCGGCCTCGGCCGCTACATCCCGCGGATCGCCCGCATCGCCGCCGCGACCGAGCTCAACATCGTCGTCGCCACCGGCCTCTACACCTACAACGACGTGCCGATGTACTTCCACTACCTCGGTCCCGGCGCATCGCTCGGCGGACCCGAGACCATGACCGAGATGTTCGTCCGCGACATCGAGCACGGCATCGCCGACACCGGAGTCAAGGCTGCGATCCTCAAGTGCGCCACCGACGAACCCGGCGTGACCCCCGGTGTGGAGCGGGTGCTGCGGGCCGTCGCGGGGGCGCACCGCCAGACCGGGGTGCCGATCTCCACGCACACCCACGCGGGGTCGCGCCGCGGGCTCGAGCAGCAGCGCATCTTCGCCGAGGAGGGCGTCGACCTCTCGCGCGTGGTCATCGGCCACTCGGGCGACACCACCGACATCGCCTACCTCGAGGAGCTCATCGCCGCGGGCTCCTACATCGGCATGGACCGGTTCGGTGTCGACGTCTACCTGCCGTTCGAGGACCGGGTGCAGACCGTGACCACCATGTGCGAGCGGGGGCACGCCGACAAGATGGTGCTCTCGCACGACGCGTCCTGCTACTTCGACGCGCTGCCGGAGGAGACCCTGCCGGTGGTGCTGCCCAACTGGCACTACCTGCACATCCACAACGACGTGATCCCGGCCCTGAAGGAGCGCGGCGTGACCGACGACCAGCTCCACACGATGCTGGTGGACAACCCGCGCAGGATCTTCGAGAACCAGGGCGGCTACTGAGATGACCGCACCCGTGCCGCCGATCGGTACCCAGTTCTCCGCGCTGGCCGCGACGTCGCCCGACGAACCGGCAGTCACCTGTGACGGCCGCACGCTGACCCGCGCTGAGCTCGACGCCTCGACCAACCGGCTGGCGCGCGCCTACGCCGATCTTGGTGTGCGCCAGGGCGACTACGTGACGATCGTGCTGCCGAACTCGATCGAGTGGGCGCAGGCGGTGCTGGCCACATGGAAGCTCGGCGCTATCCCGCAACCCTTGTCGGCGCGACTTCCCGAGGCCGAACTCAAGGGCCTTCTCGAGCTGCGTCCGCCCGCGCTGCTGGTGGGACGGGCGGATCCAAACGGCCGATCACCCAGCGTGGCAGGCGATTTCACACCCGACTCGGCGTTGTCCGACGGCCCACTGCCTGAAGCGGTGTCTCCGGTGTGGAAGTCGATGGCCTCGGGCGGCAGTACGGGCAGGCCCAAGCTCATCGAAGCGGGCGGCGACAGTCGGTTCCCCGCGGCGGCGGGGTATCCGCTGGGCGCCCAGGAGGGTGACGTCAATCTGCTCTCGGTGCCGCTGAGCCACAACACGGGCTTCACCACGTTCGCGGTCGGCCTCGTCCAGGGGCACCATCTGATACTGATGCCGAGGTTCGACCCGCACGAGTTCCTGCGACTCGTGACCGAGCACCGGGTGACGTTCCTGGCCACGGTGCCGACGGTCATGCAGCGACTGCTCCCCGTCTACCGGGCCAACCCGGATGCCTACGACCTCACCTCGATCCGGCGATTCTGGCATCTCGCCTCCGCATGCCCACCGGCCATCAAGCAGGCGTGGATCGACCTGCTCGGCCCCGAAGTGGTCTGGGAACTCTACGGCGGCACCGAATTACAGGCGCTGACGTTCATCCGCGGCGACCAGTGGCTGGAGCACCGCGGGTCGGTCGGCGTCGTCGTCGCCGGCGAGATGAAGGTGCTCGACGACGACGGAAGCGAGTGCCCGCCCGGCGTGGTCGGCGAAATCTACATGCGACCCGCGCCGGGCAGCGCGCCCACCTACCGGTACGTCGGCGCGACGGCGAAGAGCCGCGACGGATGGGACTCGCTCGGCGACCTCGGCTACTTCGACGCCGAGGGCTTCCTCTACCTCAACGACCGTCGCGTGGACATGTTCACCGTCGGCGGCCGCAACGTCTATCCCGCCGAAATCGAATCGGCCCTGTCCGCCCACCCGGACGTGTTGTCCTGCTTGGTCGTTGGCGTCCCCGACGAGGACCTGGGCCAGGTGCCACACGCGTTGGTGCAGGCCGACGGGCTCGACGAAGCGGAGGTGATCGCGTTTCTGTCCGAGCGCATCGCCGGCTACAAGGTGCCCCACACGGTGGAGTTCAGCGACGGTCCACTGCGCGACGACGCGGGCAAGGCTCGCCGTTCCGCGGTGCGCGACCAGGTCATCGCGCGGCGGGCCGTGCAATCGGGCTAGCGCGCGATTGCAGGCTCGGGGGAATCGCTGACCGAGCTGTCCAGCGGTGTCACGTCATTTCGCCTTTCCCACCGCCGCAACGCATTCCGGCACGGCGACTCGACCAGCGCGTAGCTCACCGCGGCGATCGCAAACCCGAAGACCACCGTCAGCACCAACACCAGTGGCATGTGGCCGTTGAACGGGAACTCGCCGATCACGGGAAACACCATCGCCAGCGCGGCGAGGTGCCAGACGAACAGCCCGTAGGACCACTGGCCAAGGGTCACCATCACCGTGCTGCCGAGGAACCGGTGTGGCGTGTCGGGTCGGTCCAGCACGAGCGGCGCCAGTAGCGCGGCGGCGACCACCGTGCCCATCGCCACCTTGATCACGAACTGGCCCAGCGAGCCGGGCGCCAAGCCGGCGGGACCCGCCAGCGGGGAGGCGGCCAACCCGAAGGCGCCGACCGCGATGACCGCCATCAGCACCCGGCGACGCGCCAGCCGGTGCGCCCAGCCGACCGGGCTCACGGTCAGCTCGGCGATCAGCATCCCCGCGGCGAACCAGGAGAAGAACGCGGGCGGCCAGGTCAGGGGATTGACGCCGAACGGCACGGTGAAGGGGATCAAGCCCCAGAAGAAGCTGGCGAACGCGACGGCCGCGATGGCAGGTATGCGGGCGCGGACCGGCAGCCGGCGGGCCAGCAGCGCCAGGATCGGCAGCGCCAGGTAGAAGCTGACCTCGACCGACAGGCTCCACATCTGGGTCAGTCCCGCGGTCAACGTCAACGGCACGTAGATCTGGGTCAGAGTCAGGTTGGCCAGCCACACCACCAGACCCGAGCTGGCGTCGGGCAGCAGCGACAGGATCACCACGACCGCCACCAGGTAGCCGGGCATGATGCGCACGATCCGGGATCGCAGGTAGTGCCCGGTGGGAGGGGCTTTGCGCAGGCCGCGCGCCGCGGCGGCATGGCCGCGCCACAGCAGGAAGCCCGACAGCGCGAAGAACACCGCGACCGCGAGGTCGAACCGGCCAAGTAGCCGGCCGGTGCTCCAGGTGGTGTGCCCGGTCTGGAACGCCACGTGGGTGATCACCACCCCCACAGCCGCGCAGGCGCGCATACCCTCGACGGCAGGTAGGAAGCCACGCGTCCCACCGACCGCACTGCCCGGCTCGTCCACGGGACCCAGTCTGCCGGATGCGGGATGCAGCACGCGTCGGCCCTATCGTGAGGCTGTTAGGGTCGTCATGGTTTGCCTCCACTGCTCCCCGCGCGGGAGGTACCCCCAGGTCGGGGCTGGTGGCGGCAACGGACACCCAGTGGTGCGCTCGCCACCAAGACGAGGAGGCACGGTTTGAACCGCGCTGTCGCGCTGCGGATCGCAGCGTGCGGACTGATGGGATTGGGCGCCGCCCTCCTGATCGCCGCGCTCTTGCTGTCCACCTATACCAAGGGCAAGATCGCCAAGGTCCCGCTCAACATCGACACCACGCTGGACAGCGAAGGTACCGGGACCGCGTTCGACCCGGCGTCGCTGACCGGTGAGAAGTTCGTGGTCAACAAGAACGTTCCGCTTTCCCTTCAGCAGCAGGTCAGTGTCGAGGCGCCGTCAAACGCCGACGTGGTGACGCTGCAGGTCGGCAGCACGCTGCGGCGCACCGACAAGCAGCAGGACCACGGCCTGCTCCTCGCGATGGTCGACACCGTCACGCTGGACCGCAAGACGGCGATGGCCGTGTCAAGCGACAGCAATCCGGGCGGTGCGGTGCAGAAGCCGCGCAGCATCGAGGACACGAACCCGCCCACCAACGTCGCCCTGCCCCATGAGGGGTTGTCGTACCGCTTCCCGTTCGACACGGAGAAGAAGTCGTATCCGTTCTTCGATCCGATCGCGCAGAAGGCGTTCGACGCCAACTACGAGGCCGAAGAGGACGTCAACGGACTGGACACCTACCGGTTCACCCAGAACGTCGGCTACGACGCCGATGGCAAGCTGGTGGCACCGGTGAAGTACGCCTCGCTCTACGACGACGACGCGGACAGCTCGGTCAGTGCCAGGGCCGAACTGTGGGGCGTACCCGGTGAGCCGGACGAGCAGATCAAGATGACCCGCTACTACGCGGCGCAGCGCACGTTCTGGGTGGACCCGGTCTCGGGCACCATCGTCAAGGCCAAGGAACACGCCAACCACTACTACGCCCGCGATGCGCTCAAGCCCGAGGTCACGTTCGCCGACTACACCGTCACCTCGACCGAGCAGACCGTGGAGGCCCAGGTGGCCGCTGCCCGCGACGAGCGGGACACGGTGGCGCTGTGGGGCCGGATCCTGCCGATCACGTTCACCGGGCTCGGTCTGGTCTTCCTGGTCGGCGGCGTGCTGCTGGGATCGTTCACGCTGCGCGCGGAGTCGGCGCTGATCGACCCTGGCCTCGACGGGGCCGACCACGGCTTCTTCTCCAGACGCGGCGCCGACGATTCCGGTCCGATGCCGGCCGCCGAGGCGCAGACCGAGAAGATACCCACCCGGCGGCCCTCGGACCTGCCGCCGGACCGACCCGTCTGATTCGCCGGCCCGACATCCGCTGGGCGGCGCCCGCGTATGCGTTGGCGCTGTCGGTGCTCGTCACGGCGCCGCTGTTGGCGCCGGGGTACCTGTTGCTCCGGGACGCGGTGTCCACGCCGCGCTCCCATCTCTCCGATGCGGCGCTCGGACTGTCGGAGGCCGCGCCACGGGCGCTGCCGCAGGACTTCGCGATCGCGGTGGCCTCACACGTTGTCGATGGCGGCGTGGTGGTCAAGGCTCTGCTCATCGCCGGCCTGTGGCTGGCGGGGTGGGGCGCGGCGCGGCTGACCGCCGTCGTAGTGCCCGAGGCAGGTGTGCCCGGCCAGTTCGTCGCGGTCACGCTGGCCGTCTGGAATCCCTACGTCGCCGAGCGCCTGCTGCAGGGGCATTGGAGCCTGCTGGTCGGATACGGCTGCCTGCCGTGGGTGGCGACGACGATCCTGCGGCTGCGCGACGGCTCGGGCTCATGGTGGCCGCTGCTCTTCTGGACGGCGCTGGCGGGTCTGACGCCGACGGGTCTGATGCTGGCCGCCACCGTCGCGTTGACGTGCACTCTGGTTCCCGGGGCGGGTAGGCCGCGCTGGGCGTGCGCGGCGGTGAGCCTCGCGACGGCGGTGCTTGCCGCGCTGCCGTGGCTGGTCGCTTCGGCGGTGGCGGGCTCGCTGTCGTCGTCGCAGGCGGCGGGGGTGCCGGCATTCGCCGCGCGCGCCGAACCCGGCCTCGGGACGCTCCTCAGCCTGGCGGGGCTGGGCGGCATCTGGAACGCTGACGCCGTACCCAGTTCGCGGACAACTCTTTTCGCGGTCGTGGCGACGGTGGTGCTCCTCGCCGTGGTGGCCGTCGGTCTGCCGACGGCGCTGCGTCGCCCCGCAGCCGTGCCGCTGCTCGCCCTCGCCGCCGTCGCCGTCGTCGTGCCCGCGCTGATGGCGACGGGCCCGGGGCTGGCGTTCGTCGAGTCGGCCGTGCGGACGCTGCCCGGCCTCGGGGTGATCAGGGACGCGCAGAAGTGGGTGGCGCTCGCGATGCCGGGCTACGCGGTCGCGGGCGCGGGCGCGGTGGTGACGCTGCGACGCCGCGGACGCGAGGAGCAAAGATCGGCTGGGCTGCCCGCCGTGGCCACCGCCGCAGCGTGCTGCCTGGCACTGCTGGCGGTCCTGCCCGACCTGGCGTGGGGGGTGGGAGGCAAGGTCGCCGCGGTGCGCTACCCGCCGGGCTGGGCGGCGACGGCGGCGCTGATCAACGCCGATCCCCGGCCCGTTGCGGTGCTGCCCGCGGACAGCATGCGGGACTTCACGTGGGCGGGGACCGCACCGGTCCTCGATCCCCTGCCACGTTGGGTGTCGGCCGACGTCCTCGCCACGGGCGACCTGCTGATCGGCGGCAGCACCGTCCCCGGTGAGGGCGGCCGGGCCCGTGCGGTGCAACGGCTGCTGACCTCCGGCGCGGACGCCGACGCAGTGGCCCGCGCGGGCGTCGGCTGGGTGGTGGTCGAGTCGGCGGGTTCGGCGCCGCTGGCACTTCCGGTGGCCTACCGCGGCGACGGCTTGACGTTGTACCGGGTGGGCGGTGACCATCCGGCGGCCGCACATCGTGGCGTGCTCATCGCCGCGCACCTGGTCTGGTCGGCCGCGTTGATCGTCGGCGCGATCGGGTCGCTCGTGGCGTGGCGTCGTACTAGACGAGGCCGCTGACCATCCGGCCTGCGAGCACGGACGTCAGCACCGAACCCATCGCGTCGGCACTCTGCGTCCAGGCGAACTCGCCGCTGCGCACCCGCGCCTTCACCCCGAGCTGCTCGCGCAGCACGTCGTCGCCGAGGAGCTGCTCGAGCCCGTCCACCAGCTCGTTCTGGTCGTCGACGAGCAGCCCGGTCACGCCGTCGACGATCGAATCGGTCAGGCCGCCCGACGACCGGTAACCGATGGTTGGCACCGCGTGCTGGCCTGCCTCCGTGACGGCCAGGCCCCAGCCCTCCTTGCGGGACGGCAGCAGATGTACCCAACTCCGTTGGAGCAGTTCGTGTTTGGCGTGATCGTCGACGTGGCCGTGAAATGTCACCGCATCGGAGATGCCAAGACCGGCGGCGTGCCCGGCGAGGCGTTGCGCCCACCAGCCGTCGCCGATGACGTCGAGGTGCAGGCCGGGAATCCGTGGCGCCAGCCGGGCCACGGCGTCCAGCGCGTCCTCGATCTGCTTGTGCGGCACCAGCCGCGACAACACCGCCACCCGCGGCGTGCTCGACCGCGGCGACGTCAACGTGTGGGCGGGCGCCTGGTCGAGACCGTTGCGCACCACCGCGACGTGCTTGGGGTTCACCCCGAGGTCGGCGAGGTCCCGCGCCGACGGCAGCGACACGGTGACGTACTGGTTGTGCCGATGCAGCCACGGTGACACCGTCGACTCCACGAACCAGCCCAACCGGCTGAGCAGCCGCCCGGCCACCGGCCACAGCTCGCGGTGGCAGTGGTGGACCAGGACGACCGATCGGCGCCCGAACACCAGCCGGGCCAGGAACGGCCAGCCGTTCTGGGTGTCGATCACGACGTCGGGGCGCGACCGGCCCAGCGGGCCGATCCCGATGCGGGCACCGAGCATGGCGAAGGCCGCGAGCACGTAGACGGTGTAGCGGCCGCCGCCGCGGCTGATCTGGACGCCGTCGAGCACCTCGCGACGGGCGGCGCCCGGGTAACGCGCGGTGCGCAGCGTGACGTCCACACCCCGCGCCGCCAGTTGAGCGCCGATGCGCTGCAGATACGTTTCGCTGCCGCCGCCCTGGGGATGACCGGTATCGCGCCAGCACAGCAGCAGCACGGAGCGCACACGACGGTCGGACATCGTGTCGAGGATAGCCGCTGGTTACTGTTCCTCCGTGCCCGATGCTCCTCGCGCAAGCGCTCGTCGGAAAGCGCCAACCGACCTGTTCGCCCGCCGGGCCACGCTGGCGCGATCGGTGCGCCTGCTCGGCGAGTTCCGCTTCGAACAGCGCGATCCGGCGCGCTTCTACGGCGCACTGGCCGACGACACCGTCGCACTCGTCACGTCGTTGTGGGCCTCAACACACGGCACGGCACCGACCGGGTGCACCCTGCTCGACGTGGGCGGCGGCCCCGGCTACTTCGCCACCGCGTTCACCGACGCCGGGCTGAACTACGTCGGCGTGGAGCCGGACCCGGCGGAGGTGCACGCCGGAGCCGCGCTGGCGGCGACATCCGACCAGAGTCCGGCGGGCGAACCGGGCGCAGGCACGTTCGTCAGGGCCTCCGGCACGGCGCTCCCGTTCGCCGACGACAGCGTGGACATCTGCCTGTCGTCGAACGTCGCCGAACACGTCGCACGGCCATGGCGACTGGGCCGCGAGATGTTGCGGGTGACCAGGCCGGGCGGATTGGTGGTGCTGTCGTACACGGTGTGGCTCGGCCCGTTCGGCGGGCACGAGATGGGGTTGACGCACTACCTCGGCGGTGCGCGCGCGGCCGAACGGTACACCCGCAAACACGGTCATCGACCGAAGAATGACTACGGCTCGTCGTTGTTCGCGGTGTCGGCGGCCGACGGCCTGCAGTGGGCGGCCGCCACCGGCGCGCTGGTCGCGGCATTCCCCCGCTACCACCCACGATGGGCCTGGTGGATGACTCGCGTGCCGGTGCTTCGGGAGTTTCTGGTCAGCAACCTGGTTCTGGTGTTGCAGCCGTCGTGACTGACTGAATTGCAACAGGTTCTCGTTTGGCGATTCGGTAGGTAATGTGACGCTCATGACACAAAGCACGGCGTTCAAGACCGAGTGGGACAAGCTGTTCATCGGCGGCAAATGGGTCGAACCCGCCACCGCCGAGGTCATCGAAGTGCACTCGCCCGCCACCGGTGAGCTGGTCGGCAAGGTGCCGCTGGCCGCCGAGGCCGACGTCAACGCCGCCTGCGCCGCCGCGCGCAAGGCGTTCGACGAGGGCCCGTGGCCGCACATGTCGCCCGAGGAGCGCGCAGCCGTACTCGGCGCCGCCGTGAAGATCATGGACGAGCGCGCCGACGAGCTGAAGTTCCTGCTGGCCGCCGAGACGGGGCAGCCGCCGACGATCGTCGACATGATGCAGTACGGCGCGGCCATGGCGGCCTTCAACTACTACGTCGGTGCGGCCGACAAGTACACCTGGCGCGACATCCGCGACGGCATCTACGGGCAGACGCTCGTGATCCGCGAGCCGATCGGCGTCGTCGGTGCGATCACCGCGTGGAACGTGCCGTTCTTCCTGGCCGCCAACAAGCTGGGCCCCGCGCTGCTAGCCGGTTGCACGGTGGTGCTCAAGCCCGCCTCCGAGACGCCGCTGTCGGTGTTCGCGATGGCGGAGATGTTCGCCGAGGCCGGCCTACCCGAGGGCGTGCTGTCGATCGTCCCCGGCGGCCCCGAGACGGGACGCGCCCTGACGGCCAACCCGGAGTTGGACAAGTTCACCTTCACGGGCAGCTCGGGTGTCGGCAAGGAGATCGCCAAGATCGCCGCCGAGAAGCTCAAGCCGTGCACGCTGGAACTCGGCGGCAAGTCGGCGGCCATCATCCTCGAGGATGCCGACCTGGACTCCACGCTGCCGATGCTGGTGTTCTCCGGGCTGATGAACTGTGGTCAGGCCTGTGTCGGCCAGACCCGGGTGCTGGCTCCGCGGTCGCGCTACGACGAGGTCGTCGAAAGGCTTGCGGAAGCTGTCAAAAACATGCCCATCGGTCTGCCCGACAACCCGGGCGCCATGATCGGGCCGCTGATCTCGGAGCGGCAGCGCGAGCGCGTCGAGGGCTACATCAAGAAGGGCGTCGAGGAAGGCGCCAGGATCGTCACGGGTGGCGGCCGTCCGGAGGGCCTGGACAGCGGGTGGTTCGTGCAGCCCACCGTGTTCGCCGACGTCGACAACTCGATGGTCATCGCCCAGGAGGAGATCTTCGGACCGGTGCTGGCGGTCATTCCCTACGAGACCGAGGACGACGCGATCCGCATCGCCAACGACTCGGTGTACGGGCTGGCGGGCAGCGTGTGGACCACCGACTACCCGCGCGCCATGGAGATCGCGGCAAAGATCCGCACCGGCACCTACGCGGTCAACATGTACGCGTTCGATCCGGGTGCGCCGTTCGGCGGCTACAAGAACTCCGGCATCGGCCGCGAGAACGGCCCGGAGGGCATCGACCAGTACTGCGAGAAGAAGAGCGTGTTGCTGCCGTTCGGTTACACGCCGTAGGCCCCGCGCAACCTCGCCATCAAGACCGTGCGCCAGCTCGGTGCGTACAGGTCTTCGCGGTCGTCGCGCCGTCTAGGGTGACGGAGGGCATCTCAGAGGTGCCGACGTCGCAACGTGCAGGGGCATCCAGTGGAGTCATCGGTCCGGGGTGAGTCGCGGGCGCGCCGTCACGCCCAGATCCTGAGCTACCTCGCCGAGCACAACGAGGCGACGCTGCCCGAACTGGCGGACCACTTCCGTGTCAGCCAGATGACCGTCTACCGCGACGTCGAGCACCTCGAGCGGCTGGCCGCGGTACGGCGCGTCCCGGGCGGGGTGACCAGCCAGCCGTCGACGGTCTTCGAAAGCAATCTGCAGTACCGCCAGGGCATCCAGCTCGAGGAGAAGCTCGCGATCGCGCGCGCGGCGGTCCAGCTCGTGGAACCGGGGATGTCGATCATGCTCGACGACGGAACCACCATCGAGCCCATGGTGTCCGAGCTGCGGGCCCGCGGGCCGTTGACGGTGATCTCGGGCTTTCGCCCGATCCTCGAGGCGCTGCGCGGCGCCGACAACATCGAGGTGATCATGCTCGGTGGGGTTTACCGCGAACGTCACGACTGCGTAGTCGGGACGTTGTGCGAGGCCATGATCGGTGAGCTGCGCGCAGATCTGTGCTTCATGTCGCCGTCGGCGATCGACCGCGGCGTGATCCTGCACCAGGAACAAGAGATGGTGGGCGTCAAGCGGGCGATGATCGCCTCTTGCGCGCGCCGGGTGCTGATGTCGGACCACAGCAAGCTCGGACGCACCGCCACCCACCGGGTGGCGGACGTGCGCGGGTTCGACTACGTCTTCGTCGACTCCCGGACCAGCGCCGAGCAGTTGGCGCACCTCGGCGACGACGTCGCCGTCACCATCGTGCCGGTCTGACCTCGTTCCGCGGACTGCGACGGCACCCCCTTCGCACCTCTTCACCATCAAATTGTGTGAATTTCACGTTAGTCGTTGACACAACTTGGTCTCCGGCGCACACTACCGATTAGCCAAGGACCGTTCTCCGAACGTAACACCGCTGTTAAACGGCCTGATTAGACCGGTCCGTGTGTTTCACATTTCAAATGTTAAAGAGGTGTCCAGTTCGATGGCCGCTCATCCCACGACGGTCGCCCCCGGGCATGCCGTGTCCGACGCCCTGCTGGCCAGGGCCGAACGGGTAATCCCCGGTGGCATGTGGGGTCACCAGCACACCCGGTTCCTCACCCCCGACCATCCGGCATTCGTCGAATCGTCGAGCGGCGCCTATCTGACCGACGTCGACGGGCGCCGTTACGTCGATCTGATGTGCTCGTGGGGACCCATGCTGCTGGGTTACGGCAACCCCCGTGTACAGGAGGCCGCCGCCAGACAGGCACGCCTCGGCGACACTCAGAACGGGCCGTCGCCGCGCGCGGTGGAGCTCGCCGAGCTTCTCGTCGACACCGTCGACCACGCCGACTGGGCGATCCTGGCGAAGAACGGCACCGACGCCACCACCGCCAGCGTGACCATCGCCCGCGCCGCGACCGGGCGCGAAGTGGTGCTGCTGGCGCGCGGCAGCTACCACGGTGCCGCGCCGTGGTGCACGCCCGAACCCGCCGGAGTGCTCGCCAGCGACCGAGCGGCCATCGACTACTTCGACTACAACGATGCCGCGACGCTCACTGCCGCGACCGAGCGGGCGGGCGACCGCCTCGCCGCGATCATGATCACGCCGTTCAAGCACGTCGAAGGACTGGACAACGAGCCGGTCGATCCCGATTTCGCCCTGCTGGTCCGCGGCATCTGCGACCGCGCGGGGGCAGCGCTGATCCTCGACGACGTGCGGTGCGGGCTTCGGCTCAACGTGGGCGGCAGCTGGGAGCCACTTGGGATCAACCCCGACCTGAGCACCTGGAGCAAGGCCATCGCCAACGGTCATCCCATTGCCGCGGTGGTCGGCGCCGAAACGCTGCGCGCAGCGGCCTCGCGGGTGTTCCTGACCGGGTCGTTCTGGACGGCGGCCGTCCCGATGGCCGCCGCGATCGCGACGATCGAGACGCTGCGAACCACCCCGGCACACCAGGACATGGTCGGTGCCGGTGAGCGGTTCCGCTGCGGGATCATCGCCCAGATCGACGAGCTCACGGGCGGGCGCGCCCACTACACCGGGCCGGTGACGATGCCCTACGTCACCTTCGACGGCGACGTCGAACACACGATCGCCACCGCCTTCGCCAGGATCTGCCTGCGCGAGGGCCTGTATTTGCACCCGCGACACAACTGGTTCCTGTCCGCCGCCCACGACGACGCCGCCGTCGACCGTGCGCTCACCGCGACGGCAGTCGCCCTCGGCGGCATCGTGCCCCTGCTCGACGACGCCCAACCCCCCACCGAGAAGGAACGACACTCATGACGAACACCGAACGCTCCGAGCCGGACACACTGGGCCCGGCTGCCGCCAACAACGACTCCGTCGTCAACGCGTTCGGCTACAAGCAGGAACTCAACCGCGCCCTGAAGTTCTTCTCGCTGTTCGCCGTTGCGTTCTCGGTCGTGTCGATATCGACCGGCGTGTTCCTCAACTACGGCTTCGCCATCAACAGCTTCGGCCCCGCGGCGATCTGGACCTGGCCGATCGCCGCCGTCGGCCAGGTGATCATGGCCCTGATCATGGCCGAGCTGGCCACCAAGTTCCCGCTCGCCGGATACGCATATCAGTGGGGCGCCCGACTCGTCGGCTCGGCCTACGGCTGGTTCGTCGCAGCGTTCGCGCTGATCTACATGCTCGTCACCGTTGGCGCGATCAGTCTGCTCGGCATCGCACCGCTGCTCCTGACATCGCTGGGCATCGACAACCCGCCGCAGGGCGTGATCCTGGCGCTGGCCAGCTTCCTCATGCTCACGGCCATCGCCATCAACGTGATCAGCGTCAAGCTCGCCTCCCGCGTCAACAACCTCGCGGTCTTCGCCGAGATCGCCGGGACCATGTTCCTGGCGGTGCTGCTGTTGGTGGTGTGGGCGATCAACACCGACGATCCCCAGCGTGCCTCGGCGGGCGTCCTCTTCGACACCACCCGCACCCAGGGCGGCTCGGCGTTCTACTGCTTCGCCCTGGCCGGGCTGATCGGCATCTACACGCTGGTCGGATTCGAGCTGTCGGCCGATCTCAGCGAGGAGGCGGTCGACTCGCAGAAGGCGGTGCCGCGCAGCGTCATCGCCGGCGTCGCGGTGTCGGCGGTGCTCGGCATGATCGCACTCATCAGCTTCACCCTGGCCATCCCCAACGTGTCCGATGTGCAGGCCTCCAGCCAGCCACTGGTCACCATCGCCGATCATTGGCTGCCCACACCCGTGGTCAGGCTGCTGGTGTTCCTGGTCGCCTTCTCCATGTACGCCCTGGTGGTGGTCACCATCGCCGGTGCCGGACGGCTGGTGTTCTCGCTGGGCCGCGACAACATGCTGCCTGCGTCCAATCACCTCGCCCAAGTCGACTCCCGTACCAAGACGCCGATCAAGGCGCTCGTCACGTGCGGGGTCATCATGATGGCGATGATGTACTGGGGTTTCTTCCAGTCCGACGCGTTCGCCACGCTGATCGGGGCGACGTCGCTGGCGCCGTATCTCGTCTACCTGCTCATCGTGGTCAGCTACATCATTCGGCGCCGTACGCTGGCTCAGGTCGATGGCGGCTTCAATCTCGGCCGCTTCGGCGTGCCGTTGATGTGCATCGGGCTGGTATGGATCGTGTGCGCGGTGCTGGTGCTCTCACTGCCCGCCCCGTTCCACGGCGCGGTCAAGGTAGTCGCCGGTGGAGCGGTGCTCGCCGCACTGTGGTACCTGCTGGTCTTGCGTCGGCGCATCAGCTCCGGAACCGCTGGGGTGGCGCTGTATAGCGCGACATCTCCTGCGGCCAAGGCCGTTACCGACGTCACCGAGTCCGAAGGGCGCCTCAACGAGTGACTCACGTCAACGAGGGTCTGCTGATCGGGGTGGACCTGGGTACTAGCTCCATGAAGGGCGTCGCCGTCACGGCTGCCGGTGAACTGGTCGCCGAGGCCCGCGTCGAGTACCCAATGGTCCACCCCAGGCCCGGTTGGAACGAGAACGACGCCACCGACTGGGTTCGGGCACTGCACACCGTCGTCGGCCGACTCACCGACCGGGCTCCGGCTGAGGGACCCGATGTCGTCGCGATTGGCATTGTGGCCCAACGTGATCCGTTGGTCATGCTGGATGATGACGGTGTCCCCACCGGGCACGTGATCAGCTGGACCGACGGCCGCACCGGTCCGCAGCTGCGCGAACTCACCGAGGCGATCTGTCAGCGCAGGCTGACCGAGATCACCGGCGGCCGCCCAGTCGTCGGCGGCGGCCTGCTCAACCTGCTGTGGGCCCGCGAGCACGCCCCCGAGGCGTGGTCGGCCACGGTGCGCGTCACCTCTCCCAAGGACTATCTACTGACCGAGCTCGGCGCGCAGCCGGGCACCGACCCGACGACCCCGACCCGCAGCATCGCCTTCGACGTCGCCGGAAATGACTGGAGCACTGAGATTCTCGACGCCGTGGGGGTTGCGCCTGATCTCTTCGACGCGGTGTCGCGCCGCCCATCGGACGCGGTGGGAACCGTCGCTGCCGATCAGCGCGGACGGATGGGCCTGCCCGCCGACGTGGTCCTCGCCGCGGGATGCGCCGACGACCATGCCGCCGCGCTCGGCTCGGGCGCGGTCCGGTCCGGCCAGCGCTCGCTCGGCACCGGCACCTGCAGCTCGTGGCGTGTGGTCGTACCGTCGTACCAGCCCGATCCCCTTGGCCGCGTTGACTGCTCCCCCTACGTCGTACCAAGCACCTTCATGCGCGAGGCCACCGTCGACAGCGTCGGATCGAGCCTGCGCTGGTTCCGTGACGCGATCTGCCCCGATCTGCGCGGTGAGACGGCTTACGCCGACATCTTGGCGATGGCCGCCCGTGCCCCACGCGGCGCCGAGGGGGTCAAGTTCCTGCCCTTCGTCGACGGCGCCCAACGCGCACCCTTCTTCCAGCCCGGCGCGAGCGCGGGGTTCACCGGGATCTCCAGCAGGCACACTCGAGAGCACCTGGCCCGCGCGGTCGTGGAATCCATTGCACTGCTGTATATCCCCACTCTTGCGCTGGTTGGTGGCGCCGACGGCACGCCGCTGACGATCGTCGACGGGGAGGCTGCCAGCCCGTTCTGGAACCAGCTCAAGGCCGACGTGATGGGCTGTCCCGTACGCACGACGGAGGTGCCCGATGCTGCCGCCATGGGTGCCGCGGTACTGGCGTCGGTGGCCGCAGGAGTGCACGACGACCTCGAGTCAGCGGTGGCCGCGATGATCCGCTGGACCCCCGCGCTCGAGCCGGACCCGCAGGCCCACGCGCACTATCGCGAGCTGTGGCAGGACTTCGCCGCAACATTCGAGGCGCTGCGCCCGCTATACGAGGCGGCCGCCCGATGACCGCGGCGGTTCCCCTCCTCGGTGGTCCCGTCGACGTGGTCGTCATCGGGGCGGGGGTGATCGGCTGCGCCGTGGCCGCCGAACTCGCCCAAACCGGGCTGACGGTGTGCGTGCTGGACGCCGCCGCCGACATCGCGGAGGGGGCGAGCAAGGCCAACGCCGGCATCACCAGCTCCTACTACGGGCCGCCACCCAGCCTCGACTGCGAGCTCATCGCCGAGTCCAACGACGGGTGGGAAGACCTCTGCGACCGGCTGGACGTTCCGTACCGGCGGATCGGCGCGCTGACCGTCGCGCTGGATGCCGAAGGTGTTGCAGCACTTGAGAACCTGCACGACGACGTGCGCGCCGCCGGAGCCAAGGTGCAGTGGCTCGACGGTGCGCAGGCACGCCGCCACGAACCCCTCCTCACCCCCGAGTGCGTGGCGGCGCTGTACTACCCCGACGAGGGAATCGTCGACCCCATGCGTCTGACATGGGCCTACGCCGAGCTGGCTGCACGCAATGGGGCGCAGTTCCGGTTCTCCGCGCCGGTGCTGGGTTTCGAACGCGACGGCGACGGCCTGCTCACCGCCGCCATCACCGCACAGGGCCGGGTCGCCGGTCGTTACTTCGTCAATGCCGCAGGCCTCGGATCGGGCACCGTCAGCGAGCTCGCCGGCGGCGAGCCCACCACGATGTGGCCACGCAAGGGGCAGTACTGGATCCTCGACCGCGACTTCGGTCAACGGCTGAGCCGGATCATCCTGCCCGTACCGACGGCGTCGACGAGGGGAATCGAGCTGGCCCCCACCACGAACGGTTCGGTGCTGCTGGGACCCGATGCGCAGGAGGGCGGCCGTCCCGGGGACCGGGCCACCGCCTCAATCAATCTCGAAGCCATCTTCGCCCAGACGCAACGGCTGGTGCCGTCGATCTCGCTGGATCGCGCGATCAAGACCTACGCCGGAAATCGGCCCGCGTCCGACGACCCGGTGCGGCTGGGCTTCGACGGCGGCGTCGACAACCTGCTGCACACCCGCAGCAGGTCGACCGGGGTGTCCACCTCGCCTGCCTTCGGCCGCCGGGTGGCGGAGCTGTTGGCCGGGCGCGGTGAGAACGTCGAGCCACGACCGGGCCGGGTCACGACGCTGCCACGGATTCCCCGCGTGCTGTTGACCGACGATCCCGCGGCCGAGACCCGGCGCAGCACCGGCGACGACATGATCGTCTGTGTCTGCGAGCAGGTCACCGCCGCCGAGATCACCGCCGCGGTGAGCTGCGCGGTACCGGCCCGGTCCGTGGAGGGGGTCCGGAAGCGCTGCCGGGCCACCGGCGGGCGCTGCCAGGGCTCGATCTGTCTGGCCGGGGTCATCCTGCTCACCGCGAATGCGCACGGTATCGCGCCCGGCCTGGTCGGCATGGGCCCCGGTCATGGGACGGTGGGCGTTGTCTGATCGCATCATCGTGGTCGGGGCCGGGATCACCGGCCTGGCCGCCGCCGCCGATCTCGCCGAACGCGCGGACGTCCTCGTGCTCGAACGACTGCCTGCGCCGGGGGGCACCTGGGAGTTCGACCACCCCGGGGTGCGAGCGCTGATCGACCAGTGCCGCAGCCGGGGCGTGCGAGTGGAGTGCGGTGACACCGCCCTGCGCTGGGTCGACCGGCGCCTGCTGGTGATCGGACCCGGCAGGCGTGAATGGCTGCCCGCCGACCACCTGGTGTTCGCAGGCGGCGTACGCCCGGCCACTCCCGCCGAGCTCCGGCTGTTCGGCAGCCGGACCGCGGGGGTGTTCGCTGCGACCGTCGCGCACCACCTGCTGCAGGCGCACATCCCGCTCGGTCGGCGAATCGCGTTGTGCGGAACCGGGTTCTGGGCGGACATCACGGTCGCCCATCTGCCCAGCGGTACCGAGGTGACGGTGGTCGGCGACGGGCCTGCACCAACCGCTGCGGCTGGGGTGTCGCAGGTCCAGTGGCCGGACGATCGGGCGGTGGAGGTCGTCGGTGACGACCGCGTCACCGGCCTGGTGACCGAGGCGGGCGACCGTCGCCGGACGCTGCCCTGTGATTCCGTCGTGCTGGCGGGTGACCTGCGTCCGCTGCGAAATGTCGACGGTGCGATTGTCGACGGCCCCGACGTCACCTATGTGCAGCCAACCGCGGCTGCGCTGACTGCCAACGACGCCGTGGAGTACGCGCGCAAGGCCGTGTCCACGCTGATTCCGAAAGACACCAGATGATCATCGACTCGCCCGTAGGCCGCTTCCCGTTCACCGCGACCCGCGTTCGCATCCGCGGCGGCAGGATCCGTCTGGAGGGCGCCATGGGAACGTGGCCGACGAGCGTCGACGTCGGCATCGGCGAACTGCCCGGCGTCGTGGGCCGGTTGCTGCCCGTACGCACGCTGGCGGCGCTGGCGGGCCTGGTCACCGTGGTCGCCGTGACCGCTCGCCTACGGCGTCGCGACCGACCATGACCCCCACCCTGCTGGTGGCGGTCAGCCTCAAGGCCTACTTCGGCTACGCCGAAACCCAGGAGTGGCTGCGACAGTTCGCCGCATTGCTGAACGACTGGCCTGTAGGCCCCGACGTGGAACTGGCCGTCTTCCCGTCCACCCCGCTGCTGGAATACGCTCTGCACACCGTGGGCCGCAGCGGTGCCCGGGTCGGTGCGCAAGACGTCAGCCGAACCGAGGCCGGACCGTTCACCGGCGAGACAACCGCGGCACTGCTGGCCGAAATGGGTTGTCGCTACGTAGAAGTCGGCCATGCCGAACGCCGCAGGTGGTTCGGTGAGGACGACGACGTGGTGGCGGACAAGGCGGAGGCGGCCGCGCGACAGGGCCTGGTCCCCCTGATCTGCGTCGGCGAACACGATAGGCATGACGGCGCGGGCGCCGAGGTCGTGCGCCAGGCCCGATACGTGGTGGACCGGCTTGCCGGGCGGGCCTTCGTGCTCGCCTACGAACCCGTATGGGCGATCGGGGCCCCCGAGCCGGCAGACCCCGACTGGGCGCTGCGGATCGGCGACGAGTTGCGGCGCTCGGTTCCCGAGCTCGACCAGACCGGCAGGCTCATCTACGGCGGCACCGCCGGGCCGGGCACGCTGTCGGACCTGGTGCCAGGATTCGACGGCGTCTTTCTCGGGCGCCGCGCGCACCGCATCGAGGGCTTGCGGGAGGTGATCGCCGAGACCCGGATGATCACCGGGCTGGAAAGGATCTGACGTGACACGGCTTTTCGACGATCCTGCCCGTTTCAGCGACGACATGCTCGCGGGCTTCGCCGACGCGAACGCCGGGTACGTGACGCGAATCCCCGGTGGCGTGGTGCGGGCCCGGCCGACCGCACCCGGCAAGGTCGCGGTGGTCGTGGGCGGCGGATCGGGGCACTACCCCGCGTTCTGCGGAGTGGTCGGTGCCGGCCTTGCCGACGGCGCGGTGGTCGGCAACGTCTTCACCTCACCGTCGGCCGAGGATGCAGCATCGGTGGCGCGCGCCGCGCACGGCGATTCCGGCGTGCTGCTGATCACCGGGAACTACGCGGGCGACGTGCTGAACTTCACCATCGCCGTGGACCAACTGCGTGCGGCGGGCATCGCCGCGCACTACCTGGCCGTCACCGACGACGTGGCCAGTGCCCCGCCCGGCGAGGAGACCAGACGTCGCGGCATAGCAGGTGATTTCACCGTGTTCAAGTGCGCCGGGGCCGCGGCCGAGACCGGGCTGGACCTGTCCGAGGTGGTCCGGGTCGCGGGACTGGCCAACGCCGCCACCCGATCCCTCGGCGTAGCGTTCGGCGGTTGCACGCTTCCGGGCGGCGACGGGCCGCTGTTCAGCGTGCCGGGCGGCCGGATGGACATCGGCATGGGCATCCACGGCGAGCCAGGAATCAACGAGGTCCCGCTGCCCTCCGCGACCGACTTGGCGGTCACGCTCGTAGACGGACTGTTACGGGAACGGCCGGATACCGCCGGGGAACGCATCGCGGTGATCCTCAACGGACTCGGATCCACCAAGTACGAAGAGCTGTTCGTGGTGTGGGGCGCCGTCGCACGGCTGCTGCGCGAACGCGGGTGCGTGATCGTCGAGCCCGAAGTGGGCGAACTGGTCACCAGTCTCGACATGGCCGGCTGCTCGCTGACGCTGATGTGGCTGGACGACGAACTCGAGCGGTTTTGGACCGCGCCCGCCGACACCCCCGCCTACCGCAAGGGCGTCCTGTCGATTCCGCCACCGACGGGTGAGCGCCGGACGACGGTGCTGGAGCAGCCCAATCTCGAAGCGGCCGAACCGGTGCCACCCGCCGACGAGGCCGCGCGCTCCGGGGCTCGGCTCGTAGCGAAGGCACTCGAGACGGTGGCGAAGACGCTTGCCCGCGCCGAAGCCGAACTCGGTCGCATCGACGCGGTGGCCGGTGACGGCGACCACGGGCGCGGCATGGTGAAGGGCTCTACGGCCGCGTTCGCGGCGGCAGACGGGGCGGCTGCCAGCGGTGCCGGGCAGGCCGCGACCCTTGCCGCCGCAGGCAGGCAGTGGGCGGCCAGAGCCGGGGGCACGTCGGGAGTGTTGTGGGGCGCCTTGCTCGGCGCCGCGGGGGGACGGCTGCGCGATCACGGAGTCCCCGATTCGGCGACCGTCGTCGCGGCCGTATCCGACGGCTGCGATGCCGTGATGCGGCTCGGCGGCGCCGCCAGGGGCGACAAGACGATGGTGGACGCGTTGTTGCCGTTTCTCGAGGAGCTGCGCAGGCGGGTAAATTCCGGTGAAACCTGGTGCACCGCTTGGGCACCCGCCGCCGACGCCGCGACGGCTGCGGCGCGTGCGACGGCCGGCCTGCGGCCGAAGGTGGGCAGGGCCCGCCCGCTGGCCGAACGCAGTGTCGGCACACCCGACGCCGGTGCGACGTCACTGGCGATGTGCGTCAGTGCCGTCGCCGACTTCATCACCTTGACCACCGAAGGAGGCAGCTGATGTCGCAGAGACTGCGCATCGTCGTCGGTGCCGACGATGCCGGATACGAGTACAAGGAGGCGATCAAGCACGACCTGCGTGACGACGCGCGAGTCGAGTCGGTCGCCGACGTCGGGGTGGACGCCGACGAGCACACCGCCTACCCGCATGTTGCGGTGGCCGCCGCCCGGATGGTCGCCGACGGAAGGGCCGATCGCGCATTGCTGGTGTGCGGAACTGGACTCGGGGTCGCGATCAGCGCCAACAAGGTGCCCGGCATCCGCGCAGTCACCGCACACGACAGCTTCTCGGTCGAGCGGTCGGTGCTGTCCAACAACGCGCAGGTGTTGTGTCTGGGTCAGCGGGTCATCGGCCTGGAACTCGCGCGCCGGCTGGCCCACGAATGGCTGGCGTATCAGTTCGACCCGCACAGCCCGTCGGCGGGCAAGGTGGAGGCCATCAGCGGGTACGAGACCTAGCGCCCGCTGCGTTCAGAACGCCTCCTCGCTCAGGGGTCGACGGTCTCGATCATCCGCCGCTCGGCGCTGAGGGGGCAGCACGTTGCGGGCGAAGAACCGTGCCGTAGTTGCCTTTCCGCGATAATGGGCCTGGTCCTGCTCGGACAGATTGTCGTCGAGTGCGATGAGGGCGGTCACGGCATGCCACGTGGCACAAGTCATTCAACTCACCGTCAGCTGACTGCCAGGTTGGCTCGATAGCGTAAGCGCTCCATTTCGAGCGACGCGTGAAGGAGCTACCAATGGCGGTATCTGTTGACCTGGCCAAGGCACTCGACAAGGCGTACGAGGACAAGTCGCTGAAGGACATCCTGGACGCGTCGCCGGCGGCGCTGGCAGGCGTGACCGACGCCGACGCCAAGCACCTCGAAGAGGCGTTCAACATCAAGACGGTCCGCCAGCTCGGCGGCAACAAGTTCTTCGCCGTGGCCGCTGCCTTGGTCGCGCTCGAGAACGCGGGCTAACCCGTCAGCCAGGGGGCGCGGGGTCGCCGAGCGGACCGGGCGCTTCGGCCAAGCGGGGCAACGGCGTATCCGCCTCGGGCTTGCTGGTGAACAGCTTGGCCGACGCGGACACCGGCCCGACGACGTAGGACCGCCGCACCTGGTGGCCGCGAGTCGCATGGCAGTCGAGCTCGCACGGTGCCGGGGCGGCGGGTTGCCTGCCGGGATCTTCGAGGCGACCTCGGGCGCCCAGAAGTAGACGGTGGCGATCAGCCCGCCGTCGGGTTGCGGACTGGTGAGGTAACCGATCATGGCCTGGCGTCAGGACCGGCTTCTGGCCAGGCGATCAATGACGGCCGCGGATTTTGATCGCTGCGTTTTGATCCACGCTGTTTCTGGCATCGCAAGTGCGCAGATGGCAATCAGCGCTCCTAGAAGCATGATGTACAACGATATCGCCCACGTAGCGCCGTGACTGGCAGTCATCAGAGACGTGGCAATAAGCGGAGACAGCCCGCCTCCGAGACCGGTTCCGATCTGGTAGCCCATCGAGGCACCGCTATAGCGATGCCGGGGATTGAATAGTTCACACATCATCGCGGCAAATGGTCCCGTCATGCCAATGAAAAAGAACGCCATCATAAGAGCAGCCAAGATGATAAGGGTACTTCCGGTCTTCAAAAGTACGAAAAATGGAAATGCACTGATAATGAACATGACAGCGCCTGCGATCATGACGGGGCGGCGCCCCACGACGTCGGATAGGGCTGCTGTTCCGACCGTTACGAAAAGGTAGACGATACTGGCGACAAGTATGATCAATAGCGCCGTAGACCTGTCGAGACCGATGTTCTTCGTCAAATAGCTGAGCATCCACGTGACCATGATGAAGAAAAGCGAACCAACACCAAACGACATCCCCATGAGGGTGAGGACACCGCGCGGATTCTCTTTGATGGCTTCAAGAACGGGCCATCGATGCTTATCGGTCACTGTGCCGTCAATCTCTTTTATGGCTTCGAATTCGACTGTTTCCAGCAGTCGAACACGGAGCGTCAGCCCGATAATCACCAGAAGGCATGCCAGCAGGAACGGTATCCGCCAACCCCACGAGTTAAAGGCGTCGTCTGGCATTAATGTGAAAGTGAGGACCACGAGATTCGCAATAATGATCCCCAAGACCCCAGACGCCGCAACAATGGACGTGAACACGCCTCGCCTCTTGGGCGGGGCGGTCTCGTTGATCATGAGAGCGGCACCACTGTACTCACCACCGAGCGCAAGGCCCTGGATTAGGCGTAAACTCACCAACAAAATGGGCGCCCAGATGCCCGCTGTCGCATAAGTAGGCAGGAGACCGATTAGTACGGTCACGATGCCCGCTCCCAAGAAACTCGCGATGAGCACATTCTTACGGCCGTAAATGTCACCGAAGTGGCCGGCGACCATGCCACCGAGAGGTCGCGCGAAGAAGCCGATCGCAGCGGTCGAAAACGATGCGAAGAGCGCTGCGTCGGTGCCAAGGCCGGAAAAGAACAGGGGCCCGATTATCAGGGCTGCCATCGCTCCGTAGACGGCGAAATCGTACTGCTCCATCATGTTCCCAATGGCCGAACCGACGACGGTGCGTCTGACGCGTTGTCGGTCCAAGCTCCGACCTGCTATCGCGACGCCGTCTGATGGGGCGGTCCACGAGTCGCATCGCGACTCCTTGTTGGGTGCTCCGGTCATCTGGCTAACTCTCCTTTGGAAACGCAGGCATGATCGGTGGGCCCGGACCATGCGGCGTAGTCGACTTCCTGTGGGCTAGCTGAGAGTAGCATCCGTACCGACTAGTTGGAATACTGTCTCGCATAATTGTTTCGACGCGCGAGACGCGGCCGGTGACAGCGCTATTCCCGTGAGTTGGTGGATAGCCGCCTCGAGACCTCGCTGGCTCGCGAGCATGTTCGCCATGAGCGATTCGCGCTGTCGTGCATCTGCTCGATTGGGCTACGTGGGCAATGCCCTTGTTGGGGAAGGATATTCATGCCGAGGTCGGCTTGACCGCACTTCGCAGCCGGCAAGCGATTCCAACGGCGCGGCGCGCTGATTACATTCTCGCATCGGCCGGGACGTAGGTCGGCTTGAACGCCATGACGGCGCCGCCGGCGTTGACCTTGCGCAGTGTGCGCGCGTTTCCCCCTGCCGTGACGTTGGGACGTCCGTGCTGCGCGCCGAAGTTGTCCCAGACAACGAAGTCATGCAGTTGCCATTGCTGCTCGAAGAGGTTCTCCGGGCGGTACATGAGCTCGAAGATCGCAGCGAGCAGCTGCTCGCTGCGCTCGGCCGGAATGCCGAGGATCTCCTTGGTCATCATCTCCGAAATGGAGAGTATTGGCGCTCCGGTGCGCGGGTGACACATGACGACTGGATGTTGGGCGCCCGCCGGCGCGCCCTCGCGTTCGATGTGCAGGACGGTTGGGTCTTTCTCGCCCTCACGAAACGGTGACGCATCGTTGATGTTCAACCCGATGAGACCGTCGAGCTCGATCTTGGTGGCGTCGTCGAGGTCGGCGTATGCGGATAACGTGCTCGCGAAAGTGGTTGACTCGGTCGGCTGCTCGAGTTCCACGCCATACAGCGAGGTGACTTGCAGCGGATGGTCGGTCCAAAAGAGGTCGGAGTGAAAAGGGAGCCGACCGAACGGCACGCTGGCGTCCTTCTCCTTGTTGGAGACGTAGGCAGCGAGCTTGCCAGAAGGGTTCGGCATGACTTCCGCGAAGTAGGACAGTGCGCGAATCTGGTGTTCCTCGTCGAGTCTCTGGCCGCGAAAGCGTAGAACGGAGTACTTCGCGAGCAGATCACGCAGTTGATCGGAGGTCGCGATGTCCAGCGCCGTCGTAAAGTCGATCCCTTCGATCTCCGCTCCGATCGCCGGGGTGAGCTCGCGTACCTTCAGTTCCGAAACCATGGATGCTCCTTAATCCTTCTTCTGCTTAATCTGCGATCGAGATGGGCGTCCGCCGAGGGCACCGACCGCGCGAGACTCTTCGCCGATCATCCGACTAGTCGGTATTCTCGTTGCGTCACCGCGGTGCGTGCGTGGCCGAGCGTGTCGGCCTTCTCCTCCACGATGCCTGCCCGGCGGTCTAGCGAGTGGACACCGGTCTAGCGCGGTTGGCTCAAGCTGCGGTTTCGGCGGCTTCGGCTTCGCGGACGGCGGGGATGACTTCTTCGGCGAATGTGCGCATCGCGCGCAGGGAGATGTCGCGATCCAAGGTGGGGATCCGGAACCAGCCGATGTATTCGTTGATGCCCAACTCACGCTTGAGTTCCAGGATCATCTCGGTGACCTTGCTGGGCTCCCCGAACGCACCCCCATGGGTGAACAACTGCTCGACAGTCAACGTCTCCATGTTGTGCTGAGTCTTCTCCCAGCGCTGCCGCTCGGCTGCCAAGGCCTCCGTCGAATCCGGCGCCACCCCACCCAAAATCCGCCACCACTCCAACGCTGCCTGCCCCACCCGATCCAACTCCCGCCCATCGCGGCCCGGCCACACCTGCTGCATATACGGAAATCCGAACTGCCCGGGATCAAAACCACCCTGCTCCAACGCCGACCGATACCCGCTAAAACACCGCCGCATCCGCGACAACGGCGCAAACGTCGGCGAGGTCAACACCCGACGGCCCTTCGACCCCAGATACTCGAAACTCTCCGGATTCAACGCCGCATGCACGATCGGCGGACCACCCGGGGTGAACGGCCGCGGATAGGTCGTCACATTCTCCACCCGGTGATACTTGCCCTCATAGGAGAAGTTCTCCTGCGACAACGCCAACGCCAACACATCCAGCGTCTCGTTGTAGCGATCCCGAGCCTCCGCCGGATCGATCCCGAACCCCGCGAACTCCACCGGCTGATACCCCCGGCCACACCCCACGATCACCCGACCACCACTGAGCACGTCCAACGTCGCGATCTCCTCAGCCAACCGCAACGGGTTGTAGAACGGCAACACCAACACCGCCGTCCCAATCGTGATCCGCTCCGTCCGCTCGGCCACCGCCGCCCCCATCAACAACGGCGACCCCGCAACCCCGTAATGCGAGAAGTGATGCTCAGCCAGCCACACCGTGTCAAAACCCAACTCATCAGCCAACTGCACCTCCTCCAAATGCTCATGAATGATCGACTGATCCGTACCATCCACCCGCGGCACCGAAAACAGATTCATCACACCGAACTTCACGCTCTATCTCCTTCCAACACAGGCCAACAACACCATCGAATGCCTCACCCCAAATCCACCAGGGACGACGCCCCCACCCGCGCATAACCACCCCGAAAGAACAACAACGGGCTTTGGGGGGCGACATCGGCCACGTCCAGGCCAAGCACCCTCCCGACCACGATGTAGTGGTCACCTGCTTCATGCACGACGTCGATCTCGCAGTCGATCCAGGCGAGCACACCGTCCAGGATCGGTGCGCCCGACGCCGCTGGCGTCCAACCGATCGATCCGAACTTGTCGCCGCCCTTTGCAGCGAAGGACCGGCACACGTCCTCTTGGCCAGCGGAGAGCACATTGATACAGAAACTGCCGGCGCTGCGGATGTGGGGGAACGTTGTCGATGCCTTGTCCGGCAAGAACGCGACCAGCGGTGGAGTCAGTGAGACAGAAGTGAACGAGCCGACGGCCATACCGGTCGGCGCCCCGGTAGTGCCGATGGCAGTCACTGCGGCGACCCCGGTTGGGAAATGGCCAAGCACATGCCGGAACCGGTCCGACTCGAAGCGTGTATCGACACTCATGTGGCTTCCTTCACGATGAACGATGATCCGACAATAACATACCGACTGGTCGGTGTGAACGGTCTGAGTCTGCACGCCACGCCATGTGAGGCGATCGGGTTGACCGGGATGTCGGTTCCCACAGCTAGACGTGGTGGCTGAAGCGAGAAGGACGGCCGCCGCTCGACGCAGACGTCGCCATAAGACGTCGCACTGACAGCCGCTGGCCACCAAAAGTCTCATGACGACAACGCCGATGGAGCGGATCGGAAGATGGTTGCCCGGACCACACGATGCACTACTGCGGGTGGTCGATGACGTGGTCGAGCTCGCGGCGCAGATTGGCGCCGCAGCGTGTAGTGGTCGCAGATCAGTCGTCGCTCAGGCGGGTGTAACCCGCACTGTCAGGCCATCTAGCCCGCGAATCACGAACCCGGGCAGCCACTGAGGTTCGCCGTGGAGCGAGATATCCGAGTAGCGGGCCAGTCAGGGCCCCGAAGCTCAGCTGGAGCTCCATCCTTGTCAACGCTGCTCCAAGGCAGTGATGCACGCCGATACCGAATGCCAGGTGTCGATTCGGTGAGCGCCGCAGATCCAGGCGCGTCGGATCCGCAAATTCGGCCGGATCATGATCGACCGCGTGGTAGCCGACATACACCGACTCGCCTCGCCGGATGAGCTGACCGCCCACCTCGATGTCGGCTACGGCGTATCGCGCGACCGAGTTTCGCGCAGGCGCCTCGTATCGGAGCAATTCCTCGACTGCCGAGTTCAGAACCGAGGGGTTCGCGCGCAGTTCGGCCATCGCTTCCGGCCGGGACAGCAGATGAAACAGGCCGTTAGACAGCATGTTCGCCGTCGTCTCATGGCCGGCCACCGCTAGAAAGAAGACCAATGAGAGCAAGGTTTTCTCACCCAAATCTTCCGCGTCGATCCGCTGGACCATCGTCGTCAGCATGTCGTCCCGGGGCTCGTGGCGCCGATCGTCAGCAGTTGCGAGTACGACCTCAGCGGCGTCCCGCCAGAGCGCATCACCCTTCGCAATCGTCGCTTCGTCTGCCAGTGGCTCCAACATGCTCGCGATCGATTGGGCCACCCCGAGCAGACGCGGCAGCTCCTTCTCATCCAATCCCAGGATCCGCATTATCACCTTGGTCGGCAGAAGGTCGGCGAAGTCGTGCTTGAAGTCGAATTCCGTTCGCCCGGCGAGTTCGTCGAACTGATCAGCAACGCTCGATGTCACCGCATCGCGCAGGCCCTTCACGAATCGGGGAGTGGCCAACTCACCCACCAACCCCCGCATGTGCTTGTGGTCAGCACCATCGAGATACAGGAAGGCGTGATGCCAGAGGTCCAGAGCGTAACTCTTCCGCACCGGATGCGCGTGTTCGCTGTCGATCGGGTGATTGACCCACCCCGTCGGATTTCGCACGATCGCCAGCGCCAGGTCGTAGCGCGTCACGTACCAGAATCCGAGCGATGTGCGAAACACCGGTGCCTGCTCCCGTAGCCGCGCGTAGAACGGCCGCGGATCGTTCACAGTGGTGGAGATCAGCTCCAGAAAGCCGTCGTCCAGGGACTCGAGTACCGTCGTCATCGGAATCCTTTCATAGCCGCGCATTCGTACTAGTCGGTTTGTACATTAGCGGTCACAGGCCGTGACGGCAATCACTCTTATGCGCCTTCACTACTCGGGCCGGATCTTCGGCCGAATGGAGCAGCATCACGACCGCTTGCTTTCAGCGCTGCGTGATCGAGGTCATCGGGTCATTGCCGTGCTGGGCGGGCTCCACGTGTCCCGTTGTCAGCTCGCCGCCAGCGCGGCGTTCCGGCTGTCGCGCGAGTGCCATCTCGGCGATCACGTCGCGGTGCAGATGGCGGAATCCCTCAAGCAACTGGAGAACTTTTCAGTCTCAAAAGGGTTGGGAGGCCTGGTAGCCCGCCACCTTTCATGCGTGCCCGCGCATGTGCACCGCGTCGGTGGCCGAGCGCATCGACACATCAGTGGCGGAGATGCAGCTCGGCGACCGGTCGCCCCGCTCGACAGTGATCGCCCTAGGCCAATCCGATTTCGCCGGGTCCGTCAGCAGTTCGTTGAGGAAACGTCTCGTCCTGATAAGTAATAGGTGTGGGTGGCGCAACGTCCTTCCGGGGCGAAGATAGGCACCAAATCGCCTAGGCGCATGGGCCTCCCGAGGCCGTACGGCGTGGGAAGTGTCCATCGTCATTCCCATGTCGGCAGCCCGTTCGGTAGGTATCCGTGCCGGGCGGACAGGCCCGCGAAGGCTGGCCGTGTTCCCGCGTCGCGGGCTGCGATCGCGGCTGGGTAGTCCGGACCCATCTTCGCGCGAGCCAGATAGGCCCTGGCCCGCAGGCGGGCCTGTTCAGCCGTCTCGTCGGCGTCTAGCAGTAGCTGGCCTTTGATCAGCGCCATCGAGGCCGGCGAGCAACGCGTGAGCTCGGTGGCGTAGGCCAACGCATGCTCGAACACCGTCACGCCATCAGGAACTGCGTTTGCGAGTCCGAGTCGCGAGGCTTCCTCGCCGTCGACCACTCGCGACGACAGCAGGAGATCGCTGGCGACGGCGTCACCACACACCCGTTGCAGCCGCCAGGCGACGCCGTCCTCGGCCACCAGGCCGATCCGGCCGAAAGCCGTGCACCAGCGGGCATCCGCAGACGTGAAGCGAATATCTGCCATCATTGCTTGGACAAAGCCGATCCCCGCACATGCCCCGGACACCGCTGCCACCACGGGCTTGGGCACAGTACGAAGGAAGGTCTGGGGTCGCCGGCCCGACATATAGACACGCCCCTGTGCGGTGATCTCTCGGAGCAGGTCAGAATCCATGCCCGGGCAGAAATGCCGTCCGTTGCCAGACAGCAACACCGAGCGCACCGCCGGATCGATTACCGCGCGGTCGAAGGCCGCGTAGTAATCGAGCTCCAGCTCCTCACACCACGAGTTCGCCCGAGCGGTGCGGTTGAGCGTCACGAGCAACACTCCGTCCGCGGTGAGCTCCTGAGTCACCATCGCGTCTGGTCGGTCGAGATACGTCACACGAACAGCTCCATCTGGTCAGACTGTCATCGGGCGACGGCCGACAGGCGCAGCCGACGCCACGAAGCTTCCCGGGATCCCACCAAGATGGTCGCCCGTATGGTCGACACGCGGATCGGACAGCCGTGCCCGTCAGAGCCCCGCCGCGCAGAAGTTGGTCCCGCGCCGAATGATCAGGTCCTTCACCAAGCGACGGGCAATTCGTGGACTCCGTACACGAAGCGGTCGATCTTGAAGCGCAGGTCCTCGAACGGCACCGCAAGTTTCAGCGTTGGAATGCGGCGGTACAGCGTGCTGTAGACGACCTGCAGCTCCATGCGGGCGAGCGGTTGGCCGAGGCACTGGTGTACGCCGAATCCGAAGGCAGTGTGGTGACGGGCTGTTTGCCTGTCGATGTCGAGCTCATTTGGATTACCCGGGAATGGTCCGGGGTCGCGATCACCGACGTTGCTGGCCATGATCACTGCGTCGCCGGCTCGGATTGTGTACTCCCCCAATTCAATGTCGGCAATCGCGACTCGAGTGCGCCCCGAGTGCGGAGTGTGCAGATAGCGCAGCAACTCCTCGACGGTGTTGGCCACGAGTGCGGGGTCTTCCGTTCCGCGCAGCCGCGCCAGCTGATCCGGATTGCGCAGTAATGCCAGCGTTCCTAGAGCGATCATGTTCGCGGTCGTCTCGTGACCGGCTACCAGCAGAAAGACGCCGGTCGTCACGACATCGTCGTGCGTGAGTTCACCGGCCTGCATGTGTCCCACGAGGCGGCTGATGAGGTCGTCCGTCGGCTGCTTCGTCCTCGTCGCGGCGAGGCCCGCGAGGTAGGACTTCAAGTCGCGCATGGCCTCACCAGCGCGCTCCTCGGTGACTCCCGCCGAGAGCAGGACGTCGCTCTGCTCCTGAAAATAGTCCTGCTCCTCCGGGGGAACGCCGAGCAGGTCACAGATGACCAACGAGGGCAGCGGCAGGGCGAGCGCGCCGACCAGGTCGACCGGCTTGTCACCGGAGAGCATCGCGTCGATCATGCCATCGACCAACTGCTGGACGTGTTTCCGCTTGCTCTCCACCCGCTTGATGGTGAAGTCCTTGACCAACATCCGACGCAGCATGTCGTGCTCTGGATTGTCCAACCCGACGATGACCCGCCCGGCCTGCTTGATCACCTTGGTCGACGGAAGTGAATGCGGGAAGGACGGATGTGTCGCATCGGCACTGATCCGCGGGTCGATGAGCAATGCCCGTTGGTCGTCGTAGCGCGTAACGACCCAGGCCAGTGTGCCGTTCCAGAGCCGCACGCGAACAAGGCGTGACTGCGACTGCCACACGGGCAATTCCGGCGGTGGGTCGAACGGACAGCCCACGGCACGGGTCATCGGATATGGCGGCAGATCAGTCAGCGACACCGGGTTCTCCTTGTCAGTATTCCTGCTGGCAACGACAGGTCATCGCCGGGCTACGCGGCCGCACCACGAAGCCGTTGTGCCGTAACCGGTGCCAACGAATAGGCGATGCACGGCGGGCTCCACTCCTTGTGCCAGCGCAGCCCAACTCGCGCGGCCGCCAGCGCGTCGCGTCAGAACGACTGCGCCTGGCCACCTTTCGCGTCGTTCGTGGTTCACCACTTCTCAATTTCGGGAAGAACGGTCTTTCCCAGAGTTTGTATGTTGCGCTCGGCCACTTCGTATGTCATGCCCCCGAAGCGCATTGCGAAAAGAAACTGAGACGGTGACGTCACGTCGCGCCATTGCCGTAACTTGTCGAGGATCTGATCCGGCGTCCCGAAGAGCTGCAAGCTCACCATTTCGTCCAGCAACTCGTCGCGGTCACGAGCGGCGTTCTTGGCGGCCTTCTCGGCCTGCTCCTGATAGTTGCCGGCCGCTTCGAAGTGCTTGGCGTCCAGGCGCTCGTAGTGGTCGAGGGTATGCGAATAGAACTCGCGCATGTACCTTTTTCCCTCGGTCATGGCGTAATCCTCGTCCTCGTCGGCGAAGACACACAGCGAGACGATCGGTTGGACCGGCCCCCAGCCTTTGTCGTGTCGGATCTCGTTGAATCGCGCCATGTCCCGCGCATATTCCTCGGCCGAACCCTTCGGAACGAAGATCGGCATGAACCCGGCCGATGCCGCGTACTCCAGCGAGGTCTTCGATCCCCACGAGTAGTAGCAACGCTCCAACAAGTCCTTTGACTTGGGACGAGGCAGCGTGGTCAGGTTCTTGACGCTGCGCCACTTACCCTCGTATGTCACGTTCTGCTCGGTGAGCAGACGTTTCACGATCTCCCAGTTCTCCTTGAAGCGCTCAGTCGACTCGCCGAGTGGGATCTCGAAGGCGTCGTATTCACTCTGAGCCGACCCGCGGCCGAACCCAATCGTCAGACTGCTGCCCGGCGACATCAGGTTGTCGAGCATGCTGATCTGCTCGGCGACACGGACGGGGTCGTTCCACGGCAACACCACGACGCACGTTCCGAGATTCGCCTCAGGTGAACGTCCGGCAAAGTAGGTGAGTTGCTGTAGGGGCGAGGGTGATTCGCCGTGCGAGCGGAAGTGGTGCTCGACACACCAGATGCTGTCGAATCCCATCGAGAGTGCGAATTCCCCGGCCCTGATTTCGTCCTGGTAGAAACGCGTGCTCCCGTCGTGGAGACCTCCGGGTTCGTCCGCGCCCCGCTGGTGGTCGACGGAGTTCTGGGACATCAGGATGGCGCCAATCTTCACCGCTGTGCTCCTTCTTTCTTCTCTCCTGCGCGTACCGGCCGCTCCGTCGCACTCCTACTGGTGGACCGGACTCCGGGGGTGAATTTCCGAATGAGTTCAAGTTGCTGCCGAGGTGTCAGTAAGCCTAGCACTCAAACCGACTGGTTGGTACTTATTATTTGACCTCGTCGCGAGCAGGTCCGGGGGTTGGCCCTCATCAGCGGACGACGAGCATCGAACGCAGCTGTGGCACGAGGCTCTCTCCCACCTCGGCAATCTGATCGGCGATCTGGGATCGGCTCGCGCCTGCGACGTGTATCCGCAGGTTGACGGCGTCAATTGCAGACCGAGTCGCCCAGTCCGAAAGCGAGTCGACCAACTCGGCTACGGTGCCCGTCGTGCGACGCTCGCTCTGGTCAACCTTGGCCCCCGCGGCCTCGTAGGCACGGTCCTGTCTCGCCGCCTCCTCGGTCCGCGGGGGTTCGCCCACCCAAATGACCCGGATGCCACACACAGGGCCGCGGCCTCCGGATTCGCGGTAGCGCTGCGCAAGACGACCGTGGCGGTCCGGGTTCTGGCCGCCGGGAAAGACAATGCCGACGCCCAGTCGCGCCGCCCGCTCGATCGACGGGGTACTGCTGCCGGCGAGAAGCACGGGCGGCTTTGCCTCGGCCCATGCCGCCACGGCCGCATCGGCGGCCAGCGGGCCATCCATGGACAACGCCGCGAGCATCGAGCTGACGTCAGCTTCGAATCCCTGAACCCGGGCGAATGGCTCGCCCATTGCTTCGAAGTCGGACTGCACGTATCCAGGCGCGAGAACCAGGCCGACGCGCCCCGGGAATTTGGCCGCCGTCCAGGCGACCTCCTCCGCGACCAATCGCGGGTTGCGGAGGGTGATCAGAAGCGGACCGGGTCCGGCCCAAAGGCGCCGCGTTTCGCCAAGTACCCAGTTTGCCAGCAGCATCGGCTGTGGCATATAGCTGGGAAAACCGCCGTGGTGCTCACTCAGGGTCACGCCGTCGAAGCCAGCCTCCTCGGCCGCCATGCCCTGTTCGACGAGCAGCTCGGCCTGCTGGTACCCGTTCAGATGCGTCTGCGGATGCAGACCGAGCGCGACCGAGCCGCGGCCGAACGGCTGCGTCGCCGCCGTTGTAGGGGGCACCGTTGGCGAAGACGTCATACAAAACTCCCGGCGAGCCGTGACTACTACGAACAACGAGACGATATCACGTGCCGACTAGTCGGAATGTAATGCCGAGCGGAGTGAACTCGGCTATGGAGTCGTCAGTGGGGTCGCCGTCCGCGCCCGGCGCCCCGTCCCCCGGCTGATTTCAGGGGACGTGCCGGTCTCGCCGCGTCGGCGTTTTCTCGGACGCTGTCGGTGACTACACCGGCGAGAATGATGTCGGCGAGCTGACGCGCGATCTCCTCAAGCGGCATGGGTCCGGCGGGCGTGTACCAGTGATACGTCCACGCCGTGATTCCCGACACCGAGAACACGAGTAGTTTCGGGTTCACGTCCGGGTGGATTTGACCGGCCTCCTTAGCTCGTGCCACGACACGGAGCAAGATGTCCTCCTGCTCGTCGTTCATACGCCGAATCGCCGCGTAGTTGTCGCCGGACAGGAACCGAAACTCCTGGTAGAAGACGGCCACGTGGTCTTGATAGCGGCCGAGCACCACCACGGCGCGCTCGATCAAAGACCTCAACTGGTCGATCGGTTCGAGGTCGGTCGCGCTGTCGACCTCGCGGGCTCCGCTGAGCATCTCGCTCGCGTACTCGGAGTGGATCTGGCGGAGGACGTCCTCCTTGCTTTCGAAGTGGTGGTAGAAGGCACCCTTGGTGAGTTTGGCCCGAACCACGATCGCATCGACCGTAGTCGCGTGAAAGCCCTTCTCGCTGAACAGATTCAACGATGCGTTGAGCATCTGTTTGCGGGTCACCTCGGGCGCGTAAGGGCCGCGCTTGCGCGATTTCGTACCAGATCGTTCGGCAACCGTCATGGAAGAATGGTAGCGGTAACGCTACCTCAGATGCGCAGTGTCGCTCTGCTTCCTGCTGTGCAGTTGACGGCTCAGCCGTCCCGTTCCGACTTCTCGTGAACTCTGTGGGTGTTCAGTTGGACCGGTACGCGTAACCCTCGAGGGCCGGCGTCAATCAGCAGTCGTGCAACAGAAGTCGCCACGGAGCGCGCGCGCACCACTGCTCGCCTCGTGCACGGCGTTTCTCACCCGCTTTCGTCCCACTATACATACCGACCGGTTCGCAGCAACGGTCGTGATGTGACGCGCGGAGTTTTTGTGAGGTAGCGCCCACACAGCTACTGGCGGCGCGCGAATTCACGTCGATCGCCATCGAGCAGGAAAACGCCGTTGAGCAGAATTGTGATCCGACGCGGCCCTCTGCCGAGCGAATGAAGCGCCCGCCGCACGGTTCCTCATTCGGCTTCCGTTCGGTTGCTCGTCGACGGTGATGATTTCTCGTCGAGGTGCGGTCAGCGGGTGGTGCTCTTACGCGCCGGGCGCTTGGCCGGCGCTGTCGTCCGGGATCGGCTCGGCACCGCGGTGCGGCTATTGGCGCGCGCCGTAGCGTCCTTGGCCGGTTGACCGGTCACCGCGGTCACGACCCCGTTGAGCACGATGCCGGACATCTGCTTGGCGATCGTGTCGAGGCTGACTTCGCCGTCCGGTCGGTACCACGTGTAGGTCCACGCGGTGATACCGGACGCGGCGTGCAGCACCATCGAGCTGTCGACATCCTTACGAATCTGCTTCTTCGCCTTCGCCTTCTCGACGATGCCGAGAAAGATCTCCTCGTACTCGTCTTTCATTCGCCGGATCGCCGAGTATTGGGCGCGCGCGATGAACCGGTACTCCTGGTAGTACACGGCGACGTGATCGCGGTAACTGCCCAGCACGATCACCGACCGCTCGATCAGCTGACGCAACTGCTCCAGCGGTTCGAGCTCGCCGTCGGCGGCGATGTCCCGCGCGCCGGTGAGCGCCTGGATGGCGTATTCGGCATGGATCTCGCGCAGCACGTCCTCTTTGGTCTCGAAGTGGTGGTAGAACGCGCCCTTGGTGATCTTGGCCCGCCCGACGATCGTGTCCACGGCCGTGCCGTTGAATCCCACCTCGCTGAACAGCGACAGCGCCGCGTCAAGAATGCGCGTTCGCGTCACGTCCGGCGCGTAGGGCCCCCGTTTGAGCGATTTCGTACCGGAACGTCGTGCGGCGGTCATGGCGTGGATACTAGCCGCCCTTACCTGCCCGGCCCCGCAGGACGTGCGGTGTACTGCTCGAACACATCGCCGTCGGACAGTTCGGCGGCGGAGCCGGACCAGGCAAGGTCACCGCGCAGCGGCGATGTGGACCGTCGACGCGACCGGGAGTCTCCGGCGACGAATTGGTCGATGATCAGCAGCGACGTCGTTGACCGCTGGAAGCTGGCGGCCGCACCGACCGGTCGGTACCGATCATCAGGCGCGGACGTCAGCACCCGAGGGTGCCACGCGTCGTCGGGCAAGCTCGTCCGTCACGAGGTCCCGCAGCGCCCCTTTCGCGACCTTGCCAGCCGGATTGATCGGCAGTTGCTCCAGCACGACGACGTGCTTCGGACGCTTGTAGCCGGGCAAGTTCTCCCGTGCGACAGCGGCGATCTCAGTCTCGGTGAGGGTTTCGCCCGGAGTCGGCACCACGACGGCCACGACCGCCTCGCCCCATTTGTCGTCGAGGACTCCCAGTACCGCCACGGTTTCCACGGCCGGATGCCGCGCCACTGCCTGCTCGACCTCGGCGGCCGCGACGTTGAGACCGCCGGTCTTGATCATGTCCTTGAGCCGGCCGGCGAAGTACAGCATTCGGTCGGATCCGAATCGTCCGAGGTCGCCGGAGTGGTACCACCCGTCGCGGATCGCGGTGGTCGTCAGCTCCTCATCGCCTAGGTATTCGCGCAGCACGCTGGGGCCCCGGGCGACGATCTCGCCGACCTCCCCGCCCGGCACCGGCTGACCCTGCGCGTCGACCACCGCGAGCTCGTCGAGACCGAACACCACGCCGACGCATTGCGGGTCGCTGAGGAACCGGTCGGCCGGAGCGAAGGAAAGGGTTCCCTCGCTCGAGCCGTATCCGTAATGCACGATCGGCCCGAACCGCTCGGCAATGGCGGTGCGCAGCCGCGCCGACATCTCGTACCCGGTGTTCACCCGGCGTAGCCGGCTGAAGTCCGCGCCCGCCTGCCCGGGAACAGCCAGCATCGAATGGATCATCGTCGGCGGCAAGAACACGGTGGTGATCCGCTCCGCCTCGATCAGGCGCACCGTCTCGGCCGGGTCGAACCGGTCGATCACCACCGCCGCGCCGACCAGCAGATTCAACAGGGCAAAGTTCGCCAGGCCGATCCCGGCCAACGGGATCACGTACAGTTCCCGATCCTCGGCGGTTCGCGGCATCCCGACCTGGCAGTGCAGGATGTGCGCCACCAGACTGGCGTGGGTCTTGACGCAGCCCTTGGGCCGACTCGTGGAACCGGAGGTGAAGATCACCATCGCCGGATCCTCGCCGCCCGCATCAGCGGCCTTCAGCGGTGCCGTCGGCCGCGCCTCATCAGCCGCCTCGGCGTCGAGCAGCTGCCAGAGCCGCACGTCAGGACAGCGCCCCTGTAGCCGTTCGATGAGTGGTGCGTAGGCCGGGTCGTACAGAACCGCCACGGCGCTGGTGCGCTCGATGGCGTCCGCTGCCTCATCGGGCGTCGACATCGCGTTCAGCGGGACGTTCAGCGCCCCAATCGTGGCGAGCGCCAGGAATGTCGCCAGCAACAGGTCGGAGTTCGCGGCGAGCACGATCACCGCGTCGCCGCGGCCGATCCCGTCGCGCCGGAGTTCGCCGGCCCGACCACCGGTCAACGCGGCGAAGCGTGCGTAGCTGTGCCGCCGATCGCGGTACACGACGCATTCTCGGTTCGGCCAGCGCGCGGCTCCCAGCCGCAGAACGTCAGCGATGTTGTACACCGCGCCCGCTCCGACGCGAGGAAAGCGACATCATGCCGGCACCACCGCGCCCTTCTGCACCAGCGGGCTTCCGGCAATGACCACAGACTCCAGGCCGACGCTGTGCAGATGCTCGCGGTCGGACTCCCCGGCGGCGGTGGTGAACGCCGACCGCATCGCCTGCTCATCGTCGAACCACAGGATCGCAATCCCGTCGTAGGCCGGCTCGGAGGTGAAAGTGCCGGTCGAGGTGTCGAAGGCTAGGTCGGCCGGGCAGATGGCGTAGTGCCGCAGGCTCGGGATTTGCAGCACGTGGGGCACATGCTCGCCGATCCACCACTCCCGGAACTGCTCCGTGGTGAATCCCGGCGGGCGGCGCAGAGTGCCGATCATCGCGTACATCTGGACTCCTTCAGTCGCTGGGTTCGCCGGCTGCGGTCGGTTCGGCGACGGCAATTCCCTTGGCCCACAACGGCGTGCACCGCGTCGGCTCGGCCCGGCCGCCGAGGGAAGTCAGCAGGTCGCGGAACTGGCCGGCCAGCGGGGCCGCGATGTGGGCAGACAATCCCTCATCGTCGGCGAACACCTCGTATACCAAAAACGTCGTCGGGTCAGCCTGGTTGAGCGCATAGACCAACGTCGAATCCTCCGACGCGAAGCGGTCGGTGCCGGCATACCAATCGACTAGCCGCTCGGCGGCGGCTTCGTCGGGAAGCGAAATACGCAGCACGAGTGCCACCGTCATCTGACCGCCCCGATCGACTCGTCCTCGGTGCGTTGGGTCACCGCGCCGTGCGCGCTGCCGTCGCGCCAGTCCGAGCCTCCGACCAGCGATCCGGAGCCCCCATCGACTCGTAGCGTCACGCCGGTGACGAAGCTCGCCTCGTCGCTAGACAGGTACAGCACCGCATTCGCGATGTCCCAGGCCGTGCCCTGCCGGCCGAGCGGCACATTCTTCGCACGCTTCGCCGCCGCTTCCTCGCGGGAGGCGATGCCAGGGTTGCCGACGTAGCTCTCGTTGCCGAGCGGGGTGTCGATGAGGCCGGGCAGCACGGTATTGACCCGAATGTCGTACGGGGCATTCTCGATCGCCAATGCGTGACCGGCTGCATTGACGCCGGCCTTGGCGACTCCGTATGCGAAGAACCGACGGGTGCCGAAGATCGAGGCGGTCGAGGAGATGTTGGTGATGGCTCCGCCCCCCTGACTGCGCATCAGAGGGATCACCAGACGGCTGGTGAGCCACATTCCGGTCAGGTTCAGGTCGATCAGCCGGCGCCATCGGTCCTCGCTCAGATGCAGCGCGTCGTCGTCGTTGGCGTTTGTGCCGACGTTGTTGACCAGGACGTCGATGCCACCCATCCGCTCGGCCGCCAACTGGACGAACGCCTCGCAGTCGGCGGAGTTCGTGACATCACCGGCTGCCCAGTGCGCGACGCCGCCGGCAGCGACGATCTCCTCGGCGGTGGTGCGCGCCCGGTCGGCGTGGAGGTCGACCACGGAGACCTGCGCGCCCTCCCGGGCGAGGGTCACCGCGGTCGCCCGTCCGTTGCCGTAGGTCTGGCCCGGCTGCTGCCCGCCACCGACGACCAGTGCGCGCCGGCCGGCCATCCTGGTGCCCATCACCGCTGCTCCGGCTTCGTGGTCTCGTTCCGTGCCATGCCCGGTTTCGCCTCGACACCCACATCCAGAGTGTTGGCCGCGAATGCGTTGAGGTGATAAAACCCGACAACAACCGGTACTTCGACCATCTGTTCAGTGTTCAACAGGGTCCGCAGCCGATCCCATGTCTGATCGCTGATCCGTGCGTCGCAATGCAACTCGTCAGCGGCCGTGAGCAGGGCGGCATCATGCTCACCCCACTCCGAGTGGTCGTCCTGTCGGATTCGTGCGAGCTCTTCCTCGCTCAGGCCGGCCTCTCGGCCGATCCGTTCGTGGGCGGCCCACGGATAGGCCGCACGGCAGTGGTGGGCCGTCCGCAGGATCAGCAACTCGCGGTCGCGAGCCGGCAGCGTGGCATCGAGCAGTCCGCCCACCAGCCGACCCCACAGTGGCAGCACCACCGAGTTGTTGGCCATCGTGCGGAAGAACGGCGACGTCCCGGACGGCCCGAAACCGGCTAGCGTGGCGGCGACCTCGGTGCTGGCCTGCCCCGGATCGACCGGCTGGATGCGAATGCCTTCTAGTGCGCCGGTCACATCATCGCCCCGGAAGAGCCCGCCGCCGTATAGGTCCCCTTGAAGTTCATGACCGCCCCGCCGGCGTTGACCTTGCGAAGCGTGCGGACGTTGCCCGTGGCTGTGACGTTCGGGCGGCCGTGCTGCGCGCCGAAGTTGTCCCAGATGACGAAGTCGTCGATTTCCCACTGCTGCTCGTAGAGGTTCTCCGGCGCGTACATCAGCGCGAACAGCGCGTCGAGCAGCTCCTCGCTGCGCGGGGCCGCGACACCGCGGATCTCCTTGGTCATCATCTCCGACACCGTGAGCAACGGCACGCCGCTGCGCGGGTGGCGCATGACCACCGGGTGCTCCGCACCTTCGGGCGCGCCCTCGCGCTCGATGTGAAGGATGTCCGGGTCCCGATGGCCCTTGCGGAACGGCGAGGCATCGTTGATGTTGAACGCGACGAGGTTGGCCAGCTCAGCCTGCAGTTCCGCGTCCAGCTTGCGATACGGGCTCAGCGTGCTGGCGAAGGTGGTGGATTCGACCGGCTTCTCGAGCTCGATCCCATACAACGAGGTGATCTCCAACGGGTGCTCGGTCCACATCAGGTCTGAGTGGAACGGCAGCCGACCGAAGGGGACACTGGCGTCCTGTTCCTTGTTCGAGACGAGGGCGAACAAGTTGCCGGCCGGGTTCGGCGTCACCGGGGCGAAGCAACGAAGTGCCCGAACCTGATCCTCGGTGGACAGCTTCTGCCCGCGAAAGCGCAGCACGGAGTGCTGTGCGAGCAGGTCGCGCAGCTGCTCGGCCGTCGGCTCGTCGACCTCTTCGCGGAAGTCGATACCGGTGATGTCAACACCGATCGCCTCCGACAGCGGCTGGACACCGAGATCGTCCTTGGTCATCTGCCCTCGCATTCTTGATTGTTGTGGTCGCGGAGCGCGCTGGCCGTGCGGGGCCAAAATTACGATCCGACTAGTCGGTATCCTAGTTACATAGCTTGCCGTGTCAAGAAGCTTGCGAACCCTGGGGCGATCTACAGCCCGCGAATACCGCCGTCGGCGTGCACCACTGTCCCGGTGACGTAGCTGGACGCATCGCTGGCCAGGAACAGCGCCACCTCCGCGATCTCACTCGCCTGCCCGTAGCGCTTCATCGGCACCCTCGGCGCCCCCGCCGTCGCGAGGCTTCGCACAGTCATCGGAGTGTCGATCACGCCTGGGGCAATGGCGTTGATGCGCACGCCCTGTTCCGCCACCTCCCACGCGACGGCCTGGGTGAGGCCGATGATGCCGGCCTTCGCCGCGCTGTAGTGCGGCTGACCGGCCGCACCCGCGACGCCGGCCACCGATGACATCGTCACGATCGAGCCGCATCGCTGGGGCACCATCACCCGCAGCGCGCCCCGGATGACGTAGAACGTGCCGTCGAGGTTGATCGACATCATCCGGCGCCATGCGTCGTCGGACAGCGTTGCGCTGATGTCTAGCGGCTCCCCCGCCGCCTGGCGCAGAGCCACCTGCGCCGTGACCGGCACATCGTCGACTCCGGCGATGTGTGCCACCACGTCCAGGCGGCCGTAGTTCGAGACTGCCTGAGAGAACGCCTCGTCGACCTGATCGGAGACTGCGATGTCCGCGCACACCGAGGACGCATCGGGCAGGGCGCGAGCGATCGCCGCGGCACCTGCCGCGTCACGGTCGACCACCACGACCCGGGCCCCCTCGCGCGCGAACACCGCGCACACCTCGGCGCCGATGCCCGAGGCGCCTCCCGTGACCAGCGCGACGCGGTCGGGGAGCTGGCCGGCGTTCATCGGATCGCCCCGATACGAAACATCAACAGGTGCAGTGACATCAGCACGAAATGAGGTCGCGACTCGACCTCATCCGTCGCACGTATCGACATCACCGCTCCATATTCGTACTGTTTGGTCTGTAACCCTAAGTCAGCCGAGGGGAGCCGGTCAACCGGCATTGTGCGGCCAACTGAGCTGCGGCATCCGCGGCCCGCTACGAGGCTATATTCCGACCGGTTGGTTTTTGATAGAGTTCATGTGTGACCGCACCACCGTGCTATCCCTCCACGCACGCCCCTGGCCGTCCTTTCGACCTAGCCCCCGCGTTTCCTGAGGTGCCACCGTCGATCCCGGTCCTCGAGCAGCCACGACGGCCGATCAACCGAGTCGTCACCGCCCGTACGGGTGCACGGTGAACGCGGCCGCCAACGCCGGCCGGTTGGCCGGCACCGTCGCGATTGTCACAGGCGGCGCCTCCGGCATCGGTGCCGCCACCTGTGCCCGGCTCGTCGGCGAGGGCGCCGCGGTGGCAGTGGTGGACAGGGACCTCGCTGGTGCCGAACGCGTCGCGGCGGCATTGCCCGGCGCGATCGCGATCGGCGTCGACATCACGAACTCCGGCGCGGTAAACGACATGGTGGCGTGTGTGGCCTCCGAGTTCGGTGGCGTGGATGTGTTGGCCAACGTCGCAGGCATCGACGACCCGGCCATCAAGATCGCCGTCGCCGAGCGTCGCGCCGCCGGCGAACCTCTCGATGTCACCCGGCACCTCAGCGACGAGGGCTGGCACCGGGTGCGGGCCATCAACCTCGACGGGGCTTTCTTCTGCATCCGAGCGGTGTTGCCGTTTATGACCACGCGCCACTCTGGCTCGATCGTGAACATGGCCTCGATCGCCGGGGTCGCCGGTAACGCCGGCAATCCGCACTACAGCGCCGCGAAAGCCGGTCTAATCGGGCTGACCCGCTCGCTGGCCCGCGAGGTAGCCGGGCAGGGAGTGCGGGTCAACGCCATCGCGCCGGGGCCGGTGGATACCCCGATGTTTCGACGCTCGGTGAGCACCGGCAACGTGCCGAACTTGCCGATCGGCCGCGCGGCACGGCCGGAGGAGATCGCCGACATCGTCCTCTTCCTTGCCAGCCCCGAGTCTTCGTACGTCACCGGCGCGGTGATCAACGCCGACGGCGCGGTGTCGATCCTCTGACCAGGACGCTCAGGTGGCGGTGTCTGGTGGGGTGTCGGTGGCTGGTCGGTCGGCCGATGTCACCACGCGCCGCGGGCGGCGAGCCAGCAACTGTTGTCGGCGCCGCTCCCGCGCGGCGTGCAGTCGTTCGCGGGCCTCGGGCTGCATCCGGTCCTCGGTCCACAATTCGCTCTCGGTCTGCTCGACGCGCACCTCGCGCACGCCGGGAACCGCCACGACCAGTTCGGTGATGGCGCGCTGGATCATCTCGAAGTAGAGGCACAGCGGGTCGTCGAACAGCAACTGCACGGTTACCCGACCGTCGGGTTCGACCAGCACCCCGTCGATCATGCCCAGCCCGACCAGGCTGAGTTCGTCGCCCATCGCTCGGCTGCATGGGTCGACCACGCGGTCCAGCGCTGTCCACACCTTGCGCTCGGTGGCTTCGGTCGGCCTACTCGTCGTCATGCCGTCCCTCAGATCTGCGCCTCGGGCCCGACGCGGGCCCGGACCAGCGACCACGGCTCGACGTCACCGAGGGCAATGCGCCGGTCGTGCCAGTCGTCGCTGACCGTTATCTTGCGCATGTCCTGCTCGTCGATGCCGTGCAGTCGCAAGAAGTTGCGCCCCAATACGTCTCGCTTGATCTCGTCGGTGAACTCCGGGTAGCCAAGGTCTCGGCGCAGGTCTTCAGGCATCTCGAAAGCAGCGATCGCATCGATGAGCGGGCGAGGGTGCACCAGCGTGGTTCCCGAGGCGAACATCAGGCGGCTACCGCCGCCGTTGTCGAGGATCGCGCCGACGAACTGGGCGAAGCGGCGCGGCATTTTCTGCACGAAGACCGCGGTCGACTCCATCGTGAACCACACGTTGGGGTGGAACGCCAGAAGCGCGGTGTCCTCGACGAACGCCATCCCGGAATGGATGATCTCGAAGTTGATCTCGGGATAGCGGCCGGCTGGGTCCGCAATGTCGCTGACGCCGTTGGCCGCGAACGGGCCGATGGGCGGCAGCATCTTGTGCGCGGCGATGACCCGCACGCCGAGGGCGATGCAGTGCTCGATCAGCGGGAAGCCGAATTCCGGGTCGTCCAGGCTGATCGGGTAGACCCGCCCACCAGGCTGGTAATCGGCGCCATAGACCTTGATGCCGTCGACGCCGTCCTCCTCGACCAAGCGCGTCACCTCGTCAAGTGCCTTGCGCCCCTGCCGGGGATTCACCGGTCCGTACACGAGGACGCGGCCCGGGCTGCGCTCCCGCATCGCCAGGCCCTTGTGGTAGTCGGAGACACCGTCTTTGAAGTGGAACCAGAGCGGCACCCCGTGGTAGGCGACGACGTCGATCGGCGACTCGAGGAAGCACACCTCCTCGAGGTCCTCGGGCTGCCAATTGCGGAATTTCGCTCCCGGACCCAGCCGGCTGGCATTGTCCTCCGAGCGCACCGCGTTGGCCCGCCCGTTGCCGGTGAGCAACTGTTCGGTCTCCGGGGCGTTCCAGTTCGGTTGAGAGAAGTTGAAGCCATGGACGACCGCGTCCGCCACGATCCAGTCACCTAGCACGCTGCACCTCCGAGTTTGAGCGACGACAACAACAGCAATGGAACCGACTAGTCGGTATTGTCACACGGCCAGCCCCGCTCGGTATCCCTCGAGCACTGCGTGTGCGATCCGGCGCGGCGCCAGGCAGTCGCCCACCGCGTGCACTGTGCCGGTCGGGAACCGCGGTCGCAGCTGTTCCAGCAGCTCGGCGCACGCCACGCCACCAGCGACCATCACCACGGTGTCGATCCCGTCGAGGGACTGCTGCTGCCGGGTCAGCACGTTCATGGTGCACACCGAGCCGGCGTCGATTCCGACCAGGCCTGTCAACGTGTGGATCCGTACACCCCGGTCGAAGAGCCGCTTCAGCGTGTGGTGGTTGGCGGCCGGGTCCTGGTTCTCACCCAGGATCATCCGCTCGGTGATGACGTCCACCTGGTGTCCGCGGTCAGCCAGTAGCTCGGCGATGTTCGCCGGCGCGCGGTGCCCGTGCAACGACGCGACGACGCAGACCCGGGTGCCGATCACACCACGACCGTGCAGGACGTCGGCGGCGGTGAGGACGTGGGCGGAATTCACACCGGGCACAGGCGGTCGCAGGGGCCGGCTGCCGGTGGCGACCACCACCCGGTCCGGCGCCAAGGCGACCACGGCGTCCGCGTCGGCCGGCGTACCGAGGCGGACCTCCACCCCGAGCTCGTCGACCTGGTGGGTTAGGTAATCGACGGCGTGCCGCAGCCGCGCCGACCGCGGATCCAGCGCCGCCGTGCGCACCTGGCCGCCGAGTTCATCGTCGCGTTCTAGCAGGACAACCTCGTGGCCGCGCAACGCCGCCACCCGGGCGGACTCCAGCCCGCCTGGCCCGCCGCCGATCACCACGACCAGGCGTATCTCGTCGGCCCGCGTGATGTCCATCTCCTCTTCGCGGCCGACCGCGGCGTTCACCGTGCAGCCGATCGTCATCCCGCCGTTGCGGGTGCGAAATTGCGTGCGGGTGCGGCATCCCTCGTTGTCGCCGGTGCACCGACGCAGGTCGGCGAGCCGGCCGTCGCGGACCTTCGACAGCCACTCCGGGTCGGCGATATGCGCCCGCACCAGGCCGACCATGTCGGCTGATCCGTCGGCGATGACGCGTTCTGCGTCCTCTGGGTCAGTCACGCCTCCGGCGAGCAGCACGGGGATGTCGAGCGCGGCCCGTAGTGTTGCGGCGGCGGGGGCGAACACCGCAGGCGGGAAGTCACTGGACATCACCACCGGGACGGTGAGGCCGAATTTTCGCCCCGGCTCGCTGGCGGCGCCGACGCTCAGGTAGTCCAGGTGCGGGCGCAGCATCATCGCGATCTCACAGATGTCGGCGGTCCGCAGCCCGCCGGCGACCAGCTCGTCGCCCGGCAGCCGGATTCCCATCACGAAGTCGGGGCCGACGCGGCGTCGCATCTCCCCCAGTACCTCGTCGACGAAGCGCACCCGGTTCTCCAGGCTGCCGCCGTAGCGATCGCTGCGCTGGTTGGTCAGCGGCGACAAGAACGCGTTGAACAGCAGGCCGTTGCAGGCGCTGAGTTCGACGCCGTCCATTCCGGCGCCGCGCACGCGCGCCGCGCTATGGCCGAACGCCGTTGTCATCGCCTCGATCTCGTCGACGGTGAGGGCGTGGGTCGCCTCACCAAGCATCTCGTCCGCCAGGCCGCTGGGGGACAGGCCGGCCTGCCAATTCGGGAAGATCGCGTAGCTGCCGAGGTTTGTCAGCTGTGCGAAGCAGCGCGCGTCGTACTTGTGGGCAAGATCGGCCTGCGCCTTCATCGCCGGGGACAGCAGGTCGTCGAAGAACCGCGCACCCGCGTCCGTGGAGGGGTCCGGGTACAGTGCGTCGTCGTCGGCGACGTAGCTAGCCGGAAGCGGCGAGTGGGGTCCGGCAGAGTACGTGAGGGTGCCGTTGGCCGCCGGGTTGGTGCAAAACATCAGTGCGAGACCGTGCTTGAGGCGGTCCTCCAGGTAGCGCGCCTGGCGCGGGCGTGGCAGCCGGTCGCCGTGCGGTGGCAGGAACACCCGGTTCCGCAGCTCGATGCCACCGATCGTGAACGGGCTGAGGAGATGTTCGAAACTCATGCGGTCTCCTTCTGGAGGTACCTATCGCCGCCCATGGGCTGGGCTCGGTCGCTTCCTAGTTAATACTGACCAGTTTGTATGTTTACATAGTTCGGCCGGAAAAGCGACCATCAACCGACCCTGGAGACTGTCGCGCTCGCACGACGCGTGACGCAGTCTGTGGCCAAAGGGTTTTCGGCCAGCGGCCGGCTGTAGCGTCGCCGGCCGCCAGCGTGCTCACCCGGCCACGGCGAGCGGCACGGAGTCCAGCATCGAGCCGTCGACGACGCGCTGCCGGGCCAGCCGGGCGGACTTCGGCAGGTTCCACCCGACGACGCCGACCGTGCGGCCGCCGATCCCCCACAGCCCGACGAAGCGGCGCTCGGACAGGGATCCCTCGATGACGTGCAGCTGTCCACCGGCGGGCAGGGCGCCGTGCACCTGAATGCGGGCATCGTGCTGGTCGGTCCAAAAGAACGCGACCGGCTGGTGCGGCGCTGTGGCCAGTCCGAGCAGATGCGACGCCACCGCGCCGCCCTGCTCGGCTGCGTTGGTGCGGTGTTCGACCCGCCGGTGCCGATGGTCTGGTCCGAGCCAAGCGGCGACGTCGCCGGCCGCGTAGACGCGGGGCGCGCATTGACCGAACTCGTCACAGACCACGCCGTTGGTCAGCGGCAGTCCGCTGCCGGTCAACCAGTCGACTGCCGGGTCCGACCCGATGCACACCACCACGACATCTGCGCGCACCACCTCGCCGTCCGAGCACTCGACGCCGTGAACCTTGCCGCCCGACGCGATCAGTCGCGACACCAGTGTCCGGGGCCGCAGCCGGACGCCGTGGTCGAGGTGCATGCGCTCGGCGAGCGCGCCGAGGGTTGCCCCGAACTGGCGCTCCAGCGGGTACGACGCTGGGTACACGATCGTCACGTCGAGCCCGAGGCCGCGGGCGGTGGACGCAACCTCCGTGCCGAGGAATCCGCCGCCGACGACCACGACGCGGGGCCGGCCGACCAGCTCATCCTTCAACGCCAATGCGTCGTCGATCGTCTTCAGCACGTGCACACCGGAGCACTCCGCAGCGCCCGGCACCCGCCGTGGCGCAACGCCCGTGGCGATGATCAGCCGGTCGTACGGCAGCTCCGTCCGGTCGCCCAGGTGGAGACGGCGCTTGTCCACGTCCAGGCCGGAAGCCGGCGTGCCGAGCGCTAGCTCGATGTCGAGTGCGGCGTACGCGTCCGCCGCTCGCAGCGCGACCCGGTCGACCTCCCACGCCCCGGAGAGCACCTGCTTGGACAGCGGCGGCCGGTCGTAGGGGCGGTGCGCCTCCGCACCCACCAGCGTGACCCGGCCGTCGTAGCCGTTGCGTCGCAACGCCTCGGCCGCGGCCAGGCCGGCCGCGGAGGCACCGACGACAACGACGCCGTCAACCGAACTCATTCGGCGAGGTGGATGAGCTGGGCGGGACATACCGTCGCGGCCTCGCGTACCGCCGCGTGCTCCGACTCGGGCGGGTCCTCGTCGAGCAGCACTACGATGCCCTCGTCGTCCTGGTCGAACACGGCGGGCGCCGCCATCACGCACTGGCCCGACGTGATGCACTTGTCCTTCTCGAGCCTGATTTCCACCATGGCCTCCCACTAACACTCCGTTATTACATACCGACTGGTCTGACTCTAATGATGGTTGGGCTGCTGTCAAGCACTCAACCCCCGCAGCCGCGCCAACAACTCTGCGGCTCGGCGCACCCAATGCCTGTGCCGCTGCGCGACAGGTGCCGCGATGTCGCTCGCTTCGGCGGCAGCGGTCTGCCTCGTGCCGGCACACCGGATCTTGTTGCTCTGCCCGTCTACAGCGGTGCCTCGGCGTGCGGTGCTAGCCGATCGGCCGCGGTTAGACGGTGCCGGCGGCCACCTTCGTGGTGGCTGCGGCTTCGGCGGCTTCGGCTTCGCGGACGGCGGGGATGACTTCTTCGGCGAAGGTGCGCATCGCGCGCAGGGAGATGTCGCGGTCGAGGGTGGGGATGCGGAACCAGCCGATGTATTCGTTGATCCCCAACTCGCGCTGCAGTTCCAGGATCACCTGAGCGACCTTGTCCGGTTCACCGAAGGCCCCACCATGGGTGAACAGATGCTCCACGGTCAGGGTCTCCATGTTGCGTTGGGTCTCTCTCCCAACGGGCACGCTCGTCGGCGAGCGCATCGCTCGATTGTGGCGCGGCGCCACCAAGGATCCGCCACCACTCCAACGCCGCCTCCGCCGCCCGCTGCAACTCCCGCTCATCGCGGCCCGGCCACACCTGCTGCATGTACGGAAACCCGAACTGAGCCGGGTCGTGACCCGCCTCGATCAACGCCTGCCGATACACCGAGAAACACCGCCGCATCCGCGACAACGGCGCAAACGTCGGCGAGGTCAGCACCCGACGGCCCTTCGAGCCCCAGATACTCGAAACTCTCCGGATTCAACGCCGCATGCACGATCGGCGGACCACCCGGGGTGAACGGCCGCGGATAGGTCGTCACATTCTCCACCCGGTGATACTTGCCCTCATAGGAGAAGTTCTCCTGCGACAACGCCAACGCCAACACATCCAGCGTCTCGTTGTAGCGATCCCGAGCCTCCGCCGGATCGATCCCGAACCCCGCGAACTCCACCGGCTGATACCCCCGGCCACACCCCACGATCACCCGACCACCACTGAGCACGTCCAACGTCGCGATCTCCTCAGCCAACCGCAACGGGTTGTAGAACGGCAACACCAACACCGCCGTCCCAATCGTGATCCGCTCCGTCCGCTCGGCCACCGCCGCCCCCATCAACAACGGCGACCCCGCAACCCCGTAATGCGAGAAGTGATGCTCAGCCAGCCACACCGTGTCAAAACCCAACTCATCAGCCAACTGCACCTCCTCCAAATGCTCATGAATGATCGACTGATCCGTACCATCCACCCGCGGCACCGAAAACAGATTCATCACACCGAACTTCACGCTCTATCTCCTTCCAACACAGGCCAACAACACCATCGAATGCCTCACCCCAAATCCACCAGGGACGACGCCCCCACCCGCGCATAACCACCCCGAAAGAACAGCGGCTGAATCGGTTCCGGTACGCCGCACGGAGTGCGTGTCGATCGTGGCGAACTTGTCGCGCCCTTCCTCGCAGCGTTCACGATATCATACCGACTGGTCGGTGTGTATATTCGTTGATGGGTGCCGCCTTGTCCCGAGGGGCTACAGCAGCGCCACCGGGTTGGCCGGGCTGCCAGTACCGCCGATCACTCGCAACGGCAGCAACGAGAACAGGAAGTCGTACTGCTCGAGCTCGGCGCAGGCCGCCGCCAGGTCCTCCAGTTGGCAGTTATCGATGAGCCACAGGCCCATTGCCACGATGCCGACCGAGTGGATCGGCAGATAGATCCCCGGATACCCCGATGGCACGACATCGTGTGGGCCGTCGGAACCAAGCGCGGCGACGCTGCGCTCGTGCAGCCAGGGCAGGCATGACGCGTGCAGGCCGGGGTGCCCGTCTACCTCGGGGCGCCAGTCGGCGCCGATCCGCCGGCGGTGTCCGTCGCCGGTGCGGATGAGTAGCACGTCACCGGGCGACACGGCGACGCCCTGCGCTTTTTCGCACCCCTCCAGGTCCTCGACCACGATCGGCGCGTCGGGGGTCAACCACTGCACGCCCCGATAGCGGGCGATGTCCAACAGCACCCCCCGGGACTGGATGCCGGCGCTGACTGACCGCACGTCATGGTGTTGGGCACCGGTTGCGTCGCTCACCTTCGACGACGGCACCCCGTTGTACATCTGCCCTTCCCAGAACACGTGCGAGAAGGCGTCCAAGTGGGTGATCGTCCGGCCGTGGAACACCATCGAGATGAATTCCGACGCCGTGGCCATCGAACCGTCGCGGCACCGGTCTTGCGCCAGGGTCGAATCCGGCTCCAGGGCCAGGCCGGTCCGCACCATCCACCGCTGCGGGGTCACCGCCTGACTCGGCGAGGCGACGGTGGTGATGTCCCACGCACACGACACGCTCCGACCATGCCGCACCGCGGCCGCGGCCGAGCGGCGGAGGTCGGCCGTGATGTGGTTCAGCGTGCCGAGCACGTCATCCTCGCCCCAGCGACCCCAGTTCGACAGCGTGGTGAACCAGGCGCGGATGTCGGCTTCGGTGGGCAGCTCGCTCATACCGACTCCTCCGACCGGTCGTCGCGGCGATCGAGGCGCCGGCCGGCGACAGGGGCCGAGATCGACTCCGGCGATCCGTCGCGCGGGGCAGCACGCCTCGGCATCAGATCACTCCCTCGTGCTCGAGGTCGGCGATCTCGGCCTTGGACATCCCCAATAGACCGCCGAGCACATCCGCGTTGTCCTCGCCGTAGCACGGCGCGCCACGGCCGGTCGGACCGGCGACGGTTGCCGGCGTCTGCGACATGCGCACCGCGACCTCCGCCGCCGGCCAGGTTCCGATCTTTGTGCCGGTTACCTCGGTCAGCCAGCCCAGGTGCGCCAGCTGCGGGTCCCGATCGCACCGGTCGGCCGCGGTCTGGCATACCCCGGCCGCGACCCCCGCGCTTTGCAGCAGCGCCATCGCGTCGTAGCCGTCGACGCCAGCAGTCCACTCCGACACCGCCGCGTCCAACGCCTGCTGGTGAGCCAGTCGGTCGGCACGGGTGGCGAACCGCGGATCGGTCAGCCACCCCGGCCGCTGGGCGATGGTAGCCAGCCGTTGCCAGTCGTCATCGTCGAAGCACGCGATCGCCAGCCACGAGTCGGTCCCGGCGCAGCGATACGCCCCGTGCGGTGCGGCGGGCTTGTACGGCGAGGCGTTGCCGAACCGCTGCCACCGCTGCCCGTTGACGGTGTGGCTGAGGTAGCTCGTCCCGCCCGCGAACAGTCCCGCCTCGCACTGCGACGCGTCGATCCACTGCCCGCGACCGGTGGCGTTGCGATGATGCAGCGCCGAGAGCATCGCCAGCGCGAAGCTGTAGGCGCCGAGCCAGTCGAGATAGGAGTAACCCCAGCTCACCGGCATCGCCGGCGCGGGAAGCCCGGCCATCTCGGCGGTCCCGGCGAACGCCGCCGCGATTGGGCCGACGGAACGGAACCGGCCGTAGGTGCCGTAAGACCCCATCCCCGACTGCTGGGCGTAAATGATGTCGGGTTTGATGCGCCGTAACTCGTCGTAGCCGAGTCCCCACCGATCGAGGACACCAGGGGAGAAGCCTTCGGCGACGATGTCAGAGACCGCGATCAGCTCGCGGGCGATCGCCAGCCCCTTGGGGTGGCGGATGTTGAGCGAGATGCCCCGCTTGCCGGTGTTCTTGTTGTTGAACTGCCCACCCATGTCGGAGTCGGTCACACCGAGAAGCGGTGCGGTCGCCGTCGTCTCGCGCCGCCCGTCCGCCGACCGGCGCCATCGCGCCCATCCGAGTGTCGGGGTGATCCTTCCACTCCACCTTGATGACGTCTGCGCCGAGCGCGGCAAGGAACCGGGTGCCGCCGGCCGAGGCGAGGAACCAGCTGAAGTCGAACACCCGTACCCCCTGCAGTGCCAGCGGTGCGCCGGCACGCGGTTGCTCGTGCAGTACGCAGTGGCTGTTCGGAGACCACCCGCGCCGGGGCGGCGCCCCACGCGACGTCGAGGACGTCGGCGTCTTCGTCCAGTAGCGGCGCACGCCGCCCCACCTGCCACGGCGTCTCACTCGAGATCCACTTGCTGGTCACGTCGAGAAATTCCGTGCCCAACTCCGGATGGGCCACTGGCGCGAAGCTGCCACGCTTGACCCAGTGCTCGTCGTAGATGCTCTCCTCCGGCAGTCGCAGCGGTGCGACCCAGAGGCCGGCTTCCTGCGCCTCGCGCCACGGCACGTCCGCATACGTGAACTTCGCGGTCAACCGCTGCAGCGACTCCTGGAAGCGGCTGGCCAGCTCGCTGGTGTTGCCGCTGCCCGGAATCGGCCGTCCTGAGGCGGAGGTGGCATGGCCGCTGCCCTGCGACACCTCGCATTCGCGCCGCAACGGTTCGCCCATGCCGTACTCGTCGAGGAAACCGAGCATCTTCTCCGGCGCCTGGGTGAGGCTGCTCGAGATCACCCAGCGGCCGTCCTTGGTGTGCGCGATCGTCGGCACCGGCGACACCTTCTCGGCGGCGTGCCGGCAGGTCTGCCGGTGCAGCGGCGCCGCCCGCATCACCCAGTTCATCAGGTCGAGTTCGGTGCTCTTGGCGACTGCCTCGTGCACCGCACAGACTGAGGTGCTGCCCGCGCCCGGTGCGCTGGCGGTGCACCAGCGCGGCGACGATCATCATCGCGAGCTGCTCGCCGGCGACATGGAACGCATGCCACATCTGGGGGGCGATCGGCGGCAGGTCGTAGACGCCGTCCGGGCGGCGGGTCGTACCCGCAGTTCATCATCGGGCCGCCGAGGGCGAGGTGGACGAGGTCGCTGCCGCGCCAATGCGCCCACGGCCCGGTGTCGCCGAACGGCGTCATCCGCGCGGTGACCAGACTCGGGTTTGCCGCTCGCAGCGCCGCCAGCTCGAGCTCATCGGCGAGCCGGCCGCGCGGCGTGGAATCCAGCAGCAGGTCGGCCGACGAGGTCAGCTGCCTGAACCGGGCCCGGTCGGCGGCGTCGTCGAGATCCAACACCACCGATCGCTTGGTGCGGTTGTAGTGCCAGAAGAACAACGACCGCTCCGGCCCCGCAACGTCCTGGTAGAACGGCCCAATCTGCCGGGTGCTGTTGCCGCCCGGCGGCTCGACCTTGATCACCTCAGCGCCGAGGCCGGCGAGCAGCAGGCCGCAGTACTCGGCCTGCTCGTCGGCCACCTCGACGACGCGCACGCCGGCGAGGGGGCCGGGCCGTTCCGACGCCGGGCTCGTTTGCGCATTCATCGGCCACCGTCCGTTTCCTGCTCAGGGTCCGCCGCCGCGAACCGGATCAGGGTCACCTCGTCGGTGACCCGCTCGAACACCGCTACCGCCTCGTCCCCCGGCGCCAACGGCCGCGCCCCGATCACCCGGCCGACCATCGCGACGCCGTTGGCGAGCTCGACCAGCGCGACGGTGTACGGGACGTCAGCGGCGAAGGCCGGTTGGAAGGCCCGGTGGTAGATGGCAACGCTCCACACCTGGCCGCGCCCCTCCAGCGGGCGCCATTGCACGTCGGTGCCGAGGCACTCGGGGCAGCGCGGCGACCCCGGCGGCCACCACACCGCGCCACACGAGCCGCAACCGGGAGCCCACAACTCGCCGTCGCGGGCGTGCCGCCAGAACGGCTCCCATTGGGGGTCGGTCACGTCTGGCAGCGACGGCTGCTCGCTCACCCGCGCCGTCCGAAGATCGACACGGCGCCCTTGTCGAACGCCATGGTGGAGCCGTACATGGCGGTGGTTGCGCCGGATACCTGGCGCGCGCCGGCGGTGCCGCGCAACTGGTCGAACCAGCTCGACGACGTGTAACCACCCCCACATGTAGCTCTCGGAGAGGTGTCCCCCGTTGGTGTTCACCGGCAGCGGCCCGTCGATGCGGGTGTTGCCCTCGGCGACGAATGGGCCGCCTTCGCCGACACCGCAGAACCCGAACCACTCGAGCATCTGCAGAACCCAGACCGAGGTGGGGTCCTGCAGGAACAGCACGTCAATGTCGCTCGGAGTCAGCTCTGCGTGGGCGAAGGCGCGCTGTCCGACGTCGCGCAGCCACGGCCGCGAAAGGTGATCGGGTTCGCGGAACTCGCGGAACGCAGTGGTCTGGGCAGTCCCGAGCAGCTGCACCGCCGGATGCGGGAACTGCGCGGCGCGCTCGGTTGAGGTCATGACGAGCGCGACGCCGCCGTCGGAGATCATGGTGACGTCCGGCCGGCGCAGCGGTTCGACGAGGTAGGGCGCGGCGAGGTAGTCGTCGACCGTCAGCGGCTCAGTGAAGATCGCCAGCGGGTTGAGCGCGGCGCTGGCCCGCTGATTCACTGCGATGTGCGCCAGCTGCTCCTCGGTGGTGCCGTACAGCTGCTGATGGCGGCGCATCGCCATGGCGGCGGGGCCGGCGATGTGCACGTAGCCGGTGGCGGCAGCCATATCCTGCATTGGCTTGCCGAAGTCTGCCCGGCTGCTGCGGGCGTTCGTGCCGTAGGTCAGCGCGACCGTATCTGCCAGGCCGGCGGCGATCACCATCGCGGCGAGGTGAATCGAGAAGTTGCAGGTGCCGTAGTCGAGTGTCGCGCTGTAGGCCGGCGAGATGCCAAGCACCCGCCCCACGGCGGTGTCGACACCGGTTCCCAATGCGGAGCGGCAGGTGATCAGCCCGTCGATCTGCGACTTGGCCAGGTCGGCATCAGCCAGCGCGGCGACGAACGCCTCGGCTGCAATGTCCTCGGCGCTGCGCCCGGGCAGCTGACCCTGCGGGGTGACGCCGACACCGACGATCGCCACATCGGGCGGCGGACGGCGGGACGAGGACACTGAACTCCCTTGGCTATCTAGCGGATAGATGGATCTACCGGATAGATGGATCACATACCGACTGGTCGGACTTTACATCATGAGCCAGTTCGCCCAACGACCGGCTGCCCGCATAACATGGCCATCCCACCGCTGATCGACAGTGTCTGGCCGGTGACGTAGGACGCACCGTTGCTGGCGAGAAACGCGACCACCGCGGCGACCTCGTCCGGTCGTAAGATCCGTCCGACCGGGATTGCGCAGCGCAAGTCTGGGCCCACTTCAGTGGCCGCTCTCACTGACCGTCTAGATGATTTTGGTCGTGCCGTAGTACGACTGGCTCACGTTCGAGATGTCGGTGGAGGCGGTCAGTGTGGCGTAGGAGCGGATGAAGGACTGGCCGATGCAGTTGTCCTCCCACTCCGTCAAGGTGTGCATGCCCCCATCGATCTTGATCGAGAACCCGCTGATCATCACCCACGGATCGGCGCCCTTGAACTCCTTCCTAGCCACCGGAACGATGGTGACGGCCCCTGGTGAGACGTTGACCTCACCAGCCCCCGGATCAACGCCGACCATCCCGGACAGGAAGACGGGTGGGGCGGTGTCGAGGTTGGCTCGACAGGCGATCTGATAACCCACTTCGAAGGTTCCGTGCGGGGTGCCCGCCCCGGCGGGGGTGCGAATAGACCCGTTGAAGACGCCGCCCACGATGTATTCACGCGTTGCCGCTTCGTCGGTCAACGATGGCACGGGCCTTTCGGTCTCGTCGTGGGCGGCCACTGTCAGCGTCCAGCCACTCGGAAACTTGGTGGTGACCGGGGGTGTGGACGCGACCTGGCCGCCATCCGCGGGTAGTGGCGGCGGGCCGGCGTCGGTGACGGGATCTGTCGGGCCAGCTACGGCGGCGGGGTCGGCTGCGACCGGCGCAGCGCCCGCCAGGCCGACCGACACACAAGCGAAAAGTGCGGCGGCAGCGCCGCGTAGCACAACAAACCCCTTGCTGAACGCGTCCGCATGCCGCCCCGATGCAACACCACCAGGCGCCCCCTGGGAACCGTGTTCCGCCCAGCAGTACTCACGCCGTCGAGATCGTCGATCCTCCCGAAGTCCTTGGACGACCGCGTCTTCCGCGCGACTTCCGCCCCAGCTGGTGTATACCAGTTGACCGTGCACGTCCCTCCGAAGAGGAACCCGACAGTCAGGCGGGCGCAGCGATGTCGTCAGCTCGGTGGACGACGACGGTCGTTGATTCGCTGAAGTTCGGCTGCATCTCAACCTCTCTCTGCCACAGGTGCCGATTGTGAGACTGGGAGGCTTCCGATCTCCGACCTCGAGGGAAGCCCCGCACGTGTTCCGGGCCGGAACGATCTCTTCGGTCGTGACCTCGGCCCACAACGCCTCGCCTGATGCTTCACGGTGGTCCTAGCCGATTCTGGTTGGGCCGTAGTACGAGAGGATCACGTCTGAGGTGTCGGTGGATCTGGTCAGTGTGGCGTAGGAGCGGATGAACGACTTGCCGATGCAGCCGTCGATTTTCAGTGAGTACCCGCTGATCATCACCCACGGATCACCGCCCTTGAACGCCTTCTTGTCGACCGGAATGATGTTGACGACGCCCGGTTTGAGATTCACGGTGACACCAGCCGAGGGAAGGAGGCCGATGGTCCCGGACAGCGCGATGCCCGGGGTGGTGCTGAGGTCGCCACCGCAGGCGATCTGGTAACCCACTTCGAAGGTTCCCTGTGGGGGGACCGCCCCGGCGGGGGCGTGAACGGCGCCGTTGAAGACGCCGCCCACGATGTATTCACGCGTGGCCGCTTCGTTCGTCAGCGACGGCACCGGCATTTCGGTCTCGTCGTGGGCGGACACGGTCAGCGTCCAGCCGTCGGGAGACTTGGAGTTTGCCGGGGGCGAGGACTCGACCCGGCCGTCGTCCACCGGAGGCCCGGATTGATCCTCCGGTGGAGGAGGCGCTCCGGTATCGGCGGCTGGAGTCGCCCCGACAGACGCCGGGGAATCCGGCGTACTGACCGGCTGCGGGCCGGGGTCGGCTGCGGCCGGCGCGGCCGAGCAGCCGATCAAGACACAGGTCGCGAGGGTGACAACACAACGAAGCATGGCGGTGACCCAATCGTTAGGTAGGGGATGAGTTTGCGTCGGTTACTCGGTAGTAGCTGATTGGTAGGGTGTGCGATCCGGTGACGACTGGCGCACTCCAATCCTTTGATGTCGTATGGAACATGGGAACGCCCCGGGTAGATTTCGGCGCGGGTGGCCGTTCGTCGATGCCCGTGTCGAGCGCATGACCGACCTCCGAGGCTGTGTTCCTGGGTCACATTTGGTGACCCCATGAACGAGCGGCCAGCTTCTTGACGGCACCCCGAACGCGGCCGGTTTCGGGTCCGGCAGATGGGTGACCCCTCGACCCGCGCGCAACCACACCACCCGCGCAACAAGCGCCCTTTTCGGGCATGGGGTGGCGGTAAATGTCGGACTGACGGAAGGCGTCGCAGTGCCACCGGCGGGCGTCCGGGCAATCGTTGCCACGGGCCAACCATGTCTGCTTGCGGTGCTCGCGCCGACGGCATTGCCCGTGTAGGCGACAGTCACCCATTGTGACGACGCTGACGCTGGCTACCAATGGCACTCTCATACTCCGTCCTTTGGGCCTATTGGGGGAGTTCTTGTCCCGACGACAAACACCTCGCATGAGGTGGTGGATGCCACAATGAACGGTGAGGGTGATGAAAGTCACGACCTGTGCGTATATTTCGACGACCTGTGCGGGTATTTCAACCACCTGTCCGACTATTTCGGAAGCTGCAGGAGTGGCGTCTGCACAGGCGCGCTCACGAGGGCCGTGGCTCAAATCCGAAAGGGCTGCTCGCTACCGGTTAGTGGTGTGGTGTGTAGCGGAAGCACCGCGGCGGTTCTCGCCCCATCGTTCGACTCCCGCGGAAGCAGCCTGCAACTTGCCGTCTCCGGTGCGAGGGTGTGAATCTTGGGTTTTCAGCGTCGAATTGGGAGAGCACCGTGTCGAACTCGATACGACACCCGCGACGTGCGGTCGACAACCAGCCCGCCCCTCGATCCGCGCCGTGCACCCACTGCGTGCGGATTGCAGCGTCTGCCGCACGTCGTCTGCAGCGGCACCAGAGTCTTGAGGTGGTCGCGTGCACCGCACAACTAGTCCGCGAACTGGCACAGGTGCGCAGCCCGTCGAGGTTGCGGTGGACTTCGTTGAGAGCCAGCAGGATTTGCGTCGTTTCAGCGATCGGTAGCGCTAAGGCCCTGATGAGAGTTGAGTTGGTGGGAGTGGCAAGTTGGTTCGAAGTCGAAACATGTGTTCTAAGAAGAACTCAGCGCCAGCCCGCTCACTGCGGGCGATGTTCAGAAGGAGATCGCCGCAATGATGGCTGCAGACACTCTGGCAGCAGAGGCGCGGTCCCCCCGACTCCGACACTCCCGACGTCTTGGTTCCTTCTGTCGAGGGCACCTCGCCTGGGAGTACACCGACGCCCGACGCAGTCGCCGGTGACGGGGTCGAACTTGCGCCCGCCGCTGCCACTTCCGCCGAGGAGAGCCGAAGAATGCTCAGGCCAAGAAGGCGGCCGGACAGAAGACCAAGACTCTCGAGCTGACCCTCACTGTCACCGTTCCCGCCGACGGCGAATGGCGCGCGGAGCTCAAGCAGGGCGGTCGCCACCCCGTTGCCCAACGCAACGCAACGCCGGCGCGGTTGGGTGACGGGACGCGCTGCGCGACGGCCAGAAGGGGGCTGACGTAGGCCATGCAATCGGGTACTGCCGAATGGTGAGATCGGAACCGATCTGGGCTTCATGGATAATGGCAGTTATGCACGAATTTCGCAGGGCTACAACGCGATCCCCTTTCCGGGCTGGTTAATCCGCTGCCCTGCCCTGAAGGTGAACAACCTTTAGATGGTGTGCGATTGCCAACCGGGCCTCAGTCGGTCGGGTACGCAGCCGCCTGCCGGTACTTCTCGGCGCAGTCGATCGCGTGCTGGACCTGCAGCAGCTGGCACCGCGAACAGCAAGGCCGCCGGCGACCAGGAGGCCGATATCGGTGATACAGATTACCCACGATCGGTGGCGCCAGACGTACTGTGTTGCTGGGCCTTTCATCTCTCACCGATGCTGGACAGACTGTACGCGAGCTGCGGCTGGGATAGCCGTCACCTGACGGAACCCTCCGAACGGGGTTGGGTCTGCGCCCCTCTGCGATTGGATATGTCGCCGATGCCCACCGGACCGGCTGACCCGACCACATTCGAGATCACCGCTGCGACCGACTCGGCGTTGGTGACGTCCATCGTGACTGCGACACCGTCGATCCCGATCGCGCTGCGCCGCGCGCGGATGCTATCTGCCATCGCGATCACTTCGTCCGGCCTCAGGTGCTGCGGTCCACCGATGAGCGGTTCTCCGAATCCGATCGCAGGCCGAGCGCCATCTCGGCGAGCATCCCGCGGTGCAGGTCGTTGGATCCTTCGACAATCTGCAATACCTTGGCGTCGCGGAAGTGTCGGGACACCGGGAAGTCCGGCGAGGTGCCGTACGCGCCATGGATCTGGACCGCGTCGGTGGCCGATCGCATCGCCACGTCGGAGGCGTACATCTTGGCCATTCCGACCTCGCGACGGGCGACCTTGCCGGCATCCAGCGCGTCGGCGGCCAAGTTGACCAGAGCGCGCGCCGCCTCGATGCCCACGATCATGTCGGTGATCTTCGACTGCACGATCTGCAGGTTCGCGATCGTCCGGCCGCCGATGATCCGTTGCTGGGCATACGTCACCGACTCGTCGAGGCAGGATTGGGCCACGCCGACCGAGCGCGCAGCCACCCCGAGACGACCCCGCTCGACGCCCGTCATCGCGGCGAAGAAGCCCCGGTCGATCTCGCCGAGCACCGCGTCCGGTCCCAGGCGCACCTCGTCGAGCACCACATCGCCCGTGCACAGTGGCCGGAAGCCGAGCTTGTTCTTGTAGGGGTGCACCGACAGCCCCGACGTGTCCGCGGGGATGATGAACGCGGTGATCCCGCGATGGCGCAGGCCGCGGTCGCGGGTGGCCAGGGTGACGAAGAAGCTGGCGATGTCGAGGTTGGAGATCCAAGCCTTGCGCCCGCTGAGGACGAACTCGTCGCCGTCGCGACGGTAGCTCGTCTGCAGTCCGGCGACGTCGCTGCCCGACTGAGGTTCGGTGACACCGGCGGCGCCGAAGATCTCGCCAGTGGCCAACGGCAGAAGCCATCGCTGCTTCTGCTCCGGCGTCCCGTACTTGAGGATCCCGGCGCCGACCAGGCCGCTCGGCATCGAGGCGATCGTCGCCAAGAGGTGGCAGCCGCGGGACATCTCCTCGATCACCATCGAGTGCGTGCGATGGTCGAAGCCGTTGCCGCCCCACTCCAGCGGGATCGTGCCGCCGGTGAGGCCGAGTTGTCCCAGCCGCGCAAGCAGATCCTCGGGCAGCCGCTCCTCACGGTCGTAGTCGGCCACCCGGGGTAGTACCTCGTCGGCGACGAAGCGCCGCACCAGATCGCGCAGTGCGCGGGCGTCCTCGGCGGAGACGCGTTCAGTGGCAGACGGTGCGGTGCTGTCGGCGGTCGTTGTCATCTACAGTGCTCTCCCTAGGACGGTCGGCGCGCGGCGGCCGAGGATATGCCAATCAGTAGACCATACCAATCAGTCGGTATTTGGAAGCGTCCCCACACGGCCTCTCGACAAGCCAGTGGTGTTCGGTGGATCTGAAGAACGGGCTACATAGTGTGATCAGGCATAGCCCTCCGTCGCCGCGGTCGCCCGGATGAACCTGACAGATTCCTTGTCGTCGGTATCATGATTTGGTACCATCCAGTCGGAATGTTGTACGGAGAGGTGTGGCCGAAATGAAACCGCAATGCGTGCTCGCGACGGCGCACTCCGATTCATTCGGTGCAGACACGGGGTGGGGCGCACAGAGATCACTGCTCGTCTCCACGGACCAGGCCGCCGACGCAGCGTGGGATCGCGTCTGGGCCGAGATTTACCCGACGACAACTGCCGAGGAGGACGATCGTGTCAACCGTTGAGGAAGCGCTCGCGGCCATCGGCCATGGCGAAATTGTGATCGTCTCCGACGACGACGATCGCGAACGCGAGGGCGACTTGATCATGGCCGCCGACGCCGCGACCCCAGACAAGGTCGCCTTCTACCTGCAACACACCTCCGGCGTCATCTGTGCATCACTGACCGGCGAGCGCTGTGATGCGCTCGAGTTGCCGCCGATGGTGTACGACAACACGGATCCTCACCGAACCGCGTTCACGGTGTCGGTGGACGCAGCGGTCGGCACCACGACCGGTATCTCCGCCGCCGACCGATCGCTCACCCTGCGCAAGCTGGCCAGTGGCGGTTCGACGGCCGCCGACTTCGTCCGGCCCGGACACATCTTCCCGCTGCGCGCCCGCGACGGCGGCGTGCTCAAGCGCGCGGGCCACACCGAAGCGGCGAGGGACCTGGTCCGGATGGCGGGGCTGAAGGGAGCCGGGATGCTGTGCGAGGTGGTGACCCCCGACCGGCGGGCGATGGCCCGCACAGAGGACCTGCGCCGGCTGTCGATCGAGTACCGCCTGGCGTTCATCACGATCGCCGACCTCGTCCGATACCGGCTGCAGCGCGAGCGGCTCGTCACCGAGGTCGCCCACACCCGCATCCCTACCCGCTATGGCGACTTCGACTGCAGGGTGTGGCAGTCGACCCTCGACGGCATCGAGCACGTCTCGCTCAGCCGGGGTGACATCCGCGGGGACGACGCGGTGCTGGTGCGGGTGCACAGTGAGTGCCTCACCGGTGATGTGTTCGGCTCGCATCGCTGTGACTGCGGCGCGCAACTCGACGATGCGCTACGCCTGATCGCCCGACACGGCGCGGGAGCGGTGGTGTATCTGCGCGGGCACGAGGGCCGCGGCATCGGTATCGCACACAAGATCCGCGCCTACAACTTGCAGGATCACGGCTACGACACAGTCGATGCCAACCTGATGCTCGGGCTGCCGGTTGACGGCCGGGAGTACGGGATCGGCGCGCAAATCCTGCTCGAACTCGGCGTGCGGCGGATGCGGCTGATCACCAACAGCCCGGCGAAGTATCACGGGTTGGAGGGTTTCGGCATCGACATCGTCGAGCGGGTCAGCCTTCCATCGAACGTCACGCCGGAGAATGCGCGGTATCTGCAGACCAAGCACATCCGGATGGGCCACCTGCTCAGCACCACACCAGCCCCGATCGAGGAGAACTAACGGTGATCATCGTTGTCGACGCGAACTCCGCTGCGGTGTCTTTGGAGGATCCGGAGAACTTTCGGGCGTTCTTGGTGCGGGCGCTCGGAGCCGACACCTCCGCGCCAAAGTTGACGTCCGCCATCGGTGGCCTCGGCCTGGTGACCGACGACGGCGGCCACGTCTACGTCGAGCCCGCGGCGCTGACCAGCCTGGCTGGCGGGCTCGGGCGCAGCGCGCAGTGGCAGGCGTCGCTGCTGGCCATGATCGGCTTCGCCGCGAAAAGCGGATGGGTCGACGACGTCGGCCGCGTCCGCGCTCACGTCGAGCGGGACGCCGCTAACTAGCTGCCAAGCATTGCACCGTGGTGGCGATCACCACTCCATACCCGATACCCGCGAGACCGTTGTGGAAGGTTGGCGACTTGCTGAACACGATCGCTCGAACCGGAACGGTCCTCGACCTGTTTACCGCCGAGACGCCGGAGTGGGGCATCACAGACGTCGCGACGACCCTGGGCCTGCCCAAGTCGACCACCTTCGACCTACTGGCCAGCCTCGCCGAGATCGGCTTGCTCCAACAAACTTCCGACGACCGATATCGCCTCGGATGGCAACTGCTGGTCATCCGACGTCGACTGATGAACTCCATGGGCGTCGATGATCAAACTCAACGCACGGTCGCCACGCTCGCCCAACATCTGAACGCCACCGTCACCATCGGGGCCTGCCACGGCCCGGCGGTCGTCTGCATTGCGGGCGCGTCGGCCAGCCGGACCCGACCAGTCCTGGGCGAGGGCGCTCGCCTGCCCGGCCACGCGTCGGCGCTGGGGAAGTTCCTCATCGCTCAACGCCCCTGGCCCAAGGTGCAAGAACGCATCGAGCGATATGGCTTGCCCGCGTTGACGGAAAATACGGTGTCGAGCATCGATGTCTTCCGCATGCAGCTCACCTGCGCGCGGGAGAACGATCTGGCCGTGGAGCACGGTGAAACTGTCATCGGTCAGTCGTGTCTTGCCGTGGGCATCTACGAGCGTGAACGCCGGGTGCTTGCTGCGTTGTCGATCTGCACGCCCACCGAGACCATGCATTCTCGCCACGAAGAGTTCGCCAGGATCGCCCGCAAAGCCGCGAGCTGCCTCGCTCGTCGCTACAACGAGGGTGCCAGATGATGCTGCCCTCGCGTCGGTGTGCTCGGTCGGGATACCTCCGACGCCCTTCGCCTCCCGACCACACCGCTCACCATGCGATAACGAATCGCCGCCGCACTAGCGATGTCTTCGCCTCTCCCTCAGCAGCTTTCGGCCGCCGAAGTCGGTCGTCGAGGGTGAGTACCTACCGTATTGGGCTGGTCTCTGCAGCATGATCCGTCGTGTCGTGTCGAAGCGGTCGGTCTAGGCCGAGGCGTTGTCTCAGACCCTAGTCACCGCGAGGTAGCGCTGCCGGTTTTCGGTCAGCGTGTCGAAGGCCGATCGTTCTGCAGTCGCTTTGACGGCGGTGAAGATCGGTTCCACGTCACCTTTCATCAGGTCCGGTCCTCATCAACGCCCTTCGAACCGAGGCGCACGCTTCTCCACCACCGCGGTCAGCGCTTCGCGCGAGTCGCGGGTCTGCACGAGTTTGGCGCTGAAGGACTGCTCGATTTCGTAGCCATCCTTGACCGGCAGCCCTTCGATCGCGTTGAGCGACTGCTTGCCAACGCGAAGGCCCAGTGGGCTTTTCGCGGCGATCCGGTGGGCCAGGTCAGCGGCGGCGACGGCTAGCTCGACAGACGGGACGACGGCCTCAACCAGACCGATCCGCAATGCCTCGGCCGCGTCGAAGGCGGCCAGGCCGATGCGCTGCCGTTCGTCGTCGTCAACGGCGAGTTCGGTGAACACCTCAGTGATCTCGATGTATCGAGCCAGCGAGAAGGCGTTGACCGGCGGTGCGTCGAGGGTAACACTGGCGACGCTGCCGTCCCGTTCGACGGTAATGCGCCCAACCGGCGCCGCCGCCATCTCAGAACGCCGAGCCGGCCGAAGCCATCGCTTTGGCACGCGAGACCGAAAACGGGTACAACACACCGAGCTTCATGACCATCTCCTTCAACACAGCAGCGCGTGCGCCAACCCAGCCCGATACTGGACGGCCGGGGCTCCGCCGAGTGTGCAGCGCGAGCAAGGGACGCAGTCACGCTTCTATCAGGGTTGTCAGCAGGTCGTCGGTGGCCGACAAGAACGGAGAGTGGTCTCCATCGAGTTCGACGAATCTCGCGCCGTACTCTTCGCTCATCTGCTGCTGGAGCGCCCAGGACAGGCAGTGGTCATTTTTCGAGCCCACGTAGGTCTTGGGGACCCCGAAGCGAGCCGCGGTCACCGCCAACGGTTGCCGGGCCGGTAGAAGCGGCTCGGGGACAAGTTTCGCGGCGGCCTCCTTCGCGGTGGATGTCTCACAACGGTTGTAAAACGCGTCGATCGCCGTCTCCGGCGAATCGATGGATAGCGTCGCACCGTCCGTTGACGGCACGAGTGCGCCCTCACGTAGAAGCACGCAATCTGGGCCTCCGCGCGCCACGATGTCGAGCGCGGTCTCGCCGGCGTTGGGCAATAACGCATTGACAAACACCAGCCGCGAGATCGCTTCTGGGCGCAATTGGACGGCAAGGCTCGCCGCAACCCCGCCCGCACTGTGCACCGCTAGCACGACCGGTTCGGCGACGCGATCGATGGCTGCGGCCACCGCCTCTCCGTAGGATGCCAAGTCGATGCAGGACCGCATCGGACCGCCCGGCCGTCCCGGCATATCAACAGCTTCAACGCGGTGACCCGCGCTGCGCAATGGTTTGATCACCGGCTCCCAGCACCACGACCCATGGAAGCCGCCGTGGACGAGTACAAACGCTGTCATCGTGGACCTTCCATGGCATCCACATCTAGGTAACGCCGAGCTGGCCGCGACCAGCGGAGATCAACGCCCTTCGAACCGAGGCGCACGCTTCTCCACCACCGCGGTCAGCGCTTCGCGCGAGTCGCGGGTCTGCACGAGTTTGGCGCTGAAGGACTGCTCGATTTCGTAGCCCTCCTTGACCGGCAGCCCTTCGATCGCGTTGAGCGACTGCTTGCCAACGCGAAGGCCCAGTGGGCTTTTCGCGGCGATCCGGTGGGCCAGGTCAGCGGCGGCGACGGCTAGCTCGACAGACGGGACGACGGCCTCAACCAGACCGATCCGCAATGCCTCGGCCGCGTCGATTGGCTCCCCAGTGAAGAACATCCGGCGCACCATGCCTTGCGAGATCAGCCGTCCCGCGTGCGCCGCGCCGCCGCAGCGCCCGACGTTGATCTCGGGCAGGGCAAACCGCGCGGTGTCCGCGGCGATACGCGTGTCGCACAACGAGGCGAATACCATGCCGGCGCCGAACGCTGCCCCGTTGATCGCCCCGATCAAAGGAACGGGGCAGCTCCCCACCGCGTCGAAGGCGGCCAGGCCGATGCGCTGCCGTTCGTCGTCCTGATCGACAGGGGTGGCCAGGAACTCGTGCAAGTCCAGCCCTGCCGAGAACGCGCGGTCACCGGCGGCGGTGAGGACCACGCAGCACAGGTCGTCGTCAACGGCGAGTTCGGTGAACACCTCAGTGATCTCGATGTATCGAGCCAGCGAGAAGGCGTTGACCGGCGGTGCGTCGAGGGTAACAGTGGCGACGCTGCCGTCCCGTTCGACGGTAATGCGCCCAACCGGCGCCGCCGCCATCTCAGAACGCCGAGCCGGCCGAAGCCATCGCTTTGGCACGCGAGACCGAAAACGGGTACAACACACCGAGCTTCATGACCATCTCCTTCAACACAGCAGCGCGTGCGCCAACCCAGCCCGATACTGGACGGCCGGGGCTCCGCCGAGCCATCCGAATTAATACCGACCGTATGGTATCAACACTCGAACTCTGCGGTCAACCGCGCCCGGGGTGCAGCGCGACGCCAGCCGCTGGTCGGCCTGCGACGATGGTCGCCGGGGTAGCCACTCCCACAGGCACATTCGCACGATAGCCCCTGCCGTCCCCCGAGCCTCTCGCCGGCAGCCATCGCCCCCACCGGACCATACGTACCAGACGGTATGTAGGGTGTCTCAACGGAGAGCCACCGACCACGAGGAGAGCACTGTGAGCGAGCTGCACGGACGAGTCGCGTTGGTCACCGGAGCGGCCCGTGGCATCGGTGCCGCCATCGCTGAACGGCTTGCCCGGGACGGCGCGGCCGTGGCCGTGCTCGATCTCGACCCCGCGGCGGCCACGGCCACCGTCGCCGCGATCGAGGATGCCGGTGGCATCGCCCTCGCGGTGGGCGCGGACGTCAGCGACGAGGCGTCGGTCTCCGAGGCGGTAGAGCGGGTCGTCGCCGAGCTCGGCGGCCTGGACATTCTGGTCAACAACGCCGGCGTATTGCGGGACAACCTGCTCTTCAAGATGTCCCAAGACGATTGGGACACGGTCATGAGCGTGCACCTGCGCGGGGCATTCCTGTGCAGTCGCGCCGCGCAGCGGCACATGGTGGACGGCAAGTTCGGACGCATCGTGAATCTGTCGTCGGTGTCGGCGCTGGGCAATCGCGGGCAGGCGAACTACTCGACGGCGAAGGCGGGTCTGCAGGGCTTCACCCGAACGCTGGCGATCGAGCTCGGCCCCTTCGGAATCACCGTCAACGCCGTCGCGCCGGGGTTCATCGAGACCGCGATGACCCGAGCCACCGCCGAGCGGATGGGAACCACGATCGAGGAGATGCGCGGCCGCTTCGAGCAGGTGAACCCGGTGCGGCGGGGCGGCGTTCCGGACGACATCGCCCACACCGTTTCTTTCTTCGCCAGCGCGGGCGCCAGTTACGTCACCGGCCAAGTGTTGTACGTCGACGGTGGCCGGCGCCTGCTCTGACCTGTTTGTCGATCTCTGAAGGACTGCCATGCCCGAAGCCGTTATCGTCGCCGCCACCCGCTCCCCATCGGCCGTGCCCTCAAAGGCTCGCTAGCCGACCTGCGCCCGGACGACCTGGCCGCGCAGCTAGTCGAGGCAGTGCTCGGCCAGGTTCACGGACTGCCTCGCGCCCAGCTCGACGACGGTGCCGCTGCCTTGGTGGCGCTCGAGAACGCGGGCCAACCCGTCAGCGAGTGGGCGCGGGGTCGCCCAGCGGACCGGGCGCTTCGGCCAACCGGGGCAACGGCGTATCCGCCTCGGGCTTGCTGGTGAACAGCTTGGCCGACGCGGACACCGGCCCGACGACGTAGGACCGCCGCACCTGGTGGCCGCGAGTCGCATGGCAGTCGGAGTTCATGTTCAGCCCGGACGTCGTCGTCGGCGGCGACCAGACGAGGTCGACGTCGACGGTGACGTGGTCGGTGCCCGCGCCCCGCACGTACGGCCCCAGCTCGCACGGTGCCGGCGGCGGCGGGTTGCCTGCCGGGATCTTCGACGCGACCTCGGGTGCCCAGAAGTACACGGTGGCGATCAGCCCGCCGTCGGGTTGCGAACTGGTGAGGTAGCCGATCATGTCCAGCGACCCGCGGGTCATCACCGACGGAGGCATGAACGCGGTCGGCGGTGGCAGTGAGAACGTTGACGACGGGCGCGTAGACGTCGTCGACGCCGTGTCCGCAGAGTCGGGTTTCGTGCAGGCCAGCGTCGCCAACGCCACCGTGGCCACGATGGTCGCGAGGAACTTGAAGCCCATGCGAATCGGTTAGAACGCCGCTTCCGACAGATCCATCGCGGTCAGGTCGACGGCCTCGGCGATCTTGCGATCGGCGCCACAGGCGCGGCAGCACGTTCTTGACGAAGAACTTCGCCGTGGCGACCTTTCCTGCGTAGAACGCGCGATCCCTCTCCGATGGGTTCGCGTCGAGGGCCTCGAGCGCAATCTCGGCGTGCCACATCAACAGCCAGCCGATCAGCAGGTCGCCGACGGCCAGCAGGAACGCCACCGACTCCAGTCCGAGCCGATACAAGTCGCGGGCGTTCTCTTGCGACGCGATCAGGTAGCCGGTCATCGTGGCCACCATCGCCTGCAGATCCGCGAGGGCGGCGGCCAGCACTTCACGGCACTCGGCGAGTTCCGGACGCGCCGACTCGCTCTCCAGGAATGCCTGAATCCGGCCTGACACATGGCCGAGCGCGACGCCGCGGTCGCGGGCGATCTTGCGGAAGAAGAAGTCCTGCGCCTGGATGGCGGTGGTTCCTTCGTAGAGCGAGTCGATCTTGGCGTCGCGGATGTACTGCTCGATCGGGTAGTCCTGCAGGAAACCGGATCCGCCGAAGGTCTGCAGCGACTCGGTGAGGCATTGGTAGGCCCGCTCAGATCCCACCCCTTTGACGATGGGCAGGAGGAGGTCGTTCACGCGTTCGGCGGTGTCGGCGTCCGCACCGGACACGATCGTCGCGGCGGCGGCGTCCTGGTGGGCGGCGGTGTAGAGGTAAAGCGCCCGCAGTCCCTCGGCGTAGGACTTCTGCACCATCAATGCGCGCCGCACGTCGGGGTGGTGCAGGATGGTGACCCGCGGGGCGGCCTTGTCGGTCATCTGGGTGAGATCGGCGCCCTGGATGCGGGTCTTGGCATACTCGAGGGCGTTCAGGTACCCGGTGGAGAGTGTGCCAATGGCCTTGGTGCCCACCATCATTCGGGCGTACTCGATGATCTTGAACATCTGCGCGATGCCGTTGTGCACGTCGCCGACCAGATATCCGACAGCGGGCTTGCCGTGCTGGCCGAAGGTCAGCTCGCACGTCGCCGACACCTTCAGGCCCATCTTGTGCTCGAGACCGGTGACGTATACGCCGTTGCGCTCACCGGGGTCGCCGGTCTCGGGGTCGAGCATGAACTTCGGCACCAGGAACAGGCTCAGCCCCTTGGTGCCCGGTCCGGCGCCTTCCGGCCTGGCCAACACCATGTGGACGATGTTCTCGAAGAGGTCGTCGGAGTCGGCGCTGGTGATGAAGCGCTTCACGCCGTCGAGGTGCCACGTGCCGTCGGGCTGCTCGACGGCCTTGGTGCGTCCCGCGCCGACGTCCGACCCGGCGTCTGGCTCGGTGAGCGCCATGGTGGCGCCCCAGTTCCGGTCGATCGCCATTGCGGCCCAATGCTTTTGCTGCTCATTACCGATGTGGTGGAGGATGTTGGCCAAGACCGGACCGGCCAAGTAGATGAACGCCGCGGGCTGGGCGCCCAGCGGGAACTCGTTGATCGCCCAGGCCAGCATCGACGGCGCGGGCACGCCGCCGACGTCCTCGGTCAGGCCGATGCGGAACCACTCCCCCTGCTGCCAGGAGCGGAACGACTTCTTGAACGGCTCGGGCAGCGTCACGACGTGCGTGTCCGGGTCGAACGTCGGCGGGTGGCGGTCGGACTCAGCGAAGGACTCCGCCAGCGGGCCCTCGGCCAGGCGGGCCGCCTCGTCGAGCATCTGGCGTACCGAGTCGCCGTCGAGATCGCCGAACTCGCCGGTCGCGAGAACCTTTTCCAGGTCGAGCACCTCGTAGAGGTTGAATTCGAGATCACGCACGTTGCTCTTGTAGTGGCCCATGCTGCGCGCCCTTTCACATTCGAACCGCGCTCCCGAGCCTAGACCCGACCATCGTCAGGAGCCGCTGAATCGGGCGGGCCGTCGCTCGACGAACGACTGGATTCCCTCCGCGGCGTCGGCCGTGCCGAACAGGCGGGTGACCTCGGGTCGAAGTCGCTCGATGGCCGCGGCGTCGCCCTCGTTGCGGGCCAGGTGAGCCGAGGCCAAGGTGGCCTGGACGCCGAGCGGCGCAGCGCGATCGGCGATGGTGTGCGCGATCTCGCGGGCCCGCGCCGCCGCGGCGCCGGCGTCGTCGACGATCTCCTGCACCAGACCGATCCGGTGTGCCTCTTGGGCGTCGAACTCGTCGCCGGTGAGCAGCCATCTCATCGCGTTGCCCCAGCCGGTCTGGCGGGGCAGGCGGATGGTGGCGCCGCCGAACGGGTAGATGCCGCGCAGGATCTCGATCTGACCGAACCGGGTGTCCGAGGCCGCGATCCTGATGTCGGCGGCGAGCAGTAGCTCGATGCCAAGCGTCAGGCAGCGGCCTTGCGCGGCGGCCACGATCGGTTTGGTCCAGTCGCCGTCGAGGCGCCACGGGTCGCGGCCGTCGTCGGGGATCGGGTTACGGCCCTCTGTGATGAGCGGGGCGACGTCGACCAGGTCGAGACCCGCGGTGAAGTGGTCCCCGTGCGCGACGAGCACCCCGGCACGCAGGGTGTCGTCGTTCTCCAGCAGGGCGTACGCCCGGGACAGGTCGGAAATCATCGCGACGTTGAACGCGTTGCGCTTCTCGGGGCGGTTGAGTCCCATCACCAGGACGTGGCCGTCGCGTTCGAGGGTGACGGTGTCCAGCTGATTCGTGGGTTGAGTCATGCGTCGAGTCAACTCCCGGCCACCAAATTATGCAATAGCACCATAATCTGGCGTACTGGCGTCAGAGACGATGCCTGGGCCACCCGGCGTCGTACACCTGCTGTTTACCCGACATCCGCGTGTGATCGGGAATACATTCGTTGCACACATGTGTTGTGAGTTCTATGCTCGAACCCATAGTCAGGAGGCGTCCCATGTGGATCGTTGAGGTCAACGTCCTCGGTCGCAGATTCACGCTACCGAGGTGACCCGACCAGACGCCGGGCGTTCCGGCTCAGTCCGCGCATCGTGCAGTCGCGTCTCGCGCAGCTTCGGCATCGTGCGAGCCGCGGCCTGATGTCGGCTGCCGCCACGAGACCACGAACAAGCGCGGCAGCCACCCGGAACCGGATGTTGCTCAGCGCCGCGGAGGTGCTTGCGCGAGCGCGGTGCCGCCGGCGTCACGATCGACGAGGTGCTCGCGCGCAGCGGCGCACCCCGCGGATCGGTGTACTACCACTTCCCCGACGGCAGGAATCAGCTCCTCACCGAGGCCCTCCGGTTCGCCGGTGACTCGATCACCGCCGATCATCGACGAAGCCGTTGGCCAGGGCGGAGTTTCCCTGGTTCGCAACTTCGTCGAGTTCTGGGAGCGCACCCTGGCCGACAGTGACTTCAACGCCGGATGTCCGGTGGTCGCGGCCGCGATCGGCTCGGCCGACGACGACCCCGCGCTGACGCGCCGTCGCCGGCGAGATCTTCAACCGCTGGCGCGCCGCGCTCACCCGTGCATTCGTCGTCGACGGCTTCGACGAGACCGACGCCGGGTCACTGGCGGTGACCTGCATCGCCGCCCTCGAGGGAGCGGTGGTGCTGTGCCGGTCCACCCGCAGCGCCGAGCCACTGCGCGAAGTGGCCCAGCAGATCGAATTCCTGATCAAGTCAAGGGAATTCGTGCGCCTCTACGGCCTGCCTGCCCACTAGGGCGCGGCCCACCGCACGCACACGAAGTCGCCGTTGACCGCAGACTCCGTCAGCTTCCACTCCGACCGGACGGGCAGCACGGGCGCGCCGCTGCCCAAGGTGCACGGCGCATAGCTCACGATCACCTCGTCGACCAGGCCCGCGGACACGAACTGCGCGGCGACGTGGCCGCCGCCGACCACCCAGACGTCCCTGCCCGCCGCGGCGGAGACCAGTTCGCGGTGCAGGTCGACGACGTCGCCGTCGAACGTCTGCACCGGATGCCCAGCCACGATGACACCCGAGCGTCTGGTGAGCACCCACGTCGGCTGCTCGTACATCCAGTCGCCCGGTTGATTCTTCACGATCCATTCGTAGGTGGTCGACCCCATCGCCAGTGCGCCAACGGATTTCGCGAACGCCTGGTAGCCGAACGGGCCGTTCGCATCGATGTCCCGAGACAGCAGCCAGTCCAGGCTGCCGACGTCGTCGACGATGAACCCGTCCAGGCTCGACGCGGTGTAGTACACGGTTGCCATGTCACGAGTATCGCCTCGGGGTACGACACGCGGCGGCCCAACGGCCGGGCATTAGACTCAACAACCCAGTGACCGAATTCGATGCACTCTGCGCCAACGACGCCGACCTGGCCACCCTGCGGTCGGCCATCCGGGACTTCCTCGCCAAGGACCGCGAGCGGTTCGGTTGGGAACCCGCCGTGGACTGTTGGCTGTCGAAGTGGGACGCCGACTTCAGCGTTCGCCTCGCCGACGCCGGATTCGTGGGCCTGACCATCCCCGTCGAGTACGGCGGCCGCGCGCCGTCCGACGGCACCGGGTATCTGCACCGCTACGTGGTGACCGAGGAACTGCTGGCGCACGGCGCCCCGGTGGGCGCGCACTGGATCGCCGACCGGCAAGTGGCGCCCGCGCTGCTGACGTACGGAACCGAGGAGCAGCGCCGTCGGCTACTGCCCCGCATCGCGGCCGGCCGGTTGTACTCGGCGATCGGAATGAGCGAGCACGGTGCGGGATCCGACCTCGCCGCGGTGCAGACCAGGGCGACGCGCACCGACGGCGGGTGGGTGCTGAACGGCACCAAGGTATGGACCAGCGGCGCGCACCTCGCCCATCAGATCGTGGTGCTGGCCAGGAGCAGCCCGCTCGACCCCGAGCACCGTCATGCCGGCTTCAGCCAGTTCATCGTGCCGACCGATGCGGCGGGGGTGACGATCAGCCCGATCATCCTCATGAACGGTGAGCACCACTTCAACGAGGTGCTCTTCGCCGACGTCGTCCTGTCCGACGCCGACGTGCTCGGCCGGATCGGAGACGGCTGGCACCAGGTCACCGCGGAGTTGGGCTTCGAGCGCAGCGGACCCGAGCGGATTCTGTCCACTGCCACAATGCTTTTCGCCACAATACGCACACTGGGCACGCAGGGCGGCACCGACGACGGGACGGCCGCCGAAGTCGGTGACCTGGTGGGCGCGGATGATCTCGCTGCGCCAGATGTCGGTGTCGGTGGCGAGAGCGCTGACCGCGGGGCAGGACGCCGCCTCGGGAGCCGCCCTGGTGAAGGACCTCGGCACCCGGTTCGAACAGGACTCCGTCGACATCGCGGCCGACCTGATCGACGGCGTGTCCGACGCGTCCCCGGCGTCCGCGCGCCTGCGTGCGATGCTGGCCACCGCGCGGGTGCACTCGCCGCTGTTCACGCTGCGCGGCGGCACCAACGAGGTGCTGCGCGGGGTGGTGGCGAAGAACCGAGGAGCACCGCGGGCCGTTCGGGACGACGAGCTGGCCCAGCTCGTCGACGACGTCGGCAAGCGCGCCTTCGACGCGAAGCTGGGCCGACACGGCCTGCCCGAGGAATACGACGTCGCACTGTGGCGCACGCTCGAGGACACCGGCCTCAGCCGGCTGACGAGTTCCCAGGGCGCGAGCCTTCGGGAATCGGCAGTCGTGCTCGGCGGGCTGGCGCGCTGGGCGGCAGCGGTCCCGGTGGCCGAAACCGACGTGCTGGCAGCCTGGTTGGCGGAGCAGGCCGGCCTGCCGGTGCCCGACGACGGTCCGCTGACCGTCGCGATCGCCGATGCGCGGCCCGTCGACGGCAGGATCGCAGGCACGGCCACGGGCGTACCGTGGCCGCGATCCGGTCCGATACTGCTGGCCGCCCGTGCTGACGAGGCCACCTTCGTCACCGTGCTCGACGGTGCCGCGATCGCCGACTCCCACAATCTGGCCGGCGAGCCACGCGGGACGATCGACTTCGACGTCGCGGCAGACGATGTGGTGCAGCTGTCGCGCGGCGTCGGCGATGAGCTGATGCGCCGCGGTGCCTGGGCGCGGTGCGTACAGATCATCGGCGCCTTCTCGGCGGCCGCCGAGCTCACGGCCAGGCACATCGGCGACCGGCATCAGTTCGGCCGCCCGCTGAGCGGGTTCCAGGCCGTCCAACATGCGTTGGCCGGGATGCTGGGCGAGATCGAGCGATCCAGCGCGGCAACGGCTTTGGCGACAGCAGCCGCCGCCGACTTCGGCTTCGAGAGCCCCCGAGCTGACTACGCGGTGACGGTGGCCAAGGTTGCCGCGGGTCGCGCGGTCGGCCCGGTGACCACCATCGCCCACCAGTTGCACGGTGCGATCGGGACGACCATCGAACATCCGCTGTGGCTGGCCACCATGCGGGCCCGGAGCTGGGCCGACGAGTTCGGTACGACGGGCTACTACGCGAAACGCCTTGGGCGGATGGCCCTGTCGAGCGACGATCCGTGGGATCTCGTCGTCGGCCCGTAGTCAGGCACCTGGCTTGGCGGCTGCGCTGCGCCGGTCGGCGACCGTGCGGAACGGCGCGGCGAGATCGGCCTTGCGCACGATCCGCTCGAACAGGCGGGGCGCAACGTCGGAGATCACCAACGAGAGTCGAGCCGGACCGCGCATGACGATGACCTCGCGGAGATCCTTCTCGATGGCCTTGACGACTGCGTCTCCCACCAGCTCCACCGGCATCGCCGCCGCGACCTTGGGCGCGGTCACGCCGAACTCGTCCTGCATGTCGGCGAACATGCCCTCCCCCGACATGAAGCCGGGACAGACCGCCGAGGCGCTGATCCCCCACTTTGATCTTGCGCCGTCAGCGCAGTGCGCGGGTGTACCCGACGAGGCCGAACTTCGTTGCGTTGTACGCCTCCGAGTACGCGCCTGCGATGAGTCCAGCCATCGACGCCACGTTGACGACGTGGCCACGGCCACGGTCGATCATGCCCGGCAAGACCGTCCTGGTGAGCACCATCGGCGCCAGGAGATTGACGTCGGACAACGAGCCAAGCTCGTCTAGGGGAACTTCGTCGGGTCGACCCACGGACTCGATGCCTGCGTTGTTGACCAGGATGTCGACGCGACCTGCGGCCTCCTCTGCGCGCGCCACCAGCCCCGCCGCTTGTTCGCGATCGCCAAGGTCGACCGTCAGGGTCGACACGGTGACGCCGGTGGCCGACCGGACCTCGTCCGCGACGGCGTCGAGCCCGTCCTGGCTCCGCGCGGCCAGCACCAGACTCACCCCGCGCCCGGCCAGCGCGAGCGCGATGTGCCGCCCGATTCCGCGGGACGCCCCCGTGATCAACGCGACGTCGCCATGGCGAATCTTCATTGCGCTCCTCAGATTGGTTCTGCCCGATGACGACAGTGTTCACCAACCCGCGACGGGATGCTCCCGAACAACCACACCTAGGTGTCGAGCACCGCATCGACGCGGGCCTCGACGGCGGCACGATCACCGAGGTCGTCGACGTCGATGCCGAACCGGTCGGTCAGGGCGTCGAGAACCTGCGCGGCGGTGTCGAACCGGATCCGCTCCGTCCGGCCGTCGCTGTGCATCGCAAGGTTCCGCCCGCGCAGGTTCCAGCGCGCGTCGTCGGTGACCAGCGCCGCGGTGAGACCGGTGACGAAGTGGGAGTTGGGATGGGTTGAGACATACCAGCTTCCGACTTGCAGGTCGATGCGCGGGGTGGGTCGGGTGCCGAACACGTAGAGCGGTTGCCACTCGCCACGGACCTGAGCGGCGAGGACCAGCCCGTCATCACGCTCGGACAGTCGATACGGCTCGTGGCGCGTGCGTTGGACGGGGCCGGCTTCCAGCCGCAACGGGGACGACGGGGTTTGACCGCCGAATCCCACGTCTACCAGGAACGGCCCGGCCGTGCCTGGCACCGTGACCGACAGCACGTTGTGCGTCTGCGCGGGCAGCGGCGCGTCGGGGCCGCTCATCCAGATCACCCGGCCCGCGAGTCGCTCGACGCCGTAGCCCAGTTCCTCCAACACGAAGCCCATCAGGCCGTTGTGCTCGTAGCAGTAGCCGCCCCTGCGGCGGTGTACGAGCTTGTCCGTCAGCGCAGCCGGGCCGAGGTCGAAGACCGGCACCCCCGTCAACGGGTCGAGGTTCTCGAACGGGATGGACCGGTTGTGCGCGGCCACCAAGCGAGCCAGCGTGTCGATCGTCGGGTCGGTCGATCCGGCGTATGCGACCCGGTCGAGGTATCCCGCGAGATCCAGGTCCGTAGCGACGTCGGTCATGCACCCATGTTGGGACCTCAACTTGCGTTCAGGTCAAGTTTCGACTGGCGCCGGTCGCGTTGGTGGTGTGGAGCAACCTCACCCAGACTCTGTGACCAGGACTACTGCATCGTGCAGCACAAACAGGCAATATGGAGCATATGAACAAATTGTCGTTAGCGAAAGTTATTGCCATCACGGCAGCGCTGGTCGCCACGAGCACTGCGACCGCGTCGGCGGCGACGATGCCCCTCACCAGCAAGTGGCGGGCCTGTGACTTCAGCCTCCAGAGCTGGGTGAACGCGGTGGGCTACGCCAGGGTCGTCGCAAACGTGAGCTCGACCGGGTCGACCGTGGTGGCGAACGTCGACATGGTGACCGCCCCGCCCGACATGCACTACGACGTCCGGGTCATCCAGGTGCCGCGGCCGTCGATCGGCTGCGCGCCGGGCGCCCCCGGCGTCATCACCGGCGGACTCCAGACCAATGGGGCTGGCGCAGGCAACGTCACGCTGCAGGGCCCCGTCCAGTCCGGCGCGACCGGCGCGTGGGTGATCGTCGAGCGCCCATCGGACTCCTCGCAGACGCCCGCGGAGTTCTACACTTCGACTTTCGTGGCCTCGATCTAAGTCACGCGACGGCCTCGGAGATTCCCAGACGCTCTCTTGTCTGGCAAACGTTCGTTCTGTTAGTTTCGCCGCAGTCACGGGCTTGCAGAGGGCCTGCGGAGGTAAGGTTCTGGCATGTCCTGCCGTTGGATCCTCGCCGTCGTCGCGGCATTCGTACTTCTCGCCTCTGGTTGCGGGAGCAAAGCCCCAACGGTCGTCACGCCGACGGCAAAGCCCTCGTCGTCGGCGGAGACGAGCAGCAAGAAGCCCACCTCCGAGGAGTCCACTCAGGCCGAAGCGCCGCAGGCGACCCTGGATCCCGACTCTTGCGTCGAGTTGACGAGCGCCAACCTCGACCTCGCGGTCGCGAAGAACGCGGCGGACGCGCAGAAGGCCGCGGACAAGTTCGGCAAGTACAACCCGCCCGCGTCGGTCCAGGAGGCCATCGACCACTTCGTCGGGACGAAGGGCGCGCAGTCCGACGACCCGGACTTCGAGCAGTTCAACAAGCGCATCGACGACTGGGTCAAGCAGGTCTGCCCGCTGTAAGCACCGCCGTCGGCCGCGACTGCGGGCACCCCGGGTAGGATCAGAACTAGAACACGTTCCAATTCCAGGGAGACAAGTGGCCGCGATCGACAACGACCCGTCGGAGATCACCAAGTGGGACCCCGGCCTTACCGAGCGCGTGATGGGCTGGATCCGGCCGCTCATCAAGGGCTACCACCGCGCCGAGGTACGGGGGCTTGACGACTTCCCGCCCGGCGGTGCGCTGGTGGTGGCCAACCACTCCGGCGGCATCTTCCCGATGGACGTGCCGGTCTTCGCGACGGGCTTCTACGAGAAGTTCGGCTACGACCGGCCGGTGTACACGCTCAGCCACGACCTCATCTTCACCGGGCCTACGGCCGACTTCTTCAGGAAGACAGGCTTCATCCCGGCCAGTCACCAGAACGCGGACGAAGCGCTGCGCACGGGCGGGGTCGTCGTCGTGTTCCCGGGCGGGGACTACGACGCGTACCGGCCGACGCTCACCGAGAACAAGATCGACTTCGACGGGCGCGCCGGCTACGTGCGGGCGGCGCTGAACGCGGGCGTGCCGATCGTCCCGTCGGTGTCGATCGGCGGACAGCAGGCGCAGCTGTTCCTGTCCCGCGGCGAATGGCTCGCCAAGACGGTGCGACTGGACAAGCTCATGCGCGTCAAGATCCTTCCGATTACCTTCGGCTTCCCGTTCGGCCTGTCCGCCGTCCTTCCGGTCAACGTGCCGCTGCCCACCAAGATCGTCACCCACGTGCTCACGCCGATCGACGTGGTCGCCGAGTTCGGTGAAGACCCCGACATCGACGAGGTCGACGCCCACGTCCGCCACGTCATGCAACGGGCACTCGATGAGCTGGCCAAGGAACGCCGCATCCCCGTGCTCGGCTGATGGCGCTCACTGACCGATTCACCGGCACGGTTGGCCTGGTGTCCACGATGGTGCGGGCGGGCGTCATCGCGCCGCTTCGGCCCGACAAGTACGTGCGGATCGCCGCGGCCATGGCGCGCGAGAACATGGGCATCACTTCGGGTTTCGCCAGCGCGGCGCAACGGTGCCCCGACCGGCCCGGCCTGATCGACGAGCTCGGCACGCTGACGTGGCGGGAGATCGACCAGCGCAGCGACGCCCTCGCCGCGGCATTGCAGGAACTGCTGAGAGGCGGCCCCAAGCCCGTCGCCGCCGAGGCTCCGGAGTCCAATGTCGCCGCCGGGGCGGCTCCGCCGATCATCGGGATCATGGCCCGCAACCACCGCGGCTTCGTCGAGTCGCTCATCGCCGCCAACAGGCTCGGCGCCGAAGTGCTGCTGCTGAACACCTCGTTCGCGGGCCCCGCGCTGGCGGAAGTCGTGGAGCGCGAGGGGCTTGACGTGATGATCTACGACGAGGAGTTCACCCCGATCGTCGAGCGAGCGCTGGCAGAGGTCCCCGACGCGATGCGGATCGTGGCGTGGACCGATCGGCCGGAGCCCGGCCCGACGGTGGAGAAACTCATCGCCGAACATCGCGGTGAGCAACCCAGGCGCACGGGCGCCAAGTCCAAGGTGATCCTACTGACGTCGGGAACGACGGGATCACCCAAGGGCGCCAAGCACTCTGGCGGTGATCCGACCGCGCTGAAGGGGATCCTGGACCGGACGCCGTGGCGGGCCGGCGAGGTCACCGTCGTGGTGGCGCCGATGTTCCATGCGTGGGGCTTCTCGCAGCTGGCGTTCTCGGCGATGATGGCGTGCACGATCGTCACCCGCCGCAAGTTCGATCCCAAGGCCACCCTCGCCCTCGTCGACCGGTATCAGGCCACCGGATTATGCGTCGTCCCAGTCATGTTCGACCGCATCATGGACCTGCCCGACGACGTCCGCGCGCGCTACAGCGGCCGCTCATTGCGGTTCGCGGCGGCGTCGGGATCCCGGATGCGGCCCGACGTCGTGACCAGCTTCATGGATCAGTTCGGCGACGTCATCTACAACAACTACAACGCCACCGAGGCCGGGATGATCGCCACGGCAACACCAGCCGATCTGCGAGCCGCCCCCGACACCGCGGGAAGACCCGCCGACGGCACCGAGATCCGCATCCTGGACGCCGATTTCCGCGAAGTGCCCACCGGCGAGGTGGGCACCATCTACGTCCGCAACTCCACCCAGTTCGACGGTTACACCTCCGGTGCTGCCAAGGACTTCCACGAGGACTACATGTCGTCGGGCGACGTCGGGTACCTCGACGACGCGGGCCGGCTGTTCGTGGTGGGCCGCGACGACGAGATGATCGTGTCCGGCGGCGAGAACGTCTACCCGATCGAGGTGGAGAAGACGCTGGCCGCACATCCCGAGGTCGCCGAAGCCGCGGTGATGGGCGTGGCCGACGAACAGTACGGTCAGCGGCTGGTGGCGTTCGTCGTCCTGGCCGACGGGGCCGCCGCCACACCGGATGTGCTCAAGGCGCACGTCCGGGAGAACCTGGCCAACTACAAGGTGCCGCGCCAGATCACCGTGCTGGACGAGTTGCCCCGCGGCAGTACTGGCAAGATCCTTCGGCGTGAACTTCAGTCCCTCGTCGAGGCGGACGCGGATGCGACGTAAGCGGTATCCGCTGCTGCGTGCCGTCGCGGAGCTGGTCAACGCCGCCAACGCGGTACGCCCACTGGGCCGCAAGGGCTACGTCACCCTCGCGGTCTTCGCGTTCGGCTGGCCGACCGGCGAAGCGGCGCCGGTGGTGGCCGGTGTGTCCATGCTCGACGCCGCCCGGCGCGGCCTGCGCGGCGACTTCAAGGGCCCCCGCGGCCGAATCGCGTTGGCGCTGACGGTGATCGCCTGGGGACTGCTGGGCTTCGTCTACCGCCGTGGCGCTCAGTCGCAGGGCTACTTCGAAGACCCGCTGCGCGAGACGCTGGGAGACGACTACGCCGCCGTCGCGGCAGAGGAGCGCCGCCGCAGACGCGGCGGTGTGCATCCGCACGTCGTGGAGCAGGCGGCAGTACGTCGAGAAGACGAGCACCATCAGGTACGGCCCGCACCGGGCGAACGTCGCCGACGTCTGGCGCCGCGCCGACCTCCCCCGCGACGGACGCGCACCCGTGCTGCTCCAAGTGCCCGGTGGGGCATGGGCGATCGGCATGCGCCGACCGCAGGCCTACCCGCTGATGAGCCACCTCGCCGAACGCGGCTGGGTGTGCGTGTCGATGGCGTACCGGGTGAGCCCGCGCAACACGTGGCCTGCGCACATCGTCGACGTGAAACGCGCGCTGGCCTGGGTCAAGGAACACATCGCCGAGTACGGCGGCGACCCCGACTTCGTGGCGATCACCGGCGGCTCGGCGGGCGGCCACCTGACCGCGCTGGCAGCGTTGACGCCGAATGAGCCGCAGTGGCAACCAGGTTTCGAGGATGCGGACACCTCGGTAGTGGCGGCGGTGCCGGTCTACGGGCGGTACGACTGGTTCACCAGGGAGGGCAACGGCAGGCCCGAGTTCATCGCGATCCTGCAGCGCTACATCGTCAAGAAGCGCTACCGCACGCACCGGCAGGTCTACCTCGACGCGTCACCGATCACGAAGGTGCGGGCCGACGCACCGCCGTTCTTCGTGCTGCACGGCAAGGACGACTCCGTCATCCCGGTTGGGGAGGGACGAGACTTCGCCGCCGCCCTCAAGGAGTCCTCGGACCAACCCGTGGCCTACGCCGAGATTCCGCACGCCCAGCACGCGTTCGACTTCTTCGGCTCCCCGCGCGGGCACTACACCGCCACGGCGGTGGCGCACTTCCTGGACTGGGTAAGGGCGACCCGCCCGAGCCGCCCCGGCGGCGACATCGAATCCGGCTGAGTGTCATCGGATCACTGCGTGACCGAGGACTCCCGTTCCCAGAGCGATCGCCAGTCCCGTTCCTCGTCCTGCTTTTCGTGATGCAGTTCCGCCGTCGGCGAGGACAGGTGGATAGCCGGGTGGGGCATCGTGAAGAAGTCGCCCTTGCCCTGTGCGGAGATGTGGCCGCCGGTGTCGATGTAGCAGTAGCCCTCACCGGACAGCGGGGCACCGGCGTTCGACATGCGGAGGTAGTGAATGACGTTGGCGGCAGCGGACTTCGCACCGTTCTTGGCGAAGATCGCCGCCTTTGGAAGAGGCCTGCCCGACGGTGAGGTGATGATCGTCGTGTCACCGATGGCGAAGATGCCGGGGTGCTCTGTCTGCATCGTCGTGGCGTCCACGCTGATCCAGCCCCGACCGTCCAGTGTTACCGAGGGCTCGTGCGGTGGCACGAAGACGAGCAGGTCGAAGTCGGCGGCGCTTCCGTCCTGAAAGTGGATCACGCGACCGGTGGCGTCGATACGCTCGACAGTGTGATCACCGAAGAACTCGATCCCATTTTCTTCGAGAAGGTTGACGAGTTCCGGTCCGGCGTAGGGGCCTGCTGAGGGCATCGGATTGCTTTCCGGCGTGTACACCGTGATTTGGGTTTCGTCCCGTGCTCCGGTGCCCCGGAGCAAATCTGCGGCCAGGAGTGCCCCCTCGTAAGGGGCGACGGGGCATCGGTAGGGCTGCGAGGTGACCAGGAAGACCAGCTTGCCGCCGGTGAAGCCGCGCAACGCGCGGTTGGCCTCGGCGGCGGCATGGGCAGCGTAATAGTGCACTGCGATGCCGTCGTCGACCGCAGCACGCAGCCCGGGAATCCTGCCGATCGCGTTACGCGCGCCCGTGGCGATTACCAGGGCGTCATACGAGATCTTGGTGGCATCCGCAAGGGTCACTGTGTGTTCAGCGGGATCAACATCACGAACTGAGCCGATCACCGTCTGGACGCCGGCCAGTGCCGTGGCGCTGGGGCGGATGGGCACACTATCCTCATCGCGCCAGCCGCGCATGACCCAGGGCAGCGTGAAACCGAGTGAGTGGGAGAAGTCTTCGTCGACGATCGTGATGTCGAGATCGTCAAGGGGAATACCGGATTCGGTGATTTCCTTGACGACGCTGAGACCGCCGATGCCCGCGCCGAGGATGACCAGTTTCTTCTTCATTACCTTTACCTCTTCTTGATTGCACATGGAAGCTCGTCTCGAAATCGCAGCGCTACGTGTGAGCCCGAGGACGTTGCAGCTGACTGAACTCGGGTGTTGTGGCCAACGTGACAACCGCATCGAACAACCTCACCGCAGTGTCGGACGACGGAAGAGTCGTCAGCACCGGTCCGAAGAAGGCGCGGCTGCCGATGCTGAGCATCGGACTGCCACCGGCTTCGCCGAGCGCCTCTTGGCTGGCCTGATGTGACTGCAGGACAGCCGAATCGACGCCGGAATCGGCCATGGAAGCAGCGGTGGTTTCCCGGGCGTCCACCGACTTCAGCACATACTGCGCGAGGTGATCGTCCAGCGGGACCGAATGCTCGAAGTACCGTTCGGCGAAGGCGAAGTATGCGTCGGCCATGCCTGGGGCACCGAGCTCGTGGCGGATGGCAGTCATCAACCGCCCGACATACCGGGAGTCTCGCATGCGTGCTTGTTGCGGCGCAGGCAGGTCACGGCCCTCGTTGAGGATCGCCAAACTCATTAGTTGCCAGTCGATGGCGATGCCAGCCTTGTCGGCGACGATGGCCAGCCACCGGGCGGTATTCCACGAGAATGGACACACCGGATCCAACCAGATGGTCACGCTCGTTGCCGTACGATCCGCTGTCGCGATCTTGCTCATCATGTCCTCCTTCGGTTCTTTTCCGGTCGTGCCGGGCCCAGGGGTGCAACTCAGGCGTTTCATTCGCGCGAGACCAGATTGACTTCCTGTGGCCGGTGCAGCCAATCGATTCGACCGTCAGCCCCAAGTCGTCGTACGAGCAGGTAGAGCCCGACCATGGCCACGACGATTACCGCGGCCGCCAGCCCGAAAGTAGGGCCCGCCTCCCGCGCGATGATGCCCGAAGCCATCAGCAGGACAAGCACTCCGAACACCGTACGCAGGACGCGTGGGTCGATCTTCGACGTCATGCGTTCACCGATGAGGCTGCCGATGACAGCGGCTACGGTGACCATGGCGGCCAGTTGCCAAGCTATGTGTTCGTCGGAAAGCCGACCGACGAGAGCGGCGACACAGTGCATCGTTACGATCACGAGCGAGGTGCCCACCGCGATCGGCAACGCCAACCCACCGATCAGAGCCAGCGCTGCGACGAGCAGGAAACCTCCACCGGCGCCGGTCAGCCCACTGACGATGCCGATCGAGAATCCGAGCACGACGGCCTTGACGCCCTGCAGGTGAGGCTCGGTAGTGGGCTCGGCGGTACGGCGATCGCTCAGCAGCGAAGTGGCAGAGACAATCATGATGACTGCGAACACCATCATGGAAATCGACGCCGGAACATACAGCGCTACACGGCCGCCGAGATAGGCACCCGCCATTCCGGTGGGACCGAGCAGCAGCGCGGCGCGCCATTGCACCCGACCCGAGCGCGCATGCGCGATAGAACCGACCGCACTGGTAACGCCCACTACCAGCAGCGCGGTGGTGATGGCATGTCGCGCGTCGAGGCCGCCGACGAAGGCCAGCAATGGCATCGTCAGTGTCGATCCGCCGCCACCCAGCAACCCCAGCGCGATGCCAACGAAAACCGCAAGCCCAACGGTCAGGGCGATCACGCGAACAGCTCCAACCGGCGATGTGACGGGGACCGGGGTACGCCCGAACACGTCCCCTCGACGACCGTCCCGCGGGTATCGAGATCCGACCCGTGGGCTGGCACGGCACGACGAGTGGTCGGGCCGAAATGCAGACGGGCATCGAGGACATCGACTCGCATCAACTTTCCTCCTGCGGTCATTGGGTAGCCGACGAGGCGTACCAGACGCGATTCCTACAACGGCGACGGTGCCGGAACTGCCTGCGCCGGGCCACCTTCCCATCACACTCGATAGTGTTCGGGCGCAAGCAACTGCTGAGACTCCACGATCGCGTTTCGGCGCGACTACGTCGTCAGGGTTGACCACATACTTCGCCTGTGGGTAACCACCACCATCCGCGGCGGGCAGGCGTAGGTCCGCCCGTCTGGGCGTCAGTGCGACAACCCGGACGTGATGCCCGACCGACGAATAGTGGTTAACCGCAGCGTCATCTGGGTGCCAGCGCTGACGACGCGGGCCTGTTGGATCGCCAAGTTGGGGGTGACGGTCCATACCGCGCGAAGAAGAAGAGGCGCAGGGATGCTCGATTTCATCGCTGGTGGCATCACATTCGTGGTGTGGTAGGCCGTAACGATGGTGGCGGTTACCCGCTAGGGGACAGTGGTGTCGTCGCCGGTTCGTGCGACTGGACGCTCCCCGGTCGGGACTGGGAGATCCACGTGAAGCGACGTTCCCGCGCCTACTGGACTCACTACCCGCAGTCGGCCCCCGAGGGCCTCGACCCTGTCGACAAGGCCGACGAGTCCTGAGCCCTTGCGCGGATCGGCCCCGCCGACGCCGTCGTCTTCGACGACGATGTGCAAGTTGGCCTCGTCCAGAGATACGGAAGCACTGACCTGCTCGGCGTGTGCATGCTTGGCCGTGTTGGCGAGAGCCTCGGAAACCAGGTAATACGCTGCCACTTGCACCGATTCAGGCAATTGGCCCTCGACGTCGACGTCGAGGACGACCGGGATGGTCGAACGACGGGCGAGTGTCCGCAGAGCCGCAGGCAGACCGGCGGCGAGCACCGCCGGATGGATACCCCTGGAGAATTCATGCAGATCATCGGAGACACCGGCCAGGTCTGCCATGATGCGTGCCGTCTGCAGTCGTAGCTCCTGCAGCTCCGCGGGCACGCAATCATGCGCCATTCGCACCTCGAGCTTGAGCGTTTCGAGCCGCTGCTGCGCTCCGTCATGCAGGTCGCGCTCGAGGCGGCGACGTGCGTTGTCGGCTGCGGTCACGATCCGCGCGCGCGATGCCCTGAGTTCTTCGCGCGCAGTTGCGTTGGCAATGGCCATTGCGGCCAGATCGGCGAAGTCCTGCAAGCGTGTCCGCGTGTCGGGCGGGAGGCAGTCAAACCGCGACGAGGTGATGGCGACGGCGCCCCAAGGTTGGTCGTGGACGATGATGGGAGCCTGGACATCGTGGGAATCGACACCGAAGCCGGTGCCGAGCCCGGCCACCTGGACGGTTTCACCACCTGGCTGGTTGCGGATCAATACCGCGCCCGATACGTCGAGGTACCGGACGATTTCCTCCACAACCGCCGCGAACACCTCGGACGGCGTGACGCCGCGCGCAACGAGCGTCGCAATTCGGCGCAACCCGGTCTGCTGCACGGCGAGGTCGGCGAGTTGCGCGTTGTTGGCCTCGATCGTCCGCTGAGCGGCACGCAGCCGGTCCTGTTCGCGCCGGCGTTCCGTCACGTCGCGACCGGCGGCATAGAACAATCCTCCGTGCGAGCGAACGCTCCATTCCAGCCAGCATTCAGAACCATCGTTGCGGCGCAAGCGATTCTCAAACCGTGACGTTCGGGATCCTTGCGCGGCTGTTGCCAATGCCTGTTGAGTGTTCGGGCGATCCTCCGGCACAACGAATTCCAGAAGAGGGCGCCGCACGAGTTCGCTTCGCGGATATCCCAGCACTCGTTCAAACGCCGGGTTCACCCGTAGGAAGTGCGTCTGCTGGCCGATGCACAGCAGATCCGACGACAGACCGAAGAACCGCTCCAGTTCCTCATGACTCGCTTCCAAGGCACTTGCGATGGCTTCCCGGTCGCACGCCACCCGGAGTATCGCCTCCAGCGCGGGTACCACCCGCTGGCACAACCGATGCATTGTCCGGGCCGGCACGTCTCGTGGAACCAGCAATGTGGCCAGTATGCAGTCGTCATTGCGCAGGAAGATCGCGAGCATGCCGCCGTTTGGCTGCACGCTTCCGCGTTCGAGCGAAGCCGACGGCAGATCCAGAACATCGGCGAGGCGCTTGGCCGCCTCATCCAGCAGAGCGTCCAGATCGTCGGCACGCAGGGTCAGATGAGCGAGTTCGGCGCTGAGGTCGGCCTCGTGGCGGCGCTGGTCGGCCTCGTCGGCACGCGCCCGCGCGAGCCGAGCCAGCGCATTGGCGCACACCGCCACCACCAGCAGCGTCGCATGCATCACCAGGTGTCGAAACTCGGTCGCGAAGAAGTGGTCGGCCGGCCAGTTGCGGACCCAATCGAACGCGACGGCACTCGCGATCGAGGCGAGGACGGCGAGGCTGAGTCGCCAGAAAGCCGCAACCACCAGTACGCCGAGTAGATAGATGGCACCGAGATGCTCTGTCGGACTGGTCTGCTGGAGCGCGAACACGACAGCGGACTCGACGATGACGAGAACGGCGACGACCATCAGGCCAGCGGGAGTCGAAGGTGACGTGCGTGACAGAAACGGTGCAACCAGCAATTTCCGCCGACCCCCATACCCCTGTTGAGAGCACGGAATCTGCGCCGACAGTGGCATCCGGTCGGACGTTATGGACTCGTGCACGGCCACGTCGGAACTCATCTCGATGTGGGGACAATTCGGACTATGAGGTGACCGCGAGGGTAGTGACGAATCCTGGACAACTGGGAGTAGTTGGGCACCAAGGACCTTCGCGTCGCCTGTGAGTCCGCTAACACGGCGGCAAACCAAATGTGACCGTCGGTAGCCATCTCTCGATTCCACGCCCACGTGTCCGTCGTGAACGAGTCTCGCGCATCCGCAGATCAATGAACGTTGAAGAAGACGCTCGGCCTCAGGATTGCCAACCGAGCCGATTGCTTCACGGCGGCCGCAATCTGTAATCCGTTGACACCGACGCCGTTAGCGCGATCGCCAGGGCGCACTCCGGTCTGCGCGATCGGTGCATCGTGCATGAACCTCCCGCCCAGCGGACGATCTCGAATGAGAGGTGTTGCACAAGGGCGCAATTCACGTACGGATCCACGCGATGTCGGCAGCCGACGAGACACCGGTGTATGCGCTTCCATTCCTATGGCGGGGAGCCCCACCCTGTGTATGGCGGTTAGCCACACCATATTCCGAGTTTAGTCTTCGTTAACCGAGATTCGAGATGGCGTTAATTGCTCTCTAGCTAGATAGGGCTCGCTCATAACGGACTGATCTCAACGGGAAGACGACCCCGCCGCAGATCTTCAACAACTATCCGGAAGGCCATGATGGCAGGACGCTTGGCTCGACACATCCGCGCGATATGCGTCACGGCAGTGGTTTGTAGTGCAGCTCTGGCGGGAGCCCCCGCAGCCGTTGCGGAAAATGTGGACATGGCCCCGAAGGACCTCGATGAGATAACCCCCGACGGGTGGAACATCCACCTCTCCACCTCAAACGAGATCGTCAACTCGATCCCAAACCTCGCCAATGCGCAGAACTCACGCGAGGCCTTCGTTTCCCTCGTTGCCTCAGCGACAGCCGACGGTGGGCAAGGATCGATCCTCGATAGTCTGTTCATCACGGGGTACCAGCTCGGCTGCCAATCTGACGTGTCCAGCGGCCTCCAAATCGGTGGCGCAGTCTCTGGCGGCGTGAGTGGAACCGGGAACCTCGGGTCGAGCACCTCTCTCGGCGGATCTGTGGGCGCCGGCGCAACTGGCTACTCGCAGACCGACCTCGAACCCGGCGTCATCGTGGACCTGCCGATGTCGAACATGGCGCTCTCCTCTGGCCGGGCAACACTCGATGTCACCAATCTGCACGTCAAGGCCGACGCCTGCGGTGGTGATGTCACGATCAGGTCATACGCATACCTCCGGATCTCGACCACCGGGGCGCATTCGTCGTATGCCATCTACGGTGACCCGATCAAGATCTAAGCGAGGACGACACCCCATGGCGACACGCATCATCAAGGGCGGAGTCATCTCGATCCTCCTCAGTGCAGGACTTCTCGTCGCGCCGAGCGCAACCGCCGCCCCGGCGCCGGCGCCGGTCCCGCCCGGCCCACCACCGGGATATGACGGGCTCCCGTACCACAACATGCCGGGCAGAATTGGGCACCAACCCGGCGCCTACACCTACATCCTCGGTTTCTGGATGCGACCACGACGCATACTCGACACGGCCGGCGTCGCGGCCATGTCCAACACGGACTTGAAATCGGCCCGCTTCGGGCTGCCGGGCTCCAACCTAGGTGTCGAACCAACACGCCGCTCAACGCTCGGGAACGCCTACGGAGTGCGCTCGGAGTCGCCGATGGAAGCAACCGGTACACCCGATCCTGCTGGTGGCGTGGTGCCCGGGACTACGATGCCGGCGGGGAGTCGCGGCGGCGGCCTTGAAGACCCCACCGGCACAACGGCAAATCAGCTCCCCCTTGGCGGCGAGTCCATCGAGCCGCAGGCGAACGATGCCATCGGGCCAAGCTCAGTCAACGGCGGCCCCGACCTCGGGCCCACCGCGTCGAAGTGACTCGTCACGCGACGTTAACCACCAAAAGCCGTAACCACATACAGAGGACTACGAAGCATGCGAGCACACCTCGAACGAGCCGCCGCGATCGCCACTGTCCTGGCCACAGGTACCTTCGGGACACCGAGCGCAGCGGCTGACACCGATCCCTCAGTCCCGGGCGACCCGACCGGCCAGATATTCACCCCGCCCGGGAACATCGGCTACTACCCTGGCGTCTATGGGTTTCAGACCATCTACTCCTTGACACCGCCGCCCCGAATCCTTGACGCGGGCGGCGTTGGAGCGATGACCAATGCCGACCCCGCGTCCTCCTACGCTGGCCTACCCGGTGACCGTCTCGGCATTCAAAAACAACATGTCGTTGTAAAACCACAAGAGGCTGGCCCGAGCGGACAGGTATTCGGCGTGCGCACCGGTTCGCCGATGCAAGCGACCTCGGCCCCCGATGCGGCAGGCGGCGTGATGCCCGGGGCGACGTCCGCAATCGGTCAACAAGACCCCGCCACCGGGCAATCCACCGGACTGGAAAATCCCTCCCCCTCTGGGCTAGCACCCAAGCAACCAATGCCCGGTCCTGAGGCCAGGCAGCCGACCAAGAGTTCCACGGCCGCACCGGACACGGCGAACTGAGCTGGACTCGAGAGTGTGACCCACCAGTGCCCGTCTGACCCCTGGTGGACATGGACCGCACGACGGGCCGCCGGTGTCGGCGTTGACGTTCCGGCCGTTCCGCGCCGCCGATGTCCGCGTGATTCCTGGCCGTCAGTGCCGGGGTCCCGCCCGGCCGGGATGCGTTGATCCTGAACCTTCCGTCGCTCTCCCACCCGATGGACCGTCGCGCCCGTCGACACGGTTGGCCACAGGAGCCAACTAGGGATAACCGCAGCGGCTGGTACCTGGGACGCAGGTGTCTGGATCACCGTTGAGATCGCCGGTACGACTGCCGCGCCAGTCGGGATCGCACCCTGATCTGAGCCATCGGTAATCCGGTGATTGCCGCGATGATCGACCGACTTAGCACTTCAGCGTCGGTCCGGCTATCGATGTCCGTCAGCACGATGTCGAACTCCGGTATCTCCATCCGCCAGCCGGCACGCCGCCGCGTCATGACGATCTCGAAAAGTCGAATAACGCTGGCAATCTCTTCAACGTCTTCGGCGAGTCGTACGCGCAGACTGCTGCGGACGCGATCGAGGTCAACCTGCTCACGGCAGGTGGCCGCGAGACCCTGTCGCAGACGACGCATCGCGCTCGCGTCATCGCTGGCCTGACTCTGCGCCAATGCCGCAGTCTTGTCGCAGATCTCGCGATAGATCTGGGAATGGCGCTCATCGAGTAGCGCCTGAAAATACTTCGCCTGCTGCATGTCGGCGATCGACGACCGTGTAGCGACCTCGGTAGCCGCGGACGGTACGTGCACGTCCAGGTCCACGGCCGCAACCTGTTTCCGTTCGATCGCGTACTCGTGGTGGTCGTCGTACGCCGGAGATCGGCTCATGGTGCTCCTTCCGTGTCGGGGCGCGGCGTCCAAGCGCGACCCGACTCGTCCCGGTTGTCGCGGTTCTTTGGGTACGCGACCTCGTCGTGACCGCGGCCACGACTCCACGATCACTGTTCCGCGCCACCACGTCGTCAGGGCTGGCCGCACACTTCGCATGTGGATAACCGCCATCCGCGGCACGCCTTCAAACAAGCCGTCGAACAGGACGGCGTCCCGAACGGGAACTCCGCCGCTGCTACGCCTTCAGTCGACGTCGGAAGATCAGAGGGTCAGCAAGAACGTTCTGCCGTGAGCCTGTACCCACTGACCACCTGCAGGGTAAGCCACCGACGGATAGCGGTTGGCCGCAGGTCGGGATGGAGGCTGGCGCTGAGGACATCGGGGCGTCAGAACGCCATGTTTAGAGGATGACACCCGAAATTGCTAAGACGGACAGGACCATTCATGAGAATAACGGGCAAGTGCCGAATGGCCTGGTTGGTCACGGCGTCGATCGGTGCCGCAATCGCCCTTGCACCCATCGCCAGTGCCGATACGAATCCACAAGTGCCCTATGGTCCAGATCCATACGTTCCTTACGGGCCACAGATGCAGCAGTCACCGGACGTGTTCGGGTACCACCCGTCAAATCACGACGAGACCGACACCACGAACGGTCAAGTGGATCTGCCGTTCTAAACCTAAAGGCTCCGCGTTCTGCTGCGGTCAGTGGTCGCGTCGGTCTTACCCGCCACTACCGGGTTGTTCGGGTCGCGGAGGTCGATCGTCCTCATGGCCCCACTTCTCGCCGCCGGGCTTGCAGATTTCGACGGCCCGATCACCGGTGCAGCTGTGCGCTGAACTCGTCATCGCCTGCGTTGCTCGATATTTCGAGCACCAAGCCGCCGCCGCCGTAGGTGAGTGCGTGGGTGTAGATGGTCGGCTCCTAGTGCCCCTCGAAGTCGCGTGGATTCTCCACCTGCTCGAGGGTGAGGAGCGCTTCATCTGGCATTTGCGCTGGGTCGCCGACCCGATAGTTGTTGGCCGTGGTGGCGATTGTTCCGCCGTTGGGGTCAGGTGGGCTGGTCTTCTGTATCGGATGCGGCGGTGAGGGCGCTGTAGAGTCCTTGAACGGTAACCCGGTCTGGTGGAGCGGGGTTAGAGCTGGCCGGCTCAGGCCAGGCTGGCCGCGGTGTCGGCCCCGTAGAGGGAGTGCACCAGTACGCTGCCGATTTCGTCGATTACCCCGTAGTTGCCGACCTGGGAGTGGTCGACTAGCCCACTGTCGTAAGGGGTTATGAACTGGGCGTTGACGTAGCGCATGGTGCGTTCACGACACATGCTCGACTGGTTGAGCACGTCTCGGCTGTCAAGGTTTACAGACGGGCCAGCTGCTATGCAGCACCGGCACCGCGCGAGGTAGGGCTGTTGCCGGCTCCAGTGACGCTGAGCCCGTGTGAGTTCCGGCGCGCGGAGAGTGCCGCTGATCGGATCGTGCGAGACACCCGAGCGAGACTGCGGCCTCACGAATTGGTCGAGGACTGAATGCGTGGTCGCTCGGGTGCACGTCATTGCCGGCTTTACGGTGTCCAGACTCCGTAGGGCGCCAGTGGATTCGTGCCGTACGGTGTGTAGGGGTCTGCGCCGCCTACGTTCTGGTCCTTCAGATATACGGCGAGAGGTCCGCCGGGTGGCATGGCGACCGACCCGCCGGGTCCGAGGACAGGGTTCGTCGGAGTCGGGTCGGAAGAAGCCTCTGCCGTCGGCGTAGCGGCGACGGCGATCGCAAGGACACTGCCGACGACCACCAGGGTCATGCTTAGTCTGTCGTTCATGATGGGAGTTGCCTCTCTGCTGGAATTCGGTGGAACGGTCTCTCGTCTGTCGAAGGTGAACCACGCCAACGTCTTCGACACGCGCACCATGCCTCTGACGCGCATACGAAGTCATCACGGCTGACCCCCGATCGGAGGTCGGGTGCACCACACCGGCTGATGACGGATGGCCGCTAGCAGCCCGTACGATGCCCGTGACTGTCTACGGCGAACTGCCCGCAGGCGGACGGCTTGTTCTTCTTGCGCTCTTCAAGGGACGCGAGAGTAGGCGAATCAACGGCTTGCGCCACTACTTGCTTCGTTGCCATCCCGGTAGTCACCGCGCTAGGGCTGTGATGGATGTGGGCGGCACGTGCCACGGTCGCGTGTCCACTAGCTAGCGAGGACGGCGGCCGTTCGCCTGCGGACGGTGCCAATCCGATCGCCAATATTGCTGAGAAACTTGCCAACATCGACGTCATTGTCGAGGTTCTGCTGAACATGGTGAATCCCTTTCGTGAGCCGTACGACCGGTATCACGACGGGAATCGATCTCTGAAATCCGGTCTCTGCCTTTGCGTTGGCGATCGCACCTATCACGATCCCCGCAGGAATGCTCGATTGCATCGCTGGTGGCATCACATTCGTGGTGTGGTAGGCCGTAACGATGGTGGCGGTTACCCGCTAGGGGACAGTGGTGTCGTCGCCGGTTCGTGCGACTGCACGCTCCCCGCTCGGGACTGGAAGATCCACGTGAAGCGACGTTCCCGCGCCCACTGGACTCACTACCCGCAGTCGGCCCCCGAGGGCCTCGACCCTGTCGACCAGGCCGACGAGTCCTGAGCCCTTGCGCGGATCGGCCCCGCCGAAGGCGTGGCGCCTCTCCCGACCTTGAAGTCCTGCCGGACGTCGCTGATCGGTTTGAAACCACGGTGGAGCTCACATCGGAGTAGGACGATCCCGACATCGGGGGCGGCCCGAGGGTAACGACCATCCTGGGTAGCTCCGAAACCGCTGGGCACCAGCGCCCTTCGCATCTACTGTGATTGCGCTGACGAAGTCCGTTCCGGAGGTCGGCGTCGGTAGCCTGATTTGTGTGAAGCAGGCGCACCGTCGACCGATGGCGATGACGCGTCGACGCACCCTCGAGCTGGACAGCCTGACGGCAGATTTCAGGTGACGAGTCCGCTGCGGGTGGTGATCGGAGAGGACGATGTCCTGTACCGGGAGGGACTGGCGAGCCTGCTCCAATGTCACGGATTCGACGTCGTCGGGTTGGCGAGAGACGGTGCCGATCTGAGATCCGAAGTTCTGGCCCAGCACCCGGATGTCGTCGTCGTCGACATCCGGATGCCGCCGACGCACACCACCGAGGGTCTCGAGGCAGCCCGCACGATCCGCGAGGAGGTGCCCACCACGGGTGTCCTGGTCCTATCCGCCCATCTCAACGCCGAGTTCGCACTCGAACTCGTCGCTCACGGAGAGGGCATGGGCTACCTGCTGAAGAGCCGGGTCTCCGACGTCGCCGACTTCGTCGATGCGCTCCACCAGATCGGACGGGGCGGAGCTGTCGTGGACCCGGCCGTGGTGCAGGAGCTGGTCAACGCCCGTCGGCGCGACGACCCGCTGGCAGTGCTGACCTCGCGCGAGCGCGAGGTACTCGAGCTGATGGCCGAGGGGCGGTCCAACACCGGGATTGGACGTCGACTCTGGATCACTGAAAGCACTGTCGAAAAGCACATCCGCAACGTGATGACGAAGCTCGGGCTGCCCGATGGCGAAGACGACCATCGACGAGTCCTAGCGGCGGTCACCTTTCTGGCCGACCGCTGAGCGCTGACCGCCGCCGAGTCCGGCAAGCTCGCGGATGCGGTTGCCGGACAGCGCGGACTTGGGCACAAAACCGTCCGCCGGGATGGTGGCATGGCATTCGGCGAACTCCTGCTCGGGGTCTGCGGAGGTGAGGATCACGGCGGCACTCGCCGACGGGCGCTCGTGACGCAGTCTCCTGGCGAGTTCGAATCCGCTCTCCGCCCCGAGGTGAACGTCGACCAGCGTCACATCGGGCTTCAGTTCTCGGGCCGATCTCATCCCTTCGGCGATGGTCGAAGCCACACCGACGATCGCGAGTCCGTCTCGCTCCAGCAGCCGACACGCAGCATCGCGGAAACACTCGCTGTCATCGACGATCAAGCAACGCAACGGTGCCCGTCCCAAGTCCACACCCCAGTGTCCGTCCTGGTCGTCCGTCGCGCATCCCAATCCGGTGAACGTAGATGAAACTCCTCGGCCGCACGTCGAGGGGCGGACATGGCGGTTAACCGGACCCACGTTTTGGGGTCAGCCGTGAGGACGCCGGACCCGTGGGTCGACATGCTGGCGGTCAGTCGCCCAAACGCCAAGGTGGCTGTTCTGTCAGAAGGAGCACTGTGACCAAGCCCGGCAAGCCAAGCAACGAAGGGCAGTGGGCGCTCGGCCAACGCGAACCGCTCAACGCCAACGAACAGTTCAAGAAGGACGACGATGCCCTCAACGTGCGGGCCCGCATCGACGACGTCTACTCGGTGCAGGGTTTCGACGGCATCGACAAGGACGACCTGCGCGGCCGGATGCGCTGGATGGGCCTCTACACCCAGCGTGAACAGGGTTATGACGGCACGTGGACTGGTGATGAGAACGCCGAACTGCTCGAGGCCAAGTACTTCATGATGCGGGTGCGCTGCGACGGGGGTGCCCTGTCGGCGAAGGCGCTGCGCACGCTGGGCGAGATCTCCACCGAGTTCGGTCGCGACACCGCTGACATCTCCGACCGGGAGAACGTTCAGTATCACTGGATCCGGATCGAGGACGTGCCGCAGATCTGGCGGCGGCTGGACGACGTGGGGCTGCAGACCACTGAGGCGTGCGGGGACTGCCCGCGGGTCGTGCTGGGCTCGCCGCTCGCCGGGGAGTCGCTCCAAGAAGTGTTGGACCCGACCTGGGCGGTCGAGGAGATCGTCAAGCGCTATGTGGGCAACCCGGAGTTCTCCAATCTGCCGCGCAAGTTCAAGACCGCGATCTCAGGTCTGCAGGATGTGGCCCACGAGATCAACGACGTCGCGTTCATCGGTGTCAACCACCCCGAGCATGGTGCGGGCCTGGACGTTTGGGTCGGTGGCGGGCTGTCGACGAACCCCATGCTGGCCCAGCGCCTCGGCGCCTGGGTGCCGTTACAGGACGTGCCCGACGTCTGGGAGGCGATCACATCGGTGTTCCGTGACTACGGCTACCGGCGGTTGCGGTCAAAGGCGCGGTTGAAGTTCCTGATCAAGGACTGGGGCGTCGAAAGGTTCAGGCAAGTTCTCGAAACCGAGTATCTGAAGCGAGAACTCATCGACGGTCCGGCTCCGCAACAGGTACCGCACACCATCGACCACGTCGGCGTACAGAAGCTGCGCAACGGTCTCAACGCCATCGGTGTCGCCCCGATCGCCGGCCGCGTGTCGGGCACCATTCTGACCAAGGTCGCCGACCTGGCCAAGGCCGCGGGATCCGACCGGATCCGGTTCACGCCATATCAGAAGCTGGTCATCCTCGACGTCCCCGACGACGCGGTCAGCACGCTGCGGGCCGAACTGGACGCGCTCGGCCTGCCGTCGCAGCCGTCGCACTGGCGCCGCAACCTGATGGCCTGCACGGGTATCGAATACTGCAAGCTCTCGTTCGCCGAGACCCGTAACCGCGCCCAAGTGCTGGTACCGGCAGCTGGAGAAGCGGCTCGACGACATCAATGCCCAACTCGACGTGCCCGTCACCATCCACGTCAACGGCTGCCCCAACTCGTGTGCCCGCATCCAGATCGCCGACATCGGGTTCAAAGGGCAAATGGTCGACGATGGCGAAGGCAACACCGTCGAAGGATTCCAGGTCCACCTCGGCGGAAGCCTCGGCCTGGACAGCGGCTTCGGCCGCAAACTGCGCCAGCACAAGGTGACGAGCACCGAGCTCGACGACTACATCGAACGCGTGGTTCGCAACTTCACCAAGCACCGCCACGACGGCGAGCGGTTCGCCGCGTGGGCAACCCGAGCAGACGAAGGAGATCTCCGATGACCAACTGCGAGAACATCGCTGACCGGATGCGAGCTCTGGCGGCACGCGGCGCAACAGAGCTCGACGGTGCGGACGCGGTTCAGGTCGTTCGGTGGATCGACGAAAACCTCTCCGGCAGTTACGTCGTCGCCTCCAGCATGAAAGACGCGGTCTTGATCGACATCGCCGCACGCGTACGGCCCGGAGTCCACGTCATGTTCGTCGACACCGGTTACCACTTCGCCGAGACCATCGGCACCCGGGACGCCGTCGAAGCCCTCTACGACGTCACGGTCATCGACGTACGGCCCGAGCACAGTCCCGCCGAGCAGGATGCGTTGATGGGCAAGGACCTGTTCGCCACCGACCCGAACGAATGCTGCCGCCTCCGCAAGGTCGTACCGATGTCGCGAGCCCTCCGCGGCTACTGCGCATGGCTCACCGGACTCCGGCGTGCCGACTCCTCCACCCGCGCCAACGCACCCCTCATCAGCTACGACGAAACATTCGGCATCCTCAAGGTCAACCCGTTGCTGGAGTGGACCGACGACCAGTTACAGGCCTACATCGCGGATACGGACATTCTGGTCAATCCCCTCGTCCACGAGGGCTATCCGTCGATCGGCTGCGCCCCCTGCACGTCCATACCCCAAGACGGAGCCGACCCCCGCAGCGGCCGCTGGGCGGGCCAGGCAAAAACCGAATGCGGACTGCACGCATCGTGACCCGGCTGATCCTCGCCTGGCACGGAAGTGCCGACCCGCGATCGGCGTCCAACGCTCATGACGTCGTCGACCGCATCCGTCGCGTCCGGCCCCACCTCGATGTGCAGGCGGCGTTCCTCGAGCACTCGACTCCGACGCTGGACGATGCATTGTCCGTCGACCGGCGACGTGCAGCGGTTGTCGTCCCGATGCTCTTGGCCGACGGCTACCACGCACGGGTCGACATACCGGACAGGATCTCGAAATCGGCGGCAGAGCAGACGATTCAGGCCCACGTACTGGGTGAGGACGGCCGGCTCGTCCAGGTCGTCCGGCAACGCCTGGCCGAGGCAGGTGTGTCCCCGCACGACCGAGACCTCGGGGTGATCGTCGTCGCCGTGGGCTCCTCACGCGCTCCCGCGAACGCACGCACTTCGACCGTGGCCCAGACGCTCGGCATCAGCACTCGCTGGGCCGGAGCATCCATGGCGTTCGCCACTGGACCCCACCCGTCGCTGACCGACACAATCACCGACATGCGGCAGCACGGCACCGCACGGCTGGTCATCGCGCCGTGGTTCCTCGCACCAGGCCGCATCACCGACCGGGTCGCCAACGAGGCTGGTCCCCACGGAATTCCGATGGCACAGTCGATCGGCGCGCACCCACTGCTCGTCCGTGTCGTGTTAGACCGATTCGACGCGGCCCGTTTCAGTCTTTGCGCGGCCTAGCGATCAAGATTTAGCCTGACCGGCTGACGCCTACTGGGCCATCGTGCCCTCTACCACCGTGAGCTCCTCGGAAAGCCCAGCCGCACGGCGGATCTCGACGAACGCTTCGATCATGGCGTCGGTCAGCTCGTGCGGGTCCTCGAGCGTGGCGCCGTCGGAGAGCACCGAGATGTTCAGCTGGTCGACGTAGCTCCACACCGTGATGTTGAGACCGCTGCCCGTGGTGAGCGGGCCCACCGAGTAGATCTCGGTGACCAAGGCGCCGCCGACCCGGCCGTGCTCGCGCGGGCCAGGCACGTTGGAGATGGGCAGGTTGAGCACCTTGTTCTGGCCGTCCTTGGCGGCCAGCCAACGGAACAACGCCTCCGCGGGGGCGGGCGGGAAGTACGCCGACCATCGGCTGATGAGTTCGGGTCCCATCAGGTTGTGGGTCTCCTTGGCATCCACCGCGGCATCGTGCACGACCTGCACGCGCTCGAGCGGATCCTCGAGTTCCACGGGCAGCGTCATCATGACGCCGGTGAAGTAGTTACCCGAGATCCGGTCGCGGGAGAAGTCGAAACTCACTGGGACGGAAGCCAACAGCGGATGGTCGGCATGGCCGTCGTACTTCAGGAGCAGGTTGCGCAGCGCGCCCGTCGACATCGCCAGCACCATGTCGTTGATGGTGGCGCCAAGGTGCTTTCCGGTCTGCTTGACGTCGGCGAGCGCCAGCGTCGTCGTCGCGAACTTGCGGGTCGAATCGACCATGTGGTTCATGAAGCTGGGCGGCGGGGTGAACGGAAGGGTCAACTCGGGGGACAGCTTGCGTGAACTCTTGCGCACCCGACCGATACCCTTGGCCGTGTAGCGCATCACGCCGGGCAGGCGCGCGATTTGGCGCAGGTGGTCACCGAACGCGGTGCGGACCAGTTCGGGCCGGGTCGGCGCGGGATCGGTTGCGTACCCGTCCCGATCGGCCTGCGTACCGTCCGACAGATCCATGCCGCGGGCCATCAGGTTGGCCGAGGCGACCCCGTCGGCCAAGGCGTGGTGGATCTTTCCGAGGACGGCGATCCTCCCGTCGGCCAGGCCTTCGATGAAGTACATCTCCCACAGGGGCCTGCTGCGGTCGAGTGGCGTGCTGGCGATCTTGCCGACCGCGTCATCGAGCTCACGCCGGCCGCCGGGGCTGTCCACCCGGTAGGGGCGGACGTGGTATTCGATGTCGACTTCGCAGTTCTCCCGCCACATCGGGTGGTGAAACTTGAAGGGGATGTCGACCAGCTCGTAGCGGAAGGGATCGAGCTTGTAGAGCCTGCCGTGGATGACCTTGCGGAACTCGTCGATGCCGAACTGTCGATCTTCGAGGTCGTCGAGTGCGATGACGGCGAGTTTGAGGGTGTGCATGTGGACGGCAGGCGTTTCGCTGTACAGCAGGACCGCGTCCCACCCGCTGAGCCTCTTCACACGAACCTCCTACCCGACGCCTTGCGCGACGAGCTCGTCGATGTTACGTGGGCTATATGACCTGCTTGGCCCCGACCAACGTCTGGTTTCGGTGAACTTCGTTGAGGAACAGGCCGATTGCGGTGGCGGTCGCACCGGTGCGGGCCCCGTCGGTCATGTCGAAGGCGTGCCCGGCGCCCGGCAGCTCCACGTAGCCGACCGTGGATCGCGACACCGTCCCCAGTTTCTCGACGAAGTCACGCGCCTGCTGCACCGGGATCACGGTGTCGCCGCTGCCGTGGACGACCAGGAACGGCGGCGCGTCAGCGTGCAGGCGGGCGATCGGCGAGGCCTTCCGGAAGACCTCCGGATGCTTGGCGATCTTGCGCTTCACCACGACGTGTTCGAGGAAGTCGACGAAACGGGCCCGCTCGGCGGTGGAGCGGTCCTCCCAGTCGTACCGGCCGTAGATGCCGACCACCGCGTCCACCGACGTGTCCGAACCTGCGGGCAGTTCGCTCTGGAACTCGGGATCGTCCGGGGTCAGGCCGGCCAGGGCAGCGAGGTGGCCGCCGGCCGAACAACCTGCCAGCGCAACGAAATTGCGGTCGCCGCCGAACTTGTCCACGTTGGCGCGGGCCCATGCGATCGCGGTCTTCACGTCGACGACGTGCCGGGGCCAGCGGTGATTCGGTGCGACCCGGTAGTCGATGGACAGGCACACCCAGCCCATCTCGGCGAGGTGCGACATCAACGCGTAGCCCTGCAGCAGCCGGCTGCCGTGCACCCATGCGCCGCCGGGCACGAACAGCAGCACCGGCGCGGGTTGCGCCGGGAGTTCTCTCGGCCGCCAGACGTCGAGCAGTTGCGACGGGCTGTCGCCGTAGCGCACCGACGTTCGGTACACGCTGCGCCGATGCTCCAATGCCTTCCATACCGGCGGTGTGCGTTCGGGTGCAGGCCAGGTGATGTCCAGGTCGGTCGGGGGACACGACGCCACGCAGCGCCGCCTCGGCGACGGCGTTGGTCGCGTCACGCTCCTGCTTGCGCACTTCGCCGATGCCAGGGGTCAACCACGACTTCGACCGCGGCCGCCGAGGAAGTCCGGCGTGTGCCGAACCCCCCAGATGCTCATCGCCGTGACGCCGCCGAGCGGCTCGAGATGCTTGCCGATCACGGGAAGCGACGTCGACGCGACACTCATGGCCAGCAAGTAGTCAGCAGGCCCGGCCTTCAGCAACCATCGCGCACGGGTCGCCAACGTCGGTCCGGGGTACCGGGTGTCCGGTCGTGCCGTCATCGCGCGAGCGTACCCCGGGTCCGTCGCCGGCAACGGACAACTCTGGCAAGTTGTCCACCCGCGCCACGTCTCGCCCCTTGGTTGTGAGCTGTATCACAGGTACGACCTGGGCTTTCCGGTGGTTAAGTCGATTGGTGGGCACCTCTGCGCTAGCAATCACCGACGAACACCGCGACCTCGCCGACGCCGCGAACGGCCAGCTCAGCAGGCTGAAGAGCCGCGCGGCTGCGAGGGCGACCCTGGCCCCCGGAGGCACGGCCCACCCCGCCGAGCTCTGGTCGGCCGCCGCGGCGGTCGGGTGGCAGGGTCTGGCCATCGCCGAGGAGCACGGCGGCTCGGGTTTCGGGCTGTCCGAGCTGGCGGTGGTGCTCGAGGCCCAGGGGCGCGAACTGTGCCCCGGCCCCTTCCTGCCGACCGTGGCCGCTGCGGCCGTGATCGACCGCTGTGCCGCCGATACCGTTCGGGCGCAGCTACTTCCAGGGCTGGCTGACGGCACCGTCGTCGGCGCGCTCGGACTGTCGGGCAGCGTCACGATCGGCTCGGACCTGGTGGTCACCGGGGAGAGCCCCGCCGTGCTCGGCGCGCCGGATGCGGCGATCCTGGCGATCGTCGCGGGTGACGACGTCGTGCTGGTCGACGCCGACGCCGACGGTGTGACGGTGACCGAACTGTCGCCGCTGGACACCACCCGCAGCGTCGGGTCGGTGGCGCTGCGCAACGTCGCCGTGGCCGAGGACCGCGTCCTTCGCGGCGCCGGGCGACGGGCCCGCACCGTCTTTCGCATCCTGGCCTCCGCCGAGGCCGTCGGAATCAGTTGGGCCACCATGGAGATGGCGGTGGAGTACGCGAAGGTCCGCGAGCAGTTCGGCCGCACCATCGGCACCTTCCAGGCCGTCAAGCACCACGCCGCCAACATGCTCGTCAACGCCGAGCAGACCACCGCCGCCACGTGGGACGCCGCTCGCGCCGACGACCTGGACAGCGCGTGGTTCGCGGGCGCCGTCGCGGCGTCGCATGCCATTCGGACGCAGATCTTCAACGCGCAGTGCAACATTCAGCTCCACGGCGGCATCGGCTACACCTGGGAGCACGACGCGCACCTGTACCTGCGCCGGGCCCGCACGCTGGCGGCCATCATGGGCGACGGTGACGAGCCCCTGATCGACATCGTCGACGCCCAGCGCAGCGGCCAGGCCCACGGTGCGTCGTTCACCTTGCCCGCGGAGGCCGAGGAGCACCGCACTGCCGCCCGTGACGGCCGTCACCACGCTGCGGTCGCTGCCCATCGAGAAGCAACGAGACTTCCTGGTCGACTCCGGCTATCTGGTGCCGCACTGGCCCAAGCCCTGGGGCCGGGCGGCCGGGGTGCTCGAGCAGCTGGTGATCGAGGAGGAGTTCGCGAACGTCGAGCGGCCCGACATGGGCATCACCGGCTGGGTGACGCTGACCATCGCCCAGGCCGGCAACGACGATCAACGCGAGCGATGGGTCGAACCGGTGCTGCGCGGCCAGGTGATGTGGTGCCAATTGTTCTCCGAGCCTGGTGCGGGCTCCGACGCCGCTGCGGTGCGCACGGCGGCCAAGAAGGTCGACGGTGGCTGGCGGGTCACCGGGCAGAAGGTGTGGACCAGCCTGGCCCACCAGTGTCAGTGGGGGCTGGCGACGGTGCGGACCGATCCCGACGCCCCCAAGCACGCCGGCGTCACGATGATGGCGATCGACATGAATGCGCCTGGGGTGACGGTGAATCCACTGAGGGGCATGACGGGTCACGCCCACTTCAACGAGGTGTTCTTCGACGACGTGTTCGTGCCCGACTCCGACGTCGTCGGCGACGTCAACCGGGGCTGGCTGGTCGCCCGCGCAACACTTGGGCAACGAGCGGATCTCCATCGGGGGCGGCTCGTCGGCACCGACCGGGTTCACCGCCGACGACCTGATCAAGCTGCTCGACAGCGCCCCCGCCGCCACGGCCAGCACCTATCGTCCGGCAGGTGGGCGAGGTGATCGCCGAGGGGCACACGCTGCGGCTGCTCAACCTACGGCGGGTGGCCCGGGCGATCTCGGGTGCCGAACCGGGCCCGGAGGGCAACGTCACCAAGCTGCTGCTCGCCGAGCAGTCTCAGCGGTTGACCGAGTTGGGCATGGACCTCGCCGGGTCGGCCGCCGTCGTCGGGCAGACTCCGCAGCTGACAGCCGCCTACCTGGGCAACCGCGCCATGACGATCGCGGGCGGCACCTCCGAGATCACCCGCAACACCATCGCCGAGCGCATCCTCGGGCTGCCGCGGGACCCGCTGCTGAAGTAGCGCTGCAGGTAGCGGACGTTTATTTGCTGGACGTACCAGCCTCAGGTGTTACCGTAATTCCATGTCTTTGCTCCACCACGACCATTTGCTATCCGAGATGCAGCCCGCATCCTCGGTGGCTCCGTCGTGCGCGGACATAGCCGTGAATGCCGCTGCCTGGACCGTTGCCGAGCGCAACGCGGTCAGGCCCCCCAGTTGCTTCCGGTCATCCCGACGACCTTCCGCCCCATTAGTGGGCGTGCGCCCCGACCGGAAGCAAGGGTCCGAAGAAAAATCTCATACACCTCTCAGCATCGTCGTCTGCCCTGCTAGGAATGTCGCCTGAAATTCCTATCGCTCGGTGCACCCAATTGCACTGTGGCACACCATCTCTCGATGAGATATTCGCTTTACATCCAGCGTTGCGCGTAGCACCATCACCTTCATCGGACAGCAAACGCTCATGTCCGGTACGAACTTTGAGAACGCGGGTTCGAATCCCGCCGCGGGCACTGCGAGAAAAGACCGGCGCCGGGAGCACGGATGGTGGGTGCGGCACGCTTATAACGTGAGGGTCGCGGGTTCGATCCCCGCCCGGCGCACGATGTTTCACCACGGCCGGAGTAGCTCAACGGGCCAGAGCACCTGTCTTGGATGCCACCGTCAGCCGTCATCACCGGCAGTAGCCGTGGGTGGCGTAGCCGAGCGCGCGCCGGAACAGGTCGTCGCGGCCGCCCTGGGCAGCCTCTGCATCGACGGCGGCGGCGAGGTCGGAATGGCAACCCGGCGAATGCAATTCCTGCCATTGCGCGGCGATCTCGCCGACCATCGTGCGGTTGAGCGCGTCGATGGCGGCGCGCGAGGCGGACAACTCCGGCGCGTTGACGGGCGCACCTGCGGGATCGAGCTTCCACTGCGACAACCGCCCGTACTCCACGGCGCTCGTCGCGTCGATCTGGTCGCGGAACACCTCTCGGACGTACCCCTCGTCGACGTGGTGGGCGATGGCGTCGCCGCCAACGGCGTCGAGGACCGCCTTCTCGCGCGGTGGATCCTCGATCTGCCCCTTGGTCACGTACTTGTACGCCGCGACCGGATCGGCGGTCTGCAACCGCTGGGCGGCGGCGGAGACCAATGCCGCCAGCGGATTCGGCGGGTCGGCGACCGCGGTCGCCGTGGTACCCGCACTCAGGCCCCACAGCGCCGCCGTCACGATCGCCAACGACCGGATCAGTCGTCCTTGTCGCGTGGTGGCGGCCGATTCGCGACCACTGGGAACTGGCCGGTGAATCCCTCCCGCTCCCGGGCGACGGCCAGCACGCGTCCCCGGACGGCGAACCAGCCGACCACCAGCGCCGGGATGATGACCACCAGCGACGCGATGGTCCACGTGCCGATCGGCGGATCGAAGGCCATCAGCACGAGGACCGCGAACAGGAACACCAGCGTGAGGTAGCCGGTGTACGGCGTTCCCCACATCCGGAAGGACGGTCGGGTCAGGATGCCCTTCTGGGACCAGCGGTAGAGCTGAATCTGGCATATGACGATGGTGGCCCATGAGGCGATGATGCCAAGTGCGGCCATGTTGAGCACGATCTCGAACGCCATCTCCGGCACGACACCGTTGAGCAGCACGCCGAACAGGCCGATCAGCGCCGTCAGACAGATGCCTCCGTAGGGCACACCGCGCTTGGACATCACCGAGGTGAACTTCGGCGCACTGCCATTCATCGACATCGAGCGCAGGATTCGGCCGGTCGAGTACAGGCCCGCGTTGAGGCTCGAGAACGCGGCGGTCAGAACGACGATGTTCATGACGGTGCCCGCACCCTCGATGCCCACCTTGGAGAAGAACGTGACGAAGGGGCTTTCGCCGGACTTGTAGCTGGTGTATGGGAGCAGCAGTCCGAGCAGGAACACCGAACCCACGTAGAACAGTGCGATGCGCGCGATGACGGAGTTGATCGCACGCGGCATGATCTTCTCCGGGTTTGCCGTCTCCCCCGCGGCGGTGCCGACGAGTTCGACCGCGGCGTAGGCGAAGACCACCCCGGACGTCACGATGACCAACGGGAAGAGACCGGTGGGGAACAGCCCGCCGTGGTCGGCGATCACGCCGAACCCGGTCGACTGTCCCTGAATCTTGTAGCGGCCCGCCAGGAAGATCGTGCCCGCCACCAGGAACGTCACCAGCGCAAGGACTTTGATCAGGGCTGCCCAGAACTCGAGTTCGCCGAAGACCTTGACCGAGATGAGGTTCATGCCAAGCACCATGGCGAGTGCGATGAGCGCGATGAGCCATTGCGGGATCGCGCCGAACGCCGACCAGAAGTGGAAGTAGGTGGCGATCGCCGTCGAGTCGACGATCGCGGTCATCGCCCAGTTCAGGAAGTACATCCACCCCGCGACGTACGCTGCCTTCTCGCCCAGGAATTCGCGGGCGTACGACACGAAGGAACCCGACGAGGGCCTGTGCAGGACGAGTTCGCCGAGCGCGCGCAGGATCAGGAACACGAAGATTCCACAGAACCCGTACACCAGGAACAGGCCGGGGCCTGCGCTCGCCAGTCGGCCGCCCGCGCCGAGGAACAGCCCGGTGCCGATCGCGCCGCCGATGGCGATCATCTGGAGTTGGCGCGGTTTTAGGCCCTTGTGATAGCCCTCGTCCTCACTCTTGAGCCCGGAGTTGTCGTATTCGACCCGTTCCGGCGTGGCGGTCATCGGGCCGCACCGTCAGACGGTGCGGTCGGTGGTTTCGATGGCGTCGAACCAGGTGGGTCGTTGATGTCTCGGAAGGTGAAGGCGAACCCGAACACCGCGATGACCGCCGCGATCGCATATCCGACGATCGAATACCAACCGGCGTGTAGATATGCCGTCACCGCGACGATGAACATCGCGAAGAACACCATGGACATCCCGATCAACGGGATCTTGGCTGTGAAGTCAACTCGTGCCACGAGGTCACCCCTCCGTCGTCAATGGGCCGAAGCCATCTCGAACTAAAACTGAGAATTCACCGCGAATTCGGTACACACCTCTGTGCCGTGCGACGGGCGATAAACGCGATCACTGAGCACCCGCTCAGCTGCCCACGTCCTGCTCAGGCAGGTCACAACTCCATCAGGGTGCTCGGACAGACATGGCGCGGCGTGCTCACCTGTGCCAAGCTCTATTGCCGTGGTTAGCAAACTCGGCTCGCCCGCCGAGGTCCCGTCGAGCGGCGACGCGGAGGTCATCGACCTCGCGTCGGCACTCGCGGCCCTCGACAAGGGGCGGTCCGATGACGAGTTATGCCGCAATAAGAGGTCGGGTAGGCGGGCTGCTCTGACGCTCGTCTTGATCGCCTTGATCATTGCGGGTGTCATCGACGTGGCCACGCCGACCAATAGGACTCGCACCCCGCCGAACGGCGTCACCCGTGCCGATGTCGTCTTCAACAACGCGCAAACCGGAGCGTGTCTGAGTTGGCCGCCCGACGCCCCTGACGAGCCGTCATTCGTGCAGTGCCGCGACGACCACATGTTCGAGGTAGCAAAGCCGGTAGGGATGAATGCCTTCGGTGATCCCTGCCAGCTGGCGGTGCGTCAATATCTCGGCAACCGGTACGACCCCAACAGCAGGTTCACGATCAGCGTCCTGTGGGCGGGTGACGCCGTCGGGGCACCGCCCGGCCAGCGAAACCTGCTGTGCGGCCTGCAACTAGTGGGCCCGGGAGGTCGACCGACCCCGTTCAAGGGCCGGATCGCCGACCTCGACCAGTCGAAGGTGTGGCCCGCGGGCACGTGTCTCGGCATCGACGACGCCACCAAACGGTCCACTGACGTCCCCGTTGATTGTTCGTCGCCGCATGCCGTCGAAGTCGTTGGCGCGGTGAACCTGGCCGGGCGGTTCGGCGACGCGACGCCCACCGAGTCCGACCAGCAGGCCTTCGGCAGGGACGTCTGCACGCAGACCGCCGCGGCCTACCTTGCCCCCGCCACGCTGCAGACGAAGGGGCTCGATCTCTCGTTCGACCCGGTGTCGCCTGCGAGCTGGGCCGCGGGCAGCAGGCAGATGTCGTGCGGCGTGGGCACCCGGCGCGGCGGCGACTGGGCTTCGATGGTCGGCAGTGTCAAGGGGCAGCCCGTCGCCGACCTCCCGCCGCGCCAATCACTACCTCCCCCGCCGCCCCAGCAGGCCCCACTGCCGATCCAACCCGCGATAATCGAGACCCCACCGGCGCCCCAGGTCCGCCAGACGGCGCCTGCGGCGCCGCCGACCACGGTCGCGCCGACGACCATTACCGCGCCGCCAACCAGTACCGCGCCGCCAGAACCGTCCACGGTGGCCCCACCCCCGACCACGGCCGAGCCGACGACCGTCTCGACCCCGTCGACGACGTCACCGGGTCCGCCGTCACCGCCGCCGGCCCACTGCCCGGCCCACCGCCCGGCCCACCGCCTGGCCCGGCGGCAGCGCCTCCGCCGGCACCGTCGTCAACGGAACAGCCCCCGGCCAACCAGATCCTCGAGATCCCCGGCATGGCACCGATCACGCTGCCGTGGCCGGCACCGGCGCCGCCCCCGCCGCCTGCCTAACGCAGTGCGGCCCGTCCGCGGATGCGGCCCAGTCCCATCAGCGCGATCAGGGTGACGAGCAGCAGGATCGTCGTGCAGGCCGCGGCCTGGAACGCCTGACCCCGGTCGGTCAACGCGAAGATCGTGACTGGCAGCGTCTTCCACGTTGCGGGATAGACCATCACGGTGGCGCCGAGCTCACCCATCGACAACGCGACCGCCAGGCCGGCGGCCGCACCCAGTGCGGGTAGCAGCAGCGGCAGCGTGATCCGCACCAAGACCCGCGACGGGCTGGCGCCGAGGGATTCCGCGGCCTGACGGTAGGCCGGGTCGAGGCGGTCCAACGCGGCGGACACCGCGCTGAACGAAAACGCCAGCACCAGAACGGCGTGCGCCAGGATCACGATCCACCGGGTGCCGCCAAGCAGGATCGGTTGCGAGTTGAACGCAATGAGCAGCCCAAGGCCGATCGCCACCGACGGCACCGCGATCGGCAGGTGGAACACGGCATCGGTGATGCGGCTGAGCCAGGCCGGCGCCTCACGCGCCGCCAACGCGGCCCAGGTGCCGAGCACCAGGGCGAGGCCACCCGCGATCAACGCGGTCTGCAGGCTGACCGACAGGCTTGCGAGGTTCTCACCCGACAGTGCGTCCTCGAAGTGTCCGAAGCCCAGCTTCGACGGGAGCGCGCCGGACCAGGAACCGGCCAGCCCGGCGAGTGCCACCGTGGCCAGGGGCGCGATGAAGACGACGAACACGACGGCGCCGAAGACACCGAGGATGACCGCCCTACTGCGCTTGGTCCACAACAACATCGGTGTCCCCCTTCCCTCGGTTGGTCATCACGCGGGCGAAGATCAGTCGGTAGAGCATGTAGAGGCCGAGTGACAGGGCGATCTGCACGGTCGCGATCACGGCCGCGCCTGGCAGGTCGAACGTCACGATGCCTCGGGTGTAGATGAGCACCGGCAAGGTGGTGACTCCCTTGGCCCCGGTGAACAGCACGATGCCGAATTCGTTGAGCGTCAACAACAACACCAGGCTGCCGCCCGCCATCAGTGCGGGCCACGCCTCCGGCATCACCACCGCTCGCAGCACCCGCAGTGGCGATGCGCCGAGGCTGGCCGCCACGTCCAGCTGCGCCCGCGGCAGCATCGAGAACGATGCGAGCAGTGGGCGGATGACGAACGGCGTGAAGAAGGTGATCTCCGCCGCGATCACCCCGGCCGGCGTGTACAGGAAGTTCAGCATCGGTGTTGGCTCGCCCGTCATGCCGGCGATCGCGGCGTTGACCGCCCCTGCCGTGCCGTAGAGGAACGTGAAGGCCAACGTGATGAGGAACGACGGCAGCGCGAGGACGGTGTCGATGAGCCGACCCACGACCTGGCTGCCGGGGAACGGCACGAACGCCAGCACGATGGCCAGGAACGTACCGAGGATCAGGCATCCGACCGTCGACGTCGCCGCTATCGCCACGGTGCGCCACAGCGCATCGCGAAACGCCTCCGACGCGAGCACCGTCCCCCACGTCGACAAACCACGATCCGTGTCGCCGACTTTCAACGACTCCAGGCACACCCGGATCAGCGGATACACCGCGACGAACAGCACGATCAGCAGCGGGGGGACCGCCCACCAGACGGCCTTCGACCGCGGCGGGGCGGGGCGCTCCTGCGCCTGTGCCTGCTCCTCCAGCACTGCCGTCACGGCGAGACCTGCACCAACACGCCGGCAGGCTCGGGAAGGCGCACGCCGACCTCGCTGCCGATGTCGAACTGCGTGTGGCCGGGCACGTCGACGTCGACCAGCTGATCGGGTAGTCCGCTGACCGACAGCACCAGACGGGTGCTGGCGCCTCGCCACACCGCGGCGTTCACGGTGGCGCGCAGGGCGTTTCGATCGCCGATCGGAACGATCTGCAACGCGTGCGGCCGAATGCACAACAGCGCCCTGGATTCGGGCGGCCAGTCGATCCGGCCCGTGCTGGGTTGCGGGGCCTCCGCGCTGACCGTCTTGTCCGCGAAGGTCACCAGCGCCGACGTGCCGATGACGCGACCGACCGTGCAGGGGATCAGGTTGGCGCCGCCGAGGAACGCGGCCGTGAAGCTGGTCGGCGGGCGCTTCCAGAGGTTCTCGGCGGTGTCGACGTCCATCAGGCGGGCGTTGTTCATGACCACGATCCGGTCCGCCAAGGCCAGGGCCTCGGACTGATCGTGCGTCACGTACAGCATCGCGGTGTCGGGCAGGGCCTCCTTGAGCCGTTGCAACTCGGCGAGCATGGATTGGCGCAGCTGGGCGTCCAACGCCGCCAACGGCTCATCCAGCAGCAGCACCTTGGGCTGGATGGCCAACGCCCGCGCGATGGCGATGCGTTGCTGCTGGCCGCCGGAAAGCTCACGGGGCAACCGCTTTCCGTACGCCGACATGCCGACCATGTCCAGTGCCTCGGTGACCCGCGACGCGATCTCGCCGCGCGGCACGCGTTGCGACTTGAGTCCGAACGCGACGTTCTCGGACACCCGCATGTGCGGGAACAACGCGTACGACTGCAGGACCACCCCGATGCCACGCTTGGCGGGCGGCAGGTCGGTGACGTCGCGTCCGGCCAGCCGGACCGAACCCGCCGTCGGGCGCACGAAGCCCGCGAGCGCGTTGAGTGCGGTGGACTTGCCCGATCCGCTGGGGCCGAGCAGGGCCACCGTCTCTCCGGCGGCGACGCGCAGGTTGAAGTCGACCAGAGCATTCGTCGCCTTCTTGCCGCGCCCGTACGAAACCAGCACCCGGTCGAACGTGATTGCCGGCGTTTCGATTTCGGCACTCGCGGTGTCGTGGCTCCTGCACCTTTGCCCGCGTCGCTTCGCTACTGCCCACGGGACCCGCCCCCGCCTCGGCCATGATCAGCTACCCGTTGCCTTCTGGTATGCGGCGACGTCGGCGTCGAGCTCGGACAGCACGGCGTTCCAGTCCGGAACCCACACCTCGACGTCCTTCAAGACGCCTGCCGGGGTGTTCGGACCGGCGGCCTCCTCCGAGGACTTGACGAGTGAGTCGAGCACCGGGATGCCGAGCGCCTCGGGGGCGACGGTCTTCTGCACGTCCTGCGACACCAGGTACGCCAGGAGCTTCTTGGCACCGTCCGCGTGGGGAGCGCCCTTGGTGACGCCGGCGACGTAGGGCAGCGAGACGGTCGTCCGCTTGCCGTCGAGCGTTCCGGGGATGAAGACGTTGAACTTCGACCCGTCGTCCTTGATGGAGCCGAGGTTCATCTGCACGTCGCCGTTGGCCACCAGGAGTTCGCCGTTGCTGACCTTGGGCTGCAGCTTGCCGGTGGACGACGATGGTCCGACGTTGTTGGCCTGCAGCTTGCCGAGGTAGTCCAGTGCGGCGGGCTTGCCCATCAGGTGCTGGAGCAGGACGAGCACCGCGGTGCCGTCGCCGGCCTGCCCTGGCGTCGAATACTGAAGCTTGCCCTTGTATTCCGGCTTGAGCAGGTCGTCCCACGTGACGGGCTGCGGGTTGGCGCCCGGGTTGGCGATGAAGCTCAGGGCGTTGTCGACGATCGGCATGTAGTTGCCGCCGGGGCCGACCTGATTGGCCGCGATGCCCTTCGTGTCGACGCCGCTGGCCTGCAGCAGACCGGACTTGTCGGCCTTCTGGATGAACGGCGGCAGGGTGACCAGCAGGTCGGCCTGCGGGTTGGACTGCTCCTTCTCGACACGCGAAACCACCTCGCCGGAACCGGCTTCGACGATGTTCACGTTGATGCCGGTGTCCTTGGTGAACTTGTCGAACTGGCCCTTGTACCAGGTGGCAAGCCCGTCGGCGGTGTAGACGGTCACGGTTCCACCACTGCCGGAGCCGGAGGAGCCCGTGCCGCCACAGGCGGTCAACGTGACGGCGAGCGCTGCCACCGAGATGGCCGCCAGTGTCTTGCGGAGTTTCATTCTTCAGTCCTTCTGTTGACGGTTGTTCAGGATGAGGTCGGCGAATTCGGTAACGCTGGGCACGACGTGCGTGGCGCCGGCGGCACGCAGTTGCCGCTCGTCGTGGGCACCGGTGAGAGTGCCTGCGGCGATGGCACATCCGGCTCGCACGGCGCTGTCGACGTCGCTGCTGGTATCGCCGAGCGCGGCGACGTTGGCCACCGCATCGGCCTGCGATCGCATGAGAGCGGTCAGGATCAGGTCCGGGTACGGACGGCCGCGCACCCCATCGCCGGGGGCGAGCACCAGGTCGGCGAGTGACTGCCAGCCCAGCGCCGCCAGCAGCTTCTCCTGGGTGGTGCCGCTGAAACCGGTGGTCAGCGCGACCTTGATGCCGGCGTCGCGCAGCCGGGTGATGGCCTCGGCCGCCCCAGCGATGGGTTGGGCGTGACCGTTGTCGATCTGGGCTTCGTAGGCGCCTTCGAACGCGGCGTTGGCGCGTTGCGCGAGTTCCTCGGTGCCGAACAGGGCACGGAACACGACGATCTTGGATTGGCCCATCGTGTCGAGGACGTACTGGCGGGCACGCTCGCGCTCGGGTCCCGCCTCTGGCAGGCCCGCGGCCGTCGCGGCCACCTCGAAGGAGCTGACCACCAAGCCGTCGTCGGCGACGGTGGTACCGGCCATGTCCACGACGGCGAGCTGGATCTCGTTGTTGGTCAAGTCGATTCCTCTCTCAGAGTTCGATCAGGTTGGCGGTTTGTTCGGCGATGGCGGGGCCCAGCGTCATCCCGCGACCACCCGGGCCGGTGACCACCCACACCCCGTCTGCGACCGCGGTGCGGCTCACCACCTCGCCGGGTTCGACGCACTGGCTGTACACGCCTGCCCAACGGCGTCGCACCGGTGGGAGGGGTCGGCCGAGGAACTCCTCGACGACGGCGGCCAGGTACGCGTACGGCGCGTCGTCGGTGTCGAAGGAGAAGGGCTCGGCGTACTCGTGGGTGTCCCCGATGGTGAGCCCGCCGTGCAGGCGCTGGACGCAAAGCAGTTGCATGCGTTGTTCGTCGGCGATCGGCTCCTGAGGTTCGTTGTCCCGCAGTTCATCCAGTGCGGTCCCCGCGAAGCCCGGGTAGTAGCGGAAGCTGTCGCCGTCGGCGATCGCCGTGGTGAGCGGTTCGTCCAGCGGATCGGTCTGCATCATCTGCAGGCGCACGCGGCGCACCGGCAGGTCGCCCGCGAGCTCCCGGGTCAGGCCGCCGTGGGCCGCACCTGGGCACACCACCACCAGGTCGCCGTCGTGGTTGCGCCCGTGGTCGTCGCGCACCGTCGTGCCTTCGACGGACCGCGCCTCGGTGCCCGGCTCGAACGTGTATCTGCCCGTTGCGGAGAGGTATTCGCGGATGGCGGGCAGCGCCTGACGGGATTCCACCGCGGCGTCGCGCGAACAGTGAAGTCCAGCAATGAACTTCCCACGCAGGGCGGGGTTGATGGCGCGGACCCGGTCCGGTTCGAGCAGTTCGAATCCGCGGGCTGGGGCGTCGGCGCGGGCGACGACCTGCTCGGCGACCGCGACCTCGCGCGGGGTGCGCAGCAGGGTCATCGAGCCGGCGGGGCGGAAGCCGACGCCCGGGACCTGGGTGCCGATCTGCTCCCACAGTTCGCGGGACCGCAGGGTGATGTCGAGTTCGTGCTCGGCGCGGCCGGACACCCAGACCAGACCGAAGTTGCGGACGCTCGCGCCGCGCGCCTCCACCTCGCGTTCGAGATGCGTGACCCGGTGGCCGCGCTGGACGGCCTCGAGGGCGTGGGCGGTCCCGAGGATTCCGCCGCCGACGATCGTCACACGCATGTTCAGTGACCTTTCAGACTCTGGGATACGGCCTGCGGAAGCGCCGGTGATGCGGACTGGAACAGCAGGTTAACAATTGGTATAGACCAATGTGGGGTATGCTGCAACCGATGACCGGAGTGGATGACACCGCCGCGCTGCTGCGCTCGCTTCGCGACGTGTGGGACGAAGAGGCGGTCGACGAACTCGACCACGCGCTGCAGTCGGCGGCGCGCGCCATCGAGGACGGCGCCGACGACGAGCTGGTACTCGCCGCCGCGCTGCACGATCTCGCGCACAGCCCGTTGTTCGACGGACCGGCAGCGGAACGGCACGACGTGACGGCGCGCGAGTGGCTGACGCCGCGGTTCGGCGAACGGGTGGGCTGGCTGGCGGGGGCACACGTGGCCGCCAAGCGGTATCTGGTCGCCACCGAACCCGGATACGGCTCGTCGCTCACCCCGACGTCGGTGGTGTCACTGCACGCACAGGGCGGCGCCGGAACGGACGACGCCCTCATCGCCCACCCCTGGTGGCCCGACGCGCTGCGGCTGCGCCGCTATGACGACGCCGCGAAGGATCCCGATGCCACCCGCGATGGCAGGGCTGCGACGATCGAGGACGTGCTGGCCATCGCGGAACGGCTACTGCGGCAACAGGACTCATCGTGAGCAAGCCGTACGCGATCCGCACGGCACTGGACGCGCTCTTCGACGACCTCGTCGAGGGTGACGCCTTCCCGCCGGAGCGCGAGCTCGCCGCGCGCTTCGGCGTGGCGCGCGAAACCGTCCGGCAGGCGCTGCAGGAATTGCTCGTCGAGGGCAGGATCGAACGCCGCGGCCGCGGCACGGTGGTATCGAAACCGAAGCTCGTCCAACCGCTTTCGCTCAGTTCCTATACCGAGGGCGCACAGCGGATGGGGCGCAAACCCGGTCGTATCCTGGTCACCTGGGACGACGTCGACGCGTCGGCGGACCTGGCGGCGGCGCTGGACGTGGCCGAGGGAGCCGACGTCATGCACCTGGAGCGCGTACTGCTCGCCGACGGCCAGCGGATCGGGCTGGAGAGCACCTACCTGCCCCGGCATCGCTTCGGGCAGTTGAACGAGACGTTCGACCCGACGACGTCGCTGTACGCCGCGATCCGCGCGACGGGCGTCCAGTTCGGCTCTGCGGTGGAGCGCGTCGAGACCGTACTGGCCTCCCCGCGCGAGGCGGCGCTCTTGGAGACGACGACGGCGATGCCGATGCTGCGGCTCAACCGGCGCTCGCTCGACACGGAGGACCGGCCGATCGAAGTGGTGCGCGGGCTGTACCGCGGGGACCGGGTGGCGTTCGAGGCCATGCTCACCGACAAGAACTGAACAGGACAGGACAGTAGGGTCGGGCGGGTGGCCGATTTCCATCCCGATCTGCAGCGCATCGCGCGTCGCCTCCCCCGCACGCTCGTCACCCCGTACACGCTTCCCGTGCTCCGCGCCGCGCAGCGTCTGACGACCTGCCGCACCCATCCCGACGTCGAGGTCCTGACGCTCACCTCGGGAGGCCGGGTCCGGCTGCACCGGCCGCCGGGCTCGACCGGTCGGGGGCCGGGCCTGCTGTGGATGCACGGCGGGGGCTACGTCCTCGGCAACGCGGCGCAGGACGACGTCCTGTGCCGCCGGTTCGCGCGCGACCTCGGTGTCACCGTGGCTGCCGTCGAGTACCGGCTCGCACCGGAGTACCCCTATCCCACCGCGATCGAGGACTGCCATGCCGCACTGACCTGGCTGGCCGCGTTGCCCGCCGTAGACCCCGCCCAGGTGGCCATCGGTGGTGCCAGCGGTGGCGGTGGACTTGCGGCCGCGCTGGCGCTGTTGGCACGTGACCGCGGCGAGGTGGACGTTGCGGCGCAGCTGCTGATCTACCCGATGCTGGACGACCGGTCGTCCACCGCGGAGGGGCTCGACGACCCGAATCACCGGCTATGGACCCAGTCGGCCAACAAGTACGGCTGGTCGAGCTACCTGGGTGACGCCGACCCCGCGGTGGCCGTGCCCGCCCGGCGCGAGGACCTCGGCGGGTTGCCGCAGGCGTGGCTCGGCGTCGGCACCCTGGACCTGTTCCACGACGAGGACGTGGCCTACGCCGAGCGCCTGCGCGCGGCGGGGGTGCCGTGCGAGCTCGAGGTGGTCGACGGCGCGTTCCACGGTTTCGACGGCATCGCGCCGAAGGCGCCTGTGAGCCGGTCGTTCTACGCCAGCCAGCTCGCCTTCCTGCGCGGGGCGCTCAGGCAGACGCAGTCGGTCGACGCCTGAATCCCTCACCGCCGACGACGACCGACCGTCGCTCGGCGTTCTGCTCGTGCGGCTGTCCGAGGGGGATGCGGCTGGCATGGTCGAGGCGGTCGTAGACCTCGGCGCCAAGCTCGACGTCGAGTGCGGCGAGATAGTCGTCGAGCTGCTCGACGGTGCGGGGTCCGATGATCGGCACCACGCCCGTCGGTGAGCGCCTGGCACGTTCCAGCAGCCACGCCACCGCCACCCGAGCCGGCGGCACCCCGAGTTCGTCGGCGGCCGCGAGCACGGCGTCGACGGCGGCGGCCTTCACTGGCTCATCCTCGTTGTGCACCAACCGCTTCCACTCGTTGAGCCTGCCTTCGTCGCCCTTGCGGTACTTGCCCGTCAGCAGTCCCCCGCCCAGCGGCGACCACAGCGCCGCACCGATGCCGAGCGCCTCGGCCATCGGGAGGTTGTCGCGGTCGCCGCTGCGCTCGACCAGGCTGTACTCGAACTGCACTCCCGAGACGGGCGTCCAGCCGCGCAGTTCGGCCAGGGTGACGCCACGGGCCGTCATCCAGGCCGGGAAGTTCGACAGTCCCGCGTAGAGGACCTTGCCCGAACGCGCGAGATCGTCGAAGGCGCCGAGGATTTCCTCGATCGGGGTGACGAAATCTGGGAAGTGCACCCACAACAGGTCGACGTAGTCGGTGTCGAGACGGCGCAGGCTGGCTTCGATCGAGCGGAACATGGCGCGCCTGCCGTTGCCGGTCTGCAGTACCCCGCTGCCCTCCGGGGTCCCGCCGATGGCGAACTTGGTGGCCACGGTGAACGCGTCGCGCCGTCCGGCGAGCAGGCTGCCGAGGATCTCCTCGGACTCGCCGACCTGGTAGCCGGCGGCGGTGTCGATGAAGGTGCCGCCCGCGTCGGCGAACCGGTCGAGCATGGCGCGCGCGGTGTCGGCATCGGCGCCGTAGCCCCACCGGGTGCCGAAGTTGCCCGCGCCGAGCGCCAGCGCCGACACGCGCAGACCGCTGTTGCGGCCGAAGGTGAGGTGATCCATGTCGATTGACAAGTCGATCCCTCCTGGGTTTATTTCGCGGTACTCAGATGCTTGGCGTCATCAGGCTAAGCGACGCCACACCAAATACGCGGGGTCTGTGGCGCCTTCTACGCGTCTGCGCCGATGTTTTGCACGTGGTGGTGGCTGCAGGGTGGTTAGCATGAGCGAAATTGACGCGGCGCCGTTGAACTGGGGTGACCTGGGCGTGAGCGAACTGGTACCGACCGGAACGGTGACGTTGCTGCTAGCCGACGTCGAAGGCTCGACGCGTCTGTGGGAGACCCAGCCCGAGGAAATGACCACTGCATTTGCCAACCTCGACCGCACGCTGGCCGAGGTGGTGGCCGCCCACGGCGGTGTACGGCCTATCGAACAGGGTGAAGGCGACAGCTTCGTCATCGCATTCGGGCGTGCCAGCGACGCGGTGGCGTGCGCGCTCGACCTACAGCGAGCGCCGCTCGCGCCGATCCGGCTACGCATCGGGCTGCACACCGGCGAGGTACAGCTGCGCGACGAATCGAACTACATCGGCCCCACCATCAACCGCACCGCGCGGCTGCGCGACCTCGGGCACGGCGGGCAGACCGTACTGTCGGGAACCACGGGCGATCTGGTCTGCGACCGGCTGCCCGCGGATGCCTGGCTGACAGAACTGGGTACACACGCCGTACGTGACCTGCCGCGTCCCGAGCGGGTCGTGCAGCTCTGTCACCCAGATCTCCGCAATGAGTTCCCTCCTCTGCGAACGGCGAAGGGTGCCCGTACAAATAACCTTCCGGCGCAACTGACCAGCTTCGTCGGACGTGCCGCGCAGATCGACGAAGTGCGACAGTTACTGCTCAACAACCGGCTCGTAACGCTGACGGGTGCAGGCGGAGCAGGCAAGACCCGCCTCGCCGTCGAAGTCGCAGGCCGGTTGCCTCGTGACTTCGAGGATGGGGTGTGGTGGGTCGACCTCGCGCCGGTCGGGGATCCCGTCGTGGTGCCGGTCGCCGTGGCCCGCGCTCTGGGGCTGCCCGACCAGCCGGGCCGTTCACCGATCGAGACGGTGCAGCGTTTCATCGGTGATCGGAAAATCCTTCTGCTGCTGGACAACTGCGAGCACCTGCTGGATGCCAGCGGCGACGCGATCATGATGCTCCTCAACGCGTGTCCGCAGTTGACGGTGCTGACCACCAGCCGGGAGCAGATTTCAGTGAGCGGCGAGGTGACCTGGCGCATCCCGTCGCTCTCGTTGGACGAAGAGGCGATCGCGCTGTTCACCGACCGGGCCAAACGGGCGCGGCCCACCTTCCGTGCCGCCGGGGACGAAGCCGACCTCGTCGCCGACATCTGCCGACGGCTCGACGGCATGCCGCTCGCGATCGAGTTGGCGGCCGCACGGGTGCGGGCGTTGTCGCTGCGGCAGATCTCCGACAGCCTCAACGACAGGTTCCGCTTGCTCACGGGTGGCGCGAGGAACGCACTTCGGCGCCAGCAGACACTGCGCGCGTCTGTGGATTGGTCGCATGCGTTGCTGACCGAACCCGAGCGCACCCTGTTCCGCAGGCTCGGAGTCTTCATGGGCGGCTTCGATCTCGATGCCGCCCAGACCGTCGCGGCCATGACCGAAGGGGAAGAGTTCCAGATCCTCGACCAGCTCAGCCTGCTCGTCGACAAATCCCTCGTCATCGCCGACGACGACTCCGGTGCCATGCGGTATCGCCTGCTCGAGACGGTCCGCCAGTACGCGCTCGAAAAGCTCACTGAGTCCGGCGAAGCCGACGAGGTGCGTAACCGCCATCGCGACCACTACGTCGGAGCCGCAGCGGCGCTCGAAGACGACGATCAGCGCATCGTGGAGTGGGCCGAAGACGAGATCGACAACCTTCGAGCGGCGCACACATGGGGTCTGGAGACGTCAGAGTTCGAGTCGGCGCTGCGCCTCACCTCGTCGTTGCAGAGGCTGTGGGTGACCCGCGGCCGCATGCGTGAAGGCATAGCCGGATTCGACCGCGTTTTCAGCGATGACCGCTATCGCGACGCTGACGTTGCGCCCGCTGTCTGGGTGCGCGCCGTCGCGTACACGACCACTCTGGCGGCGTGGATTTCGGCGCCGGCCAGTCTGGAAAGGGCAGAGGAGGCGCTGGCCGCCGCGCGCGAAATCGGCGACAAGAGCCTCATCGCTCTGTGCCTGGCATCGTGCGGCGCCGTCGCGTACTTCAGTCCCGACGTGGCGCGGCCGTACCTTATGGAAGCGGTCAGCCTTGCCCGCGCATCCGGCGACCGGGTGATCCTGTGTGACGTGTGCAGCTACCTCGCTTTCGCCGGCCATGCCGCCGGTGAGCCGGCGGCGTCGCAGGCCGCCGCCGAGGAGGGGCGTGACATCGCCGACATGCTCGGTGACGGGTTCAGGTCACGGCAGAGCCGGACGTGGCTGGGCGTTTCGTTGGGCCTCCAGGGCGACCTGGCCGCGGGGCTGGGTGTCCTCAAGTCGGTTGTCGAAGAAGCGCAAACGGCAGGCGAAAACATGCTGACCCTGATCGGCCTCATCGGCCAAGGGAGTTGGGAAGCCGCTCTGGGCGAGCCCTCACAGGCACGCACCACGGCGGAGTCCGCGCTTGCGACGTCGGCGGCGATGGGCGGATTCCACGAAGACTCTGTGCACGTGCTGTTCGGCGTCATCGCGCTCGTGACAGGCGACGCCGTTGCAGCCAAGGAGGCCTGCGAAACAGCTGTCGCGGTGGCCACTCCCCCACGCGTCGTTTTCGCAAAAGCCTTGGCCCCCATGGCCGAAGCGTTGCTGGGATGCGGCGATGTCATCGCGGCTCGCCGGTGGGCGGACGAGGTCGTCGCGTTCGCGCCGGGTGCCCATCAGATGTCCGCATTGATCGCACGCTCGGCGGTGGCACTCGCTCAGGGTGAGCCGGATCAGGCAGAGCGCGACGCCCATGCCGCGCTGGAAATCGCGACGCAGACCGGAGCGCGTGCTCGAATCGCGGTGGCTCTCGAATGCGTGGCGCTGTTGAGCGCCCATGCAGACAATCATCGGACTCCCGCTCGCCTCTTCGGCGCTGCAGCAGGCATCCGGCAGCGCACGGGCGAGATCCGGTTTATGTTGCGTGAGGAATGCGACGTGGCGGTTGCCCAAGTCCGGCAGGAGATGGGAGAGGCGGATTTTGACGCCGCATGGGCGGAGGGCGCCGCGTTGTCGACAGACGAGGCCATCGCCTACGCCCAGCGCGGTCGCGGTGAACGGAAGCGGCCCACGAGCGGCTGGGGATCGCTGACCCCGACGGAGCGCGACGTCGTCCGTCTCGTCAGCGAAGGCCTTGCCAATAGTGACATCGCCGCGCGGCTCTTCATCTCGCCCCGGACCGTGCAAACCCACCTCACCCACGTCTACGCCAAACTCGGCCTGGCGTCGCGCATGCGGCTTGTCCAAGAAGCCGCTCGCCACGCCTGAACGACAGCGACGGATCGGCTGCTTCACCGCACCGTCACGCCCGCTCGAACACCACACTTCCGTCGACGATGGTCGCGCTCACCATGCCCGCATCCAGTTCACCGAGCACTTCGTCGGGCGGCGCGGCGAGGACGCAGAGATCCGATGGTTGTCCCGCCTCGATGGTGCGCGGCCTGCGTCGGCTGGTCGGGTGCGCCGAGGAACATCTGCAGCGCGGCGCGCGCGTCGATGCGTTCGGACGGCCCGAGGACTGCTCCCGACGCGGTGGTGCGGTGGGTCGCGGCACGCATCGCGGCCCACGGATCGGCATCACCGAAGGGCAGGTCGGTGGACATCGCCACCTTGACGCCCGCGGTCAGCAGCGACGCCACGCGCCACAGCTGGTGGTGGTCGTCGTCGGGTACGTCGGCGAGGTACTGGTCGCCCCGCTCGGCGACGAAGTTGGGTTGCGTCGCAACGGTCACGCCGAGCCGGGCGAGATCCGACAGGCAGTCGTCGGGGACCACGGCGGCGTGCTCGATGCGGTCCCCCGGCCGGGTGCCCGCCGAGTCCAGCGCCGCGATGGTGACGACGAGCTGGGCGGCGGTGACGCAGTGCAGGGCGACCGTCCCGCCCGCGGCGTGGCGCCCGCCGATCCAGCGCTCGAGCTCGGCGAGGTCGAGGCCATCGTCGTGCAGGATCCGCTTGCCCGGCGCCAGGCAGTTCACCCGTTGCAGCAGCTCGCCGTGCCGGTGGGCCTCGGCGAACTTGACGACGTCCCCGACGCCGAGGTCGGGGGTTGCCTCGGTGACGCCGGTGACGCCGTAGGACGCCAGGCGCAGACTGACCTCGGCCAGACCGGTCTCTCGCCGCTGCAACGCACCCGACCAGCCCGGGTCGGCGCTGCGCAGCCGCCCGTCGGGGTGGTCGGGCAGCCCGACGCAGGCGAGTCCGGCCGAGTTCAGCGTCCAGACGATGCCGCTGCGGTGCTGCACCCGGGTCGGTACCGCGGGCGCCAACGCGTCCAATGCCGTCCGGTCCAGTGGCCCGGCGACGGCCTCGTGGTAATCGACCGCCCTGATCCAGCCGTCTTCGCCCACCGCGGCCCCGGCGAGCGCGCGGGCGAGGTCGTCGCGGCCGTGCACCTCCCGCGGCCCCACGCGTACCGACGTCAACGCGGCGGCGGCCGAGTGCAGGTGGACGTGGTGATCGTGCAGCCCTGGAATGACGGTGCGGTGCGCGGCGTCGAACACCGACTCCCCCGTGGCCGGGGCGAGGCGTTCCGCCACGTCGACGATCCGTTGTCCGGTACGGATGTCGACGATCGTCCCGTCGAGCAGGCGTGCGCGCTGAATCAGCATGCGGCGAGCCTCCTTTCGGCGATCAGACGGTTCACCCGGGCATTGTCGGCGCCCAGGACCGCTGCCGCCGTCGCTCCGACCGGAGGGTCGGGAGGGGTCGCGGCGCAGTGGCTTTCGCTCGGAACCTCCGGCAACGCGGCGTAGGTCGCGGCGACGCCGGCCATCGCGACCTCGATGAGGTCGCCGCCGCCGCGGGACAGCGCCTCGACGACGGCAAGCGCGGCGTGCAGGCCGCTGAGCGGGTCGGCGACGGCGTCGGCGCAGAACACCGGGCCCTCCGCGCTCCGCCCGACCAGGCCGCCCGCCACCGCCGCGTCATCGCCGAAGGCCACCCAGTTCGCGCGGTCACCGGCCACGCCGTGGCCCGTGATCCGTAGCCACACCCGGCCGTCGCGGGCCGGCACGTCGGGCCCGAGGCCGCGGCGCGCCAACGCCGCCGGGCGCGACGACTCGATCACCACGTCGGCGACCTCGAGCAGATTCCGGAGATCCGTCGGCTCGTCGAAATCCGTGGCATAGCAGAGCTTTCCGCCGTTCATCCAGTCGAAGAAGGAGCGCGCACCCAACCGGGTGCCGTCGGGCCGGACCCGGCTTTCGACCTTCACGACAGCCGCACCCGCCCACGCCAAGATCTGCGCACAGAGCGGGCCCGCCCACATCGACGACATGTCGACCACCAGCAGGCCCGACGGTCCGCGCGGCGACGTCGCGCGACCGATCCGCCGCACGTCGGGCCGGTCGGGTTGCGACTCGCCGAGCACGGCCGCGGGCAGGCCTAGCAGACGGGCGCGCCCGACGACGTCGTCGGCAGGCCGGCTGGCGGCCCAGCGTTCGAGCGTTGGCCAGGTGTCTGCCGGCGAGGTCTGGCTCTCCAACAGCGCGGGCACGGCGTCGACGTCGTCGGGCCGCGACAGCGTAATCGCGCACCAACCGTCATGCGTGGCCAACAGCCGTGTCGCCCCGCCGGCGGAGATCCGGCCGCGGCGGGTCAGCCCGAGTTGAGCGGCCCGACCGGAGAGCAGCAGCGCCGCGTCCAACTCGACGCCGATCCGGCCGCCGAGTTCGTCCGCGACGCCTGCGGCATGGGCCAGCACGTTGGCCCTGGAGAAGTCGGGCGGGCCGTCGGGCAGGCCGGTCAGGGACGCCAGCCCGCGGGCACCCCAGTGCTGCGCCGCCGAGTCCACGCCACCATTGTGGCCGCGCGCTAGAACTGGAGGGCGCTGAATCTCCAGTCCAGCACCTGACGGTCGGGCTCACCGACGGCGTACACCAACGACCGCAGCGCAAGCACCCCGCCCCGGCCACCCTCCATCGGAGCGGCGGCCTCCACGTGGACCTCGCTGTAGAGCGTGTCGCCCTCGTGCACCGGCCCGGTGTGGTCGCAGGACTCCCAGCCGAGCACCGCGACGAGGTTGGGCAGCGCACGGCTCACCTGTGCGAGCGCCAAGCCGATGGTGTGCCCGCCGTACACCAGACGTTCACCGCCGACGCGTGAATCATGGTGTGTCGCTGCGATGTTCAGCGTCAAGCGGGCAAGCTCGGGCGCGCTGCTGACCACGTCGGCGGTGCTACTGAGAACCGTGCCCTTGATGGAGCGGTCGAAGTAGGGGCCGGGCACCCTGGCGCGGAAGGCGTCGGCATCCCACGACTGCGTCGGATCGGGCGGCGCGGGCGCGTCGGCACCGATGGTCGACAAGTCGTCGTCATGGGCCGTATCGGCGCCATCAGCCAATGGCAGCATCGCGCAGCGGTGGAAGTCGAGGACCAGACGGTCTGCCTGGTCGATGGTGGTCATCCGCAGTGCCGCAAGGCCCGTCGGCGCCCGGCCAGGTTTGGCCGAGTTTTGTTTCAGCCCAACGACTTCGGTCCTGGTGTAGAGGGTGTCGCCGAGCACCGGGAACCGGTGGAACCGAAGTCCGCGGTAGAACAGGTTGGCCTTGACGCGCTGGGTGGCCAACGTGCTCTGGCCGATCGCGACGTCGCACACCAGCGCCGGGTGCGCCAGGGCCGCGGGCGCACCCGTGACCGCGTGGGTCAGGGTCTGATCGAGCGGCAGGCGCATTCGGTCGCCGATGATCGACTGATGCGCCGCGGCGGCACCGGCCGTGAGCGTCATCGCCGGTGCCCAGTCGAATACCTGGCCAACGGACAGATCGTCGAAGTAGGGGCCGCCCTGCATATGGCCGGACAAAGTCACAGCGTCACACACTGGCACTTCCTGGATCGGCGTGTCAATATGGCCGTACAATGGCCGTACATATGCAGACCTTGAATTCCGTCAACGACGAAGAAGCCATGCTGGTGGAGACCGTCCGGGCGTTCGTCGACCGCGACGTGCGGCCCACGGTGCGCGAAGTCGAGCACGCCAACGACTACCCCGAGGCGTGGATCGAGCAGATGAAGCGGATCGGGATCTACGGCCTCGCCATTCCCGAGCAATACGGCGGGTCGCCGGTGTCGATGCCCTGCTACGTCCTGGTCACCCAGGAGCTGGCCCGCGGCTGGATGACCCTCGCCGGCGCGATGGGTGGGCACACGGTGGTGGCCAAGCTGCTCACGCTGTTCGGCACCGAGGAACAGAAGCAGCGCTACCTGCCGGTGCTCGCCACCGGCGAGATGCGCGCGACGATGGCGCTGACGGAACCCGGCGGCGGCTCGGACCTCCAGGCGATGACGACCGTCGCGCGCTTGGACGGCGACGAGCTGTTGATCAACGGCGCCAAGACGTGGATCACCAACGCCCGCCGCTCGGGCGTCATCGCCCTGCTGTGCAAGACCGATCCGAACGCCACCCCCAGGCACAAGGGGATCTCCGTGGTGCTGGTCGAACACGGTCCGGGGCTGACCGTCTCGCGGGATCTACCGAAGCTCGGCTATAAGGGCGTCGAGTCTTGCGAATTGGCGTTCGACGACTACCGCGTGCCCGCGTCGGCGATCCTCGGCGGCACCGCGGGCAAGGGCTTCGGTCAGATGATGACGGGACTGGAAACCGGGCGGATCAACGTCGCAGCGCGGTCGTTGGGCGTGGCCACGGCGGCGCTCGAGGATTCGTTGAAGTACGCGCAGGAGCGCGAAAGCTTCGGCAAGCCCATCTGGAAACACCAATCGGTGGGCAACTACCTCGCCGACATGGCCACCAAACTGACTGCCGCGCGCCAACTCGTGCTGCACGCGGCGCGCTGCTACGACAGCGGCGAGCGCTCGGACATGGAGGCCGGAATGGCCAAGCTGTTCGCCTCCGAGGTCGCGATGGAGATCGCCCTGAATGCGGTGCGCATCCACGGCGGCTACGGCTATTCCACCGAGTACGACGTCGAACGCTACTTCCGCGATGCGCCGCTGATGATCGTCGGCGAGGGCACCAACGAGATCCAGCGCAACGTCATCGCCGGTCAGCTGGTGTCCCGCGGCGGTATCTGAGGTACCCCGATGAAGTCGGCTCCGGCGTATCAGACTCTGCGCCAACAGCTTCGGGACGAGATCGCGGCCGGACTGTACCGCGACGGCGCTCGGCTGCCGACCGAGTCCGAGCTCGTCGCCAGTCACGGCCTCTCGCGGCAGACGGTGCGGCGGGCGTTCCAGGATCTGGTCGCCGAGGGGGTGGTGTACCGGGTGCCGGGGCGCGGCACCTACGCCAGTGAGTCCGGGCGTCGCTACCTGCGCCAGCTCGGCTCGATCGAGGACCTGATGAGCCTGTCCGAAGACACCACCATGGAAGTGGTGTCGGGGCTTCGCCGCCGCGTCGACGTCGACGTCGCCAGCCGGCTGCGGCTCGTCGACGACGTCGTCTACTCCGTGGTGTTCCGGCGCTGCCATGACGGGGTGCCGTTCGTGCTGACCCGGGTGCACCTGCCGGAGTCGGTGGCCAGGGCGGTGCTCGATTCACCGGAGATGCGCGACGGAGCGGTGAGCACCAGCACGGTCATCGGCCTCACCGAGCCGCACCTGCGCGAGCCGATCGTCGAAGCCGCACAGTCGATCACGGTCGACATCGCGGATCTCCAGGTGGCCGACGCGGTGGGTTGCGGTGTCGGGCATCCGATGCTGCGAGTGGACCGGCTGTACAGCGACGCCGCCGGCACGCCCGTCGAGTTGGCCGTCAGCCACTTCCTGCCCGAGCAGTACACCTACCGCGTCACCCTTCGCCGCTCCACCTAGTTGCGACTTGGGCGAAATCACTCGGTGAGGGCGTCGACGAGGCCCCATCGCAGCGCCGTTTGCGGGTCGATCGTCCGGCCGGACAGCACCAGGTACGCCGTGCGCCAACGGCCGATCCGCCGCGTGATGCTCACCGTCCCACCCGCGCCGGGGATCAACCCGAGCGCCAGTTCGGGCAGCCCGAGTGTGGCACCGGCCCGGCACGTCACCCGGCCGCAGAACGCCGCCATCTCCAGCCCGCTTCCCAGCACCTGACCGTGCACCTCGGCGCGGCATGCCGGGCCGAGCCGGGCGGTGATCTCGTCGAGCACCAGTGCCGGGCTGTGCCGGGTGCGGGCCAGGTGCGCGCTCGCCGGATCGGCGAACGTGCCGAACTCCGCGAGATCGCCGCCACTGCAGAACGACGCGCCGTTGCCCGTCAGCACCACCTCGGTGACCGACGGGTCGAGACGAGCCACCTCCAGCGCCTCGAGCAGTTCGGCGCGCATGTCGGTGGAGAACGCGTTGTGCCGCTGCGGCCGGTTGAACCTGACGTCGAGGCGGCCGCCGTCGCGGTCGGCCTGCACGGGATCGGAGAGGTCGGGGACTGCGACGGGTCCGCGCTCGGCCAACCAGCGCGCGAACTCCGGGCCCGACTGCAGCGTCGAATAGGCCAGCGATTCGGTGACGATGCCCGCGCGGGCGGGGCCATCGGGATCGATCGACCGCAGCACGTCGTCGCAGACGGCAGCGGCCTGCGGCCACCGCTCGCATCGATCGGTCAGTTCGGCGAGCGCCTCCGGTATCGATCGGACGGTGACGGCGCGGCGGTCGTCGCAGTCGTCTTCGGTCAACGTGAAAGTCGCGGCATCGGAGGGCGATCCGACGCCGACGACGACATCACCCGCCAGCTCGACGACACGCGTGATCATCGGGTCAGGCGACCGGTTGCGAGTACTTCTCGATCAGAGTCTGCTTGTAGAGCTTGCCCGTGTCGGTGCGGGGCAGCTCCGCCTCGAACGAGATCGACCGCGGACACTTGTAGTGCGCCAGCCGATCTCGCAGCCACACCAGTAGTTCGTCGGCGAACGCTTCGGTGGCGTCGGCGGGGTCGACGGTCTGCACCACGCCCTTCACGCTCTGGCCCATCTCGTCGTCGGGGACGCCGAACACGGCCGCGTCCATCACCTTCGGATGCGTGACGAGCAGGTTCTCCGCCTCCTGCGGATAGATGTTCACGCCACCGGAGATGATCATGTGGTGCCGCCGGTCGGTGAGGTAAAGGTAGCCGTCCTCGTCGAGATACCCGATGTCCCCCACCGTCTTCCAACCGTGCGAGTCCCGAGACGACGCCGTCTTCGCGGGGTCGTTGAGGTACTCGAAGTCGAGTCCGCCCTCGAAGTAGATCTCGCCGGCCTGACCCGGTGGCAGCTCGTTGCCGTCCTCGTCCAGAATGTGCAGCGGGGTCATCATGGACTTGCCCACCGAACCCGGGTGGGTCAGCCATTCCTCGGCGGTGATCAGCGTGGAGCCGATCGCCTCCGAAGATGCGTAGTACTCGTCGACGATCGGCCCCCACCAGTCGATCATCTGCTTCTTGATCTCCACCGGACACGGCGCCGCCGCATGCATCACCCGTTCCAGGCTGGAGACGTCGTACGAACTACGCACGGCCTCAGGCAGTTTCAGCATCCGGGTGAACATCACCGGGACGAACTGCCCGTGCGTGACCCGGTGCTTCTGGATGGCGTCCAACGCGCCTTCGGCGTCGAACTTCTCCAGCACGACGGTGGTGATGCCGCCGGCTTGGGTCTGCATCGACCACACCGAAGGCGCGGTGTGGTACAGCGGCGCGGGGCTCAGGTACACGGCGTCCGGATGCATCCAGACGCTGACCAGGGCGGACATCAGGCCCGGCACCTCGGCGGGCGGCAGATGCGGCAGGTCGCGCTTGATTCCCTTTGGCCGACCGGTGGTGCCCGACGAGTACTGCAGTAGATCACCCTCTATCTCGTCGGGAATCGGCGTATCCGGTTGGTCGGCAACGCATTCCGGATAGCGTTGCCAGCCATCCAGGTCTCCGCCCACGACCAGTAGGACGTCGGGTAGCCCGTTGGGCAGTTCGGCTCCGATGCCGGCCAGCGCCTCCCGCAGCGTGGCGGAACCGACGACGGCCTTCGCGCCGCTGTTGTCGATGATGTAGGCGGCCTCGGCCGAGGTGAGGTGGGTGTTGATCGGCACGTAGTACAGCCCGGCCCGGCGCGCGCCCCACATCACGGCGTGCATGTGCTCGCTGTTCTCCATCAGGATCGCGATGGCGTCGCCCTCGACCAGTCCGGCGCCGCGGAAGTGGTGGGCCAGCCGGTTCGCCCTGGCCTCCAACTCGCCGAACGTCACCACCGTTCCTGAGGGGTACATGATGATCGCGGGCTTGCCCGGCGTGGCCGTTGCGGTCTCACGGATCTGCATGCGTGAACTTTACGACGGCCTACTTGACAGGTGTCAAGAGGGTTCCATCCATGCCCGCCACCACGACGAAACCGAACTTGCGACGAGGTCACAGGTCCTACCATGACATCGCCAGGGAAGTCCCAAGGATGCCCCAGGGAAGTGCGGGGGTAGTACTCGATGCGTGCGGGGACAGATGAGCCAGCCAAGCCGTCGGGCGTCGTCACGTTCCTGTTCACCGACATCGAGGGGTCGACGCGTCGGTGGGAGGCGGACGCCCATGCAATGCGGGCGGCCCTAGACGAACACGACGAAATCTTGTGCCAGGCGATAACTGGTTGCGGCGGTGTGCTGTTCAAACACACCGGCGACGGGGTCTGTGCCGCGTTCACGTCGCCACGGGCCGCTGTCGACGCCGCGGTCGCCGCGCAGCGGTCACTCGAGCTGCCCGTGCGGATGGGCATCGCCACTGGTGAGGCCGTTCAACGCGGTACCGACTACTTCGGTCCAGTGCTCAACCGCGCCGCACGCGTGATGGCGGCGGGCCACGGGGGACAGCTCCTGCTCGACGGGCCAACGACGACTCCGCTCATTGGAGTGGACTTGATCGACCTGGGGTCACGGCGACTTCGCGACCTCACCCAGCCCGTGGCCATCCATCAGGTCCGGGCGCCCGGATTACGACGGGACTTCCCGCCGTTGAGGACGGTTGATCCGAAGCCGGGGAACTTGCGGAGACCTACGGGCACGCTGTTCGGACGCGATGACGAGATCCGTCAGCTCGAAGTGGCCCTTGCGCAGCACCGGCTGGTCACGATCACCGGGGTGGGTGGCGTCGGCAAGACCCGCTTGGCCGTTGAGGTGGGTGTCGTTCTGGCAACGCACTTTCTTGACGGCGTGTGGCTCGTCGAACTCGCTTCGGTCGGCGATCCCGCCGCGGTCCCCGACGCGGTGGCAGCGGTATTGGGTGTCACGCAACAACCGGACCAAACCATGACAGCCAGCATCGCTGCGGCGCTGGAAGGAAAGTCACGGCTGCTCATTCTCGACAACTGCGAGCACGTGCTCGACGCCGCAGCCGAACTGATCGATGCGATGCTCGCCGGTTCTTCCACCGTCCGGATCCTCGCCACCAGCCGGGAAGGCGTTCGAGTCGCCGACGAACAGGTGCGGACGTTGCCCTCGCTCGACACGACTGCCAACTCGGCCGCCGCGCTACTGTTCGCCGACCGCGCGGCAGCCGTCGCCCCTGGGACGTCGCTCACGCACCCCGAGGACGAGGTGGCCATCGCCGAGATCTGCCGAAGACTTGACGGCATCCCGCTGGCGATCGAACTCGCCGCCTCTCGCATGGTATCGATGACCGCGTCCGAAGTACGTGACCGGCTCGACGACCGGTTCCGTCTGCTGGTCGGATCGCGGCGCGGGCTAGAGCGCCACCAGACCCTTCGCCATGCGGTGCAATGGTCCTACGACCTGCTCGACGATTCCGAAGGGGAGCTGCTGCAACGCTGTTCGGTATTCGCAGGCGGCTTCGACCTCGCTGCGGCGTGCGCCGTGAGCCGTGGCGAGGACGACTTCGCGACGATGGATCTGCTCGAGGCCTTGGTGCGCAAGTCGCTCCTGGTCGCAGACCGCACATCGACGTCGACGCGGTTCACGATGCTGGAGACCATCCGCCAGTTCGCCGAGGAACAGCTCGTACGCTCCGGCGACGCCGTCACCGTCCGGATCGCCCACGCCCGCTACTTCGCGGGGCGGGAGGAAGACGTGCTCGAGCTCTGGGACGGCCCGCATCAGCGCGAGACCTACGAGTGGTTCATCGTCGAATTGCCCAACCTGCGTATTGCATTCCGCTGGGCCGCCGATCACCACGACCTCCACACCGCGGCGTCGATCGCCGTCTTGGCGACGTCGCTGGGATTCCGCGCCGAGCAGTACGAAGCGATCGGCTGGGCCGAGGAACTGATCGAACCGGCCCGTGCGGCAGCGCATCCACGCCTGGCGCAGCTCTACGTAATGGCTGCGCAATGCCATGTGACCGGGCGGATTGACGACTTCCTCCGCTACGGCGCGGCCGGTCAGGCCGCCATCGAGAGTGGCCAATTCGACGAGGTACGCGACGAATTCGATTCCATCGGAACGGGTTACATCGCCGCCGCGGAACCCGTTCGCTGCATCGAGTGGTGCCGCACCGTGATCGCGCGGGGGTCGGGCCGCCGTGACTACGCCCGGTCCAGCCTGGCGCTTGGACTCACCCTCGCAGGCCGCAATGACGAGGCCCACGCCATCGCGGCCGAGTTGCTGACGGCCGCCGACCGGACCGACAACCCCAACCTGCAGTGCTTCGCCCTCCTCGGCTACGGCTGGGCCACCCGCGACGCGGATCCGGGCGCAGCGGAACAGGCGCACCGGCGAGGCCTTGAGGCGGCAACCAAGAGCGGCAACAAGCAGCTGCTGTCGCACCACGCCGTCCACCTGGCCCGCCTCGCCGCCGCCAACGGTGCCACGTCGGACGCCATCGACTACATCGCCATGGCGACACAGAACCTCTACGACTCGGGTACGTACACCTTGTTGAGCATGCCGCTCGCGGTGCTCGCGACCATCCTGGATCGACAAGGGCGCTACGACGACGCCGCCGCCATCGCGACGTCCGCCTCCAACGCGATGACCCTGATGGTGTTCCCCGAGCTCACGCAGGCGGTGGACAACCTGCGCAAGGTGCTCGGGGCGGAGCGCTTCGACGCCAGGGCCCGCGCGGCTAGCGCCATGAGCACTGCAGAACTGACGACGTACGCACTCGACGCGATCGACGTCGCACGCGCCGAGCTTCGGCGAGCAACGCATTCGAGTAGCCGACTACTCTAGGCCATTCCTCGGGGCGGCGCGAAGCTCGGCAGAGCCGATTCGCCCCTGCGAGGAGCCCCCGATGACCATCGAACTTGACCGAACAAACTCGCCAAGCGTATTCGACGCCGGACTACCTTCCATCGACTACGAGCATCTCCAAGATCCCGAGGAAGCGCACGAGATCATCAGACGAGCACGGGAACTCTCCCCGATCGCGCTCGGTCCACACGGTCCCGAATGCCTCAGCTACGAACTGGTGCACACCGTGCTGCGCGACCCGCGATTCTGCCCGCCGCCCGGGTTCATCCTCGCCGCACAGGGCATCACCTCCGGTCCGCTGTGGGATCGGGTGGTCAACAGCCTGCTCTGCATGGACGGCGCCGAACACCACCGGCTCCGCCGACTGGTGTCGAAGGCGTTCGCTCCCCGTGCCGCCGCGCGGCTGCGCCCCACCATCTCGGAAGTCATCACCGAACTAGTGACGCCCCTGACCGCCACCGGCAGCTGCGACATCGTGACCGACGTGGCGCAGAAGTACCCGATCCCGGTCATCTGCGCACTGCTCGGCACTGACCGCGACGATTGGAAACTGTTCTCGGACTGGACCGACGACATCATGAAGACCTTCAGCTGGACTGCCGCCCAGGACGAGCCCGACATCCTGCGCTCCTGGGCGGAGCTCGACGCCTATCTCGACGACATGATCGTCGAACGGCGCACGGCGCTGACCGACGACCTCATCTCCGACTTGATCCGTGCCGAAGACGACGGCGACCGGTTGACGCACGATGAGGTGCTCATGCTCGCCGCCGGCCTTCTGATGGCGGGCACCGACACCACGCGCAATCAGGTGGCCGCCGCGGTGTACACACTGTGCGACCACCCCGACCAATGGAAGCTCCTGGCCGAGCATCCCGAGCTGGTACCGAACGCGGTCGAAGAGCTCATCCGCCACTCCCCGATCGCCGCCGCCACCTTCCGCGCCGCGACCGTCGACGTCGAACTCGCAGGGGTCACCATCCCGGCGGGCACACTCGTCGTCGTCAATACCGCCAGCGCCAACCGCGACCCCGCCGTCTACGACGAACCCGATCGGCTCGACGTCACCCGCGTCGCTCCGTCGGCGATGCTGACCTTCGGCGGCGGTGTGCACTACTGCCTCGGCTCACACCTCGCCAGGGCCGAACTGATCGAGGCGCTCACCGTGATGACGCGGCGCATGCCCAACGCGCACCGCTCCGGACCCGCTCCGTGGAAACCAATGACCGGGCTGAGCGGCCCGATCACGCTTCCCGTCGAGTTCGACGCCGGGCACTGACCGTCCTAGGCGTGGAGCGAGCCCACCGCAAGTACACGCCAGCTCGAGTGTGAATCTGACGACGAAATCGGCCGTGCAACGTCGTGACAGTCACACTCGCGGAGCAGGCGCCGCGTGGCGCGCAAGGAGAAGCCCCGCGACCAACTCGGTCGCGGGGCTTCTGGTAGAACTGGCGTCGCTCAGTCGCTTTCGGCGAGCCGGGTCTTCAGCGCGTCGAACTCGTCCTTGATGCCGGTGGGCAGCTTCTCGCCGACGAACTCGAACCACTCCTCGATCAACGGCAGTTCCTTGCGCCACTCGTCGGCGTTGACGGCAAGCGCCACGTCGACGTCGGCTGCGTCCACGTCCAGGCCGTCGAGATCGAGATCCGCGGCGGTCGGCACGATGCCGATCGGGGTGGTCTTGCCTTCGGCCTGATGCTCGATGCGCTCGATCGCCCACTTCAGCACCCGGCTGTTCTCGCCGAAGCCCGGCCACAGGAACCGGCCGTTGTCGCCGCGGCGGAACCAGTTCACGAAGAAGACCGCGGGCATCTTCGACTCGTCGGCGTTCTTGCCGATGTTGATCCAGTGCTGCATGTAGTCGCCGACGTTGTAGCCGATGAACGGCAGCATGGCCATCGGGTCGCGGCGGACGGTGCCGACCTTGCCCTCGGCGGCGGCCGTCTGCTCGGAACCCAGGGTCGCACCGATGAACACGCCGTGCTGCCAGTCGCGGGCCTGCGTGATCAGCGGAACGGTGGTCTTGCGGCGGCCGCCGAACAGGATCGCCGAGATCGGCACACCCTGCGGGTCGTCCCACTCGGGGGCCAGCGTCGGGCACTGCGAGATCGGGGTGCAGTAGCGCGAGTTCGGGTGCGCCGCCTTGCTTTCCGTCTCCCGCAGGATCCAGTCGTTGCCCTTCCAGTCGATCAGGTGGTCGGGCTCACCCTCCAGGCCCTCCCACCAGACGTCGCCGTCGTCGGTCTTGGCGACGTTGGTGAACACGGTGTTGCCCGCGGCGATGGTCTTCATCGCGTTCGGGTTGGAGCTCCAGTTGGTGCCCGGCGCGACGCCGAAGAAGCCGAACTCGGGGTTGACGGCGTAGAGCCTGCCGTCCTTGCCGAACCGCATCCAGGCGATGTCGTCGCCGACGGTCTCGGCGCGCCAACCGGGGATGGTGGGCTGCAGCATCGCGAGGTTGGTCTTGCCGCACGCCGACGGGAACGCCGCGGCGATGAAGTACGCCTTGTTCTCCGGGCTGATCAGCTTGAGGATCAGCATGTGCTCGGCGAGCCAGCCCTCGTCGTGGGCCATCGCCGACGCGATCCGCAGCGAATAGCACTTCTTGCCGAGCAGCGCGTTGCCGCCGTAACCCGAGCCGAAGCTCCAGATCTCACGGGTCTCGGGGAAGTGGGTGATGTACTTCGTGTCGTTGCACGGCCACGGTACGTCTTCCTGGCCGGCCTCGAGCGGCGCGCCGATCGAGTGCAGCGCCTTCACGAAGAAGCCGTCGTCGCCGATCTTGTCGAGTGCGGCCTTGCCCATCCGGGTCATCGTGCGCATCGAGACGACGACGTACTCCGAGTCGGTGAGCTCGACGCCGAGCTTGGGGTCCTCTGCGCCGAGCGGGCCCATGCAGAACGGCACCACCCACATCGTCCGGCCCCGCATGCACCCGCGGTAGAGACCCTTCATCAACTCCCGCATCTCGGCGGGATCCATCCAGTTGTTGGTCGGGCCGGCATCGATCTCGCGTTGCGAACAGATGAAGGTGCGCGATTCCACCCGCGCCACGTCGGAGGGATCGGACAACGCCAGGTACGAATTCGGCTGCTTCTGTTCGTTCAGCTTCTGGAAGGTGCCCGCCTCGACGAGCTGGGCACACAACCGCTCGTACTCCTCCTCGGAGCCGTCGGCGAACATCACGCGATCGGGTTCTGTTAACTCGGCGACCTCGCGGACCCAGGCGAGCAGCCCCTCGTGCTTGGTCGGTGCGCTGTCGAGACCTGGAATGGTCGCTGAAGTCATTGGAAATCTCCTGCTGGCGGTCGCGATTGTCCTTGGTACGAGGTTAACGTGGGTGACATACCCGCGGTAAATCAGGAGTATGTCCGATCCCTCACAGGAACGATTCAGATCGGCAAAACGCCTGTTTTCGTGATCGGAAGTCAATCGCGGCGGGGTACTGTGCCGCCTCCTGCTTTGCCGATCGGCCCGTGGCCGGCGATCTGGGTCGTGAACGCGAGCTCCGCTGCGAGCAGTCGGTGGGCCACCATCTCCTCACCACACGTCCGCAGCGTCGCGGCGACGTCGCCCACCCACCTGTCCGCGAGCGCCCTGTCGTGCAGCACACCGCGCATCCCGACCACCCAGATCGTCAGCAACAACCCGACCACCCCGCCGACGATCAAGCCGGCTTTGTCCGCCATGTCCGAGCCCGGCGCCAGCTCACCCATCAAGCGGCCGAGCGTCAATGCCACCCCGAGGCCGAAGCCGCCGCCGAGCACAACCATCAACCGGGTCTCCAGGCGCCGCGACGCCGGTCGCGGGCAGGGCAGCGCGGGCGGCGGCGGGGGCGGCGACGGCTCCGGCGGCGTCAGCGAGAGCGCGTTCGCGACCTCCTCGACGTCCTGGCCGATCGCCGCGTCGAGCTCTTCGACGAACGCGGCGACGGCGTCGCGCACCCCGCGCTGAAACCACTCCGCAGCGCCGTGCGGCAATTCGGCGGCCTCCGCCCGCAGCTGCGCGCTGAGCTGAGCGCATCGCCGCCGCATGAAGTAAGTGAGCGTCAGGCGCGCCCGCTGGATACCGCCGCGCATCGCGACGACGTCCGCCGACCGCGGCGACCGGTTCTCGAACACATTGGGCCGCAGTCTATTTCGTCGGATCGGCACCGGATTGGTGCGGGCTTCGCGCAGCGTGGCGACCAGTTCGTCGACGCCGGGCGCACCGAGGTCGGGCGCCGCGGCCACCGCCACCCAGTGCACCTTCAGGCACCTGTCCGCCGCCAGCGCGCGGTCGGCGGACAGCACCTCGCGCCAGCCTCGGTGCGCATCGATCTTCGACACCGCTGCGACCACGACGCCGGTGCGGGCGGTGACCCGCTCGAACAGCTCGAGGTCGGAGGCGGCCAGCGGCGCGACGGCCGAGACGACGAAGACCACCGCGTCGGGCGGGTCCGGCCCGAATCCGTCGACGACCTCGTAGTCGGGCAGCCGCTCGGCCAGCACCTTGGCGAGGCTGGTGACGCCCGCCGACGGCGGCCCGACCACCGCGACGACGTGGCGGCGCGCGGTCACCGGCTCACGTCGAGCAGTCGGAGCGATCCGCGGGTGATGTCCGCACCGCAACTTCGGTGCAGCTCGGCAACCGGGCCCCGGCCATAACGTCGCCAATGCATGGCGCGACGCAGATGTACGCCGGGGTGGTCACCAGGGTCGACCCGCAACCCATCGGCCTCGACGACGTCGACGGCAGCGGCCATCGTGGCAAGCACCGTGGCATCGCAATTCAGCAACCGGAACAACCGCTCATCGCTCAATTGCACAGCCAGGGAACGTATCTCGGTCAGCGCCGCCCGCACGCGCCGGTACCGGACCGCAGCGGCGACCGCGTCGAGACGGACGAGCACGCCGTCCACATTGCTCAGCCGCTGCAACAACGTCGGGAGCTCGGCCGGGTCGGCGCCGCGGGCCAGGGCAAGGACGGCGTGCGCGATGCCGAACCGGTCCAGCCGGTCGAGCAGACGCGCCCTGGTGTCGCGCTCGACGGGATGGTCGCAGCTGGAGAACGCGTCGACCGAGCTGAGGTCGGCGGGAGTGGTCACCAAGGTGTGCAGGGCGGCGACCAGGGCATCGTCGAGTGGGGTGGTCGCGGCCAGCAGGCCGACCATCGCGACGGTCGGCATCGCGGTGCGCGCCTGCACGTCGGCGGCCCGCAGATGTGCGGTCCGCAGCGCGCCGCCGGACCGCGATCCGGTCAGATCGGCCTTGTTGAGCACGATCAGCGTGGGCCGGCCGGTTGCCACCAACGTCAATTCCTCCGGCTTGAGCACCTCGACGCAGACCAGCACCCGGACGTCCGCGGCCGCCGCGTCGGACACCACGGCGGCGCCCCGTTCCCGCAGCGCGGCGGCGACCGTACCGCGACCCACTCCGGCACGGCCCAGCACCGCAATCCCGACCGGACGCTGTAAACCCGCGATAATCGGTAACATTCGCGGCATCGGTGCGGTGGCAGCGAACTCCGTCAGAGATTCGACGAGCGCATGTGGACCGTCGGCTGGTTGACTCGACATCACGAAATGACCCCCAGGCCATCGTCGCATCCCGCCGGCCCCCTCCCCGACGGCGATTTGTCGGTACCCCGGCCATACACATGGAAGGCAACTGTTGGGTATCAATCTGCACCACGATGCGGGTACACCACCGTTGATGCGAGACCATGGACGGATGCATTCCCAGCGCGAGGAGACGCATGCCTTCGCGCACCCCCACCCACGCATCGCGAGCTTCAGATCCAGACGGTCGGCATTGTCGGGCAGCCAGCAGGAAACCTGGGAGCGTCGCTGGCCCGAGCTCGGCATGCAGGCCAGGGACTCCGACGGCCGCCCGGCAGGCTCGCTGAACACCGAGTCGTGGTTCGGACGCACCGCACCCGTGGTCCTGGAGATCGGCTGCGGTACCGGAATCTCGACGCTGGCGATGGCCATCGCCGAACCGCACATCGACGTGCTCGCGGTCGAGGTCTACCGGCGCGGGCTCGCTCAGCTGCTCAGCGGCATCGATCGCGCAGGCGTGACCAACGTCCGGCTGATCAGGGGTGACGGGGTGGACGTGCTCGAGCACATGGTTGCGCCTTCCTCGCTGACCGGGGTGCGGGTGTTCTTCCCCGATCCGTGGCCCAAGGCGCGCCACCACAAGCGGCGCCTGCTGCAACCGTCGACGGTGGCGCTGATCGCCGACCGCCTCAAACCCGGCGGGGTGCTGCACGCCTCCACCGACCACGCCGGATACGCCGAACAGATCGCCGCGGTGGGCGACGCCGAGCCACTCCTGCAGCGGATCGCCGACGACGCCGACGGATTGCCGATCTCGGCCAACCGACCGGTCACCAAGTACGAGGCCAAGGCCCAGCACGCCGGCAGTGCCGTCAACGAATTCCTCTGGGGGAGACGCCTATGAGCGTTACCGAAGACATCCAGGATCTCGGGCAGATTCCCGAGCCGCCCGCGGTCACCGTCCCGACGCCGCAGCGTGTGCTGTTGGTCTGGGACGCCCCCAACCTCGACATGGGTCTCGGTTCGATCCTCGGCGGCAGACCCACCGCCGCGCACCGGCCCCGGTTCGATGCGTTGGGCCGCTGGCTGCTGGCCCGCACCGCGGAGCTGGCCGCCGCCGGCGCCGGCGAGGACCCGCCGGTCTCGGTCGAGCCGGAGGCCACCGTCTTCACCAATATCGCCCCGGGCAGCGCGGACGTCGTGCGGCCGTGGGTCGAGGCATTGCGCAACGTCGGTTTCGCGGTGTTCGCGAAGCCGAAGATCGATGACGACAGCGACGTCGACATCGACATGCTCAACCACATCGCGCTGCGCCGTAGCGAGGGCCTGGCCAGCGTCTTCGTCGCTTCCGCCGATGGGCAGGCCTTCCGGCTGCCACTCGAGGAAATCGCCCGTGATGGCATCGACGTCCGCGTTCTCGGATTTCGCGAACATGCCAGTTGGGCGCTAGCGTCGGATACCTTGGAGTTCGTCGACCTGGAAGACATCCCTGGTGTCTTCAGGGAGCCGCTACCGCGAATCGGCCTTGATTCGCTGCCCGAGCAGGGTGCTTGGCTGCAGCCGTTCCGGCCGCTGTCGTCGCTACTGACCTCGCGCGTGTGACAACTGAAGCAGCACGGGCCGAGAAGAACTCGAAGAAGATCAGTTAGGAGCTGACGTGTTCGCCTGGTGGGGTCGAACGGTGTACCGCTACCGGTTCATTGTGATCGCAGTGATGGTCACACTGTGCCTGGGTGGCGGCATCTTCGGCGCCAGCCTCGGCAAGCACGTCACGCAGAGCGGTTTCTACGACGACGGCAGTGAGTCGGTCAAGGCGTCCGTCCTGGCCGACGAGGTCTACGGCCGCGACCGGTCCAGCCACATCGTCGCGGTGTTCACCGCCCCCGAGGGCAAAACGGTCGACGACCCGGAGTGGTCGAAGAAGATCGTCGGCGAGCTCGACCAGGCCGTCGCCGACCACCCCGATCAGATGCTGCCGTGGGCAGGCTATCTCAAGGCCCCCAACTTGCCCCAGGTCCGGAAACTCGCGACCGACGACAAGACCCGCACCTTCGTCACGATGCCCCTCAAGGGCGACGACGACGACGAAATCCTGAACAACTTCAAGATCGTCCAGCCCGACCTGCAGAAGATGGACGACGGCAACGTGGAGCTCGCCGGGCTGCAGCCCGTGGCCAGCGAACTGACCGGCACCATCGGCAAGGATCAGCAGCGGGCCGAGGTTCTGGCCCTGCCGCTCGTCGCGGTGGTGCTGTTCTTCGTCTTCGGCGGCGTCGTCGCGGCCTGCCTGCCGGCCATGGTCGGCGGACTATCCATCGCCGGTTCGCTGGGCATCATGCGGCTCATCTCACTGTTCGCTCCGGTGCACTTCTTCGCCCAGCCGGTGGTCACGCTCATCGGCCTTGGCATCGCGATCGACTACGGCCTGTTCATCGTGAGCCGGTTCCGAGAGGAACTCGCCGAGGGCTACGACACCGAGACCGCGATCCGGCGCACCGTCATGACGGCCGGGCGCACGGTGGCGTTCTCCGCGGTGCTGATCGTCGCCTCACTGGCCGGTCTGCTGCTCTTCCCGCAGGGCTTCCTGAAATCGCTGACCTACGCCGGCATCGCATCGGTGTTGCTCGCCGCGATGCTGTCGATCACCGTCCTCCCGGCCGTGCTCGGCATCCTCGGCCCCAACGTCGACGCGCTCGGCGTGCGGACGCTGCTGCGGGTGCCTGCGTTCCGCAACTGGAAGCCGATGCGGATCTACCTGACCTGGCTGGCTGACAAACTGCAGAAGACCCAGACCCGTGAACAGGTCGAGCAGGGCTTCTGGGGCAAGCTGGTCAACCGGGTGATGAAGCGCCCCATCGCGTTTGCGGCGCCGATCGTCATCATCATGATCTTGCTCGTCATCCCATTGGGCCAGCTGTCGCTGGGCGGCTTCAGCGAGAAGTATCTGCCGCCGTCCAATTCCGTGCGCCAGGCACAGGAGGACTTCGACAAGACGTTCCCCGGCTTCCGTACCGAACAGATGACCCTCGTCATCCAGAACGCCACGCCCCCTCAGATCGAGGACATCGAGCAGAAGGCGTCCGCCATCTCCGGCTTCACCGGCCAGTGGACCCCGCGCACCGCCACCGACGAGGGCACCAAGGATCCCAAGGTAACGGTCATCCAGAACGGCCTCTTGGTCCGCAACGACGCCCCGAAGAAGATCACGGAGTTGCGTGCGATCCAACCGCCCAAGGGGGTGACGATCTGGGTTGGCGGTACCCCGGCGCTGGAACAGGACAGTATTCACAGCTTGCTCGACAAGGGTCCGCTGATGTTGTTGATCCTCGTCAGCACCACGACAGTCTTGATGTTCCTGGCGTTCGGGTCCCTGGTGCTGCCGATCAAGGCGGCGGTGATGAGCGCGCTCACGCTCGGGTCGACGATGGGGATCCTGACGTGGATATTCGTCGACGGGCACTTCTCGTCGGTGCTGAACTTCACTCCAACTCCGCTCACGGCACCCGTGATCGGGCTGATCATCGCGGTGATCTACGGCCTATCGACCGACTATGAGGTGTTCCTGGTCTCCCGCATGGTCGAGGCGCGCGAAAGAGGTATGTCCACCGCCGAGGCCATCCGGATCGGCACCGCGACCACCGGGCGGATCATCACGGCCGCCGCCTTGGTGCTCATCGTGGTGGCCGGCGCGTTCGCGTTCTCCGACCTGGTGATGATGAAGTACCTGGCGTTCGGCCTGATCGCGGCGCTGCTGCTGGACGCCACCGTGATCCGCATGTTCCTGGTGCCGTCGGTGATGAAGATGCTCGGCGACGACTGCTGGTGGGCACCGCGCTGGATGAAGCGGCTGCAGGTCCGGATCGGACTCGGCGAGATCCACCTGCCCGACGAGCGCAAGCGCCCGACGATGCGCGAGCCGGAGGAAGCACTCGTCGGCGCGGGCGCGCAGGCGCGACCCCGTCCGCCGCACGACCCCGGCCATCCGGGGGATGGCCCACGCCCCAGCGGTCCTGGCGGTCCTGGCGGTCCCGGCCGTCCACCGCCACCGCCGCGGGCCACTGCGCCCTCGGCGGTCGGAACCACCCGCATTCCAATTGCGGCGGCGCCACCGGTCGCCGAGGCACCGACCACCCGCTTCTCGGCGCCAACCGATGCGGCCCCGAACGCCGCGCCACGCCCGCCGCGGGCCGACCCCAACCGGCCGAAGTCGCGACGGCAGGATCCGGGGTCTGCTGCCGGCCGCGAGATCGAGTCGTGGCTCGGTGAACTGCGCAGCGGCAACGGTGGCTCCGCGCAGCCATCGGCCGAGCCGACGCGGGCGATGCCCCAGCCGCGCACGAAGCCCGCTTCGAAGGGCTCCCCCGCCACCTCACCGAGGCAGGGCCAACCGCAAAACGACACGGGCAACGCGCCGACGACGGCGATCCCCACCCCGCGTCAGCGCGACGCGGACGCGACCGAGAAGATCGACACCCGCGAGGCCGGCGACGACCAACCCAAGCGTCGGGGCGGCGGAGTCAGCGCCGCGGACCTGCTTCGCCGCGAAGGCCGGATGTAGCTACTCGGTCTTCGGACCCGGTTCGACGGCGTCGGGTTCGGCCTTGATCGACGGACCCACCTCTTCCGCCAGTTCGGCCTCCTCGGCCTCTGGATCGTCGGCCAGCAGCACCCGCACCGCGCTGTTGAGCATCGCCACCGTGGGCACGGCCAGCAGAGCGCCGACGATGCCGGCCAGCACGGCACCGGCGGCGATCGCCAGCACCACCGCGAGCGGGTGCACCGAGACCGCGCGACCCATCACCAGCGGTTGCAACACGTGCGCCTCGAGCTGCTGCACCGCGATGATCAGGCCCAACGCGATCAGCGCGAAGACCCAGCCCTTGGCGATCAGTGCGACGATCACGGCGAGCCCACCGGCGATCACGGCACCGACCAGCGGAATGAACGCGCCGAGGAACACCAGCGACGCCAGCGGCAGCGCGAGGGGGATCCCCATGATCGCGAGGCCCGCTCCGATTCCGACGGCGTCGACGAGGGCTACCAGGAAGGTCGCGCGGACGTAGCCGATCAGCGATCCGAAGCCCGCCCGGCCCGCGTCGCGAACCCGTTCGCGAACGGTCACCGGGAAGATTTTGGTGACGTAGGCGAAGATGTTGCGTCCACCTTGCAACAGGAAGATCAGGGTGAAGAACATCAGCAACCCACCGGTGACGATCTCGGTGATGGTCCCCGCCGTGGACAGTGCGCCACTGGTCAGTTTGGCCTGATTGTTCTTGAGCGACTCGATTGCGGCGTCGGTCGCACCCTTGATCTGGTCATTGCTGAAGTGGGACAACAAACCGGTGTTGAGCGAGTTCCTGGCGTTGGTGATGCTCTGCGTCACCTGGTCGACCAGTGCCGGCGCGCCCTGGATGAACTGACTCACGACGAACGCCAGGATGCCGCCCACCACGACGAAGGCGCTGAGCAGGACTCCGGCCACGGCTATCCCTCTCGGCAGACCGCGCCGGTCGAGGGCGTCGACGACCGGAACGAGCATTGCGGTCACCATCGTCGCGAGCAACACCGGTACCACGATGACCTCGAGGTGTTCGACCACCCACAGCAACGCGACCAACGCGCCGAGGATGATCAGTAGTCGCCAGGACCAGGCCGCGGCCTTGCGGACGAGCGGGTGCACCGCGGCGTCGGCCTCAGTATCGAGCGAGAACCCCTCTGGCATCCCGGTAGCGTAACGACTCGGCGCGCCCGTCCGAGGCAGGCTGATTGAGCGAACGCCCGCCGTTACCCTGAAGGGCGTGTCGCAGGACGCGCCGGCGAGCGACGCCAGCCACCGAGAAGGCCGCCAGCGCGGCAAATACTGGTGGCTGCGTTGGGTGCTCATCGGCATCGCGCTCACGGTGCTCGCCGTCGAGGTGGTGCTCGTCTGGGATCAGCTCGCCAAGGCGTGGAAGAGCCTTCTCTCGGCGAACTGGTGGTGGGTGCTGGCCGCGGTCTTCGCCGCACTCGCGTCGATGCACAGCTTCGCGCAGATCCAGCGAACCCTGCTGAAGTCCGCGGGCGTGGAAGTCAAGCAATGGCGTTCCGAGGCGGCCTTCTATGCGGGCAATGCACTGTCCACCACGATACCGGGCGGTCCCGTGCTCTCGGCGACGTTCGTCTATAGGCAGCAACGGATTTGGGGCGCCTCGCCGGTGGTGGCGTCATGGCAGCTGGTCATGTCCGGGGTGCTGCAGGTGGTCGGGTTGGCGCTGCTCGGCCTCGCCGGTGCGTTCCTGCTCGGCGCCAGCAAGAATCCGCTGTCGCTGATCTTCACGCTCGGCGGCTTCGTCGCACTGCTGGTGCTGGCGCAGTCGGTGGCATCCAATCCCCAACAGATCGACGGCATCGGGGTGCGGCTGCTGTCGTGGTTCAACTCGCTGCGCGGCAAGCCTGCCGACACCGGGCTGGACAAGTGGCGCGAGATGCTGCAGCAGCTGGAGTCGGTGAGCCTGAGCCGTCGCGCGCTCACCACCGCGTTCAGTTGGTCACTGTTCAATTGGGTTGCCGACGTGGCGTGTCTGGCCTTCGCGGCGTACGCAGCGGGCGGAAAACCGTCGCTCGCCGGGCTGACGGTGGCCTACGCGGCGGCCCGCGCGGTGGGTTCGATCCCGTTGATGCCCGGCGGATTGCTCGTCGTCGAGGCCGTGCTGGTACCCGGTCTGGTGACCAGCGGCATGACGCTGGCCTCGGCGATCTCCGCGATGCTCATCTACCGCCTGGTCAGCTGGATCTTCATCTCCGCGATCGGTTGGGTGGTGTTCTTCTTCATGTTCCGCACCGAGAGCAACATCGACCCCGACGCCACGATCGACGCGCCCCAGGGTGACCACCCCGCGGAGTTCAGCCCCGATCCCGAAGCGATCTACGAGCCGGAGAGCCGGGAGACCGAGCAGGTCAGTCCGGACCCAGAAGGAAGACGCGAACCGAAGCGCGACCCATAGGATCGGCGCATGCACCCGGGCTTGCGCGGCCGCACTGCAGTCCTCGGTGCGCTCCTGTTGGCGTCGGCGTGCTCGTCGCCGACCGCCCCCACCCAGTCGACCCATTCGACGACACCGACGCCCTCGACTGCCGCCCAACCCGTGGTGGCCACACCGATACTGGCCGAGGTGATCGCCGCTCCCGTTCCAGTGCCAGCCACCGACGGCAAGGTGCATCTGGCCTACGAACTCAAGGTGACGAACGTGCTCGGGCAGGACGTGACGGTGTCCTCGGTGGCGGTGAAGGCCGGCGACCGGACACTGCTGTCGCTGGCGGGCGATCAACTGGCGTACTGGATGCGACCCTTCGGCAACCCTGCACCGACCACGAAGTTGGGGCCCGCGCAGAGCGGCATCGTCTGGTTGGACGTCGTCATCGACGGGCCAACCGACGGTACTCCCGCTGTGCCCGAAGAACTTTCGCACACCGTAGTGGTCAATCTGACCACGCCGGCACCACCACCGCTTCCTGCGACGGTGACCGAGGACGTCGCCCCCGTGACCGTTTCCACCCACGAGCCCGCCGTCATCGCGCCGCCGCTGGACGGGCCGCGCTGGTTGGACGCGAACAGCTGTTGTGACATGACGGCACACCGGATGGCGGTGAACCCGCTCAACGGGCAGCTGTGGGCGGCGGAGCGGTTCGCCATCGACTACGTGCAGCTGAGCCCCGACGGCACCATCTTCAGCGGTGACGCGACCAGGCCGGAGAGCTACCCGTACTTCGGCGTCGACATCCACGCCGTGGCCGACGGCCCCGTCGTCGCGGTCGTCGACGGGTTGCCCGAACAGGTGGCGGGCCGCAGCCCCACTGGGCTGCCGCTGGATCAGTACGGCGGCAATCACGTCGTCCAGGACATCGGTAACGGTAACTACGCCTTCTACGCGCACCTCAAAACCGGCACGGTCAAGGTGAAGCCGGGCGATCGGCTGGTCTTCGGCCAGGTGATCGCCAACCTCGGCAACAGCGGGAACACCGACGCGCCGCACCTACACTTCCACGTGATGAGCACACCCGATCCGCTGAAGTCCGACGGGCTCCCATTCGTGTTCAAGTCGTTCAAGCTCGACGCCCGGTTCGCCTCGACGGCGGCGCTCGACCCGCTCTTCGCGGGCAAGCCCGCAGTAGACCAACCCGGCTTCGCTCCACGGGACGAGACGAATGTCAGCCCACTGGTGCTCGACGAGATGACCTATGCCACCCGCTAGCGACACTCGGATGCGACCAGGGTCGGCGCTGCTCCTCGACCTGGTGTGCGTCCTCGTCTTCTGCACGATCGGCCGGCGCAGTCACGCCGAGGGACTGACCGTCGCGGGTGTCGCCGAGACGGCGTGGCCGTTCCTGACGGGGACGGCCGTCGGATGGCTGGCGATCCGCGCCTGGCGCGACCCCGCGGCGCTGGCGCCCACCGGACTCGTCGTCTGGCTGAGCACAGTCGTCATCGGAATGGCGTTGCGCAAGGCCACATCTGCGGGCACCGCGATCAGCTTCGTGGTGGTCGCTTCGCTAGTGACCGCCATCCTGCTACTTGGTTGGCGCGCCGCCGCAACGGCCCTGGCTCGGCGCTGACGGCCCCGCTCTCGTCGGCCAGTTCGGTCTGGGGAGAACTCATCACGGTCAACGTGGCGCGCAGGCCGCCCAATGGCCCGTCGGACAGCGCTATGCCCCCGCCGTGCAGCTCGGCCTGTTGCGCGACCAGGGCGAGGCCGAGGCCCGATCCGCCTGGCGCCGCGGAACTCCCCCTGGCGAACCGGCCCAGCACCACCTCACGCTCCTCGACGGGTAGCCCGCGGCCGTTGTCGTCGACGACGATGGTCAGCATGTCGCCTTGGCGGTGGGCGGCCAGGACGATCCGCGTCGCCGCACCGTGCGTGACGGCGTTGCGCACCAGGTTGTCCACGGCCAGTCGCAGGCCACCGGGCCAGCCCCAGATGGAGGCGATGTCGTCGTCGGCCTCGATGACGATCTCGACGGCACCCGCGCGTGCGTTCTCCCGCGCCACCCGGTCGAGCATGTCGGTGACGTCGATGAGTTCCCGGTCCTCGATCTGAGCGAGCTGCCCCGACGCCAGCTGGCCGAGTGCGGTGATGATGCCCTCCACACGGCGCTGCGCGCGCAACAGGTCGGCCACCACCTCGTCGCGTTCCTCGGCGGGCAGGTCGTGGATGCGCAGGGTGTCCAGATCGGCGCGCATCGCGGTCAGCGGGGTGCGCAACTCGTGGGCGGCGTTGGCCGCGAAGTCCTGCGCCGCCTGCAACGAGTTGGCGGTCGCCCGTTGCGCGGCCGCCAGCCGCTCGAGCATCCCCACCATGGCGTCGGACAGCTCCTCGGCCTCCCGCGCTCCCCGGACCGGCTCCATCAGTTCGGTGCCCTTGCCGAGCCGCATGGTCTGCACGGTCAGCTTGCGCAGCGGCCGGATCGCAGGCCCGGCCAGCACCCAGCCCAGCCCCGCGGCCATCAGCACCGTCACTACGCCGACCCCGGTATAGAGCGGTATCCGGGCCCGGCTCAGCAGGATGCCGTCGGCGCGGATGCCGACCGACATGATCACGCCGCCTTGGCGATCCATCGCGATGGTGCGGACCCGGTAGTCGACGCCGTTGACCACGACGGTCTCCGTGCCGGGCGCCAGCCGCGGTAACTGGAAGCCGCGCTGGAACACCACCTGGCCCGACGATCGCGCCCGGCCGGTGGTGAGCACGCCATGGGTCGGATCGCTGAGGTCCTCCGGGTACATGCTGGCGTCGACGATGGAGTCGAGCCGTCGGTCGAGCTGCGTGGCATCGTTGTTCGCCAACACCACCGACGTCAGCACGGTGAAGGCCGCCACGACAGCCGCGGCCGCGGCCGCCGCCGCCAGCGCCACGCGGGTACGCAGCGAGGCCGACCGGCCGAATCGAGGAAAAGGCACTTACGGATCGTCGCGCAGGACGTAGCCGATGCCGCGGACGGTGTGGATCACCCGCGGATGGCCTTCCCGTTCGAGCTTGCGCCGCAGGTAGCTGATGAAGACGTCGGCGACGTTGGTGTCGACGTCGAAGTCGTAGCCCCACACCAGTTCGAGCAGCCGCTGCCGGGACAGCACCACGCCCGCGTTCTCCGCGAGCACCGCCAACAGATCGAACTCGCGCTTGGTCAGTTCGGCCCGCTCACCGTCGACGAAGACCAGCCGGCGGGCGGTGTCGATGGTCAGCGGCCCGACGGTCATGGTGTCCGACGGCTGATCGGAGTGGCTCGACCGGCGCAGCAGCGCGTGCAGACGGGCCACCAACTCACCCAGGTCGAACGGCTTGGTCAGATAGTCGTCCGCACCGGCCTCGAGGCCGGCTATCCGGTCGTTGACCGTGTCGCGCGCGGACAAAACGCAGATCGGGATGTCGTTGCCCAAGGCCCGCAGCGCCGTCACCACCGCCACCCCGTCGAGTTCCGGCATCTGCACGTCCAGCACCAGCGCGTCGTGCGTCTCGTTGGACAGCAGCCGCAGTGCTTCCTTGCCACTGGCCGCGACGCGGACGTCGAACCCCGAATGCCGCAGTCCACGCGCCACCGATGTCCGAACGTCCGGGTCGTCGTCGACCATCAGCACCATCCGGCCAGCGCCGTCGTGCCCGGGTCGTTCCTCCCCGACGTCGCTCCCGCTACTTGGATATGCCCCCTGCCGAACCGGCACGGGGCTTAAGGAATTGCGGGCGCCGGTGCGGAGCCGCAACGATTCTTCAGATCGACCAGCGGTTGCCGGATGCCAGTCAGGTCGCCCTTCACGTTCGGGTTGTCCTTGAGGTAATCAGCCACCTCGGTACGGATCTGATCGCGCGGCATTCCCTCGAGGCTGGTGAAGAACCAGTTCACATCGGGATGGGTGAAGAGGTACGCAGACGTCGAAGCGGACACGCCCGAGGAGACTCCGGCCAGGTCGGCGGCGGTGCAGTTCGGGGGGTTGTTGGCCGGGTCATCAGCCATCGCGGACGGAACCGCGCCGAACAGCATCGCGCCGGCGATCGCACCGGCGCCCAAGGCGCCAGCAACCGCACGCCGGCCAACAAGCGTCGAGAGCAACATGATCAAGCTCCTTCATCGAAAGCGGAGAGGCCGTAACCACGAGCGGTTACCGACACCAGAAGCTAAGCAGAATCTCAGGCGACTTTCTTGCCTTGTCGTTAACCGATCGTGAGAAAGCCCGAATACGCAGCTCACGCCAGCGCCACGCGGGGTGGCGCGCGTCCTGGCAGCTAGCGCGAGGTGGTCGACACGGGCCCTGGAAGCGCCCCCGCGCCCTGGACCACGGGCGTCGCAGGCAACGACTGCGCGGGCGGTACGGCCCCCGGCGCTGCCACCGTCTGTGCTGCGGACGAGGCACCGGGCAAACCGCCCGGCAACCCACCACCCGGCAACGCACCACCCGGCAACGCACCGCCGGCCAGCCCGCCAGCCTGTGACTGGGCGGACTGCATGAGACCAAGCAGCTGAGGCAACGTCAGCGGAAGCCTGCACCGGCCCGACAGGGTGACCAGCGGCTGCTGCAGCTGCTGCATGTCCTTGCCCGCCGCCGGGTTGGCGTCGAAGTACGTCTTGAGCGCCACCAACGACTGAGGGCCCGCCTGCTGTTGGGAGATGGTGGTCAGCGCGGTGTTGGTCTCGGGGTGGGCATCTAGGTAGGTGCCCATCGAGCTGGCCACCGAACCGACGGTCTTGGCGACCTCGCTGGCGGCGCAGGGATCGGTGGCGGCCGTCGCCGACGGCGACACCGTGGCCAGCGTGGCCACGGCCGCACCCCCGGCTGCAGTTATAGCGAACAGCGCACAGAGGCCACGTCGCGCAGCTCCGGTCGTCGTCCTCATGGGTAACTCCTTACGATTCGCGAGCGCCGCCGCATCGCAAATGGCTGCGATCGGCGGCTATCCAGTCCCGACCCGGAAACGCCGAGCGCCATCTTGCCATCACCGGGGACCACCCGCACAACTCGCCCAGCAAATACGCAGGTCAGCTGAAGACGGCTGTCAGGGCCTCGGTTCGGCGACGTCGTGAGCGGCCCAGACGGTTCCCACGCTGTTCAGTGGGGTCGCGCGGGGCCGGGACTGTACCTCGTGTTGTTGTACGCTCAGCTACGAAACGCCGGGGAGAAGGCCGAGGTTCGTCATCCAGCAGTTCATGATGCGGTTGAGCTGCAACCTGCGCAGATTCCGCTGGGCGGTGTTTGCGGCGTGGCTGCTTCTGCTGGTGCCATCGGTGTACCTCGCGTTGACCCAATCCGGCAATCTGAGCGGCGGCGGTTTCGAGGTCGCGGGGTCGCAGTCCCTGCACGTCGAGTACGCCGTTCAGGACCACTTCCCCGATCAGGGTGCCTCCCCGCTGGCACTGGTCGCCGCCCCGCGCGCCGACGCCTCGTTCGAGGACATGAACTCGGCGGTGGCACAGCTCGAGCACATCGCCGCCGAGGTCCCGAACGTCAAGGTCGTACCGAACCCGCAGCAGCCGCCGCCCCAGCCGGACCGGCCCTACGTCGTCACCCTGCAAACCGGCTTCAACAGCGGCAGCGTCGACGTCGCCAAGCAGCTGCGCACCAAGGTCGGCATCAACGGCGAAAAGCCCGGCCAGACCGCAGAGGGCAGGGTCAATCTCTACGTCATCGGGCAGGGCGCGCTTGGCGCCGCCGCGAGCCAGGCCACCAAGCACGACATCGCGAAGGCCGAGCAGTGGAACCTTCCGATCGTCCTGATCGTCTTGTTGGCGGTGTTCGGCTCGCTTGCCGCCGCCGCGATGCCGCTGGTGCTGGGCATCTGCACCGTCGTGGTGACGATGGGCCTGGTGTACCTGCTGTCCATGGTCACGCAGATGTCGGTGTTCGTGACGTCCACCGTCTCCATGTTCGGCATCGCGCTCGCGGTCGACTACTCCCTGTTCATCCTGATGCGGTTCCGGGAGGAGTTGCGCTCCGGCCGTGATCCGGACCAGGCCGCCGACGCCGCGATGGCGACGTCGGGTCTTGCGGTGCTGCTGTCCGGGTTGACCGTCATCGCCTCGATGACCGGCATCTACCTGATCAACACCCCGGTGCTGGCGTCGATGGCCACCGGCGCGATCCTCGCGGTTGCGGTGGCCGTGCTGACGTCGACCACGCTCACCCCCGCCGTGCTGGCGACCTTCGGCAAGGCGGCGGCCAAGCGCTCGTCGTGGCTGCACTTCTCCCGCAGGGTCGACACCACCCAGTCCCGGTTCTGGACCCGCTGGGTGACCTCGGTGATGCGCAGCCCCTGGCTGTCGGCGCTGACCGCGGCGGCGTTCCTGCTGACGCTCGCCGCGCCCGCCTTCGCGATGACGCTCGGCAACAGCTTGCAGCGCCAGTTCGAGCCCACCCACGAGATTCGAGGCGGAATGACCGCCGCGGCCCAGGCACTCGGGCCCGGCGCGCTCGGCCCGGTGAAGGTGCTGGTGACGTTCCCGGACCGCACCGCCAACGGACCACAGAACACGGCGGCACTGGACGCAGTCCAGCACGAGATGACCCAGGCCCCGAACGTGATCCAGGTGTCACCGCCGGTGTTCAGCGACGACAACCACAGTGCAATGTTGTCGGCCGTGCTGTCGGTGGACCCCGAGGACATGCGCGCCCGCGACAGCGTCGACTGGCTGCGCCAGCATCTGCCCGGGGTGCCGGGCGAAGAGGTTGGCATCGACGTCGGCGGGCCCACCGCGCTGATCAAGGACTTCGACGACCGGGTCGCCGCCACCCAGCCCGCGGTGTTCGGCTTCGTCGCGCTGATCGCCTTCGTGATGCTGCTGATCTCGATCAGGTCGGTGTTCCTCGCGCTCAAGGGCGTGCTGATGACCGTGCTGTCGGTGGCGGCGGCATACGGCAGCCTGGTCGCCGTCTTCCAATGGGGTTGGCTCGAGGCACTCGGCTTCAAACCGCTCTCGTCGCTCGACAGCACGATTCCCCCGCTCGTCCTCGCGATGACCTTCGGTCTGTCGATGGACTACGAGATCTTCCTGTTGACCCGGATCCGTGAGCGGTTCGTGCAGACCAACAACACCAGGGATGCGGTCGCCTACGGGGTGAGCACCAGCGCCCGCACCATCACCAGCGCGGCGCTGATCATGATCGCGGTGTTCATCGGATTCGCCTTCGCGGGGATGCCTCTGGTCGCGCAGCTCGGCGTGGCGTGCGCGGTGGCCATCGCCGTCGACGCCACCGTGGTGCGCCTGATCCTGGTGCCTGCCCTGATGGCGATGTTCGCCGAATGGAACTGGTGGCTGCCGCGATGGCTGGATCGCATCCTGCCCTCGGTGGACTTCGAGAAGCCGCTGCCCAAGGTGGACATCGGCGACCTCGTCATCATCCCCGACGACATCTCCGCGCTCGGCCCGACGGGCGCCGACATCCGCATGGTGGTGAAGTCGGCAGCGAAGCTGAAGCACCTTGCCCCGCAGACCATCACCGTCGCCGACCCTCTGGCGTTCAGCGGTTGCGGCCCCAAGGAGAACTCGGCCCGTCAGGCCGTCATGGCACACGAATCGGTGGGGACGCGTTCGTCGGGCCGATTCCACCGGACCAACGGCGCCAGGAACGGCTCCGCCGATGCTGCAGGCAAGACCAGCAAGATCGTCCACGATCGGGCGGTGCACCCGGTGACCATGTGGCGCGGTCGGCTCTCGGTCGCACTCGACGCGCTCGCCACCGCCGCCGACGACACCGATCGGCCGGTCGTGGAACGGCGCGGCCCGATGGAGACCACCAACGTCCAACTCCCGACCGGGGACAGGTTGCAGATCCCGACCGGCGCCGAGACGCTGCGCCTGAAGAGCTACCTGATCATGTGCCGGAACAGTACGAGAGACTTCGCAGAGTTTGCCGATCTCGTCGAGTCCATGGAAACTCAAACGGCTGCAGTGGTGCTGGCGCGGATGGACCGGTACTACTGTGGTGAGCACCCGAGAAACCAGTGGGTGGCCACCCAGCTGGTTCGTCGGCTGGCTGACCCTCTGCCGTCGGACGTGGACGACCTACGGACGTCCGGTCCCGACGCGGAGGCTGATTGGGAGAAGGTCAGGCAACGGTGTCTGGCGGTAGCGGTAGCGATGCTGGAGGAGACGAGGTGACGTTGACTGCCGACGCGCGTCGCGGTCCCGCGACCGGTCGTCCGGCTGCCCAGGCAGCCAACGGACCGCGCAGGCAGCAGCCGTTCGACAATCGGCCGGTCGAGTTCTGGCCGACGTCGTCGATCCGGGCGGCGCTGGACACCGACGACCTCACCGTCTGGCAGCGCATCGTCGTCGCGATCAAGCGCGACCCGTACGGCCGCACCGCCCGCCAGGTCGAGGAAGTGCTGGAAACCGCGCAGCCGTACGGCGTTTCGAAGGCACTGGCCGAGGTCCTGGTCCGCACCCGCGAGCACCTCGAGGCCAACGAGCGCGCCGAGGTGGCCCGCCACGTCCGGTTGCTTCTCGAGCGTTCCGGTCTCGGCCAGCAGGAGTTCGCCTCGCGCACCGGCGTGCCCACCGACCAGTTCTCCGCCTATCTCGCGGGCACCGCCAGCCCGCAGGCGTCACTCATGATCCGCATGCGCCGGTTGTCCGATCGGTTCGCCAAGATGCGTAGCGAGCGCGCCGACCGGTCGGGCTGAAGTTCCGATCGGTCGTGCCCGCGACGTTCGTCCTGATCCCGGGCGCCGGAGGCAGCGCGTGGTATTGGCATCGCGTGGTTCCACTGTTGACCGAGGCGGGCGCGGGCGCCATCGCCGTCGAACTGCCCGCCGCTGACGACGCCGCGGACCTCAGCACGTACGCCGAGGCGATCCGTGCCGCCGTACCCGAGGTCGACGGGTTGCTGGTGCTGGTCGGACAGTCGATGGGCGCATTCACCGCGCCGATGGTCGCCGAGCGGATCCCGACGTCGCACCTCGTGCTGGTCAACCCGATGGTGCCGATGGCGGGCGAGTCACCTGGTCAATGGTGGGATGCGACGGGGCAGGACGCGGCGATGATCGAGCACTTCCACCGAATAGGTCTGGGCGACAAGGATTTCGACCCGGTCGAGGACTTCTTTCACGACGTGCCCGCTCAGGTTCGCGAGGAGGCGTTCAGCCAACCCGAGCCCCGCCAGTCCGACACCCCGTTCGGGCAAGTCTGGCCACTGGACGGTTGGCCGGACGTCCCCACCCGCGTGATCGTCGGCAGCGACGACCGGTTCTTTCCGCTCGAGTTCCAGCGCCGCGTGGTCCGTGAGCGCCTCGGGTTGGAGGTCGACGTGATGCCCGGCGGGCACCTGATGGCGCTGAGCCGGCCAGAGGAATTGGCGACCAAGCTGATTGCAACCCTGGGCTCGGTCGACGCCACCACCTAGGCTGCACACCCGTGACCGACCGAACCTACGGGCTGGCTACCCGCGCGATCCACGCCGGCCAGCGGCCCGACGCAGGTACCGGCGCACGCGCCGTTCCCATCTACGCCAACGCCGGCTTCGTCTTCACCGACACCGACGACGCCGCCAACCTGTTCGCCCTGCAGAAGTACGGAAACATCTACAGCCGGATCGGCAATCCGACGGTGGCCGCGTTCGAGGAGTGCATCGCCAGCCTCGAAGGTGGGCTCGGCGCGGTCGCCACCGCGAGCGGGCTGGCCGCCCAATTCGCGGTGTTCGCCGCGCTCGCCGGTGCCGGCGATCACGTCGTCGCCGCTGGCAGCCTGTACGGCGGCACCGTGACCCAGTTGGACGTGTCGCTGCGGCGCTTCGGCGTCGACACCACGTTCGTCACCGGAACGGACGCCGACGACTACGCCGCCGCCATCACCGACCGGACACGGCTGATCTTCGCCGAGGTCATCGCCAACCCCTCGGGGGAGATCGCCGACCTGGCGGGGCTGGCGGCGGTGGCCCGCGACGCCGGGGTGCCACTCGTCGTCGACTCCACCGTCGCGACGCCCGCGTTGTGCCGTCCCATCGAACACGGCGCCGACGTCGTCGTGCACTCGGCGACGAAGTTCCTCGGTGGGCACGGCAACACTCTCGGTGGTGTCGTCGTCGACTCAGGCCGATTCGATTGGGGCTCTGGACGATTCCCTCAAATGACCGAACCGGTGGCGGCCTACGGCGGGCTGAGTTGGTGGGGCAACTTCGGCGAGTTCGGCTTCCTGACCAAGGTGCGCGGCGAACAGCTGCGCGACTTCGGCGCAAGCCTCGCCCCGCAGTCGGCGTTCCAGCTGCTGCAGGGCGTCCACACCCTGCCCCAACGGATGTCGGCCCACGTCGCCAACGCCAGGCGGGTGGCCCAATGGCTGGCCGACGACCCGCGCGTCGAGTACGTGCGGTGGTCCGGCCTCCCGTCGCACCCGCACCACCAACGTGCCGCGACCTACCTGCCCGACGGTCCTGGCTCGGTGTTCGCATTCGGCGTCCGCGGTGGTCGTGACGCCGGCGCACGTTTCATCAACTCGGTGCGGCTCGCCAGCCATCTGGCCAACATCGGCGACGTCCGCACGCTGGTCATCCATCCCGCCAGCACCACCCACCGCCAGCTCACCGACGACCAGCTACGGGCGGCGGGAGTGGACCCGGAGTTGGTGCGCATCAGCGTCGGCATCGAGGACGTCGACGACATCCTGTGGGACCTCGATCAGGCACTCGTGGAAGCGTCCAAAGAATGACTGAGACACGCACCTGGACCGGGCCCGACGCCGTCGACCGGCAGCGGATCCTGCGCGCGACGCGGTCCGTGGCGATCGTCGGCGCATCGGCGAATCCTTCGCGCGCAAGCTATTTCGTGTGGACCTACTTGAGTTCCACCACCGACTACGCGGTGTACCTGGTCAATCCGACCATCACCGAGGTCAACGGAACGCCCGTCTATCCGAGCCTGGCGGAGCTGCCGGTGGTGCCCGACCTCGTCGACGTGTTTCGCCGCCACGACGACCTGCCCTCGGTGCTCGACGAAACCGTCGCAGTCGGGGCGAAGACCATCTGGCTCCAACTGGGGCTGCGCCACGTTGGGGTGGCCCACGCTGCGGAGGCCAAGGGACTGCGCGTCGTGATGGACCGGTGTCTCAAGATCGAGCACGCCCGGTTTCACGGCGGGCTTCACCTCGCCGGGTTCAACACGGGCGTGATCGATTCGCGCCGGCCTCGCTGATTCGCTAGCTCACCGGGGGTTGATCGGGGTCACGTCGACCACCAGCCACTTGCCGCCATCCTTGGTCAGCGTGACCCGCAGCGCCAGCACCGCGACGTCCGGCGGCTTGCCCGGCGCGTTCTGGGTGCCGCGCATCACGACCGCGACGCTGGCCGCCGCCGGCCCGATCGCCTCCACCCCGGCCGACACGGTGGCGGCCTGACCGGAGATGTTCTTGCTCGTCAGTTCCTTTGCCACCGCGGCGAATTCGTTGCGGAACGAATCCGCACGCTCCTTCGTCATCAGTGCGATGGCCCGGTCGATGGACGCGTTCGGATCCTGCGGGGTGAACGTGGCCGACGCCTCGGCCACGCTGCTGGCGATGCCGACCACCTCGGCGATGTCGTCGCGCATGGTGCGGTCGGGCACCGTCCAGTGGGTGTACCCGACCACCACGGCGGCCGCCAGCGCCACCGTGGCCAGGCCTGCCACCGCCAGCCGCAGGCCGGGCCCGTCGTCGTCGGTGCCCACGGTGACGCCGTCGCGGCGGTACAGCACGAAGTCGACGATCACGGCCTGCACGATCAGCAAGCAGAGCACCGAGCACACCGCGACCCACCACAGCGGCCACGCCAGCGCGACGCCGACGTAGACCAGCCCGGCGATCGCGGCCAACGGCGCGAGGACGTCGAACGCGAGGACCCGCAGCCGGTTCCTCATCGGATGGTCTCCAGCCGCGAGATCAGCATCTTGCCGTCGACGTCGGAGACCCCGAGTCGCAGATTCCATCGCACCGTTTGCGGCTGGGCGCTGCCCGCGTTCTGACTGACCGACGTGGCGACGACGAGCACGGTGTCGGTGCGCGATGCGACGGTGGACAGTTCGGGCTGCGGCGCGGGCGCACCCGACGATGGCCCCGGCGGTTGGTGGTGCAGCGATTCGATCGACACCGAGTCCACCTGGCCCGCGGTCTGCGACTGCAACTTGATGACGAGCGCCTTGAACGGCTCGACCGTCGTCTCGAAGTCGGCGTTGAGTTGACCCACGGTGCCGTCGTGCAGCTTCTGCAGGCTGGCGTCGACGGTGTCCTTGTTCATGTTGATGAGCACGCTGGTCCAGTCGGCGGCGGCCTGCAGCACGTCGGTCTGGTAGCTGCGCTCGCCTGCGTCGTCGCGGTGGCCCGACCAGATCATCGCCGCGAGCACCACGGCGACCACCGCGACCAGTCCGAGGACCGCCGAGCCGATCCCGAAGCCGGTGAAGACGCGGCCGTCGTGGTCTTCGTGGGCGTCAGTGGGCTCGTCGTCGGGCATGGGCGAGAGGCTACCCGGCGCAAATCCCGTCCTACGGGTGCGTCTGGAAGGATGGCGGGGTGACGCTAGAAGCCATCAACTCGGGTATCGATCTGAGCTACGTCGACGCCGACGCCCGCCCCCAGGACGATCTGTTCGGCCACGTCAACGGTCGCTGGCTGGACGACTACGCCATCCCCGCCGATCGGGCGACCGACGGCGCGTTCCGGTTGCTCGCCGATCGCGCCGAGGAGCAGGTGCGCGACCTGATCACCGACGCCGCCGCGGAACAGGCGCCTGCAGGGACTGACGAGCAGCGGATCGGCGACCTCTACGCCAGCTTCATGGACGAGGCCGCCGTCGCCCGGATCGGCGTCAAGCCGCTGCTCGACGAGATCGCCGCGGTGGACGGCGCCGCCGACCTCGACGCGCTGGCCGTCGTCATGGGTGGGTTGCAGCACTCCGGCGTCGGTGGCGGTACCGGGGCCTACGTCGACACCGATTCCAAGAACTCCACCCGCTACCTGCTGCACCTGTCGCAGTCGGGCCTGGGCCTGCCCGACGAGTCGTACTACCGCGACCCGCAGCACGCCGAGATCCTCGCCGCGTACCCGGGCCACATCGCCAGGATGTTCGCGCTGGTGTTCGGCGGCGACCCCGACAGCCACGCCGCCACCGCCGCACGCATCGTCGCGCTGGAGACCGACCTGGCCGCCGCGCACTGGGACGTCGTCAAGCGCCGCGACGCCGATCTGACCTACAACCTGCGGACGTTCACCGACCTGCCCACCGAAGCACCGGGTTTCGACTGGGCCGGCTGGGTCACCGCGCTTGGGAGCACACCCGATTCGGTCGCCGAAGTCGTGGTGCGCCAGCCGGACTTCCTCACCGCATTCGCCGCGCAATGGTCAGGTGGGTCGGGCTTCGATCTCGAGGACTGGAAGCGGTGGCTGCGCTGGCGGCTGATCAGCTCGCGTTCGTCGATGCTCACCGATGAACTGGTGGCCGAGAACTTCGACTTCTACGGTCGCACCCTCAGCGGCACCGAGGAGATCCGCGATCGCTGGAAGCGCGGCGTCGCCCTGGTGGAGAACCTGATGGGGGACGCGGTCGGCAAGCTCTACGTGGACCGTCACTTTCCGCCGGACGCCAAGGCCCGGATGGACGAACTGGTGGCGAACCTTCGCGAGGCCTACCGGGTCAGCATCGGCGACCTGGACTGGATGACGCCGGAGACGCGGGAGCGGGCGCTGGCCAAGCTCGACAAGTTCACCCCGAAGATCGGCTACCCCGTCCGCTGGCGGGACTACTCGGCGCTGGTGATCGACCGCGGCGACCTGTACGGCAACTACCAACGAGGCAACGTGGTCGGCTCCGACCGGGAATTGGCCAAGCTGGGCGGCCCGGTGGACCACGACGAGTGGTTCATGACCCCGCAGACCGTCAATGCCTACTACAACCCCGGCATGAACGAAATCGTCTTTCCCGCAGCGATTCTGCAGCCGCCGTTCTTCGACGCCGGGGCGGACGACGCGGCCAACTACGGCGGCATTGGCGCGGTGATCGGCCACGAGATCGGGCACGGGTTCGACGACCAGGGGGCCAAGTACGACGGTGACGGGAACCTCGTCGACTGGTGGACGGACGCCGACCGAGCGGAGTTCGGCACGCGGACAAAGGCTTTGATCGAGCAGTACGAGGCATTCACGCCGCGTGGCCTCGTCTCCGGCGAGGCGTCCCACCACGTGAACGGTGCGTTCACGGTCGGCGAGAACATCGGCGACCTTGGTGGCCTGTCGATTGCGCTGCTCGCCTATCAACTGTCGCTCGGCGGCAAGGAGGCGCCCGTGATCGACGGCTTGACGGGTGTCCAACGAGTCTTCTACGGCTGGGCGCAGGTGTGGCGCACCAAGTCCCGGGAGGCCGAGGCCATTCGGCGGCTGGCGATCGACCCGCACTCGCCCCCGGAGTTCCGGTGCAACGGCGTGATCCGCAACATCGACGCGTACTACGACGCGTTCGACGTCAGCGAGACCGACGAGCTGTACCTGGAGCCTGCCCAGCGGGTGCGGATCTGGAGCTAGCGCGCGCGTGAGCGAGGTACGCGGCCGGGTGTGGCGGGAGGGAAAACCGCAGGAGGGCTTCGAGTTCGCCGCGATCTCCGACTATCTCGTCGAGAAGGACACGTTGGTGTGGGCCGACATCTACGACCCGGACCACGCGGCGCTCGCCGACCTCGCGCAGGAACTGGGCCTGAACTCCTGGGCGGTCGAGGACGCGGTGGCCGAGGCGGAACGCACCAAGGCTCAGGTCTACAAGACGCATACCTTCTTCACCGTGTACGCCGTGACGGCGCTCGACGAGGTCGAGGACGACACGCAGTCGCGGCTGTCGTTCCATCGCATCTCGGCGTTCGTTCTGCCGCAGGGCCTGATCACCGTGCGCCTGTCGCCGTTCTTCGACATCGACGCCGTCTCAGACCGGTTCGACGAACTCGGCGGCCAGGAATACGGCGTCGGCGCGCTCGTCCACGGCCTGCTCGACGTCGTCGTGGATGGTCACTTCGCGGCGGTGCAGTGCCTCGACGAGGCCATCGAATCCATCGAGGACGACCTCTTCGCCGACGCCAACCCGAAGGCCGGCTTGCCGCGCAAGACGTTTCGGCTGCGCAAGGATCTGGTCGAGCTGCGCCGCATCGTGCTGCCGATGCGGGAAGTGGTCAACGCGATTCAGCATCGCCGGCTCGACGCGAAGACCGCGCCACAGCTCGATCCCCTCTACGCCGACCTGTACGACCACGTCCTGCGCGCATCGGAGTGGACGGAGTCGTTGCGGGACATGGTGAGCACGGTGTTCGAGACGAATCTGAGCCTGCAGGACGCGCGGCTCAACACCGTGATGAAGAAGCTCACCGCATGGGCGGCCATCATCGCCGTTCCGACGGCGGTGACGGGCTTCTACGGACAGAACGTGACCTACCCCGGCATTCAGACGGTCGCCGGGTTCGTCACCAGCAGCGCCATCATCCTGCTACTCGTCGCCACGCTCTACGTCAGCTTCAAGCGACGAGACTGGTTGTAGCGCACTCCTTCCCCGCGAACAGACGCAAAAGGCCCCGAAAAGCATGGTTTCGGGGCCTTTTGCTGGAGCCGCTTGCGGACTGTTCGGCCGGCTACATCTGCCAGTCTTGGGCGCCGTCGTTCTGGCTGTAGGTGCCGACCGAGTTCTTCACCACGATCGGATCGCCGCTGCCGAAGTTGTCGAAGAACCACTGCGCGTTGGCCGCGCTGAGGTTGATGCAACCGTGACTGACGTTGCGCTTGCCCTGGTCGGCCACCGACCACGGCGCGCTGTGCACGAAGTTCCCGCTGTTGTCGATCCGGACGGCGTTCTGCACGGTCAGCTTGTAACCCTGCGCCGAGTCACTCGGCACGCCGTACGTCGCGGAGTCCATCACGATGGTGGGGAACTTCTCCAGCACGTAGTAGGTGCCGTTGGGGGTGTCGTGCCCCGTCTTGCCCATCGACATCGGGAAGGTCTTCTCCACCACCCCGTTGCGCGCGACCGTCATCTGGTGGGTCGTGTTGTCGACCGTTGCCACCAGGGATTCACCGGTCCGGAAACTGGACTTGGTGCCGCCGGCGTCGACGTTGACGACGGTGTTCGCCGGCCAGAACGCCAGCGGGCGCCAGCGCAGCTGCGTGTCGCTCAGCCAGTAGAACTTGCCTGGCACCGGCGGGACGGACGAGACGTGCACCGCCGACTGCGCCAATTGCCGGTTGGCGATGGGGCGCGCGAAGTTGATGTAGATCGGCTTGGCCACTCCCACCATCGATCCGTTGGTCGGATTGAAGGTCGGCGGCGCGAACACCGGCGTACCGGTGTAAGGCGTCGGGTCCTGGCCTGCTGGCGTGCCCTCGGGGATGACCGTGGGCTGCGTCGCCGGGACGACCGCGAGCGGATCGGCTGGGGGCGCGAGCGGATCGGCTGGGGGCGCCAGCGGGTCGACTGGCGGCGGCGCCAGCGGATCCACCGGTGGCGGCGGCAACTCCATGGGCGCAGGCGCCGCCTGCTGCTCCACGGTGGGTGCGTCGACGGCCCCCGGATCGGGATTGATCTCAGGATCGGCCCAGGCAGACGGGCTGCCAAAGGCCATTCCACCAACCAGACCGGCCGCGAAGATCGCGGTCACCAATCTCTTCATCGTCCCCTGCGGCATACGCCACCTCCAATACAAATGCTCGTCCCAGTGTGGCACAGAGCGAAGACCGGCCATCGCCGCTGACGCTCGTCTTGGCCCGCTCTTGCGCCGAGCGCACAACGCTGACCTGCTGTGTTGATCGCCTCGGCGGCGCCAAGTGTTACCTCGATCGTCACCTGCAGGCAAGGGCGGTAACGGGTCGCCCGGTTTGGGCGTTGAACTGCGCGTACGAACCGAAGATCGAGAAGGGAATGCCGTGGTCGCGATACCCGAGGGGTATGAGAACTTGCTGGAACGCCCGCTGTACGGCCATCTGGCCACGACCCGCCCCGGTGGCGCCGTTCAGGTCAACCCGATGTGGTTCGACTGGGACGGCGAGCTGCTGCGCTTCACCCACACCAACAAGCGTCAGAAGTACCGCAACGTCACGGCACATCCACAGGTGTCGCTGTCGATCATCGACCCGGACAACCCCTACAAGTACCTCGAGGTGCGCGGTGACGTGGAGCGGATCGTCCCCGACCCCGACGGCCACTTCTACATGCACCTCAACGACCGCTACAGCGGCCCGTTCACCCAGCCTCCGCCCGACCACCCGGACCGCGTCGTGATCGTGGTGCGGCCGACGGCGGTCAGCACGCAGTAGCGGTCAGGACCGCACCAGCCTGGCGATCGCCGCGGACGCTTCGGCCAGCTTCTTGTCGGCCTCGTCGCCGCCCTGGGCGACGGCATCGGTGACGCAGTGTCCGAGATGTTCGTCGAGCAGTCCGAGCGCGACGGACTGCAGCGCGCTGTTGACGGCGCTGATCTGGGTCAGCACGTCGATGCAGTACTTGTCGTCTTCGATCATCTTCGCGATGCCCCGGACCTGGCCCTCGATGCGCCGCAGTCGCTTGGCGTAGTTGTCCTTGTTCGGCGAATACCCGTGTGCGGCAGTCATGTCAGCCTCCCAGCATCTGCTTCATCTGCACGATCTCGGCCTGCTGTCCCGTCACGATCTCCTGCGCCAGACGCTTCGCGTCGGTGTTCACGCCGTTCGCGATCTCGGTGTTGGCCATCTCGATGGCTCCTTCGTGGTGGCCGATCATCGAGTTCAGCCACAGCTGATCGAACTCGGCGCCGTTCAGCGTTTCCAGTTTGGTCATTGTCGCCTGATCGACCATGCCGTGCATCGGTGTGGCGCCCATGTCGCCGTGGCCCTGCGGCGCGTCGGTGCCGTCGCCGGAGTCGGAGCCCCCCTCCTTCCACTGCACCAGGAACACCTTCATGGTCTCGATCTCGGGACCCTGCGCGGCCGAGATGTCGGCGGCGAGCTTGATCACCGCGGAGTTGGTGGTGTGATCGGGTGCCAGCTTCGACATCTCCACCGCTTGTTGGTGATGCGGAATCATGTCGGTGACGAATGCGACGTCGGCGGCGTTGAATCCCGCGGGCTGGCCTGCGACGACGGGCGCGCTGGATTCGGTACCGGCCGGCTGACTGGCGTGGACATCGGATGCCGGACTGCTACAAGAGGACAGCAGCAGGGCGGTGGGGACGGCGGCGGCGAGAGCAATGAGCGACTTCATGAAATCCACCGTACCCGATACCCCACCGGGGTATCGGAATTGGTTTGGTCGGCCAGTAGCACGAAGGCATACTTGGTCAATGCCCTCAGTGTCTTCTCCCGGTCCGGCCGGTAGCAGCGTCGATTCTCTTCGCGCAAGCGGCTCATCGGGCCCCGACGTCAAACCCCGCAGCCGCGACGTCACCGACGGCCTGGAGAAGACCGCCGCCCGCGGAATGCTGCGGGCCGTAGGCATGGGCGACGACGACTGGGTCAAGTCGCAGATCGGCGTCGGCTCGTCGTGGAACGAGATCACCCCGTGCAACCTGTCGCTGGACCGGCTGGCCAAGGCGGTCAAGGAGGGCGTGCACGCCGCGGGCGGATTCCCGATGGAGTTCGGCACCATCTCGGTGTCCGACGGCATCTCGATGGGCCACGAGGGCATGCACTTCTCGCTGGTGTCCCGCGAGGTGATCGCCGACAGCGTCGAGACGGTGATGATGGCCGAGCGCCTCGACGGCTCCGTGCTGCTGGCAGGCTGCGACAAGTCGCTGCCCGGCATGCTGATGGCCGCCGCGCGACTCGACCTGGCCAGCGTGTTCCTCTACGCCGGCTCGATCATGCCCGGCAAGGCCAAGCTGACCGACGGTTCGGAGCGCGACGTCACGATCATCGACGCGTTCGAGGCCGTCGGCGCGTGCTCGCGGGGGCTGATGTCCCGCGAGGACGTCGACATCATCGAGCGCGCGATCTGTCCCGGCGAGGGCGCCTGCGGCGGCATGTACACCGCGAACACCATGGCCAGCGCCGCCGAGGCGATCGGCATGTCGCTGCCGGGCAGCGCAGCACCGCCCGCCAGCGACCGCCGCCGCGACGGCTTCGCCAAGGCCAGCGGGGAGGCCGTCGTCGAACTGCTCAAGCGCGGCATCACCGCCCGAGACATCATGACCAAGGAGGCGTTCGAGAACGCCATCGCCGTGGTGATGGCGTTCGGTGGGTCGACCAACGCGGTGCTGCACCTGCTGGCCATCGCCCACGAGGCCGACGTGAAGCTGACCCTCGACGACTTCATCCGCGTCGGCGCCAAGGTCCCGCACCTCGCGGACGTCAAGCCGTTCGGCAAGCACGTGATGTACGACGTCGACCAGATCGGCGGCGTGCCCGTCATCATGAAGGCCCTGCTGGACGCGGGCCTGCTGCACGGTGACTGCCTGACCGTCACCGGCAAGACGATGGCCGAGAACCTCGCCCACATCGCGCCGCCGGACCCCGACGGCAAGGTGCTGCGCGCGCTGAGCCACCCGATCCACCCGACCGGCGGCATCACGATCCTCGCACGGCTCCCTGGCGCCGGAGGGCGCGGTGGTGAAGTCGGCCGGCTTCGACTCCGACGTCTTCGAGGGCACCGCAAGGGTTTTCGACGGGAGCGGGCCGCGATGGACGCCCTCGAGGACGGCACCATCATCGCAGGCGACGTCGTCGTCATCCGCTACGAGGGTCCCAAGGGCGGCCCCGGCATGCGCGAGATGCTCGCGATCACCGGCGCCATCAAGGGCGCCGGACTCGGCAAGGACGTGCTGCTGATGACCGACGGCCGATTCTCCGGCGGCACCACCGGCCTGTGCGTCGGTCACGTCGCGCCGGAGGCCGTCGACGCGGGTCCGATCGCCTTCGTGCGCGACGGCGACCAGATTCGCCTCGACGTCGGCAAGGGCACCCTGGACCTGCTGGTCGACGCCGGCGAATTCGAGTCCCGCAAGGCGGGTTTCGAGCCCGCCAGCGCCCAAGTACACCACCGGAGTGCTGGCCAAGTACCGCAAGCTGGTCGGCTCGGCGGCCCAAGGCGCGGTCTGCGGCTAGTGACGCTCGCCTTCCTGCTCACCTCGCTGGTGGTCGTCGCGACGCCGGGCTCCGGAGCGCTCTACACCGTGGCCACCGGTCTGGCGCACGGGACCAGGGCGAGCGTGTTCGCCTCGGCGGGCTGCACGTTGGGCATCGTGCCCGCCATGCTGGCTGCGGTCACGGGCCTGGCGGCGATCATGCACAGCAGTGCGATCGCGTTCCAGACCATCAAGTGGGCTGGCGTGGCCTACCTGCTGTTCCTGGCTTGGATGGCGTGGCGCGACAAGTCCGAACTGATCTCCAGCGCAACCGATTCCGAACGACCGGGCGCGTGGCGCATCACCTGGACGGCGGTCGCGGTCAACGTGCTGAACCCGAAGCTGACGCTGTTCTTCTTCGCGTTCCTGCCGCAGTTCATCGACCCCGCCCGCCCTCCGGTCGGTCAGATGCTCTACCTCAGTGCCATCTTCATGGCGATGACGTTCGTCGTCTTCGCCCTGTACGGGGCGTTCGCGGCCGGCGTGCGCAACCACGTCGATCCGCCGACCACGGGTGGTGACGTGGATGCGGCGGACGTTCGCCGCGTCCTACGTCGCACTGGCCGCGCGGATGGCCGTCACCGCGCGGTAGCCCCCCTACTCCGGCGCCCGCACCAGCGCGATCGCGAACCCGTCCCAGCCCTTGGTCCCCACGGTCTGGATGGCCGCGGTGTCCAGCCGCGGGTGGCTGCCCATCATGACGAACATGTCGTGGACGCCGCGCGCCTGCAGGTCGTCGGGCGCCGGGTCGAGCACGCGTCCCGCACGGGCGATGTTGTCGACCACGATCACCGCGCCCGGGGTCGCCAGCTCGATCGCCCACTGCACGTAGGCGGGATTGTTCTCCTTGTCGGCGTCGATGAAGAACAGGTCGAACCGTTCCCCGCGCTCGGCGAGCTTCGGCAACGTGTCCAGGGCCGCGCCGACGATCACCTCGACGCGGTCGTCGACACCGGCCCTGGCGAGGTTCGCCCGGGCCACTTCGGCGTGGGCGGGCTCGTACTCCAGCGTCGTCACCCGGCCGCCCGCACCCACGCCGCGGGCCAGGCAGATCGCGCTGTAGCCGGCGAGCGTGCCGATCTCCAGCACCCGGGTGGCTTGCGTGATCGTCGCCAGCAGCGACAGCAGTTTGGCGTGCTGGGCGGAGAGTTCGATCGCCGGCATTCCCGCGGCGTCGGCGGACCGTCGCGTCGCGGTCAGCACCTCGTCCTCGGTGTGCAACAACTGATTGAGCATGACGTCGACGGCCTGCGGATCGGGGTCGCTCACCCGGCTCACGTTAGCCGGTTACGCCCCTACCGCACACCCTCCTTGGCGTAGACCACGCGCAGCACATGGCCGACCTCCGGGCCCATCACGGCCTCGGTCAGGTCACAGAACGCGGCGGTGAACTCCGGGCCGTGTGCCGGCTCGGCCCGGCAGAGATGATGGGCGATCTCGTGCAGCACCACCAGTTCCCGCAAGGCCCACGTGGCGTGCCGGTCGGGCACCGCGATGGTCGCGACGGCGCCGTCGTGCTCGTAGTGCGCGGCGGTGGTGCCGCGACGACCACGCACGGCCAACGGTTCGGCGACGGGCCACCGCGCCTGCACGGACGGATGGCCGAGCACGTCGTCGACGTACCGTCGAACGGATTCCACCGAGGCGAACCGCGCCTCCGGGGGCAGGGTGAGGTTGGCGCCGAAGAACTCGACGGTGCCGCTGCCGTGCTCGCGGGCCCGGTCGAAGAGCGTCCGCACGAATTCCTCTGCGGCATAGACCTTCGAGCGCTGGCTGTCACGCGGCACGGCGTGCCCTCACCGATCCAGCACGCCGCGCGATCCGGCAAGTTCCGTGCTCGGCCCCAGCCGCGCCCTGCGCCCGGCCCGGTCACCGGCGCGACGGGCCGCCGACGAATACCCGGCCGTTGCGGTGTTCGCACGCCAGGTGCCGCGCGCCTTGGACGCCTCGCGGTAAAACGACTTCAGCTCGATGTCCTTGTTGCGCAACGCAATCGTGGTTCCGGGCTGTCGGTCACGGCCCTTGGTGGCTTCGTTCTTGGCCTCCTCGCGGGCGTCGGAGAGACGTTGGCCCACCCTGGCGCCGAACGCCAACTGGAAGTTGAGCCGCGCGGTGATGGTCGGCGTGGGCCGGTGCTGCCCCGTGGCGATGTAGGCGTCGGACGCCTTCACCATCTGCACCACCAGGCTGGCGTAGAGCGCATGGGTGGCGTCGATGTCCTCGGCGAACCCGTAGGCGTAGACGAACGTCGAGTTCGATGCGACGTCGCACTTCACGTCGTTGGCAGCGGCGATCACCACGAACAGTTGGACGTAGGTGCGCAATCCCCTGGTGCCGGCCTCGCCGATGGTGATCGTGCGTTGCACGGGCACCTGCGCGGGGCTACGCGTCGCTGCATGCGCCCTGGCGACGGCGAGGTCGATCGACGTGGTGGTGGCCAGCCGTTGCGCTGCCGCCATGAACGCCTCGGCTTCGTGGGCGTTGTCGGTGTTCTCGGCTTGGCGCAGCAGTGCGGCGATGCGCGCGAGCATCTTGTCATCGGTCATGTATGGGCACGTTAGGGAATGAGTACGACTTTGCCGTGGGCGTGACCGGTCTGCAGGTAGCGATGCGCGTCGGGTGCCTCCGACAACGGAAACGACTGGTCGACGGTCACTTCCAGCCTGCCGGTCGCCGCGAGGGTGATGAGTTCGGCGCGGGAACCGTCACGGATCGCCTGACCTCCGTCGGCGCCGGTCAGTGCCGCGATGCCCAGTTCGGCCGCTCGCCCGAAGCCGGCGATCGTCGCGATGCGGCCACGGTCGGCGACCAGTTCGACCGAGGTGTCCAGCGCCTCGTCGGTGCCGACCAGGTCGAGCGCGGCGTCCACCCTGCCGATGGCCCGCACCCGGTCGGCAAGGCCCTCCCCGTAGGCAACGGGCTCGGCACCGTATTTGCGCAGTTGATCGTGCCTGGCCGGGCCCGCGGTGGCGATCACGTTCGCACCGCGCGCGACCGCCAGTTGCACCGCCATCAGCCCGACGCCACCGCTTGCCCCATGGATCAGCACGGTGTCACCCTTCCCCACAGCCGTACTCGTCAACAGGTGCCAGGCGGTGCTGCCGGCCAGGATCAGCCCCGCAGCCTCGGAGAACCTCAGCGACGCCGGCTTGTGCCCCACGTCCGCGGCATCGGCGACGACCCGCTCGGCGTAGCCGGCGTGTACCGCCGCGGCGATCACCTCGTCGCCGACTGTCAGTGGTCCGGTGTATCCGGCCACGCCGGGCGCGGCCGCGACGACCACCCCCGCGACCTCCATCCCGAGCGGCATCGGCAGGTTGGCGGCGTCGCGGCCCATGTCACCGCTGTACAGCTTGAAGTCGATCGGGTTGGTGCCTGCCGCACGGACGTCGACGAGCACCTGCCCCGCACCGAGAGCGGGCAGCTCGATGTCTTGCAGCGCAAGGACTTCCGGTCCGCCGTAAGCCTCGGCAACAACAGTTCTCGTCATGGCCGCAGTCTAGCCACTACTTGCCGACGAAAACATCGAGCGCGGTCACCAGCTGCGCCGACAGCGGATCCTGCTTGGCGTAATTGGCGACGTTGTCGGTCGGGTCGTCGCGCAGCACGTGGCTGACGCCCTTGAGTTCGACGACGGTCAGAGCGGCGTGGCCGAGGGCGCCGATCAGCGGTTTCTCCGCGGTGCAGTCGGCCTGGCTGTCGGAATCCGAACACGTGAGCAGAACCGGCGTGCCCGCGGGCAGTTTCGCGGCAAGCGCAAGGGGGTCGATCGCGTCGGTCTCGACGACGGCCTTGACGTTGCCCGGGTTGAGGATGGCACCGAGCCCCTCGGGCAGTTTCGCCGGTGCGGTGCCCTTGGTGCGGGCCTCCGCGACGGCGGCGGCCCACGTGGCGAGCACCTCGTCGGCCTGTTGGCGGGTCTTCGCCCCAGAGCCCACCGCGGCGTCGACGTCGGCGTGCACCCGCCCGGTGATGATGTCGAGGTAGCGTCCCGACAGCGGCTGAAAGAGGCCGAGCGAGTGGATCTTTGGTGCATCGGGTGCCGTGTCGTCGGCCAGTGACATCGCATGCACGGTGCCCTCCCCCAGCGCGTACACCGAGATGCGCGACTTGTCGGTGCCGGGCTTGGCGGCCAGGAAGCGCACCGCCGCCTTGGCACCCGTCGTGTAGACCGCGCTGCCGACGTCGGCGGGGTGAAGGGCATACGGACCCAGGCCCGTCTTGCCGGTGCCCACCTTGTCGTAACGCAGGCTGGCCACGCCCTTGCCGGACAGGTATTCCGCCAGCTGGCGCATGTTGCCCACCGGACCGGCCACCGCGTTGTCGCCGTTGCGATCGGTGTTGCCGCTCTCGGAGACGAGTAGCGCGGCAGGGCGTGGCGCCGCGTCCACGGGGTGACGGTAGGTGCCGTGGATGGTCAGGCCGTCGGCGACGAACGTGACGTCGTCCTCGACCCAGCCCGCGGGAGTCACCGCCGCGGATGCCGAGGTCGAGCCGGTCTGCTTGGCCGCGGGGGCGTCGCCGCCGGAGGAGCAACCCGCGATGGCCAACACCGCAGCAACCATCCAGACGAGTTGCCTGCCAACGACTCTCACAACGTGACTTCGATCCACGACACGACGTCGTCGAGCACCACGGCACGCTCCGGCTCGTTGAACACCTCGTGGTACAGCTCGGCGTAGACCTTGAGGTGCGCGTCGATGTCGCCGATGCATTCCATGAGGTGGCGGCTGCCCTCGACGGGGATCAGCTTGTCCTGACCGCCGTGCACCACCAGCAAGGGCGCCGTCAGTGCCGCGGCGCGCTGTGGCATCGTCTCGCCGACGCCGATCAGCGCCTTGGCGATCCCGGCGGGCAGCTTGCCGTGATGCACCAACGGGTCGGCCTTGTAGGCGGCCACCACGTCGGGGTCGCGTGACACCGCCTCGGCGGGCAGGTTCTCCACGGGCAGGCCGGGCATCACGCTGCCGAGCACCTTGGCGACGGTGATCATCACCGGCGACACCGCGGCCTGGGCGTTGACCGCGGGCCCGGACAGCACCATGGCGGCGTAGTCGTCGGGGTGGTCGACGCCGTAGGCGAAGACGATGCCTCCGCCCATGCTGTGGCCGAGGACGACGCGGTTGAGCTCGGGGTGCTCGCGGGCGGCGATGCCGACGAGGGTGTGGAAGTCCCCGGTGTACTCGGAGATGTCCTTCAGGTAGACGCGCTTGCCGCCCGAGCGGCCGTGGCCGCGGTGATCGAGGGCGTAGGTGATCAGCCCGGCCTCGCCGAACCGCCTGGCGACGTGGTCGTAGCGGCGGGCATGCTCGGCGTATCCGTGCGAGAGCACCACGACGCCGCGCGGAGGCTCCTCGGGGGTCCATACGTCGAAGACGATGCGGATTCCGCCGATACCGTCGAAGCTGTGTTCCTCGCGGGTTGTGGCCACCAGGGGAGACTAGCGGCCCGGGGCATACTCGTCCGAGGCTGATTTGTCACCCGTGCTGCGTAAGCTCTTTTCTGTGAGCGTCCTCGCCGAAATTCCCGACGCGCCCGAGTCCAAAGACGCGTTTCTAGCCGATGCCCAGCGGTTCCGGCGGGAGCTGCTGGCCCACTGTTACCGGATGACCGGTTCCCTGCATGACGCCGAGGACCTGGTCCAGGAGACCTACCTGCGGGCGTGGAAGTCCTACGACGGCTTCCAGGGCAGATCGTCGGTGCGTACCTGGCTGTACCGGATCGCCACCAACACCTGCCTGACCGCGCTCGACGGCCGCCAGCGGCGGCCCCTGCCGTCCGGGCTCGGACAGCCCGCCTCCGACCCCGCCGGCGAGATCATCGAGCGCGGGGAGGTGCCCTGGCTCGAGCCGCTGCCCGACTCCCCCCACGACGATCCCACCGATCCTTCGTCGATCGTCGGCACCAGGGAGTCGGTACGGCTCGCCTTCATCGCGGCGCTTCAGCACCTGTCCCCCCGCCAGCGCGCGGTGCTGGTGATGCGCGACGTGCTGCAGTGGAAGGCCGCCGAGGTGGGCTCGGCGATCGGCGCGTCGACCGCCGCGGTCAACAGCCTGTTGCAGCGCGCCCGCGCGCAGCTCGAGGCGGTCGGCCCCAAGGAGGACGACGCCGTCGTCGCGCCGGAGGACCCTCAGGCGCAGGACCTGCTCGACCGCTACATCGCCGCGTTCGAGGCGTACGACGTCGACAAGCTCGTCGAGCTGTTCACGGCGGAGGCCGTGTGGGAGATGCCGCCGTTCGACGGCTGGTACGTCGGCCCCGCGAACATCGTCATGCTGTCCAAGGTGCACTGCCCCGCCGAGAAGGCCGGCGACATGCGCTTCCTCCGCACCACCGCCAACGGTCAGCCCGCCGCGGCCCTCTTCATGTTGAACAAGGCGACGGGTGCGCACGAGGCGTTCCAGCTGCACGTGATGGACGTCGCACCCGATGGCATTGCGCACGTGGTGGCATTCCACGCCGTCGACAACGGGCTGTTCGAGAAGTTCGGCCTGCCCGCTTCCCTTTAATCGGCGAGTGGCCACTTATGCCGCGCAATCGCCCAGAATGCGTGCGATAACTGGCCATTCGGCACCGGCTTGTCGCAGGGCCGCGCACGTTCGACTGACGATTACCTCGCGTCGGTATCGCAACATGTCGGCGCTCACCCGCACGATCAGCCATCCCCGTGCAAGTAGCTCCGCAAGACGGTCGATATCGTGTTCGTGCTGCAGAGGGTCTGTCCAATGCTGTTCTCCGTCGTACTCGACGCCGACCTTGAACTCCTCCCACCCCATGTCAATGCGCCACCGGTCCATGACGATCTGCGTCTGCGGGCGCGGCAGTCCCGCGTCGACGAGGACCAGGCGCGTCCTCGTTTCCTGAGGCGACTCGGCCCCGCCGTCCATCAGTTCGACGACTTCGCGAAGCTGTCGCAGCCCTCGCGTACCGGCATGACGCTCGATCAGACCCTCGATGGCCTGCGGCCGCACACCCGTCGCGTTGGCCAGTGCGTCCACACGGGTGAGCGCCACGGTGCGGCCGGGGCGTCGCCCGAGGTCGAACGCGGTTCGCGCGGGCGTCGTCAGGGGTATCCCGCGAGCCAGTTGCAGTTCGTCGTCGAACAGCTCGTCGCGATGGATGAGAATGCCATCGACCGGCTTGCCGTTCCGTCGGTACAACTCGGCGGGTAGGCCCGGATCAATCCACTTGCTGCCGTGCACCGCCGCGGCCGACAGCCCTGCAACCGTCGATTGCCGACCGGACCAGAGCCATGCTGCCATCGCACGCTTTACAGGTGTGAGCTCGCTGCCATTGGGCAAGTAAACGTTGCGATAGACCCGGACGTACCCGCGTTGCAACATCCCGGAACTCACCGCGCCGCGGGCGAGCGCTTCCGTGCCGACGAACGGCCACGTGGAAACTGTCATGTGCTCAACGTGACGCTGCCAACCGACGGATTCGCCGCAATCCGCACCGGTTATCCACAGGCCCGACTGGCCAGTTATGCGACGTGCGGGGAGCAAAACCGGGCGATATGTGGCCACTCGAGGGTGACGGGGTATGGCTGGATATAACTGCAGCTAGACGCCATGGTCGGCAAGCGTTCTGCAACGTGTTCTATGATCGCGCCATGAAGACCAAGGGTGCTCTGCTGTGGGAGCTCAATACGCCATTCAAGGTCGACGAGATCGACTTGGGCGACCCGGTGGCCCACGAGGTCCAGATCCGCGTGCACGCGGCGGGCTTGTGCCACTCCGACTATCACCTGACCACGGGCGCGACGCCCATCGGTCTGCCCGCGCTCGGCGGCCACGAGGGCGCAGGCGTGGTGACCAAGGTCGGAAAGGACGTCACCGGCATCGAGGAGGGCGACCACGTCATCCTCGCCTTCATCCCGGCGTGCGGCGTGTGTCCGCCGTGCCTCAAGGGCTTCCGCTCGTTGTGCGACCGCGGTGCGGTGCTGCTCGGCGGCAAGGCCATCGCCGACGGCACCAACCGGGTGCACGCCGGCTCGCACGAGGTGTCGCCGATGAACCTGCTCGGGACGTTCGCGCCCTACATGACGGTGCACCAGGACTCCGTCGTGAAGATCGACCAGGACGTGCCGTTCGAGTCCGCGGCCATCATGGGTTGCGCGGTGCCCACCGGCTTCGGTTCGGCCACCAACGTCGCCGACGTGCAACCCGGCGAAACGGTGGTGATCGTCGGTGTCGGCGGCATCGGCATGAGCGCGCTGCAGGGTGCCGTGATCTCCGGCGCCCGCAACGTCATCGCCATCGATCCCAACGAATGGAAGCGCGACCAGGCGATCAAGTTCGGCGCCACGCACGTCTACCCGTCGATGGCCGAGGCCGTCGTGCCGATCATCGACCTCACCCACGGCGTCATGGCCGACAAGACCATCATCACGGTCGGCGAGATGCGCGGCGAGTACGTCGAAGAGGCCTTGACCCTGACCACCAAGACCGGCACCTGTGTGGTCACCGGAATGGGTTCGATCATGGACGTCGACGTCAAGCTCAACCTGTTCCTCTTCTCGATGATGCAGAAGACGTTGAAGGGCAACATCTTCGGCGGCGGTAGCTCACACGTGGAGACGCCGAAGCTCGTCGGGCTCTACAAGTCGGGCCTTTTGAAGGTCGACGAGATGGTGACCAACACCTACTCGCTGGAGAACATCAACGACGGCTATCAGGACATGCTCGACGGCAAGAACATCCGCGGCGTGATCAAGTTCGACGAGTCGGACTGGTAGCTCACCTTGACCCTGCCCAGCTGAGCGAACGCAAAAGTGCCCCCTTCGGTTGGGAAAGGGGCACTTTTGTTGGGCACCTCAGGCGGCGTGCTCGCCTTCGCCCGAATCATGATTGTGCTTGCGCGAATGCCCGTTTCCGCCATCGGCGTTCCCGTCGCCGCCATCGGCGTTCGCCTTCGCCTCGTGCTTACCGTGGCCCTTGTGGGTGTGCGTCGCGCCCTTGTCCGAGTCGGAGCTCCCGGTACCAGTGTCGGCTCCAGCACCGCTCGCCGTCGCCGCGTCGCCTGCCTTGGCTGCTTCCTGGGCGGCCGCGCGCTTGGCTGCCCTCCTCTGGGCCTTCGTCATCGTGCCGGACGACGCTGAGGTGGACGAGGCGGTGCTGGCCGGCTCTGTGCTGGCCGGCTTTGTGCTGGCCGGTTCTGTGCTGGCCGGCTCTGTGCTGGCCGGCTCTGTGCTGGCCGGCTCTGTGCTGGCCGGCGCTGTGCTGGCCGGCGCTGTGCTGGCCGGCTCTGTGCTGGTTTCGGATTGCACCGCCGCCGTCGAAACCGCGGCCGGCGTCGACGTGTCGGCCACCTTCGAACTCTGCACCGCCGGGGTCACCTCCTCGGCCGCCTCCAGCGTCGACTCGGTCGTAGCGGTCAGAGTCGTCGGACTGCCAGCCACACCGGTCAGCCCGGACAGCAGGCCGGTGATGCCGCCATCGAGCAGCGACTGCACCCCGGAGATGGCGTTGGGCACCGGGGTGCTGGACGTGAACGCCGTCGTCAAGCCGTGCACCAGCGACGTGACCAGGTTGGGCAGCACTTGGGACCAGTCGACCGTCGGGAGCGTGCCGAACTGGACCAACGTGTCCGGGTTCTCGAGCGTGCGCTCGTACCGGCCGGTCGTGGGGTTCCAGTACGAATCGGAATAGCCGAGGTTCACCAGGCTGGTGAGGACGGGAGACAGGGCGTTGGCCAGGTTGTCGATGACCGTGGCAACAGGCGTGAGGCCCGCCAGCTTGAACACGTCGCCGATCAGGTAGGCCGGCTCCAGCAGCGGCAGGGTCTTCGCCGCGACCGTCAGGTAGAGGTTGGTGTTCGCCGTCCCCCCGCCGGTCAGACTGCTGACGATCGAATCCAGACTGCTCGTCAGTTGACCGAGCGCACCGGTGGTGTCCAGTCCACGCAACGCATAGGTCGGGAGCAGCGCCGCCGCCACGTTGTTGAACAACGTGAAGGCATTGGGCCACGATGCGAAGTCCGACTCCAGTTGGTACTCCACGGTGGCATCGAGCTTGACCGGAATTAGATTTGCGCCGCCGAGCGACAGCCCGGTGTTGCCGACCGCTGTGCCGCCGCTGCTGGTGATCGCGACATCCGGCGTGACGGCGTCGATGCCGAACAACGAGAGGATCGACGAGAACCTGGCCAGGATGCCGCCGTTGGCGCGACCCGCATTGTTGAGCAGGATCTCCGGCAGGAGGGTCAGGCTGCCCGCCAGCGGATTGACGCCGGTGTAATCCGCACCGCCCGGCTGCGATGACAACTTGGCCAGCACGTCCCTATAGGCCGCGCCGGCCGAGAACGCACCGAGGCCGGTGCCCACCACGATCGGGATCCGCACATCGGCGATGCTCTCGCTGGGGATCGCATCGATCGCGCTGTTGACCGCGTCGCTCAGGGCGCCGGAGATGCTGCCGGTCGCGCTGCCGACGGCACCGTCCACCGCGTCGGCCACACTGCCGGTCAGGCTGCCGCTCAAGCTGGCGGCGAGGCTGCCGATCAGGGGGCTGATCGCGCTCTGCAGGGCGCTGCCGACGGGGATCGTAATCGTCTGTCCGAAAACTTTCACCGAGTAGTTCAAACCACCGACCGCGTTGTTGAGGGACGTCTGCAGGTCACTCTGCAGATTCCCCAAGGCGTTGTTCACGGTCTGCTCGACGATTGCATTCAGGGTCGGCGTCAGGGCAGTGCCCAGGCTGGCTGCCAGTGACCCGTCGCTCAGCACCCCCGACAAGGCCTCGGACAGGTTCGTCTTCAGCGTGTCCGTCCCGATGTTCAGGTACCCCGTGCCGTTGACCGAGTTGGCGATCGCCGTCTCGGTACCGGGAACCCAGCCGAGGTCGACCCCGCCGAAGAGCCGCGCCAGGGTGAACAGCGGACCCGCGGTGGTGACGGTCAGCGCGTTGCTGCCCACCAGATCGCTGAGGTTCAGGCCCAGCATGTTCATCAGATTGCCGACCTGGATGTTGCCGGTGGCATCGGTCAGGTTGGCCGCACTGAGCACGGTGGTCAGCAGATCCGGGAGGGCACCGGTGATCTCGCCGGTCAGCTCGTCTGCGCTCGGAAGGATGCTGGTCAGGTTGTTGACGATGCCGCTGGCCACGGTGCCGGCCACGCTATTGGCCAGATTGGTGATGCCGGCGCTGCCGATGATCGTGGCGAGGCTGACGGTCTGGTTGCCGAGAATCGGGACTTTCACCGTGATGCTGAGGCCGTTCAGCTTCGAAGCGATGGCGGCGGCGATGCCACTCGACAACGTGGAGGTCAGGCTTGCCGCGCCCGCGCCGGTCGTCGCCGAGGTCAAGTAGCTGCTCAAGACCGAGCTGATGGCGTCGCTGACCGCGGTGTTCAAACTCGAACCCGTCGTGGTCAATCCCAGGGAGCCGAGCAGCGAGTTCACGTTGACGGTGCCGAGATTGCTATTGAGCACATCGGTCAGTAGATCCGGCGGGATCTGGGACAGCAGGCCCTGCAGGGTGATGGTGGGCTTGGCTCCGAACGCATTGACCAACGCCGGCAGCGCGGTGTCGATGGCGTCCTGTAGCAGCTGATAGGGGGAGCTTGCTGCGGCCAGGCTGACGCTGCGGTGACTCTCCGCGAGCAGTGCCGTCGGAGTCGGCACCGGTGTCGAGACGAGCGCAGCCCCTGCTACGGTTGCCACGGTTGCAGCCGTCGCCACCTTCAGCAACGTCATTCGCATGGTCGGAGTGGCGATGACGCGTTGCTTGATACCCATCTCTACCTGGCCTTTCAGGGTGTAACAGCGAATTAATCAACGAGACTGTAACACTGAGAAACACCTGAGAACGGCTCTTTGAGCAGGGGAATCGTTGAACTTCACGAAAACGTCCATGCACAGATCGGAAATCGCTTGCGATCGCAAGTATTTCCTTCATAGCGAACTCATAGAAAAGCTCGGTACCCTTAGCTGTAACGCGCTATGCGACCAGGCGAAATGGCAGATCGCCACAGCTCCGCCGCGACGCACGGAACACGAAAAACCCCCTCCTCCACCGCGAGAAAGGGGGTTTCGCGTCGTTGCCGAGTTACTTGGGTGGCATCCGGATGCCACCGTCCACGCGGACCACCTCGGCGTTCATGTACGAGTTGGTGATCAGCTCGATCACCATCGAGGCCAGCTCCTCGGGCTTGCCGAGGCGATGCGGGAACAGCACGGATTCGCCGAGCTTGGCCTTGAACGCCTCCGATGCCTCGCCCTCCCCGTAGATCGGGGTGTCGATCAGACCGGGGGCCACGGTGTTGACGCGGATGCCCGACGCAGACAGGTCGCGGGCGACCGGCAGGGTCAGGCCGACGACACCTCCCTTGGACGACGAGTAGGCGGCCTGACCGATCTGGCCGTCGAAGGCCGCAACGCTTGTCATGTTCACGATCGCACCCCGCTCACCGGTGTCGGTGAGCTCGTTGCGGCTCATCGCGGTGGCGGCGAGCCGGATGCAGTCGAACGTGCCGACCAGGTTGATGGCGAGCACCTTCTTGTACGCGTCGAGGTTGTGCGCCGACGCGAACTCCCCGTCCTTGCCGATGGTGCGCTGCGCCCAGCCGATGCCCGCCGAATTCACCAGGGCACGCAGCGGGCCGAGGTCGACCGCCGTGTTCACGGCGTCCTCGATCTGCTCGGTGTTGGTGACGTCGACGGTGACGAACACGCCGCCCACCTCCTTGGCGAGGGCCTCACCCCGTTCGGCCTGAAGGTCGGCGACGACGACCCGGGCGCCCCGGTCGGCCAACTGACGTGCTGAGGCTGCTCCGATACCGGACGCCCCACCTGTGACGATTGCGCTAGCTCCGTTGATGTCCACCGCGACAGACTAAGCCTCTGTCGGTCAGTCGCCGCGCAGCCGTTCCACCACCATGGCCGTCCACCGTTCGACGGCCCGCAAGTCGGATGGCGCGACGCCGTCGAACACCAGCGCACGCACCAACTCGGCGTGACCGGGCGCGGCAGAGGCCAGCGCCGCCCGGCCGTCGGCGGTGAGGTCGACGGTGGCCGCCCGCCGGTCGTCAGGGGCGCCCCTGCGCTCGACCAGCCCGCGCGCCCGCATCCGGCTCAGCTGATGCGACAACCGGCTCTGCTCCCAGCCCAGCCGCGCACCGAGCTCGGCGATTCGACAACCCGGTTGCGTCGTCCAGCGCCACCAACACGTCGTAGTCGGCCAGCGACAGCCCGCACTCGGCCTGCAGTTGCCGGTTCATCGCCGCCTGCAGCCGCGACGTCATCGCCAGATGGCTCCGCCATACCCGCTGCTGGTCCTCGGACAACCACACGGAATATATGACACATCATTTAAGTTGTCGTGTCCAGTGACAGCCACCTAGGCTGGCGGAGATCTCCAGAGGAGCGATCACATGACCACCACGGACGCCATCGACATCCGACGTGCGGCGGACCGCGCCGCCACGAAGATCTCGTGGCTGGACTCCAAGCATTCGTTCTCGTTCGGCGCGAACTACGAGCCGAACAACACCCATCACGGCCTGCTGCTCGTGAACAACGACGACATCGTCAAGCCGGGATCGGGTTTCGAGACCCATCCCCATCGCGACATGGAGATCGTCACCTGGGTGCTTCGCGGTTCGCTGGTACACCAGGACTCGACCGGCCACTCCGGCGTCATCTACCCCGGCCTGGCGCAGCGGATGTCGGCGGGCAGCGGGATCCTGCACTCGGAGAAGAACGACGCCTGGAAGATCACCGGCGACGAAAGTCATGACGAGCCCGTGCATTTCGTACAGATGTGGGTGGTTCCCGACGAGTCCGGCATCACCCCCGGCTACCAACAACTAGAGATCGACGACGAATTGTTGCGTGGCGGGTTGGTGACCATTGCCTCTGGCATGCCCGAGCACGCCGGCGACGCCGCGATCACGATCCGCAACCGCTACGCCGCTCTGCGTGGTGCGCGGATGCAGCCCGGCGACAGTGTCGAACTGCCCGACGCGCCGTATCTGCACCTGTTCGTCCCGCGCGGCGAGGTAACCCTGGAGGGGGCCGGCCCGCTGTACGAGGGCGACGCGGTCCGGTTCACCGCGTCCGGCGGCCAGCGAGTCACGGCAACCGCCCCCTCGGAGATCCTGGTCTGGGAGATGCATGCGGGCCTTGCTGCGGCATAACCCATTTCGCGAATCCCTGGCGATCAGCCTGGTTGGCATACTGCTGCTGGCCGGCTGCTCGTCCGGGTCGACGCCTGGTGCTCCCAGTTCGGCCACGCGCCCGCCGTCGGAGGCCGGCCTTGAGGAGGTGACCGTCGCGGTGTCCGACGACCTCGCGGAGCCGCCGTTCGACCAGCCCCGAAAGGCGTTGGTACCCAAGGGGTGGACGATGTCGGTCTGGGCCCGGATACCGAAGCCGAGGCTCGCGGCATGGACTCCCGACGGCGACCTGCTGGTCTCGATACCCAGTGCCGGGCAGGTCGTCCGGCTCGAGCCTTCCGGCGCGGGTCCCCGCATGGGACTTCTGATCGGTGGCATGGACCAGCCGCACGGCCTGGCGTTCGCGGGTTCGACGCTCTACGTCGCCGAGAGCGATCGCTTGGACGCATTCGACTACGCCAACGAGACCACCGCCAACCCTCGCGCCGTCGCGGCGCCGTTGCCCGACGCCCGCAGCCCGGATCTGGGTGGCGAATACGCACACGCGTTGAAGAGCGTCGCCGTCGGACCCGATGGTGCCGTGTACTTCTCGATCGGATCGACCGGGAACGTCTCCGCCGGGGACCGCACCGCCAACCCGCCGAGGGCCACGATCATGCGGGTGCCGCCCGGCGGTGGTCCCGCTCAACCGTTCGCCACCGGCGTGCGCAACGGCACGGGCCTGGCATTCGCACCCGACGGCACCCTGTGGACGGCGGTCAACAACCGCGACAACGTCGCCGTTCCCACAAGCGGCCCCTCGTACGGAAAGGTCGCGCCCGACTACGTCGACGAACATCCGCCCGAGTCGCTCGCCAAGGTCACCCCTGGCCGCGAATTGGGTTGGCCGTACTGCAATCCCGACGGCGGGCCGGCCAACCTCACCCTGATCCGCGACGTGCAGACCAACGCCGACGGCAGCAAGCTCGACTGTGCGAAACTGCCGCCGATCGAGCAGAGCCTCGGGGCGCACTCGGCGCCGCTGGGATTGAGCTTCGTCGACGGCGCGCTCCCCGAGCCCTACGCACACGGCGCGCTGGTCGGTGTGCACGGCTCGTGGAACCGCCAGCCGCCACGCGCGCCCGAGGTGTCGTTCTTCCCGTGGCGCGACGGTGGTCTCGGCAATCAGCAGACGCTGATCGGCGGATTTCAGAACTCCGACGGCACGCGTTGGGGACGTCCCGTCGCTGCGGTGGTGGGTCCCGACGGCGCGGTGTACGTCACCGACGACTACGCCGACGCCGTCTACCGACTGGTGCCACCGGGCCGCTGACCGACGCCAGCAGGGCCGCCGTAGCAAATGCATTCGCCACCAACGCGATTCGGCCGATGCGCAATCGTGATGCAGATGTGATGAAAGTTGACAGTGAGTTTGCTGTGATTATTGTGGTTTCATTCACCAGCGATCGGCCAAAGGAGCGACGGTGTCGAGAACGGCCGCTAAGTTCCGCCGGTTCGCTGCGGGCGCGACGACGCTGCTGTTGTGCGCTGCCCTGACCACGACGGCGGGTGCGCCGACGGCGCGGGCGGCCGACGGTCGCGAACTTCTCGCGAATGCGATTGCGGGCACCCGAGGTTCGTATCTGGTCTACAACTTCGGCGGCGGCCACCCCGCACCGATGCTCAACGCCGGCGGGCAGCTGGTACGAGATGAGCAGCGGCGGGCACCTGATGATCATCAAGGCCGCGTCGCAGCGGCTGACTCCGCGGCTTCTCGTCGACTCGCACTCCGGCTTTCAGGCCCGGTGCGAGCGGACTCCCGGCGCGCGCACTCGCGAGGGCTTGTGGCAGGCCTCGGAGACCTACTCCCCGATCCAGGCCTGGAACGTCCTCGGCCAGCCGACCATTGCGATCAACGCCAACTTCTTCGACGTGCGCGGCCAGAGCGGCGGTTCGTGGAAGTCGACCGGTTGCAGTTCTCCGTTGGGTGCCTACGTCGACAACACCCGCGGACACGGTCGCGCCAACGCGCCCGTCACCGGGACCATCGCTTACGCGGGCAAGCAGGGACTGTCCGGTGGAGACGAGACGTGGACCGCGCTGACGACGATGATCCTGCCGGTGGCCGGCACGCCCTTCCTGATCTCGCCGAAGTCGCCGAACGACTACGACGCCGCTGCTCCGGTGATCAACGAATTGATGGACAAGGGCACCCGGTTCGTCGCGGTCAGCGGCCTCGGACTGCTGGCGCCCGGCGACACCGGGCAGATGAACGATCCCGGCCCGAGCTCGGCTCGCACCGCGCTCGCCTACGCCAGGGCGAAGGACGAGATGTACGTCTTCCAGGGTGGCAGCTACACACCCGACCAGATTCAGGATCTGTTCCGCGGGCTCGGCAGTGACACCGCCATCCTGCTCGACGGAGGCGGTTCGTCGGCGATCGTCCTCCGCCGTGACACCGGCGGCATGTGGGCGGGCGCGGGCGTGCCGAGGGGATCGTGTGACACCTATCAGGTGCTGTGCGACTCACGCGAGCGCGCACTACCCAGTTGGCTCGCCTTCGCCTAAGACCTCAGGCGGCGTGGCCCGACGCGGCCCCACCCGTCGACGACCCGGTCCCCGCCGACGAATCAGCGGCGTCCTTCTTGCCGCTCTCGTCCTTCTTGGCGTGCTTCTCAGCCGGTTTCGCGTCGTGCGACGAGTTGGCGCCGTCGCGAACCACGTTGAGTGACGGCCCGTCTTTCTTCGGGGTCTTGTCCTTCGTCGGGTGCTTCTCGTGGTCCGGCTTGGCGTGCTTCGGCGGCGTCGAGTCATCCCCGGTGTTAGCGGCCGGCTGCGACCCGTCGTCGGGCTTCGCGTGCTTGGGTCCCGTCTGGTCGCCTGCCTTCGGATCCTTGGTCCTGGTCCTTGGTCTGGTCCGTGGTGGTGTCCTTGGCCGGGTCCGTGGTGGTGTCCTTGGCCGGCACCGTGGCGGTCTCGTCCTTTGCGGGCTCCGTCGCGGTCGCGTCCTTTGCGGGCTCCGCGGACGGGTCCGCAGTCTTGGAAGCGTCTGCCGCAGTGTCGGATTCGTCCGCGGCGCCGGCCGAGATCGAGAGCCGGGAGAAGGTGGCATTGGCCTCGGGGATCGACGACGCCGTCGCGTTGGACGCGGCCAGCGGGGCGGCACCGGTGAGTCCGCCGAGGATGCCGCCGAGCAGCCCCCCAAGGCCGCTGAGGAATCCACCGAGCGGATTCGTCGGCGCCGAGGGGGTGCCACCCGGCGTCGACGGGGTGCCCGTTCCCAGCAGACCGCCAAGGCCGCCATTGGCGAGTGCGTTGAGCAGGTTGGAGATGACGTTCGGGGTGTTCGGCGTCGGGTTGGCGCTGAAGAACTCCTTGGTGAACCCGTTGATCAGCTGGTTGATGACGTCGCCGGGCACCTGTCCGTAGTTGATGGCGGGGAACGACAGGAACGGGGTCTCGGTGCCGGCATCGGTGAAGTCCCGGGTATAGGTGCCGTCGGGATTCCGGACGGTGTTGGCGTAGCCGATGTTGACCAGGGTGCTCAACGCCGGGGCGAGCGCGTTCGCCAACCGCATGGGGATGGCGGCGAGCGGGCTGAGGCCCACGACGTTCAGGAGGTCGGACGCGAGGTACAGCGGCTCCAGCATCGGCAAGGTCGCCGAGTGCAACGTGAGATAGACGTTGAGCGCCAACGGGTTCCCGTTGAGCACCGATTGCTTGACCAGGTCGCCGACCTGACCGAGGATCTGGTCGGCAAGATTGCCGAGGCTCAACCCGCGAAGCATGTACGTGGGTGCCAATCCGGCGGCGAGGTTGTTCACCAGGGTGAAGGGATTCGGCCACGACGCCAGGTCCGACAGCGGTTGGTATTCGTAGGTCGCGTCGATCATCACCGGCAGGACGTTCGCCGCACCCAGCTTGATGCCGGTGCCGGCCACTGGAATGCCTGTGCCGTCGTTGGTCACCTGAGTCGTCGGATTCACGGTGTTGAGGCCGAACAACGCCGCCAGTGGCCCGAACCGGGCGAAGGCGCCGCCGTCTGGTCGCGCCGGATTGTTGATCAGCACCAGCGGCAGGATGGTCAAGCTGCCGAGCAGTGGGTCGGTGCCGACGAAAGCCGAACCGCCTGGCTGAGAGGCCAGTTGCGCCAACACCTTCGCGTAGGCCGTTGCGGCGGCGAACGCGCCCATCCCGATCCCGACGGTGGGAACGACGCGGACGTCGATGACGTCTGGGAGGTGACTGGTCAACGGGTCGGTGATTTCCTGGATCAGGTTGACCAACGGAGCGATCAGGAGCGATGCGCCGGGGAGGGTGCTCGCCTTCAGCTTGTCGAGCAGCACGTCGAGCACGCCGTCGACGCCCAGTCGCAGGTAGGGGGTTCCGTTGATGTCGTTGGCCACCGAGTCGGGCAACGCAGGCAACCAACCCAGGTCGAGGCCGAGCATCTTGAGCGCGGTGAACGTCGGCCCCGCGGTGACGACGTTCAGGCCAGGAACGGACAGGCCGGCGAGGTTGAGCGGATCGTCCAGTTTGAGCCCCAGCAGTGCCAGGACTCCCGTCAGCGTTCCGTCGGTGATGTCGTCGATTCCGAGCAGGTCGAGAATGTTGGTGAGCAGGCCCAGGTCACCGCCCGTCAGCGTGCCGAGCACCGGTCCCAACAGCGGAATGTCGATGGACAGGCTGGCCAGGATCCCCGGCAGCAGGTTGGCCGGCAGATCTGCGAGCAGGCCCTTGAGCAGGCTCCGCGGATCCAGCCCCGCCGCCTGCGCAATGCCCGCCACGTTGATCCCGTTGACCACGGCTCGGATGATCGAGTCGGCCAGCGCCTGGCCCGAGTTGGAGATCGCGCTTCCCAGACCGCCCGTGAGGTCGGGAACCTGATCGTGGTTGGGGAGGAGCTTGATGGCGGCGGCGAGGTCGACCGGGTCGGTGACGACGCGCGCGGCCTGCGGCTTCGGCGGCGGTGGCGCGACGTTAACCGTCATCGCTGTCGCCGTTGCCGTTGCGACGGTCAGCAAGGTCACTTGCCGCGCTCGCGCACTCACCTTGCGGTGCCGACCCGCCATCTGACCTGTCCTTTCCCCGACCCCATCAGATTGATCACAGGACGTTAACACTTCGGTAAGTGCCGATTGGTTGAATTGTTAAGCAAATTTGCGTGACCGTAAGGCTTCGGATTCCGTTGCGGAATTTCCCCGCACCCGTCCGTTTCTCGCTGGTCAGACGTTCGCCAACCGTCGCCGCGGCGTGCGGCTCGAAGCCAAGGTTGGCTTTGTTAGATTTTCGCAATTGGCGTGAAATTTGCTATTGGTGCCTCATTTATTAGCAGTGTATATACCACCTGCAACTATCTGGCCTATGCGTCAATGGCCAACGTCGCACGGGTTGCTGCGGCAACCTGGCGGACATACCCGCCGCCGAACAGAACGACGTGTGCCAGCAACGGATAAAGCTGGTGCAACGGAATCCGTTGACACCACCCGGCCCGTAACGGCCGTGCGCTCTGATACCCGTCGATTACCGCATCCAAGAAAGGGCATCCGAATAGCGCCAGCATCGCCAGGTCGGTCTCGCGATGCCCACCGTGGGCGGCGGGGTCGATCAAGACCACGCCGTCGTGGGTCCACATGACGTTGCCGCTCCACAGATCGCCGTGCAATCGGGCGGGCACGTCGTCGTCGTCGAAAACGCCTCGTTCACAACGGGTTATGACGTTTTGCAGATCCGCGAGGGTTTCTGGGCCCAGCCGCGGACCCGCCCGCTCGGCCATTGGCGACAGCCGCTCCGCGGCGTAGAAGCGGCCCCAGGTCGAATGGCCGGTGAGCGACATCGGGAGCGGATTCTGCAGTGGGCCGAAGAACCCGGCGCCTGTCCAGCCGTCGGGCGGTGCGCCGAACGCGTCGGCGCCGCTGTCGTGGGTTCGGGCCAGTCCGCAACCGAATCCGTACGCCGCTGCGCGGTCCGGCGTGGTCGTCTCCAACCTTTGCAGGGTGAGGCTGGTGGGGTCGTGATCGATGACCCTCGCGCAGGGCACACCGCCGTCGGCAGCGGCCAACCACCGCAAACCTGTTACTTCCCAAGTGAAGTAGCTTTGAGGTGCAGCGAGGTCGCGTTTGACGAAGACGTCCACCGGATCTGGCTACGGCTGACCTGCCACCGCGCGCAGCACCCGGTCCCTCACGGCCGACGGCAGATTCGTCATCAGGGCGACCTGCACCTTGGGTCCGGCGCCGACGACGTAGCGGGCGCGGGGCCTGCGTGCCGTGAGCGCTTCCTCCACGATGCGCGACACCTTGGCGGGATCGACGGCCATCCGCTGTGACATCGGGACGCGCTTCTTGAAACCCGCGATGTGTCTGGCGTAGAGCGCGCGGTGCTCGGGTGTCATCGCGGCTTCGGTCTGCTCGACCATGGTGTCGGCGGTGTGCCACATGTCGGTGTCGGTCTGCGCGGGTTCGACGATCACCACCGGTATGCGCCACGGCCGCAGCTCCATACGCATCGCGTCGGCCGCCGCTTCGAGCGCGAACTTCGACGCAGCGTACGCGCCGACCAGCGGCATGGACAGCCTGCCGTTCACGCTCGAGATGAACACGATCCTGCCCCGCGTTTCGCGCAGCCGCGGCAGCGCCGCCCGTGTTACGGCGAGTTGCCCGATGACGTTGACCTCCAACTGCTTTCGCCAGGCAGCGGTGTCGACGGATTCCATCGCACCAGCCACGACGATGCCCGCGTTGTTCACGATTCCGTCGAGACGTGCGGGCAGCGAGTCGGCCAACGCGGCGACGTGCGCGTCGTTGGTCACGTCCAGCATGACCGCGCTGATACGCCGTGGGTTGACCGCGGTGATCGCGGCCGCGTCCGCGTCGGTGCGCACGCCGGCGACGACGTCCCAGCCGCGACTCGCGAGGTGCTCGGTGATGGACCGTCCAATGCCACGGGCCGCGCCCGTGACGAGTACTGATGGCATGGGGTCCAGGTTAATCGTGGACCATGGGTGATCCAGTGCCCCCCGAGCCGACCTTCGTCAGCGTGAACACGTTCGGGTTGGAGCTGGTCATGGCCAAACCGCACGCAGGCGCTGGATCGACGGCGTTCTGACCCTTCAAGGTCTTCGGGTCGAACGTGTATCGAATCGTTCCTGGTGCCTTCGTGCCGTCGGGGCAGAAGAACGCGGTGTCCGAGTACCGCTCCAGTACCCATTGCCCATCGACCAGGTGCGCGTTGGCGTTCGTCAGACCCGAGGCGCTCACCACGTGGGCGCACCCCGGACCGCATGGAGTCACGGTCCACGTGGTCGATACGGGCGGCTCGTGCGCCGAGGCAGGAGAGTTGTAGACGTACTTCCCGGTGAATTCGTCAGCCCACGCGGGGGCGGCCAGCACGACCGCGCTGCCCATCAGAACCGCGGCGACCGCCAAGCCCTTGACGCCATTCATGTTTCTCCCGCTGCTTGCATGCCCACATCACCCGCATTGGCGGTGCCCAGCAGTATCACAGTGGCTTGGTGGCGATCGCAACGGTTACGGCAAGTTTTCTGGCGCAGAACTCGCGGATCGCGGTGTCGGGGCGAACCCGAAGATCAGACCGCTGGTGGCGATCGCCGCGGCGGCCACCGCGATCACTGGTGCCACGGTGAACCTGGTCATGGTCGCACCGATGATCGCGCCTGCGAGCATCGTCAGGACCACCCCGTAACGCAGTTTCTCGCGCTGGCCGGTACCGCCCGCGAGGCGGCTGTCGAAGCCGATCCCCACGATCGTCGACGTCAGCACGGTCGTGCTGAGTTCCTGGATGCCGAACTGCCGGGCCATGGCGTTCTGGCTGCCGAACGTGATGGCGAGGCCGGCGATGAGGATGAGCCTGCTGTTGTCGTGGTAGTCCAACACCCCGGTGCCGGCCAGGATCGACAGCGTCACCATGATCACGACTTCGATGCCGAGCGCGACGATCAGCCACCGGCGCACCTTGGCATCGAGATGGCGGGCCAGGCGGCCGCCGAGCACCGTGCCGACGAGAAAGCTGATGAACGACACGACGGCGGCCATCATGTCGACGCCGGAGTGGGGCGCGAACCAGAAGCCGAGGAAGATCACGTTCCCCGTCATGTTCGCCACGAAGACGTGTCCGAGCACCAGGACACTGACCGCGTCGATGAGCCCGGTGGCGAACGTCAGCAGCAACAGGGCGGTAACCGTCATCCGTTGCGACACTGGCGATTCGGCGGCCATCGGCAGCGCTACAGGCGGGGCGTCAGGTCCAGCGACGTGACCGCCTGCATCTTGGTGATCAGCCACTTCCGGTCCCGCGGCTCCAACGTGAGCCGATACGACAGATAGCGCAGCGACGGGATGCCCTTCGTGACCGGACTGGTGGCCACCGAGTTCGTGTAGACGATCACGTTCGCCTCGGTCGGCGTCAGGGTCTCCACGGCGGTGCCGAGCACCTGCGTGTTGTTGGAGACCTGAGCCTGCTTGTTCGGTCTCGACGATGGCGTCGATGTAGCGCTTGTACTCCACGGCGAAGTCGCCTGCAAGGTACCGACCCGCGCGAGTCGGGCAGCGAGTCCATGTCGTCGGGGGTGTAGGTCCACAGCGTCGAGATGGCGTTGGCCGCCGTCTCGGCGACCTCGAACTTGGTGTGCACCTCGGCGCGATCGGCCAGGTAGGGCTGCACCGTTGCGCCCGCGAACGCCGCGGCACCGACGAACAACGCGGCCGCGACGACCGCCGCGATCTTCAGCCCCCGCCCCGCGGTTCGGTGCGGCACCAGGATCGGCGCGGGTTCGTCGGGCGCCTCTTCGGTGTCTTCGCCGGATTCCGTCGAACCCGTTTCAGTTTCGGTATCCGCCGCAGCTGGCTCGGCCACGCCGGGAGCCTTCGACCGGCGCCAGGGAATCGTCGGCGAGGGCTGGGCCCGGCGGGTGCGTCTGCGGTCTCCTCGACGACGGACTCGGCGACGGTCTCGGTGGAGGCTTCCTCGGCCGCCTCGGCGCCAGGTTCTTCCGTTGCGACCTCGGCGTCCTCAGCGTCGACCTCTGCGTCGTCGACCGACGCGTCCTCGCTGGGCGCCCTGAGCTTCTGCCGTGGCAGCCGGTGACGGGTGCGGTCCGCCTTGCCTTGCGGGACGGGCGCCGGCGTCGGTGGTCAGATCACCTGAATCAGTTGGCTGATCTTCCACTGCTGTCCCCTCCTCGATCGTCGTGACCACCCAGCGGTTGCCGCTCTCGATGGTCGACTTCCCGTCCGGGGCCGTCGTGTTGATCTTCGTCGCCACCAGCACGTCGGCACTGCCGTTGTCGTTCCACCGTTGGACACCGGCGGCTTGACGACGGTGCCCGTGGTGGGTTCGGCTCGCGCCACCTGGACGACGATCTCGTTCAGCTTCTCCTTGAACGACTTGGCGAAGTCGCCCGTGCCCTGCGCCATGCACGCGATCCGCATAGTCGTTGGCGTGGAACGGATCCAGCGTCGTGTAGGTCGTCATGAAGCCGCGCACGTAGTCGAGGGCCTCGGCATCCCTGACCTCGGTGCGGTGGTAGCTCTCGTGGCCGACCAGCATGAAGATGCTGCCCGCGAGCGCCGCGGCGACGACCAGTGACGGCGAGCATCGGCCGTAACCGGAAGTCCCCACCGCAGTGGCGGTTTCGGTTCGGCGGTGAAGCTGAAGAAGTCGCGGTCGGCGGTGTCGACCTGGCGGCGCGGGCTCATCCGGCGGGCTCGTTCGTCTGCGGCTTCTTCAGGACGGTCAGGTTGGCGACGCGCCAGTGGCCGTCGCCGGACCGCTCGAAGTCGACCCGGACGGTCGCCGTGATGAACTTCAGGGTCTTGCGGGTCGATCGCCGCGCTGACCTTGCAGCGCCATCAGCATCGCGGCCTGGTCCGTGGACGCCGACAGCACCGCGCTGCTGACGGCCCAGTACTCGTTGGTGGTCACCCCGCCTTCTGGACGGCCTGCTGCTGGGCGATCAGCTGCGGCCGGTAGCCGTCGGTGGCCAGGGACTGTGCCTTGGCGAAGTCGTCCTGCACCGTCGCCGTGCCGTAGCTCAGCATCTGCTCGACGATGCGCGGACCCTGTTCGGCGATCTCGGTGCGCGCCTGCTCGACGGCACGGTCGTGCCGGTAGACCGTCTGATAGCCCGAGTCCGGCGCCCGCCGGCGCAGAGCAGCGCGGCCACCAGGAACACGCACGCCCGGCGGTGCGACGGACGTTGCGCTGCGGCGGCGTCGACCACCCGCACTTCGGTGCGCAGCAGCAGATCGGCGAAGGTGCGGTGCCGGCCGTCCCACAGCGGCCACAGCCAGCCGACGAACAGGCTCGCCGTGTCCAGCAGGTGGGCGAGATCGCGCAGCAGCAGCCGGAAGGCGCCGACGGCGCCGCCCGACCGGCTGCGTGACCCGGATGCCGAACATCGCGCGGCCGAGGCTCCAGCCCGTGAGCACCGGCAGCAGCCACCGGTTCACCACCGTCGCGAGGAAGGCCAGCGCGACGATGGCGACGAACATCCACCACAGCCAGCCTCGCTGCGGGTGCGGTCGTCGCGAGCAGCCACATCGTCGCGATCACCGCGATGCCGGGCAGCACGTCCACCGCGAGGGCGCCGGCGCGCGCGGGCCACGACGCGTAGCGGATCGGCTTCCTGCGTCGGTCGCCGGTGCTCCGTCGTCTCTTCGAGCACCGCCGTCACGACGTGACCTGGTCGAGTCTGGCGACCTTGTAGGTGCCGTCGGCGGGGGCCATCTTCACCCGCAGCCGGTAGCCCTGCTCCTGATTGGCGGCCTGCGAGTTGGTCACCTTCACCCGCACCGCCACCAGCACGTCGACCGAATCGTCGTCGTTGTGTCGTTCCGACGGCGGCCCGCATGTCGGACACCTGCACGGTGACGTTGGCCGCCTGGTAGGCCTCGACCAGCATGCTCGGCGAACAGGTTGGCCTGCACGGCGAAGTCGCCGGTCGGCGCATTCGATGATCTTCGTCTGGCTGGCCGTCATGGCCGCGGTGTCGGGAGCCTGGGTCGCGGTCGACGCATTCCTTGGCCCGCGCCAGGGCGAGCGGCGTCGTCGCGGGCGATCGCCTCGCTCTGGTCGTGTGACGCGCAGGGCGAGGTATCCACCGACGCCGACGCCGGCGGTCAGGAGCGACCAGCACCGCGCAGATCGCGACGAACCAGCCACGGCCCAGATGCTCGGGCGCCGCGTCACGGCATCCTGCTCGCCCGAATCCGTCGGCTCGGCGTCCTCGCTCGGCGTCGTTCGTTGCTGTCGCGACCGATCATCCGGTGCGTCCGGTGTCTTCCGGTTGCTTCGGTTGTCCGTCGTCCGGTGGGGTTCAGCTGGCTGGTGCCAGCATCTCCTTCCATCCGTCGTCTCCTGGGTTGCTTGAGTTGTTGACGGAGTACTTGACCCCGTCGGGTCCAACGACCTCACCGCTGGACGGGCTGTAGATCGCCGCCGGACCTGATGCCGGAGTGTAGATGCACGGGTTGGGCTGCTGGCCACTGCAGCTGACCGAGCCCTGGCCAGGCGCGGTAAGCGGGTCGCTGATCGGGCGGCGGCGTTCCCGGCAACTGGTCGGCAGGCAGCGGGTTCATCCCGTTGTTGATCGTCGGTGCCGGAACCACGTAGCCGGGCTTGACCGGCTGATCGCAGCGCGCGCGCCGGCGGCCGGGCAGGTGAGGATCTGATTCGGGTCGCCGTACCACGGGTTGGTGCCCAGCGGAACGTACGGCTCGTTGCTGCGGCACTCCGCCGGCGTCGCCGCACGCTTGCCCGGCACGTCCGCGCACGGATAGTTGCGCGCGCCGCGAACGACGTTGCCCTGGTAGTCCTTCGGGATCTTGCAGTAGGTGCCCGTCGGCAGCGGCGCCATGCGTGGTGTCGGCGGGCGAACGCCACTCCGACGCCGGCAGGAAGCCGGTCAGACACGGTGGCGGCTGGTTGATCGACAGGCCGAAGTGCAGCAGGCCCTCGCCGTCGAAGATCGTGGCCGGCCTGGGCGATCGTCGCGCCCTGGGGCAGGATCACCAGCGCCTGCTCGAGGCCCTTGTGATAGCGCTTGAGCATGTCGGTGACGACCGCCAGGTTCGCCAGCGTCTGCGGCAGTGCGTCGCGCACGCCGCCGAACACCTCGTTGAGCTGATCGGCCGTCGGGGCGGCCTGCTGCAAGGCCGCTGCGCAACGCCTGATCCTGCTCCGCGGTCTGGGACGTGATGGTGTTCAGGTTCGTCGCCCACTGCGAGATGGCGTCACCCGAGTTGACCTGGCTGTCCAGGATCGGCGTCGAGTTGTTGATGATGTCGTTGACCGGGCCGAGGTTGTCCTTGAAGTCGCTGGCGATCGCCGTCGTCGAGTCGACGAGGCGCTGCAACGCGGGACCAAGTCCACCGACGGCCTGCGACGTCTCGGTCAGCAGCGAGTCGATCTTCTCCTTCGGCAGCACCGCAAGACCCTTGTTGGCGGAGTCCAGCGCGGGGCCGACCTCACTGGGCACCGAGCTCTTGGTGATGGTGGTGCCGGGCGGCAAGGTACTGGTCGGGGTTGCCGGTGGACACCAGGTCGAGGTACTGCTCGCCGATCGCCGACACCGAGTGCACGTTGGCCGATCGCGTCGGCCGGGATCTTGAACGTGGCTGTCGATGCTCATCGTCGGCCTTGGCACCGTGCTCGGTGGGCACGACGTCCGTCACCTTGCCGATGGTGGTGCCGCGGTAGGTCACGTTGGCCGTCGCGTACAACCCGCCCGACCTCGGCAGGTCCGCGTACAGCTTGTACTGCCCGATGCCGGCCAGAGCAGGCAGCCGGAGGTAGTACCAGCCCAGCACGATCAGAGCGATGATCGTCAGGATCGTGAACAGGATCAGCTGGATCTTGATGAAGCGGGTCAGCACAGCTCACTCACCTCTCTCGACCAGCGGTCCACCCGGGCGCGTCGTGCGGGTTCGGCGTGAACCGGACGTCCGGGATCATCGTGTCGGGATCGCGACCCCACGCCTGCTCGAGTGCCCGCAGCATGCCCGAGACACCCGGTGCCCGTGAGCAGTCCGTTGTCGATCGCCGACAGCGTCAGGTCGACGTTCAGCGAGACGTTGATGTAGTCGCCGCGGACCACCTTCGGCACGTTCTCGATGCTGAACGGAGCCGTGAGCAGCACCTTCAGCGCACCGATCAGGTACGGCGAGGCCTTGCCCAGCTGGATGAGCGGCCGCTGCAGGTTCTGCAGGTTCGCGTGGATGTCCGGATTCGCCTGCGACAGCGCGTCGTCGGTGGCCTTGCTGACCCGGCCCAGCGCCGTCACCGCGTCGGCGAACAGATCGCGGGTGTCGGCGAAGTGCTTGATCAACGGCGGGAACTCGGTCAGCACGCGGTCCAGGGTGTCGTTGCGCTGCGCGACGATCGACAGCAGCCGGTTCGTCGAATCGATCGCCCGGGTGATGTCCTGCGCGCTGCGCGTTCAACTCGGCGGTGAACGTGTCCAGCCGGCCGAGGAACTCGCGGATCTGATCGCCACGGCCCGTCAGGATGTTGTTGATCTCGGTCTGGATGGTCTCGAGGTTCGGGATGCCGCCGCCGGTCAGGATCGTGCCGATGCTGGCCAGCACCCGCTCCGTGGTCGGGAACGCCGAAGCGTTCTTCAGCGGGATGGTGTCCCCGCTCTTCAGCAGCTGCTGCGACGGGTCCGGCGGCGGATCGAGCTGCACGTGCTGCGAGCCCAGCAGCGACGTCTGCCCGATCTTCGCCAAGGTGTTCGTCGGCAGCTTCAGGTTCGGCTGGACGTCCAGCGTGAGCGTCGCCACCCAGTTCTTCAGCTCGATCGCGCGGACGCTGCCGACGAACACGTCGGCCACCCGGACGCGGCTGTTGACGTTGAGCGCCAACGTATCCGGCATCTGGACGTAGATCGTCATCTTGTCCGAGCCGCTTCCGGGACCACCCGGGCAGCGGCACGTTCGCGATGCCCTGCCAGCCGCAGGACGTCAGCACCAACGCGGCGGCGAACAACGCGCCACCGCGCCGCACGATGCTGCGCAACGTCAATCGCCTCAGATCTGGTCACTGGCCTGCTCCTGCTTCAGCGGGCAGCGGTGGCCCCGCGGGTGCGGGCCCCGGCGGCGGTCCAGCGGCGGGCGCGATGGCGCCCGAGCGGATCACCGGCGAGCACGCCTGGCGCCGGGCCGGGCAGCGGGACCCGGCTGCGGGTACCACGGCGGCGGCAGCGGGTTGTTCTCGTCGTAGGAGTTCGGCGGCCCGCGCGCCGGACGCGATACGCAGGCGCGGGCGGTTCGATGTCGGGGCCACCCAGCAACTCGGACAGCGACTCCGGCGTCAGCATGTTCGCGGTGAGCGGCTGCACGTCGACGCCCTGCATGCCGGGCGCCACCGATCCAGCCCGGCTCGTGGTTGCCGTGCGAGAACAACGTGTCGCGCGCCCAGATGCCCGGCACGGTGGTGTCCTTGTAGCCCGGCGGCGGCTGCAGACGCGGCTCGGAGTACGCGATCTGCTTCGGCAGCGTCATAGCGCTGTTGGAGCTGGTTCAGGCCGAACGGCAGGTAGTTGAACTTGATCGCATCCAGGATCGGTGCCAGGTACTGCGCGCACAGCTCCGCGGAGTCCTGGTAGCCCAACCGGCTACCTGCCTGGATCGAGCTGCACAGGAACTGCATCGGGTTGGCGAAGTTGTTGATCACCGGTATGCCGACGATGCCGCCGGCGTTGGGCGACGAGATGTTGACGATGTTGGCCGCCAGGTTGGGGAACACGTGCAGGCCGGTCTCGAGACCGTCGCGCGGGTCGGGCTGCAGGATCGCGTTCGTGACGTCGGCGAGGTTGTTGACGTCCTTGGTCAGCACCGACGAGTTCTTGTCGAGGAAGCCGCGAGTCGTGGTCAGCAGCTGGTCGAGGTCCTTCAGCGCGGTGGCCACTTCGCGGTCGGTGTTGGTGAACGAGTTCGTGAACTGCGCGAGGTTGTCGTTGAGCGCCACGAACTGCTGATCGCTCTTGTAGAGCGCGTTGACGAACAGCGCCAGGCTCTTGATCACCCCGAAGAAGTCGCCGCGGCCCTGGTTCAGGGTGGTGAGCGCCTCGGAGAGACCGTTGAGCGTGGTGTTGATCTCCTGACCCTTGCCCGACAGACCATCGGCGAAGGATTCGATGACGTCGCCGAACGGACCCTTCGGCTGTTCCTTGGTCGGACCGAGATCGGTGAGGATCCGGTTGAGCGAGTCACGCAGCTCGTCGTACTCGACGGGCACCTGGGTGCGGTCGATCGGGATGACCGCGTTGTCCTCCAGCTCGGGACCGCCGGTGTACGGCGGTGCCAGCTGGATCGTGCGCGACGCGACCAGGCTCGGGTTGAGGATCGACGCCGTGACGTTGGCGGGCACCTTGTACTTCGAGGCGTAGGTGAACGTCACCTTCATCTTGTCGCCAGCGGGCTCGATCGAGTCGATGGAGCCGACCCGCACGCCCATGATCTGGACCTTGTCCCCGGGATACAGCGCGAGCGTCTGCGGGGAAGTAGGCGACCACGGTGTTGGTGGTCAGCTTCTTGTACAGGTGCCAGCCGACGAAGGCGGCGACCAACGCCGAGGATCACCACGATCGTCCCGACGATCACCGACGCCCGGGTCAGCGCGGGCAGCTTCACGTTTCGGACGTTGAAGATAGTTGACATCTACTGGCCCCTATCCCTGTGATCCGGGCGGGAGGAACGGCGGGTTGCCAGGCAGCGGCGGGCTGCCCGCCGGTCCCGACGTTGCGGTCCCGGGCCGGGAGGCGGCGGCGGGCCGGTCAGCGCGGGCGGCAACGGCGAGGTGCCGTCGCCCTGCAAGGATCCCGGGGCGATGTACGGGTCCGACGGACCTGGCGTCGCCGGGACCGTGCGCGCTCCCGGCGGGCCGGGCGCGAACGGTGGCGGCGGGATGCCTGGCACGAAGCGACGGGTACTCGCCGGGGAACGCCGCACTCGGCACGCCGGGGGCGGGTGACGGCGCAGCCGGGTTCGGCGGTGCACCGACCACGTCGGGCGCCGCGCCGCCGTAATTGGCGCCGTACGGGTTGTTGCCGAACGGTCCGACTCGGTACCGCGCACACGGCATCGGGTTGGCCGACGTCGGCAGATTGTCCGGATCGGGCGCGTACGAGCACGGCGTGCCTGCGATGACGGCCGGTCCGGGATGCTCCGGGGTGCCCTCAAGCGGCGTCGGCGCCGGTGGCGGAGCACCGTTGGCCTGGCGCTGGCCGTTCGGGTCGGGGAACCGGAACGAAGGCAGGCCCGCGTTGCGCCAGAACTCCTCGGGATCGATGCCACGCTTCTTGAACGCGGCGTCGACCCACGGCTGGATGATCCAGTACGGCAACAGGTTCACCAGCATGACCTTGAAGTACGGGCCGGAGGCGAGGGCCTCGGCCAGCGACGCGGTGAACTTGCTCAGCGTCGACAAGACGTCGACGAGGTCGTACTTGCGCTGCACCAGGACGTCGCTGATGCGTGTTCAGCTGAGTGAGCACCTGGTTGAGGTTCGGGTTGTCGTTGATGAAGCCCCGCACCTCGTGCGGAGAACGACCCGATGCGTTCCAGCAGCTGGCTGACCGCGTAGGTGCGCTCGTTGATCGCGGCCAACAGCGTCTTGGCGTTCACCAGCAGCGAGTTGATCTGCTCGCTACGGCTGCCGAGCACGCCGGCGATCTTGTTGGCGTTGGCCAGCAGGTGCCTGATGTCCTCGTCGCGCTTGCCGATGGTGTCGGAGAACCTCGCGACACCGTCGAGCGCGGCGCTCAGATGCGGGGAGGTCTGGTCGATGGTCTCCGACAGCACGTTGCAGCGACTTCTTCACCGTGCTCGGTGTCCCAGCCGGACGCCGCCTTGGTGACGTCGAAGAACGCGTCGTAGATCTGGTACGGCGTGGTGGTCTGGCCGAGCGGCAGAACTCCGTTGGCGTTCAACGTCTGTCGAGCCGCGCGGTTCGATCTCCATGTTCTTGCGCCCGAGGATCGTGTCGGTGCGGATGTTGGCCCGGCTGTCGGTGCCGATCTTCATGCCGCCGAGTGAGTACCCGATGACCACCTTGTCGCCCTCGATCTCCATGGAGCGGACCTGGCCGACGTCGACACCCGCGATGCGGACCTTGTCGCCGGGATTGAGCCCGCCGGTGTCGGTGAACTGCGCGTAGTAGGTCGGCGTCGCGAAGATCATCGGCACGCTGGCGAAGCTCTGGCCCGACGCCGATGACGAGCACCAGGATGAGGATGCCCATCAACCCGTTGCGGATCCGGTTCGACCCCTCCAGCGTCCTCATTGCGGCGTGCACCTTCCGGAGGGCTGCGACCACACCTTGACCGTGCGGACGGGTCCGCCGGGCTGAAGGCCGTTCAGCTTGATGCGTGACGTCGCAGGCGTAGAAGTTGAAGAAGTCACCGTAGACGCCGCCCGCGCGCCCGATGATCTTCAACGCGGTGGGCAGCTTGACAGGATGTCGTTGAGTTGGTCCTTCTGGTCGACCAGCGGCTGCTGGAGGATCTCGAGGTTGGTGACCGTCTTCTGCAGCAGCGGACGGTTTTCGCCGAGCAGGTCGGCGACCGACCCGGCGGCGTCGCTGATGTCGGCGACCGACTTCGCGATCGGATCGGCGCGGTTCTTCAGCCCGGTGATCAGCTTCTCGAAGTTCTGCACGGTGTCGTCGAACTGCTGCTGGTGCTTGACGGTGGTGTCGAGCACCGTGTTGAGGTTCTTGACCACCTCGCCGATCGCCTGGTCTCGGTCGGCGAGCGCCGAAGTCAGCGAGGCGGTCTGGTCGAGGATGTCGTTGATGGTGCCGCCCTGGCCCTGGAAGATCGTGATGATCGACTGGGCGATGTTGTTGACCTTGTCGGGATCCAGCGCACGGAACAGCGGCCGGAATCCGCCGATCAGGGCGTCCAGGTCGAGCGCGGGTTGGGTGCGCTCGATCGGGATGGTGCCGCCCGCGGGCAGCAGCTTCTGGTCGTCACCGCGCTTGAGTTCCATGTAGCGGTCGCCGATCAGGTTCAGGTACCGGATGGACGCGGTGGTGCCCTGGAACAGCTGCAGCGACCGGTCGACGTCGAAGTCGATCCTGACCTTGGTTCCGCCGTCGATCAGTTCGACCTTGCTCGACCTTGCCGACCTCGACGCCGGAGGCGCGGACGAACTGACCCGCCCGAAGTCCGCTGGCGTTCTGAACACCGCCGAATAGCCGGTCGTGCGGTCGAACCGCATCTGTCCGAACACCACGATGATGATCGCCGTGAACAGAAGCAGCACCAAGGCGAACGGCGCCGAGCTTGATCGCTGTACCGGTGATTTTCATGGGTTGATCGTGTTCTCCCCGATCTGGCGTCCCCAGACGTATTCGATGGCGATACGGCTGACCAAGTCCGAGGTGGTTGTAGGGCGCGATGCTGGCGCCGGTGTCCATCACCAGGTAGGGCTGCGGCCACAGGTCACGGGTGACCGGCTGCCAGCAGCCGGGCCTGCCCTCGGGGCCGCCGTGGGCGTTCACCCGCGGCAGGTTGTCCGGGTAGACGTACGGGTTGGCCGCGCCGAGGAATGCCTCGGAGTGCGTGCGCAGCGAATAGCCGTTGCCGCCGAGCGACGAGGCGATCTTCGGCTCGACGTCGTGGTAGTTGCGGATGGTGCAGAACAGCGCCGGGCTGTACTCGTCGAGCAGCGCGCTGGTCGGGCACCAGGTCGGCGGCACCGCGGACCAGGTACGGCTCGGCGCGCTCGAAGACGTCGCCACCGGTGTTGCCGAATCCGACCGAGGCCATCAGCGCCTGGTCGATGTTGCCCTGCTGCTCGTTGAGCGTGCGCGCCGTGGTGACGGCGTGCTCCAGCCCGTCGAACAGGTTGGGCGCGTTGTCGGCGTAGACGTCGGCCAGATCGGCCAGCCCGCTGGTTGTCCTGGCGGATCTGTGGCATCTGCGGGTTGAGGTCGGCCAGGATCGCGTTGCCGTTCTCGATCGACTGCCCGAACCGCGTTGCCCAGTCCGTCGAGTGCCTGCGCGGTGGCGGTCAGCGTCTCGTTGAGCTTGACCGGGTCCACCTTCTGCGCCACCGACACCACGGTCTCGAACAGCGTGTTGAACTCGGTGGTCACCGCCGACACGTCGATCACGTCGGAGGACTTGATGCGTTGGGCCTGCGGGTTCTTGGGCGAGGAGAACGCCACGTACTTGTTGCCGAACACCGTGGTCGCCTTGATCTCGGCGTCCACGTTCGTCGGGATCAGCTTGATGAACTCCCGATTGACGTCGAGGGTGACCTTGGCCTTGGGCACGTCACCGACCGTCGACGGCGTCGATGCTGGCCACCCGGCCGATCTCGACGCCGTTGTAGGTGACCTTGGAACCCGGGATCCATCGACAGGCCGGAGCGCGACGAGATCAGCGTGAGCTTCTCGGGGTCGGCGAACCCGCCGCGGAACTGAGTCCACACCAGCGCCACCACGACGGCGAAGACGACGAGCAGAACGAGGCCGGCGATCTTGTACGGCGGCGTCTTGGGGGTGTTGACCGGTGACTGCACCTGGCCTGGGGCGGTCATCGGCTACACCGTCAGGTTGAAGTTGGCGTTGGTGCCGTAGAGCGCCAACGAAGCGAACAGGACGACCAGCACGATCGCGATCAGCGATGCGCGCATCGACCGGCCGACGGCCTCGCCGACGCCGACCGGGCCGCCGCTGGCGTAGAAGCCGTAGTAGCAGTGGTTGATCATGACGATCACCGAGATGATGATCGCCTGCACGAACGACCACGCCACGTCATCCGGGCCGCAGGAACGTCCGGAAGTAGTGCTCGTAGGTGCCCGTCGACTGGCCGTAGAACAACGTCGTGGTGATCTGCGCCGACAGGAACGACATGATGATCGCCATCGCGTACAGCGGGATGATCACGACGAAACCGGCCATGATCCGGGTCGACACCAGGTACGAGATCGACTTGATGCCCATGACTTCGAGCGCGTCGATCTCCTCGCTGATGCGCATGGCGCCCAGCTCCGCTGTGGCGCCCGCGCCGACCGTGGCGGCCAGCGCCTGGCCCGCCACCACCGGCGCGGCGATGCGCACGTTGACCAGTGCGGCGAAGAATCCGGTGAACGCCTCGACACCGATGTTGCCCAGCGACGCGAAGCCCTGGATGGCGATCAGCGAGCCACCCGAGAGGGTGACGAAGCCGACGATGGCGACGGTGCCGCCGATGACGGCCATGGCGCCGGTGCCCATGCCGATCTCGGCGATCAGCCGCAGCATCTCCCGGCGGTAGTAGCGCAGGGCGTGGCCGATCGAACCGACCGCGGTGACGATGAACCAGCCGACGTGACCGACGCTGTCGAGGAACCGCCCGGGCGAGCCGGCCAGCCGCTCACCGCGCGGCGGCCGCGCGGGGAAACCGGGACCGCAGAACCGCTGAGGTCGACATGTCAGCGCCCCGTTCCGAATCGAACACCGATGGTGGTCAGGACGACGTTCACCGCGAACAGCGCGATCACGCACAGCACCAGCGTCTCGTTGACCGCGGTGCCGACGCCCTTGGCGCCGCCGGAAACGGTCAGGCCGCGGTAGCAGCCGACCAGTCCGGCGATCAGGCCGAAGGTCATGGCCTTGACGACGGAGATGAGGACTTCGGGCAGACCGGTCACCAGCGTCAGCGTCGACACGTACGCGCCCGCGGAGATGTTCTGGACGTAGACGCCGAAGACGAAGCCGCCGACCAGGCCGATGGTGATGACCGCGCCGTTGAGCAGCAGTGCGACGAACGTCGACGCGACCACGCGCGGCACGACCAGCCGATGGATCGGGTCGATGCCGAGTACTTCGAGGGCGTCGATCTCCTCGCGGATGGTCCGCGCGCCGATGTCCGCACAGATGGCGGTCGAACCCGCGCCCGCAACCACGAGCACCGTGACGAGCGGACCCAGCTGGGTGACCGCGCCAAGCGCCGCGCCCGCTCCGGAGATGTCGGCGGCGCCGAACTCGGCGAGCAGGATGTTGAGCGTGAAGATGATGAGCACGGTCAGCGGGATGGCGACCGCGATCGTGGGCAGGAACGCCACCCGCATCAGGAACCAGCCCTGAAGGATGAACTCGCGCCACTGGAATGGCCTGCGGAACAACGCCTTACCGGTCAGCACACACATCCTGACGAAACCGCCGACGGCCTCCAGACCCGGCCTGACCTGGTCGCGGACGTAGTCGAACAGAGCCCGGTGACTGCGCGGTCACGATGCTGTTCCCGAGTCGCTGCGCCCCTGCGCTCCGGAGCACCCGCACGCCAGGTCGTCGGCGCAACGGCAGAACCTGTCGCACGCCCCCTCCTTGCCCCTGCTCCGTATGTGTGATCGCCGTCTCCCTACTCGTCGGGTAGTAAGGCGGACCACAGGACTGTACCCGATCCGATCGGGCGCCGTGCACCGCATCCGCAGGATTGAGGATCGCAACCGTTAGCAAACTCATCACCGCGGTCAACCCTCCGACGTTGCCGGTAGAAACCGTTGACGCAGAAGAACTTTCGCGAGCGTCAACGGAATTCGCCGCGTCCGAAGCGCGCTCTCAGTTCCGTCTTCAGTACCTTGCCGGCGGGGTTTCGGGGCAGTGCGTCGACGACCTCCAGCGCCTTCGGATGCTTGTACCGCGCGAGTCGCTCGGTGAGAAATTCGTCGAGTTCGGCCAGGCGTCAAGCTCCGACGGCGCACCGCGCCGAGCGCGACGACCGCCACCGGCACCTCGCCCCACTTCTCGTGCGGCCGGCCGATCACCGCCACCTCGGCGATGGCGGGATGGGCCGCCGAGGACGTTCTCGACCTCGGCGCAGTAGATGTTCTCGCCGCCGGAGATGATCATGTCCTTCTTGCGGTCGACGACCCAGACGTAGCCCTCGTCGTCCTGGCGGACCAGGTCGCCGGAGTGGAACCAGCCGCCGGCGAACGCCTCGGCGGTGGCCTTCGGGTTGTTCCAGTAGCCCGGCCATCAACGTCGGTGCCCGGTAGACGATCTCGCCGACCTCGCCGACGGGCACGTCGTTCATGTCGTCGTCGACGACGCGCGCCGCCACCGTCGGGATGACCTTGCCGACCGAGCCGAGCTTGCGGATCGCGTCCTCGCCGAGCAGCATGCACGTCACCGGCGACATCTCGGTCTGCCCGAACGCGGCGAAGATCTGCGTGCCGGGGAACGTCTCGGCCATCTGCGCGCAGCAGCGTGTCCGACGCCGGCGCCGCGCCCCAGGACAGCACCCGCAGCCTGAGCTGCCGCGGATTGGCCTTCTGCGCGGCGCACACCGCCTGCCACTGGGCGGGCACCAGGAAGATCGCCGGTCACCTCCTCGGCCTCGAGCACGTCGAGCAGCGCGCCAGGATCGAACGCGCCGAGCGGGTAGAGCACCGTCGGGCAGGCCGAGCAGCAGGCCGCTGATCATGTTGCCGATGCCCGCGATGTGGAACAGCGGGACGCCGATGAAGCCGACGTCGTTGTTGATGTCGGCGCCGATGGTGAAGAGGTTGGTCATCGCCTGCCCGGCGAGGTTGGTGTGCGTCAGCACCGCGCCCTTGGGCCGGCCGGTGGTGCCCGAGGTGTACATGATCAGCGCGGGTGAGTCGTTGGGGACGTCTGACCGATCCAGCGCGCGGCTCGCCCTCCTCGGCGAGCAGGTCGTCGTAGCCGAGCAGGCCGTCCTCGGTGGGGCCGCCGGCGACGATCACGGTGGCCAGCGTCGGATCGAGGTCGCGCACCGCCGTCGCCACGCCGGCGAGCACCGGTTCGGTGATCACGACGCTGGCTTCGCAGTCGCCGACGAGGAACGCCATCTCGGGCGGCGTCATGCGGAAGTTGACGGGCACCGCGATGGCGCCGAGCAGGTTGGCGGCCAGGAAGGACTCGATGAACTCGGTGCGGTTGAGCATCAGGATCAGCACGCGATCGCCGAAGCCGACGCCGCGGCGGCTCAGCGCACCCGCCAGCGCCGTCACGCGGCGATCGAGCTCACCCCACGTGGTCGTGTGGCCGAGGAATCGCAGCGCGGTGGCATCGGGCTGCATCAGCGCGTGGCGGGCGAGCTGGTTGGTCCAGTTGTGCCTGCGGGCCAGGTAGGGCTGCTCGACGGGCTGCGCGGACGGGCTGGCGAAGCGGTCAACTGCTGGTGCTCCCTGGTGTCCCCGGCGCAGGTTGCGCAGCGTTGATATTTGATCAAACATGGTGTTGCCACGGTCACACTATGGCCTCGGCGGCTCGGGGACAAGCCCTCGCCACACGTACCGGACGAGCAGGGGACAGACACCGTGAACGCACCCGCAACGCCACGGCCCGAACCGCGGCAGCGGGTTCGTCGCGAACAGCTGTCCGACGAGGTCGCCGCGCACCTTCGCGTCGGCATCATGTCCGGCACGCTGCGGCCCGGCACGTTCATCCGGCTCGACGAGACCGCCGCCGAACTCGGCGTCAGCATCACCCCGGTGCGCGAGGCGCTGCGGACGCTGCGCGGCGAGGGCATGGTGCAGCTCGAACCGCATCGCGGCCACGTGGTCTCGCCGTTCACCCGCGGCGACATCGAGGACATCTTCTGGCTGCAGGCCACCATCGCCAGCCAGCTCGCCAGGTCGGCCGCCGAGCGCATCACCGACGAGGAGATCGACGAACTCGAACGGCTCGCCGAGGCCGTCGCCGACGCCATCGAGCGTCAGGACACCGACGACGTTGGTCGAGCGCCGAGTTCGCCTTCCACCGGGCGTTCAACCGGTCCGCGGGCCGGATCAAGCTGGCCTGGTTCCTGCTGCACGCGGCCCGCTACCTGCCGCCGCACATCTACGCCAACGACCCGCAGTGGGGCGCGCGACGCGGTGGCCAACCGCCGCGAGCTGATCGCCGCGCTGCGCCGCCGCGACGTCGACGACGGTGGTGCGGCTGACCAACGACCAGTTCACCGACGGCGCGCGACGGCTCACCGCCCGGCTCGACGAGCTGGGGCTGTGGACCTGAGCCGGCTGTCCGGGTCGCTCGTCCTGCCGGAGGCGAGCTGCTCGGCGCGCTTCTTCAGGTTGTCGGCCAGGTGATCGAGCGCGTCGTTGACCATCTTCTTCACCATCGGCTTGGGCACCGGCATCGTGATCTCGACGTCCAGGTCGACCGTCAGCAGCGCGGTCGGGCCCATCGCGACGACGGAGAACAGCTGCTCCTGCTTGGAGAACAGGTCGCCCTGCTGCATGACGGTCTGAATCTGGTTCTCGCCCGGGTAGTAGACGGCCTGGACGTAGGTGATGTCGAAGCCCTGACACGGCGGCGTCGAGGCGCAACTGGCTGGGCCGGCCGTCGTCGTAGCGGGCCAGCACCCACACGCCCTTCACCTCCTCGTTCCACTGCGGGTAGGACTCGAAGTCCGCGACGATCGCCATGATCGATTCGGCGGAGGCCGAAACCTCGACGGTCTTGCTCACGATCGGCATCGGCCGAGCATATCGAGTGCCGTCCGCATCGGACGGAGCCGAGTGGAGACCAATGAGCACACGCGATGCGGGTGGCGATCCTCGACGACTACCAGAACGTGGCGCTGACGTCGGCGGACTGGTCGCCCGTTACGGCGCGGGCCGAGATCACCGTGTTCTCCGATCACGTCTCCGACCCCGACGAACTGGTCGAGCGCCTCGCGCCGTTCGACGTGATCATGGTGATGCGGGAGCGAACCCCGTTGCCGCGCAGCGTCATCGAGCGACTGCCCCGGCTGCGGATGATCGCATCCACCGGGCCCGTTCAACGCGTCGATCGACATGGACGCGGCCGCCGAGGCCGGCATCCACGTCGCGCACCACCGGCGGCACGCGTCGCCTCGACGGTCGAGTTGACCTGGGCGCTGATCCTCGGCGCGTCGCGCCATCTGGTCGCCGAACGGCGGTCCGTCGCCGACGGCGGCTGGCAGACCACCGTCGGTCGCGAACTCGACCGTCGCGTGCTCGGCGTGCTCGGCCTCGGCCGGATCGGCGCACGGGTGGCGCGCATCGGCGCGGCGTTCGGCATGGACGTGGTGGCGTGGAGCCAGAACCTGACGCGCCGAGGCCGCGCGGCCGAGGCGGGCGCGCGCTACCTGCCGCGTGACGAGTTCTTCGCCACCGCCGACGTCGTGTCGGTCCACCTGAAGCTCAGCGAACGCTCCCGCGGTCTGGTCGGCGCCGCCGAGCTCGCGGCGATGAAGCCGACTGCGCTGCTGGTCAACACGTCGCGCGGGCCGATCGTCGACGAGGCCGCGCTGATCGACGCGCTGCGGTCGGGGTCCATCGCCGGCGCGGCGCTCGACGTGTTCGACACCGAACCGCTGCCCGCCGACCATCCACTGCGCACGCTGGCCAACGTGCTGGCCACGCCGCACATCGGGTACGTCGCCGACCGCCCGTACCGGATCTTCTTCCGCGACGCGCGTCGCGGCCATCGCCGACTGGCTGGAACGGAATCAGTAACCGCTCAGCAGCGTCCGCACCCGGCCGAGCGCCTCGGGGCCGACCCGGCTGCACACGCGCGACGGGTCGCCGGGCCTGCGCCCCCACAGCAACAGAACGCGTGCCGCGGCATCGGTTTCCAGCGTCGCGTCGCCCTCGATCGGGCCCAGCGCGATGTCGGTGGACTCCGCGCCCGCTGAGACGATCACGTCGTCAGCTCGGCCGTCTTGGTCGGCCACGCGCAACCTCGCCTCGACGCGGTCGCCGGCGCCCAGCCCGAGTTCGGCCGCCCCGCGCCGCAGCAGCGGCCGCCGACGGCTTCGACGCTGTGCTCGGTCATCCATCGCTCGCCCAGTTGCGCCCGCGCCACGGCATCGTCGCCGGTGATGTCCCAGCCGTGCAGTACAGCTCCTCGCGCATGTGCTCGGCGAACCACGGCACCTTCATGGTGCGGCCGGTCCACGCCACGTCGGTGTCGGCGGGGAGGTCGTCACCGGCCATCGGCCACCTCCCCGAGTTCTGGCCATCTGGCGGATCAACGCGTCCCACAGGTCGGCGTCGTTCATGCGCGCGGTACGGCGCTTCGCGCTCCTCGAAGCCGCGGGTCTCGACCGGCTCGCCGGAGAGGTGGCCGGCGAGCACCCTGGCCAGCTCGTCGGCGTTGCCGGTCTGGTGCGATGACGATGTCGCGGACCGTCCACGCCTCGCACCAGGTCCCGGCGTCGGGTCGCCGAGCCTGCACCGCTGCGGCGAAGCCTTCCATTCCGGGAACTCGCTCGTCGTGCGACCGTCCGTCTGCCGTCGTCACCGTTCGCCTCCAGTTCGTGACCGCCGGTCAGCCCTCGGCACTCGAGAGCAGCGCCCGAACGGCCTCCGGGATCGGCACGGGCCGCCGCGTGATGCGGTCCACGTAGACGTGTACCCAGTGACCGACCGCGGCAACAGGCTCGGCGGGATCCGTCGTCGGCGACCGGGCCGAAGACCGCGAGCCGGTAGGTGACGCTGCTGGTGCCGAGCCGGGTCACCGCGAGACCGACCACCAGTGGGTCGGGAAACGCCAGTTCGGCGAAGTAGCGGCAGCCGGACTCGGCGACCACGCCCAGCCACGGTGCGGTGACCGGGTCGACGTCGGTGCTGGTGTTGATCCAGGCGTTGATCGCGGTGTCGAACAGCTCGTAGTACACCGCGTTGTTGAGGTGGCCGAACATGTCGTTGTCGGTCCAGCGCGTCAGCACCGGCCAGTGCACCGGGAAGTCGGCGCTGGTCAGCGATCGCTCGTCGATGCTCATGGTCGAAGTCTGTCAAGGCAGGGCAGGCTGGAGGCCGTGAAGATCCGCGGAGCCGTCCTCGACCACATCGGCGCACCCCGCCGCTACGCCGAGTCGAAGCCCCTGACCATCGGCGAACTCGAACTCGCGCCGCCCGGGCGCCGACGAGTTGTTGGTCCGCATCGAGGCCGCGGGGCTGTGTCACTCGGATCTGTCGGTGGTCGACGGCAACCGGGTCGCGGCCGGTGCCGATGCTGCTCGGCCACGAGGCGGCGGGCGTCGTCGAAGCCGCCGGTGCCAACGCATCCGGCTTCGCCATCGGTCAGCGCGTCGTGTTGACGTTCCTGCCGCGCTGCGGGGACTGCGCGGCCTGCGCCACCGACGGGCTCGCACCGTGCATCAGCCGGCAGCGCCGCCAACGCGGCGGGCACGCTGCTCGACGGCGACGTCCGGCTGGACCGCGACGGCGCACGCGTGCTGCACCACCTCGGGGTGTCCGCGTTCGCCACGCACGCCGTCGTCGACCGGCGGTCGGTGGTCGCCGTCGATGCCGACGTGCCCCCGGTCGTGGCGTCGCTCCTGGGTTGCGCCGTGCTTACCGGTGGGGGCGCGGTGCTCAACGCGGGCCGACCGCAACCGGGTCACACCGTCGCGGTCGTCGGCATGGGCGGAGTCGGCATGGCGGCCATGCTGACCGCGCTGGCCCACGACGACGTCCGCGTCGTCGCCGTCGACGCCCTACCCGAGAAGCTGGACCGGGCGAGGGAACTCGGCGCACACGCGGCGTACACTCCGGATCAGGTCGGCGACCTCAAGGCCGAGGTGGTGATCGAGGCGGTGGGCAACCCGGCCGCACTGGAGACGGCGCTCGGGATCACCGCGCCGGGCGGGCGCACGGTGACGGTGGGGCTGCCGCGGCCGGACGCACGCATCAGCGTGTCGCCCCTCGGGCTTCGTCGCCGAGGGCCGGTCGTTGATCGGCAGCTATCTTGGCTCGTCCGTGCCGGCCAGGGACATTCCCACGTTCGTCGACGATGTGGCGGTCGGGCCGGCTGCCGGTGGAGTCGCTGGTGTCGTCGACCATCGAGCTGGACCAGATCAACGAGGGCATGGATCGCCTTGCCGACGGCCACGCCGTGCGGCAGATCATCGAGATGTCTTAGAACCAGCCGTCGCGCATGTCGAGAGTGGTGCGGTCGAGGCTCTCGAGCAGGTCGAGCTGCGGTGCGGTCCTTGGCAATTCGTAGCGGAAGAAGAACCGCGCCGCCTGCCGCTTGCCGTTGTAGAAAGCACTGGAGAAGTCTCCGCCTGCGCTCTCCGCGGTGATGAACTGCTCCAGCCAGATCCACGCCATCACGACGTGCCCGAACGCCTCGAGGTAGACGGCGCTGTTCGCCAGCGCGGCCTCGACGTCGCCGGAGCCGAACATGCCCGACGTCACGGCGAGCAGGCGCTGCCACGACGAGCGCAGCGCGCCCGCCAGCTCGGCGGCCTCCGTGCCGGTGGCGTCGGCCTCGGCGAGCGTCGCTGACACGGCCTTGTCGAGCTCGGCGAGGTTGGCGCCATCGTGCTGAGTGACCTTGCGGCCCAACAGGTCCAGGCTCTGGATGCCGTGGGTGCCCTCGTGGATGGGGTTGAGCCGGTTGTCGCGGTAGTGCTGCTCGACGTCGTATTCGCGGGTGTAGCCGTAGCCGCCGTGCACCTGGATCGCCAGATCGTTGGCCGCCAGACACCACTGCGACGGCCAGCTCTTGGCCACCGGGATGAGGATGTCCAATAGGTGTGTGACCTGCTCGGCCTCTTCGGCGGACTCCGCCGCGTGCTGCAGGTCGATGAGGCGAGCGCAGTACAAGCCCAGCGCCAACCCGCCCTCCACGTAGGCCTTCTGCGCCAACAGCATTCGCTTGACGTCGGCGTGTTCGACGATCGGGATCTGCGGCGCCGACGGATCCTTCGCGGCGGCAGGTCTGCCTTGGGGCCGCTCGCGCGCGTACTGCAGCGACTTCAGATAGCCGGTGTAGCCCAGCGACACCGCACCCATCCCGACGGCGAGGCGGGCCTCGTTCATCATGTGGAACATGTAGGTCAGTCCGCGGTGCGGCTCGCCGACCAGGTAGCCCACCGCACCGGGTTCGCCGCCGGGGCGGAACGTGCCGTCGCCGAAGCTGAGGACCGTGTTGGTGACACCGCGCTGGCCCATCTTGTGATTCAGGCCGGCCAGCACGACGTCGTTGCGTTCGCCGATCGACCCGTCGGGGTTGACCAGGAACTTCGGCACGACGAACAGAGAGATGCCCTTGGTGCCCGCGGGTCCACCGGGGATCTTGGCGAGCACCAGGTTGATGATGTTGTCCGACATCTCGTGCTCGGCTCCGGAGATCCACATCTTGGAGCCGAACAACCGGTAGGTGCCGTCCGCCGAGGGCTCGGCGCGGGTGAGGATGTCGGCCAGGGACGAGCCCGCCTGCGTCTCCGAGAGCGCCATCGTCCCGGTGAACCGGCCGGTGAGCATCGGCTTGACGTACGCCTCGATCTGTTCGTCGGTGCCGAACTTGGTCAGCAGGTTCGCGTTGGCGATGGTGAGCATCAGCGTAGCCCGACGTGCTGACGTTGGCCGCGGCGATCCAGGCGAACCCGGCCTGCGCCACGCACACCGGCAGCTGGGCACCGCCGACGCGTTCGTCGGCGGCCATGCCGAGCAGGTCGGCCTGCGCGAATGCGTCGAGCGCCTCCTTGACCTCGGGGATGACGGTGACGCGCGTGCCGTCGAAGGTGGGTTCGTTGGCGTCGCTCTTCTTGTTGTGCGGGGCGAAGTAGCGGGTGGCCAGCTGCTCGCACAGGTCCAGCACGCCGTCGAACGTCTCGCGGGAATGGTCGGCGAACCGCTGCCGCTTGGTGAGTTCGTCGACGCGCAGCCATTCGTAGAGCAGGAAATCCAGGTCGCGTCGCGAGAGCAGAGTCGACTTCACGATGCCATCTTGACACCATCCCGCGTGCAGAGCGTACAGTCCGTTAAGTTCGTACTTAACGTTAGGAATGAGAGCTGTGTCGCCCGAAGAAGCCGAGTTCGTCGACCGCATGGGCCTGTTCATGGAGATGCTCGGCGGTCCACGCACCATGGGGCGGGTCTACGGCTGGCTGTTGATCTGCGATCCGCCGCAGCAGTCGCTCACCGAGCTGGCCGAGGCGCTCTCGGTCAGCAAGGCATCGGTCAGCACCGTCGCTCGTCAGCTGCAAGAGGGCGGCATGGTCGAGCGGCTGCCCGGCTCGACCCGCCAACACCACTACCGGGTGACACCCGGCGGCTTCACCACCGTGCTCAACGTCCAGCTGTCGCGGATGAAGCTGGGGATCGACGCCGCCGACTTCGGCCTGTCGTTGCTGACCGCGGACCGGGCGGAGCAGCGCGAGCGGCTCGAGGACTTCCGAGACTTCTGCGAATTCTCCGCACAGGACTACCGCGACGAGTTGATGCAGCGGTGGAACGACTACCGAGCCAACAGGAGGACGAGATGACCACCAAAGTCGACTTCAGCGCCGTCGGTTGGGGTTCCGTGGAGTGGACGAACTTGGTCACCTTGTACTTTCGGGCATACGAAAGCCGTTCGCCCCGAACGATTTTGGGTGACCGCGCGGCGGCAGATGCCGTCGAGCGCATCGACTACGACTTCAACCGGATACATCGAGCGACGCAGCCGTGGGCGAACCAGTACCTGGTGGCGTTGCGCGCCAGGAAACTCGACGACTGGACGAACGACTTTCTGCGCAAGCACCCCGATGCCGTCGTGCTACACCTCGGCTGCGGCCTGGACACGCGGGCGTTCCGGATCAGCCCGCCCCCGACGGTGCAGTGGATCGATCTGGACCAGGCCGGGGTCATCGAGCTCAGGCGCAAGCTCTACGACGAGACCGACGCCTACCGCATGATCGGCTCGTCGGTGACCGATCCCGGGTGGCTCGAGCAGATACCGACCGGCAGGCCGACTGTGGTCGTCGCCGAGGGACTGCTGATGTACATCACCGAGCGTGAGGTCAGGGAACTGTTCGCCCGTCTCATCGATCGGGTCGGTCACGGCGAGCTGCTGTTCGACGTAACGTCGCCGTCCGGGCCACGGCTCTCGAAGCTCTTCACCCACGGAATCGTCAAGTGGGGCCTGCGGGACGCCCGCAAGATCGAGGGATGGAATCTCGGGCTGCACTTCGTCGAGCAGGCCTCGACCATGGCGGATTACGAGTCGATCCCGTTCACGCCGCAGCGCATGATCTATCGGCTGGCGCACGCCACGCCGATGGGGAACTACGACCGGCTGTACCGCTTCACGTTTTGACGTCGCCGGGTAGCGCGCCCGCGTCGACGCCGAGCGGCGAGTCCGCCCGGATCGACTCGTCCTTGATCAATCCCCGCAGCAGGGCGGTGCTGAACTCGACGGCGATCTCCTGCGCACTGCGGCGGCCCTGCGGCCGGAGCCAGCGGTAGGCCCCCAGCGTCATCCCGATGTAGCCAAGGGCCAGCACGTGCGAGTCGCACTCGTAGAACTCGCCGCTGGCGATACCCCGATCGATGACGTCACGGACGTGCTCGTACACGGTGGCCTCGGCCTTGCGGATGTAGTCCACCTGAGTTTCGGTGAACCACTCGGTGATGTAGGGGCCCTCCTGGAAGTAGACGGCCGCCCGTTCGATGTCGTTGGCGATGCCGACCAGCAGGCGGCGGGTGAAGTGGTAGATCGTCTCGCGCGCCGTCGCGGTGGGGTCGTCGTGCAGCGCGGCGACGGTGAAGTCGGCGGCGCTCTTGTAGATGTCGTAGAGGATCAGCGACTTGCTGGCGTAATAGTGGTAGACGGTCGCCTTGTTCAGGCCGACCGCGTCGGCGACGTCGTCCATCCTGGTGCCGTGATACCCCCGCGCGGCGAAGAGCTTGGTGGCGACGGTGAGCAGCTCCTCCCGCCGGGTCAACCCGTTGGAACCAGATTCGGACGACATGGCGACTCACTATATGCAGGCCGGGACGGCGCCCGGGTAACCAATCAACTGGTTGGCCAGTGTAGGCAATCGATGGCATCGGGTATTCGCGATCGGGCCACCCGGTCTAGACTTCGGTCAACGTCGTCTCGCTTGGAGGTATTCATGGATCCGAATCCGGACTACGACGCGAGCGACGAGATCGAATACTTCTTCAACTGGCTTCCGTGGGCACTTCGCGGCGTCTACCCACCACCTGCGTACCCACCGGTGTAACGCTCGATCTTCGTCAAGCCGCAGGCGTCAGGCCGCGGCTGCCCTGACCGCACGACCAACCTCTGCACGCAACCGCGTGTGCTCCGGCGACCTGCGCAGCTCATCCGCGGCCAGCGCGCGTGCGATGGCCACCCGCTGTTGCTGCCCGCCGCTGATCTCCCAAATCTTGCGGTCGGCGGTGCCATCGAGGCCGACGCGGTGCAGGAGTTGGTTGCGACGCTCAGCCCGGCGGTCGCGCGGCACCTTCGCATACTTGAGCGCCAGATCGACGTTGCCGCCGACCGTGCGCCACGGGATGCGGTCGGCGGCCATCGGGTGGAAGTCACACTGGGACAACCGGATCACCCGGTTTTCAGCGCATCGCCGCGAGACGTCCGTCGGAATACCGGCTGCAACGACCCAGTACTTCAGGAATTGACGTAGACTGCAGGAAGTCCTCTAGGACGCACCGCCGTTTAGTGCAAAGCGGCCGACACGCCGCACGGCGGGCGGGCAACCCCTCTTCAACGCGCAAGAGCGCTACCCAGTCCCGGAAGTGCGGCGACGGCAGATTGCCGGTCCGTCGCACCGACGGATCCCGATGCCGCGCGCCGTTCGAACGGTGGCGCGCTGCATCCGGAGCCCTTTGAGGGGGGTTCATCGTGGAAACACATTGCGGGACAAAAAGTGTCGGACGTGGTCCAGGTCGCCGGCGGCGGCTCTCGTGACCATGCAAGCAGAGGCTCCGACCGGTTACTCGGACGAATACGATGACGTCGTCGACATGTTTCGCGTCCTCAAGTCGCTGCCTACCGAATCGCACCAGTTCGCCCGGCAACGCGAACGCATCATCACCCGGTGTCTCGATTTGGCCGACAACGTCGCCAGGCACTTCGACCGCCGTGGCGAGAACCTCGAGGACCTGACCCAGGTTGCTCGCTTGGGTCTGATGCACGTGGTGAACCGGTTCGACCCGGACATGGGTTCGGGTTTCCTCGCCTTCGCCGTCCCAACGATGATGGGCGAGGTGCGGCGGTACTTCCGTGATCACGGGTGGTCGGTGCACGTGCCCCGGCGATTGAGGGACCGTCACGGTCAAATCACCAGGGCCGCAGCCGATTTCACCCATGAGTTCGGTCGCGCACCGACCCCGGGCGAGCTGGCCGACAGGATCGGCCTCGACCGCGAAGAGGTGGTCGAGAGCCTCATCGCCGCCGAGTCGTACAACGTTCGCTCCATCGACGCCCCCGGCGTACGCGGCGACGGCGATGCTCAGCTGCTGGCGGACACCCTCGGCGAAATCGACCCACGGTTCGAGCACATCACCGACCTCGAAGCGGTCCGCCCGTTGCTGGCGGCGCTACCCGAACGCGAGCGGACGGTGCTGTATCTGCGGTTCTTCGGGTCGATGACCCAAAGCCAGATCGCCGCGCGGATCGGGGTTTCTCAGATGCACGTATCGCGCATCCTGGAGAAGACGCTGACCGAGTTGCGGGAGAGCCTTGAGTTCCTCGATCACTGAACCCACGGACTTCTTGGCGTCGCCATCGAGCTCTTGAGCACGATCACCGAGCGCGCCTCGTAGAGGCCGAGGATCGGCATGCCGTAGGTGGGTGAGCTCGCATCGTTTGCGGGCCGCGGGGTTGGTGAGGCAGCGCGAGCGTCGCCGGCGTGCCAATGGGAGACTCTTGGCATGATTATCGGGATACCGCGCGAGTCTCACGCGGGCGAGACGCGCGTCGCCGCCACGCCGCAGACCGTCGGACAACTCCTCAAACTGGGCTACTCCGTCGTCGTCGAATCCGGTGCAGGCGACGCCTCCAGCTTCTCCGATGCCGCCTACGTGGAGGGCGGCGCCGAGATCGGTGATGCGTGGGCCTCCGACGTCGTGCTCAAGGTCAACGCACCGTCCGACGACGAGATCGCCTCGTTGAAGGACCACGCCACCCTGATCAGCCTGATCTCGCCTGCGCTGAACCCCGAGCTCGTCGAGAAGCTGTCCACCCGCTCCATCACGGTGCTCGCCATGGACGCCGTTCCGCGCATCTCGCGGGCGCAGTCGCTGGACGTGCTGTCGTCGATGGCCAACATCGCCGGATATCGGGCAGTCGTCGAGGCCGCACACAGCTTCGGCCGGTTCTTCACCGGGCAGGTGACCGCGGCAGGGAAGGTGCCGCCGGCCAAGGTGCTGGTAGTCGGCGCCGGGGTGGCCGGGCTGGCCGCCATCGGCGCGGCAGGCAGCATGGGCGCCGTCGTGCTGGCCACCGACCCTAGGCCCGAGGTCGCCGACCAGGTCAAGTCACTGGGCGGGGAGTACCTGCCCGTCGACCCGGCGGCGGCTGAGGTCTCGGCCACCGGCTACGCCAAGGAGATGGGCGACGACTACAAGGCTCGTGAGGCCGCCCTGTACGCCGAGCAGGCACGAGACGTCGACATCATCATCACCACCGCGCTGATTCCCGGCCGGCCTGCGCCCCGCATCATCACGGGGGACATGGTCGCCTCGATGAAGCCGGGCAGCGTGATCGTGGACATGGCCGCTGCCAACGGCGGCAACGTCGAAGGCACCGTCAAGGATCAGTCGATCGTCACCGACAACGGCGTGACGATCATCGGCTACACCGACCTGGCCGGGCGACTACCAGCGACCGCCTCCCAGCTCTACGGCACCAACCTGGTGAACCTGCTCAAGCTGCTCACCCCCGAGAAAGATGGGACTGTCCTCCTAGATTTTGAAGACGTGGTGCAGCGGTCGGTGACCGTCGTGCGCGACGGCGAGACCACCTGGCCACCGCCACCGGTGCAGGTCTCCGCCGCGCCGGCGGCTGCCGCCACCGCGCCGGTCGAGCCGAAGCCCGCCAAGGTACCGATGACGGCGGGACGCCGGCAGGGCATCACGTTCGTCGCCGCGGCGGTGCTATTCGCGCTCATCGCGATGTCCCCGGCCGCGCTGCAGGTGCACCTGACGGTCTTCGCGCTGGCGATCGTGATCGGCTACTACGTGATCGGGCACGTGCACCACGCGTTGCACACCCCGCTGATGTCGGTGACCAACGCGATCTCGGGCATCATCGTCGTCGGCGCGCTGCTGCAGATCGGCCACGGCGACGCGGTTGTCACCACGCTGGCCACCATCGCGACCCTGCTCGCCAGCATCAACGTCTTCGGTGGCTTCGCCGTGACGCGCCGCATGCTCGCGATGTTCTCGCGCAGCTGACCACGCCACCCGCCCCCTAGAGCCCCCCGAATCGGACGGATTGCATGTTCACCCTAGAGACCACTGCCACCGCGGCCTACGTCGTCGCGGCCCTACTGTTCATCCTGGCCCTGGCCGGGTTGTCCAAGCACGAAACGTCGCGGTCCGGCAACACCTTCGGCATCGCCGGTATGGCGGTGGCGCTGATCGCCACCATCGCGCTGGCGCTGGGCCGCCACATCGAACCGCTGGGTGTCGGACTGCTGGTCGGTGCGATGGCGATCGGCGCCGCGATCGGGCTGTGGAGAGCCCGCGTCGTCGAAATGACCGGGATGCCCGAGCTGATCGCGCTGCTGCACTCGTTCGTCGGCCTGGCGGCGGTGCTGGTCGGCTGGAACGGCTACCTGCACGTCGAACACGACATCGCCGGCTCCGAGGCGGCCATGCTGGACGGCCAGGGCCTGCTCGGCATCCACTCCGCCGAGGTCTTCATCGGCGTGTTCATCGGTGCCGTCACGTTCACCGGGTCGATCGTGGCCAACCTCAAGCTCTCGGCGCGCATCAAGTCGACGCCGTTGATGCTCCCGGGCAAGAACATCCTCAACGTCGGCGCGCTGGTCGCGTTCTTCGCGCTCACGGTGTGGTTCGTCATCTCTCCCCAGCTGTGGCTCCTCATCGCGGTCACCGTGCTGGCCCTGCTGCTCGGCCTGCACCTGGTCGCCTCGATCGGCGGCGGCGACATGCCCGTCGTGGTGTCGATGCTCAACAGCTACTCGGGCTGGGCCGCCGCGGCGTCGGGCTTCCTGCTGTCCAACGACCTTCTGATCGTGACCGGCGCGCTCGTCGGCTCCTCCGGTGCCTACCTGTCCTACATCATGTGCAAGGCGATGAACCGGTCGTTCATCTCGGTGATCGCCGGCGGCTTCGGGATCGAGGCCGGGCCCGCCGACGACAAGGACTACGGCGAGCACCGCGAGATCAACGCCGAGGGCGCCGCAGAACTGCTCGGCTCGGCCAGTTCGGTGATCATCACGCCTGGCTACGGCATGGCCGTCGCCCAGGCGCAGTACGGCGTCGCCGACCTGACCCGCAAGCTGCGCGACCGCGGCGTCAACGTCCGGTTCGGCATCCACCCCGTCGCGGGCCGCCTGCCCGGCCACATGAACGTGCTGCTGGCCGAAGCCAAGGTGCCCTACGACATCGTGCTGGAGATGGACGAGATCAACGACGACTTCGACAGCACCGACGTCGTCCTGGTCATCGGTGCCAACGACACCGTCAACCCCGCCGCATCCGAGGACCCGGGCAGTCCGATCGCCGGTATGCCGGTGCTGACGGTGTGGAACGCCGCCAACGTCATCGTGTTCAAGCGGTCGATGGCGTCGGGCTACGCGGGCGTGCAGAACCCGCTGTTCTTTCGGGAGAACACCCAGATGCTGTTCGGTGATGCCAAGGACCGGGTGGACGCGATCAACGCCGAGCTGTCGGAGGCGGCCCACGCCGGAAACTAGGATCTCCAACCATGCCCGTTGACCGCTTGTTGCCATCGGAGGACGCCGACGACCTCATCGCGCTGACCCGCGACCTCGCCGACAAGGTGCTCGATCCGATCGTCGACGCCCACGAACGCTCCGAGACCTACCCCGCGGGGGTGTTCGCCCAGCTGGGAGCGGCGGGACTGCTGAGCCTGCCGCAGCCAGAGGAGTGGGGCGGCGCCGGTCAGCCGTACGAGGTGTACCTGCAGGTGCTCGAGGAGATCGCCGCCCGATGGGCCGCGGTCGCCGTGGCGGTCAGCGTGCACAGCCTGTCGTCGCACCCGCTGCTGATGTTCGGCACCGAGGAGCAGAAGCAGCGCTGGCTGCCGGAGATGCTGTCGGGCGAGCAGGTCGGGGCGTACAGCCTGTCGGAGCCACAGGCAGGCTCCGACGCAGCGGCGCTGCGATGTGCTGCCGTGTTCTCTGACGCCGGACCGAGGCCCGGGTATGTGCTCAACGGGTCGAAGTCGTGGATCACGCACGGCGGCGTCGCGGACTTCTACACGCTGTTCGCGCGCACCGGTGAGGGCTCGAGGGGCATCTCGTGTTTCCTGGTGCCCGGCGATCTGCCCGGGCTGTCGTTCGGCAAGCCCGAGGAGAAGATGGGCCTTTCGGCCGTGCCGACCACGTCGGCGTTCTACGACAACGCGCACCTGGACGCCGACCGTCGCATCGGTGCGGAGGGCCAGGGGCTGCAGATCGCGTTCAGCGCGCTCGACTCCGGTCGGCTCGGCATCGCGGCGGTCGCCACCGGCATCGCGCAGGCGGCGCTGGACGAGGCGCAGCGCTACGCCAACGAACGAACGACGTTCGGCCGCAAGATCATCGACCACCAGGGCCTGGGCTTCCTGCTGGCCGACATGTCCGCGGCGGTGGTCAGCGCACGGGCCACCTATCTCGATGCGGCGCGCCGACGCGACGCGGGGCGGCCGTACTCGACACAGGCCAGCGTCGCCAAGCTCATCGCCACGGATGCGGCGATGAAGGTCACCACCGACGCCGTGCAGGTGTTCGGCGGCGCCGGCTACACCCGCGACTACCGGGTCGAGCGCTACATGCGCGAAGCCAAGATCACGCAGATCTTCGAGGGCACCAACCAGATTCAGCGCCTCGTCATTGCACGGTCCTTGACCAGCTAGCGTTTTGATCCGCCGAAAGTACGGTTGTTTACGGCCCCCCACTCGGGCGATCTGTACAACAACCGTACGTTCGGCGTCTGAATCGAAGCGGTTGTCTCAGGCGGTGACGCGGCCCGCGAATCCGGGGGCCCCCGGTTTCGCCGAACGTGAGCCCACTGCGAAAAAGCGCGCTCTCTTTCGCACTGGCGTCACGTTGGGCGCATCGACGACGGCGCCCACGTCGTTCCTCCGATCGGGGGACACGTGATTCATCCGGTGCCACCGCCGATCGCCCGACAGACACCGCTCCCGTGCTGCGACATAGTTGTGTCATCGCCGGAACACACCGGCCGAAGAACTGAAAACCTCACTCACACAGGAGATTACCGACATGAACACCACCCGCACCCTGATCCGCCTGCTCGCCCTCCCGATCCTCTCGGCGGGCATCGTCGCCGGCGCCGCCCTCGGCATGGCGGGCACGGCCAACGCGGCTCCCCCGATTTCGGCCAACGACTCCGGAAACTTCCACTCGCCGAGCACCAGGGCCACACCGGCCCCCTCGGCACAGCCGGGCGCCCGCTGGCACCGCGAGCACAACCGCTTCAACTTCGGCATCGGCGAATAACCCAGACCACCCCGAATGGAGGCTCTCCCCGTCTTGGCGGCCGGGGAGGGCCTCACGGGTGTTACACGGGCGCTTCCGGCGGCGACGTCACGGTCACCACGGTGCCGTGGCCGATCGTCGATTCGATCGCCATCGCACCGCCCATCGAGTCGAAGCGGGCCTGCAGCGACGCCAGCCCGATGTGTCCCTCGGCGACGCGCTGTTCGACGATCGACGGCTGGAAGCCCACCCCGTCATCGGCGACCCTGAGCACTATCCGGTCCCCGTCGCGGAACAGTCGGATGACGACCGCGCTCGCTCCTGCGTGCTTGTTGATGTTGGCGAGCAGTTCGCGCGCCGCCCGGTACAGCAGCGCCTGCGAGGCGGGCCTGCCGACGTCTTCGAGTTCGGCGTCGATGGTGAAGTCGCCACGGCCCTGGTACTGGCGCAACAGTTCCCGCACTCCCGGGGTGAGGCCGAGTTGGGCGAGCACCTGCGGGTGCAGTGCCGTCACCGTGGACCGCAGGCCTGCCGCGGTCTCGTTGAGCGCGGCGTAGACCATGTCCAACGCAGGGTCGGGATTGCGTTCGCGCACCTCGTCGAGCTCCAGGCGCGCGGCGAGCAGCGTCTGCAGCGGGCCGTCGTGGAGGTGTTCGGCCAGTTCCCGGTTGGTCCGTTCGTCGGCCTGCATCGACTCGGACACCAGCCGACGCCGCACGTCGAGCAACGCGGCGACGCGGGCCGCGCGACGGGTCAACACGAAGCATAGGGCGGTGGTGGCGACTGCCAGCCACAGCAGGAACCCGAACTGCAGGTACACCACGTCGGGCATGCCGACGTGGTCGTCGCGCTCGGAGTAGATGATCCATGCCACGAGATAGCACGCCGCGGTGCTGAGGCCGAGCACGCCGGTGATGAGGGGGCGATCGCCGAACGCGACCGAGAGGGGCAGCAGGAAGAACACCGGTAGCAGTGCCGCGGTCGCGCCGCCGGAGACGACGCACAGCGAGACGACGGCCAGCACGTCGACGCCCGTGGAGACCCACCCTCCCCACGACGGCACCGGCCCGCGGAACACGACGATCGCCCACAGCACCGCGGCCACCGCGTAGGCGCCGAGGATGGAGATGTAGACCTGGGGCAGCCAGCTGTTGACCTCCCACAGCCACACCAGGTCGCCCATCAACGCGATCAGCGGCAGACGCAGCAGCGCCGACACCCGTACGGGCTCTGCCGCGAAGTAGTTGACGATCCGGGCGACGGAGCTGCTCACGCTATTCCAGCAGCCCGCGCCGCATCGCCTCGGCCACGGCGGCGCCACGGTCGCCGACGCCGAGCTTCTCGTACAAGCGTTGGACGTGGGTCTTGACGGTCGAGGGCGCCAGGAACATCTGCTTGGCCATCGCCGGGATGGTCTGCCCACCGGCGATGAGGCCGAGCACCTCGCGTTCGCGCGCGCTCAGCGTCGGGGCATCGGACTCGTTGCGGCGTTGGATCTCACCGACCAGGCCGGCGGCGAGGTTGGGGGCGACGACGTCGCGGCCCTTCGCGCAGTTCAGCACCGCGTCGACGAGCTCGGAGCGGCTGGACTCCTTCGAGATGAAGCCCGCCGCCCCTTCCTGCAGCGCGCTGTAGACGATCGCCGATTCGTCGTGCGCGGAGATCAGCAGCACCCGGGTCGGCAGCTCGTCGCGGCGTACCGCAGCCGCGACCTGGGCCCCGTCGAGGCCGGGCATGCGGTAGTCGAGGAGCGCGACCTGCGGTGAGTGCTCGCGGATGAGTGCCAGCGCCGCCAGCCCGTCGTCGGCCTCTGCGACCACGTCGATGGACCCGCTCGAGTTGAGTGCGCGCACCACGCCGTCACGGAAGAGCGGATGGTCGTCACCGACCACCACGCGCACCATCTCACCCGCCACGGCGTCAGCTTCCCACACCATCCGCGCGCCGTTCCCCCGATCGGTGGACACGCGATTCATCCGGTGTCACCGCCGTTCGCCCGACAGACACCGCTGCCGCGCTGCGACATAGTTGTCTCATCGCCGGAAAACACCGGTGAGAAACTGAAAACACCACTCACACAAAGGATTACGAACGTGAACACCATCCGCACCCTGACCCGCTTCCTGGCTCTCCCGATCCTCTCCGCAGGCATCATCGCCGGCGCCGCCCTCGGCTTGGCGGGCGCGGCCAACGCGGCCACCCCGACCGAGCCCACCGGCCCCGGCTACTCCTACGCCCCCAACGTCAAGGCCCACCCGGCCCCCACCGCCTCCCCGGGCGCGCAGAACCACCGCGGCATCAACCGCATCATCGACCGCACCCCGGGCCTCTGAGCCACACCGACACCGACGCCGAGGCCCTCCCCAACCGGGGAGGGCCTCGGTGGCGGTTGACCTGGTCACTGCGACGGCATCCGGTGCCTGCCGCGGCGCGGCGCGGACAACGGCCGGGGCGCCCGCACGGGCACCGCACCGCCCTCGGTGACGCCGAATCGCCGGTGCCACGCGGTCATCCGCGCCGGCGCCCACCAATTCCTTCGACCCAGCAGGTGCATGAAGGACGGCACCAGAAGCATCCGGACGAGCGTCGCGTCCATCGCGACGGCCAGCGTCAACCCCAGCCCGAACATCCGCATGATCGACACCTGTGAGGCCATCAGCGCGGAGAACGAGATGGCCATGAGCAGTGCCGCGGCGGTGACGATCCGGCCGGTGCGTGCCAGCCCCATGGCGATCGCCTCGTCGTTGTTGGCGCGCGTCCCTTGCCCCGAGGCCAGCCAGAACTCGCGGATCCGGGCGATCAGGAACACCTCGTAGTCCATCGACAGGCCGAACGCGACGCAGAACAACAAGACCGGCACCTGGGCCACCAACGCCCCCGTCGCCGTGGTGCCCAGCGCGCCGAGGGCGCCGTCCTGGAAGATCCACACCAGCGCGCCGAACGTGGCGGTCAGTGACAGCGTGTTGAGCAGGATGGCCGCGGCGATGATCAGTCGGGGTGCCCCAAGGGCCAGGCGCGCGATGAGTTGCAGCGGGGTCCCTTCCGGTGGTCATGCAGTTGTCAGAATTCCATGGCACTCGCCGCGTCGCGACGTGTCAATGTGGCTACCCGGAATCGGCGTCGTGCGACCGCGTCCGCCCCGCCAGTCCGATCAGTTCTTCGTGCAGTTCGAACCACAGCGTGTGATACGAGTCGACGGTCGGGCGGCTCAGCCAGGCCATGTCGCCCTGCTTCGCCCGGCTCAACGCCACGCCCAGCTTGTCGACGTACGACCGCAGCCGTGGGACCAGGTCGCTCGCCGCGATGATCACCGGTACGACGGCCCGGTGGACGTCGTCGACGCGCGCCAGCACGGCCGCGTCCCGGTCGGCGTCCGGTTCGGCTCCTGGGGCGCTTCTGGTGATCTGCCATTGGGAGACAACGCTTTTGAAGACTCCGTTCAGTCGGTCGAAGTCCGCGTACACGGCGGCCGCGGCCTCGGCGTCGACGCCCGAGCGTTCGACGGCCAGCAGCTCGGCCAGCCGGGCCCGCCCGGGATCGGCGAGCCGCAGCGTCGCGGCGTCGACGAGCAGGCCCGCATCGACGAGCACGTCCACGGTCGCGGCAAGCGCCCCGGCGTCGGCGCCGCCGACGACGTCGGGAAGTTCGGTGCGACCGATTCGGCCCTTGAGGCGGACGGCCTGCAGCACGGCCAACTCGAGGACGTCCGCGTCGCTCACGGTCGTCGCCCCACTCTGGCCATGATCTCGGCGAAGCGGCGCAGGTCCGGCGTCTCGCGCACCGGCGCCGCCGAAGCGGGCGCGCCGCCGCGTACCTCGCCCGCACCGCCGTCGACGGTGATCAGTTGACCCGCGAGTGCGGCGCCGAGTCCACGGCCACACCCGACGACCGCGGGCCTGCCGAGTTCGCGGGCGACGATCGCGGCGTGGCTGGTCGCGCCGCCGGTTTCGGTGACCACACCCCTGGCCGCCAGCATCCCCGCCACGTCGTCGGGGCTGGTGGTGGGTCGGACCAGGATGACGTCCCGGCCGTCGTCCGCCGCGGCGATGGCGGCGTCGCTGGTGGTGCACACCTCGCCCGACGCCACCCCGGGGCTGGCCGCGACGCCGGTGGCCAGCAACGGCGCCTCCCGCAGGCCGTGGGCGGTCGGGGCGGTGGTCAGCGCCGCCAGCTGGGCGGGGGTCACCCGGTCGACGGCCTCGGCGTCGTCGATGATCCCCTGGTCCCGAAAGGCCAGCGCCAGCCGCACGGCCGCCTGCGCCGACCGTTGCGCCACCCGGGTCTGGAGCAGCCAGAGCTTGCCGGACTCGACGGTGAACTCGATGTCCTGCACGTCCCCGGCGAGGCGTTCCAGCGAGCGGCCCGCGTCCATCAACTCGTCGTACACCCGCGGCATCCGGCGTGCCAGCGCGGCGATCGGCTCGCAGTCGACGGTCCCGGACACCACGTCGTCGCCCTGCGCACCGGGCAGCCACTCCCCGATCGGCGCCGGGTCGCCGGAGACCGGGTCGCGGGTGAACAGCACCCCGGTGCCCGAATCTCCGTCCAGGTTGCCGAAGACCATGGCCTGCACCAGGATTGCGACGTGATCCGGCTGGGGCAGGCCGTGGTGGGTGCGATACACGCCGACCCGGCTCGACGACCACGACGCCAGCACCGCTGCGATCGCGCCGCGCAGCTGCGCACGGGGATCGTCGGGCGCCTCGCCGAACCCTCGACTGAACCGCGCGCGGGTGTCGAGGGCGAACTCGGGCGAGTACCGGTCGGCGAGCGCGCCCACGACGGCGTCGTCGATGCCGACGTCGAGGACGGTCTCGAGCATGCCCGGCATCGACGTCACCCCGCTGCTGCGGACCGACAGCAGAAGCGGCCGCGGCCCCGCACCGAACGTGCACGCCGTCCGATCCTCGAGCCAGCCCACGCCGTCGAGCACGTCCGCCCACATGCCGTCGATCGCCGCGTCCGGCTCGTCGGCGCACCGTTCACACCACTCGGAGGTGACGCAGAACGCGGGCGGCACGGGCAGCCCGATGCGCACCATTTCGGCCAGCCCATGCCCCTTCGCCCCGATGACCGTTCGCGGCTGATCGGTACGGGCATCCACTGGCAGCACGGCGTGGTGGTGTGCGCCATGGCCACCCGGAATCTGGTGGCTCTGCGCACCGAATGCCATCACCCACCACCGTCGTCGAAACCGGGCCGGCCCTGCCGTCGAGGGCCCGAGAGTATGCAATCACGGGCGATCCACCGCCGCGTAGGGCATCCTCGGCGTACTGATCCCACACTTCGGTGCAGTCTCGAGCAATGCGGGTAATCGCCCAGAAAGCGCTCGTCAGGAATCCGAACCGGGTTCTGCACCGAATACCTCGGGGCTCGCTCCCCGCGACGGTCACTCAAAGGGATAGGACTGGATGGCCAACCAACTCGAACACGCAACCGAGACGCTCCGAAAGGCGCTTGTCCAGGTCGAACGGTTGAAGACCCAGAACCGCGCGCTGCTGGAGCGATCGACCGAACCGGTTGCGGTGGTCGGGATGGCGTGCCGGTACCCGGGCGGCATCGACTCGCCCGACGCGCTGTGGGACATGGTGTCCAGCGGGCGCGACGTGGTGTCCGACTTCCCCACCGACCGCGGCTGGGACCTCGCCGGCCTGTTCGACCCCGACCCGGACGCGCACGGGAAGTCCTACGCCCGCTCCGGCGGCTTCGTCGACGACGTCGCCGACTTCGACGCCGGCTTCTTCGGGGTGTCGCCCGCCGAGGCGTTGGCGATGGATCCCCAGCAGCGCATGCTCCTCGAACTCTCCTGGGAGGCGCTCGAGCGCGCCGGCCTGGACCCCGCCGCCCTGCGGGGCAGCGCCACCGGCGTCTTCGCCGGGGTGATCTCCGGCGGCTACGGCATGTCCGCCGACGTCATCGAGGGCTACCGCCTGACCGGCATGACGTCGAGCGTCACCTCCGGCCGGGTCGCCTACGTCCTCGGCCTCGAAGGGCCCGCGGTGTCGGTGGACACGGCGTGTTCGTCGTCGTTGGTGGCGCTGCACATGGCGATTCAGGCGCTGCGTCTCGGCGAGTGCGACCTGGCCCTGGCGGGCGGCGTCACCGTCAACGCCACCCCGACCATCTTCGTGGAGTTCAGCCGCCACCGCGGCCTGTCCACCGACGGGCGCTGCAAGCCGTACGCCGGTGCGGCCGACGGGGTCGGCTGGGCCGAGGGCGGCGGGGTACTGGTGGTGGAACGGCTGTCGGACGCGTTGCGACTCGGCCATCCGGTCCAGGCCGTGGTGCGGGGTTCGGCGGTCAATCAGGACGGTGCGTCCAACGGGTTGACCGCGCCGAACGGGCCGTCGCAGCAGCGCGTGGTCCGCGCCGCGCTGGCCAATGCCGGCCTGTCGACGGCGCAGGTCGACGTGGTCGAGGGACACGGCACCGGCACGCCGCTCGGTGATCCGATCGAGGCGCAGGCGCTGCTGGCGACCTACGGGCAGGACCGGGCGCGGCCGTTGTGGCTGGGGTCGGTGAAGTCGAACATGGGCCACACCCAGGCCGCGGCGGGCGTGGCCGGTGTGATCAAGATGATCATGGCGATGCGCAACGAGGCGCTGCCCGCGACGTTGCACGTGGACGAGCCAAGCCCGCACGTCGACTGGACCGCGGGTTCGGTCGCGCTGCTCACCGAGGCGCAGCCCTGGCCCGCGGGTGACACCCCCCGCCGGGCGGGCATCTCGTCGTTCGGGATCAGCGGCACCAACGCCCACGTGATCGTCGAGTCCGCGTCCGCGCCGTCGGTGGTGCGGAGTTCGGCGACCCCGGCGGTGCTGCCGATCGTGCTGTCGGCCAAGTCCCCCACCGCGCTGAACGCGCAGGCCGCCCGGCTGTCCACCCACTTGGCCGGCCACCCGGAGTTGGACGGCCGCGACGTGGCCTGGACGCTGGCCGGACGCGCGACGTTCGACCACCGTGCCGTGGTGCTCGGTGCCGACCGCGGGCAACTCCTGACCGGGCTGGCCGAGCTGGCGAACGACGACATCGGCGCCACCGCCATCCGCGGGCACGCCGCACCCGTCGGCAAGACGGCGTTCGTCTTCCCCGGCCAAGGCAGCCAGTGGCTCGGCATGGGCATCGAATTGATGGACGGCTCAGCGGTTTTCGCCGCCCAGATCGCGGCATGCGGGGAGGCCCTTGCGGAGTTCGTGGACTGGTCGCTCGTCGACGTGCTGCGCGGGGCAGCCGGCGGGCAGGAGCGAAGCGACCGGGGGATCGATGGAGCCGCGCCCGGCCTCGACCGGGTCGACGTGGTGCAACCGGCACTGTTCGCGATCATGGTCTCGCTGGCCGCACTGTGGCGCTCGATTGGCGTCACGCCCGACGCCGTCATCGGACACTCACAGGGTGAGATCGCGGCGGCCTGCGTCGCGGGCGCGTTGTCCCTGCGCGACGCGGCGCGCGTGGTCGCATTGCGCAGCAGGCTGTTGGTCGCGCTGTCCGGCCCAGCGGGGATGGTCTCGCTGGCGTGCAGCCAGGACCGGGCCGCCGAGCTGCTGGCGGGCCTCGACGACCGCGTCGGCATCGCCGCGGTGAACGGCCGCTCGGCCGTCGTCGTGTCCGGCGAGCGGGCCGCACTCGACGGGCTGATCGACCAGTGCGAGGCGCTGCAGATCAGGGCCCGCCGGATCGACGTCGACTACGCCTCCCATTCGGTTGCGGTGGAAGCGATTCGCGAGCAGCTGCTCGAATCCATCGCCGGAATCGAGCCGCGCGCCAGCAGGACGGCGTTCTTCTCCACCGTCACCGGTGAACTCGTCGACGGCGCCACGCTCGACGCCGACTACTGGTACCGCAACATCCGCCAGACCGTCCGATTCGACCAGGCCGTGCGGACCGCCTGCGCGCACGGCTACCGGGCGTTCGTCGAATGCAGTCCGCACCCCGCGCTGATCGCCGGGATCGAGGACACGGTCGACGACTGCACGGACACCGCAACCGTCCCGATCGTCGTGCCGTCGCTCGGCCGCGACGACGGTGGCCTCGACCGCTTCCTCGCCTCGGCGGCGCAGGCCTTCGTCGCCGGCGTGCCGGTATCGTGGCGCCACGCGTGCGAAGGAGCGCTCGTCGAGCTGCCGACCTACGCCTTCGACCGGCGCCGGTTCTGGTTGTCCGGCAACGGGTCCGGCGCGTCCGATGCCACGGGTTTCGGCTTGGCCGGCACGTCGCATGCGCTGCTGAACGCGGTCGTCGACGTGCCCGAGTCGGGTCAGGTGATGCTGACCGGACGGCTCACGGCCTCGTCGCAGTCGTGGTTGGCCGATCACGCGGTCGGTGGCGTGGTGTTGTTCCCGGGGGCCGGTTTCGTGGAGCTGGTCATCCGCGCCGGCGACGAGGCCGGGTGCCCGGTCATCGAGGAGCTCACGCTGCAGGCGCCGTTGGTGATCGCACCGTCCGGGGTGCCGGTCCGCGTGGTGGTCGGTCCCGCAGACCCTGTAGCGGAGTCGGGATCCCGTGCCGTGTCGGTGTTCTCACGTCCTTCAGACGAGGATTCCGACTGGGTGTGCCACGCCGAGGCCATCGTCGGCCCGGAAGCCGGAGTCGGCCCGGTGGCTGACCTGTCGGTGTGGCCGCCGGTGGGCGCCAAGGCGGTGGACTTCGGCGCACCGGCCGACGCGTACGCCGCTCTGGCGGTCAGGGGCTACGAGTACGGGCCCGCGTTCAGGGGATTGACGGCGATGTGGCAGCGCGGTGACGAGGTGTTCGCCGAGGTCACCGTTCCGCAAGACCTGCAGGTCGGTGAATTCGGCATCCACCCGGTGTTGCTCGACGCCTCGTTGCACGCGCTGGCATTGGCCGGCGTTCAATCTGCTCCTCGCGTGCGCGGCGATGACCGGTTGGCCCTGCCCTTCGCCTGGGAGCGGGTGACGCTGCACGCGGCGGGCGCATCAGCCGTGCGGGTGCGGATTTCGCCGACCGGTGCGAACTCGGTGTCGATCGAAATGGCCGACGAACTCGGGCTACCCGTACTGTCCGTGGGCTCGATGACGGTCCGCCCGGTCACCGCCGAGCAGCTCGCCACGGCGCGCGGCCATGGCGAGTTGTTCGAGCTGGAGTGGTCCCCCGTGACCACGCCCGCAACCGGCCAGCCCATAACCGAGGGCGTCGCACTGTTCGAATCCGACCCGGTATCAGGTGATTCCGCCGACCTGGTCGCCCGGGTACACCAGGTCACGCTGGCAGCGCTCACCAGGGTGCAGGAGTGGCTGGCCGAGCCGTCCGGTGTGCTGGTGGTGCGCACGCGTGGCGCGGTGGCGCTGCCCGGTGAGGACGTCGCCGATCTGGCCGGTGCCGCCGTCTGGGGTCTGGTGCGCGCGGCGCAGACCGAGAATCCGGGCCGCATCGTGCTCGCCGACGTGCGCGGTGAACTGGACGTCTCGGCCGTGCTGGCCGTCGGTGAGCCGCAAGTGGTTGTGCGAGAAGGTGTTCCATACACGCCGCGGGTGGTGCGCAGCCGTGGGGTCGACGGCGTGCTTGCGCCGCCGAATTCGGGCAAGCCGTGGCGGCTCGGGCTCACCGCTGCCGGCACGTTCGACAACCTGGCACTGGAGGACGTGCCCAACGCCGGCCAGCCGCTGCGGCCGGGTCACGTCCGCGTCCGAATGCACGCGGTGGGCGCCAACTTCCGCGACGTCATGATCACACTGGGCATGTTCACCCATGACGCGCTGCTCGGCAGCGAGGGCTCTGGCGTCGTGGTCGAGGTCGGCCCCGACGTCGCCGGATTCGCCGTCGGCGACCGGGTGATGGGGCTCTTCCCCGAGGGCACCGGGACGCTCGTCGCGGCCGACGTGCGGCTGGTGGCACCGGTGCCCGGCGGCTGGTCGGATGCCGAGGCCGCGGCGGCGCTGGTCGTCTTCACCACCGCGTACTACGGACTGCGGGGGCTGGCCGACGTGCGGGCGGGGCAGTCGATCCTCATCCATGCCGCGACGGGTGGCGTTGGGCTCGGCGGCGGTGCAGTTGGCCAGGCACTGGGGGCTCGAGGTGTTCGCGACCGCGAGCCGACCCAAGTGGGACACGTTGCGGGCCATGGGTTTCGACGACGATCACATCGGCGATTCGCGGACCCTCGACTTCGAGCAGAAGTTCCTCGACGCCACCGTCGGTCGCGGCGTGGACGTGGTGCTGAACTCGCTGGCGGGCGACTTCGTCGAGGCGTCGCTGCGGCTACTGCCCCGCGGCGGGGTCTTCCTCGAGATGGGCAAGACCGACATCCGCGACGCCGACACCATCGCCGCCGCGCACCCCGGCGTACGCTACCGCGCCTTCGACCTGTTCGAGCCGGGCCGCCCCAGGATGCACGACTACATCGTCGAGCTGTCGGAGATGTTCGACGCCGGTGTGCTGCGGCCGTTGCCGGTGACGACGTGGGACGTGCGACGCGCGCCGGCGGCGTTGCGCTATCTCAGTCAGGCCCGTCACGTCGGCAAGGTCGTGCTGACCATGCCCGACGCCTGGGCCACCGGCACCGTGCTCATCACCGGCGGCACCGGCATGGCTGGCGCGGCGATCGCCCGTCACGTCGTTTCACACCACGGCGCACGGGATCTGCTGCTGGTGTCCCGGCGCGGTGCCGACGCACCGGGGGCCGACGAGTTGGTCGCGGAGCTGACGGCCGCGGGGGCGTCGGTCTCCGTGGTCGCCGCCGACGCAGCCGACCGCGACCAGATGCGGTCGGTGCTTGCGGCGCATCCGCCGTCGGCCGTCATCCAGGCCACGGGTGTGCTCGACGACGCGGTGCTCACGTCGCTGACCCCCGAGCGCGTCGATGCGGTGCTGCGGGCCAAGGTCGACGCCGCGTGGCACCTGCACGAGCTCACCCGCGACAGAGGCGTCGCTGCCTTCGTGATGTTCTCGTCGATGGCCGGCATCGTCGGCTCCGCAGGGCAGGCCAACTACTGCGCGGCCAACACCTTCGTCGACGCGCTGGCCGCGCATCGTCGCGCCAACGGCCTGCCCGCAACGTCGCTGGCGTGGGGCCTGTGGGAGCAGTCCAGCGACATGACCGGCCACCTCGCCGACGCCGACCTGACCCGGCTCGGCCGCGACGGCATCCTTCCCCTGGCGGGCGACGACGCCATGGCGCTGTTCGACGCCGCGCTGGTGGTCGGCGACGCGTGCCTCGCACCGGCCCGCATCGACCGCGCGGCGCTTCGGGTGCGGGCCGCGTCCGCCGCACTCCCGCCGATGTTCGGCCAACTGGCCAGCGCTCCGACGCGGCGGCGGGTGGACGAGTCGCTTGCCGCGACCAAGTCGAAGTCCGCGCTGGCGCAACGCCTCGACGGCCTGTCCGAGGACGAGCAGCAGGTCGTGGTCCTCGACCTGCTGCGGTCGCACATGGCCACGGTGCTCGGCAGTACCGAGCCGGGCGCCATCGCCGCCGATCTGGCGTTCTCCGATCACGGCTTCGACTCGCTCACCGCCGTCGAGCTGCGCAACCGGCTGAAAACCGCCACCGGCCTCAACCTTTCACCGACGCTGATCTTCGACTACCCCACCCCGGCGGCGCTCGCGGGCTACATCCGCACCGAGCTCGCAGGAGCGCCCCGGGCGGTAGCGCCGGCGCAGGCAGCGCGAACGGCGGTCGACGAACCCATCGCGATCGTCGGCATGTCGTGCCGCTACCCCGGCGGGGTCGACAGCCCGGAAGCGTTGTGGGACATGGTGGCCGAGGGACGCGACGTCCTGACCGACTTCCCCACCGACCGCGGTTGGGACCTCACCGGGCTGTTCAACGCCGACCCCGACGCGGCGGGCAAGTCCTACGCCAGCACCGGCGGCTTCCTCGACGACGCCGCCGGTTTCGACGCGGGCTTCTTCGGGATCGCACCGACCGAGGCACTGGCGATGGACCCGCAGCAGCGGCTCTTCCTCGAACTGTCGTGGGAGGCCCTGGAGCGCGGCGGCTTCGACCCGGCGACGCTTGCGGGGCAGTGCCACCGGCGTATTCGCCGGGGTGATCGCCCAGGGCTACGGCGTGTCCGCTCGGAGGGGCCGAGGGATTCCGCCTGACGGGTCAGGCCGCGAGCGTCGCGTCGGGCCGGGTGTCCTACGTGCTGGGTCTGGAGGGTCCTGCGGTGTCGGTGGACACCGCGTGCTCGTCGTCACTGGTGGCGCTGCACATGGCGGTCCAGTCGCTGCGACTCGGCGAGTGCGACCTGGCGCTGGCCGGCGGTGTCACCGTCAACGCCACCCCCGACATCTGCGTCGAGTTCAGCCGGCAGCGGGGACTGTCGGCCGACGGCCGCTGCAAGCCGTTCGCCGGCGCGGCGGACGGCACCGGATTCGCCGACGGGGGCGGCGTCTCTTGGTGGTCGAGCGGCTGTCCGACGCTGCGCGCGCTCGGCCACCCGGTGCTCGCGGTGGTGCGCGGTTCGGCGATCAACCAGGACGGTGCGTCGAACGGCCTCACCGCACCCAACGGTCCGTCACAGCAGCGCGTCGTCCGCGCGGCACTGGCCAACGCGGGGCTGCAACCGTCGGACGTGGACGCCGTCGAGGCCCACGGCACCGGAACCACGTTGGGCGATCCGATCGAGGCGCAGGCCCTGCTGGCGACCTACGGGCAGGACCGGGCGCGGCCGCTGTGGCTGGGGTCGGTGAAGTCGAACATGGGCCACACGCAGGCCGCGGCGGGCGTGGCCGGTGTGATCAAGATGGTGATGGCGCTGCGGCACGAACGGCTGCCCGCGACCCTGCACGTGGACGAGCCGACGCCCGCACGTCGACTGGTCGGCGGGCGCGGTGTCGCTGCTGACCGAAGCACGGCCGTGGCCGGCCAACGGTACGCGTGCGACGAGCCGGGGTGTCGTCGTTCGGCATCAGCGGCACCAACGCCCACGTCATCGTCGAACAGCCGCCCGAACCCGCCGCGGCCGACGAGCCCGCCGCCCCGCTGGCCCCCGTGTGCCGTGGGTGCTCTCGGCGAAATCCCCTGAGGCGCTGGCACTTCAGGCGCAGCGGCTCGCCGAGCACGTCGAAGCCAATCCCGACCTCGACCCGCGCGACGTCGGCTGGACGCTTGGTGGGCGCTCGGCGTTCCGGCATCGGGCGGTGGTGCTTCGGAGCGGACCGCGACGCCCTGCTGCGGGCCGGCTGGCCGACGACCTGACCGGCGCGGCGCGGCACAGGGCGACGGGCAAGACCGCCTTCGTCTTCCCCGGCCAGGGCTCGCAGTACCTTGGCATGGGACGCGAGCTGCACGCCGCGTTCCCGGCGTTCGCCGACGCGTTCGACGCGGCCATCCCGAGCTGGACCGCCACCTGCTGCGGCCGATGCGCGACGTGATGTGGGGCGCGAACGAGACACTGCTCGACAGCACCGAGTTCGCCCAGCCCGCCCTGTTCGCGGTCGAGGTGGCGCTGTTCCGGCTGCTCGAGTCCTGGGGTGTCCGACCGGATTACGTGATCGGACATTCGATCGGCGAGCTGTCGGCCGCACACGTGGCCGGCGTGCTGTCGCTGGAGAACGCCGCCGCGCTGGTGGCCGCGCGGGGCAGGCTGATGCAGGCGCTGCCCACTGGCGGCGCCATGGTCGCGGTCGCGGCCGACGAACAACGGGTGCGGTCGATGCTGCGCGATCGGAGTCAGACCTCGCCGCCGTCAACGGCCCCGAGTCGGTGGTGATCTCCGGCCCAGAGGACGCGGTCGTCGTCGGTCGCCGAAGTCCTTCGCGAACAGGGGTGCCGGGTGCACCGACTCGCCGTGTCGCACGCGTTCCACTCGTCGCTGATGGACCCGATGCTGTACGAGTTCGGCACGCTCGCCAGTTCGATGACCGTTGGGAGCATCGACCATTCCGGTCATCTCCAACCTGACCGGCGAGGTCGTCGGCCCCGACTTCGGCACGGCGGACTACTGGTTGCGCCACATCCGCGAAGCGGTCCGGTTCGCCGACGGCGTGCGGTTCCTCGGCTCCGCGGGTGTCACCCGTTTCCTCGAAGTCGGACCGGCCAGCGGTCTGACCGCCGCGATCGAGCAGTCGCTGCAGACACGAGGCCGAGCCGGTGACCGTGTCGGCGCTCCGCAAGGATCGCGCCGAGTCGTCGACGATGCTGACCGCACTGGCCGACGCTTTCCGTGTCGGGCGCCGAGCGTCGGCTGGCGGGAGGTGTGCCGCGGCGGGCGCCTGGTGGACCTTCCGACCTATGCCTTCCAGCGCAGGCGGTTCTGGCTGTCCGACAAGGCTCTCGCAGGCCGGCGACGTGGCCGCGCTCGGGCTCGGCGGTACCGAGCACGCGCTGCTCGGCGCGGTCGTCGAGATGGCCGAATCGGGCGGGGTGGTGCTGACCGGCAGGCTCGCCGTGTCACGTCGCAGCCGTGGCTGGCCGATCACGCCGTCGGTGGTGTGGTGCTGTTCCCCGGGGCGGGTTTCGTCGAGCTGGCGATCCGAGCGGGCGACGAGGTCGGACTGCGGCGTCGTCGAAGAGCTGATGCTGCACGCGCCGCTGGTGCTGCCCGCCGACGGGCGTGTCCGTCCAGGTCGTCGTCGGTGCCGCCGACGAAACGGGTGCCCGCGCGGTGTCGGTGTTCTCCCGCATCGGAATCGACGCGCCGCATGGACTCTGCACGCCGAGGGCGAGCTGGCCATCGCGGTAGTCGCAACCCGGCGCCGACCTGTCGGTGTGGCCACCGGTGGGAGCCCGCGAGATCGACGTCACCGACGCCTACGCGCACGATCGCCGCCCGCGGCTACGGCTACGGGCCCGGCCTTCCGGGGCCTGACGGCGATGTGGCGCCGCGGCGACGAAGTGTTCGCCGAGGTCGCCCTGCCCGCCGGACGTGACCGGCCGACGGTCTCGGGGTGCACCCGGTGCTCCTCGACGGCGCGCTGCACGCGGTGGTGCTGAGCAACGACGGCGACGAGCTGGCCCTGCCGTTCTCCTGGCAGAAGGTGTCGCTGCACGCGTCCGGCGCCGCCGCCGTGCGCGCCAGGATCGCCCCGCCGGGCCGAATTCCATGTCCATCGATCTCGCCGACGGCCTCGGCCTGCCGGTGCTCTCGGTCGCGGCGATGGTGGCGCGGCCGGTGTCGGCGCAGCAGCTGGCGGCCGCGATCGGCGGTTCCGACGGCGGCGAGTTGTTCGAGGTGACGTGGTCGCGAGGCACGCCGCGACCTCGGCCCCGGTCACCGGTGGCGTCGAGGTGTTCGAATCCGATTCCGACCGCGAATCCGACGATTCCGGCGATGTGTACGGCGTCGTCCACGCGGCCCTGGCCCGGGTGCAGTCGTGGCTGACCGAGCCCTCGGGCGTGCTGGTGGTCGTGACCCGCGGCGCGGTGGCGCTGCCCGGTGAGGACGTCACCGATCTGGCCGGTGCCGCGGTCTGGGGTCTGGTGCGCGCTGCGCAGACCGAGCACCCGGGCCGCATCGTGCTCGTCGACATCGATGCCGACAGTGGGTGGCGACGTCGATCCGGCGGCGCTGATCGCCGCCGGCGAACCGCAGGTCGTGATCCGCGACGGAACCCTGCACATCGCCCGCGTGCGGCCCAGCCGCGCCGCCGAGGCGGTGCTGCACACCCCGCCCGGCGATGCGCCGTGGCGGTTGGCCGTCGCCGGCGGCGGGCACGTTCGACGACCTGTCGCTGCAGGAGATCCCGGACGCCGACCAGCCCCTTCGCGCCGGGCCGCATCCGGGTCGCCGTGCACGCCATCGGCGCCAACTTCCGCGACGTCATGATCACCCTCGGGCTGTATCCGGGCGACGCCACGATGGGCATCGAAGCCTCGGGCGTCGTCGTCGAGGTCGGCTCCGGCGTAACGGACGTGTCGCCGTCGGCGACCGGGTGATGGGGCTGTTCCCCGAAGGCACCGGGATCCTCGGCCACCACCGACGCCAGAGTCGTGCTTCCGGTTCCTGCGGACTGGGACTACGCGCAGGCCGCGGGCTTCACGGTCGGCTTCGCGACGGCGTTCTTCGCACTGCGCGAGTTGGCCGACGTGCGAGCCGGGCCAGTCGGTGCTGATCCACGCCGGGCACCGGTGGCGTCGGGATGGCGGCGGTGCAGTTGGCCAGGCACTGGGGTCTGGAGGTGTTCGCGACCGCCAGCCGGCCGCAAGTGGGACACGTTGCGGGCCATGGGTTTCGACGACGATCACATCGGCGATTCGCGCAGCCTGGACTTCGAGCAGAAGTTCCTCGACGTCACCGGCGGGCGTGGCGTCGACGTGGTGCTCGACTCGCTGGCCGGTGAGTTCGTCGACGCGTCGCTGCGACTGTTGCCGCGCGGCGGGGTGTTCCTGGAGATGGGCAAGACCGACATCCGCGACGCCGACACCGTCGCCGCAACCCATCCCGGCGTGCGCTACCGCGCCTTCGACCTGTTCGAGGCGGGGGCGGACGGCGTCGCGCAAGATCCTGTCCGGGGTCTCCGCGCTGATCGAGTCCGGTGTCGCTGCGGCCGCTGCCCGTCACGACGTGGGACGTGCGGCGCGCGCCAGCGGCGCTGCGGCTATCTCAGTCAGGCCCGTCACGTCGGCAAGGTCGTGCTGACCATGCCCGACGCCTGGGCCACCGGCACCGTGCTGATCACCGGCGGCACCGGCATGGCTGGCGCGGCGGTCGCCCGCCACGTCGTCTCACACCACGGCGCACGCGATCTGCTGCTGGTGTCGCGCCGCGGTCCCGACGCCCCGGGCAGCGACGACCTCGCGGCCGAGCTGACCGAGGCCGGTGCGCCAGCGTCAGCGTCGTCGCCGCCGACGTCGTCCGACCGCGACGCGCTTGGCAAGGTGCTCGCCGGCATCGACCATCCGCGCGGACTGTCCGCGGTGTTCCACGCCGCGGGCGTGCTCGACGACGCGGTGGTCACCTCGCTGACCCCCGAGCGCGTCGACGCGGTGCTGCGGGCCAAGGTCGACGCCGCGTGGAACCTGCACGAGCTGACCCGCGACCTCGGACCTGTCGGCGTTCGTGATGTTCTCGTCGATGGCGGGCCTGGTCGGCGCGTCCGGGCAGGCCAACTACTCGGCCGCCAACGCCTACCTCGACGCGCTGGCCGCGCACCGGCGGGCCAACGGACTGCCCGCGATGTCGCTGGGCTGGGGGCTGTGGGAGCAGGCCAGCGACATGACCGGCCACCTGCAGACCACGGACCTGGCCAGGCTGAACCGCGACGGCATCCTGGCGATGACGGTGCCGCGACGCGCTCGCGCTGTTCGACACGGCACTGATCGTCGACGAGCCGTTCCTGGTCCCCGCGCGCATCGACCGGTCGGCGTTGCGGACCAAGTCCGCGGCGGGCACGCTGCCGCCGATGTTCAACGATCTGATCTCCGGGCCGTCGCGGCGTCAGGTCGGCGACTCGCTTGCCGCCGCGCAGTCGCGGTCGGCGCTGGCCGCGCGGCTTGCCGGCCTCGAGCGCGACGACCAGCATCGGCGTGCTGCTCGATCTGGTGCGGTCGCACATGGCCACGGTGCTCGGCCTGCCGACACCGGAGTCGATCGGACCGGATCTGGCGTTCTCCGATCACGGCTTCGACTCGCTGACCGCCGTCGAGCTGCGCAACCGGCTCAAGGCCGCGACTGGTCTGACCCTGTCACCGACGCTGATCTTCGACTATCCCGAACCCGTCCGCGCTGGCCGAGTACTTCCGCACCCAACTCGGCGGCGAAGTCGAGCAGGCGCCGAAGGCCAGTGCGGTGGACGAGGAGTTGCAGCGCGTGGTGGCGTCGATTCCGGTCAAGCGCCTTCGTCAGGCGGGGGTGCTCGACCTGCTGCTCGATCTCGCGAACGATGGCTCCACCGGCTCCACCCGCGACCAGACGCGGCCGCCGAACCGGCGGCACGCACCCGGGACATCGCGGACATGGATCTGCAGGACCTGCTCGCGGCGTTCAGTGACGATGATGACGACTGACGATGACGACGTTGACCACTAGTCCGGCATGAGGGTCGTCGTCTTCGGCGTCGATACCTTCCTCGGTCGTGGTGTGGCCGCTCGACTGATCAGTCTCGGGCACGACGTCGTCGGCGTCGGGCTCAGCGCGCCCCGAGAGTTGGCCCGGCGCCGTCGAATTCGTGCCCGCCCCGGGAGGCGGTGCGGCGGTGGAGGGCGCCGACGCCGTCGTGTTCTGCGGATCGCGGGTCGGGGTCGACGCGGCGGTGGCCGCCGGTGCCCGAATCGTCGTCGCCTCCCCGGCCGGCATCACCGACGAGCCCGTGGCCGGTGCGATCACCGTGCGGTCGGCGCTGATGCTGGGCCGCGACGCCGACGACGCGCTGGTGCGACTGTTCGCCAGGCCGGTGATCGCGGCCACGGCTGCGACGATCGACCGGCCGATGCAGGTCGTGCACCCGCACGACGTGCAACGCGTCGTCGTGCGAGCCGTCCTCGATACGGCGGTCCGGTCGGGCACCGTCGACGTCGCCGCGCCGGGCCGACACCACGATCCGCGCCATCGCGGCCGCCCTCGGGCGTCCGGTCGCGAGAGTGCCGCGCGGCTGCCCGTTCCCGCCGCGCCCGGTTGGTCGCGAACCTGCCCGAGCTTGGACGCCGACTGCGCGACGTTGGGGCCACCGCTGGAGCGCCGCGGAGTGCGTCGAGGACTTCGCGCTGGCGTGCCGGGCCCGGATCGCCGTCGGGCACCAGGGTGATCGCGGTGCCGTGGCGGCTGCCGCGGGTGCGCGAGATCCCGGCGGTGGACTCCGCGTCGGCCGACGGGGTCGCGCCCGTCCCGGCCGGAAGTGCCAGGCACGAACGGCGAATTCGACACGCCCATCGACCCGCGCTTTCCCGCGTTCGTCGCGACCAACCTCTCCGAGGCGCTGCCCGGCCCGTTCTCGCCGTCGTCGGCGTCGGTGTCGGTGCTCGGCACGCGGGCCGCGGGACGGGTGATCTCCGAGCGGCTTGCGTCCCGGCGGTGCGGTGCAGCGCGAGATGTCGCGGCGCACGACGGGTGTCTTCGGCCATCGGCTCTACGCGGGCATCACCTCGGGACACTTCATGGCGCAGACCGTGCCGCTGGTCGAAGCCCGACATGATCCTCAAGGGATTCTTCGGCCGCACCGTCGAGGGCCTGTCGCTGCTGGGCGCAGGACCGTCCACCGATCGAGCACCGCGGCCTCGCACGGCAGCTGCGTGGCGTCGCGACGTTCGCCAACAACCTGATCGGGCTGTCGCTGGGTCCCGCGGCGACACCCGCGACTTCGTCGACGACGTCGCCCGGCTGGAGGAACTGGCCGCCGAGCCCGCCGCCACTCGACGACCAACGGCTGCGGGCGCTGATCCTGCTCGGCCGCGATCACGTGGTGCACGGCTGGGTGCTGTCGTCGGCATCGATCCTGCTGTGCACGGCCTACGGGGTGATCCTGCGAATCCTGTGCGGCCGCGACGTCATGCCCGCGGCAGGAGTCGACGTGGCCAGTGCGCAGTCGCTCGGCGCGATGCACCGCCTCGCCGCCGCGGCGCGGCGCGATCCGGTGGTCGCCCGACTGCTGGCCGAGCCGGACGTCGACGCTCGAGACGCTGGCCGATCGCTCGCCGGCGTTCGCCGGCGCGCTGGCCACGGAGCTCGACCTGATCGGCCACCGCGGGCCCGGCGAGGTCGAGATGCGTTGCGCGACATACGCCGACGATCCGCGAGCTGCTGATCCGGATGGTGGCCAAGGCGATGGCCACGGCACCAGCCCGCAACGGCGGCCCGTCCTGCCGTCCAGGCGTGGGCCAGGCCGATCGCCGCCGCGGCGGCCGCCCAGCTTCGCGAGCGCGAGGTCCGGCGCGACCGCATGGTGCGCGCGATCTGGGTGCTGCGCGGGCTGCTCCGCGAACACGGCCGCCGGCTCGCCGAGGCCGGTGAACTCGAGCACGCCCGACGACGTGTTCTACCTGACCGTCGACGAACTCGACGCGCCGCCGCCCGACGTCGCCGGCCTGGTGGCCCGGCGACGTGCGGAGCAGCTGGCACTGACGGAGGTGGTTCCGCCGGAGGCATTCAGCGGCAGTGGCAGCCCGCCGCCACGGCGGTCCGCCGCCCTGACCAGCGGCGAGTCGCTGCACAGGCATGGGCGTCTGCGCGGGCCGGGTCCGCGGCCGGGTGCGCGTCGTGCGACCCGAGACGATCGACGATCTGCAGCCAGGGGAGATCCTCGTCGCGAAGGTCACCGACGTCGGATACACGCCGGCGTTCGCCTACGTCGGCCGCCGTCGTGACCGAACTGGGCGGGCCGATCTCGCACGCCGCGATCGTGGCGAGGGAGTACGGGGTGCCGTGCGTGGTGAACGTGCGCGGTGCGGCCGACCGACTGCCGACCGGCGCCCTGATCGAAGTCGACGGCACCACGGGACACGTCACGCTGCTCAGCGTGTGACGGCGCTCGTCGGCCGACCTGACGGGTGTCATATCGTGGCGGTCATGGACTTCGCGATGTCGGCAAAAGGGCAGGATTACCACCAACGGCTCACCGATTTCATGACGGAGTTCGTGTTCCCGGCCGAGCACTCCTACGACCAGTACCGGCTCGAGGCGGGGCCCAACGACCACACCGTGCCGCCGGTGGTCGAGGAGCTGAAGAAGCTCGCCAAGGACCGGGGCCTGTGGAACCTGTTCCTGCCTGCGGTGTCGGGGCTGACCAACCTCGAGTACGCGCCGCTGGCCGAGCTGTCCGGCTGGAGCATGGAGCTGGCGCCCGAGGCGACTCAACTGCGCGGCGCCCGACACCGGCAACATGGAGACCCTGCACCTGTTCGCCACCGAGGAGCAGAGCAAGCAGTGGCTCGAGCCGCTGCTGAACGGCGAGATCCGCAGCGCGTTCGCGATGACCGAGCCCGCGGTGGCCTCCAGCGACGCCCGCAACATCGAGACCACCATGCTGCGCGACGGCGGCGACTACGTCATCAACGGCCGCAAGTGGTGGATCTCCGGTGCCGCCGATCCGCGGTGCAAGATCCTCATCGTGATGGGCCGCACCAATCCCGACGCCGCGAGCCATCAGCAGCAGTCGATGATCCTGGTTCCCGATCGACACCCCCGGCGTGTCGATCGATGCGCTCGCTGCCGGTGTTCGGCTGGCAGGACCAGCACGGGCACTGCGAGATCGTCTTCGACAACGTCCGGGTGCCCGTGTCGAACCTGCTCGACGAGGAGGGCAGCGGCTTCGCCATCGCGCAGGCTCGCCTCGGTCCCGGTCGCATCCACCACTGCATGCGGGCGATCGGCGTGGCCGAGCGCGCGCTGGCGTTGATGGTCGACCGGGTGAACAAGCGCATCGCGTTCGGCAAGCCGCTGGCCGAGCAGGGTGTGGTGCAGCAGCAGGTTGCGCTGTCCCGCAACGAGATCGACCAGGCCCGGCTGCTGTGTCGACAAGGCGGCCTGGACCATCGACCAGCACGGCAACAAGGAAGCCCGCAACCAGGTCGCGATGATCAAGGCGGTGGCTCCGCAGATGGCGTGCAACGTCATCGACCGCGCGATCCAGGTGCACGGCGCGGCCGGCGTCAGCGACGACTTCCCGCTGGCCCGGCTCTACGGCTGGCACCGGGCGATGCGGCTGTTCGACGGACCCGACGAGGTGCACATGCGCAGCATCGCCCGCGCCGAACTCGGTCGCGAGAAGAGCCGCGTTCGCCGCGGCGGTGACGTCGTAGTGGCGAGCCGACGCCATGCGCTGTCCGGGGCGTGGAACTTTCGCGACGTCGCGGAGGCAGGCCGGGATCCGGCCGGGGCGGTTCTACCGGTCCAGCGAGCTGAGCCGGCTCGACGACGGCGGCCGAGAGGCCATGCGGCGGCTCGGCATCACCGACGTCGCGGACCTGCGGTCGCTGCGCGAGGTGGAGCGGCGCGGACCGGGTCAGGTGCCCGACGGCGTCGAGGTGCACCTGCTGCCGTTCCACGAGCTGTCGAATCAGGCCGCCGCCGAAGGCGCCGAGGCGCCGCACGAGCAGGCCTTCGAGCGGATGATGACCGAGAAGCCCGGCCGACGAGGACGATCGGCCGTCGCGGCCAAGCGCTTCATGACCGAGGAGTACCAGCGCTTCCCGACCCTGGCCGGTGCGCATCTCGCTGTGCGCCAGGTCATTTCGATGCTGGCCGACGAGCGGCCCGTCATCACGCACTGCTTCGCGGGCAAGGACCGGACCGGGTTCACCGTCGCGCTGGTGCTCGAGACGGCGGGCGTTGCCCGCGACGCGATCCTGGCCGACTTCCTGCGCAGCAACGAGGCGGTGCCGCAGCTGCGGGAGCGCATCCTCGAGTCGATCCGCAACCAGGGCCGACTGAGGACACCACCGACGAGATCATCACCTTCGCCGAAGCGCGGCTCACCGAGGAGGTGCTCGGCGTGCGCGAGGACTACCTGTCCGCGGCGCGGCGCACCATCGACGAGGAGTACGGCTCACTGCCGAATTACCTTGAGGCGCTTGGCGTGACGGCAGGCGACAGGTCGACCGGCTGCGCACCAACCTGCTGGGCTAGCGGGTCATTCGTCGTCGCTGCGGTGCAGCCGCCGTTTGACCGAGAGCAGCTCGAACTCGGGGCGCGCGGCCACCATCCGCTCGGCCGCGTCGAGCACGTCGACGACATGCGCCCGGTCCGCGGCGACCACGGCCATCCCGATGCCGGCCCGGCGGTGCAGGTCCAGAGCATCGGTCTCGGCGGCCGAGACGCTGAGGCGCCGCTGGAGTTCGGCCACCAGCGGACGCACCAGCGACCGCTTCTGTTTCAGGGAATGGACGTCGCCGAGCAGCAGGTCGAATTCGAGCCAGCCAATCCACGTCGCCATCGGCCGCGTCAGTCGTTGCGGCACCTCGACGTCGGACATCAGTACGCGCACGCCGCCGGTGGCCAGTCGACCCAACGCTTCGAAGAACGCGCCCGCCTCCGGTGTGGTCACCGCATCACAGGCGGCGTCGTAGTCGGGGTAGTAGAGGTCGATCATCCGGTAGGCGGGAGTCGGCGAGCCGTCCTCCTTCGGACACACCTTCGACGCCTCGAAGCGGATGTGGCCCGGGATCTTGCGTGCGGCCTCCAATTGCTCGGCCTCGTAAGCCGATTCGAACGCATCCGGATCGGTGGGGTTGTCGTAGACGACCGTGATCTTCGTTTCGGACATGGCAGATCCACTTCGCTTCGGGTGATCGTCGTTCCCCGAATCATAGGTGCGCGCCGGACGATGCTGCCGGCGGTGCCCGCCGTAATGATATGGACCCCGCCTGTGAAGTGCGCGGCGGCGTCAGCCCGGAGAACTCAGCCGCTGACCACGGCGACCACCCACACCACCGTCGCGAGCAACCCACCGGCCAGTTCCACCCCGACCGACAGCGCGACGCCCTTGATCGCGTGCACCGTCGACGTCCAGGCCAGTCGCTGGTTGCGGCGGTTCGCCAGCTCGGCCAGGTAGACGCCGAGCACGAAGCCGAGCACCAGCCCGAGCACGGGGACCACGAAGAACCCGATGACGCCGAGCACGGCGCCGGCGACCAGGCTCAGCGTGCCGACGTCGGCGCTGCGCATCCGCCGCATCGGCCACAGGTACTTGACCAGCAGGGTGCCGGCCAGCACCGCGGTGACGATGCCGAGCGTCACCCACGCCGACCGTGGTCCGCTCGACGAGCGCCCACACCGCGATGGCCGCCGAACACCAGCAGCGTGCCGGGCAGCAGGGGCACCACGACGCCGACCAGCCCGATCGCGATCGCGAGCGCGACCAGGACGATCCCGACGGTGCTCATGGCCCAAGTCTATGGGGCAGCGTCCTCGAGTTGCCGCGCAAGGTCGAGGAAGTCGTCTGCCACGAAGTCGAATTCGCCGTCGTCGCACCTGGGCAGCCCGTGGCCCTCGCCGTGTTCGAGCGGCCGCACCACGTACGCGGTCATCAGGCCGCAGCCCGCGCCGCCCGCAGGTCGCTGGGATGCGCCGCGACCAGCATCAGCTCACCGGGTGCCACGTCGAGCAGGTCGGCGCAGCCGAGGTAGGCCTCCGGGTCCGGCTTGTAGTGGTGGAACAGTTCGGCGGAGATCACGCAGTCCCACGGCAACCCCGCGCGCTTGGCCATGTTGGTCAGCAGCGACACGTTGCCGTTCGACAGCGTCGTGATGACGAAGCGCTCCTTGAGGCGCGTCAGCCCCTCCACGGCATCAGGCCACGGGTCGAGCCGGTGCCACGCACGGTTGAGGTCGTCGACGTCGGCTTCGGGTATCGACGTGATGCCGGCCCGGTCGAGCAGGTCGTCGAGGATCAGGCGGTGCAGGGCGTCGATCTTCAGCCACGGAAGTTCGCCGGTGCGCACCCGGTCCATCGCCGCCGGGTAGCCGGCCCGCCAGTCATCGGCGAACGTCGCCCAATCCTCGGCCAGGCCATGGTTTTCGCCGAACATCTCGAGCTCGCCGATGATGCTGCCGCGCCAGTCGACGACCGTCCCGAAGACGTCGAAGGCCAAGGCCGCGACCGTCGGGCAGGCGCTCGCACGGCTCCAGCACGACGCTTGCCCTTGACGCCGCCGTCGGCCAGGCTCTCCAGCGCGGCGCGTCCCTCCGACAACGGGTATCGCACGGGTGGCGGTGGCCGCAGCCCCGCCGCGACCAGCTTGCCCAGGCCGGCTGCCGATCTCCGCCTGCGCGCCGGGTGTGCGGTTGATGAACTCGCCCAATCCGACGCCAACGACGCTGACGTTGCGTAGCAGCAGCCGGTTGACCTTGACGGTCGGAATGCCGCCGCCCGACGCGAAACCTATTACCAACAACCGTCCTTCGGTCGCCAGCACCCGGATCGCGTCGTCGAACGCGTCGCCGCCGACGGGGTCGACCACGACGTCGACCCCACGACCGTCGGTGTGCGTCGCGTACCGCCTGCGCCCACCCGTCGGTCAGCGGCAGCACGACGTCGGCACCGAGTGACTCCACGAAGTCCATCGGCTCCGGGGCGGTGCACCATCGCGATCACCGTGGCGCCCATCGCCTTGGCGATCTGGATGGCGGCCGTGCCGATCCCGCCCGCCGAGCCGAGCACCAGCACCGTCTCGCCGGCCCGAAGCGCGGCGCGGCGGGCCAGCGCGAAGTACATCGTGTAGTAGTTGCCGAGCAGACACACCGCCGACGCCGTCGTCGACGCCGTCCGGCGTGGGCATCACGCTGGCCGGCGGGCAACGCCACCCGCTCGGCCCACCCGCCGAGCATGCTCAGCCCCGTAACCCGTTGTCCCGCCGTGAAACCCGAGTCCGCCGGCGCGGTGCGCACCACTCCCGCGACCTCGGTCCCCGGCACGAACGGCGGGTCGAGCTTCAGCTGGTACTCGCCCTTGACCAGCAGCAGGTCGGGAAAGCTGACCCCGGCCGCACCGACGTCGACGACCACCGTGCCGGGGGCCGAAGGTTCCCCAGTATCCGGGACGTCGGTGTAGCCAGGCCAGCCGGTCCGGAAAGCTCCTGCGCGACAAGTGCTTTCATGCGGTGAGTCAGCCGAGCTTGAAGCTGGCCGACTGCGCTGCGGACAGGTCGGTGATCTCGCCCCACTTGGCGGCCACGTCGTCGACCGACGGCACCGACGGGAACGTCACGCCGTCGTTCTGGAACAGCGCGGTGCGCTGCACCTTGCCGCCGCCGACGATGAAGATCGAGTCGGTGTCGGGCAGCTCCTCGGTGCATCAGATAGGCCACCACTGGCGCCACGTACTCCGGGCGTCAGCTTCTCGAACACCTCCGGCGGCAGGATGTCCTGCGTCATGCGGGTGGCGGCGATCGGCGCGACGGCGTTGGCCTTGATGTTGTACTTGGCGCCTTCCTGGGCCAGCGTGTTGATCAGGCCGACCAGGCCGAGCTTCGCCGCGCCGTAGTTGGCCTGGCCGAAGTTGCCGAACAGGCCGCTGGTCGAGGTGGCGACGACGACGCGACCGAAGCTCTGCTCGCGGAAGTGCGGCCACGCGGCGCGCAGGACGTTGTAGCCGCCGTACAGGTGCACCTTGAGGACGGCGTCCCAGTTCTCGAACGTCATCTTGTGGAACGTGCCGTCGCGCAGGATGCCCGCGTTGCTGACCACACCGTCGACCTTGCCGAACTCGTCGAGCGCGGTCTTGATGATGTTCTCGGCGCCCTCGGCCTCGGCGACGCTGTCGTAGTTGGCGACGGCGCGGCCGCCGGCCTCCTTGATCTCGGTGACCACCTCGTCGGCCATGTTGTGTCCGGCGCCGGATCCGTCCCGGGACCCACCGAGGTCGTTGACCACGACGCTGGCGCCCTCGCGGGCCAGGGTCAGGGCGTACTCACGGCCCAGACCACCACCGGCTCCGGTGACGACGATGACGCGATCCTGCACTCCGGGCATTACGTTCCTTTCTCGATCTGGGAGTTGACGTCAGAAGAGCCTGCGCGCCAGCTTCCACGCCTTCTCTGTATACGGCGGGTAGATCATGGTCGTTAAGTCGGGTCGGGTTGGCTTGGTCAGCACCGACTTCGGTGGCTGAACTCCTCGAAGCCGAACCTGCCGTGATAGGCGCCCATGCCGGACGGTCCGACGCCGCCGAACGGCAGCTTGGCGGTGGTGAACTGGAACAGGAGGTGGTTGACCAGCATGCCGCCCGCCGACACCTCCTTGATCACCCGCTCCCGGACGTTCTTGGTCTTGGTGAACAGGTAGGCCGCCAGCGGCTTGGGCCGCGAGTTCACGAATTCGATTGCCTCGTCCAGGGATTGGACGGTGACGATGGGCAGGATGGGCCCGAAGATCTCGTCGGTCATCAACGGCTCGCCTGAATCGGGATCGACGACGACGGTCGGCTGAATCTTCACCGACGCCGCATCCGAGCCACCGCCGAGCGCGACGGTGCCCTTGGTGGCGGCCAGTGACGCGGTGAGTCGGTCGAAGTGGCGCTGGTTGACGATGCGGCTTGCCACTCGGATCGTCGGCCTCGAACGTCGTCGATCGCCGCCTTGATCTTGTCGACGAGCTCGTCGCGGATCTTGGCGTCGGCCAGCACGTAGTCCGGGGCGATGCAGATCTGTCCGGAGTTGACCAGCTTGGTCCACGCGATCCGCTTGGCGGCGACGTCGATGTCGGCGTCGGCCGCCACGATCACCGGGCTCTTGCCGCCCAGCTCCAGGGTGACCGGCGTCAGGTGCTTCGCCGCGCCCTCGTAGACCTTGCGCCCGATCTCGGTGCCGCCGGTGAAGCACAGCTTGTCGAAGCCCTGCGCGATGAGCTCCTGGCTGACCGCGCCGTCACCCTCGATCACCGCGACGGCGTCGGGGTCCAGATAGCGCGGCACCAACTCCGCCATCACCGCCGACGAAGCGGGCGACACCTCCGACGGCTTGAGCACGACGACGTTTCCGGCGGCGATTGCTCCGACGGCCGGCCCGAGCGTCAACGCGAACGGGAAGTTCCAGGCACCGATGATCAGCACCGTGCCGAACGGCTCGTACTCGACCCAGCCGCGGCCCGGCAGCTGCGAGAACTCCAGCCGCCGGTGCTTGCGGCGCATCCACTTGCCGACGTTCTTGGCGGCGTCATGGGCCTCGCTCGCGGTGCTGGCGATGTCGGCCAGCCACGCCTCGAACGGCTTGCGGCCGAGATCTTGCTCGAGCGCGTCGGCGATGGCTGCCTCGTTCTCGGTGACCAGCGCTTCCAGCCCTCGCAACTGCTGCTTGCGCCACTCGACGCTGCGCGTGCGACCGGTGGCGAAGGTCTTGCGCAGACCCGCGACGACCGCGGGAATGTCGGCGGTCGTGGCGTCTGAGCTGGGCGGAGCTGGGACTTCTGTGGTCATGGCGAGTCCTTCCTGACCGGAGGAAGCAGGAGCTCACTGCTCCTCACGTGCGCTGAAGCGTGAATGCTCCTCGCGTGCGCACGATCCTAACCAACCACCTGGTTGGCGAACAGGGCCCCGGTCAGCTTCGCTGGCCCACCACGAACGTCGGAGAAGGCCTTCTCGTCGGTCTCCTCGACCAGCGCCCAGCGACCCAGCCGGCGCATCTCGTCGCTTGAGGTGACGGCCGACGCCGCCCAGCCGTGCCCGTTCAGCCAGTCGGTGACGTCGGCGCGGTCTGGGTCGTCGTACATCAGGTCGCTGCACCTCGACGGCTTGCTCCATGCCGAACTTGCGCGACTGATCTGGGCGAACCGTTCCCGCATCATCTCGCGACGTTCTTCGGCCGTGCACGCCGACCGTCTCGGCGGCGATGCGACTTCCCGGCGCACTCAACTCGGTGACCAGCTCGAACAGCCGGTCCTGCGCGTCGGCGGGCAGGTACATCAGCAGTCCCTCGGCGAGCCACGCCGTCGGCGACCGACGGGTCGAATCCGCGGTCTCGCGCAGCGCCGTCGGGCCAGTCGTAGCGCAGGTCGATGGGCACCTCGTGGCGCACCGCGGACGGCGTCACACCGTGCTCGGCGAGCGTCGGCGGCCTTGTACTCGAGCACCTTCGGCTGGTCGATCTCGTAGACGGTGGTGCCCGCGGGCCAGTCCAGGCGGTACGCCCGTGAGTCGAGCCCCGAGGCGAGGATGACGATCTGGCGGATGCCGGCCGCGGCCGCCTCGGCGAAGTACGCGTCGAAGAAGTGCGTCCGCACCGCCTGGTAGCTACCCATGTGCTCGAAGATCGCGGCGACCTCGGCTCCCCCTTCATCGGCCTCCGCCACCTTGGCGACGAAGGAGTCGTCGAGCATGAACTCCCAGACGCCGGTGCCCGCGCCGGCCACCAGCATCTTGGCGTACGGGTCGCGGATCAGCGGGTCGTCACGATCGGTCTCACCGGCCCTGGCGGCGGCGACCATCACCGCGGTCGATCCGACGCTGGTCGCGATGTCCCAGGTGTCGTCATGGGTGCGCAGTGAGCTCATGTTCGCGATGCTACCGAACAAGTTAGTTTGGCTATGCGGTGGTGTGCGTCAGGTCACGCGTCGAGTTACTCGGCGATCTTCCACAACTTGTTCGCCAGGAGGAGCTCGAGCTTCTCCACGATGACCTGCAATTCGTCGTGGCCACCGACGTAGCCCGCGTAGAAGCCCATCCCCCACATCACCGCGACCAGCATCTCGACGAGTGTCGCCACGTCGGTGTCGGTGGTGAGCTCGCCGCGCTCGATGGCATCGGTAACCGCCCAGGTCACGAAGGCGCGCGACGCCTTCAGCGAGTTGTGTTCGTCGCGGCTCAGCTCGGGATGCCGCTGCGACTCCAGCACCGAGGTGACCAAGAACGCGGCGGCCGAACGGTCACGGGATTCGGCCTGCATCGCGGCCGAGAAGAACGCCGACAACCGCTTCAGGAGCGACGTCTCTACTTCCGCCTTGGCCATGCCTGCGGCAACCACCATCTCGTTGGTCTTGTCGACCACCTCGCCGTACAGCACACGCTTGCTCGCGAAGTAGTGATTGATGGCGGGCCGCGTCAGATCTGCGCGTATCGCGATTGCTTGGAATGTCGCTGCGTCGTAGCCGAGTTCGCTGAATACCTCGCGGGCGGCACGCACGATGCGATCTCGGGTCTCGGCAGCCTTAGCTGCGGGCGGACGTCCCGGACCCCGGGTAGCGGTATACGGCACGGTCAAATTGTGCCACACGCGACAGGGGTCACCGGGCAAAATGGTGACGGAAGCGTAAAGCGGCCATCCCTCAGCAAACCTTCACCTCCGTCAGAGGCGACGCGGGAGCCGCTCGGTCCTTCGTGACATCGCCTGAAACGGTCCACCCGTCCGGTCTACCATCCGGTCATGCTGACCCCGGCTGGCCTGTGGCGCCGGGCGGTGGATCGGATCGAGGAGCGCGATCCCGAACACGACGCGCTGCGGCGCGCGGTCCGGGCTGCGATCGTGCTGCCGATCGCGGCGGCCATCGGATTCGCGGTCGGGGGCGGTTCGCAGACCCCGATGTTCGCGATCTTCGGTTCGGTGGCGCTGCTCATCATCGTCGACTTTCCCGGCAACCGGCCGGCCAGGGCATTGGCCTACGGCGGGCTCGGGTTCAACGGCGCCGTGCTGATCACGCTGGGCTCGCTGGTGGCGCCGATCCCGTGGCTGGCCGTGACGTTGATGTTCGTGCTCGGAGTCGCGGTGACGTTCTCGGGCGTGCTCAGCGAGATCGTCGCCGCGGGCCAACGATCGACGCTGCTGACGTTCGTGCTGCCGGTCTGCACCCCGCCGGGACCGATCCCCGACCGGCTGCTCGGTTGGCTCATCGCGTTGGCGCTCGCCGTGCCCGCCGCGTTGTTCCTGCTGCCGCCGCGCCATCACGACGACCTGCGCCGTCACGCCGCGAGGTGTGCCGCACGCTGGCCGACCGGCTGGACGGCGCCGCGTCGGCCGACGACGTCACGTCGGCGATGGGCGCCCTGCGCGCCAACTTCCTCGGCGCGGACTTCCGGCCCGTCGCGCTTGACCGCCGGCAGTCGCGCGCTGGTCCGGGTGGTCGACGACCTGCAGTGGCTCGCCGACCGCGTCACCGACACCTCCGGGGACCTGCTGGCCGAGATGCGCGACCCCGTGGTGCGGGTGCTCCGCGATTCGGCGCGAGGTGCTCACCACCCCGCCGGCCGCGGGCCGCGACGCCCACCGCGCCGACCTGGCCGATGGCGCTGGCCGAGCAGCGCGCGGTGGCGCAGAGCCGCTACCGCGACGACATCGTCGAGATCCTCGGCGAACCGAACGACGCCACCGCGATCGGCGTCGGGCGAAAGTTGTTGACCCGCCGCACGATATCGGCATGCGTCGGCGCCACCGGACGCATCATCGGCGTCGCCGCGGACGCCGACGCCCGGCCGGTGTGGGCGCGCGTGCTGGGCCGTCGGCTGCCCCGACTCCGGTGCGGCCGACCGGGTGCTGTCCGAGTCGCGAGGCGATCGCGCATCTGACCACCGGCTTCGTCGCCACGCGCGCCGTGGTGGTGCGCAACAGCCTGCGCACCGGCCTCGGACTGGCGGTGGCCGTCGCGATCACGCACCTGTTCCCCGTCCAGCACGGCTTCTGGGTGGTGCTCGGCGCCATGTCGGTGTTGCGCAGCAGCGCGCTCACCACGGGCACCCGCGTGCTGCGCGCCGTCACCGGCACCGGGATCGGCTTCGTGCTCGGGGCGATCTTCATCGAGTTGATGGGCGTCGACCCCGTCGGTGATGTGGGTGATGCTGCCGATCGTCGCATTCGGTTCGGCGTACGTGCCGGAGGTGGCGTCGTTCATCGCGGGGCAGGCGATGTTCACGATGATGGTGCTGATCATCTTCAACGTGATCGTCCCGACCGGCTGGAGCGTGGGCCTGATCCGCGTCGAGGACGTGGTGGTCGGCGCGTCGGTCGGCGTGGTCGTGTCACTGCTGCTGTGGCCGCGCGGCGCGTCGGCGGCGGTGTCGACGGCGATCGACGCCGCCCGCGTCGGTGGGCGCCACCTACCTGCAGGCGGCGGTGCGCCGCGTCACCCGAGGCGCGTCCGAGGCCGCCAACGACCGCGTCTTCGCGCTCGGACACGACGCGATGACGGCCACCCGGACGCTGGATGACGCAGTGCGCCAATACCTTTCGGAGAGCGGCGGGTCGACCGACCTGCGCGCACCGGTGATCAGGGCGGCCAACCGCGCCATCCGGCGTGCGCACGGCGGCCGAGCTCATCGCCGACGTCGTGCCGCCGCCACTGGCCGCCTATCCGCGGGTGCGGCAGGTGCTCGAGATCGCACGCCGACGCGATCTGCGAGCGCCTCGACGGGACGAGCACCGCCGAGCACGGACCCATCAGCGACGACTTCGTGCTGGCGCTGCGCGCCGAGTCGGGCGGCGACGCCCTGTCGGTGTCGGCCGCACTGCCGCTGGTCACCGTCGCGGCGAATCTCGGTGAGCTGGAGCTGCTCTACCCCGAGCCGGTTCGAACCCGTGTCGGCCAGCCGCTCCTAGCGGCCCGAGGTGTGCGGCATCAGCGCGTTCGGCGGGATGGCGCCGAACTTGCCCGCGTTGAAGTCCTCCATGGCCTGGACGAATTCCGCCTTGGAGTTCATCACGAACGGCCCGTAGTGGACGACCGGCTCGCGAATCGGCTTGCCGCCGAGGATCAGCACCTCCATGCGCGGGCGGTTGCGAGTCCTGGCTGTCGGCGGCGCCGACGGAGATTCGGTCGCCCGGCCCGAACACCGCCAGCTGCCCCTGGTGGATCGGATGCCCGACCGGGCCGACGGTGCCGCTGCCCGGACAGCACGTAGACGAGGGCGTTGAAGTCCCGGTTCCATGGGATGTTCATCCGGGCACCGGGCTCGATCGTGGTGTGCGCCAACGTGATCGGCGTGTGCGTGACGCCAGGGCCCTGCTCGACCGCCGACCTCGCCCGCGATGATCCGGACCAGCGCGCCGCCGTCGTCGGACGACAGCAGCTTCACCTCGCCGCCCTCGATGGCCTGGTATCGGGGAGTGGCGAACTTGTCCTTGCTTGCGGCAGGTTCACCCACAGCTGGATGCCGTGGAAGATGCCGCCGCTCTCGACCAGTTCGGCGGGCGGGGTCTCGATGTGCAGGATCCCCGACCCGGCCGTCATCCACTGGGTGGCGCCGTCGGTGATCAGACCGCCGCCGCCGTGTGAATCCTGGTGTGCGAAACGGCCGTCGATCATGTAGGTGACGGTCTCGAACCCGCGATGCGGATGCCAGTCGGTGCCTCTCGGCTCGCCGGGCTGGTACTCGATCTCACCCATCTGGTCCATGTGGACGAACGGGTCGAGGTCGGCCGCGCTGACGCCGGCGAACGCACGGACGACGGGGAAGCCCTCGCCCTCGTAGCCGCGAGGACCCGTGGTGATGGTGCGCACCGGGCGCTCGGTGTCGGACGGCGCGGGCGTCGTGACGCGGGGAAGGGTGAGTGTGTCGGCGGTGACGGCTGGCATCGGCTACCTCCTAGAGTCGGAACTACCATGTCTAACCGGACTGCGGTCCGATTAATTCCACTCCTCCTGGCCGCCCCTTTTCCCGCGAGCAGACGCAAAGTGCCCTCATTCCTACGTATTCAGGGCAGTTTGCGTCTGCTCGCGCTAGGAAAGGGCGGCGATGGCGGCGGCCCTGGCGTCGGCGGCATTGGCCGTCGCGAGCGCGGCATCGGCCGCGGCCCTGCACTGCGCGAGCGTGACCTGGGCGAGCCTCGCGCCGACGCCGGCCACCGCCGCCGCGGCCGCCGACAGCGACGACACCCCCAGCCCGACCAGGACGCAGGCCAGCAGCGGATCGGCGGCGGCCTCGCCGCAGACGCCGACCGGCTTGTTCACCGCCAGGCCCGCCTTCACCGCCGTGGCGACCAGTAACAGCACCGCGGGCTGCCAGGGATCGGTGAGCGTCGCCAGTTCGGCCGACATCCGGTCGGCGGCCATCGTGTACTGGGTGAGGTCGTTGGTACCGATCGACAGAAAGTCGACGTGCTCGAGGATGCGGTCGGCCAGCAACGCGGCGGCGGGCACCTCGATCATCACGCCTGGCGTGAGCCCGTACGAACGGGTCTGCGCGGCAAAGGCTTCCGCCTCGGCCGGGGTGGCGATCATCGGTGCCATCACCCACGGCGTCGCTGCCCGTCCGTTGCGCCGCGGCGGCGATCGCCTCCAGCTGGCGGGTCAGGATGCCTGGGTTGCCGTCAGCGATGCGGATGCCGCGCACACCCATCGCGGGGTTGGCCTCCTCCGGGTGTCCGACGAACTTCAGCGGCTTGTCCGATCCCGCGTCAAGCGTGCGGATGACCACCTTGCGGCCGTCGAACGCCTCGAGCACGTCCCCGTAGATCTGGGCCTGCTCGTCGACGGTGGGCTCGTTGTCGCGGTTGAGGAAGCACAGTTCGGTGCGGAACAGGCCGATGCCCTCGGCGGGCGTCTCGCGCGCCGACCGGGCGGCGGCACCGTCCTGGACGTTGGCGAGGATCGCGACGACGTGGCCGTCGGCCGTGGCACCCGGACCGGTCCAGCCCTTGGCGAGATCGGCCTCGCGCTGCGCCACCTCGACTGCCCTGGCTGCGGCACCGGGGTCGGGCTCGACGGTGACGGTGCCGAGCGTGCCGTCGACCATCACCATCACGCCCGCCGGGACGGCGTCGAGGCCGTCGACCGCGACCACGCAGGGGATGCCGAGCTGACGGGCGATGATCGCGGTGTGGCTGGTGGGACCGCCCAGCGTCGTCGCGAGCGCAACCACCAGGGACGCGTCCAGACCCGCGGTGTCGACGGGGGCGAGGTCCTCGGCGCACAGGATCGACGGCACGTCCGGCACCGGCACGCCGGGTTCGGGCAGGCCGCTGAGGTCGGCGATGACGCGGTCGCGGACGTCGCGAAGGTCGGTGACCCGTTCGGCCATCATCCCGCCGAGCTGGGTGAACATGGCCGCGATCTTGTCGATTGCGCCTGCGACCGCCTGCGGGGCGGGGGTGCCGCCGCCGATCCGCTTCTCGGCGTCGGCCAGCCAGGCCCGGTCCTGCGCCAGCGTCGCCGTGGTGGCGAGCACCTCCGAGGCGACGCCCGTCGCGTGCGCCGCCCTCGCCCGCAACCGTTCGGCCACCGCCGCCGCGGCCGCGGTGAACCGCGCCACCTCGGCGGGTCGGTCGGCTTCGTCCAGTTCGGCGAGCGGTAGCGTCGTCGATGCGGGGCCGCGCACCGGGCCGGATCACCGGTGCGTACTGCACTCCCCCGACCGCGGGCACCCCACGCAGGACGGTCCCGGCGGGCGGTTGTGCCGTGCCTGGGCCGGCGGATGACGTGGGCGACACTGTCGTGCTCATGTGACACAGATTACAAGATTCCATTGACAAGTCAACACAGTCAGGAGTAAAACCAACACATAACAACATTCGAAATGAACATATCCCACACAAACGGAGGGTCATGTACGCCGAAGAGCGCCAAGAAGCGATCGCCGCGCTGGTGATCAGCAAGGGCCGCGCCTCGGTGGCCGAGCTGGCTCAGACCTACGACGTCACGACCGAGACCGTCCGCCGCGACCTGGCCGCGCTCGACAAGGCAGGCGTCGTCCGCCGGGTGCACGGTGGCGCGGTCCCGGCGCGCGCGCTGCACCTCGTCGAACCTGGCGTCGGCGAGCGGGAGTCCACCCGCGCCGACTACAAGGACGCCATCGCCGCCGCCGCCACCGAGTTCTTCCCGCTGGGCGGGGCGAGCGTGCTGTTGGACGCGGGCACCACCACCGCGCGCATCGCCGCCCTGGTGCCGACCGACCGCGAACTCATCGTCGTCACCAACTCCGTGCCGATCGCCGCCCGGCTGGCCACGTTCCCGTCGGTGTCACTGCAAGTGCTCGGCGGCCGGGTCCGCGGCATCACACAGGCCGCAGTCGGCGAGCAGGCGCTGCGGGTGCTCGACACCCTGCGCGTCGACATCGCCTTCATCGGCACCAACGCGATCAGCGCCAGGCACGGCCTGTCGACGCCCGACAGCGAGGAAGCCGCCGTCAAGCGCGCCATGGTCGGTTGCGCCAACTACGTCGTGGTGGCCGCCGACTCCACCAAGGTCGGCCGGGAGGACTTCGTCAGCTTCGCCCCGATCTCCAGCGTCGACACCCTCATCACCGACACCGAGATCAGCGACGCCGACCGCCGGGCGCTGACCGACGAGGGCGTCGAGGTCATCGCCGCAGGGATGCCCACGTGATCGTCACCGTCACGCCCAACCCGAGCATCGACCGCACCGTCACGCTCGGCACGCCGCTGACCCGCGGCGCGGTGCACCGGGTCACCTCGGCCACCACCGAACCCGGCGGCAAGGGCGTCAACGTGGCCCGCGCCCTGACGCTGGCCGGACTCGACGCCGTCGCCGTCCTGCCCGCCGCCGACACCGACCCCATCGTCGCCGCGCTGCAGTCCAGCCGCGTGACGTTCCGGTGCGTACCGGTGACGGGCGTCGTCCGCACCAACCTCGCGATCACCGAATCCGACGGCACCACAACCAAACTGAACGAGCCGGGGGCCACGCTCGACGACTCGGCCCGCAGCGCGCTCACCCGTGCCGTCGTCGATGCCGCCGCCGACGCGTCGTGGGTGGTGTTGTCCGGTTCCCTGCCGCCCGGCGTGCCCGACGACTGGTACGCCGAGGTCGTCGCCATCCTCACGCCTGCCGCGTGTCGGATCGCCGTCGACACCTCCGAGCGTCCGCTCGACGCGCTTGGCCGCATCCTTCGGCCGGGCCGCACCCGACGTCATCAAGCCGAACGCCGAGGAACTCGCCGGGCTGGTCGGCGCCTCGCCAGAAGAACTCGAACGTGCCGCCGCCGCAGGCGATCCCGAGCCCGTGGTGACGGCCGCACGCCAACTCATCGACCGAGGCGCCCGCGCGGTGCTCGTCACCCTCGGCGCCGCCGGTGCCGTGCTCGTCGACCAGACCGGAAGCTGGATGGCCACACCGCCGCCGATCACGCCGCGCAGCACCGTCGGCGCCGGCGACAGCGCACTGGCCGGCTACCTCCGCGCAGAGGTCGGCGGTGCCGAACCGCCGCAACGCCTCCAGATGGCCGTCGCCTACGGCAGCGCGGCAGCCGCCCTGCCGGGTTCGGCGCTGCCCGTCCCCTGCGCAGATCGATCTCGAAGCCGTTGCGGGTGTATGCGATTACGCCCGCATCCACCCACCCATAACCCCACGAGGAAAGTAGCGAGATGTCCATCATCACCACCGACCTGGTCGCCCTCGACGTCGACGCCGGCGGCGACAAGGAGGCCGTCATCGGCCTGCTCGCCGACCGACTCGCCGCCGCAGGACGTGCCACCGATCGCGACGGCCTGATCGCCGCGGCGATGGCCCGCGAAGCACAGTCGGCCACCGGCCTGCCCGGCGGCATCGCCATCCCACACTGTCGCTCGCCGCACGTCGACGAGGCCACCATCGGGTTCGCCCGGCTGTCGCCACCGGTCGACTTCGGCGCGCCCGACGGCCCCGCCGACCTCGCCTTCCTGATCGCGGCGCCGGAGTCCGGCGGCGTCCGAGCACATGAAGCTGCTGTCGAGCCTGGCCCGCGCGCTGGTGCGCAAGGAGTTCGTCGAGTCGCTGCGCAACGCCGCGTCGGCCGCCGAGGTGGTCGACCTGGTCGAGGGCGTGGTCAATCCCGCTCCCGCGGCCGCGCCCGCCAAGGCTGCCGTCCGCCGTCGCCCCGGCCGCGCAGGAGAAGGCGGCGACGCTCGTCGCCATCACCGCGTGCCCCACCGGCATCGCCCACACCTACATGGCGGCCGACTCACTGGTCGCTGGCCGCCAAGAAGGCCGGCGTCACGCTGCACGTCGAGACGCAGGGATCGTCGGGCAGCACGCCGCTGTCGGCCGAGACCATCGCCGCCGCCGATCGCCGTCATCTTCGCCACCGACGTCGGCGTGAAGGACCGCGGGCGGTTCGCGGGCAAGCCCGTCATCGCCTCGGGCGTGAAGCGCGCCATCAACGAGCCCGCCAAGATGGTGGCCGAAGCGCTCGCCGCCGCAACGAATCCCAACGCGGCGCGCGTCGAGGGCGTCGCAGGCGCACCGGCCTCGTCGTCCAGCCCGTCCGCCTCCGGCGGCGTCGGCTGGGGCACCCGCACCCGGCAGATCCTGCTCACCGGCGTCAGCTACATGATCCCGTTCGTCGCCGCGGGCGGCCTGCTCATCGCGCTCGGCTTCCTGCTCGGCCGGCTACGACATCGCCAATACGCCCGACGGAGCGCAGCCGCTGGCGTTCGGCAACATCATCGCCTCGCCACACAACTCGTTGACCAACCTGCCCAGCGGCGGACTGACGCCAGTACCTCGGCGCCGTGCTGTTCACCCTCGGCGGGCTGGCGTTCATGTTCCTGGTACCCGCGCTGGCCGGCTACATCTCGTTCGCCATCGCCGACCGGCCCGGCATCGCACCGGGATTCACCGCCGGCGCTGTCGCGGTGTTCGTCGGCGGCGGCTTCATCGGCGGCATCGTCGGCGGTCTGATCGCCGGCTTCACCGCGCTGTGGATCAGCCGGATCGACGTGCCCCGGTGGTTGCGGGGCCTGATGCCGGTGGTGATCATCCCGCTGGTCGCCTCGCTGGTCGTGGGCCTGCTGATGTTCCTGCTGCTCGGCCGTCCGCTGGCTGCCATCACCTCCGGCCTGACGCACTGGCTCGGCGGCCTGTCCGGCAGCTCGGTGATCGTCCTCGGCATCATCCTCGGCCTGATGATGTGCTTCGACCTCGGCGGTCCGGTCAACAAGGCGGCCTACGCGTTCGCCACCGCCGGGCTCAACGTCGCCGACCCGTCGTCACTGCGCATCATGGCCGCGGTCATGGCGGCGGGCATGGTGCCGCCGCTGGCGATGGCACTTGCGTCCACCGTGCGGCCGGGGCTGTTCACCGAGCCGGAGCGCGAGAATGGCCGGGCCGCATGGCTTCTCGGCGCGTCGTTCATCTCCGAGGGCGCCATCCCGTTCGCGGCGGTCGACCCGCTGCGCGTCATCCCGTCGATGATGGCGGGTGGTGCGGTGACCGGAGCGTTGATCATGGCGTTCGACGTCACGCTGAAGGCGCCGCACGGCGGGATCTTCGTGTTCTTCGCCATCGGAAACCTGATCTGGTTCCTCGTCTCCCTGGCCGCGGGCACCGTCGTCGGTGCGGTGGCCGTCATCGCCGCCAAGCAGTTCGCCAAGACCAAGACCGACGCGGATTCGGCTCCCGAGCTCGTCGCCGCCTGACATCCTCTATCCCACCACAGAAGGAGAACCCCTCATGTCCGCCAAGACAGTCATCGTCGGATCGTCGATCGGCCTGCACGCCCGCCCCGCCGCGATCATCGCCGAGGCCGTAGTGAACGCCGGGGTGCCGGTGTTCCTGTCCGTCGACGGCGGTGAGCCGGTGGACGCCGGTTCGGCGCTGATGATCATGACCCTGGGTGCCGGCAACGGCGCCCAGGTGACCGTCGCCTCCGACGACGCCGCCGCCCTCGACACCGTCGCCGCACTCGTCCAACAGGACCTCGACGCCTGAACTCCGCTACGCAGCTCGGCCCGGGCAACCGGTCTGAGCTGGGCCGTCGTCTCCGCCTTCGCCGTCCCGCTACAGAAACCGGAACTGGCCCCTCTCCAGCCCCCCTAGAATTGCCTGGTGCTACAGGTCTGGGGGCTTGACGTCAGGGGATGCGCCAAGAGGCGTGCGTCTTTTGCTTTGCTGGGGCGATCACAGCACAGCATGCGCACGCGTGAACGTCGAAGGGGGTGATCGAATGCTGCGTCGCATCGGAGTACTCCTCGCTGCGCTGATTCTGGCGTTGCTGAGCGCACCCCCTGCGGTCGCGATCGAACCTCCCACCATCGACCCCGGTGCCCTACCACCTGACGAGACGGGACCGGATCAGCCCACCGAGCAACGCCGCGTGTGCTCGGCGCCGACGGTGTTCCCCGGGGCGAACTTCGCCGACAAGCCGTGGCCCAGCGAGTACCTGCGGCTCGCCGATGCGCAGAAGTTCGCAACGGGCGCGGGGATAACTGTCGCGGTCATCGACACCGGCGTGAACGGCTCGCCGCGCGTTCCCGCCGATCCCGGGCGGCGACTTCGTCGACGCGGCCGGCAACGGAATGTCCGACTGTGACTCGCACGGAACGCTGACCGCGTCGATCATCGCGGGACGGCCCGCGCCGACCGACGGCTTCATCGGCGTGGCGCCCGACGCGCGCATCCTGTCGCTGCGCCAGACGTCGGACAACTTCCAGCCCGTGGGCGCGCGCAACGATCCCAACGACCCGAACACCACGCCAGACCGCGGGTTCGCTGCGCAGCCTGGCCCGGTCGATCGTGCACGCGGCGAACCTGGGCGCGCAGGTGATCAACATCAGCGAGGCGGCCTGCTACAAGATCACCCGTCCCATCGACGAGTCCGGCCTCGGCGCGGCGATCGAGTACGCGGTCAACGTCAAGGGCGCGGTCGATCATCGTCGCGGCGGGCAACACCGGGCAGGACTGCAGCCAGAACCCGCCGCCCGATCCGTCGATACCCGTCGATCCGCGCGGGTGGAAGCAGGTGCAGACCATCGTCTCGCCCGCGTGGTACTCGCCGCTGGTGCTCACCGTCGGCGGCATCGCGCCCGAACGGCCAGCCGAGCAGCTTCTCGATGTCCGGCCCGTGGGTCGGCGCCGCGGCGCCCGCCGAGAACATCATCGCGCTCGGGTACGACGGCAACCCGGTGAACGCGCTTGCAGGGGCAGGACGGTCCGATCCCGATCAACGGCACGTCGTTCGCCGCGGCGTACGTGTCGGGTCTGGCCGCGCTGCTCGGCAGACGGTTCCCCGACCTGACGCCCGCTCAGATCATCAACCGGATCACCGCCACCGCAAGGCATCCCGGCGGCGGCGTCGACAACTACGTCGGCGCGGGCGTCGATCGATCCCGTCGCCGCACTGACGTGGGACGTCCCGCCGGGGCCGAAGACCATTCCGTACAACGTGAAGCAACTGCCGCCGCCGGTGTACATCCCGCCACCGGATCGGGGGCCGATCACCATCGTCGTCGTCGACGGGTGCCGCGCTGGCGCGTCGCCCTCGGGCTCTGGCGCCCTGGCCCGCCGCGCGCTGAGGCGCCGATGAAGAACTTCTTGGCGCAGTTCGGCTTTCGCTTCACCACCGGCCACCTGCTGTGGGCGGCGGTGCTGATTCCGGCGTGCATCGCGATCTTCATCCCGCTGAACCTGTTGTGGGTGGGCATCACGCTGTCGGTGCTCATCGCGATCGCGACGGTGCTCACCGTGCGTGGCCGTCGGCTCACCGGCTGGATCGCGGCGATCTTCGCCTGGCGTCGGCGGCACAAGACCGCTCCCGGACGCTCCGTCGACGCCCGCCGTGGGCGCCACCGTGATGCCGGGCGATCACGTGGCGGTGCGGTGGCAGGGCGACTACCTGGTTTCGGTGATCGAGCTGATTCCGCGGCCGTTCACCCCGACGGTCATCGTGTCGGGCGAGGCCTACACCGACGACGTCGTCGACACCAAGCTCGTCGAACGCTCATCGCCGCACACTGTCCCGACCTGGAGGCCGACGTCGTCTCCGCGGGGTACCGGGTGGGCAAGACCGCGCCGTCGAGCCTCGTCGCGCTCTACGAGCAGGTGGTCGGGCCGTATCCGGCGCCGGCCAACCGCCGGACGTGGATCGTGCTTCGGGCGATGCCCGAGGAGACGCGCAAGCCCGCGCAGCGGCGCGAGGCCGGGGTCGGCGGGCTGGCCCGCTACCTCGTCGCGTCGACGACGCGGATCGCAGATCAACTGTCCAGCAACGGAATCGACGCCCGGTGCGGCCGCAGCTTCGACGACTTCGACCACGCCACCGAGATCAGCTTCGAGCGTGAGGCGTGGTCGTCGATCAAGGGCCGCAGCACGTTCACCGCGGCGTACACCGCGCCCGGCGGCCCCGACGTGTGGTGGTCGGCGCGCGCGGATCACACCATCACCCGCGTGCGGATCCATCCCGGGACCGCGCCGACGACGACGGTGTTGCTGACGACGCTGGCCAATCCCTCGACACCGCGCGGCTTCTCCTGCCTGTTCGGTGGGCAGCGGGCCGCGGTGCTCGGGCAGAGCCCGCTGACCGACAGGCACTACGAGCTGCCAATCGGCTCGGCAGGCGTGCTGGTCGGCGAGACCGCAGACCGGTACCCGGTGTACATGCCGTTCGACGACGTCGACGTCAGCATCAACCTCGGCGACGCGCGGTTGTTCACGCAGTTCGTCGTGAGGTCGGCCGCCGCCGGTGCCGTCGTCACCCTGGGTCCGCAGTTCCGCGAGTTCGCCGGCTTCATCAACGCTCGCATCGGCCAGGTCGCCAAGGTGGCGTGGCCGAACGCCACCACCTACCTCGGACCGCACCCCGGCGTCGGCCGAGTCGTGCTGCGCACCAACTTCATCGACACCCCGCGCCATCGTCAGCTGCCCATCCGGTTGATCAATCCGCGCGAGGAGAGTCGTTACCAGATGGCTCTGGAACAGTGATGAGTGGTTTGCTGGGAAGCGTATGCTGGCTTCTCGAGGAGGGGACATGACGGGGGAAGTCAAGGTCGACACGCAGGATCTGCGCACCAAGGCGGTCCAGCTCAACAACCAGCATTTCAGCAATTCTCTGACGGACAACCCGATCCTGGTGCCGCCCGATCAGCTCGAGCTCGCCAAGACGGCGGTCGACAATCTCAGGGAGAACGCAAGCTACCTCTATCGGAACCAGGAGTACGGGCATCGTGAAGGACAGCGGCTGGCGGAGTCGCTGAAATCGGTCGCCCAGGCCTACGACGACGTCGATGCCGCGGGCAGGGCGAGCCTCGATGGAGTGGGTCCTCCAGCCACACCCGTCATGCCCGCGGGCAACGCCATTCCCGCACCAACGCTCCCGGCGGACATGGGACAGCCTGCGGCGGTGAGCGACGGCCAGTACCGCGACGTGGAAGCTGCCCAGACCGCGCTCTCCCCGGGTGACCACGGCGCGTCGCTGCGCGACGCCGCGGCGACCTGGTCCGCCAACGGGGCCGCTCTCAAGGCATCGGCGGAGCAGTTCAAGATCCCGATCCAGAACTGGGAAGGCGATGCAGCCGAACAGGCCTACCGGAAGTTCGTCGCGTACGGCGACTGGCTCTCCGCGCTCGGTGATTCCTGGCAGAAGCTGTCCGAAGAGGCGATGCGGATCTCGGACGCGCACGTGAAGGCGCTCCTCCACCACACGGACGTGTACCAGCAGTACGAGCAACTGAAGGCTCAGATGGCCGCCGCGATGGCCAACGGCGGCAGCGCGGCTCACAACATCGGCATTCAGATGGAGCAGTTGCAGCACGAGTCCGAAGACATTCGCCACGGCTATGCGGGAGAGGCGGCGCCCCACCAGGTCCGCCCGGCTACTCCACCGCCGCCCAGTGGGGTTCCGACGGTCCCGGTGACGTCGAATGGCGATCCCCGAAAGAACGCCAGCCCGAACGGCACGCCACAATCCGGGCCAGGCGGCGGATCCGGGCAGGCACCGCAGGGCAGCGGCAGCCCGTCGGCACCCCAGATGCCTCCTGGCGGGGCGTCGCCGATGTCGGCGCAGTCCCCTTCGGCCGGTTCGCCGTCAGGCGGCGGTGCACCGTCCGGTGGCGGCTCCCCCTCGGGTGGCGGCTCGCCCTCGGGTGGTGGGTCACCCTCGGGTGGCGGCGCTCCCGGCGGCGGGCTGCCCGGCGGGGGGTCCAAGGGCATGCCCAAGTTCCCTGACGATCCGAGCCTTCATCCGGCCGCAGCGGATGCGGGTGGTGGCGGTGCGGGCGGCGGTTCCGGCGGAGGCGGCGGTGTGCCGCGAATGCCGTTGCAGCCCAACGTCGGCGGCTCGGCCGTCGGACCGGCGGCGGGCGCCGGCGGTGGCGGCGCGGCAGGTCCCACGGCTGGCGGGGCTGCGGGCGCTGGCATGGGCGGTATGGGCGGCATGCCGATGCACGGCGGCGGCCATGGCCAGGGCGGCAGCAAGGAGCGGAAGCGCACGCCCGGACTGGCGCCCGACGAGGACATCTACACCGAGGAGCGGCCGTGGACTGAGGCCGTGATCGGCAACCGTCGCCGCAAGGACGTGCAGGACACGAAGGACGACAAGTGACCGAGGAGATGCACCCGCAGGTGGCTGCCGTGTTGCGGCAGGCCCAGCGGCTGCAATCGTTGATGGACGATCAGCTGACCAAGATGAGCACCGAAACCTTCACGGCCACTGATGAATCCGAGACCGTCGAGGTGACGCTCAACGGACACCACTGGCTGACCGGTGTCTTCATCGAGGACGGTCTGCTGCGACTCGGCGCGGAGACCGTCGAGGAGCGGGTCAACGAGGCGCTGCAGAAGGCGGCGTCGAAGGCGGCGGTGTCGATCGACGCGGACCGCGAGCGGATCGACGCGGCGGTCGCCGAGATCACCTCGGATCTGGATGACGGTTCGTAGCGGATCGTTCGGGAAGGGCACGTATGAGCATGCCGCCCAGGGTGGATGGCCGCCGCAGCAGCCTCCGCCCTATGGTCAGCCGTTCGATCCGTCGGCGTTCAACCCGCAGCAGCAGCCCCCGCCGCCCGGCTGGCAGCAGGGGTCATGGCCGCAGCCGAGTCCGCCCCCGCAGAAGGGCAACAGCGTCAAGTGGCTGTTGATCGCGGTAGCCGTTCTATTGGTGATCGCGATAAGTGTCGGCGTCACACTGATTTTCACGCGCGATAGCGGTGGCGGGCAGGCGGCCCCAACGACATCGGGAGTGGCGCCGAGCGATGTCGCTAGCGCTGGTGACCGTGGGCCGGTGTCGATCATCACCGATGAGCCGACGTGCAAGGCCTTCAACGGCATCAACAACAGCCTCGCAAATCTCCAGAACAACGGTTGGGGGGATCAGCGCAGCACGCTCGGCCCAGCGTCGCATTGGACGCCGGACCAACGCGCCCAAGTTCAGGCAGTCGCGACCGCCATGCATAACGCGGCCGATCAGACGGTGGCTCTCGCCAAGCAGACCCCGCATCGGCTGGTGCGTGAACTATATGAGCAGTTCATCGCCTACGGCCGCGCCTACGCAGACAGCATTCCTACGTATACGCCAGCGGACGATGGTCTCGCATCGGCGAACGTGAGCATTAGTGCCACGCTGTTCGGGATCTGTGACGCGATCGATTCGGGAGCGGCGAATCGCGGGCTCTCAGTGCAGTCGGTTTCACCGCCAACGAATGTCGCGGCGCTGGGAAATCCTGCCGATCCGCAGCGCTTCGTTACGGCTTCCGATGGGACGTGCGGCACATGGGAGCAGAATTCGGATAAATTCGACGCCGGCACCGCGGACTGGCAGAAGCTCGATCCTGGTATTCCTGCGGCGCAGTGGACTCCGGAGCGGCGGGCGGTGCATCAGGCCGCGCTGCCGTTCCTGACCACGTGGGCCGCCGAGATGGCGGACACTGGCCGGAAGAGCGGCAACCCGGTGCTCGAAGACTTCGCGGTCGCCGCTGCGCAGTACATACGCGCTTACGTGTCCGTTGGTGACAGCTACGTTGGATCCGACAGCTGGTTAAATTACATCGGCGTCCAGTTCAACCAAACGTTCCTGGCGGCGTGCCGCGCCGTGGCGGGATGACGTTGCAATGACGACTACCGATCATCCGACTGATCGCCCTAGGTCCGTGCAGACGACGCTGGGGTCAAATGCTGATCTCGCACGTCGTGGTCTAGCTTGAAGCGAGAGCTTCACTGCGTCTGCGACCTCTCATTTGGCGTACACCGAATTTGGTGTGTGGCGCCCGGTGTGTGGTGACCTACGCTGACTAAGTGCGCACGTCGGTAAACTTCGTTGCGTGAATAGCGGATCTTGCGGGGGTGCGGGAATGGATTGGCCTGCCTTGGGACGGCACGCATGAGCATGCCTCCCCAAGGCGGATGGCAGACACCGCAGCAGCCACCTCAGAGTGGATGGCAGCCGCCGCAGCAACCGCCTCCGGGCTGGCAGCAAGGGCCGTGGCCACAACAACCCGGCCCACCGCCTCAGAAGGGCAACAGCGTCAAGTGGCTGCTGGTTGCAATCGCTGTCCTATTGGTGATCGGCGTGACCATCGGTGCGACCCTGCTGTTCACTCGCGGTGGCGGTGGTACTGGCCCAACACCGACGACCTCCGGCGCGCCCAGTGACATCGCCAGCGCGAACGACACCGGGCCGGTCGCGATCATCACCGACGAGCCCACATGCAACGCAGTCAATGACATCAATAACAGCACTGGCCGACGTCAGAAGCGAATGGTTGGGGTGATCAGCGAAGCACTTTCGGGCCCGCGTCTGACTGGACTGCCCGATCAACGCATCGCAGGTGCAGGCTGTCGCGACGGCGATACGTAATGCCGCTGATCAGATGGTCAATCTGGCCAAGCAGACACCGCACCGCGTGGTGCGAGAACTCTACGAACAGTACATCGCTTACGGTCGCGCGTACGTCGACAGCATTCCGACCTACATGCCGGCAGATGATGTGCTCGCCGATGTGAACGTCAGTTCGGCAATACCTGTTGGGTATTTGCAACTCGATCGAATACGGGTCGGCAAGCCGCTCGTTGGCCTTGGCCCCCGCGGAGCCCTCCGACGCAAGTCGTTGGCACTCGGAGACCCGCGAATCCCCAGCGTTTCGTTTCTTCATCAAACTCGACCTGCACCGCGTGGATTCAGCGGTGGAGTCGGCTTGACGGCAGACACTTCCGACTGGGAGAAGCGTCAATCCCAGCATGCCTGCCGTCGCAGTGGACGCCTGAGCAACGGACGATCGCAACCAGCACGCTGCACTGTCCACCTTCACCACGCTAGCCAACGACATAGAGGCCGCTGGTCGACAAAGCGGCAATCCTGTGCTCGAGGACTTCGCGGTTTTGGCGGCGGTCTACATCCGCGCCTACGTCGGCCTCCGGTGAAACTACGTGAGCGCCGACAGTTGGCTCGACTACACGGCACTTCGGACCTTTAATGCCGTTTCAGGCGCGTGTCAGTGCGGCGGCCGGGTGACGACCTGACATCGATCGTCCGACTGACGGATGCAAGGGGCAAATGACGCTGCCCCCTGCCGCATGGCCGGAAGCCGACGAAGACGCCTACCTCGGTCCGCTCGAAGGATCTCGACACGTTGAGCACCACCGTTCAGGCGAAGGCCGATTCTTGGCGTCGGACGAAGACGTCGATGTTCGACGGCCGCACATGGTTTGGACGAGCATCGGACAGTGCCACTGAGCAGGGTGCAAGGCCACATTGATCAGATGGTGGCGATCGAGCGCATGCTCGACGATGCGAGCACATTCCACAAGAACGCAAGCGAATCGATCACGAACGCGAAGAATCGAATCGTCGATATCTGCAACAGGGCTCAAGGCAAGATCGACGACCTGAACAAGCAGGAAGTCAAAGACGAGTCGGCACGCCAATCGGCGATACAGGACATTGTAGAAGCAGCGTTTGAGGCCAACTCGGCTATCGTGTCTGCGGCCGGTGCCGCAGTCGCTGCAGGACAAGTCTTTCCGCCCGAGCCTCCCGAGTCGCCCGCTGGTGTCGGGGGTGCATAACCTTCGCGACCCGGACGCCCGAGGCACCAGCGCTGCCCTGGCCGCTCCACAAACTGTCGGTACCATGGGGGCTCAAGGCGGACCCACCAGCGCCGCCCCTGCGCCGGCAGCACCTGCTCCGCAAAGCAGCTCCCAAACTGGCGCCCAAGGCAAACCGGCCGAAACTAGCCCCACATTGCCGGTGCCGCGGCTCCGCAGATTCACCCTCAAACAGGTGCGCAAGGCAAGCCCGCCGCCAACTGGTACTGGCAACCCTGCCGCGCCCCTCAGTTCACCTCTCAAGCAGGCGCACACGCACCAAACATCATCAACAACGGCTCAGGAGCCGGCGCCCTCCCGCCCCCACCAACCAGCACCCCGTCCGGAGGCCCGGGGATCCCCGGATCACCGTCGGTGCCCAGAGTCGGCAGCGGCGGAGGAGGCTCGACCACTGGTTCGCCGTCGAGTCCGTTGTCCACGTCAGGCGGCAGCGGCGGCGGATCGCCAGGCGGCCAGGGCTCATCACCGGCGGCCGCACAGGACGCGAAGTTCGGACCCGCAGACGCGAAAGCCGGTGCAGGAGAACCGCAGGCCGCCGCTGGCCAGACCGGAACAGGGGCCGCCCCGGCGACCGACGCCGCCAAGCCCCTTGCCGCGCAATCTGCGGCTGCGCAGACACCCGTGTCCCCCAGCGCCGCCAGCGCGCCACCCCCACCGGTCACGCCCACGGCACCGCCGGTCGACGCCTCCGCGGCTGCGTCCGCCGCCAACGCGGCGGCCGGAACGTCGGGCGTCGGCGGCACGAGCGGCGGCGGTACGACCGGGGGCGGGATCTCCGGCGGCAGCAGCGGCACACCAATCGCTCCGCCGAGTTCCGGCGGACCCGCGCTACCGCCGATGCCGCTCGGCCCGCCGGCCACCCCACCGCCCGCGGCGGCATCACCAGGCGGTGGCACGGTGTCCAACACCCCCGCCTCCACGGTGCCCACTGGCCCCGGTGTCCATCCAGCATCGACGGTGAGGCAGGACCTGTCGGCCCTGGGAGCGGCGCCGATTCCCGTATCGGCCTCGAGGGCCGAGCGTGATGCGATCCAGTCCGCGTCGACGGCGGGCGCCATGCGCCGCAAGTCGGACAACGGCAACGCCGCGCTCATCATGGCTCGCCGCATCGGCGCGGCGCTCAACATGGGCGTCCTCGACTACGGCTTCTTCTGGATCACCGGCCTGTGCGCGGACGGATCGATCGTCGTGGCCAACAGCTTTGGGCTCGGCTACATCCCCGATGGCGTCAAGCTTCCCCCGCAGGTCGTGATGGCGACCGCCGACGAATCGATTCCTCCCGCCGAACGCGCCAAGTGGGCCACCTACCCGATCCTCGCGGTGCAGGGTTGGGCGCAGAGCCACAGTCAGAAGCTGCGCGCGGTCATCGCCACCGAGGACCAGTTCGCCCGCTTCGATCCCGGCGCCGCGAAAGTCATTCTCCAGCCTGAGGACATCCCCGAGAGCGGAAAGATGGAGGGCCGCAGTCGCCTCGAGGTGATCGCACCTGGTGCCGCGGCACGGCTCGCATCGGTGAGCGACGCGGCCCTAAGCGAGCTGCTTCCCGCCGCGCCGGTCGATTCGAGCGCCCCGCCGGACGAGTCGGCGGCCCTGTGGTTCGAGCTCACCAAGCCGTTGATGAGCACCGCGCCCGATCGCGGTGCCGCCCACCTCGAAGCGTTCGTCACCTACGCCACCAATGCTCAGGAGCAGGCGCTCTATCGAGCCCACACGGCCGTTGACGGAGACACGCAGCGAGCGGCGATCGCCGACTGGGTGTACTGGCAGCACCTGGGTGTGCTGATGTCGGACGCGCTCAGCGCCGACGCCGCGGTTTGATCCCCGCAGCGACTACAGATTCACCGTCAGGATCGGGAACCGCGTGCTTCAGTGAACCCTGTTGTGGTACATGGGGTTCCGCAGGCGTCGCCGAGTGCAGCCCGCCACCCGTCTTCGGCTCTGGAGCACGCTCCGCCCTTGCTCTCGCCGGGCGCCGCGCCCTGCTGAGGGTCGTGCTTGGTCTGGTCGTCGTCGTGACGGCCCTGCGACTGGTCCGTGCCCGACTGACCCAAAGCGCCATCGGACTTGCCCATGCCGCCGGTCATCTGACCGATCTGCTGCACGCCTTGCATGGCAGTTCTGCGGCAGCAGACGTGACGGCACCCATCGCCTGCATGGGCATCTGCGCAGCCTGGCTGGCCATCTGCATCGGCATGCTCATCATCTGGCCCATCTGGCTCATCGCATCGGACCCGCCGCCACCGGCACCGACCGGCCCCGCCAGCTCCCGGCGCGCCCTGGTCGAACTGGTGCTTCTCGTAGTTCGCGGCCAGCTGCTCGTCGGTGCTCTGGTACATCCCCGAGGCCGTGACGATGTTGGATGCCGTCGTCGTGGCCGCCGACTTCAACTGCGGCAACGCTTCTTGAATCGGCGCCTCGATGCCAGGCAGTTTCTCGGAGATCGCCTGGCTGATCGCGTCCGCGCCGGTGACGACGAACGGTGGGGGCGCATCGGGTAGGTCGTCCGCCGCGGACTGCAAGTCGTTGCCCAGCCTGCCCAGCAGCTCGGGATCTACCCGCAATGAATCACCAACGCCACCCGTCATCGTTCACCCCCGCTCAGAACCGCAGGTTCCGAAGGACGTCGTAGACACTGGCGATCCACAGCAGCAGCGGGATCACCGCAGCGATCGCCGCACCGTCGAGCAGTTCGAGGATCCGCTTGGTCACCGGGGACATCCGGCGTACGCCGTCGGTGGCACCCACCAGGATCAACGCGACCAGCGGCGACCGCGGCGTAGATGCTCAGCACCAGCCACGCGCTGTGCGGATACCACAGGCACAGCCGGATCGTCACTCCGGTCGGGATCGCGACGACCGCGCGCCAAAAGTGCCCAGGCACACCATCGTTCGGCGTAGAGCCGGGACCGGAAACCGCAGACCGCACGTGACCAGTCCAGCCACGATCAGGCTGTGCAGGAAGAAGTGGCCCTGCACCACGACCGTGATGGCACCGAGCGGCGAGCACCAGTGCGCCCGCGGTCAGGAAGCCCACCAACAGTTGCGTGGCCAGGTGGCTGCGCTCGGTCAGCCGCGCGGCGGACTCCGGGCACCGAGTCGATGATCGCCTGCCAGGTCGGCGATTCTTCGTCCGATGCGTCGGGGCTCGAAACCGGGTCCAGCAGTTCGTCATTGGCGACGGTCTCACCCGGCGCCGGGATCGGCGGCAGTGCGATGCGCGCGACGGCGACCGTCAGCTTCGCAGCGTTCGTGACGACGATCAGACCGAAGGCGATGGCGCCTGCAGGGCACCCAGTACTCCCACCCGTAGCCGTACGCGATCGCCGCAGCGGTGATCGCGATGGCCGAGACCGCGGTGAACGACGCGACCTCTGCTCGCTTGCGCGGCCCGCCACGCGTGGCCAACACGAGCAGCAGTAGCGACTGCCGCGGCGCCCGCGACGTTCGGGGCGCCGAGTCCGCTGATGCCGATCGGCAGCGGAACGGCCAATGCCGCCGCGCCCGCCAGCAGCGGAACCGATGCGAGCAGCAGGCTCTCGGCCATGTCGAAGTTCCGGTAGCGCGTCCTCGCCATCACGCTGCCGCCGAGCACGCCCAGGCCGAGCACGCCCAGCGCCACCGCCCACCACCAGCTGTGCCCGGTGTCCGACCACGCCCGCATCGACGCGCCGGTGATCACCAGCGTCACTGCGGGAATCGCCAAGCCCACGAAGCGATTCAGCGCCGTGCGGTCGAACTCCGGCGACTCGTCGAGCACCGCGATCGCGTCGATCACGTCCTCGACCAGCGGCCGGTAGCGCTCGGTGCGGCTGACCGACACCAGGGTCAGCAGCGCTCCGTCGACCACCCCCGCGTCGTCGAGCGACTCACTGGCCTTCAGCGGCGGGGCACCGGGACGCGCGAACGCCCACACTCCCTGTGCCTTGAAGTCGAAGCCCGCCAACACATCTGCCGGGGTGTCCTCGAGCAGCTCGGCCAGCACCGCCACCGTCTCGTCGACGTACGTCTCGATCGGCGCGGACGCCGGCAGAACCAGATCGGTCAGGCGGCGGCCCGTCAGAATCGTGACGCGGGTCGTCGACGGCCTGCCGGGCGTTACGCCCGGCGTGCTGGGTGCGGCGGCCGTGGTGGTCAACGACGCTCGAGCCTGTCGAAGTCGTCGGACAGCGCGGCACCCAGTTCGGTGATCCGCCGTCGGAACGTCTTGACCGAGCAGATCGAGCTGAATCTCCGTGCCCGCGGCGATGTGCTTGTCCCACGGCAGGACGATAACGCGGCCCGGCGCAACGTGGCGTTCGAACTGCTGCACCAGATCGTCGACGTCGATGTTCGGCTTGCCCGGCACGACGTGGTTGATCACCACGCACGACCGGCCGAGCAGATCCTGATATCCGTTCTGCCGCAACCAGTCCATCGTGACGGCGGCCTGACGGGCACCGTCGATCGACGCACTGGCCACGATCACCAGACCGGACACCGTGGACAGCACGCCGCGGGAGGCCGGCTGGAACAGCCCGGCGCCGCAGTCGGCCAGGACGAGGTTGTAGTACCTCGACACGATGCCGGTGGCACCCTTCCAGTCCTCGTCGTTGAACTCACGACGCGCGCCGCTGTACTCCTCGGAGGACAACACCTCGAGGTTGGCGGCTGTTCATGCTGGTGTACGCACGGATGTCGTTGTAGCGAGCAAGTTCCTTGTCCGACAACAGATCCGAGACCGTCGCCGCGGACTGCCGGCCCGCGCGGTCGGCCAGGTTGCCGCCGTCGGGGTCGGCGTCGACCGCCAGGATGCGGTCGCCGCGGACCTTGCTCAACTCCGAGCCGAGCGCCACGGTGACGGCGGTCTTGCCGACGCCGCCCTTGAGGCCGAAGACGCCGATCTGATACGAATCGCGGGCATTGCGGCGGATCCGCGTGTGCAGATCCAACTCGTAGATCTCGTCCGGCGACAACCCGAGGTTGATTCGCGTCAACATGTAGATCATGTGACGCCAGCCGCGCTGTGACGGCATCTTGACCGCGGACCGGACGCCGACGTGCGACAGCGCGTCGATGGCGCGGTGATTGCCGATCGTGGCGGCCGAGGTCTGCGCGGGCTGGGCAGGAGCCTGCTGGGCCGAGGTCCAGACCGCCCGACTCTCGGCTGCGGCTCGGCGAAGTGTTGCGACGGCGCAGGCGCCGGCGCCTGCCGCGCCGGCGGTGCCGGCGCAGGACGGGCCTGTTCGTAACGGGCGCCGGCAGGCCCGGCGGCCTGCGGCGCGCGCATCATCCCGTTCGCCACCCGCTGCTGGCCGGTCGTTGGGTCGGCCTCATCTGGCTGGTGATCTCGGTCTGGCGCGGCGGCGGCGCGGTCGCCGGCGGCAGTCTTCGTCGGTGTCGCGGCGACGGGCATGGGGCCCGACGGCGCATCGGGACGTGCCGCGTGGCTCGGCATGGGTCCGGCGTTGCCGGGGTATACCGAGTCGCGGTCGACGGCCGCTGTCTCCTCGTCGGGCGACGGTGCCGCGTCCGGGGAGTGGAAGAGCCGGTCATAGTCGGCCGACATGGAAACCTCTCAAAAGTTGGTTCACGTTGGAGCACGGATGAGGTGGGCGGATTGGCCAGTGGCCTGCCCGCCCACCTCGGTGCTCGGTCGTGCTAGGCGAACATCCCGGTGACGCCGGCTTCGGTCTGACGCCATCGTCTGACCCGCCTCGCTAATAGTCTGCGCCAGATTCTGCAGCGCCGCGTTCAGTTCGGCCGCAGTGCTGTCCCAGCGCTGCTGCACGGCGTTGTAGGCCTCCTGGCCGGAGCCCTGCCAGACGGCTGCCAACCGGCCGAGCGAAGCCTTGCCCTCGTCGAGCAGGCCCGCCGTGGTGGCCACGGAGCCCTGGATCTCGCTCGCGCCGCTCTCGATGCCTGCGAAGTTCCATACCTGTTCGGTCATTGTGTCTTCTCCGATTCTGTTGGTCGGTAGTGAGGTCAGATGTGCATTGACTGCTGACAGCGAGGAGCTCTGGTCCTCGTCGGTCGAGGTGTACTGCACGCCGCCGGTGTGGATGTTGGCGCGAGATGTCGTTGAGCTCCTTGGTCTGCTGAGCTGCGCGCCTCGTGGAAGCGCACGAGCGCGGCCTGTGCGGCGGTGCCGGACTGACCCTGCCAGGTGTGCCGGCGAGTGAACCCGCGGTCGCCTCGACCTGTGCCATGACGCCCTCGCAGCTCTCCGGAGATCCGCTCGAAGTTGCTGGCCTCGCTGGCGAGGACAGCGGCGTCTGTCTGCAACGGTTGTGACCATTGCTGCTTACCTTTCATCTGTGTGTCCTCACCAAGGGAATGGCGAGTCTTCCAGCCCCCCTGGGCCGGGAAGTCTTGTGTCGGACGACTACCAGTCGTCGTCTTCGTCCTCGCCCAGATCCTGGGGGAGAACGCGTGGGTGCCAGCAACGCCGTCTTGGAGCCGCCACCGTCCTTGCTTGTCTGGCCATGCCCATCGGCGCCGCCGGCACCGGAGCCGCTGCCGACCGGAGCCGATCCGGCCCCGCTGCCGCCGGCGGCCGCACCGGGGGCCACCGCCATCGGCGTGGGCTGAGGGCTCCGCCGCGATGGGCTGGGCCACCAGGCTGGACATCAGTGGCGTGCGCGCCGACGTACCACCCATGCCGGGCAGCGACGCCGCCCGGACCAACCCCGCGCCCGACACTGGCGCCCGAGCCACCGGCCAGCGGGTGGTTGCGACATCGGGCTGGCCCCGATCAGACCGATCTGCGCACCCTTGTCGGATCCGAAGCCGCTACCCATCTGGCTGAAGATCTGCGTCACCTGCTGCAGCGGCTGGCTGAGCTGCTGCAGCGGCTGAGTCACCATCTGCCCGATCTGCTGGGGAATCTGCGCCGCCATCGATCCCATCTGCGACACCATCTGGGTGGCCATCTGGACACCCTGCTGCGGCTTGTCCGTCTGCTGGCTCGCGTTGTTGCGTGCTGTTCTGCGCCTGTTGCGCGGCGCCCTCGGCACGCGTGGCGCCATGTTGCCCTGCGCGACTGCATTGCCCGCGTTCAACCCGGCCGACTCCACCGTGGCCTGCACGGTCACGTGGGCGAAGGCCGCCTCCCGCATGATCGCACCGCCCATCAGCGCGGCGTTCTGTCCGACGGCCGCCGAACTCGCGCTCTCGCCGACCCCGGGAACGACGATCGGCGTCATCGGCGGGATCGGCTCGAACACCGTGTTCATGGTGGTCTCGGCCTGGTAGCGCCTCCATGGCGAAGGCGGCCTGGTTCCACATCCGAACGAAGTAGTCGGCCTCGTTCACCCCGATCGGCACGGCATTGACCCCGAGGAAGTTGGTGGCCTCGAGCACCCCGTGGGTGACGTGGTTCATCTCGATCTCGGGTATCGGTGGCGTGGTGACCATCGCCGTCATGTACGCGTTCGCCTGCGCGATGGCCTGCATCGCCCGCTTCTGTGCCTGCAGTGCCGTGGTGCGCAACCAGACCACCATCGGCGTGGTGGAGTTGACGGCCTGCTCGCTGGCCGCGCCCTGCCACGAGCCCGAGCAGCGCCGCCAAGCTGCCCGCCAGCTCCTCGGCCTGAGTCTCCAACGAGATCGCAAGCATCTCCCACGCGGCCGCTGCCTGGTACATCGGCGCTTCGCCGGCACCAGCCATCAACCGTCGCGGTGTTCACCTCTGGTGGCAATGCTCCATAGAACATCGCCAACATTGCGGGCACGGCGGTCATGGTTTGCTGGACTCAGATCTCTTTACGGGTGATTTGGCCCGAGAAGGGTTGAATGGTTGTTATTACGACAGTGCGGCGGCGCTGGAGCCGTCGACCGCCGTATAGATTCCGGCAACCTCCACGTAAGCCGCTCCGGCGCGGGACAGTTCCTGCTGGGCGAAGGCATTCAGGGCGTTCGCCTCGAGCGCCTCGGTGGCGAAGGCCATCGCCGCCTGCATCGATACTTCCTCGGCCCCTGCGGGGACTAGTGCACTGGCCTCGGTGGTCGCGGCCATGCCGGTGGCAAGGCCCCGCGCGCCGTTTGCGACGACCTGAGATCCGACTCCCACGGCGCCCGGGTTGTGCTCCATTGGTTGCATTTGCGCTTACTCCTCACTTATTTCGAAAACACTGCAGATCGGGTCGACGACCCACATGGAGCGGTAGCTTGCTCCCCCATGGAATCGTACCCCCGATCCCTTTGCTGACGATTTGCCCGCAGCGTTGCTGGACGTCTGCAGAGAATATTACCGGGCCGTCAGAGGTGCTGCGAACACTTCTTCGTCCGGTGGATCCACGTAGGCCGCCTGAATGACCTCCTTGCCATCCGGCGACACGAGAAGTGCCTGGCCAGGAGGCCTCCGCTTGAGCTTGAACTCGCTCGTCGGGAACTCCATCTTCTCGCCAGACAGGAACAGCGTCGGCGAACCGGCTCCGTACGCGGCCCCGACGAACCTGTCCATCGTCGCCCGTTGCGCCTGGCTCATCTGGCACGTGACGATGATGTGCAGACCGATGTCCGCCGCCGCGGGCAGCAACGGTGCCAGCGGTGTCATCGGCGGGATCGGGCCACCCGCGGCGACGATCATGTGCCAGTCGTCGACGAGCAGGACCACGTCGGGTCCGGTCCACCACGACCGCGCCCGCAACTGCGCGGTGGTCAGGTCCGGCGGTGGCAGGCGCTTCTGCAGATTCGCCGCCAGCGCCTTGATCGACTCTTCGAGCGACGCGTTGTTGCGGTTGACCGCGCCCGCGTCGAGCAGGTGGCTCTGCGGTACCGCGTCGAGCAGACCCGACCGGTAGTCGGCCAGCATGAACCGCACCTGCTGCGGGCTGTTGCGCGCGCAGATCGCCGACGCGACGGCGTGGGCGATGCTGGTCTTGCCGGACTTCGGCGCTCCGAAGATCAGCACGTGCGGCGACGTGTGCATCGGCGCTGTAGGCCACCGACAGGTCCGACTCGCGGATGCCGAGCGGGACCGTCCACCGGGTGCGGTAGTCGGTCTCGGGTCCCGGCGGATGCGGATCGAGTTCGTGGAGGTAGATGCGCTCGGGCAGCACCCGCACCTTCGGCGCCTCGTCGGTGTGCAGCGACGCCGATGTGCTGGACCGCCGCGGTGATCGCGGGCACCAGGTCGCTCGCGCTGTGCACGCCGTCGAGGCGTGGCACCCCGATCATCAGGTGGTGCTTCTCCATCGAGATGGCGCGGCCGGGCCGGTTGGCCGGGATCTCGCGGGTCATCCGGTCGATCTGCGTCTCGTTGACGTCGCCGAGCCGGAACTCGACCTTGGTGCCGAGGTAGTCGCGGACCCGGGCCTTCAGCTCCGTCCAGCGCGGCGTCGAGATCACCGTGTGCACGCCGAACGCCAGCCCCTGCCCCGCCAGGTCCTGCACGACCGGTTCGAGCTCGGGGAACTCCGCGACGAACGCCGGCCAACCGTCGATCACCAGGAACACGTCACCGAACGGGTCGGCCGACGCCGGATGATTCGGGTCGTCGCGCAGCTGCCGGTAGGTGGCGATCGAGCCGACGCGGTGCTGCTTGAACATCGCTTCACGTTGGCGCAGAACGGCTTTCATCTCGGCCACCATGCGGTTGACCCGGTCCGGCTCGGACCGCGTCGCGACGCCGCCGACGTGCGGCAGGTCCTCGAGGTACATCAGGCCGCCGCCGCCGAGGTCGATGCAGTAGAACTGCACCTGCACGCGGCGTGTGCGTCGCGGCGGCCGACAGCATCATCGTCTGCAGGAACGTCGACTTGCCGGTCTGGGGCGCGCCGCCGATGCGCGATGTTGCCGCCGGCCGCCGAGACGTCGATGCCCCACACCTCCTGGCGATGCCTGCGCGGCTCGTCCATGATGCCCAGCCCGAAGCGCAACGGCTGACGACGGTCGCGCTCGACGAGTTCGTTGACCGGCGTCGGATCGGTCAACGGCGGCAACCACATTCGGTACGCGCGGATCTCGCCGGTGGTCAGCTGCTCGAGCACGACCTCGCGCAACACTCGCTGTTCGGACTCGATGCTCATGCTCGACTCCCGCTCGCTCCGGTCCTCGCTCGTGCCTCGCTGCGATCCTCACTCGCGCTCGCCTTCGGGTGCTCACGACGCCACCGCCTCCGCGATCGGCGCCGCGGTGAACTGGCGGATCCGCAGCTTGCTCGGCGCGGCGTGCTTGGGCGCCACCTCGCCGATCGTCGTCCACCGGCCGTCGGCACGTAGTTGGTTCCGGTGAACACGCTGTGGAACTTCACCGGATCCTCCATGCCGACCCGCAGGAAGCCGACGCCGCTCTCCTTGTTCGTGATGTATTGCGCCTCAGGCGTTCCGATCACCGCCTTGGACTCCGCCGAACTGGTGGTGCGCAGCGCGATGCGGTAGGTCAGGTTGGGCTCCAACTTGTCGATGCGCACGCCGCCGGTGTTCAGCGACTGCGTCGCGAGCAGCAAGTGCACGCGCAGCGACCGGCCGACGCGGCAGATGCGGTCGAACAACTGGATGAAGTCCGGGTGGTTCTGCAGCAGCTCGGCGAACTCGTCGACGACGACGAACAGCGTTGGCAGCGGCGGCAGATCGGCGCCCCGCTCGCGGTGCTTCTCGTACTCGGCGACGCCCGACAGCGCACCGGCCGCGCCGACCTGGATGCCCGCCTGGCGCAGGATCGACTGGCGACGGTCCAGTTCGCCGGAGAGCACCTCGCCCATGCGGCTGACGAGTTCGGCTTCCTCCTCCATGTTGGTGACCACGGCCGCGGTGTGCGGCAGCTTCTCCATGCCGAGGAACGTCGAACCGCCCTTGAAGTCGGTCAGCAGCAGGTTGACCTGGTCGGGGTGGTGCGTCGCGGCCAGCGAAAGGATCAGCGTGCGAAGGAATTCCGACTTGCCGGAACCCGTGGTGCCGATGAGCATCCCGTGCGGGCCCGCACCGAACTCGGCGCCCTCCTTGATGTCGAGGTACATGATGTCGCCGGTCTTGAGCTCGTGGCCGAACGGGATGCGCAGCCGGTCGTGGTCGAGGTCGCTGAACATCCGCCACCGGTTGGGCGTCACCTCCTCGATGGTCTGCGCGCCGACCAGTTGGTGCCACTCGGTGGCGACCTTCTTCTGCACCCGGGTGCTCTTGTCGATGATCGTGCCGGTGATCGACCAGCCCGCGAGCTTGCGCGCGATGCGGCCGGCCTGCGCCGGGGTCATGCTTGTCGGCCACGTTGGTCACCAGCCGGAAGTTCTGGTTGGGCAGCCGGTCGTCGGCGGTGCCGTCGGCGTCGACCCGGATGCGGTAGGCCGAACCGCGGTGGTTGCCGAGCGTGATCACGGTGACGCCCGCCCTGCCGTCGACCGGGAAGCCGGCCTTGCCCCCGGTCAGGTCGATGACGACGACGTAGGGTCCGCTGGGCGTCGAGTCGGCGGTGTGCGGGCCGCGCGCGGTCAGATCGCTAAGCCCGTCGGGTCGGGTGAACACCAGCCGCGTCGCGCCCGACGCGTCGGTGTCGGTCTGGTGCTGCACGTGCGGCAACCACTTCAGCCAGGCCCACTCGGGGTCCTCCGGATTGTCGGTCAGCACCCGGATCTGCAGCAGGTCCGGCGGATGGAACACCGCGAGATGGCAGATCATCGCGGTGAGCAGGCCCGCGGCGCCCGCCGGGTCACCGCCGATCGCGATGGTCGGAAAGGTGCGCAGCTGAACGAGTTTCGGGCAGTCGTGGATCAGGCCGTGGGTGCGCAGGAACTTGGTCAGCCACATGTGGCTGACCGGTTCGAGGTGCGGCTGCGGTGCGGCCTGCGGTCCGGCGAGCTCACCGCCGACGGCGGGCTTGAGCAGCCGGTCGACGGCGGGCTCGGACCCGAGCCCGATCCGCGTCGCGGCGTAGAAGTCGTTGTTCGCCTGACGCGACCACTGCCGGTTGGTCCCGATGATCGACAGCAGATCCTCGGGATGCGGTGCGTGGTAGTTGAAGAACGTCACCTGCGCGGCGGCCGACGACGTCACGCGGGTCCGCAGTCCGGAGAGGTAGCGCAGGTACTCCTTGCGGTCGGCGTTGATCTCGGGCACCTTCTTGCCGCCCGGCCCGCCACCGGCCATGAAGCCGACGGTGCCCATGACCATCATCAGCGGCATCATCAGCATGTACGGCGACAGTTGCCGCACGCCGGTGAAGATCATGATCGCGATCATCCCGAGCATGCCGCCGCCCATCACGTACGGCAGCATCTTCTGCATGCCCGACGCCGGGATCTCGATACCGAGGTCGTCGGGCGGTGTCACGTTGATCTCGCCGGGCGTCAGCCGCGGTCCCCGCTTGATGATCGGGGTGAACTTCTTGGTCGTCATCCCCCACCTCCCGACGTGGGCTCACCGGTGCGGCGTTCGGATCGCCGGACCTTGCGTGGATTGGGATCGGCAGGCAGCGTGTCGTGCTCGAGCAGCGCCGCCTGCTTGGACAACACCGGGCCGTCGACGAGCAGGCCGACCACCTGCCACGGCGCGGTCTTCGGTGCCGACAGCCCAAGCGCCTTGGCGGTCTCCTCGTCGGGCAGTCCGTACCGCACGCCCTGCGGGTCGATGTAGTAGAGGCTCTCGCCGTAGCGGGGATCCGGCGACTGCAGCCGCACGTACTGTCCGCCGTTGATGAACACCGTTGAGTCGCCACCGATCTGATCGATGCCGGTGTTCATCGATCGCCGCGCTGATCGGCAGGTGCCGTCCAGTGATGACGGCGGTCTTCGGCGACTGGTCACCCGGTTCGCGCTCCCACGACCAGCACAGCGTCGGGCGCGTCCTCGCGCAGCAGGATCGTCCAGCGGCTTGTCCGGCAGCGGCGACGGTGTAGACCTGCTCGGCGATCTTGGCCACGTCGCTGGACTCCACCGACGGCGGTGAGATCAGTCCGTAGGAGTTGGTGGCGCGCAACGCCGCCGCCGTGGTGTCGTTGACCTTCGCCACCCCGTCGGGCAGCACGACGTACTTCTGGTCACCCGAATCGGTCACGGTCTGGAACACCGATCCGATCACCAGATTCGGCGGCAGGCCAACGGTATTCGGCGCGCCCGCGGCCGGAACCTGGCGGCAGCTGCCACGGGCCGGCGTTGGGCAGCGCGTTGAACAGCCCCTCCGAGATGGGCGTCGCCTTTGCCGTCACCGGAATTCCCACGGCCGACGTCACGGCGCGGTCGGCCAGGTCGATCGCGTGCCTGCCGGTCCTCGGTGACCAACCAGTCCTTGTCCTGGAAGGACACCAGCACACCCTGGTCGGACCGCATCGGCCCGACCGAGCCGTCGGTGACGAGCGGCAGCACGATGCACCGACGTATCCACCGTCGGCGCAACGCTTTCCGGCTTGGTGACCGTGTCGCACAACGTCCACATCGACTCGGCGCACGGTGGCCACCGGGGTGGCGTACGGAGCGCCGGGGATGCCGATGGGCTGCCCCTTCGGCATCCGGTTCGAGCTCGTCGGACTTGACCGCGTTCGGGGTGCCCGGTTGCCGAGCACCAGCCGCGCCGAGGTCAGGTTGTACACCGGATGCAGCAGGTTGGTTCCTGGCATCACCACGTAGAGCTGGTTGGTGGTGCGGTCGACCAGCAGGTTGTCGCCGCCGCGCTTGCCGAGCGGCTTGAAGTACGCCAACAGCGCCGCGCCGAGGCAGACCAGCACCGCGATCACGATGCCGAGCGACACTGCCCGGCTGTAGAACTGCAGCGGATCGTCGAACATCCGGGTGTCGCGGCGCACGATGGCGTGCTCGACGCGGCGGAGCAGGAAGCGCCAGCCGCTGACCTGGACCTTGGTGGTGAGTCGGAAACCGGCCATGGTCTATTCGACGATGCTCAAGCGCTGCGTGGACGGCGTCGATCGCGGCCGCCATGTCTTCACCGTTGATCTCGCTGAGTTGCTCGACGCCGAGGCTGTCGAAGTCGACCGACCGCGCCAGGCGCATGTCGCGGCACTGCTCGCCGGCCTCGACCAGCTGCCGGGCGTAACGGCCGTTGCCCGCGATGTCGAGCGCCGGCTTGCCGTTGAGCGAGCGCTGGCTCAGCAGGGTGGCGGCCTCCAGCACGCGCTTGGAGGCCTCCTCGCTGAGCGTCGAATCATTGGCCGTGGCAAGCACCTTGGCGATGTCGACGATCTCGTCGGGCGAATACGAATCGAACTCGACCCGGGTGGAGAACCGCGACCGCAGGCCGTCGTTGGTCTCCAGCAGGCGGTCGATGTCGGCGCTGTAGCCCGCGATGATGACGACGAGCCGGTCGCGGTCGTTCTCCATCCGGGCCAGCAGCGTGTCCAGCGCCTCGGTGCCGAACGGGTCGGCCCGGCCGTCGCGCTCCTGCACCAGCGTGTAGGCCTCGTCGATGAACAGCACCCCGCCGACCGCGCGGTCGATGGTGCGTGCGGTCTTCACCGACGACTGGCCCTCGTACTCCGCGACGAAGTCCTTGCGCGAGGTCTCGACCAGCTTCGGCTCGGCGATCACGCCAAGACCCGCCAGGATGTTGGCCACCACCCTGGCGATCGTCGTCTTGCCGGTGCCGGGCGGCCCGGTGAAGATGATGTGCTTGGACTGCTGGGCGACCTTCATCCCGCGCGCAGCCCGCACCTTCGCCATTTGCGTTGCAGCGCGGTATCTTTCGATCTGGTCCTTGACCCGGCTGAGCCCGATCTGGCGGTCGAGTTCGGCCTGGGCGTCGGCGAGCAGCTTCTCGCGGCCCGAATTGTCGGCCACCACGCTGGTCGGGATCCCACGGATCCGTGCGCGACGCGATCTTCTCGGGCGTGGTGGTCACCAGCCGGTAGTTCGGATCCCGCAGTGCCGCAGCGACCTTCGGCTCCGGATGGGTGGCCTGCAACCACTCGAGCAGCGCGACCGCCGACTCCTCGTTGCCCTGGCTGCGCCGCGTCATGGCCAGATACCACGCGATCGCGGTGGCGCACGCCTCGCCCGCCGGTGACGAATTCGACTCGGTGAGACGGCGTTCGGCCTCGGTGAACAGGCCGAGGTTGGCGGCCGCGACACCGTGTGCGACGCCCGCCGGCGGCGGCCAGGAACTTGTCCGGCCAACTGCCCGCGCCGCGCACCTCGTCGATGACGTCGGTCCAGCGTTCGGCGGCGCCGTAGATCACCGCCTTGACCCACGCCACCAGATGCTCGGCGCCGGCGGCGGGCACGTCCTCGAGCGCCTCCATCGCGTCGGCGTAGTTGCCCACGGCGGCCTCGTGCACGGCGAAGCCCATGGTGATCGCCAGCGGCGAGTTCACCGGGTAGGTGATGTCGCCGAACTGGCCGCCGATGGGCACCCGGGCGTTGAGGCTGTTCATCGAGATCTCGGCGGCGCCGGCCAACTGCCCGAAGTTGTCCGCGAGTACCAGGCGCGGAACAGCGTCACCCGATCGGTGTCGCCACAGCGGATCCGTCCCGACCCAGGCGTCGCAGGCGGTCTCGTCCAGCGTGGTGATCTCGGTGAACAGTTCGAGGGACCGTGCGGGGGCGGTCGGCAGCATGCCGACGGCGCTGCCGAACAGTCCGGCCAGTTGATCAGTCATGGTTACTCGCGTATCGGGTGGCGAAGACCTGCGCACGGGCCGCCTCGGCTTGTTCCGGCGACGGCAGGTCGAGGTCTCGGGTCGAGGAAGTCGCGCGTCGCGACGTTGTCGTGGCCTTGTTGACGCATGCCCTCGAGCATGAAGGAGTACTGCGCGGACCTGGCGTCCTGGGTGGCCAGTCTGCGCGATGACGACGATCTCGTCGGCGAGATGTGATTCGGTCATCGTGGTTGCCTTCGGTGATAGATCGATTCGGTTGACTCGTCCATCCATGAAGGTTGTCACGGTGACGGTGCCGGGCGGATTCGTCACGGTGAACAGTGGCACCGGCGAGCTCGTCGTCCTCGGCGGCCTCGGCAGCGGATCCAGCCCGTCGAGGACGTCGACGACGTCGTCACCGTCGTAGTCGTCGGCCACGCCGTACTCGCCGAGTGCGTCGAGGACCGACGCGTCCGAGTCGACGTCGGGCGCGGAGAAGTCCAGCGCAGCCAGATCGTCGTGATCGTCGTCGTCGGGATCGTGCGGCGGAGAGTCGTCCACCAAGGGAATGCCTTTCTCAGTCCGGGTAGGAGGTCGTCTTTGTCGGGTCTTGTCGAACCAGCTGCCCGACGGGAGGAACTCCAGCAGGCCGTCGAGTGCGCGTTGCAGGTTCTCGGTGGTGCCCGGCAGGAAGCTGCCGTACAGCTCGCCGTTGACCTTTCGCGGGATCGACACGATCCGGCCCTGCGGCGCATCGAGCACGCCCGCCGCGACGTCGGCCTGGGTGTAGGTGCCGCCCGGATGCCGCTCGTTGGCGGTGATCTCCACCCAACTGCTCGGCGCGGCGATGAGTTCGGCGTACGATGCGCGCCGATCCTGGCGTCGATGCCGAACTGCGTCAGCTGGTTGGCCGACCTCGACTCGGCGAGCCTGCTCGCCACGGCGGTGAGCGGTTCGACGTCGGCCGGGGTCGCCGATCCGAGGACGACGTTGACCATGCCCGCCAGTCCCACCTGGGGCGCGACGCGCTGCAGGACGATCATCTCGCCGTCGCGGGCTGCGACGACGTGACGAGTGGCCCTTGCGGCACACCACGAAGCGCACCATCTTGCCGCCGAGGTCGCGACGCCACCATCGACCCTCGAGCGTCCGGTCGGCCCGGCTGAGCGTGTCGACCATCGCGGCGACCTCCGGGATGGGGCGTCACCGAACACGTCGAGCACGCCCTGCGCGACCAGGTCGCGGGTCACCTGCTCCCAGACGATGTCGCGCAGGTCGAGCTGCGGAATGTTCGGCCGGATCCCCAGCGAGGGAGGGAAGTCCATCAGGTTGAGCTTGTCGGCGATGACGAGCATGCCGTCGATGGTGACCTCGACGCCGACGACGTCATCGATGTGCGGTTCGTCGGTCCCGACGCCGTAGCCCGTGGAGCTCATCGGGGTTGCATCTGATCGTCGAGCCGGCCTCCGACCAGTCCGTCGATCCGGTCGTACGCCGCGGCGGACGCCTCAAGGCTGTCTGCCATTCCCTCCGATACCCCCTCGATGCTCGTGTCCGCGGAACGACGGGCGTTCAGCACGGCCTCGACCGCGCCCGCGGTGGACCACGAGATCACCCCGTGGGTCACCCGCACCGACGTGTCGACACCGTCGGCGACTTGCGCCGCCGCCTTGATCTCGCTGGCGGCGTGCCGCTGTTTGGCGGCCAGCTCCAGCAGGTGGGCCGTGGTGACGCTCAGATCGCCGGACATGTGATTTCCCTTCGTCACTATCTTCCTACGGTCTTGACTCCGGCGGCGGCCCGATTGGATTTTCTCGGTCCAACCTAACCGTCATCGGCGTGTTCAGCCGCTCCGGATCGACATCCACCTCGATGTGCACGGGCGCCCGCCCGCTGTCGACTCCACCCGGGGCTGCCAGCGGTTGGTCGGGCTTGCCGTCCCCGTCCTCGTCCTCTTCGGCGTCCGGTATGCCGTCCCCGTCTTCGTCTTTCTCGTGGTTGTCCTTGTCGTCCTTGTCCTTGGCCTCTTCGGCCGCGCGCTTCACGGCCGCTTCCACGGCTTCCTTGATCAGGCCCACCGGGATCCCGGCCGCCGCGGCCGGCGGGGTCGGGGCTGCGCTCATCGGGGCTGGCGGCATCCCGCCCGAGGCCGCCGGTACCGCACCCGACGTCGCGGGTGCGCCAGCTCCTTCCGAGGTCTCGGGCTCCGGCGCCGCAGCCACCTCGGGCAGCTCCGGCGGTGCCGACTGCGGTTCCCCACCCGTGGGTGACCCACCTCCGCCGCCTCCAGCACTGGACACCCCCGCACCCGGCGCCGACGGGACGGGCGCCTGCTCGATCCGCGGCGCGGGCTCGCCGTGGGGCTGGTCTTCCCCCGGCCCCTCGGACGGCGGGTTCTGAGACGGCGGCTGCCCGGACGGAGCCGACGGCGGCGGAGCGGGAGGGTCCGGATCCGGACCCGTCGACCACAGGTTCGTGGTCTGCCCGAGGTGCTCGTAACGCCCGACGAGCTGCTCGAGTGCGGCCGTGTTCGCGCCGACCTCCGACGAAAGCTGGTAGAGCTCCAGCGAGCAGCTGCCCACCGCGGCGAGCACCGCATGGGCGTCGGCCACGGACTTCAACGCCTGCCCGACCTCGGGGATGAGCCCGATCGCATACGTGACCAGGCCGACGTCCGCGAGCCAGTTGTACCAATCGTCGAGTCGGTCCCTGTGGAAGTTGACCTGGAACGCCTCGGTCGCGAGGACCCGGTGCACCTCGTGATCGGCGGCCGCCAGCTCCTCGGTCCTCGTCGTCTGCTTGACGTTCTGGCCGGCGTAGGAATTGGCCCCGTCGCCCGACCAATCGTCGGTGGGCCGAGCCGACCGCAGAGTCGCGGTGGCGTCGCTGTGCCGCGTGCTCCCCAGGCCGAAGCGCTCGCCGTCGTCGGGTTCGCCGATACCCGTGGTCAGCTTCATACCGGCGATCACCAGTTGGCCGCCATCGAGGATCGGCGAATCGGCGGCACGGAGGAACTTGTTCAGGCCGACCCGTTCGGCCCAACCGGCGAGCCGCCCGCCGACGTCGACCACGTCATCCAGGTGCGCAGCCTTGCCGATCCGCTCGAGCAAGTCGCCGATGGCTCCCGCGCCGTCGACCACCGTCCCCACGTCCCCCACGACGCCGACGACCTCTTTGCCGGTATCCCATACCGCTTTGCCAAGGTTCGCCAATTTGCCAAGCAGACCCATGCTCTACTACCCCCTCGCCGGAACCGAGCGTACCAGCGGATCGGACACCCCCTGCGCACCAATTCTGCGGTCCCGTTGGCCGACGAAACTCCACGCAAGCATCCGATACAGCCTATCTACCTGCTATTTTCTGGTTGGCGGCAGCTGAAGCTCCTGCCGTCAGCCGGACCGGCGGTTGGTGTCGCGCGGCCTGCCACGGCGCGACTGACGGCTCCCCTGCGACGGCAACGGACACCGAGTCGACCCCGCAGTCAGGGCGGCGACATCTTTGCGATCGACGTTTGCTAGAACGCCGCGAACGGGCATCGACCGGAGGATGCTCGAGTGCCGACGGGGAGCCGTGGTTGATACTGGGACGGAGGCTGACAGTCGCATCGTCCGATTTCACCGAGGGGAGTCCAGTGCCGTGAGCGAGCGCGACGACTTCCTGCGCCGACAACTCGGCTGGACCGGGCCCGAGGAATCCGACTACGAACCCCCAGTCGTCGAACCCACGTTCACCCCGGCTGCGACGCCGCTGCCCACCCGGCCTCCGGTCGACTACGTGCCGTCCGACCCCCCGCCCACGGCGCCCGCCTCCGTCGGCGCCGCCCGCGCCCGAACCTCCCGCGCCGCAAGCCCCCGCGCCAGAATCCCTGGCGCCCGCGCCTGAGCCGCCACCTCCGGCGCAACCGCCACGCGAACCCGAGCGCCCGCAGAACGGCGGCTACCGGCAGCCGCCACCCCGCTACGGTCCGCCGCAGGGCCCGCGCGACACCGGGCAGTTCAGCGCACAGAACCCGCCGCAGGCACCGAACCCTCAGCAGTGGGGACAGCAGCCCGCCTGGCAGCAGCAGCAGCAGCGTGGCCCGCGACCACCGGCACCGCCACAGCCTCCGCAACGGGCCGTGGCCGCAGCAATACAGTCCGGACTCCCGGGTCGCGCCTCCGCCGCCGACCGGTTCCTACGCGGACCGGATCAGGACGGGACCAACTCGTCCCCGCAAAGAAGATCGCCCCGACGCGGGGCTGGCGCCTGACCGTCTTCCGGTTGACGTTCGGGTTGGTCAACCTCGGTCAGTCCGAGGACGAGATCCGCGAGGCCGAGCTGGAAGCACAGATCAAGTCCGTGCTGCGCGGCCACTACAAGATCGGCGTGATGGGCAAGGGCGGGGTCGGCAAGACGACGGTGTCCGCCAGCATCGGATCGATCTTCGCCGAGCTGCGGCAGGACGATCGCGTGGTCGCGATCGACGCCGACACCGCGTTCGGCAAGCTCGGCAGCCGCGTCGACCCGAAGGCGATGGGTTCGTACTGGGAACTCGCCGGCGACCAGCACCTCGAGACGTTCGCCGACGTCCGAAGCCGGGTCGGCAACAACGCGGCCGGCCTGTTCGTGCTGGCCGGCGAGGCGAGCCCGGCCAGGCGGCGGGTGCTCGACCCCGCGATCTACCGGGAGGCCACCGCGCGCCTCGATCGCCACTTCACGATCTCGATCGTCGACTGCAGTTCCACCATGGACACCCCCGTCACCCAGGAGGTGTTGCGGGATCTGGACGCCTTGGTCGTCGTCTCGTCGCCGTGGGTCGACGGCGCCGCCGCCGCCGGCCAGACGATGGACTGGTTGGCCAACCGCGGATTGACCAGCCTGCTGCAGCGCACCGTGGTCGTGCTCAACGACTCCGACGGGCACGCCGACAAGCGCACCCGCGCCATCCTCGCCCAGCAATTCGCCGGCCAGGGTCAAGCCGTGGTGGAGGTGCCGTTCGACGGCCATCTGCGGCCCGGCGGCGTCATCGACCGCACCACCGAGATGGCGCCGGCCACCCGCCGCAAGTTCATCGAGATCGCTGCGGCGCTGGCCGAGCACTTCCCCATCAACGACGACCGCGAACGCGGCCGCGACCGCCTCTAGCGTTCAGCGCCAGTCGATCTGGTCGACCAACGCCTCGATCAGCTCCACCGACTCAGTGGCTACCGGATGGCCGGCCTCGGCCGCGACGATCGCGTCGTCGGACACGCCCGCCGCCTGCGCGGTCTCGTCGATCGTGAGATTGGCCCGCCGGCGCGCGGCGTAGAGGCGCTGGCCCAGAGTCGCCGTCGGCGCCGTCGCGGCGAGCAACGTCAGCTCGTCCATCTGGCGGCGCACCGTGCTCAGCGCCTTCAGCAGGGGCGGCGTCAGCTCGCCCGATCCGCGCGGCGCGCGCCGCAACCGCCTCCAGTTGGCGCAGATCGGCCAGGATCGCGGTGACCCGAGGAGTGAACTCCGGATCGTCGATCGGGGGCAACGAACCGATCGTCGCACCGAGGGTGTTGACCGCCGCTTCGACGGCTTGGGCGATCAGCGACACCTCGTCGCCGCCACCGGTCGGGGCGGCCGCTGGTGCCTCGGGTGGTGCGACGGAACCGCCGCGCCTGAGCCGGGCGATGGTGCCCGGTGGCCACTTCAGGACCTCTTCGAGTTTCGCCCGCGTCTTGTCGCGCGGCCAGCTGCGCCCCTTCTCGAAGGAGATGAGCGCGCCGGCGTTGATGATGCCGTCGGCGGCCAGGCTGCGCTGGCTGATGTCGAGTTCGCGCCGGCGTGCCGCTGCGGCGGCGCCCGCGCGCGCCATCCCCGGATCCACGTCATCGACGGAGACGTCGGTCAGCGTCGTAGGAGTCGACGTTGACCAACCGGATGCCTTCCTGTCTGGGTGCGGGGAGCCAGCCAACCCGGTGCACTGCTACATGTTGGCTCCACTTTAGCCGGAACGACCGACGATTTGAACCGTTGCGTCTAATCGGTTCGAACCGTTGCTTGGCACTTCGAGGGCTACGGCTGGTCCGAAGGCGTTATTCGCATAAGCGACGCTGAGCTGCCGATCACAGCGCCTGCTGCGCTCCCCGCCATCCGCTTCAGTTCTAACTGTTGCATCGCTACGGTTACTGCTATACATTTGGGTCATCGCGCCACGCACGACTGCGGCGCACGAATGAAGGAGCAGAGACCATGAACGCAGTGGGACTGGACGGATTGCCGATCGGTGAATGCACCCGCGATCCCGAACGCTGGACGTCGATCGCCGACGAGGACGCCAAGTCGATCTGCCGGCTGTGCCCGCGCCGGTGGGCCTGCGCCCGCGAGGCCTGCGAACTGCCGAAGGCCGAGGGCCTGTGGGCGGGCATCGTCATCCCGGAGGCCGGGCGGGGACGCACCTTCGCGCTGCGGCAGTTGCGGTCGCTGGCCGAGCGCAACGGTTACCCGGTCCGTACCCGACGCCTGTTCCTCGAATCGGCCTGACCGCCAGCCACCTCACTGCCGATCGAGGGGACGGCAGCGGGGCGGCGCGGGAACTCCGGAATAGCCCGACATGGACTACGGTTGAGGACAGCGACGGTGTCGTGCAATGCCCCGGGTACCACCCCAGAACAGTCGCCTCGTGCGACCACTTGCCGAGAGGCGCACTGCCGGCACCGTCACCCCGAGCAGCCGACGCATCAGCGTCGGCTGCTTCGTCTTTGCACAACCGCACGCCTGTGGATGAATGCCCGCCGCTGTCGGCCTCCCGTCCTAACGTGCCGTCATGACGTACTGGATCAACACCGTCAGCCGCGGCCACGTGCAGCGTGGCGTGGCAGGCGGTTTCACGCAGGCCAATCACGGCAAACCGCAGATGCTGCGCCGAATGGCGCGGGGCGACTGGATCATCTTCTACTCGCCGAAAACCGACTATCCCGACGGTGCGCCGCTACAGGCGTTCACCGCGATCGGGCAGGTCGCCGACGACGACGTCTACCAGGTCGACATGGACCCGGAGTTCCAGCCCTGGCGGCGACGGGTCGAGTTCCTGCCGTGCTCGGAGACGCCCATTCGACCGCTGCTCGACGACCTCGACTTCGTCGAGGACAAGGCGCGCTGGGGCTACCGCTTCCGGTTCGGGGTCTTCGCCATCGACGAACACGACTTCGGGGTGATCCGTGGCGCAATGACGGGATGACGCGGTCAGTGGGCGGTTAGTCTGGTGAGGTGAGCAACACCGAGCCCGCACCGGACGAACTCGCTTGCGGTGCTTCGCCATTCGCCGGTGTGCTGCACGCGCGCGACGTACCACTGGGTGGGCCTCGGGCAATCCGGGTGCGCCGCACGCTCCCGCAGCGCGAGCGATCGCTGATCGGCGCCTGGTGCTTCGTCGACCACTACGGTCCGCACGACCTGCAGTACCGGACCCGGCATGGACGTCGCGCCGCATCCGCACACCGGACTTCAGACGGTGAGCTGGTTGTTCAGCGGCGAGGTCGAGCACCGCGACAGCGCGGGCGTGCACGCGATGGTCCGACCCGGCGAGCTCAACCTGATGACGGCGGGCGCTGGCATCTGCCACTCGGAGGTGTCGGTCGCGGGATCGGGCCCGGCGACCAGGATCCTGCATGGCGCGCAGTTGTGGGTGGCGCTGCCGGACGCCGACCGCGATACCGGTCGCGACTTCGCCCACTACGTTCCCTCCCCGCTCGGCGTGGACGGCGCGCGGCTCCGCGTCTTCCTGGGCGAGCTGGCCGGAACACGTTCGCCGGTAAGCACTTTCACGCCCCTGCTCGGTGCTCAGATCGACCTGCGCCCCGATCCTCGGTCACCTTCGACGTCGACCGCGCCTTCGAACACGGCGTGCTGCTCGACCAGGGCAGCGTCGTTGCCGGCGGCGCCACCCTCGACGTCGCCGACCTCTGGTACCAGTCGCCCGGCCACGACTCACTCACCTGGCCAACCCGGGTGACCGGCCGGCCCGGGTGCTGTTGCTCGGCGGTCCGCCCTTTCCCGAGCAGCTGGTGATGTGGTGGAACTTCGTCGGGCGCAGCCACGACGAGATCGCGCTGTACCGCCAGCTGTGGCAGGACCACGACGCCCGCTTCGGTGAAGTGTCCGGCTATCCGGGTGCCCGACTGCCCGCGCCGCCACTTCCGAACGCGAAACTACAACCGCGACCCAATCCAACCGACGGAGTTTCATGACACTCGACAGGACCGGCGCACCGACCACGGTGACGTCAGAACCCAACCGCTTCACGCTCGCCGTCGACGGCCAAACCGTTAGCGTCGCCGAGTTCACCGACCTCGACGGTCGGCGGTCCTTCTTCCACACCGAGACGGCCGACGGCTTCGAAGGCCGCGGTCTGGCAACGATTCTCGTCGCCGAGGCGTTGCGCGCCACCCGGGAAGCGGGCCTGCGGATCGTCGCGCCGTGCTGGATGGTGGCCAACTACATCGCGAGGCATCCCGAGTTCGACGACATCAGCGACCCCGTCTGACCGGCCTCGCGGTGGCGATGAACGGGAGCGGCTAACCCCGAATCGGCTGCCGGTGTGCTGCGATCGCCGCCCCGCCGATATCGTCGAGTTCGATGACGATCCAGCTGCCGCCTGCGTATTTCCTTCGCGACGATGACGCGTTCGTACCGACCTCGATGGCGCAGGGGCCGTGGGGGTCGTCGATCAGCGGCAACTTCGTCGGCGGCATCCTCGGTCACGCCGTCGAACGCGAGGTCGCCGACCCCGACCTGCAGCCCGCGCGGCTGACCGTCGACCTGCTGCGGCCGGCGGCCATGGCGCCGTTGCGGATTCGGGCCTGGACGGTCCGGCAGGGCAGGCGGCTCTTGCTCGTCGACGCCGAGACGACGCAGAACCGACACCGTCGTGGCGCGCGCGAGCGCGGTCTTCCTGCGCAGGGGCGAGCAGCCACCGGGCAACGGTCTGGACGTCACCGGTCGCGATGCCGCCGCTTCCGCCCGACGCCGACGAACAGGTCGGTGGCAGACGCCGCTCACGGTATGGGCCTACGGCAAGGAACCCGGCGTCGCCGGGCCCAGCTTCGACCTGACCCAATGGCAACACGACGGGCCGAAGTTCGTCTGGGTGCGCGACGTCAAGCCGCTCGTCGACGGTGAGCCGATGACGGCGTTCACCCGCGCCGCGATGGCCGGTGACGTGGCGAGTTCGCTCACCCACTACGGCACCGAGGGTTTGTACTTCATCAACGCCGACTACACGGTGACGCTCAGCAGGCTGCCCGTCGGGCCCGACATCGGGCTGGTCGCCTTGACGCACTCCAGCCACGCGGGAGTCGCCACGGGGACCGCGGCGATGTTCGACCACACCGGGCTGATCGGCACCGCCACCGCCACGACCCTGGCCAACCCCGGCTTCACGCCGAGGTCGATGCGGTTAGCCGCTGCAGGTCAGGTACTGCGCCGTCGACCCGGACACCGGCATCTCGGGCATCCCGAGCTTGCGATGGTCCCAGCTGCGCAGCCGAGTGGGCACCACCCGCACCGCGATCCGGTTGTTCATCATCTGATCGACGAACGGCCGCATGTCGTCGCTGTACGGACCGGTGTAGCGCTCCCACACGCTAATCCCCACGCGCAGAAGCAGATCCGGGTCGGCGTCGACGATCTCGGCGCGGCCGTCGATCGATACCCCGCGCAGCGTGTTGTACGGTCTGCCCGTCCTCGATCATCACGGTGATCGTCGGATCGCGACGCAGGTTGACCGCCTTCTGCGACTTGGCCTTGGTCTCGAACCAGATCTCGCCGTCGAGGACGGCGTACCACATGGCGACCAGATGCGGCCTGCCGCCGGGTGACACCGTCGCCATGGTCGCGGTGCGGCTGTGATCGATGAATTCGACGATCTCCTCGTCGCTCATCACGATCTTCGAGCGCTCGTTCTTTCCCACGTCGTAATGCCTATCAGGTCGCCCGCGGCGGCAACGGTCACCGGGATGCCGTTGAGCGCCCCGTTGCCGGACGGCTCGTCGAGGAACTCCGGCGGCGACAGCACGTTCGTGTTGACGCCGGGCGAGTCGTTGGCGACCGACATCCTGGTGCCCGGCTTGCCGTGGCCCCAGCCGTGCGGCATCGACACCACCCCCGGCTTGATCGCGTCGGTCACCTCCACCGGCACCTCGATCCGACCCGCAGACGACGCGACGGCGACGAGGTCGCCGGTGACGACCCCGCGTCTGCAGGCGTCGTCGCGATGCATCAATAGGGTGCAGCGCTCCTTGCCCTTCATCAGCGGCGCGACGTTGTGCAACCAGGAGTTGTTGGACCGCAGGTGGCGGCGACTGACGAGGACCAAGTCGTCGGGTTCGCGGTCGAGGCGCGCAGCCAGCCGTGGCAGGTCGTCCAACAGGTACTGCGGGGCCAGACGCACCTTGGCGTCGGCGGTGCCGAGAATGCCCGGCAGTCGCGGGACCATCGGCCCGTAGTTGATCCCGTCCGGATGTGCCTTCAGCTTCGCCAGCGTCAGCCCGTCGGCGTTCTCGCCGTACCGGTCGCCGAACGGGCCGGTGCGCAGCGTCAGATCCAGGACCCGTTCGGGGCCGCCGGCCAAACCAGTTGAGCCGTAATTCGCCCGGATCGCCGCGCCGTCGAAACCCTGGGTGAACGCCATGTAATCGAAGAACCCGTCGTCGATGGCCGCCACGTCGACGTCCTCGGCGGGAGTGCCGGTGCACAGGCCGGTCAGGCGGATGAGGATCTCCCACTCCTCGGGGCGATCGGGATCGGGGGCGTGAAACACCGGCGGCGAGTAGTTCGCGAAGCTGTTGACCGCGAAGTTCAGGATCAGGTCGTCGTGGTGGGCCTGTTCCAGCGGCGACAGCCCCGGCAGGATCACGTCGGCGTGCCGGGTGGTCTCGTTGAGCCAGAGGTCGACGGCGATCATCGCCTCGAGCTCGGGCAGCACCTCGTCGAGCCGGTGCCCGCCCGGCGTCGACAACACCGGGTTGCCTGCGACCGTGATCAACGCCTTGATCTGGCCCTCCCCCGGCGTCGCGATCTCCTCGGCCATGCACGACACCGGAACCTGGCCCAGCACCTCCTTCGCCCCGCGCACCCTGGTCCGGAACCGGCCGAACTCGGCCAGTCCGTCCTCGAGGCCGGGCTGCGGCTGCACGGTGATCGACCACGCCACCGGCGTGGCGAACATCAACCCGCCGGGGGTGTCGAAATGCGCGGTGAGGATGTTCACGACGTCCACCAGCCAGCTGGCGAGGCTGCCAAACTCCTGATTGCACAACCCGATTCGTCCGTACACCACCGCGCGCGGGGTGGCGGCCAGTTCCCGGGCCAGTGCCCTGATCCGCGGCGCGGCGATGCCGGTCGCCTCGGCGACGCGTTCCGGCGACCAGTCCGCGGCCACCTCCCGCATCCGCTCGATGCCGTCGAGGTAGGGCTCGACCGCGCCGAGCGACACCAGGTCCTCGTCGAAGAGGGTGTGCGCGATGGCCAGCAGCAGTGCCGCGTCGGTGCCGGGCGTGATGGGCAGCCACTCGTCCGCCCGCGCCGCCGTCGCCGTGCGCACCGGATCGATGACGATCACCCTGCCGCGCTTGCGAATTCCATCGATGATGCCCATCACGTCGGGGGCTGCCAGCAATGATCCCTGCGACGCCGCGGGGTTCGCGCCCATCACGACGAACAGGTCCGTGCGTTGGATGTCGGGCACCGGGAACGACCACCACCCGCCGTACATCAGATGCGACGACAGGTTCTTCGGCCACTGGTCGACGGTGCCCGGGGAGTAGGTGATCGGCATGCCCGACATGCCGAGCAGCACGCCGGCGTACCGGGCCAGCGAGAACGAGTGCGCCAGCGGGTTGCCGGTGTAGGCGGTCACCGCGCCGATGCCGTACTTCTCGATGACCGGCGTCAGCAGTTCCGTGCACCGTCGGAACGCCTCGTCCCAGCTGACCTCCTTCCACTGCCCGTCGACCTTGATCATGGGTTGGCGGATCCGGTCGGGGTCGTGGTGCACCGCTCCGAGGGTGGCGCCCTTGGGACAGAGGTGCCCGCCGCTCCAGTTGTCCGCCCGGTTGCCGCGGATGCCGGTCACCTTGCCCTCTTCGACCTCAATCTCCAAGCCGCACATGGCCTCACACAACGGGCAGGTGTAGAGATGCAGGCCGTCCTCGCCGACGTCCGCCAACTTCCTGGTGGATCCGCTCGTCATCGAACGCCTCCTTTTCGGCATTTGTTGTGACAGACTGTATCGACAAATCGAGCGGGCGGAGAGGGTAATCGTGAAGACCGTCGCCACGACGTCGCGGCACCGCCGCCAGGGGTCGCGCCGGGATCCCTCCATCGACGCGTCGGTGCTCGCGGCGACCCGCCGCCTCCTGGTCGAACGGGGCTACGCGTCGACCTCCATCGACCTCATCGCCGCCACCGCCGGGGTCAGCCGCCCGGCCATCTATCGCAGGTGGAGTTCGAAGGCGCACCTGGTCCACGAGGCGGCGTTCCCCGGCCTGGGGCCGGAGTCGCCCGAGGACGACTTCACCGCCGAGATCACCCGCCTGTGCCACGGAGCCATCCGCATGTACGGCGACCCCGTGGTCCGCGAGTCGATTCCCGGCCTGCTCGTCGACCTACGGTCGGATCGGCGGCTGCGGCGCGTGCTCAGCGACCGACTCGAAGCGGCCGCGCGCAGCCAACTCGCCACTCGGCTGAACGACGCCGTGGCCGAGGGCTCCGCGAGGGCGGTCGACGCGGACGCCCTGATGGACGCGATCGCCGGGGCCGCGTGGTACGCGGTGTGCGTGCGGCACGTCAAGGACGTCGACCGTGCCGCCAGGGAGCTGACGCAGCTCGTGCTGCGCGGCGTCTTGGTCTAGCCGCCGGTCAGGCCGTCTTGCTGAGCATCGGCAACAGCAGCCTGCGGCGGGCGCTGATCTCGTCGGCGAAGTAGTGCAGGGCCACGGGCAACGAACTGGCGATCATGACCGGGTCGTCATCGGTCAACCCCAGCGCTTCGACGACGTCGTCGCACGCGACGAGCACCCAGTTCACGCCGGCCACCCGGCACCGAGCGTCGACGACGTCCAACAGGTACCCGCAGTAGCCGCGGACCGGTTCGACGTCGGTGAGGTCGAGGATGAAGGGCTTGTCCCCGAGGATGAAGCGGCTGGCGTACTCGGTGACGCGGTCGAGGTTGCGCGCGTCGACCGCACCGCGCACGGTGACCACCGTGGCCAGCTGGCGGCAGTAGGCAAAGACCTGGGCGCCGCCGCAATCGAACGCAGGGTTTCCGGAGCGGAAGGTTTTCGTCATGGGACGCCTCGTTTCGATCAGGGGCTCTGTGCGCCGTTGGCATCGAAGGTAAGCCGCAAATCTAAGGCGTCCGGCAGCGGCCTCTAATACGATGCTAAGAACGGCTTTTCGCGCTGTGGTTAACGTACGGGCAACATTGAAGTTGCTGTTTACCGCAGCGCCCATGGGGGTATCCCCGCAGTCCACCGCGGGTGCCCGTCCCCCGCGCCGCGGCCCCAATGGTGCGCCGCCGGTATAGCCTCTGCGCAAACGCGAACCAAATTCACGAGATCGTCAGGACATGATTCGAGTCAGCAGAGTGATGGCGGCCGTCAGCGCCGCGTGCGCGGTAGTGCTCATCGCGGGATGCTCGTCGGTCATCGAGGGGCGGGCGGTGTCCCCGCTGTACGACCCATTCCGCGCCGGCGGCCTGCCCGCCGCGGACGGCCCGAGCGGGGTGCGGGACAACGCCCCCGCGCCGACCGGCGACATCACCGACGGCGACGGCGGGGACATCGACAAGTTGGCGCTGCTGTCCATCAACGACATCGCCGAGTTCTGGGAGCAGAACTACAGTGGCTCGTTGCCGGGCTCGTTCACGGCCATCGACCGTCTGATGTCGTACGACTCGCACGACCGGTCCAGTCCGACGATCTGCGGTACCGAGACATACGACAATCCCAACGCGTTCTACTGCCCGAGCAAGCAGATCATGGCGTGGGATCGCGGCGTGCTCGTCCCCAACGGGACAGAAGTTCTTCGGCGACGTCGCCATCGCGGCGTTGATGGCCCACGAGTACGGGCACGCCGTGCAACACATGGCGAACCTCGTCGACAAGTCGACGCCGGTGGTCGTGTCCGAACAGCAGGCCGACTGCTTCGCCGGTACGTACGTCCGCTGGGTGGCAGAGGGCAAGTCGCCGCGCTTCTCACTGAGCACCGGCGACGGCCTGAATCACGTGCTCGCCGCTGCAATCACACTGCGCGACCCGGTCCTGGGCCCGCAGGACACCGAAATGCTCGAACAGGGGCACGGCACCGCGCTGGACCGGGTCAGCGCATTCCAGATGGGGTTCGTCAGTGGCGCGCCGGAATGCGCCAAGATCGACCTCGACGAGGTCCAGGAACGGCGCGCCGACCTGCCGATGGAGCTGCCGCTCGAGCCAGACCGGCGACGTGCAGAGCGGCGACGTGAAGATCGACGAGGACATCCTCGACAGCATGATGGCGACCCTCAAGGCGGTGTTCCAGCCGAGCAAGGCACCCACCCTGTCGTTGGACCCGGAGTCGTGCCCCGACGCGCAGCCCACCCCGCCGGCGTCGTACTGTCCCGACAGCAACGCGATCTCCGTCGACCTGTCCTCGCTGCAACAGATGGGCGAGGCCGCCGATGAGTCCAATTACGTTCTGCTGCAAGGTGACAACACCGCGCTCTCCGTTCTGACGTCGCGCTATGCGCTGGCGATGGAGCACGAGAACGGCGACCCCCTCGACACGCCCGCGGCTGCGTTGCGGACCGCGTGCCTTACCGGCGTGGCACAGCGCGCCATGTCGACGCCCGTCGACGGCCAGAGCCTCACCCTGACCGCGGGCGACCTCGACGAGGCCGTCGCCGGACTGCTCACCAACGGTCTGGCCGCAAGCAACGTCGACGGTCAGACGGTGCCGGCCGGCTTCACCCGCATCGTCGCCTACCGCTCCGGTCTCGGCGGCGACAAGGACCTTTGCTACAAGCGGTTCAAGTAGCCGCAGCCCCGGCACGTTCGATGGCCATCCGGCCGTTGCGCCGACCTGGCAGTTCTGCTGCACCACCGCTTGATTCCTGCCAACCGCCGGTCAATTGCTGCCACCGGAATTAATCCCCTGACCTGTCTGTTTTGTAGATCAGACCGGAACGAGCAGCACGAGGGTCCGGAAGGCCAAAACAGAATCGCGATGTACGCGCCGCGGTTCGAACGCAGGAAACAACGCAAGAGGAGTCACCACAATGAAGAAGTTCGGATTTGCCACCATCATCGCCAGCGGACTGGTTGCAGGCGCCCTGGGTCTCACCGCCCCCGCCGCACTGGCAGCCGTCCTCCCCGTGTCGTCGACCACCATCTCGGCCGACGTCGACCACCACGCGTGGCTCGACCAGATCGCCCCGCACGTGAACGTGCCGCAGGTCGACACCACCGTGCATCAGAGCCGCTGACACAGCGAACCAACAAGAGGGGCACCCAATCGGGTGCCCTTCTTTTGCATGAAGTCGGGCGAGACAAGTCCAATTAGGTTCGGCTGCAAGGCGACAACAGCACGCGCTCGGTGCGACCTGGCACGGCGCGCCGCGTCTACGGGCGGCGAGACCCTTTGCTAGAAGCGGTTGCAGTAGCCGTGCCCAGCTGCGTTCGATCGTCAGCCGGCCGTTGCGCCGACCTGGCAGTTCTGCCATACCACCGCGTGATTCCTGCCAACGGCCGGTCAATTACTGCCAGCGGAATTAATCCCCTGACCTGTTGGTTTTGTAGATCAGACCGGAACGAGCAGCACGGAGAACCGGACGAACAAAACCGAACCGAGACGTACGCGCGACGGTTCGAACGCAGGAAACAACGCAAGAGGAGTCACCGAAGTGAAGAAGTTTGGATTTGCCACCATCATCGCCAGCGGACTGGTTGCGGGCGTCATGGGCATCGCCGCCCCGGCCGCGCAGGCAGCCGTCGGCCCCGTGTCGTCGACCACCATCTCGGCCGGCGTCGACCACCACGTGTGGCTCGACCAGATCGGCCCCCAGGTGAACGTGCCGAAGGTCGACACCAGCGTCCACCAGAGCCGCTGACGCAGCGAACCAACAAGAGGGGCACCCAATCGGGTGCCCCTCTTCTTGTTGTGGCGGATCGGATTTCCGCGCGCACCGCCCGGCCGGACTGGCCCGCGTCAGCCCTGCGTGACGACATCCGCACACGCGGTTTGGGCCTTGTAAGCATCGTCATTGAGCTCAGATGCCGCTTCATTCGTCATCTCGTTGTTGCCGCGCACTCCCATGATGAGGATGAGCTTCATCGCCCTAACTGACCATCGACGCATTGGACCCGCGATCTCAGGTTGTAGACCAGGGATTGCCGAAGCGTGCATCGCGGCTGCCGCAGCCTCCCGCAACGCAGTCCTACCGGTTACGTTTGCACTGGCCACCGCAGGATCGCCATACCTCCATTCGTTCCCGGATGTGACGTCAGCGAAATCCGAGTAGCTACTGGCGGCGAGGTCCAGACCACCGGCGAACTGCGCGCAGGCAGTCTCGGCGGCGGACATGTCGTGCTCAGCTGTTGCGATCGCCGGGGAGTCGGGATCCGGCGGCAGCTCACCAGGGTCGGCGGCAGACATGGGCGCTGTGGCGAGTCCTACGCCTACGACCACAAGTGTCCGCACGCCAGCTTGGAGTGAATGCTTCATCGAATTCCTTCCTGGTGTGTGTCGTCTCATCACCCGTCCGTGGACCACCCGACGCAGCGGGGTGAAGTCGTCGAGCAGACCCATCCCTTTGTCCTTCGGGCCCAGTTGCGGAAGGCGGCGACGGCCATCCCCGTTGCGGTAGGCAATATCACAGTGAATGCCAAGGGTGAGGTGGGTCACTACCTGTCCGACTATTTCGGAAGCTGCGGGGCGACATAGAGGCCCCGGGAGCCGGGCAGCGGGCGTTGCGTTTGGTACGTCCCGACTGGGAAGGGGAGACTGCGCTCTACAGCCACACCACCGAACCGATGCGGGACGCCATCGGCCGTGGCTACGCCTCTCGAGCAGCGCCCGTGCAGGAAGATCGTTGATCTTGTTGCCGTGGTTCGCGCAGGACATATCCCACACCGCGCAGTGTGTGTAGAAGGCGCTTGTCGACGTCAGTGTCGATCTTGCGGCGCAGGTAGGAGATATAGCACTCCACGCAGCCATCGTTGCCACTGAAGTTGTAGCGCCACACGTGGTTGAGGATCCTCTGCTTGCTGAGCACTGTTCCGGCGTTGATGACCATGTAGCGCAGCAGCCTGAACTCCGTCGGCGAGAGCGACACTGGCACGCCCGCCCTCGACACCTCGCGGGTGCGTTCGTCGAGTTCGATGTCGGCGAAGGTGAGCCGGGCAGTGAAGGGCTTTTGGGCACCCACACCGGTGCGGCGCAGAATCGCGCGCAGCCGGGCGACCACCTCTTCGAGGCTGAACGGCTTGGTGATGTAATCGTCGCCGCCAAGGGACAGGCCGGTGATCCTGTCTTGCAACGAGTCGCGCCCGGTGAGGAACACCACCGGGGTGTCGATGCGGTCAGCACGCAGTCGGCGCAGCACTCCGAAGCCATCGATACCGGGCAACGTGACATCGAGGACCACCGCGTCCGGGCGTACCTTGTGGGCCTGGTCCAGGGCGGTGGGCCCGTTGGTAGCGGTATCGACCTCGAAGCCCTGGAAACTCAGGCTCGTCGACAGCAGGTTCACGACGTTCGTGTCGTCGTCGACCACCAGCACGCGCGGATGCTGAACACCCTTTGGTGCAACACCAATCGCCACCCCGACCTCCAGAAACCTGCACCACGCCGAGCATCAGAGTCCTCTACAGGGGTCATGCTGCCGGCGCCGTCTCGAATATAGGCAACCTATATATCCTTGGCGCGTACCGAACTATTCCCCTGGCTGGTTCTCTTCGGACGACTCATGCCCGGAGCGGGCGCCTACCCGCCGGCGCGTTCGCGGTGCCGGGCCTTGACCTACCTCGAGCTCCTCCTGAGGCCGACGAAGGCGCCGCTTCGGGTCGTCCCTTGTTGTTCGCATCCTCGACCCAGCGGATGAACTCGTTCGCGCCACCTACGCCGCGAGATCATCTCGAGAGCCATCGGCATCCCGTCCATCCACTTCACATCCACAGGAGGAGACCCGCCAGCGAGAAACGGCCAGCGCCCGGGAATCGCCACGGCACAACCGCAGAGCGGGATCTCGCATCGGCCAATCATCGCGGTCGACCAGTCGGAGCAGGCGCCATTTCCGCCCGATGGCGCAACCAACAAAAAACCCGGCCCAAGGCCGGGATTCTCTGTAACCGATGACTCGACTCATCACAATTGTGGGCGAAGGGGGACTTGAACCCCCACGTCCCGAAGGACACTGGCACCTGAAGCCAGCGCGTCTGCCATTCCGCCACTCGCCCCAACAACCGGGGGAGCCTATCACGCACACCGGCCCACTCCCCAACCGCGCAGATCGCACCGGTGCGAACCGCAGCGGCGCCCTTGACCTGCCGTGATCCGATTCTCAGAGTTCTGTTGGTCCCGTTGCGTCGGTGCTGGGCCGATACCATGAGTACGGGTCATCGCGGCTCCGCGACACGCAGGGCCGCGTGACGCCGGACCGGGAACGACGACGAGCGAGGTGGGCGGTGACATGGGCCTTGTCGGCCGCTTCGAGCGCAAGCTCGAGTCCACCGTCGGCGATGCCTTCGCCCGCGTATTCGGTGGTCCGATCGTGCCGCAAGAGGTCGAGGCGATGCTTGCAGCGTGAAGCGGAGGCCGGAGCGCGCGAAGTCGGGGGCGGTCGGATTTTGGCCCCGAACGACTACGTCATTACCCTCAGTGTGCCCGACCATCAGAAGGTGAGCGCCGACCCAGACCTCAGTTCGACCACTTTTGCCAGATACCTGGAGGGTTACATCCATGACCAAGGGTGGCAAACGTATGGTGAGGTGGTCGTCAGATTCGAATCGTCACCGAACCTGCACACCGGCCAGTTCCGCACACGTGGAGCGGTCAACCCCGACTCGACCACGAGGCGAACCCGCCCCGGCACGCACCAGACCGCGCGCACACCGCAGAACCAGGAGTACCCCCGATGAGCGACAACCCGAGCTACCGCGGCGGCCAGGGACAAGGGCAGCCCGGCGACGAGTACTACGACTACGGGCGCCAGGGCGAAGAGCCCCGTGCGCCTACCCGCCCGAGCAGGGCGGTTACCCGCCGCAGGGCGCTCCGGCGCCCGGCTACCCGCCGCCCGGCAGGCGCCCTACGACCAGGGCGGCTAGCCCGAGCAGGGTGGCTACCCGGACGCAGGGCTATCCGCCGCCGTCCTACGAGCAGCGCCCGCCCGCCGGGTACGGCCCGCCGCCCGGTGGCGGCTACCCCGACCAGGGTCCGCCCGGCCCCGGCCGGCTACGGCCCTCCCACGGCCCGCCCCCAGGTGCTCCCGGCGGGCTACGGCCAGCCCGCAGGGTGACTACGACTACGGCCGCCCGCCCGCCGCCCCGCCGGGCGTCACGACGGAGCTACGGCAGGCCCGACGGCGCCGTCCCGCCTACCCCGACCAGGGCGGCTACCCGGAGCAGGGCGGTTACCCCGACCAGGGCGGCTATCCCGAGCAGGGCGGCTACGGCGAACCAGGCCGGGTACGGCGCAGGGCAGGCCTACGGCACGCCAGGACTACGCGCAGCCGCCCGCGGGTTACGACTACGGCCAGCAGGGGCAGCCCGGCTACGGCGAGGCGCGGCTACGGCCAGCCCGCCGGGTACGACTACGGCCAGCAGCCCGCCGCGCCGCCCGCCGGGTACGGCGGCGGTTACGGTGCTGCCGGCGCCAACGTCACCCTGCAGCTCGACGACGGCAGCGGCCGGACCTACCAGCTGCGCGAGGGCGCCAACGTCATCGGTCGCGGCCAGGACGCTCAGTTCCGGCTCCCGGACACCGGCGTGTCACGTCGGCATCTGGAGATCCGCTGGGACGGCCAGGTCGCCCTGCTGTCGGACCTCAACTCGACGAACGGCACCACGGTGAACAACGCGCCGGTGCAGGAATGGCAGCTGGCCGACGGCGACGTGATCCGGCTGGGCCACTCCGAGATCATCGTCCGCGTTCACTGAGGGCCCGGGCCGGTCACAGCCCGGGTGCAAGCTGTTCGCTTCGCCCTCACGCCGTTCGCGCCCAAGTATCGTGACGTTGCCGAACGTAGCCAGACCGTTCGGCGGGCAGGAGCGAAGCGACCCGGAAACCGGTCCGGTGGCGCCGACGCGACGGCATCGGGACGGTGACGGAGAGGACGTCAGATGCAGGGGCTAGTTCTGCAGCTGACGCGCGTCGGTTTCCTGTTGCTGTTGTGGCTGTTCATCTGGTCGGTGCTGCGGATCCTGCGCACCGACATCTACGCCCCGACCGGCGCCGTGATGGTCAAGCGCGGCCTGGCGCTGCGCGGCACCCTGCTGCCCAGTCGGCAGCGCCGGCACATCGCCCGTCAACTGTCGTCACCGAGGGCGCGCTGGCCGGCACGCGGATCACGTTGGGCGCCCAGCCCGTGCTGATCGGCCGCGCCGACGACTCGACCCTGGTGCTCACCGACGACTACGCGTCGACACGGCATGCCCGCCTGTCCCAGCGGGGCGCCGAATGGTACGTCGAAGACCTAGGATCGACCAACGGTACATACCTCGACAGGGCGAAGGTGACGACGGCGGTTAGGGTTCCGATGGGCACGCCGGTGCGAATCGGCAAGACGGTAATCGAGCTGCGCCCGTGACGCTCGTCCTCCGCTACGCGGCGCGCAGCGACCGCGGCCTGGTCCGCGCCAACAACGAAGACTCGGTCTACGCCGGCGCCCGGCTGCTGGCCCTGGCCGACGGCATGGGCGGTCACGCCGCGGGCGAGGTCGCCTCCCAATTGGTGATCGCCGCGCTCGCGCACCTCGACGACGACGAGCCGGGTGGTGACCTCCTCAGCCAGCTCAACGAGGCCGTCCACGAGGGCAACGCCGCGATCGCCGCCCACGTCGAGGCCGACCCCGAACTCGAGGGCATGGGCACCACGCTCACCGCAATCCTGTTCGCGGGCAACAGACTTGGCCTCGTCCACATCGGTGACTCGCGCGGCTATCTGCTCCGCGACGGCGAACTCAACCAGATCACCAAGGACGACACGTTCGTCCAGACCCTGGTCGACGAGGGCCGCATCACCGCCGAGGAAGCGCACAGCCACCCGCAGCGGTCGCTGATCATGCGCGCGCTCACCGGGCACGAGGTCGAGCCGACGCTGATCGTGCGCGAGGCCCGCGTCGGCGACCGCTACCTGCTGTGCTCCGACGGGCTGTCCGATCCCGGTCAGCCACGACACCATCCATGGACGCGCTGCAGATCCCCGACGTCGCCGAAAGTGCCGACCGGCTCATCGAATTGGCGCTCCGCGGCGGTGGACCCGACAACGTCACCGTCGTCGTCGCCGACGTCGTCGACTACGGCTACGGTCAGACCCAGCCGATCCTGGCGGGCGCCGTGTCGGGCGACGACGACCAGACCGCCCCGCCCAACACCGCCGCGGGCCGCGCGTCGGCGTTCAATCCGCGTCGCGTCGCTGCCGCGCCGCCGAAACGTCCTTCGGCCGAACCGGAATCGCCGGCGCGCAAGCCGCGATCGCGCCGCAGGATGCATCTACGCCGCATCCTGCTCTGGTCCTGCTCGTGCTCGCCGGCCTCGCCATCGGCCGCACCGTGATTCGCAGCAACTACTACGTCGCCGAGCACGACGGCGCGGTCTACATCATGCGCGGCGTGCAGGGCTCGTTCCTCGGAATGCCGCTGCAGCAGCCATTCCGCATCGCCTGCCTCGACGACCGCGACGAGCTGAAGATCATCGGCGTCCGACGACGACCGCTCCGGCTGCCAGCTGCTCAAGGTCGGCGATCTACGGGAATCCGAACGCGCTCAGGTGGCGGCGGGGCTGCCCGCAGGCAGCGTCGACGACGCCATCCGTCAGCTGCAAGGAAGCTCGGCCAGTCCTCGCTGCTACCGCTCTGCGCGCCGCCCACCCCGACCACCACGACCCACGACGACCAGCAGCGCCATCCCACCGCCGCCGGCCACTCCGCCTTCGCCGGGCGCCCCTCCGTCGCCGACGCCCCCACCGCGTGCCTACGGATCCTTCGGCGCCCGAGGTGCCCACCACCGTCACCGTCCCGCACCGCCGCCGGAGTCGCCGCCGGAACCCCCGCCCGCCCCAGCCCCGACGCAGGCGCCCGCGCCGTCGCCGACCGTGACGGCGCTGCCGCCCCCACCGCAGGAGCCGGGCACCAACTTGCCGGGCGGCGTCATGACGACCCAACCGCAGGCCCCGGTCACCGTCATACCGCCAATGCCCAACCGGCGCAACGCCGAACTGTTCCTGCTCGGGTTCGCCGCGCTTGATCACGATGGTGGCCCTGCTCATCGTCGAGGCCAATCAGGAGCAGGGGTCTGCGCTGGGATCTGGTCCAGTACGCGGTCGCCTACGTCGCGCTGTTCGCCGGCGCCCACCTGGCGGTCCGACGCTTCGCGCCGTACGCCGATCCGCTGCTGCTTCCCGTCGTCGCGCTGCTGAATGGCTTGGGACTGGTCATGATTCACCGCCTCGACCTCGCCGCGGGCCCCCTGGTCACGGGTGCCGCCCGCGGGCCCGAGCGCCAACCAGCAGATGCTGTGGACGCTGGTCGGCGTCGTCGCGCTTCTCACTCGTCGTGATCTTCCTGAGCGACCACCGGATCCTGGCCCGCTACGGCTACGTGTGCGGCCTGACCGGCCTGGTGCTGCTGGTCATTCCGGCGATGCTGCCCGCTCGATGTCCGAGGAGAACGGCGCGAAGATCTGGATTCGCTTGCCCGGCTTCTCGATTCAGCCCGCCGAGTTCTCCAAGATCCTGCTGCTGATCTTCTTCGCCGCGGTACTGGTGGCCAAGCGCAGCCTGTTCACCAGCGCGGGCAAGCACGTGCTCGGCATGGACCTGCCCCGGCCCCGCGACCTCGCGCCGCTGCTGGCGGCGTGGATCGCCTCGGTCGGCGTGATGGTGTTCGAGAAGGACCTCGGCACCTCGCTGCTGCTGTACGCGTCGTTCCTGGTGATGGTCTACATCGCCACCGACCGGATCAGCTGGGTCCTCATCGGACTCACGCTGTTCGCCGCGGGCAGCGTCGTGGCGTACTACGCGTTCGCGCACGTCCAGATTCGCGTCGCAGAACTGGCTCGACCCGTTCGCCGATCCCGACGGTGCCGGCTACCAGATGGTGCAGTCGTTGTTCAGCTTCGCCACCGGCGGCATCTTCGGCACCGGTCTCGGCAACGGCCAGCCCGGCACGGTGCCCGCGGCGTCCACCGACTTCATCATCGCCGCGATCGGCGAGGAGCTCGGCCTCGTCGGTCTGGCAGGCGTGCTGATGCTCTACACCATCCTCATCATCCGCGGCCTGCGCACCGCGATCGCCGTGCGCGACAGCTTCGGCAAGCTGCTGGCCGCCGGTCTGGCCTCGACGCTGGCGATCCAGCTGTTCATCGTCGTCGGCGGCGTGACGAAGCTGATCCCGCTCACCGGCCTGACCACCCCGTGGATGTCCTACGGCGGCTCGTCGCTGCTCGCCAACTACGTGCTGCTGGCGATCCTGATCCGCATCTCGCACTCCGCGCGTCGTCCGATCACGCACCAGCCGGCCCAACACCACGCCGATCGCCGCCGCCGAGCACGGAGGTGATCGAGAAGGTATGAACACCTCCCTGCGCCGCGTCTCCGTCGACGATCATGGCGCTGATCGTGCTGCTGCTCGCCAACGCCACCCTGACCCAGGTCTTCACCGCCGACGGCCTGCGATCCGACCCGCGCAACCAGCGCGTCCTGCTCGACGAGTACTCCCGGCAGCGCGGACAGATCTCGGCGGGCGGCCAGCTGCTGGCGTACTCGACGTCGACCAACGGGCACTTCCGGTTCCTGCGCGTGTACCCGAACCCGCTGGCGTACGCCCCGGTGACCGGCTTCTACTCGCTGCGGTACTCCAGCGCGGGCCTGGAGCGCGCCGAGGACACGCATCCTCAACGGCTCCGACGAGCGGCTGTTCGGCAGGCGGCTCGCCGACTTCTTCACCGGTCGCGATCCCCGCGGAGGCAACGTGGCGACCACCATCAACCCGCAGGTGCAGCAGGCCGCCTGGGACGCCATGCAGCAGGGGTGCAACGGACCGTGCAAGGGTGCGGTGGTGGCGCTGGAGCCGTCGACCGGCAAGATCCTGGCAATGGTGTCGTCGCCGTCCTACGACCCGAACCTGCTGGCGTCCCACGACGTCGACCAGCAGTCGAGCGCCTGGCAGCAGCTGCGCGACGACCCCAACTCCCCGCTGGTCAACCGCGCCATCTCGGAGACCTATCCCCCGGGTTCGACGTTCAAGGTGATCACCACCGCGGCCGCCCTGCAGGCCGGTGCGACGGAGGACACCCAGCTCACGTCGGCACCGCGAATCCCGTTGCCGGACAGCACCGCAACGCTGGAGAACTACGGCGGGACGTCGTGCGGCAGCGGTCCGACGGCCTCGCTGCGCGACGCCTTCGCGAAGTCGTGCAACACCGCCTTCGTCCAACTCGGCATCAACACCGGGAGCCGACGCGCTGCGGAACACGGCGCGGGCGTTCGGGCTCGACTCGGCTCCGCCGCCGATGCCCCTTCAGGTCGCCGACGTCGACGGTCGGTCCGATCAACGACGTCGCCGCCCTCGGCATGTCCAGCATCGGGCAGAAGGACGTCGCGGTGACCCCGCTGCAGAACGCCATGGTGGCCGCCACCATCGCCAACGACGGGGTCACGATGGAGCCCTATCTGGTCCAGGACCTCAAGGGTCCCGACCTGGCCAACATCAGCACGACGGCGCCCGCGCGAAGTCCGGCGGGCGGTGTCCGCGCAGGTCGCTACTACACTTACGGATCTGATGATTGACGCCGAGCAGGCGACGTCAGCAGAAGGGAGCCATCGCCGGCGTGCAGATCGCCTCCAAGACGGGCACCGCCGAGCACGGCACCGACCCCCGCAACACCCCGCCACACGCCTGGTACATCGCGTTCGCCCCGGCCAAGGCCCCCAAGGTGGCCATCGCGGTCCTCGTGGAGAATGGTGGCGACCGATTGTCCGCCACCGGCGGCGCGCTGGCCGCGCCGATCGGGCGGGCCACCATTGCCGCGGCGCTGCGGGAGGGATCATGAGCGCGCGCGTCGGAGTGACGCTGTCCGACCGCTACCGGTTGCAGCGGCTGATCGCCACCGGCGGCATGGGCCAGGTGTGGGAGAGCGTCGACACCCGGCTCGGGCGACAGGTCGCCATCAAGGTGCTCAAGGCGGAGTTCTCCTCCGACCCCGAGTTCGTCGAGCGGTTCCGCGCCGAGGCCCGCACGGTCGCCATGCTCAACCACCCCGGCATCGCCAGCGTCTACGACTACGGCGAGACCGAGCTGGACAGGCGAGGGTCGCACCGCGTACCTGGTGATGGAGCTCGTCAACGGCGAACCGCTCAACGCCGTGATCAAGCGCACCGGGACGGCTGTCGCTGCGGCACGCGCTCGACATGCTCGAGCAGACCGGCCGGGCGCTGCAGGTCGCCCACACCGCGGGGCTGGTGCACCGCGACGTCAAGCCGGGCAACATCCTGATCACCCCGACCGGCCAGGTGAAGCTCACCGACTTCGGCATCGCCAAGGCCGTCGACGCCGCCCCGGTCACGCAGACCGGCATGGTCATGGGCACCGCGCAGTACATCGCGCCCGAGCAGGCGCTCGGCCGCGACGCCACCGCCGCCAGCGACGTCTACTCACTGGGAGTCGTTGGCTACGAGTCGGTTTCGGGTCGACGTCCGTTCACCGGCGACGGCGCGCTGACCGTCGCGATGAAGCACATCAAGGAGCAACCCGCGCCGCTGCCCGCCGACCTGCCGCCGAACGTGCGCGAGCTGATCGAGATCACCCTGGCCAAGGAGCCCGGCCAGCGGTACCGCTCCGGCGGCCCGTTCGCCGACGCCGTGGCCGCGGTGCGCGCCGGGCGCACGGCCCCCCGCGCCCGAACCAGGCGCCGACCATCGGCCGCGCCGCTCCGGCCGCGATCCCGTCGGTCACCCAGGCCCGCGCCGCCGCGGACTTCGGGAGCAGGCCGCCGCCCGCGGCCCGGCCGCGCCCGTGACGGGCAGCCACCGCACGCCGGTGCCGCAGCGTCGCACCTTCTCCCCCGGTCAGCGGGCGCTGCTGTGGGCGGCCGGGGTGCTCGGCGCGCTCGCCATCGTCATCGCGATCCTGATCGTGCTCAACGCCCAGGACCGCAAGGACAAGCAACGTGCCGCCGCCCACGGTGACCAACACCAGCACCACGGTCGTGCCCCCGCCACCTGCGTCGCCGGGTGCCATGCCCGACGCCCGATTGGACCGAACAGGGCCCGATCGGGCATGGTGGAGGCAACAGCTGCGGCCTCCTCGCGGCCCTCGACGGCGGCACCAGAACAGAACTTTCGATGACCACCCCCCAGCACCTGTCAGATCGCTACGAACTCGGCGAAATCCTCGGGTTCGGCGGCATGTCCGAGGTTCACCTCGCCCGCGACGTCCGGCTGCACCGCGACGTGGCGGTCAAGGTGCTGCGCGCCGACCTGGCCCGCGACCCGAGCTTCTACCTCCGGTTCCGCCGCGAGGCCCAGAACGCGGCCGCGCTGAACCACCCCGCGATCGTCGCCGTGTACGACACCGGCGAGGCCGAGACCGCCGAGCGGGCCGCTGCCGTACATCGTGATGGAGTACGTCGAAGGCGTCACGCTGCGCGACATCGTGCACACCGACGGCCCCATGGAGCCCAAGCGGGCCATCGAGGTCATCGCCGACGCCTGCCAGGCGCTGAACTTCAGCCACCAGCACGGCATCATCCACCGCGACGTCAAGCCCGCCAACATCATGATCAGCAAGGCCGGCGCGGTGAAGGTGATGGACTTCGGCATCGCCCGTGCGCTCGCCGACAGCGGCAACCCCATGACGCAGACCTCGGCCGTCATCGGCACCGCGCAGTACCTGTCCCCCGAGCAGGCGCGCGGCGAGACGGTCGACGCGCGTTCGGACGTCTACTCGCTGGGCTGCGTGCTGTACGAGATTCTGACTGGTGAACCACCATTCGTCGGGGACTCGCCGGTCGCGGTGGCCTATCAGCACGTGCGCGAGGACCCGGTGCCGCCGTCGCAGCGCCACGGCGGCATCTCCCCCGAGCTCGACGCCGTCGTGCTCAAGGCGCTGGCCAAGAACCCGGAGAACCGCTATCAGACCGCCGCCGACATGCGCACCGACCTGATCCGCGTGCACAGCGGCGAGGCGCCCGACGCCCCGAAGGTCTTCACCGACGCCGAGCGCACGTCGCTGATCGCGTCCGGCGCCGGTCGTCGGCCGCGCGCAGCCGACCGAGCACATCCCGACGCACCGGCCCGGCTACAGCCGAGCCCGAGCGCGCGCGGGTCGATCGGCCGTTGGCTGATCGCCGTCGCGGTACTGGCCGTGCTGACCGTCGTCGTCACCGTCGGCGATCAACATGATCGGCGTCGAATCCGCGCGACCAGCAGGTGCCCGACGTGACGCGGCCAGAAGCAAGCGACGACGCCATCGCGTCCCTGCAGAACCGCGGCTTCAAGATCCGCAGTCCAACCAAGCCCGATTCAACACGGTGCCGCCTCGATGACGTCATCAACACCGATCCCGCGCGCCAACACGTGCGGTCGCGCCGGTGACGACATCACCATCAACGTCTCGATCGGTCCCGAGCAGCGCGAGGTCCCCGACGTCAGAACGTGACCCCCGCCAGGCGGAGGACAAGCTCAAGGCAGCCGGCTTCGAGAAGATCAACGCAGTCACCGTCTCGGCGTCGACGCCCGAGCAGAAGGGCCGGGTGATGCGGCACCGTGCCGCCGGCCAATTCGACGTCGGCGATCACCAACGTGATCACGATCGTCGTGGGCTGCGGGCCCGAACACCAAGCCGGTGCCCGACGTGGCCGGTCAGACCGTCGACGTGGCGACGCGGATCCTCGTCGCGAACGGGTTCACCGCACCACCCATCCCGGTCCACGTCGACGGCCTCGCGGCCAGCGGGTCAGGTCATGGGCACCTTCCGCCCGCCAGGTCCGATGCAGTTCCGTGGACACCCCGATCCAGATGCAGGTGTCGCAGGGCAACCAGTTCATGATGCCGGACCTGCGGGGTCAGTTCTGGGACGCTGCGGCGCCGCTCCTCCAGTCGCTGGGCTGGCAGAACGGGGTCCAACTTCGTCAAGCTGCCCGACGCCCAGAACAGCGGCCAGAGGACCAACGCGGTGGTGACTCAAGACCCGCCGGCGGGCACCCCGATGAAGTCCGACGACACCATCACGCTGAGCTTCGCGCAGTAGCCGCCCGCACCGTATCGGCGACCTCGCTGCTCGAGCTGGCTCACCAGCCCCTCCGCGGGCGCCTCGCCGCACACGCGCCAGCCAGTTGGCCAGCATCCGGTGACCACCCTCGGTCAGGATCGACTCGGGGTGGAACTGGACGCCGTGGATCGGCAGCTCGACGTGCTGCACGCCCATGATGACGCCGCCGTCGGTGCGCGCGGTGACCTGCAGTCGTCGGGCAGGGTCTCGGGCAGGATGGTCAGCGAGTGATACCGCGTCGCCGTGAACGGATCCGGAAGTCCTTGCAGCACACCGATATTCGAGTGGTGCACGCTGCTGGTCTTGCCGTGCAGCAGTTCGGGCGCGCGGTCGACCGTGCCGCCGAACGCCACGCCGATCGCCTGGTGCCCGAGGCAGACGCCGAGCAGCGGGGTCGTCGTCGCCGCGCAGGCGCGCACCAGCGGGATGGACGCGCCGGCCCGCTCCGGCGTGCCGGGCCCGGGGCTCAGCAGGATGCCGTCGAACTCCTCGGCCGCCGGCGCGACGTCCGCGTCGCTCGGCCAGCCGCGGCGTCGTCGTTGCGCCAGACCTCCGCGTTCACGCCGAGCTGGCCGAGGTACTGGACCAGGTTGAACACGAAGCTGTCGTAGTTGTCGACGACGAGAACCCGCATCTGACCAGGCTACTGGGATCGTCAGTAGCCGAGCGGACCGGCAGGCTTGGCGAAGCGCATCCGCACCGGCGCCGGGTACCCGACCAGGTCGACCTGGGCCTGCGGCTCTTCGGTGTAGCCCAGCCCGAACCGCACCACGTACTGCTTGTAGAGCGTCACCAAGCGGCGCCGCCGCGAGGGCGCGCCTGCATCGCCGGTACGTCGCCGATGGCGGTGATGACGTACGGCGGGCTGTAGGTGCGCCCGTTGAGCAGCAGGGTGTTGCCGACGCAGCGCGGCGCCGACGTGCCGATGATCCGCTGATCCTGCATCTGGATGCCCTCGGCGCCCGCGGTCCACAGCGCGTTCAGCACGGCCTGGACGTCCTGCTGGTGCACCACCAGGTCGTCGGGGGAGGCATCGCCGGGGAAGCGGCCCTCGGCGTCGCGCTGCGCGTCGTCGAGCGTGACCACCAGGCCGGGCCCGCGCATCGGGTCGAGGCCGGCGTCGGCGGCCAGGACGTCGGCGCGGTCGGTGATCGCGGCCAGCGCCGCGTCGACGCCGGGGGAGCCGCCGTGGTGGTTGTCGATCTGCGTCACCAGTGCGTCGCGCTCGCCGGACAGCCGGTCGACCGACTGCTGGGCGTCGCGGACCAGGTCGACGAGCCGCGGCGCGTCACTGCGGCGGATCTCGCCGCCGCCGGACGCGGTGTGGGTGGCCGCCAGCAGCAGACCGGCGCACAGGCACACGAGCGGGTACGCCGAACGCGCCACGGCGGGGCGGCGGACCCGCGGGCTGCGGCCATCGTCCCCTCCTCCGTGGCCTCTGGGATTCTCGGACCGGCGGCGTGCTGGGTTAGGCTCTCAATTGCATCCGCTCCATCGTCGCACCCGCGACGCCGACTGTCCGCGAAGGTACCCATGCCCAAGTCCAAGGTTCGCAAGAAGAGCGATTTCACCGTCAACCCGGTGAGCCGCACTCCGGTCAAGGTCAAGGCCGGGCCGTCGAGCATGTGGTTCGTCGCGCTGTTCATCGGATTGATGCTGATCGGACTGCTCTGGCTGCTCGTCTTCCAGCTGGCGGCGACCAACCCCGTGGACTCGCCGAGTTTCCTGCACTGGATGGCCAGACCTCGCCCAGTGGAACTACGCGATCGCGTTTGCCTTCATGATCACCGGTCTGTTGCTCACCATGCGGTGGCGGTGACGTCCTCCCGGTCGCAGGATGCATTCAAATTGGTCTCGGTGCGTTACCCGTTCCGCAACCTTTTCGTCACCCAATCACATCGTTGTGATTCATCCCCATTGGGGATAGCGCCTGTGGATAACTCGATACGCCACGGTTAGAGGGTGTTCAGAACGCGATGCAGCAAACTCAGTGGAGCCCGTCGACGGCTGGAATCGCGGCGTGCGCGGTCTCTCGGCCTGATGATGGCTATCGGCGTTGTGACCGTAGTCACAGACGCCCCCGGTCGCATCCTCGCGGGCATTGCCGCGGTCGGACTGCTCGCGTTTGCAAGCATGTCGTGGCGCGCACGGCCAAAACTGGCAATCACGCCTGACGGGCTGGTGGTCCGCGGGTGGTGGCGCACCGCACGTGCTGCCGCCGCGACGACATCGCGAAGATCCGCATCACGGAGTTCCGTCGCATCGGGCGCAAGGTGCGCCTGCTGGAGACTCGACACCGCGCCGATGACCGCTTGCTGGTGTTCACCCGCTGGGATCTGGGCACCGACCCGCTGGACGTGCTCGACGCACTCACCGACGCGGGTTACGCCGGCTAGTCAGCCGTCCGCGACCGTGCGCGTCTGCTGCGCGACACGCCGCGAAAGGTAGGCACTCTGCGCACGCTCGCGCAGAGCAGGGGCCGTCAGAGATGGTGACCGACTCGATCACGACGGGCTCGGTGGGCCGGTCGCTGCGGTCGGTGGCCGTGGCCCCGATGGCGTCGACGACCTTCTGCGACTCCGCGATCGACGACCTCGCCGAAGATGGTGTGCTTGCGGTTCAGGTGCGGCGTCTTGCCGACCGTGATGAAGAACTGCGAGCCGTTGGTGCCCGGGCCCGGCGTTGGCCATGGCCAGCAGGTAGGGCTTGTCGAACTGCAGCTCGGGGTGGAACTCGTCGGCGAACTGGTAGCCGGGGCCGCCGCGGCCGGTGCCGGTCGGGTCGCCGCCCTGGAGCATGAAGCCGGCGATGACGCGGTGGAACACCGCGCCGTCGTAGAACGGGCCCGACGTGCCGCCCGTCGCGTTCTCGGTGCTGTAGTCCTTGGTGCCCTGCGCCAGTCCGACGAAGTTGGCGACGGTCTTGGGGGCGTGGTTGCCGAAGAGTGCGATCTTGATGTCGCCGCGGTTGGTGTGCAGGGTCGCGGTCGCTGTCTGAATGGGGCTCGTCACGGGAAGCCAGTCTGCCATTCGCGTTTCGGCGCCGGATGGCGCCCCCGCCCGAATAGTGTTGTCGCCGTCAACGCCCACCGCGTGGCTACGGTTGATGGCAGGCTGGAAGCTCACCCGATCCCGACCGCAGAGAGGTGCGCCATGAGCTCCAAGACGAGCGCCGTCCGGTTGACCCCGCGGCAGCGGTTCGCCCGCGGTCTGAAGTACTCGACGGTCGGACCGGTCGACGTCACCAGGGGAGCGCTGGGCGTCGGGCTGAACTCGGCGCAGTCGTCGGTCGCGTGGCTGGGTCATCGCTACCGCAGCGGAAAGCTGCGCAAGGATCTGGCGGCCGCGCAGGACGTCGATCGCCAACGAGCTCGCCGCCGCCCAGGAGGTCGTCGCCAACCTGCCGCAGGCGCTGCAGGACGCCCGCGCGCACCAAGCGCCGCCCGCGTCCGATCCTGCTGATCGCCGCAGGCGCCGCCGTGCTGGCCGTCGGGGCGGTGACGTTCTCGATCATTCGACGGTCGACGCAGCCGGATCCCTCGCCGCGCCCGCCGAGTGTCGAGGTGTCGCCGAAGCCCTGACGATCGCGGTCGCTCACTTGCAGAGAAAGTGAGGGATTCCGTGCGGTCGGTCGCTCCTAGCTGGTGAACGCAGCCCATCCCGGGCGGCGAAAACCCCAGGGACGACCTCGTGATCACCACGCACACGAAGTCCGCCACCCTGTTGCTCGCTGCCGGTGCCATCATCGCCGCCGGCTTGGGCGCCGCAGCGACCGCCAATGCCCGCCCCGCCGTCCCGGGCGTCCCGGGGGTACCCGGAGTTCCGCAGGCTCCCTCCAACCCCGCCAAGTACTCCGCCATCGCGTTGTCGTCCGAGACCGGAGTCTGGGCGAGCTGGGTCAATGGCGGTTCCTTCAACGAGACCAACGCCGGTGCGCTCGGCGCGTGCCAGAACGCCGGCGGCAACCACTGCGTGCTCACCGGTTACGCCGTCAACCAGTGCGTCGCCCTCGCCGTCGACGCGGTCGACTTCGACCACTGGCACAGCGGCCTGGGCCCGAGCGTCGTCAGCTCACAGACCGCGGCCCTGAATGCCAACGGCGGCGGTCGCATCGCCACGGTGGGTTGCACGAACGCCACCGGTCCGAACAGGGCATTCACCGGGCGGGTGAATCAACTCGCGTTCTGAACAGCCGCACCGACCGATTCGGCCCGTCACTCGACTCCGGTGGCGGGTCGAATCATGTCTTGTTGTCCGACAACGCTATTCGACGGTCAAGGGGTGACAGGTGTGGGTACCTACTCAAGGGCCGCCGCCCGATATCCAACTTTGTGGAGCCTAGGAGATTCGAACCCCTGACATCTGCCTTGCAAAGGCAGCGCTCTACCAACTGAGCTAAGGCCCCTGATCGGTCGGTCAGCTGGGCTGATCGGCGGCCACGTGCCACACCTCGACGCCGTGCCGCGATCGCCACACGATCACCGCCGCGGCGACCGCGACGAACAGCAACACCAGCCTCACGGTGCACCCTTCCGGTCGAGCCCGCCGGTCGAACCGGCAACCGTGGGCCTAGGAGGACTCGAACCTCCGACCTCTTCGTTATCAGCGAAGCGCTCTAACCACCTGAGCTATAGGCCCGTAAATCGCATACGGCCGAGCGACGAGATTACCGTAACGCCGGCCCATCAGCCCCAAACCGCGGGACGTCAGTCCCGGTCGGCGAGGGTCACCTCGATGCCGCCGACGATGTCGGTGGTGAGGTTGTAGATGAACGCACCGCACGTTGCCATCGCGGTCAGCAGCACGATGTTGACCAGTCCGATCAGCGCCGCGCCGCCGAAGATGGTGCCGCTGGAGACCAATTCGCCGCCGCTGCCGCTCGCGCTGGTGAGCAGGTCGCCGACGTTGCTGTTGAGCTTGCTCCACACGCCCATGCCGCCGAGCACCAGGTACAGGAACGCGACGGCGATCATCCACACGAAGAACAGCGCCACCGACAGCACCAGTGAGACCTTCAGCACGCTCCACGGATCGAACCGCCGGATCTGCATGCTCGCGCGCACCGGGCCCTGCGGACCGGCCGGCGGCACGCTGGCGTACGGACCGCCGGCGCGGCCGACCGGGTAGCCGGCTCGGCGGCAGTCCGTTCGACGCGGCTTGCGCTGCGGCGCCGCGGGGATCGGGCCCGAGAGGTCCGGCAGCTCGCTGGCGTAGGCCTCGGGACGAACCGTCTCGGAGCGGTCGCCGCGCGGCGGCGCGGAGTCCGGCTCGCGGGCCGGGCCAGGCTCGCGGGCCGGGCCGACTCACGCGCGGGGCCGGACTCCCGCGGGCGGAGCCGGCGGAGCCGGCGGGCGTCGCGGACCACCCGAGATGAACCGGTTGATGCCGGGCGTCGACGCCGGGGGTGTGGCCGGCTGCGGCAGCCGGCCCGTCCACCCTCGGGCGGTCTCGGGCTGGACGCGGCGCGGCGCGGACCCGGCGACGCGCCCCGCTGCCACGGCGGAACGTCGCCGCTGTGCGTCGCCGGCCGCCGCCCGAGCCGTTGGCGCTACCGGGCCCGTCACCCGTGCGCGGGTATCCCGGCTCGTTCGGTGAACTCACCTACGGCTCCTTCGCTCAGGCCGACTGCCGGCGGCAATCGGTGTCGCGTTACGTCTCGTCGGACTCGTCGTCTTCGTGACAGCGTCCTCGTCGGCGTTGCGCGCAACGGCAACCAGTGTGTCGCCCTCGCCCAGGTTCATCAAGCGCACCCCCTTGGTTTGCCGTCCGGCCTTGCGCACCTGACGTGCCCGGTCCGGATGACACCCCCTCCGGAGGTGATGGCGTACAGCTCGGTGTCGTCGTCGACGATCAACGCTCCGACCAGAGTGCCACGCCTGCGGTCGTACTGGATGGTGAGGATGCCCTTGCCGCCGCGGCCCTGCGTCGGTGTACTCCTCGATCGCGGTGCGCTTGGCGTAGCCGCCCGACGTCGCGACCAGCAGATACGTGCCCTCGCGGACGACGTTGAGCGACAGCAGCTGGTCCTCCTCGTTGAACCGCATGCCCTGCACGCCCGAGGTGGCCCGGCCCATCGGACGCAGCGCCTCGTCGGTCGCCGAGAACCGGATCGACTGCCCCTTGGCCGACACCAGCAGCAGGTCCTCCTCGGCGGAGCACAGCACCGCGCCGACCAGTTCGTCGCCGTCGCGCAGGTTCACCGCGACGATGCCGCCCGACCGGTTGGAGTCGAAGTCGGTCAGCTTGGACTTCTTCACCAGACCGTTGCGGGTGGCGAGCACCAGGTACGGCGCGTCCTCGTAGCTCTTGATCTGGATGACCTGCGCGATGCGCTCCTCGGGCTGGAAGGCCAGCAGGTTCGCGACGTGCTGGCCGCGCGCCGTCCGCGACGCCTCCGGCAGCTCGTAGGCCTTCGCCCGGTACACCCGGCCCTGCGTGGTGAAGAACAGGATCCAGTCGTGGGTCGAGCTGACGAAGAAGTGCCGGACGATGTCGTCCTGCTTGAGGCCGGCGCCCTGCACGCCCTTGCCGCCGCGCTTCTGGCTGCGGTACAGATCGGACTTGGTCCGCTTGGCGTAGCCGGTCTCGGTGATCGTGACGACCACCTCTTCGCGCGCGATCAGATCCTCGTCGGCGACGTCGCCGTCGGCGGGGATGATCCGGGTGCGGCGGTCGTCGCCGTACTTCTCGACGAGCTCGGCGAGCTCGTCGTGCACGATCGCGCGCTGACGCTCCGGCTTGGCCAGGATGTCCTCGAGGTCGGCGATCTCCGGCCTCGATCTTGGCCAGATCGTCGACGATGCGCTGGCGTTCCAGGGCGGCGAGGCGCCGCAGCTGCATGTCGAGGATCGCCTGCGCCTGGATGTCGTCGATGTCGAGCAACTCGATCAGGCCCTGCGCGGGCGACGTCGACGGTCTCCGACGCCCGGATCAGCGCGATGACCTCGTCGAGCGCGTCGAGCGCCTTGACCAGGCCGCGCAAGATGTGGGCCCGCTCGTTGGCCTTGCGCAACCGGTAGGTGGTCCGGCGGACGATGACGTCCAACTGGTGCACCACGTACAGCCGGATCAGCTGGTCGATGCGCAGCGTGCGCGGGACGCCGTCGACGATCGACAGCATGTTCGCGCCGAAGCTGGTCTGCAGCTGGGTGTGCTTGTAGAGGTTGTTCAGCACCACCTTCGCCACGGCGTCGCGCTTGACCTCGACGACGATGCGCATGCCGACCCGGTCGCTGCCCTGGTCCTCGATGTTGGAGATGCCGGCGAGCTTGCCGTCGCGGACCTGGTCGGCGATCGAGGTGATGAAGTTGTCGTGGTTGACCTGGTAGGGCAGCTCGGTGATGACCAGCAGCGTGCGGCCCTTGCGAGTCCTCCTCGATCTCGACGACGCCGCGCATGCGGATGGATCCGCGGCCCGTCGTGTAGGCGTCGTGAATCCCCTGCGAGCCAACGATCAAACCGTAGGTCGGGAAGTCAGGACCCTTGACCCGCTCGGTGACCGCCGCCAGCGTGGCCTCTTCGTCGGCCTCGAAGTTGTCGAGGCACCAGAACACCGCCTCGGACGAGCTCGCGGAGGTTGTGCGGCGGCATGTTGGTGGCCATGCCGACCGCGATACCGCCCGAGCCGTTGGCCAACAGGTTGGGGAACCGGCTGGGCAGGACGGTCGGCTCCTGCACCCGGCCGTCGTAGTTCGGGATGAAATCGACTGTCTCCTCGTCGATTTCGCGCAGCATCTCCATCGCCAGCGGAGTGAGGCGCGCTTCCGTGTACCTCATCGCGGCCGGTGGATCGTTGCCCGGCGAGCCGAAGTTGCCCTGCCCGTCGACGAGCGGGTAGCGCAGCGACCACGGCTGGGCCATCCGGACCAGGGTGTCGTAGATCGACGAGTCGCCGTGCGGGTGATAGTTGCCCATCGTCTCGGCAACGGAGCGTGCGGATTTCGCGTGACCGCGGTCCGGCCGGAAACCCGAGTCGTACATCGCGTACAGCACGCGGCGGTGCACCGGCTTGAGACCGTCACGAACCTCGGGCAGTGCGCGGCCGACGATGACGCTCATCGCGTAGTCGATGTAGCTGCGCTGCATCTCCTGCTGGATGTCGACCGGTTCGATGCGGTCGGTGGTCGCGCCGTCGTCGCCCGGGCGGCAGGGTGGTGTCTGTCATGTGCTCCTCGCTCGTCTATGAGCAGCTCGGGATTGGTTCGGATTCGAACGGCGTCAAACGTCAAGGAAGCGAACGTCTCTGGCGTTGCGGGTGATGAAGCTGCGACGGGCCTCGACGTCCTCGCCCATCAGGATCGAGAACAGTTCGTCGGCCGCGGCGGCGTCGTCGAGCGTGATCCGGCGCAGCACCCGCGCGCTCGGATCCATCGTGGTCTCCCACAGTTCCTTGGCGTCCATCTCGCCGAGACCCTTGTAGCGCTGGATGCCGTCCTCGGTGTTGATCTTGCGGCCGGCGGCCCGGCCCGTCTCGAGCAGTCCGTCGCGCTCGCGGTCGGAGTAGGCGAACTCGGGTTCGCTGCGCTGCCACTTCAGCTTGTACAGCGGCGGCTGCGCGAGGAAGACGTGCCCATTCTCGATGAGCGGCTTCATGAATCGGAACAGCAGCGTCAGCAGCAGCGTCGAGATGTGCTGGCCGTCGACGTCGGCGTCGGCCATCAGCACGATCTTGTGGTACCGCAGTTTGGCGATGTCGAACTCGTCGTGAATGCCGGTGCCGAGCGCGGTGATGATCGCCTGGACTTCGGTGTTCTTCAGCACCCGGTCGATGCGGGCCTTCTCGACGTTGATGATCTTGCCGCGCAGCGGCAGGATCGCCTGGTACATCGAGTCGCGGCCGCTCTTCGCCGAGCCGCCGGCCGAATCACCCTCCACCACATACACTTCCGAGCAGTCGCGGGTCGGTGGAGCGGCAGTCGGCCAGCTTGCCGGGCAGACCGCCGATGTCGGTCGCGCTCTTGCGGCGCACCAACTCACGCGCCTTGCGGGCGGCCATCCGGGCCTGCGCCGACGAAACCGCCTTGTTCACAACGGTCTTCGCCTCGGCCGGGTTGGCCTCGAACCAGTGGCTCAGCTGCTCGTTGCAGATCTTCTGCACGAACGACTTGACCTCGGTGTTGCCGAGCTTGGTCTTGGTCTGGCCCTCGAACTGCGGGTCGCTGACCTTGACCGAGATCACCGCGGCCAGGCCCTCGCGGATGTCGTCGCCGGTGAGGTTGGCGTCCTTCTCCTTGAGCAGCTTCTTGTCCTTGGCGTACTTGTTGACCACCGTGGTCAGCGCGCTGCGGAAGCCCTCTTCGTGCGTGCCGCCCTCGTGGGTGTTGATGGTGTTGGCGAAGGTGTGCACCGACTCCGAGTAGCCGGCGTTCCACTGCATCGCGATCTCGACCTCGTGGCCGGGACCCTTGCCGTCGAAGTCGATGATGCTCTGCTGGATCGGGCGTCTTGGTGCGGTTGATGTGCTTGACGAAGTCGACCAGGCCGCCGGGGTAGTGGAAGGTGCGGTGCTTGACCTTGTGCGGACCCGAGGCCGCCGCCGCCTTCTCGTCGGCCGATCTTGGGTGCCTCGGCGGTGTCGCTGACCACCTCGTCGACGACCTCCTCGGCGGTGACGCGCTCGTCGATGAGCTCGATGGTCAGGCCCTTGTTGAGGAACGCCATCTCCTGGAGGCGCCGCGCGACGGTCTCGAAGTCGTAGTCGGTGGTCTCGAAGATGTCGGGGTCGGCCCAGAACCGGATCGTCGTGCCCGGTCTTCTTCGTCGGCGCCGCCCTGCTTGAGGGTGCCGGGCACCGAATGGTCGTAGTACTGGAACCACTCGTGGCCGTCACGCAGAATCGGTGGCCTCGAGTCGGGTGGACAACGCGTTGACCACCGAGACACCGACGCCGTGCAGACCACCGCTGACGTTGTAGCCGCTGTTCTCGCCACCGAACTTGCCGCCGGCGTGCAGCTGGGTCATGACGACGTCGATCGTCGGGACGCCCGTGGCGTGCATCGCGACGGGGATGCCGCGGCCGTCGTCGGTGACCTGCGACGCTGCCGTCGCCGAGGATCTTGACGTCGACCCTGGTGGCGTATCCGGCCATCGCCTCGTCGATCGCGTTGTCGACGACCTCCCACACGAGGTGGTGCAGACCGCGCTCACCGGTGGAGCCGATGTACATGCCGGGACGTTTCCGGACGGCCTCCAGCCCCTCGAGAATGGTGATCGAATCGGCGCCGTACTCCTTGGGAGCACTCTTCTTCTGGGCAGCCACGTTGGACGCGTCTCCTTGGGGTTCGCATGCGAAGGGTTACGAGTGGCCCCTCGCGGATCTGCCGTCCAGTCTACCGTCAGGCACCGTCAGCACTGACTCTGAGGCGGCGTTTCTGCACACCTAAATGACGCCGTGCGCGGAATTTCTCGATGATCCTCGCGTCCGGCCGCTCGAGAGCGGCTCTTTGCCGACTGACGCGGCTCTCAGCCACCGCCGAGTCCGGCGCTCATCCGTAGGTGTCGCGGGGCCGCGGCCGGCGATGTGGTACCTGCCCTTGCGCCACGTCGGAGCGGTCGGACCGACGATCTTCAGCGACGTGACGACGCCGTCGCCGACGGCCGCCGCGATCTTCGCCAGGATCTGCGCCTGCACCATCCGCAGCTGGGTGGCCCACGCCGTCGACTCGGCCATCGACGGTGAGCACGCCCTCGCGCAGCGACGACGGGTTCGCGTGCTCGGCGATCTGCTCGCCGACCACCGTCGGCCACTGGCCGAAGATCGGAGCCCTCGGCGACACGAGGGGTCCAGCCGCGGGTGCGTGCCAGATCCATGGTCGCCGAGCCGAACGTCTGGGGATCCCGCACGTCCGGGCCCGGGTCCCGACCACGTGCGGCGGCGTCCTCGGCCGGCGACCCGTCGTGCCGGGCGACGTGCGGCCGCGGCCGACGTCCTTGCCCTGACTGCGCGCGGCGCCGCGGGCCTCCTCGAACGTGCGGCGCACCAGATCCATCCCGCGCAGATGCGCCAGGTGCTCTGGCGGGCCTGCCGGCTCGCCGCGTCTTCGGACTCCGTCATCCGATCACCTCCGAGACTCGACCCGTGTCGTCGTCGCGCATTCCGATCTCGATTCTGCGCGCATCCCAGTCCGACGGGAACGTCGTCGTGCACCGCGGCGGTGACCAGCACCTGCTCGGCCGACGCCGCGACGTCGACCAGCGCGCGCCTGCGCGCGGTGTCGAGTTCGGCGAAGACGTCGTCGAGCAGCAGCACCGGATCGCTGCCCTCCGAACGCAACAGCTCGTAGGCGGCCAGCCGCAGTGCCAGTGCCATCGACCACGATTCCCCATGGCTGGCAAAGCCTTTCGCCGGTTGATCGCCGAGCCGCAGCTCCAGATCGTCGCGGTGTGGACCGACCAGACACACGCCGCGTTCCAGTTCGGCGGCGCGCCTGCGCGCCAGTTCGGCCAGCAACGCGGCCTCGAACAGCTCGACGCTCACGGTGCCTGCCGCCGCCTCGGCCTCGACGGTCTCGACCGAGCTGCGGTAGCGCACGGCCGCGGCGCGCGACGCCGGTGCCAGCAGTTGATAGGCCTTCTCCACCTCGGGCGCGAGCTGGTTGACCAGATCGACCCGGGCGGCGATCAGCTGCGCACCGTGGGTGGCGAGATGGCCGTCCCACACGTCGAGGGTCTCCAGGGCGCTGGAATCGCTGCGGAATCTGCCGCCGGCGGCGTGTCTTCAGCAGCGCGGTGCGCTGACGGAGCACCTTGTCGTAGTCCGCACGGACACCGGCGATCGTCGGCCGCCGCGTGGTGGCCAGCTCGTCGAGGTAGCGTCGTCGTTCACCCGGATCGCCGCGCACCAGCGCCAGATCCTCCGGCGCGAACAACACCGCCCGCAGCGCACCGAGAATCTCGCGGGCGCTGCGCACGGGGGAGCGGTTGAGCCGCGCCTTGTTCGCCCGGCCCGCCGTGATCTCGAGGTCGACCGCGAGCTCGCGACCCTCGTTGACGACGATCGTCGAGACCACCGCGCGCTCGGCGCCCGCCCTGATCAGCGGGGCGTCCGAAGCCACCCGATGCGAGCCGAGCGTCGACGAATACCACAGCGCCTCAACGAGATTCGTCTTGCCGAAGCCATTCGGGCCGATGAACACCGTGCGGCCGGGTTCGAGCTCCAGCTCGACCCGCGGCCACGACCGGAAGTCGGTCAAACCCACATGACGAACGTACAAATCCCGAACCCCGAGTCGTATCGACTGCAGCCCGCCGGCTCATCCGGACTTGCTGATCCTTTGGACGGCGTGCCCGCCGAACTGGTTCCGCAGCGCGGCGACGGCCTTCATGGTCGGCGAGTCGTCCTGCCTGGACAGGAACCTCGCGAACAGCGACGCCGCGATGCCCGGCACCGGCACCCGCAGCCGGATCGCCTCCTCGACCGTCCAGCGGCCCTCACCGGAGTCCTCGGCGTAGCCGGTGATCTCGTCGAGCCCGGGATCTTCCTTGAGCGCCTTGGCCAGCAGCTGCTGCAGCCACGACCGCACGACGGTGCCGTTGGTCCAGGCCTGGTATGACCGCCTGCGGACTCTTGATCAGGTCCTCGGCGGCGAGGATCTCGTAGCCCTCGCCGTAGGCCGTCATCAACGCGTACTCGACGCCGTTGTGCACCATCTTGGCGAAGTGCCCAGCGCCGACCGGGCCGGCGTGCACGAATCCGTCGGCGACGTCGCCGGGCGGCCGCAGCGTGTCGAAGATCGGCATCGCCCGGGCGACGTCGGCGTCGCTGCCGCCGACCATCAGGCCGTAACCCTCGGTCAGTCCCCAGATACCGCCGGACACGCCGGCGTCGATGAATCCGATTCCCTTCTCGCCCAACAACTTCGCGTGCGGGCCGTCCTCGGTGTAGCGCGAGTTGCCGCCGTCGATCACCAAGTCGCCTTCGCTGAGTTCGGCGGCGAGCCCGACGATCGTGTCGTTGGTGATCGGGCCGGAGGGCACCATCACCCACACCACACGCGGGGCCGGCAGCGCCGCGGCCAGCGCAGCCAGCGTCGGGACGTCGGTGACCTCCGGCCGCGGGTCGTAGCCGACCACCTCGTGTCCGCCCTCGCGCAGACGCTCGCGCATGTTGAAGCCCATTTTGCCGAGACCGACCAACCCCAGTTGCATGTGCGCCTCTTTCGTGGCGTCAGGGCCGGTCAGCCCGGGAGGCGCACCGGCATCAACAGATAGACGTAGTCGGTTTGAGCCGCCGGGAACGGGCCCGACGAACCGACGTATCCATCATCATCGCCTGCCGGGCGCAACACCGCGGGACGGCTGGGTGTCGTGAAGCCGAACGTCACCTTCTCGGAGTGCAACGAGCCGAGGCCATCGGTCAGGTAGGTCGGGTTGAACGCGATGGTGAGCGGCTCGCCGAAGAACTCGACCGGCAGATCCTCCTCGGCGCGACCCACGTCGTCGGCGCCGGCCGACAGGTGCAGCACGTCCGTCGGCGAACTCCAGCCGAACCTGGGCGCCGCGGTCGGCCACCAGCGCCACGCGCTTGATGGCCTCGGTCAGCTCGGCCACTGCCGACCGTCGCGACCGCCGTGTGCTCGGAGGGCAGCAACTGACGGAACTTCGGGAACTCCGCATCGAGCAGCCGGCTGGTGGTGCGCTTGCCGTTGCTGCGGATGCCGAGCAGGCCCTCCTTGCCGACGGCGCTACCCGCACCCAGCGACAGGTGGACCTCAGCGCCGTCGGTGCCCGCCTTGGCCGCCTCGGCCAGCGTCTTCGCGGGCACCAGGACTGCCGCCTCGATGTCCGCCGATGTCGGTGGACCAGGTCAGCTCGCGAACGGCCAGCCGGAACCGGTCGGTCGCGGCCAAAACGACCTTCTCACCGGAGATCTCGACGCGGATGCCGGTCAGCATGGGCAGCGTGTCGTCACGGCCTGCGGCGACGGCGACCTGGCCGATCGCCTGACCGAACAGATCCGAGGACACCACCCCGGTCTCCTCGGGCAGCGTCGGCAGCGTCGGGTAGTCCTCGACGGCCATCGTCGGCAGCGAGAATCGTCGCGCTACCGCAGGTCAACGACACCCTGGTGCCCTCGACGCTGACGTCGACCGGCTTGGCCGGCAGCGACCGGGTGATGTCCGACAACAGCCGCCCCGATACCAAAACGCTTCCAGGAGAAGCGATTTCAGCTGCGACCCGAACCTCGGCCGACACTTCGTAGTCGTATCCGGAGATCATCAGGCCGTCATCGGAACCGGTGAGAAGCACGCCGGACAGGACGGGCACGGTCGGCCGGCTCGGCAGGATTCGCGCCACCCAGGCCACCGCGTCGGCGAAGTCCTCGCGGACCAACCGGAACTTCAAATCGGTGAGACCAACCGTCGTCGTCACCACGTCCATAGCGTCCCTTCGATGACAACCCAACCAACAAGCTCTAAGCAGCGGGTTTGCGTCCGTCTTGCGACGGGTCGCGATCCCTGCGGTTCGACGACCGTACCGGCTGTCGAAGAACCACCGTAGAGCGTTCCGGTCCAACTTGAAAGCTAATCGATCGGACCGACGACCACGTCGCCGAGCGGTCGTCGGAGTGGCGATCGAACGGTGCCTTCCCCAAGGCCCTACTTTTAGAAGGAATTCCTTAGTAGGTAGATGAGTAACAGTAATAGGGGCTGTGGAAGTTGGGGATGAAGCCGTTGGTGTGCAGGTGGGAGCGTGTCGCCGCTCGTGGATGGGGTGTGGATGACCGCGGGCGTGGTTCGGTGCCGCTGTGGACGGGGTCCACCGAGTGTGAGCGGCGCCAGGCGCGGTCCAGGTTGTCCGAGGGTTGTGCACAGTGGCATCCACGAGCAGTTGGTGTGACGAGTGGTGCGGCTGTGACCAAAGTTTTTTCGAGATTTCGATGCGAGAAAAGTCGGTCAGCGCTTGGAGCGCTGCCGAATCCGCGTCGTGAGTTCGGTGACGTGATCGAAGATCTCGCGTCGCTCGGCCATTTCGCCGCGGATCTTCTTCTCCGCGTACATGACCGTGGTGTGGTCGCGGCCGAAGGCCTGACCGATCCTGGGCAGTGAGAGATCGGTCAGCTCGCGGCACAGGTACATGGCGATCTGACGGGACTGGGCCAGGGCCCGGGTCTTGCCGGGCCCGCGGAGTTCCTCGACGCGTGATCTCGAAGTACTCGGCGGTGACGGCCATGATCGTCGCGGCGCTGATCTGCATCGTGCTGGAGTCCGAGATGAGATCGCGCAGGACGATCTCCGCCAGCGCCTTGTCGATCGTGGTCTTGTTCAGCGACGCGAATGCGGTGACGCGGATCAGCGCGCCCTCGAGCTCGCGGATGTTGCGCTCGATGCTGCTGGCGATGAGTTCGAGTACGTCGCCGGGCACGTCGAGCCGGTCCATCTGTGCCTTCTTGCGGAGGATGGCGATGCGGGTCTCGAGTTCCGGCGGTTGAACGTCGGTGATCAGACCCCACTCGAACCGGGTCCGGAGGCGGTCCTCCAGGGTGGCCAGCTGCTTGGGCGGCCGATCGGAGGAGATGACGATCTGCTTGTTCGCGTTGTGCAGCGTGTTGAAGGTGTGGAAGAACTCCTCCTGGATGCCTTCCTTGCCCTCGATGAACTGGATGTCGTCGACGAGCAGTACGTCGATGTCGCGATAACTGCGCTTGAACGACGCCTTGCGGTCGTCGCGCAGCGAGTTGATGAAGTCGTTGGTGAACTCCTCGGTGGAGACGTACTTGACGCGCATGCCGGGAAAGAGCCGCTGCGCGTAGTTGCCCGCCGCGTGCAGGAGGTGTGTCTTGCCGAGCCCGGACTCACCCCAGATGAAGAGCGGGTTGTAGGCACGCGCCGGCGCCTCGGCGATGGCGAGGCTGGCCGCGTGGGCGAACCGGTTGGAGGCACCGATGACGAAGGTGTCGAACGTGTACCGGCGGTTGAGGCTGACGTCGTTGGACGACGAGCTGTTCTGCGGCTCCCTGGTGAAGTAACTCGGCCAGCTCTCCTCGGCGCTGGCGAGCGCTTCCTCGTCCTCGTCGACCTCGTCGGGATCGGGCAGGGTGTCGTCGCCGAGGTCGCGGTTCGGGTTCGGACTCGGGGGTAGCGATGCGGACGCCGAGTTCGACCCGCTGTCCGAGCCGTCGGCTAAGACTGGTGATGATCGGCTCGCGCAGGTGACGTTCGATCTCGTTCTGGACGAACGGGGTCGGAACCGACAGCAGGGCAAACCCCTCGGCGATGACCAAGGGCTTGACCATCTTGAGCCATGCCCTTTGCTGAGGGGTGAGCGACGGCGACGCGGATCCGCCGTTGATCGAGTCGTCGGGAGCGATGTCGCCGTTGAGCTCGGCGACGACGTCGTTCCAGATCGCGACGAACGGAGGGTCAGGGTCGGTTGTCAATGAGACGTACCCCCTCGAGGCCCGCTTGAGGAGACGGCCGAATAGACGAAGCCCAAACTGTCCACATAGTTATCCACAGCCTGTGGACAGCGGACAGCGGGTCGTCGTGTCGTTGTCTACTTGTCGGAAGGCCGGGCTCCCGGGGCTCGTCACAGCGGTCGAAGATGCTGTGGGCTCGCGGGTGGGTGGCCGTCCTCGGTTGGTTGTCGATCGCCGTTCCGCTCTGAAACGGCATTGCGCAGAAGCTAACAGTTTTCGTCGCGGGTGCCAACCGTTCTGCAACATTGATTGGACGCTTCGTGAGACGCCGGCTGAGGGATCGGTGAAAACTGTGACGAATGTGGCGAAGTCCGTGGTGGGCGCGAGTGGTTTGACCTAGGGAAATCTCGTCAGTACCCTCGAACAGTCGCCCGAACGTGGCGACACGGCTGCGACCCGGAAGTTCGGGGTACCGCGCCGGGGCTAGCAAGCGAGACGGACGTTCGGACGAATCGCGACTGTGTCCCAACCGGCATGACGTACATCGTGTCGGTGACGGATGCCGACGCGACTGTAACTGAGGAGACACAGCCGTGGCCAAGGGCAAGCGGACCTTTCAGCCGAACAACCGGCGTCGTGCACGCGTGCACGGCTTCCGGCTGCGGATGCGCACGCGTGCCGGGCGCGCCATCGTGTCCGGCCGGCGTAGCAAGGGCCGCCGCTCTCTCACTGCGTGATGCTGTTCTGATCCGCAGCAGGGTTTAGCGCAGGTGCTTCCGGCCCGGTACCGGATGACGCGGTCGACGGATTTCGGGTTGACGGTCAAACGGGGAGTGCGAGCCGTCCAGCCCGATCTCGTCGTGCACGCGCTGCGATCCGTCGACGACGAGCGCGCCCAAGGATCGGTCTGGTCGTGGCGAAGTCGGTCGGTAACGCGGTCGCAGCGTCACCGGGTCGCGCGGCGGCTGCGGCACGTGGCACGGGCGTGATCGACGAACTCGACGCCGGCGACCGGGTCGTGATCCGCGCGCTTCCCGGCAGTCGCGACGCCATCTCGGCCCGGCTCGACCAGGAACTGCGTGACGGCGCTCCGTCGGGTCAGCTCGGGAGCTCGGGCGAGTCGACGATGAGCCGACTCGGACTGCGCAGGCTGGCCGCGCGCGGCCTGATCTACGCGATCGAGCTGTACCGCAACATGATCTCGCCGCTGCGACCACCGTCGTGCCGGTTCACCCCGACGTGTAGTCAGTACGCGGTCGATGCGTTGCGCGAGCACGGGCTGATCCGCGGTAGTTGGTTGGCGATGGTGCGGCTGCTGAAGTGCGGGCCGTGGCATCCGGGAGGATGGGACCCAATACCGGAGCCGCGCCACGGTCACCATGACCACGCCGACGGCAGCCGCGACGTTGAGGAGCGATTCGCTTGTTTGATTTCAACTGGTTCAGTCTCGACTACATCTACTATCCGGTCTCCGGCGATCATGTGGGTCTGGTACAAGCTGTTCGGCTTTCTGCTTGGGCCGTCGAACTTCTTCGCCTGGGCGCTGTCGGTGATGTTCCTCGTCTTCACCCTGCGCGCCATCCTGTACAAGCCGTTCGTCCGCCAGATCGAGACGACGCGCCAGATGCAGGAATTGCAGCCGCAGATCAAGGCGCTGCAGAAGAAGTACGGCAAGGACCGCCAGCGGATGGCGCTGGAGATGCAGAAGCTCCAGAAGGACCACGGCTTCAACCCGATCCTGGGCTGCCTCCCGATGCTCGCGCAGATCCCCGTCTTCCTCGGGCTGTACCACGTGCTGCGGTCGTTCAACCGGACGCAGGGCGGCTTCGGCCAGCCGAAGCTGTCGGTCGAGTTGAACCGCTCGCTGGGCAACTACTTCTTCAGCGCCACCGACGTCGGGCACTTCCTCGACGCGCATCTGTTCGGTGCGCCGCTCGGCGCGACGATGATCCAGACCACGGGTGTGGACGCGTTCAAGGAGTTCGATCCGTCCGGCAGTGATCGCGGTGGGCATCCCGCTGATGATCCTCGCGGGCATCGCGACGCACTTCAACAGCCGCGCGTCGGTCGCCCGGCAGAGCCCCGAGGCGGCGGCCAACCCGCAGACCGCGATGATGAACAAGTTGGCGCTGTACGTCTTTCCGATCGGCGTCGTGGTCGGTGGTCCGTTCCTGCCGCTGGCGATCCTCTTCTACTGGGTGTCCAACAACATCTGGACCTACGGCCAGCAGCACTACGTGTTCGGCAAGATCGAGAAGCGCGAAGAGGCCAAGAAGGTCGAGGAGCAGGAACGCCGCGCGTCGAACGCGCCGGCGCCGGGAGCGAAGCCGAAGCGCCGAAAGCCGGCGGTCACGACTGACGCGACCAAACCCGCGGCGGCGGGACGAGACGGTCGATGACGGACGGTACGACGTCGAGGCGACGGCAGACGAGGCGCCGCCGAGTGACTCGGGGACGACCTCCGACGCGCCGACGACCAATGGCTCCAAGAGTGGAACTGCGCGCGGCCCAGCGGCCAACCGCGCACCGCGCCGGACGAACAACCGGCCCGGAAACGAAGGCCTTGACCGGACCCAACCGCGGAGCACGGCCCGTGGCCGACCGGTGGATGAGAAGGAAGGACGGACATGACAGAAGCTGATACGACCGAACGCAGCGCGACGACGATGAGCCGAAGACCGAGGAGCTCGAAGATCGATTGGTGGCCGAGGGCGAGATCGCCGGCGACTATCTCGAGGAGCTGCTCGACCTGCTGGACTTCGACGGCGACATCGACCTCGACGTCGAGGGGGACCGCGCGATCGTCAGCATCGACGGCGGCGAGGATCTGAACAAGCTGGTCGGACGCAAGGGCGAGGTGCTCGACGCGCTCCAGGAACTGACGCGGCTCGCGGTGCATCAGAAGACGGGTGAGCGCAGCCGGCTGATGCTGGACATCGCGAAGTGGCGTCGCCGTCGCCGTGACGAGCTGGCCGCGTTGGGTGACCGCGTGGCGCGGCGCGTGCTGGAGAGCGGTGAGCGTGAGCAGCTCGATCCGATGACGCCGTTCGAGCGCAAGATCGTGCACGACGCGGTGGCCGCCGTCGACGGCGTGCACAGCGAGAGCGAAGGTGCCGAGCCGTCTCGGCGCGTCGTCGTGCTGCTCAGATTGACGGCGCCGAGTTACATCGATGTAGTTCCGAGCGGCGGCCCGATGGTGGATCCGGAGGGATGTTTCACGTGAAACATGGCGAAGTTCCGGAGACACCATCCGTGGCCGCCGCTGTCTTTGGTCCGAACCTCGAGCGGGCCGAGCGCTACGCCGCGCATCCTCGCGGGCGCCGGGATCGAGCGTGGACTCCTGGGCCGGCCGAGGTTCCGACGGCTCTGGGAGCGCCATCTTCTCAACAGTGCCGCGGTGGCCGAGCTCGTGGGGGACGATGAGACCGTGGCCGACGTCGGAAGCGGTGCCGGACTGCCCGGCATCCCGCTGGCGCTGGCCCGTCCCGCCGCTCGCGTGACCCTCATCGAGCCACTGTTGCGCCGCGCCGACTTCCTCAAGGAAGTGGTCGACGAACTCGGCCTCGATGTCGCGGTGGTACGCGGCCGGGCGGAGGAACGGGACGTCCACGAGCAGGTAGGGGAGATGGATGCGGTGACGTCGAGGGCGGTCGCTTCCCTCGACAAGTTGGCGAAGTGGTCCTTGCCGTTGCTGCGCGAGGGCGGACGGATGTTGGCCATGAAGGGCGATCGTGCCGAGGAAGAAGTCGGTGAGCACCGACGAGCGCTGAACTCGTTGGGTGCGGTGGACGTGGGGGTGGTGAAATGTGGCGTGGACTATTTGACTCCACCCGCCACCGTGGTCGTAGCGCGACGCGGGAAGCGGACATCACGGTCGAGCCCCAGGGGCCGATCGGGCAGGAGCAGAGGATGACACCGTCGCACGAACGCGAGGCGGAGCACGACGGACCGACGACGAATGTTTCACGTGAAACACCGCCGGCCAATGTTTCACGTGAAACATGGACGCCGCGACCCCGAGGCCACGTGGAAGGACCGGCACCGACGGCGACACTCCGATCGGCGCCGAGGCCGAACGCGCGGTCCGGCTCCTGCACGCCGCCAAGGAGGCCACCACCTTCCGCGCCCGGCGCGCCAGCGCGTCTTCACGATCGCCAATCAGAAGGGCGGCGTCGGGAAGACCACGACGGCGGTGAACATCGCCGCGGCGCTCGCGCTGCAGGGACTCAACACGCTCGTCATCGACCTCGACCCGCAGGGCAACGCCAGCACCGCGCTCGGCATCGAGCACCGCGAGGGCACGCCGTCGTCCTACGAGGTGCTGATCGGCGAGATCTCGTTGTCGGAGGCGCTGCAGCGCAGCCCGCACAACGAACGCCTCTACTGCGTGCCCGCGACCATCGACCTGGCCGGCGCCGAGATCGAGTTGGTCAGCATGGTCGCGCGCGAGGGCCGCCTGCGCAACGCGCTCGCCGGACTCCAGGAACACGACTTCGACTACGTCTTCATCGACTGCCCGCCGTCGCTCGGGCTCCTCACGATCAACGCCCTCGTGGCGGCGCCGGAGGTGCTGATCCCGATCCAGTGCGAGTACTACGCCCTCGAGGGCGTGGGCCAGCTTCTGCGCAACATCGAGATGGTGAAGGCGCATCTCAATCCGCACCTCGACGTCACCACCGTCATCCTCACGATGTACGACGGGCGGACCAAGCTCGCGGATCAGGTCGCCGACGACGTCCGGTCACACTTCGGCGACAAGGTGTTGCGCACCGTCATTCCGCGCAGCGTCAAGGTGTCCGAGGCGCCGGGATACGGCATGACGATCCTCGACTACGACCCGGGTTCGCGCGGTGCGATGAGCTATCTCGACGCCAGCCGGGAACTCGCCGAACGCGGCGACACCGGAGCACCCCGGGACCACCGATGAGCGCTTGCGCGAAGAGCAGACAGCACCGATGAGCGCTTGCGCGAAGAGGAGACAGCACCGATGAGCGCTTGCGCGAAGAGGAGACAGCACCGATGAGCACTTCCGCGAAAGAGGAGACAGCACCGATGACGCAGCCGTCACGCAAGAAGAGCGGCCTTGGCCGCGGACTCGCATCGCTGATTCCGACCGGGCCCGCCGAGGCGACGAGCCCGGACGACATGGGCCCGCGGATGGGTGACGCGGCGGCCGACGTCTGTCTGGGCGGCGCCCCCGCAGCCGCCGTCACCGACGTCGGCGCGGTGTACCGGGAGATCGATCCGGCGGCCATCGAACCGAACCCGCGGCAGCCGCGGCAGGTGTTCGACGGTGACGCGCTGGCCGAGCTCGTGCACTCGATCCGCGAGTTCGGCCTCATGCAGCCGATCGTCGTGCGCGCGGTCGAATCGGACGGCAGCGCGCCGCGGTATCAACTCGTCATGGGGGAGCGGCGGTGGCGGGCCGCCCAGGAGGCCGGACTCGCCGACCATCCCGTCGATCGTCCGCGAGACCGCCGACGACAGCATGCTGCGCGACGCCCTCCTCGAGAACATCCACCGGGCACAGCTGAACCCGTTGGAAGAGGCGGCCGCCTATCAGCAGCTGCTCGACGAGTTCGGCGTGACGCACGACGAGCTCGCCGTCCGCATCGGCCGCTCGCGACCGGTGATCACCAACATGATCCGGTTGATGCGGCTGCCGATCGCGGTGCAGCGCCGGGTGGCGGCCGGAGTGCTGTCCGCCGGGCACGCGCGCGCACTGCTGGCCCTCGAGGGCGGATCGGAGAAGCAGGAGGAGCTGGCCGCCCGGATCGTCGCGGAGGGGCTGTCCGTCCGCGCGACGGAGGAGGCGGTCACGCTGGCCAACCGGGAGGATGTCACCGCACCGCCCGGCGCCGCGCCGCAAGCCGATTCAGATGCCGGGGCTCCAGGACGTTGCTGAGAACGCTGTCGTCGGCGTTCGACACCCGGGTCACGGTGAGCCTCGGCAAACGGAAGGGCAAGATCGTGGTGGAGTTCGGGTCGGTCGACGACCTGCAGCGAATAGTGGACCTGATGAACGCGACGAAGCCGTGACCAACCACACGGCGTAATTACGTCACTGTGACACATCGGCCGCTCGAGCGGCTCGCAATCGCCGCTCCGAGGAGGAAATACGTTGCGCACCAATCGGATTCGGACGCGAGCCGAGCGTGTGCGGTGATGCGTCGATGCCGAGGCGGGTGACCGCCGCGGCGGGCTCTCCTATCCTGGAGGGGCAACCGATGATTTCTGGACCGTCTGAGAACCGGGGAGTCTAGTGTCGGCACGAATCACGCCGCTGCGGCTCGAAGCATTCGAGCAGCTGCCCAAGCATGCGCGGCGCTGCGTGTTCTGGGAAGTCGATCCCGTCGACGCTGCCGGGTGACGATCACCTCGCCGACCCGGAGTTCGAGAAGGAAGCCTGGCTGTCGATGGTGATGCTCGAGTGGGGGTCGTGCGGTCAGCTCGCCGTGCAGTGCGGCCCGGACGGCGAGCTGCTCGTCGTCGTCGGACGATGCGCCGTGCCTCGGGTATGCGTTCTACGCGCCGCCGCGCGCGGTGCCGCGGGCCCGGCTGTTCCCCAGCGGCCCGGTGAGTGCCGACGCCGTTCTGCTGACCTCGATCGGCATCGATGCGCCGACGACACCGACGGACTGCCGCGCGGTCTGATCGCCGCGGTGGTGGGGGATCTCGTCCGCCGCGGTGTCGGGCGTTGGAGGCGTTCGGTCGGACGGCCGAAGCGGCCGAACTCGGCGATCCCCGGCTGGTGCCGCCCGAACTGCGCGCCGCGGTCGAGGTACTCGGCGACTGCTCGGTCGACCAGTGCATCGTCGACGCGGACTTCCTCGGCGACGTCGGGTTCGAGGTCGTCGCCCCGCATCGCTACTTCCCGCGGCTGCGCCTCGAACTGGAGCAGGGGCTGGGCTGGAAGGCCGACGTCGAGGCGGCGCTGGAGCGTCTGCTGGAGAGTGCCCAACTGCGACCGGTGGGTGCCGGCGCGGTGCCCGTGCGTGTAGCGGGCGGTCAGCCCTGGGCGGCGCGGCCGGCCTGTTCGACCGACAGCTCGTGGGCCAACAGTTCGGCGAACGTGAACGTACCGGTGGGCCGGTCGTTCTTGCCGAGCAGGTAGAGGCGCTTCACCGCGGCGAGGATGCCCTCGGCGATCGAGTCCCGGGTCTGTCGGCGACACCAGCAGATCGCGATCGTGCGGATTGGTGACGTAGCCGATGTCGACCTGAACGGTCGGCATCCGGGTCAGCCGGAGTAGGTCCCATGTCCGGCCGTGTGTACGGCAGTCGCGTAATCCGGTGCGTGCCACGACTTCTCGCTGAATGAAGTCGGCGAGGTTGCGGCCGATGGTGGACACCGAGCCGTGCGAGTTGCCGAAGTGGAACGACGCCAAGCCGTTGGCGGCCGACCCGGGCAGAGCGGCACACCGCAGGCTGATCATGAGGTCGGCGCCGACGGTGTTGGCCGTGGTCGGCCCGTTCGGCGTCCGACGGGCTGCGACCGACGGGCCGCGACAGGAACGTCTCCATGCCGATGGCGGTCATCCGGCCCTCGAGGCGACTTGCCAAGTCCCACAGGATGTCTGCTTCGCTGATGGGACCCGACGGGCCCTGCATGATCGGGCCGTGGTCGTCGCCGCCGCGACCCGGATCGACGATCACCCGCTTGCCGGACAGGCGCGGGCCGGACCGCCGGACCAGTTCCTCCTCGCGGATGGCGTGCAGCGAGCCGCCGGTGACCCGCGAACCCAGAAAGTACAAGGAGCGCAACGTCTCTGGGCCGCAGATACCGTCTGGGTACAGCCCGTACTCACGTTGGTAGGACATCAGCCCGTTGTGCGTCTGCAGGCCGAAGTGTCCGTCGACCAGGCCGGTGTAGAAACCGAGATCCTGCAGGCGGGCCTGCAGCGTCGCGACGTCGTCGCCGTACATCGGCGCGCCGAACTGGTGAGCCAGCGTGCGGGCCCCGAGCCGGTAGGACGCCTCCTTGAGCGCGCGGTAGGTGGCCTCACCGACGACGCCGTCGACCAGCAGTCCGCGATGCTGCTGGAACGCGCGGACCGCCTGGTCGAGCTCGTCGTCGAAGGCGTCGAGCGCGACGTGCCTGCCGGTGGTCAGATCCGAGTCGGGGCTGTCTATGAGCCCAAGGGCCGACAGAGCGGCCCGAATCTCGGTGACCGGACCTCCCCGGTCACCGCGACGCAGACTCGACATACCCAGGCCTTTCGGGTCACGGATGGCAGCGAATTCAACGCTGGCGATTGCAATGCCAGGCGGAACAGCCTCGGACAGCATTGTCGCAGACGCCCCCGAAGATTCGGAAACCTACAGGCCAGGCGCCGAGCCCGGCGGCCCGCGTCGTTAGACGACGTCGGAGAGCTCGCGCAGCAGCGCGGCCTTGCCCTTCGCGCCGACGATCCGCTTCACCGCGGCGCCGTCCTTGAACAGGATCATCGTCGGGATCGACACCACCTGGAAGTCCCGTGCGGTGGCGGGGTTCGCGTCGACGTCGATCTTGGCCACGGTCAGCTGACCGGCCTTCTCGGTGGCGATCTCCTCGAGCACCGGCGCGACCATCTTGCACGGGCCGCACCAGGTGGCCCAGAAGTCGACCAGCACCGGAGTGCTGCTGGACAGCACGTCGTCGGAGAACGAGTCGTCGGTGACGGCGACCGTTGCCTTGCGTGTCACTCATGGGGTTGCTCCTTCGTTGGAAATCGGACTGGTGGACGGGCTGGTCAGTCGTTGTCGGTGAGCCAGCGCTCGGCGTCGATGGCGGCGGAACATCCGCTGCCCGCAGCCGTGATGGCCTGACGGTAGGTGTGGTCGACGAGGTCGCCGGCGGCGAACACGCCGTCGATCGACGTGCTGGTGGTGCGACCCACCACCTGCACGTAGCCCTCGTCGTCGAGCTCGACCTGACCGCGGACCAGATCCGAGCGGGGATCGTGGCCGATGGCGACGAACACACCGGTGACGGCCAGCTTGGACTCCTCGCCGGTCACGGTGTCGCGCAGCCGCAGACCGGTGACCTTGGGCTCGCCCTCGACCTCGGTGACGGCGGTGTTGGTCAGGATGGTGATCTTCTCGTTGGCCTTGGCCCGTTCGAGCATGATCTTGGAGGCGCGGAACTCCTCGCGGCGGTGGATCAGCGTGACGCTGCGGGCGAACCGGGTCAGGAAGATGGCCTCCTCCATCGCGGAGTCGCCGCCGCCGATGACCGCGATGTCCTGGTCGCGGAAGAAGAAGCCGTCGCAGGTGGCACAGGTGCTGACGCCCGTGCCGATGCGCTCCTGCTCGCCGGGAACGCCGAGGTGCCGCGCGGCCGCGCCCATCGCGAGGATCACGGCGCGGGCCTGGAAGGTCTCGTCGCCGACGGTGACGGTCTTGACGGGGCCGTCGAGCGACACCTCGTCGACGTCCTCCATGCGCAGGTCGGCGCCGAATCGGAGGGCCTGCTCGCGCATCTCCTCCATCAGCTCGGGGCCGGTGATGCCCTCCTTGAAGCCGGGGTAGTTCTCCACCTCGGTGGTGGTCATCAGGGCGCCGCCGAACTGGACGCCCTCGAACACCAGCGGCTTGAGCTGAGCGCGTGCCGCGTAAACCGCCGCCGTGTATCCGGCAGGCCCGGAACCGATGATGATCACGTCATGCACCGTGGGAGTGGAGGTCATGTCCGCCTTTCTGCCCCTGCGTAGCCATCCGCGTTTGGCACGCATATAACACCAGCGTAAGCCCGGCTGTTCCCCGCGGTCGTTGCCGGGACGCGTCATGGTCGGGTCACCACCCGTTCGGCGAGCAGTCCGGTGTCGACCGAACTGCAGTTGAGCCCGACCACGACGGCGTTCACCGCCCGCGGCGCGTCGCCTGGCAGCAGCAACAGCACACCGGGCCTGCCGCCAGACGGCGACGGGCCGCGCGCCGAGGACGGTCGTCGACGTCGGGTAGCCGAGGCCGCTGAGGCACGACGCGCGCCGCTGCGGATCGGCAAGCGGTCCCAGGTCGGGTGGTTGCCCGAGCAGGTCGAGGAGCTGCGGATCGGTCAGGGGGATGCCGTCCGGACGGCTTCGAGACGGTGATGCGGTCGGCGGTCGGGCCCGTCGTTGGGCATGCGGTCGGGGGCGATCGCAGCAGCATGGCCGTGCCGATGCCGGCGGCCGCGAGCGCGGCGCCGAGCCGACCACCGCCGCGGCGATCCGGAGCCGCGGGGCGATGGCCCGCGCACGGCGTGGGCCGCGGCGAGCGTCCGCGAGCGATCCGACGACCCGGTTCGTGGCGGGCGGCTCGCCGCGCAGCGCGGCGCCGACGCGAGCGGTGACGTCGGCGGGCACCTCGGGGGCGGACGCGGCATCGGTGCCGAGGTCGGCCAGATCCCGCCGGACCCGGTCGAGGGCTTCCATGCGTTCGGCGGTCTCGGGATCGTCGCGGATGCGGCGGCGTACCAGGGCGGCGGTGTCGTCGTCGAGCAATCCGGCCTGTAGGTCGGCGAGCAGCGACACGGGCACCGCGGCGGGCGCCGGCCCGTCCGTGTCGTCGTCCACTGTCACTCCCGTGGTTGGCCTCGCGGGCAGTCTAGGGAATGGCAATCGCCGACGCTTCCGGAGCTTCGCTGTAAACATGTCGACATTCAGCTGTGAAGAAGCGGATGATGGATGAAGTGAGCTCACGACGGCATCGTTGATGGCCTGCGGATCGGCGCTGACACTGGGCGTCGGGACACTGGGGGTCGCGACGAGCTTGTTCCTCGGGGCTGGGGCCGCGTCGGCGTGCAGCCCGTACATCGTGCCCGGCGACCCGTCCCTTGCAGTCTGCGGGATCCCGAGCAGACCGCCGTCCGCGATCGGTGGTTCACCCAGTGCGGGCGCGATCATCGCCTGCCGCAACATCCCGGGCTGCCTGTCGTACGTCGTCAACGGCCCCGGTCTGGTTCGGGTACCGCAGCCGGACACCAGGGTTCGGCAGAGTCGTTAGCCCGACGACCCGCAGCGGCGGTGTCCGGTGAGAAGTAGTCGAGCGTCTCGGCGAGCTTGGCCCGCGCTCGTGAGCATCTGCTCTTGACCGTGCCCTCGGCGACGCCGAGGAGCCGGGCGGTCTCGGCGACGGAGAACCCCTGCATGTCGACCGCGACGACGGCGGCGCGCTGCTCGACCGGCAGGCGCATGAGCGCACGTTCGACCACCAGCGCGGTGTCCACCCGAGGTGTCGGATCGCCGACCGTGGTAGGCGTCGTCCTCCAGGGCGGTGGTCGGGTGAGACTTGTTGCGGCGCAGCCGGTCCAGGCACGCGTTGACGACGATGCGGTACAGCCAGCTGCTGACCGACGCGTCGTGGCGAAACCTCGGCGCGCTGCGGTGCGCGGACAGCATGGCGTCCTGAAGCGCGTCGGCGGCGTCCTCGGGGTTGCGGCTGGTGATGTGGGCGAGCCGGTACAGCTGCCGGTGATGGCGGTGGAACAGCTCCTCGAAGGCGTACCGATCGCCCGCGACGTGCGCCGCCGAGCAGCTCGGCGTCCGACCGGTCCTGGATCGGCGATCCCCCCGAAACTCCCCACAGCCGAACCCTAATGAGCCCACAGCACTCTCGAAGACACTTCTTTTGGCCGGCGCGCTGGCCGTCTGGACCTGCAGCCGATCGGCCCGTCCCGCGGCCTGGGGATGGCGCGCTAGGACGCGGCCTTGAGCGTGATGTCCGACAGCGCCGACTCGCTCTTGCCGTCCACGGTGCCCAGCGTCGTGATCCACACCAGCACGTTCGACGTGGGCGTCGGGTTGGCGATGGTGATGGTGTTGGAGCCGGTCTTCATCGGTGTCGGCGGGCTGAGCTCGGTGGTGTCGTCGAGCGTCGCGGGCGTCGGGGTCTGCGGCCGACCGGATCTGGATCGAGGTACCGGTGCTGTTGAGGCTCAACGTCACCGAGGCCAGCGCGGTCGGTTGCGGCAACTGCAGGATCAGCCCGACGCCGTTCTTGAACGATCGGGAACGGCACCGGGTCGCTGTAGGTGTCCGTGGACCACGCCGTCGCCGGGTTGCCGTCGATCGCCTGGCCGCCTGGGCCGGGTTGTCCGCCTCGCCGCCGGGCGAGAAGACCGTCGCCCTGGTCGGGTTTCACGACGCTGGCGTCGGCGGTGCTGCTGCTGGAACTGGAACTGGACGGATTGTTGAGGCCGAGTTCGCTGCTTGTCGAGCGGGCCGCCGACGTCGCCGAACATCCGGCTCAGCACGGTGGCGAGGACGACGAGCGCGACGACGAGGATCACCGCGCCGACGCTCACCCCGATCATCAGTCCCTTGCGGCGACGCGCGCCTGCGCGTCGGGTTCGGTGCTCGGCGCGGAAGCGCTGCTGCGGCGCGGCGGGCTCGTCGATCGGCGTGATCAGCTCCGTGCGGTCGGCGACGGCCGTGGCCTGCTGAAGCAGGTTGAGCAGCGTCGGCGCGGAGCGGATGCCACCGTTCTCCTGGACCGCCCGGCCGCGGCCGCCGAGATCTGGAACGGAATGTCGCGGTCGACGGCGCGCGGCTCGACGGGCTGCCCCGCGGCGTCCAGCTCGGCGGCTTCCATGCCGCTGCGCACACCGGACTCGGGCAGCGGCCACCGGTTGACCAGCAGGGCGTAGAGCGCGGCGCCGATGCCGCGGATGTCGTCCTCGGGGGTGGCGGTCGGCATGGTGGCGGGGAAGGCGAGCGCGACGTCACCGTCGATGCTGACCCGCACCCGGCCGGGATGATCGATGGACAGCGCGACGCCCGCGCGGTGCGCGGCCTCGGCGGCCGCGGCGAGCGACTGGATGGCGCGGGCCCCGCCGATCGGCGACGGCGCGGTCTCGGCGACCTCGGCGAGCGAGCCGCCGCGGATCCACTCCGACACGACCAGCCCACCCGACCCGGTCTGCGCGACGTCGAGCACGCGCGCCACGCCCGGCAGTCTCGATGTGGCTCAGCTTCATTGTCCGCGACAGGATCTCGGTCGAGTTCGGGGTCCGGCAGCGTGGCGTCGGGATCGACGAACGTCAGCGCGACCTGGCGGTCGAGCGCGGTGTCCAGCGCATGCCAGAACTGCAGGTGCGGCGGACCGCCGTGGAACACCAGCAGCCGGTAGCGCCCGCCGGCGATGGTGGCGCCGGGAATGAGGTGGACGTCGTCCTCGCGGTGGCGGCCTCGATCGGCGGCTCGTTCGGCATGCCGAGCGACAGCGGTTCGCGGGTGGGGTCGCCGCCGTAGTCGGCGGGCGGCCGACCCGACGTGGGGTAGGACGCGTCCGGCGGTACGTCGGGCTGGAAATCGTCGGCCGCCGGGCGCGGGATGCGGGTGGTCGCACCGGCGTCGCCGGCGCGGAACCGCCCGCGGAGTCGTCGGTCACCGCTGGTCCTTTCCGCAGCCCTGCTCCGGCAACCCCTGCCGGAGGTCCGCCCCGCGGCACCGCCGTGTTCGGACGCGGCCGCAACGGGTACGAATTCCTCTGATCAGAGTACGTGAGGGGGCCCATCGCGACGAGGTCGGTCGGGCGGCCTGGCGGGGATGGAGCGGCTACCGTCGCGGCAGGTTGGCCGCCCCGACCCAGCCGCCGGCGCACCGCCGGCCAGCGCGGCGCTGCGCCTCGGGCACCCGGGCCGCCAGCAGCACCCCGGCGACGATCGGCAGCATGATCAGGCCGAGCACGCAGGAGCCGGAGCAACGACCCGGCGCCGCCGCCGTGCGCGGTCAGCGACTCGAGGCCGAGCCAGTTGGTCCACGACGTGCGCGATCGAGTCCGGCGACCAGCGACGCCGCGATCGTGACCAGGATCGGTGCGGACCACCTGCAGGTTGAGCAGCCGGCCGCCCGGCGGATTGAGGTTGGCGCGCAGCACGACGTAACCGAGCGTCGCGCCCGCGAGGAAGCCGAGTCCGTTGGCCAGGCCGAGGTATCCGGCGACCAGCTCGGGGTCGTCGGTCAGGTGCGGCGCGGCCAGCGACGCCGACGATCTTGACCGCGGTGATCACGACGATCACCAGGATCGGTGTCCACGGCTGCTCGCGGGCGTAGAACACCCGCAGCTGCAGCAGCACCAGCGCGTACGGGATCAGGGTGAACGCCGACAGCGTGATCGCCATGCCCGAGGTAGCCGGCGTCGACCTCGCCGAAGTTGCCGTACGCGAACAGCGCGCTGCCGATCGCCGGGCCGCCGACCGTCATGAACGCGACGATCGGGATCAGCGTCACCATGGTCAGCCGGGTGGCCAGCGAGAGGTCGGCCAGCACGGCCGGGGTGTCCTCGGCGGCGGCGTTGCGGGACAGCCGCGGCATCACCACGGTCAGCACCGTCACGCCGATGATGCCGAACGGCAGCATCAGCACCAGCCAGGTGTAGTTGTAGATCGCGGGGCCGGAAGCCGCTGCGGTGCTGGCGATCCGGTTGCCGACGATCAGGCCGGCCTGGCTGATCAGCACGTACAGCACCATGGCCGAGGCCATCGCGCCGAACTTCTTCAGCCGGTCGTCGATACCCCACAGCGGGCGCAGGCTGATCCGCTCGCGCCGGATGGCCACCAGCAGCACCGCGATCTGGGCGAACACGCCGAGCGTGGTCCCGAGGCCGAGCACCAGCAGCTTGGCGTTGCCCATCTCGACGGGGTTCAGCGAGAGTTCGCCCGGGACAAGCAGATACACGCCGAGGGTGGCGATGGCGACCAGGTTGTTGAACACCGGTGCCCACGCGGTGGGACCAAAGACGTTGCGGGTGTTGAGGATTGCCATGAACACCGACGACAGGCCGTAGAAGAGCACCTCCGGCAGCAGCAGATAGGCGAACGCCGTCGTCAGCTGCCGGTTGACCTGTGGGTCGCTGCCCAGCATCAGGCGCACCAGCAGCGGCGCGGCCGCCACCGACGCGACGGTGGCGACCAGCAGCAGTGCCGTGGCCAACGTCACCAGTCGACGCACGAACGCCGTCCCGCCGTCGGCGTCGTCGCGCTCGGCGCGGGCCAGCACCGGCACGAAGATCGCGGTGAACGTGGCCTCCAGCACCAGCGCGGCGATCAGGTTCGGCAGCTGATAGGCGACCGAGAACGCGCTGGACAGTGCCGCACCGAGGATGGCGGCCAGCAGCGCGATGCGGATGAAGCCGGTGATCCGGCTGATCAGCGTCGCGAACGCCATGCCCCACGACCGCGACACCACCGCGGCGTCGGACAGTTCGGGTTGGCCGGCGCGGCGGCGCGGCGCGGGGCCGCGGGGGATCCGCTGCCGGGGCGGCGGGGGAGCCGGTCCGACGCGGCGGCGGCGGTGGCGTGCGCATGCGCGGTGGCGGCGGTGGGTGCCTGCGTGGCGGGGCGGCGGAGGTGCCGGCGGCCAGGGCGCGCTCACGAGTCGTCCGGTGCGTGGGCGATCGCGACGTCGAGCGGATCGGGATCGTCGCCGCGCGAGCTGCGGCGCCGCGGCCGGTCGAGATCGGCGCGGTCGGGTTGGCCGCGGAAGCGGTGCCACAGCCGTCGCCCGGCCAGCAGGACGAGCACGACGCCCGCCGACAGCGTGATGAAGAACAGCACCTTGCCGTACGCGTTGGAGTGCACCGACAGCCGCACCGGCTCGCCGAGCGGCAGCCCGTCGGCGGTGCGCAGCGCCACGTCGACGGCCACCCGCTGGGTGAAGTGCACCTCGATCGGCACCCGCAGCGGAAGGAACCCTGGCGGCAACTCGATCTCGCCCATGTCGGTGACCGTCATCCCCGGCGGTGCGTCGACGGCCAGCCGCACCCGGATCGGCACGGGCAGGTCGTTGCGCAGCGCCAGCGGCAGCGGGCTGCGCTCGGTGGCCAGGGTGTAGGAGCCGCCGGGGTTGACGATGGTGACGGCGCGGAACAGGTCGTCGACGGTGGCGCCGACGGTGCGCACGCGTTGCCCGGCCATGCCGTTGCGCGCGTCGGGCGGCACCGACTGGCTCAGCGCCCGCAGCATGTCCTCGCGCAGCGGCGCGGTGTACTGCGTGCCGGTCAGCCCGGTGCGCGGGTCGACGGTCAGCGCCGACGTCAGACCCGCCACCCGTGCCGGTCACCGCCGCGACGTCCGTCGGTCACCGAGTCGTCGAAGCGGGCGCGCGAGTTGCCGAGCGCAGTCGCCGGGCAGCGGCTGACTGTCCGGCGGCGGCACGGCCTCGCTCTCGGCGATCACCGCGGTCAGCGGCCGCGGCACCGTCAGCCCGGCGTGGATGGACGTGGCGAGCGTGGAGAGCATGGCCGTCGCGTCGTCGGGCGGCGAGGTCCCACACCAGCGGCGGCACCAGCGATCTGGGTGCGCGGTTCGGCGTCGGGTCGCAGCCCGCGCCACAGCATCGACGCCAGCGCGTCCTGGCGGCGCGCGACCGACGGAGTCGTGCCGCAGCGGGACGTCCAGCGACGGATCGAGGTACGACGGGCGCCGTCGGGCTGCGTGCCCGCGCCGGCCAGTGCGGCGCCGACCATCGGGTCGAACGGCGCGGTGACCACCTGCGGGGTGTACCGGCGCGGCGTCAGGTCGAGGGGCGGCGGCTCGCCGTTGGACGGAGTCCTGGGCGGTGAACTCGGGGGCCGCGATCGCGACGGTCGGGCCTGCGCATCCGACAGCAGCCGGACCGCAGGGCCGGTGAGCGGGCCGTCGCCGACCAGGGTCGCGCCGCGCACCGACTTGACGCCGAGGATCTGGTCGACGATGTCACCGCCGTCGCGTGGTCGCCACCGCGCCGAGGCCGGGATCGCCGACCCGCTGCAGCGCGCCGAGATCGGCCTGCGCGTACACCGACGACGCCACGCACATCCGCTGGCCGAGCGCCCTCAGCCGGTTCAGCCAGTTCATCGCGGCGTCCTGGCCGGTGCCGGGGTGGGTCGGGGAGCTCAGCCCGCCGTCGGGGATCGTCGTTGACGACGTAGCCCGCCGTCATCGCGTTCACGGTGACCAGCAGGTCGGGGTCGACCGCGAGGCAGGTGGCGCTGCGGACCTGGCCGCCGGGGTCGACGGCCGGGCTGGTCGCGAAGTCGATCGCCGAGAGCAGCGTGTCGAGCCGGCCACCGGCGGCCAGCGAGGTCGCCAGATCGTCGTCGACGAGGCGGACCGGGGTGGTGCCGCCCGGGACGCCCGCGGCGAGGCGTGGCCGGTCGGCCAGCGGCCACAGCATGGTGATGCGGGTCGGCCGCGACGTGTCGGGTGGCACGACGGCCGACAGCGGGTCGGCCGCGTCGGTGGACGGGTCGGGTGGCACGCCGAGCACCGGCAGCAGGAAGCGGGCGTCGTCGAGGCGCGCGGGCGCGCCGTAGTCGGGGGTGCCGTTGACGTTGACCAGCACGGGGTAGACGCCGGGCTGGTCGATGCTGCAGCGACGGCAGCTCCGTCGAGCGCACCGGATAGGACAGCGTGAACGGGACGTTCTGGCCCTGCTCCAGCTCCGGGCGCCACCGTGATGAAGTCGGCGACCGCCTCGTACTGCGTCGACGTCGCCGGCCAGGTTGGTGCGCAGGCCCGCCGACGACGTCACCGCCGCGCGCGTGCTCGAGGCGCACCATGACGTCGCGCACGGGGCGGTCGCCGACGTTGGTCACGGTGCCCGCCACGGTGACGATGGGTTCGCTCGTGGTGCTGACGATGTCGGGCGTGACGCGGTCGATGTGCAGCAGCGAGGAAGGGGGTCGCGCCGGGTTCGCCCGCGGCGGCGCGAGGCAGGAGGGCGGGTGCGGCGATCAGCGTCAGCAGTGCGGCGGCGGCCAGCAAGCGCGACCAGAGCCGTCAACAGCCGGCGCGGCGCGTCATGGTCCCTGGCCGCAGCCGTTCGCCCGCCGGCCAGGTTTCGGGGGTTGCGTGGAGTCGTCGGGTCGACGGTTTCGGGTGTGCGAATGGGTCTGGGCGCGGCGCCGCGGCGAGGAGTGCGGCAGCGGCGGCAGTGACGCCGGGCCGTCGGTGTGCAGCTGGTCGATCAGCTCTCCGGCGACCTCGGCCAGGCGCGCGCTCGTCGGCGTAGGCCAGCCGGGCGGGAAGCTCCTTGAGCGGGCACCCAGGCCACCTCGCTGACCTCGACGTCCTCGTCGGAGAGCTCACCGCCGAGGAAGCGCATCAGGTAATGGTGCACGGTCTTGTGCACGCGGCGGCCCTCGGTGACGAACCAGTAGTCGATGCTGCCGAGTGCGGCGAGCACGCTGCCCTGGATGCCGGTCTCCTCGGCGACCTCGCGGATCGCGGTCTGCTCGGCGGTCTCGCCGAGTTCGATGTGGCCCTTCGGCAGCGACCACAACATGCGGCCTCGGCGGTCGACGCGTCCGATCAGCGCCGCCACCTGATCGTCCTTCGGGCCGTCGATGCCGTCGATCACCAGGCCGCCCGCCGAGGTCTCGTGCACGGTGCGCAGCCGGTCCGGTGCTGACGCCGGCCGGGCCGGGCTTGTGGCCGTTGTGCTGGGTGGCGTGGCGCCGTCGGGGTTGCGGGGCTGGGTCGTGGTCGTGTGCGATGGGGTCGGCGATGGGTCGGGGTTCGCCGGCTGCACGCGGCCTCCGGCGGACCAGCCGAGCGTCGGCCGCGGCGCCTTCCTCGGCGCCGTCGTGGTTTGGCCCGTTCGCCCTCCGACACCCAAGCGATAGTAGCTGCCGCTGAACTTTCGCCCCCGCTGCACTCGCCGTTCGTGGTCGGCTTGTCGCCGGGTCGTTACGGTCGCCGTGAGCGCAGCGAGCTCGGTGGAAGATCATCGAACGTGCCGAACGATCCCAGCGCCGACGCCGAGCTGTTGGCCGCCGCCATGGCGCTGCAGCCGCACGCCCCCGTGCTGGGCGAGCTTGGGCGAGTTGTTCGCTGAGGCCGGCCACGAGCTGTATCTGGTCGGCGGCAGCGTCCGCGACGCGCTGCTCGACCGGGTGGCCGAACCGATCTGGACTTCACCACCGACGCCCGGCCGGAGCGGGTGCAGCAGATCGTGCGGCGCTGGGCCGACGGGCTGTGGGACACCGGCATCGAGTTCGGCACCATCGGCGCGGCCAAGGGCGACCAGCGCATCGAGATCACGACGTTCCGCGCCGACAGCTACGACCAGGTGTCGCGCAATCCGCAGGTGCGCTTCGGCGACACCCTCGACGACGACCTGGTGCGCCGCGACTTCACCGTCAACGCGATGGCGGTGCGCATCGACCGGCCGCCGGCGCTCGGCGAATTCCACGATCCCCTAGGCGGATTGGCGGCGCTGCGGGCCGGCGTGCTGGACACCCCCGCGGCGCCGGAGGTGTCGTTCGGCGACGATCCGCTGCGGATGCTGCGGGCGGCGCGGTTCGTCTCGCAGCTCGGCTTCGCCGTCGCGCCGAGGGTCCGCGACGCGATGGAGCGGATGGCGCCGGAGCTCGGCCGCATCACCGCCGAGCGGGTGGCCGCCGAGCTGGACAAGCTGATGCTCGGCGCCGACCCGGTCGCGGGCATCGACCTGATGGTGCAGACCGGGCTCGGCGAGGTGGTGCTGCCCGAGATCGGGGCGATGCAGATGGCCATCGACGAGCACCACCAGCACAAGGACGTCTACCAGCATTCGCTGACGGTGCTGGCGCAGGCCGATCGATCTCGAGGAGCCCGACGAGCGGCCCGGATCTGGTGCTGCGGTGGGCGGCGCTGCTGCACGACATCGGCAAGCCGGCACCCGCAGGCACGAGGCCGACGGCGGCGTGAGCTTCCACCACCACGAGGTGGTCGGGCGCGAAGATGACCCGCAAGCGGATGCGGGCGCTGAAGTACTCCAAGCAGATGGTCGACGACGTCTCCCAGCTGGTCTATCTGCACCTGCGGTTCCACGGCTACGCGGATGCCGAGGGGCCGGCAAGTGGACGGACTCCGCGGTGCGCCGCTACGTCACCGACGCGGGACCGCTGCTGGACAGGCTGCACAAGCTGGTCCGCGCCGACTGCACCACCCGCAACAAGCGGCGGGCCGCGCGGCTGCAGGCCAACTACGACAGCCTCGAGCAGCGCATCGCCGAACTGGCGGCCAAGGAGGACCTGCAGCGGGTCCGGCCCGACCTCGACGGCAACGAGATCATGGGGATCCTCGGCATCCCGGCGGGCCCGCAGGTCGGGGCAGGCCTGGCGGTACCTCAAGGAGCTGCGGCTGGACCGCGGTCCGCTCGATCACGACGAGGCCGTCGCCGAACTCCAGAACTGGTGGAACGCGAGGGGCTAGGCTCGCGTCTTAAACCCATGGAGGCGAGCGAAGCGACGGGGGATGTATGGACTACTGCTTGGGCGACGGTGACGGTACGGCGGCGATGTGGTCGGCCGAGCCGAATCTCGACATCGACGGTGACGGCGAGTTCGACGCGATCGGCCTGGACTTCGACGGCGACGGCCTCCTCGACGACGCGTTGGCCGACCTCGACGGCGACGGCGTGGCCGACCACGCCGTCCTCGACCTCGACGACGACGGGCACGCCGAGGCGTCGTTCACCGACGACGGCACGGGGACGTGGGCGGTCAGCGTCGACGCGAAGGGACCGAGGCGGTCGAGCTGCGCTGGTTCGGGCTGGACGGCGCGGAGACGAGCGGCGGTCCGCTGGTCGACTTCGACGGTGACGGCGCAGGTCGACGACCGGCTGCTCGACGCCGATCGGGACGGCCTGGCCGACCGTGCGCTCGTCGGCGATCAGGCGTACGTCGACGCCGACGGCGACGGGCGGTGGGACGTCCGGCTGGCCGACACCGACGGCGACGGTGCGGCCGACGCGGCCGCCGAGCTGTAGGGCCTAGTTCCTGCCGGGCCCCGGCGGACCCGCGAACGCCTGCGCGATCGTCAACCACTTCTGCGCGTCGGCGCCGTCGGCCGTCACGTCGAGTTCGGCGACGCGGCCGACGCTGCGTGACCAGCATGCAGAAGTCCTCGGCGCGAACCGGTCACGCGTTGCGGCGGCGTCGGCGGGGCCCCACGACCACGTGTCCCCGTCGGGTGCGCGCAGCTCGACGAGGAACGGATCGGCGGGCGCGGTCAGCCCGTGCACGGTGAACGCGAAATCCCGTGTCCTGACCCCGATGTGGGCGATCGACCGCAGTCGGGCCGTGGCGGGGCGGGTGACCCCGAGCGCGTCGGCGACGTCGAGGCCGTGCGCCCAGGTCTCCATCAGGCGGGCCGTCGCCATCGACGTCGCGCTCATCGGCGGGCCGAACCACGGGCAGCTTGCGACCGTCGGTGACGTCGAGCAGTTCGTCGTGCAGCCGGGTCCGGGTGCGCCGCCAGTCGGCCAGCAGCTCGGCGGGCGGGGTCGCGGCGAGCTCCTCGGCGCCGTCGTCGACGAAGCCCGTCGGATTCGCGGCCGCCTCGGTCAACAGCTCGCCGAAGCCCGCTTCGTCGGTGACGGCGACGACCGCGACCCGGTCGGTCCACAGCAGGTGTGCGATCTGGTGCGCGATGGTCCACCCCGGCGCGGGGGTCTCGGTGCGCCAGCGCTCCGCAGGCAGGTCGGCGACGAGCGCGTCGAGTTCGTCGCTCTCCGCACGAAGATCGGCGACCACGGAGTCGGCACCAGCCATGGCCGCTATCCTTGCCGCACGCCTGGTTCGGGCCTCGACCGTCGGCCGACGCGATGCGTGCGCGACCAGACCGACGAGGTACACCGCGCGCGCCTGCGACCACCAGCGCGCGGCGCGTGGCCGTCGGCGGGAATGACGGCGGCCGACACCGCGATCGCGGCGATGAACGACACCCAGAACAGCGAATCCTGGACCGTGAAGACGTGGCCGCGCAGCGCGTCGTCGACGTCGATCTGCATGGCGGAGTCGGCACACAGCTTGACCACCTGGCCTGTGGTGCCGAGCAGGAACCCGCACGACCATCATCACCGGCAGCTGCAGTCCCGCCGCGCCCAGCTGGATGATCGCCGCCAGCCCGAGCGCGCCGTTGGCCGTGGCGAAGCGTCCCCATCGCCGAACCGCGGCCGGGGTGACGAACGTGGCGACGAACGCCCCGAGACCCGGTCGCGGCGACGAACAGCACCGCGGTGCCGAGCCCCGCGACGTCGTGCTCGTCGGTGTGCCGCACGATGACCAGCACCAGCATCGTGTTGATGCCGAACACCATCGCGGTGGGCGGCCAGCCCGGACAGCGTGGCGGCGACCGTCGGGCACGGTGAGCACGGTCCGGAGGCCGTAGCCCCAGCCGGTGGCCACCGCGTAGGCCGCCGAACCGTGCACGGCCCGCACGCTGTCGTCGGGTCCGAGCACGTGCGGCTTGAACCGCACCGACAGCCACAGCGCGAGCGCGACGGGCACCGCCGCGAGGAAGATCACCGACGCGGCTCCCGCGTCGTCCGGTGCCGAACAGCCAGCGCGGCAGCAGCATGAAGATGGCGCCGAGGAAGGCCGCGGCCGCGCCGGTCGCGGTGGCCACCGAGTTCATCGTCACCACCTGCTCGCGCGGCACGACGTGCGGCAGCGCGGCGGACAGGCCTGACGACACGAACCGGGTGAAGCCGTTGACGATCAGCGCCCCGCAGCAGGATCGCCAGATCGTCCGGCGCCGACGGCCAGCAGAGTGGCGACGCCGAGCATCAGCAGCAGCCGGGCCAGGTTCGCGCCGATGAGCACCGATCCGGCGGTCCCACCGGTCGAGCAGCGCACCCGCGAACGGGCCGAGCAGCGAGTACGGCAGGAACAGCACGGCGAAGGCGCCCGCGATCTCCCACGGCCCGGCGGCGCGCTCGGGATTGAACAGCAGCGCACCCGCCAGGCCGGCCTGGAACACGCCGTCGCCGAACTGGCTGACCGCGCGCAGCTCGAGCAGTCGGCGGAACTCGGGCAGCGCGCGCACCGAGTGCCACAGGGCAACTGCGTGCGCGAGATTCGGTCACGTCAGATCCGATCCTGTCGAACGGTGTTACGCGGAGATCGGCAACCCCACCCACACTACAAATATCCCGGCAGGCCGCGCCTGTTCGCCACGTCAGATGGGTGCTGGTGACATGATGGATGGGTGGCGCATTCAGACGACCCGGAGGACTTCATCGCTCCTGCGGTGCCTCGGGTACGTGCGGGAACGCTGCTGCTCGCCAACACCGATCTGCTGGAGCCGACGTTCCGGCGCAGCGTCATCTACGTCGTCGAGCACAACGACGGCGGCACCCTCGGCGTGGTGCTGAACCGGCCGAGCGAGACCGCCGTCTACAACGTCCTGCCGCAGTGGGCGAAGCTGGCCACCAAGCCCAAGACCATGTTCATCGGCGGACCGGTCAAGCGCGACGCCGCGCTGTGCCTTGCCACGCTTGCGGGTCGGCATGGACCCCGCCGGCGTGCCGGGGCTGCGGCACGTGCAGGGCCGGATGGTGATGGTCGACCTGGACGCCGACCCCGACCAGATCGCTCCCATGGTCGAGGGCGTGCGCGTCTACGCCGGCTACTCCGGTTGGACCATCGGTCAGCTCGACGGCGAGATCGAGCGCGACGACTGGATCGTGTTGTCCGCCTTGCCATCCGACGTCCTGGTCGAGCCGAGGGTGGACCTGTGGTCGCGGGTGCTGCGGCGTCAGCCGTTGCCGCTGTCCATGCTGGCGACGCACCCGATCGACGTCAGCCGGAACTAAGCTCGCCGACCTCGTCGGCGCGCGACATCCGGCTGGCGATCGCCGCGCACGCCAGCAGCTGAATCTGGTGAAAGATCATCAGCGGCAACATGATCAGGCCGACGGCGCCCGGTTCCGAAGAACACCAGCGCCATCGGCAGCCCCGACGCCAGGCTCTTCTTGGAGCCGCAGAACAGCAGCACCGATCATGTCCGCCCGGTTCAGCCGGGCCAGCCGGGCGGTCCCGACGGTGACGCGCCAGCATGATCGCCAGCAGCAGCCGCGCACACCGCGGCCACCGCGAGCGAGCCGCCGCACGCTGACCGTGCTCCAGATGTGCTCGGTCATGCTGAGCGAGAAGGCCGTGTAGACCACCAGCAGGATCGAACCGCGGTCGAAGGTCTTGGTGACCACCGGGTGGCGGTCCGAGCCAGCCCGCCACCCAGCGGCCGCAGCACACTGGCCGATCGACGAACGGCAGCAGCAGCTGCACCACGATGTCGAGCACCGCCGACCCGTCGACGCGTACGCCGCCCGCGGTCTGAAGCAGCAGCACCACCAGCAGCGGGGTGAGCACGACGCCGAGGATGTTCGACAGCGACGCGCTCACGATCGCGGCTGGCACGTTGCCGTGCGCGATCGACGTGAAGGCGATCGACGACTGCACCGTCGACGGCACCAGGCACAGGAACAGCACCCCCGTGTACAGATCGGGGGTCAGGACACCGGGGACCAGCGCCTTGGCGGCCAAGCCCGAGCAGCGGGAAGGCGACGAACGTGGCGGCCAGCACCAGCAGGTGCAGCCGCCAGTGGCGCAGGCCGTGCCACGCCTCGCGCGGGGGACGAGCCGCGCGCCGTACAGCGCGAACAGCAGCGCGATGACGACCTTCGTCGCGACCGACAGCGCGTCGCCGAACGCGCCGGTCGCGGGTAGCACCGCAGCCAGCGCGACGACCGCGAGCAGCGCGACGACGAAGCCGTCAGCGGGTAGTGCCCGCAGTGCGCGGAGCATGACGTCAGTTGCAGGACAGCGTGCAGGACGCGCAGGCGCCCGCGCAGCCGCCGACCGTGGCTTCCTGGCGTGCCACGGCCTTGGCGCTCTGGTAGCACCCGGCGGCGACGGTGCCGACGGCACCGATGACGCAGACCACGACGACGAGCATCGCCGGTCTGCGGGCGTGCCGACAGCGCCACGGTGCCTCCCGCGGCCAGCATGGCGGCGGCCGCCAACTGGGTGGGGGCGACGGTGCGCAACACCTGGCGGACCGGATCGCTGGACCGTGGTCGGGTCAGCAGCCACACCCCGAGGCCGGCGGTGACGGCGGCGGCGCACAGGCAGAGCACCGCGGCGATCAACATGGGCCGACACAATACGAGGCCCGCGGCGCCGGGTGCGGCGGATCGGGGCTAGCGCGGTACCCCGAGCACCGGCGCCTGCGCAGGTACGGCCGGCAGGGCTGCCGGCGGCGCGGCGGCAGGCGGTGCGGCTGGGGGCGGGGCGGGGGGTGGCGCGTCGGGCGAGCTGACCCGGAAGCCGTTGACGATGGCGTCGGTCGCTGCGCCCGCGGCCACCGACACCTGCGCGCTCGTCGTCACGGACAGCGTCACCAGGTAGCGGTCGGGTCCGGAGGTGGCGATGACGTGGCGCCTGGAGGTGTTGAGGGTCATGTTGTTCTGCCGGTAGGTGCCCTCGATCATCGAGGACGGCATGCCGCCGAAGTCGGCGAGCGACGCGTCGGTGGAGCGCCACGCCGGAAGCTGCTGGCTGTCGATCAGCCCGTGGCTGATGGCCTCCTTCGGATCGAAGTCACCGACCAGCTTGTAGACGACGACCGCGGCGTTCGACGAGTAGAGCCCGTCGCCGCCGACGCGGTCGGCGATCACCGCGAAGGCGTCGGGGACGTTGGGATCGGGCATCTGGCTCCAGCCCGGTCGGCATCGGCAGCACGATGTTGAGCGCCTTGAAGTCCTTGGCGATCTGCGGCTCGAGGCCGACGTTCTTCTCTTGAGGAAGTCGGTGATGGTGCCGGAGGCGGCGGGCACGATCGTCGACGGCGCGGCGCGGGACGGGCACGTCGGGGACGGTGGCCGCGTTCAGGCCTGCGACGGGCTGTGCGCCCGACCGGTAGCGCGCCCGGTACCTGCGCGGGCCGCCACGGCATCGCGGCGACCTGGCCGGGGGCGGCGGCCGGCACGGTGCGCCCGCCGCGACGGTGACGTCTGCGTCACCGTCGCGGGTGCGGGCAGCGATGGCTGCGGGAGGCTGGGCTCGGCCGAGGCGGTGGTGCCTGCGAAGCCGACGACGCCGGCCACACCGGCGGCCATACCTCCTGCCAGAAGCCCCCAGCGGCGGGCGTTCTCGAACATCTGACGCGGTCCTTCCGAAACTCTTCGGCACGGTTCAGGGCACGCGGATGTGCCCTTGGGTCAGGCGCCGACTGTATCCACGCGCCGAGCGGCCGGCCACCAGGGCTGGAATCGACTCGCAACCATGCGCTGACCGGTCTGCAACGGAACCGAGATCAGCCCGTTGCCGAACTCCCCGGGGACGCGTGCGCCGGGCCGTGACCTGGGCCACATGGCGTGCCGACGGCCGCGCACACCCCGTTGACTACCCTGTTCACGTGACTGATCGGGACGGCGACTCCGACGCCGCAGACACCCCGCAGCACCGCTACACCGCGGAGCTGGCGGGGAGATCGAGCGCGGCTGGCAGGAGACGTGGGCCCGCGATCGGGCACGTTCAACGTGCCGAACCCGGTCGGGTCTCTGGCTCCCACCGACGGCAGCACCGTGCCCGCGGACAAGATGTTCGTGCAGGACATGTTCCCGTACCCGTCGGGCGAGGGCCTGCACGTCGGGCACCCGCTCGGCTACATCGCCACCGACGTCTACGCCAGGTACTTCCGGATGACCGGGCGCAATGTGTTGCACGCCTTGGGCTTCGACGCGTTCGGTCTGCCCGCCGAGCAGTACGCGGTGCAGACCGGCACGCATCCCCGCGAGCGCACCGAGGCCAACATCGTGAACTTCCGCCGCCAACTGGGCCGCCTCGGTCTCGGCCATGACGCGCGCCGCAGCTTCGCCACCACCGACGTCGACTTCTACAAGTGGACGCAGTGGATCTTCCTGCAGATCTACAACGCGTGGTTCGACCAGGAGGCCGACAAGGCACGCCCGATCGCCGACCTGATCGCCGAGTTCGAGTCGGGCACGCGCGGTGCCCTCCGGTGGCGCGTGGTCGGAACTGTCCGTTGGCGAGCGCGCCGACCTGATCGACTCCTACCGCCTGGTCTACCGGGCCGACTCGATGGTGAACTGGTGCCCCGGTCTTGGCACGGTGCTGGCCAACGAAGAAGTGACGTCGGACGGCCGCAGCGATCGCGGCAACTTCCCGGTGTTCCGGAAGCGGTTGCGGCAGTGGATGATGCGCATCACCGCGTACTCCGACCGGCTGCTCGACGACCTGGACGTGCTGGATTGGCCGGACAAGGTCAAGACCATGCAGCGCAACTGGATCGGCCGGTCGACCGGCGCCGAGGTGCTGTTCGCCACCGACGCCGGCGACATCGACGTCTTCACCACGCGGCCCGACACCCTGTTCGGCGCCACCTACATGGTGCTGGCGCCGGAGCATCCGCTGGTCGAGCAGCTCACCACCGCACAGTGGCCCGCGGACGTCGACCCGCGGTGGACCTACGGCGCCGCGACGCCCGTCGAGGCCGTGGCGTCCTACCGGTCGGCCATCGCGGCGAAGTCCGATCTGGAGCGGCAGGAGAACAAGACCAAGACCGGTGTGTTCACCGGCAGCCATGCGATCAATCCGGTCAACGGCCAGCGCATTCCGGTGTTCATCGCCGACTACGTGCTGATCGGCTACGGCACCGGCGCGATCATGGCAGTGCCCGGTGGCGACCAACGGGACTGGGACTTCGCGCAGGAGTTCGGCCTGCCGATCGTCGAGGTCATCAGCGGCGGCGACGTTTCACAGGCCGCGTACGCCGGTGACGGCGTGCTGGTGAACTCCGGCGACCTCGACGGGCTGAGCGTCGCGTCGGCCAAGGAGGCCATCGTCGCGCGGCTGGAGGCCGACGGCCGCGGTCGCGCCCGCGTCGAGTACAAGCTGCGGGACTGGCTGTTCGCCAGGCAGCGCTACTGGGGCGAGCCGTTCCCGATCGTCTACGACGCCGACGGCCGCGCCCATGCGTTGCCGGAGTCGATGCTGGCCGTTGAGCTTCCGGACGTCGCGGACTACTCGCCGGTGCACGTTCGACCCCGACGACGCCGACAGCGAACCGTCGCCGCCGCTGGGCAAGGCCACCGAGTGGGTGCACGTCGACCTCGACCTCGGCGACGGCCTGAAGCCCTACACCCGCGACACCAACGTGATGCCGCAGTGGGCGGGCAGCTCCTGGTACGAGCTGCGCTACGCCGACCCGCACAACTCGGAGACGTTCTGCGCCAAGGAGAACGAGGCGTACTGGATGGGGCCGCGGCCCGCCGAGCACGGCGCGCACGATCCCGGCGGCGTCGACCTGTACGTGGGTGGCGTCGAGCACGCCGTGCTGCACCTGCTCTATTCGCGGTTCTGGCACAAGGTGCTCTACGACCTCGGACACGTCAGCTCGCGCGAGCCGTACCGCCGACTGGTCAACCAGGGCTACATCCAGGCGTTCGCGTACACCGATGCGCGGGGCTCCTACGTGCCCGCCGCCGAAGTCGTTGAGCGTGACGGCAAGTTCTGCTATCCGCGCCCGACGGTGAAATCGAGGTGTCCCAGGAGTTCGGCAAGATCGGCAAGAGCCTGAAGAACTCGGTGTCGCCCGACGAGATCTGCGAGGAGTACGGCGCCGACACCCTGCGCGTCTACGAGATGTCGATGGGTCCGTTGGAGGCGTCGCGGCCGTGGGCCACCAAGGACGTCGTCGGGGCGTACCGCTTCCTGCAGCGGGTCTGGCGCGTGGTGGTCGACGAGAGCACGCGGCACCGAACGGGTCGCCGACCACGAGGCCGTCGAGCGACGAGACGCTGCGGCTGCTGCACAAGACCATCGCCGGCGTCGCGGAAGACTATGCGGCACTGCGCAACAACACCGCCGCGGCGAAGCTCATCGAGTACACCAACCACCTGACCAAGGAAGACGTCACCGCGCGCGCCGCCGTCGAACCGCTGGTGCTGATGGTCGCGCCGCTGGCACCGCACCTCGCCGAGGAGCTGTGGCGCCGCCTCGGCCACGACACGTCGCTCGCGCACGGCCCGTTCCCGCAGGCCGACCCGGCGCTACCTCGTCGAGGACACCGTCGAGTACCCGGTGCAGGTCAACGGCAAGGTGCGCGGACGCGTCACCGTCGCGGCCGACGCCGATGCCGACGCTGGTGGAGGCCGCCGCGCTGGCCGACGAGAAGGTGGCCGCGTTCCTGGACGGCGCCACGCCGAAGAAGGTCATCGTGGTGGCTGGCAAGCTCGTCAACGTCGTCGTCTAGGGCGGACGACGACCTCGCGGACGTGCGCGTCGGCAGGCGCGTTCACGGCCTGGGCGACGATCGCGGCGACGGTCTCCGGGCTGAGAAACTGCGACGGGTCGTACTCGCGACCGTCGTAATCGACCGGATCTCCTGCATCGGTGTGTCGATGCGGCCGGGGTGCACCGACGTCACCCGCAGGTCGGTTCGTCGGTCCGCAGCGAATCGGCGAACGCCCGCAGCGCGAACTTGCTCGCCGAGTAGGACGCCAGCCCGGGCGAGACGGTGATTCCCGAGCTCGAGTTGATGAACACGACCTGGCCGCCGGCGCTGCGCAGCGCCGGCAGCAGCGCCAGCGTCAGCGCGACCGCCCCGATGACGTTGACCTCGATGGTGGCGCGCCACTCGTCGACCGACGACTCCGCGACCCGCCCGGGATAGGCCACCCCGGCGTTGTGGACAGCACGTCGAGTTCGACAGCATCGGCTCGACGCCCGCCTCGATGCGAGTCGGGATCGGTGAGGTCCATCGGCCAGGTGGTAGCGCCGAGCCGCTCGGCCATCGCGTCGAGGCGGTCCGACGGGCGGCCTGCCAGCAGCAGCGTGTGGGTCGGCGCCAGCGCGGCGGCGAGGCCGGCCGAGCCCGCCGCCGACGCCCCGGTGATCATCGCGGTCGGCACGTCGTACACACTACCGACCTGCGTAGTTCGGCTCCGACGCCGCATCATTGAAGCGATGCCACCCGATCCCAGCTTCGCGCCCACGCAGCTCGCGGCCCGCGCCGCCTACCTGCTGCGTGGCAATGACCTCGGCGTGATGACCACCGCCGCGCCGCTGCTGTACCCGCACATGTGGAGCTGGGACGCGGCGTTCGTGTCGATCGGCCTGGCGCCGCTGAGCGTCGAGCGGGCCGTCGTCGAGCTGGACACGCTGCTGTCGGCGCAGTGGCGCAACGGGATGATCCCGCACATCGTCTTCGCCAACGGCGTCGACGGGTACTTCCCCGGACCGGCGCGGTGGGCGACGCTCGGCGCTGGCGGCCAACGCGCCGCGCACCCGGCACACCTCGGGCATCACCCAGCCGCCCGTGCACGCGATCGCCGTCCAGCGCATCCTCGACCACGCCCGCACGCGGGGCCGCTCGACGCGCGCCGTCGCCGAGTCGTTCCTCGATCGCCGCTGGGCCGATCTGGTGCGCTGGCACCGCTGGCTGGCCGAGGCGCGCGACCCCAAGTCGCACGGCCGGGTCACGCTGTACCACGGCTGGGAGTCCGGCATGGACAACTCGCCGCGCTGGGACAGCGCCTACGCCAACGTGGTTCCCGGCAACGTGCCCGAGTACCAGCGCGAGGACAACGCGATCGTCACCGACGCCACCCAGCGTCCGTCCGACGTCGAGTACGACCGCTATCTGTGGCTGCTCGAGGAGATGAAGTCGGTTCGCTACGACGACGAGCTGCTGCCGAAGGTGATGAGCTTCGCCGTCGAGGACGTGTTCGTCTCGGCGATCCTCTCGGTGGCGTGCACGGTGCTGGCCGAGATCGGCGAGGACTACAAGCGGCCCAACGCCGACGTCCGCGACCTGTACTCCTGGGCCGAGCGCTTCCGCGCCGGGGTCGTCGAAACGACCGACCAGAGAACCGGTGCGGCAAGGGATTACGACGTCCGGGCGGAACGGTGGATAGCCACCGAGACCGTCGCGCAGTTCGCGCCGCTGCTGTGCGGTGGCCTGCCGCACGACAAGGAGCGCAGCCTGCTGCGGCTGCTGGACGGGCCGCGGTTCTGCGGGCATCCGGATCTGAAGTACGCGCTGATCCCGTCGACCTCACCGGTGTCGCGGGACTTCCGCGCGCGGGAGTACTGGCGCGGCCCCATCTGGCCGGTGATGACGTGGCTGTTCTCCTGGTGCTTCGCCCGACGGGGCTGGGCCGAGCGCTCGTCGATGCTGCGGCGCGAGGGTCTGCGCCAGGCCAGCGACGGCACCTTCGCCGAGTACTACGAGCCGTTCACCGGCGAACCGTTGGGCAGCATGCAGCAGTCGTGGACCGCGGCCGCGGTGCTCGACTGGCTGGGCTGATCCCCGACGCGCCGAACGTTAGGTAGCCGCGTGCTCCGGCTAGCTGCGCCAGCGGTGCCAACGCCTTGCCAGCGTTTCTCGCTCTTCGTCGCTGAGCTTGCGCAGCATCCCGGCCAGCGTCGCGCGGCGGGTGGCCAATGCCTCGCGGTGCTGAACCAGGCCGCGCGGGGTGACGTCGACCAGGACGGCGCGCAGATCGGACGGATCACGGGAGCGCTTCACCAGTCCGAGCTTCTCCAGGCGGCGGATCGCCACGGTGGTGGTGGGGGTGCGAACGCGCTCGTGCGCGGCGAGCTCGGTCATCCGGATCGGACCCTGGTCGAGCAGCGTCAACAGGATCGACAGCTGAGCCAGGGTGAGATCGGCGCCAGCCTCGGCGGTCGCTGCGGTTGGTGTCACCGCGGCGCAGTACGGAGAACAGCTTGGAGAGCACCTGCTGCAGCTCCCCGGCCAGCTCAGTGACCTGTGGTTCGGTTTCCACCATAATTCGCTAGTCTAACCTGTCTCGCCCTGCCAGAAGGTCGACATGCGGTGATTTCATGCGAACTGGCAGCCAGGTGCACCTGACCGAGACTGTCATCTGCTTGCCGCGGACGTAGAGCACCTGCGAGAGGAACTGGCGCAGCCGGTCGGTCTCGGCGCCCTCGAAGATCTGCTCGGGCGGTCCGGACTCGACGACCGCGCCGTGGTCCATGAACACCACGGCGTCGGCCGCCGACTGCGCGAAGCCCATCTCGTGGGTGACGACGACCATCGTCATCCCGTCCGAGCCGAGATCGGCCATCAGCGCCAGGATGCCCTTCACCAGTTCGGGGTCCAGCGCCGAGGTCGCCTCGTCGAAGAACATCACCTGGGGTGCCATCGCGAGGGCGCGCGCGATCGCGACCCGCTGCTGCTGTCCGCCCGACAGCGTGGCCGGGCGGACTTCGGCCTTGTGCCGCAACCCGACTCGCTCCAGCTGCGCCAGGCCGAGCTCGCGCGCCTCGTCGGCGCCCAGCCGCTTGAGCTTGCGCGGCGCCAGCGTGACGTTGTCGAGCACGCTGCGGTGCGGGAACAGGTTGAACTGCTGGAACACCATGCCGATGCGCTGGCGCAACTGGTCGGGATCGTCCTTCAGCACCGACCGGCCGTCGAGCAGGATGTCGCCCGCGGTCGGGTTCGTAGAGCCGGTTGAGCGTGCGCAGCAGCGTCGACTTGCCGGACCCGGACGGTCCGATCACCGCGGTGGTGGTGCCGGCGGGCACGTCGACGTCGACGCCGCGCAGCACCTTGTTGGGGCCGAAGGCCAGGTGAATATCGTTGGCCGCCAGGGAGACCGGCTCGAACGCGGTGGCTGGGGTCGAGGCGGCGGTGCTCACACCATCTCCTGGGTCGACGCGGGATCTGGCCGGGCTCGCAGGGTCGTCGGCGTCGTCACTGGCCGGCCGCGGCGCAGGCGGTCGTCGATGTAGTTGACCAGGTGGGTCAGCGGGATCGTCAACGCCAGGTAGAACAACCCGGCGGCGACCAGCGGCGACAGGTTGCCGGTCTGCGCGTTGAGGTCTCGGCCGACCTGGAACAGCTCGCGCTGGCTGGCGATCAGGCCGAGGAAGTACACCAGCGACGACGCCTTCAGCAGCGAGATGAACTGGTTGACCAGCGCGGGCAGCACCCGCCGCACGCCCTGGGGCACGACCACCAGCTGCATCGAGGCCGAGTAGCTGAAGCCGAGTGCGCGCGAGGCCTCCAGCTGGCCGGCCTCCACGCTCTGGATGCCGGACCGGAAGATCTCGCCGATGTAGGCGCCCGCCATCAGCCCGAGCGCGGCGATGCCGAGCGGGTACGGGTTGTTGCCGGTGAGCGCGCCGACGACGGGTCCGACGCCGAGTCCGATGATGCAGGATGATGACCACTTCGGGCAGCCCGCGGAAGACGTCGGTGTAGACCCGGGCCGGCCAGCGCAGCCAGCGCGACCGGGAGATGCCCGCGACGGCGAGCCCCATGCCGAGGATCAAGCCGATGATGCTGGCGCTGACGGTGAGGATCAGGGTGTTGGGCAGGCCGGTCTTGAACAGGTCGGGGATGGCCTGCTTGTAGAGGTCCCAGTCGAAGAACGAGTCCTTGAGTTGGGACAGCGTCGATTTCGGCGCGCGAGCCCGGGGTGTCGGTTGGGTGCGTGGCTGGCGGCGATCGCGGCGAAGTCGGGCAGTTGCGGTAGCGGGCGCGGCCTTGGAGCCGGGCTTCCAGCCCGGCGGCAGCGCGCGCGGCACCCAGTCGGAGTACAGCCTCGCCCACGTGCCGTCGGCGATCACCGCGTCGAGCCCGGAGTTGAGCGCGTCGATGAGCGGCTTGTTCTCCTTGGCCACCGCGTAGGCGACGAAGTTGTCCAAGCTGAAGGTGTTCTCGACGATCTGCGCCGGATCGCCCGGCTGCACGGTGCCCTGGGCCTGCTGCGACGGCGCGACCCAGGCGTCGATCTGGCGGGTCTTCAGGCTGGCGTACACGGTGTTGTAGTCGGGGAACTTCACCGGGTCCAGGCCGAGGGTGTCGACGACGTAGGCCTCCTGCACGGTGCCCTGCACGACGCCGATGCGTTGGCCGGCGGCGAGCTTGTCGAAGCCGGTGATCGCCGACCCGGTGGGCACCACCAGCGAGAAGTAGCCGAAGTCGTAGCCGTTGGTGAAGCCGACGGTGCTGGCGCCGCGCATCGGTGGTGGTGATCGACGACGAGCCGACGTCGAACCGGCGCGGAGGCGACCTGGGCCAGCAGCCCGGAGAAGTCGGTGCCGACGAAGTTGACCTTCAGCCCGAGCTTGTCGGCGATCGGCCCGCAGCAGTTCGTTGTCGAAGCCGGTGAACTGGCCCTGGGAGTTGATGCAGATGCTCGGCGGCGCGTCGGACAGCGTGCCGACGGTGAGCACGCCCGGCGTGCCGAGCCGCAGCGCGGCGAGCGTCGACCGAGCCGAGTGGTTCGACGGTCGGGGTCGTGTACTTGTCCGCGCTCGGGACCCTTGGCCGCGGCGGCCAGGTTGGTCGGCAGCGCGCTGGCGCTCTGCATCGCCGGGCGGCGCGCACTGGTCGGCGGCCGCGGGCGGAGCGAATCCCATGCCGAACGCAGCCAGCGCGACGACTGCGACGAGCATCGTCTTGCGTAACCGGGCCATCCAGGCAACGTAGCGTCCGGCGTGGCCGCGCGTAGGCGGCTTGCGCTCATTCAGAACGCAACGGATGGCACGTGCGGCGACGACGCCGGTCCGAGCACGCGGCGCCGGACCAGTTCGGTGAGCATGATCCGGCCCATCACCTCGGAGCGGCCGACGCAGGCGGCACGCGCCGCGCCGGGATCCTGCGCTTCGGATCGCGGCGGTCTCGGCGTCGTAGAACGGCAGCAGTTCGTCGTGGCTGTCCAGGTACGCCGACCAGAAGGCGCGCGGCATGAGCGTCTGGGAGGCCCGGATCGCGGCCCGCAGTCGCGGCCCGGCGTACTCGTCGTTGATCGTCTGGCGGTAGCGCCACGCGTGCGTCGTGGAACGCCCGCGAGCCCTTGCGCGGCGTGCAACGCGTCCAGCGTGGTCGCAGCACGTCGACGCACCTTCGGGCTGCGGATCGGCGGCGGCGCGTGCCGACGCGATGCCGTTCAGCACCCCGTAGAGCTCGTGGTGCTCGCGGACCACGCCTTCGTCGAAGCGCTCGACGAAGGCACCGCGGTGATAGCGCGTCGAGAGCACGCCGTCGTGCTCGAGCTGGACCACCGCCTCCTGGATGGGCACCCGACTGACGCCGAGCTGCTCGGCGATCTCGTTGCGGTCCAACCGATCTCCGGAGCGCAGCTTCCCCGTCAGGACCAGGTTCACGACGTGCGAGACGACCAGGTCCTTCTCTTTGACCCCGTACTTCTTGGGCATGCAGCGGTCAGTTTCTCACGCCGCAGCGTGTACGGGAGCTGTTCGGCAGCTTCGGTCAGGCGCGGGCGTCGCGCCACCGGCACAGCGCTTCGGCGGCGGTCAGGTCGTAGTCGGGGCCGTTGACGCCGACGGTCAGCAGGCTGACGCCGAGTGCGACGAGCGCCTCGGCGTCGGCGATCAGCGCGTCGGTGCCGTTGCCGTCCTGGACCCCGGCCGACCGTTCGATGGCCGACGGGTCGCGGCCGAGGTCGGCGCAGTGCCGCGTCGAGCACCTCGGCCTTGGCCGGGATAGGTCTCGGCGGTGGTGAAGCCGTGCCACAGTGGGCGTACTCGGCGACCAGGCGCAGCGTCTTCTTCTCGCCCTGCCCGCCGATCAGGATCGGGATGTCGCGGGTCGGCGCCGGATTGAGCTTGGCCAGCCGCGACGTGATGCGCGGCAGCGCCGCGGCGAGGTCGTCGAGCCGGCTGCCCGCGGTGCCGAAGTCGTAGCCGTACTCGTCGTAGTCCTTCTCCTTCCAACCCGAGCCGATGCCGAGGATCAGCCGGCCGTCGGAGATGTTGTCGACGGTGCGCGCCATGTCGGCCAGCAGTTCCGGGTTGCGATAGGAGTTGCACGTCACCAGCGCGCCGATCTCGATGCGCGACGTCTGTTCGGCCCAGGCGCCGAGCATGGTCCAGCACTCGTAGTGCGCGCCGTCGGGGTCACCGTACAGCGGAAAGAAGTGATCCCAGTTGAACGCGACGTCGACGCCCATGTCCTCGCACGGCGGACGGCGTCACGGATGTGGCCGTAGTTGGGGGAGTGCTGCGGCTGTAGTTGCACGCCGATGCGGATGGGGAAGGTCACGTGCTAAATCTACGTGCGCTCGGCCGCCGGTATTCCCGTCGGTCTGCTTCGAATGCCGCGGGCGTCAGACGCCGATGTTCCCGTCGGTCTTCCACACCGCGACCACCGACGGGCGCGCCGTTCCGTTGCCGCCCTCGGGCCAGCTGCGAGAGCGGGTCGTCGATGCTGTTCTCGTCGTTCTCGCCCGGATGCTGCACGCACGACCGTGACGAGGTCGTCGGTGACGATCGGCCCGCACGTCTCCGCGCCGAGCGGCACGGTGAGGAACTGCTTGGTCTCGCCGCGGTTGGGGCCTTCGAGTGCCACCGCGAACAGGCCGTCGTTCGAGTCCAGCGCGTTGCCGTCGGTCGAGATCCACAGATTGCCGTGGCTGTCGAACGCCACGTTGTCCGGGCAGGAGATCGGGCTGACCTTCGTCTTGTCGAATCCGCGCGAAGTAGGTGTCGGCCGCGGTCGGGATCCCCGCAGACCAGCAGCAGGTCCCAGGTGAAGTCGGTGCCCGCGTGGTTGTCGGTGATCTCGAGGATCTGGCCGCTCTTGTTGTCGTTGCGTGGGTTGGCGGCGTCGGGTGCCGCTTCGCCCGCCGCGCCTCGGTCGTCGTTGTTGGTCAGCGCGACGTAGACCTTGCCGGTCTTCGGGTTGGCCTCGAAGTCCTCGGGCCGGTCCATCTTGGTGGCGCCCGCCTTGTCGGCGGCGAATCGGGTGAACACCGCGGCCTCCTGCGCGGTCACGCCCGGGCACCAGCGACTCGGCCTGGCCGCCCGGGCCGGAGCGCAGCAGCGGAAGCCACGTGCCGGAGCCGCTGAACGAGCCCTCGGCAGGCAGCTTGCCCGAGCCGTCGATCTCGCCGGCGGGGATGTCGCTGGACAGCTTCGCGACGTACAGGGTGCCCTCGTCGAGGATGGTCATGTTGTTGGCCATCGCCGCGGGATCCTTCTCCCAACCGGGCTGGATCTTCTTGCTGGACACGAACTTGTACATGTAGTCGAAGCGTTCGTCGTCGCCGCTGTAGGCGACCACCGTGCCGTCGTCGGTGACGTAGACGTTGGCGCCCTCGTGCTTGAACCGGCCCAGCGCGGTGTGCTTGACCGGCGTCGAGTTGGGGTCCCATGGGTTGAGCTCGACGACGTAGCCGAACCGGTTGATCTCGTTGGGTGTCTTGGCGAGGTCGAAGCGCGGGTCGAAGGTCTCCCAGAGGAGTTCGGATGGCTTGAGCGGCGATGCCGTAGCGGTCGAGCCGGTCGGCGTCCACGGGGTTGGGCTGCGGGTGCGCCCTCGGCGGCGCCGAAGTACGTGTTGAAGTTCTCCTCGCCTGAAAGCACGGTGCCCCAAGGGGTTACGCCGCCGGAGCAGTTGGCCATGGTGCCGGCCACGGTGCGACCGGTCGGGTCGGCCGGTGGTCTTGACGAAGTCGGTGCCCGCGGCGGGACCGGTCAGCGTGAACGGGGTGTCGACGGTGATGCGGCGGTTGTAGCGGCCCATCACCGGCTTCAGGCCCTGCGGTGTGCGTTCGACCTCGACGACACCCATGCCCATGGCCGCGATCTCGATGTCGAACTGCTCGCGGGTCGGGGCTTCTTGGCGTCGTAGCCGGGGAACATGAACTGCGGGGAGGCGTACTCGAGGTTGGTGACCAGAAGGAAGCGGTTCGGTTGCCCGCCAAATCGGCCGGGATCGGCAGCAGCCCCGCGAAGTCGTTGTTGAAGCCGAACTGGCCGACGCTGCGCGGCGCCGGTCTGGGCGTTGACGTCGAACTTCGGGCGCGTTCGGCAGAACGGGATCGCCCCAGCTGATCACGACCGCCTGCTGGTAGCCCTCGGGGATGACGACGGCGTCCTCGCTGTTGGGTGCGATGGCGCTGAACTTCATGCCGGGAGGGGGTTCGGCGGGCGGCCGAGGAGGTGGGTGTCGCGGCGGGTTGCTCGTCGCGCCCGCACGCGGCCAGCGCCGAACCCGCGCCGACGGCCAGCACCGTGATGCCGGTGGCCCGCAGCATCGATCGGCGTGAGACGGCCTTGGCGATGTCGCCGAAGTACTCGTTGTCGCTGGTGTTGGGCACGGGTTTGGAGCAGGCGTCGCCGCACTTGTAGCGGCACGTCACGTGCTGGCGCGAGGAGCGTGCCATCGTGGCTGACGAACAGGTTCAACGGTACGAGCGCCATGGCTGCGCAGATCCTTCCGCGGGGAGATACCGGTCAGCGGGCTGGCTGGCCGGGACCCGGCGAAACCTACGTCAGTCTGGCAAGCAGCTGGGAATCAATTGGTGAACAACTGGGAAAGCTATGCGCCGAGAACTCCGCGCAGGATGTCGACCAGAGCGCGCGGCTGATCGCCCTGCACCGAGTGTCCGGAGTCGGCGACGACGTGGGTGCGCTGGAAGCCGGGCGCGCCCTTGGCGAACGCCTCGGCGTCCTCGTCGTTGACGAAGTACGAGTTGGCGCCGCGCACCAGCGTGGTCGGCATGGTGATCGACGGGACGTCGTCCCACAAGCCCTCGAAGCCGACAGAGCCCCTTGCGGAACGAGTCGTAGCGCCACGTCCAGGTGCCGTCGTCGAGTCGCTTGCTGTTGTGGAAGACGCCGCGGCGCAACGAGTTCCGATCGCGATGCGGCGCGGCGGCGACCGTCACGTCGAGCATGGCCGCGAAGCTGGGGAAGGTGCGGTCGCCCTGCACCAGCGCGACGGTACCCATCTGCGCCTTGCGTCATCTGCTCGTGGCGTTCCGGGGCCGACGGGGTGACGTCGACGAGCACGCAGTTCTGGGACCAGAGCCGGTTCGGTGGCGGCGATGCGCAGCGCGGTCAGCCCGCCGAGCGACATGCCGACGACCAGGCGCGGGGTGGGCGCCCACTCGCGCAGCACCGGGCCGCAGCGTCTCGGCGTTGAGCTTCGGCCCGTAGTCGCCGTCCTCACGCCACGCGGAGCGGCCGTGCCCGGGCAGGTCGACCGCCAGCGCGGGCACGCCGAGGCCGAGGATGACGGTGTCCCAGGTGTGGGCGTTCTGGCCGCCGCCGTGCAGGAAGACCACCTGCGGGGAATCGGTACCCCACTTGATGGCGCTGACGTCGCCGGCGTCGATGCGCTCGACGGCGGGCAGCGGGCCCGTCGCACCGATCTGTTCGGCGTTCTCGGGCAGCAGGGCGAATTCGTCGCCGCGCACGTGAGGAGCAGAAGGGTGTAGGCCCACCAATTCGTCGTCTGAGAAATTCGGGCTGACCACGCAGCCGACTCTACGACCCCCCAAACGCCGAAACTGCGGGGAGATCGCGATTTTGGCGAATCACGCGATCTCCCCGCAGTTTCGGTGAGAAGTGCTCAGCCCTCGATGAAGGTTTCGAGCTGGGTGCGCGCGATGTCGTCGGCCATCTGCTTCGGCGGGCTCTTCATCAGGTACGCCGACGCGGCCACCACGGGGCCGCCGATGCCGCGATCCAGGGCGATCTTGGCCGCGCGGACCGCGTCGATGATGACGCCCGCCGAGTTCGGCGAGTCCCACACCTCGAGCTTGTACTCCAGGTTCAGCGGCACGTCGCCGAAGGCGCGGCCCTCGAGGCGGACGTAGGCCCACTTGCGGTCGTCGAGCCAGCCGACGTGATCGGACGGGCCGATGTGCACGTCCTTGGTGTTGAATTCCGCTGCAGGTTGGAGGTGACGGCCTGGGTCTTGGAGATCTTCTTCGACTCCAGGCGCGAGCGCTCCAGCATGTTGAGGAAGTCCATGTTGCCGCCGACGTTGAGCTGCATGGTGCGGTCGAGCTGCACGCCGCGGTCCTCGAACAGCTTGGCCATCACGCGGTGGGTGATGGTGGCGCCGACCTGGCTCTTGATGTCGTCGCCGACGATCGGCACGCCGGCATCGTCGAACTTCTTGGCCCACACCGGGTCCGAGGCGATGAACACCGGCAGCGCGTTGACGAACGCCACGCCGGCGTCGATGGCGCACTGGGCGTAGAACTTGTCGGCCTCTTCGGAGCCGACGGGCAGGTAGGACACCATCACGTCGACCTTGGCGTCCTTGAGCGCCTTGACGACGTCGACGGCCTCGGTGTCGGACACCTCGATGGTCTCGGCGTAGTACTTGCCGATGCCGTCGAGGGTCGGGCCGCGCTGCACCGTGACGTTGGTCGGCGGCACGTCGGCGATCTTGATCGTGTTGTTCTCCGAGGCGAAGATGGCCTCGGACAGGTCGAAGCCGACCTTCTTGGCGTCGACGTCGAACGCGGCGACGAACTTCACGTCGCGCACGTGGTACTGGCCGAGCTTCACGTGCATCAGGCCGGGAACGGTGTTGTTCTCGTCGGCGTCGTGGTAGTACTGCACACCCTGAACCAGGGAGGACGCGCAGTTGCCGACGCCAACGATGGCGACCCGGACTTCATTCGACGGGGCCTCGGACATGGGACGTTCTCCTTCTCTTACTACTGAACTGGTGAGCTGTGTTACGTCAGGGCTGTTGCTCGGCGCTTCTCTGCGCCACGCGTTCGGCGGCGATCAGATCGTTGAGCCACTTGACCTCGCGCTCGCTGGACTCCAAGCCGAGCTGGTGTAGCTGACGGGTGTAGCGGTCGAGTGAATTGGTGGCCCGCCCGATGGCTTCACGCAAGCCTTCGCGGCGTTCCTCCACCTGACGACGGCGACCTTCGAGGATGCGCATCCTGGCCTCGGCCGGGGTGCGGTTGAAGAAGGCCAGGTGGACACCGAAGCCGTCGTCGGTGTAGTTCTGCGGTCCGGTGTCGGCGACGAGCTCGGTGAACCGCTGCTTGCCCGCATCGGTGAGCTCGTAGACGCGTCGCGCACGGCGCACCTTGACGGCTCCGACCGGTGCCGACGTCCTCGACGATGAGCCCGTCGGCCTGCATCCGGCGCAGCGCCGGGTACAGCGAACCGTACGAGAACGCACGGAACGCGCCGAGCAGGCCGGTCAGGCGTTTACGCAGTTCGTAACCGTGCATCGGTGATTCGAGCAGAAGTCCCAGAATGGCGAGCTCCAGCACGCGAATCACCTCCCTCGCAAAGTCGTAGTTTCGCTACGACGACTCAACACCTCGCGCAACTGTATCGCGCCGATATATTTGGCGCTACATCAGCCCGCACGCACCACGCGCGAAGGGTGCTCAGGCTGGGCTTGTTGATCTGCTTGACGGTGCCGTCGCCGGCCGCGACGATGTAGCCGCTGCCGAAGTCGCTGGAGACGTAGATCGAGATCGAGAGGTCGCCCGGCGGAGCGGATCCTTGGACGGCTCGATGATCAGGTACGTGTTCTTCACGTCGGACTGTCTTGATGCTGCAGACTGTCGGGCGCGCCGCGCAACAGGCCGACGATCGCCTTGACGTCGATCTGCGCCCAGGTCGACCAGGCGGTCGTCGTCGCTGATCGCCGAGGGGTCGTCGCCGTCGCCCCAGCCGCCGCGGTAGTCGTAGCGAGATCTTGCGACGGTTGTCGTTGGGATCGGCCCGGTCGAGGGATCGCGTATTCCGGGTAGATCGAGCAGCTTGTAGCCCATGGTGTCGCCGAAGCGCTTCTTCATCTGCTCGATCAGTCCGGTCATTCCGCCCAGCGACTGCAGTTGTCGTCGGCGGCGTCAGCACCTGACCGGCGCGACGCCATCGGGCTTCGCGCCCGGGATCGGAGGTGAAGCTCAGCGGCGAGCTGGTGTTGCCGTAGAGCCCCCAGCCGATCGCGATGCCGAGCACCACCAGCACGCCCGCCACCGCCGCGCGCATGCCCCAACCGCCGCCCGCGCCGGCGGCGGACGTTGAACGCGCGACGGCTTCTTCAGGTTGGGCATCTGGACCGGCGCGTTGTCCGTCTGCAGGTCGTCGACCAGCGCCTGCAGGTCGCCGAGGGTGGCGGCGGTCGTCGCGGCCGCGACCCGCGTGCGGTGCTCGTCCATCGACAGCTGCCCGTCGCTGAGCGCGCTGTCGAGCACCTGGCACGTGTTGTTGCGGTCGGTGTCCTTCGCCCGCGTTCCTGCTGTCTGCCGCGTCGCCACGAAGAGATCGTAGGAGTTCGGCGGCCATCACCGCAGACCAGATGGCGAACCTGGAGTCGACGCGACCCGGCACCGGCACCGTCACGCCTCCGTGCCCGACGGCGCCGACGTACTCTGGTCATCGTGCGATTGCAGCGACAGGTGGTGGACTACGCGCTCAAGCGGCGGTCCCTGCTGGCCGAGGTGTACTCGGGACGCACCGGCGTCTCGGAGGTCTGCGACGCCAATCCCTACCTGCTTCGCGCCGCGAAGTACCACGGCAAACCCAGCACGGTGATGTGCCCGATCTGCCGCAAGGAACAGCTCACGCTGGTGTCGTGGGTGTTCGGCGATCACCTGGGCGCCGTGTCCGGCTCGGCCCGCACCACCGAGGAGTTGGTGATGCTGGCGGCCCGCTTCGACGAGTTCGCGGTGCACGTGGTGGAGGTATGCCGAACCTGCAGTTGGAATCACCTGGTCAAGTCATACGTGCTCGGCGCTCCCCGCCCTCCGAAGGCGCGCGGCACCCGGACGGCGCGCTCCGGCGCGCGCACGGCCAGTGAATAGCGAAGGGCGCCACAACAGGTCAGCCGACGACGTCCGAAACGGGCCCGTGGCTGACGGTGTTGAGCGACGGCGCCGACGCACCCGGCGCAGTCGCCCCGCCGCGCCCGGCCGCCCACCGCGTACCGCCGGTCCGCCCGACGACCGCAGGACCATGGTGCTGCCGCCGGTGCCGCCCGCCGGTGATCCCCGGCTGCGCGACCCGATCGACGTCGTCAAGGCGGTGCTGGACGGCACGCCGCCACCGAAGCCGCCGCCGCCCGGACCGCCACCCGGTGGCGGACCTCCCGCCGGTGGACCACCGGCCGGGCCGCCGGGGCCGCCGCGTCCGGCCGGGACCAAGATCAACTGGAAGTGGGTGCGCCGCAGCCTGTATGCCTGCGTCGTGGCGGCCATCGTGCTGCCGATCGTCACCTTCGCGATGGCGTACCTGATCGTCGACGTGCCCAAGCCGGGCGACATCCGCACCGACCAGGTGTCGACGATCCTGGCCAGCGACGGCAGCGAACTCGCCAAGATCGTTCCGCCGGAAGGCAACCGGGTCGACGTCAACATCGACCAGATCCCGGTGCACGTGCGCAACGCCGTGATGGCCGCCGAGGACCGCGACTTCTACACCAACCCGGGCTTCTCCTTCACCGGGTTCGCTCCGCGCGTTCAAGAACAACATCTTCGGCGGCGACCTGCAGGGCGGCTCGACCATCACCCAGCAGTACGTGAAGAACGCGTTGGTCGGCGACGCGCGGTCCGGTCTCGGCGGCATCGTCCGCAAGGCCAAGGAACTCGTCATCTCGACGAAGATGTCGCGCGAGTGGTCCAAGGACGAGGTGCTGCAGGCGTACCTGAACATCATCTACTTCGGCCGCGGTTCCTACGGCATCTCCGCGGCGTCGAAGGCCTACTTCGACAAGCCGGTCGAACAGCTCACCGTCGCCGAGGGCGCGCTGCTCGCCGCGCTCGATCCAGCGGCCGTCGACGCTGGACCCCGCCGTCGACCCCGAGGGCGCCGCCGAGCGGTGGAACTGGGTGCTCGACGGCATGGTGACCATGGGCGCGCTCTCGCCGGCCGACCGTGCCGCGCAGGTCTTCCCGCCGACGGTGCCGCCCGACCAGGCCCGCGCGCAGAACCAGACCACGGGCCCCAACGGGCTCATCGAGCGGCAGGTCACCAAGGAACTGCTGGACCTGTTCAACATCGACGAGCAGACGCTGAACACCGAGGGGTTGCAGGTCACCACGACGATCGACCCCAAGGCGCAGAAGGCCGCCGAGGACGCCGTGACCAAGAACCTCGAAGGTCAGGATCCCGACATGCGGTCGGCGGTCGTCTCGATCGACCCGCACACCGGCGGGGTGAAGGCGTACTACGGCGGGTCGGACGCCAACGGCTTCGACTTCGCGCAGGCCGGCCTGCCGACCGGATCGTCGTTCAAGGTGTTCGCGTTGGTGGCGGCGCTGCAGCAGGGCATCGGGCTGGGCTACCAGATGGACAGTTCGCCGGTGACGGAGAACGGCGTCACGATCACCAACGTCGAGGGCGAGGGTTGCGGCGTCTGCAACATCGCCGAGGCGTTGAAGCGCTCGCTGAACACCAGCTACTACCGACTGATGCTCAAGCTCAAGCACGGCCCGCAGGACGTCGCCGACGCCGCGCACGCCGCCGGTATCGCCGAGAGCTTCCCCGGTGTCGAGCACACGCTGTCCGAGGACGGCAAGGGCGGCCCGCCGTACGACGGAATCGTGTTGGGGCAGTACCAGACCCGGGTGCTCGACATGGCCTCGGCCTACGCCACCCTCGCCGCCTCCGGGGTGTACCACCGGCCGCACTTCGTCCAGAAGGTGGTCAACGCCGACGGTCAGGTGCTCTTCGACGCCTCGCAGCAGGACAACTCCGGTGAGCAGAAGATCGACAAGGCGGTCGCCGACAACGTCACCTCCGCGATGCTGCCCATCGCGGGCTGGTCCAGAGGCCACAACCTGGCCGGCGGCCGGGCGTCGGCGGCCAAGACCGGCACCAACCAGCTCGGCGACACCGACGCCAACCGCGACGCCTGGATGGTCGGGTACACGCCGTCGCTGTCGACCGCGGTGTGGGTCGGTACCACCGAGGGCACCAAGCCGCTGGTGACCAGCTCCGGCAGCGCCGGTGTACGGGTCGGGTCTGCCGTCCGACATCTGGAAGGCCACCATGGACGGTGCGCTGAAGGGCACCGACAACGAGAACTTCCCGAAGCCCACCGAGATCGGTGGCTACGCGGGCCCGCCGGCCGCACCTCCGCCACCCCCGCCGCCGGCCGCCGCCGCCGTCGGAGACGGTGATCCAGCCGACGCTCGAAATCGCGCCGGGCATCACGATTCCGTTCGGTCCGCCGACCACCATCACCGCGCCGCCGCCACCGCCACCCGGTGACCCCGGCGCACCAGGTGGCCTGACCCCGACCGCGACAGCCCCGCCTCCGCCGCCGTGACCGGCGAAGAACCAAGTCGGCCAACGGTCTCGCCGCAGCAGCCGTCTCGCGCCGCCGGACCGTATCGCCAGCTCCGCTGGCCGGGACCGTATCGCCAGCTCCGCTGGCCGAAGACCTTCGAAGCGCCGACGACCGCGACCTGCCCAGCCGTACCGACGTGTTGGGTGCCGCACTGTCGGGTGTGATCGGCGGCCCGGTCGGCAGGCACGCACTGATCGGGCGTCAGCGGTTCATGACGCCGCTGCGGGTGATGCTGATGATCGCGTTGGTGTTCCTCGCGCTCGGCTACTCGACGAAGGCCGCCTGCCTGCAGACCAAGGGCACCGGTACCGCCGATCAGCGGGTGGCCGTGTGGGAGAACCAGCGGGCGTACTACGAGCTGTGCTACTCGGACACGGTGCCGCTGTACACCGCGGAGTTGTTGAACCTCGGCAAGTTTCCGTACAAGTCGAGCTGGATCGACAGCGACTCCAAGGGCGTCCCGAACGTCCAGTACGACGGCAGTCCCGCGATCCGGTACATGGAGTATCCGGTCCTGACCGGGCTGTACCAGTACGTGTCGATGGCGGTGGCCAAGACCTACACGGCGTTCACCAAGCTGGTGTCGGTGCCGATCGTCGCCGAGGTCGTCATGTTCTTCAACATCTCGGCGTTCGGACTGGCGTTGGCGTGGCTGGCCACGGTGTGGGCGACCGCGCGGCTGTCGGGACGGCGGATCTGGGACGCGGCGGTGGTGGCGGGCTCGCCGTTACTGATCTTCCAGGCGTTCACCAACTTCGACGCGCTGGCGACGGCCGCCGCGGTGGGTGCGTTGCTGGCTTGGTCGCGGCGTAGACCCGTGCTCGCGGGCGCTCTGATCGGCGTCGGCGTGGCACTGAAGCTCTACCCGCTGCTGCTGTTGCTGCCGCTGGTGATCCTCGGGTTGCGCACCGGCCGGATGCGTGAGGTGGCCAACACGGCGATCGCGACGGTGGTGACGTGGCTGGTGGTGAACCTGCCGGTGATGGTGTTGTATCCGCGCGGGTGGTCGGAGTTCTTCCGGCTCAACACCCGTCGCGGCGACGACATGGATTCGCTGTACAACGTGGTCAAGTCGTTCACCGGGTGGGGTGGCTTCGATCAGAATCTGGGGTTCTGGCAGCCGCCGTCGACGTTCAACTGCGGTGACGGCCGCGCTGTTCGTATTGTGTTGCGCTGGAATCGCATACGTCGCTCTGACCGCGCAGCGTCGACCGCGGCTGGCGCAGCTGGCGTTCCTGGTGGTGGCCGCGTTCCTGCTGACGAACAAGGTGTGGAGCCCGCAGTACTCGTTGTGGCTGGTGCCGTTGGCGGCGCTGGCGTTGCCGCACCGACGGATCCTGTTGGCGTGGATGACGATCGACGCGCTGGTGTGGGTGCCTCGGATGATGTATCCTGTACGGCGAGCAGAAGATGGGCCTGCCCCAGCAGTGGTTCACCACCACGGTGCTGCTGCGCGACATCGCGGTGATGGCGTTGTGCGCGTTGGTGATCCGCCAGATCTACCATCCGGAGTTGGATCTGGTCCGCGATTTCGGTCGGGTCGACGATCCGTCGGGCGGGGTCTTCGAGAACGCCCCCGACGACCCGCCGCGGTGGTTGCCGCGCACGCTGCGGCCCACGGTGCGGCCACCGGTAGTCCGGGAAGCCGAGGCCGAACCCGAGCCGGAGTTGACCCCGGCTCAGTGACCGCGGCCCTCTTGGGTGGTTTGCCGCTGCGCTCCCGGTGTGTGATCGCTGTGGAGGCGGCCATCACATTTCGGACGAAATGCGACCACGTCACGGGAATTCATGCGATCGGGTGGACGCAATGCACGCGCGATGTTGGTGCTGCGGTAACCCGAGCGTCCCCTCGATTGCACCGGGCACGACCACCATTCGGACGTCTCATCGACACCGCCCGCCGGGCCGAAAGGAGAATCCCGATGTCCTCTGCCTCCCGACGCTCGATCGGTGCCGGCGCACTCCTGTTTGCCGCACTCGTGCTGGCCGGCTGCGGCCAGAGCGCAGACAGTAGCGCCGGAGCGAGCGGTAGCTCACCGGACGGCCGCAACCCCGACGAACTCGTCTTCGCTGCCGTTCCCTCGGAGAACGCGCAGAGCCTGCAAGAGGACTACAAGCCGCTGATCGCGATGCTGGAGAAGGAAACCGGCAAGAAGGTCCGGTTCCAGAGCGCCACCAGCTATGCCGCGGTGATCGAAGCTCAGCGCACCGACAAGGTCGACATCGCGCAGTATGGGCCGTTCTCCTTCATCACCGCTCAGAACAGCGGCGTCAAGGCATCGCCGATCGCGGCGCAGACGGTGAGCAAGGGCGCCACGCCCGGCTACCAGTCGTTCGGAATCACCCGGCCCGGCAGCGGCATCAACTCGATCGCCGACTACAAGGGCAAGAAGGTCTGCTTCGTCGACCCCAACTCGACGTCGGGCTTCCTGTACCCGTCGGCGGCGCTGCTGAATGCAGGGATCGATCCCCAAAAGGACGTCACCCCGGTGATGACCGGTGGCCACGACGCGTCTGCGCTCGCCGTCCTGCACGGACAGTGCGATGCCGGATTCGCCGAGGACAGCATGATCGACACGACGCTGCCCGGGAAGGGGCAGTTGAAGCCGGGTGAACTCAACGTGGTGTGGAAGTCCGACGTGATCGCCGGGGCGCCGGTCGTCATCAGCGACGACCTGGCTCCCGATCTGAAGACCAAGATCACCGACGCCTTCCAGAACAAGGCGAACATCGACTACTTCAACTCCAGCGGGATCTGCTCCCCGGCGTGCAAGACTGCCGACGACTCCGGCGACTGGGGTTACAGCAAGGTCGACAATGCGTTCTATGACGGGGTGCGCAAGGTCTGTGACATCACGAAGGCAAAGCAGTGCAGCGGACAGTCATGACCGATGACATCGTGGTCCGCTTCGACGGTGTGACAAGGCAATTCGGACCCGACGTCCGTGGCCTCGACGACGTGTCGATGACCGTGCGGCGTGGGGAGATCGCGGTGTTGCTTGGACTGTCCGGTTCGGGCAAGTCCACGCTGCTGCGCCACGTCGACGGCCTGCAGCGACCCACGTCGGGAACGGTCACCGTGCTTGGCACCGACGTCGGCCGGGCCGGCGGCGGGGACTTGCGGCGGCTCCGGACGCGGGTGGGCTTCATCTTCCAGCAGTTCCACCTCGTCGGTCGCATGAGCGTGCTGGAGAACGTCTGCTCGGGGGCGCTGGGCCGGCTGCGGGGTCCGCGGCTCGGTCTGTTCACCTATCCGAGGGAGCTGCGCCGCGAGGCACTCGGTCAACTGGACCGCGTCGGCCTGCTCGACAGGGCATTCCAGCGGGCCGACACCCTGTCGGGCGGCCAGCAGCAGCGGGTGGCGGTCGCGCGGGCCCTGATGCAACGTCCCGAGATCCTGCTGGCCGACGAACCGGTCGCCTCGCTGGACCCGGAGTCCTCCGCTCAGGTGATGCAGTTGATCCGCGAGATCAGCACCGAGCGCCGACTGACCGTGCTGTGCAGTCTGCATCAGGTGAGCCTGGCGCTGAGCTGGGGTGACCGGGTGATCGGGCTGCGCGCGGGCAAGGCCGTGATGGACACCCCGGTCGCCGGGCTGGACCCGCAGGACGCGATGTCGTTGTACGCCAAGGTCGGTGCCGCGCCGCTGGCTGCCGCCGTGGCCGGGTGACGACGGCGACGCCGCCGCAGCCCCAGCGCACCCTCGCCAGGCCACGGCCGGGGACCGTAGGCGTCTGGCTGACCGTCACCGCGCTGGCGGTGCTGGGCTACTGGGCGGTGGCCGATCTGCGGATCAACGTCGCGACGTTCATCGACAGTGGCCGCAACGCAGTGGATTTCGCGGGACGGATGTTCCCGCTGGACTTCCCGCCGCTCGGCGAGCTGCTGACGCTGTGCGGACAGACCATGGCGATCGTGGTGTCGGCGACGTTGCTGTCGGTGATCATCAGCGTGCCGCTGGCGATCCTGGCGGCAGGCAACACGACTCCGAGTCACGCCGCGAGGTTCGGGGCCCGCGCGTTGATCGTATTGGTGCGCGCGGTGCCCGACGTGGTGCTGGCGATCATCTTCTTCAGGATCTTCGGCCTCGGCGCGATGACCGGCGTGCTCGCGATGGGTCTGCATTCGGTGGGCATGGTCGGCAAGCTCTACGCCGACGCGATCGAGCAGATCGACGAGGGCCCCCGCGCGGCGGTCCGGGCCACGCGGTGCCGGCCGGGGTCAGGAACTGATCACCGGAGTGTTGCCGCAGGTGCTTCCCGCGCTGGTGGCCACGGCGCTGCACCGTCTCGACATCAACCTGCGGATCTCCGTCGTGCTGGGCTTCGTCGGGGTCGACGGCATCGGCTATGCGATCGCGAACGCGTTCAAGTCGATCGACTACCGGCGGGGAATGGCGCTGGCCGCAGTGGTTCTGGTGCTGTGCATCGTCGTCGAACTGCTGTCGGGCGCGATCCGCCGTGCGTTGCTGCGCGACTCAGGGGAGCGGACCGCCGCGACCGCGCCGACTAACCGCGGCGACCAGATCAGCTCCGCCGTGGACGAGCCGGCGACTCCGGGGGCTCGCCTACGCGGTGGTGACGCTACTGATCGTGCTGCTGTCGGCCGCGGGTGCCGACCTGAACCCGATCACCTTCCTCAGTTCGCTGAGTGAGATCCCCGGCACGGCAGCTCTGTTCTGGCCGCCGGACACCGCGGGCATCGGGTTCACCACGCTGCTTGCCGATCTGTGGCGGACGGTCCAGATTGCGTTGGGGGCCACGCTGATCGGCACCGTACTGGCCCTGCCCATCGGCGCGCTCGCGGCACGCAACGTGGCGCCGTCGCCGCGGGTTGCCCGCACGTTCCGCATGCTGGTGGTGCTCATCCGTGGCGTCCCGGAACTGGTGCTGGCGGTCGTGTTCGTCGTGATCACCGGGCTCGGGGCGGTCGCGGGCACCCTGGCGCTCGCCGTCGGCTCGGTGGGACTGCTCGGCAAGCTGGTCGCCGACTCCCTCGAGGAGGTCGACCCGGGTCCCGAGCAGGCAGTCCGCGCGACGGGCGCCGGCCGCGCACAGGTCTTCGCCGTGGGCACCCTGCCGCAAGCCGCGCCCGCGGTGGTCGGGCACGTGCTCTATCAACTCGACGTCAACATCCGCTCGGCGACGTTGCTCGGCATCGTGGGCGCGGGCGGTATCGGCTTCGACCTGCTCAGCGGCGCCCAGATTCTCGAATTCGGTTTGGTCACAACGATCTTGCTGTTGGTGGCGGCCACCGTGCTGGTCGTGGAGTCGCTGTCGGTGTGGCTGCGGCACGAGTTGCGGTGACGGCCTTGAACAAGTGTTCCGGATGTTCACTTCCGGGCGGACCATCGTTGGCTGCGGCGAAGTTGTTCGGACAAGTGGGCGGCGCAGCGTAGTGCGCATGACGTCCACCCGATACCTGGAAATCGCCGATCAGTTGGCCGGTGAACTGGCCACCTGCGCGCCGGGTTCGCGGGTGGCCAGCGAGCCCGAGCTCGCGATGCGGTTCGGGGTGGGCCGGGCGGCGGCGCGTTCGGCGTTGCAGGAGTTGGAGCGCCGGCTGCTGGTGCGTCGGGTTCAGGGTGCAGGCACCTTCGTGAACCGGCGCATCGACTACGTGATCTCGAGGACCCGGCCGCCGTCCTGGCACGCCACCGTCAGCGCGGCAGGCGCGGTGCCGCGGTCGCACACCAAGGACGTGGAACGGGTCGCGCTCGACGCCTGCGACGCCGATCGGCTCGGGCACCCGGCAGGCACGCCGATGTACCGGATCACCCGGCACTTCTTCATCGACGACCTGCTGGCGTCGTTGACCCGGGAGCTGATTCCGGTCGCGGCGGTGCCCCACCTCGACATCGCGCTGCACAGCGTCGAATCGGTCGACATGGTGTTGCGCCAGCTGGGTGGTGTCCGGCCCGTGCGGGCATGGTGTCGGGCCAGCCTGGACATCCCACCACCAGAGGTGCTGCGGGAGTTGCGGATCGAGGCGAGCGTGCCGGTGTGGCGCATCGACAGCGTCAACCGCGATGCCTCGACCGGTCAGGTGCTGCTCAGCAGCAGCGCATGGACCCGGGCCGACGCGGTCCGGGTGGTCGTGGAGCTGGAGGACATTACGGGAAATGGAGAGGGTGATGACTGACTCATTGGACCGCGCGCAGCGATGTGGCCTGTTGGCCGTCGCCGAGCCGGATGAACTGCGCGTGCTCGCCGACGCGTGCCTCGCCGACGGCGTGGACGTGCGGGTGCTGGTCGCGCCGGAGGTCGGGTGCGTGTCCACGCAGGTGCGCGAACCCGTTGCGGGCGAACGCTTTCTGATCGGCGACGTGCTGGCCTGCCGCGCCGAGGTGGAGCTGGCCGGACAGCGCGGCTGGGCCATGCGGTTGGGCGACGATCGTGCGTCGGTGCTCGCCGCGGCCGTCCTCGACGCGGAGGCGGCGGGGGCAGGGCCCCGGGCGGCCGACGTCGACGAGCTCTGCCGGACGGTGGCACGCAGGCAGGCCGATCGCGACGAGCGGGAGTGGGCCGAACTGGCGCCCACCATCGTGGCATTCGAGGAGCTGACGTGACGGCCACCATCGGCTCGCTCGCCACGGCATTGCGCCCAGCCGACTCTCAGCTGGTGTTCCGCGCGGTGCTCGAAGCACTGGCGCGGCCGGGCACGGCGATGGCGTTGCCGCCCGGGCCGCTGCGGATGCTCGCCCCAGCGATGGTGCCGGTGTTCGCACTGGCCGACCTCGGCACCGGAGTATGTGTGTTGGACAACGAGATTCCGCCTTCGTCGGCCGAGACTCAGCACTGGGCCGACGCGGTCGCCACGGCCACGTCGGCGCCGCTGTGGCCCGCCGAGCTCGCCCGCCTGGTCGCCGCGCTTCGGCCGGTGACCGACGACGAGGTGCGGGGCTTCTGCCGGGGCACGCCCGAGGCGCCCGAAGATGCCGCGCTGGTGTCGTTGGCGGTCGCCGACGTCGACCGGCGGGGACCGCCGGTGGCGGCTGTCCGGCCCGGGTATCGCCGGCACGGCGACGCTGGCTCCGCGTGGCCTGCCCGGTTCCTTCGTCGCCGCGCGCGCCGAGGCGGTCGGCGGTTACCCGGCGGGGATCGACGTCCTTCTGGTGACCGACGACTTTCGCGTCGTCGGTCTGCCGCGCACCACCACGATCACGGAGGAGAGCTGATGGGTTACTCAGGAGCGAGGGGCGGGCTCGCCGCCATCCTCGCCGCGGAAGATCTCGTCCGCCGGGCCCGCGACCACGCACCGGTGCCATGGGCATCGGTGGGGCAGATCGTCGCGCGGTTCCGGCTCGCCGTGGACCGGGTGATGGGTGAGGCAGGCCTGTTCGACGAGGACACCGCCGCCGCCGCGTTCCGGCAGGCCGAGGGTGACTCGTTGGAGGCCGCGCACATCTTGCGGGCGCACCGGTCGACCTTGCCGCGGCTTGCGGTCTCCGAACCGGTGGATCCCGACGAGATGGTGATCCTGCGCCGCATCGTGCCCGCCTTCCGCGAGCCCGACGGGCCGCAACTGCTCGGCCGCACGACCGACTACACCCGTCGGCTTCTCGACAAGCCGGCCGATGCTCCCGAGGCGCCGACCGACGAGGCCCCGGCCGAAGCCAAGCCGCGCACCGAGGACCAGCGCAGGCCGCGCCGTTTCCTCGGGCTGCTGCGCGAACTCGGCCTTGCGGTCGATCACCGCACGGGCGAGGACCCCGAGCCGTTCGACATCGCCAGGGTTCCGGCACGGCCGCCGGCACCGCGCTCGGCGGCGCTGGCCGCGATGGCGCGCGCGGAGACCGGTGCGCTGGTCGCGCTGTGGTATCGCTCAATCCTCGGTCCGGACGGCGACATTCACGAAGTGACCCTCGGTGAGGTGCGGCATGGCAGGTTGCCGCTGCGGGTCAAGCATCCGCACACCGGCGAGCCCGTGACGATCGGCCAGTTCCGGGCGACCGAAGCCGAGGCGATCGAGGACCTCGACGGCGCCGAGGAGGACCGCAGCCGCTTCGACGTCGGCTACGGGCTGTGCTTCGGGCACAACGAGCGCAAGGCCATTGCGATGGCCAACCTCGACATCGCCAACCGCCGGTTCGGCCGGTCCGGCCCGCTGGAGCAGCTGCTGCTGCTCACGACGGACGGGCTGGACTCCGGCGGCTTCCTGGAACACCTGAAGCTGCCGCACTACGTGACGTTCCGCTCGATGGTGGAACGAAAGCAGGCACTGCAGACCGCGATGGCCGTCGGTGCCGTCCCGGCCGGGCGGGTGCCGGAGCCGGTCGGAAGGGACTGCGAATGACCTCCACTGCAGAACTACTCACCGAGGCGACGGACTCCGCTGCCCCGGCGGGACTCCTCGACGAGGGCGCCAAGCGGGAGATCCGCCGTGCGGCGCTCACCGCGGTGTGCGTGCCGGGCTACCAGGTGCCGTTCGGCTCCCGCGAGATGCCGGTGGCCCGCGGCTGGGGCTCCGGCGGGCTGCAGGTGACGCTGGCGGTGATCGGCGCACAGGACACCGTGAAGGTGATCGACCAGGGCGACGACGGCGGCGTCAACGCCACCAACCTGCGCCGGATGATCGCGGCGACCACGGGCTGCGGCGAATCGGCCGACACCCGCGACGCCACCGTCGTGCAGACCAGGCACAGGGTGCCCGAGGAGGGCCTCTCGGCAGGCGATCTGCTCGTCTACCAGGTGCCGGTGCCCGAGCCGCTGCGCAAGGTGGAGAAGTCGGTCGCCGTGTGCGCGCGGATGCACGCCGAGGGGGACTACGCGGCGATGTGGGTGAGCCTCTACGAGGACATCGTCCGCAACGGAATGATCACTCGCACAACCGGTTACCCGGTGCTGGTCGCCGGCCGCTACGTGATGGCGACGACGCCGATCCCGCGCTGGGACGTGCCGCGGCTGCACCGCAGCGAGCACGTCAACCTGTTCGGCGCTGGCCGGGAGAAGCGGATCTACGCGGTGCCGCCGCACACCGACGTCGTGCCGCTGACGTTCGACGACGTGCCGTTCGAGGTCGAGTACACGCCGGGGGCGGTCTGCAAGTTGTGCGGCAGCGCCGACGTGTTCCTCGTCGAGGCGGGCACCGGCGGCGGATTCGCCTGCAGTGACACCGAGTGGTGCGCGCGAGTCCGTGCGGGCGACGCCGACCTGGTGGCGCACCGCCTGCGGGCGCCGCTGCATCTGTTGCCGGACCCGACTCGTCGCGCGGCAGCGACTGCCGGTACTCACCTTCGCCCGATCCCGCGCCGGGAAGTGTTGTCCGACAGCCCCGAATGGATGCTGCGGGTGGATTCGATCGGCAAGGTGCACGGCGCAGGCGGCATCTACGCGGTCGAGGGCACGGGGCCGGAACACGGCACCGCCGTCAGCCCGACCACGCGCGCCATCGTCGCCGCCTGGGACGTGTCGTTCGACGTCGCACCCGGTGAGGCGCTCGGCGTGATCGGTGAGTCAGGTTCGGGGAAGTCGACCGTGCTGTCGTGCATCATCGGCGACGAACGCGCCACCGCCGGTTCGGTGCATCTGGCCACGGTCGACGGCGGCCGCACGGACCTGCTGGCGTTGCCCGACGCGCAGCGCAGGCGGTTGCGGGTCGACGGCATGGCCGTCGTGCATCAGAACGCCGGCGACGGGCTCGACCTGAGGGTGAGTGCGGGCGGCAACATCGCCGAGCGGCTCACCGCGGCGGGCTGGCGTGGCTACCACGACATCCGCAACCGGGCAGCCGAACTGCTCGACCGGGTCGAGGTGCCGTTGTCCCGGATGGACGATCCGGTCGGCACGTTCTCCGGCGGCATGCGGCAGCGCGTGCAGATCGCCAAGGCGCTGGCCACCGAGCCGCCGGTGGTGCTTCTCGACGAGCCGACCACGGGTCTCGACGCGTCGGTGGCCGCTGGGGTGCTCGACCTGTTGCGCGGTCTGCTTTCCGAACGCAACATCGCCGCAGTCGTTGTCAGCCACGACTTCTCGGTGATCGAGTCGCTCACCGACCGCACGATCGTCATGCATCTGGGGCGGGTGATCGAACGCGGTCTGACCGACCAGCTGTTCCACGACCCGCACCAGCCCTACACCCAGCGGCTGGTCGCCGCGGCGAGGAGGTGATCGCGGTGGCACCGGTGTTATCGGTTCGCGCGCTGCGCAAGTCGTTCACGTTGCACACCATCGACGGCCGGACCGTGCACTCGCTGCACGGCATCGATCTCGACGTGCGGGCCGGCGAGCACGTGGCGCTGGCCGGGCCCAGCGGCGCGGGCAAGTCGTCGCTGCTGCGTTGCATCAACCGGACCTACCTGCCGGATTCGGGCTCGGTCGTGTTGCGCACGGCCGACGGTGAGGAGATCGAACTCACCGAGCTGTCCGACCGGGCGATGGCCCAGCGTTCGGGGTCGCGAATTCGGTTACGTGTCACAGTTCTTGAACGCGCCGCCGCGCACCGGCCCGCTGGAGGTGGTGGCGGCTACCGGGCGCCGCCGCGGGCTGGACCGCGACGAGGCGCGCGACGCGGCAGTCGATGCGTTGCGGCGGCTCAACATCGACGAGGCGCTGTGGGACGTCGACTGCTCGGTGCTCTCCGGCGGTGAACGCCAGCGGGTCAACGTCGCCGCGGGCACGGTCCGCCCGCCGCGGCTGCTGCTGCTCGACGAGCCGGTGTCCGCGCTGGACCCGGCCAACCGGGAGGCTGCGCTGGAACTGATCGCCACGCTCACCGCGCAGGGCGTCGCCGTGCTGGCGGTGTTCCACGACCTGGACGCCATGCGGCGGCTGGCCTCACGCGTGGTGCTGATGGGTGAGGGCCGCATCGTCCGCGACGGTGCGCCGAACGAGATCTTCGAAGGAGTGGCATGAGCATGAGCACAGAACTTTTCGAACCACGGTTGGGCCATTGGCCATTGGACGCCCCGCCTGCCGATTACGTCCTCGGCCACGTCAGGGCGGTCCTCCCGGACCGGGTTCTCGACGATGCCCTTGTCGCCGTGCGCGGCGGGCTGCTGGCCGCCGTCGAACCGCACCCGCCGGGCGTACGGGCCGACGTGGACGGCGCTGGGCTGCTGTGCGTACCGGGACTGGTGGACAGCCACAGTGACGGATTGGAGAAGGAACGCCTGCCCCGGCCGGGCGCCGAGCTGCCGCTCGATTTCGCCTTGCTGTCGTTCGAGGGCAAGCTGCTTGCGGCGGCCGTCACGACGGTGTTCCACGGCACCGGATTCGAGACCAGCTTCGGCCGGGGCGTCCCGCGCACCGTCGAGGGTGCCTTGGACGTGTGCCGCGCGATCGACGCCCGACAGGACGGTCGGGTCGATCACCACCTGCTGTACCGGCTCGACGTCAGGTCGGCGGACGGGCTCGTCGCGCTGCGGGAGCGGTTGGCGAACATCGCTGAGCGAGTGCTGGTTTCGCACGAAGATCACACTCCGGGGCAGGGCCAGTACGCCGATCGTCGCTACTACGAGCGGTACATCGCGGGCACCCGCGGCCTGTCCGAACAGGAGGCGGTCGAACACGTCGACGGGCTCATCGCCGAGCGCGACGGCAGGCTCGGGTTCCGCGAGGACGCGATGACCTGGCTGGGCGAACAGGCGCACGCAGGCCGGATCCGTCTGCTCGGCCACGATCTGAGCTCGGCGGCCGAGGTCGAGGAGCTGGAGGAGCGCGGCGGATCGGTCGCCGAATTCCCCACCACGCTGCAGGCCGCCGAGGCCGCCCGCGAACGCGGCATGCCGGTGGTGATGGGCGCGCCGAACCTGTTGCGCGGCAGCTCGCACAACGGCAACGCGTCGGCGCGGGAACTGGTCGGGCGGGGGCTGGTCACGTCGATCGCTTCGGACTACCTGCCGTCTGGACTGCTGGCCGCCGTGTTCACGTTGGCCGGCGACGGGCTGGTCACCCTGCCCGAGGCGATCGGCTTGGTGACGTCGGGTCCGGCGGACGTCGCCGGGTTGGCCGACCGTGGCCGGTTGGTGGCGGGGCTGCGCGCCGACCTCGCGCTGATCGCAACGGGCCCGCTGTGGCCCGTCGTGCAATCGGTTCTGGTGAGCGCCCGATGAGCCACATCGGTTGGCCGTGCCCGAACCCGAGGTGCCTGCCGGGACGCATCCCGCGCTCGCCGACGCCGTGCGCGCCGCCGCGGCCGCGTTCGGCGCCGCCCGCCGTCAGTACGACCGCGCGGCGCTCGCCGAGAAGGTGCAGATGGGCGCGGACGGCACGCCGACGATGCGCCTGGACATCCTGGTCGACACCGCCGTCGCGGAGGTCGTCGAGAAGCACCGGGTGAATCTGCTCAGCGAGGAGATCGGCGTCATCGACAACGGTTCGCCGGTGACCCTCGTCGTCGACCCGGTGGACGGCACCGCGAACGCGGCGGCAGGAGTGCCACTCTCGGCCTTCGCAGGGGTCGTCGCCGTCGACGGTGTCGCCACCGAGGCGCTCACCTGTTGGTTCGACACCGGCAGGTGCTGGCACGCGGTGGCGGGCCGACCGACGGCCTACCGCACCACCGGGCGCACGACGCTGGACGGCGCTGCGGTGAGCCTGCTGCGGCCGCACGGGCCGGACGACGACGCGTGGTGGCGGGTCGCCAGACGCGCGGCCCGGGTGCGGATCCTGTCGACCAGCTGCCTGGAGGCCGCACTCGTCGCCGAAGGCTCGACGGATGCCTTCGCCGACGCCGGCTCCGACACCCACCGGATCATGGACCTGGCCGCCGCGATGGTGATGGTGCCCGCCGCAGGCGGCGCGGTGCTCGACGTGCGGGGCAGACCGTTGGAGATCGACCCCGACCTCAGCCGCCGTTGGTCCGGAGTGGTCGCGGCGACCCGTGAACTCGCCGAGGAACTCGTCGACGCGCTGCAGGACCGCGAGGAGGAGAAGCCATGACACTCGCCATCGATGCCCTCGAGACGCTCATCGAGGGCCTTGCGGGGCTGCCCTACGGCCGTGAGGCGGTCGACCAACGCACGCATGCCCTGCAGACCGGGTGGCAGGCCCAACAGGCGGGCGCCGACGACGAGCTGCTGTTGGCGGCGACGTTGCACGACATCGGCCGGGCCCGACCGGTGCACGCGCAGTGGCCGGGGCTGCCGCACGAGCTGTCGGGTGCCGAGTTCGCGCGTTGCCACCTCGGCGAGCGGGCGGCGTGGATCATCGCGCAGCACGTGCCTGCGAAGCGCTACCTGGTCGCCGTCGACGCGACGTACTTCGCCCAGCTCAGCCCGGCGTCGGTCGCGTCGCTGGTGCGCCAGGGCGGGCCGATGAGCGCCGAGGAGGTCGCCGAGTTCGGCGCGCACCCGAACGCCGAGGAGGCCGTCACGGTGCGCCGCTGGGACGACAACGCCAAGGATCCGAGCGCCCCGGTGCTGCCCGTCGCCGACGTGCTCGCCGCCTACGGTCGCCTGCACGCCTAGCGGGACCGGATGGGCGGGCGCGATTTCGCAGCTCAGCCCTCGTTCAGGTAGCCTGGGCCGGTTGCCGACGCAGGCGATACTCCTGCCACGGATTGTCCGTGGCCGCACATGACCACAGGAGGTGATGAGGTTTCCATGCGTCCATACGAAATCATGGTCATTCTTGACCCAACTCTCGACGAGCGGACTGTAGCCCCGTCGTTGGAGACGTTCCTGAACGTCGTCCGCAAGGATGGCGGCTCCGTCGACAAGGTCGACATCTGGGGACGTCGCCGGCTGGCCTACGAGATCGCCAAGCACGGCGAGGGCATCTACGCCGTCATCGACGTGAAGGCCGAACCGGCCACGGTGTCCGAGCTGGACCGTCAGCTCGGCCTGAACGAGTCCGTGCTGCGGACCAAGGTCATGCGGACCGACAAGCACTAGTCACGGCAACGGTCACGTGCTCGTCGTCGGTCGTTCCGTAGGCTCGCCTGCGACTCGCGCGAACACGCCGCATCGATGTGCGCCTGCGCGAAGAGCGCATGCCCGCTCAGGAGGACCTCGTGGCTGGTGACACCATCATCACCGTCGTCGGAAATCTGACCGCCGACCCGGAACTGCGGTTCACGCCGTCCGGTGCTGCCGTCGCGAACTTCACCGTCGCGTCGACGCCGCGTCACGTTCGACCGTCAGACCAACGAGTGGAAGGACGGCGAAGCGCTGTTCCTGCGGTGCAACATCTGGCGCGAGGCGGCCGAGAACGTCGCCGAGAGCCTCACCCGCGGTGTCGCGGGTGATCGTGACCGGGCGGCTCAAGCAGCGTTCGTTCGAGACCCGCGAGGGTGAGAAGCGCACCGTCGTCGAGCTCGAGGTCGACGAGATCGGTCCGTCCCTGCGCTACGCCACCGCCAAGGTCAACAAGGCCAGCCGCGGTGGAGGTGGCGGCGGCGGCTTCGGTGGCGGCGGTGGCGGTGGCGGCGGTGGTTCGCGTCCAGCCGGAGCCGCCCAAGGACGATCCGTGGGGCAGTGCGCCTGCCTCGGGCTCGTTCAGCGGCGCCGACGACGAACCGCCCTTCTGAGACAAATCATTTAAGCGAAGCAAGGAAGAGAATACTCATGCCCAAGACCAACACCAAGAGGCGGCCGGCTCCCGACAAGCCGGTCAAGACCCGCAAGTGCGTGTTCTGCTCCAAGAAGGGCAAGGGACAGAACATCGACTACAAGGACACCGCGCTGCTGCGTACCTACATCAGCGAGCGCGGCAAGATCCGTGCCCGCCGGGTGACCGGTAACTGCGTGCAGCACCAGCGTGACATCGCGATCGCGGTGAAGAACGCCCGCGAGGTTGCGTTGCTGCCGTTCAGCTCGGCGACGCGATAGATCGAGACGGAAGACAACGGATATGAAACTCATTCTCACCGCCGAGGTCGACCACCTGGGGTCGGCCGGCGACACCGTCGAGGTGAAGGACGGCTACGGCCGTAACTACCTGCTGCCGCGCGGCCTGGCCATCGCGGCGTCCCGTGGCGCCGAGCGGCAGGCCGAGGAGATCCGCCGCGCCCGCGAAATCAAGACCGTGCGCGACCTCGACCACGCCAACGAGCTGAAGACCGCCATCGAGGCGCTCGGGCCGGTCTCGCTGACCGTGACGTGCCGCGGGCGACGGCGGCAAGCTGTTCGGTTCGGTCACCACGTCGGACGTCGTCGCGGCCATCAAGAAGGCCGGCGGCCCGAACCTCGACAAGCGGACCGTCCAGCTGCCCAAGGCGCACATCAAGTCGGTCGGCAACTCACCCGATCACCGTGCGGCTGCACCCCGACGTCGTCGTCGCGGTGTCGCTGAGCGTGGTCGCCGAGTAATTTCCGCAGCGTCGATAACGCCCGGGTGAAGCCCTGATCGATCTTCACCCGGGCGTTGCTGTGTTCGCTGGCGAACTTTGCTCGGCGCATTCGGCGCACAGCGAAGCAACCAGCTGTTAACCTCCCGGCTACGTCGGCGCAACACAACACGCCCGAGATCGCAACCTAGCCCGACACGCCGAGGCAATTGGCATCCACAGCCCACAGGCGTTCTGTGGTGCCCTTATCTGCGGGGATGCGCAAAACGGCGCCGTTTGTCCACAGGTTCTCCCCAGCGCCTCAACATGGGTGAACAACGGCTATCCACATGCCATCCACGAGTTTATTAACAGGCCCGGTTTGCGGTGCGTTCCAGCAACGTCTAGCGTGAGCCGTCGCACGGCAGTTGCCGGCGTCCTCGACGAGGGGCCGTCGGTGGGCTGACCTACGGTCGCGGGGGCACGACGTCGAATGGATGTTCGACGCGATGCAGGGGAGGTGGGACGCTTCGTGGCAGTCGTAGATGACCTCGGCCATTCCGACATGGATGCTTCGCAACCGAGCGAGGACTACGGTCGCCAGCCCCCGCAGGACATGGCCGCCGAACAGTCGGTGCTCGGCGGCATGATGCTCTCGAAGGACGCCATCGCGGACGTCCTCGAGCGGCTGCGCCCGGGCGACTTCTACCGGCCCGCGCACCAGAGCGTGTACGACGCCATCCTCGACCTCTACGGCCGCGGTGAGCCCGCGGACGCCATCACCGTCTCCGCCGAGCTCGATCGTCGCGGGCCTGCTCAAGCGGATCGGCGGAGCGCCGTATCTGCACACCCTGATCTCGACGGTGCCGACGGCCGCCAACGCCGGTCTACTACGCCGGCATCGTCGCCGAGAAGTCGCTGCTGCGGCGCCTCGTGGAGGCCGGCACGCGCGTCGTGCAGTACGGCTACGCGGGCGCCGAGGGCGCCGACGTCGCGCGAGGTCGTCGACCGGGCGCAGGCCGAGATCTACGACGTCACCGACCGCCGCACCTCCGAGGACTTCGTTCCGCTCGAGCAGCTGCTGCAGCCGACGATGGACGAGATCGACGCCATCGCCTCGCAGGGCGGCATCGCCCGCGGTGTGCCGACCGGGTTCGTCGAACTCGACGAGGTGACCAACGGGCTGCACCCCGGCCAGATGATCGTCGTGGCGGCCAGGCCGGGTGTGGGCAAGGCACTCGCGCTCGACACGCCGCTGCCGACGCCCGACGGGCTGGACCACGATGGGCGAGGTCGCGGTCGGCGATCGAGCTGCATCGGCGCCGACGGCTCGCCGACGCGCGTCGTCGCGGCGACCGAGGTCATGCTCGGACGGCCGTGCTACGAGGTCGAGTTCTCCGACGGCACGGTCATCGTCGCCGACGAGGAGCACCAGTGGCCGACCGAGTCGCGGCATCCGCACGACGGCCCAGTTGCGTAGCGGCGCAGACCGGCTCATCCCGGCGACCCTGCCCTCCCGCGGCGGGCGGCACGACGGCACTGCTCGCGCTGGGCGTACACGTCGCCTGGGTGCGCGCCGTCGACAGCGTGCCGGTGCGCTGCGTGCAGGTCGACAACGAGTCGCACCTCTACCTGGCCGGCGACGGCATGGTGCCGACGCACAACTCGACTCTCGGACTGGACTTCCTGCGGTCGTGCTCCATCAAGAACCGGCATGTCGAGCGTCATCTTCTCGCTGGAGATGAGCAAGTCCGAGATCGTCATGCGACTGCTGTCGGCCGAGGCGAAGATCAAGCTCGCCGACATGCGCTCGGGCCGGATGAGCGACGACGACTGGACGCGACTGGCGCGACGGATGAGCGAGATCAGCGAGGCGCCGCTCTACATCGACGACTCGCCGAACCTGACGATGATGGAGATCCGCGCCAAGGCGCGCCGGCTGCACCAGAAGGCCGATCTGCGGCTGATCGTCATCGACTACCTGCAGCTGATGACCTCGGGCAAGAAGGTCGAGTCCCGTCAGCAGGAAGTCTCCGAATTCTCAAGGCAGATCAAGCTTTTGGCCAAGGAGCTCGAGGTTCCGGTGGTGGCGATGAGCCAGCTGAACCGTGGTCCCGAGCAGCGCACCGACAAGAAGCCAATGTTAGCTGACCTTCGTGAAGTCGGGATCGATCGAACAAGATGCGGACATGGTCATCCTGTTGCACCGGCCCGATGCGTTCGAGCGCGACGACCCTCGCGGCGGCGAGGCCGACCTCATCATCGCCAAGCACCGTAACGGTCCGACGAAGACGATTACCGTTGCGCACCAGCTGCACCTGTCGCGCTTCACGAACATGGCGCACTAGCCGAGGCGCCGCTGTCGGTTCTCATTTAAAATGTCATCGTCTCAATATGAATGTCATCCTGATGTCATATAGGACATGAAAGTGAGAATCAGGGGTTGACTGTCATGGGTCGGACGTGTGGAGTGGTGCGGCGAGCGTGTCGGTCTGATTCAGAGGACTCGCGCCGATCCGAGGGTGTAATCGACTGTCGGATTGATCTCATGTCTGATCACTGGCCGTTGCTCGTAGCTGAGCCGCTCGACGGCGAGCGGCTGGTAAATAGTCAACATAGCCCTCGCGCCGGCGCAGTCGCAATTGGTCGGCACGATTACAGTGCAGCGCGTCAAGCGGTTGTCGAGTTGTGTGGCACTTGGGGCGGTGGCGGCATGCCGCTGATACCGGTCACTGTTGGCGAGTCCGTGGATGAACGATGGTCCAGAATTCTGAACGAGAGCAACATCGACGGAATCGAACGTACAGACCTTCTGAGCGACGAGGAGGTGCGCAAATACACCGACTTTGCCAGGCCCGGACACCGCGCAGCTAATACGCATCGTTGTCGACCTTGAACGCAAACCTACCGTTCAGACCTGTCAAGGCCTGTCTGAAGACGATCCGTGGCATCTCTCGTATCTCGCTGTGCTGGGCAACGTCCACCCGCATCGACAGAACACATGGAATGACCTGCGCCCTGATCTCACTTTCCAAGACGTCCTGACGATCCGCGGTGTCGATGGCGACGGCAGCGCATCCGGATTACTCACCCTCTTAAGGGATTTCAGCGCGGTATCAGCATCGAGTTGAGTCGGTCAAAGCTCACTGGCGGCCTACAAGCAGGCTGTAACAAGGGACTTTCGGAGTCGTCGCGGTTTGAGTGGGGCGATGACCGTAAGGCTCATCAATACAGCCCGAATACGTGGTTGTGTACCAACCCGGCAGTGTCGAGGACTTCGTTCGAGGTCACCGTCTCCACCACCGGCGGCACCGAGAACAGGGCCGGCATCTGAGCTCGGTCGGGGTCGAGGAAGTCGACCGGGCGTCCGTGAGGGACCCGCACCCGACGACTGTTGGCAGTCGGAAGCCGTCGGGGCTTGAGTTGGGCATTGAAGTCCTCCGGTGAGCTGAAGCTGCGCCCGGGCAGGAACCAGGTATCCAGATACCGGTTGGCTCGCTCCACCATCCCCTTGGACTCGGGGTCATAGGGTTGGAGTTGCACGACCGCGATCCCAGCGTGCCCACCAACGCGGTAACCGGATCGGTCAACCGACCCCGACGTCCGATCCCGGCCTCGTTGTCCCACCACAGCTCATGGGGTACCGCGGCGAAGCTGCCCAAAAGCAGCTGCCACATCCCGGCCACCAGATCCATCGTCTGACGCGAGGGCAGCATCACCGCGGCGATGAACCGGGAGAACGCCGCCACCATCACCAGCACCGGCAGCATCGCCTCCTGACCGAACCCGACCGCGATCTTGGGCGCCGGGAACCACAGGTCGCACTGGATCACCCGACCGGGCGGATGCTCGAGCCGGTCGACAGGGTCTGCGGGCAGGTACTCCGGGCGGATGCCCGGACCCGCTCCCGAAACCAGGAGATCGAGCCGGTCCAGCCGACCCGCTGGGCGATCACCGTCGCCGGCATCTGCGGATACGTCGACAACAACGCCCGAATCCGTGGCTCCACGGCATTGATCGCCGAGGCCACCGGCTCCCCCTGGTACTTCGGCGGACCATCACTGGCCACCGCGGCCGCCACGGTGTCACGTGCGATGCCCAGTTGCCGCGCAATAGCCCGCTGCGACAAACCCTCGCTGCGGTGAAGATGCCGGATCAACGCCCAGTCTTCCAAGGAGATCACCCATCCAATCTGATTGGGTGGCCTACTTTTCAACCGTCGCGACTGGCCTGGTTTTCAGCCGTCGTCGAGTGCGCCGTGAGGCGCTGTGTATTCGAGAGGGGGTGTGAGACCTCCTCTGCCGATCCTGTCGCAGCAGGACGGTGAAGCTGGGGGCAGTCCGATCCGGGTGATGCCGGTGAGGGTGGCAAGCGGCCCCGACAAAGTCGGAACGTGTCAGCACTGCCAGATGGTGCGGGTCCGGCGAGCGAGATGGAAAGGAGTACGCGAGGAACCGGCGTTTACGTCTCTCAAGGCTGGATCGGCTCGAACCTGGTGGATGTGGGCCGAGAGCGGTGCGTCCCAACATGTTTAGCGTGTTGTTGGGAACTCCTGGGTTGGCTTTGACGACTGACCGGGAGACCACGGTGAAGTGCTGCGGGGTAGCCGTGGTGATGCCGCAGGGACCGAGTCGGGCTCCTCCTTCATCGAGCGAATCACAGTGAACACGGGAACCGTTCTGGTCTCGCCGCTGTCCCGGGCATCCAGTCTCGGGGCGTCGGCTGGGCGCATCGACCGCCGATCAGTCCAGGACGGGGCGGAGCCGCCGTAGTACTTCGAGCCGGGGAAAGCCCGGCACATGGGGAAGGGCGGCAGCGGTTATCGAGAAGGGAAGGACACTGCAATGCCGCAAGATGCGCCAGTGAATACCGGCGCTCTCGACCAGGATGCCCCGGTGGGGTCCTGGTCGCGGGTATCGGGGATGCAGACCAAGCTTCACCATTGGGCGGCGGCCGACCCCGGCCGCAGGTTCGATGATCTGTTCAACTTCGTGCACGACTCGGCCACGCTGCTGGTGGCGTTTGACCGGGTCGCGGGCAACACCGGTGCAAAGACTCCTGGCGTGGACGGCATGACCGTGGCGACGATCGAGGACACCATCGGTGTGGCCGGCTTCCTGATCGACCTACGAGCCCAGTTGAAGTCGGGTTCGTTCCGCCCGCTACCGGTACGGGAACGCATCATCCCCAAGCCTGGTGGGAGCGGAAAGGTGCGACGGCTGGGCATTCCCACCGTCGCCGACCGGGTCGTCCAGGCGGCGCTCAAGCTCGTGCTGGAACCCATCTTCGAGGCCGACTTCGTGCCCGTCTCCTACGGGTTTCGGCCGATGCGGCGAGCGCACGACGCGGTCGCGGAGATCCAGCGTTTCGGCACCAAGGGTTATCGCTGGGTGCTCGACGCTGACATCGAGGCGTGTTTCGACTCGATCGCGCACTCGGCCCTGATGGACCGGGTGCGGGCACGGGTCAAGGACAAGCGCGTGCTCGCGCTGGTGAAGGCGTTCCTCAAGGCCGGGGTGCTCACCGAACTCGGCATCCGCGAGGCCAGCTTCACCGGCACGCCGCAGGGAGGCATCCTGTCCCCGCTGCTGGCCAACATCGCCCTGAGCGTGCTCGACGAGCACGTCCACGGGCCGTGGCATGCCCGGCGGGATCATGAGCACTCCACGCCGACGCGCCCGACGTCGCGCCAAGGGCCTGCCGAACTGGCGAATCGTCCGCTACGCCGACGATTTCGTCATCCTCGTGCACGGCAACCGCGACGACGTCGAAGCCCTGCGCGAAGACATCGCCGATGTGCTCGCACCCACTGGGTCTGCGGCTTTCCCAGGCCAAGACCCGGATCGTGCACATGAGCGACGGGTTCGACTTCCTTGGGTTCCGCATCCAGTGGCGCCGCAAGCGAGGAACGACCAAGTGGTACGTCTACACCTTCATCGCCGACCGGCCCGTCCGGTCGTTGAAGGACAAGGTCCGTGCCCTGACCAGCAGGATATCGCAGCAGCCACCCAGGGCCGTGCTGATCCGGCTCAACCAGATCATGCGCGGATGGGCTAACTACTTCCGGCACGCAGTCTGCCAAACACACCCTGAGCTCCCTGGAAAACTTCGTGTGGCACAGGGTGATCCGCTGGTGGAAGCGCTGCACCGCTGGAGTGGAAAGACGTCCGCCGACACCACACCGGCCCCCACGGCCGGTGGACGCGACCGACGGCGGACGGGATCGAACTGTTCAACCTCGCCAAGGTGCCGGTCACCCGATACCGATACCGCGGCAGCAAGATCCCCAACCCCTGGACCCTGGCCAACCACGCCTAACGGCAGACACCGTGGAGAGCCCGTTGCCGGGAGACCGGCACGGCGGGTTCGGCGAGCGGCCTGGGGAAACGGACCGATGGCAATACCGGCACCGCGCCCCAGGCCGACTCAACCAATTTGAGAAGCTACAACGACTAATACGACGATGATGATGATCATCTGAGATGTTGTCTATAGACATCCCAGGGATTTAAGTCGTCAAGCGGCTGCTGGTGTGCGGTGTGCCCAGGCTTTGTGTTCGTCGTAGAGCGTGTGGTGGTGGAGGATGCCGAGAGCAACGGTCGGCGAGGGCGCGTAGTGCTTGGTGATGGAGATCTCCGGCGTTGCGATGTTGGTCGTAGAAGGCCCGGGCGCCGGGGCTGGTGGTGAGCGCCCGAGTGCGGGATCGGGTGTGTCGGCGACGGGTGCCGGTGACCGGGAACATCGAACCGTCGGCGACGAGTCGCTGCCACATGGCCAGCGTCGTCGGGACGTAGACCCGCTTCAGTCCGTATCCCTCAGCAAGGTGGCCAGGTAGTCGTCGACATAGGTGGACAGCTCACGCGGCGGTCGGTGATAGTTGCCGGACCGCACCGGGTGCGCCGGCAAGTCCACCACGGGAGCCTCGACGGCTTGGTAGTCGATCGTGGACAGCAGGTGGGCCATCATGTTCAGGCGGGCGTGCTTCTTGCTATCGGATTCCACCACGTACCACGGGCTTATCGGGATGTCGGTGTGCACCATCATCTCGTCCTTGGCGCGCGAGTAGTCCTCCCACCGGAAGATCGACTCCAAATCCATCGGCGAGAGCTTCCATTGCCGAACCGGATCGTTGCGCCGGGACCTGAACCGTCGCAGTTGCTCCTCGTCGGATACCGAGAACCAGTACTTGCGCAGAATGATGCCGTCGTCGATGAGCATCTGTTCGAAGATGGGCGTCTGCCTCAGGAACAACGCATGCTCTTGCGGCGTACAGAATCCCATCACCTTCTCGACACCCGCCCGGTTGTACCACGACCTGTCGAACAGGACGATCTCACCCCGCGTCGGCAGGTGCGCGACATAGCGCTGGTAGTACCACTGCCCGCGCTCCCGCTCGGTGGGTGCCGGCAGCGCGGCTATCCGCGCGACGCGAGGGCTCAGATATTCGGTGACGCGCTTGATGGTCCCACCCTTGCCCGCGGCGTCGCGACCTTCGAAGACGATCACGATCCGGGCCCCGGTTTCCCGGGCCCATTCCTGGAGCCTCACGAATTCCGTTTGAAGGCGGAAAAGTTCGGCTCGGTAGACGTCTTTGGGGATCTTTCGCTCGAACTTCTCGCCCGATTTCTTCCCACCCTTACTCATCGCCGCATCGTAGTGCGGGCGCGACTCTCTGGGCGGCTGCCAGCAGTTCATCGAGCGATTCGCGCAGCAGGCTCGGCGGCACGTCGAGATCGCTCATCGCTTCCCGGTCGGCGTTGACGCCGAGATACAACATGCCGTTGTACGACGTGACACCGATGGCCAGCACCTGGTTGGGCAGCAGCGGTGGCACCGTGTGCGTCTCCAGCAGCTTGGTGCCCGCGACATACATCTGCTTCTGCGCACCCCTGTGGAAAACGTCATCGGCTACTCGTTACCCAACCGCGCAACCCCGCGCCGCCTAATGGGAACCGATCAGCGTGTCCTTAACGGGGATCTTGGTTCGTGAGCGCGCCCCAGGTCAGATACGCCCATCTCCTCGGAGATTCCGGACACCGCCTCGGTGACCGGGTCTGCGCCTCGGCCGCGGTATCGGTGGCCAGCGCTGCCGGTCTTGAGCACCGTTCCGAGGCTCTGCCATGAAACGATGGGCTCACGCGTCGACGCCTGTCATCGGACCGGGTCGACATGGGACCGTACGGAACGGAGTTGAGCCGAAGTCCCGAGGACGATCAGGACCGCGTCGGGATCCAGGCGCGTGTCCGGAGCGGGGTTCGCGATGAACTGGCCACTCGCGGTCCTTATGGCCAGCACCAGCGCCCCGATCGTCAACCCAAGCGCCGTATCGGCCAAGCACCGACCGACCAGAGGCGAGGCGGGAGTGATCTTCACTTCCTCGATTCGGTAATCGAGAGTCTCGTCGTGCATGACGACGTCAAGGAACTCGGCCACGTGAGGCTGCAACGCAAACGCCGCCATCCGCCGCCCGCCGATCAGTTGCGGATTGACGGCCCGGTTGGCGCCGGCCCGCAACAATTTGGCCTTCGACTCCTCCGTGCGGGCACGGGCGATGATGACGAGATCGGGTCGCAACGCTCGGCTGGACAAGGTCACGTAAACGTTGTCCGCATCGGTGTTCAGCGCTGCGATCAGCGCATGGGCATGCCCGATGCCGGCGGCCTCCAGGATGCTGTCGTCTGTGACATCGCCCACCAGCGTTGGATAGTCGACACCCTGCAGGCGGGCGGGGTCTCGGTCGACGACGACGACCTGCTTCCCGAGCGCGTCGAGATACAGCACGCTGGCCCGACCAACGCGGCCCCATCCGCAGATGATGAAATGACCAGTCATCTGGCCTATCTGCCGGTCCATCCGCCGCCTCTCCAGCTGCTGGCGTAGATGCCCCTCGATGAGCCCTTCGAGGAGGACCCCGAACGTGTACAGCGCGGTTCCCACACCCATGAGGATCAGCGCCATGGTGAAGAACACGCCCACCGTGGACAGCGGGTGAACCTCGCGGAAACCTACCGTCGTGATCGTCGTGATCGTCTGGTACAAGGCGTCGACAAATCCGAACCCGAGGATCACATAGCCCACAGTCCCGGCAACGATCACCAAACAAAACGCTAACAGCGCTCGGCCAATCCGCCGCAGAGAACTCACTTCGTAGATTGTGCACCCAGACCGGACCAATTTGACCTGGCGCCCTCCGTGTTTGCTGGGGCGCGAATGGCACTTCACATCTTTGGGCTGACTCGACTTGACGGGACCGGGTACACGAGGACGCGCCGGCGGCTCGTCTGACACGCAGCAGACCGGTCACTGCGCCACCGATCGGATGATTGGGCCGCGCCGTTCACCCACCGGCGTCATCGGTGTTCTGGTCGCCCTGCTGATCTCCCCGCCCCTCGGCTTCGCCGTCGCGTTCCTGCTCCTGCGCCTGATGTCGCGGCGCTGGACGACGCGGTGGATCGGTCCGGTCCGCTGCAGCGGATGGGTTGCGGCAGCGGGACTTTCGTTCAGCCACGGCGGCAACGACGCCCAGAAGTCGATGGGCGTCATCGCGGTCCTGCTGCTGGCCTCCGGGCAGACCACCACGATGTCGGTGCCGCTGTGGGCGAAAGTCGTTACGGGCGTGGCCCTGACCGCGGGCACAGCGTTGGGCCGAAGGGCCGTCGAGCACCACGGAACTTGCCGTCGATCCCGGCCTGCCTCTTGGCCGCACGCTGGCGCTCGATGGAGTGTTCGACCTCATGGCGGGCAGCGGCGCCGAGCATGCGGGCCACCATCTTGCAACTGGCGGTGGACAGGTCCAGGTCACCGCTCTTGACGGTGCGGACATCGACGCCCTTGCGGTCACAGAGGTCGATGAACCCCTCCAGCTCGATCGGGCGCCGGTGCAACCTGTCGGTGTGCCATGGCGAGGACGGCCTGGGCCTTACCGGCGTCCAGAGCAGCGCACAGGGGCCTGGTAGCCGGGTAGCCCCTGTCCCCGGCGACCTAACCGCGCGAACAAGGTCGCGTCGCTCACGTCGCCGCCGGCAGCCTTCGCCTCGGTGATCGACGCCGTGTCGGCTCGAACTTCGGATGGCCGAAGTAGCTGCGCGCCCCACCACCCCACCCCTCCGCCGTCGCCGGATTGAGCGTGAGTTGCAGCAGAAGCGCTCGCCCCGGGCAGCGCAATCTCCGCACCGGAGGCGTCGGCGTGCGCGGGCAGCGGCCGGTAGCCGACGGTGTAACCCGGCACCCGGTCGGCGAACTCGAGGACCAGCCGGTCAAAGCCGTCCTGGCCCGCCAGTCGCACCGCGGCCAGGTGCGCCACGTTTCCGGTCGGCGCCTGGCTGACGTCGGCCGTTCCGGCTCCCGGCAACCCCGGCGGGGTGGCCGGTTGCTGCACGGGTGCGGGGTGCGAAGTGCATGTCGCCAGAGCCGTCATGATCCATGCGGGCACACAGCACCTTGATCGGGGGCAGCCACATGCTCTTGGACA
>CAVTXO010000011.1:0-328752 GCA_963738695.1 uncultured Actinomycetota bacterium | reverse complement strand
GCGCTGGACCTCGACCCGGAATTCGTCGCGTGCCTGCGACGGCTGGCCGAGGACAGGGGCCTCGGCGATCGGATGTGCTTCGTCGGCCCGCTCACGGCCGACGAGCTCGACCGTGCATACGGAGAGGCGGACGCCCTGGTGCTGGCCTCGCGCGCGGAGACCTACGGCATGGTCGTCACCGAGGCGCTCGCCCGCGGGCTTCCGGTCATCGCCGCGGAGGTCGGTGGCGTACCTGAGGCCCTCGGCCACGCAGCCGATGGCAGCCGGCCCGGCCTGCTGGTCCCGCCCGGCGACCCACAGACTCTCGGGCAGGCGTTGAGTTGCTGGCTCGGTGACCCTGGGAAGCGCGAACGGCTCCGCGCTGCGGCCCGATCCCGACGACAGATCACTCTCGGACTGGGCGCAGACCTCTCGCGAGCTGTCGGCCGTGCTGTCCGAAGTCGCCGGGTGACCGGATGAACCGGCAGCCAGTGACCCACGTATGACTGTCGGGAGAACCAACGAAAAGGTCGGAGGAACCGCCATCAGCCGAAGCATCTGGACCTGGGCGCGCCTGGCGGGTGGCGCCGCGATCCTCGCCGTCCTGGTCTGGCGGGTGGGCGCCGGCCCATTCGTGGACGGGCTCCGACTGACGACTGCCTGGGCGCTCGCCGCCGCGGTGGCGATCACGTCGCTGACCACGTTGTGCTGTGCGTGGCGGTGGAGCCTTGTCGCGGGCGGACTTGGCGTCGATGTACCTCTGCGGACGGCGGTGGGTGCCTACTACCGGTCCCAGTTCCTCAACTCCACGCTTCCTGGCGGGGTGCTGGGCGACGTGCACCGGGGCGTGCTCCACGGGCGTGCCGTCGGCGATCTGGGGCGGGGCCTGCGGTCGGTCGCGTGGGAGCGTGCGTCGGGGCAGGCCGTGCAGGCGTTGCTGACGGTGGCCGTCCTGCTCCTTCTGCCCCCGCCCGCAGGCTCTCTTCGTCTCGTGGTCGCCTGGGTGGTCGCGGCCGTCGCCGGCGTCGCGCTGGTCGTCGTACTCCTGCGCCTGAACCCAGGGCGCCTTCCGACCCGGATCGCGCGCGCCGTCACCAGCGACCTCCGCGGCTCGGTCCTCTCGAGGCGGGCCTGGCCGGGCATCGTGCTCGCCTCCACCGTCGCCGTGATGGGCCACGTCGCGGTGTTCGTGGTCGCGGTGCAGGTGACCGGGACGGAGCTGCCGTTGGGTCGGCTGCTCCCGCTCGCACTGGTCGTGCTGCTGGCCTCGGCTGTACCGGCGAACATCGCCGGCTGGGGCCCGCGCGAGGGTGCGGCCGCGTGGGCGTTCGGCGCGGTCGGGCTGAGCGCTGCTGAGGGCGTCACCGTTGCGGTGGTGTACGGCGTGCTCGCGCTCGTCGCCACCCTGCCCGGTGCCGTCATGCTGGTGGCCGGGCGAGGGCACCGTCGGGACGGCGCGTGCGAGCTGACTGGGGCGCAGGCGGAGCGAGTCGGGGGCGTCGTACATGCCTGAACGCCCGTACACACTGCTCAGCTGCGGCATGTCGATCGACGGCTACATCGACACCGCGACCGACGAACGTCTCGTGCTGTCCAACGATGCCGACCTCGACCGGGTCGACGCCGTGCGTGCGGACAGCGACGCGATCCTCGTGGGCGCCGCAACCCTCCGCAACGACAACCCCCGGCTGCTGGTGCGTGCGCCGTCGCGGCGCGCCGAGCGCATCGCCCGCGGCCTGCCGCCAACCCCGATCAAGGTGACCGTCACCAGTCGCGCTCAGCTGGACCCGTGCGCCGCCTTCTTCGTCACCGGTGACACCCAGAAGCTGGTCTACTGTCCCACCGACGCCGTGGCGGAGGCTCGGTGCCGGCTCGGGGCGGTCGCCACGGTCGTCGACGGCGGTCGCCCGATCGAAATGTGCCGGATCAGCGAGGACCTGCGCGCCCGCGGCGTCAGGCGGCTGATGGTCGAGGGGGGCGGGAAGGTCCTCACCCAGTTCCTCACGGCCGGCCTTGCGGACGAGCTGCACCTGGTCGTGGCGCCTTTCTTCGTGGGCGACTCCCGGGCGCAGCGGTTCGTCGGCGATGGAAGCTTCCCGTGGAACCCAGACCGCCGTGCGGAGCTGGCGGAGGTGCACCAGTTCGGCAACGTCGTACTCCTGCGCTACGCGCTCTCGGACCGTTTCGACCGGGACTGAAGGAGAGCACGGTGCACCTGCCCGGCGGCGACGATCCGGACCCAGGTCATGCCGCCGCTGGCGGATCGCGCACGGCATTCGGCGCGACCGCGCGGGTCGACACCTTCGACGGGCGCCGCCGACGGCCGGTCGAGCATCTCGCGCCTCGGCCTCGGACCGGGTAGCCCTGCTGACCAACAACCCGGACAAGGCAGCCCAGCTGGACCGGCTCGGAGTCACCGTCGCGGAGCGGGTGCCGACCGCGGTGCGCCTCAACGCGATCAACGCTCGCTACCTGGCCACGAAGCCGGCAGAGGCGACACACGCTGGACCTCCCGTGCGATGACGTGCTCGACGCCGAGGCGTAGGGCACGGACTGCCCGTCGACTTCTGAGCTGTCATCTCGGCCGCACCAGCAGATCCTGGTGGTGCACGGTGACAGACAGGTGGCCGGCGGCTGCCTCGGCCAGGCGTCGCCTTGCGTACGACGGAGCGTGGGCCCGCAGCTCGGGTCGCTGCTCGCATGCCGCGGCCAGCCAGCCGGTGAACCACGCGGCCGCGAGAGCGGCGTGACCGGGGCCGAGCCGCCACGGGCTCGGGCGGACCAGGACTTCGAGTCCCAGCCGGGTGAAGCCGTCGACCGCGGCGCCGACCGCGTCGGGACCGAGCAGCTTTCCGGCGCTTGTGGTGCGTCGCTGGTGGGCGTTGAACGCGTCTGTGACGCTTTGGTCGAACGGCTCGGCCGGCGTGATCTCGACACGGCCTGTGACGCTGAGGGCGATCAGCACCGGGCAGTCCGCCCCGGCACAGGTGGCGACGAGTCGTTCGAGCTCCTCGGCGGTCATCATGTCCAGCAGCGCCGAGGCGGTGATGAGAGCTGCGCCCGCCAGCTCCACGAGCTCCATCCGGGTGATGTCGCGCCGACGGGTCTCCATCGTGACCGGCGTGCCGTCGGAGGCCCTGTCGGGCGGGTCTGCGGCGGCGAGGGTGAGCAGCTCGTCGTCCCTGTCGTACATGACCCAGTGTTGGGGTCCGGGCAGCCGCACCGCGAGCCAGCGGGCCATCGACCCGGTGCCGCAACCGAGGTCGTGGATGGTCGCCCCGCCGTGGGTCGGCAGGTACGACCGGACCTTCTCGACGAGCTCGGACGCGCGGGCTGCCGCGTCGGCCGGCTCCCGCAACCTCAGCCACTCGGAGCTGGCCCGCACCGGTCCGGTCGTCATGCCGCCTCCGCCAACGCCTGACCCCTCACGAGCCGCTCACCTCGCCCTCCAGTGGACCGGACGCTAGCAACGCACGTAGAACATCTGTACTTATGGACACGCCCAACGTTCCTGACCGTCAACTGCATTCCCACGGCGGTTGCCATGAACCACGATGAGCGCGCCCCTTCGACCGGGCCTTGCACCGAGCCCGACTGTCGGCGTAGTTCCCGCAGGCGATCGCAAAGTCCCGCCTCGATATTCGTCGCCGATGTGGACGGGATCCGTTCCAGCAGCTCGGCGTCCCACATCAAGGCCCACTCCGGTAGCGACGGTGGCTCGGCGGGCACGGCCTGGCCGAGGACCGCAACACACTTGTCGACGCCCGCGTCATAGACGCCGATGCGTGCCCAGGATGAGCGTGGCAACCCCCACCTGGGGGAGAACACCGACTTCAAGAACGACCGCGTCGGACGCAGCCTCGCGATCAGCGACGCCACCGCCGAACTGATCATCGAACACAAACAGCATATGCGGGAACGCTTCCCGGACACAGCGCTGGCCGACCTGGCGCTAATGCCATGAGCCGGCATGTTGGCGCCGTGGTTCACGGAGCCGGCGAGGTGGCGGCCCTCCCTGGCCGCCTTGCCATGGCCCTCCGGCCCACGACGCAGCGTATGGCCAGGCAGTGAACTGTTGTCCGCCCCGCGTCGTGGATAACGTAAGCGGACCATGCCATTGCCGCGCGAGCGGAAGGACATCTCTACACCAAGGGCCAACACGCCCTCGCCCTGAAAGAGCCGACACTGCAATGAGATCAACGGTTATCGCGGTGGCGATCCGGCTGGCCATCAGCGCCTCGCTCGTGGTCAGCGGCGTCATTCACGCCTACCTGTATGTCACGGCTACCGCGACATCCCCACGATCGGCCCGGCGTTCTTGGGGCAGGCCATCGTCTTTTGTGTCCTGGCCCTGCTGATCCTCGCCGGCGGACCGGATTGGCTGCGATGGGTCGCGGGCGTGCTTTCCGCCGGCGCACTGGTCGCGTTCGCGCTGTCGCGCACCGTCGGGCTCTTCGGATTCGCCGAACTGGGATGGAACCCATCACCGCTGGCGGCGGTCAGCGTGATCGCCGAAGTGCTCACCGTGGTATTCGTTGCGGCCCTCTGTGCTGAGCAGCCGCACCAATGCCCCATTACCCTAACAGCGGTCACACCAGGCCGCGGGTGTGACGACGGCACAATCGTTCGCTCACACGCTGCGTCGATCAGCTTCACCGATGCGCCGGAATCGTTGCCACTGAAAGCTTGTGTCCGTTGAAACACAGGGCGTCGGCGGAGCTTGCCAATCTCGGGCGAGAGTGTAAAGCTCGGCGAAGTCATGCCCTTCGTCTCGGACACCGTAGGACCGCAGCGGCCACTCACGAGCTGGCCGGCGCTGCGGCCGGGCACCGTGCGGCGGACCAGCACGATCGACACGCACCCGGTCGGTCCTGGACGGTTCCGCGCGGACCTGCGGGCCCGCGACGCATCGACTGATGCGGACGGCAGCGTCGAAGTCGTCGACGACGTCGTCGTGCGCGCTGACCTTGGCGGCGGGCTGATCGACGACATCGTTGGCGATGACGACCGGCTGCGGCAGTTGTGCGGGACCCGCGTTGGAGGCGGATTCCGCGCCACGATCACCGCGCTGCTCGGTGCCGACGTCGAGCGATCGACGTTGTTGCACCTCCTGCTCGACGACTGGGTGGGCGCTTCACTGGTGTCCGGCTACGGGACGCTGCACGCCGCGATCACCAACGGCACCGAGGAACCGATGGCAGACGTCGTCGTCGACCACCTCGCCGGGATATGTTCCGGTTTTGCGCCAGAGGCCTCTATCGTCGACTTCACCCGACGAAATCTGCTGATGCCTTGCGCTCGTGGGCCGCTCGCACCGCCGCTGGCCGGTGCCGCCGACGATGCGATGCATGCCGTGGAACCGCTTCGCGCACACGGCATGCGGCGGATGCGGCGGCTGGACCTGAACCCGCACGACACCGCATCTGCGACATTCGATGCACACTTTCGCGACTCGCACGTCGACGAGTCCGGTGCTGAAACCATCGTCCACGAGTACGCGGTCGTCGGTCTCGTCGACCTCGCCACTCGCACCCTCGCCGAAGTCCACGCTGCCGCGAGGGTATTGCCATGGCAGGAGTGTCCGGGGGCCCTCGGCAGCGCGGAACGGGTCAACGGAATGGCGGTCGGCGAGCTGCGCAACCGCATCCGCACCGAGTTCGTGGGCACCTCCACGTGCACGCATCTCAACGACACGCTGCGTTCGTTGGGGGACCTCAGCGCGCTCCTCGACATCCGCGGACTAGACCACCTGGCCTCGCGTCGGTGAGTTCGCCGTCGGCGACGATGGTTTCACCGCGCACCAACGTTTCGACGTAGCCGTCGGAGCGCTGGATCAGCCGGCCGGCGCCTGCGGGCAGGTCCTCGACCCGCTCGGGATAGTGCAGGCCCAACCGCTCGAGGTCGATGAGGTTGACGTCGGCCCGACGGCCAGGTGCCAGGACTCCGCGGTCGCCGAGGCCATAGAACGCCGCCGGGTCACCGGTCAATCGGTGCACCGCCATCTCCAGTGGGAGCTTCGGCCCGCGGGTTCGATCGCGCACCCAGTGGGAGATCAGGTAGGTGGTCATGCTGGCGTCGCAAATGATGCCGCAGTGGGCGCCGCCGTCGCCGAGGCCCTGGATGCTCACCGGATCGGACATCATGTCGTGAAGGTGGTCGTAGTTGTTGCCCGCGTAATTGAGCAGTGGCAGCAGCAGGAATTCGCGCCCACCAGCACCGAGCAGGACGTCGTAGGTGACCTCCCACGGATCGCGGTCCTCGCGCTCCGCCATGGCTGCGACGCTGTCCTGCGCCGACGGCTCGTAGTCGAGCCGCTCCCCGAGCGGATAGAGCCGCTTGAACGTGTGTCGGTTGAGCTGATCGGCTGACGGCGGATCGCACGGGTCGGGGGGCTCGGCCAGGATGCGTGCCTTCATCTCCGGGTCGCGAAGCCGCGCGATGCGCTCGTCGAAGGGCAGGTCCATCAGCGCGCGGTAACTGGGTCGGTGCCGGAACGGGTTCATTCGCGACTGGTGACCCATCAGCATGCCGAACGCGCGGCTGGCCACCTGCGGCCGTATCGTCGCACCCGACGAATTGGCGTGGTGCACAGCGGCGAACCACCGCTGCCAGTCGTGGGGGTCTTGCTCGTTGACCATGGCGAGGAACGTCAGCGGTACGCGGTGCTGCACGCCCAGCCGGGTGATCCACTCGACCTCGGCGTCGATCGAATGGCGGTGATCGCCACCCATCTCCCCGCCGACCCCGGCGGGTACCACCTGCAATACACCGCGGCCGGCCTCTGCCATCGCCGCCATCAGCGCGCTGAGTTCGTCCTCCTCGGAGAAGGTGCCCGGCACGTATTCGCCTGCGGCACTGCGGTGCCCGGCGGTACGGCCGAACGACATGCCCAACGCGCCTGCGCGCAGCCCGTCGACGACGGCGCGCTGCATCGTCTCGATGTCGTCGGCGGTGGGCGAGCTTCCAGCGCCCGGTCGCCCATCACGTATCCGCGCAGCGCCGCGTGCGGAATCTGAGTGCCGACGTCCACCGCGCGCGGCATCCGCTCGAGCGCGTCGAGGTACTCGCCGAACGTCTCCCACTCCCAGGTGATGCCCTCGGCCAACGCGCTGCCGGGAATGTCCTCGACACCCTCCATCAGGTCGATCAGCCAGTCGTGCCGGTCGGCGTGCACGGGCGCGAAGCCGATGCCGCAGTTGCCGAGGATCGCCGTGGTCACGCCGTGCCAGCACGACGGCGTCAGGTGCGGATCCCAGGTGGCCTGACCGTCGAAGTGGGTGTGGATGTCGACGAATCCCGGTGTCACGGTTAGCCCGTCGGCGTCGATGGTCCGCTCGCGCGTGCCGTCGACCCGGCCGACGTCGACGATCAGCCCGTCGCGCACCGCGACGTCGGCGGTGCGCGCCGGGGCGCCGGTGCCGTCCACGACCGTCCCGCCGCGAATGATCACGTCGTAGCTCACGAAAGCCTCCTGGTTGGCCCGGCGAAGCCGAGCGCATGCTCGTAGGTGGACAGGTTGTCGCGGGAGATCATCGCGTGCACGCGACGTTCGAACAGCGCGCGCAACACGGGGTTGTAGGCGTGGTAGGTCTCGTGGAACGTGAGCAGCGTTGTGCCGTCGGGCTGTTCGTCGAGTTCGTGGTACCCCTCGGCGCGGGACCACAGCGGCTTGCTGATCGACACGTAGCGCGACAGTTTGTGCAGTTTCGCCTCGGTGACCGTCTCCCACGACCTCGCCTTGCCACCGGACAGTAGGTATCGCGGCACGTCGAAGACACACGTGCGGACCAGGCCCTCGCCGGCTTCGTCGCCCTCGTTGAGAATCTCGATGCGGCCGGCCGGGTACTCGATGATCCTGGGTCGGGGCGCGTCCTTCGGCGGTGGCGGATGAAGCACCTTCCACACTCGGCGAGGCGGCGCGTCGACGCTGAATGTCACCGTGTAGGACTGCACTACCGTTCCCCCCACGTGTTCCATGACGTGACGGTCTCGGCGGGCGGGCGTTTCGCGGGTTTGAAGTCAGTGCCGATCGTGTAGGCCACCGGCAGCAACGCGGCCTGCGTCACGGTGTCGGGGATGCCGAGCAGATCGGCGACCTCGCGCTCCTTGACCAGGTGCAACGTGGTGTACACCGACCCGAGGCCGCGCGATCGCAGCGCGAGCTGAAAGCTCCACGCGGCCGGGATGATCGACGCCCACGCCGCCGCGGCGACCGGCAACGGGGTGCCGTCGATTCGACGCTCGATGCACGGAATGACGTGCACCGGCACGTCGGCCAGGATCCCGGTCAGCGCGTCGGCGCTCTCGTAGACGCGACGGGTCTGTGGGTCGGACGCCTGTTCCGCGGCGCGCACCATGTAGTCACCGGCGCAACTGCGATAGATGTCTGCGATCGCGGCGCGCTTGTCGGCATCGGTGACTACCAGCCACCGCCAGTTCTGCTCATTGCTCGCGGTGGGCGCCTGCATGGCCAGCTGCAGGCATTCCAGGATCACCTCGCGTTCCACTGGGCGCGTCGAGGTCGAGGCGCTTGCGTACCGCCCTGGTGGTCGACAGCAACTGATCGACGGTGGCTAGGTCCATGCCCGTCACCTCTCAACCCTGGACACCGCCGTACCGGTGTGGTCCAATTCGATCACTGTTCGAATTCGATCATAGTTCGAAAGGTGTTGCGTTGGGAAGGCCACAAGCCGGGGCGTCCGTACTGCCTTACGGCGTGCTGGACAAGGGCCGGCTGACCGCGAGCCTGATCACCCTCGCCGGCCGAGTGGGGGTCGACGGCGTCACCATGCGCATGCTGGCGGCCGAGGCGGGGACGGCGCCGTCGTCGGTGTACTACCACGTCAAGGACAAGGGCGAACTGCTCGACCTGCTCATCGACTCGGTCATCTCGACGATCGCGATTCCCCAGTCGGGCACCTGGGTCGAGCGCGCCGAAGCCCTGTACAACAACGCGTGGCACGCCTTGATCGCGATTCCGGGGATGGCCGTGCTGCTTCAGCAGCGCCCACACACGCCAGCGGCGAACACGATGAATCGCCTGACGTTGGAGATCCTCGGTCAATCGGGCCTCGACCGCGGCGAACTGGAAGTTGCGCACGTCGTGCTGTACACCCATCTGCTCGGCGCCGTCGGTCTGCACCACACCCTGCAGGGGATGGACGCCCGCCGCGAAGCGAAGCGATCCGAGACCACCTTCGACTACGGCGTGCGCGTCATCTTGACTGGGCTGCAGCAAGTCTCGTACCGACGGGGACCGGCGTAGCGGCATGACCCCTCCCTCGACCAAGACGCCGTTGCGCGTGGTGCAGTGGACCACCGGCATCGTCGGAAGTTCCGCGCTGCGAGCCATCCTCGACGACCCACGTCTCGAGCTCGTCGGCGTGTACGCCCACGGCGCCGACAAGGTGGGCCGGGACGCGGGCGTCATTTCGGGCCGTGAGCCGGTCGGCGTCATCGCCACCGACGACGTCGGCGCGCTCCTGAGGTTGCGGCCGGACTGCGTCGTCTACATGCCGCACTGGCCCGACATCTCGGTGCTCGAACGGATCCTCGCCAGCGGCATCAACGTCGTCACCACCGCGCGGCTGGTGAACGGCGAGCACTATCCAGACGACGCGGGCAAGCGGCTCGCCGCGGCGGCCGAGGCCGGCGGCGCGACCCTATGCGGCACCGGCATGAACCCGATGCTCGTCCCCACCGTCGCCCTGGCCGCCACCGGCATGTGCAAGACGGTGCGGCACATGCTGATTCACGAATCGCTCGACTGCGCGATGTACGGCTCCGCCAGTACGTGGGAGGCCTACGGATTCGGCAAGTTCATCAGCCCGACCGAGGTGCACGACGATCTGCTCGCGGCCGAGCCGGACTACTTCGAGATGCTCGACGCCATCGCCCGCTCGCTGCACGTCGAGCTCGACGACCATGTCCTGCACGTCGAACTGGCCACCGCCGACGCCGATCGCGACCTGGGTTACATGCACATCCCGAAGGGCTCGATGTCCGGGCTCGACGCCCGCTGGATCGGGCTCATCGACGGCCGCGAATTCGTCGAGCTACGCACCGTGTGGAAGCTCGGCTCCATCTTCGGCCACCACGACACCCCCGACTGGCCGATCCTGCACGCCTACAAGATCGACGTTACGGGTGACCCGAACGTGCACCTGAAGCTGCGCTTCACCCCAGAAGACCTGGCCGACTTCGACATTGGCCGCACCACCTCCATGCCCGCGGTGAACGCCATCCCCGCGACGGTCGCCGCCGCGCCGGGTGTCGTCACTCCCGCCGCCCTCACCCTCATCACCGCCAGGGGCGCGCCTACGGTTCGATGACGTGCGACGGATCCGGGCGACGCTCCGGCGGCGCCTGGCTGTAGTCGCCCCACGGCCCGTCGCGACGCTCGACCGCCGCGCGCACCCCGTCGTTGCCGGCGACGCCGATGAACTCCAACGCGTCGGGGGTGTTGCGCATCAGTCCGTCGAGGATGCCCCCGAGGGTCTGAGTGGAGGACAACCCCATGTTCTCGTAGGCCTGGTTGACGATCAGCTTCTGAGCTTGCAACTGCGACAACGGGATTCGGCTCAGCCTCGCAGCGATCTCCGCGACGCGGGCCTCGAGCCGTTCGAACGGCACCGATTCGTTGATCAACTCGACCGCGGCGGCCTCGACGCCGGTCAGCGGTTCCCCGGTCAGCGAATGCCACTTCACCTTGGCCAGGCTCAGGCGGTAGAGCCACATGCCCGTGAGGTAGGCGCCCCACATCCGGCTGTACGGCGTGCCGATGACGGCGTCGTCGCTGGCGATGACGATGTCGGCGCACAGTGCGTAGTCGCTCGCGCCGCCCACGCACCAGCCGTGCACCTGGGCGATCACCGGCTTGGACGCCCGCCAGATCGCCATGAACTTCTGCGTGGGCCCGGTCTCGCGGGCGGACACCATGGCGAAGTCCTTGCCGGGATCCCACTGGCCTTCGGTGTTCATGGCTTCACCCCAGTGCTGGAAGCCGCCGCCGAAGTCGTAGCCGCCGGAGAACGCCCGGCCCGCGCCTCGCAGCACGATGACCTTGACCTCGGGGTCGCGTTCGGCCAGCCCGATGGCGGCCTCGATTTCGTCGGGCATCGGCGGAACGATGGTGTTGAGGTGGTCGGGCCGGTTGAGGGTGATGGTGGCGACGGGTGGCTCGGTCTTGTACAGCAGGGTCTCGAAGTCTCGCGTCATGTGCCTCAGTCTGCCTCGCGCGGCCGCGACAATTGAGGCTCGCGCGCGGACTGTGCGCGGAACCGGATCGGTGTTGCGTAGCGCGGCGGACCCCGGGCTTTAGCCCTGGGGGTGAGCGCGTCAGGTTCGAGCCTGAAATGGCATCTGAGTGGTGTGGTCTTCGGTGCGTCGAGTCCTTAGATAGCATCAAGCTATCTAAGGTTGTCGGCTGTGGGTGTTACGTTGCGGACGAACACGAATATCGCGTTCCAGTGCGCGTATCACGTGGTGTGGTGCCCGAAGTATCGACGCAAGGTGATCGGCGGCCGGATGGAGGTTCGGCTCAAGGAGATCATCGCCGAGGTGATCGCTGAAAAGGGGGCGTGGTTGATCGAGATGGAGACCATGCCTGATCATGTGCACCTGCTGGTCGAGGTGGACCCGCAGTTCGGTGTGCACAAACTGGTCAAGGCCATCAAGGGCCGTTCGTCGCGGGTGCTGCGCGAGGAGTTCCCGTGGTTGAAGTCCAAGCTGCCTTCGTTGTGGACCAACTCCTATTTCGTCGCCACCGTCGGTGGTGCTCGGTTGTCGGTGATCAAGCGGTATGTCGAGACGCAGAAGGATCGCTGAGTCATGTTGACGGGGCGGCGGTTTCGGGTCGAGTTCACCGACGAGCAGGCAGTGTTCGCCGAGCAGATCGGTGCGGCGTGCCGGTCGGTGTGGAACACCGGGTTGGAGCAACGCCGCGAATACCGACGCCGCGGGCAGTGGATGAACTATCGGCCCCAGGCCGGTGAGCTCGCCGAGGCGAAGGCCGAGCATGAGTGGCTGACAGAGGTGCCGGGGCATTGTCTGCAGCAGACGTTGATGGACCTGGATCGAGCGTGCCGTGACCACGGCACGTTTGGAGTGCATTGGCGGTCGGGGCGTCGGTGGGCGCCGTCGTTTCGGTTTCCCGAGGGCAACAAGATGACCGTCGAGAAGCTCAACCGTCGCCATGGGCGGGTGAAGTTGCCCAAGCTGGGGTGGGTGCGTTTCCGTATGTCGAGTCCGCTCGAGGAGGTGGTGATCCGCTCGGCGACCGTGACGCGCGAGGGTCGGCATTGGTTTGTGGCGTTCCTCGTTGAGGACGGCGTCAAAACTCCCGCCGCCCATGCGGTCGTGGGCGCAGCGGTCGGGGTCGACCGGGGTGTGGCCGCGGCGATTGCCACTAGCGACGGTGACCTGATCGACCGGTTGTTCCTGACTGCCGGTGAGCGGCGGCGCGCCGTGGTGGTGCAGCGCAGGCTTTCTCGCGCTGCGCGCCGGGGCTGCAACAGGGACAAGACGCGTGCGGCGCTTGCGCGGATCCGCAGGCGGGAGCGCCAGCGGCGCCAGGACTTCAACGCCAAGGCAGCCCATCAGCTCGCCGCAGGTCACGCGCTGGTGGTGGTCGAAGACCTCAAGACCAAGAACATGACCCGTTCGGCGAAAGGAACACGTGAGCACCCCGGGCGCAACGTACGCGCGAAGGCCGGGCTCAACCGCGCCATCCTGGCCAAGGGATGGCACCAGTTCGCGCTGGCATTGACCTCGGCGGCCCGCTACACGGGCACGACGGTGGTGAAAGTGCCGGCGGCGTTCACCTCGCAACGCTGCCTATTGACCGGACTAACTGACGACACACCGCCTGGTCCGTCTGATTTGTCGGTGGCCGTCGGTACTAGTCGATGGTATGGCGCTGTCGCATGACGACCCGGATAGGGACCTGACGCAGCTTGTGTTGCCTCGGTGGGGGCGGGTGGCCGCGGTCGATGAGCCGATTCCTTGGCTGGTGCTCGATGACGCTGGGTTACCCGTGGAGCCGATCCGGCAGTATCTCAGTGATTTTGTCGCTAGGGGTCGTTCACCGGCGAGCACACGCAGCTACGCCTACGACCTCTTGCGGTGGTGGAGGTGGCTGCGCGTGATCGGGATCGCCTGGGACAAGGCGACTTCGACTGAGGTGAAGGACTTCGTGTTGTGGCTCGGGTCTGCGACGAAGCGGCGGGAGGTGTCGCGAACGGCGTCGGCCGCCACTGCGGGCACAATCAACCCGATCACACGGAAGCGTTACCTCGACGATCGGTACCAAGCCCGGACAGTGCGGCACTCGAACGCGGTCTTACGCGAATTCTACGAATTCTGGATCGAACGCGGCGCGGGTCCGCTCGTGAATCCCGTTCCCCTCGATCGTTCGACCAGTCGGTCGAACGCGCACCACAACCCGTTAATCGGCTTTCGGCGAGAGGGCCGAATCGCGTATAACCCCAAGCTTCCGCGACAGAAGCCACGGGCACTGCCAGATGAGCGGTGGACGGATCTGTTCGCGGCGCTGCGTTCCAATCGGGACCGTGCACTGTTGGCGGTGACGATCAGCAGCGCGGCGAGGGCGTCGGAGGTGCTGGGAATACGGGCTGTAGACGTTGACTGGGGCGAGCAGCTCGTCCGCGTGCTCCGCAAGGGCACTCAGGCACCGCAGTGGTTGCCTATCAGCCCCGAAGCGATGGTCTGGTTGCGGCTGTATCTGGCCGACCTAGGGCAACAGCCAGGAACCAACGAATCGCTCTGGTGGACGCTGCGTCGACGCGATCACGGCGACGGCCTCCGCCGACAACCAATGAACTATGAGGCGCTGCGGGCGGTGTTTCGCAGGGTTAACACGGTGTTGGGCACGAATTGGACGATGCACGATCTACGACATACTGCCGCGTTACGCATGAGCCGAGATCCGTCCTTGACGATGCGGGACGTTCAGACGATCTTGGGCCACGCCCATTTGTCGACCACTGCTGATGTCTACATGGTTGAAGAACACGCGGAGATAATACGCCGCGTAGCAACGTATTTGGCCGAGCGTGAGCATCGCAAGCAAGATCCGCCGATCGTAGCTGCCGGCTACGACGGAGATGCGCTGGCGATCCTGTTCGGCAAGGAACCGCAGTGAGAGCGGCTACCGAAGCCGAAGGTCGTGTTGATGAGTGTGCGTTGCCCCTGCGAGAGGATTCTCCTTGTCAGCATCCACCGTCACCGGCCGAGCGCCTAAGCGCCGCGGAACTTCTGAAATTGTTGCCGGGCATGCCGAACTGGCCCGGTCCCGCGGATAGGCGCAAGGCTGCCAAGTACCTGCGGGGCGCGAAGCGAGTTCTGGAGTGGCTGCGGCAGTTTGAGGGCGACGGATGGCAGCAGCGCTGGGATGCAGCGAACGGGAACGACACGGCGTGGATCGACGACCTGATAGGGCAAGACTCGCGAACGCGAGCATCCAGTCGCGACGGGCTCCTTGGTGGACTGCGGTTCATCATGTTTGCGCGGGCGTTTCGGCCCAGCTACGGGTTCTTCCACAGCTATCGGCCTATGGGGTTTTATGACTGTGCTCTACGAACCTTCGATCTCGAGCCGTTTGAACGACTGGACCAGGTAGGCAAACAGTTAGGGATGTCGCACAAGCAGCTCAATGATGGAAAGAAGACGCTGGTTCGGCTGATCCTTCACACGGGTGCGAACCTCGGCGGCATCACAGAGGACCACTTCTTCGAGCTGCGAAAATACTATCTTTGTCGGGGTCAACGTGTTCCGCACGGCACCGCCCAAGCGTGGGATCTACTTGCGGCTATTGGGGTGCTCTCTGCCACGCAACCGCTGACCGCAGTCGTTGGCCGCCAAGGGCAGAGGACCACCGCCGAACTCGTGGACTCCTACAACGTGCATTGCCGTGCCATCCGCGACGTGCTCGTCCGCTACCTCGATGAGCGCCGAGCGGGCATGGACTATTCGACGTTCCGAGGGCTCGTCACCAGCCTGGTGAAACTGTTCTGGGTCGACATCGAGAAACACCATCTTGGCGTCGATTCACTGCACCTGGCCCCGGAAGTCGCCGACGCATGGAAACGCCGCCTGCAGGTCATCACTGCGCGAGACGGCAGCACTCATCCACGGCGAGACTATCTGCCGATACTGGTTCGGGTGCGCGCGTTCTACCTCGACATCCAGGAATGGGCCCTTGAGGACGCGTCCTGGGCGCCCTGGGCGGTGCCGTGCCCGGTTCGGCGTGGCGAGACCGATGGCATGGTCAAGCTCAAGAACAACGCCGTCGCGGCATCGCACCAGCGGATCCGTGAGCGCCTGCCGCACCTGGATGCGATCGTCGATGCGGCTGATTCGTATCGACGGGAAACCGCCGAACTCCTCGACTTTGCAACACAATCCGAACCTAACGACTCCTTCGTGCAGGGGGACGATCGCTACCAACTGCTGCCGCAATACAAGTCCAAGAAGGCCGCGCGCCATATGGCCGGCTATACGGTCCCTCTGAAGCGCATCGATACCGGCGAAATCCGCGACATCGCCAAGGAGGAGGACGATGCGTTCTGGTCGTGGGCGATCATCGAGACGCTACGCCATACCGGAATCCGGCTCGAGGAGCTCCTTGAGATCACCCAGCTGGCACTGGTCCAGTACCAGCTACCCGACACCGGTGAGGTCGTTCCGCTCCTGCAGATCGTGCCGTCAAAGAACGCCGAGGAACGACTGCTGCTGGTCAGTCCGGAACTGGCCGACGTGTTGGCCGCAATAGTCAGCCGTGTTCGCAGGCAGAACGGCGGCGTCATCCCAGCGATCAGTCGATACGACCCATATGAGCGGGTTGATGGTCCGGCGCTGCCGCATCTGTTTCAACGCAAGAGTCGACGAGCCTGGCGCACAACGGTTATCAGCATCGACGGCGTCTATGCGCTCTTGCAGGCTGCGGTGCGCCGTGCGGGTATCACCGACAACGCTGGCTCCCCTTTGCACTACACTCCGCACGATTTCCGGCGGATGTTCACCACCGAAGCCGTTACCGGCGGCCTCCCGGTTCATATCGCCGCCAAGATCCTCGGGCATGCCAATCTCGGCACTACCCAGCACTACCTGGCGGTATTCCAAGACGACATGATTCGCGCCTACCGATCCTTCCTCGACAACCGTCGGACTGTCCGCCCAGAAGCCGAGTACCGCGAACCAACCGAACAGGAGTGGACCGAGTTTCACCAGCATTTTCACGAGCGCAAACTCGAACTCGGAACCTGCGGGCGCCCTTACGGCATGCTCGACGTGTGGGCATGTGGACCCGAAATCCCGCGAGAGCCAAGCGGTATTCCGGTGCACCTCATGCGCACATTACGAGCACGCGGACGTCAACGCCGCCAAGAATATTCTGGCCGCAGGGCTTGCGGTCACCGCCTGTCAAGACCAACCCCGACCCGCGGGCCGGACGCGGTCATCGAAGCAGGAACCAGCAGGAAACCGTGAGGAACTACTGCTCCAACACCGCCACTCCGCACCCGCGGCGTGACCAGGGGTTGGAATCCCCCGGCATCAGCCGTGGGGAGGACGTCAAGGAGGAATTCGCCGAGCCGAACTGCTTCACGACCGCCGCGTTCCAGCAGACGGTGCGGAGCATGACCGAAGCCGGATGACCGGGATCAACGGCGGTCGTCGCCCGGCGGCGCGGGGTCCGGCTCACGATTCGGGGGATAGGCGGCAAAGATCTGATCGCCGATCTTGATGTTCGGAGTGCGGAAGTACGCCCAACCGCCCATGAGGATGCATGCCATGGCGACGAACGCGATGGAACTCTGAAAATCCGGTATGCCCGCGACGAACAGCACCGGGATGGCGACGACCGTGGCTATCCAGTAGATGCGACGCTTCATCGCCCGCTTGGGGGTTTGAGCCGTGTCCCACCCCGGAAGCAAGAGGCCGATCAACAGTATCGCCACCCCGCCGAAGAACAGGCTCAGGGACAGGTTGCTCACGCAACCACTCTATTCGGCCCGAATCGCCGACCGGAAGTCGATGACGAGCAGCTCGGCGGGCTCGCACGCGACCTCGGCGCAGTGCAGGTGGGCGTCGTACACCGCTCTGGCGCGCAGCATTCGTTGCTTGCCCCACCAGCCGCATTCACACGACGCTTGAGTCAACCACCTTCGGAACACGAAGACACGAGCAGGAGTCACACCTGGCAATAGGGCCAGGGGTTACACACAGCTAGTCGCCCAGTGTGCGGAGCAGGAACTCGTAGATCAGCGCCGACCGGAAGGCGGTCTGGGCATTGTCGGCCGCGCCCGCGTGTCCGCCCTCGACGTTCTCGTAGTACCGAACCGGCTGCGCGGCCACCTCCAGCGCTGCCGTCATCTTGCGGGCGTGACCGGGATGCACCCGGTCGTCCCGCGTCGAGGTGGTGATCAGCACGGGAGGGTAGTGGCGCTGCGACGAAACATGTTGGTAGGGCGAGTACTTGGAGATGAACTCCCAGTCGTCGGGGTTGTCCGGGTCGCCGTACTCGGCCACCCAGGACGCGCCGGCGAGCAGCAGGTGATAGCGCTTCATGTCGAGCAGCGGCACGCTGCACACCAGCGCTCCGAACAGCTCGGGGTACTTGGTCAGCATGATGCCCATCAGCAGGCCGCCGTTGCTGCCGCCCTGCGCACCGAGCTGGGCCACCGTCGTGATGCCACGATCGACGAGATCCCTTGCGACGGCCGAGAAGTCCTCGTCGACCAGGTGACGGCCCTCCCGCATGGCCTGGGTGTGCCAGCGTGGCCCGTACTCGCCGCCGCCGCGAATGTTGGCCAGCACGTAGGTGCCGCCCCTTGACAGCCACAGCCTGCCGAGCACGCCGCCGTAACCGGGCACGTTGGAGCTCTCGAAGCCGCCGTAGCCGCCGAGCAGGGTCTTGCCCGGGCCGGACGAATTGCGATGTCCCACGACGAAATACGGGATCATGGTTCCGTCGGCCGACGCCACGAAGTACTGGTTGACCTCGATGTCGGAGGCGTCGAAGAACGACGGTGCGCTCTTGATCTCCGTCATCTCGCCGCCGGCATGGCCCCAGAGCAGCCGTGACGGGGTGTCGAAGCCGCTGGAGTCCAGGAAGATCTCGTCGCCGTACGCGTCGGTGGCGACGACGACGGTGTTGGTGTTGGGCGGGATGCCGGCGATCGGCTCGCGCCGCCACGTGCCGGGGATCGCGATCTCGACGCGGCTGGCGACGTCGACAAGGGTGACGGTGACCAGTCGGTCGCGCGTCCACGCGTAGGTCTCCAGGCTGGTGTGCTCGTCTGGCTCGAAAATCACACTCAAGTTGACTGTGCCGGAAAGGAATTCCTCGTAGTTGGCGGCCAGCAGCGAGCCCGCGGGATACGTCGTCGACCCCAGCGTCCAATCGGTGCGCGGCCGGATCAACAGCCACTCCCGGTGCGCCGACATGCCCGCGTCGGTCGGCACGTCGATCCGGATCAGCTCGTCGCGCCGGATCTCGTAGATCTCGCTGTTGAAGAAGTCCAACGACCGTGAGACGAACAGGCGCTCGAAGCCCGGGGTGGGGTCGAACGACGCGCCGACGCTGACGTCGGACACCTCCCCGGAGAACAACGTCTCGGCCGCCTCCAACGGCTGACCGCGCTTCCACCGCTTGACGATCCGCGGGTAGCCGGACTCGGTCAGCGAATCCGGTCCGAAGTCGGTTCCCACGATGACGGTGTCGGAGTCCTGCCAGGTGACGTCGGTCTTGGCTTCCGGCAACTGGAAGCCCTCGGTGACGAATTGGCGTGTCCGCATGTCGAATTCGCGTATCACGGTGGCGTCGGATCCGCCCCGCGACAAGCCGATCAGCGCCAGCGTCAAGTCGGGTTCGATGACGTTGGCGCCCGCCCACACCCAATTCTCGCCCTCGACGTCACTCAGCTCGTCCAGGTCGAGCACCACGTCCCATGCCGGTTCGTCGGCGCGATACCCGTCGAGCGTCGTGCGCCGCCACAGCCCACGCGGGTTGGCTGCGTCGCGCCAGTAGTTGTAGAGGTACTCGCCTCGGCGCCGCACGTAGGGGATGCGCGCGTCCGTGTCGAGGATCTCGAGGGCTGCGGCGCGCATCTCCTCGAAGCGCTCGCCGCCGAGTTCGGACAGGGTCGGCTCGTTGTGCCGTCGTACCCACTCCAGCGCGTCGTCGCCGGTGATGTCCTCGAGCCATAGATGCGGGTCGGATGCTGACTGTTCCACGGGAACCATTGTGGCCGCCGAGCGTAGTGTGAGCCGTGTTACACCCTCGAGGGGAGTCCGCGATGAGTACGCCGAACCGAGCGCTGATCACCGAGGCGGCCGCCGACTTGTTGCGAAAGCTGCAGGCCCGCCACGGGGGACTCATGTTCCACCAGTCCGGTGGCTGCTGCGACGGGTCGTCGCCGATGTGCTACCTCGAAGGCGACTTCATCGTCGGTGATCGCGACGTCCTGCTGTCGATCCTCGACGTCGGGGACGCCGCGGACGACGCGAGGAGCAGAGAAGACTTCGGGGTGCCGGTGTGGATCTCGGGGCCGCAATTCGACACGTGGAAGCACACCCAGCTGGTGATCGACGTGGTGCCCGGCCGCGGCGGCGGGTTCAGCCTCGAAGCGCCGGAGGGCATGCGGTTCCTGTCCCGCGGCCGGGCGTTCACCGAGGCCGAGAACGCCCAGCTGACCTCCCAGCCGCCGGTCACCGGTGCTCAGTACGCCGACGGCGCACGGCCGGTCGAGACGGGCACGCACGTCGTCGCCGAGGCCGAGGATGCCTGCCCGATACCTGCACGGCGCGCCGCGCAGGTACGGGCCTAGCGGGAGCTCGCCGCAGTACCTTGGAAGCGTGATACCGCTACCGCGGGCATGGGTGTTGACCAGCGCGATGCTGATCGGAGTCGCGCTTGGCCTCGTCGCTGGTATCGCGTCCACTCTGCTGGTGACGGCGACCATCCGGCCGGACGCCGTCATCGCCCTGGTCGTCGGAGTGCCGAGCGCCGTCGGCATGCTCCTCATCCTGTTCTCGGGTCGGCGGTGGGTCACCACGCTCGGTGCGTTCGTGCTGTCGCTGGCCCCCGGCTGGTTCGGTGTGCTGGTCGGAATCCAGGCGGTGACCGGTGCCTGAGCTCGATACGGGCGATCCCACCGCGCCCTACCTGCCGACGTTCGACACCGGCTCGTTCGACCACCTCATGCCCGAGCCCGAGCCTGCCGAGACGGCACCGTCGGAGCCGCTGCCCGTTTCGGTGGCACCCGAGGTGTTTCCCAGCACGTACCACTACCTGAAGCGCTGGATCTTCGTCCTGATGGTGGCCGTCGTCTGGACCGTCGCCGCGGTCGTCGGCCTGGCGCTCTACGAGTGGTGGTTCCGGTCGCCGGACAAGACCGGACCGGTGTTCGTGGTGCTCATCGATCTGGTGGTCTGCACGGTCGCGGGCCTGCTCGCCGCGATGGTCCAGAGGAAGCCGTGGGTGTCCGCACTCGCGATCGCGCTGATGTCGGCTCCGCTCGCCTCCACCGCGGCTGCGGCCGCCCTGTACGGTGCCTACGTCTTTCAATGGATCGACCGCTAACGCCAGTACAGCGACCACTAGGGTGGGGGCGTGACTCACTATGACGTCGTCGTTCTCGGAGCAGGCCCCGGTGGATACGTCGCGGCCATTCGTGCGGCCCAACTGGGGCTGAACACCGCCATCGTCGAACCGAAGTACTGGGGCGGTGTCTGTCTCAACGTCGGTTGCATCCCGTCCAAGGCGCTGCTGCGCAACGCCGAACTGGCCCACATCTTCACCAAGGAAGCCAAGCAGTTCGGCATCAGCGGCGAGGCGACGTTCGACTACGGCATCGCCTTCGACCGCAGCCGCAAGGTCGCCGATGGCCGGGTCGCGGGCGTGCACTTCCTGATGAAGAAGAACAAGATCACCGAGATCCACGGATACGGCTCGTTCACCGACGACCACACCCTCGAGGTCAAGCTCAACGAGGGCGGCAGCGAGACGGTGACGTTCGACAACGTCATCATCGCGACCGGTAGCAGCACCAGGTTGGTGCCCGGCACGTCGCTGTCGGACAACGTGGTCACCTACGAGAAGCTGATCATGACGCGGGAGCTGCCGTCCTCGATCGTCATCGCCGGCGCGGGCGCGATCGGCATGGAGTTCGGCTACGTGCTGAAGAACTACGGCGTCGACGTCACCATCGTCGAGTTCCTGCCGCGGGCGTTGCCCAACGAGGACGCCGAGGTGTCCAAGGAGATCGAGAAGCAGTTCAAGAAGCTCGGCGTCAAGGTCCTCACCGGGACCAAGGTCGAGGCGATTTTGGATGATGAGGCCGATGGTTCCGTTCGCGTCACCGTGAGCAAGGACGGCAAGACCGAGGAGCTCAAGACCGACAAGGTGCTGCAGGCGATCGGGTTCGCGCCCAACATCGAGGGTTACGGCCTGGACAAGGCGGGCGTGCAGGTCACCGAGCGCAAGGCCATCGGCATCGACGACTACATGCGCACCAACGTCCCGCACGTCTACGCGATCGGTGACGTCACCGGGCTGCTACAGCTCGCCCACGTGGCCGAGGCGCAGGGTGTCGTCGCGGCCGAAACCATCGGTGGCGCAGAGACTTTGCCGCTCGGCGACTACCGGATGCTGCCGCGCGCCACGTTCTGCCAGCCACAGGTGGCCAGCTTCGGGCTGACCGAGGAGCAGGCCCGCGCCGAGGGCTACGACGTCAAGGTCGCGAAGTTCCCGTTCACCGCGAATGCCAAGGCGCACGGCGTCGGTGACCCGAGCGGGTTCGTCAAGCTGATCGCCGACGCAAAGTACGGCGAGCTGCTCGGCGGCCATCTCATCGGCCACGACGTGTCCGAGCTGCTGCCCGAGCTCACGCTCGCGCAGAAGTGGGACCTGACCGTCAACGAGCTGGCCCGCAACGTGCACACCCATCCGACGCTGTCCGAGGCGCTGCAGGAGTGCTTCCACGGCCTCGCCGGACACATGATCAACTTTTGAGATCGACGGTTGTCGCCGGTATCGGCGGGCTGCTGATCGGCCACATACTGTGGCTGCTCGCGATCTCCTTGGCGGTCGCGAGCACGACCCCGAACACGTGGGTGCTGATCATCTCGGCGGTCTGCGCCGTGGTCGCCGTGATCGTGGGCATGCTGGGGTGGCGCTTCCATCAAGGCGGCGCATCCGCCAGGGCGGCGTTCCTGTGGTGCCTGCCGATCGCCCCGGTGCTGCTGTCCATCATCGTGCTCGGGGTCACCTACCTCTAGCGGTCGGCGAGTCTTAGTCGGGGAAGTCCAGCGGCACGTTCAGGGTGGCGATCGTGGCCGCCAGCCCGTCGTATTGCGCTGCCAGCATGCAGAATTCGATCAGCGCAGGCTTGCTCAGGTGCCTCGACAACGTCGTCCAGGTCTCGGGTGAGACACCGCGGGTGACGACGAACTCGTCGGTCGCGGTGATGAGCGCACGCTGCCGGTCGGTGAGGCCCTCGCCGTCGGGTCCCTCGAAGATCTTGGCCTGAAGCTCGGGACCGACGCCCCTGCTGCGGGCCAGCCGTCGGTGCTGCTGAAGCTCGTACTCGCAATTGCGCAGATGACCGACGCGCAGGATGACGGTTTCCGCGTCCTGCCGGGAGAGCTTGCCGGAGTAGAGCAAGGCACTCGAGTAGGGCAGCCACGCCAGGAACAGCAGCCTGTGCTGGCCGAGGACGTTGAACAGCGAGAAGCGCGGTGCGCGGATCGCTCTGGCGCCGAGCTTGGCGATCGCCCAGTTCACGGGTCCCAATTCGCGGATCCCGCCCGGTGGAATGCGGGAGGGCGTCAGTTCGGTCACAGGTGCTTCACCAGATACGGAGACACCGTGCTGCGGTGCTCGTCGAGATCCAGTGCGCGGCCCAGGGCGGGGAAGGCGCGCTGCGGACAGTTGTCGCGTTCGCAGACCCGGCATCCCGCGCCGATTGGCGTGGCGATCTCACCAGACAAGTCGAGCCCCTCCGAATAGACCAGCCGGTGCGCGTGCCGCAGTTCGCAGCCCAGCCCGATCGCGAACGTCTTACCCGGCTGACCATAGCGTGAGGCGCGGCGTTCGACCGTGCGGGCCACCCACATGTAATGCCTGCCGTCGGGCATCTGGGCGACCTGCACCAGAATCTTGCCCGGGTTGGCGAACGTCTCGTAGACGTTCCACAGCGGACAAGTGCCGCCGCTGGAGGAGAAGTGAAAACCAGTGGCGGACTGGCGCTTCGACATGTTGCCCGCTCGGTCCACCCGGACGAACGAGAGGGGTACGCCCCGCATCGAGGGGCGCTGGAGCGTCGACAGCCGGTGCGCGACTGTCTCATAGCTCACCGAGTAGAACGCCGACAAGCGTTCGACGTCGTAGCGGAAGTTCTCGGCGACGTCGTGGAACTGGCGGTACGGCAGCACCGTCGCCGCCGCGAAGTAGTTGGCCAGGCCGAGGCGGGCCAACGTGCGCGATTCGGCGCTGGTGAACACGCCCTCGTCGACCATGGCGTCGATGAGATCGCCGAACTCCAGATAGGCCAGTTCGGTGGCGAGCTTGAACACGTACTGGCCCGAGGACAGGTGGGCGCCGATCTCCAGCTTCTTGGTCACGGGGTCGAACCTGTGCAACACGGTGTCGCCCAGGTCGATTCGCTTGACGACGTGCACCCCGTGCACTCTGGTCAGCCGCTCGGCGAGCTCCTCGGCCAGGCTGGCGCGGTGCATGCGCATCCGGACGGTCAGGTCCTCTGCGGCGGTGTCGAGCTCGTGCAGGTAGTTCTGCCGTTCGTAGAAGTAGTCGCGGACTTCCTCGTGCGGCATCGTGATCGAGCCCGACCCCGAACTGGAGCCGCTTCCGTCGGCGTACCTGCCCTCCGTCGCGGCGGCCAGCTGGGTGGTGGTGAGCCGGTAGCGCCGGTGCAGGTTGACCATCGCGCGTGCGACGGCCGGGTGCGCGCTGACGAGTTCGGCGATTTCGGGCAGGTCGATGTCGACGCCCAGATCGCGGTCCATCGTGACTTCGCGCAATTCGGCGACCAACCGGGTGTCGTCCTGCGACGAGAAGAAGGTGGCGTCGACGCCGAACACCTCGGTGATCCGCAACAGCACCGCAACGGTCAACGGGCGCACGTCGTGCTCGATCTGATTCAGGTAGCTGGGGGAGATGTCGAGTGTCTGCGCCAGCGCGGCCTGGCTGAGACCGCGCTCGGCGCGGAGCTGGCGAACCCGCGATCCGACGAAGGTCTTTGCCACGATCACCAGCGTAGCTGGGACTAGCACAGCTGCGAAGAACCGCTTCGCATTGTTGGCATTGAAAAGGCTGTGGCAGTATCGGAATCCGTGAGTACCACCGGGGGAACCACCGCTGGCCTGGCAAAGGACCTGGCTCAGGGCTCGTCTGACGGACAGCCCAAGGGACTGGCCAAGACCTTGATGCCCGTTCCCGATCCGCATCCCGACGTCTTCGACGTCCAGTGGCCGCTGCGCGTCGCAGACGTCGACCGCGTGGGCAGGCTTCGATTCGATGCGGCGACCCGCCACATCCAGGACATCGGCACCGACCACCTGCGCGAGCTCGGGTTCGAGGAGACGCATCCGCTGTGGATCGTCCGCCGCACGATGATCGACTTGATTAGGCCCATCGAGTTCCAGGACATGATGCGGCTGCGCCGCTGGTGTTCGGGCACGTCGAACCGGTGGTGCGAGATGCGGGTACGCATAGATGGGCGCAAGGGCGGACTCGTCGAGTCCGAGGCCTTCTGGATCAACTTCAACCGTGAGACACAGGGGCCGGCGCGCATCGCCGACGACTTCATCGCGGGACTGCACCGCACCACCGACGTGGACCGGTTGCGGTGGAAGGCCTATCTCAAGGCCGGCAGCCGCGACGACGCCGACCTGATCCGGCAGTACCCGGTCCGCGTCAGCGACATCGACATCTTCGACCACATGAACAACTCCGTGTATTGGAGCGTGGTGGAGGACTACCTGCATAGCCATCCCGAGATGCTGCGGGCACCGCTGCGCGTGACCATCGAGCACGACGCGGCCGTGGCCCTCGGTGAGAATTTGGAGATCGTGAGCCACGTGCATCCGGCGGGTTCGACCGACGCGTTCGGTCCCGAGCTGACCGATCGCACTGTTACAACGCTCACATATGCGGTCGGCGACGAGACCAAAGCCGTCGCGTGCCTCTTCGCCCTCTGATCGGTTTCTTTAACAGTACGGGCGTACTGACCTGCGCAAAGTCGCTACCGGGCGGTAACTTCTGAACCGTTTCAGCTGTTGACCACCTTTGCAATCTTCGCAAACTAGCCAGGGGCGTTGGCGAAAATTGGCAAGTGAAACGGGTGGACCTGCACCGATGTAGTGGTGCATCCTCGAGTTAGCGCACCAGTGAAGGTGTCGCGGCGTTAGCAACAAGCGAGCCCAACGCCGCAGCGACGCGAATCAGAAGGAGCCCCAATGTCCACCGTTGGCACGCCGAAATCCCCCGAACAGATCCAGCACGACTGGGACCACAACCCCCGCTGGAAGGGCATCACCCGCAGCTACACCCCGCAGGACGTCGTCGCTCTGCAGGGCCACGTGGTCGAGGAGAGCACGCTTGCCCGTCGCGGCGCCGAGGTGCTCTGGGAGCAGCTGCACGACATGGAGTTCGTCAACTCGCTGGGCGCGCTGACCGGCAACCAGGCCGTGCAGCAGGTGCGCGCGGGCCTGAAGGCCATCTACCTGTCGGGTTGGCAGGTCGCCGGTGACGCGAACCTGTCCGGCCACACCTACCCCGACCAGAGCCTCTACCCGGCCAACTCGGTGCCGCAGGTGGTGCGCCGTATCAACAACGCGCTGCTGCGCGCCGACCAGATCGCCAAGGTCGAGGGTGACCGGTCGGTCGAGAACTGGCTTGCCCCGATCGTCGCCGACGGCGAGGCCGGCTTCGGTGGTGCGCTCAACGTCTACGAGCTGCAGAAGGCCATGATCGCGGCCGGTGTCGCCGGTTCGCACTGGGAGGACCAGCTCGCCTCGGAGAAGAAGTGCGGTCACCTCGGTGGCAAGGTGCTCATTCCCACCCAGCAGCACATCCGCACCCTGACCTCGGCCCGCCTGGCGTCCGACGTCGCCGACGTCCCGACGATCGTCATCGCCCGTACCGACGCCGAGGCCGCCACGCTGATCACCTCCGACGTCGACGAGCGCGACCGCCCGTTCGTCACCGGTGAGCGCACCGCGGAGGGCTTCTACCGCGTCAAGAACGGCCTGGAGCCGTGCATCGCGCGCGCCAAGTCCTACGCGCCGTACTCCGACCTCATCTGGATGGAGACCGGCACCCCGGACCTCGAGCTCGCGAAGAAGTTCGCCGAAGGCGTCAAGAGCGAGTTCCCGGACCAGATGCTGGCCTACAACTGCTCGCCGTCGTTCAACTGGAAGCAGCACCTGGACGACTCGACGATCGCGAAGTTCCAGAAGGAGCTCGGCGCGATGGGCTTCAAGTTCCAGTTCATCACCCTGGCCGGCTTCCACGCCCTCAACTACTCCATGTTCGATCTGGCCTACGGCTACGCCCGTAACCAGATGAGCGCATACGTGGAGCTGCAGGAGCGCGAGTTCGCCGCCGAGGAGCGTGGCTACACCGCGACGAAGCACCAGCGCGAGGTCGGCGCCGGCTACTTCGACCGGATCGCGACCACCGTGGACCCGACCAGCTCGACCACCGCGCTCGCGGGCTCGACCGAGGAAGGCCAGTTCCACTAGTCCACCAACCTGCGCGAGCAGACGTAAAGGGCCCTGAAATCCCGTATTTCAGGGCCTTTTGCGTCTGCTCGCGCATTGAGGAAGATTCATGAGCGTGACGAACTTTGAGCGGGTAGGCGTTGTCGGCGCCGGACAGATGGGTGCAGGCATCGCCGAGGTGTCCCTGCGAGCGGGCGTCGACGTGCGGATCTACGAGCCGACCGAGGCACTGGCCGCGGCCGGCCGCGACCGCATCACCAAGTCGCTCGAGCGTGGGGTCAGCAAGGGCAAGCTGACCGAAGCCGAACGCGACACCGCGCTGGCCAGGCTGACGTCGACCACCACCTTTGCCGATCTGTCGGACCGCCAACTGGTCATCGAGGCGATCGTCGAGGACGAGGCCGTCAAGGCCAAGGTGTTCGCCGAGCTCGACGAGGTCATCACCGACCCCGACGCGGTGCTCGCGTCCAACACGTCGAGCATCCCGATCATGAAAATCGCTGCGGCGACCAAGAATCCGAGCAGGGTGCTGGGTCTGCACTTCTTCAACCCGGTGCCGGTACTGCCGCTCGTCGAACTCATCAGCACACTCGTCACCTCCGCTGAGGCCGCGTCGCGTACCGAGAAGTTCGCACTGGACGTGCTGGGCAAGAAGGTGGTGCGCTGCGGCGACCGCTCCGGCTTCATCGTCAACGCGCTGCTGGTTCCGTACCTGCTCTCGGCCATCCGGATGGCCGAGGCCGGGGTCGCCACCGTCGAGGACATCGACACTGCGGTGGTCGCGGGCCTGTCACACCCGATGGGACCGTTGCGGCTGTCGGACCTCATCGGGCTGGACACCATGAAGCTCATCGCCGATTCGATGTACGACGAGTACGCCGATCCGAATTTTGCGCCGCCGCCGTTGCTCAAGCGCATGGTCGAGGCGGGCCAGCTGGGCAAGAAGACCGGGCAGGGCTTCTACAGCTACTGATTGGTTGACACCTGCGGGATGCCGCTCACGACGGGGGTAGTGGGTCGATGCCGCTTCGGGTATGGTCTTCCGGCAGGGGGTACAAGGGTAATTAGGTCAGCTTTACGGTGTCGGAATTATCGCCATTTTACGAAGAGTCGCAATCGATCTATGACATCTCGGACAAGTTTTTCTCGCTATTTCTAGACCCGACCATGGGTTATACGTGCGCCTATTTCGAACGTCCGGACATGACGCTCGAGCAGGCGCAGATCGCGAAGTTCGATCTGGCACTGGGCAAGTTGAACTTGCAGCCGGGAATGACGCTGTTGGACATTGGCTGCGGCTGGGGTGGCGCGCTCGAGCGCGCCATCACGAATTTCGACGTGAACGTCATCGGCATCACGCTGAGCAGGAACCAATGCGAGTACAGCAAGGCCAGATTGGCGAAGATCCCGACGCGGCGCAAAATCGACATCCGGCTCCAGGGCTGGGAAGAATTCGACGAAGGCGTCGATAGGATCGTCACCATCGGGGCGTTCGAGGCCTTCAAGCAAGTGCGATACAAGGCGTTCTTCGAGAAGGCTTACCGAATCCTGCCCCCGGACGGGCGGATGTTGTTGCACACCATCCTGGCGCATACCCAGAAGTTCTTTCGGGAGAACGGCATAACGGTCACGATCAGCGACTTGAAGTTCATGCAATTCATCGGTCGGGAAATCTTCCCGGGCGGAGAGTTGCCAGCTGTCGACGACATCGTCGAATATGGGAGTGCCGAGGGTTTCTCCGTCGACCGGATTCAATTGCTGCAACCGCATTATGCGCGCACCCTCGACCTGTGGGCGGACAACCTGCGGGCCAATGAAGAGCAGGCCGTCGCCATTACCTCCAAGGAGGTGTACGACCGCTACCTGCGATACCTGACCGGCTGCGCGGACTTCTTCCGCCGCGGTATCACCAACGTCGGTCAGTTCACCCTGGTGAAGGGCTGACGGGCTAGGGCTCAGTCAGGGCGGCCCAGTTAGGCAGAAGCCAGCCGCTTCTTCTCGGCTTCGACGTCGAAATCCGCGGGGGGCCAGGATAAGTCGAGGCCTTCCAGCGCTTCGATCAGGAGCTCGGTGATGGCCAGCCGCGAGTACCACTTGCGATCGCAGGGAATGACGTGCCACGGCGCGTACTCCGTCGAGGTGCGGTCCAGCACCGCCTGGTAGGCCTCCTGGTACTTGGGCCACAGCAACCGCTCGTCGATGTCGGCGGGGTTGTACTTCCAGTACTTGTCCGGCCGGTCCAGGCGCTCGGTGAGCCGCTGCTTCTGCTCGTCGAGCGAGACGAACATCGCCACCTTGATGATCGTCGTCCCGCCGTCCACCAGTTCCTTCTCGAACGCGTTGATCTCGTCGTACCGAGCGCCCCACACCTCGGCTGGGACCAGGTCGTGCACGCGCACGATCAGCACGTCCTCGTAGTGCGACCGGTCGAACACCCCGATGTGACCCGCGGTGGGCAGCGCGTTGCGGATGCGCCACAGGTAGTGGTGGGCGAGCTCTTCGGCGGTGGGCTTGCCGAAGCTGGTGTAGCGGATGCCCTGCGGGTTGCCAGCTCCGACAACGTGTTTGACGATGCCGCCCTTGCCCGCGGTGTCCATGCCCTGAAGCACCAGCAGGATCGACCGGGTGTCACCGGCGCGGCTGCTGGCGTACAGCATCTCCTGTAGCTCGGCGAAGCGGGCGTTCCGTTCGTCCTGAAGCTCGGGGGCGTCCTTCTTGGATCCGCTGAACCCCGGCGTCGCGTCGGTGTCGATGCCGGAGACCAGGTGGCCCGGCTTGAATTCGAGGTGAATATGCGGTTCGTGGGTCCAGAGGGACGGGAGGTCGGAGGAGTCGCTCATCCGATCAGTCAAGCAGTTGCGGCGGCAATTCCGGCGATGGATGCGGCATCGAGTTGAATTTGTCGAGTGAGCCGTTGACCTCGACGATGCCGCGCAGCGCGTTCCACGACAGCATGGTCAGGTAGTCGATCAGCTCGTCTGCGGTCATCCGCGGGTGCGACATCCAGGAGTGGGTGGCCAACTGAACGCCGCCGACGATCATGAACGCCCATGGTTCTGCGCCGTGGGTGTCCATCCCCTCCTGGGCCATCCGGCGCCGCAGCATGACGCCGAGCATCCGCGCGATGATCTGCTCGGAGTCCGCGACGGCCTTGCTCTTGCTCGCCGAGCTGTTGGCCATCACGAACGGGTAGATCTCCGGTTCGGCGGCGACCGTGTCGACGTACACCCGGATGATCTCGCGCGTCAGGGCGAAGCCGTCGAGATTGGACGACAGCGCGGCCGCCATGTTGGGGATCAGGGTGGTCTGTGCGAAGCGCATCATCACGGCGGTCGTGAGGTCGTTCTTGTCGACGAAGTAGCGGTACAGAACCGTCTTCGATACGCCGATTTCGGCGGCGATCTCGTCCATGCTGACGTTGCTGCCGCGCTGGCGAATCGCCTCAAGCGTGCCGTCTACCAACTCACTGCGACGGTCGACCTTGTGCTGGTGCCAGCGTCGTTTCCGCCCGTCGGTCTTCACCGCCCGTGCTGGGGTCTGCTGTGTCACTGTGCGCCAATCCATTCACTGGTTCCACGTCATGATACGGCCGATTCCCCAGCGGCGGCCGATGGGACGAAAGCGCCGTCGGCGCGATAGCGGATGATGGAGGCGTGGTATCCACACCCGCCCAAGGATCGATCGCCGAACCGCGGCCGAGTTTTGCTGAATCGCTGGCCGGTGTCGACGCCGCCGCGGACGCCGAGCGCCTCCGCGGGCTGCGGCGGATGAAGCTCGTCGCGCTGAGTTTCCTGGTCGGTGCGACGGTGATCTTCCTGGTGTGCACCTGGGCGCAATCCAATGGCGCCAGCGGCGGGGCGGCGCCCTGGATTGGATACGTCCGCGCAGCCGCCGAGGCAGGCATGGTGGGCGCACTCGCCGACTGGTTCGCGGTGACCGCGTTGTTCAAGCATCCGCTCGGCATCCCGATCCCGCACACCGCGATCATCAAGCGCAAGAAGGATCAGCTCGGCGAGGGCCTCGGCACCTTCATTCGCCAGAACTTCATGTCGCCCGAAATCGTCGAGACCAAGCTGCGCGACGCCCAGGTGGCCGGCCGAATGGGCAAGTGGCTGTCCGAGAAGTCGCACGCCGAACGAGTGGCGGCCGAGGTGTCGACGGTGCTGCGGGTGCTGGTCGAGATGTTGCGCGACGAGGACGTTCAGCAGGTGCTGGACCGGATGATCGTCAAGCGCATCGCCGAGCCGCAGTGGGGCCCGCCGATCGGCAAGGTGCTGTCCACGCTGCTCGAAGAGGGCCGCCAGGAAGCGCTTTTGCAGCTGTTGGCCGACCGGGCGTTCGAGTGGTCGCTGAATGCGGGCGAGGTCATCGAGAGGGTCATCGAACGCGACTCGCCGACCTGGTCGCCGCGCTGGGTGGATCATCTGGTCGGCGATCGGATCCATCGGGAGTTGATGGACTTCACCGACAAGGTGCGCCGCAACCCCGACCATGAACTCCGTCGGTCGGCCACCAGGTTCCTTTTCGAGTTCGCGAGCGATCTGCAGAACGATCCGGAGACCATCGCCAAGGCCGAGAACGTCAAGGAACAGATCATGGCCCGCGACGAGGTGGCCAAGGCCGCCGAGACGGCGTGGAGTGCCGCGAAGCGCATCTTCATGGAATCGGTGGACGACCCCTCGTCGGCCCTGCGCGCGCGGATCGCCGACACCGCGATGCACGTCGGCGAGGCGCTGCGCGACGACGTCGAACTGCGGGACAAGGTCGACCGCTGGATCGTCCGGGCCGCCCAGCACCTGGTTGCTGAGTATGGGACGGAGATCACAGCGATCATCACCGACACGATCGAACGCTGGGACGGCGACGAGGCGAGCCGGCGCATCGAATTGCACGTGGGCCGCGACCTGCAGTTCATCCGGATCAACGGCACCGTCGTGGGCTCCCTGGCCGGGCTCGTCATCTATTCGATAGCCCAACTACTCTTCTGACCTGCGCTAGCTACTGCTTGCAAAAGTTAGCACCCCGTCGTACGGTTTGGTTCCGAGGCCAATCGGTTACTGACGCAGGGGGGCAACGACATGTCGCAGGACGAAAATCTTGCCGCTGTGGTGTCCAACGCTGCACAGGACATCGGGAGCTTCATCCGGAGCCAGCGCGAAGCTGCGCAGGTATCCGTTCGCCAGCTGGCCGAGAAGGCCGGCGTAAGCAATCCCTATCTCAGCCAGATCGAGCGGGGATTGCGCAAGCCCTCTGCCGACGTGCTCAACCAGATCGCGAAGGCGCTGCGAGTGTCCGCCGAGGTGCTGTACGTCCGTGCGGGGATCTTGGAGCCCAGCGAGCCCAGCGAGGTCCGCGACGCCATCATCTCCGACACCGCAATCACCGAGCGACAGCGGCAGGTGCTGCTCGACATCTATACGTCGTTTCGCGAACAGAACGAAGCCGCAGGTGAGGAGTCAGCCACTGACTGATCGCAGATCGACCGCCCATTAGCAACACATCAACGAAGAAACATCCAAGAGAGGAAACACCCGACATGGCCGAGAAGAATCAGCCCACCATCGAAGACCTGAAGGCTCCCCTGCTCGCCGCCGTCGGCGCTGCAGACCTGGCGCTGGCCACCGTGAACGAGATCGTGGTCACCCTGCGCGAGCGCGCCGAAGAGGCCCGCACCGAGGCAGGCACACGGGTCGAGGAGCGTCGTGCGCGCCTGACCAAGCTGCAGGAAGAGCTGCCGACCCAGATCGGCGAGCTGCGCGAGAAGCTCAGCAGCGACGAGCTGCGCAAGGCCGCCGAGGGTTATGCCGACGCCGCCACCGCGCAGTACAACAAGCTCGTCGAGCGTGGCGAGGAGGCGCTCGCGCGCCTGCGTAGCCAGCCCGCGATCGAAGAGGCCGCGAACCGCGTCGAGAGCGTCACCGACCAGGCCGTCGAGCTGACGCAGGACGCGCTTGGCACCGTCGCCACCCAGACCCGCGCGGTCGGCGAGCGCGCCGCCAAGCTGGTCGGTGTCGAGCTGCCGAAGAAGGCCGAGAAGGCCGCCGCCCCGGTGAAGAAGGCCGTCAAGAAGGCTCCGGCCAAGAAGGCCCCGGCCAAGAAGGCTCCGGCCAAGAAGGTCACCCAGAAGTAGGTCCAACCGAAGGCGCCGGACACGGCGCATTCGGGCTGCATTAGACCGAGGGGACGTAACCCGCTTACGCTTGAGGTGTGGAGCCTCAGAGCCTGGTGGGTTACGTCCTCCTCGTCATTCAGATCGCCGCGCTGATCTTGGGCGGCTACTCCTTCATTCATGCCGCGATACAGCGCCCGGACGCCTATACCGCCGCCGAGAAGATGACCAAGCCGATCTGGCTGGCGATCCTCGGCGGCACCGTGGTCCTGGCCTTCGTCCTTGGCGCGCCCGTCGGCTCCGCGATCGTGATCTGTGCCGCCGGGATCTACCTGGTCGACGTCCGGCCCAAGATCCTTGAAGTTCAGGGAAAGTCGCGCTAGCCGGTGCCCCGTCTGCTTGCCGCCGCGATGGCGGCCATCTTCGTCAGCGCCGTCGCCGCCGGTGCGACCGCCGCCCCGGCGTCCGCCGACCCGATTCCCGGCCCGCCGTACGTCGATCATGCCGATTGGGTGCACTGGGGTGACCTGTCCAGCCTGCGCATCTACCCGACACTCGCGGGACGCCAGGCCGCAGGCCAGATCGACACCCTCGCGCAGGGCGGGGAAGCGTGGACCGAGGTCCTGAACCTCTCACCCGACGCCAACATTCCGGGCATGCGCGAGCAATTCATGTGTCACTGGCAATTTGCCGAATTGGCCCAGCCGGGCAAGACCAGTTGGAACCTCGAGCCGTGGCGGCCGGTCGTCGACGACGCCGCGATGGTCGGGGCGGGCTGCAACCCCGGCGGCACCGAGGAGCCGTTCTAGTGCCCCGCACACGCTGGACCCGGGACGACGTCGCCGCGATGGTCGACCACACGCTGCTCAAGCCAGAGGCCACCGAAGTCGACGTCGCCTTCCTCGCACAGGAGGCGGCGGACCTGGGGGTGTACGCCGTGTGCGTCTCGCCGTCGATGGTGGCCGCCGCCAGCCGCGCGGGTTCAGTCGGCGTCGCGATCGCCACCGTCGTCGGATTCCCTTCGGGGAAGCACGTTTCGGAGATCAAGGCCCAAGAGGCGGCACTCGCCGTGAGGGCAGGCGCCGAAGAGGTCGACATGGTCATCGATGTCGGGGCAGCGGTCTACGGTGACGTCGACGCCGTTCGCGCCGACATGGAGGCGGTGCGTGCGGCCGTTCCCGATTCGGTCCTGAAGGTGATCGTCGAATCGGCGGCTCTGCTGAGCCTCGCCGGGGAGCAGACGCTCGTCGACGTCTGCAGGGCAGCGGCCGAAGCCGGAGCCGAATTCGTGAAGACGTCGACGGGTTTTCACCCAGCCGGCGGGGCGTCCGTCCACGCCGTGGAGATCATGGTGGCCACCGTCGGGCCAGGCGTCGAAGTCAAGGCCAGCGGCGGCATCCGCACCACGGCCGATGCCATCGCGATGCTCGACGCCGGTGCCACGCGGCTGGGTCTGTCCGGAACGCGTGCGGTGCTCGACGGGCTGCCGGGCTAGCCTAGATCCCCGCGAAGCACGGGTCCTGCTGGCCGGCGGGCATGTCCGCGTTCTGCGAGGAGAACTTGCTGGTCACCCCGCTGTCGGTGACCTGAATGCTGTCGGCGTGGACGCCGAGCGGGTAGTTCTTGGTGAGCTGGGCGGTGAACGCGTCCAGCGCGGGCTGCACGGTCTCGCGCGGCAGCGTGAAGCCGAGACCGGTCAGCTGCTGCACCTCGAGTGAGATGCCGTTGTCGACGACCTGCGGCTTGGCGATGATGCTGCCCAGCGGGGCCTCGAGTTCGATGGTGCCGTCGGACGGGTTGGTGGTGACGCCAGTGACGAAGCTGCCGACCAGGGGGATCGAATTCTGGATCGTCTGCTTGATGCCCTCGGAGCTCCAGGTGATCGTCGCGTTGATCGCCCCGATCGTGCCCTTGGAGTTGCCCTTGTCCTGCAGGCGGACGTCGTCGATGAGGATCTCGGCCTTCATCCCCTTGGCCTCGCGGATCTGATTGCCCGCGGTGGTGATCGAGATGTTGCCGTAGTGACCGGTGATGTGCTGCAACAGAAATGGGGTGGCACCGAAGGATACCGAGACGTCGTCCTGCACCACGCATTTGGTGGCCGCCGCGACTACCTGATCGGCGCGGTGGCGGGCGTACAGTTCGGCGCCGACCACGCCCGCGACGAGCAGCGCGAGCACGATCACCACGACCAGCACGATCGACAGGGGATCGCGGAAGATGCGCGTGATGAACGAGCCGGTCTTCTGCGGCGGTCCGCCGGCCTCGTCGGCAGGCGTCGGCGGGTAGTTCTGCGGCGGCGGATAGCTCGGCGCAGGGGCCTGTTGCGTCGGAGGTTGGGGCGCTTGACCGCGCTGGGGGAACTGCTGGGTGGGCGGTTCGCCGGCCGGTGGCTGGCCCGGCGGAACGTGGTTGGCCGGACGGGCCCAGGGATCGGTCACCTGAGCGATTGTGCCCTACCGCGCGAAGCGGTCGTGCGGTTGTCCAGCACCGCGATGCTCGCCCTGGCCTTCTCGACCGTGGTCAGGTCGACGTCGCAGACCACCAACGCAGGGTCGGCCCCCGCCTGCGTCACCACTTCGCCGAGCGGGGATGCCACCACGCTGCCGCCGACTCCGGTCGGCCCGACGGCGGCGATCTCGGCGTCGGGGTAGGCCTGGTCGACCGCGGCGACGACGCTGGTGGTGTCCAGCGCGCGGGCCCGTGCGAGCAGCGTCCACTGTTCGAGCTTGCCCGGGCCCGATGCAAACGACGCGTGCACCGTGATCAGTTGAGCCCCGCGCTGGGCTAGTTCGACGTAGAGTTCGGGGAATCGGACGTCGTAGCAGGTGGTCAACCCGACGCCCACGCCGTCGACCGTGATCACGACAGGCTCGTAACCCGGTGCGACCGTGTCTGATTCGCGGAAACCGAACGCGTCGTACAGGTAGATCTTGTGGTAGTGCGCATCAACTCCCTGGCCCGTCGCGATCAGCGTATTGGTGACGCGGCCGTCGTCGCTGGGGCAGAACATGCCGGCAACCACGGTCACGCCATGGCGCTCGGCGATGGCCCGCACCCCGCTCGCCCACGGCCCGTCGAGTGGCTCCGCGACCGGCGCCAGGGGCACGCCGAAGCGGCACATGGTCGCCTCGGGGAACAGCACCAGCCGCGCGCCTGCATCGGCCGCCCGCCGGGTGAAGTCCTCGACGAGGGTCAAGTTGGCAGAGGGGTCCACGCTGGACAGGATCTGCGCCAGGGCAATTCGCATCCCCTCAGCGTAGGAGGGGGATCAATGCGGCGCCACGGTGTCCCACGGGACGGACAGCACGCCGTCGCGCAGCCGGCGCCGCGGCGGTTCGACGGGGAAGCCCTTGGCGGCCAGCTCGTCCAGCATCGCGCGCCAGCGCACCCGCGGCCCGAACACCCCGTGGCCCGCCACGCTCGCCCATGCCCGGTCGGCGGCGGTGAGCAGGCCGTGGACCGGTTGGCCTGCCACGTTGCGGTGGATCAGCACCTTCGGCAGGCGCTCGGCCAGATCCGACGGCTTCTCGATGGCGAAGGGATCGCACGCCAGCGTCAGGCTCACGGGGCCGTTGGCGTCCAGCAACACCCAGCAGCACCGACGGCCGAGTTCGTCACACGTGCCGTCGACGATCAGCCCGCCGGGCGCGAGACGCGTCGTCATCACGGACCACGCTTCCGGCACCGCGTCGACGTCGTACTGACGCAGCACGTTGAAGGCCCGCACCAAAACCGGCTGCAGGCCGGCCAATTCGAAACCGCCAAGCGCGAATTCGACCGGCGCCCCTGGACCGGTGTCCGTGGCGGCGCGGGCCGCGCGGACCCGCTCCGGGTGGATCTCCAACCCCACCACCCGGACGTCGGGCCGCACGGTGCGCAGTCGCGCCGACAGCTCGAGGGTCGTCACCGGGAGTGCGCCGTAGCCGAGGTCGACGACGAGGGGGTCGGTGGCGGCCAGCAGCGCCGAACGCACCCGGGGCGCGTGAACCAACCAGCGGTCGCTGCGTCGCAGCCGGTTGTACCCGGTCGTGCCCCGCGTCAGCTGCCCGACGGGCTGGACCGATTCCCCGGTCGCTTCGCTCCTGCCCGCTGGCCCCATGACCTGCAGTTTAGGGCCGCGTCAGGCGTGTTCCCTGATCCACGCCGAGGTGAAGCGCTGTTCGGCGATCAGCAATTCCGCCAGTTGGCCGCCGATGAAGGTCTCGATCTTGCCGCCGACGAGCGGGATGCGGACCTCGACGGTGGCCTTCAACCCCAGCCGCGAGCCGCCGCCGGTCGCCGCCGGGGCGAGCAACGCGTTGCCCGTCAGCGTCGCCGGTGCGCCGGTGATCGACCCCTTGACGACGGCCGTGGCGCTGCCGTCGGTGACCGCACTCCACGTCTCCGCGCGCACGAAACTGAGGTCGCCGCGGTGAAACTGGGTCACCACGCCGGGCAGCCGGTCGGCCCGCAGCGTCTGAGTGGTGACCACGTCGACACCACCGTCGCCGTTGACCGTCATCGAATCCAGAGAGGTTTCGTCCGCCCCGGAACGCGTCAATCGCTCGAGCCAGTACCGCTCGTCACCGAACGCTCGGTAAACCTCGTCGACGGTGCCCTCGTACTCGGCTGCCATGTCGAAAGAACGCGGCATAGCGGCCCAGGCTACCGTTACGGCCCGTGGTCAGTTCGCATATCGGTGACGCGGCGGTTCAGTCCGACGTGCCGCTCGCGCCGCTGACCACGCTGCGAATCGGACCCGTGGCGCGCCGCCTGATCACCTGCGACACCACCGCGAAGGTGGTCGACGTGCTGCGCGCACTGCCCGCGGAAGTGCCAGCCGACCGGACCTTGGTATTGGCCGGCGGCTCCAACGTCGTCATCGCCGACGACTTGACCGACCTCACCGTCGTACACCTGGCCAACACCGAGATCACGGTCGACGGAGCCGTGGTCCGGGCCGAGGCGGGAGCGCTCTGGGACGACGTCGTCGTCACCTCCCTGGCGTACGGACTGGGCGGCCTGGAGTGCATGTCCGGCATTCCCGGCTCGGCGGGCGCGACGCCAGTGCAGAACGTCGGGGCGTACGGCGCGGAGGTCGCCGACACGATCAGCCGGGTGCGTCTGTTCGACCGCCGCACGGGTGAGGACCACTGGGTCGAGCCGGGGGTCCTCGGCTTCGGCTATCGCACCAGCGTGCTGAAGAACTCGGCGAACGCCGTCGTCCTCGAGGTCGAATTCACCTTGCGCCCAGACGGATACAGCGCGCCGCTGCGCTACGGCGAGTTGGCCGCGGCGTTGGCCGCCGAACCGGATTCGCGCGTCGAAGCGACGCGCGTGCGCGAGGCGGTGCTGGAGCTGCGCGCCGGCAAGGGCATGGTGCTCGACCAGGCCGACCACGACACCTGGAGCGTCGGCTCGTTCTTCACCAACCCGGTCGTCACGCGGGCCGAGTTCGAGCGGCTGCAGGCTGGGGTCGACGGCCCCGTGCCGAACTACCCCGCACCCGACGGGGTGAAGTTGGCTGCGGGCTGGCTGGTGGAGCGCGCCGGATTCGGCAAGGGCTTCCCCGGCGAGGGGGCACCGGTGCGGCTGTCGACCAAGCACGCGCTGGCTGTGACCAATCGGGGCAACGCCACCACCGCGGACGTGATTGCGCTGGCCAGGACGGTGCGCGACGGGGTACGGGAGGCTTTCGCGGTGGATCTCACACCCGAACCGATTCTGATTGGGGCCATAGTCTAAAGCTTGTCGACCCACTGGGGCGTGGTTCGGCATCGCCCTTCTCGGGCGTCGTCGGTTCAGGCTGCGGGTGCAGTGTGAACGTCGGTTCCCGCGTCTTTCGGGTTGGTTTCACCGGCACGCGTGGGGTGCTGGTCAGCGCCGTCCCGTCGGCGGGCGTTGGTGGCCCGGCCTCCGTGCTTGGGGGTCCGGGGTTCGAGGTGGGCGTGTTTGGCGCCCCATTGGGCGAGGTTGATCGCGGCGTTGAGGTCACGATCCGCGGAGTGGCCGTTTGGGCAGGTGAAGGTCCGGTCGGCCAGGGTCAGGTCGGGGTTGCGGGCACCGCATCGCCAGCAGCGTTGACTGGAGGGATACCAGCGGTCGGCGGTCATGAGCTGGCCGTTGTGCCAGTCGGCTTTGTAGCGCAGTTGGCGGGCGAATTCGGACCAGCCGGCGTCGCTGATCGCCCGCGCCAGCCGGTGGTTGGCCAGCATTCCCGCCACGTTGAGGTCTTCGAGGACGAGCCGGTCGTGGGTCTTGGCCAGCTCGTTGGACACCTGGTGCAGGAAATGGTGGCGGATGTTGCGGATGCGGTGGTGATGTCGGCCCAGCCGGGCGGCGGCGTCTGCTCGGTTGTGTGATCCTTTCTGCTTGCGGGACAACGACTTCGACAATCGGCGTTGGCGGCGCATGCCATCGGCAAGCGCTTTGGGTGCCTCGGTGATGCGGGCGACTTCGCGGCCATCGGCGGTGGCAGCAACTGCGAACGTGGATAGGCCGCGGTCGATGCCGACCCAACCGTTGTGCTCATCGTCGTCGCGCTGCGGATGGCGTTGGGTCGGATGTAGGTCGGCTGCTTCGACGTTGAGTGCCACCCACCAGCGACCGGCGTGGTGGCTCACGGTGGCGAACAGGATCTTCGCCCTGGCGTTGGCCAGCATGCGCCGCAATCGGCGGGTGTCGTCGTGTACCCGCACCGTTCCGATGCGGGGCAGGGTGACGGATCGCGGTTGATCACCTTCACCGACCCGGATCGTGGGTTTCCTGTCCTTCGGGAACCTGTTCCGTAGCCGAAACGACGGCCTTGCCGCTGCCTTCTTCTTGAACTTCGGGAATCCGACTCTCTTGCCTTTGCGCTGTCCGGACCGGGATTCTGCCCATGCGGCCAGAGCTCGGCCGCAGTCCACCGCCGCTTCCTCGAACACCTGCTGACACAATTCGGTTCGCCAAACCAGCCCGGTTGTCACGATCTCGGTGGCACCGCGGGTGTCGACGGTGAACACCCGCCCAGCCTCAGAAGTCTTCTTCCACGCGTTGAACGCGTTGATGAGGTCGAACCCCGTCCACGGCACATCCGCGTCCGGGTCGCTGCGTCGTTGGTTGAGACCGTTCTGCACCATCCGCAGGCACTGGTTGAACGCAAACCGCGACGCCCCACCATGGCGGGCCAGCACATCGCACTGCCCGACAGTCGGGTCGAGACAGAACTTGAACGTCGTGTGCCTAGGCATCTCAAACGCACTGTGACATACCCCACAGACAGCCGCCGAGTCCAAGGTGGGAGCCCGCGTGCCGTCAGTCTCGGGGGATCGGCGTCACACCCAAGTTGACTTGCTCGATGCCAGTTGTTCGGGACGTCTTAGGTAGCCTGTATCCACGTGAGCATCAACCGGCGGCAGGCATTGACCGCATTCGCGGTGGGTGCCGCGGGATTGCTCGCCGCGTGTGCCGGGAATCCGATCAAGAAGCAGACGGCCGACTCAGGCCCTCCCGCAGCACCCAACATCACCTACAAGCCGGCCGCCGCGGCCACCGACGTGGTGCCCACGTCGCCGATCGGTATCGACGTCGACAACGGCTGGCTGCAGCGCGTCACCCTGACCAATCCCGACGGCAAGGCCGTCGCCGGGCGTGATCAACCGCGACCGCACGTCGTTCACCACCACCGAGGCCCTCGGCTACGGCGTGGAATACACGTGGGCGGGCGCCGTGGTCGGCCGCGACGGCAAGGCCGTCCCGCTCGCGGGCACCTTCACCACGCTCACCCCGCAGACTCAGGTGAACGGCCAGTTCCAGCTCGCCGACGGCCAGGTCGTCGGCGTCGCGGTGCCGATCATCATCCAGTTCGACGCCTCGATCAGCGACAAGGAGTCGGTCGAGAAGGCCATGAAGGTCACGACGGATCCCCCGGTCGTGGGCAGCTGGGCCTGGCTGCCCGACGAGGTGGGCGGATCGCGCGCGCACTGGCGGACGCGTGACTACTACCCCGCGGGCGCCAAGATCCACGTCGACGCCCGGCTGTATGGCGTCCCGTTCGGCGACGACGCGTTCGGCGCGCAGGACGTGACGTTGGACTTCGAGATCGGCAGGCGCCAGGTGGTCAAGGCCGAAGCGTCGTCACACCGCATTCAGGTGATCACCGACGAGGGCGTGATCATGGACTTCCCGTGCAGCTACGGCGAGGCCGACCTGCCGCGCAACATCACCCGCAGCGGCGTCCACGTGGTCACCGAGAAGTACGAAGACTTCTACATGTCCAATCCGGCCGCCGGGTACACCAATGCGCACGAGCGGTTCGCGGTCCGGATCTCCAACAACGGCGAGTTCATCCATGCCAACCCGTCCAGTTCGGGTGCCCAGGGCAACACCAACGTCACCAACGGCTGCATCAACCTGTCGACGTCCGATGCCCAGCAGTACTTCGGCAGCGCCATCTACGGCGACCCCGTGGAGGTGACCGGCACCTCGATCGAGCTGTCCTACGCCGACGGCGACATCTGGGACTGGGCCGTGCCGTGGGACGAGTGGACGGCGATGTCCGCGCTGTCGTCGCAACAAGCGCCGTCGAACATCCCGAGCACCGCGCCTGCCACCCCGACCGACGCCCCGACCCTCTCGGGCACGCCGACGACGACGGCGCCGAGCCAGGCTACGACGTCTCCGGGCGGGTGAACTTGCGGGTGGCGGAGGCCTGATCCCGCGGCCGGATCACGATCTGGTCGAGGTTGACGTGCGGTGGGCGCGACGCCACGAAGCCGATCACGTCGGCGATGTCGGCGGCCACTAGCGGCGTCATGCCCTGATACAGCGCGTCGGCGCGCGCCTGGTCGCCGCCGAACCGAACCACGGAGAACTCGGTCTCGACCATTCCCGGTGCAATCTCGGTGAGCCGCACCGGTTTTCCCAACAGTTCGCCGCGCAGGGTGCGGTGCAGCGCGGCCTGCGCGTGCTTCGCCGAGGTGTATCCGGCACCGCCGTCGTAGATCTCGAACGCCGCGATCGAGGTGACCGTGACGATCAAGCCGTCGCCGGAGTCGATCAGCTTGGGCAGCAGTGCCCTGGTCAGCCGCAGGGTGCCGAGCACGTTGGTCTCCCACATCCACCGCCAGTCGTCAAGGTCGGCGTCGGCGACCGATTGCACGCCCTTGGCCCCGCCCGCGTTGTTGACCAGCACGTCGACGCGGTCCGAGTCCGGCGGCCAAGCGCGTCGACGGCGTCGCCGTCAGTGACGTCCGCCACAATCGCGGTGCCCCCGATGTCGTCGGCCAACGCGGTTGATCCGGTCCTCGCGGCGTGCCACGCAGACCACGTGAAAGCCAAGTCCAGCAAGAGTTCTCGCGGTCGCCTCGCCGATGCCGGAGCTGGCGCCGGTGACCACCGCGACCCGCCGAGGGTTTTGTACTGCCGTCATTCCACCAACTTTAGTTGCCGTGCTACTTTCTCTAGGTGTCCGTTAGTCAGGCTTCCCGCATCGCCGTCCGGCGTGCGTGTTGTTGTTGCGCAACTCGCCGCGCCTGACTGAACCGCAGACGTTTCCGTCCTGCTGAGTCGCAGGTGTGGCCCGCACCCCACCGGCCGACTCTGAAAAAGGACACCCCGTGCGCGCAACGACCACCACCTCAGCCGTTCTGAACAGCACCCCTGCCCGTCAGGCCCCGGCCGCCCACGTCAAACGTGCGCTGCTGGCCCGCCACCACATCGTGGCGCCTTCGCTGCGGGTCGCCGAAGCCGCCGCCGCGTCCGTCTTCGGCGCCGCAAGGATGCGCGGGCCGATCGCCCGCGACGTCATCGCCCAGGTCACCGGCCTGAGCATCGCGACCGTCAACCGCCAGGTCACCGCGCTGCTGGACGCCGGTGTGCTGCGCGAGCGGGCCGACCTGGCCGTGTCCGGCGCGATCGGACGGCCGCGGGTGCCGGTCGAGGTGAACCACGAACCCTTCCTGACCCTCGGCATCCACATCGGTGCCCGCACCACCAGCATCGTGGCGACCGACCTGTTCGGCCGCACGCTCGACGTGGTCGAGACGCCGACCCCGCGGGGCGCGCAGAACGCCGCCCTGGCGTCGTTGGCGGGCAGCGCCCGGCGCTACCTGAGCCGGTGGCACCGGCGTCGCCCGCTGTGGGTGGGCGTGGCGACCGGCGGTGTGGTCGACAGCGTCACCGGCCACCTCGATCACGCCCGCCTCGGCTGGTCGAATGCACCGGTCGGGCCGGTACTGGCCGAAACACTGGGACTGCCAGTCTCTTTGGCCTCACACGTCGACGCCATGGCAGGCGCCGAGTTGCTGCTCGGCGGGCGTAAATCGAGCGCCCAGGCCGCGACCAGCCTCTACGTCTACGCCCGCGAAACCGTCGGCTACGCACTGTCGATCGGCGGCCAGGTGCACTCACCGTCCAGCGGCCCCGGCACCATCGCGGCGCTGCCCGCGCAGTCGGAACTGTTGGGTGGCAGCGGGCTGTTGGAGTCGACGGTCAGCGACGAGGCGGTCGTGACCGCCGCACGCAAGCTGCGGATCGTGCCCGCCGAGGGGCCCGCGTCGACGATCGCAGGCGTCTTGCGCGCGGTGCGGCAGGGCAACGAGCGGGCCGCCGAGCTACTTGCCGAGCGGGCCCGCGTGCTCGGCGAGGCCGTTGCGTTGCTGCGCGACATGCTCAACCCCGACGACCTCGTCGTCGGCGGGCAGGCGTTCACCGAATACCCGGAGGGCATGGCGCTGGTGGAGGCCGCGTTCGCCGAGCGGTCGGTGCTGGCTCCCCGCGACATCAGGGTGACGACGTTCGGCAACCGCGTCCAGGAAGCCGGGGCCGGAGTGGTGTCGCTCGGCGGCCTGTACGCCGACCCGATCGCCGCGATGCGCCGAGCCAGGACTCATCGCCTCGACCACGCAGCGTCGACCGCCTGACGAGGGGCGGCATGCCTCGGTGTAAGTATGGGGTGTGCGCGTAGCCGTCCTGTCGGTCCATACTTCGCCGCTTGCCCAACCAGGTACCGGCGACGCGGGCGGGATGAACGTCTACGTCCTGCAGAGCGCTCTGGAGCTGGCCAGGCGCGGCGTCGAGGTGGAGATCTTCACCCGCGCGACCTCGTCGGCGGACCAACCGGTGGTGCGAGTGGCGCCGGGAGTGCTGGTGCGCAACGTGGTGGCAGGCCCGTTCGAGGGACTCGACAAGTACGACCTGCCCACCCAGTTGTGCGCGTTCACCGCGGGCGTACTGCGCGCCGAGGCCAACCACGAGCCCGGCTATTACGACGTCGTGCACTCCCACTACTGGCTGTCGGGTCAGGTCGGCTGGCTGGCCAGGGACAGGTGGGCGGTGCCGTTGGTGCACACCGCGCACACGCTCGCCGCCGTCAAGAACGCTGCGCTCGCCGCTGGCGACCCGCCCGAACCGCCACTGCGTGCGGTGGGCGAGCAGCAGGTGGTCGACGAAGCGGATCGACTGATCGTGAACACCGAAGACGAAGCGCACCAACTGATTTCGCTGCACAACGCCGATCCCGACCGCATCGACGTGGTCCATCCCGGCGTCGACCTGACCATGTTCACCCCCGGTGACAAGCGCGCTGCGCGGGCCGCGCTCGGGCTCGCCGCCGACGATCAGCTGGTGGCGTTCGTCGGCCGCATCCAGCCGCTGAAGGCCCCGGACGTGCTGCTCCGCGCGGTGGCGAAGCTGCCAGGCCTGCACGCCGTCATCGCGGGCGGTCCCTCTGGCAGCGGCCTGGCCACGCCCGACGGGCTGGTCGGCCTCGCCGACGAGCTGGGCATCACCGACCGGGTGACCTTCCTGCCGCCGCAGTCCCGAGACCAGCTGGTCGACGTGTACCGGGCCGCCGACCTGGTCGCGGTGCCGAGCTACTCGGAGTCGTTCGGCCTGGTCGCCGTCGAGGCGCAGGCCTGCGGCACCCCCGTGGTGGCCGCTTCGGTGGGCGGACTGCCGGTCGCGGTGCGCGACGGAGTCAGTGGCGTACTGGTGCCCGGCCACGACATCGACGACTGGGCCGCCGCGATCGACGGCCTGTTCCGCCTCGGACCCCAGGCCCGAGCCGCGATGAGCGCCGCGTCGGTCGAGCACGCCGCCACCTTCTCCTGGGCGCACACCGTGGACGCGCTGCTGACCGCCTACGGGCGGGCCATCACCGAATACCAGGGTCGCCACCAGCGCCGCGAGCTGGCGACGCGCCGCAACGGCCGACGGTTCTCGATCAGGAGGGGCGTCCGGGCGTGAGCGCCCGAAGGCGATCGCGAGTGAGGATCGCAGCGAGGGACGAGCGAGGACCGGAGCGAGTGGGAGCCGAGAATTGAGCGCCCGAGAGCTGAACGTCCGCGAGGTCATCGAGGCCGCGCTCAAGGAGCACGACCTCACCTACAGCCACCACGACGGCGTGCGCGGCGGCCTGCCCGGGCTGGTCGTGGAACTGCCGGGGGAGCGGCGGCTGGTGACCAACACCATCCTGTCCATCGGCGAGCACTCGGTGCGCGTCGAGGCGTTCGTGTGCCGCAAGCCCGACGAGAACTTCGAAGGCGTCTACAAGTTTCTGCTCAAGCGCAATCGCAGGCTCTACGGCGTCGCCTACACCCTGGACAACGTGGGCGACATCTACCTCGTCGGTCGGATGGCTCTGCATTCGGTGACGCCCGACGAGATCGACAGCGTGCTCGGTCAGGTGCTCGAGGCGGTCGACCAGGACTTCAATACGTTGCTGGAGTTGGGTTTCCGGTCCTCGATCCAGAAGGAGTGGGACTGGCGGGTGTCCAGGGGTGAGTCGCTGAAGAACCTGCGCGCCTTCGAGCACCTGATCGACGATGACAACGGTGACGGTCGTGACGGTGAACGCCGTCCGGACGGTCAAGACGTGTGATCGACGGCGGGATAGGATCGGCGACTATGGCGACGCTGGTGCTGCTCCGTCACGGCGAGAGCGAATGGAATGCACTGAACCTGTTCACGGGTTGGGTGGACGTCGACCTCACCGACAAGGGCAGGACCGAGGCCGTCCGCGGCGGTCAGTTGATGACGGCCGAGGGGCTGCTGCCCGACGTGCTCTACACGTCGCTGCTGCGCCGCGCGATCACCACGGCGAACCTGGCGCTGGACGCCGCAGACCGGCACTGGATTCCGGTGCACCGCGACTGGCGGCTCAACGAACGGCACTATGGGGCGCTGCAGGGCCTGGACAAGGCCGAGACCAAGGCGAAGTACGGCGAAGAGCAGTTCATGGCCTGGCGTCGCAGCTATGACACCCCGCCGCCGCCGATCGAGAAGGGCAGCACCTACAGCCAGGACGCCGACCCGCGTTACGCCGACATCGACGGCGGCCCACTCACCGAGTGCCTCGCCGACGTCGTCGCGCGGTTCGTGCCGTATTACACCGGGACGATCGAGCCCGACCTGAGGGCGGGCAAGACCGTTTTGATCGCCGCGCACGGCAACTCGTTGCGGGCGCTGGTGAAGTATCTGGACGGGATGTCCGACGAGGCCGTGGTCGGACTCAACATCCCCACCGGCATTCCGCTGCGCTACGACTTGGACGAGAACCTCAAACCGAAGGTCGTGGGCGGGCAGTACCTCGATCCGGAGGCCGCGGCCGCAGGTGCCGCGGCGGTCGCCGCACAGGGCGCGAAGTAGCCCGCTGGTGACCCAACCGAGGCGAACACTCGGTGAACTCAGGTAAACGGGGCCCGAACTCCTGTGTTTGACCGTGTGACTTGTCCCGAATTGGCCGCACGCTGCTGGGATGGCGTTCACCCAATGCGTACGCTTTGCCCGTGAGTGTAAGCTCCGCGCTGCTGTTGGCTGCGGTCGTTGCACTACTCGCGTTGGCGCTCGGCGCGGCGGTCGGGGTGGTGCTGATTCCTCGCGTCGTCGATCGCCGGCAGCGGCGGACCGTCCAGCAGGACGGCATCACCATCTCTCAGATGTTGGACCGCATCGTCTCGCTGGCTCCGGTGGGCATCGTCGTGGTCGACACCTACCGTGACGTCGTCTACATGAACGCCCAGGCCCGGGAGCTGGGGCTGGTGCGTGACCGATTGCTCGACGACCGGGCATGGTCCGCGGCCCAGCACACCCTGGCCACCGGTGAGGACGTCGACATCGAACTCGCGCCCGCCAAACGACAGACACCGGGGCGGTCCGGTCTGTCGGTGCGTGGCCACGTGCGGCTGTTGACCGAGGACGATCGCCGGTTCGCGGTCGTCTACGTCGACGACCAGTCCGAACACGCCCGCATGGAGGCCAGCCGCCGGGACTTCGTCGCCAACGTCAGTCACGAGCTGAAGACTCCGGTAGGGGCGATCGGCGTGCTCGCCGAGGCATTGCTGGCGTCCACCGACGATCCGCAGAACGTCACCCGCTTCGCCGAGAAGATGGTCACCGAGGCAAATCGGTTGGCCAACATGGTCGGTGAGTTGATCGAGCTGTCCCGGCTGCAGGGTGCGGAGCCGCTGCCCGACCTCGGGGCCGTGGACGTGGACACCGTGGTGGCCGAGGCGCTGTCCCGTTACAAGCTGGCCGCCGACAACGCGGACATCGAGATCACCACCGACAAGCCAACCGGATACCAGGTACTCGGCGACCAGCCGTTGCTGGTGACCGCCATCGCGAACCTGGTCTCCAACGCAATCGCCTACTCGCCCAACGGATCCGCGGTGTCGATCAGCCGGCGTACACGTGGCGACAATATCGAGATCGCCGTCACCGACCGCGGCATCGGCATCGCGCGAGCCGATCAGGAGCGGGTATTCGAACGATTCTTCCGTGCCGACAAGGCGCGGTCCCGGGCCACTGGTGGCACGGGCCTGGGGCTGGCGATCGTCAAGCACGTCGCGGCCAATCACAACGGAACCATCCGGCTGTGGAGCCAGCCGGGCACCGGGTCGACGTTCACATTGTCGATCCCGGCCTACCCCGACATGGACACCGATGACGACCCGGACGAGCGGTCGGTTAACTACAAGGAGGCGTCACGACAATGACCAGTGTGTTGATCGTTGAGGACGAGGAGTCCCTGGCCGATCCCCTGGCATTTCTGCTGCGCAAGGAGGGGTTCGAGGCGACGGTCGTCGCCGACGGCCCGTCGGCCCTGGCCGAGTTCGAGCGAGCGGGTGCCGACATCGTGCTGCTGGATCTGATGCTTCCCGGCATGAGCGGGACGGACGTGTGCAAACAACTGCGCTCCCGGTCCAGTGTCCCTGTGATAATGGTCACCGCGCGTGACAGCGAGATCGACAAGGTCGTCGGGCTGGAGCTCGGCGCCGACGACTACGTCACCAAGCCGTACTCGGCGCGCGAGCTGATCGCCAGGATCCGGGCGGTGCTGCGCCGCGGGGTCGAGGCCGACGACTCCGGCATCGGCGACGGCGTGCTGGAGGCCGGTCCGGTGCGGATGGACGTCGAACGCCACATCGTATCGGTCAACAGTGAACCGATCACGTTGCCGCTCAAGGAGTTCGACCTGCTTGAGTACCTGATGCGCAACAGCGGCCGGGTGCTCACGCGGGGTCAGCTCATCGACCGGGTGTGGGGCGCCGACTACGTCGGTGACACCAAGACGCTCGACGTGCACGTGAAGCGCCTGCGGTCGAAGATCGAGGCCGATCCGGCCAACCCGGTGCATCTGGTCACGGTGCGCGGACTGGGCTACAAGCTCGAGGGCTAGTTTTCTTCCGCTCGCGGGAGGGTCGGCTACTGCGCGGCGCGCGTCGCGGGGTGCACGGCGATCAGCCCAAGGCTGGCGCGCCGCTTGCACATCGCGGCCAGTTCGGCGTAGGCCTTCTCGCCGAGCAGCTCGGTGAGTTCGGGCCCGTAGGACTGCCACACCTGTCGCGAGCCGGTGTGCGCCGCGGGATCGCCCGTGCAGTACCAGTGCAAGTCGGCGCCGCCCTCACCCCAGCCGCGCCGGTCGTACTCGGTGATGGTGGTCTTGAGGATCTCCGACCCGTCGGGCCGGGTCACCCACTCCTGGCTGCGCCGGATCGGCAGCTGCCAGCACACGTCCGGCTTCATGGTCAGCGGCTCCACGCCCAGCTTGAGCGCCTTGCTGTGCAGCGCGCAGCCAATCCCGCCGGGGAACCCGGGCCGGTTCAGAAAGATGCAGGCGCCCTTGTACTTTCGGGTCCGGTAGTTGGGCTTGCCGTCGTACTCGTCCATCTCGAGGTAGCCCTTGCGGCCCAGTCCCTTCGCGCGGAACTGCCAGTCTTCGTCCGTCAACAGCTTGGCTGATTCCTCGAGCTGCGCGATGTCGTCGTCGTCGGACATGAATGCCCCGTGGGAGCAGCAGCCGTCGTCGGGCCTGCCCGCGACCGTGCCCTGACAGGCCGGCGTGCCGAACACACACGACCACCGCGACAAGAGCCATGTCATGTCCGCGGCGATCAGGTGCTCGGGGTTGTTGGGGTCGTAGAATTCAACCCATTCACGGGCGAAGTCGAGTTCCACCTCACCTGGATGCTTGTCCGGATGCGATCCCTTCACGGAACACAACGGTAGACCCGATAACGTGGGTTGCGTGCGATTGGGCGTGCTCGACGTGGGCAGCAACACCGTTCATCTACTCGTCGTGGATGCGCGGCGCGGTGGCCACCCCACTCCAATGAGTTCGACGAAGGCCTCGTTGCGGCTGGCCGAGTCGATCGATCAGTCGGGCAAGCTCACGCGCAAGGGCGCCGACAAGCTGATCGGAACCATTGACGAGTTCGCAAAGATCGCCACGAGTTCGGGTTGCGCGGAACTGATGGCCTTCGCCACCTCGGCCGTGCGGGACGCGACCAACTCCGACGACGTGCTGGCCCGGGTGCGCGCCGACACGGGTGTGGCGCTGAAGGTTCTCAGCGGGGTCGACGAGTCCCGCCTGACGTTCCTCGCGGTGCGCCGGTGGTACGGATGGAGTGCGGGCCGGATCATCAACATCGACATCGGCGGCGGTTCGCTGGAACTGTCGAGCGGTGTCGACGAGGAACCCGAAGTCGCCCTGTCGCTGCCGTTGGGTGCGGGCAGGCTGACCAGGGAGTGGCTGAACGAGGATCCGCCGGGCCGGCGCCGCGTGGCAATGCTGCGCGACTGGCTGACGACGGAGATGGCCGACGCCGGAGCAAAGGTGCTCGACGCGGGCGCCCCGGATCTGGCGGTGGCGACCTCGAAAACCTTCCGATCGCTGGCGCGACTCACCGGCGCGGCGCCTTCCGGCGCGGGACCGCGGGTGAAGAGGACACTTACAGCTGCAGGGCTCCGGCAGCTCATAGCATTCATCTCTAGGATGACCACGGCTGACCGAGCTGAGTTGGAAGGGGTGAGCGCCGAACGCGCGCCACAGATCGTGGCGGGCGCGTTGGTAGCTGAGGCGAGTATGCGCGCACTTGCGATCGACACGGTGGACATCTGCCCCTGGGCGTTGCGAGAAGGACTGATTTTGCGGAAACTCGACAGCGAAGCCGACGGAACCGCCTTTGTGGACACATCCGACGGCTTGGCAAGGGCCAGGGACAACAGACGATGACAGAACCAGACGACGACCACAGCGGCACGCGACCCATCTCGGTCGCGGAGTTGCTGGCGAAGAACGGCACCATTGGGGCGCCGCCCGTTGGCGGGCGCCGGCGCAGGAGGCGCGGCAACAGCGAGTCCGTCACCGTCGCCGAATTGACCGGCGAGATCCCCATCGTGACCGACACCACTGCGACCGACCCCGCACCGGTCGAGCAGTCCCGGGGAACCCACGACGTCGAGGAAGCGGCGGATCTCGCCGAACCCGACGACCGGCCCGTCGCGGCGCCCCCCACCAACGGTGCCGCCGGGCGCCCAGCCCCGGCTGCCGTGCGCGCGCCGCTGCCCGAGGCCGAAGCCGACTACGCCTCCCACCTCGAGCAGCGCGACGCCGATCCCGCGCCGATCGAGTTCGCGCCGCCGCCGCGGCGTCCCCAGGTCGCCACGTCCACCGGATTCTCGGCACCCGCGGGTAGCGCCGAGCAGATGAGCCCGGATCCGCTCGTCGACGACGACGACGAGGACGACCATCTGACCCCGCTCGGCCTCGAAACCGTCGACGACGACGACGGCGCGCAACCGGCGACCAGCGAGATGCCCTCCTATCTCCGGTCGAGCAGCGACACCCTGTTCGGCGGGCAGTCGGTGGCAGACGACCTGGCCCGCCGGGGGCGGCAACCGGGGCCGGAGGACATCGACCTCGGTGACGACGACGCAGCCTCCGACGCCGCCCCGCAGGAAGTGGCCGAGGAAAGTGGTTCGTCGTTCCTACGGGGCATCTGGGTGGTCGCGCAGTGCATCCTCGCGGTTCTCTTCGGCGCGGGCTTGTTCATCGCCTTCGATCAACTGTGGCGGTGGAACAGCATCGTCGCCCTAGTTCTCGGCGTGCTCGTCATCCTTGGGCTCGTGGTGGGCGTGCGGGTGGTGCGCAAGACGGAGGACATCGGCAGCACGCTGATCGCGGTCGCCGTTGGGGCGATGGTCACATTGGGGCCCTTGGCTCTGCTACAGGCGCACTGAAGCACCAAAATAGATCCACAGTGCGCCCCGCCATCAAGGTCGGCCTTTCCACGGCCTCGGTCTACCCATTGCGGACCGAGGCGGCCTTCGAGTACGCGGCGCGGCTTGGCTACGACGGCGTCGAACTCATGGTGTGGGCGGAAGCGGTCAGCCAGGACGTAGATGCTGTTGCCGCCATCTCCGCCCGCTACGGCATGCCCGTACTGAGCGTGCACGCACCGTGCCTGCTGATCTCCCAGCGCGTCTGGGGCGCCAACCCGATCACCAAGCTGGAGCGCAGCGTGCGCGCCGCCGAGCAGCTCGGCGCCCAGACCGTGGTCGTGCATCCGCCGTTCCGGTGGCAGCGCCGCTACGCCGAGGGCTTCACCGAACAGGTCGCCGAGCTGGAGACGGGCAGCGACGTGATGGTCGCGGTGGAGAACATGTTCCCGTTCCGGGCCGACCGGTTCTTCGGCACGGGCATGCCGTCCATCGAGCGCATGCGCAAGCGGGGCGGCACACCGGGGGTGGCGATCTCCGCGTTCGCGCCGTCGTATGACCCCCTCGACGGTGAGCACGCGCACTACACGCTCGATCTGTCCCATTCGGCGACAGCGGGCACCGACGCCGTCGAGATGGCGCAGCGGATGGGAGACGGCCTGGTGCACCTGCACCTGTGCGACGGCAGCGGCGCGTCCACCGACGAGCATCTGGTGCCCGGTCGCGGTACGCAGCCCGCCGTCGAGATCTGCCAGACGCTTGCGGCGAGCAACTTCTCCGGTCACGTGATCCTGGAGGTCACCACGTCGCGGGCGCGCAACGCCGCCGAACGCGAGGAACTGCTGATCGAATCGCTCGAGTTCGCCCGGGCCCACCTGCTGCGGTGATGAGCGCTTGCGCGAAGAACAGTCGATGGTGATGGGCGCCAACGTGACCGGGTCCGCACGTTTCAGCGATGCGATGGCGCTCGTTCCGGTGTCGTCCGAAGACACGCGCGAAGGTGTCTGCTCCGTTTTTGAAGGCGCGCTCAATGAGCACTGGACGATCGGCCCCAAGGTGCACGGCGGCGCGATGCTGGCGTTGTGCGCCAAGGCCGCAGTGCTCGCGCACGCCGGTTCGGACGGGGCGGCCGTGCAGCCCATCGCGGTGTCGGGAAGCTTCCTGTGGGCGCCCGATCCCGGACCGCTGCGGGTGGTCACCACGTTGCGCAAGCGGGGACGACGGGTCAGCCTGGTCGACGTCGAGCTCAATCAGGGCGACCGGACTGGCGATGAGCGCTCGCGCGAAGAGCCGAGGACTGGCGATGAGCGCTCGCCCGAAGAGCCGAGGACTGGCGATGAGCGCTCGCGCGAAGAGCAGAGAACTGCAGTGCGCGCGACCATCACTCTCGCCGACCCCGAACACCACGTCGCACCGCTGCTGTCGGTGAATCCCGTTGTGCCCCTGATGACGCCGGACCCGCCGCCGGGGCTCGAACCGATCGGCCCTGGCCATCCGATGGCCGACATCGTGCACCTGGCCCACGGGTGTGACATCCGGCCGTCGCTGACCTCGTTCGAACCGCGCGCCGACGGTGGACCGCCCGTCATCGAGTACTGGGTGCGGCCGAAGGAAGACCCGTCAGACGCCCTGTTCGCGCTGTTGTGTGGCGACGTCTCGGCGCCAGTCACGTTCGGTGTCAACCGCTTCGGGTGGGCGCCCACCGTCCAGCTGACCGCCTACCTGCGCGCCGTGCCCGCCGACGGCTGGCTGCGGGTGTTGTGCACGACGATGCAGATCGGTCAGGACTGGTTCGACGAGGACCACGTGGTCGTCGACTGCGAGGGCCGGATCGTCGTGCAGTCCCGTCAGCTCGCGATGGTGCCGCCCGCGCAATGACGCCGGTCGATTGGACATGCGCCCGCGGCCGCATGTAATGCTTCACCCGTGGCCAGAATTGCGATCATCGGGGGCGGAAGCATCGGCGAGGCGTTGTTGGCCGGGCTGCTTCGCGCCGGGCGGCAGACCAGGGATCTGGTGGTCGCCGAGAAGGATCCGGCCCGCGCCAAGTATCTGGCCGAAACGCATTCGGTGCAGGTCACCTCGGTCGGCGATGCCGCGGAGAACGCCGTCTACGTGATCGTGGCGGTCAAGCCCTCCGACGTGGAGTCGGTGGTCGGCGAGATTGCCGAGGCAGTGGCGCGCGCCGACAACGACAGCGTCGAGCAGGTCTTCGTGACCGTCGCCGCCGGCGTGACCACCGCCTACTACGAATCCAAGTTGCCCGCGGGCGTGCCCGTCATCAGGGTCATGCCCAACGCGCCGGTCGTGGTCGGTGGCGGTGTGAGCGCCGTCGCGCGGGGCAGCTTCGCCACCGTCGAGCAGCTCAAGGACGTGATGGCCATCTTCGACGCCGTCGGCGGTGTGGTGAGCGTGCCCGAATCCCAGATCGACGCCGTTACCGCACTGTCGGGATCGGGCCCCGCGTACTTCTTCCTGATGGCCGAGGCGCTCGTCGACGCAGGCGTTGCGGTGGGCCTGCCGCGTCCGGTGGCCACCGATCTGGTGTCCCAGACCATGGCGGGCTCCGCGGCGATGTTGCTGGACAGCCTGGATCGTCAGCCGCCGGAGGGAGACTCCTCGATGGACACCACCCCCGCAGCGCTGCGGGCCACGGTGACCTCGCCGGGCGGCACTACCGCCGCTGGTCTGCGCGAACTCGAGCGTGGGGGCCTGCGGGCCGCTGTCGCCGACGCGGTGGTCGCGGCGAAAACACGCTCTGAGCAGCTAGGAATTACATCAGAGTAGTTAGAGAATTTCTAACGAATTAGCCCACACCCGTCGCAATAACCCCATTGGCCACGCTATTCTCCTGATGTATGCACGAGTTGGTGCCAGCGGTGGGGAAGCCGCTGGGACTGGCCTTGCCTGATTTGATTGGGTTGCGATGACGTCTATGAACGGGCCATCGGCGCGGGATTCGGCTGGCGGGAAGGCGGCACGTGAAGCCGCCGCCGGCGACGGCCAGCCGCCAAGAGCTCAATTCCTTACCGTTGCAGAAGTGGCGAGCCTGATGAGGGTGAGCAAGATGACGGTCTACCGACTGGTCCACAACGGCGAACTGCCTGCCGTTCGGGTCGGCCGGTCGTTCCGCGTGCACGCCAAGGCCGTGCACGACCTTCTGGAGACCTCGTACTTCGACGCGGGCTAAGCGCTACGCGTTCAGAGGCGTTTTCGTTCCACGGCAACTGGCCGGTAAGGTGACCAGGTCAGTTCATCAGCTGTAGGTAGTGGAGTTCATGGGTTCAGTCATCAAGAAGCGGCGTAAGCGCATGTCGAAGAAGAAGCACCGCAAGCTGCTTCGTCGCACCAGGGTGCAGCGCAGAAAACTCGGCAAGTAGCGTTCGCCGCCAGCCGATAGGCTGACCCGATGGATTCCGAAGGTCGCTCCGGGGGGCGGTCGCCACACGGCACCGAAGGTTCAGACTCCCAGGACACCGTGCACTACCCGAAGGTGGTGCTGGTGACCGGAGCATGCCGGTTCCTCGGCGGGTACCTGACCGCGCGGCTCGCCCAGAATCCGCTGATCAACCACGTGATCGCGGTCGACGCGATCGCGCCGAGCAAGAACCTGTTGCGTCGGATGGGACGGGCTGAGTTCGTCAGGGCCGACATTCGCAACCCGTTCATCGCGAAGGTGATCCGCAACGGCGACGTCGACACCGTGGTGCACGCCGCGGCTGCGTCCTACGCGCCGCGCTCGGGTGGCCGGGCAGCGCTCAAGGAACAGAACGTGATGGGCGCCATGCAGCTGTTCGCGGCGTGCCAGAAGGCGCCGTCGGTGCGCAGGGTGATCCTCAAGTCCACCTCCGAGGTGTACGGCTCGAGCTCACGCGACCCCGTGCTGTTCACCGAGGACGGCAGCGCCCGCAGGCCGCCGGGTGAGGGATTCGCCCGTGACAGCATCGACATCGAGGGCTACGCCCGAGGCCTGGCCCGGCGCAGGCCCGACATCGCGGTCACCATCCTGCGGCTGGCCAACATGATCGGCCCGGCCATGGACACCGCACTGTCGCGGTACCTGGCGGGTCCCGTAGTGCCGTCGGTGCTCGGACACGACGCGCGGCTGCAGCTGCTGCACGAGCAGGACGCCCTCGGCGCGCTCGAGCGGGCGACCATGGCGGGCCGTGCGGGCACCTTCAACGTGGGGGCATCGGGGATCATCATGATGTCCCAGGCGATCCGCCGATCCGGCCGGATTCCGCTGCCGGTGCCGAAGTCGGCACTCTTGGCGGTGGATTCGCTGCGGCGAGCGACTCGCTACACCGAACTCGATCGCGAGCAGTTGAACTACTTGAGCTACGGGCGGGTGATGGACACCGCGCGGATGCGTAAGGATCTAGGCTATATCCCGAAGTGGACCACTGCGGAGGCTTTCGACGATTACGTACGTGGTCGGGGATTGACGCCGATCGTAGACCCGCGATGGGTACGCTCTGTAGAGGACCGTGCCGTGGCCGCGGTGCAGCGGTGGGGACGGTAGAACAACTCGGGTCGGGTGGGGAGAAGGTAACGACGTGGCGGGCGAGTCAAAAGCGAAAGTGATTCCGCTGCACTCGAATTCGAGCCGAAATGCGGCTCATAGACGGGCGGCTGCGCGTGCCGAGGGCGCACGCAGGCATCCGTCGCTGCTGACTGATCCCGGTACCCGTGCCTCGGCGGAGCAGCTGGCCGCGGTGGTCCGCGAGATCGACCAGCGGCGCAGCTCGGTGCCCGGCTATCCGACCGACGACGAGTACCCCGAACGAGACGGCGCTGCGCATCGCCGCGGTCGCCGAATTCGTCCGCAAACGGATGTCCGGCGACTACACCGTCGACGAGTTCGGCTTCGATCCTCACCTCAACAACGCAATCTTCCTGCCTTTGCTGAGGGTGCTCTTCAAGTCGTGGTTCCGGGTCGAAGTGAGCGGTATCGAGAACCTCCCGAACACCGGTGCGGCACTCGTCGTGGCCAACCACGCGGGCGTGCTTCCGTACGACGGGCTGATGGCGTCGGTGGCGGTGCACGACGAACATCCGGCCAACCGCGATCTGCGCCTGCTCGCCGCCGACATGGTCTTCGACCTCCCGGTGCTCGGCCAGGCCGCCCGCAAGGCCGGGCACACCATGGCGTGCACCTCCGATGCGCATCGACTGCTTGCCGCGGGCGAGCTGACCGCTGTCTTCCCCGAGGGCTACAAGGGCCTCGGAAAGCCGTTCCGCGACCGCTACAAGCTGCAGCGATTCGGGCGCGGCGGCTTCGTCGCGGCGGCGTTGCGGGCCAAGGCGCCCATCGTGCCGTGCTCGATCGTCGGCTCGGAGGAGATCTTCCCGATGCTCGCCGACGTCAAGATGCTGGCCCGGCTGTTTGGCCTGCCGTATTTCCCCGTCACGCCGTTGTTCCCCGTGGCGGGCCCGGCGGGGCTCATCCCGCTGCCGTCAAAGTGGCACATCCAGTTCGGGGAGCCGATCGCGACCGACGACTACGACGAGTCCGCGGCCGACGACCCGATGGTCACCTTCGAGCTGACCGACCAGGTCCGCGAGACCATCCAGCAAACGCTGTACCAGCTGCTCGCCAACCGCAGGAACGCCTTCTTCGGCTGATCGCTACTCGCCGCCCGTCTTGGTTTGCCCAGCAATCATTCGCTTCATCGCGGCATCTCGCCCAGCCGCGATCTGGGCGGTCACCTCGGCGTCTTCGTTGGTTGACTCGCCGAAAAGCGTCACGATGCTGGTCAACACCGGATTGCCGTCGTCGTCGGTGACCTCGCCGCGGACCTCGGTGATGACCGCGCCGTGCGATTCGATGACCGAATCCAGGTAGGAGTCGAACCACAGCTTGTCGCCCACGAGGATCGGGCGGTGGAAGATCAGCTTCTGATCGCGGTGCAGCACGCGTTCCATGTTGATCGGCACGTCGAACTGTTCGAAGATCTCCGCTTGCACACGCCGGCCCGCGACGGCGACGAACGTCAGCGAGGCGATCAACGCGTCGTGGCCGCACTCGTTGGCGGCGTCCTCGAAGTAGTGGGCGGGGTGATCGTCCTTCACCGCGCGCGCGAACTCGCGAACCTTCTCCCGGTTCACCTCGAAGTAGTCCGGATACCGATAGTGGGTACCGATGATCTCTTCGGCAATGACGGTCATCTTCGGTTTGCTCTCCGCTCAGTGCTCCCTCGGTGTGCTCCCTTGGCGGCGGAGCCTATCAGCGACCGGTTGTCGTCAGTCCCGACGACGGGACACCACCGCGGCGAGGGCACCGCCGATGGCGCCGAGGGCGAGCGCGGAAGGCACCCCGACGCGCGCGGCCTTGCGGGCGGTGCGGAAGTCGCGGATCTCCCAGCCCCGTTCCCGGGCCAGGTCTCGCAGGGCGGCGTCGGGGTTGATCGCGACGGCAGTCCCGACCAGCGACAGCATCGGTACGTCGTTGAAGCTGTCCGAATACGCGGTACAGCGCCGCAGGTTGAGGCCTTCTCGGATGGCCAGCGAACGCACCGCGTGGGCCTTGCCCGCGCCGTGCAGGATCTCGCCGACCAGCCTGCCGGTGAAGACGCCGTCGACCGACTCGGCGATCGTGCCGAGCGCACCGGTCAGGCCGAGCTTGCGGGCGATGGTGGCGGCGAGCTCGTAGGGCGTCGCGGTGACCAGCCAGACCTGCTGGCCCGCATCGAGATGCATCTGCGCCAAGGCACGGGTGCCCGACCAGATCTTGTCGGCGATGATCTCGTCGTAGATCTCCTCGCCGACCTTGGCGAGCTCTGCGGTCTCGCGGCCCTCGATGAAGGCCAGCGCCTTTCGCCTGCCCTCTGCGACGTCGTCGCTGTTCTCCTTGCCGGTGAGCTGAAACTTGGCCTGCGCATACCCGAATCGAGCCAGATCGCCGTACGTGAAGTACTTCCTGGCGGCCAGGCCGCGGGCGAAGTGCACCAGCGACGACCCCTGCACCAGGGTGTTGTCGACGTCGAAGAACGCGGCGGCGGTCAGGTCGGGCGGGGGTGGCGGAGGCGGACTGGCCGGTTCATCGCCTACGGATGGAGCGAGCGGGGCATCTTCGGCCGGCTGCGCTGACAGCTCGGCGTCGACGACCTCCCCGGGCTCGGACACGGTTCAACCCTAAGGCACGCGATACTGGTCGATGTGGAACGCGTTGACCAACATCAGGTCGTGCTGTTGACCCGCGACGGGTGTTGCCTGTGCGAGCGTGCCAAGGACAGATTGGCGGCGCTCGCGGTGGAGCTGGGCTTCACCTTCGAGGCCACCGACGTGGACGCCGAGGCGGTTGCCGGCCAACCCGCGCTGCGCACCGAATACGGCGACCGGCTGCCGGTGGTGCTGCTCGACGGCCGCGAGCACAGCTACTGGGAGATCGACGAGCCGCGGCTACGCGCGGATCTGGCCGCAAATTAGATGCAGGGCAGCAACCAGGGCTTTCAATACAGCAAATTTGGTAGGTGGACTGCGCAGCGGTTACCTTTGACTACGTGGTGACGAGGCCATGAGCGTTCTGTTATTCGGGGTTTCGCACCGCAGCGCGCCCGTGTCGGTTCTGGAGAAGTTGAGCACCGACGAGGCCGATCAAGCCAAGATCGTCGAGCAGCTGCTGCAATCCTCACTGGTGACCGAGGCCATGGTGCTGTCCACCTGCAACCGGGTCGAGATCTACGCGGTCGTCGAGGCGTTCCACGCCGGTCTGTCGGTGATCGGTCAGGTGCTTGCCGAGCACTCCGGCATGGGGCTCGGCGATCTCACCAAGTACGCCTACGTGCGCTACGCCGAGGCCGCCGTCGAGCACCTGTTCGCGGTGACCAGCGGTCTCGACGCCGTCGTGATCGGCGAGCAGCAGGTACTCGGACAGGTCCGTCGCGCCTACGCCGCGGCCGAAGCCCACCAGACGGTCGGACGCACCCTGCACGAACTGGCCCAGCGCGCGCTGTCGGTCGGCAAGCGGGTGCACTCCGAGACCGGCATCGACGCCGCGGGTGCCTCCGTCGTGTCCGTGGCATTGGGCATGGCCGAACAGCAGCTGGACGGGCTGGCCGGGCGCAAGGCAGTCGTCGTCGGCGCGGGTGCGATGGGCGCGCTGTCGGCCACCCACCTGGCCCGTGCGGGCGTCGAACGCATCCACGTGGTGAACAGGTCGCTACCCCGTGCGAAGAGGCTCGCCGAGAACATCCGCAAGTTGGGCGTCGCGGCCGACGCGTTTCCGTTCGACCATCTGCCGCCCGTGCTCACCGACGCCGACGTCGTCGTGAGCTGCACCGGTGCGGTGCGGCCCGTGGTGTCGCTCGCCGACGTGCATCGCGGCCTTGCGCACGGCCAGGAGCGCAAGCAGATGGTCTTCTGCGATCTGGGCATGCCCCGCGACGTCGACCCTGCGGTGGCAGGCCTGCCGGGCGTCTACGTCGTCGACATGGACCGGATTCAGCGCGAACCCGCGGCCAAGGCCGCGGCGTCCCACGCCGAGGCCGCCCGCGCGATCGTCGCCGCGGAGGTGGCGAACTACCTTGCTGGTCAGCGGATGGCCGAGGTCACCCCGACCGTGACCGCGCTGCGTCAGAGGGCGGCCGACGTCGTCGAAGCGGAGTTGCTGCGCCTGGACAACCGGTTGCCCGAACTGGACGCCGCACACCGCGACGAGGTCGCGCGCACCGTTCGCCGCGTCGTCGACAAGCTCCTGCACGCCCCGACGGTGCGGGTCAAGCAGCTCGCAGGCGCGCCGGGCGGGGACAGCTACGCCGAGGCGCTACGTGAGCTGTTCGAGCTCGACCCACAGGCCGTCGATGCGGTCGCCGGTGGCGAATTGCCTCTTGCGACAGGTGATTTCCGGCCCGATCTGGACAAGACCGAGTAACGCTTGACGATCACAGGGTCTTCGCGCGAGCGCTCATCCATCAGCACCCCCGACCAGGTCATCCGGATCGGCACCAGGGGAAGCCTGTTGGCGACCACCCAGGCCGGTCTCATACGAGACGCCCTGATCGCCAAGGGGCGCCGCGCCGAACTCGTCATCATCACCACCGACGGCGACCGGTCGAGCGCACCCATCGCAGACATCGGCGTCGGGGTGTTCACCGCAGCCCTTCGGGAGGCGATCGACGACGGCCGCGTTGATATGGCCGTGCACTCGTACAAGGATTTGCCGACCGCGCCCGACGACCGGTTCGTCATCGCGGCGATCCCGCCGCGCGAGGACGCCAGGGACGCATTGGTGGCGCGCGACGGGATGGTGTTGGGGGAGTTGCCGTCCGGTTCGGTGATCGGCACGTCGAGCCCGCGGCGGGCCGCGCAGCTTAGAGCACTGGGTCTCGGTTTGGAAATTCGCCCCCTACGAGGGAACCTAGACACCAGGTTGAACAGGGTAAGCAGCGGTGATCTCGACGGCGTCGTCGTCGCCCGAGCGGGGTTGGCCCGCATCGGACGGCTCGGCGACGTCACCGAGAGTCTCGAGCCAGTGCAGATGTTGCCGGCACCGGCTCAGGGTGCGCTCGCGGTGGAGTGCCGTAGCAGCGACACCGGGCTCGCCGCGCTGCTGTCGGAGTTGGACGACCCCGACACGCGCGCCGCGGTGACCGCCGAGCGGACCCTGCTCGCCGAACTGGAGGCGGGTTGCTCCGCGCCGGTGGGCGCGATCGCGGAAGTGGTCGAGTCCATCGACGAGGACGGCCGTGTCTTCGCAGAGCTGTCGCTGCGCGGTTGCGTGGCGGCGCTGGACGGATCCGACGTGATCCGCGCGTCCGGCATCGGGGCACCCGAGCGGGCACGAGAGCTCGGTCTCTCGGTGGCCGCGGAGTTGTTCGAACTGGGGGCGCGGGAAGTGTTGGTCCAGCGGACTGAAAGCGGGAGTGAAGATGACGACCCGAGGGCGTAAGCACAGGCCCGGCCACATCACGTTCGTGGGTTCGGGGCCAGGCGATCCTGGACTACTGACCACCCGGGCGCGCACGGTGCTCGCCAACGCAGCGTTGGTGTTCACCGACCCCGACGTACCGGAGGCGGTGCTCGCCCTGGTCGGCACCGAACTACCACCGCCGTCGGGACCCGCCGAAGCGGTCAAACCCGCCGACGATGCCGCCGACGCGGACGCGGCCGAGGCGTTGACGCACGGCTTCCCCAGCGGGGTCGACGTACGGCCCGCGCTTGGTGATCCGGCCGAGGTCGCCAAGGTCTTGGTCAACGAGGCCCGCACCGGCGTGGACGTGGTCCGGCTGGTGGCCGGCGATCCCCTGTCGGTGGACGCCGTCATCACCGAGGTGAACGCGGTGTCCCGGACGCAGGCACACTTCGAGATCGTGCCGGGCCTGCCCGCCACGACCGCAGTGCCCACCTACGCCGGGCTGCCGCTGGGCTCGTCGCACACGGTGGCCGACGTCCGCGGCGACGTGGACTGGGCCGCGTTGGCCGCTGCTCCGGGACCCCTGATCCTGCAGGCCACCGCTTCGCATCTGCCCGAGGCCGCCCGCACGCTCATCGAGTACGGCCTGACCGACTCCACGCCGTGTGTCATCACCGCCAACGGAACCACCTGCCAGCAGCGGTCGGTGGAGACCACGCTGGCCGGGCTGCTGGACAAGAACGCCCTGGCCGGAGGCGATCCCGCTGGCCCGCTGGCCGGGCCGGTGGTGGCGACGATAGGCAAGACGGTCGCCAATCGCTCGAAGTTGAACTGGTGGGAGAGCCGGGCGCTCTACGGCTGGACCGTGCTGGTGCCGCGCACCAAGGACCAGGCGGGCGAGATGAGCGACAAGCTCGTCTCCCACGGCGCGCTGCCCATCGAGGTGCCGACCATCGCGGTGGAACCCCCGCGCAGCCCCGCGCAGATGGAACGCGCGGTGAAGGGACTTGTCGACGGCCGGTTCCAGTGGGTGGTCTTCACCTCGACGAACGCGGTCCGTGCCGTGTGGGAGAAGTTCAACGAGTTCGGCCTGGACGCGCGCGCGTTCTCCGGCGTTCGGATCGCCTGCGTCGGGCAGGCCACCGCGGACCGGGTCCGCGCGTTCGGCATCAACCCCGAACTGGTGCCCGCCGGTGAGCAGAGTTCCACCGGACTGCTCGACGAGTTCCCGCCCTACGACGACATCTTCGATCCGGTCAACCGAGTGTTGTTGCCGCGGGCCGACATTGCCACCGAGACGCTGGCCGAAGGGCTTCGCGAGCGCGGCTGGGAAATCGAGGACGTCACGGCCTACCGGACGGTGCGCGCCGCACCGCCGCCGGCGCACACCCGCGAGATGATCAAGACCGGCGGGTTCGACGCGGTCTGCTTCACCTCGAGTTCGACCGTGCGCAACTTGGTCGGCATCGCGGGCAAGCCACACGCGCGGACCATCGTCGCGTGCATCGGGCCCAAGACGGCCGAAACGGCTGCGGAGTTCGGCCTGCGGGTCGACGTGCAGCCGGAGACCGCCGCGGTTGGCCCGTTGGTCGAGGCGCTCGCCGAGCACGCCGCCAGACTGCGTGCCGAGGGTGCGTTGCCGCCGCCGCGCAAGAAGAGCCGGCGCCGCTAGGCTCGTCTGGTGGCTTATCCCCGGCACCGTCCCCGCCGCCTGCGCTCCACCCCGGCGCTGCGTCGGCTGGTTGCGCAGACGTCCTTGGAGCCAAGGCATTTGGTGCTACCCATGTTCGTCGCCGACGGCATCGACGAACCGCGCGCCATCGCTTCCATGCCCGGGGTGGTGCAGCACACGCGGGAGTCGTTGCGGAAGGCGGCGGCCGAGGCCGTCGCCGCCGGCGTTGGTGGGCTCATGCTCTTCGGGGTGCCGCGCGATGAGGACAAGGATGCGACCGGGTCCGTCGGGGTCGCCGAGGACGGCGTCCTCAACGTCGCACTGCGCGACCTCGCCGCCGACCTCGGGGACGCCACCGTGCTGATGGCCGACACCTGCCTCGACGAGTTCACCGACCACGGACACTGCGGCATCGTGGACTTGTTTGGCAGGGTCGATAATGACGCCACCAACGCCCGCTACGTGGAACTCGCCATCGCGCAAGCGAATTCGGGTACTCGTGTGGTGGGGCCCAGCGGCATGATGGACGGTCAGGTCGCTGCCATCCGCGACGGCCTTGACGCGGCAGGCCATGCCGACGTGGTCATCATGGCCTACTCGGCGAAGTTCGCATCGGGATTCTACGGTCCGTTCCGCGAAGCGGTTTCGTCGAGCCTGCAGGGTGATCGGCGGACCTACCAGCAGGACCCGGGCAATGCCCGCGAGGCCGTGCACGAGATCGAGTTGGACATCGACGAGGGCGCCGACATCGTGATGGTCAAGCCGGCGATGGCCTATCTCGATCTGGTCCGCGCGGCGGCCGACGTCTCGCCGGTTCCCGTTGCCGCATACCAGGTGTCGGGCGAGTACGCGATGATCAGCGCCGCCGCGGCCAACGGGTGGATCGACCTGCGCACCGTCGCGCTGGAGACCCTGACCGGCATCCGGCGTGCCGGCGCCGACATCGTGTTGTCGTATTGGGCGGCCGACGTCGCCTCCTGGCTGGCGTGAGCAACCCGACCCGCCGGCCGGAGCAGGCGCCCGAAGGCGTTCCGGAGGACGTGATCACCGGCTTCTGGCTGTGGGTGGTTGCGCTGCCGCTGTTGGTGGCCGGCTACGTCGTCGATCTGGTGACGGGCCCGGCGAAGACCCAGTCGTGGCTGGTGCTCGCGATCTCTGGGGTGTTCGTCTTCGTCCTCGCTGCGATCGTGCTGACGTTCATGATCCTGATGCGGCAGGGCTACCGCTGGGCGCGCACGCTGCTCACCGGCGGTGGCGCCACGTCGGTGGTCTATGCGGTATCCAGCCTGTTCACCGTCGACCGCCCTCCCGTGGCCGCGCTGGTGTACGCGGCGACTGCGATCATCGGTTCGGTGCTGATCGTCGGCGGCGCGTATCTGCTGCACCGCAAGGACGCCCACGCGTTCTTCACCAGCTGACATCCGGCGGGCGCGGGCGCGGCGGCCGACGCTGGTCCAGTAGGCTGGCCCGACCATGTCAGCAACGCCGCCTGCGCCGTCGAGCCGGCCCCGAACCGTCGATGCGGCCTTCTGGTGCTGGGTGGTCGGGGCCATTCTCACCGCCGCGCTCGGCATGTTGATCGCGAGCCAGGACAGCGCGCTGTTCATTCGCGGGGCCGGTGTCATCCTGGTCGTCGTCGGCTTGGCGCAGGCATATCTGGCGGGGCGCACGCGCAAGGGGCAGACGCGGTTCGCGAGCGCCGGAGTCGGCCTTGCCATGGCGTCGGTCGCGTTCCTCGCGGTGCTGATCCTCTTCGGAGGGAAACCCCTCGGCGCTCTGGTCGTCGCCGTGATCATGATCCTGTTGATCACCGGCTCCGTGTTGATTCAGCGCGGGTCGGCCCAGAAGTGGTTGGAGAGCGGGGCTCTGGAGTGACCGAGTTGCCAGCGCAGGAGGTTCGGGTTCTGTTCCACGAACAGGGCGCGAGTTGGCTCTGGGTGCTTGCCGGCCCCGTTTCCGCGATCGCGATGGCCCTCATTCAACTGTCGTCCGGGTACGGGCTGCAGCCTCTGGTGCCCGGCATCTTCCTGGTCCTGGTGAGCGGCTTCATCGCCATTCAGATCAAGGCGGGCCGCATTCACACGTCGGTCGAGTTGACGCCGGAGTACCTGCGTCAGGGGGTCGAGACCATCCGCATCGCGGAGATCGTCAAGCTCTACCCCGAGCCCTCGGGCTCCGAGGTGCCGAAGTGGCAGTCCGCGCGTGCGTTGGGCGAGTTGACGGGCGTGCCGCGCGGGCGCACCGGCATCGGCCTGAGGCTCACCAGCGACCGCACCGCGCAGGCGTGGGCGCGACGGCACCGCCAACTGCGCAGCGCCCTGACCGCTCTGGTGGACGAGTCGCTGCCGTGAGGACCCGGCTACGGGCAACCGTCGAGTTGGTGTTGGCGGCCGCGGCGGCGATCGGCTGCGTGGTGTGCTGGCTGGCGGCGGGTTCGACGGCCGACGTGGCTCCAATCACCGCCGGCGAGCCGTCGAAGACGGCGACGCTCTACGACCCAGCGCTGATCACGTTGTCGCTGTTCCTGGCCACGGTGGCCGGTGTGCTGGTCGTTCTCGGCGTGGCCCGGTTGCGGCGCTCTCGGTGAGCCTGCTCACAACGCCTTGGTACAAAGTGCGGAATTTGTAACACTGTTCCACGTGACTGAACTAGCAGAGACGCCGCAGTGGACGGACGGGCTTCCGCTGGGCCCGCAGTCCCTGGTCTGGCGCTTCTTCGGCGACAACCGGATGTTCCTCATCGGGCCGCGGCCCGCCGTGCTGCAGAACATGCTGGCCGAGCTCGGTCAGGGCGTCCTCGACCACTCGGTGTTCTTCGACGACACCGCCGCACGGGTCAAGCGGTCTCTCCCACCCATCTTCATGACGGTCTACGGCGCCGACGACGACAACCCCGGACAGCGGGTGCGCGACTTCCATCGCGACATCAAGGGCGACATGCCCGACGGGAACAGGTACCACGCGCTGGAACCCGAGACGTACTACTGGGCACACGCCACGTTCGTCGAACAGGTGCTGTACTTCGCCGACACGTTCGTCAAGCGGCTGACTCGCGCCGAGAAGGAACAGATCTACCTGGAGTCGAAGACCTGGTATCGCCGCTACGGCGTCAGCGACCGCCCCATGCCCGCCGACTACGCCGAATTCGAGCGGTACTGGGACCGGATGCTCGACGAGATCGTCGTCGCACACCCGACCGCCAAGTACGGCGTCGGTTACGTCACCAAGGGATTTCCGTGCCCGAAGGGCGTGCGACCGGCGGTGTGGCGGGTGATCGCGTTGGCGTTCAACCCCGCTGCGGCATTCCTGACCACTGGCGGCATGCCGCCGCGGACCCGCACGCTGCTTGGCCTGCCGTGGAGCGAGCGCCAGGAGCGACGTTATCAACGCTTCGCCGCGCTGTGGCGGTCCCGGCCGGTCAACTGGGCGTGGGATCATCTACCAATGCGGTTGCGCTACAACGAGTTCGCCCAGACCGGCTATGCCAGGGCCTGACCCCACCACCGAGGTCATCCTGGACGCCGCGGTCGACGAGTTCGAGCGGCACGGCTTTCGCCGGGTTGCCCTCGACGACGTCGCCCGCCGAGCCGGGGTGAGCCGGACGACCATCTACCGGCGGTTCGCCAACCGCGACGAACTGGTGGTCGCCGTGATCGAACGCGAGAACGTGGCACTGTTCGCCGACATCGCTGCTGAGCTGAAACAGGCTGGGCCACAATCGAATTACTACGTTGAGGCGTTCACGTCGTCGATCCTGCGCTTCCGCAGGCACCGGGTGCTGGACCGGATGTTGACCGACGAGCCAGAGTTGGTGTTCGAGCTGGGGCGTCAGCACTACGGTGCGGCGGTCGAGCGGATGGTGGCGGCGCTGCGGGTGATCTTCCCCGACGGATTCGCCGACCGGATCGGCGAGCAGGCCGTCAACGAGCTCGCCGACACCATCCTGCGCTATGCGCTCATGGCATTGCTGTTGCCCAGCCTGCACCCGCTCGACACCGCCGACGACATCCGCGCGTTCGCGACGCGGCACTTCCTGCCGAGCCTGCCCGCCGCGCTGCGATCCGCGCCGGTGTAGCCGGCGATTGTTTGGTCGGTCACACTTCCGGGCAGCCCTTGGTATGGGAAACGACGAACAGCGCACCATTCCGAAGCCGGAAGTCACCGAAGAGCACCGCGAGAAGGCCGCGGAGATGGTCAAGGCTTACGACGACGATCGGCCCACCGTCTCGCTACCGGGCAGCGCCAACACCGTGACCGGCCAGGCCGTGGCCGACTGGGTCGACGAGGACGGCAACCCCAAATTCGGTGAGGTCAAGGACGGGGAGGGCGTCAAGCACGAGGACGTCATGGGTACGCGGCACAAGGGCATGGTCGACGAAGAGTGACGCCTCTCGAGCAGATCGCCCCGGCATTCCGCGACATGGCCCACCAGATCGTGTGGGCGTCCGTCGCCACCGTCGACGGGGACGGCCGCCCGCGAAGCCGCATCCTGCACCCCATTTGGGAATGGGACGGCACCGACCTCGTCGGCTGGATCGCGACCGCCCCCACGCCGCTCAAGCGTGCGCACCTGCACGCGCACCCCGAGGTGTCGGTGAGCTACTGGACCACGAATCACGACACCTGCGCCGCCGAATGCACTGCGCAGTGGTATGTCGACGACGAGACGCGAAAGTCAGTGTGGGACAAGTTCGCCAACGGTCCCGAACCCGTCGGCTATGACCCCGCCATCATCCCGACGTGGAGCGACGGCCCCACCTCGGAGGAATTCGCCGCGCTGCGGTTGACGCCCTACCGGTTACGCGTGATGGCAGGGACGGTGATGACCGCGGGTGAGGGTGCACCGCTGACCTGGCATCACCGCTGACTAGCCACGCCGCAGCAGCAGGGCAGACGGCGTACTCATCCGCCCGACCAGTTGCCGCCAGGGTGACCGCAACATCGTCGCCGCCTGCGCCGTCGGCACGATCCGCGGATCGGTCACGTCAAAGGTCTTGCCGCCCATCGTCGCCCGTCCACCGCCAGCCGCCATCAGATTGCGCACCCAGTCGCGGTCCTCGCCGTAGGCGAGCAGGATCGCCACGCCGTCGGCGGTGCGGAACATGGACACCGGCGTCCGATACACCGCGCCGCTGCGCCGGCCGCGGTGCTCGATGATCGACCACATGTCCACCTTGCCCGACAGCGGGAGTGCGACGTGGTTGAAGAACCGGCGGTTGAATCGTGCGCGTTGGTCGGCGAACCGCATCATGACCGCCTCAGCAGGACGGCCTGGTCGAACGGCAACCGCGCGAAGATCGGCCGCCACAACCCCGTCACCGAGCCCGCTGCTTCCGCCTTGGACATCACCCGCGGATCCGTCACCGCGAACGTCCTTCCGTAGCGCTTCATCCGACCCCCGTTGGCGGCGGTGATGTTCTTCAACCAGTCTCGGTTCGGTCCATAGGTCAACAAGATGGCCACCCCCTCGTCCGTGCTGAACACGGTCAACGGCGTCTTGAACTGTTTGCCGGACTTGCGCCCGACGTGCTCGAGGATGCCGAAGGTCGGCGCGTAGCCAGCCCAGATACGTTGGACGGGATTTGTTACGTACTTGTTGATTCGGGCCACCCATTGCGGTATCTGCATGCAACCCATCAAACTCGTAGGTCATGGCCTATCTCAAGCCTCCGTGGTTTACCAGGACGATCTTCAACAGGCTCGCGATGGCGTTCGGGATCGGCGGCAGCGAAACGCTGACCGTGACCGCGCGCACCAGCAAGCAGGTGGAACGGAGGGCACCGGTGATCGCGGTCTACCGACCCCTTGCGGGCAAGGTGGTCGAGGGGTACTGGCGCGAACTGCCCGAGGACTCCGATCACCCCGTCTTCGCTCTCACACCGGCCAGCTAGGGTTCAGGGGATCCATGGTCTCGACGACCGAACAGTCCAGGGTCGGCGCACTGCCGCTTGTGCCGAAGAATCCGCTACCGATCGGCCAACTGATCAAAGCCGTGCGGAATCTCGACGCCGGCCAAGAGGTGGTTCGCGACGCAGGCGGCCCGATCACGCGAGTGCAGTTGGGCCCGAAATGGGCGTTCCCGCCGCTGGTGGCGGTGTTCTCGCCAGACGGTATCCGTGACGTCCTGGGACGCAACGACGCCTACTCCGAACGCTGCATCGTCCACGAGGAAGTCCAGCACGCCGCCGGCGACAGCCTGTTCGTCCTGCCCAACGAACTCTGGCGGCCGCGCAAGCGCGCACTGCAGGCGGTGTTCACCAAACAGAACGTCCGCTACTTCGGTGGTCACATGTCCCGGGCGGCGGAGGTGGCCGTCGAGAGTTGGGGCGGCGGCGGCGACGTCGACCTCGACGTGGAGTGCCGCCGCGTCACCATGCAGTCGCTGGGCCGGTCGGTTCTTGGCGTCGACCTCAACGAACGCGCGGAGGTGATCGCCGAGCACATGCACGTCGCGTCCGGCTACACCGCCGATCGCGCGCTGCGGCCAGTGCGTGCGCCGCGGTGGTTGCCGACGCCGGCGCGCCACCGCGCCCGCGCAGCGGTTGCGTCGATGCGCCAGATCACCAATGAGATCCTGCAGGCGTGCCGCGCGGACCCGACCCGTGATGCGCCGCTCGTCCACGCGTTGATCGCCGCCACCGACCCGGAGACCGGGCAGCCGCTCTCCGACGACGACATCAGCAACGACCTGCTGATCTTCATCCTGGCCGGCCACGACACCACCGCGACGGCCCTCACCTACGCGTTGTGGGCGCTGGGTCACCATCCCGACATTCAGGACCGCGTCGCCGCGGAGGCCGCGGCGATCGGCGATCGGGAGCTGACGCCCGAGGACGTGCCTCGGCTCGGATACACCGTTCAGGTGCTGCACGAGGCACTGCGGCTGTGTCCGCCCGCGGCGGGCGTCGGTCGGCTGGCGGTGCGCGACATCGAGGTCGGCGGCTACCGGGTGGAAGCGGGCACCCTTCTGGCCGTTGGCATCTACGCGCTGCATCGGGATCCGGCCATCTGGCACGACCCGCTGGTCTTCGACCCCGACCGGTTCCGTCCGGAGAAGTCCAGGGTCCGCGACCGCTGGCACTTCATCCCGTTCGCAGGCGGAGCGCGGTCGTGCATCGGGGAGCACTTCGCGAGGCTGGAGACGACCCTCGCGCTGGCGACCATCATCCGGTCGACCGAGCTCCGGTCGGCTCAACCCGACTTTCCCGTCGACGTGCCGTTCACCACGGTCGCCAAGGGACCGATCATGGCCAGGGTCAGCCCGCGACGTCAGATCACGGGCACCACGGCGGGATCGGGCAGAAGTTGAGGCCAGGCGGCGGTGGTGGTGGCGGCGGTGGCGGAGCGTCGCCCTCGAAGATGTTCTGAGCGACGTTGCCCTGCCCGAAGTAGACGTACCAGTAGGTGTGGCAGACGTTGTTGTCCCAGATGACTGGGTTCACCCGAAGATTGCCGGTCTGCACCGGGGGATCTCCAGGACACCAGCGACATGGGCCCGACGGGTTGTCCTCCGGGCAGCCGGGCCAAGCAACCCAGTGGAAACGGACCGGGCAGACCCTGGGCGGTGCCCGCGCCCACCACCCCCGCGACGCCGCCCCACAAGAGCACGGTGGTCGCCAACCCGACGGCCAGTCTCTTCACGGTTCGCCCCTCTCGCTGATGTCGCAACGAGTCAGCGCAACGGTGCGGCCGATGCCTTGGCGAATTCTTGGAAGATCCTTTGGAAGCCTGGATGCCGGGCCACCACTACACCCTGTAGTTGACGCCGGGGGACCGGCTGGGACACTGGGGCCATGCGAGCTGACCAGACGGTGCCCGGCACTATGGGCACCGAGGCCTCGGCGCGGCTGTTCGCCGACGCGGCCGCCGTGATCCCAGGCGGGGTGAACTCGCCCGTGCGGGCGTTCACCTCCGTCGGCGGGACGCCGAGGTTCATCACCAAGGCCAACGGCTGCTGGCTCACCGACGCCGACGGCAACCAGTACGTGGATCTGGTCTGCTCCTGGGGGCCGATGATCCTTGGCCACGCCCACCCGGCGGTCGTCGAGGCCGTCCAACGGGTCGCCGCCGACGGGCTGTCGTTCGGCGCACCGACTCCGGCCGAGACCGAGCTGGCCCGCGAGATCATCGGCAGGGTCGGGGCCGTCGAGAAGCTGCGGATGGTCAACTCGGGCACCGAGGCGACCATGAGCGCGGTCCGGCTGGCCCGCGGATTCACCGGCCGCACCAAGGTGATCAAGTTCTCCGGCTGCTACCACGGTCACGTCGACGCGCTGCTCGCCGACGCGGGCTCCGGCGTCGCCACCCTTGGCCTGCCGTCCACCCCCGGTGTCACGGGCGCCACCGCCGCCGACACGATCGTGCTGCCGTACAACGACGTCGCCGCGGTCGAGGACGCCTTCGCCAGGCTCGGTGACGAGATCGCCTGTGTCATCACCGAAGCCAGCCCAGGCAACATGGGCGCCGTTGCGCCCCTGCCCGGCTACAACGCCGCGCTGCGACGCGTCACCGCCGAGCACGGCGCCCTGCTGATCCTCGACGAGGTGATGACCGGATTCCGGGTGAGCCGATCCGGCTGGTACGGCGTCGACCCGGTGGCCGCCGATCTCTTCACGTTCGGCAAGGTGATGAGTGGCGGGCTGCCCGCCGCCGCGTTCGGCGGCAGGGCCGAGGTGATGGACCGACTCGCTCCGCTGGGGCCGGTGTATCAGGCGGGCACCCTGTCGGGCAATCCGGTGGCGATGGCCGCCGGGCTGGCCACGCTGCGCGCCGCCGACGACGCGGTTTATGCGACGCTGGACGCCAACGCCGACCGGCTGGCGGCCTTGCTAACCGACGCGCTCACAGATGCCGGTGTGGCGCATCACGTTTCGCGGTCATCGAATATGTTCAGCGTGTTCTTCTCCGATGTCCCGGTGGTCGACTTCGCCTCGGCGCGCGCCACCGACACGTGGCGCTTCCCGCCGTTCTTCCACGCACTCCTCGCCGCTGGCATCTACCCGCCGTGCAGCGCCTTCGAGGCGTGGTTCGTCTCGACCGCCTTGACCGACGAAGCCTTCGACCGGATCGCCGCCGCCCTGCCCGCCGCGGCACGGGCCGCCGCCGAAGCCGAACAGCCTCAAGCCCAATGACGGAGAAGACGATCGTGCACGTGATGCGTCACGGCGAGGTGCACAACCCGGACAAGATCCTCTACGGCCGCCTCCCGGACTTTCACCTCTCCGAGCGGGGCAGGACCCAGGCCGCAGCGGTCGCCGACTGGCTGGCCGACCGCGACGTCGTCTACGTCGTGGCCTCCCCGCTGGAACGGGCACAGGAGACCGCAGCGCCCATCGCCGCGGCGCACGGCCTTCCCGTCGACACCGACCCCGAACTCATCGAGTCGACGAACGTCTTTCAGGGCCAACGTGTCTCACCCGGCGACGGGGCGCTGCGAGATCCACGGAACTGGTGGTACCTACGCAACCCACGCACGCCGTCGTGGGGGGAGCCGTATCGGGAGATCGCGGCGCGGATGACCGCGGCCGTCGACCGGGCGCGCATCAATGGTGCGGGGCACGAGGCGGTGTGCGTCAGCCACCAGTTGCCCGTCGAGACGCTGCGTCGCGCGATGACCGACAAGAACTTGCATCACTTCCCAACCCACCGCATGTGCAACCTCGCCTCGGTGACCTCGTTCTACTTCCACGACGACCGCCTCGTCGGCTGGGGTTACGCGGAGCTGGCTGGCCGGTGAGATGGCTGGTGGTCGCGTTCGCATCGGTGGCAGTGTTGCTGACCGGGTGCTCCACCGGTGACGACGCGGTCGCCCAGGGCGGGACGTTCGAATTCGTCGCCCCCGGAGGCAAGACCGACATCTTCTACGACCCGCCCGATAGCCGCGGCAAGCCGGGGCCGATCTCCGGGCCGGAGCTGACCGACCCTGCGAAGACCTTGTCGCTGGACGATTTTGCCGGCAAGGTCGTCGTGATCAACGTGTGGGGCCAGTGGTGTGGCCCGTGCCGGTCGGAGATCACCGAGCTGCAGAAGGTCTACGACGCGACGCGCGCCTCTGGTGTCGCATTCCTCGGCATCGACGTGCGCGACAACAACCGCGACGCCGCACTCGACTTCGTCGTCGACCGCAAGGTCACCTTCCCGTCGATCTACGACCCGGCGATGCGTACCATGCTCGCGTTCGGTGGGAGGTACCCGACCACCGTCATCCCGTCGACCGTGGTGCTGGACCGCCAGCATCGCGTCGCCGCGGTGTTCCTGCGCGAGCTGCTGGCCCAGGACCTGGAGCCGCTGGTGCAAAGGCTGGCGGCAGAGAAGTGACGTTCCTCGCGGCGGGCCTCGATCAGGTCGACCAGCTGATGTCGGCCGGGCCGTTGGCGCTGGCGTTCTGCGTCAGCGTCCTCGCCGGATTCGTCTCGTTCGCGTCGCCGTGTGTCGTGCCGCTGGTGCCCGGCTACCTGTCGTATCTGGCCGCGGTCGTCGGCGTCGAGGAGCAAGACGCGGCCCCGGTCGTGGTCCGGACCGCCAGGCTGCGCGTCGTCGGTGCGGCCGCGCTGTTCGTGGCGGGCTTCACCGTGGTGTTCGTCCTCGGCACCGTGGCCGTGCTCGGGCTGACCACCACGCTCCTGACCAATCAGCTTCTGCTGCAACGCATCGGCGGTGTCGTCACCATCGTCATGGGGTTGGTGTTCGTGGGATTCATACCCGCCCTGCAACGCGAAGCCCGCTTCACGCCGCGGCTGCTGTCCACGATCGGCGGCGCACCGCTGCTCGGTGCGGTCTTCGCGCTCGGCTGGACACCGTGCCTCGGTCCGACGCTGACCGCGGTGATCGCCGTGGCGTCCGCGACCGACGGCGCGAACGTGTCGCGCGGCGTCGTGCTGGTGGTCGCGTACTGCCTCGGTCTGGGAATTCCGTTCCTGCTGTTGGCCTTCGGTTCCGCGTGGGCCGTTCGGGGCCTGGGCTGGCTGCGGCACCACACCAGGGCCATCCAGATCTTCGGCGGCGTGTTGTTGATCCTGGTCGGCATCGCGCTGGTGACCGGGCTGTGGGCGGACTTCATCTCCTGGGTGCGCGACGCGTTCGTCAGCGACATGCGACTGCCGATATGACGACAGCCTCCCCGCGAGCAGACGCAAAGGTCCCGCGACACGCCGGTTTTCGGGGACTTTTGCGTCTGCTGGCGCTGATGCGGAACACCTGGCGCACGCTCACGTCGATGGGCACCGCGCTGGTGCTGCTGTTCCTGTTGGCGCTCGGCGCGATTCCCGGTGCTCTGCTGCCACAGCGCAGCCTGAACGCGGCCAAGGTCGATCAGTACGTCGCCGAACACTCGCTGATCGGTCCGTGGCTGGACAAGCTGCAGGCCTTCGACGTGTTCTCCAGCTTCTGGTTTACCGCGATCTACGCGCTGCTGTTCATCTCGCTCGTCGGCTGCCTTACGCCGCGGCTGGCCGAGCACGTGCGCAGCCTGCGCGCGACGCCCGTGCCCGCACCACGGAACCTGGCGCGACTGCCCAAGCATCACGAAGCCGACATCGCAGGTGATGCCGAGGCCGTCGCGGCGGAGATGACGCAACGGCTGCGCGGGTGGCGGCGCGTCACGCGCACGGACGACGTCGCCGGAGCCGCCCCGGCGGCGACATCGAACATCGAAATTTCAGCGGAGAAGGGCTATTTCCGCGAATTCGGCAACATCGTGTTCCACTTCTCGCTGCTTGGCCTGCTGGTCGCCGTGGCGGTTGGCAAGCTCTTCGGCTACGAGGGCAACGTCATCGTGATCGCCGACGGCGGACCCGGCTTCTGCTCGGCGTCGCCTGCCGCATTCGACTCGTTCCGGGCGGGCAACACGGTGGACGGCACGTCGCTGCACCCGATCTGCTTGCGGGTCAACGACTTCGACGCGAAGTACCTTCCGACGGGCCAGGCGTTGAGCTTCGCCGCCAACGTGGAGTACCAGGCGGGCAAGGACCTGAACACCGACACGTGGCGGCCGTACCGGCTCGAGGTCAACCATCCGCTTCGGCTCGGTGGCGACCGGATCTATCTGCAGGGACACGGGTACGCGCCGACGTTCACGGTCACCTTTCCCGGTGGTCAGTCCCGCACCACGACCGTGCAGTGGCGCCCAGACGATCCGTTGACGCTGCTGTCGTCGGGGGTGATCCGCGTCGATCCGCCAGGGGGCACGTATCCCGATCCGGGCGAACGTCGCAAGCACCAGATCGCCGTGCAGGGCTTGTTCGCCCCGACCGAGCAACTCGACGACAAGCTGCTGTCGTCGAGCTTTCCGGCGCTCAACGATCCCGCGGTCGCGGTCGACATCTACCGCGGCGACACCGGCCTCGACACCGGGCGCCCGCAGTCGCTGTTCTCCCTCGACGCGAGCCTCATCGAGCAGAAGCGGCTGATCAAGCAGGTGCGGGTGAACCTGAGCCAGGGCGAGTCGACGCGGCTCGACGACGGCACCGTCATCCGGTTCGACGGTGCCGTGCCATTCATCAACGTGCAGGTCTCCCACGACCCCGCACAGGTGTGGGTGCTCGTGTTCGCGCTGACGATGATGGCGGGGCTGCTGGTCTCGCTGGTCGTGCGACGGCGCCGAATCTGGGTTCGTATCGCACCGGCGGGGCCGGGTACGGTTAGCGTCGAGCTGGGCGGCCTCGCCCGCACCGACAACTCCGGCTGGGGCGACGAGTTCGAGCGGTTGACGGGGCGGCTGCTGGAAGGCCGGGACGTGGTCCAGCGCAAGGAAGAGGAGCGCCTGTGAATCTCCAGCGAGAAGCGAAGCGGGATCGCGCATGAACAAGCCTGACATCGACATCGGGCTGGCCCGGTACTCCGACTGGGCCTTCACCTCGGCGCTGGTGGTGCTCGTCATCGCGCTGCTCCTGCTCGCCGTGGAACTCGCCTACAGCCGCGGCCGCAGCGTCGAACGACGCGAACTCGTCGCGGCCGGGGCGGTACCCGAAGCCGAGCTGCCAGGACGGGTGGCCGACACCCCGAGGCGACCGGTCGACGAACGCGTCGGGCGGGCCGGGCTGGCGTTGGTGTACGTCGGGATCGCCATGCTCGGTGTCTGCATCGTGTTGCGCGGGCTCGCCACGTCGCGGGTGCCGTGGGGCAACATGTACGAGTTCATCAACCTGACGTGCTTCTGCGGTCTGGTCGCCGGGGCGATCATGTTGCGCCGCCCGCAGTACCGGGCGTTGTGGGCGTTCGTGCTGCTGCCGGTGCTGATCCTGCTGGCGGTGTCGGGCAAGTGGCTGTACTCGAATGCCGCGCCGGTGATGCCTGCCCTGCAGTCCTACTGGCTACCGATCCACGTCTCGGTGGTCAGCCTGGGCTCCGGCGTGTTCCTCGTCGCGGGTGTGGCCAGCATCCTGTTCCTGGCCAAGATGTCGCCGCTGGGCGCACCGGACCGGGACGGCGTCGCCGCCAGGATCGTGCAGCGGCTTCCCGACGCCCAGACGCTTGACCGCATCGCCTACCGCTCCACCATCTTCGCGTTCCCGGTGTTCGGCTTCGGGGTTATCTTCGGGGCGATCTGGGCCGAGGAAGCGTGGGGCCGCTACTGGGGGTGGGACCCCAAGGAGACGGTGGCGTTCATCGCGTGGGTGATCTACGCCGCCTATCTGCACGCCCGATCGACCGCAGGCTGGCGCGACCGCAAGGCCGCCTGGATCAACGTGGCCGGGTTCGTCGCGATGGTCTTCAACCTGTTCTTCATCAACCTGGTGATCACCGGGTTGCACTCGTACGCGGGAGTGGGCTGACTTGACCGGCGGCCATCCATCAGCGGCGGACCAACCGCCAGGCTTCCGCTCGCAGCAGCGGTTCAGTGACCCCTCCGAATTGGTTCCCCCGGAGTGGACCGCACCGACCCCGCCGCACGGACTGCCAGTGGCGCCGCTTGCGGACGAGCCGCCGGCTCCCCCCACCGATGCCCTGCCCGCGGCGCAGCCGTACCTGGATCTCTCGACGGTGGCGTTGCTCGGCCAACCGAAGCGCAAGCCGGCTCCGGGCTGGCGGCGGTGGCTGTACGTCGGGTCGTTCACCCTGATCAACCTCGGCGACGGCTCGAAGGCGATTGAACGCAAGAGCCTGACCGCGCAGGTCAACCGGCCGTTGCGGGGGTGCTACCGGATCGCGTTGCTGTCGTTGAAGGGCGGCGTCGGCAAGACGACGATCACCGCGACGTTGGGCGGGACCTTCGCCTCGATCCGCGGCGACCGGGTGATCGCGGTCGACGCGAACCCGGACCGCGGCACGTTGAGCCAGAAGGTGCCGCTGGAGACGCCGTCGACGGTGCGGCACCTGTTGCGCGACGCGGAGGGCATCACCAGCTACATCGACGTCCGCGCCTACACCTCGCAGGGCCCCAGCCGGCTCGAGGTGCTCGCATCGGAGAGCGACCCTGCCGTGTCGGAGGCGTTCAGCGCGGACGACTATTCGCGGACTCTCGAAGTGCTGGAGCGGTACTACAGCCTGGTCCTCACCGATTGCGGCACGGGCATGCTGCACTCGGCGATGTCGTCGGTGCTGAGCACGGCCGACGTGCTGATCGTGATCAGTTCCGGTTCGGTCGACGGCGCCCGCAGCGCATCGGCCACGTTGGACTGGTTGGACGCCCACGGTTACCAGCAGTTGGTGAGCAACTCCATCGCGGTGATCAACGCGGTGCGGCCGCGGTCAGGCAAGGTCGACATGCGCAAGGTGGCCGACCACTTCTCGCGACGGTGCCGTGCCGTGCTGAAGGTGCCGTTCGACCCGCATCTGGAAGAGGGCGCCGAGATCAGCCTCGACCGGCTCAAGCCCGAGACCCGCGACGCGCTGATCGAACTCGCGGCTACGGTGGCGAACGGATTTCCGGCGTCCCGCTAACGCGGGTCGGGGTCTCCGTGGCCGATTCTGCGGAGGAAGTCCGGATCGTCGTCCGGCCCGACCACGCGGGTCTTCGGCCGGCCGGCCGTGGCACGCACCAACCGCCAGGTCGTATAGCCCAGGCCTGCGAGGATCAGGATGAGGAGCAGATACTGCACGAAAAACCTCCTTCCTCCGAATATACGCGGCCGTCGGTAGGCTCGGGCGCGTGTCTGATGCGGAGGACGAGAGCGAAGTGAGTCGGAGGCCCAGCAACCGACCCGGGCAGCGGATGGCGATCGACGTGGCGGCCTATGCCCTGGCGCGCCTGCTGTTGGTCGCCGTCCTGACCGGGGTGATCTTCTTGGCCGCGCATCTGGTCGGCATCGCGGAGTTTCCGCTGGTAGTGGCGCTGCTGTTCGCCATCGTGCTGGCGCTGCCCCTCGGCATCTGGGTGTTCGCCCCGCTGCGCAACCGTGCGACGGCCAGCATCGCCGTCTTCGACGAGCGCCGTCGCAGCGACCGCGAGCACCTGCAGGCCCGGCTGCGCGGCGAAGAGCCTTCATCGGAATGACGACCGCGCAGCGGCACGCGTTCGGCGCCGAATTCACCGGCGCCGAGGGATTCCTCAACTCCCCGACCTACGGGTTGCCTCCGATGTTCCTGATCGACGCGCTCCAGGACCACCTCGCCGCTTGGCAGGCGGGCACGATGGATCCGACGTCCTTCGACGACCCCGTCCGCCGCGGCCGGGCCGGCTACGCGGCCCTGACCGCGGTGCCGGTGGAGTCGGTGGTGATGGGCGGCAGCGTGTCGGCCCTGCTGGGCCTGGTCGCCGCCGCGATTCCCGACGGCAGTCGGGTGGCCACGCTGGCGGGCGAATTCACCAGCACCACATTCCCGTTCGCCGCGCAGGCGGGTCGCGGGATCACCATCACCGACATGGCCGCCGATGCGCTGGTGTCGACGGCGCGCGACTACGACGTGGTGGTGGCCAGCCTGGTGCAGTCCGCCAACGGTGACGTGCTCGACGTGGACGCGCTGCGGGCCGGGTTGGCGGGTGCCGACACGATGACCGTCATCGACGTCACCCAGGCGGTGGGATGGAAGCGCCTCGATCTCGGCTGGGTCGACGTCACCGTCGCCGCGGTCTACAAGTGGCTGCTCGCGCCACGCGGCACGGCGTGGATGGCGTTGAGCGACCGGATCTTCAGCATCATGACGCCGCACGCCGCGAACTGGTACGCCGGGGAGCAACCGTGGTCGACGATCTATGGTCTGCCGCTGCGGTTGGCCGGTGACGCCCGCCGCTTCGATACGTCGCCGGCGTGGTTCGGCGCACTCGGGTCGGGGCTGACCTTGCCGTGGCTGGCGTCGCTGGACTCGGCGAAGGTCGAGGCGCACACCCTGGGTCTGGCCACCCGGTTGCGGTCCGAACTCGGTCTGCCGCATCAGGATTCGGCCATCGTGTCGATACCGAGCACCGATGCCGCCGACCGGCTGCGGCGGGCAGGCATCCGCGCTTCGGTGCGCGCGGGGGCGGTGCGGGTCGGCTTCCACCTCTACAACACCGAGGACGACCTCGATCGATTGCTCGACGCTCTGGCGGGTTGATCCCGCAGGCAGAGGCCGTCAACGTTCCTTGACGCCTCGCTGCCGTCAAGTTATCTCGACGAAGCGGCATAGCCGAGTCTCAGCCGTCGATCTCCCCGGCGATTCCGCGTTCGATGCCTTGCCGCGTCGTGGCCGGCAGGACGATGAGGCCGTCGAGCTCCTTGGACGCCAGCTCGTAGGCTCGTTCGCGTTCGTTCTGGCTCGCGCCCGGGTCCGACGCGACGTTGAGCAGGCTGCGTGCGCGCGCAATCCGCTGCTGCTCGGCGCGGGAGAAGTCGCTGCGGCGCCTCCGGATCGCCTCGGCTTCTGCGGTATCGAACGCGGTCGTGTAGTCCTCGACAGCTGCGAGGTACTGCGCGGCCGATTCCCGGTCGTCGACGAGGTCCTCCGCCTTGGCGGGGCGCAGCAGATCCGCGCGCAACCTGGCCTTGTGAAATGCCGTCGTGAGTGGATCGCGCATGTCGGTCATCAGCGGGAAGTCGAGGAGCTTGTCGGCGTCGAGCTCGTAGTCCATCCAGCGCGTGTCCGTGCGGGCGTGCTCTTCGAGAGTGCGTGTGATCGTTCGCCATTGGGCGGCCGGACTGGCGGCGGCGCGTTGCGCGACGGCGGGCGTCGCGTCGTCACCCTCGATGGGTGCCGACGGCTGGGTGGCGCGCTGGAACCCCTGCCATGCCTTGATGCCCACGATGACCACACCGGCCACCGGCACCAGCATCAGCAGAAGCTCCGCCAGTCGAAACACCAAGCCCACACCGCCACAATGCCACCACTGACATCGCGGCCGCCCAAGCGGCGTCAGCAGGTCAGCAGAAGAGACCGTTGCTGCTGGGGATGAGCCCCGGCGCCGGGTTCTGGAAACACGGGGCAGGTGTGGCCACAGGTGCCGGCGCAGGCGCGTTGGCCGCTTTCCGCGACGCCGCGGCCGCGTTGTCGCCTGCGGCCTGCGACCGGGTGGCCGGAGTCACGCACACGACGTCGCCGCCGAAGGCCTCACGCCAGACGAACCCCTGCTTGCACGAATTGGGCCCGTAGGCGCCGTTGGGGTCGACGCGCTGACTCGCCTGCTGGTTGTCCTGCGCAGCGGTGCTGCGGACGGCCGGAGTGACGCAGACGACGTCGCCGGGCCCTGCCTCGCGCCACACGAAGCCCTGCGTGCACGTGTCGGGGCCGTACGGAAGTGGGTCAGCAGCGGCGGGTGCCAGCGAGCTCAGTGCGGCGAGCACCGCCGCCGGAAGCACGATTAGCGCGGAATTCCTCAATCGATTGTTTGCCATGTTCGCTCTCCTTCGGGACGACAGCAGCACAGGAGGCATCGAACCCCCTGGCTGTCGACGCTAAGGCGACGAGACCGAAATGGAATCGGGTGTTTCCCTATGTTGTCCCGGCGGAGAACTAGGGGGCGAAGGCAAGCGCCAGCGCCACCGCGACCGACCACACCAGCATGGTCAGCCCGGTGTCGCGGAGTACCGGAATCAGGTCCCTGCCGCCACGCCCGCTGCGCACCGGCAGCGCGGCCCGTACTGCCAGAGGCAAGGCCACCAGCCCTACCGCGCACCACGGTGTCGCCAGCATCAGCAGCAGGGTCAGGACGAACGCCAGCGCCACCAGCGCTTGATACAGCAGGCGGGTGCGGCCGTCGCCCAGCCGGACGGCAAGCGTGATCTTGCCGGTTTCCTTGTCGGTCGGAATGTCGCGGAGGTTGTTGGCCACCAGCACCGCCGACGACAACGCACCCGTGGCCACCGCGAGCGCGGCGCCGACCCAGTCGATCCGCATCGCCTGGGTGTACTGCGTGCCGAGCACCGCGACCAAGCCGAAGAACACGAACACCGCGACCTCGCCGAGGCCTTGATAGCCGTACGGCTTGGAGCCGCCGGTGTACAGCCACGCGCCCGCGATGCACGCCGCGCCGATGGCGATGAGCCACGGTTGACTGACGACCGCGAGCACCAGGCCGGCGACGGCACCGACGGCCAGGCTCGCCACCGCGGCGGTCAGCACGGCCCGCGGCGTCGCCAGCCGGGACCCGACCAGCCGCAGCGGGCCCGCCCGGACGTCGTCGGTGCCGCGGATGCCGTCGGAGTAGTCGTTGGCGTAGTTGACGCCCACGATCAGCGCCAGCGATACCACCAGCGCCAGCAATGCCTTCCACCACACGGCGGCGTCCAGCCACGCCGCTGCCCCGGTGCCCGCGATGACGGGGGCGACGGCGTTGGGCAGGGTCCTTGGGCGGGCGCCCTCGACCCATTGGGCGAAACTGGCCACGCCGTCATCGTTGCATGCGGTGTTCAGTGGCCGAACCCGAGCAGGCTGGCGACCAGGTTGATGGTGATCGCGAGGATGATCGCGCCGAGCAGGAACGAGAGCAGCGCGTGCCGCAGTGCGGCCATCCGGATCGGTCGGGCGGTCAGGTCGGTGTCGGACACCTGGTAGGTCATGCCGAGCGTGAACGCCAGATACGCGAAGTCGGCGTAGTCGGGGTCGACGCTCTGGTGGAAGTCGATGCCGCCCTCTTCGTCGCCGCCGTAGTACAGGCGCGCGTATCTCAGCATGTAGACGGTGTGCGTCGTGACCCACGCCGCGATCACGCTCAGCGTGCCTACGACGGCAGCGTCGACGTCGCCGCCGGCCGAGCCCGCGACCAACAGGTAACCCACCCCGCCGAGACTGGCGATGCAGGCGATCAGCACGGCAACGTCGAGGATCCAGGGCGTCGAGTCGTCGTCGCGGTACCTGGTGGCATGTTCTCGGGTGCCCGCGGGATCGAGCCGCCCGACGATCAGCCAGGTCCACGTCAGATAGACGACCGCAGCGCAGATCCAGCCGGTCGCAGGCGCGTACGGCCACCCCGCCGTCAGCCCGACCAGGATCGCGGCGGTGACGCCTACCGGTGCCGCAACGCCGATCCGCACGCCGATCGGCGCATCGGGGAGTCCCATCGCGCGAGTCAAGCACAGCCGCCTGTCACACGTCGTCGCGGTGGCGTACCCGACAATGGACGCATGCTCGGAGTCATCGGCGGCAGCGGTTTCTATTCGTTCTTCGGTCCCGATGCACGCAGCGTCAACCTCGACACTCCGTACGGTCTGCCGAGTGCGGCGATCACCGTCGGCACCGTCGGCGAACACGAGGTAGCGTTCCTGCCCCGGCACGGCCTCAACCACGAATTCTCCCCGCACACGGTGCCTTACCGGGCCAACATGTGGGCGCTGCGGGCACTGGGGGTGCGGCGCATCTTCGCGCCGTGTGCGGTCGGCAGCCTCACGCCCGACCTTGGGCCCGGCGCGATGGTGGTGCCCGATCAACTGGTGGACCGCACCAGGGCCAGGGCGGACACCTACTTCGACACCGGCGGCATCCACGTCGGTTTCGCAGACCCCTACTGCCCGACGCTGCGCGCCGCGGCGGCCGACCTGCCCGGGGTGGTGGACGGCGGCACGATGGTGGTGATCCAGGGTCCGCGGTTCTCCACCAGGGCGGAGAGCAGGTGGTTCGCGAATCAGGGCTTCACGCTGGTCAACATGACCGGCTACCCGGAGGCGGTACTCGCCCGTGAACTCGAGATATGCTATGCGGCAATCGCTTTGGTCACCGATCTGGATGCGGGAATCGACGCCGGGACAGGGGTGACGGCGGTAGATGTGTTCGCCGAGTTCGAGAAGAACATGGTGCCGTTCAAGAAACTCGTGCACGAGGCCATCGGGGGCGTCGCCCAGGACAGAACCTGCACGCACTGCCTGGCGCACGACGGCGTCACGCTGCCGTTCGAGCTGCCGTGAGAGTCCTCGTCACGGGTGCCGCCGGGTTCATCGGATCCAGGGTGTGCGCGGCGTTGACCGAGGCCGGCCACGACGTCGTCGCCATGGACGCGATGCTCACCGCCGCGCACGGGGCAACGGCCACACCGCCCGACGGCGTGCTCGAGGTGGACGTCAGGGACGCCTCCGGGCTGGCATCGCTGCTGCCCGGCATCGACGTGGTGTGCCACCAGGCCGCCGTGGTCGGTGCGGGCGTCGATGCGGCCGACGCCCCGTCGTACGGCAGCCACAACGACTACGGCACCACGGTGCTTTTGGCCGAGATGTTCGCCGCAGGAGTGGACAGGCTGGTGCTGGCGTCGTCGATGGTCGTCTACGGCCAGGGCCGTTACGAGTGCCCCGGGCACGGCGACGTCGACCCGCTGCCGCGCACCCGTGCCGACCTGGACGCCGGAGCATTCGAGCATCGCTGCCCGATCGGCGGCGAGCCGTTGGGGTGGCGGCTGGTGGGCGAGGACGCCCCGCTGCGCCCGCGCAGCCTGTACGCGGCGAGCAAGACCGCCCAAGAGCACTATGCGCTGGCCTGGAGTGAAGCGACCGGCGGATCGGTGGTGGCGCTGCGGTACCACAACGTCTACGGACCCTTCATGCCGCGCGACACGCCGTATTCGGGTGTCGCGGCGATCTTCCGGTCGTCCATCGAAAGAGGCGAACCGCCAAGGGTTTTCGAGGACGGCGGTCAGATGCGCGACTTCGTTCACGTCGACGACGTGGCGGCGGCCAACGTCGCGGCGGTCGGCTCGGGTGCCGATGGCTTCGCGGCGTTCAACGTCTGCTCGGGCAAGCCGATCTCGATCCTCGAGGTCGCCACCCGACTGTGCGACGTGCGGGATGGAACCGCACCCGTCGTCACCGGGCAGTACCGCAACGGCGACGTCCGCCACATAGTCGCCGACCCCGCCGCCGCGGCCGCGGTGCTGGGATTCCGGGCCGCCGTCGATCCGCGCGACGGGTTGGGCGAGTTCGCGTACGCACCACTGCGGGGTTAGTGGCGTCGACAGATCTGACTTAGTGATACTGGTGGGGTGAAGCCCGCCATTTGTGAGCAGTTCGGCATCGATTTCCCGCTCTTCGCGTTCAGTCACTGTCGCGACGTCGTCGCCGCGGTCACCAACGCCGGTGGTTTCGGGGTGCTCGGCGCCACGGCCTACACCCCGGAGCAGCTCGACAAGGAGCTGTCCTGGATCGACGATCACGTGCACGGCAAGCCCTACGGCGCCGACATCATCGTGCCCGCGAAGTTCGAGGGCAAGGGCGAGAACCTGTCTCGCGGCCAACTCGGAGATCGCATTCCCAGCGAGTACCGGGAGTTCGTGGCCGCGCTGCTCAGCGAACACGACATCGAGCCCGATCGATCACCGCGCCTTGGTGGTTCGGCGCTGGCAGGCGACACCGGCCGCGAACTGCTCGACGTGGCGATGAGCCACCCCATCAAGCTCATCGCCAATGCGCTGGGCGTGCCACCCGACTACATGATCGACGCGGGGCGGGAACGCGGCGTGCCCGTCGCAGCACTGGTCGGTGCGAAGGAGCACGCGGTCAAGCAGGTCGCCGCGGGTGTCGACCTGATCGTCGCCCAGGGCACCGAGGCCGGCGGGCACTGCGGTGAGGTGTCGACGCTGGTGCTCATCCCGGAGGTCATCCAGGCCATCGACGGCGCGATCCCCGTGCTGGCCGCGGGCGGCATCGTCACGGGCAGGCAGATGGCCGCGGCCGTGGCGATGGGCGCCGACGGCGCGTGGACGGGCTCGGTCTGGCTGACCACCGAGGAGGCCGAGACCGCACCGCACACCGTGCAGAAGTTCTTGGCTGCGACGTCGCGCGACACCATCCGCTCCACTGGCCGGACCGGGAAGCCGGCCCGCCAGCTGGTGTCCGACTGGACCGACGCGTGGCAGCCGCACGAGGGCGGCCACCAGACATTGCCGCTGCCGCTGCAGTCGATGCTGGCCGAACCGGTCATCCGCCGCGTCGACGCGCTCGCCACCCAGGGCCATCCGGGCGCGCAGGCGCTCGCGACGTACTTCGTCGGTCAGGGCGTGGGGCTGATGAACAAGGTGAAGCCGGCGCGGGACGTGGTCCTGGAATTCATCGAGGACTACCTGGCCGCCGCCGAGCGGCTGAGCGGCTCGTTGCCCGACTGAGCGGTCGAGTGGCCAGTTATTGCAGCTTTTTCCGCGTGAGCGTGACTTAACTGGCCACTCGGCGAGGTGTTACTTGTGGTGCCCGCCACCGTTCTTGCCCTGGTGCCCGCCACCGTTCTTGCCCTGGTGCCCGCCACCGTTCTTGCCGTCGTGGCCGCGACCACTGCCCTTGGCGTGCTTTGCGCCCTTGGTGTCGTCACCCTTCGTCTTCACAGACCCGTCGCTGGAAGCGGCCGTCGCCGCAGTGCCGTCGGTCGCCGTCGTGCTATCTGCTGACGTCGGCAGGCTGACCATCTTGGGCGCCAGGCTGGGTAGTGCAGTCGGGGTCGTCACGGCCGCGACCTTGGCGAGCATGGTCGTGGCGGCCGGGGCCAGTGCTTGCGCGATCTGTTGGGGTACTCCCACCGCCATCAGGTTGGCAAGGCCGTCTTCCGGACTGAGAATCCCGACGAAGCCTTGCGAGGGGACCCCATTCAGGAATGCGCCCGCGATTTCGGCGGGACCATTGAGCAGGGCGCTCAGTGCCGTCACCCCGTCCCCCGCACGGACAGCGTCGACAACCGCTTGGACACTACTTCCAACCTGAAAGACCGTGCCCTCCACCGTGCTGAGAAGACTGAGACCGAGGGACAGGGGGAGACCGCTCGTGGCGGTGACCACGTTCAAGAGGTTCTGGGCCATCGCGGTGGGGATCGCGAGGACGGGAACCAAGGGTATTACGAGACCCAGCCCCGCAGTGGTCAGGGCATTGTTGAAGGTGGTTACCGCGCCGGCAACGTCGCCCGCTGTGAGTTGGCCGAACGCGGTTTGCAGTGACGCCGGCAGTGTCGAGGACGTAATGGCGGTGGCGATGCCCTGGGCCGCCGTGCCGAGGGTGTTCGCATAGCCGAGCCCGTTGACTCCGAGCTGTTGCAGGACGGGGAAGGGGTCGGCGAGCACCTGTCCGCCGGTCGTGGACACGTTGTTGATGGCTGTCTGGATGACATCCACCAACGTGGTGATCGGATTCACGAACGCGGCGAGCTCAACCTCCTTCGCGACCTGCACCGGGTTCGGAAGGTGGATGGCGGGCAGTGGCGGCGCGATGGGACTTACGGCTATGACACTGGCTCCCACCAGGGCAATACCACTCGTGACATATGGACGGAGAGCAGCTGCATGCATGACGACCCCTAGAAGACGTTGTGATGGCCGGATACGAGATATCCGGCGTCGTGACGTCGGACACGGGGAATGTACTCGGACATTGGGCAAGTGCGCGGGCGAATTGGTGTAAGAAATGGTGGTCACGGGAACTTCGCAGGAAATGTGTCAGACCCTGTCGGTTCGTATCAATTAGACAAGCTTTTCAGAGGTAACTCCAAGATTGTGCCGTCGGTGTCTGAATGTTGGCCACCGGGAAAATTTGGCGACCTATCTACATCGTTAACCAGTGCGAGGCCCGGGCGTGAAATCTCGGTGTAACGCGGCAGGCATAACAATCCGTGGCAATGTGGGACGAAAAATGTCTATGCCGATGTAGACAAATGTGCAATCGACTTTCGTTGTGAATTAGTGCTCACGTGAAATTCTTAATTCACTCTCCGTCTGAGATCCGGGTCGTGGCCCTTTAGCCTGGGCAACTTCATTGTTGTATTTAATACTCATATCGCTCGTGGTCATCGGGATGCCACGTTCGGATCACGGCTTTTCCACGCTGAGATTCCGAGAACGACGTTGCCTCGGTCTCCATTTCTGGCGATCCGCTCATCGCAATTCACCGCCAACGCTTCGGCCAGATGCACGGTCCTTCCCTCGAAGGGTTGGCCCAACCGTTGCCGCTAGCGCTCAGTCCTCGAAGGTGATCCGCACCGAGATCGGGTCGCTCTGAAGCGCCCGCATCCCGGCGGCCATGGCCGAGCCGCCGATCTTGCCGCCCCCGCCGATCGCGCGGGCGCGGGCGACCACGTCGTCACCGGGTTCGAATGTGGCGGTGCCGCTGCGCCATAGGTCCTTGATGCGGACCCGCACCCGCGGATTGGCGGTGACGTTGTACGCCCAGCCCGCGCGGCGACCGTGCTGCGAGATCACCCACAGCCCGTCCGCGTCGGGGCGACCGTTGAGCGGCACCCGCCGGGGCTCGCCCGACTTGCGTCCGACGGTCTCGAGCTCGACCGTCAGCGGCGGGTGGATGCCGATCCGGCCGAGTGCGGAGACCAGGGGATTCATGACGACGCGGCCGACCCACCGCTCGAATTTGAATTTGCGCAGTGCCTTCTCTTGCGCCTTTGCGCCTGATCCCGCCATCGCCGATCCTCCCGTTCGCCATTGAGGATTACGACGTTAATAGAAAGATCACTCAAGTACAAGGTCGGATTGGGGTGCATCTGGCGGCGGTGCGCGCAGGTCGTCGCACCCAAATCGCTCAGGTCTCGCCGGCCAGGGGGAGACGCACCTCCAACCGCGCACCCGTGGTGAGGTTGTAGGCGGTCACGGTGCCGTGATGGGCCGCAACGAGACCCGCGGCGATCGCAAGGCCAAGGCCGGAGCCGCTCGGCAGCGACGAATCGGTCCGCGGCACACGGCCGTTGGAACCGCGGTAGGCCACGTCGAAGACGCGCGCCAGGTCGGCCTCGTCGATGCCGACGCCCGTGTCGTCGACGCGGGCCCACGCGCCCTGCTCATCGGCGCCGATGGCGAGTGCCACCGTCCCGCCGTCCGGCGTGTGGGCGATGGCGTTGGCGACCAGGTTGGACAGCACCCGCACCAGCGCGCGGTCGCTGCCGATCACGTGCACCGGGATGTCCGGTACGTCGGCGCGCAACACGACGCCTGCGCGCTCGGCGGCGATCCGGTGCGCGGACAGCACGTCGTCGACGACCTCGTCCAGCGCGACCTTGTCGTACACCGGCTGAATCGCGCCCGCGTTGATCTTCGACATCTCGAACAGGTCGTCGACCATTTCGGAGAGCCGAATCGTCTCCTGCTCAATATGTTTGGCGTGACCCCGGACTTCGCCGTCGGAGACGAGACCGTCGGAGATCGCCTCGGCCACCGCGCGGATACCGGCCAGCGGCGTGCGCAGGTCGTGGCTGACGAACGCGACCAGTCGTCGTCGCGATAGCTCGGCGGCCTGCTCGGACTCGCGGATCTCCTGCTCCCACACCGTGCGGCGGGCCTGGTAGCGCGCCAGCATCACAGCGGCGGGAATCGTCACCACCGACACGATGACGAGCACGACGCCGGTCCGCTCGAACGTCTCGGTGATCATGAATCCGCTCGCACCAAGCACTCCGGTGAACGTGGCCAGCGTCGGGATCAGAACCAGTGCCACCATGCTGACCGCGAGCGACCACGAGTGCGCCAGCCGGATGACGAGCGCCCCGGCCAGCACGATCGGCACCGAGCAGGCGAGTGCCCACCCCGCGATCTCCCAGAAGTCATTCGCCGGCATCTGCACACCACATGTAGCCCTTGCCCCAAACCGTCTGCACGCGGTGCTCGTCGCCGAGCTTGGACCGCAGCCGCTTGACGTGCACGGTGACGGTCGACAGGTCGCCGAAGTTCCACTGCCACACCTGCTTGAGGAGTTCCTCCCGAGAGAACACGGTGCCGGTGTGGGTGAGGAAGAAAAGCAGCAGGTCGAATTCCCGGTTGGTCAAGCTGATCGGCCTTCCGTGGACCGTGACCGAACGCGCCGCGGCCGACACGGTGAGGCCGCCGACCGAGACCAGGAGGGGCGGCTCCGTCGAAGTCGACGGCCCACGGCGCAGCACCGAACGCACCCGCAGCGCCAGCTCGCGTGGGCTGAACGGCTTGGTGACGTAGTCGTCGGCCCCTGCCTCCAACCCGGCGATCCGGTCGTCTTCCTCGCCGAGGGCCGTCAGCAGGATCACCGGGACGTCGTAGCCGCCGTGCTGCCGAAGCGCGGTGCACAGCTCAAGTCCGTCGGGACCCGGCATCATCACGTCGAGTACCGCGACGTCGATCCGCTCAGTGGAGAGCATGCGCAGCGCCTCGTGACCATCGCGGGCGATGGACACCTCGAGGCCGTCGCGTTCGAGGTACCGGCGCACCACATCGCGCACGACGGTGTCGTCGTCGGCGATCAGCACACGGGTCACAACGTGCCACATTAGTCTGCGGGCGCCTTCACCTGCGGGGATGTCACGGTTTCGTCAGGCTTGTGCTGGCTCGTGCGCCGCTGATCTGGCTAGCCTCATTGGGGTGGAGGACGGTCGGGTCACGGTGGTGCTGCCTTGTCTCAACGAGGCGGCATCGCTGCCCGGAGTGCTCGCCGCCATGCCCGACGGTTACCAGGCCCTGGTGGTCGACAACGACAGCCTCGACGACACCGCCGACGTGGCAAGGGGGTATGGCGCGGAGGTCGTCGTCGAGACGCGACGAGGCTACGGCGCGGCCGTGCATGCGGGCATCGTCGCAGCGTCGACCCCACTCGTCGCCGTGATCGACGGCGACGGATCCATGGACCCGGGAGAACTCCCCGCCTTGGTCGCCGACGTCGTCGGTGGCGCGGACATGGCCGTCGGTCGGCGACGCGCGCAGCCGGGGGTTGGCTGGCCGTGGCATGCGCGGCTCGGCAACGCGGCGGTGTGTTGGCGGCTGCGCACCCGGCACGGCATCGACGTGCATGACATCGCGCCGATGCGGGTAGCCCGTCGGGACGCCGTGCTGGCGCTCGGCGTCACAGACCGCAGGTCGGGGTATCCGCTGGAACTACTGGTGCGGGCGGCCGCCGCGAACTGGCGTGTCGTCGAGCGGGACGTCACGTATGGACCTCGCACGGGCGGGAAGTCCAAGGTCAGCGGCTCGATGCGCGGCAGTTTCACTGCGGCCCTGGACTTTTGGCGGGTGATCTCGTGATACCGGTGGCCGTGCTCGTCGTCGCGAAGGCGCCGGTGCCCGGTTTGGCGAAGACGCGCCTGGCGGCCAGCATCGGCGACGAGGCGGCCGCGGACGTCGCCGCGGCCGCGTTGCTGGACACCTTGGACGCGGTGGCCGCCGTGTCCGTCGTCGCGCGCGTCGTGGCGATGACGGGCGATCTGGACGCGGCGACGCGCAACACGGAGATCCGCAGTCGCCTCACCGATTTCACCGTCGTCGAGCAGCGCGGCGACGACTTCGCCAACCGGTTGGCCAACGCGCACGCCGACGCCGCCACCGCGACCGGTGGGCTGCCGATTCTGCAGATCGGAATGGACACCCCGCAGGTGACCGCCGGTCTGCTCGCCGACTGCGCAACGACGCTGGTCGGCGCACCCGCAGTCCTTGGCATGGCCCTCGACGGCGGCTGGTGGGTGCTCGGCGTGCAAGCACCCGCGACGGCCGAGTGCCTGCGGACGGTGCCGATGTCGCGGCCCGACACCGGCGCCCTGACGCTACGTGCGCTTCGGGGCACTGGGGCAGACGTTCGGCTGGTTCGGGAGTTGGCCGACGTGGACACCATCGACGACGTCGCGGCCGTGCGGCGGGCGTGCCTGCCCGGCAGTCGGTTTCATCAACTGGTAGAAGGAGTCTGACGTGCTTGGCAATCTCTACGACCGCGCGCTGACCGGTGAGCGATGTTGGATCCGCCACGAGGACGGCAGCGTGCACGGACTGCCTGTGCACAGCTGGCTCGGGCGACGCCAATCCGACTGGAACTTCGATGCGGCAGTGGTCGGGCTGTGCGACGGACCGACCATCGACTTGGGCTGCGGCCCAGGGCGTCTGGTGGTCAACCTGATTCGGCGGGGGGTGCCGGCGCTGGGTATCGACCAGTCGGCCACCGCCGTCGCACTCGCCCGCCGCAGCGGGGCACCCGCACTGCGACGCGACGTGTTCGCGCCGCTGCCCGCCACGGGCCGATGGTCGACGGTGCTGCTCGCCGACGGCAACGTGGGCCTCGGCGGCGACCCACGCCGCGTGCTGCACCGCGCCGGTGAGTTGCTGCGCTCCGGCGGCCGCTGCGTGACCGAATTCGATCGGGCCACCGCGGGTGTCGTGTCGCGATGGGTGCGGCTGGAGTCGTCGAGGACCATCGGACCCTGGTTCCGGTGGGCCTCGGTCGGGATCGACGGTGCCCGCAATCTGGCGAGCGAGGTCGGTCTGACCATCACGGCCGTCCACCCGATCGGGGACCGGGTGCTCGCCACCTTGGTGCCGACGTGAAGACCTCGGAGCTGCGCGGCACCGCAGTGACGGCACGGGTCGGCTTGGCCCTCGGCGTCGCCGTCGCGGTGTGCTTCGTCACCGGTCTGATCAGTCACTTCATCCAGCATCCCCAGCCGTGGTTCTTCTGGCCGACCCGTCCGGTCTGGCTGTACCGCCTGACCCAGGGCTTGCACGTGATGTCGGGGATCGCGGCGATCCCGCTGATCGTCGTCAAACTGTGGTCGGTGTGGCCCAAGCTCTTCGAGCGCCCGATCATCGGTGGTGTCGTCCGGCAGCTCGAGCGCGCGTCCATCCTCGTGCTCGTCGCGGCGATGTTCTTTCAGCTCACCACGGGTCTGATGAACATCGCACAGTGGTACGCGTTCGAGTTCTTCTTCACCACCGCCCATTACGCGATGGCGTACGTGGCCTTCGGTGCCGTCCTGGTGCACATCGCCGTCAAGCTGCCCGTGATCCGGCGTGCGCTTGGCGAACCGCTCGGAGACGTGGCCGCCGGTGGCGCCGTCGGCCCGACGCGACGAACGGTGCTGTGGGGCACGGGAGTTGCGGTCGGTCTTGCGACGGTCGTCACCGCGGGGCAGACCATTCCGTGGCTGCGGAAGCTCTCGGTACTTGCACCGCGTTCCGGCCAAGGACCGCAAGGGGTTCCGGTGAACCGGTCGGCGATCGCCGCGGGCGTCATCCGCAACGCCCTGTCGCCGGCCTACCGGTTGACCGTCACCAACGGCACGACGACCAAGGCGTTCACCGTCGCCGACCTCGCCGCGCTGCCGCAGGCCACCCACCAGTTGCCGATCGCGTGCGTGGAGGGTTGGAGTGCGAACGCGGAGTGGACGGGCGTCGTGCTCTCCGACTTGGTGGCCACCGTCGGAGCATCCGCCGACTCCGACGTGCGGATGATCTCCCTGGAACCACCGGGGCCGTATTCGCGGACCACCCTGCCCGCCCGGCATGCCCGTGATTCGCAGACGTTGATCGCGTTGAAGCTCAACGGTGAAGTTCTCGACCTCGACCACGGGTACCCGTGTCGACTGATCGCGCCGACGAGACCCGGTGTGCTGCAGACGAAGTGGTTGACGCGGATCGAGGTGGTGCCGTCATGACCGCGCACGACGAGGACGAGGGTGGCGACGCTGCCCCATTCGAGGAATCCGACGGCGGCCACGTCGGCGTCAACGTCGTGCGGATAATCCTGCTGGCGGCGGGACTCACCGCAGGACTGTACGGCGCGTGGCTGCTGTGGGAGTTTCCGACCGTCATCATCGTCCGCATCGCGGTGTGGGCGCTGGTCGCGGCGGTCGTGCACGACTTCGTGTTCGCGCCGCTGTCCGCCGCGTTGGGGTTCGCCGGCCGACGGCTGTTTCGCGGCCGGTGGTGGACGCCGGTGTCGGTGGCGGGTCTGTGCACCGTCGTGTTGGCACTGCTGGCGATCCCGGTGTACGCGCGACCTGGCGCGCGGCCGGACAACATGACGGTGCTGGACCGCAACTACCCACTGGGCCTGTGGATTTCGATCGCGATCGTATGGGCGTGCGTCCCGGCGTACTACCTGGTGATCCGGCGACTACCAATTCGTCAGGATGAAGCTGTTGAGCACCAGGGCGCCGGTGACGTTGAGGGCCAGCCACCAGCGGTGTGATCGCGGCGGCAGCAGCGCGGCCGCGGCCACCAGCCAGGTGGTGAACGGCAACCAGATGCGTTCGGTTTCGGCCTTGCTCAGCATGGAGAGGTCGGCGCACACGATCGCCAACGATGCGGCCAGCACCACCAGGTGAAGCCCCGAGCGCCGCTTGATGGCCGCGACGTCGAAGGCACGGGCCACCCCGGCCACGCCGCCCAAGCCGATGGCGCACACCACCGAGGCCAGGTTGGCCCACGACCAGTACTGGAACGGGCGGTTCATTGCGATGCCCTGCCAGTATCGTTCCTGGACGAGCGTGTACCCGTCGAACCACCAGAAGCCCGCGACGGCAAACGCGATGACGACGGCGAGTGCGACGAGCACGGCGGGTATCACCGCGCGCAGGGCCGAGCGCAGATCCTTGGCGGCGACCAGCACCGCCACGGCGGGTAGTGCGATCAGGCCGAGGCCGTAGTTCAGGAAGATCGCCCACCCAAACAAGAGCCCGGCACCGGCGCCCGCGAGCACCGGCAGACGGGCCGTCCCGCGCGCCGCCAGTGCCAGCAGGGCGAGGCCCCAGGCGGCGACGCCCGTGAAGTACCCGTCGGCCGATACCGCGACCCAGATCGCGGTCGGCGTCACCGCGACGAACGGCGCCGCCAGACGCGCGGTGGACTCGTCGGTCAGCGCCCGCACCGCCACGACGATGGCGGCGGAGGCGCTGGAACCGACCAGCAGGCACAGCAGACCGGCCCACGCGCCGCCGCCGAACCCGATGCGGTCCAGCCAGACGAATGTCAGTAGGGCGCCTGGCGGATGGCCGGAGACGTGGGTGATCCACGAGTTGGGCTGGAAGTCGAGGATCCGGCTGGCGAATGTCCGCACGGCCTCGGGGATGTCGGTGATGGTCGGCACCTGCCGCAGGTACTCGTGCCGCGCGGTGAGCCTGCCCGCGAAGCCGCGCTGCCAGCCGTCGATCATCGCCAGCGAGAACGCCCACGCGCAGGCCGTCGCCCAGGTCACCCACGGCGCCGCCCGCCACGGCAACCGCCGCGCCACGGCCTGGCCCCACAGCACGGCCGCGACGCCGATGACGATCGCCGGCACGGTGCCCGAGCCGACGTGCGCGTTCCACCATCCGAAGATGGGTGCGGTCTGCGCTAAGTCGTTGATCTGCTGCTGGGTGCTGTTGATCAGCGGTGTCACGATGCCCAGGTGCAGGTGCGGCACCACGAACGCCGCGACCACCAACACGACCGCCAGCGCGACGGCGATGACTTCGCGCCGGACCGACCTCACACACTCAACCCTAGGTGAGCATCATGCTCACCCCGCGGCCTTGCGCAGCAGCGTCAGCACCGCGTCGTCGAGCCCCTCCGCGACCGATGCCGCCTCTTGACCTGCGTACGGCGCGATCGTGCCGGCCACTCTGTCGTAGGACAGCGTGACGCCGCGGGCCCGTTGGGCGACCAGGATCGTCACCGGAACGTAAGAACCCGCGTCCGGCGCCGAAGCGGTCATCTTGCTCATCGTCACCGGGTTGCCCGCGATGATGCGCAACATCCGACGGCTGCGGCCAGGGTCGCGGATCGCCAGAACGCCGCCGAGGTCCAGGCTCATGCCCTATCGCGCCATTCGATCATCTTCTCGAGCGTGCTGAAGTCGTAGCCAAACTCGTCGGGGTGGATCTCGGTGGTGAACAGGGTGACGCCCGCGTCGCGGTAGGCGTCGGCGTCGCCCGCGTTCTCCCACACCGAGGACCTTTCGATGTCGGAGTCGTTGCGGCCGTTGGCCGTTGCGAGGTCACCGACCAGCTTGCTGGCACTCTTGAACTTGTCGATGGGCAGGAAGGTGTGCCAGATGTCGGCGTGCTTGGCCACCGCGGGAATCGTGCGCTTCTCGCCGGAGCCGCCGATGAGGATCGGGATGTCGTGGAGCGGAGGTGGTACCAGGTTGTCGAGGCGGTGCTCAACGCGCGCCAGCCCTTCGTCGAACAGATCGAACCGCGACTTCCACGTGCCGTATTCGTAACCGTATGTGGTGTAGTCCTTTTCGTACCAGCCCGAACCGAGGCCGAGGATCAGGCGGCCGCCGCTGATGTGGTCGACGGTGCGCGCCATGTCGGCGAGCAGGTCTGGGTTGCGGTATCCGATTCCGGTGACCAGCAGGCCGATCTCGGCGCGCGTGGTGATCTCACCCCATGACGCCAGTGCGGTCCATCCCTCGAAGTTGACGACGTCGGGCTGCACCTCGGAGAGGATCGGCATGGCGTCGGCGATGCCGTCCATCGCGGGCCGGTGGAAGTGGTCGTAGCCGAAGATCACGTCGGCCCCGAGTTCCTCGGCGTGCAGCACGGCCTGACGCCAAGTGCGGTAGTCGGGTGCGCCGCCGGGCCAGAGCTGAATACCAACGCGGATGGGTCGAGACATGGATGTGTCCTTCTTCAGTGGATTGCTCACGAATGACACAAGCCACCATATGTACCGAATATTCCAGAATGCTGTACGCTGCCTGCATGGCACGGCCACGGGAGTTTGACGAGGGTACCGTGTTGGAGGCTGCCCGTGACCAGTTCTGGAGCGGCGGTTACGCCGCGACCTCGGTCGACGACCTCACTGCCGCAACGGGACTCGGCAAGGGCAGCTTGTACGGCGCCTTCGGTGACAAGCACTCGTTGTTCGTGCGCGCCCTCGACGCCTACTGCACCGACGCGATGGACCGGGCGACCGCGCAACTGCGGCAACCGGGCGTCGGTGCCTACGACCGACTCGCCGGACACGTCCGGGCGATGGTCGCCGACATCGTCGCCGACGCCGAGCGGCGCGGCTGCATGATGAACAAGAGCTCCGCCGAACTCGGCGCGGCGGACCCCGACGTCGATCGCGTGGTGAGCCGGTCGCTGGCCCGGTGGCAAGAGGCCCTCGTCGAGTGCATCACGGAGGCACAGCGGGACGGCACGGTCAGCGCAGACGCCGACCCGCAGGCGCTGGCCACGACCGTGCTCGGCCTGATTCGCGGGTTCGAGACGCTGCGCAAGGGTGGCGTGGAACCGGCCCAGATCTCCGCCGCCGCCGAGCAGGTGCTCGCGCTCGTCCGCTGACCGTCACGGGTCGGTGTCCGCGTCCAGCAGCGGGCCGCGTTCGTCATCGAGGGCCGCACCGCGCGCCCCCGGATCGGGCGCCACCACCACGCGGACGAAGGTGTTGAGGAAGGCGATGGTCGGCACCGCCAGCAAGGCGCCGACGATACCCGCTGTCACGGTGCCCGCGGCGATGCCGAGCACCACCGCCAGGGGATGGATCGACACCGCGCGGCCCATGACCAACGGCTGCAACACGTGTGCCTCCAACTGCATCACCGCGATGATCAGGCCGAGGGTGATCGCGGCGAAGATGAAGCCCTTGGCGAGCAGCGCGACGATGACCGCCAAGAAGCCAGAGATCAAGGCGCCCACCAGGGGGATGAACGCGCCGAGGAAGACGAGCGACGCAAGCGGAAGCGCCAACGGAATTCCCATGATTGCCAAGCCGATTCCGATGCCGAGGGCGTCGACGAGCGCGACCAGGGACGTCGCCCGCGCATAGCCGGCCAGCGAGTGGAACCCGGCCGCCCCGGCTTCACGGACGCGCGCCCTGGCATCGATGGGCACCAGCCGAGTCACGAACTGCCAGATGTTGCGGCCGCCGAGCAGGAAGAAGATCACGACGAACAACGTGAGCAGCCCGCCGGTGAGAATCTGCGCGACCGTTCCCGCCGTGGAGAGGGCGCCGCTGGTCAGCTGCTCCTGATGGTCGTTGAGCGACTTGATCACCGAGTCCCCGGCATAGTTGATCTGGTCGCGGCTGAGGTGCAGCGGGCCGTTGATCAACCAGTTGCGCAGGGTGTCGATGCTGTGGGTTACCTGCTCGACCAGCGCCGGCAGTCCGGCGACGAACTGGTCGATGACGAAGGCGAGCACGCCGACCACCACGGTCAGACCCAAGACCAGGACGAACGCCACGGCGCCGCCGCGAGCGGCCCCGTACCTGTCGAGGAAGTCCACCGCAGGCAGCAGCATCGCCGCCAGTATCAGCGCGAGCGCGACGGGGACGACGACCACCCCGAACCGGCGCAACACCTCGAGTACGACGACGGCCGCGGCGAAGATCACCAGCAATCGCCAGGACCACGCCGCGGCACGTCGTACCAATGGGCTTACGGCCCAATCGGTATCAGGCACTAGAACCAGACTTTTCGGCCTCCCACGGGCCGACCGACTGCGCCGAGAATCCAGAGCACCACGCCGATGACGAGCAGGATTCCGCCGATCGTGTAAAGGATCGAGAGCCCCGTGAAATAGCCTATGAGCAGCAGGATTACGCCGAGGACGATCATTGTCTCTCCGATCTGTCGTGGAAGACCGTTCTTCCTCCGATCAGAATTGCCCTTTCCGTCAAATCCAAACCATGCGCAAACTTTTGCAGAGCTGGGCGGAATAGTCCGGGCGCGCGCAGCGCTACGTTCTTTAACGATCCGTACAAAACAAACTGGAGGAACGGCATGGCGCTTCTCGCCGACAAGACAGCGGTCATCACCGGCGGTACGGCCGGCATCGGTCTTGCGACCGCGAGGCGATTCGTCGAGGAAGGCGCCACCGTCTTCGTCACGGGCCGCAGGCAGGCCGAACTCGACAGCGCCGTCAGCGAACTGGGGGAGCGGGCGATCGGTGTCGTGGGTGACGTCGCCAAGCCCGAGGACCTCGACCGGTTGTACGCCGCCGTCGCCGACCGTGGACGATCCATCGACGTGCTGTTCGCCAACGCCGCCGTCATCGACGTCGCGCGGATCGGTGACCTCACCGAGAAGCACCTCGACTACCTGCTCGACGTCGACTTCAAGGGCCTGGTGTTCACCGTGCAGAAGGCGCTGCCCCTGTTGACCGACGGAGCCTCGGTGATCCTCAACTCGTCGAACGTGGCCAACCGGGGAAGTGACGGGATCGGTGTCTACGCCGCCATCAAGGCCGCGGTCAGGTCATTGGCGCGGACGTGGGCAAGTGAGTTGCGGGAGCGCAAGATTCGGGTAAACGTCGTCAGCCCTGGTGCCACCGACACCCCTGGCATCGATACGCTCGCCAACCTCTTGTTCTCCGGTCCGACCGCCGTCGACCAGTTCAGGGACCTGCAGTCCAACCTGGTTCCGCTGGCGAGGCTCGCGGATGCCGACGAGGTGGCCAAGGCGGTGGTGTTCCTCGCCTCGGATCTGAGCAGCTTCACCACCGGCGCCGACATCCCAGTGGACGGTGGCATCAACCAGATCTAAGGCGTGTCGAACAACTGGCTGCGGTCGAGTGTCCCGTGTAGCAGTGCGATTTGGCTGAGGTAGACGAAGCCTTCGTATCTTTGGAGGGTGGTTGCGCAGAAAGGCCTTGGCGCAGTGGAAGAACACCTCCTCGACCGCGATCTCCAAGGCGAGGGTCGGGCGCTTTCCGTCCACCACCAACGCGTCGAAGTAGTCGGCGTCGGCCATGACCCGCGCGGTGCCGTTGATCCGGAGCGTGTCACCGCGGCCGGGAATCAGGAACACCGTGCCGACGTGCGGACGCTGCAGCACGTTGAGGTAGCCGTCGACGCGCTTGTTGCCGGGGCGTTCCGGGATGGCGATCGTCGCGTCGTCGATGATGTGGACGAAACCGGGCGGGTCGCCCTTGGGCGAGACGTCAACGCGGCCTTCGGCATCCGTGGTGGCGACGAAACCCAGCGGCGAGTGCGAGAGCCAGTCCTGCTGCGCTTCGGACAGCCGGTCCTTCACCTTGTTGGCGACGTAGGCGTTGGGCTGCCCGACGATCGCGCGGAGGTCCTCGACGGTGGTTACTTCGCTGCGCATGTGCCCATCATGCTCCCGACCCGAACTGGGAGGCGAGCCGTTTTCGGTCGAGCTTGCCGATGCCTCGGCGCGGCAAGGCCTCGACGACGTGCACCTCACGCGGCGCCGCCGTGGCGTCCAGGGTCATGGCGACGTGCGCGCGCAACCCTGCCACCGTCGGCACGTCCTGCCCGGGGAGAACCACGATGGCGGCAGCCACCCGCAGGCCCAACCGGTCGTCGGCGACGCCGAATACCGCGCATTCGGCGATCGCGGGATGAGTCGCCAGCGCCGCCTCGACGAGTTGCGGCAACACCGTCAACCCACCCGTGCTGATCGCCTCGTCGTGGCGGCCGAGAACGCGCAGCCCTCCGGCGTCGTCGAGCACACCGACGTCGTCGGTCCGGAACCAGCCGGCTTCTCCAAAGGGATCCGGCGCCACCGGATTGCGATAACCGTTGGCCAGAGTCGCTCCGCCGAGGACGATCCGACCGTCGTCGATGCGGACGCGCACCCCCGACAGCGGCACACCGTCGTACACGCAACCGCCGGCCGTCTCGCTCATGCCGTACGTGCGGACCACCGAAATCCCTGCGGCGCCTGCCCTTTCACCGATATGGGCAGGCATCGGGCCGCCACCGATCAGGACCGCGTCCAGCTCGGCGAGCGCCGCCGTCGCGGCCGGATCGCCCAGCGCCTTGTCCAGCTGCACTGCCACCAGTGACGCGTAACGCCGACCGGTACCCAATGCTGCTATCGCCATGGGCAATTCGTCGACGTCGAAGCTCGCCGGCACCGCGACGGGGGTGGTGCCCGCCAACACGCTGCGCACCAACACCTGCAGGCCCGCCACGTGATGGGCGGGCAGCGCCAACAGCCATCGCCCAGGCCCGCCGAGCCGGTCGTGCGTCGCGGTGGCGCTCGCGGTCAACGCCGCGGCGGAAAGCATTGCGCCCTTTGGCGTTCCGGTGGTCCCGGAGGTCGAGACCACCACTGCGACGTCGTCGTCGATCGGCTCGCCGGCGCGCAGCGTGGCCGTGAGCAGCTCAGCTTCGCGCCGATCGTCGACGGGAACCGGCATGATCGCCGAGGCGGCACCCTGGAGGACGGCCTCGAGCTCGGGAATCAGTGACGGCGCCGACGAACCGGCTCCGACGGCGACGGCGCGTAGCGGCGCTATCCGGTGTCCTCGGAGTCGCGGGGGTCGTCGAGCGGCCAACCCTTTGCGGCCAGGCGCGCGCGAACCCTCTCGATGTCCTCCTCGGAGGGCAGTGCATCCGTGATCTGGCTGATCAGCACGCCGATGTCCACGTTGTCGAAGTCGCCGCGGTCGATCAGGTCCTGCGCAACGGCCTTGACCTCGTCGTTCGTCAGCCGTCGGGTGAGCAACGCCAGCAGTGGAACTCGGTCGGGGCCGGGTACGCCCTCGGGATACCCGTCGTTCAGCCACGCCACGATCTTGGCGAGAAATTTGTTCACCGCGTCAACTCCCCACACCACGGCCAAGCCGTCTCGGTTTCATGACGGATCGATGCTAACGGCGATGTGTCGGCGTCGAGCTACCGGATGTCTGCTCGCGCCAAGCGAACGTGTAGGAGATGAGGGGTGAATTGTGCGTGAACACCTCACGGATCCCGGCAAAGATCCAGGTCGAAGGGCTCTTTTCGGTGGGCTGCGAGCTAGTCAAACGGACTCGCGTACCGACAGAATTAGCCACCATGAGCGCAGAGATGATCATCCTGGTGCTGCTGATAGCAACAGCACTGGCATTCGACTTCACCAACGGATTCCACGACACCGGAAACGCGATGGCGACCTCGATCGCCACCGGCGCATTGAAGCCAAAGACCGCCGTGCTGCTGGCGGGCATCCTCAACCTGGTCGGCGCCTTCCTCTCGGTCGAGGTGGCGGTCACCGTGACCACCTCGGTGTTGAAGGTGCAGGACGGCAAGACCGGCCACCTGCTATCGGGCATCGACGCCTCGATGGGCCTGACCATCATCTTCTCCGGCCTGATCGGCGGCATCCTCTGGAACCTGCTGACCTGGCTGTTCGGCATCCCATCCAGCTCGTCACATGCGCTCTTCGGCGGTCTGATCGGTGCCGGCATCGCCGCACTCGGGATGGCCGGGGTCAACTGGCCCGGCGTGTTCAGCAAGGTCATCATTCCGGCGTTCGCCTCGCCGTTCATCGCGGGCATCGTCGCCGCGGCGGGCACCTGGTTGGTCTACCGGATCACCCGCAGGGTCGCGAAGAAGCGACGTGAAGAAGGCTTCCGTTGGGGTCAGATCATCACGGCCTCGCTCGTCGCGCTCGCACACGGCACCGGTGACGCCCAGAAGACGATGGGTGTCATCGCGCTCGCACTGATCACCACCGGCCACCTCACCGGCGACGTGAAGAAGGACGGCCTGCCGTTCTGGATCATCTTCAGCTGCGCGCTGGCGATCGGCCTCGGTACCTACATCGGCGGCTGGCGGGTGATCCGCACGCTGGGCAAGGGCCTCGTCGAGATCGAATCGCCCCAGGGCTTCGCCGCTGAGGCGTCGTCGGCAGTGGTCATCCTGAGCTCCAGTGCCGCCGGTATGGCGCTGTCCACCACGCAGGTGGCGACGGGGTCGATCCTCGGCTCCGGCGTCGGCAAGCCGGGTGCTCAGGTCCGCTGGGCGGTCGCAGGCCGGATGGCAGTGGCGTGGCTCGTCACGCTGCCAGCCGCCGCACTCGTCGGGGCGCTTTCGTACTGGCTGTCGTACGCACTCAAGTCGGCGACCAACTCTCAGCTGGTCGGTGACGGCGTGATCTTCCTGATCCTGGTCGGGCTGTCCGGTTACATGTACTGGCGCGCCCAGCAGCAGAAGGTCGACAGCACCAACGTCAACGCCGATTGGGACGACTCCACCAACTCCGTGGTCCCGGCCGAAGAGCGCAAGGCCAAGGCCGACAAGCCGACGGCTTCGGTCTAGTCCGCCATCCTTCTTCCCTGCTGACAGAAAGACGTTCTGATGACTTATGTCGAAGCCATTCTCAAGGTGTTGGTGGTTGGTCTGATCCTGGGCGCCGGCCTGCCTGCGGTGTTCGCAGTCGGCCTCGTCGCCTTCTCGAAGGGGTCGGGTGGCGAGGACGGTGACGGCGCGGTCGTCGCACCGAATCCGGCGCTGAAGGCCTTCGGCCTGTTGCTGTTCGCGCTCGTTGCCGCGGTCGTGGTGATCGCGATCCTCTACATCACCAAGACGACGATCATCCACCACTTCGGTTTCAACCCCGTCCCGTTCCTCCCCTGAGTCCCTTCCCTCCCCTGAGTGAGCGAGTGAGAACATGACCGAAAATCCGAGCATGCTCAACAATGTCCTGGGTTGGCTGCACGAGGGCTACCCAGAAGGCGTTCCGCCGAAGGACTACTTCGCCTTGCTGGCGCTGCTGAAGCGCTCGCTGACGGAGGACGAGGTCGTCAAGGCGGCCCAGTCGGTCCTGAAGAACAACGCCGCGACCGAGGACGCGGTGACCGAGGACGAGATCCGCAAGGCCGTGCACGACGTCATCGAGAAGGAACCCAACCCCGAGGAAATCCACCAGGTTGCGTCGCGCCTGGCTTCCGTCGGTTGGCCACTGGCCGCTCCGGCGAGCTAGTCCCGCTCTGCGCTTTCGGCGCGCATACCCTCGCTCGGCGACGGTATGCGCGCCGAATTCGTTGTAGGGCTTACTGTCTGGTGTCGCGGCGCAATGGGTGAGTCTCTGGCACCTGCACGAAGATCAGCGTCACGCCGTCGGGATCGGTGACGTGCATTTCGTGCAGGCCCCAGGGCTCCTGTTTGGCCTGCCGCGCAATCTCGACGCCGCGGCCTTCGAGTTCGGCCTGCGTGGCGTGCACGTCACGCACCTGCAGCCACAGGGCGCCGGGGAAGATGCCTGGCGCGGCCGGCGTGCCGTGTCCGGCCAACTCGATCAGCGACTGCCCGGCGTAGAAGACGGTGCCCGCGCCGTACTCGCGGGCGATGGCCAGGCCGATGCCGTCGCGGTAGAACTCCACCGAGCGCTGGTAGTCGGTCGGCCGGAACAGGACCCGGCTGGCCAGAATCTCCATGACAGTGGTTCTAACACGGCCGCGCGGCTAGTGGCCGGATTCGGCCGCGACACGGTAGCCCCGCACCGCGATCGGACCGAACAACGCGACGAGCCCGACCACCCACGCCACCGACTGCAGGGTCGGCCAGAGGATGGGCCCGCCGTTGGCGAGGCCTCGCATCGCCTCGATCGCTGGTGACATCGGCTGGGCCCGTACGACGGGCTGCAGCCAGCCGGGGAACACGTCGATGGGCACCATGCCCGAGTTGAAGAACAGGAGCAGGAAGCACACGGTCGACAGGCCTGTAATGATGTTCTTGCCGGCGGACTGCACGCCGACGGCGACGATCACGGTGGAGAACCCGATCACCATCAGCACGGGTACGAACACGAACGCGATTGCGGCGGGCAAACCTTCGTGGAACCGCAGGCCCATCGCCATGCCGACGACCGTGATCCGACGAGGTCCCACACCTCGCGGCGGCTGCGCGGGTCGAGGCCGGTCGTGGGTTCGTCGAGGAAGACCACCTTCGGTGGCACGACGAGACCGCAGGCGATGTCGACGCGTCGCCGCATGCCACCGGAATAGGTCGACACCCGCCGGCCCGCAGCGTCGGTGAGGCTGAACGTCGCCAGCATCTCGTCGGCGCGTTCGGCCGCCTGCCGGCGGTTCATCCCGCGCAGCCGGGCGAACAGGATCAGGTTCTCGCGCCCGGTGAGCAGCTCGTCGACGGCGGCGTACTGGCCGGTGAGGCCGATGCTGCTGCGGACTTGTTTGGCCTGCTTGACCACGTCGTAGCCCGCGACGCTGGCGCGGCCGGTGGACGGTCGGATCAGGGTGGACAGGATGTTGATGGTGGTGGTCTTGCCTGCTCCGTTGGGGCCGAGCACGCCAAGCACGGAACCGACTGGGCGGTGAACGTCACGCCCTGCAGTGCCTGGCTGTCCCCGAACTGCTTGGTGACGGAATCAACCTCGATCGCGTAGTCGAACACCGCCCGAGTATGGCATGCCTAACCTTACTAGCTACCCGCTGGGCTGTACCCTCTGGCGCTTCATGACCGCGTCGACGACCGACGGGGCGAAACTGTTCATGGCATGTGCGGTGACCGCCATCCGCGGGGCGATCCGCACCGGCCTCGTCCGGGCCGCGGTCACCATCCAGTCGGCGGCCTCATCCGAGCTCAGCCCCGGCAGCCCGTCGTACGCCCGGGTCGGCGCGATCATCGGCGTCTTCACCAGCGGGTAGAACAGCGTGGTCGAGTGCACGCCGTCCTTGCCCCACTCGGTTTCGATCACGCGGCTCACCGCGGTCAGCGCCGCTTTCGACGCGTTGTACACCGCGAACAGCGGCGACGACTCGCTCAGCACGCCCCACGTGGAGACGTTGATGATGTGCCCGTCGCCCCGCTCCCGCATGCCGGGCGCGAGGCCGCGGATCAGCCGAAGGGGCGAGTAGTAGTTCAGCGTCATCGTGCGTTCGACGTCGTGCCAGCGCTCCAGTGATTCGGCCAGCGGCCTGCGAATCGACCTGCCCGCGTTGTTGATCAGGATGTCGATTCCGCCGAGGTCCTTCTCGAGCTCGGCGACCAGGTCGTCGATGGCATCGAGGTCGGACAGGTCGCAGGCGCGGGCCCTGGCGTCGCCGCCCGCGGCCGTGATGCGTGCGGCGAGGTCGTCGAGCAGCTCCTGGCGCCGCGCGACGACGACGACGATGGCTCCCTCGCGGGCGAGCTTCGCGGCGCCGGCCTCGCCGATGCCCGACGAGGCGCCGGTGACCAGGATGCGCTTGCCCTTGAGGTCGACCACGTCACGGTTGGGCCGCAGCGCTAGCAGCCGTTCGGACAGCGGCGGCCGCATGCTGGCCAGCAGCACTCCGTCGGCCAGGCGGTGAAGTGGGCTCTTGGTCACGGAACACGAGTTTAGGTTGCCTAGGTTTCGGCGCGCGGCGACGGGCGCAGTACGCATCGTGCGTAGCCGATCCAGCAGACGGCGGACACCACCAACGCGACCGCGAGGACCGTCCGCGGTGCGGCGGCCACCTCGACGGCGACGGATCCCCGTCCTGGCTCGTGCCGGTCGACCATGGGCATGAGCATGAAGGGCAGGATCGCCGCCGCCAAGGTGGCCATGGCTCCGACCACCGCGGCGCCGAATGCGCCACGGACCGCGCTGTAGATCATGACTCCCGCGGGCACGTACACCAGCAGGGCCAAGGGCATGGGTCGCAAGCTGGCGTCGACGTCACCCATCGTCGCCCAGATGCCCCACCCCGCCATGTCGGCCGACCCGTGGGCGGCGTGTGCGGTGTACCACGGCTGCAACGTCGCGGCGATCACCGCCAACACGCCGAGGACGACGATCGTCCACCTGGTGACTGTGGCTTCGATGGCGTGGTCCCCCGATCACGGATGGCCGATGTTATCGAACTACGAGATTCATAACACACCGTGGAGGAGTCGCTCGCTCAGGTCCCACAAGCGTTGCGCCGACTCGGGGTCCACGGCGTAAGGCAGGACGCCACCACTGGTGTCGAGCTCACTGGCGGCGATGTCGGGATCGAACTCGGCCGTCGACTCGTCGATCGACGCGACGTCGTTGTCCATCAGATAGACCCCACCGAGGTCGGCAAGCAGCGGGCTCGTCGCGCCCCACACGGTCGTCGAGGCGCCCTGCTCCGGTGTCTTCAATCCCCGGGCCGGGTCGATGATCGGCCGGCCGGCCTCATCGAGCAGTCCCATCGCCCTCAGGTCATCGCTCGTCAGCCACGCTGCGAGGTTGGTCGAGACGATGCCGCCGGGATGCAGTGAGTAGCCGCGGATGCCGTCGCCTGACCAGCGCCGGTCGAGTTCGACGGCGAAGAGCACGTTGGCGGTCTTCGACTGACCGTACGCGACCATGCCGTCATATTCGCCGGCCTCGAAATGCGGATCGTCCCAACGGATGTCGGAGAGATGGTGCCCCCAGGAGGACAGCTCCACGACGCGAGCACCGTTCGCCGCCCGGAGTGCCGGTAGCAGTCCGTTGGTGAGTTGGAAGTGGCCGAGGTGGTTGGTGGCGAATTGCGATTCATACCCGCGCGCGTCGCGGACCAGCTCACCGCCCATGATGCCCGCGTTGTTGACGAGGATGTGCAGTGGTCGACCCGTTGCGGCGTATCGGCCCGCGAAGGCGCCGACCGATGCGGGATCCGTCAGGTCGAGTTGATCGATCTCCACGCGCTCGATGCCGACCAGCGCCGTGGCGGCCCGGTCGGGGTTGCGGGTGCCGACGACCACCGACGCTCCGGCATCGGACAGAGCGCGGGTGGTTTCGAGGCCAAGGCCGACGTGGCCGCCTGTGACGATGACGTTGCGACCGGACAGGTCGATGCCCTTGAGGACGTCGGTGGCGGTGGAGGCGGCGGTGAATCCTGAGCCGAGTGGCTGTTGTTTCTGTGTCATGCCTCCAACAACGTCGGCGGCGCCGGACGATGCGTGGTTGTGAGTCCGGAGTTTCTGCGCGATAGTTCAGATGTGCCGACCGATCAGCTCTCCGAGGTGTTGCGTCTCGTCGAAGCACGCAGCGCGATCGGGGGCGGGTTCGCGGTCGGCGGGAAGTGGTCGACGCGGTTCGAGGTGGAGTTGCCGCTGAAGTTCATGGCGATGGTGCGGGGTAGCGCGGTGCTGCGCACGAACGGCGTCGTCGCTCCGATTCACATGGGCATGGGCGACGTCGTGGTCCTGAACAGTCGACGTTGGGTGACGCTGTCGGGCGGGCACGGTGACGGGCTTTCCGCCAAATTCACGATGACCGAGGCGAATGCGTTCCTGCCCGTCGATGGCCGCGACGTCGACGTCCTCATCGGTGGCCACGTCGACGTCAACCGCGTCGGCACGGAGTTGTTGGTCGCCGCGCTGCCACCCGTCGTGCACGTGCGTGGCACGGTGGACGACGCGGCGCAGCTGCGTGAGCTCATCGAGCGCCTGTACGACGAGGTGATCGAAGATCGAATCGGCGCAGGCTTCGCGATCAATCAACATGCTCAGCTGCTCGTGCTCGCGGTCCTGCGCGCTTACATCGCCCAAGCCGACGAGCTGCCTGCGGGCTGGCTGCGGGTGCTGGCCGACGAACGGCTACGCCCCGCCGTGCGGCTTATGCATGCCGAGCCCGGAAAGCCTTGGCGGTTAGACGAACTGGCGCGTGCGGCGGTGATGTCGCGCACGTCGTTCGCCGAGCGATTCCGGGACGTGGCGGGCGTGCCCCCGCTGACCTATCTCAACCGCTGGCGCATGCTCCTGGCGCAGCGTGCGCTGCGCGACGGCGACACCCGCGTCGGACCCTTGGCGGTCGAGCTCGGTTATACGTCGGAGAGCGCGTTCAGCAATGCGTTCAAGCGCGAGGTCGGCATGTCGCCGCTGCGTTACCGGGCCAGTGTGCGCGATGAGTTGTCGACGGCCCGCCAGTCGATACCAGTATGACGATCACAGGCAAGCTCGATGCTCGATTCAGCGAGGCAGGAGAACCGTACCGAGTGGCCGCAGGTCAACCGGACCCTCGAAGCCGCCGAGCTGTACTGGCTGACCACCGTGCGCAAGGACGGCAGACCGCACAGCGCCCCGCTGGTGGGAGTATGGGTCGACCGGACGTTCGTGTTCTGCACCGGACCGGCCGAGCAGAAGGCGCGCAACCTCGAGCATCACGCGACGGTCACCGTCGTCACCGGGACGAACACGTGGCAGGCGGGTCTCGACGTCGTCGTCGAGGGCACGGTCCAGCGGGTCACCGGAAGGCAGAACTTGACGGCGCTGGCCGACGTCTATCGCGCCAAGTACGGCGATGACTGGAACTTCGCCGTCGACGACGAGGTCTTCGATCCGGACGACGTCTGCGCCCACGTGTTCCGTGTGACGCCGACCAAGGTGTTGGCCTTCGCGAAGTCCCCGCACGGCCAGACGCGCTTCTCGGGCGTCTAACAGTGACCGCGTTCCGGACATCACGTCGGATCGCCGCTCCACCGTCGAGTGTGTTCGCGGCATTCGGGGACGCCGCACGCCTGGCGGTTTGGTGGGGACCGGCCGGATTCACCAGTACCTTCAAGTCTTTCGAGTTCACACCGGGCGGAAAGTGGTCGTTCACGATGCACGGGCCGGACGGGAAGACCTATGCGAACGCGATCACCATTGCGGAGCTCGAGCCGCCCGAGAAGATCGTCATCCACCACACCTCGGGGCCGCGCTATCTCCTGACGGTGACCCTGGAGTCCACCGCTGATGGCGGGACGGTGGTCGGGTGGCATCAGGAGTTCGAGAACCCCGACGTCGGGCGCCGCATGGAGAGAATCGTAGTGCCGGCCAACGAGGAACTTCTCGATCGTTTGTCCGCAGAGGTGATGCGAACATAGCCCCCTACGAGAGCGCTATCAGACCGCCAGCAGGCGCTGGAAGAACTCGCGGTACTGCTTCAGGGCAACACGAAGATCTTCGGTCGAGGCCTCTTCGCCTCGCGCCCACTGATCTTCGAGCCTTGCTCGGGCTTCGGAGAAGCCGGAGGTGAGTTGGTCCACCACGTCGGACACCAGGCCGTCGGCCTTGTGGACGCAATCACGGGGATCATCGACGAATGCTGCCTGCACATTGTCCCAGCGCGCGCGCAAGCCAGCCAGCTCGTCGTTGGCGAAAAGGGAACGCTCAGCGGTTGATTCGGCCGGGTCGCGTACCGATTGCTCGCTCGATGGTTCGGCGCTCACCACCGCTGCCGCGGGTTGCGGGACCGTCGCCTGGGTCTGAGTCGACGTAGCCTCGTTTTTGTCTTCCGAGAGCCCCCGCCTATCCGAGGAATCAGATTGAGGTGCTGATTCGGCGTACCCGGTGGGAGTATTCCCTGGGTCCGATGCACGCTCCGGCACCGGATCGGTTCCCTGCCTTGGGTTTTCGGACCCTTCGGTTGGTTCGGTGTAGGTATGTTGCTCGTGTGTGGTCATGCGCTTGCCTCCTGTGATTTGGTCGTGTCCTTGTCGGTTTCGAGCAGTTTGTCGAACAGTGCGCGGTAGTGAACGAACGCCTGGCGTTGCTGCTCGGTGCCGACGTCACCCTTCTGCTGTGCCAGGTTGATGTCGTGAGCAGCGCGGTAGTTCTCGACGACCGTGGGGTGGTCGACGGAGATGTCGGCCGCCTGCTGTTCGAAGTCGTCGTCGACGGGGTAGCCGCGCTCGCGCATCACTTCGGTGACCAGCACGTCTGCCTCTCCCACCGCGCTCGCCGGATGATCGACGAATGCCGTCTGCACTACCCGCCAACGGGTGACGTAGCCGTCCAGTGATGCCGCCGTCAGCGGACGTATGTCGAGCTTCTTGCGGTTTCGCTCACGCGCGACGAGTTCCTTCTCGGCAGCCTTCTGCTCGCCGGTCCCGGACACGACCCGCTCGTACTCGGGACCGAACCGGTCCTTCAGATGTTCAGTCCTCTTGCGACGGCTGGCGACGGCGGCCGCGCCAACTGCCGCTCCGACGAGCACGACCGCGACCGCGATCAAAATCCATCCCCAAATAGGCATTTCCTAATCTCCTCGCTCTTCTTAGGGGGGATACCCCAGCGATTCCTACGGAAACGTCAATTTCTCGACGCGCTGGCTTCCCGCGGGAAACCGACGGTCAGAAATAGTGGCGACGCCCGCCGACGGCGCGTCCCGCCGAGCCCAGGACGGCCAGCACCGCACCAACGACGACAAGGATGAGACCGACGGTCCACAGAATGGAGAGGTGGAACAGGAATCCGGCGATGACCAGAATGATTCCGAGAATGATCATGATTGTGGCCCTTGCTGTTTCGCGCAGTCGTGCGCGGCGATCAAGTGATCGAGCGGTTGCCCGACGCTGCTTTCAGCGAACACCCCTAGGGAGGTTTGGTACTACACCCCTAGGGAGGTAATATCCCCGCCCATGGCCGCACGAACGAACCGCCCGATCACCGTGGCGCTGGTGGATGATTACGACGTCGTGGTCATGGGCGTGGCCAACATGTTCGACCGATACCGCGACCGCGTGGTCGTCGCCGAGCTCGACTCCAACGAGGGTGTCAAGGACTCCGTGGACATCGTGCTGTACGACTCATTCGCCCAGCCGGAATCGGACCACGAGGAGATCGCCGTTCTGGTGGCCAACCCGCGCGCGCGTCGAGTCGTGGTGTACACGTGGAACTTTCACCCCGACCTGATCGACAGTGCCCAGCAACAGGGAGCCCACGGCTACCTGTCCAAGACGTTGCCCGCGCGCGAATTGGTCGCGGCACTGGAGGCGGTGCATGCCGGTGAGACGGTCATCAGCGACGTCCCGCCGCGAGCACGCAGCGCGGTCGGCCTGGACTGGCCCGGTCGCCGCGAAGGACTCAGCGACCGAGAGGCCGAGATCCTCGCTCTCATCACACAGGGCAAGAGCAACGCCGAGGTCGCGAAGCTGACTTATCTCAGCCCCAACACCGTCAAGTCCTACATCCGCACGATCTACCGCAAGATCGACGTCGGCAGCCGCACCCAGGCCGTGTTGTGGGGGGTCAAGCACGGGTTCACGCCGGACCACAATCGCATCGAGCACTGGAAGGGCGGTCCCTAACCCCCATGCGATTTCGGCGCGCTTCTCGGTGGTCGATCAGTTGTAGACGATGACCGCTCGCCCGATGACGTCACCGCGGCCGATGGCGTCGATGGTCTCGTTGACGTCGTCGAATCGCACTCGCGTGACGGTGTGCTTGATCTGGCCCGCCTCGGCGAGCGCGACGACCTCGGTCAGGTCGTTGTAGTTGCCCCAGAACGATCCGAAATAACTGAACTCTCGCCCGACGAAGGGAAACAGCGGAATGTCGACGCGGTTGCCGATCAGCCCCACCGACGTGACCGCCCCTTCGGCGGCCAGCAGGCTGAATGCCAACTGGATGGACTCGGGCGCTCCCGCGCACTCGATGACCGCGTCGAGTTCGGCTCTGCCGGTGAGGCCTTCGAGTTCGGCGCGCACCGCATCGGCGGCCTTGTCGCGGACGTTGATCGTGTGGTCGGCCCCGTTGTCCTTGGCTACCTTCAGCTTCTCGTCGCTGCGGGCGAACGCCACCACGGTGGCACCGCCGCCGAGCAGCTTGGCGTACTGCGTTGCGTAACTGCCGAGACCGCCGATCCCGCTGACGGCAACGGTGCGGCCGGGACCGAGGTGACCGGAGGCCCGCAGTTTCTTGACGCCGCGATAGGGCGTGAGGCCTGCGTCGGTCAACGGGGCGAGGTTCACGGCGGTCAGTTCGTCGGTCGCGGGCACCTTGATGAGATGCCGATAATGGACGGGCAGGTATTCCTGGTAGCCGCCGTGCGGCCCGAAGCCTGCCCAGACGCCATGGGCGCATAGTTGTTCATTGCCCTCGTGGCACTGCCTACACGCGCCATCGCCCCAGCTGCCGAACACGACGATCTGGTCGCCCTCGGCAAGCCCGGTCGACGACGGCACCTGTGCTCCCACACCGTCGACCCAGCCGGCGATCTCGTGGCCGGGAGTGATCGGGTAGTCCATCGCAAGACCGGTGTCGAAGTAGCCGTCGATCAGCTGAAAATCGGTGCGGCACATACCCGCGCCGCCGACCTTCACCAAGACCTCCTCGGGGCCGATGCCCGGAACCGGGACGTCCTCGAGCCGCAGCGGTTGCCGGTAGCCGTACATCCGCGCGGCGCGCATCGTCATGGGGAGACTCGCCTCCAGAAGTCGTTGAACTCGATGCTATCGAAGAACGCCGATGCCCGGATGATCCGCTCATCACGCAGTTGCAGGAACCACGAGTAGGTGTTGCGGTACGGAATCCCGTCGCGCGCAGTTCCTTCGGCATCGAAGAAGACGATGACCGTGTCGCCGTCTGCGTAGATGTCGCGGATGGTCGGAATCAGCCGACCCGACATCCTGGCGTTGAACGGTCGGATGACGTTCTGGATGAAGTCTTCCTTGTTCACGTAGACGCGCGCCGCGTCGGAGTTGCCGGTGATCTCCCACGTCGCGTCATCGGTCAACGCGTCGTAGGGCGAGCCGGTGCCGTTGCGCCAGGCGTCGAACCCGGCCTGCACGACGTCGAGGTTGCGTTGCTCCCGGTCGGTGTATGGCTGGCTCGTGGCGGCCTTGGCAGGCACCACGTGAACCAGGCCGATGGCCAGCAACGCGCTGACGACGATTTGCCTCAATCTCATGTCGACCCCTTGGCGTGAAGTCGGTGGCCAACCTGGCAGTTGGCTGTGATTACGGCGACGATATCGAGCGGACGGCGCACTCGCAATGGCTTTCGGTCGTGCGCTCAGAAGTAGCGCGGGAACGGGGTCCAGTCTGGGTCGCGCTTCTCCAGGAAGGCGTCGCGGCCCTCGACGGCCTCGTCGGTCATGTACGCCAATCGAGTGGCCTCACCGGCGAAGATCTGCTGACCGACGAGCCCGTCGTCGAGCAGGTTGAAGGCGAACTTCAGCATCCGGACGGCCTGCGGCGACTTGCCATTGATCTCGGTAGCCCATTGCAGGGCAACGGTTTCCAGGTCGGCATGGTCGACGACTTCGTTGACCGCGCCCATCGCGTGCATCTGCTCGGCGGTGTAGGGGCGGCCGAGGAAGAAGATCTCGCGGGCGAACTTCTGCCCGGCCTGACGTGCCAGGTATGCGCTGCCGTAGCCGCCGTCGAAGCTGCCGACGTCGGCGTCGGTCTGCTTGAACCGCGCGTGCTCACGGCTGGCCAACGTCAGGTCGCACACCACGTGCAGGCTGTGCCCGCCGCCGGCCGCCCACCCGTTGACCAGGCAGATGACGGGCTTGGGCATGAACCGGATCAACCGCTGCACCTCGAGGATGTGCAACCGCCCGGCCCTCGCGGCATCAACAGTGTCGCCGGTGTCTCCGCTTGCGTACTGGTAGCCGGTGCGACCTCGGATGCGCTGGTCGCCGCCCGAGCAGAACGCCCAGCCACCGTCCTTCGGCGACGGCCCGTTGCCGGTCAGCAGCACGACGCCGACGTCGGGGGACATCCGGGCGTGGTCGAGTACCCGGTAGAGCTCGTCGACGGTGTGCGGCCGGAAGGCGTTGCGAACCTCGGGCCGGTCGAACGCGATTCGCACCGTCGGTTTCGCCGCGCCGCCTGGGCCGTCGGGGACGTGGCGGTGGTAGGTGATGTCGGTCAGGTCGAAGCCCTCGACGGGACGCCACAGTGACGGGTCGAACGGGTTGTCAGCGCTCACCTGATTGACTGTAGAGCGGACAGAGAGGGCCACGATGAAGCGGTCAGCAGGAGTGTTGGTTTCGGGTTTGATCGCGGGTGTCGTGCTCGCGGGGTGCTCGCCGGCCGTCACGGGCGGGGACACCACCTGCAAGGCCTTCAGCGCCGCCGACCAGAACACCCAGAGCGAGGCGGTCGCGAAGATGCTGAAGGACGAGAAGGGCCACAACGCGGCCACGATGGAGGTCACCGGTACCCGGTTGTCGGTGCTCGCGTTCTGTCAGACGATCGGCACGCAGGACAGCAAGATCAAGGAGGCGCCGCACCTCTGAGCGGTCAGCCGCCGTCGCCAGGGGTCGGCACGTCGTCGTCGCGGGCCTCGATGACCTTGTGCGGCAGTTGAAGTAGCCGTAACAGGGTCACCAGGCCCAAACCTCCAGCCATGTTGCCGGCGACGGCGAGCGCGAACATGCCTGCCCAGTCGGCGTAACCGAACGGCGCGCCCGCGATCAGCGCGGCGAAGCACGACAGCGATGCGACTATCGCGTGGTTGACGTGGCCGATCGACAGCATCGTTCCAACGATGACCGCGGGTACCAGGCGCACCCCGTCGGACTCCGTCGCATGCTGCAGATGAGTCATCACCGTGATCAACATGCCGCCCACCGCGGCCAGGGCAAACGCCTGCCACGTGATGCCCAGTTCGATGTAGGACGCTGCGACCTCGACCGCGACGTGTCGCAGCGACGGGAACGCCGCCATCAGCAGGGCGGCGAGCAGCCAGCCGGCGATGAGGTTGGTGAGCAACGTGGTGGCCCACAGCCGGACAAGGGCGCGGGGTGTCCCGGACTTGGCCACGACGGTGACGACGGGCACCAGGAAGTTTTCCGTGAACAGCTCGCTGCGGGCGAGCGTCAAGGCGATGAAGCCGGCGGAAAAGGCCAGGCCCGCCAGAAGCGCGTTGTGGGTCAACTCCTCGACGAGCAGGAGCGCGAGGATGCCGATCCCGACGTCGAACCCGCCGAGGAAACCCGTGGTGATGAGCTGTACCCAGGAGCGTCCGAGCCTCTGGCGCCCCTCGTCGACGGTGCGGTCGAAGGTGTCGTCCTCGTCGCGCGGTGCCACGTCGGGCTTGACGCCGTCGGCGGCGCTGGATGTCACCTCACCACTATGGTCGGAGGTTTCATGGGCGCGTGGTGTTACGACCGGACGGGGTCCAACCGCCTAAACCGTGACGCCGTGCGCCCTCAGCGCCTCGACGAGGCCGTCGGGTCGCTGGCCTGTGGGCAGCGGATCGACGAGCGCGAACGCACAACCGACCGCCTGCGCTGCGCCGTCGGCCTCCTCGCTGTCGCCGACCATCAGAGTGTCCCGCGCGTCCACGCCGAGTCGTGACAAGGCGGTCCGGAAGATCTCGGGATCGGGTTTGACGGCGCCGACCTCGAACGAGAGCGCGAATTCGGTGACGTCGTCGGCGGCGCCGATCGAGCGGAAGGCCGGCCGGATGTCGAACGGGATGTTCGACACCACGGCGGTCTTGATGCCCTGGGCGTGCAGGGCCTTGAGTACCGCGGCCGTGTCCGGGTAGGGCGTCCAGGACGCCGCGTCGATCACCCGTCGGTAAAGCGACTCGGCGTGCGGGTCGGCCAGTCCCGACTCGCGCAGCACGTGCAGGTAGGCCTCACGGTGCAGGTGTGGGACCAGGTCCCGGTTGCACCAGGCGTGGTACGCCTCGGGCGTCATCTCGACCGAGCGGCCCGTCGGCGCCGTGAGTCGGCGCATCAGCTCGGCCTGGACGTGACCGTCGACGGCTTGCTCGTCGACTTGCATCCCCGCGAACCAGCTGTCGTCCTCCTCGAGCCGAAAGAGCGTTCCCGAGAAGTCGAACATCACAGCGCGCATTGTCATCCTGTCGACTCCTTGGCTCGGGTTGCCTTTTCCTTGAGCACGTTTCGCTCCAGATCGTTCTGATTCAACGCCGCTGCGGCCTCGAACTCCGCGGCGGCCTCGGTGTGGCGTCCCAGCCGCGTCAACAGTTCGCCTCGCACGCTGGGTAGCAAGTACGAGCCGTCCAGTCCGGTGATCCCGTCGACGATCGCGAGCGCATCTGCTGGACTCGAGGCCATCGCGACGGCGACGGCCCGGTTCAGTTCGATCACCGGCGACGGCGAGATCTGCAGCAGCCCGTCGTACAGCGACACGATGCGTTTCCAGTCGGTGTCGGCGGCGGTCGGCGACACCGCATGGCACTCGGCGAGCGCGGCCTGCAGTGCGTATGGTCCCCAGCCGGTTCCCTTGCGCTGCAACGTCTCCGCGGCGAGTTCGAGTGCGCGCACCCCGCGCCGGATCTGGGCGCGGTCCCACCTCGTCCTGTCCTGGTCCTCGAGCAGAACCGGTTGGCCGTCGGCACCGGTGCGCGCCGCGAACCGCGACGACTGGAACTCCATCAGCGCCACCAACCCGTGTGCCTCGGCCTCGTCGGGCACCAGCGCGGCCAGGACGCGGCCCAGACGCAATGCCTCCGTGCACAATTCGTCTCGAATCCAGCGCTGCCCGAACGATGCCGAGTAGCCCTCGTTGTAGATCAGGTAGACGACGCTGAGCACCGCCGACAGCCGCTGGGGGTACTCCGACGGGTCGGGTACCTCGAACGGCACGCCGGCGTCGCCGAGCGTCTTCTTGGCGCGCACGATGCGCTGGGCGATCGTCGCCTTGGGTGCGAGGAACGCCCGCGCGATCTCCTCGGTGGTCAACCCGCCGACCACCCGCAGCGTCAACGCGATCTGGTTCTCACGTGACAGCACGGGGTGCGTCGAGATGAAGATCAGCCGCAGCACGTCGTCGTCGATCCGGTCGGGGTCCCACGCCTCGTCGATCTGGGTCTCCAACTCGCGTGCCAGCGTCGCGTACTTCGTGTCGAGCCGGTCCTGACGGCGCCAGTGGTCGATCGCCTTGCGCTTGGCCACCGTGGTCAGCCACGCGCCCGCATTGCGCGGTACGCCCGTGTTCGGCCACTGCTCCAACGCATCGACCAGCGCATCGGCCGCCAGATCCTCGGCAAGTCCGACGTCTCCGACGGCGCGGGTCAGCGTCGCGACGATCTTGGCCGCCTCCATCCGCCACACCGCGTCGACGGTCTGACGCAGATCGGTGGAGCCCACCAGACCACCGTAGTGATTACCTCTTCATCGGTTTCCGAGCAGGTGCTCGGCGAACCAGTCCCGCGCCGCTGTCGATGCCAGCGCGAAGCCCGGCCCCGTGTACGCGGCGAAATGCCCGCCCGGCACGAAGATGACTTTCTTTGGTGCCGCAGCAGTTTCGAACGCCGATGCCGCCAAGTTGCCGCCGGTCAGGCTGTCGTCTCGGCCGACGATCATAAGCAACGGCGTCGGCGTCACTAGTGGAAGGTACAGGGCGGGTTCGTAGCCGCGGAGCAGTTCCAGGCTCCGCAGCGTGACCTCGTTGTGCCACTCCGGGGCCAAGGTTTGGTGTGCCTCGGTGAACCATTCGAACGCGTCGGGCGTCGGGATGCCGGTAACGCGGGCGGGGTCGGTCCCGATTACCGGGATCATCGCCGCGGGTGCGCCAGCTGCGCGAGCGCGGCGATCATCGGCGAACCGCTGTGGGTCGATCACCTGGTTGTTCTCGCGGGCAACGTTGGCATAGGTGGCTCGACCGCTGACGAATGGCGCCTGGCCGCATACGGCCTTCACCCGTTGGTCGATCGCAGCGACGACGAACGCGTGCGCCCCGGAGAAGCTCGAACCCCACACCGCGATCCGGTCGGCGTCCACTTCCGGGAGGTTCTGCGCGTGCGTGATTGCGTGCTGGTAGTCGCGGATCTGTTCCCATGGGTCGATTTCGTAACGGGGTTTGCCCGGCGCCACATCTGAGTCGCCGAACCCGCGGTTGTCATAGAGCAGGACCGCCAGTCCGGCCGCCGCGAACACCTCGGCGAACCGGTCGAGATAGATGCGTCTCGTCGCCGACCAGCCATGCGCCATCACCACGCAAGGTGCCGGGTCCGTGGACCCGTCGTCAGGCGAGTAGAACCAACCGCGGAGGGTTACGCCTTCGGCGTCGAACTCGACGTCGTGTCGTGCCATTGCTGCCTCCTCGTGGTTTCCCTTGTGGCAGCCAGCATTCCGCGCCCGGAGCGCAGGTGTCCAAGACCTGTTGTGTCCGCCCTGATACCCAGAGGGCATCTCGGTCAGCAGGTGCGCGGACGATCGTTGCCGTTGACCGTGATACCCATGCGGTATCACGGTCAACGGCAAAGGTCTTGGACAACCACCTCGTCTCGCGGTCAGGCTGGAAATGACCTCAGACGAAGGGTGTGACGCAAATGAAGGTGTTCCTGACCGGCGGTTCCGGTTACATCGGCACGGCAACGATCGGTGCTCTGGTCCGCGCTGGCCACGCCGTTGAGGCGTTGGCCCGTAGCGATCGGTCGGCCGACGTCGTCGCTGCCGCCGGGGCCGTGCCGGTCCGGGGTGGTCTCAGTGATCTTGGTGTGCTGAACGAGGCCGCGGCCCGTGCCGAGGCAGTCGTGCACCTCGCGCAGGCCGAAAGCGGTGAGGAAGACCTCGCGGCCGCCGGCGCGATGCAGGACGGCGCCGGTACCGGCACCTACGTCCACACGGGCGGCTCCTGGGTGTACGGGAACACCGGTGGCGTCGTCGACGAGACGGCTCCGTGGGATCCGCCGGCCCTCGTCGCCTGGCGGCAACCGGTTGAGCAGGCCGTACTGGACCGGGCGGGGCATGGTGGCCGTCCGGTGATCGTGCAGCCCGGTCTTCTCTACGGCGGTGAAAACCGGTTGATCGAAATCTTTTTCACCGAGCCGGGCCGAAAGGCCGGCCGGGTCAGCTACATCGGCGACGGCGCCAACCACTGGGCGCTCGTGCACATCGACGATTTGGCCGAGCTCTACGTCGCAGCATTGCGCGCCGAGGCGGGTTCGGTGTACGTCGGCGTCGGTGGGACCAACCCTTCCGCCAAGGATGTCGCCGTCGCGCTCAGCCACGGCGCAGGGCTACATGGGGAGGTCGCTTCGATCACCGCGGAGCAAGCACGTCGCGAGATGGGCCCCATTGCCGAGGCGTTCGCGTTAGACCAGCAGCTGACTCCGGCGCGAGCACGGGCCGACCTCGGCTGGGTGCCGGCTCATACTGACCCGCTGAGCACATTCGCGAAGGGCTGATCTCCGCGCGCGGGTCTGGCGCACTGAGGAGCACTGATGGACCTCGATCTTCGTAAGCTGCGGTACTTCGTTGCGGTGGCCGAGGAGCTGCACTTCGGCCGCGCCGCGGATCGACTCCACATTGCCCAGCCGGTGTTGTCGCGCCAGATCCGGGCGTTCGAGAACGAGTTGGGGATGCCACTGTTTCGGCGCGACAAGCGCGGCACAGCGCTCACCCAGGCGGGTCGGCAACTCCTCGATGATGCCCGCCCGTTGTTGGTGTCCGCCCAAGCGCTGCGCCGACGGGTCGTCGTCGCGGCCCGAGGCCCGATGTTCACCATCGGGTTCATGCCGGGCATCACCGTCACCCCAGCCGTCCGTGCAATGCAGACCCGCCATCCCGACCTCGAAGTCCGGCTGCTGCGCACGGACTGGTTCAACCAGGTCGAGGTCCTCCACGACGGCCGAGTCGATGTGAGCCTGGTCCGGCTGCCGGTGGACGTGCGAGGACTACAGACCCGTCAGTTGTTCGACGAGCCACGAGTCGCACTGCTGCCATCCGGGCATCGGTTGGCAGGCAAGGAGACCGTGATGATCGCCGATCTCGCCGAGGACCATCTTCTGCAAGACCCTGACGCGGTACCGGAGTGGCGCGACGTGGCCGTCGAGGTGCGCGAGCGCACCCGGCGCCCCGTGCCGAAGATCTGCAGCGTCGAGGAGAAACTCGAACTGGTCGCCGGAGAGGTGGGTATCGCGGTGATCCCGCAGTCCACGGCGCAGTTCTACACCAGGCCGGACGTGCTGACAGTGCAGGTCGAGGACCTGAGCCCGAACGTCGTGTCCATGGCTTGGCTGGCCGGACGCCGGTCGCGCTTGATCGATGAGTTCACTGACATCGTTTCGACCGCGCTGGTAGCCGAGCGGCAGGCCGACTAAGCGACTCTCGCCGCTTCGACAGGAGTAAGCGGTTCGATGGCGTCGACTCAGCGGATGACGGGATTGCCTCCGTCGGCTTCGATCTCGGCGGGGGACGGGCTGTGGACGTGCACGGCCAATTTCTCGCGCGATTGCCGTCGATGTCCCCGCCGTCGATGATGGAGAGCAGACGCTCGTGTTCGGCAACCAGGTCGTGCAAGTCGGAGAATGCCCGCTGATCAGTGGAGAAGAACATCTGCAGTTGGGCTTCCCAGCTCCTCCACAAATCCAGCAACAGCTTGTGCTCGGAGAGTTCGTAGAATTCGCGGTGGAACGTCATGTGGTTGAGAACTGTGGCGCTGAGGTCGTTGTCATCGGCGCTGTTGCGCATTGCGTCGAGAGCACGTTGCACTCTGTCGCGCCCGGCTCCCTTCAGGCGGGGCATCGCCAACTCGATGGCGTAGGGCTCCAAACGTTTTCGCAGGCTGGCGATTTCAGACATGCCCCGCGCGCTGACCTCGGCGACAAACGCGCCGCGGTACGGAATCCTCACGACGAGGCCCTCATCGGCAAGCGCGCCGAGTGCTTCGCGTAGCGGCGCACGACTTACTCCAAGATCGCTGGCGAGGTGCGTCTCGCGCAACTGACTGCCTTGAGGCAGCGTGCCGTCCAGAATGGCATTGCGAAGGACGTGCGCCACCGACTCCGGACGGGTCCGCTGTTCGATACGGCCCAGTGAGACATCATTGGTGGCGCCGAGGCTCGGCATGGACACAAAGACCCCCGTGGGCGGATTCTGACGTAGACGCTGCTCGTGTAGTCGGTCTGGGGCGGGCCGACCTCTCACATCGATATGGCTAACTTGTCGACAATATTACATGAGCAGAGCTCCGCCGTGGATTGGGGCGACTTCCTGGAGCCCATCCCGCCTCGCCGCTGACGAAACGGCCGAATTGGTTGACATCGATGACGCCATGTGTACAATTGTCGACAATCGGCAATCAACCAATTGTCGTCCATGGTCCGTCCGTTCGTCTGATTCGATACTCCTGAGCGAGGTAATCATGGCCATATCTCCCGATGCCGAAGCGCTCCCGGAGACCGGCGGCGAGCAACATCGCACCGACGAAGCGCTCCTGGAGAAGATGGGCTACAAGCAGGAGTTGAGCCGATCGTTGGGCTTCTTCTCCAGCTTTGGAATCCAGTTCTCGTCCATCGCGATCGCATCGTCGACCTTCACGACGTTGATCGTCGGCCTCGGCTTCTTTGGCCCGGCGTCATTCTGGTCGTACGTGATCGGCGGTGCATTTCAGGTCTTCACCGTCGGACTTGCCGTCGCACAACTGGTTTCGGCGTACCCACTGGCCGGCGGCGTCTACCAGATCACCGGTCGGATCACCGGAAACCCGTGGCTGGCCTGGCAAACCGGCTGGCTTCTGGTCATCGCGCACACGGTGTCCGTGACCGCCGTATCCACCAGCATGGTGCCGTTCCTGGCGGGCTGGTTCGGCGTCACCGTGGACTCCAACATGGAGACCTTCGCCTGGGCTGCCGGGATCATGGTCTTCGTGACCCTGTTCAACATCGCCGGGGTCAAGGTGGCCGCGCTGCTCAACAATGTCGGCGTCATCGCCGAGATCGTCGTGGTCGTCTTGCTGATCGGTGGCTTGCTCCTGGTCAAGCACCCCACGCAGCCGCTGAGCATCCTGACCGACACCGGTGGCACCGCACGTGGAGGCCACTGGTTGATGCCCGCGCTCTTCGCGATGATTCTTCCCGCCTATCTGATCTCCAGCTTCGACGCCACGGGGAACGCCTCGGAGGAAACGAAGAACGCCAACAAGATGGCGCCGATGGCCTCGGTCGTAGCCAACACCTCGGCCTACGTGGCCGGCGGAATCATCATCGCCTTGCTGCTGCTGGCCATTCAAGACGTCCCCGCCATCATGGGCAGCTCCGTGCCCGTCAAGGACATCCTCGACGGCGCGATCGGACAGACTTTCGCCACGGTGATCGAAGCGGTCGCCATCGTGGCGCTGCTGGCCACCATCGCCATGTTGCAGCTCACCGGAATACGTGTCCTGTGGTCGCAGGCGCGCGACGGTCAGATGCCGGCGGCAGGCTGGATGCGCAAGGTCAGCAAGCAGCGAATCCCGATCAACGCCACCCTGACGATCCTCGCGATGGCCCTACTGTTTGGTCTGTGGTCCTCGTTGCTCTCGGTGCTCGCCGCGATGACAGCGCTGGCCTGGGGATTTGCCTACACGGTCGTGGTCACGGTCGGTTTCTGGGCCGTGCTCAAGAAGAAACTGCCCGAACACCCTTGGCACTACGGCAAGTTCACCCCGGTGATCTTCGTGGCGGCGATCATCTGGTCGTTCGTCCTGTGCATCGTCTTGGTGGTCTCCGACCCGATTCACGTCGGACTGGGCCTCGTCGGAGTGGTCGTGGCCGGCTGCGTCATCTACATGTGCATCCCGAAGAGCCGTCGAGGTGTCTCCCGCGACGTCGAACCCGGGCATCTCTGAGTCGGGCGGCCAAGCGGCCGTCGGACCATTCCTGACCGCTCTGACACCGCAACCCACCCATCGTCGGACCAAGATGGAGTCAACGTCAGGCATGGCAAGCATCACGCAGTCGCAGTGGTCGAACTGGGCCGGCAATCAGCAGTGCGCTCCTGCGCGGGTCCTGCATCCGAGCACGGAGGCCGACGTTCAGGACGCCGTCACCGACGCCGTGAACCAGGGACTGGGCGTGCGCGTCGTCGGGACCGGGCATTCCTTCTCGCCACTGTCGGTGACCGACGGAGTGATCCTGTGCCTGGACCGGATGACCGGCGTAACCGAGATCGACGCTGCCCGCCACCGTGTCACGGTATTGGCGGGGACGACGATCCGGCAGATGGGTGACCCGTTGTGGGCGGCCCGGTTGTGTCTGAAGAATCAAGGGGACATCGACGCACAACAGATCGCCGGTGCGATCGGCACCGCCACGCACGGCTCCGGTGTGGCGCAGCAGTGCTTCTCGGCGATGGCCACCAAGTTCCGCGTCGTCCTTGCCACGGGCGAGGTTCGCGAGGTCAGCACCGACGATCCGCACACGCTCGCGGCAGCGCGAGTGGCGATGGGAATGCTCGGCGTCGTCACCGAGATCGAGCTCGACGTCCGCGAGGCGTTCGGTCTGGCCGAAAACCTCGAATACTGGCCCGTCGCAACAGGTTCTCGAGCGCTTCGACGAGGAAATGGCGCACCGGCGCCACTTCTCGTTCTTCTGGATGCCCTATGACGGCTCCCCAGCATCGCTGTTCATGGACTGGCCGGCGCCGGTCGGCCCGGGTGACTGTGCCTTGGTCAAGCTCTACGACGAGGTGCCGCGGGTGTCGCTCGAGTTCCACCCCGGACCCCAGATACCGGCGGGTCGATCGGCCGTACCGGATCTATCCCGATCCTGATTTCGAGGGCGTCATCGTCAACAGGGAACTCGAGTACTTCGTCCCCTACGAGGACGGCAAGGACGCGTTCCTCGCGCTGCGGGAGCTGATCTTGACCAAGTACCCCGACCAGCTCTACCCCATCGAAGTGCGGTCGATCGCCGCCGACGACGCCTACCTCTCCCCGTTCTACCAACGCCCCTCCATCTCGATCTCCATCTGCGGACACGAGGACAAGGACTACATGGGCTTTCTGGCCGACGTCGCCGCGACCCTCGACGACTTCGACGCGCGCCCACACTGGGGAAAGCTCAACTTCATGACGCGCGAGCGAATCGCGCGACTGTTCCCCAGGCTCGGCGACTTCGAGGCCGTCCGCCAGGAACTCGATCCACACGAGACCTTCCTATCCCCTTACCTGTCAACGCTTTTCGCCTAGCCGCCCTTCATCACAGATAATGAGGCCATGAAGCTGCACAGCATTTCCTGCTTTTCCGTCGACATCCCGGCAGCCGGCGGTTCCTACGTCATGTCGCACGGGCGCGACCTGAGCGCCTTTCCCGCCACCGTCGTCAAAGTGACCGCCGACGACGGCACCACCGGTTGGGGCGAAGCCGGCACCTTGGGGGGCAACTACCTCAACGGATTCCCCGGCAGTGCACGCGAAACCGTCAAGGGAACTCGCACCGTTCGTGCTCACCTGCGATCCGATGGGCGCCGGCGTGCTCGCCGACGGCATGGACGCCCTGCTGATCGGGCACCTGCCCGGCAAGGCGGCCATCGACACCGCGATGTGGGACCTGCGCGGCAAGCTCCTCGGATTGCCGGTGGCCACCCTGCTAGGCGGCATCAAGCAACGTGAACTCGGCGCCTTCCAAGCGGTCAGCCTGACCTCACCTCAGCGAATGGTCGAAGAAGCCCTGTCCTTCGTGGACTTGGGGTTTCGACGCTTTCAGCTCAAGCTGGGTGACGACCCGATAGACGACGCCAAGCGCACGCGCGCCGTCGCCAGCGCGGTGGCGGGGGTGTCGGAGTTCATGACCAGCGACGCCAACCGCGGATGGACCGTTGGTCAAGCCAAGCGCTACCTGCAGGCCATCCGCGACGTCGACACCTACGTCGAGCAACCCTGCGCCAGCATGACCGAACTCGCCCTCGTCGCGCGGCACAGCCCCCTGCCCCTGATGATGGACGAAAGCGGCCAAACCTACGACGACGTGCTGACCGGGCACCATCTGGGCATCACCGATGCGCTCAACTTGAAGATCACCCGGGTCGGAGGACTGACCAAGGCCGCCCGCATCCGCGACCTCGCCGAAGCGACCGGCATCATGATCATGGTCGACGAACCCCAAGGCGCCGACCTGGCCACCGGCGCGATGGCGCAACTCGCCGCCAGCATCGACCCACAACGATTCCTCGGCGTTTCCTACTTCATGGGCCATCACATGACGATGTCCTACCAAAAGGACCCGGGCGCAACGGGACCCGTCCTCACCGCGGGCAAGGTCGTACTCGACGACGCCCCCGGCCTCGGCGTGTCCGTCGACGAGGAACTCTTCGGCGACCCAACCTTCGTATTGACCAGCGCCGAGCTGTGAACCCGATCCCCAACACGCAACTAGACAACCCCGAAAGGTAGACCCATGACACTGATGACGGTGCCGAACGTGATAGACGGCAAATCGGTGGCCGGCTCCTCGACCGACACGCTCGAGGTCCTCGATCCCAGCACCGGTGAAGTCATCGCCCGCTTCACCGAATCGACCCCCGGCGACGTCGATGACGCGGTCCAAGCGGCCAAGGCCGCCTTCCCCGCCTGGGCGGCCAAGTCTCCCGCCCAGCGCTCCGAGGCGCTGCACGCCCTGGCCGATCTGTTCGCGCAGAACTTGGCCGAGTTCGCCCGGATCGAATCGATCGACGCCGGCAAGCCGATCACCGCGGCCACCGAAGAAGAACTGCCAGGAATTCTGGGAGCGCTGCGGCACTTCGCCGGAGCCGGTCGCGTGCTGGCCGCTCAGGCCGCCGGAGAGTTCGCCGCCGGCACCACGAGCTACGTGCGGCGCGAACCCGTCGGCGTGGTCGCCGGCATCACGCCCTGGAATTTCCCGCTGTGGCAGGCGGTATGGAAGATCGCGCCCGCACTGATCGCCGGCAACACCATCGTGATCAAACCCGCGGAGAACACCCCGGTGTCCACGAGTCGTTTCATCGAGCTGGCTCAACAAGTGCTTCCCCCGGGCGTCGTCAACGTCGTCAACGGCCGCGGCCCCGTCGCCGGAGACGCCCTGGTCGAGCATCCCGACGTCAACCTGGTGTCCTTCACCGGTTCGACCCGCGCCGGTGAGAGCATCGGCTCGACCGCAGGAGCGCAAGCCAAACGCGTGGTGCTCGAACTCGGCGGCAACTCCCCGGTCCTGGTCTTCGATGACGTCGACCTGGCCCAAGCGGTGCCCTCCTTGACCAACGGGATTCTGTTCAACGCCGGGCAGGAATGCATGTCGGCCACCAGAATTCTGGTGGCCGAGTCACTGCACGACGAATTCGTCGAACAGCTGGCCGCCAGCCTCGAGCAAGCAGTCATCGGCGACACCGCCGATCCCGCAACGACTTTGGGACCGCTGATTTCAGAAGTTCAGCGCGACCGGGTGGCCAAGCTCGTCGCCAACAGGCCGCCTTCGGCGACCGTGGTGACCGGCGGATCCGCGGTCGACCGTCCGGGATTCTTCTTCCAGCCCACCCTGATCTCAGGACTGCAGCGACGACGACGAACTGGTCACCGAGGAGATCTTCGGCCCCGTGGCCACCGTGCAAACCTTCACCGATGAGAGCGACGCGATCGCCAAGGCCAACTCGGTCTCCCAGGGCCTGGCGTCGTCGGTGTGGACCCGCGACCTGGCCCGGGGGCTGCGTTGCGTGAACGCGATCGACACCGGCATCGTCTGGGTCAACACGCACATGGTCGTCGGGCCCGAAGTTCCCCTCGGTGGATTCCGGGCGTCGGGGCTCGGCAAGGAAGGCGGCCTCGCCGGACTCGAAGAGTTCACCCGCACGAAGCTGGTCACCCTCAGCATCACCTAAGGCATGGTCGGCCAGGTGTCCGAGAGTCGGTAACCGGTCGGGAAGGGGTCGGCGGGATCGAGTCCGACCTGGCTCAGCTCGGTGATGAAGGCCTGCCCGGCGACACGGGGGACGACGGCGTCGTAACTGCCGACGGTGGTGAGTCGGTCGATGCGGCTGGTGAACGTGGATCCGATGACGGATTCGTGGACGAATGTCTCCCCGACGCCGATCTGTCCCTTGGCCTTCAGCACGGCCAGCCGCGCGGAAGTGCCGGTGCCGCAGGGGGATCGGTCCAGACGTCCCGGTGAGACGATCACCGCGTTCCGGGCGGTGAGGACACCGTCGTCGTTGCGGGACAGTGGTCCGACGATCTCCGTCTGGGTGATGCCGGCGAACTCGGGATTCGTAGGATGAACCGCAGGGATCTGTTGGGCGGCAGCAGTCTTCAGCTGTTGCCCCAGGTCGCAGAGTTCGCGGGCTTCATCGGGTGTCAGCCCGATGCCCAATTCGGCGGCGTCGGCCAGGACGTAGGCCATGCCACCCCAGGCGACGTCGACGGTCAGCGTCGGATAGCCCTCGAGTTCCAGCGGGACGCCGATCGCGTAGGCGAAGGCGGGCTGGTTCTCGAACTCGACGCTGGTGACCTTGCCGTTCTCGCACGTGCACCGGATGCGGATGAGACCGGCGGGGGATTCCAGGACGAGCTCGGTGACCGGTTCGACCATCGGGATCATCCCGGTCTCCAGGAGCGCGGTGGTGACGCACATGGTGTTGCTGCCCGACATGACCGGATATTCGGTGGATTCGGCGATGACGTAACCGAGTTGGGCTTGCGGGTCGGTCGCCGGGACGATGTAGTTGACGCAATGGTGGACGCCGCCGCGGGGTTCGTGCAGCAGCAGTTGGCGCAGGTCGTCGCGGTGCTCGCGGAAGAACTTCATCTTCTCGAACACCGTCGCCCCGGGGACGTCGCCGATGCCTCCGGTGACCACGTTGTTGACTTCGCCGCCGACGTGGCACTTCACCACGTTGACCATTCGACTCCAGCGCATCGCCGGTCCCTTCGGTTGTGCTTCGGCGACGTCGCCACCGAGGCGGTGTCATTGATGATGCGTCAGGCCGGCAGCGGGATGTCCGCTGCCGGCCTGTATGTCCATGCGCCTGGTCGAGCTAGGCGTAGTTCAGGCCGGTCTCGGCGATCAGCTTGGTCAGTTCGTCCTGCTTGTCGGCTGACAGCGGGCCGTAGGGCGCGCGGGCGTAGCCGAGGTCGACGCCCACGGCCTGTGCGGCGGCCTTGGTGGAGACGGCATACCCTTCCTTGCCGAGGAAGTCGAAGACGTTCCAGAGCCGCTTGAAGATGACGAACGCCTCGGCGGTCTTGCCCTCCTTGGCCAGATCGAAGATCGCCACGCACTCCTTGGGCGCGAAGTTCGGTGCGCCCCAGATGGATCCAGCCGCGCCCGCAGAGAAGGCGGGCAGCACGATGGTGTCCCAGCCGACGAACGTCTCGATGGCGTCACCGAGGTTGAAGATGAGGTCGAAGGCCTGCTCGATGGAACCGGAGGTGTCCTTGATGTACTTCACCGCGTCGGTGCGCTCGAGCAGCTCGCGGTAGAACGGGCGGTCGAGGTTCATGCCAGTTGCGCCGGGCAGGTTGTAGGCGATGACGGGCACGCCGGCGGCCTCACCGACGGTGGCGAAGTACTCGATGACCTCGTGGCGGGTCGGCGCCTCGTAGAACGGCTGGACCAGCAGCACGGCGTCGGCGCCGTCGTCGGCGGCCTGCTTGGACAGATTGATCGCCTCGGCGGTGCTGGTGGACCCGGTCTGCGGGGCAACGGGGACTCGGCCGGCTGCCTGATCGATGACCACCTTGTTGACGAGCTTGCGCTCATCGGAGGTCAGGGCGGCGAATTCGCCTGTGCTGCCACCGGGAACCAGGCCGTGCAGACCGTTGTCGATGAGGAAGTCGACGTGGCCGCGTAGGGCGCCCTCGTCGACGCTGCCGTCGGCGGCGAATGGAGTCGAGACGGCAGCGAGGATGCCGCCCAGCTTCTTGGTCATGTTTCGGGGTTCCTTCGACGTCGGGATTCGGTGCGGGCGCCGCTCGATCGGTCGGGCGCGCTGGTCACCACACTACTGATATTGGTGATTGTCGACAAGAGGACGATTCGAATGAGGTCTAAATCACGAGCGCGGGATGCAGCCAAGCCGCGCGTAGCCAAAGCCGTTGACCCGGGCGTGCGCGGTGCTGGAAGCTGCGACCACGCCGATGGTGACGTCACCGTGGTCGGGGTCCACGCCGTCGAGGACCGACGACGGGACCCGGAACACCCGCCCCGGGCTGGCCGGCCAGGGCGTGCGCTTGGTGGCGATCACGTGGCCGAGCTGGGAGACGGTGATCGTGGGGAAGCGGATCAACTGGTCGGTCCACAGCAACAGCCGCTTGCGGGGCGGGGCGGGGTCATGGGGACGCAGCAGGTTGGGCGACACCCACCGGAACGGAGCCTCGGCCCGTATCCGAACTCCCATCGGCCGGTCCGCGGCGGTGCCCTTGCACAGGTGCGCCTGCACCCGGTCGGCGACGAAGGTGCCGTCCAGGGCGGCGATGTCGGCGGTGTCCACGGGGTGCAGGACGTTGCCGGCGGCGAAGACTCCTTGCCGGCTGGTGCGTAGCGCGGTGTCGACCACGGGTCCCAACGTGCCGGGGTCCAGATCGATGCCGGCGCTGCGGGCGAGTTCGTGATCGGGGATCCAGTCACCGGTGAGGACGACGGTGTCGCAGTCGACGATGCGGCGGGCGCCGGTGTCGAGGTTCTCCACTTCGACACCGCGCAGACCCGGCTTCCCGAAGATCCGCACGATGCGGGTGCGGGTCGCGACGGGCACCCCGAACGCGGCCTTGCCTCCAATGTTGAACGCGGCGTAGGACTCCGGGGACGGGTACTCGGTGGTCATCGCGACGGTGGAGCACCCGGCGTGGCGCAGGGTCATCACCGCCGACCAGCTGACCAGCTCGGCGCCGACCACGACGGCATGCTTGCCGACGGTGCCGTGGTGTAGGTGCACGACGTTCTGCAGTTGGCCGGTGGTGTACACCCCGGAGGGGCGGTCGCCGGGAATCAGTCGGGCGGGACGGGGTCGCTCACGGGCGCCGGTGGCCATGACGACCGCGCCCGGTTGTATCCGCAGCAGACCGCCGGGGGTGGTGACGTCGACGGAGTTGTCCTGGTTGATGGCGGTCACCATGGCGTCGGTGAGGATGTCCGCGCCGGCCTCCCGGGCCCGACGCACCATGCGTCTGGCGTACGCCGGGCCACTGATGAAGGTGTGCAGGTCACGGATGCCGTAGCCGGCATGGTCGCAATGCCGGGGGATTCCACCCGGGGTGGTTTCGCGGTCCAGGACCAGTACGCGCAGGCCGTGGGTGCCGGCCAGGCGGGTCGCCGCGGCCAGTCCGGCCGGTCCCGCACCGATGATCGCGACATCGGTGGGCGTGGTGGTGCGGGCAGCGCGAGTGCTCATCGAGCCGTTTGCCTTTCCGGGGTGAGCGCAGCGGCGCGGCGGGGGTTGGGATGGGCCTCGACGGCGGCGCTGATCTCGGCGCCGCAGAAGAAGCCCTGGCACCGTCCGTTCATGACGCGGGTGCGTCGCCGCAGTCCCGTCGAGACCGGCCGGCGGGATGAGCGAGTCGTAGGCGTCGCGGATCTCCCCGGCGGTCACGCGTTCGCAGAAGCAGACGACCTTGCCGTACGCCGGGTCCGAGGCGATCAGGTCGGCGTCTTGATACGGCCGGGTGAATGCCTCCCCGAGGTTGGGCATCCGCGGCGGGGGCGGCGCCTCCCCGCGGGCGGTCGGCAGCGCATCCACGGCGTGTCAGGAGCTCCTCGAGGTACTCCGCGACGGCCATTCCGGAGGTCAGGCCGGTGGAGCGGATCCCGCCGGCCAGGGCGTAACGCTGGTCGGTGTCGACCTCGATGAGGTAGTCGCCGTAGTCGGTGGCGGCACGCAGCCCGGCGTAGGCAGCGGTTACCTCTTCCTCGAGCAGGCGCGGCATCAGCGTGGCGCCTTTGCCGAGCAGGAATTCGAAGCCGGCCGCCGACGTGCCGGTGGCGCACCGGTCATCGAGGTCCTCGGCGGTCGGGCCGAGCATGACGTTGCCGTAGATGGTGGGGCTGACCAGAACACCCTTGCCTCGTGCAGTGGGAACGGGCAACACGATCTTGTCGATCAAGGCACGGGCGAGCTTGTCGTAGACCAGCAGCTCTCCGCGCCGCGGGGTGATGTGGAACCGGTCGTAGCCGAACGCCCGGTCGAGGTGATCCGAGCCGAGACCCGCGGCGTTGATCACCCAGCGGGTGGCGATGTCGCCCTGGGTGGTGTGCAGAATCGTGCGATCGGCGCCGACAGTCGCCGATTCGGCGCGGGTCCCGGTGCGCAACGCGACACCGCGGGCGACGGCATCGGTGGCCAGCGCCAGGTTGGTGGTCCAGGTGCAGATGATCGATTCGTCGGGCACCGTGAGCCCGCCCAGTGCGCCTTCGCCCAATGCCGGGACCTGCCGGTAGACCTCGTCGGCGTCGACGATGTGGCAGTGCGTGTAGCCGTTGTCGGCGGCCTTGGCCTGCAGGGCGGGGAGCGCGGCAAGTTCCTCCTCGTTCCAGGCGACCAGCAGCGCGCCGGTGCGTTCCACCGGGATGCCCGTACGCGCGGCGTAGTCGCCGAGCAGGGCATAGCCGCGGGCCACCATCCGGGATTCCAGGGTCCCTGGCTTGGCGTCGAACCCGGTGTGCAGGATGGCGGTGTTGGCCTTACTGGTGCCGTCGCCGACGTCCTCGCGGGCTTCGACGAGCGCTACCCGATGGCGATATCCGCCCAACGTCCGCGCGATCGCCGAGCCGACGATGCCCGCGCCCAACACGACGAAGTCATAGTCGGTGGCGGTGCTGGCGTGGGTGTCAGTCATCGGGTGCTCTCCTGGGAAGCGTGGCCGTGACCGCGGCCCGCCACTGGTGTCGGAAGTCTGCAGCGCGGTCAGCTGGCCACTGCGGGTAGTAGGTGGTGGCGGCGGTCCAGTCGGGTACCGCGTCGGTGACGCTGAGGGTGGGATCGGCCGCCAGCCGAGCACAGGCCGCGGCGCCGAGCGCGGTGGCGTGCGAGGACGGGTAGACCTCGATCGGGATCTGCGTGAGGTTGGCGGTGGCCTGCATGAGGCGCCGCGAACGGGTGAGGCCGCCGTCGACCCGGAGCGTGCTCAACGGCGCGCTCAGATCGCCTTCGATGGCGCTGACCAATTCGGCGGTCTGGGCGGCCAGTCCTTGCAGCACCGCGGTGATGAGATGAGTTCGCTTGGTGGACAGCGTCATCCCGGTGAAGGAGGCGGTGGCGTCGGTGCGCCACCAGGGGGCGGCCAATCCGGCCAGTGCCGGAACGAAGTAGGTGCCCTCGGCGTCGTCGGTGGACACGGCATCCAGCTGGTCGGGTGCGGTGATCAGCCCGAGGTCCTGGATCCAGCGGATCGCCGAGGCGGCGGTGTAGCACTGCCCGTCTATGCAGTAGGTGTTGGCGTCGCGCAGGGTCCATCCCAGTGAGCAGGTCAGCCCGGAGGTGGGTCGCACCCCGTGGGGTCCGACATTGGCCAGGAGGAACACCCCGGTGCCGAAAGTGCACTTGGCGGTGCCGGCTGCCAGGCAGCGCTGCGCGAGCAGGGCGGCTTGTTGGTCGACGATGAGTCCACCGACGATGGCCTTGGAGCCGAAGGCGTCGGTGGAGCCGACGACGGCGTCGTTGGCGACGATGGCGGGCAGGCGCTCGTCGGTCAGGTTGAACAGGTCCAGCAGTTGCGGATCCCAGGTCATGGTGTCGAGGTCGGTCAGCAGGGAGCGGCTGGCGGTGGCGGCGTCGGTGACGAACTCGCCGCTGAGTTGGTGCACCAACCAGGTGTCGCTGGTGGTCACGACCCCAGTCGTGGAGCCGTTCTGGCGCAGCCACTGCATCTTTGGTGCCGAGAAGTAGCAGTCCAGGACCAGGCCGGTGCGTTGCCGGACCCAGTCCTTGGCCGCGGATTTGCTGCGGCACAACGCTTCTGCGCGCCGGTCCTGCCACACCAACGCCATGCTCAGCGGCGCACCGGTGTCGGGATCCCATGCCAGAACGGTCTCGCCTTGATTGGCGATCGAGATCGCCGTGACGGGGTGTCCGGCTGCGGCGGTGGCCCGGTGGCCGGCGGCCAGGACCGAGGAAAGCAGTTGCGCCGGGTCGTGTTCGACGCCGCCACCGGGCAGGTAGGTAGGCCGCACCGGCTCCTCGGCGATGCCCAGGACCGCTCCGTCATCGGAGACGACGACGGCCTTGGTGCCAGATGTGCCCTGATCGATGGCCATGACGGCCATGTCGCCTCCCTCCCGGACGGTGCCTACTCGAATTGGTAGTGGGCGTGTGGATCGTCGACCCGCCAGACGTCGACGTCCCCGTCGATGTAGGCGACCATCCAGCACACGCCGTCGCGAGACGGCACGGTCATCACGATCTGTGCCCATGGCGTGTACCGAGACGTGGTGTGGGTGCTGCGCCGAATCCTTCGCCCTACGAGGGCCGTCGGGTCCGCGGTGGGATCAGGCGCGGTCGCCATGGTGCCTCCCGTGGTTCTGGCTTCGTAGCACCAAGGCTTGTCTTACTGTCGACAATTTTACACCAGCGGTAGGGTGAGGGCAATCACCGAGCGCCGCGGCAGTGGCCGCATCAGCCTGCGGTGCTGGGTCCCGATGTCGTGTCTGACCGGGTCCTCACCTCCGTTTGAGAACCCGATCTCCGGCGGTGAGGTCGACGAAGTCGCTTGCCTTGCGGTAGCCGAGTCGTCCAAGGCGGGAGGCGAGGGCGAGGAAGACGTGAGCTGTCGTGATGGCGTCGCCGAGGGCGTGGTGCGGATTGACTGCGGGCAGCCCGATTTCACCTGCGAGCCATTCCAGGTCCGGTTCGCGGCGCGAGCCTCGGGGGGCGATCCCATCGGCGCGGGCCAGAGCGGCGGTGTCGATGATTGGGGAGCGCAACGTGGCGCCGTGGTCGGCGAACGCACGCTTGAGGAAGGCCTTCTCGATCCAGGCGGCGTGAGCGACGAGAACGCGCCCGCGCAACAGGGTGTCGAGCACCGAAACCGCGAGGGACAGCGGCGGTGCGTCGGCGACGTCGGCGTTGCGCAGGGTGTGCACGGTGATGGACTCGGCGGTGATCTCACATGTCGGGCAGACCAGCCCGTAGGTGTTCTCGGCGACCACGATGCGCCCGTCGCGGATGAGCACCGCGCCGTAGGAGGCGATGGCGTCGCGCTTGAGATCCAGTCCGGTGGTCTCCAGATCGACCACGATGTATTCGACCTCGCGCCAGGGCCGGACCAGCGGCTGCGCACGTCGGGGAAACCAGCGTGGTGTCACGACAACCGGGCCATCCATTCGCCATCGAGACGGTTCTGCACCTCGGCGACGGCACGAAACGCCTCCCGCAGGTAGCGCCGCGTCAGCGTGTCGAGCTTGTTGGGCGCGATCCAGGTCGTGGCGGTGGTCTCCCCGGCGCGGATCGCCTCGATCTCATGTCCGAGCAGCAGCCCGTAGATGTATTCGAAGGCGCGGACGAGGGTCTCGGTTTCATCTGCGGTGAGGAGGGCGGCGGATTCACCGCGGCGCAGGCGGGTCACGGTCGATCCGCGGTCATCCCCGGTCACCACCGCGATCCAGCGTCCCAGTGAGGCGATCGGGACAAGGCCGCCCGCTTTGAGGTTGAGCCGACCGCGGTGCTCCCCGGAGTGCTCCACGACGAAGTTCCGGACGAACCCGACCGGGGGTCGCGCAGAGATGGTGTAGCGCAACAGCATCGACAGGTAGTCGCGGCTACGGGTGGTGGCCAGCATCGCATCGGACACCGCGCGACCGAGCGGAACGCTGGTCAGGGGTCGGCTGTCGGCAATCATCGATGACAGCAGCAGGGCGTTGTCCTGGGTGGGGTTGGTGATCCAGGACTTCGCCAGCGCGCTGGCATCGGAGCGGGAGTGCGCAAACAGCGGATTGGTGGCGTTGGCACCATCGGAGCAGCGTTGTAGACCGCACCGTTCCATGTTGTCGAGCACGCGACCTGCCCAGCGCTGCAGCTTGCGCGCCGGCGCCGGACCGTCCGCGGCAGATCCTCCCAGACGATGCTGGTGTCGAGATCCGAGCGGGGCAACGGTTCGCGACGGGCGACCGATCCCAGCAGCAGCCAGGAAACCTGCTGGGGCACAGCGTCGTCACCGATGTCGGTGAGTTCGATGAGGCGCAGCATGATGGAGTCGATCACCGCCGAGAGCAGACCAGCGATGTGCATCACCGCCACGCCGGTGTCGTAGAGCTCCAGCCAGGTGCTGGGCAGCAGCGCGGCCGCGGCGGCCAAATCCTCGACGGTGCCGGCCTCGTCCACGGCACGTCGGATCACCAACGGATTGCGGACTTCGGCCGACGCCAGGTCCACGACCCGCAGGATGCCGACGGGTTTCTCGCCCGCACCGGTGACGACGAGGTGGTGAAAGCCGCACTCGACCATGCGCAAGAACGCATCGCCGATGAGGGTGTCGGCACCGATGGTGGCGGCGGGGAAGGAGGCGAGCGTGTGCCACCGGGCGTGGGAGCCGTTCCTGGCCGATGGCCAGACCCGTGCGGAAGTCGCTGTCGGTGACGATGCCGACCTCGTCGCCTCGCTGCAGCAATGCGCAGGACTGGCCGGCCTCGGTCATCACCGCGGCGGCCTCGCTGACGGTGGCCTGCAGCGGGCACCAGACCACCGGACGCATCTGATTGCGCGCAGAGCGCAGGGCCTGGTCGACCAACCCGGACCGGGCCAGCCGCTCCCGGGTGACCAGCGACCCGTAGTGGCTGAACTGCAGACGCTCTGGGTGCTGCAGTGCGGGGCGAGGGTCGGGGAACCGGTAGCACAGGGTGTCCTCGGCAGCTCGGACGCTCAGCGGCGGCGGCAGACCCGACAGCACCGAGATTTGACCGAAGGTCTCACCGGGCCCGAGCACGTCGACGGCCCGGCCGCGGTCGAGAATTTCGACCTCGCCGGTGCGGATGACGTAGAAGTGGGCCAAGGCCGAACCGCCGGCTTCCACGATGGTGGTTCCCGAGGCGAAGTATTCGACTTCGATCAGACGCGCGAGGGCGTCGAGGTCGGCGGCGTCGAGGGCATCGTAGGGGGATTGCCCACCCAGGAAGTCGACGTACTCACGCATCCGTCGACGCGGTCGCTTCGGCCGCGACCTCTTCGGGCGACGGACTGTGGACGTGCACCGCGATCTCGCGGGTGATTTCGTCGATGTCGCCGCGGTCGATGACGCTCAGCAGCCGTTCGTGTTCGGCGACCATGTCGTGCAGGTCGGCAAATGCCTGATGATCGGCGGAGAAGAACATCTGCAGCTGCGCTTCCCAGCTCTTCCACAAGTCCAGCAGCAGCTTGTGCTCGGACAGCTCGTAGAAGGTGCGGTGAAAGGCCATGTGCGCGTCGATCGTGGCGGTCAGGTCGTTGTTGTCGGCGCCGATGGCCATGTCTTCCAACGCCCGAGTGACCTTGATGCGGCTGGTTCCGGTCAACCGCGGAATCGCCAGTTCGATGGCGTAGGGCTCGAGGCGTTTGCGCAGGCTTGCGATCTCCGACATTCCGGTGGCGCTGACCTCGGCGACGAACGCCCCGCGGTACGGGTACTTCACGACGAGGCCCTCGTCGGCCAGAATCGCGAGGGCCTCTCGCAGCGGAGCCCTGCTGACACCAAGATCGGCGGCCAGCGGAATCTCACGGAGCTGACTGCCGGGTGCCAAAGTGCCGTCGAGGATCGCCGTGCGCAGAACGTGGGCTACCGATCCCGGCGTGGTGCGTTGCTCGATCGGTCCGAAGGAAACCTTCTTGGAGGCGTTGCGGCCCAAGGTGGCGGCGAACGCTCCGGTCGTAGGTTCAGACACTGGTAGTCCTTTCGCATCAAGCCCGCGCAGCGGTGACGGACCCGCGCCACCAGGTATGCCTAATTGTCGACAATAGCCGTCCGCGGTGCCCTGCCGGGGACCTCGCCGGGTCCGTTGGTGCCGCGCCATCAGCGCCGTAGTCCTCGCCACATGTTCGGTCACTCGCCCGCAGCGGAGACGTAGATGGACCCGCGCTCCAGAACGGGGTCGAGGATCCCGGTCTCCAGCTCGTTGGCCGCGTCTTCCAGGCCGGCGGGGTCGCGGTGCTGGCCGGGGTAACCGATGAGCGCCATGACCTGGGGGGTCATGAAGTAGGCGCCGGCCAGGATCGCCGACAGCGGATCGAAGGTCGCCTTGTCGGTGGCCCACATGTGCTTGAGCGCCGCTCGCAGTTCCTCGTCGGGAACCGCGGCGAGGGTGGCCGCGGCATCCATCACGGCGTCGAACGCATCCACCCGCGCCGCCAGCGCGAGATGCAGGTACTCGAGATAGTTCTCGGCGTCGCTGGCCGCCGGGTTCGGTCCGGCGGCGGGGATCAAGCAGTCCGCGATCCGCAGCAATGTGGCCACTTCGTCGTGGCTGATCTCCCGCGGCGGGCGGGTGTCGCGGACCGGGACCGATAGACGGCGGGCGGCCTTCATGACTGTGCCTTTCGGGCCGAAACGTTCTCGACGACCTTCTTGCCCACCCGCAGCGCCAGGGCGCTGATGGTGCAGGTCGGGTTCGCCGAGCCGGAGGTGACGAAGATGCTGCCGTCGGCGATGTAGAGGTTGTCGACGTCATGGGCCTTGCCGTAGGAGTCCACGACCGAGGTCGTGGGATCGTCACCCATGCGAGCGGTCCCGAGCAGGTGTCCGGGCTGATCCACCCACAGTTCCTGGGTGATGATCCGGGTGGCACCAGCGGCCTCGTGCGCCTCGACCATCCGCTCGACGGTGAACTTGAGGATCTTGCGGGTGTTCTCGCTGACGGTGTAGTGAATCTTCGGGGCTGGTAGGCCGTCTGAATCGACCTGCTCCGGGGAGAGCGTCACCCGGTTGTCGGGATCGGGAAGGTCTTCGGAGTTCGCGGCCCACAGGATGCCGTTCGAGGACAGCGCGAGCGACGTCGTGGATGGCGGGGCCCCACAGATCGTCGAAGTCCAATTCCCGGTGCGCCTCGATGGTGTTGAGCGGTCCGGGAGTCGGCAGCGCGTGCAGCTTGGCGCCGCGCACGAAGCCTCGGGACTTGTCGGTCTCGTAGAACTGCATGGAGTGGATCAGCTGACCTGCTGGGCCGCGCCAACTTTCGAGGTTCTCGTCGTAGTAACCGATGGCAGTGCAGTTGGGGTGCAGCATGAGGTTGCGGCCGACCAGCCCCGAAGAGTTGGCCAAGCCGTCGGGGTGATGGTCGTCGGCCGAGAGCAGCAGCAGCCGCGGGGTGCCAATCCCGTTGGCGCACAGCACCACTGACCGGGCCGGCTGGAACCGAACGGTGCCATCGCGATCGACCCACTCCGCTCCGGTGGCATTGCCCGTCGTCGTCGGTGACCACTTTGCGTACCCGTGCCCCGGTGATGACCTGGGCGCCGGCCTGCTGCGCCTGGGGCAGGTAGATCAGGTCGAAGGACGCCTTGGCCCCCTGCGGGCAGCCCCATTCGCAGACACCCCAACGCCCGCACTGCTCGAGGGTCTTGTTCTTCTGGCTGGGGATGGCGTTGGTTCCGGGCCACCAGTGCCAGCCGAGCTTGTTCGCGGCCTCGGCGGCCTTCATACCGGGCTTGCCCAGGGGGTGCGGCGGTAGCGGGTAGTCCAGACCTTCGGGATAGGCGGTGTCACCGCCGACGCCGGAGACGCCGATGAATTCGTCGACCTCGTCGTGGTAGGGCTTGAGGTCGTCGTAGCTGATCGGCCAGTCATCAGCCACGCCGTCGAGTGTCTTGACGCGGAAGTCCGAGGGCAGCAGCCGTGGCCACTCGGCGCCGTAGAAGATGGAACTCCCGCCGACGGCGTTGAACATCACCGGCCACATGTCGGAGTCGGTGACGTCGACGGGGTAGTCCGAGGGCAGTGCGCGCACGTTCGGGTCGTGGGCCCAGTCGTGCTGAATCAGCAGCTCCCACTCGGGATGGTTGGCAGGGAAGTCGCTGGGGTTGACCCAGTCGCCCTGCTCGAGACAGATGACGCTGAGGCCCGCTGTGGCGGCGGTGTGGGTGACGACGGCGCCCGAGGGGCCGGCGCCGATGACTAGGACGTCGACGGTGGGCTCATCGGTGTCGCTGATGTTCGATGTCATTGTCGACCCTCAATCATCTCGGCCCCGGCGGCCGGCCGCCGGCCGCCGGGGTAGTTCAATGGTGGCTGCCAGCGCGAACGGTTCAGGCTCCGGCGAGGACGCCGCCGTCGACGACGAACGCGGTGCCGGTGATGGCCGTCGAATGATCCGACAGCAGGAACGCCACCGAGTGGGCGATCTCCAGGGGCAGGATCGGCCGCCCGATCGGCTGGAAGTCGGGCAGTCCGGCCTCGAGCTCCTCGCGGCCACCCGAGTGCGGTGTAGTGCGGGACGTTGAGCGGGGTGTCGACGAATCCAGGGCACAGCGTGTTCGCGCGGATCCCCTGGGCGCCGAAGTCCAGCGCGATGGCCTTGGTCAGCGTCAGGACGGCGCCCTTGCTGGCGGTGTAGGTCGTCAGCAGCTTCTCGGCGCCGATCGAGTTGATGGAGCCGAAGTTCACGATGGACCCGCCGCCGGCCTTGATCAGCTCGGGGATCGCGTACTTCGAGCCCAGGAAGACGCCCTTGACGTTGACGTCGAAGGTCTTCTGGTAGTCCTCCACCGAGGCGTCCAGAATGGTGCCGGGGATGAGTACACCGGCGTTGTTCACGATGCCGTCGAGCTTGCCGAACGTTCGCACTGTGAAGGCGATGACGTCCTTGACTTGCTGTTCGTCGGCGACGTCCACGACGCGGGCGACGAGGTTGTCGTTGTCGACCTTCAGCTCGGGTAGGGACGACTCCTTGTGCACGGTGGCGACCACCTGGGCGCCTTCCTCCAGCAGATGCAGCGCCGTCGCCAGGCCGATCCCTCCGCCGGCACCAGTAACGATGACGGTCTTTCCAGCCAGCAGCTCGCCCATTGGGGTTGATCCTCGTTTCGTGTGAATGCCACCAGAAATGCGTGAACAGGAATTGTTCGGTTGTCGACAATATTCCAATAGAGTGTGACTCGCAATCGCATCGCCGTCAATGGGGCGTTGGCTGCACTGACGAAGACCCAGCCCTAGCCCAGCATCAGAAGTCGTCGGGCATGCTTGGCGCCACGGGCCAGCCGAACGCGGTGCTGGCCCGCCGCGCCGCACCTGCGGTGAGCTCGGTGGCCAAGCCGGCACCGACCAGAGCCTGCAGACTGACGCCGCCCATGTAGATCGCGCCGAGATCACGCGCGGTGATGGCGATGTCCGACGGTGCCATGGTGGCCTCGCATTCGGCGCAGTCCAACCCGCCGCGGAGTCGGTATCGCCCGGTGTTCCACGGGCAGAACTCGTCGGTCACCTCCAGCACCACGTCGACGTCAGTTGCATACCGCCGCAACGCCAATGCCTTGGGAACGTCGACCAGCCGCACGTAGATGCCATCGCTCATGAAGCATTGCAGCCCTCGCTGGTCGGCGAGCAGGTAACGCACGTGTTCGTCAGCCGAGGCGTCGTAGTACTTGATCCTCCTGACGAGGTCCATGTCGAGCAGATACCGCCAAATCCGGGCGTACGCTGCAGGATTGGTGGCAAGAACCTCCTCGACGTGCAGTTCGCAGTTCGGCTGTCCGGTGTCCGTCCACTCCTTCTTGGGCCGATAGATCGCGAATCCGCTTGCCGTTCCGTCGGGTTCGTGGTGGAGAGCAAGGCGGATCTTGCCGGATTCCTTGCTCCGTTCTTCGCTGTCGTAGATCACGTGGTCCCACCACGGACGGGGCCGTGCCATCATCCCTGGCCGCGCCGCAATCGCCTGGTCGTAGACGAATGGCGCAGTGGCCAGCATGGTTTCGGCATCCACTTCCGTTACCGATCCATCACCCAGCGGTATGCCCGGACGGTAGCCGAGCTCTCGTACCTGCCCGGAGAGAACGGCACTCTCGGTGGCCATCCCGTAGCCAAAGCGGCCGTAGATCGACGCTTCCGAGGCGAACAGCATCGCGAGTGTTTCGGTCCTGGCTCGGATGTCGTCGAGTTGGTACCGCATCATCGCGGTCAACAGGCCGCGACGCCGATGAGCCGGTGACACGGTGACCGCGGTGACGGCAGCCACGGGCACCAGCGCACCGCCTGGCAGCACCACTTCGCGGGCGTACGCGCCGGTCGTCGCGACCCAGCGGTCGCCGTCGTGGAACCCCAGCATGCGGTCGAAATCGGTGAACTTCCCGGCTAGCTCGATCTCGTCCTTCTGCGGGTCTTGCAGGAACCCGGCATACGCCTTCGACATGAACGACTGGTAGTCGTCTTCGTCGGTGATGGTGCGCAACACGAGCTCAGACACTGCCCATGTCTACCGCAGGGGGCACCCGAGAGTCATCCGATTTTCCCCGAGCCCCACGTCACCCATTGTGCCGAGCAGACGCAAATTGCCCCGAATCGGCCTGATTCAGGGCAGTTTGCGTCTGCTCGCGGGGGAAATTAGCCGACGGCCCGGCCCGCGCCCTCCCAGAACTGGGCCCGCACGGCCTTCTTGTCCGGCTTGCCCAGTGCGGTCACCGGCACCGAGTCGACGACGATCACCTGCTTGGGCGACTGCACCGAGCCCTTGCGGTCCTTGACCGCCGACTGGATCTCGGCGGTCATCGTCGCGATCGCCGCCTCGTCGGTCGCAGCGTCGGGTCGCAGCACCACCACGGCCGTCACCGCCTCGCCCCACTTCTCGTCGGGCGTGCCGATCACGCACACCTGGGCGACCGAAGGATGCTCGGCGACAACGTCTTCCACCTCGCGCGGGAACACGTTGAAGCCGCCGGTGACGATCATGTCCTTGGTCCGGTCGACGATGTACCAGAAGCCGTCCTCGTCCTCGCGGGCCAGGTCGCCGGTGTGCATCCAGCCGTCACGAAAGGTCTCGCGACGTCTCGTCGGGCAGATTCCAGTAGCCGCCGGACAGCAGCGGTCCGCTGACGCAGATCTCGCCGACCTCGCCCTGCGGCACCGGCTGACCGTCCTCGCCGAGCAGCGCGGTGCGGCAGAACAGCGTCGGCCTGCCGCACGACGTCAGACGCTTCTCGTCGTGGTCGCCCTTGGCCAGGTAGGTGATCACCATCGGCGCCTCGGACTGGCCGTAGTACTGCGCGAAGATCGGGCCGAACCGGCTGATCGCCTCCTTGAGCCGCACCGGGTTCATCGCCGAGGCGCCGTAGTACACGGTCTCCAGCGACGACAGGTCGCGGGTGTGGCTGTCGGGGTGGTCCATCAGCGCGTAGATCATCGACGGCACCAGCATCGTCGCCGTAATCGTCTGTTCCTCGATGGTCTTCAGCACCTCGGCGGGATCGAACTTCGTCAGCACGATCAGCTCGCCGCCCTTGACGATCACCGGGGTGAAGAACGCGGCGCCCGCGTGCGACAACGGCGTGCACATCAGGAACCGCGGATTCTCCGGCCACTCCCACTCGGCGAGCTGGACGGTCGTCATCGTGGTGATCGACTCCATCGTGCCCATCACGCCCTTGGGCTTGCCGGTGGTGCCGCCGGTGTAGGTCATCCCGCCGATGTGATCGGGCGCCAGGTCGGCGGCCACCAGCGGCTTGGGCTCGTACTTCGCCGCCTCGGCGGTCAGGTCGACCGCCGACGTGCCGGCCAACGCCTCCGGCACGGGGCCGATGGTCAGGATCTGCTTGAGCGAGTCGACCTTCTCGAGCAGTCCGAGCGCCCGCTCGACGAACATCGGGTTCGGGTCGATGATCAGCGACGTCACCCCGGCGTCGGAGAGCACGTACGCGTGATCGTCCAGCGAGCCGAGAGGGTGTAGTGCCGTGCGGCGGTAGCCCTGGGTCTGGCCGGCGCCGATGATCATCAGCACCTCGGGCCGGTTCAGCGACAGCAGGCCCGACCGCGGCGCCGGTGCCCGCGCCGAGCGCCTCGAACGCCTGAATGTACTGGCTGATGCGCTCGGCGAGCTGGCCGCCGGTCAGCGTGGTGTCGCCGAGGAACAGCACCGGCTTGTCCTTGTGGCGCTTGAGCGCGCCGACGGTGAGGTGTCCGGAGTGGATCGGATGGCGCAGCAGGTCGGCCGATGAGCGCTCGCGCGAAGAGGAACAACAGAGTCATGGCTTCAGACTAGAACGTGTTACAGAATTTGTTTGCAAGCGGCGACGAGTTCTGCGTCAGGGTCGTGGTTCGACGGTTCACACGACCCTGACGCAGAACTCGCGATCTCACTTGGCCGCGAATTTCTCCGCATCGGCCCGTGCCTGCGCCGCAATCTTCTCGGCGAGGTCGGCCCGCCACTGGATCTCCTTCTCGATCCACGGATTGTCCTGCGGGAACTCCTCGGTCTCGGACACCCGGCGCACCTCGAGCTTGACGCCCTTGCCCAGCGGCACCTTCCTGGCCCACTGCTTGGCCTCTTCCTTCGACGACACGTCGAGGATCCAGAACCCGTTGAACAACTCCTTGGCCTCGGTGTACGGGCCGTCGGTGACCACCGGCGGGTCGGCGTTGAAGTCGACGACGAAGCCCTCCTCGGGTCCGGTCAGGCCCTCGCCGGCCAGCATCACGCCGGCCTTGATGAGCTCCTCGTTGAAGCGGCCCATCGACTCGATGATCTCGTTGAAGTCGATGTTCGGCTTCCGCCATGGCAACCTCGGCCTCGGGGGTGGACCGCATGATCAGCATGTAACGCGACATTGTTCTGTCTCCTTCTTCGGTGTGGTGAAGGGGCACGTCCAGTCTTGTTCAGGATGCCCTCGCAACTACGTCGAACGGCAACCCCCGAAATCGACACGCGACCCGACAAGATTTCTCGAAGAATCTTCCGCGCGACCCCGAAAGGATCGCGTCGATGCCTGCTGACCTGGTCATTTTCGGAACCGTGCTGACCGTCGACGATGCCAGCCCGACCGCCGAGGCGCTCGCGGTGGCCGACGGGCGCATCGTCGCGGTCGGCGACCGGGCCGACGTCGACGAGCTGGATCGGCCCCGACACCGAGATCGTCGAGCTCGGCGACGGGTGCGTCATGCCGGGTCTCGTCGAGGCGCACGGGCATCCGCTGATGGAGGCGATCGTGCTGTCCGACCGGATCGTCGACATCCGGCCCGTCACCATCCGCAGCCGCCGACGACGTGGTCGGCAGCCATCCGCAGCGAGGTCGCCGTCCGCGGCGCCGACGGGGCCTACCTCAACGGCTGGGATCCGCTGCTGCAGGTCGGCCTGCCGGAGCCGACGCTCGCGTGGCTCGACGAGATCGCGCCCGACACCCCGCTGGTGATCATCCACAACTCCGGGCACAAGGCGTACTTCAACGCCGCCGCGGCCGCCAGCGGCGGCCTGACCCGCGACACCCCGGACCCGAAGGGCTGCCAAGTACGGCCGCGACGCGAACGGCGACCTCGACGGCACCGCCGAGGAGACGGCCGCGGTGTTCCCGCTGCTGGGCGGGGCCATCGATCCGACCCGACTATCCGGCGATGCTGCTCGCCGAGTGCGCACGGCTGAATCGGGCCGGTCTGACGACTGTGCTCGGAGATGGCGTTCGACCCGATGTTCCGGCCCGTGCTGGACGCAGATGCGCGGCGAGCTGACGGTCCGGCTGCGCACCTACGAGATGTCCACCGCGGCGATGACCACCACCTGAGCCGCCGGCCAACGGCGACGACGTGGTGCGGCAGGTCGGCATCAAGATCTGGGTCGACGGGTCGCCGTGGATCGGCAACATCGACCTGACGTTCCCGTATCTGGACACCGACGCCACCCGCACCATCGGCGTGACGCCCGGATCGTGTGGACACGCCAACTACACCCGCGAGCAGTTGACCGAGATCGTCGGCGCCTACTTCCCGCTTGGCTGGCAGATGGCGTGCCACGTCCAGGGCGACGCCGGCGTGGACACCATCCTCGACGTCTACGAGGAGGCGCTTGCGGGGCCATCCGCGCGACGATCACCGGTTGCGGCTCGAGCACGTCGGCGCCATCACCGACGAGCAGCTGCAGCCGCGCGCACGCACTCGGCGTGACGTGCAGCATCTTCGTCGACCAAATCCATTACTGGGGCGACATTCTCGTCGACGGCCTGTTCGGGCCCGAGCACGGTTCGCGGTGGATGCCCGCCGGGTCGGCCGTCGCGACCGGCATGCGGATCTCGCTGCACAACGATCCGCCCGTCACGCCCGAGGAGCCGTTGCGCAACATCAGCGTCGCCGTCACCCGCATCGCGCCGAGCGGCCGGGTGCTCGGGCCCGAGCAGCGGCTGACGGTCGAGCAGGCCATCCGCGCGCAGACCATCGACGCGGCGTGGCAGCTGTTCTCCGACGACGTCGATCGGCTCGCTGGAGGTCGGCAAGTACGCCGACATGGTGGTGCTGTCGGCCGACCCGCGCGACGGTGCCGCCCGAGGACATCGCCGATCTCGACGTGCGGGCGACCTACCTTGCGGGTCGCCGCGTTTATGCCAAATCTGACTGACGGTCACCGTGGCCATGGCAGGCTCGATACATGTCTGATCTGCCTGATCCCCGCTTCCTCGACGAACGTCTGGCGCACTGGGCCGACACCAAGCCCGACGGCGAGGCCATGACCTATCTCGGTCGTACCTGGACGTGGGCGCAGTGGGACGACCGGGTCCGCAGGTTGGCCGGTGCGCTGACCGAACGCGGCGTCAAGCGCGGCGACGTGATCGCGTTCCTCGACAAGAACCACCCCGCGTGCCTCGAGGCGACGTTCGCCGCCGCCTCGCTGGGGGCGGCCAACGCCATCATCAACTTCCGGCTCGCCGCCGACGAGATGGACTACGTGCTCAACGATTCCGGCGCCAAGGTGCTGATCGTCGGGGCCGAACTCAAGCCGTCGATCGACAAGATCCGCGACAAGTTGCCGAACGTCGAGCACGTCATCGAGGTCACCCCGGACGGTGCCGACGGTGACGAGTACGAGGCGATGCTCGCGGCGGCGACGCCCATCGGTCGGCGGCGCAGACGTCGAGCCCGACGACGTCTGCATCATCATGTACTCGTCGGGCACCACCGGCCGCCCCAAGGGCGTGGCGTTGACCCAGGCCAACCTCATCGCGCACACCGTCAACGGCCAAGAGGGGTTCGAGTTCGACGACGGCGACAAGAACATGGTGTCGATGCCCCTGTTCCACGTCGGCGGCACGTCGTATGCCCAGCTGGGCGTTCACAACGGCATCCCGAGCGTGATGACGCGCGACGTCGACGGTGCGGCGCTGGCCGGCGCAATCCTGCAGGGCGCCAACCGCACGTTCCTGGTGCCCGCCGTGCTGGCGAAGGTGCTGGAGTCCGGCGACGACGCGGTGAAGCTGTTCGGTGCGCTGAAGACCTACTCCTACGGCGCGTCCCCGATGCCGCTGCCGCTGTTGCGCGCCGCCCTGAAGGCATGGCCAAACACCGACTTCATCCAGGCGTACGGGCTCACCGAACTGTGCGGCGTCATCAGCCATCTGATGCCAGAAGATCATCGCTCCGGAACCGAGGAGCGAATGTCCAGCGCGGGGACGCTGGTGCCCAACGCCGAGGTGCGGGTGGTCGATCCCGACACGCTGGAAGACGTGCCCGAAGGTAGCCAGGGCGAATTGTGGTTCCGGTCAAAGCAATTGATGAAGGGCTACCACAACAGGCCGGAGGCGACCGCCGAGGCGATCACCGAGGACGGCTGGTTCCGGACCGGCGACATCGGCAGGGTCGACGAGGGCGGCTACATCTTCGTCGAGGACCGGCTCAAGGACATGATCATCTCGGGCGGCGAGAACATCTACTCGATCGAGGTCGAGCGGGTGCTGGCCGAGCATCCCGCGGTCGCCGAGGTCGCCGTCATCGGCGTGCCCGACGAGAAGTGGGGTGAGTCGGTGAAAGCCGTTGTCGCACTTGAGGGTGAGGCCACCGAAGAGGAGATCATCGCGTTCGCCCGCGAGCGGCTGGCGGCGTACAAGTGTCCGAAGACCGTCGACGTCGTCGACGCGCTGCCGCGCAATCCCACCGGCAAGATCCTGAAGAAGGACCTCCGCAAGCCGCACTGGGAGAATGCCGGCCGCAAGGTCTAGGCACCCATTTTTCACGCTCGCACCTGAGGCAGGATTAACCGCGTGACGCCATCCCTCGCCGACCTGCTCGACCGCATCCACGTCGTCGCGCTGCCGATGCGAGTTCGCTTCCGCGGCATCGAGGTTCGGGAAGTCGCGCTGTTCGACGGGCCCGCAGGCTGGGGTGAGTTCGGCGCCTTCCTCGAATACGGGCCCGCCGAGGCCGCGCACTGGCTGGCCTCGGCCGTCGAGGCCGCTTACCGCGAATCGCCGTCGCCGGTACGCGCGCGCATCCCGATCAACGCCACCGTGCCCGCCGTCGACCCCGACCGCGTGCCCGACGTGTTGGCGCGCTTCCCCGGCGCGCGGACGGCCAAGGTGAAAGTCGCCGAGCCCGGCCAGACCCTGGCCGATGACGTCGCACGGGTCAACGCCGTGCGCGTTCTGATACCGACGGTGCGCGTCGACGCAAACGGCGGCTGGACCGTCGCCGAAGCCGTCGCCGCCGCCGCGGCGCTGACCGCGGACGGGCCGCTGGAATACCTGGAGCAGCCCTGCGCGAGCGTGCCCGAGCTGGCGGAGGTGCGGCGCCTCGTCGACGTGCCGGTGGCCGCGGACGAAAGCATCCGCAAGGCCGACGACCCGCTGCACGTGGTGCGATCGAAGGCGGCCGACATCGCGGTGCTGAAGGTCGCACCGCTGGGCGGCGTCGCACGGTTGTTGGACGTCGCGGACCAGATCGACGTGCCCATCGTGGTGTCCAGCGCGCTGGACTCGGCGGTCGGCATGGCGCGCGGGCTGCTCGCTGCGGCGTGCCTGCCCGACCCTGCGGCACGCGTGCGGGTTGGGGACCGGCGGGTTGTTCGTCGAGGACGTGACCGATCCGGTGACGCCCATCGACGGATACCTGCCCGTGACGCGGGTAGTGCCCGACCCTGCCCGACTCGCGGCACTGGCCGCATCGCCCGAGCGGCGACAGTGGTGGATCGGCCGCGTAAGAACTTGTCATCCGCTGCTCTTGGAGTAGCCGACGACTCTTGACATTTCGCAGTCGCGTTGCGACATTCAACGCAGATCATTCAGAGACCGGGGGGCTCAAGACATGGCCGGATTTTCCGTTGGCATCATGGATCCCATCATCGCAGCACGACCAACAGTCGATATCTTTACTCGCGCAAGCTATCTCAGCGCTGCCGCAAATCGCGTCGACTCGTTCTGGGTGCCCGATCACCTCAACGCGTTGTTCCCGCGGTCGCTGTGGCAACCGAAGTACTGCGGTGGCGCCAAGGTCCTGCCGTCGGCGGACGCCTACCTGGAGCCGTGGACCATGCTGGGTCACATCGCGGCACGCAACCGGATCGGACGTCTGCGCCTCGGCGTGGGCGTGACCGATACCGGTCGGCGGAATCCGGCCGTCACTGCGCAGGCGGCGGCCACCCTGCACCTGCTGACCCGTGGGCGTGCCATTCTCGGGATCGGCACCGGGGAGAGGGAGGGCAACGAGCCGTACGGGGTGGACTGGACCAAGCCGGTCGCGCGGTTCGAGGAGGCGATGGCGACCATCCGGGCACTCTTCGACTCCAACGGCGAACTGGTGAACAGGGATTCGCCGTACTTTCCGTTGCGCAACGCGTCGTTCGACCTGCCGCGTTACAAGGGCACCTGGCCCGAGATCTGGATCGCAGCCCACGGTCCCCGGATGCTACGTGCGGTCGGTCGCTACGCCGATGGCTACTTTCCCGGGTTCACGCATACTCCTCAGGAGTATGCGCAGCGCCTGGAGGTCGTCCGTGCCGCGGCCTCCGACGCAGGCCGCGACCCGATGGCGATCGTGCCGGCCCTGTGGATCATGGTGGTGACCGGCCGCAGCCGCGCCGACGTCGACGAGGCACTGGACTCCGAGGTGATCAGGGCGGGCGCGTTGAACGTCCCCGACGAGTTCTATGCCAGGCACGGCGCGCAGCACCCACTCGGAGCCGGTTTTACCGGCGCGCAGGATCTGCTGCCGCAGGACATGGACGAACAGACTGCGCTGTCGTACATCAAGACGATTCCGAAGTCGTTGGTGCGCGACGCGCTGTTGACCGGGACACCGGAAGAGGTGGTCGAGCAGGCGGCAGTGTGGCGCGACCACGGTGTTCGCTACTTGGTGCTGTCCGATGTGAGCGGGTTGCAGCGCAGCCTCCGCAACGGGCTCGCCGCGCTGCCGGCGTTCAGCAGGATCGTGCACCGCCTCAAGAAGCTCTGATGTCCTGATTTGTGGGGTCCGTGGCATAGACGACACGGACCTCGGGGTCGACACTGAACCCTGTGAAGCGGTCGGTGATCCTGGTGGGCTTCGAGGGTGTGCAGGCACTCGACCTCGTCGGCCCTTCCGACGTGTTCACCGGCGCCGCGCTGTACCTCGCCGGTCAGGGTCGTAGCGACGACGGCTATGACGTCTCCATCGCGTCGGTCAACGCCGAACCCGTGAGGACGGGTACCGGACTCGAGATCGTCGCCAAGCCGCTGCCCGACCCGCGCCACCCCATCGACACGGTGGTGCTGCCCGGTGGCTGGGGCACCGATGCCGCGCGCCGGAACCCGGACTTGATGCGGTGGATACAGGGCGCCGCGAAGAGGTCGCGACGGGTGGTGAGCGTGTGCACCGGTGCGTTCCTCGCCGCCGAGGCCGGCCTGCTCGACGGCTGCACGGCGACGACGCACTGGGCGTACGCCGACCAGATGGCACGCGAGTTCCCCTCCGTCGCCGTGGATCCCGAGCCGATCTTCGTCCGCAGCTCGGAGTCGGTGTGGACCGCCGCAGGTGTCACCGCGGGCATCGACCTGGCCCTGTCGCTCGTCGAGGATGACTACGGCACCGAGGTCGCCCAGACCGTCGCCCGCTACCTGGTGCTCTACCTTCGTCGGCCGGGTGGCCAGACTCAGTTCGCCGCTCCAATGTGGATGCCGCGTGCCAAGCGGGCACCCATCCGCGACGTGCAGGAGGCCATCGAGTCCGAACCCGGTGGCGCACACAGCGTCACCGATCTCGCCCGTCGTGCCGCCATGAGCCCGCGGCACTTCACCAGGGTGTTCACCGACGAGGTCGGCGAGGCGCCAGGCGCCTACGTCGAACGCGTCCGCACCGAGGCCGCACGCCGCCAGTTGGAGGAGACCGACGACACCGTCACGGTGATCGCCGCTCGGTGCGGCTTCGGCACCGCGGAAACCATGCGCCGGAATTTCGTTCGGCGCGTTGGCATCTCACCCGACCAGTACCGAAAGACTTCCGCGCACGCGAGGAGCAAAGTTTCACCAGCATAAAGGAGAGAATCATGCAGATCGCGATCGTGCTGTACCCCGGTTTCACCGCACTGGACTTCATCGGTCCGTACGAGGTGCTGCGCAACCTGCCCGACGCCGAGGTGAGGTTCGTGTGGCACGAGCCGGGCCCGATCACGGCGGACTCCGGTGTGCTCGTCGTCGGTGCCACGCACTCGTTCGACGAAACCCCGTCGCCCGACCTGCTCCTCGTCCCCGGCGGCATGACGACGTTCGAGCATGCCCGTGACGAGAAGCTGCTGGCGTGGGTGCGACAGGCACATCAGGGCGCGGCGTGGACCGCGTCGGTGTGTTCGGGGTCGGTGATCCTCGCCGCGGCGGGCCTGCTCGAGGGCAAGCGGGCCACGTCGCACTGGATGGCGTTGCCGACGCTCAAGGCGTTCGGGGTGACTACGGTCGGCGATGAACGGATCGTGCGCGAAGGTGACATCGTGACGTGCGCCGGGGTGTCGTCGGGCATCGACCTTGGCCTCTGGCTGGCTGGCGAGATCGCCGGCGAGGGGAAGGCCAAGGCGATCCAGCTGGCCATCGAGTACGACCCGCAGCCGCCGTTCGACTCCGGCCACCTGTCCAAGGCCTCGGCGGCCACCAAGGCCACCGCCGCCGCGTACCTGTCGCGGGACATGATCAAGCCCGCGCTGCTCAAGGCGACCACGCTGCTGCTGTGGGAGCAGGCCATTCGCACCGCCCGCGGCCGCGTCAAGAAGACCAAGCAGCCCGTGTAGAAGTCGCGCATTCCGACCGCTCTAGTAGGGTCGCCGGAGTGAATCTGGCCTACGACGTCCGCGGCTCGGGGGAGCCCGTCCTGTTCATCGCCGGCCGTGGGGGAGTCGGTCGCACCTGGCACCTGCATCAGGTACCGGCGTTCCAACGGGCCGGCTACCGGGTCATCACGTTCGACAACCGCGGAGTTGGCGAGACAGAGAACGCCGAGGGGTTCACCACCGCGCAGATGGTCGGCGACACTGCGGCGATCATCGAAAGGCTCGACGCAGGGCCGGTCCGCATAGTTGCGGTGTCGATGGGGTCGTTCATCGCCCAAGAGCTCATGGTGGCCCGCCCGGAGTTGGTGTCCGCGGCGGTGCTGATGGCGACCCGTGGCCGTGAGGACCGGACCCGCGAATTCTTCCGCAACGCGGAATTGGAGATGCTCACCGAAGGCGTGTCGCTGCCCCCGAAGTACGAGGCGAAGAACCGCCTCCTGGAGAATTTCTCGCGCAAGACGCTCAACGACGACCAGGCCGTCCGCGACTGGATCGAGATGTTCACCATGTGGCCGACCAAGCAGACGCCGGGCCTGCGCTGCCAGCTCGGGATCGCCCCCGACGGCAGCCGGTTGGCCGCCTACCGAAGCATCACCGCGCGCGTGTTGGTGATGGGGTTCTCCGACGACGTGGTCCTGCCGCCGCACTTGGGGCGCGAAGTGGCCGACGCCCTTCCGAACGGTCGCTTCCTCGAGGTACCCGACACCGGGCACCTCGGCTTCATCGAGCGGCCAGACGCGGTGAACACCGCGATGCTGCAGTTCTTCGCACAGTAGAGCGCGGTCAGGAGCGGGCCTTGGCAATCGCGGCCAGCAGTTCGGGCCGGTTTCCGGTCCATACCGGCAGCCACTGCTGCGCGAACGAACGCGCCTCCTCTGGTGTCGAGTACTTCACGTTGTCCACTGGCCTCCAGGGTCCTCGTTCAAGCCACCGTAGAGCAGTAGCCGGGGCCGCAGCCGCGTCGCGGCGACCTCGACGCCCGCAGTGAGGTCGTCGATCAGCGCACCCGCGAAGCCCACCAATCCGGCGACGTCGACGTCGTACGGTGCTCGCCCCTCATCCAGGGCAAGACGGGTCGACGCACGGCGCAGCAACGTGATCGCGCCCTTGACGTTGCCGCGCTGGACGTGGGTGATGCCCACCGCGAGCTGGGCCAGGCCTTGCCACAGTGCTGCCTCGTCATCCGGGCCGTTCTTCCATGCGGCTTCGAGTACCTCGTGGGCGTTGAACGCCAGGCCACGGTCCAGCAGATCCTGGGCGTAGCCGAGGGTGTCGGCCGGCGCCAGCACGAGATCGTCCGGGATGCGCGGAACGCCTTCGGTGCCCGGCGGAAGCGGCCTGCCGAGCGCGTCGCGCGGTCGGGTGTTCCTGGGGCGGCCGGCTTCGTCGCGATCACGCTCGGCCATTCACTCATCATGCCCCGGTCTCGGTTGCCAGTCCTCAGATCGGTCGGCGCGTCTTGGGTAGCCGAGGCGTGGGGCTGACGTCGCCGAGAAGTCCCGTCAACGCCGACACGGGTTCGGCGCCAAGGTGTTCGACGGTACCGACGATCTCCGCGCGCAAGGAATCATCGGCATATTGCTCCGAAAGCCAATGGAACTTCTCGACCGTCCGTCCCCACGACAGAGGTCGGCTCGGGTGCGCCTTCGAAATCTTGCTGCTCACGGGTGAAGAGGCGGCCGTCGCGGGTCAACACCGCGACCCGAACCGGAGTGGCCCGCGGATAGCCGGCCGTTAGCAACTCGTCGGGCCGAACTTCGATGCGACGCAGCAGCTCTTGCACGTCCGGTCGGCGGATGCGTTCGGTCTGGAGTTGCTCGGGCCCGACTTGGCCATCGATGAACGCCGCGGCCAGTAGGTACTTCAGGTTGTAGTCGGCCTGTTCCTTCGTCCGGGGCGCGTCCTTGTCGCCAAAGCTTCCGCCGCCGGCGATCTCGAAGGCGGTCTGAAAGACCGCGACGTCGACCGATGCGATGTCCGCCGTGTTCGATCCCTTCCTCGCGGGCCAGTGCCAACACGGTTTCAATGGGAGCTTGCCCGTGGATCAGCGAGCAGTACTTCTTCAGATACGTGTCCTTGACGACGCCAAGCGTGGGGTCGTCGAGGTGGAGGTCGATTCGTTGACCGAAGAGCTGCTCGAGGCCGTTGGGGCCCTCGAAGAGCCCGCGCGGCCCCGTGATTCCCCGCTGGGCCAGACCGGTGGTGTACACGGCGCGTTGGGCGGTGATGCCCGGCGAGATGCCCTTCCAGTTCGAGACCGGCTCGGAGTGGACGGCCGCCAGCGAGACGTTGTCGGCGGCGGCGATGGCGATGGCGTGCGCCGTCTGTTCCGGCGTCAGGTGCAGTAACTTCGCGGCCCCCGCGGCGACCGAGATCGCCAGTTGCAGAGCATGGTTGAGGCCGCGGGCCATCACTGGAACCGCCGCCGAGAACCGGCACTGCACCTCGTAGGCGACCGCCAGCGCGAGCACGAATTCGTCCCCGGTGGCGCCTGCGCTCTCCGCCACGCTCAGCAGGGCGCCGAAGTTGTCGGCGGGATGGCACAGACCGCCCGGGCTCAGGTAGGTGTCGAGCAGATCCACGTACCGCACGGCGACCGAGTTGAACAACGTGGCTTGGTCGACACTCGACCGGCGTCCGCCGATCAGCGTCGCGTGCGGGGCGCCTCCGACGGACTCGACCTGCTCGCGCACCGCCCGCACCGTCTCACCGTCGAGTGCGGCGATCGCGCAGCCGATGCTGTCAAGGACATTGCGCCGCATCAGCGTTTCGGCGCCGTCGGGCAAGTACACGGTGTCGGCTGCGACCACGAACTCCCCTAGATCGTCGACCACGTAGCCGAGAACTGCCGGCGTACTCATAGCTGCGACACCTGGTAGTGGCTGATGGACCAGTCGTTGCCCGTGCGCTTCGCCAGCACGCTGAGATTGACGGTCAGCGGTCGGCCGGTCGGTGAACGAGAAGTCGACGCTCAGGTAACCGAGCACCAGATCGTCGGCGGGCCGCCTGGTTTCGAGAATGCCGATAGTCGGCGGCCAACCCGAGGGGCTGGGACTCGTAGTAGTCGGCGACCCCCTGCCGCCCGACGCTGTATGGGTGTAGGCCCTTGGAAGATCGCGTCCTCGGTGAACAGGGCGGCGACCCGCTGCGGTTCGTGCGCGTCGACGGCGGCCTTCCACCGGTCGAGCACACCGCGCAGGATCGTTTCGCCGGTCGTGACCTCGGTAACTTCGGTTTCGAGGCGCCATGATCAGTGCCCTGCGCTCTGGCCGCCGTCGACGTGCAGGATCTCGCCGGTGACGAACGGGGCGTTCTCCAGGTAGACGACCGCATCGACGACGTCGTCGATCTCACCCATCCGGCCGATCGGGTGCAGTGCGGCGAGGGCGTCGTGCGTCGACTCCGGGTGCATCGGGGTGCGGATGATGCCGAGCGCGACGGTGTTGACCCGGATGCCGCGGCGGCGTATTCGATCGCCAGCGACTTGGTGACCGCGTTCAGTCCGCCCTTGGTCAACGACGCCAGCGCCGAGGGCACTTGGGAGTTGGCGTGGTCGACGAGGCTGGTGGAGATGTTCACCACGTGACCGCCGCCGTCCCCGGGCGAGCATCGCGGCGACGGCGCTGCGGGTGACCTCGAAGAAGCCGCGCAGGTTCACCCCGGTGACGGCGTCGTAGTCCTCGTCGGTGTAGTCGGTGAACGGCTTGGCGATGAAGACGCCGGCGTTGTTCACCACGGTGTCGACCCGGCCGAACCGCGCCAGCGCCGCTTCGACGACGCGGGCACCGACGCCCGGCTCGGCGATGTCACCGGGCACGGTGAGCACCGTCGGGATCGTCGGACTCGCCGATGGACCGCGAGTTCGCGACCACCGCGTAGCCGAGCTTGCGGTAAGCGGTGACCAGTCCGGCGCCGATGCCCTGCGAAGCACCGGTGATGATGGCGACTTTCTGTACCTGATTCATGATGCGATCCCTGCTTTCGTCGTTGTGTTGACCGCTGCAACCGATCGTGTGCCGGGTCTAAGCCCGACCGATACGACCGAGTTGCTTCCTGGTGATAGGCGCAGGCTTCCAACGCACCTACGATCGGCGAATGGAGCTGCGCCAGCTGCGCTACTTCGTTGCCGTCGCCGAGGAGCTGAACTTCGGCCGCGCCGCGGAGCGACTGCGCATCGCAGGCCCGTCGCTCTCCCAGCAGATCAAGGCCCTCGAGCGTGACCTCAAGGTCCGCTGTTCGACCGCGACCGTCGCTCGGTCACCCTGACCGCCACGGGTGCGGCGCTGCTGCCCGAGGCGCGGGCGCTGCTGGAGCGGGCCGACGAACTGCGCAGGTCGCGCCACCGGTCTGGCCGAATCCGAAGCCGTCCGGCTCGGCTACGTCAACTGGCGCCCCGCCGACTTGGTCGAACGGACCGCTGGCGTCGCCCAGTTGCGGGTGGACGCGTGGGTGATGCCGTCGCACGCTCAGGCCGCCAGGGTGGCCGACGGCGGCATCGACCTGGCGATCTGCTGGGTGCAGACCACTGATCTCGCCGAGCACGGTCTCGACGGGCGCCTCATCGGCGTCGATCGGCTCTACGCCGCTGTGCGTGGGCTCCGACTCGTCGGCGGTCGAGGCGAAGGACGCCGTGGTTCTGGTCGACGCGGACACGGCAAGCTGGTCGTCCTGGAACCGCTACGGCGAGCAGTTCGCCACGGACACGGGTGCCCCGGTCGTTCGCGTCGATGACGGCGGCGTCACCGGTCCAATGTTCTTCGAGCACGTACGCCGGCTGCGACGGCCCGTGCTCAACACTCCGAAGGGCCAGACCACCCCGGTGCCGCACGACTTGGTGCAGCGTGCGGTGGTTGGGCCCGCACCCTTGTGGACGTGGTCGCTGGTGTCACGCCGGGATGAGGCCCGGCCCGCCGTCCGCGCCGTGATCGACGCGCTCACTGCCGATGTCGGGGCTCTTGGCCTCGACGACCCCGATGCGTGGTTGCCCGCCGCCGACCCGTACCGGCCCGAGCGGCGGGTGTAGCGCAGATCCGCAACCTGCGGTTATTCGCCGTTACGGCGATATGACACCCTGTACGGGTGAACCCATCGACGACCCAGGCTCGCGTCGTCGTCGACGAATTGATTCGCGGCGGCGTCCGCGACGTCGTGTTGTGCCCGGGGTCGCGCAACGCGCCGCTGGCGTTCGCCCTGCACGACGCCGACCGCGCGGGACGGGTTCGGCTGCACGTCCGCATCGACGAGCGCACCGCCGGGTACCTCGCGATCGGGTTGGCAGTGGCCGCAGGCGCGCCAGTGTGCGTGGCGATGACGTCCGGAACGGCGGTTGCCAACCTCGGGCCCGCGGTGGTGGAGGCCAACTACGCGCGCGTGCCGCTCATCGTGCTGAGCGCCAACCGGCCCTACGAACTCCTCGGCACCGGGGCAAACCAGACGATGGAACAGCTGGGCTACTTCGGGACCCAGGTACGTGACACCATCAGCCTCGGGCTTGCCGAGGGGGCATCCGAGCGGATGGACGAACTCAATGCCCAGTGGCGCTCGGCGACGTGCCGAGTGCTGGTGGCCGCCAAGGGTTCTCGTACCGCCAACGCCGGACCGGTGCAGTTCGACATCCCGCTGCGCGAGCCGCTGGTGCCCGACGCCTATTCCGCCGGTGCCTACGCCCCGCCGGGCAGGCCGGACGGCAAGTCGTGGACCCACACTCCGCCGGTGAGTTTCGACCAGCCGCTGGACATCGACCTGGCGCCGGACACGGTCGTCATCGCCGGCCACGGCGCAGGCGTACAGCCCAACCTCGCTCATCTGCCGACCGTCGCCGAGCCGACCGCACCGCCCGCGGCGAACCCGCTCCACCCGCTGGCCCTGCCGCTGCTACACCCCAAACAAGTCATCATGCTCGGCAGGCCGACGCTGCACCGCCAGGTTTCGACCTTGCTGGCCGACCCGTCGCTGCCGGTGTTCGCGCTGACCACCGGCCCACGCTGGCCCGATGTGTCGGGAAACTCGCAGGCCACGGGCACCCGGGCGGTCACGACGGGAACATCAGACCGGGACTGGCTGCAGCGCTGCGCGGCCGCCAACGCCAGGGCCGTCGAGACGGTCCGCGCCCAACTCGTCGCGCACCCGTTGACCACGGGCCTGCACGTCGCGGCGGCGGTCGCAGACGGCCTGCGCGAGGGCGACCAGCTGGTGCTCGGCGCGTCCAACCCGGTCCGCGACGCCGCGCTGGTGGGGCTCAACGTTCAAGGCATCACCGTGCGCTCCAACCGGGGCGTGGCAGGCATCGACGGCACGGTGTCCACGGCCATCGGGGCCGCGCTGGCCCATGACCGCACCGGCGGGCGCACGGTCGCTCTGATCGGTGACATGACCTTCGTGCACGACAGCTCCGGCTTGCTGATCGGGCCGACCGAGCCGACCCCGAAGAACCTGACCATCGTGGTGTCCAACGACAACGGCGGCGGCATCTTCGAACTTCTCGAGCAGGGCGACCCGCGGTTCTCCGATGTGTCGGCACGGATCTTCGGCACCCCGCACGACGTGGACGTCGGTGCGCTGTGCCGCGCCTATCACGTCGACTGCAGGCAGATCGAGGCCGACGGCCTCGCGGACGCACTGAACGAACCCTTCGATGGGATGCGGGTGCTGGAGGTGAAGGCCGACCGGTCGTCGTTGCGGGCGTTGCACGCGTCGATCAGGGCGGCGTTGTGATCAGCGCGATCATCAAGCGGTTGAACGCGTTGCGCCGCACCGTGATTCCACATCTGTACGGTGCGCCTAACGAGACGCCGCGGCAGAAGACCATCCGCTGGACGCGCATCGGCATCGTCATCGCGGCGTGCGTGGTGACGCTGTCGTCGGTGCTTCTGGTGTTCGGGGCGTGGCGCAACGACCGTCAGATCGAGCACCACATGGGGGTGGCCGCCGCCGAGGTGCTCGACGCGGGCCCGCGTCGCTCGACGATCGAGTTCGTCACCCCGGACCGCGTCACGTACCGGCCCGAGCTCGGTGTGCTCTACCCGTCCGAATTGGACACGGGTATGCGGATTTACGTCGAGTATGACAAGAACGACCCCGACGTGGTTCGGGTGCAGCACCGCAACGCCTCACTGGCGATCATCCCGGCCGGTTCGATCATCGTGGTGGGCTGGTTGATCGCTGGCGCCGCGTTGTTCGCATTGGCGCTGGTGCAGCGGCGAATGGATCGTCAGGACGTCATCACCTTGGAAAGCCAGTCGTTGTCGTAGACGTCGAGCTTCTGGTCCTTGGTGAGGTCGTAAACCGTTGGCGTACCGCTGTCCAGCAGGTCGATCTCGGAGAGGAACTCGGAGTTGGTGTCCTCCATGTCCTTCGTGTTGACGTCGCCGGCGCCCTTCGCGACCGCCTGGACCTGGGCGTCGGGAATGCCCGCCTTCTTGGCCATGTCGGCCATCTCGTCGTTCGAAGGGCCTTCGCCGCCGGGGTCCTGATGCGCCCACAGGTCCTCGACGAATCTCTGGAACGCCCGCGCCGGCGTGGTGCCGCCGCCTTCGGGGCCACCGCCCCGTCCGCCCGCGGCGAACAACGCGGTGGCGACGTGTGCCGAGTAGCCGTCCGACTTCTTGTCGAGAAAGGTCATCGGGCGGTACGTCACTGCGAGTTCCCCAATCCCGATGTAGTAGGCGAGTTGATCGCCGAAGTCGGCCTGCAGGTCGGCGCAGTGACTGCATTGCGGCTCGGTGTAGATCTCCAGCTGCACCGGAGCGTCTTCGCGGCCGGCGCGGACGCCGAACCCGTCCTCCGTGATGGCGGTCTGCGGTTGGTCGGGGCCGAGCACGGCGGTTCCGGTGAGTTGACGGCTGCAGGCGGTCGAGCCGATCAGGATGGTCATCACCAGCGCGAGAATCGCAGGCGTCCGGCGCATCGGATGGTCCCTTCGATCGGCGCGATGGAAATGTTCCCCGCGGCTTTCCCACCGTCGAGCACGGGTGGGAACACCCCCAGTATGCAGGTAAAGTAGGCCGGTCGACGGCGGTCTGAGGGCTGTGGCGGGCGATTGCGGCAGCGACGAGACTTTGCGTGTCGTACCCCTGCACGCAACCATCTCGTCAGGCGGTGCTGCCACTATTCTGGTGTGCGGGTTGCGATCGTCGCAGAGAGTTTCCTCCCGAATGTCAACGGAGTCACGAACTCGGTGCTTCGGGTGATCGAGCATCTCCGTCGCACGGGACACGAAGTCATCGTCATCGCGCCGGATACGCCGCGCGGCGAGCCACCAGCCGACCGGGTCCACGACGGCGTGCGCGTACATCGCGTGCCCTCGCGCATGTTCCCGAAGGTCACCTCGCTGCCGCTGGGTGTGCCACGGCCTCGAATGGTCGGCGTGCTGCGCGGATTCAACCCGGACGTAGTGCATCTCGCCTCACCGGCGCTGCTCGGCTACGGCGGACTACACGCCGCCCGCTACCTCGGCGTGCCGACGGTGGCCATATTCCAAACCGACGTAGCGGGTTTCGCCGAGAGCTACGGGGTCGGGGTGATGTCGCGGGTCGCATGGGCGTGGACCCGTCACCTGCACTCGCGAGCCGACCGGACTCTCGCGCCGTCGACTTCTGCGATGGAAAACCTTGTCGCGCACGGCATTCCCCGGGTGCATCACTGGGGCAGGGGAGTCGACGTCACGGGATTCGTCCCCTCGGCGCGCGACGAGGCGCTGCGTCTCGAGTGGTCGCCGGAGGGCAAGCCGATCGTCGGCTTCGTGGGCCGGCTGGCCCCGGAGAAGCACGTCGAGCGGTTGGCCGGATTGGCCGCCCGCGCTGATCTTCAAGTGGTCGTCGTCGGCGACGGCGTGGACCGGGAGAAGCTCGAATCCCTGATGCCCGCCGCGGTTTTCACCGGTGCGCTGTACGGGCCGGAACTGGCCGCCGCGTACGCGAGCATGGACGTGTTCGTGCATCCCGGCGAGCACGAGACGTTCTGCCAAGCCGTGCAGGAGGCCATGGCGTCGGGCTTGCCGTCGATCGCCCCCGACGCGGGCGGCCCGCGCGACCTGATCACCCCGATGCACACCGGACTGCTGCTGCCCGTCCGCGACTTCGAGGCCAAGCTGAGCGGCTCCGTCGATCACCTTCTCGCCGAACGTCATCGCTACTCGCTGGCGGCGCGGCGCAGCGTGCTCAATCGCACCTGGCCGGCCGTCTGCGATCAGCTGCTCGGCCACTACGACGCCGTGCTCGGTCGTCGCGGTGTCCGAGCCGCCTGATCAGCCTCCCGCCTCGATCGCGACCGGCTGCCACTCTTCCCATGTCTTGAGTCGGCTTTCGTAGTCGGCCTTGGCGATCTGCAGCGGCGCCTCACCGAAGAACACCCGCAGCGGCGGGTTCTCGGCATCGACGATCTTCAACACGGCCGCGGCGGAAGCCTGCGGGTCGCCCGGCTTGCTGTTGCGCTGCTCGCGGACCTTCTGTGCCTGTGCATGCGCGTCGGCGTAGGCCGGGAGTTCGTCGGCCTTCTTTGCCGACGAACCGGCCCAGTCGGTGGAGAAGCCGCCGGGCTCGACGAGCGTGACGTGGATGCCGAACGCTTCGACCTCGTTGGCCAGCGCCTGTGAGAAGCCTTCGAGTCCCCACTTCGACGCGTGGTAGATGCCGACGTTCGCGAACGCGCTGATCCCGCCGATCGACGACACCTGGATGATGTGGCCGCTGCGCTGCTCGCGCAGGTATGGCAGTGCGGCCTGGGTGATCCACAGCGCGCCGAAGAGGTTCGTCTCGATCTGGTCGCGGGCTGCCTGCTCGGAGAGTTCCTCGATGAAGCCGAACTGCCCGTAACCGGCGTTGTTGACGACGACGTCCAGACGTCCGAAGTGGTCGTGGGCCTGCTTGACTGCGGCGAAGTCGGCGTCGTGGTCGGTGACGTCGAGCTGGATCGGCAGCAGTGCGTCGGCGTACTTCGCGACCAGGTCGTCGAGTGTGGCGGTATCCCTGGCCGTCGCGGCCACCTTGTCGCCGCGTTCCAGCGCGGCGATTGTCCACTCCCTGCCGAAGCCGCGTGACGTGCCCGTGATGAACCAGATCTTTTCGGCCATGTATCTACCCTTCTTTCGCTTCTCACCGCACTTCAAGCCGGGGTGCCACGATCCCATTCCCGGATTACGCACTTTCACAGGTAGCGTTCTCCAATCATGAGTCGCGCGACGCTGGAGAAGGATCCCCACGAGGTGGCGTCGATGTTCGACGCCGTCGCCCGTCGCTACGACCTCACCAACACCGTGCTCTCGCTCGGCCAGGACCGGTTCTGGCGTCGTGCGACCCGTTCGGCGCTCGGCATCGGCGCAGGCGACGTCGTGCTCGATCTGGCCGCTGGGACGGCGGTGTCGACGGTCGAGCTGACCGAATCGGGTGCCTGGTGCGTGGCGTGCGACTTCTCGGTCGGGATGCTCGCCGCGGGCGCGGCGCGCAACGTGCCCAAGGTGGCGGGCGACGCGACGCGGCTGCCGTTCGCCGACGACACGTTCGACGCCGTGACGATCAGCTTCGGGTTGCGCAACGTCGTCGATCACCAGGCGGGGCTGCGCGAGATGGCGCGGGTCACACGGCCTGGCGGCCGGCTGGTGGTGTGCGAGTTCTCCACGCCGACGAACGGGTTGTTCGCCACCGTGTACAAGGAGTACCTGATGCAGGCGCTGCCGCGGATGGCCACTGCGGTGTCGTCCAATCCGGACGCCTACGTCTACCTGGCCGAGTCGATCCGCGAGTGGCCCGACCAAGCCCAACTGGCCCAACGTATTTCGGACGCCGGGTGGTCAGCGGTGCGCTGGCGCAACCTGACCGGCGGAATCGTGGCGCTGCACGCTGCGACCAAACCCGCGTAGCTCACGTCGGCCGCGGTGAACGGTGGCCGCTAGAACGTGCGAGCGTCGATGTCGGCGCTCATTCGCTCGGCCAGGCAACCGGCCCGCTCGCAGGCCGTCCGCACCACATCGGGGGACTCCGCGGCGAAGACACCGTAGAGAACCTCGTCGGCGGGTACGGCCACCGTGATGAGAAGCGACACCGATGATCCTTCCGCGCACATGTTCGCGGTTGCCTTGTCGAGGCCGGCAACCATGTCGTCAATCAACTGGCGCGTTAGATTTGGCCGGTACCACTCCACGAGGTACCGGGTCGCCACTGGCACGGCGATGCTCATCGTCAACAGGCTAGTCGGCATCTGCGGAAAGGAAATCGGGGTTTACCCTAGGGCTGAGTGGTTCGTAGCTTCTGCGCGAGTTGAGCGCGGGACCGGATTCCCAGCTTTCGATAGATCTGCGTGAGATTTGCCTCGACGGTCTTGAGACTGATGAAGAGCGCGGCCGCGACGTCGCGGTTGGTCAGTCCGTCCGTCGCCAGCTCCGCGATCCGTTGCTCGGTCGGGGTCAGGATGGAGCTTCGCGACGGGCCGACCTTCGTCCGGTCCAGCTCGTCGCGGGCCCTCTGCGCCCACAGCGGCACCCCCAATCGTTCGAATTCGTCGAGCGCCTCGCCGAAGGTCTGTGCGGCAGCCTGCTTGAGTCGCTGACGGCGCTGCAGCGCACCGAGCAAGAGTTGGGTACGGGCCCGCTCGAACGGCATTGGGAGGCGGTCGTGCTCGGACATCGCGACGTTGACGAGCCGCATCGCCTCATCGACGTCGCCGTGCGCGGCCAACCACAAGCTGCGGCACCTGGCTCCGGTGGCGAGCAGCCATCCGCGGTCCAGTCGACGTCCGTCGTTCTCGAGCTTCTCGATCAGGGGCACGGCCTCGTCGACCCGGCCGACGCTGATCAACGCCTCCACCGCGTCGGGCACGAACCAGACGCTCATGATCTCGCTGCCCGGCAGCGAATCGAATGCGTCGATCAGCGGCTGCAGCGTGACGAGCGCCTCGGAGTACTTGCCCATCGATACCTCGATGAAGCCGAGGACCATGACCGAGGCTCCGGCGAAGTGTGGTGAGCCGCAACTGATTGCGATGTCCATGGCTGCACGGGCATCGGCGCGAGCCTCCTCTGTCCGGCCCGTGTAGGCGGCCACTTTCGATCGGACCGTCAGGGCGATCACCCGAAGGTGGCCTGCGCCGATCTGTTCGGCCCGCTCGATGGACTCCTCGGCTGACGCTGCCGCGTCGACGAAGTTGCCCCGCCACACCTCGATCATCGCGCTGTGCCCCGCGGCGGCCATGATGTCGTTCTCGGAGCCGCGTTCCAAACAGAGCCGATGCAGTTCGATCGCTTCGCGATGTGCGGCATCGAGGCAACCCGTCCACGCATTCGTGATCATGCGGATCGCGCTGGCGCGGAATTGGAACGGGACGTCGGCGTCCGGGTCCTCGAGCTCCAGCGCGCGTTGCAGGCTGTGTTCGTGAACCCCCTTGCCGTGCATGCAGTTCGCCATCACCGACATCGCCAGCACCTGACTGGTCAGCCCGGGATCTCCGAGGTCGTGCGCTCGTTTCAGCGCCTCGCGGGCCTGGCGGACGGAGTCTTCGAACTCGCCCATGAGCGAGTACGCATACGACATCTGCAACAAGCTGCGCACGATCAACACGTGATCGTCTTGCCCGTCGGCGAGGGCGCGCCCGAGCAGATCGATGGCCTCGGCGAAGTTGTCGTCGTCAATTCGCATCGCCGCAAGCAGATTCAGTGCAGTGGCCCGAAGTGCTCCGGCCGGAAGCTGCTCGATGGTCAGCGTGAGCAGTCCGTATGCGCGCTCGGAGTCGCCGGCGCGGAAATGGTGCTCTGCCGCCCGGATGCGTCGCGTGGGCTCGTCGCCGCCGAGATTGATTGCGAGGTCAACCAGTTCGGCGGCGGCCGCGTGTGCACCGCGGGCGCGGGCCGCGTCGGCCGCGGTATCGAGCGCATACAGCGTCGCCGCGTCGGCACTCGATGCGGCGAACGCCAGGTGGCGCGCCCGCAGCTCCGGCATCTCGACGATCCCGGCCAGGGTGCGGTGCATCTGCCTGCGGCGGGCTGGTCGCGCCACGCTGTAGACACCTCGGGCAAGCAGCGGGTGGGTGAACCGGACCCGGTTTCCGTCGATCTGAACGACGCCGTTGCTCTCCGGCAGCTCGAGAAGCTCGACGACGCGCGCGGTGGAATAGCCGGTGACCTCCGCGACCAAGTCGACCGTGGGAGCGCCGACGCACGCGGCGGCGAGCAGCACCGTCTGGGTGTCCTCGCCGAACTCGTCGAGCCTGGATCGCACCAGATCGGACAACGATCCCGGCAGATCGATGTCCGCCGTGGGTGACTGACCGGCCATCGCCCGGGCCAGCTCGAGCGCGTAGAACGGGTTGCCACCGGACAGCTCGCCGATCCGGACGATCGCGGGCCGGGAGAACGCACGGCCGAGCCTGCTGGCGATCATCTTGCGCAGTGCGCCGATGCTGAGCGGGCTCACCCGGACGCGTTCTACGCCGTCGAGCCTGTTCAGCTGCAGCCAGGCGGCGCCGTACCCCGCGTCGGCCTCGGTGCGCACGGTGACCAGAACTCCGATTCGTCCCTTGAGTCGCCGTGCACCGAACGCGACGACCACCTGGCTGGACGGGTCCAGCCATTGCAGGTCGTCGATCGCCACGAGCACCGGTGCGTCGGCGGAGAGCCGGTCGATGAGGGTCAGGAACGCCGACGCGACCACGCGTTCGTCGGTGGTGGGGCCTGCGCCGTCCGCTCGCAACAGCACCCGGTCGAGCGCCACGCGCTGCAGGTGGGGCAGGCTGTCGAGGATCTTCGGGCTCGATGCCGTCGAGCAGGTCGGCCAGCACCGTGTAGGCCAGGCTCGACTCGGCTTGGCCGGCTCGTGCCGACAGCACGCGAAAGCCCCGTTCGTGCGCCCGCTCCAATGCGCCCAGCCACTGTGTCGTCTTGCCGATGCCGGCTTCGCCCTCGATGACGAGCACCGACGGGTGCGTCTCGGTCGACTCGAGGAACTCGGCAACGGCGATCGATTCAGCTGACCGGTTCACGCCTTGCACGGTTCCCCCTCCCGACTGGTAGCAAACGCCTGTCCCATTGTGACAAATGTCTATCGCTGCATCTTCGACGAGGTCGCCGCTGCATGCCCGGGGTCTTGGGGGTGAGGGCAAATTCTACAACTTCAGGGTTTTCCCCGATTCCTCAATCGTCCACACGGAATACGGTGTGTCACAGTTCGGCAGCAAAGATCCCTGACCCAGCTGACGTCTTGAACGAGGGGTGGACGTCAGCTGAGTCAGCTGAACGGCGGACGGCGGTCGATACGGCGTGAGCCGGTACCGGCACCGCGCCAGAGCCGTGCGATCCAGTCGGCGTCCTCGTCGGTGACGAGATTGCCCATGACCCGGACCGCGATGCCCATGAGGAACTCGGAGCGCATCGCCACAGGTCCTGCCATCGGCAGGAACCGGGGGATGGTGAGCAGAAGCGCCAGCCGGCGCGCGACGGAGAACCCGCGGCCGTAGTGTCGTCGCAGCTCGGTGGGCCAGGCCTGCGAAAAGTCGGTCAGGTCGTCGTCGGCGACGAGCTCGGCGGCCAGGCGGCCGGTTTCCAGGCCGTAGTCGATGCCCTCGCCGTTGAGCGGGTTCACGCACGCCGCGGCGTCGCCGATCAGCACCCAGTTCGGCCCGGCGACGCCCGACACCGCGCCGCCCATGGGCAACAGGGCCGACAGTCCGGCGCGCGGCTCCCCGCAGAATCCCCATTCTTCGCGGTGCAGGTCGGTGTAATACGACATCAGCGGGCGCAGCGCGGTGTCCGCGGGACGTTTCGCGGTCGCAAGCGCGCCGACGCCGATGTTCACCTCGCCGTTGCCGAGCGGGAAGATCCAGCCGTAGCCGGGCAGCACCTCGCCCGCCGGGGAACGCAGTTCCAGGTGCGACGTGATCCACGGCTCGTTGTTGCGTGGCGTGCCGATGTAGCCGCGGATCGCCACGCCGTACACCGTCTCCTGGTGCCAGGCCCGCCCCAGCGTGCGCCCCAAGGTGGATCGCGCCCCGTCGGCGACGATCAGGTGTGCACAGCCGATCTCGGCGCCGTCGTCGAGCGTCACCGCGCTCACTCGGCCTGACGAATCATGCCGGACACCAACCGCTTTCACGCCAAGTAGCATCTTCGCGCCGTCGTCGACGGCGACCGAGCGGATGCGGTCGTCGAGTTCGGTGCGTGGCACCGCGCTGCTGGTCGTCGGGAACGATGGCCCCGGCCAGTCGATCTCCACGTCGGCGCCGAAGCCCGACATCCGCAGCCCGTGGTGGCGGATCCTGCCGTCGAGCCACGGCCCGAGGCCAAGCAGTTCGAGTTCGGCCACGGCGCGGGGGGTCAATCCGTCGCCGCAGGCCTTGTCGCGGGGAAACTGGGCGGCATCGATCACCAGCACGTCGCGGCCGTTGCGGACGGCCCACGCCGCGGCGGCGGAACCGGCTGGCCCGGCCCCGATCACCACCACGTCAGTTTTGCGGTCCACGCCTCACAGTATGTTGGAGCAATGAAGACACCAGCGACCGTGGTCGCGGGAGTGGACTTCGGCGATGCCGTATTCGCCGCGGGGGTCCGTGACGGCGTGGCGAGCATCGAAGAGCTGATGTCGACTGAGCTGGGCAAAGCCGACGAGCTGATGGCCGAGGCCGTCCAGCACCTGTTCCAGGCGGGTGGCAAACGATTCCGTCCGCTGTTCACGGTGTTGTCGGCGCAGCTGGGTCCCGAACCCGACGCCTGGCAGGTCACGGTCGCCGGGGCGGTCATCGAGCTGGTGCACCTGGCGACGCTGTACCACGACGACGTGATGGACGAGGCGCTGGTGCGTCGCGGTGCCGACAGCGCCAACGCCCGGTGGGGCAACAACATCGCGATCCTCGCAGGGGACTACCTCTTCGCGACGGCGTCGCGCCTGGTCTCGCGGCTCGGTCCGGAGGCGGTGCGGGTCATCGCCGACACGTTCGCGCAGTTGGTCACGGGCCAGATGCGGGAGACGCGCGGCGCCGCCGACGGGCGTCGACTCCGTCGAGCACTACCTGAAGGTGGTCTACGAGAAGACGGCCTGCCTGATCGCCGCATCGGGCCGGTTCGGTGCCACGTTCTCCGGGGCCGACGACGAACAGGTCGAGCGGTTGAGCCGGCTCGGCGGCATCGTGGGCACCGCGTTCCAGATCTCCGACGACATCATCGACATCGACAGCGATCCTGACGAGTCCGGCAAACTGCCCGGGACCGACCTGCGGGAGGGCGTGCACACGCTGCCGGTGCTGTACGCGCTGCGCGAAGAGCGGCCCCGACGCCGACCGGCTGCGCGAGTTGCTGGCGGGTCCGGTCGAGAACGACGCCGACCTGGAAGAGGCGCTGCGACTGTTGCGTTTGTCACGCGGCATCGTCCAGGCCAAGGAGACCGTCTTCCGGTACGCCGCCGATGCACGTGATGAGCTGGCCAAACTGCCGGACCTCCCGGGTCGGTTGGCGTTGGCGAATCTGGTCGACTACACGGTGAACCGCCACGGCTGAGATGGAACCGTGAGAGGCGTCCCGGGCGTTCAAACAGCGAAGACTTCCAGTGTCATGGGAAGAAGTCGTAGGAAGAAGCAAACGATGACGTGGCATCCGCACGCGAACCGGCTGAAGACATTTCTGTTGCTGGTGGTGTTCTCCGGACTGATCGTCGGCGTCGGCTCGCTGTTCGGCAGGAGCGTCATGTTCCTGGCGGTGCTGTTCGCCGTCGGCATGAACGCATACGTGTACTTCAACAGCGACAAGATGGCGCTGCGGGCGATGCACGCGCAACCGGTCAACGAGTTGCAGGCGCCTGCGATGTACCGGATCGTCCGCGAGCTGGCCAACACCGCACACCAGCCGATGCCGCGGCTCTACATCAGTGACACCGCGGCGCCCAACGCGTTCGCGACGGGACGCAATCCCCGCAACGCGGCGGTGTGCTGCACCACGGGGATCCTGCGGATTCTCGACGAGCGTGAACTGCGCGCCGTGCTCGGGCACGAGCTGTCGCACGTCTACAACCGCGACATCCTCATCTCTTGCGTGGCAGGCGCGATGGCGTCGGTGATCACGGCGCTGGCCAACATCGCGTTCTTCGCGAGCATGTTCGGCGGAAACCGCGAGGGCGGTGCCAATCCCTTTGCCATTCTGCTGGTTTCGATGCTCGGCCCGATCGCGGCGACGGTCGTCCGGCTGGCGGTGTCCCGGTCGCGGGAGTACCAGGCCGACCAGTCCGGCGCCGAGCTGACGGGTGACCCGTTGGCGCTGGCCAGCGCGCTGCGCAAGATCAGCGTCGGTGTCGAGCAAGCGCCGTTGCCGCCGGAGCCTCAGCTGGCCGACCAGGCACACCTGATGATCGCCAACCCGTTCCGGTCCGGCGAGAAGATCGGCAAGCTGTTCTCGACGCACCCGCCGATGGCTGACCGCATCGCGCGGCTCGAGCAGATGGCCGGCCGCGGTCCGGGTCACTACTGAGTCACAGCAGTCACTGGGGACTCGGCAATCACCGGACCAAGGTGATAGTCGAATTGCCCACCTTTGAGCGACAATTCGTTGCCTTGGCGTGTTGTCGCTCAGAGGTGGGCACATCGCATGCCGCCCCGCGCAGAGGCTGGTGTGGCGGATGTGACTAGGCCGCCGGGAGAGCCCGTGTCCCCCGATCTTCACGTGGCCCCTTTGGTCGGGTGTTTGCGGGACGAAGCCAAAATCCGCCAGTGGGGCTGCGTGCGGGGTTGGCACCCTCTATGGTGAGCGGATGCTGAGCAGAATTCTGATCGGCGTGGTCGTCGCTGCGGGGGCAGCTGTGATCGGTGTGCCGGCCTTGGCCGGCGCCGATCCAGAACCGGCGCCGCCGCCGCCGCCCGCCGCCCCATTTCAACGTCAACGCGCTCGCCTCGGTCAAACCGTCGGAGTTCGCCATGCAGGACGGTGCCATATACGCGTTCGCGGTGCCGGGTGACATTGCCTGCGTGATCAGTCGCGGGTCCGGTGGCTACGGCTGCAGCGGTCCCATCCCGGCTGCGCCCAACGGGGCGAACATCGTCACCGGCGGCCAGACGGGCCCAGCCGGGTTCGCCAACGGCGATCGGCCGCTGTACGTCTTCGACACGCTGCCCAAGCGCTTGGAACCCGGTACGAAGATCAGCTTCCGCAACGTCTCCTGCGGGACGGACGGTACGACGACGACCTGCGTCAACAACTTCGACCAGGGCGGCTTCGTCATCAGCCCGGGGGTAGTTACGTCCTCAATCAGACCAACCCCCTACTGGACCGGCCCGCGGGCACCAACCCGTACTTCAACTGAGTGCGCTGACCGCGAGAGCGGCGCCAATGCCCTTGCCATTCTCCTGGTTTCGATACTCGGTCACTGGGGCCCCTGGTCAGGTGTGTGCGGGGAACAGCCCAAACCCAGCGGTAGTGCTGCGGGTGGGGTTGTCGCCCTCTATGGTGGGCGGATGCTGAGCAGAATTCTGATCGGCGTGGTGGTCGCTGCGGGGGCAGCCGTGATCGGTGTGCCAGGCGTGGCCGGTGCCGATCCCGACCCAGCGCCGCCCCCGACCCCGCCGCCGTTCAACGTCCTCGCGCTCGCGCCCGTGAAACCGTCGGACTTCGCCATGGTGAACGGTCAGTTCTACGGATTCGCGGTGCCCGGCGACATCGAGTGCGGAATCAGTCGCGGTTCGGGTCGGTACGGCTGCAGTGGCCCGCTCCCCGCCGCGCCGGACGGGGCCAACGCGGTCACGGGTGGCCAAGCAGGGCCGGCCGGGTTCGTCACCGACGCTCGGCCGCTGTTCGTCTTCGACGGCCTGCCCAACCGGCTGCTTCCCGGATCCCGCATCAGCTTTCAAGGCGTGACGTGCGGAACCGACGGGACGTCGACCGTCTGCAGTAACTCAGCCGATGGTGGCGGCTTCGTCCTCAGCCCCGGGGGCAGCTTCGTCCTCCAGCCGAACAATCCGCTGTTGCTCAACACGGGGCAGGGCCACGATCCGTACTTCAACTGAGTCCTGAGTTCGCCGCGTTCGTCGCGAGTATCGTCGAGGGCAGCCATATCATCGGCCCATGGCATCCGTTGCGGTGCTTGGGGGTGAGGTCGGCGGCCTCAGTGCTGCCCACGAACTGGCTAAGGGCGGGTTCAAGGTCGACGTCTACGAGGCGCGGGAGGAGTTCGGCGGCAAGGCGCGCTCGATCCCGGTGCCCGGCACCGCAAGGGGTGGCAAGCCGCCACTGCCGGGTGAGCATGGCTTCCGGTTCTTCCCCGGTTTCTACCGACACCTGGACGACACCATGGAAGAGACCCCGTATCGGGGGCGGGCCGTGAAGGACAACCTCGCCTTGTGAATGGCGATGGTCGACCGTTTGTATATCGTCGCGAAGTAGCCGATCCGGCTCGGGGCAGCGATGGCTCACTTGACGATCCGGTCGAAGTTTTCGACGACATCGTCAAGACTCTTCGCGGTGCGACGGTGATCCAGCCCCTTCGCGGGCGGTGGCGGCAGCAGCTTCTTCGGCGGCATCACAGGAGTATCGCGACCGCGCGTCAGTCGGAGTCGCGCAGCTGGTCCATCCGCCTGCCGAGTTCGGCGCGGGAGCGGATGCCCAGCTTGGCGTAGACGCGGGTCAGGTTGTGCTCGACGGTCTTGGTCTTGATGAACAGTGTCGGCCGCGATGTCGCGATTGCTCATGCCGGAGGCGGCGAGTTCGGAGACCTGCTGCTCGGACGGCGTCAGCCGCACGGCGGGGTCGTGCCGGACGTTGGTACGGGTGAGCTCGGCACGAACCTGATCGGCCCACCACGGCGCCCCCATCGCCTCGAACTCGGCGAGTGCTTCCGCGAAGGTCTTGGTGGCGGCGTCCTTCAGACGGCGCCGACGTTGCAGTTTGCCGAGCAGGAGAAGGCTGCGGGCGCGTTCGAATCGCATTGGCGTCCGATCGTGCTCGGTCAGCGCACGGTTCGCCATGTCGACCGCGGCGGTGACGTCACCGCATGCGGCCAGCCACATGGCGCGGCAACGAGCCCCGGCCGCCAGCATCCACGGGCGGTCGTGGTCGGCGCCGTTGCGCTCCAGCGCCTCGATCAGCGGAACGGCGTCGTCGAGCCGGTTCGACGGCGACCATTGCCTCGGCGGCGTTCGGCAGGTACCAGCCGCTCATGATCTCCGTGCCGGGGACGACGTCGAAGCGCGACAACATCGGCTGCGATCGTGGTCAAAGCTTCGCGTACTCGCCGAGCGACACCTCCAGGAATCCCTTTGCCATCAAGGGCCATTCGGTCATTCGGGGGGCATCGCAGGCCTCGGCGGCCCGAAGCGCCGCGTCGGCATCGGCCAGCGCCTCGGTCCTCGCGGCCGGCGTGTGCGTGCACCGCGGCGCGGATGCTGAGGCCGATGATGTCGACGTTCCCGCTGCCGAGTTGCTGGGCGCGTTCGACCGCCTCGTCGGCGAGCGTCGTGGCCGCGGTCAGGTCGCCGCTCCACAATTCGATCAGCGCGGTGTATCTCGGCGACGACCATCATGTTGTACTCGGCGCCGCGTTCGACGCATCGGTCGCGGACCTCGATCATTCGCGTGCGGGCCTCGTCGAGCCGACCCGTGTAGGCCAGGATGAGTGCCTCGACTGCCGCTGGCGTCGAAGGGGATCGGGACGTCGTCGTCGATCTGCTCGAGCGCGAAAGCGCGGTCGAGGCTCGCCCGATCGACGCCGTGGCCGAAGATGAATCGCGTGTGCACCCAATGCGTCAGGGCCTGGCTCGCCGAGTCCGGGGATGCCGGAGGTCTCGGCGACGGCGGTCGCCTCGCGGGCGTTGCGCATCGATTCGTCGAACATGCCCTCGGGCGGCGTGCCTTCGGCGAATGACCCCACCGCCTGGGAGAAGGAGAGGTTCATCAGCGTCTGGACCAGGATGGGCGGCAGGTCCTTGGCGTCGTCGACGGCGCGGGCCAGATGATCGATCGCCTTGGCGAAGTTGTTGTCGTAGATGCGGATTGCGCCGAGCAACGTCAGCGCGATGCCGCGCAGCACGCCCGGGCGCAGTTCGTCGACGATCGGTGTCAGCAGACCTTCGGCGTGGTCGGTGTTTCCGGCCTAGAAGTGGTCTCCCGCGGCGCGGACGCGGCGCCACGGCTTGTCGCCGCCGAGCCCGATCGCCAGGTCGATCAGTTCAGCGGCGGCTGCTGGTGCGCCCGGCCCCGTGCGGCGTCGGCGGCGGCGTCGAGTGCGGCGAGCGTGGTGTCGTCCGAGCTGGCCGTCGACAGCGCGAGGTGACGGGCCTTGAGCTCCGGCTCGGCCTCGATCGCGGCGAGCGCCCGGTGCATCGCGCGGCGGCTCCCCGGGGTCGCGTCGGTGTACACGCCGCGGGCCAGCAGCGGATGGGAGAACCGGACCCGGTTGCCGTCGATGTCGACGATGCCGTCGGACTCGACGTCCTCCAGCAGTCGACGATGCGTTCCGCGGTGGTGTCGTTGACACGGGCCAGCAGATCGACGGTCGGGGCGGCGACGGACGCGACGGCGAGCAGCACGTTGCGCACGTCGCCGTCGAGTCGCCCGATCCGAAGTCGCACGAGCTCGGCCAGCGTGCGCGGCAGTGCGGGCTCCGGCTGCATCGGCCTCCCGTCCATCGCCCGGGCCAGTTCCAGTGCGTAAAACGGGTTGCCGCCGGAGATTTCGGCGATGCGCACCAAGACGGGACGGGACAGCGGCTTGCCGAGCTTGGCCGTGATGATCGAATGCAGACCGCCGAGGCTCGACGGGCCGAGTCGGATGCGACGTGAAGTCGTCGGGCTCGCCGATCCGCAGCCAGGACTGCGCGGTTCCCTTGTCCGGTTCGCACCGTTCGCTGACCAGCACGCCCACCCGGCCGCGGAACCGCCGCGCCGCAAATGCCACCACTGCGCGACTGGACGGATCCAGCCACTGCACGTCGTCCACGGCCACCAGCACGGGCGTGTCAGCGGCCAGGACGTCGACCGATGGAGACCAACGCCGCCGCCACCACCCGCTGATCGGTGACGTGACCGTCGGCAGCGGCCCGCAGCAGCACCCGGTCGACGGCCAGGCGTTGCAGGTCTGGCAACTCGTCGACCGTGGTCGAGTTCGACGTCGCCGAGCAAGTCTCCGACGGCGGCGTAGGCCAGTACCGTCTCGGCCTCACCGACCTGCGCGGAGAGCACCCGGAACCCGCGCTCGCGTGCCTGCTCGACGACGTCCAACCACAGCGTTGGTCTTGCCGATGCCTGCCTCGCCCTCGATGATCAGGCTGGCTGGACCCGACTTCGGCGGTCGTCAGGAAGTCCGTGACGGCACTTTGTTCGGCCACTCGGCCAACTCCACCTCCGTCCATGGTTTAGATGATTGCAGGGTGAGATCGACCGCGTCGAGTTAACCGACGACGGAACGCTTTGTTAACCGACGACGGAACGCGTGAGTTCCGCTGGCAACCTAGAACCCTGAGCCGTGCACCTCGTGGCCGGGCTTCTCCGCGGCCAGGCCGCGGTAGGCGTCCTCGACGGTGCTGCCGTGGTTGATCACGCCGTCGACCTCGCGGGCGATGGGCATGTTCAGGCCGTACTCGTTGGCGAACTCCATGATCACGCTGGCGGCCTTGACGCCCTCGGCGACCTGGTTCATCGACGCGATGATCTCGTCGATCGGTCTTGCCCGCGCCGAGCTGCTCGCCGACGTGGCGGTTGCGGCTGCGCTGGCTGGTGCAGGTGACGATGAGGTCGCCCATGCCTGCCAGCCCGGCGAACGTATCGCGGTGCCCGCCCATCGCCTCGCCGAGCTTGGACATCTCGCGCACCGCGCGGGCCATCACCATGGCCCTGGTGTTCTCGCCGATGCCCAGCGAGTAGCCCATGCCGACGGCGATCGCGTAGACGTTCTTCAGCGCGCCGGCCATCTCGACACCGACCACGTCGTCGGTGGTGTAGGTGCGGAATCGCTTGGTGCGGAACAGCTTACCGAGGTTCGCGGCCAGTAGCTGGTCCGGCATCGCGAGCACGGCGGCCGCGGCATAGCCCTCGGCGACCTCGCGGGCGATGTTCGGCCCGGCCAGGATGCCCGCCGGATGCCCGGGCAGCACCTCGTCGACGATCTGGCTCATCCGCTTGTTGGTGCCCTGTTCGAGGCCCTTCACCAGCGACACCACCGGCACCCACGGCCGTAGCTCCTTGCGCGAGCTCGTTCCAGCACGCCGCGGAAGCCGTGCGACGGCACGCCCATGACGACGACGTCGGCGGCGTCGGCGGCTTCGGCGAAGTCAGTGGTGGCCTGCAACGTCGGCGACAGCTCGACCTCGTCGCCGAGGTAGCGGCTGTTGCGGTGGTGGTCGTTGATGTCTGCCGCGGTCTCCTCGGAGCGCACCCACTGCAGCGTCGGCCCGCGCCTGCGCGCAGATGGACGCCACGGTGGTGCCCCAGGAGCCTCCCCCGAGGACGACGATGTTGGGTTCGCGTTGCGCAGATGCCATGGCGATCAGGGTATTGCTGGGAGCTGGCGCTGGAGGCGAGTTCGCGAACGCGGTCCGGCCGGGCGGCATGCACCAGGTCTGAACAGCAGTATCACCGGTGATACCGCGTTTCAGACCCTGCGTATGGCCCTTAGCGGTAGTTGACGAACTGCAGCGCGACGTCGAGGTCGGCCTGCTTGAGCAGCGCGATGACGGTTTGCAGGTCGTCGCGCTTCTTGGAGCTGACCCGGATCTCGTCGCCCTGGATCTGTGCCTTGACGCCCTTGGGGCCCTCGTCGCGGATGATCTTGGTGACCTTCTTGGCGTCCTCGCTGCTGATGCCCTGCTTGATGCTGCCGATCACCTTGTAGGTCTTGCCCGACGGCTGGGCTTCGCCGGCGTCGAACGCCTTCATGGAGATGTCGCGGCGGATCAGTTTCTCCTTGAACACGTCGACGGCGGCCTTGACGCGCTCCTCGGTGGAGGAGACGAGCACGATGCCCTCCTCGCCCTGCCAGGCGATGGTGGTGTCGGTGCCGCGGAAGTCGAAGCGGGTGGCCAGCTCCTTGGCGGCCTGGTTCAGGGCGTTGTCGACCTCCTGACGGTCGACCTTGCTGACGACGTCGAACGATGAATCCGCCATTGAATCCGTCCCTCCTCGGGTCTAGTGCGTTTTCGTCTTGGGACCATCCTCTTGTACCCTGCTATTCGCACCAAACGCGGGTACCGCCCGGGGGAGGTCGCACCCCGGCAGGTTGCCCGAGCGGCCAATGGGAGCGGACTGTAAATCCGTCGGCTTACGCCTACACAGGTTCGAATCCTGTACCTGCCACCAAGGTCAGGCCCCCTTTCGAGGGGGCCTGATGTGTTCGAACAGCATTGAGTTGCTGGCACCACCGCTGAGCCCGATGGCTGGATCAGGGGCGGGTGGTCGCCGGTGCGAGGAGGTAAATCCCTTTGGGTGCAAGGATTCTCGGCACGTCTCGCGAATAGCTGGGGTCCAGCTATGCTCGACATCTCGATTGTCGATCGAGGTCGACGCGCTCGTGGGCGGTCAGTAGTAGCCGGTCATAGCTTGATCGGGGAGGCAAGACGTCCGTATAGGCCAAGCCCAAGAAGTCGGTGACGATCTGCTCGGCGATGGCGTGCAGCTTCACGTTGCATTCCTGCGAGCGCCACTTCAGCAGATTGAACGCCGCCGCCTCATCGATGCGATAGACCAGCATCAGCATTCCCTTGGCCTGCTCGATGTCGCTGCGCGTCTCCATGATCTGGGCCACTGCCTGACTCACCGACCGTTGGTATTCCCCGTCCGTGGACGGGGTCACGTCAACGTAATAGCCGTGCGTGCCGATCACTCCGCCGGTGTTGTTCAGCAGGCGGTCGGCCACGACGAGCACCTCGTGCACCCGGCCCTGAACGTCGATGATGCGGTGCCGCGCGCTGAAAGGTTTCCCGGTTCGCACGACCTCCCGCAATGTCGCAGCCACCTGACCCTGGTCGTCGGGATGCTTATGGGATAGCACCAACTCGGTGGTCGGAGCGGCTTCGCCAGGGCGATAGCCGTGCATCCGTTCGACCTCGGGTGACCACTCCCAACGTTGATCGGCGAAGTGAAATCGGAACCAGCCGACCTTCTGCGGCAACCCACCGGCGAGGGTTCGTTCGGCGGACGCCGCAGACCCCCGGTGTGCGGGTGCGCGGAGGGCGGCCGCCCGCTCGACGGTGCCCGATGGGCGCACGTGACCTGCGCGGCGCCCAGCATGGATATCTTCTGAGTTCGTCACAGTCATTTACCTCCGGGGCCTGGGGAAGCAAACCTCTTCTGAAAAGAGCAGATTTTGTATAGCATCGGCGGTACGTGGACGCAATAGCCGAAATCTGACGAATTGAGGTTCCTTGAGCGACGACTCCATGCAACGGTCCCAACGTGGGTTGTACGGCATCTCGGTTGCCTCCGAGTTGACCGACGTCAGCCAGCAGACGCTTCGCCTCTACGAACAGCGCGGCCTGCTGACGCCGGCACGGACGCTTGGCGGCACCCGTCGCTACAGTGACGACAATCTCACCCGGATTCGGCGAATCACCGAACTGGCTGAATCCGGGATCAACCTCGCCGGAATAGCCCGCATCCTCGAACTGGAGACCCAGAACACCGAACTCCAGGCTGACAACGCCAAGCTGCAACAGGACGCCCCGTCCGATATGGCGGACTCCTCGCCCGACTGACCCGGTTCACCACGACACCAAGACTCGCGAATCGTGCCGAGCCGGATGCAGGACTGGACGCCACCGGTACCGATGACCTGACGTCCGCCGGCGGCCCGAAACGATCTCCGCTCTGCCCACCACGCAGAGCAGCCACCGCTGGCGACGGTCGTTGGTATCGCCGCTCGGGTTTGGCCGCACCGCAACGGGGGAAGGTTGGTGTTGCAACCACCGGGGCCGACGCCCCGTCACACGTGGAGCGTTCAGCGAGCAGCGCACCGACGGTGGGAATCAACCAGCGAAGGGATCTGTGATGGCTGACGACAAGAGCGGAACGGCTGAAGGCATCAGCGGCGTCGTGGAAGGTGTCAAGGGCAAGGCCAAGGAGGCGGTCGGCGCGGTCACCGGCCGCGACGACCTGCAGCGCGAAGGCAAGGCCCAGCAAGACAAGGCCGACGCGCAACGCGACGCCGCCACGAAGGAAGCCGAAGCCGAGAGCGCGCGGGCCGCGGCCAAGGCGAACGAGGCCCGCGAGAAGGCCGAACAGTAGGGGCCACTGCCTCGATGAGCGCCGAAACCGGAACCGGTGCGTTTGAACGGCTGGTGGCCACCCTGGATTACCCGATGTTCGTGGTGTGCACCCGCGGCCACGGCACCGACGACCCGCCGGCGGGGTGCCTGGTCGGCTTCGCAAGTCAGACCAGCATCCATCCACCACGGTTCCTCGTCGGCCTGTCCCGCCGCAACCACACCTACCGAATCGCCGAGAACGCAACGCATCTGGCCGTCCACGTCGTGTCCCGCCGGGACCGCCCCCTGGCCGAACTGTTCGGCGGACAGACCGGTGACCGGGTCGACAAGTTCGACCGCTGCGACTGGAGTCCAGGTCCGGCCGGCATGCCCATCCTCACCGCCGCGCCAGCGTGGTTCGTGGGACGCATCGTCGACCGGTTCGACGTCGGAGATCACGTCGGGCATCTGCTGGAGCCAGTGCACGGCATGTCCCCAGACGGTTTCGAGGACTGGTTGTCGTTCTCCGATCTGCGCGATCTGACACCGGGACACGAGGCCTGAGCCCCGCAAGGGCTGCGCCATGGAAGCATTGCGCGCGCTCAAGCGATGAGAAGGGCGCTCCACGGCGCTCGGCCGAAATACGGGGCGCCCGAAGGGAAATCAGCCGGGCCACACCGGTCGCGGATATACCGCTCGCAGATCGCTCAAGCCTCGGGCGTGCCAGGGAACACGTCAGCGCCGCGAGGAGACCATGGATACCAAACAGTACGTTCGGGGTCGCGCGTCTTGGTGTTGACCGGGGGATGTCGCCGGCTTGAAGTGGCCTAGGGGCCGGTCGCCTGCTCGTCGATGGCCAACCGGTATCCCACAGAGGGATCGTTCTGCAGAAACTGTCCCCGTCCGTCGCCGAGTTTCTTGCGGATGCGGTAGGCGTAGACCTTGAGGTAGTCGTGTTCGTTGACGTAGCCGGGCCCCCAGATCTTCTCCAGGATCATCCGACGGGTGCAGACCTTGCCGACGTGGCGGGCGAGGAAGGCCAGGAAGTCAAACTCTTTGGGAGTGAGGTCAATTCGTTCACCCTTGTAGATCGCCTCGTAGTGCAGCAGGTCGAGAGTGAGCGGGCCGGCGTCGAGCCGAGTGGTGTGCTCGGTCTCTTCGGTGGTGTGGTGGCGCAGTGCGACGCGGAGCCGGGCGTCGAGTTCGCGCATGCCGAAGGGTTTGGTCACGTAGTCGTCTGCGCCACCGTTGAGGGCTTCCACCTTGCGGTCTTCGGAGCCGTCGGCGGACAGCACGATGACCGGGGTGTCGGTCCAGCTGCGCAGTCGGCTGCAGACCTGCATGCCGTCGACGTCGGGGAGTCCGAGGTCGAGGACGATGACGTCGGGTGGGTGGATGGCGGCGTCGGAGAGTCCGCTGTTGCCGGTCCCGGCGGTGCGGACCTGGTGGCCCATGGCCTGCAGTCCGACGCGACATGCGGCCAGCAGGGCGGTGTCGTCGTCGATGATCAGGATGGTGGCCATGTCAGTGCTCCTCGGACAGCGTGGCAGCGATCGGCAGGGTGAAACAAAGGCAGGCGCCCCCGCCCGGGCTGTCACCGATCCAGATTCGTTGGTGGTGGGCGTCGAGGAACGTCTTGGCGATGGCCAGTCCGAGGCCGGTGCCGGTGTCGGCCTCGCGCCGCACGAACAGGCCGAAGACCTCTTCCCTGCGGTGAGGTGCGATACCCGGGCCGTGATCGATGACCGCCACGGTGACCACACATGGGCTCGCTGCGCTCGGCGCGGACGGTGATCGGCGTGTTCGGTGGGGCGTGGCGGCCCGCGTTTTCGAGCAGGTTGGTCAGCACCCGGCCGATGAGCACCGTGTCGATGTCGACGGGTGGCAGGTCGGCGGGCACCTCGACGATCGGTGGGACGGGCAGGGGAGTCGGCGGGCAGGTCGGCCACGACGGTGGCGACGAGATCGGCCACGCTGGTGACGCTCGTCCGTGGCTTCAGCACGCCGCCCTGCACTCGGCTCATGTCGAGCACGTTGGTGACCAGGGCGGCAAGTCGATCGGACTGCGTGTCGATGAGAGCGGCGAGTTCGTGCTGCGCGACGGGGTCGAGCGCGCGCGTTGAGCTGCGGGTCGGCCAGGATCGACGACGAGGCCTTGATCGAGGACAGCGGGCCACGCAGGTCGTGCGACACCGCCGCGACGAGCGTGCGGGCGATGTGCTCCACCTCCTCGATGAGCTGGGCGCGCAACGCCTGTTCGCGCAGTTGAGCACGGTCGACGGCCAGTGCGATCTGGTTGGCGAACAACAGCAATGGCTCGCGCTGCTGGTCGCTGATCGTGAGTCCCGCGGATCGACGAGCATGCCGACTGGTCGGCCGCTCGCCACCAGCGCGAGCTGCACCGGATCGCCGCGCCGGTGCTTCCTGCCGCTGGCCGCTGGCGAAGGTGTCGAGGCCGCTCAACTGTCCCGGAGCGGGTTGCAACCGCAGCCGATCCTCAGCTGACAGGGGAGCTCCGGCGCAGGCGACGACGTCGAGGTGGCCGTCGGTTGGCAGGAGCAGCGCCACCTGGTGGGCGCCGAGCACGTCGGCGAGGGTGGTCACGATCAATGCCAGCAGGTCAGGCAGTGGTCGGTCCTCGACGAGCAGCGTGGACAGCTCGAAGAGCCGCCGGATCTGCAGGCCGCGCTCGCGTGCCTCGGAGCGGGCTCGGTTCATGCCGGCGACGACCCTGGCGACGGGAAGCATGATCGCGGCGTAAACGCCGAGGGCGACCCAGTGTCTCGCTGGCGCCGACGTACAGGGTCAGGTAGGGCGGGATGAAGAAGTAGTCGTAGACCAGGAAGCCGGCCACCACGCTGATCACGCCGGCGAGGTAACCGCCGCTGGTGACTCCGACGACGACGGGCACCACCAGCACCAGCGCAGTGGTCGCGATGCTGAGGTGCGCGCGCAACGGCAGCATCACCGCGGTCAGTGCGGCTATGCAGGTCAACGCCGACAGCGATCCGATGACGTTGCGGCGGGTGGTCGCGCTCGTGCAGTGGTCCTTTCAGCTGGCGGCCGTGACCGCCGTCTTCGATCCTGCCCTTGCCGTCGTTACGCGCGCAGATCCGGTATGGCGATGACCGCGTGATCGGCGTCCGACCAGGGCCGCTCGTCGCTCGGGTGGGCGATGATGTGCACGTCGATACCGGCTGCGCCGGCCAGCCGCATGAGGCGGCGGACCGTCGAGCCGCCGCCGAGAAACTCCTGCCATCGGCTGCGCCGGCTGGGACCGACGACGATCTGGGTCACCTGCCGTTCAGTGGCGATGCGCATCAGCGCGGCCACCGGGTCCTCGTCCTGGATCTGGGTCCATCGCGCGCCCAGCTGTTCAGCCAGCTCCGCGCACCGCGGCGAGGGCCGCGGGATCGGCCCGATCTCGGATGTCGGCCGGGGAGGCGTGCACGACTTGGAGGTCGGCCTTGAGCCGGGCGGCGATCCGGGCGGCGCGATGCAGCACCACGTCGGTGCCGTGTGCGGTGGTGACGCCGACCAAGACGCGTTCGGTGGTCTGCCATACCCGGTTGGGCTGAGATCGGCGAAGCTGCTCGAGCAGATCGCCGTCGGTCTCGTCGGCCAGGAAGCGCAGGGTCAGTTCGCGCAGTGCGGTGAGGTTGTCGGTCTCGAAGAAGCCCGTGAGCGCCTGCTGCACGTGTTCGGCCGGGTAGATGTTGCCGTGCAGCATGCGCCTGCGGAGCTGCTCTGGCGACGAGTCGATCACCTCGACCTGGTCGGCGCGGCGCAGCACCGCATCCGGGACGCGTTCCCGCACCCGGGTCCCGGTCATCTGTTCGACGACGTCGGCGAGGCTTTGAATGTGCTGCACGTTGACGGTGGTGATGACACTGATGTTCGCCGTGAGCAGTTCGAGGACGTCCTGCCAGCGCTTGGCGTTGCGCCCGGATTCGGGCACGTTGCTGTGGGCCAGTTCGTCGACGAGGACCAGATCGGGGTGACGGGCCAAGATCGCGTCGAGGTCCATCTCCTCGAAGCGTGCGGACCGGTAGTGAACGATCTTGGGCGGCACGACGTCGAGACCGGCGAGCAGCCGATCCGTCGCGGGACGGGCATGAGTCGTGACGAACCCGATTACGACATCGCAGCCGCGGGCGGCGCGGCGGTGGCCTTCGTCGAGCATCGCGTACGTCTTGCCGACGCCGGGGGCCATGCCGAGATAGATGCGGAAACGTCCGGTCTCGGCCACCGAGTCCGACGCGTTGCTGCGCCCATCGCGGCGAGGTGGAGTGCGCGGTCACTTGAGTGCGGAGAGTGCTTCGTTGAGTTCGGCGACGTTGACGTGGGCGGCGCCGAGGAACCCGAGCTGCGGGCCTTGCACGTGGGTGGCGACCAGGTCGTGCACGCGGCCCGGGTCGAGGTGCCGGGCGGCGGCGACCGCGTCGACCTGGGCGTAGGCGGCGGCCGGGCTGATGTGCGGATCGACGCCGCTGCCGGACGCGGCGATCAGGTCCGGTGTCGGCTCGATGCCCTGCTTGCGCAGATCGGCGATGCGCTGCTGGTAGGTCTCGACCAGTTTCGCCGAACGCGGGCCGAGGTTCGAGCCGCCGGTCGCGGCGGGGTCGAAACCGTCGGGCCTGCCCTGGAACCACTGCGGGCCGTCCCAGTGCTGGCCGATCAGGGCGGAGCCGTTGGCGTCGAGCGAGCCATTGGCCTGATGGTTGAACAAGGCTTGGCCGATTCCGGTCTCCGCCAACGGATATGCCAGACCGAGCAGGACGAAGAAGACGGCCGAGACGATCACCGAACGTCGCAGATTCAGCAGCAACACGGGAGAGCTCCTAACGATGGGTTGGACGATCAGTACGCGTTCAGGACGGTCAGGATGACGTCGATGACCTTGATCCCGACGAACGGCACGATCAGGCCGCCGACGCCGTAGACGAGCACGTTGCGGCGCAGGATCGCGGTCGCGCTCGACGCCCGGAATCGGACGCCGCGCAGGGCCAGCGGGATGAGCGCGATGATGACCAGCGCGTTGAAGATCACCGCCGACAGGATCGCCGTCTGCGGACTGTGCAGGCCCATGACGTTCAGGCTCTGCAGCTGCGGATAGGTGCCGAGGAACAGCGCGGGGATGATGGCGAAGTACTTGGCGACGTCGTTGGCGATCGAGAACGTGGTCAGCGCGCCGCGGGTGATCAGCAACTGCTTGCCGATCTCGACGACGTCGATGAGCTTGGTCGGGTTGGAGTCGAGATCGACCATGTTGCCCGCCTCTTTGGCAGCGGTGGTGCCGGTGTTCATCGCGACCCCGACATCGGCCTGGGCCAGTGCGGGGGCGTCGTTGGTGCCGTCGCCGGTCATCGCGACCAGCTTGCCGCCCTGCTGTTCGTCGCGGATCAGCTGCATCTTCGCGTCCGGGGTGGCTTCGGCGAGGTAGTCGTCCACGCCGGCCTCCTGAGCGATGGCGGCGGCGGTGAGCGGGTTGTCGCCGGTGATCATCACCGTGCGGATCCCGATGGCGCGCAGTTGGGCGAACCGTTCGGCGATGCCCTGTTTGACGACGTCCTTGAGTTCGATGACGCCGAACACCCGTCGGCCCTCGGCGACCACCAGCGGTGTCGCCCCGGCCTTGGCGACCCGTTCGACGATGGCGTCGAGACCGGAGGGCAGTGTGCCGCCCTGTTCGACGACCCACCGTTTCACCGCCTCGGCGGCGCCCTTGCGGATCTGGCGTCCCTCCATGTCCAGTCCGGACATCCGGGTGGTGGCCGTGAACGGGACGAGGGTGTAGTTCGGGCCGAGGTCGCGTTCGCGTAGGCCGCATCGCTCCTTGGCCAGCACCACGATCGACCGGCCCTCGGGCGTCTCGTCGGCCAGCGACGCGAGCTGGGCGGCGTCGGCCAGGTCGGCTTCGGAGAAGGGGCCGACCGGGTGGAACGCGGCGGCCATCCGGTTGCCGAGGGTGATCGTGCCGGTCTTGTCCAGCAGCAGGGTCTGCACGTCGCCGGCGGCCTCGACCGCTCGGCCACTCATCGCGAGCACGTTCCGTTGGACCAGCCGGTCCATTCCGGCGATGCCGATCGCGGACAGCAGGGCACCGATCGTGGTGGGGATCAGGCACACCAGCAGTGCGACGAGCACCACCACCGACAGCCGCGTGCCCGAGAAACTGCCGAAGGGCTGCAGCACCACGACGACGGGGATGAAGATGATCGTCAGTGCGGCAAGCAGAATGGTGAGCGCAACCTCATTGGGGGTCTTCTGCCGCTTGGCTCCCTCGACGAGGTTGATCATCCGATCCAGGAACGTCTGACCCGGCTCGGCCGTGATCCGCACCACGATGCGGTCGGACAGCACCTGGGTGCCGCCGGTGACCGCGGAACGGTCGCCACCGGACTCCCGGATCACCGGGGCCGATTCACCGGTGATCGCCGATTCGTCCACCGATGCCGCCCCGGCGACGATCTCGCCGTCGGACGGAATGACGTCACCGGCCTCGCAGACCACGATGTCCTCGGTGTTCAATTCGGCTGCGGCGACCCGTTCCTCGCCGCCGCCCGGCAGGAGGCGCCGGGCGTCGGTGGTCGTGCGCGTCTTGCGCAGCGCGTCGGCCTGAGCCTTGCCGCGGCCTTCGGCCATCGCTTCGGCGAAGTTCGCGAACAGCACCGTCAGCGCCAGCCACACCGTGACCGACCATGCGAAGACGCTCGGGTTGGCGATCGAGTCGATCAAGGTGACGACCGTGCCGACCAGCACGACGAACATGACGGGGTTCTTGATCTGTACGCGTGGATCGAGCTTTCGCACCGCGTCGATCGCGGCCTGGCGCATGATCTGCGGATCGAACAGGCTGCGCCTGCTCACCACCCCGCGCGGGCCTGCCCCGCCGGGCTGCGGCTCGGCGCTGTAGGCAATCGCGACTTGACCCTCGGACATCACGCTTTCCCTTCCATGCTTTGGTGACAACGGGACTCGGGCAACGCCATTAGAAGAACGTCCCCTGACTGAGCTGCTCGACGATCGGGCCGAGCGCAACTGCGGGGAAGAACGTCAACGCGCCGACGATCACGACCACCCCGGTCAACAAGCCGACGAACATCGGCTGGTCGGTGCGGAATGTGCCCAATCCGGACGGCACAACGGTTTTGGCCGCCATCGAACCGGCCAGAGCCAGCACCGGCACGATGATCGCGAACCGGCCGAGCAGCAGCCCGATGGTGCCGGTGATGTTGAAGAACGGCGTGTTGGCGCTCAACCCGCCGAATGCGGAGCCGTTGTTGTTGGTTTGCGAGGTGTAGGCGTACAGGATTTCGGCGAAACCGTGTGGGCCCGCGTTGAGCGGGCCGACCCGCCCGGCGCTGATGGCCGCCGCGATCGCGGTCAACACCAGCACCGTGATCGGCATGACCAGCACACCGAGGGCGGCGAGTTTCACCTCCCTGGCGCCGATCTTCTTGCCCAGGTACTCCGGTGTCCGGCCCACCATGAGTCCGCCGATGAACACCGTGATCACGGCGAACAGCAGAATCGAGTACAGACCCGTGCCGACGCCGCCCGGGCTGACCTCGCCGAGCATCATTCCGGTCAGCATCGCGAAACCGCCCATGGGCGTGTAGGAGTCGGCGGCCGAGTCGACCGACCCCGTGGAGGTCTGGGTCGACGTGACGTTGTACAGCGCCGAGGACGGCACGCCGAAACGCGATTCCTTGCCCTCCATGTTGCCGACACCGGTGTCGCTGATCCCGGCCGCGGCCATCGCCGGGGTGCCCTGGTGCTCGGCGACGGTGGCCATCGTGAGCCAGCCGCCGAACAGCACCGTCATCACCGCGAGGATCGCGACACCCTGGCGGATGCTGAACACCATCTTCCCGAACACGTAGGTGAACGCGACCGGGATGCACAGGATCAGCAGGATGGACATCAAGTTCGTGACGGCCGTTGGGTTCTCGAACGGTCCGGCGCCGTTGGCGTTGAAGAACCCGCCGCCGTTGGTGCCCAGTTGCTTGATCACCTCTTGTGAGGCGATCGGGGCCGCGCTGCAGGATCTGGTCGACGCCGTCCAGCGCGTTGTGGACGTGCACGGCGCCGCCGAGGGTCTGCACCGCGCCCTGGCAGATGAAGACGATCGCGGCGATGAAGGCGATCGGCAACAGGATGTAGATGGTGCTGCGCACCAGGTCGACCCAGAAGTTGCCGATCGTCTTGGAACCGTTGCGCGCGAACCCGCGGATCAGTGCGACCGCAACCGCCATGCCCACCGCAGCGGACAGGAAGTTCTGCACCGCAAGGCCGCCCATCTGGGACGAGATACGACATCGTCGTCTCACCGGAATAGGACTGCCAGTTGGTGTTCGTCACGAACGACACCGCGGTGTTCCACGCCGTGTCCGCGCGCACCGCGGGAAAGTGATTGGGGTTGAACGGCAGATACCCCTGCAACCGGAAGATTCCGTAGGTGATCAGAAGCGCCACGCCCGAGAACACGATCACCGAGGTCGCATACCGCGGCCACGTCTGCTCGCCTTGCGGGTCGACCCGCAGCGCCCGGTAGATGGGCCGCTCCACCCAGGTCAGCCACTTGGTCCGGCCTTCATAGACCGCGACCATGTAGGCGCCAAGGAAACGCCAGCACAGCGCGAGTACGACCACCATCGCGACGAGGGTCCAGAAAAACGCCATCAGAACAACTCCGCCTTGAACAGCGCCACGCCCAGATAGGCGAACATGACGATCGACAGGACAAGCAGGACTACGTCGGTGACGCTCATATCCGCTCCAGACCACGGATCAGCCACAACATCGCGGCCACGAAACCAACAATCCCGAGGACAACCCACACATCAGCCATGACGACAACACTCGCCCGGACGTCGGTGGCGGCGGGGTGAATCCCTGCCTGTCTGCGGTGGAGAATCAGTGAACGCCCCGCTGGGCCATCCGCGGCGGCCACCTGGTAGTCGACGTCGTAGTCCGCTCTTTTGCGGTGGGGCAGCGGGACATTCGGGGTCCGCTCGGCGGCGACCAGGCCGTTAGCGACCAGGCCGGCCGAACCTGCCTGGCGCGGGAGCTACTTATCATCAAGATCGGAATGACCAGATGACTCGAGCCGATGGACCGCGTTCGTGAATTGGGCGACGCGTCAGTCCCGTTTGGATTCGACGTGCACGCGCTGTTCTTCTCCGACGACCCTCTCGGCGTCGAAACACAGCTACACCACGCGCTTGCAGCTGAGCGCGTCAACAGGATCAACCTCAGGCGCGAATATTTCTACGCCACGCCCGGGGACGTCAAGAAGCATTGGCCGAGATCGCGGGAGACCTCCTTGAGTTCAACGACCGAGCAGAAGCCGAGCAGTATCGGGCAAGTGAGGCGATGCGGTCATCCGAGGAAGCCACCCAGAGTGCGCCAGGCGGAAGGCATTCCCTCCAAAGCCACGCAGCCGCCGACGCGTGTCTGGTGGTGTTCCACCACTGCAATTCCTTGTTATGACGAGCTTGTGCTCATCTTGGATGAGTTGGTCAGTTAGTAACGGTTGACGTTATTAACGTGCGGCGTCACTATTGATAAGTGATCCGCTCTTTCCGGGGCAAGGATGCAGAGGCGATTTGGCGTCGCCGCTTCGTAAAGAGGCTCAGCCCCGAACTCAGCAGACTCACCTACAACAAGCTCATTCTCATCAACGCCGCCGAGAACATCAACGACCTCCGAGTGCCACCCGGCAACCGGCTGGAGAAGCTGACCGGCGACCGCGTCGGCCAGTACAGCGTGCGCTTCAACGACCAGTGGCGCATCTGCTTCACCTGGAGTGCCGGGGGCGCCGGGAACGTCGAGCTCGTCGACTACCACTAGACAGGAGAGACCGATGGCCGATTTCGCTCCCACTCATCCGGGGGAGATCCTCATGAGCGAGTTCCTCGAGCCGATGGGGATCTCGCAGTACCGGATTGCCAAGGCGATCGATGTGTCGCCTCGGCGCATCAACGAGATCGTGCACGGCAAGCGTGCGATCACGGCCGACACCGCCCTGCGACTGTCCCGCGCCTTGGGCCTGAGCGACATGTTCTTCGTCAACATGCAGGCGCACTACGACGCTGAAGTCGCGCGCGAACATCTTGCGACCGCACTGGCCACCATCGAACGCATCGCCTGAGCCCAGATCGTCGGTCCGCGACGCCGCCGCGGCCCTTGCCTGACGGCATCTGCCGTCGGCCAGTCTCCCAAAGTCACCATTTCACCCCTGCCTCTTACAAAGAGGTGTTCCGGCACATTTGCACAAGGTGCGATACCGGTTGTGGTCGCTTTCGGGAACGTGGCCGAATCATCCATCAGGGCAGTCATTCTGGCTTGGGGTCTGAGACCTAGGTCCGATGTGTGAGGTGTAGACGATCGCGACGGCACAAACGATCGGATACCTGATCACGGCTGGCGACCGTGTCGTTGAGGGCGACCTCGCCCCTTAGGGGGCGCCCGCCTCGGGATTGGGCGGCAGGCCGTAATCCCCCTTTCCCCGAGGATCGTCCTGTAGTACATTGTCGACAACACACAATGATCACTCATGATGTTCCCCAACTTGAAGCAGAGGAGAGCCCAATATGAGCACGCAGCCTTGGCACGGCGTGGTGGTGGCGAGTGCGCTGCCGTTCAACGCTGACCTGTCGGTCGACCTCGGTGCATTCGCTGATCACGTCCGCTGGCTGGCCGAGAACGGCTGCCACGGAATCACTCCCAATGGTTCGCTCGGCGAATACCAGTGCCTCTCCGCCGAGGAGCGGGCCAGCGTCGTCGAGGTCGCCGTCGAAGCCGCACCCGAGGGTTTCAGCGTAGTGCCCGGTACCGGTGCCTACGGCTCACGGGAGGCCACGTTCTGGGCCAGGCAGGCCAAGGATGCCGGCGCGGACGCGCTGCTATCGCTGCCGCCGAACGCCTATCGTGCCGACGACGACATCGTGCTCGCCCATTACGAGGAGGTCGCTTCGGCCGGCTTGCCGATCGTGGCGTACAACAATCCTCTCGACACGAAGGTCGATCTGTCGCCGGCGATGTTGGCCCGGCTGCACTCCGCCGGCCTGATCGTCGCCGTTAAGGAGTTCAGTGGCGACGTGCGCAGGATCTACGAGATCCAGGAGCTGGCCCCCGAACTCGACGTGCTCGTTGGCACCGACGACGTGGTGCTCGAACTCGCGCTGGCCGGTGCGAAGGGTTGGATCGCCGGATACCCCAACGCGCTCCCGGCCGCGTCGGTGCAACTGTGGGAGCTCTCGACGGCCAAGGATCTGGACAAGGCCCTGCCGATGTACCGCGACCTGCACTCGCTGCTGCGTTGGGACTCCAAGCCCGCCTTCGTTCAAGCCATCAAGTTGTCGATGGACGTCGCAGGCCGCCCCGGTGGCGCGTGCCGTCCGCCTCGGCTGCCGCTGTCCGCTGATGTCGCCGCTACGGTGCGCAAGGATACCGAGAAGGCTCTGGCCCACGGCTATCGCTGATCGTCATCAGACCTGTTGGAGGCCAGCGCACAGCGTTGGCCTCCAACAGGTTTCGCACTGTTCACCACAAATCTAGAGAGACCGGAGTCATCCGATGCGGTTCAACAATATGGTCGACGTCGTTGGCTGCCACGCCGAGGGCGAGATCGGCAACGTCGTCGTCGGGGGCATCGGCGATGTCCCCGGGCGACACGATGCTCGACAAGCGCAACTACCTGCAGGACCATCGCGACGATCTACGCCAGCGACTACTGCACGAGCCGCGCGGCAACGTGGTGCGCTCCACCAACGTCGTGCTCCCATCGAACAATCCGGCCGCGGCGATGGGCTACGTCGTCATGGAGTCCACCGAGTATCCGGTGATGTCGGGCAGCAACACGATCTGCGTGGCCACCGTGCTGCTGGAGACCGGCATGGTGCCGATGACCGAGCCGGTCACCGCGTTGACCCTCGAATCGCCTGCCGGGCTTGATCGAACTGGAGTGCACCTGCCACGACGGCAAGGTCACCAGCGTCCGATTCGTCAATCAGCCGGCGTTCGTCTACCACCTCGACGCCCCCATCGAGGTTCCCGGCATCGGCACGCTGACCGTCGACGTCGCGTGGGGTGGTATGGCCTACGTGCTGGTCGACGCTGCCAGCGTCGGATTCGCCCTGGAACCGTCGGAAGCCCGTGATCTCTGCGTCGTCGGCCAGCAGATCAAGACCGCGGCCGCCGAACAGCTTGTCGGCGGTACACCCGGAGAATCCAGATTTTCCCGGCATCACCCAAACCGAGTTCACTACCCCCTTGCAGCGCATCGACGGTGTATTGACGGCCCGTAACGCGGTCATCGTTTCGCCTGGGCGCATCGATCGTTCCGCCTGCGGCACGGGAACTTCGGCGCGACTGGCAGCCATGTACGCCCGCGGCCAGATCGAACCCGGCGAGCACTTCATCCACCGGTCGATCCTGGATACCCAGTTCGATGGCGTCATCGAAAGCGTGACCACGGTCGGAGGCGTGCCGGCTGTCGTGCCGAGCATCGCCGGCCAGGCCTGGATCACCGACTTCAGCAAGGTGGGCGTCGATCCGAGCGATCCGTTCCCGACCGGCTTCACCCTTTCGGACACCTGGCTGGGCCCGTAGGCGAACTCGATGACGTCCTCAAGATCCCTCTGATGCCACGGCGGGCGGAACCGCGGTCGGCGCGGGCCGCGGTGTATTGTCGACTAGATCCCACAGAGGGGAATGACGTGGCTACCTTCACGCCGCTGGCCCATCAAAAGGCGCCCACCGCGGTTCTTGCCCAGATCCGACGGGCGATCCTGTCGGGCGATCTGCCCGCAGGATCGCAATTGCGCGAGGCGCACATCGCCGAGGAGATGGGAATCAGCCGCTCTCCGGTCCGCGAGGCGTTGAGCCGTCTCGAGGAGGAAGGCCTGGTCGAGAAGGTGCCCTTCAAGGGCGCCTACGTCGCGTCGGTGTCTCCGGAGACGATCGCCGAGATCGCGGCCATTCGCACACTCATCGAGCCGTATGCGGTGACACAGGCACTACCTCGACTCGGCGATGCCGACTGGATGCAGCTACGCAAACTACTGAAGCAGCTTGACCGCGCGTCCGGGCGCGATCTGGTGTCCGCCATCGAGAAGCACCTGACGTTCCACCGCTATTTCTACGAGAAGTCAGGCAACGCAACACTTCTCGCATTGTGGCAGGACTGGGAACTGAAACTGCGTCTGTTCTTCATCGTCGACCACGAGGCCTTCCAGTCCGCTCAAGACGTGGCCGGCGTGCACGAAGAACTCATTGCCGTCATCGAATCCGGAGACCACGACCAGATCCGCGAGGCCTTCGGCCACCACGTGCACTTTGCGCCCGGAATCGAGGTCGGCGACCCGTTGCACGACGCTCACCTTGACCCAGGTGCTGGCCGCTCCGCGTAGTCACTTTCGCCACGCCACGCCACGCCGCTCCGGTGTAGTCGCTTTCACCAGTCTCAACGTCGGCTACCTAGGCGCGCCTCGGTAGCCGACGGTTTCCGCGTGTCTTGGCTGATCATCATGACTTTCTGATGGCGCCCCAACCGCTCAGGCAAGTGTGTTCCAGATCTCAAATAAGTCTTGCAGACTCGACATCACTGGCATATTGTCGACAACACACAATGAACCGCGCGCATGAATCGAACCGTCCCGACCGTCCAACCCGGAAGCGCAGAGACCATGACAATTGACAACCCCCCGCCCATCGCCCCGGGCAACAGCGAATCTTTGAGCGCCGTCGAGGCCATCGACGAGAGATATCTGGAGAAGTTCGGCTACAAGCAGGAGCTCAACCGAGCGCTCGGCCTGTTCTCGTCCTTCGGCGTGCAGTTCACCTCGATCTCGGTGGGCTCGGTGCTGTTCACCACGATCATCGTCGGGTTCGGTTTCTTCGGTCCCGCCTCGTTCTGGCCGTTCATCATCGGCGGCGCGCTGCAGGTTTTCGGCGTGGGATTGGCCGTGGCTCAGCTGGTCTCGGCATTCCCGCTCTCCGGCGGGGTCTACCAGATCATCAGCCGGCTGGCTCCGAAGCAACAGTGGCTGGCTTGGCAGGGCGGCTGGTGGCTGGTCGTCGCGCATACTGTGGCCGTCAGCGCATTGTCGGTCAGCATGGTGCCGTTCATCGCCGGCTGGTTCGGTATCGACGATCTCTCCAACACCGCAAATCACCCTTGTACGCGATCGGCATCATCGTGCTGGTCACCCTGGTCAACATCGCCGGCGTGAAGGCCGCGGCGCTGCTCAACAACATCGGCGTGGTCGCCGAGGCGGCGATCATCGTCATGGTCATCGTTGCCTTGGTGGTCGCCAAATACCCGCACGCGCCGTCCTCGGTGCTGTTCGACACCGGGGGCACCGTCGGCGCCGGCGGCAACCCCGCCTGGATGGGCTTCCTGTTCGCCATGATCCTGCCCGCCTACGCCATCTCCAGCTTCGATGCGACCGGCAACGCCGCGGAGGAGACCAAGAACGCCGCACGCAACGCCGCCTGGGGAACCGTGCTGGCCAACACCGCCGCGGTGATCGGCGGCACCATCTTCTTCTACCTGCTGGTTCGCGCCATCCCCGATGTCGACGCGGTCATGAAGAGCGACACCCCGGTCAAACTGATCCTCGAATCGGCCGTGGGCAGCACGCTGACGACCATCTTCGAGGCCGTGGCCATCGTCGCCTTGATGGCATGCATCGCGATGTTGCAGCTGACTGCGGTCCGCGTGGTCTGGTCGCAGGCGCGCGACCGCCAGATGCCCGCTGCGCACTGGCTGCACAAGCTCAACGGCAACCGTGTCCCGATGAATGCCACCTTCGTGGTCACCGTCATCTCGATCGCGGTGTGCTGCTGGTCCTCGCTGTTGAGCGTGCTCTCGGCCATGACGGCCTTGGCGTGGGCACTCGCCTACGGCGTGGTCGTGGTGGTCGGCTTCGTTGCGGTGCTCCGCAAGAAGCTGCCCGACCATCCCTTCAACCTCAAAGCGGCTTCACCGTTCGTCTTCGCCATCGCCATCGCCTGGTCGGTCGTGCTGTGCGTCATCCTGGTCTGGTCGGACTGGTTGCGTGTCGGGGTCGGCATGCTGGTGGCCATCGCGATCGGATTCGGCATCTACGCACTCATTCCCTCCGCGCACCGAGGCAAGCTGGAACGCGAAGGCATCCACGACTGAACGGGGTAGGGGTGGCGTCGGCCACGCGGCGACACCACCCTGCGCCCGTTCGCAATGATCGGCCACACTAAGAAGGAATAGGAACCACCATGGCTTTCACAGCCCCTACCGTGCCCACCGTCGCCAATCTGATCGATGGTCAGTGGGTCGACGGTTCCGGCACCGACACCCTGACCGTCCTCAACCCGGGCAACGGTGAGGAACTGACATCGTTCACGTCCTCCACCGCCGGGGACGTCGATCGCGCGGTGGCGGCGGCTCGCGCCGCTCAGCCGGCGTGGGCCGCGCTCTCCGCTCGTCAGCGCTCCGAGGCACTCCATGCCATCTCCGTTGAATTCGCCAGCCGTCTTGGTGAATTCATCGGCTTGGAGGTACTGGACGCTGGCAAGCCAGTCACCGCAGCCACCGAGGAAGAACTGCCCGACATCGCGGATTCGGTGCGCCACTTCGCTGGCGCCGCCCGGGTGCTCAGCGGCCAGGCAGCCGGTGAGTACGTCGCCGGCACCACGACCTTCGTGCGTCGCGAACCCCTCGGCGTCGTCGCCGGTATCACGCCGTGGAATTACCCACTGTGGCAAGCGGTCTGGAAGATCATGCCTGCTCTGGCCGCAGGCAACACGGTGGTCATCAAGCCGGCCGAGATCACGCCGCTGTCCACTGTCGCGTTCGCCGCGCTAGCTCAGCAGCACCTGCCGGCCGGGGTGCTCAACATCGTCAACGGACACGGCAGCGTGGTAGGTGCGGCGTTGGCCGGCCACCCCGACGTCAACCTGGTGTCCTTCACCGGGTCGACGGCCACCGGCCGCAACATCGCCGCTGCGGCGGCTCAGAATCCCAACCGGGCGATCCTCGAACTGGGCGGTAACGCACCCGTCATCGTCTTCGACGACGTGGACGTTGACTCAGCCGCGGAGAGCATCGTCGGTGCCGCCCTCTACAACGCCGGCCAGGAATGCATGGCCGCAACACGACTCATCATCGCCGAATCCGTGGCCGACCGGTTCTTGGAAGCCGTCGTCGAAAACCTCGAGAAGGTCAAGCTGGGTGACCCCACGGACGAGGGCACCACGCTGGGGCCGCTGATCTCGGCCAACCAGCTCGACCGCGTCGAGAAGTTGATCGCCAACCGGCCGACCTCGTCGACGGTGTTGCACGGCGGCAAACGCCCCGACCGGTCGGGCTTCTACTTGGAGCCCACGCTCATCAGTGGACTGAGCCAAGATGACGACCTCGTACAGCAGGAGATCTTCGGTCCGGTCATGACTGCGCAGACCTTCACCGACGAGTCCGAGGCGATCGCGCTGGCCAACGGGGTGGCCTTCGGTCTAGCCGGCTCGGTGTGGACCCGCGACATCGGACGCGGCATGCGCGTGGTCAATGCCCTCAACTACGGCAACGTGTGGATCAACAACCACCTCGTCGTTGCGCCCGACCTGCCGATCGGCGGTCTCAACTCGTCCGGCTACGGCAAAGAGGGCGGCCAACTCGGCATCGAGGAATTCACCCGCGTCAAGCAGATCGGCATCAACCTCACCTAACCCGCAGCTGCGCCAAGTTTCCCATCGGAAGGCACGACCATGACCCTTGTCGCTGGCGTAGATCCCCGAACCGCGACCGCGCTTCCTGCCGTCACCGAAGAGACCACCGATCGCGAGGTCGACGCCATCGCCGAGCACGCCGCGTCCGCCAGCGCAGCGCTGGAGGCGATGGGTCGCCACGGACGCGGTGAACTGCTCGACGCCATGGCTCACGCGGTGGAGCGACACCGCGACGAACTCGTCGAGACCGCCGCGCTCGAAACCGGCTTCGCCACCGGCAAACTCGAGGGGGAACTGACCCGCGCTGCCTATCAGCTGCGGTTCTTCGCCGACCTGATCCGCGACGGCAGCTACCTCGAGGCCACGATCGACCGCGCCGGCACCACCCCCATGGGTCCGCGACCGGATCTTCGGCGACTGCTGGTGCCGATCGGACCGGTCGCGGTCTTCGGCGCCAGCAACTTTCCCTTCGCGTTTTCGGTCCTGGGCGGGGACACCGCCTCGGCGCTTGCTGCCGGCAGCCCGGTGGTGGTGAAGGCCCACGACTCCCATCCCGCCACCTCGAAATTGTCCTTCGACGTATTGGCCGAGGCCGCCGCCCAGACGCCGTCACCGGAAGGCGGGATCGGGATCGTGTACGGGCGCGAGGCCGGCGCTCACCTCGTGGCGCATCCCGCCATCCGGGCCGTCGGCTTCACGGGCTCCCTTGGCGGCGGAAAAGCCTTGTTGGACATCATCAATCGGCGTGCGGACCCGATCCCGTTCTACGGAGAGTTGAGCAGCCTCAACCCAGTGATCGTGACGCCTTCGGCTGCTGCGGAACGCGGCGAGACGATCGGCGCGGATCTGGTCGCATCGTTCACGCTGGGTGCCGGTCAACTGTGCACCAAGCCCGGCTTGGTTCTCGTTCCCGACAACGCCGACGGCGACGTCCTGGTCGCCGCGGTGCGCAAGGCCCTGGCCGACGTGGCCGCGGTGCCGCTGCTCAACGAGCGCATCTTCGATGACTACTGCAGCGAAACCCGTGATCTGCGGGAACATCGACACCTCACCACCATCGGGGACCCTGGCGAAGACCTCACCAATGCCGGTTTCACCGTCGAGCCCATCGCCTTCGAGACCGACATCGCGAATCTGCGCGGAGATCTCGTCACCGAGATCTTCGGTCCGGTCACCGTTCTCGTGCGCTACCCGGTAGCCGACGTCGAGCAGGCGACCCGGTCGACCCTGGAGGTGCTGCCGCATTCGTTGACCGCCACCATCCACCACGGCGCTGATGAGGACACGCTGCTCGCCCGTCTCACCGGGATCGCGCTGCCGGCGGCCGGGCGCATCGTGTACAACGGATTCCCCACCGGAGTCGCGGTGTCATGGGCCCAGACCCACGGCGGCCCTTGGCCGTCGACGAATTCGTTGCACACCTCAGTCGGTGCCACCGCCATCCGCCGCTTCCTGCGACCGGTGACCTACCAGAACGCACCGGAATCCGTGCTGCCCAAAGAGCTGCGGGACGGCTTCGGCGCCATCGTGCGGAGGCTTGACGGTGTATTGATGCTGCCGAGCTGATCGATGACCATCGAGCGCGAGCATCCTGTGCGGGCAGCGATGGTCGCCGGGCCTCCAACACCTGAACACGCAATCACCATGACGGTCTTGATGTCTCCGGACATGGCGAACTTCTCGGGCAACGTGCACGGCGGCGCGATCCTGAAGATCCTCGATCAGGTCGCCTATGCGTGCGCGAGCACCTACGCTCGCAGTTACGTGGTGACGCTGTCCGTGGACCGGGTGCTCTTCCGCGAGGCCATCCACGTTGGCGAATTGGTCACGTTCTCGGCCGCCATCAACTACACCGGGCGCACGTCGATGGAGGTCGGGATCAGGGTCGACACAGTCGAACCCCGCACCGGCGTCACCAGGCACACCAACAGCTGCTACTTCACCATGATCTCGGTGGACAGCGATGGCAATCCCGTGCAGGTGCCACCGTTGCAGCCGCGCGACGCGCTTGCCGTGCGTCGTTACGAAGACGCCCGCCAGCGTCGACGTGCGCAGCGACGCCAATTCGAGGGCGAACACGCCCGCGAACCGATCGAGTGAAAGCCGTTGCCTGCCATGGTATTATCAGTCACGATCATCACTGGAGCGTCGTCTGGCATCGGCGCCGCCACCGCGCACCTGCTAGCCAAGCGTGGACACGCGGTCGCGCTGCTGGCTCGCGACGAGGTAGCGCTGAACACGGTGGCGGCCGCCCTTCCCGACGGCGCCAGATTCTTGGTGAGGCCATGCGACGTGACCTCGCCCGAGCAGGTCGCCGACGCAGTCGGGACCGTCGTCGACGAACTGGGAACGCCATTCGGGTTGATCAACGCCGCAGGCGTCTGTGTCCCGGGAGCGTTATCGGAGATCACCAGGGACAGCTGGCACACGACCGTGACCGTCAATCTGACCGGCACCTTCCTCATGTGCCAGGCCGTGGCGGCACGCATGGGTGCGGGCGGGGAAGTGGGCAGCATCGTCAACCTCGGCTCCGAAGCCGCGTCCATCGGGATGCCGCACTACTCGGCCTACTGTGCGAGTAAAGCCGGTGTCGTGGGACTTACCAGGGCATTGGCGGCCGAACTGGCCCCGGGGGTACGCGTCAATGCGCTGTGCCCGGGGCCGGTCGACACCCCGATGCTGCGCAACGAGTTTGCCTTGTCGGCCGATCCCGATCAGGCCTACGGCGCTGAAGTCAGCCGAGTGCCGTTGCGCGCCATCGCCAGCGCCGCTCAGGTCGCCGACGCTGCGGTGTGGCTGCTGCACGCCGCCACTGCGACGGGTACCGCGCTCGCGCTTGACGGAGGAACCACGGTGGCGTGCTACGGCGCTGCGCCGCATCAGCGCTAGCCGATCGCGGTTTAGCGCATCGACGCGGCTCGGTCAGAATGACGCGTCGGGCGAGGATCCTCGACGGCGCGAATTCTGTTCCAGTCGCTGCCCGCAAGGGAAACGATCATGAAACCGAGACATAGATGGAGCCGCGTTCCAACACCGGATCGAGGATTCCGCTGCCGATCTCGTCGGCGGCCAATTCGAGGGGTGCGGGATCACGGTGCTGGCCGGGATAGCCGATCAGATTCATGACTTGCGGGGTCATGAAGTAGGCGCCGGCCACTACCGAGGACAGCGGATCGAAGGTGAACTTGTCCTCCGCCGACATCGTCTTGAGCGCCTCCCACAAGTCGTCATCGGGAACTTCGGCGAGCGTGGCGGCCCCGCCCACGACGGCGTCGAATACGTCGGCGCGTGCAGCAAGAGCCATTTGTAGATATGACGTGTATTGCTCGGCGTCACTGGCTTTCGGGTTGGGCCCCGAGGCGGGGATCAAACAGTCGGCCACGCGGAGCACTGCGACTAATTCGGCCTCGGTGAGGGCGCGCGGCGGGCGGGTGGTGCGGGGCGGAACCGACAGCCGCTGCTGGGCAGTTGTGGAATGTCCGGTGTAGGTCATGCGTGGTCCTTTCGTGCGGTGGTCTGTTCAACGAGTTTCCTTCCGACGCGCAGCGCCAGCGCGCTGATCGTGCTGGTGGGATTCGCTGACCCCGAGGTGACGAAGATGCTGCCGTCGGCGATGTAGAGGTTTTCGACGTCATGGGTCTTGCCATAGGAGTCGACCACCGAGGTATTGGGGTCGTCACCCATGCGTGCGGTGCCGAGAAGGTGACCCGGCTGATCGACCCAGATCTCCTGGGGGATGATCCGTACCGCGCCGGCGGCTTCATGCAGCTCGACCAAGCGCTCGACGGTGAACTTCAAGATCTTCCGAGTGTTCTCACTGATGCGGTAGTTGACCTTCGGAGAGGGCAGTCCGTCGGAGTCGACCAGATCCCATGACAGGGTGACGCGGTTGTGCGGCTCGGGGAGGTCCTCCGTGTTGGCCGCCCACAGGATCCCGTTCTGGGCTAGGCGCGCGACGTCGTGCACTGCTGGACCCCACAGTTGCTCGAAATCGAGCTGGCGGTGCGCCTCGATCGCGTTCAGCGGTCCCGGTGTCGGCAGGATGTGCATCTTGCTTCCTCGGACGAATCCACGCGATTTGTCCGTCTCGTAGAACTGAAGCGAGTGGATCAGTTGGCCCGCCGGCCCTCGCCAGCTCTCCAGCTCATCCTCGTAGAAGCCCAGCGCGGTGCAATTGGGGTGCAGCATCAAATTGCGACCCACCATGTCCGAGGAATTGGCCAGCCCATCGGGGTGCTGGTCGCTGGCCGACATCAGCAGAAGCCGCGGAGTTCCAATACCGTTGGCGCACAACGCGACTGTTCGAGCAGCCTGGAAACGCACGACGCCGTCGCGGTCGATGTACTCTGCGCCGGTGGCCAGTCCGGTGTCTTCGTCGGTCACGACCTTGCGGACCCGGGCGCCGGTAACGACTGTGGCGCCAAGCTTCTGGGCCTGTGGCATGTAGATCAGATCGAACGACGCTTTCGCGCCCTGTGGACAGCCCCACTCACAAGTTCCCCAACGGCCGCACTGCTCTAAGGTTTTGAACTTCTGGCTGGCGATGGCGTTCGTGCCGGGCCACCAGTGCCACCCAAGCTTGTTGGCGGCTTCGGCGGCCTTAATGCCGGCCTTGCCAAGCGGGTTCGGAGGAAGCGGATACGTCAACCCCTCGGGATACGCGGTGTCGCCATCGACACCCGATACACCGATGAACGCGTCGACCTCGTCGTAGTAAGGGCTGAGATCATCGTAGGAGATCGGCCAGTCGTCGCCGACGCCGTCGAGTGTCTTCACCCGGAAGTCCGACGGAACCAGGCGCGGCCATTCCGCACCGAAGAAGATCGAGCTTCCACCGACTGCGTTGAACATCACCGGCCACATGTCGGACTCTGAAACGTCTACCGGATAGTCCGACGGGAGGTGACGAACGTTGGGATCATGCGACCAGTCGTGCTGGATGAGCAGCTCCCACTCGGGGTGGTTTGCGGGGAAATCGCTTGGATTGACCCAGTCGCCTTGTTCCAACACCATCACGCTGAGGCCGGCGGCGGCCGCGGTGTGCGTGACGACTGCGCCGGAAGGTCCGGCTCCGATCACGAGGACGTCGACTGTGGCGTTCGTGTCGCCGGAAGTTTCTGCTGTCATGAGCACCTCTCTTGAAGGACTCCGTGGCGACGTACGGGCTGCGCCGAACGGATGGATGTCTCGGATGTCGGGTACGACCGAAGGGACGATTCAAAGATTGTGTATTGTCGACACGAGCCAATTTGATTGTGGCGGCCGCGGCCCTCGGCGTCAAGTGTCGTAGGAACGAAGTGCAGCAGTCGGCATCCCGCGGCAACGCCACACGATTGCTCGGGCGGTGGATGAATACCCGGCTTGACGTGCAATTATCGAGGAAAAAGTCGGCATTTTCCGCCGTCGGGAACCACGCGCCGCCAGATGGGTTAGGTCGACAGCGGGCCAACCGTCCGGCGGCTTGGCACGGCACCATTCTGGCGACGGCGATCTGCACGACTCTGCGCAGCGGTCGTCCTTGCGCATCTTGGCTAGTGTCTCGAGCCGTTCGTAGCGAAGACCTTCGACGCGTGCCCGAGCCACGCCGAGATCACCGCGATCGGCGCGCAGTGTATCTCCGTGCGACAAACCCGAAATTGTCTACGCATGAATGCAGTTACGGGGCGCAAGCCGTCGTCGACTGCAGGACGATCAGGTGGATCTGGTGGTTGAGGTGTTTCGGATGTTGGCGATGTCACCCGCGTTCAGGTGTTGTGGGCGTTGGTGGAGAAGGAGATGTCGGTCAAAGACCTCGCGACGCATATCGGGAAGCCGGCGACGTCGGTGTCGCAGCATCTGGCGAAGCTGCGGATGGCGCGGCTTGTTCGCACCCGGCGCGACGGCACCACGGTCTACTACAGCCTGGACAACGACCACATCCGGCAACTGGTTACCGACGCGGTATTCAACGCCGAACATGCCGGCCCCGACATCCCGGGTCACCATCGCGAGAGCGACGACCTGCGAACACTGCACCCCGAGACGATTGACCCGGCTCACCGTGGACACGCATGACCCACGCCGCAAACCGGGCACCGCCGGACACGACCACAGCTCAGGACACGACCACGATCAAGGCCACGACGCGGGAAGTATTGCCAGCGAATAGTTTTCAGGATCCGGACAATGGAACCCGACCGCGATCCGGTATGTCGGATCTGTTGATGCAGATCGACACCACCAGTGCCGCAGGACGATCGGTGCTCCATGTGTTCGGCGTCCTGGTTGAGTTCGAGCGCCAGGCAGATATCGGCGTATCTGCGTAGGTAATCACTCAAATAGACTCTTGACGGTGCTCGGTTTGTCGTACACAATCGGTAGCGCAAGCACCTCGCTAGGTGAGGCGTCTGCTCGGATATAGGCCACTGACCCCGAACGTCGAGAGACGCCCCCGGTCAGGACAGCTCTTCCCGGATTAAGGGTTGAGCCCAAGTGGCTTCCGCGGTCGAGGATCTCGGTCGGGGACACGCCGTGCAGTGCCGAAGCTCTGACGAGAGGGGTGCCCGTGCGGGCGTGCTGTCCGCGCGTCTCTCCCGTGTGCTGTGACACGACGCCCGCGAGCGTCCTGGCCGCGAGGAGGTGAGGAACACCGTTGAGTACCAGCGATAAACCGCCGTCTACGGGTTCAGAGTCGTTCCCGCTGCGTGGCCGGGTTGAGTCGTACGAGGCCTAAAGCCCTCCTCGTCGTTGACTATTCGTGTGTGCCGTCGATTGAGACGGTGCACGTCACGACGCTGTCCGGATGAGGTTCGCGCGTAACACCCGGTTCGGCCACGAAACCCTTTGTGTCACCCCTTTGTATGAAGGAGTTTTGTCATGGCCATCATTCTGTGTCGCCGTCGCGGGCCCGTGGTGACGGCGACCTCGCATGTCTTGAATGGGCGTTCTGCATTGGTCCGCAGTATGTTTCGACGGCTGCGGGCGCGGCGGAATTTGACTCCGCAGGAACGGGCGTACCTGTGGGCGTCCTACCCCATCCGGCCTTGATCACGGCGTCCCTGGGTGGGCATCCGATCCCACCAAGCGAGCGCGGCCATGGGCTGGGTCGATGATCCGGACCGTCGCGCCCCGCGCCGGAACACCAAGAAGTTCGTGGCACCACGAGGGGTGTCGAGCACCGCCACCCACGTCCCGCAGGCGTTGGTCGAAATGATGGCCGAGCTCGATACCCATGCCGCCCCTACCGATTCCGGCCCAACGTCAACCCCGACCCCACCCCCTTAGGTAGCGCTCCACTTACGAAAGGTACGTCCATGTCCGTGTTTTCCTCCGGCCCACCCGGCATCCCACCCCGTAGCGGCGCCCCCGCCGCGGCCACCACCTCGTCTCCGTCGACGTCGTCGGCGGTGCTGGACTCAGCGCACGTCGGTGACATCGTCGGCGCGTTGGGCACCATCGCCCGCGACGACACCGACGTGCGCCGCAGCTGGTGGCGGCGGCTGCGGCTGCTGCTGATCATCATGGGTCCGGGGCTGATCGTGATGGTCGGCGACAACGACGCCGGCGGTGTCGCCACCTACAGTCAGGCCGGACAGAACTACGGCATGGCGCTGATGTGGACGCTGGCGCTGTTGATCCCGGTGCTCTACGTCAACCAGGAGATGGTGCTGCGCCTGGGCGCGGTCTCCGGGGTCGGTCACGCCCGGCTGATCTTCGAACGATTCGGAAAGTTTTGGGGCTGGTTCAGTGTCGGGGACCTGTTCGTGCTCAACGCGTTGACCATCGTGACCGAGTTCATCGGCGTCTCGTTGGCGTTGTCGTTCTTCGGGGTGCCGAAGTCGGTCGGCGTGCCGATCGCGGCGGTGGTGTTGTTCGCGGTGGTCGCCGGTGGGTCGTTTCGCCGGTGGGAACGCTTCCTGTTCGCGCTGATCGCGGTCAATATCCTGGTGGTCCCGCTGGTGCTGTTGGCTCATCCTCCGGTCGGGGAGATGGTCGGCGGTGTGGTGCCGGGGTTCCCGGGCGGGTTGAACTCGACGCTGTTGTTGCTGATGGTGGCGATCGTGGGCACCACGGTGGCGCCGTGGCAGTTGTTCTTTCAGCAGTCCAATGTCGTCGACAAGCGCATCACTCCACGCTGGATGAGCTACGCGCGATCGGATCTGCGGATCGGCATCGCCGTGGTGATGATCGGTGCGGTCGCGTTGATGGGGGCTGCGACGTTCGCCTTCGCAGGCACCGCCGACGTTGGCAATTTCACCGACGCCGGCGCGGTCGCAACGGGTCTGTCAGATCACGTTTCTTACACCGCGGGTGTGTTGTTCGCGGTCCTACTGCTCGACGCGTCGCTGGTCGGGGCCAACGCGGTCGGCTTGGCCACTACCTACACCCTGGGGGATACATTCAAGCGGCGTCATTCGCTGCACTGGAAGGTCAACCAGGCCCCGCTGTTCTACCTGGGATACGCAGGGCTGCTGGCGGTTTCGGCGGCGGTGACGTTCGCTCCCGACGTGGTCCTGGGCCTGCTGACCCTGGCCGTGCAGGCTCTCGCCGGGGTTTTGCTGCCCTCGGCGACGGTGTTTCTGGTGTTGTTGTGCAACGACAGGCCGGTGTTGGGGCCTTGGGTCAACAGCACCCGGCAGAACGTCATCGCGGCCACCATCGTCTGGGTCTTGGTGTTGTTGTCCCTCACACTTACCGCAGCCACCCTCTTCCCTGATCTGGCTGCGAGTACTTATGAGATCGGATTCGGTGTTGGCGCCGGCATCGGTGTGGCTGGCGGCGCCCTGATCGCGTGGTCGCGGCGCCGCGCCGACCGCCGACTGGTGGAACGGGCTGCCGCCGATCTGGGCGGTCTGGACCCCGACCAGGTCGACGACCTCGACGACGCCGCCGCGGGAGGCTTGACCCGCGCCGAACGCGCCACGCTCAAAGCCCAGGACCGGGCCAGCTGGCGTACCCCGGCGCTGGCGACCTTGGATCGGCCGGTGATGTCGCCGCTTCGCCGGGCGGGGCTGCTCACCCTGCGCGGGTATCTGATCATCGCCGCGGTGATGATCGTGGTCAAGATCGTCCAAACCGCCACCGGCACAGGCTGACCCGACCTACTAGTGGTGGGCGTGGTCACGCGGACACGCCCACCACCGGCCGGTACGAAGGTCGCCATCCTCCTTGATCGGGTCAGATGACCGTCGCGACCCGCAGGCCCAGAGAGGACATCACCTCATGTACCGCACGTACTGCGATGTACCGCATGTAGCGCGACGCACCCCGTGCGTCCCCGGCGGGGGTAAGCGATGACGACCACTGAGATGCTGCTGCGTCTGGGTACCGGCATCGGGTTGGGCACCGTGATCGGGTTCGAACGGCAGTACCGGGCCCGGATGGCCGGGCTGCGGACCAACGCCCTGGTCGCCGCGGGAGCCACCCTGTTCGTGTTGCTCTCCGCGAACGGCTTTTCCGGCGCCACCGCCGACCCGACCCGGGTCGCAGCGCAGATTGTGTCGGGGATCGGGTTCTTGGGGGCGGGGGTGATCCTGCGTGACGGGCTCAACGTCCGCGGCCTGAACACCGCGGCCACCCTGTGGTGCGCGGCCGCGGTCGGGGCGCTGGCCGGGGCGGGCATGTACCCGACCGCGGTGGCCGGGACGGTCGGGGTGGTGCTGGTCAACGTGGCGCTGCGCGTCGTGGGGCGGATCATCGACCGTCGACCCGACACCGGGGACGAGCATCCCACCAACTACACGTTCTTCGCGGTGACGCGCGACGAGCAGGAAGCCCACGTCCGCGCCCTCCTGGTCCAGGCCTTGACCCGCACCGAGTTCCGGGTCCGCTCGATCGCCAGCACCAACACCGACACCGACGGTCAGGTCGAGGTCCGCGCCGAACTGGTCGGCGATCACCGCGACGACCGGCAAATGGAGGCTGCGGTCAGCCGGCTCAGCCTGGAACCCTCGGTCACTGCCATCCGCTGGGCGGCGGAGGGCTCACCTCACGCCCCGCCCCACGTTGATGCCTGAGCGGTGTCATCGGGCACACCACCGAACAACACGGGAAAGGGATCGCGCACTGATGGCTCTTATTTCGTCGCACCGTTCGCGTTGGCTGCGACTCCTCGACGGTAGGCGCACCTGGGGTTCACTGGACGTCTCACCCAGCCGCTATGGCGTCACCCGTCATCGCCTGGTGGTCTTTCCCCCTTGCCTCTCACAGGACGAACGCATGCTGCTGCGCCTGTGGCGGTCGTGGCCGATCTGGGCAACCATCACGTGGCTGGTTCTGGAGATGCTCCTGATCCCGGCCATCGGATCGGGTTCCGCGCTGGCGATCTCCACCGGCGTGAGCCTCGGTGCCGGTGCGGTGCTGATGGCGAGGACGAGCGCCACCCGCACCAGGGTTCGGACACTGTCCGTGATGCGGATGGAAGGGCTCGACGACAAGATCGCCGCCGAGAGGTGCACCGAGCTCTACGCGCTGGCCGAAGTGCTTGCAGCGGCCGACCGCAAGCTCGCCGAGGGCGAGTTCAGCACCGTCGACCACGAGTCCGTGGTGTGGCGCGTCTACGACTGCATGCCCCCGCACAGTTCGAGTACGTGGTAGGCGCGCCTCGCGGCCTCGAAATACTGGTGGCGCGGCGATGAGTTTCGGCGGGGTCGCGAGTCTGTTCCGGTGACCGTCGTAGGACCAGACACCGCGGAGGACACCCATGACGACCACACCGGACCACCCGGCCACCACGCTGCCCGGCCGCCCGCCCGTCGTGGACCTGGCCACCTGGCAGGCCGCCCGTGACGAGCTGATGGTCCGCGAGAAGGCCCACACCCGCGAGGGCGACGCCATCGCCGCGGCCCGCCGCCGGCTGCCCATGGTGGAGTTCGATGGGACGGTCGAGGTGGTCGGCGCCGACGGCCCGGTCCCGTTCCTGGACCTCTTCGAGGGCCGCGACGAGCTCGTCGTCTACAAGCACATGTGGCACGACGGCATGCCGCACCAGGGGCAGTGCGCGGGCTGCACCACCACGGCCTGGCACCTGAAGGACGCCGTCTACCTCAATGCCCGCGGCGTCTCGTTCGCCATCCTGACCGAGGGCGCGTGGGACGAGGTCGCGCCCTACGTCGAGTTCATGGGCTACACCCAGCCCTGGTACTCGGTGCGCGGCGTGGACGGGCCTGCCGGTGGCGACATGGGTTTCCTCGCCTCGTACCTGCGCGAAGGCGACCGCGTGTTCCTCACCTACTCCACGACGGGCCGTGGCAACGAGCGGGTGAATGGGTCCATCGGCCTGCTCGACATGACGCCCTATGGCCGCGGTGAGGCGTGGGAGGACAACCCCGAAGGCTGGCCCGAAGGGCGAGGGTCGTGTTGGTCCTGGAGCTTGGATCCGGACGGGAACGACGCCTGGGGCCCGACCAGCCGCCCCGTGCCGCAGTGGAGCCGCCCAGGCGCGAGTCGCGTGACGACGCACGGCGACCGCTGACTGGGATTGATTCAGGTCGTCCGGTTGGCTCGGCCGCCGTCGTTGCGGATCAGGACCTCCAACGCGTGATCCCAGCCGCGGCGTCGATGTCGATCCAGGGTGACGTGCGCGGCTGCGGACAGGGCTACCGCCGCGGCGGCAATGAACAACCACAGACCAATTCCGGTCACCACGGCCTCGGCCGGACCGCCCGATTGCTCTACCGGCGGCAGCGTGAGCTTGCCGTGCGCATCGGCCCAAACCTTCAGCGGCTCACCGGCTTTGACCGGATGATCCACTGGCACTGAATCGAGGTGCGGCTTCGTGTCGGCCACCCACCGAACTCGTACGCTCTGCGCGCCCGGTTCGATGACGCTGTCTGTCACGGCGACGGCTTGGACCGAGTGCTGCGAGCCGTCCTGCGTGATCACGGTGCGTTCACGAACTTGGCTGACCGCCTTGCCCACGTCGACACACAACGGAACCGTCAACGTGACGACCAATAGCGCCAGGGCATAGGCCAGGGCCTCGATGCGGTCGCTGCGGCGAATGATCGGGTTGGCACTCGTGGCGCGGCGTAGCCAGGTGCGGATTGAGACGAATATGGGGTGCACCTCACCGCCCCCCAAGTTTTCTTGCACCCATGCGTCCATGGTGGCACCCGGTCGGGCTGAACTGCCAGCGTGGACGGCATCTCGGGACGAAACTCACAGTGTGATGCATACCCCGCCAGTGCCCCGATGATGCGTGGATCACGAGGCGGATTCACAGCCAACGTGGCCAACAAGACGATAACTGGGCCCCCCGCCGCTCCGTGAGTTACTGCGGGTGGCTCGCCAGGTAGTCGCCCACGGGGATTCGTGACGTTTCCGTGTAGCCGATCGGGAGCAGCACGTCACCGGCGGTCGTGTAGTAGTAGACGTCCCACCGGTAGTAGCCGGCGAACGCCGCGGGGTCGGCCGCGAGCACCGCTGCGAAGTCGTTGACCGCCTGCACGTACTCGGATGCGTGGTTGTAGCGGTAGATGGCGTGATCGCGATCACCCGCGAACCCATTGGCGGCCAGGTAGCGGCCCGCTGCCATGATGCTGTCGCGGGGCGAGTGGATGTCGCCGCCTTCGGCGTAGGGGGCGAACGTCGCGGGGAGGAATTGCATCGGCCCTTGCGCGCCTGCGGTGCTCAGACCGTCGATGCTCCCGAAGCGGGTCTCGATCAGGTTGATCGCGGCCAGATAGTTCCAACCGACCCCGGACGCCGCCTCCGCGTCGTGGTAATAGCCGAGTAATTCGTCGGCGGGAGCCGGCGGCACGATGCGCCACGGAGGAACGGTGTCCTTCGGTGGGGTCATCGCGGTGAGCTGCCGTCGGGCATCGACGTTGCGGTCGTAGGTCTCCAATAACCACGGGGGGATTCGCGGACGCGTGACCGCGTCCCATTCGGGGTGGCGCCCGATGATGCGGTAGGCCGCCTGCTGCCTGCGCGCCGCCGCCACCAACGCCGGCTCCGTCGTCGACGGGTCGCGAATTGTCTGCTCGTCGGCGACGAGGTCGTCGGCCAGCTTGGCGGGGTCTGCTGCCAGCCGCGGTTGCGCGCCCGCGGGGGCGCTCGTCGCGTCGGGCGTCGTCGGCTCGTCCAACATGGTCGCGGTGACCGGCCCAGCGGCCGCCGTCGTCGTCGCAGTCGAGGCGGCCACCGTCATCGTGACTGGCGGCGGCGTCGACGCCGAGCAACCCACGAGTGTGAACAACGTCGTGGTGAGGACGAGCAGGTCTACACGGTTACGGCGCACTGGCTCACTTCCGTCGACTGCCGGGGAGGCAGGTGTACAGACCAAGGCCTATGCAGCCAAATGTCAAGGATGAACCGGCTGCAACGGGTGTTCGGCTTCGTCAGCCGGCGCGCTCTGACAGGCGGGCCGCCAGCGCAAGGGCGTCTTGGGCGTGTATCACGGTGCGCCACACGATCTCGCCTGCGGGCAGGATGTCGTCGATCAGTCCCGCGGATTGGCCTGCCATCGGGAGGTGCTGGTGGCCGTCGCCGGCCAGGATGGCATCGATCATTTCTGGGCCCAGTTCCCCGGCGCGGTCGGCGAGTTCATCGAAGAGGCCGCCCCACTGCGCCAGGAACGGCGCCCTTAGCACCCGCTCCTTGGCGTGCCACGGCGTGGCGATGTTGTACGGCGGCATGATCGCGTCGAGCGCGTCGGTCTGCATCGTGTCCTCGGCGCGGGCATCGACGATCATCTTCTTCCAGTCATCGCTGCCCGCGAACTCGGTGGAGGCCAGAAAGCGCGTGCCCATGCTCACCCCTTGAGCGCCCATCGCCAGCGCGGCGGCCAGACCCCGTCCGTCGGCGATGCCGCCGGCGGCCACGACCGGGATGGTCCCAGCGATGTCGACGACCTGCGCAACGAGCACCATGGTGCTCACCCCACCGCTGTGACCGCCGGCTTCGGTGCCCTGGGCGATGATCACGTCGGTACCGAGATCGACGGCGCGGCAGGCTTGTTCGGCGGTCATCACCTGTTGCATCCACAACGCTCCTGCGGCGTGCGCGCGCTCAACCAGGCCGCCAGGATCGCCCAGGTGAAACGACACGACGGCGGGGCCGAAGTCGAGTATCTCGTCGAACACTTCGGGATCGAACGGGCGCCCCGTGTGATTGATGGCGAACGGGCGAGTGGTGAGCGCGCGCAACGTTTCCCATTGCTGGCGCACCTCGGCTGCCGGACGCAGGATGCTGCCGACGCTGCCCAGCCCGCCGGCCTCGCAGACCGCGGCGGCGAGATCCACCTGGTGCCAGGGCCCGAACGGCGCGGAGATGATCGGCACGTCGATGCCCAGTAGGTCGCATAGCGGTGTCTTGAGCATGGTGTTGTCCTTTCGAATGAGTCAAAAAGATTGTGCTAATGGATGATTCGGCAAAGTCACGGGTGGTCGGCCTTGTAGAACATCTCGAACTGGATGCCGTCGGGGTCCTTGAACGTCAACACTCCGCCGTAATCCCGATCGGCGATCGGCGAGTGGGTCACGCCAAACTGCTCGAGGCGCGCCAGCCACTCGTCGAGGTCGGCTCGCTCGTCGACCTTGAAGCCCATGTGGTCGAAGCCGGTGCGTCGCGGATCGAAGGGTTCGCCCTGGTTCCCGTCGTGCTGCTGGAACTCGATGATGGTCCGTGATGGCGGATGCAGGAGCAGGACGCCGCGCCATCCGTCGCCGCTGACCCGATCGAGTTCGATGAAGTCGAGAAGCTTCGTCCACCATTTCGCGCTCGCCTCGGCGTCGCGGACCGAGAAGGAGATGTGCGAGACCCTGCTGAACGTTGCCATTCCAAAATCCTCTGGTTCGGAGTATCCATCGATTACGATTATGCTCCGATACGGAGTATGCGCAAGCGGAGGAGTGCCATGGAGGGCCTGACGACGACGTCGTATGCGGTGCTGTCGTTGATCGCGGTGCAGCCGATGACGACGTATCAGTTGGCCAAGCAGATGGAGCGCAGCCTGCGCGACGTCTGGCCGCGCGCGGAGAGCGTCATCTACGAGGAGCCCAAGAAGTTGGTGGCGGCGGGATTGGCCACCGCGACGGTGGCGCACACCGGCCGCCGGCGCAGCACCACCTACGCGGTCACCGAGGCCGGGCGTCGGGCATTGAAGCGGTGGTTGGCCGTGCCCGGGGCACCGCCCACCGTCGAGTTCGAGGCGCTGCTGAAAGTCGCCTTCGCCGACCATGGCGACCTGGATGCGTTGCGGCACAACGTCGCGGCGATCGTGACGATGGCCGATGAGCGGGCCGGCTACGTGGCCGACCGCATCGCCGAGTACCGGTCGAGCGGCGGCCCCTTTCCGGGGCGCTTACCGATCGCCATGCTCGTCGCCCGATTTCATCAGGAGCAGTGCGCGGCCGCGCAGCGCTGGGCCCGCTGGGCCCAGACCCAGGTCGACAACTGGGACGGCGTCACGCAGGAGACCGGCGCAGCGGTCCCGGACGACACGAGTCCAGGTGCATGAAGGGGACGGATCCCGATCGCGTCCGCTGGGTGGCCTCGAGGAGTACTTGGGGACCAAGGTCGGCGCCGAAGCGATCGTTTTGCGGGCTGGTGAGTTCGGGTCGAGCGCTAGACGCCGGCGTGACGCCGGAGGAATTCGACTTCCCATTCGATGACGTCACCGAAGGCGACGCCGCCGTCGTAGACGTCGTAGTGCCCGCCGGTGCTGCGGTGAAGTTCTGCTTGCGGTGCGCGCTCGGCCACCGCGAGGGCAGGTCCGACCGGTGCCTGGGTGTCGTGTTCGGCGACGATGAGCAGGATGGGGATCTTGATGTCACCGGCGTGGCGAACCGGGCGGTGCGCGGGGATGCTCAGCAGTGACCGCGCTGCCATTCGGTTGTGCCAGTCGACGGGCCCGCGCGGCTTCATGACTTGCTTGCCGAACAGCGCGTCCGATGTGTCGGCGATACCCCATTTTCCGGGAGCAACGTTGACGGGTAGATATATTGGCGCGCGGCCGACGAGCGACCCGAGGCGATCGATGATCGCGGTGGCAAAGAGCGCGAGGGAACGGGTGGGTCGTACCAGCCGTGAACCGGCGAGGCCATCAACCAGCGGGCATTGGGCGATCGCTCCGGCAAGGCGGTGGTCGGAGGCTGCGAGCGCGGTGGCATGCATGCCGGCAAATGACGTGCCCCACACGAATATTCGGCTTTCGTCGATATTCGGTTGGGCCGAAGCCCACCCGATCGCGGCGCTGTAGTCCTCGCGTTGGCGTGGTACGTTCAGTTCGTCGCGAGGCTGCTGGCCATCCGAGCCGCCCCATTGGCGGTAGTCGATGACCACGGCGGCGAAACCCTCTCGGCAGAACCGTTCGGCGAACGACGCCAGTCCACCGACCTTGACGGCTCCAAGTCCATGACCCATCACCACCGCCGGAAACGGGCCCCGCCCCTCGGGTAGGTACAGCCACGCCTCGATGTCGAAACCAGACGGCGTCGGGATGCGGACGGTGCTGCGATTGATGTCGGTCATCGGTGCTCGATGAGTACTTTGATTTGCTCGCCGCCGCGCAACGCGTCGATCGCGCCGGTGACTCCCTCGACGCCGACGGTGCTCGTGATCAGCGGTGCCACCGCCTCCGGTGAGCGTGCGACACGTGCCAATGTTGCGGCGAACTCCTTCGGGGAGTAGCCGAAGCCGAAGCGCAACTCGAGTTCCTTGACGATCGCCAGCGCTGGCACGAAAGAATCGCCTTGCGTGTTCACGCCAGCGACCACGATCCGGCTGCCAGGCGGTGCCGCATCCATGATCTGTGGGATCATTCCTGGCCTTCCGACTGCCTCGAAGATCACCGCGCGGGGCGGCTCGGAGCCCATCCCGATGCTCGCCGAGCGTTGCAGAGGGTTGGTGGGGACGCCCAGCTCGGCGAAGTCTGGGAAGCCTGTCCCCTCAGCGGGATCCAAGACGATGTCGGCTCCAAGCCGCGCGGCCAGCGCACGACGGGACGGGGAGAGATCCGAGGCGCTGATCGGGCTGGCGCCTCGCGCCTTGAGTGCGACGATGATGGCCAACCCGATCGGGCCGCAGCCCACGACATGACACGGCCAGCCGGGCCGCACGTCGGCGAGGGCCACCGAATGCTCGCCGACCGCGAGCGGTTCGGTGAGCGCGGCCGTTCGCGCATCGAGCCCCTCGGGCACAGGCATCAGCATCGCCTCCTGCAGCACCATCAGCTCCCCATAGCCGCCGGGCAACGTCGGGGAAAACCCGATGACCTCCATGCCAGTGGGTCCCATCGCATACGGCAAGGCACACACCGCGGTGCCAACTCGCAGCGTGCCCGCGGTCTCAGGGCCATATTCAACGATTTCCGCGGCGAACTCGTGACCGAGGACGTAGGGAGTTCCCGGGGGAACGCTTGTTGCTCCGCCGGCTGCATTGAGCCGTGCCATCTCCTCCGGTTCGGCCAGGGCATGCAGATCGGAGCCGCAGATGCCGCACACGATCGTATGTACAAGGACCTGACCGGGGCCGGGCGTCGGGTCGGGTACGTCGTCACGGACCTCGATCGACGATCCCGTCGTTACCACTGCGCGCATGACCATTCCTCTTCCGATGAGTGATCACCGGTGCGGGCTGAGCGCCGGTGTGAACCAACCGTCGGCGTCGGAGGCGCACCTTCGCATCCGAGGAATCCCTAGTCGCCAGGGTCGGCCACATGCGCACAGCCGCCCGACGGCCGACTCTCGGACTTGCGCCCCCTAGGGAACACACGGATGCGAAGGCGTGGGTCATGGGCGGACCATTTCTCGCATACCATTCACCTGAGCAGCGTGTCAGAAGGCGCATCGTGTCCGAGGATTCAGATGGCCGGCTCGGCACCGGCCGGTCATCAAGGCCTGAGGCGATCGCTGAGGATGAGAACGTGCCCGCCTACTTGAGGGCCTTGACGCGCCATTTCGTCGACCTGCGCGACAACACTCATGGCGGCTCCACCGGTCGCCACGACAAGGAAGACCACTTCGCGCGTGCGGTCGAACTGATGCACCCCGTGGCAAGTCAGGTACTCCGCGAGATGAACACCGTGCTCCTGCTCGAGTCGGGGCGGATCACCGGTACGGGATTGCAGAGGACACCGGACGGGGGCCTGGCGGCTTCGTGGGCGCTCAGCTGGCCGGAGCAGCTCTCGGTGGAAGTCTCACCCGTCGTGCTGATGGCCTACTACGGGATCGGTTTCCATCATCCGCATCTGAGGGGCGCGACGGTGGGGGACTGGCCGCTGAACATCTTCACCAGATCCGATGCCGCCGACCAGCTTCACCTTCTGCGCGCCATCGCCAGCGCTGAACTCCACAACCTTGTCTTTCAGGCGGACTACACAATCGTTCCGGCGGTCAGTGGCCAGCGAAACACGCCGGAGGCCACTTCATGACCGGTTGCCCGTCAGTGTGGGGATCCGCACGATCAGCCGGTCCCCTGATACGAGGCGCCACTGAGCGTCCTTCACCGCATTCATTGTCCAAAGTCGGATCGGTTTTTGAATGCTGTCCGGCATTTCAAGTATGAGATTGGGAGTCACCTGATGAAGGTTCTGGTCACGGGCGCCACCGGCTACATCGGTAGCGCGGCCGCGAAAGCGTTGGTCGCCAGGGGACACGACGTCCTCGCATTGGCGCGCTCCGAGCAGTCCGCAGCGAAGCTGCGTCAGATGGGTCTGGATGCGGTCATGGGCGACTTCGGCGACTCGTCGAGTCTGGCGCACGCCATCGCCGCCTCGGACGTCGACGCAGTCGTCAGCACCGCCAGTGTCGGCGCCTCCCAGGGAGACAATGCCGACACCTTCGCACGGGACCGAGCAGCCGTCCGCGTGATGCAGGAAGCCCTCGGGGATTCGGGCAAGGCCTTGGTATTCACCAGCGGCTCAGCGGTTTTCGGTGTCTTCAGCGGTGGCGATGCAACAGAGGTCGTCTATGGCGAAGACGCCGCCCTGCCGCTGCCCAAGGAAGTGTTCGCGCCCCGGTCGGCACACGTCTATCCGATGCTGGTCGCGGGCCTCGGCGAAGCCATGGCCGCGCGCGTCGAGACAGAACGTGTCGTCCTCGATGACCCCGGAGTCCGTGGCATCGTCGTGCGACCGGGACTCGTCTACGGCCACGGGGGCAGCCTGGACGTCCCGGCCGTCATCGCCATGGCGCGCGCCAACGGACGTGGCGCTCATCTCGGGACCGGGGCGACGCGGCAGAGCTACGTCCACATCGATGACCTTGCAGATCTCTACTGCCTGGCCGTGGAGCGCGCGCCGCAAGGAACGGTCCTGCATGGCGTGGTCGAGGACGTGAACCACCGCGACTTGGCGGCGGCCGTCAGCCGTATGATCGGCGCTGGCGATCGAACCGACAGCTTCACCCTGGAGCAGATGCTCGGACTCAACACTGTTGCACGGCTGGGGCTTCGGCTCACGCGAGGCCTGCCGCCCAGCATCACTCGCAGGCTCGGCCGCGCACTGACACCGCCACCGAGCTTCGGTACGGGCATCAGTCTCAGTCTCAACAAGCGACTGTCCTCGGACGAGACGCGCGACCTCTTGAAGTGGTCACCCCGCCATACGGACATCCTCGAGGATGTGGAATTCGGGTCCTACGCCTCCTGAAGGCGATCCAGTTAGAAGCATGGACCCGAGTCAGTTAGTCGACGACGGTCGCCGAGTGGGGCCGTTGGTCCCAGGGCAGGGCAACGAGTGCTTCCAGGAATGCTTCTGCCAGCGGCGACCAACTCCGGCGGGTAAAGGCTACGAGCTGACGAACCAGTGGCGACTTCAGACTTCGGACTCCCGCGTCGAGGCCGGGCGGTAGGACGTTGCTGGGAACGATCGTCACGCCCAGGCTGCACGCGGCGAGATGGGCGGCCGCGGCCACTTGTCCTGTTTGAGCAACGCTTCGTGGAACGAAGCCAACGCGTGCGCAGGCCGTCTGAATCAGGTGCGTCAATCCGTGTTCGGGCCCGTAGAGAACCCAATCACGGTCTGCGAGGTCCTCGAGCGATATCGCCCGCTTGCTCTTCGCCAGCGGGTCCGATCGAGGCAAGACGACGACGAACTCTTCCCATCCGAGACCAACCAGCGGGCCTTTCCAGTGTGGCGGGCGAGGTCCGACGGCTATGTCACCGACACCCGCTCGTACTGCGTCGTCGAGTGCCTGACGGTGGGTGAACTCGCGCAGCGCAATCCTGGTCGACGGATGGTTCGCGTGCCACAGCTCAAAGGCCGGCGGTAGCACTCCGAAGGCTACCGACGTCACGGTGGCTACTTCGAGTTCTCCGCCTTCGAGTCCGAACACGTTGCGAGCATTACGCTTTGCGCGATCGGCGTGGATGACGGCAGCGCGGGCCTCTGGCAGGAATTCCTTGCCCGCCGCGGTAAGCCGAACGCCCTTGGGTAGGCGCTCCAGTAACGCCCCGCCGAGATCGTGCTCGAGGCTCTTCATGTGTTGCGAGAGCGCGGGCTGAGCCACGAGCAGTCGTTCCGCCGCCCGGGTGAAGGAACCCTCCTCGGCGATCGACACGAAGTAACGAAGCTGGAGAAGGTTCACCACAGCAATATAACGCTTCCTTATAGAGAATTGGAGTATTTCGTCTTTGCAATATATCGACGGGACGGCGAAGGTAGTGGCATCGCTCCGCCCCCTCAGCACCGCAATTACGACACCTACAGCGCAATTACGACACCTACAGAAGGAGACTTCGATGGATTTTCAACTGGCTGACCGCGTCGTTCTGATTACTGGGGCGGGGTCGGGCATCGGTCTGGCCACGACACAGACATTCCTCGCCGAAGGAGCGAAAGTGGTCGCCGCGGACCTCGATCCGTCGGCCGCCGGTGAACTGTCGAACAACGTGACCGCCCTTACAGTCGACATGTCCACGCCCGACGGCGCAGGTTTCGCGGTTTCCGAGACGATGAGAACGTTCGGCCGAGTGGATGTGCTCGTGAACAATGTGGGCGCGTTCCCGTTCCGCGAGAGCTTCTTGGCGGTGTCGGACGCCGAGTGGCACGAACTGATGAATCTCAACTTCTACTCTGCTGTCCGAGCCTGTCGCGCCGTGCTGCCGCACATGGTCGAACAACGGCGCGGCGCAATAGTATCCGTGGCCTCAGACGTGGGCCGTGCACCGGACCGTTTCTTCGTCGACTACAGCGTCTCCAAGGCTGCGATATTGATGATGTCAAAGGCGCTGAGCATCGAGTTCGGTCCTGCTGGAGTCCGTTCCAACTGTGTCTCGCCGGGCCCGACGCGAACGCCAGCGTGGGACCGACCGGGTGGCTTCGCCGACTCGCTGGCCACCGAATACGACCTCGACAAAGAAGCGGCCATCGATCATTTCGCCAAAGAGGTTCGAAAACTGCCACTGCAGAAGCTCGGTGACCCAGCCGACGTTGCTCGAGTGATCGCCTTCCTCGCCTCGGACGTGTCGAAACACGTCACCGGAGCCGACTACACCGTCGACGGTGGCATCGTTTCCGCCGCCTAGTGACCGTCGCTTCGCAGTGGCAAAAGACCTACAACAATGGAGGATTCGAATGTCTGATCGGAAAGCAGTGATCGTTGGTGGGTTGGGAGTGATCGGGCGCGCGCTGATCGATCACCTGACCGGTGACCCGAGCTGGGATGTGGTCGCGCTGTCGCGACGGGCTCCCGATTTCGAGACGACGGCCCGCTTCGTGTCGGTCGACTTGCGCGAAAAGAACAGCGCGACTGCTGTGCTCGCAGAACTCACGGACACGACGCACGTCTTCTATGCGGCGTACCAGCCCATGCCCACCCGCTCTCTAGAGGTCGATGCGAACCTCGTCCTCCTCGTCAACGCTGTGGAGGCGTTGCGCTCGGCATCGTCGAACCTGGAGCACGTTAACCTAATGGAGGGCGGGAAGTGGTACGGCTGCCACCTCGGGCCGATCCGCACGCCGGCGCTGGAAGACGACCCACGGCACATGCCGCCGAATTTCTATTACGACCAGCAGGATTGGCTCGAAGAGGCTGCGGTGCGCGGTGACTTCACGTGGTCGGCCCTCCGCCCTGAAGCGGTCTGCGGGTTCGCCGTCGGCAACCCGATGAACTTGACCATGGCGATCGCTGTGTACGCGGCGATCTGCGGTGAACTGGGTGTCCCGTTTTCGTTCCCCGGTAGACCGGGCGCGTACACGGCTCTATATGAAGTTACCGACGCGCACGTCCTTGCCCAGGCGGCGCACTGGGCGGCGACCACGCCCGCAGCTGCGGGAGAAGCGTTCAACGTCACCAACGGCGACTATTTCCGGTGGTGCAATATGTGGCCGAAGTTCGCGGCCATGTTCGGCCTGCCCGACGCGGAACCGCGGCACATCTCGCTGTCGGAATTCATGGCGGACAAGGGACCGGTGTGGGATCGCATTGTCGCGAAGCACAACCTGCAGCCATACGCCTATTCCGACATCGTCTCGTGGGGGTTTGCCGACGCCATATTCGGCTCGGACTGGGACATCGCGCGGTCGACACTGAAGGCACGGCGGTACGGCTTCGCCCCATTCATCGAGACGGATCGCATGTTCGCGGAGCTGTTCGGTGACCTCCAGCGCAACCGCATCATCCCGAGCACTCTCACTGTCCAGTAAGACATTTCGACTCCACCGCCAGCGTACCGCCCAACGATGGAAGCAAGGAAGACCGATCATGAGCGACTCGAATACGAAGGTTCCGCCCCACCGCACGACCGTGCGGATCCCGACGGTCGGTGGCGCGGAATTGGACGCGTGGTTCTACGAGCCCGCCGGGCCAGGTCCGCACCCAGCGGTTGTCATGGGACACGGAATGGGCGCAGTGAAGGCCGGCGGGCTGGCGCCGTTCGCGGAGCGGTTTTGCCGTGAAGGCTTTGCCGTGGTTGCGATCGACTATCGACAGTGGGGCGCCTCGAGTGGGTGGCCGCGTGATGAGCTCAGCGTCCCCCGCCAGCGCCACGATTTCAGCACCACAATCGATTGGGCCGCAGCGCATCCCAACATCGATTCGCAACGGATCTTCGCGTGGGGCACGTCGTTCGCCGGCATGCACGTCACCGCGCTCGCCGCGTCGGACTCTCGACTTGCGGGCGCCATCGCCCAATGCCCACTCGTCGACGGCCTCGCGGGGGCAACGTTGATTCGGCCCAGTCGATCCATTCGCCTCATGTTGGTCGCGGTTGCGGATCGAATTGGCTCGCTGTTCGGGCGAGCGCCGATCTACCTGCCCATCAGTGTGGCACCGGGACAGTGGGGAGTCTCCGACACTCCGGACGCGCTCTTCGGCAAGGAGATGGTGGCGCCTCGGGAACCGGTGGGGTGGAACAATCGCCTGGCGGCGCGGTCGTTACTGAGCATCTCGATGCACCGGCCGGTTCGGCGCGCCGCGTCGATTCGCATGCCGATTCTCCTGATCGTCGCCGAAACCGACACGCAGGCTCCGGTAGCCCCCGCTCTACGGGTGGCCGAACTGGCTCCGCACGCCGAACTGCACCGCAGCAAGGGTGGCCATTACGACGTGTACCAGGGCGGCGTCGCCTTCGACGACACGCTGCGTCTGGAGGTCGAATTCCTACGCAGGCACGCAGGACTCCCGACATGGTGACCACCACAGAAGTTGAGGATGTCAACTTGCACGGGAAAGTCGTCGCGATCACCGGGGGCGCCCGTGGGATCGGGTTGGCCACGGCCAACGCACTCGCACGGCGAGGTGCCCTGGTCGCAATCGGCGACCTCGATGCCGCAGGCGCCCGTCTGGCCGCCGAGGGGATCGGGAGGAACGCGATCGGCGTTGCGCTGGACGTCACCAATCGGGCCAGCTTCGAGTCATTTCTGAACGAGGTTGAACACCGACTCGGTTCGCTGGACGTCATGGTGAACAACGCGGGCATTCAGCACGTGGGACTGTTCGGGGAGGAGAGCGATGCGTCTACCGACATTCAGGTCGCCGTCAACCTCGGTGGCGTGCTGACGGGCACGAAGCTGGCGCTGGCCCGGATGGGTCCTCGCGGCCGCGGCCACATCGTCAACCTGGCCTCGGTGGCCGGCAAGATCGCATCCCCGGGCGGTGCAACGTATTCCGCCACCAAGCATGCCGTGGTGGGCCTGAGCGAATCGCTACGCGGGGAGCTGCGTGGCAGCGGCATTGCCGTCTCCGTCGTCATGCCGGCCATCATCGCAACCGAGATGGCTGACGGGCTTGGCTCGGCGCGCGGGGTGCGCCCGGTCGAGCCGACTGTTGTGGGCGAAGCCATTGTTCGTGCGGTGCGGCGCGGACGCGGTGCGGATGTGTACGTGCCCGGGTATACCGGCGCAATCAACACCGCGATGTCGGTGATGCCGCGGAGATTACGGGATGCAATTCACCATCTCATGCGAGCAGACACCGTGCTGACGGATGTCGATCAATCGGCGCGGGCCCACTACAACACGCGCGTTGGAACCGAGGACAAACCGCTTGGTGATCCCAATTCCACTGTGCAGCAGCCTTAAGCACTTTTGCCATTCAAACCCAAAGGAAAGACATGTCAAACACTTCGCACGGAGATGCACTCACCGATCAGCCGCTGGCAGGGACACTGATAGGCGAAGACTTCCACACCTGGTCCGATGAAGTTCGCCAAGACTTCGTGGACAACGCGTTTAACGGAGCCGTGGGGGGTCGACTGTTGAGCGAATCGGACCGCGTCCGTGTCTGGGAGATCCGTCTGCAACCAGGACAGCGCGTAGCTGCGCACCGGCACGTGCTGGATTACTTCTGGACCGCCATCAATCCCGGATCGAGCAGGCAACATACCGCCGACGGAACCACGCGCGAGGTTACCTACGTTGCCGGCCAAACTCGCCACTTTCATTTCGCTGAAGGCGAATACCTCCTTCACGACCTCGAAAACGTGGGTGACACCGAACTGGTGTTCTCGACGGTTGAATTCCTCGACAGCGCCAATCGCCCACTGCCGTTTGACTGAATCTGCGCTCCAACCCGGCAGTCGCCTCCAAGGGTCCTATGAGGCTAGGGATCCTACGGATGCGACTGCCGGCCTGGAGAGCGCACCGTTGCGCGTGTACAGCCCGTCCGCGATCCAGAAGCCACGGAGGCACGCAATCATGAAATTCCTGTTCGACGATGAGACGTTCTCGTTCGAGGCGCTGCGTACTACCGGGTTCGCCAACTATTTCGGGGCCGATCTCGGCGAGGTGTTGGCCACCGCGGCCCGGATCAAGGATGGAGACCAGGCCAGCTGGCACCAGGAATGGAAGGCAACCGCCGCGCGGGTGGCCGAATTGGGCGAACGCTCGCTTGCCTCCGGGCACCGGATCTCCGCCAGAGAGAACCTGTTGCGGGCGTCGAACTACTACCGCACCGCGACCGACTTTCTGCTCGACAACCCCGCCGACAACCCCGAAGTCGCAGCGCTCTACGCCGCCCAGATCGACTCCTTCGCCGCGGCGACAGGCCTGTTCGACCACCCCGCCGAAGCCGTGGCCATCCCGTATCAGAACACCACCCTGCCGGGTTATCTGTTCCTGGTCGATGACTCCGGTGCGCCCCGGCCCACCATCATCTACACCAGCGGCTACGACTCGACCAGCCAAGAGTGCTACTACGTGCTCGCCGTCGCCGCGATGCGGCGCGGCTACAACGTGCTGGCCTTCGACGGCCCCGGCCAGGGCGGCGCGCTGCACCTACAGAAGCTGGTCATGCGCCCGGACTGGGAAGCCGTCATCACCCCGGTCGTCGACTACGCGCTGACCCGCCCCGAGATCGAGCCCACCCGGATCGCCGGGTTCGGCTACAGCTTGGGCGGCTACCTGCTGGCCCGGGCCGCCGCATTTGAGCACCGGCTAACCGCACTGATCCTCGATGACGGTGTCCATGACCTCGCGTCCGGCTTCGCCGACAACATGCCGCCCTTTGTCATGAAGTGGGTCGACGAGGGTCACGACGAGATCGCCGGCCACGTTCTGTCGGTGCTCACGGCGGTGAGCTCACAACTTCGCTGGGCTCTGGGAAACGGCATGTGGGTGTTTGGCGTTGACAGCTACGCCGAGGTGCTGCGCACGGTCAAGCGTTACACCCTCGACGGTGTCGCCGATCAGATCGTGGCCCCCACCCTGATCATGGAAGGCGAGCACGACACCCTCCTGCAGGGTCAACCCGAACGCGTCGAAAAGGCGCTCACCGCAGCCAAGACCACCAGGGTCACCCTGACCGTGGCCGAGGGTGCTGGCGAACACACCCACGCCGGCGCGCTGGGACGGGCTCACCCGGTGATGTTCGACTGGCTCGACACGACACTGGGCGCTTAACACGATTGTCCCAGAGGCCTTTTGATGTGAGCTGCGCGATCAACACCTCGTCTCACCCGAAGCGCCGCTACCCATCGACCGACAACAGGCAACAGCGACCAGGACGCATCCGTAGTTAGATCCCGTTCGGGTTGGTGGGCAGAACCCGGTGCAGCTGCATACGCGAGTTGATGCCGAGTTTGGCGAAGACGTGACCCAGGTGGTACTCGACGGTGCGGGGGCTGATGAACAGTCGCGCGCCGATCTCAACGTTGGAGAGGCCGTCGCGTGCGAGTCCCGCGATCTGCGCCTCCTGGACGGTGAGCTTGCCCGCGTTCTCGACCGAACGTTTGCGCGCTGTCTCGCCGGTGGCCAGCAGTTCGCGCCGGGACCGCTCGCCGAACCCTTCGGCGCCCATGGTGACGAACATCCGGTGGGCGATCCGCAATTGCTGGCGGGCGTCGGTGCGCCTGTGCTCGCGGCGCAGCCATTCGCCGTAGATCAGGTGCGCACGCGCCAGCGACGTGTGAATGCTGGTGCAGCCGAGGCGCTCGATCGCTTCGCGGTAGAGGCGGTCAGCAGCGTCACCCTCGCTGAGCAGTGCACGCGCGTAGCACTGGATGCCGAGCGCCCAGTCTCCGCCCGTGGCATCGGTCGCTTGCGAAAGGCGCTCGAGGGCGTCGGCCGCCTGCTCGGGTGCTCCGCTGCGAGCGCTCGCCTCGATCAACTCGACCAGGCCCCACAACGAGAACACCAGCTCGAACGGGTCTTCGCTGGTCCGCTGCGCCGCCGATAACGCGTCGCGGTAGCGACCGACGCTGTTGTAGAACACGGCCATGATCCAATCGAGCAGGGCCGGACCCCTGCCGTCGCCCCGGCGTGATACCTCATCGGTGCACGCCTGCACGAGTTCCATGAGCTCACGTTCACGGCAGCGGTACGCCGCCAGTATGACCGCACTGTAAGGAGGCAGTCGGCTCCCCGTTACGTCGGTGATCGCTGCGGCCTCGTCGACCAATGCGGCAGCGGCAGCGAAGTCGCCTTGAAACACGAACAGTCCGGCGCGCTGGTTGAGCGCGACTGGCAACATGCCGAGTGCGCCGGTGTCGCGGGCCAGTCGGACGTACCGGCTCAGTAGCAGATCCCAACTGCGGTCGTCCCACAGCCGCACCGTTGTGGAGCAGACCACCCAGAGCCAGCGCAGCGCTTCCGCAGAGATTTCCTCACTACAGAAGGCGCTCACCGCGCGCTTGAGCGGTGGCACTGACGCCGCATAGCCCTCGGTGATGAAAAGCGCCAACCCGTCCATCAGGAGATCGATCCCGCTTGGCGGCTGCGCTGCTGCGGGTGCCGCTCGGGCGGCCGTAGCAGCCTCCCGCAGCACGGCGCCGCTCAGAAACCGACCGCCGTACAACCCGGCGGCTAGCACTTCCAGATAGGTTTGGCGGGCGAGCCCGACATCGAGCGGCTCGAAACTGTTCGCGGCCTTGAGCAGCAGCGGCGGAGCGTCGCTTCCGGTGCTGGACGCGAACGCGATCTGTCCGCGCAACAGCTGGGCCCAGGCGTGCTGCAGCGGGTCGAGCGGCCCTGCTTCCGCGGTGGCCAGCAGCTGCTGCGCCCGCATCGAACGCGCCGGATTGGGCCATCACCCGCGCGGCCGCCAGTGCACGGGCCGCCCGCCGCGCCGGCTCGAGCGTGAGTGCCGCGGACCGCTCGAGGAACGCGGCCGCCGCCGCCAACCCGCCGCGCGCTTGCGCCCGCTCTGCGCACCGCTCAAGTTCGGCAGCCACCTCTTCATCGGGTCCTGGTGCGGCCTGGGCGAAGTGCCACGCGCGGCGGTCGGGGTCGAGCTGTGGATCGGTCGCCTCGGCCAGCGCATGATGAGCTTCTCGCCGCTGCGCCGGTGAGGCCGATCGGTAGATCGCCGAGCGCACGAGTGGATGGCGAAACGTCACCTGGACACAGAATTCCACCAATCCCGCGGACTCGGCGGCATCGATGGCCTCGGCCTTGATTCCGAGCCGGTCCGCCGCCCGCGCCAGCACCGCCGAGTCGCCGAGCGGTTCGGCGGCCGCCAGCAGCAGCAGCCGGCGGCTGGTCGCGGGCAGTGGCGTCAGTCGCCGCGCGAAGCTGTCCTCGATGCGGCTGGGCAGCGCCGCGACACTGGGCAACCCGAAGCCGCCCGCAAGCTGCGCCGGCGTCAACCCCCGCGGAAGCTCCAGCAGCGCAAGCGGATTGCCGTGCGTCTCGGCCACGATTCGATCGCGTACCCGTTCATCCAGCGGCCAGCTGATCACCGAGGCCAACAATGCTCGCGCATCCTTCTCACCCAGACCGCCGACCATCACCTGCTGGTAGTCCCGTGAAATTCTGTTCTTCGGTGGGCTCGCGCACGGCGAAGATCAGGGCGACCGACTCGGCCTCCAGGCGGCGGGCGACGAATGCGAGCGCCTGCGCCGAGGCCTGATCGATCCATTGGGCGTCATCCACCAGACACACCAGCGGCTCCTCGTCGGCCGCGTCGGACAACAGCCCAAGCACCGCGAGACCAACCAAGAAGCGATCCGGCGCCGCCCCACCGGCCAACCCGAACGCCGTCCGCAACGCGTCGCGCTGCGGTTCCGGCAGGCGATCAATCCGATCCAGCATCGGGGCGCACAACTGACCCAGCCCCGAAAACGCCAGCTCCATCTCGGACTGCACACCCGCGGCGCGCGCCACCTGACATCCCGTCGCCCGCCCGGCCACGTACTCCAACAGCGCCGACTTGCCCACCCCGGCTCACCACGCACCACCAACGCGCCGCTCTCACCTCCCCGAACGGTCTCCAACAGCCGATCGAGGACCTCGCACTCGTGGAGCCGACCTCGCAACACCTAGCGACACCACCACATCGCGACGCAGTCAGTCACCAACGCCGCCAAACCAACTCCCCGCCACCATTCCATCCGCCCATCATTGCCCCGCGCGGAGCACCGTGTAGTCCCATTGACGCTCGCACCGACCGGCTAGGGACCCCACGGATGCGAACGAGAAGGTGCCCGGCGGATCATCTTCTGCCGGCCAGTGCGGCGCCTGACGGTCACGCGTGACCGCGGCACGAAAGCAGCCCGATAGAAAGTCTTGCCCAGCAGCCCGCAAATTCAGGATTTGGATGTGGGATTGCGTTGAACTAGCAGTGGTTTCGGGTCCCTGCGGTGGGCGAGTCATTCGGTCACGACCGCGGTGGGCGGACCATGCGCGAGATCACCACGCTGCCGACGACGATGGTGGTGAGCGCGAACAGCGCGATGGGAACGCCTTTGGCGTCCTGTTTGCCCTGTGGGTGTAGCACCGAGACGAGTCCGATGATGCCGGCGAAGGAGAACACCGTCAACGCAGCCCAGGCGAGCCGGACGCGCCACGGGGCCTTGGGACGCCGGTCGCCGCCGCGCATCCGGTCAGCTTAACCGGGTGAGAGCAAGTCGCCGGACGGTCAGCTCAGACCCGCGCGCGGGCGGGCGAGAATCGTTCCAGCTCGGCGGGCGGCCCCTCCGGTGATGGCGGTGGCAGCTCAACGGGGATGCCGTCCATCACCCTGGTCACCGTCGATGTTGGCCCGGTCCCAGTTCAGGGTGCCGTGCTGGAAGTTCTGCACGATCCACTGGGGCTCCTGAATCTCCCCGCTGGTCGGCAGTCCGAGCGCGCCGTACTCGTAACCAAGGGTGGCCCAGGCGTCGTAGATGCCGCCGGTGATCGGCTGTGCTCCGCATTCGGGTGACCAGTAGATGGCTCCCTTGTCGAAGGTGACGTAGCGCGCGGAACCGGCCCCGGAGGCCTCGGGCGACGTCGGCGCGCCGAGCGTGCCTTTCATGCCGCCCATGGCCTGCCAGCGCACGTAGATCGCGCCGCCAAGCAGGGAGTCGGCGAGCTCCTGGGCGTTGCGCGGTTTGTTGAACCGGGCGGCGATGTGGCGGATCTGGTCGAGCGAGCCGTAGCCGAAGGAGCCAGGACAGGCGGTGTCGCCCACGTCGCGATGGCCGAAAATGGTTGCCAAGGTAGGCGTATCACCGCGTGGAAAATGCGTGTACGGACCGCCGGCCGACGTCAACGCCACGGTGCCGAGGGGTGGGACGGAGTCCATCGCCAGTCGCCATCCGAGCAGCTGGCCCACCGCTTGCAGTTGCACCGTCGGCGGCGGGGCCTCGTCGAAGTTGCCGATCATCGCCACCGCCCAGGTGTTGGCGTTGAACCCACCGGTATGACTGCCCTCGACGGGACGGGTGATGCCGCCGAATCGTCCCTCGAATACCTGCCCGTACCGGTCGACCAGCGCGTTGTACGCGATGTCGCTCCAGCCCAAGTCCCGTGTGTGATAGCTGTAAATGCCGCGGACGATGCCCGCCGAGTCGCCCGCCGCGTACTCGTTGGGGGTCGCGGTGTGGTGGACGATGCCGGCCCGGATGCCGTTGTCGAACACCGGCGTTCCGCGTCGCAACGCTTCGTCGGCGCCCCACTGCGCGCGGGTGATGATGCTCGGTGCGGGCCCGAGCCCACTGGCGGCGGTGGAGAACGGTTCGGCCGCTGCGCCAGGCGGGTTGATCGACGCCGCAACGTTGCTCAGACCGGCGGCGAGGGGAGCGGCGGCGAGATATTTGAGCACACCGCGACGCGACATGTTGGGTGTCGACCCACACGCGCACCGATCCGCCACCGCGACAACATATGTCGAGTAAGATCGCTGGCCTAGTCGACCCGCCGGTGCAGTACCGTCCTTCGACGCTAATCTGTGGGCAATGAATCCAACTGCGAAGTCGCTGGCAGCAGTCTTCACGATGGCCCTGGTGGTGGGCGGTTGCTCGCGTGAATCCTCGCCCGCACAACCCTCGACGCAGCCTCAGGCCGCCGCCGAATACGCCACGACGATCCACGACCGGGTGACGACCGACGCGATGATGGCGCATCTGGCCAAGCTGCAGGAGATCGCCGATGCCCACGACGGCAACCGCGCGATCGGCACGCCTGGCTACGATGCCGGCGTCGACTACGTTGCGGACGCCTTGCGTGCCAAGGGCTTTGACGTCCAGATCCCGGAATTCGACCTGCGGTTTCCGTTTGCCGATCCACCGGCGGTGACGGTCGGCGGGTCCAATGTGACGGCGAGACCGCTGGAGTACACGATCGGAACCCCGCCGCAGGGGGTGACGGGCCCGTTGCTGCCGGCCCGGGTGGAGGAGAGCCCGGGTTGCACGGCCAGCGATTACGACGGCCTGCCCGTCGCGGGTGCGGTCGTGCTGGTGGATCGTGGGAAGTGCCCGTTCGGCGACAAGCAGACTGCCGCGGCGCAGCGTGGGGCCGTCGCGATCATCGTTGCCGACAACGTCGATGACGATCCGTCGGGCGCCACCCTCGGCGCCGACACCGACGTCAAGATCCCTGCGGTCTTCGTCGGCAAGGCCGAAGGTGCCCGGCTGCGTGCTCAACCCGGCCCGACCACGATCAAACTCAACGCCGGAATGCGCACGGTGCACACCCGCAACGTCATCGCACAGACGAAGACCGGTTCGACGCACGACGTGGTGGCCGTGGGCGCCCACTTGGATAGCGTGCCGGCCGGGCCGGGCATCAACGACGACGGCTCCGGTGTCGCGGCGGTGCTGGAAACCGCGCTGCAGATGGGTAGTACGCCGCCAGTGCACAACGCGGTGAGATTCGGCTTCTGGGCGGCCGAAGAGGTCGGACTGCTGGGTTCTGCGCACTACGTCGAGTCGCTGGACGTGGACCAACTCAAGGACATCGCGCTCTATCTCAACTTCGACATGCTGGGTTCGCCGAATCCCGCGTACTTCACCATGGACGGCGATCAGTCCGCGCCGCCCGAGCCCAATCGCGGGCCGGCGCGGGTGCCCGAGGGCTCCGCAGGCATCGAACGCACGCTTGTCGCGTATCTGGCCCGCGCCGGCAAGACCGCGCAGGACACCTCGTTCGACGGGCGTTCGGACTTCGACTCGTTCACTCAGGCCGGCGTCCCGGTCGGCGGGATCTTCTCCGGCGCCGAGGACACGATGACCGCAGCCGAGGCGGCGCTATGGGGCGGACACGCAGGTCAGCCCTACGACCCGAACTATCACCAGAAGACCGACACGCTGGACCACATCGACAAGACCGCGCTTGGCATCAACGGCGGGGGAGCGGCGTACTCGGTCGCGCTGTACGCGCAGGACCTCGGCGGCCGCAACGGCGTGCCCGACCGCGACGACCGCACGCGGCACGTCGTCGCGCAACCGTGAGCGCACGCGCTGCGGCACACTGAGTTATGCCGTCCATCCCGACGCGCGTCCTCGCGGCACTGGTGCTGCTGGTGGCAGTGCTGACCTCGTGCGGTCACTCGGCAGGCCACGCGCACACTGGCACGGACGCGCCCGACCACCAACCGGCCGCGCACAGCGCCGCCGACGTCGAGTTCGTGCGGAACATGATCCCGCATCATCAGCAGGCGCTCGTCCTTGGCGAGATGGTGCCCTCGCGCACCGCCAACCCCGACGTGCGGATGATGGCGACCCACATCAGCGCCGATCAACGGGCGGAGATCCGGACGCTCAACGGGCTGCTCGCCGACTGGGGTGAGCCGGCCGATCCACCTGGCATGTCCCATCACGACGGGATGGACATGAGCGGCATGCCGATGAAGGGCATGGTGGACCAGGCCACCCTCGACAAGCTCCGAACACTCAACGACGAAGCGTTCGACACGTTATGGGTGACGTCGATGATCGGCCATCACGAAGGCGCGGTCACGATGGCCCAGGACGAGATCGCCCACGGTCAAAGCCCGGACGCCGTGCACGTCGCCACGATGATCGTCACCGCCCAGCAACGCGAGATCGCCTTGATGACCCATCTGATCAGCGCGTCACAGTGACCGTGCGCCGGAGCCGATGTCGGGTCGTGGCCAGGCGTGCGACCACATAGAGGGCGAAGCTGATGGTGGTGATGAAGACGCTGGCCTTGACGGTGGGCTGTAGCAGCCCCAGCAGCAGCCCGCCGTCGGCGGCGATCACGGCGAACGCGACGGAGGTCGCGATGAGGACCGGGGCGCGGACCGTGAGCCGGCTGGCTGCGGCGGCAGGCGTGATGGCCAGACTGAGCACTAGCAGGGTGCCCACGATCTGAGCGGCTTCGGTCACGGTCAGGGCAAGGATGTAGAGGAACGCCAGGCCGACGAGTCGCGTGGGGATTCCGCGGGCCAACGCCATCTCGGGGTCGATGGAGGCGAACAACAGCGGCCGGTAGAGCGTCAGCATGGCGATCAGTACGGCAACGGCGATGACGATGAGCAGAGTGATCTGGCCTGGGCTGACGCCGAAGATCTGGCCGAACAGGATGTTGGTGGCGGCGGTGGCGAAACCCTTGTACAGCGATAGCAGGTACACCCCGACGCCAAGGCCGAAGGCGAGGATCGACGCCCATCGCCGAGTTGCGTTCGCGGGGGCGGTCGCCGAGCAGGCCGATGGCGGTGGCGACCACTATCGATCCGAGCAGGGCGCCCAGGATCGGGTCGTTGGCGGCGAGAAGGCCGGCCGCGGCGCCGGTGAACGCGAGTTCGGCGGAGCCGTGCACCGCGAACGCGAGGTCGCGCATGACGACGAACGGTCCGATGAGTCCGGTGGTGATCGCGACGAGCGTGGCGGCGATCAGTGCGTTCTGGACGAAGGTTTCGGCCAGGTAGTCCGACAGGGTCACCGGTGCGACACGCTGTCGTCGTACGTGCCGTGGTGGGCGTCGGTCCGGATGTCGTCGGGGGCGCCGACGATGACGATTCGGCCGTGCACGCGGAGGACGTCGACCTGGGTTTGGTACAACTCCGAGAGGATGGCGCTGGTGAGGACCTCGTCGGGGGTGCCGATCGCCCAGCGCTCGCCCACCAGGTAGAGCACCCGGTCGGTGAACGGCAGGATCGGGTTGATCTCGTGGGTGACGAACAGTACGGCGATGCCCGCGTCGCGGCGCTGCCGGTCGAGTGTCATCACGACGTCGTGCTGGTGCTTGATGTCCAGCGACAGCAGCGGCTCGTCGCACAGCAACAGCGCCGGGTTCCCGATCAGCGCCTGCGCGATGCGGACCCGCTGTTGCTCGCCGCCGGACAGCTGCCCGATCGGGGAGTCTGCGAAACTCGACGCCCCGACCGCGGCGACGGCCGCCTCGACCCGGTCACGTCGTCTCGCGGTTGGCCTGCCGACACCCCACCGGTGACCGTCGAGGCCGAGGCGAACCAGGTCGGTGCCGCGGACGGGCAGATCCCGGTCGAACCCCTTCTGTTGGGGGACGTAGCCGATCGTGTTGCTGCCGCGGCGCGGCGGCGCGCCTCCCACGAGGACGGTCCCCGACGACAGCGGGGTCAACCCAAGCAGCACCTTCACCAGCGAGGTCTTACCGCTGCCGTTGGGTCCCAGCACGGCGAGGAACTCCCCGGCAGGCACGGTGAGGTCGACGTCCTGCCACAGCCGCCGCGTGCCGTAGCTCAGTCCGGCGCCCCGCAGCTGTACTGGCGGCGAAGTCACCGTTACTTCCCGAGCGCAGTGGTGATCTCGTTGACCTGTCGCAGCTGCCAGGTCTGGAAGTCCTTGTCGGTGGGGGGCAACGTCTCGGTCACGCCGACGATCGGGATGCCGCTCTGCTGCGCAAGGGTTTTCACCGCGTCGGTGGCCGGGCTGGTGACCTGACCGTTGTACAGCAGGACCTTGATCGCCTTGCTCTTCATGTCGTTGTCCATTGCCGTGTTGTCGGCGGGGCTGGGATCGTTGCCGTCTTCGATGGATTGCGCGAAGGATGCCGGAGTCGTCAGTTTGAGTCCGGCCGCGTCGACGAGGTATCCCGGGACCCGTTCGGTGTAACCGATTGGGGCGCCCGGGAATTTGGTCTTGATGTTGGCGATCGCGGTGTTGATCGGCGTCAGGCTGTCGCTGAAGGTCTTCGCGTTGGCGGTGAAGTTGGCGGCGTCGGCGGGGTCGAGGGCGCCGAGCTGGGTCGGCGATCGCGTTGGCGACGTCGGGGACTTTCGCGGTGTCGTACCAGATGTGCGGGTTGGCATCCGCTCCGGTAATGCCCATCACGTCGGCGGCGGTGAGCACCTTGCGGTTCGGGTTGGGGGAGGCGCTGAACAACTTGTCCATGAAGTCGTCGTAGCCCAATCCGTTGTCGACGACGAACTGCGCCTTGCTCACCGCGGCCGCGGTCGCGGCGTCGGATTCGTACTGATGTGGATCTGCGTTGGGGTCGCTGATGATCGAGGTGACGTTCACGTGTTCGCCGCCGATCTGCTTGGTGATGTCGCCCCAGAAGTTCTCTCCCGCCACCACCGCGATGGGAGCCGCCGCCGGCTGCGGCGCGGTGGATGCGGAGGTGCTCGACGGGGACCCCGACGAACTCGTCGAGGACTGCGAGCCACAGCCGGAAATGGTCGCCGCGGTGACGGTGGCCAGGGCGCCGAGGGCGATCAGCACGCGGGGGTGGGTTCGGATCGTCACAGGGTTCCTCCAGGCGAATAGCAGCTTACTGAAAATGATTGTCATTATCTATACCACCCAATACCGCCGCGCACCAGTCAGATCGGAGCGGAACTGCACCGGGGACACGTGCCGTAGAGGTCGATGCGGTGGGTGACGTCGGTGTAGTGGTGCTGACGGATGAGTGCGTCGGCGTGCTCCTCCAACGCCGTGGGGGTGAAGGCGACCGCCGCGCCGCAGAGTCGGCAGAGCAGGTAATGGTGGTGTTCGGCATCGCCGGACAATCGGTAAAGGGTCTCGCCGTTTTCGGCTCGCTGCGTCTCGGTGACGCGTTCGACGGTCAGCGCGTGCAGGATTCGGTAGACGCTGGCCAAGGCGATCCGACGGTGGGTCTGCTGACGGATGTCGAGGTAGATCTGCTGGGCGCTGCGAAAACCGTCGCTCTGGCCGAGCGCGTCGAGAACGAGGCGCTTGTTGGCGGTATTCCGTTGCCCGGCCACCGATTCCGACATGGCCGAAATCAGTGCTCACCACCGAGCCCGCGGGGCGACGGCGCTTCTTGGGTCAGGTCGGACAGCTCGTCACACGGGTCCCGATGCCAATCCCCGAACGGGTCGAGGTAATCGGTCCAGGTGTGCGGCGCGGCCATCTCGTCGTCGGTGAGCAGCGCCCCGTGCAGGGCACCCAGAATCTCGTCCGGGTCGGCGCCGCAGACCAGCACGGTCAGCGACGTGTGCCGGTCGCCGATGTCGTCCTGCCAGATCAGGTCGGCAAGGGCGCGCCGTTCCGGGTCGACGTAGACCGTGTCCGACGGGCTCATCGTGGCCAACCACTTGCCCGCGGAGTCGGTTCGCATGCCACCGCCTGCCGATTCGATCCACATGGCCCGATCGGACTGGTTGGCCAGCCAGATCCGACCGCGGGTGCGGATGACCCCGTCCAGCAAGAGGTCGACGGCGTCATGCAGGCGCTGCGGATGGAATGGGCGCCGCGAGCCGAATTCGATTATCCCGGTTCCATTTTCGACGTGCAGTGGCGGCTGGCCGGCCAGCAGCGGATCGTGTGGCGTGTTGCTGCGTCCACATCGCGCATCGGGTTCCAGGTACGTCAGTGCCATCTCCACGTGCTCGGATCCGACGGTGATGCGCGAGCTTGGTGCCAGGCGCTTGAGCACCGCCAGGATGGCCGCATCGGGTTCGGTGAGGACCAGGACGTCGGCGAACTCGGCCTGGCCGACCACGACCTGCGCGACCGTGCGACCGTCGCCCAGTTCTTCGTCGCCGAGCGCCCGGGCCAGCCAGTTCCCGGTATCCACACACGTGAACACGGCGGCGATCTCGACGTCGCGGGCGGCGGGCCCGTCGAGGTACTCAGGGCCCATCTCGACCCGGACGTGGTTGATTGCCCAGCAGATCGGTTCGGGTTCCAGCCACGGCGCCAGGTGCACCACGATCCGGTCGACGTCCTCGCGGCGGTGCAGCTTGCGCAGCAAGACCAGCAGGTCGTTGCGGATGGTGCACGAGACGCAGCCGTGGGCCAGCTCCAGCGCGGTCTCGGCGGTGACGAGCATCCCCTGTTGCACTGTGATCGCGGTGCAACGCACCACGTGGCCGTCGAAGCGGTGCTCGATCACCAACGTGCCCGGGCTGCGCAGTAGGCGGCCGGTCACATCGTCGGTATCGCCTTGACCGGCCACCAGTATCACCGGAGTGCGTGCCATCGTCCTCCTCTTATCGGGAATCATTTTCAATAACGTCGGTTTGACGGTACAGTCTCGGACGACGCTTGTCGAAAATGATTTCCATTAAACCGTAGAGCTGGAAAGGGACGTCGGATGTCCGCACATTGCCAAGTCACCGGCCGCGCACCGGGTTTCGGGAACACGGTGTCGCACTCACACCGCCGGACGCGGCGGCGCTGGGACCCCAACATTCAGGTCAAGACGTACTACCTGCCCGCCGAGGGCCGCCGGATCCGGCTGCGGGTCAGCGCCAAGGGCATCAAGGTCGTCGACCGTGACGGCATCGAAGCCGTGGTAGCTCGTCTGCGCCGCCAAGGCGTCAAACTCTGATGGCGCGCAACGACATCCGGCCGATCGTCAAGCTGCGCTCCACCGCCGGCACCGGCTACACCTACGTCACCCGCAAGAACCGTCGCAACGACGCCGACCGGATGGTGCTCAAGAAGTACGACCCGGTCCTTCGTCGCCACGTCGACTTCCGAGAGGAGCGCTGACCCTCGTGGCCAAGAAGTCCAAGATCGTACGACTGCGAAACCGCGGCGCGGTCGGCGGTGCAACGCAGAGGCCATTCACCGTCGCGCTGTGCACCAGGTGCGGATCCGCCCCCGACGCCAGCCTCCTCGAGCACTTGCGCGCCACCATCCGCGTCTGCCACCAAGGGATCCTGGTCACCACGGGATGTCTCCTCGGTGATTTGGCGTGCGCCAGTCGCGGCGCCCACTCCGGCGCGGTGGTGATGCTGCAGCCGTGCACGATCGAGCGTCGACCCCTCGGCCCGGCCCGCTGGATCGGGCCGATCGACGCGGACGCCGACGTCATTGCGGTGTGCCGATGGATCGTGAGCGGCCAATGGGGTCTCGACGGTCTGCCGGAGCGCCTGTCGGGCGCCGCGCGGACCGTTCAGGCCGCGATGACGAACTGAGCCCCGACGGAAGGTGCTCGGATTTCACAGGTGTTTGACAACTCCGCCGCCGCGTGTCCACGTTGCCGACGACGCGGCCGGAGGACTAGCGTGTCGCGCGTGCAGGACAAGTGCGTGTGCGTGGGGCAGTTCTCGCGCCGAAATGCGCTGCGTTATGCCGCCGCGGTTCCGGCCGTCGTCGGATTGAGCTCCCTGGCAACGACATTGGCGGTGCCAGGTACCGCGGCGGCGTCGAATGTCGCCGGCCGCATCGTGTTTCTCGATCCCGGCCACAACGGCGCCAACGACGCATCGATCAACCGTCAGGTCCCCACCGGCCGCGGCGGCACCAAGGAGTGCCAAACCAGCGGCACGACCACCGACAGCGGATATCCCGAGCACACCTTCAACTGGGAGGTGGTGCTGATGATCCGGCAGGCGCTGACCAACCTGGGTGTCCGGACGGCGATGTCGCGCGGTAACGACAACGCACTGGGACCGTGCGTCGACCAACGCGCGACGATGGCCAATGCGCTGAATCCGGACGCGGTCGTCAGCATCCACGCCGACGGCGCGCCCGCGTCGGGTCACGGCTTCCACGTCAACTACTCCAATCCACCCCTCAACGGCGCCCAGTCGGGGCCTGCCGTGCAGTTCGCTCAGGTGATGCGCGACCAGTTGGTGGCGTCGGGTCTGCAGCCCTCGACCTACCGCGGAACCGACGGCCTGTACGGCCGATCGGACCTCACCGGGCTCAACCTGGCTGCGTATCCGTCGATTCTCATTGAATGCGGAAACATGAAGAACGCCGCCGAAGCCGCGCAGATGGAAAGCGACCAGGGGCGCGCCACGTATGCGACCGCCGTCGCCCGCGGCATCAACGCCTACCTCGAGCGGCTGTAGCCCCTTCAACGGACTCGCTTGGGAATCTGGCGACGTGTCCCCGCTTTCCGTACGGAAATCTCGGGTGAGGTCTAGCTTGGGCAGATGCCCCGTCCGTTGACGGCCGCCTTGGCCCAATACGCGCCGCTGAGCGGAGTGGACCCCGTCGCGGCCCTGCGCGACCAGGCTGCCGAGTTGTGTTCTGCGACACCAGGCTTGGACCTGGTCGTGTTTCCTGAAATTCACCTGTGTGGTGACTGTGATACGGCTGCGGATGCCAACGCGTGGCTGACGGCGGCCGCCGAGCCGCTCGACGGCCCCCGGTTGCGCGCCCTGTCCCGGGTCGCCGCGGACCTCGGCGTGTGGCTGATTCCCGGGTCGGTGCCCGAGCTCGGCGACGACGGTCGCGTCTACAACACCGAGGTCGTCCTCGATCCGCGGGGCGACCTGGTCGCCAGCTACCGCAAGGTGTTCCCGTGGCGGCCGTACGAGGCATGGTCGTCGGGGCACGAGTTCGTCGTCTTCGACATGCCGGGGATCGGCCGCGGCGGCCTGTCGATCTGCTACGACGCGTGGTTCCCGGAATCGACGCGCAGCGTGGCGTGGATGGGCGCGGAGTTCGTCGTCAACGTCGTGAAGACCATCGGATCCGACCGCAAGCAGGAGCGGATCCTGGCGCAGGCCAACGCCATCGTCAACCAGGTCTTCATGCTCAGCGTCAACGCGGCGGGGCCGATCGGGGCGGGCGGCTCCATCGTCAGCGACCCCGAGGGCACCGTCGTCGCGGACCTGCCGACCACCGAACCCGGCCTAATCACCCTCGAGATCGACCTCGACGACGTCACGCGCGTCCGAGAGGTCGGCACCGAGGGCTTCAACCGGATGTGGTCGCAGATGGCGCCCGACGATCCGCTCATCGATCTACCGATCTACTCCGGCCGCATCGATCCCACTGACTGGCAACCGAAAGGATCCTCATGACCGCCGAGGCCACCGAACCCGCTGGATACCAGTCGGCTCTGGAGAAGACGCTCCACCTTCGTTCGGTCATCTTGTTCGGACTCGCCTACATGGCACCGATCATCGTGCTCGGCATCTTCGGGGTGATCGCAGAGGCGTCAGACGGCGGCAGCGCAGGTTCCTATCTACTGGCGACCGTCGCAATGCTGTTCACCGCATTGAGCTACGGCCTGATGGCCAAGCACTTTCCGGTCGCCGGATCGGCCTACACCTACGTCCGCAAAGCGCTCGACTCGCGTCTGGGCTTCATCGTCGGCTGGACCATCCTGCTGGACTATCTCTTTTTGCCACTGGTGATCTGGCTGATCGGCGCGGCCTACCTGACCGATAACTATCCCTCGGTGCCGGCATGGGTGTGGATCGTCGGGTTCATCGTGATCACGTCGGCGCTCAACGTGATCGGGCTCAAGGTCGCCGACAAGGCCAACCTCGTCTTGATGTCGTTCCAGGTGCTGATTCTCGCGCTGTTCGTAATCCTGGCGGTCACCCACCTCGTTGGAAACTCGGAGTCGTTGTTCTCGGTCAAGCCGTTCACGGGTGACGGCGGCTTCGGTGCGCTCGCAGCGGGTGCGGCGATCGCGGCGTACTCCTTCCTCGGGTTCGATGCCGTCAGCACGCTGACCGAGGAAACCCACGACGCTCAGCGCACCATTCCGAAGGCGATCGTCCTGGTGGCGCTGACCGGCGGCGTGATCTTCATCGTGGTGGCCTACTTCGTCACGCTGGTCGCTCCCGGCGGCACGTTCGACAATGCCGACTCGCTGGCCTCCGACATCGCCAAGACCATAGGCGGCAGCCTGTTTGGTGCATTCTTCCTTTGGGCGTTGATCATCGCTCAGTTCACGTCCGGCCTGGCAGCCCAGGCTGCGGTCGCCCGGCTGCTGTACGCGATGGGCCGCGACGGGGTCCTGCCGAACCGGGTCTTCGGCCTGGTGTCGCAGAAGTTCCACACCCCGTGGTTCAACATCGGCCTCGCCGGGTTGATCGGCCTGGGTGCAATCTTCCTGTCCGTCACCACGTCGACGTCCTTCATCAACTTCGGCGCCTTCACCGCGTTCACGCTGGTGAACGTCTCGGTGATCGCCTACTTCATCCGGCACCGCGCTGATTCGCTGAACGTGGGCCGGTACGTGCTCATCCCGGTCGTAGGGGCGGTGATCGACGTCTACCTGCTCACCCAGCTGGACAGCAAGGCGCTGATCCTCGGGCTGTCCTGGCTGGGCATCGGCATCGTCTACCTGCTGGTCCTGACCAGAGGATTCACCCGTCAGCCGCCGGACCTGGCGGGGATCGCCGAAGCTGACTAACCCCGCTGGTCGCGCGGGTACGCCGCCCGCAGCCGGATTCGGCGGACCAACGGCATCACGCACCTCATCTTCACCGGGATCACGACGGACGTCTGCGTGCACACGACGGTGCGTGACGCCAACGATCGCGGTTACGAATGCCTGATCCTCTCCGATTGCACCGGGGCCACCGATCCGGCGAACCACCAGGCGGCGCTGAACATGGTGACCATGCAGGGCGGGGTGTTCGGCGCGCACGCCACCAGCGCGGCGGTGCTCGAGGCGTTCACCACGATGCAGAAGAACGCCTTGATGGCGTTGGGCTAGAACGTCAGGCGAAGACGTCTGACAGGGTGACGGTTTGCAGTCCGCGGCTGTGGATGAGATCGAGCAGTTGGCCGTAGCAGTGCGTGATCGGCGGCAGGTTGGCATGGGCAAGAATGATCTGCTGCGGCTGAAACGACTTGGTGGCGTAGTCGACCAGCTGCTTTTCGTTGATCACCCGACTGTCGCCGACGTCGCCACTCCACAGCGTGATCGTGGGGTATCCGAGGTCGGCGGCGACGCGATCGATCTCGGGGGTGTGCTCTCCGTAGGGCGGGCGGAAGTACGGAGTCCCGTCGACTCCATAGGTGTTCTGCAGGAAGTCCTTGTTCCGGCGAATTTGATCGGCGACGGCCTCGGCGCCGAGGCGGGGTAGGTGCGGGTGGGACCAGGTGTGGTTGCCCATCTGCACTTGGCCGGATTCCACCATCGGCCGCAGCGCGGGGGCGTTGACCGACCAGGACGGGTTCACGCCGTTGACGAAGAACGTGATGCGGCTACCGGAGTCGCGACAGAACTGCGCGAACGCCGCGACCACCTCGGTGCTGCAGCCGTCGTCGACGGTCAACGCCAACTGATTTCCGTCACCGGGCAGCCGGGTCAGCACACCTGGTGCGGGTACGCCGCCCGAAGAAACATTCCTCGTGGATGGGTCGGCGCTGGCCCTCGGAGGGGACATCGTTGCGGCGAGTGCACCGAACGCGATGCCTCGCAGTAGCATCCGCCGATCCAGGGCTGCCATGTCGAGCGACGGTACCCACGCGCCACTGCAAGTGCGGTGTACCGGACCTGTCAATCGGGTGGGAATTTGGCACCGGGTGCGTCGGCCGCCTCATCGCCGATTAGGCGAGCACTTTCATCGATGGCTCGTTCGCCGAGGCTGGCCTGGTCACCTGGCAGAGCATCGGGCGCGCAGATCGGGGACGCCTGGGCCGACGAGATCGTCGCAGTAGGCGCGGCGCCCCGCCATCGCCATCGTCAGCGCCAGGGTCGTACCGCTGACGAGCGGGCCGGTGCCGGCCGCGAAGAAACCGTCGGTCGCCTCCAACCGGAGACCATTGAGCGTGCACGACGATCTCACCCAGCCATGCGGCCGTCGGTCCCAGTGGCGCGGCCGTGAGGTGGGCGACCACCTCCTCGACAACCCATCGCCCGCACAGTGACGGCTGCGCCCATTGCGCCTCGTCGAGGCCGGCGAGATCGTCTGCGAGCGCGGCGCGCTCAGCATGGGCCGACGACCAGAGAGCGTCGCGGGTGGCGCCTTCGAACATGCAAGCCTCCAATACACAGCCGAGATGACATCGGTGTAGACGTCCGCCGCGCATAGAAGTAATCGGCCAGCCAACGAGCCGTCGGTTCCAGAACGACTCTGGCACACTCGGGGAGATGGATGCGGGTACGGAGCAGGGACTCAACGATCCGTTCGAAGAGGCGATCGACGACGCGGTGAATTCCTTGCCGGCCAAGCTCCTCGAGGCGATGAGCAACGTCGAGATCATCGTCGAGGACGAGCCTCCCGGCGGTCAGCCGCTGCTCGGGCTGTACACCGGCGTCCCGCTGCCTGAGTAGGACCAGCGCCTACAGCGGCGTGCTGCCGGACAGGATCAGCATCTACCGGGGGCCGATCACACGACGCGCCGGCGGAGACGAGGCTCGGCTACGCCGCGAGGTCGGGCACGTCGTCCTCCACGAGATCGCGCACCACTTCGGGATCAGTGACGAGCGGTTGATCGAGCTCGATCGGTACTGAGGTCCGCAGATGAAAGGTGAGGCCGTGACGGATCCCGAGGTGCTCGACCTGTTCCCGCCGGGTTCGCTGCTCGACGGCGACGGCGCCGTGATGGTCGGCGGCTGCCGGCTCGATGCGCTGGCGCAGGAGTTCGGCACACCGGTGATGGTCGTCGCCGAGGACGCGGTGCGGGCGCGGGCGCGGGACTATCTGGCGGCGTTCCGGAGTCGGTGGCCGCGATCGGATGTCGCGTTCGCGTCGAAGGCGTTCCCGTGCACCGCGATTCAACGGGTGATGGTCGAGGAGGGCCTGCACCTCGACGTCGCGGGCGGCGGCGAGATCCTCACCGCGCTGGCCGCGGGCGCCGATCCGGCGCGAATGGTGTTGCACGGCAACGCCAAGACCGACGAGGAAATCGAGCTGGCCGTGCGCAACGGCGTCGGCCTGGTCGTCGTGGACAACTTCGACGACGTCGACCGGCTGGAACGGATCGTGCCGCCAGGGCGCCGGCAGCCGTGCCTGGTGCGGGTCATCCCCGGGGTGGAGGCCGCCACCCACGCGTCGGTGGCCACCGGCCACGCCGGCTCGAAGTTCGGCCTGTTGCCCGCCGACGCTGCCGAGGCGATCGCGCGGATCGAACGCAGCGCGGTGCTGCGCTGCGACGGCGTGCACACCCACGTCGGCTCGCAGCTGCTCAACGTCGAACAACTGGCTGCCGCGGTGGAGCCGATCGCCAAGCTGGGGACCTTCGACGTCTACGACCTGGGCGGCGGGCTCGGGGTCCGGTACACCTACGCCGAGCACCCGCCCACGCTGGACGACTACGCCTCGGCGATGGTCGCCGCGGCTCGCGACTTGCTGCCGGAGGGGAGCCGGATCATCGTCGAGCCGGGTCGCAGCATGGTCGGGACGAGCGCGTGCACCGTCTACCGGGTGACCACGGTGAAGCGCGGCCTGGTGACCCACGTCGCGGTCGACGGTGGGATGGGCGACAACATGGAGGTGTCGCTGTACGGCCAGCGGTTCGAGGCGACGTTGGCCGACAGGGTCGGCGGCGGCGCGGACGTCACCGTCGTCGGGCGACATTGCGAGTCCGGCGATCAGCTGATCACCGGTGTGCCCCTTCGTGATCCGGTGGTCGGAGACCTGCTCGCGGTGCCGGTGACGGGCGCGTACTGCTACACGATGTCCAACCAGTACAACGGCGCACGACGCATCCCGGTGGTGTTCGCCTCGGGTGGTTCGGCGCGGCTGGTGGTGCGCCGCGACACCTGGGATGACCTATTGGCGCGTGACGTCGTGCCGGGTTAGAGCACCTGAGGCCAGGCGCTCAGAACCAGCTTGCCTGCGCGTTCACGGTCGTGCGATCAAGGCTGGCCAGCAGATCGAACTGCGGGCCGACCTTGGGCAGCTCGTAGGTGAAGAAGTACTGTGCCGCAGCGCGTTTGCCGTCGTAGAAGTCGCCATGGTGGTCGCTGGCGGCGATCAGCTGTTCGAGCCACATCCACGCCACCACCACATGTCCCGCCGCCTCGAGATAGACGGATGAGTTCGCGAGGGTGGTGGCGACGTCGCCCGCTGCCCACAGCGTCGCGGTGACGTCGACCAACCGTTGCACCGCTTCGCGAAGGTCCTTTGCGTACGCCGCCGTGCTTTCGGACTCCAGTGCCGCGTCGACGGTCCGGTTGATGCGCTCGGTCAGCAGGGTCAGGCCCGCGCCGTCCTGCATGACGACCTTGCGCCCCAACAGATCCAGGCCGTGGATGCCGTGCGTGCCCTCGTGGATCGCGTTGAGACGGTTGTCGCGGTAGCCCTGTTCGACGTCGAACTCCTTGGTGTACCCGTATCCGCCGTGCACCTGGATGGCCAGGCTGTTGGCCTCGAGGCACCACTGCGCCGGCCAGCTCTTGGCGATCGGAGTCAGGACGTCCAGCAGCAGGTGCGCGTGCTCGCGCTCGGCCCCGGTGCTGGTGCGCCCCTCGTCCACCAGCATCGCGCAGTACAGGCCGAGCGCGAGCGCGCCTTCGACATAAGACTTCTGCGCCAGCAGCATTCGCTTGACGTCGGCGTGTTCGATCAAGGCCACTTGGGGGCGGGCCGGATCCTTGGCGTCGACGGGGCGCCCCTGCATGCGCTCTTTGGCGTACTCGACCGATGCCAGGTAACCGGCGTATCCGGTTGCCATCGCCTGCAATCCGACTGCCATGCGGGCCTCGTTCATCATGTGGAACATGTACGCGAGGCCCCTGTGCTCCTCGCCTACGAGAAAGCCGACGGCGCCGGGTTCGGCGTCGGGCTCGTGCGTGCCATCCCCGAAATTGAGCAGAGCGTTCGTGGTGGCGTGGTTGCCCATCTTGTGGTTCAGGCTGACCAGCGCGACGTCGTTGCGGCTGCCGTCGGACAGGAACTTCGGGACGATGAACAGCGAGATGCCCTTGACCCCTGGCCCGCCGCCGGGGGCCTTCGCGAGCACGAGGTGCACGATGTTCTCGGTCAGCTCGTGGTCGCCGCCCGTGATCCACATCTTCGTCCCGGTGATCCGGTAGGTGCCGTCGGCGGCGGGGACGGCCTTCGTGGTGATGTCGGCCAGCGATGAACCGGCGTCGGGCTCCGACAAGCACATGGTGCCGAAGTAGCGTCCCTCCAGCATCGGGCGGACCCAGGTGTCGATCTGCTCCTCGGTGCCGTATTCGGCCAGCAGGTTGGCGTTGCCGACCGTCAGGAACGCGTACGAGAACGTGCTGGGATTGGCAGCGCGGAAGAACGTGTAGGACGCCTGCGCCAGCACCGTCGGCAGCTGCAAGCCGCCGATCGCCTCGTCGAACGGACCCGCGATCAGCCCCGCTTCGCTGAAGGTGTCCAGCGCGTCCTTGATCTCGTCGATCAGCACGACCTTGCCGTCGGCGCCGACCGAGGGTTCGTCCTGGTCGCCCTTCTTGTTGTGCGGCGCAAAGCATTTCGTCGCAATGTCCTCCGAGAGATCGAGAACGGCGTCGAATGTCTCGCGGGAGTGCTCGGCGAAGTGGTCGCGCTTGGTCAACGCGACCACGTCGAGCCACTCGTAGAGCAGAAAGTCGACGTCACGCCGCGAGAGGAAATGCGCCATGTCAGGACGGCCTTTCAAGATCCAAAATCACATTAGCAATCGCTCATTTTGTGAGCGTTCGCTAATAATGCGCCTACCGCCGGCAGATGTCAACTACGTGTAGGATCCGACCGTCATGACCATCGATCGACCTGCGGATTCGGCTGCGGCGGAACGCATGCGGCGCGCCGCCATCGACGCCTTCGCGGAGTCGGGTTACGGCGGCAGCTCAACGCGGCAGATCGCCAAGCGGCTCAACATGAGCGCCACGGCCATGTATCCGCACTACCGCTCCAAAGAGGAGCTGCTCTACGCCATCGCCCTGGAAGGCCACAGCGGCCTGCTGGCCGCGCTGAGGAAGGCCGACGACCCTGCCGAGAGCTTCACCGAGCGATTGCGCGCGGTGGTCGCGGCCTTCGCCGCCTGGCACGCCGAGAACCACAAGCTAGCCCGCGTCGTGCAATACGAACTGCACGGTTTGACGCCGGCGCACTACCGCACGATCGCGCCATTGCGCCACGAGGCCACCGACGTCATCGCCGAGATCGTGGCGGGCGGGGTGACAACCGGCGAGTTTCACGTCGACAACGTCGACGAGGTGGTGATGGCCATCTCATCGCTCTGCGTCGACGTATGTCGATGGTTCCCGTCGAAGAGGCATCGCGACGCGCGCAAGCTCGGCGAGGTGTACGCAGGGGTGGCGGAGCGGCTGGTTCGCTGACCGGGTCAGCTTCAGGGGTCACATCCGCAACGCCAGCGACTCGCACCGACGGGCACACCCTCTTGCCCGCTTTTGAGCGACAACGTCGCGCGGTCGTCGTCGAAAGGGAGTTGTCGCTATGAGGTGGGCACGCGCATGCGCACTTAGCCGAGAGGCTGAAGTGGCCGCTGGGACTACTGGCGGGCTTGTGTGAACGGGTTGACGATCATGCCGGCAACCACCTGCGGGATCGGGTACAACCGGACGCGCATCGTGTTGGGCGAGGCTGCCGCCGGATGCCTCGGCGACCCCGTTCCGTAGCTATCGGCAACCGCTCACGCTGACACGCCGACCGTTGACCCCGATGCATCCGCTGACCGGCGGCGGGGGTGGCGGTGGCGGGGCGAAGTCCTCTGGCAGCGGTGCGTAGTAGTCCGGCGGCGGAACGTAGGGCGCCATCACGTCGGCGAGGTTGGCACATCCGCTGACGCTGACGCGTCGGCCCGCGCTTGCGCACACGTCCGCGTTGGCGACCCCGGCGGGCCCCATCGTGACGATGAACCCGGGCATCGTCACGAGCGCCAACGCGGCACCCGTCGCTGCGGCCCACGACCGAACCATGGTCATCGTGATGGGTGAGCGGCCGGTTTCGGCGACCTGCTCAGCGCTTCTTGTTGTGCAGTAGAGCATCGGTTTGCGAGGTGTTGTCGGACTTCGCGCGCTTGTCGGCGCGTTTCTCCTTGAGGGACTTCCCCGACTTCTTGGCCATACCTTGGCGAGGAGACTTGTCAGACATTTTGCTGCCCCTTTTGTATTTGGGGCCTGTCAGGTCCCGGTCTTCGGACTGTACGCCGGACGGGTCGGGAAGTCTGCGATCGATGCGATTTTCAGTTGGTGGTCGGAAAAATTCTTTACGCCAACGTATTTCAGGCAGCAACGTCGACTAGTGAGATGCGATCTTGCTGCTGGGTCTGGTCGACCCACTGTGGGGTACGCAGGGGTTCCACCAGGGTGTATGGTGATATTCATTGGGAAGCCAATCAGTCTGGAATGAATCAGCCCAGATTTTGCTGATTTCCACGAGCAACCGCTCAAGCCGGGCATCATCGTGACACCTCACGTCGGGATCCCTTGTGACCACGTTATCTCTGGGTAGGTCGTTGATCAACCACGGTGTAGCACAACCATATTCGTTGACACCGAGTTTCGGTGTCCTCAGCACCCATCCCTCGACGGTGTGCGGGCTGGCAGCCTTCAGCGCGGCGATCTCCGATGGGCTCGAGGCCAACGGGGCCGACGTCGGCGTCGTGCGCGTCGCCGACGGAACACCGTCCTCCGACCCACGCGTCGTCGGGGAACTCGTCAACGGCTCGGCGACGTCCATCGCCGCCTGCGCGGAGTTGCTGAACCAGCGCAAAGTAGCACTGATCCAACACGATTTCGGCATCTACGGTGGCACCGACGGCGACGAGATCATCGATCTCATGGGCGCCCTGCGCGTCGCCTCGATCGTGGTCTTGCACACGGTCCCCGCCCATCCGACACCGCATCAGCGGTCCGTGCTCGAGTCGGTCGCCGCACTGGCCGATCGCGTGGTGGTGATGTCCGAGATGGCCCGCCGACGGCTGTGCGACGGCTTCGCGGTCGACAGCGGGAAGGTCAGCACCATCACGCACGGCGCGACCGTCCCGCAGGGCCCGCCGTTGAAGCGATCGGGCAGGCCGACCCTGTTGACGTGGGGTCTGCTGGGCCCTGGCAAGGGCGTCGAGCGAGTGATCGACGCCATGGCGTCGCTGCACGAGCTGCGCGGGCAGCCGAAGTATCTGGTCGCGGGCAGGACGCATCCCAAGGTGCTGGCCACCGACGGTGAGGCGTACCGCGAGGCTCGCGTCGAGCAGGCGCAGCGCAATGGCGTGGCGAGCTCGGTGTCGTTCGACGGCAACTACCGCAGCGCCGCCGCCTTGGCCGCGTTGATCCAGACCTGCGCCGTGGTGGTGCTGCCGTACGACTCGACCGATCAGGTCAACTCGGGCGTCCTGGTCAATGCGATCGCGTGCGGACGACCCGTCGTCGCGACTGCCTTCCCGCACGCCGTCGAGATGCTCGGCAGCGGGGCGGGGATCGTCGTCGACCACGACGATCCCGACGCATTGGTCTCGGCGTTGAAGCGGGTGCTGTCCGATCCGCGTCTGGCCGGTTCGATGGCGGCCGAGGGCCGTCGGTTGGCACCGGACTTGGCCTGGTCGGCGGTCGCCTCGTCGTATCTCACTCTGGCGCAACGACTACTGCGGGAGCGACGCGCGCTGGTGTAGCTCGCGGCTAGGAGGCCTCGGCGGCTTTCTTGATCGCCGCCAGAGTCACCGGGATGCCGGTGTGGGCCGCCTCGACGCGGTTCTCGATGGCCGCATCGGCCTTGTCGCCCCAGCGCTCGCGAAACCCGGCGAGACCGGCGGGCAGGAACGCCCAGGACTCGGTCAGGCGGGTGCCGCCATCGCGGGGTTCCAGGGTGAAGCCCCAGCGCACCCAGCCGTTGTTGACCTCCCAGGCGAACTCGCGCCCCGGCTCGGCTGCCACCACCTGGCAGCGCGACTCCCAGGTGCGTTCCGGGGTTTCGTTGCGGCCGGTGAACCAGGCGCCGACGCTCGGGCCGTCACCTTCGTCCCACCAGCAGGCTTTGCAGACCGGGCTCCACTCGCCCATCCGGGTCGGGTCGGAGACCATCGCATAGAGCTGGTGGGGCGGTACGGACACGTCGATCGAATCAGAGTGTTCGAGAGTGGTCACGGTGCGCAGTATGCCAGGCGGCGGCGGGCGGTCCAGACGTGTATTGTGGCAGCTGAGCAATTGGCTTGTGCTGCTTCGACTTCGATGTCGTCGCACGTCGCCCGCTTCGGGGAGCGGGTTGAGCGCAACAGCATGCGGGAACGCCGTCAGCGCTGACGGGTTGACCTGCGCGGTCATCACCAATCGCATCGCGAAAGGGTGGAGGGAACGCATATGGGCGCGCCGAGTGCCGACTCGCGTCTGGGCACGCGGTTCGGGTCCTACGACCTGCAGTCGGTGATCGGCATCGGCGGGATGGGTGAGGTCTACCGCGCCTACGACACGGCCCGGGAGCGGATGGTGGCGCTCAAGCTGCTGCGGACGGACGTGGCGGCCGACCCGAGCTACCAGGCCCGCTTCCGGCGCGAGTCGCGCATAGCGGCGCGGTTGCAGGAGCCACACGTCATCCCGGTGCACGACTTCGGCGAGATCGACGGGGTGCTGTACATCGACATGCGGCTGGTCGAGGGCCCCAGCGTGAAGGACTTGCTGCGTGCCAATGGCCCGTTGCCACCGGCCCGCGCGGTGTCGATCATCACCCAGGTCGCCGCGGCGCTGGACGCTGCGCACGCCAACGGCCTGGTACACCGCGACATCAAGCCCGAGAACGTGCTGCTCACGCCGGACGACTTCGCCTACCTGGTGGACTTCGGCATCGCCCACGGCGGTGGTGAGGCGACGGTCACGCAGACGGGCCTGATCATCGGCTCTTGCGCCTACATGGCCACGGAGCGGTTGGATGGCCAAGCCGGTGGACCGCCGTCGGACGTGTATTCGCTGACCTGCCTGCTCTACGAGTGCCTCGCGGGCCGGGCGCCGTTCGAGGGCGGTGACCTGCTGCAGGTCATGAGCAGTCACCTGTTCTCGCCGCCGCCGCGGCCGACTCTGGACCGTCGAGGGCTCAACCCCGCGTTCGATGAGGTCATCGCCAAGGGCATGGCCAAGAACCCGGCTGACCGCTATGTGTCGGCAGGCGAGCTCGCCAGGGCGGCCGTCACCGCCTCGCACGCAAGGCCCGCGCCCGTCGCGCCCGCCGCTCGTCCCAGCCCGCCGCAGAACACGCGGCAATTCGCTGCGGTCGATCCGAGACCCGCCGCGACGGGCTACGTGCCGCAGCCGCCGCCTTCACCCCCCGAGGCGGCCATCCGCGTGAAGCGGTTCAGCCGGGCGCAGGTCGGGCTGCTCGCCGGGACGATCGCGATGTTCGCGTTGGCCGCGGTGCTTGCCGCGGTGGTGGTGTTCACAGGCGGCAGCGGCAGCGGCTCCGAGCCTCAGACTCGGCTCGCCGCACCGCCAGCGTCGACGACCACCGTCACCACCACGGCACCGTCACCGTCGGAGTCCACTACGACAGCCACGCCATCCACTACGTCGACCACATCGACGACGGCGACGACGGCGACGACGGCAACGACGCCGTCACCGTCGACGAGCGGGGCCGCCCTTGCGGGCTTGGCCGATACGGACGCGCAGGGGTTCGTCGGGCATTCGGCGCGCTGCGACGCGGGGAGCACGCCCGCGGCGGCGATCAGAACCGCGAACTCGCTGGCGATCATCTGCCAGACGGCGCCGAACAGTTACTACTACCGAGGCGAACGCCTCAGCGACGGCGCTCAACTCCAGCTGGCCAACGCGGTACCGGCCGGCGGTGGCTTCGACGCCATCAACCCGGCCGATGGCTCGCGGTACCAGGTGCGGCCCGACCAGCTGACCATCTCGAGTAGCCGTGGGAGCGAATCGGACCCGGCGCTGGAGTACGGGGCGGATTAAAACAGCGAGAGCTGGCGGGTGTCCTCGTCGCCGAACTTCTCGGGGACTGGGCGGTTGCGCACCCTTTGCGGCCACCAGAACCAACGCCCCATCAACGCCGCGATGGACGGTGTCATGAACGAACGCACGATGAGCGTGTCGAACAGCAGGCCCAGCGCGATCGTCGTGCCGATCTGCCCGAGCACCACCAGGTCGCTGACGATGAACGACGCCATGGTGAAGGCGAACACCAGACCGGCGGCCGTGACGACCGAGCCACTGCCCGCCATGGAGCGGATGATGCCGGTGTTGATTCCGGCATGGATCTCCTCCTTGAATCGGGCGACCAGCAGCAGGTTGTAGTCCGACCCCACGGCAAGTAGCAGGATGAGGGCAAGCGCCAGCACCACCCAGTACAGCTCTATGCCGAACATGTACTGCCACACCAGCACTGACAGACCCAGCGATGCTCCCAACGATAGCGCCACGGTGCCCACGATGACGATCGCCGCCATGACGCTTCGCGTAATGAACATCATGATCAGCAGGATGAGGGCCATTGCGGCGATGGCGACGATCATCACGTCGTACGTCACCATCTCCGAGATGTCCTTGTAGGTGGACGCGGTGCCGCCGATGTAGATCTTCGATCCGGCCAACGGCGTGCCCTTGATGGCTTCCTGTGCCGCGTGTCGGATCGCATCGATGTGCGAAATGCCCGCGGGGGTGGCGGGATCGACGTCGTGGGTGATGATCATCCGCGCGGCGTGACCGTCGGGGGAGAGGAACAGCTTCAGCCCGCGCAGGAATTCGGGGTTGGTGAACGCCTCCGGCGGCAGGTAGAAGGAGTCATCGGTCTTCGACGCGTCGAACGCGGCGCCCAGCTGGGTCGAGTTCTCCAATGCCGCCGCGGTCTGGTCGTAGATGCCCGCCGTGGTGGCGTAGTTCGTCATCGTCAGGTCGCGGTTGGTCTGCTGATTGGCGATCTGAGGCGGAATCAGCGCGAGCAGCTTGGGCTGCAGCGCATCCAACTTCGTGATGCTGCCCGAGACGTCGGCCAGTTGGTCGGTCAGCGCGTCGATGCCGTCAAGCGCGTCGAACAGCGACCGGAGGGCCGCGCAGGCCGGGATGTCGAAACAGTGTGGCTCCCAATAGAAGTAGTTGCGCAGCGGTCGGAAGAAGTCGTCGAAGTTGGCGATCTTGTCGCGCAGGTCCTGGGCCGTGGCGACCGTCTGCTGGAACGCCACGCTCTGTTCGTGCGTGACGTCACTGGACTGTTGCTGCAGCGCATACTGCTGGCGCAGGACGTCGATCCCCTTGTTGATCACGTCGACCTGCTTGACCAGGTCGGCGGCGCGGGCCTGCTGAAAGGGCAGGTTGTTGATCTGTGATGCGCTTTGCGTACTGATCTGGAACGGGATCGACGTGTGGTCCAACGGCGTGCCCAGCGGCCGGGTGATCGCCTGCACCTGCGCGATGCCGTCGGTGTGGAAGACGGCCTTGGCGACGCGCTCGAGCAGGATCATGTCGGTGGGATTGCGCAGATCGTGGTCGGTTTCGATCATCATCAGTTCGGGATTCAGCCGCGCCTTGGAGAAGTGGCGTTCGGCGGCCGCGTAACCCACGTTGGAGGGGGCACTGGCCGGCAGGTATTGCGAGACGTCGTAGCTGGTCTTGTAACCGGGCAGGGCCAGCAGTCCGATGAGGGCAATCGCGATGGTGGCGACGAGAATGATTCCGGGCCAACGCACGATCGCCGTGCCGATCCGTCGCCAGCCGTACTTCTTGGTCGCGCGCTTGGGTTCGAACAGACCGAAGCGGCTGCCGATGACGATCACGGCGGGAGCCAGCGTCAGCGACGCGATGAGTGACACCACGACGCCGATCGCGGCGGGAACGCCGAGGCTTTGGAAGTACGGCATCCGGGTGAAACTCAAGCAGTACACCGCGCCCGCGATGGTCAATCCAGACCCGAGGATGACGTGCGACGTCCCGCGGTACATGTTGTAGTAGGCGGTCTTTCGGTCCTCGCCGAGTCCTCGCGATTCCTGATAGCGGCCGAGCAGGAAGATTATGTAGTCGGTGCCGGCGGCGATGACCAACAGCGTGAGGATGTTGGTCGAATACGTCGACAGGCCGATGAGGTTTGCGTTCGCGAGGAAGGCGACGAAGCCGCGGGCGGCGGACATCTCGATGAGCACCGTGACGAGTGCCAGGATCATGGTGACCGGCGAGCGATAGACGATGAGCAACATCACGGCGATCACGCCGACGGTCAACAGCGTCACCGTGGTGGTGCTCTCGTTGCCCACCTCGAACTGGTCGGCGATCTGGGGAGCCGAGCCCGCGACGTAGGTATGTATGCCCGGAGGTGCCGGTGTCTTGGCGATGATGTCGCGCAGCGCGTCGACCGACTCCAGCGACAACGCCTCACCCTGATTGCCGGAGAGGAACACCTGAACGTAGGCGGCCTTCCCGTCGGAACTCTGCGAGCCTGCGGCGGTGAGCGGGTCGCCCCAGAAGTTCTGCACGTGCTGCACGTGCTTGGTGTCCGCCTCGATCCGCTTCATGAGGTCGTCGTAGTACCGGTGTGCGGCGTCGCCCAGCGGCTGGTCGCCTTCCAGCACCACCATTGCTTCACTGTCGGAGTCGAATTCGTGGAACACCTGGCCGATGCGCTTGAACGCCTGCAGCGACGGCGAGTCGGGAGAGCTCAACGCCACGTTGTGCGTTTCACCGACCACTTCCAGCTGGGGCACGAGAACGTTCGTGAGCGCGGCGACGGCCACCCAGAACAACACGATCGGCACGCAGATCCAACGAATCGTGCGGGCGACCCGGTCGGTCGTCGTCGGGCGTTCGGCCTGGTGAGTATTCGTGCTCATCCGGACTTGTCCAGGCAGAAGATGTAGGCGTTCATGGTGTTCGCTGATCTTTCGTCCTTGACCACGTCGTCAATCTTGATTCGGCAGCCGATCGAGTTGCTGTTGCCCTGGGCGGCGACGTTGACGAAGACCGCCGGTTGGGTCGTGGTCGTGTCGTAGGCCCACGGCAGCGTGACGGCGTCGGCGCGCTGCGGTTGGGCGTTGACGTCGAGGTAGGTGATGGTTGCCACCGTGCCCGGCGGGCCGAAGACCTCCATGACCACGTGCTTTGGGTTGAACGGAACGATGTTGTTGTCGGCGCCGCTGGGGGTGGACGTGACGTCGTGGGAGCCGAAGATGCCGTGCAGCCGGTACACCGAGAACGCCGCCACCGCGACGACCACTATCGCCACCAGCAGCATCCACTGGCGCTTGAGTGCTCGTCCGATCGAAAACCGCGGCATCCGTGACCCTTTCAGAAGCGGCGACACGACGTGGACCGGGTAGAACCCATATCAACTAAATTGACAGTACGGTACGGGACCGGACTCCACAACACGTACGTCATGAGTTGTGTCGGGTGAGGCTGGGGATTACGACGTGGTCGACGAGGTCCTGCACGGTCTGCACGACGCCGATCTACCGGGCAGGATCGAGCGATAGATCAGGTAGCCGGGCAACACGTCCCAGAGGTCTTCGGTGATGGCGGAAGCGTCAATTTCGCCGCGGGCGACGGCCTCGGCGAGGACGTGCTCCATGAGGCCTTTCCGCTCCTCGAGGAACTGCTGCTGCATCATTGCGTTGAGCTCGGCGCTGCGGGACACCTCGACGAGCACCGCGCGGATGGTGCCGGCATGGGCGCTCGCGTGATTGCGGACCGCCTCGCCCATTTGCAGCAGGTCGCCGCGCAGCGTGCCGGTATCGGGCACCACCGCGACTTGCCGGACGCCCTCGACGAATGCGGCCAACACCAGTTCGGCCTTCGTTGGCCACCGTCGGTAGAGCGTGGCCTTGCTGGCGTGCGCAGTGTTGGCCACCGCATCCAGGGTCAACCGGTCATAGCCGTGTTCCTGAAGCAGCTGCAGCGTCACCTCGAGAAACTCGCACTCCCGCGGCGACCACGGAGAATCTGCGCAACCATTGGGACTTCGCATCACATGGCCTCCATCCAACCGGTGGACTCGTGCGAACGAGTATCAGGCATTGTGCGGCACGACCCGACGAAAAGCCCGACGAGGTCCGAGTCGAACCAAGATGCCAGCTCCAGCCCCTAAATGAACGACACTGAACCCATGACGGACTCCGGCTCGACCCGCGTCGCGGTCTATCTCGACTTCGACAACATCGTGATCTCGCGATACGACCAAGTGAATGGCCGCAACTCGTTTCAGCGCGACAAGGCCAAGGGCCTGGAAGCCGACCGCCTGCAACGGGCCACCGTCGACGTCGGCGCGATCATCGACTTCGCCTCGTCGTTCGGCACGCTGGTGCTCACCCGCGCCTACGCCGACTGGTCGGCCGACGTCAACGCCGGGTACCGCGGCCAGCTGGTGGGCCGCGCCGTCGACCTGGTGCAGCTATTCCCGGCCGCGGCCTACGGCAAGAACGGCGCCGACATCCGGCTGGCGGTCGACGCCGTCGAGGACATGTTCCGGCTGCCCGACCTGACCCACGTGGTGATCGTCGCCGGCGACTCCGACTACATCGCGCTCGCCCAGCGCTGCAAACGGCTCGGCCGCTACGTCGTCGGGATCGGGGTGGCCGGTGCGTCGAGCCGCTCCCTGGCCGCGGCGTGTGACGAGTTCGTCACCTACGACGCCATCCCCGGCGTCCCGGCGTTCGAGCCCGCACCCGAACCGCCACCCGACAAGGACGACGACGAACCTGCGCCCAAGAAGCGCGCCCCCCGCCGGCGCGCCACCCGACCGGAGACGCAAGACGAACACGAAGAGCCGGAACCGCCCGACCCGCAGATCGCCGCCACCGGGCTGCTCACCCGCGCGCTGCAGATCGGGCTCGAGAAGGACGACGCCGACTGGCTGCACAACTCCGCGGTCAAGGCGCAGATGAAGCGCATGGACCCATCGTTCAGCGAAAAGTCCTTGGGATTCCGGTCTTTCAGCGACTTCCTGCGATCACGATCGGACGTCGTGGAACTGGACGAGAGCTCCACGACGCGCTTGGTGCGCCTGCGCAACGCCTGACCGACGGGCTGGCCTATGGTCGCCGAGCGCACGGTTGTTGTACGCATCGCCCGAGAGGCGGGTACAACGACCGTACTTTCGGCGTTACGGCCCTACGGCTCGATGATCGCCATGAACTCCAGGGCATGGCTCGCCGCGGCCGCGGCCGAGCCAATCCCCAACCTGCCGGCGGGGGTCGTCACGAACGTAGTATCACCGGCGATACCATCCGGCGCGACGACCATGCCCTCGACCCGCGGCGCCATCTCGGCCCCGACGTCGGTCATGTACAGCAGCGTCTGCGCCAGCCCGGTACGCCCGACGTAGTCCGCGTTGGCGGAGTACTTGCATTCGATGACGAACGCCGCCTCGCCGGGGGCGATGAGCATGAGATCCGGTGACAGCGGTCGGGTTTGGGTCCGCAGCGCGCCGGCCAGCGTCCGATACCGCGACGCCGCCCCGTAGCGCTGCCAGGCCCCGCCCGCCTCCATCCACAGGTGCCACACCCGTCCGCCGAACGTGACGTGGAACTGCTCGCGTCCGGTGACGAAGCTCAACGGCGACGTGCTGACGAGCGACGCACCCGCCGCGGTCAACGCCAGCAGCAGCTCGCCGAGCACGCCGAGCTGAAACAGCGTCGGCCGCAACTCCGGCACCGGCCACAACAACTCCGCGGCCAGCTCGGGTGCGCTGGCCGCCCTGATCCGCCGGGCCACGTCCACCAACCGCCGCCACACCGCACCTTCCCGCTCGACAGCCGCGAGCTCGGACGGACGGGGTTCGGCCGCGCCCGGTTCGACGAGGCCGATGTCGAAGACCCCCGACAGCGAATCCAACTGCGCCGCAACGGGCCCGGTCACCGCAGCGTCGATCGACGACGCCCGCCTCGCAAGGCGCAGTGCCTCCCCGCAGGTCCACCCCAACACCGACGACAGCAGCTCGTGGGCGACGCGGTCGCGGTGCCTGCTGACGAACGCCGACGGCGGCCAGCCATACCGGCGCCGCGTCTCCACCCACGACGTCGCACCCGTCGGCGACTCGCCGACCGACACCCGGCGCCGCGACTGCGCGGGCAGCAGATCGATCCACCGCCGGACCGATCCGGGCAGCCGTTCGATCAGCGGCACCAACTCGAGGAACAGCATCAGGTCCGCCCGCAACTGCGGTGTCCTCCGGGCGCCAGTTCCGCGGAAGCTCATCGGCGGCAAGCTGATTGAGCACCTTGACCAGCTGGCCACGGCCGACCCAGGCCCGCAGCACGTGGTCGAGACCCGCGAGGGGAACCGGCAGGGTGACGTCGGGCTCGCTCCCGACCGTCAGGACAATACGCGGCTCATCTCAACGATCCACTCCCATTCGGACTGGCTCAGCGCGTGGTGGTCCTCGACGATCGCCGTGCCCAGCGACGCCAGCTCGTCCTCCATCTCCCGCAGCCACGTCCCGACGTTCACCAGATAGGCCTCGGCGAGCAATTCGCGGTCCACCTGGCTGACGCCGGTGAGCGGTTCGGCGTCGGTGCCGACGCCCGCGGCGATGTAGTCGGCCATCCGCAGGAACAGTGCGGGCCCGAGAGTGGTGAGCGAATTCTTCAGGTGCGCAGCGTAGATCGACACGATCGCGTCGAGCAGAGGTTCGGGCAGGCCGCGGTCCTGAGCCAGCAGTGCGGTGCGGAACCGGTCGGCGTCGGCGGCGGGAATCGGCACCCGCAGGAACCGTCGGCCGAGCGCGTGGCCGAACCGGAACACCCGCTGCGCGTCGAGCGCGTTGTAGGTGCCCAGCAGCCGCCACTCAGTGCCCGCCAGGTACCGCACCGGGCCGCCGCCGACGACGGGGTTGGTCAACCGATCGGCGTGCTCCACCGAGCACGTCGGCGTCGTCGACCAGCCGAGCTGCACCTGCGGCGAGCCGATCGCGGGGGAGACCGCGCCGAGCGTGACGTCCTGCCCGCTCAGCCAGGTGAGCAGGCCGCCGAAGATGCGGTCCATGTCGGCGCGGTTGACCTCGTCGATGATCAGCCACCGGTTCGCCGCGATCGCGCTCAACACCCGGCCGGGCCGGAACCGCAGCTCCACCCCGTCGATGGTCTGCCCGCCGACCAAGTCGGTGGTCGACCAGTTCTCTTCGGCGGCAGACCATTCCACGCCGGCGGGTCCGACGTCGAAGCCGAACGTCTGCGGGTCGGCGACGATCCGGTCGACCACCTGGCGCAGCAGCGTGGTCTTGCCGCTGCCCGGCGGGCCGACCAGGATCACCGCGGGCGCGGACAGGATCGCCAGCCGCACCATCCGCTCGATGCGCGAGTCGATCTCGATCGGCACGCTGATCACCGACGGCACCTGGCCGCTGCCGCCGGACCTGGCCGCGGCACCGCCGGTTATCGATCCCAGCGCCGGGTGATGCTCGGGCTCGAGTTCGGCGAACATCTCCTGCAGCCGCTGCACGGTCGTGTCAGCCATCGAAGATCACCAACCGGACGGGCGTGGCCTCCCGCAGGAACAGGGCGGCCCTCAGCGACGGCAACCGGCCCCGCTTGCGCATGGCGTTGAGCATGTGTTCGGGCGTCACGTCGCCCAGCACGCTGATCACCGCGTACTCCGGGGTCGACTTCGCCATCTCGTCACAGCGGTTGCCGATCTGCTTCTGCTCGGTCACCAGCTTGCCGATCACCGGCCCGCCCCGCTGCCCGTCGCCGATGCCCAGCTCGTCGGCGAACCACCGATAGAGCGGATCCCACTTCGACGCGTCGTTCCGGCTGGCCTCGAGGCCGTGCCGGACGGTGGCGATGATGCCCTCGCGCAACCGCGCAGGATCACCGGCACCAGGGAATTCGATCATCCACCAACGCTATCCGCATACGCGGTCAACTCGGCGAGAAACCCCGGCGGAAAGCGCAGCGTGCCCTTGTTGGTGCGGCGCAGGAAGCCGGTCGCGGCCCGCGCCGACAGCGGCTGGCCCGGGTGATCGAGGAAGTCCACCAACGGCTCGCGCGGCTGCCACTGCGGCCACGGCCCGACGTCCGCGGCGTGCACCACGCCGTCGAGATCCGCCCACGCCGCGCGCCGGGGCCACTTCGTGCCCGTCCACGGCTGGTCGCCTGCACCCGAGTACCGGCCGGGCTTGGCGAGCCGCTCACCGATCCACGTCGCCACCGGCACGCTGACCGAATTGCCCACCATGCGCCAGCGTTCGCCGCGTTTGGCGACCTCCTCGGCCGGCGCGGTCCAGTCCGCGGGGAAGCCTTGCAGCCGTTCGGTGTCGCGCAGGTCCGGCGTCACGTACGCCCCCGACGGCAGCCTGATGGCGGGCGGCGACGCCACGCCCACCGACGACCCGCACTTGATCGGGGGCACCGCGTCGACGGCCCACCCGAACGAGCGCATCCCCTCGGTCCAGTAGAAGCCGCACGCGACATCGGGGTACGTCGCGGCGGGCTCGGGCTTGTCGCACTCGTCGGCCAGCAGCACGTCACGCGGATCGCCGGTGCGCGAGGCCACCAGGTACCACCGGTTGCGGCGCTGCGGCAGGCCGAACGCGTTGCTGTCCACGACGCGGTACGCCCACCGGTAGCCGAGCTCGGTCAGCGCCGTGGTGATCAGGTCGAGTGCGGCGCCCTGCCCCAGCGACATCAGGAAGGGCACGTTCTCCAGCACCACCCACGGCACGTCGGTCTGCTGCAGCAGCCTGAACACCTCACCGATGAGACTGCTTCTGGCGCCGTCGATTCCGACCTTGCGGCCGACGCTGCTCAGATCCTGGCAGGGGAAGCCGGCGGTCACGACGTCGGTCTTGGCGGGCAGCGTGACGAGGTCGCGGACGTCGGCCTCGAGCTTGGTGTCGGGGAAGTGGCGCCGCAGCACGTGCATCGCGGGTGCGGCGTTCTCGACGAGCAGCGCGGTGTGGTGCCCGCTGGCGGCCATGCCGAGCTCGAGCCCGCCGATGCCGGCGAACAGCCCGGCGACCCGCAACGTGGCGCGCCTCATCGCAGCCACTCCAGCCCGACGGCGTAGCTCAGCCGCGAGGGCACCGCGTTGCCGATCATTCGCGCCATGGCCGTGCGGTGCTTCACCGTGTCGAACGAGAACCAGTCCGGAATGTATTGCAGCCGTGCGGCTTCGTGCGCGGTGATGGTGCGCCGCCGGCTCGGGTGGACGTAGCGGCCCATGCACATGCTGTAGAAGCCGGTGGTGACGGTCTGCGACGGCCGGTCCCACGCCAGGCGCCCGTAGATGGCCCGGTAGCTGTGCCCGCCGTTGGCGTGGCATTCCGGGCGTTCGCTGTCGGGCAGGTCGAACATGCACGTCTCGAAGAGGTAGTCGATGCGCTTGCGCGTCGCGGGTGCCGATCGGGCGACGGCGTCGACCAGGCTGGTACGGCGCGTGTCGGGCATCTTCTCCAGATCCTGGAAGGCCCATGCCACGTCGCGCGCGTCGCGGCGGTGCCGCTCGGCGACCTCTGCGGGCGTGGTGCTGTGCGTGAGGCTGGCCATGAGCACCAGCCGGCGACGGCGCTGCGGCACGCCGATCTCGTTGAGGTTGATGACGCCGATGGACACCTGATAGCCGAGTCGCGCGAGCGCGTCGGCGGTGCGCTGCACGACGGAGCGCCGATCGTTGAGTGCGCCCGGCACGTTCTCGATCAGAATGTGTTGCGGTGCAAGCACTTCAGCGGCGCGGACCATGCTGCTGTAGAGCTCGTTCTTGTGGTCGGCGCGCCGGGTGAAGTTGTTGAAGTCGCTGTGACCCTGGCACGGCGGACCGCCGACCAGGACGTCGATCCCGGGGTGGTGCTTGGACAGCAGCCGCTCCGCGGAGGTGAGCCGCGCACCGACCCGGCCGGGCAGCACCTCGGTGACGTCCTGGCAGACCGTCGCGGCGGTGGGGAAGTTGGCGCCATACGTGGCGGCCGCGACCTGGTCGACGTCGACGGCCAGCACCGGCTCAAAGGACCGATTGAGCGCGCGGGCGGCCTCGGCCAGGCCGATCGACAGGCCGCCGCAGCCCGAGAACAAGTCGACGACGCGTACCGAGGACCGCGACGCACCGCACGGCGGCGCGACCCTGCTCTGCAGCCACGCGCGTTCGGCTTCGTCGGCGGAGGTGGGCCGCGCGTCACTGCCGGGGTAGGCGGCGAGCACGCTGGAGGACTTGCGGCCGTCGCGCCGGGTGAGGACGCGTTCGTAGGTGCCGTTGCGGGTACGGAACCGTTCGAACCCGGCATCGACGCTGGGCCGACGCTCGACGGTGCTCTGGGATGGCTCGCTCATCAACGCGACGCGACCTGCGAAGAGTCGTCTGTTCGGCGGCCGCGGCGGTTCACGGAGTTGATGTTATTCAGCGGTTCCGACAAGTACGGGCACCTGCGGCGGCGCGCCGCGCTTAGCCTGGGTCGGTGGCCGAATCCTGGGCGTCCTCACCGGAGGCGCGGGCCCGCATGCAGTCCAACCGCAGCAGGGACACCAAACCCGAGCTCGCGCTGCGCTCGGCGGTGCATGCCCGGGGTCTTCGCTACCGCGTGTCGGCCAAGCCGCTGGCGGGGTTGCGGCGCACCGCGGACCTCGTCTTCCCGCGGGCGAAGGTGGCGGTGTTCCTCGACGGCTGCTTCTGGCACGGCTGCCCCGAGCATCACACCGTCGCCTCGGCGAACGCAAAGTTCTGGGTGGACAAGGTCGAGGGCAACCGGGCGCGGGACCGCGACACCGACGGCCGGCTGATCGACGCTGGCTGGGTCATTGTCCGGGTGTGGGAACACGAGGATCCGGTCGATGCGGCGCGCCGCATCGAGGAGATCGTGTCGGCGCGTCGCGGCGTGTCCAAATAGCAACCGTCACCCGTCGCGCTCCAGACTCGTGAACCCCTTACCATTGGGGCTCGTCATCTATCTGGTGCCGCGCAATAGGGGAGTTTTGTTGAGGTCTGTTCGTCGTGCGCAAGGTGCCGGTTTGGCTGCCGTCTTTGCGGTATTGGCCGTGCTCGGGGGAGTCGTCGTGAGCAGCGCGCCGAAGTGCCACGACTGCCAGATGGAGGCCGCCGCGCCGACCAACACTGCGGTCACCCAGCCCGTCGTGCCCACCTCCGCGCCCGCGTCGTTGGCGATCATGCCTGCGCCGGGTACCGACCACATCAACCCCGCGGGCCCGGTCCTGGTCACCGCGAACAGCGGCACCATCGGCGACGTGACGATGGTCAACGACGGCGGCAAGGTCATCCCCGGCATCTTGACTCCGGACAACAAGGCGTGGAAGCCGACGAGCCAGCTCGGCTACGGGCGCACCTACACCATGACGATCGCGGCCACCGGCCCCAACGGCATGCCGTCGCGTCAGACGTCGAGCTTCACCACCGTGACGGCCAGCGACCAGACCGAGGTCTACCTCGAAACGACCAGCGGCTCCCTGCTGCAGGACGGCGGCACCTACGGTGTCGGCACGGTCATCGTGGCGCACTTCGACGAGCCCATCGACAACAAGGCCGAGGCCGAGCGGCACCTCGTCGTCACCACCAACCCGCCGGTGCAAGGGTCGTGGAACTGGATTGACGAACAGCACGCGCACTGGCGACCGGCTAAGTACTTCGCCCCTGGCACGTCGGTCAAGTTGGATGCGAACATCTACGGCGCCGCGCTGGGTGACGGGCTCTACGGCCAGGACGACGAGCACGTCGCGTTCCAGATCGGCGACGCGCACGTCTCGATCGCCGACGACAACACCAAGCAGGTCAGCGTCTTCAACAATGGCCAGCTGATCCGGACCATGCCGACGTCGATGGGGATGGGCGGCACCCAGACCATCGAAGGCACGACGTTGTCCTTCTGGACACCGCCGGGTGTCTACACGGTCATGGACAAGGCCAATCCCGTGATCATGGACTCCTCCACCTTCGGGCTGCCGATCAACTCGCGCCTCGGCTACAAGGAGACCATTCCGTGGGCCACGCGGATCAGCCCCGACGGGATCTACCTGCACCAGCTCAACGCGACGGTGTGGGCGCAGGGCAACACCGACACCTCGCACGGCTGCCTGAACCTCAACAGCGACAACGCCAAGTGGTTCTTCGACTTCTCGATGCCCGGCGACGTCGTCGAGGTCCGCAACACCGGCGGGAAGCCGTTGCAGCTCTGGCAGAACGGTGACTGGACGGTGCCGTGGGATCAGTGGCGGGCGGGCAGCAAGCTCACCTGAGGCCGTCCCGCATCCCCGCGGGCAGTCGACCCTGCAACGTGGTATCGCCGGTGATACTGAGTTTCGGGCTGTCCATAGCCCGACCCGGGGTCAAGACTGGCGGCGCAACACCCACTCCTAATCAACGACTGTTCGATGGTCGTGCCACCCGCCGCGGGCCGCCAGACAGCGCGTTACTGTCGACAGAAAAGTGAGCTACGCCCTGGTCGCGCGGACAACCATGATCGAGCACATGTCAAGGTGTCGTCAGTCCGCGCACTCGCGGGCGGCGCTCACGGTATTGTCGACTGGCAGTTGCCGTACGGCCTCGCTGCGAAAGCAGAGGATGAGTGGGGAGGCGAAGTTGGTCCAGGTAGCAGGTCTTGAGCCGGCAGAACCCGCCACAACTATCTCGGTGCCGGGCACTGCACCGCTGACCGTCGATGCCATCTTCCGGCTGCTACGGGACGAGATCCTGCACGGCGTGCTCCCACCGGGTGCCGTCGTGTCGCAGGTCAAGCTCGCGGAACGTCTTGGCATCAACAGGACACCACTGCGCGAAGCGCTTCGAATGCTGCAACGGGAAAACCTGATCGAAGGTGAGCACAACCGTCGAATCCGAGTGACCAACCTGACGAGCGAAGACCTCGTGGACCTCTACGCCCTTCGCATCTCAGAGGAGTCCATCGCCATCCGCCTCACCGTTCCACAACTCACCCAAGCCGAGCTGGACGAGATCGAGCACCTTCTCGGCGAGATGGCAGCGCTGGAGTCGGCAGAGACACTTGCGGAATGGGAACAGCACCATCGCAAGTTCCACCGAATACTGGTATCGCATGCCGGTACGCGAATCACCCGTAGCGTCAACGATCTTCAAGACTATTGCGAGCGCTATCGGCGCGCGCTCCTGCAACGCAGCCCAATCAGCTTCACAATCGGCGCTCGCGAACACCGAGCCATAGCCGATGCATGCGCTGCGGGCGATCAAACCGCTGCAGCCGTGGCCCTGGCCCGACACCTGGGCCGCACCGCCCTGACCCTGGTATCGGTCACCGACCCCTCCTACGATCCACGCCCGGTGCGCGAGGTGCTTCGCCTGGTCGGCGGTGACACCTCCCCGCTGACGCCATTGGTCCCCGACCAGTGAGCGTTGCCGACTAACCGGCTGGCCCGGACTCCCACGTCAATCTGTTGACAGAAATAGGCTCAAGTCACCCAAGAGGCGCGTCAATTACCAGCGAACTTGCGGATCGGTATTGACGAGCCCGTGATTCTGTTGACAGAATGAAGTCACCTGTGATCCAGGTCATCCTCTCGGAGCGCACAACGAAACGAAGTGAGGAATCCCGATGACGTCGATTTCGATCGCCAGCGACAATCCCGACGTTGATCCCGATGTCGACGTCTCCAAGATGAGCAAAGATGAACTCATCGCCCACAACCTGAAAGTTGTGGATGCCCACTTCCACAACGAGAATCCTGAGTCGGTGGACAAAGCCCTTGCCCTCTACGCACCAAACATCGTGTGGGAGGCGCCCTTTCGTGGTCAGGTCTACACCGATCCACGTGACGTGAAAGACGCCTACATGGCCATCTTCCGGACGGTGCGTTACAACAAGACGACGACGCTGCGGCGATACGCAACCGAGAACTTCGTGTTCGACGATCAGATCGCCGATCTGACTGTCGTCGGCGACGAGATGCCCAATCTTGGCTTCAAGAAGGGTGATCGCATCAGCATGCGGCTGGTTCACCTGTTTGAACTGGAGAACGGCAAGCTCACCCGGGAGATCGCCTACGAGATGTCGCGCGAATACAAGGGTCCGCGCGATATCGATGCGATTCCGGACAACGCAGTCGTCGTCGAGCACCCAGATGGTCCGCACTACGGCCAGTGGTGACCCTTCGATCTGTCGGTTCGCGCGCGCTGCCGGGAGACGACGTTAGTGGTCCAACCACGCCATGATCTCGGGCGTGGGCAGGTCGATGACGCCGTCGAACTCATCGTGGCGCTTCTTGACGTAGGCGGCCACGGTCGGGCACACCGGGACGATCCGCAGACCCTGGGTGCGCGTGGTGGCCAGTGCCTCGGCGATCAGCACGGTCGCCAGCCCGCGTCCGCCGAACGCCTCGTCGACCTCGGTGTGGTAGAACACCCGCTGCCCGTCGCGCTCCGCAAATTCGAGCCGCCCCACGGGCTTTCCCTCGATGCCGATGGTGAACTGGCGCGGCTCTTGGGTGATCGTGACGGGTGCGCCCGTCTTGTCGGTCAGGGTCACGGTGCTCCTCAGGCTGCGTACGATCGGCGAAGCCGACACTACCCGCCGGCGGGCCCCGACCGGAAAGCACGCGATGGACGACGAGCTGTCGGCGGTGATCTGGATCGCGGTCGCCATCAACTCGTTCAACCGGGTGTCCATTCTGAGCAGGCACCGCGTCAAGCCGTAGGGCGCAGCGTTCAGGTGTTTCTCTGCACGAGGACGTCACCGGTATCGGCGGAAACAATTTGCACAGAAGCGATTTGGTCGATCGGCAGCGAGGTGGCGCCCGCGGGCTTGGCCATCACCCCGGGGTGCGCCTTCCAGGTCGCCAGTTGGGTATGGCTGCCATCGCGTCCCACCGCGACCATCGCCAACTTGTCCTCGTCGCTGTCGTTGCCGCCCGGTTCGGGGCCGTAGAGGCAAGTCATCTCGATGCCGGTACCCCAGCTGTGGCTGACGAGGCTGACGGTGGCCGTCAACGGGCTGGGTTCCACCGCCGTCATGGACAGTGGCGCCTCGGCTTGCGGCTCCGGGCCCGGCGCCGGCGGAGCGGGCCTGATCATGACGAACAACCCGATCGCGACCGCCGCCGCCGCAGCGCAGCCGCCCACCCAGAGCAGCCGCGACCTGCGCCGCCGGCGGCGGGCGGTGTCCAGCAGCGAGCCCAGCACCTCAGGCCGCAGTGGGGGCAACTCAGCATCGGGGTGGCCGGATTCGTCGAACGACTCGATGTCGTCGAGGTCCAGCTTCCTCAGCAGCGCAGGCATCCCTGCCAGCTCTCCGACCGCGCGCCGGCACTGCGGACACCCGTTCAGATGATCTTCGAACTCGTGACGATCGGCCTGCGACAGCGAACCCAGCACGTACGCGGCGTCCCACGTCGCGTACTTGTCGCCGGTCGCCGGACCGCCCGTTTCGCAGATCTCAGTCACGCGGGGTGCCTCGTTCCCGGATTGCCAGTCGCAACGCGTGCGTCGCGTCGTGTAGTTGAGCCTTCACGACGTCCTCGGGGATGCTTTCGCGTCGCGCGATGTCCGATACGGACTCGTTCAAGTAGTACGCGCGAACGATCGCCGTGCGATGCTCGACGCTCAGACAACGGAGCTCCTCGTACGTGACAGCGGCGGCCCGGGGCCCGAAACCGGCAGCTAACCCCGACGGCTGGTTGTTCATACCGGGATCATCATAAATCAGGCCGCGGATGTTACCTCCGGTTACACCGAGGAGCCATCACGTCAGCGGTGCCAGGCCAACGGGCCCCAGCCGGTACGCCCGATGGTCGTGACGTTCGGCCGCCGCCAGCTCGAGGATCGACTTGCCGACCTGGTCCGGTGTGAGAGCGTCGGTGAAGGTCTCCAGGAACGTGTCGAGGTCGACGCCCTGCCGTTCGGCGTAGGCCGCAACCGCCTTGGCGCCCAACGTAGTTGCCGGCGTCAGCCCAGGAAGAACCGACACGAAGCCGATCCCGAGCCCGGCCCGCTCCGACTCGATGGCGCCATAGTCCGCGACGAACCTGACGGTGGCGTTGGCTCCGGCGTAGCCGCCGCTCAGCGGCGAACCGTTGATCGCGGCGCCACTGGAGATCGCGATCACCGTGCTACCCGGCGCCAGCGGTCGCCGCAGGGCTTCCCGAACCCAGTGGAATGCCTGCGCCACGTCCATGTTCCAGTTCCGGCTGAAGCTCTCCCAGGTCTGATCCTGCAGCGGGCTCATCTGCGGTGTGGCACCCGCGCACAGCACGACCGTGCGCGGAAGGTGCTCGGCGATGAGTCGGCCGGCGACGTCGGGATCGGTGGCATCGGCACTTACCGCGGTGAAGCCGTCGCCCATCTCCTCGCGTACCTGGTCGAGGTCTGCGCGGGTGCGGGCGACGCCGACGACGTGTGCCCCGGCGCCGACGAGCGCGGCGGCGATGCCGCGGCCGAATCCGCGGCTCGCCCCGGTGACGATGGCTGTCGAGCCTGTGAGGCTGCTGCTTGATTGGTTCATTTGTGTCGTGTCCTTTCGGGTTTGGATTGATGGCCTGGTCTACGAGGCGGTTCGCGCGGCGCCGGCGAGGGCCGCATTCTGACGTTCCAGTGCCTTCGCCGCGCCGCCGCGCCAGCTCTCGGCCATGGACGCCGAGAAGGGATCGGGGAAGATGTCGTCCTCGTCGTTCTCGAGACCGTCGAAGATCCCCTTTGCGAGGGACTCCGGCGAGGCCTTCGGGATGTCGAGGCCGCGGGTCATGTCGGTGTCGACCGGCCCGGTCAGCACGGCGTGGACCGTGACGCCCAATCCGGACAACAGGGCGCGCAGCGATTGCGTGAACGAGAACGCCGCCGCCTTGGAGACCGAGTACGCCGGAATCAGCGGCAGCGGGGCCAACGCGTTGATCGACAGATTGTTGACCAGGGCGCCTCCGCTGCGGGTCAGCAACGGCAGGAACGCCTGGGTCACGGCGTACATCCCGAAGAGGTTCACCTCGAGATGCGCTTCGAGTGCGGCCCGGTCACTCAGGTCGTCATACCCCGCCACGCCGGCATTGTTGATCAGCACGTCGAGCGATTCGACGTCCTGTACCGCTCTGTTGATCTGGGCCGCATCGGTGACGTCCAGGGTCAGGGGCGTGACACGGCTGTCGTTGTGCGTCAATCCTTTCCGCGTCCCCGCGTAGACCCGTTTCGCGCCTCTTCCCAAGGCCTCCTCGACCAGCGCCTGCCCGATTCCGCGATTGGCCCCGGTGACCAGAATTGACTTGTCGGCGATTCTCACCACGATGACGATCTCCTAGCTGAAGTGCTCGACGATGCCGGTGCACCGTCGGCGCGGTTCGATGCCCGCACTAATTCAGATACGTCCCGTCGCACCGATTCATCGACGCGCGGTGTCGAGATACGGTCGGGCTATTCGTCATCTTCTTCAAGAGCGACTGAAATGGAGGACCTATGCAGTACATGCTGTTGATCTACGACTGCGAGCGCCCCGAACCGGGTGATCCGGACTTCGCCGAGTCGCTGGCCAGGGTGAACGCGTTCGCCGACGAGTGCCGCCGCCGCGGCGTATTCGTCGGCGGACATCCGCTGCACCCCGAGCACACCGCCACCACGGTCAGCGTGCGCGACGGCAAGACGCTGATCACCGACGGCCCGTTCGCCGAGACCCACGAACATCTCGGCGGCGCGTACATCCTCGATTGCCGCGATCTGGACGAAGCGCTGGAACTCGCCGCCCTGTGCCCGATGGCGGAGGTCGGCGCGATCGAGGTGCGGCCAATCGTGACCGTGCCAGGCCTGGATCACTCGAGCGAATGAGCCCGGCGCCCGTACTGCAGCAGGTATACGGCGAGCACCGTGGCCGGATGCTCGCCGCCCTGATCCGCGCACTCGGAGATTTCGAGCTCGCCGAGGATGCGCTGCAGGACGCGTGCACGCTTGCCCTGCGCAAATGGGGCGACACCGTGCCGGACGACCCGGTGGCGTGGCTGCTGACCGCGGCCCGCAACAGCGCGATCGACAGGTTGCGGCGAGTCCGGGTCGGCCAGGAGAAGCTCGCCGAGCTCGCGGAACGGCCGGGGATGGTGAGCACGATGACGGACGTCGGCGCGGACAGCCTGCTCTCGATGGGCGACGAGCGGCTCAGCCTGATCTTCACCTGCTGCCATCCCGCGCTGGCCGAGGATGCGCGTGTCGCGCTGACGCTGCAGGCGGTGGCCGGGCTGACCGCCGGGAACATCGCTCGCACCTTCCTGGTCCCCGAATCGACACTGGCGCAACGCCTGGTGCGCGCGAAACGGAAGATCCGCGACGCGGGAATCAGCCTCGAGGTTCCCGCCGATCACATGCTGCCCGAACGACTCTCCGGTGTTCTTGCGGTGGTGTACCTGATCTTCACCCAGGGCTACACCGCCGCCCAGGACCAGCCCGAGCACCGCACGCTGAGCCAGGAAGCGATCCGGCTCGCCAAGCTCGTCGCGACGCTCATGCCCGACGAACCCGAAGCGCTCGGCCTCGTCGCGTTGCTGCTGCTGCACGACTCGCGGGCCGCGGCCCGCTACACCTCGGCCGGGGAGGTGATCCTGCTGGCGGACCAGGATCGGCTCCGCTGGGATCGCGCCGAAATCGCAGAAGCCATCGGGCTTTTGGACCGGGCGTTGCGGTTGGGCAGACCGGGGCCGTATCAGCTGCAGGCCGCGATCGCCGCGTTGCACGCTCAGGCGCGGACCGCCGACCAGACGGACTGGCCGCGCATCGCCGCCCTCTACGCCGAACTCCTTACGGTGGCGCCGTCGCCGGTGGTGGCGCTGAACCACGCCGTTGCCGTCGCCATGGCCACCACCCCCGACGTCGGGCTGGCGCTGATCGACCGGATCGACGGGCTCGACAACTACCATCTGCTGCACTCCGCGCGCGCCGATCTCCTGCGCCGCCTCGGCCACATCACAGCGGCCGCGGCCGAGTACCGGCGTGCCCACGAACTCGCCACCAATCCCGCCGATCGGCGCTTCCTCGCCGACCGCCTGCACGACCTCGACCTCAAGGAGTCCCGATGAGGCTGTCCGTCCTCGACCACGGCCACCGCACCCGCGCCAAGGTGTTCTTCGCGCTGACGGGCGCGATGTCCCGGGTGGACACCCCCGACATCGTCAAGATGCTGCTTTACCGCCCAGGGGTTTTCGCCCGCCCGCTGCTGGAGCTGACCGTGCCCGCGATGCGCGGGCCGTCGTACTGGACGGCAGGCGAACGCGAGTACCTGGCGATGTGCACCGCGCAGCAGCTGCAGTGCCCGTTCTGCATCGAGTCGCACGCCGAGCTGACCCGCATCGCCAGCGACGGCGACCTCGACCCACACGATCCGGCCTCGATGCGGCCCGAGCTGCGTCAGGCCAGCGCGTTCCTGGCCACGCTGGACGGCGCAGACGCGGCCGGCCTACCCGAGCAGGCGGTCCTGGAGGCGCTGCACGTCAACCTGGTGTTCAACGTCATTGCCCGCCTTGCCAATGCGTTCGGTTTCACCCTCCGCGAGGGCCAGCTGCACAGCGGCACGCGCTCGCTGCACAAGTTCGGCTACCGTTTCCCGGGCTTCCTGCTCGCCGACGGCAAGACCACCGATCACGGCGATGCCGTGGAGACCCTTCGCCACGCGGTGCTGGACGCGGCCACTACCGACCCTGCGCTGCAGTCCTACGCCGCCATGGTCCGCGATGCGTCGTACCAGATCACCGACGCCGACGTCGACGGCCTCATCGCCGCCGGGCACACCGAAGACGAGATCTATGAGGTCACCGTCGCCGCCGCGGTCGGCGCGGCGCTGCAGAGCTTCGACGCCGGCCGGCGCGCAGCCCTGTGACTAGTGTCCTGAGTGAATAGTTCTGGTGGTCAACACGTTCCTCACCACATCGAACGTGCGGCCACTGCGAGAAATCGCTCAAATTTTCGCAGTGCGCTCACGTTGGGCGCGCCTTCGGCTGTACCCGAATTGACGACTCAGGACACTAGGCGCGCAACCGCTGGGCCAACCCGGTCGCACGCACCGCCCGGCGCTCGATGGCCCCGCGAACCGACGCCTCCGATCCGACCACCCGCACCTTGGTCTTCGCCCGAGTCACCGCGGTGTAGAACAACTCCCGGGTCAACAGCCGCGACTCCACGGGCGGCAGCAGCACCGTCACCTCGGCGGCCTGTGAGCCCTGACTCTTGTGGATCGTCATCGCGTGCAGCGTGTCGACGTCCGACATCCGGCCGGTCGCGAACTCGAGCGATTGCCCCGCGCCGGCGATGACCGCCCGCAGTCCGTTCTCACCGACCACCGTCACGCCCGTGTCGCCGTTGTACAGGCCGAGCCCGTAGTCGTTCGCAGTCACCAACAGCGGCCTGCCCGCATACCAGAGCGACCAGATCGGCTCGCCGGTCGCTTCGGTGAGCCACCGCTCGACCTGACGATTCCAGTGCTGGACACCGTGTGGACCCCGTCGGTGTGCGCACAGTAGCCGGTGCTCGCCCAGCGTCGTCAGCGCGGCCCCAGAGTCGCCGAGCACGCCCGCCTCGCGCAGCCGAAGCGCGTGTGGCAGAAGTACTTTGCGGAGATCGGCGGTTGGGTCCTCGGCGTCGATCCACTCGACGTGCTCGCCGCCCGCCCGCAGCACCTCGATGGCGCCGTCGGCGTCGCCGTCGCGGATGGCCGACGCCAAGGCCCCGATCGACTCGCCGAAGCGGTGAGGCGTCCGCAACGCCGCAACCCGCGAGCGCTTGCCCGCGCCAAGTCCATCCACCAGATCGGCCAGCACCGCGCCGGCGTCCACCGAAGCCAACTGATCGGGATCGCCCACCAACACCAGCCGAGCCTCCGGGCGCACCGCCTCCAACAGTCGCGCCATCATGGTCAACGACACCATCGACGTCTCGTCGACCACGATGACGTCGTGCGGCAGTCGGTTGCCCCGATGATGCCGGAATCGCGACGAGCTGTCCGGGCGGCTACCCAGCAGCCGATGCAGGGTGGTGGCGTGCAGACCTGAAATTCGTTGGCGATCGGCGGCGTCCAGCTTGTCGATCTCGATCTCCACGGCTTCCTGCAGTCTGGCGGCGGCCTTTCCGGTCGGTGCCGCCAAGGCGATGCGCAGGCCCGCACCCGCGTCCGCTTGTCCGGCGAAGAGCGCCAACAGTCGTGCGACGGTGGTGGTCTTGCCGGTTCCCGGCCCCCCGGTCAGCACCGTGAGTTGCTGGGACAGGGCGATTTCGGCGGCTTGGCGCTGCTCCTCGTAGCCGTCGGGGAACAGGCGGTCGACGTCGACGGCCGGTCCGCCGCTGGTCCCGGCCAGCATGGTCCGCACGTCGTCGGCGACCTGCTGTTCCTCCCGCCAATACCGGTCGAGGTAGAGCAAGTTCGCCTGGCTTCGAAGGACGTGCAGCGGTTCGAGCAACGGGCTGGCGTGGACCGCTGCCAGCCAGTCGTCAACCGCCGGCCACGGCAGATCGGGAACGTCGACCTGGGTCTGCAGCGACGTCAGATCCACGCAGACCGAGCCACCTCGCAGCCCGCGGACCACGAACGCGACGGCGAGCGCGACGCGTTCGTCCGTCTCCCCGGCCAGCGCGGTGAGTCGTTGGGCGACAAGCACGTCCGACGACTCGATGACCAACGCGTCGTTGAAGGCGCGCAACAGCCCCGACGCACCGACGGCTCGGCGCCAGGTGGCGTCGTCGACCGCCTCGGTGGAGGTCATGCCGCCGCCCTCCCCGCATCGAGTAGATCGGATAGTTCCACGATCAGCGACGCCGGAGGTCGCCAGTCGAAGACCCCTGCGGGATGGTCGTCGACCACCGGCGTGTCCGGTCCGCACATGCCACGCACGAACAGGTACATCACCCCACCGAGGTGGCGGTCGGGCTGGTATCCGGGTTGCCGCCACCGCAGGAAGCGGTGCAGCACAACGCTGTACAGCAGCGCCTGCAGCAGATAGTCCGAGTGCAGCATGGCCTCGACCATCCGGGAGCGGTCGTAGTCGGCCGCCGTCAGCGGTTCGTCGCCGTCGCCCAGCCAGTTGGTCTTGTAGTCCACCACTACGTAGCGGTGACCATCCCCGTCTGGAATCCTCAGGACCGCGTCGATCGATCCGCTCAGGTAGCCGCGCAGCGACTGCGCGCCGAGCCCATCGCCCGTCAGCCGCTCGGCGTAGGACGCCATCGGGTCGGTGGCCGGCAGATGCTCGCGCAACAACGCCCCGACGTCGGCTAGCCGGATGTCGGGTGCGGCGTCGCGCATGTCACCGCCCGCGAGCGGAAACTCGAAATCCATCTCGCGCAGGCGATCCGACAAACCGATCTCGCGCAGCGTCAAGCCGTTCGCCAGCGGTCCGAGCGGGGTGTCGTGCATCGGTACCAGCGCCGCCGCCAGCTCGTCTGCGGGCACGTCCACCGGCCACCAGACCAGATGCTGGCGGATCTGCGACTCCAGCTCGGCGGTCAGATCGGTGGCGAACGGGTCGGTGGTCTCCAGCACCGAATGCACCAGCGTGCCGAACTTCGCACCGGTGGGGAGATCGGCCATGGGCGACGGCACGCTGGGTCCCGCAGGTGGTTGCACCAGCGGGATGTCGCCGACCTCGTCGTCCAACTCGACCACCTCGGGTTCGCTACTCACACCGGATGTTTCAGCGCCGCGGATGAGGCCCGAGTAGGACGTGCGCCGCCACGTGGTGTCGATGCTGCGATGGAAGTGCCGGGCGTCGAGGTTGGTCGGCGGGGGTTTCCCCGGCAGCGCAGGCGCGGGCGTCAGCACGGACTGCTCGAGCACCGGCCCACCCGCTGCCTCCCACTCCCGTAGCCGTGCCAATGCGTCGGCGTCGGTGACCTTGCTGGGCACGACGCGGTCGGGCACCACCGATTCGCCGGGCCGACGGCCACGCAGCAGGCGCGACAGACCGCCGTTGGGTTCGTCGCGGGCCGGCGACCACCAGGCCACCACCTGGGCCTGCGCGCGGGTCAGCGCGACGTAGGTCAGCCGGCTGTCGTCACCGGCGGACTCCTTGCGTCCGAGCGCCTCGACCGCGTGGTAGTCGGGGCTGTCCTTGCCGCCGATGTGCAGGCACCGGGTGTCGCCGTCGTGGAAGAGGATGAGGTCGGGCTCCGGGACCCAGCGATTGAAGGCGAACGGGAGGTAGACCACCGGGTACTGCAAACCCTTGCTCGCCCACACGGTCATGATCTGCACCGCGGCGGCGTCGCTGTCGAGCCGACGGTTTCGCTCGGTGGTACCGGCCCGGTCGTCGCGTTCGGCGCGCAGCCAGTCCCGCAGTGCGGGCAGCGTGTAGTGCTCGCGGTGCGCGACGTCCTGCAGCAGTTGCGTCATGTGGGCGAGGTCGGTCATCTGGCGCTCACCGTCGCGCCAGGACAGCACGCGGCGGCTCATGCCCTGGAGCTGTGCGGCTTCGAAGATCGCCGCGACGCCGCGCTCGCGGGCGTGACCGGCCCACTCCCGCAACGTCTCTGCGATCCGGTCGGTCAACGCCTCGCCGCCGTCCACCAGCATCTCCGCGGTCTTGCCGAAGAACATCGTGGCCGCGGCGGCACGCACGACGCCGACGCGGTGCGGCTGATCGAACGCCTCAAGTAGGGACAGCCAGTCGTCGGCCGCCTCCGAGGTGAAGATGTCCGAGTCGCCGGTGTAGACCGCCGGAATCCCGGCGGCGCCCAGGGCGAGCTGGCACACCCGCGCGTCCCTGTGCGTTTCGACGATCACCGCGACGTCGCCCGCCTGCACCGGCTCGCCGTCGAAGGTGGCGCCGCCGGCGAGCAGGGCGCCGATGTCATTGGCCAGATCCTTGCCGATGTGCTGGCGCAGGTCGGCGATGGAGACATTCTGAGTTCCCCTGTGGCCGAAGGTCTCCCGCTGCACCACCCGCAACCGGAACGGATCGTCGGAAGGCGCGCCGAGCAGACGGCGACCCTGGTGCGCGGCGTCGACGTCGTGGACGACGATCGCGGGATCGCCGAGTTCCGCGCCGCGCAACACGGCTTGCAGCCGATCGACGAGCGCGCCGTCGCTGCGCCAGTTCGTGCCGAGCGTCTTCTTGGCTCCTGCCGTCTCGGCGGCGCGCAGGTAGGTGACGATGTCGCCGCCCCGGAAGGCGTAGATCGCCTGCTTGGGATCGCCGATCAGGATCACCGTCGACCGGCCGCTGAACGCCCGGTCGATCACCTGCCACTGGACCGGATCGGTGTCCTGGAACTCGTCGACCATCACGACGGGCCAGCGTTCATGCATCCGGACCCGGGCGGGGGAGTTCTCGGCGTCGAGCGCCTTCGCCAGTCGCGTCAGCAGGTCGTCGTAGCCCAGGATCCCCAGCCGACGCTTACGGGTTTCGAGTTCGGCGAGAACGTCATTGGCGAATCGCAGGCAGACCGCGGCCCGCGAGTCGGGGTCCGGGTCGAGGGGCCGCAGCTCGGTGGCGGGATTGCCGACCACCTCCCTGGCCAGTTTCAGCGCATCGGGGTAGGTCAATTCCGGGTTGTCCCGCTGCTGGCCGAAGTGGGCCAGATAGAGGTCGTCGACGATCTCGGTGACGAGGTCGGTCAGGCTCTCCACCAGGGTGACGCCGGCGTCGGAGTCACCGGCCACGCCCAGCGACTTCAGCACCAGCTGGCAGAACTGGTGGGTGGTGGCGATGGTCGCGGCGTCGAACCCGGCCAGCGCGTCGCGAAGCCGTTGGCGGCGCTCGGCCCGCTCGGCGTCGGTGCCCTTGACCAGATGCGCGACCAACTCGTTGTCGCCGACGAGCGACGGATCGTCGAAAGCGGCTGCCGCTTCGGTGATTTGAGAGCGGACGCGCTCGCGCAATTCCTGGCTGGCGGCACGGCCGAACGTGATGAGCAACATCTCGTCGAGCGTCGCCGCACCCTCGGCGACGTAGCGCGTCACCAGCCCCGCCAGCGTGAAGGTCTTGCCGGTACCGGCGCTGGCCTCCAGCACGGTGGTGGTGCGAGCGACGGGCAGCTCACCCTGCAGGTCGAAACGGTCCATCAGGCCGGGCTCCGTTCCGCGCGCAGCATCGGCAGCCAGAGTCGGGCGGCGTAGGCACCGAGCCGGTTGTCCTCGCCGTCGACCTCCTCACCGGGCCGCAGGGGCTGCATCAGATCCTTCAGCCAGGCGCCCTGTCCCCATGCCCGCACCTGGGCGGGATCCTGGTCCTCCGCCGGATAGTTGCCGGACTTCCACCGGTACGACGCGGCGCGCTCCGGGTCGTCACCGGTGTGCCGTGCGCACGCCCAGGCGTAGGACGTCTTGACCGGCAGCGGCAGCGGCTCCCGCCGTCCCGCGTCGTAGATCGCCACCAGATCCCGCAGCAGGTCGACGGCCGGTTCCTCGGGCCGGCCAAGACCCTCGAGTCGCGGCGTGGTGCCGCGTTTGGGTCGCCCGATGCAGATCGCCGACCAGTCGCGGGTCGGATCGTGAGCGAACAACGCCAGCAACGGAATCCACGACGCCAGCAGATGCTTGCCGTCGAGCTTGGAGTAGGTGACCGAGATCAGCCGATCGTCGTACACCGGGGACACCGTGCCGGTCAGCCTGCGCCCCGAGCCCAGGTCGACGTCGACGTCGTACGCCTTCGCGGCGGCCTTTCGATGCCCCATGGCCGCAGCCGCCAGCAGGGTCGACTGCTCGCGCAGTTCGGTGGCCTTGCGCCAGCCGAGTTGCCCCGGCGGGAGAGTGCCGCGGCGCCACTCGGCCTGCCGTGCGTCGTCGGGCGTCATGCCGCGCAGCATGTCGGTCAGCATCCGGTCGCCGACCGTCCACTCCTCCAAGGCGTCGATGTCGACCGGCATCTCGTCCTCTACCCCGTCGACGTCCCAGGGCAGCGTGTACTCCAGCGCACGGAAGAAGCCCTTGACGGGGTCCTTGAAGAACCCGACCAGGTCGGCCAGCACGACGTCGTCGGCCGGCTGCGGCGGCAGCGGGCCGGAGACGAACTTCGGCTGCTCCGACCTTTCGCAGGCGCTGACCTGTGCCGCCCGCAGCACGGTCGAGTCGAAGGTGAAGGGTACGCTCGGCACCAGCTCGCCGGGCATGACGTTGCGAATGTCGAACGGCTGCAATGGATGATGCACGACGACACGCTCCCGCACGCTTTCGGCGGTGGTCGCGTCCAACGCGTCGAGCAGTTCGGCCAACGGCACGGCGGGCGGACGTGACTGGCCCGAGTAGGCGTTGGCGCCGGTGTAGGTGATCACCAGCTTCTCGGTGGCCGCACCGATGGCGTCGAGCAGCAATTGCCGGTCCTCCGAACGGGTGTCGCGCTCACCGGTCATCGGATTGCGGGCCAGCACGTCGTCCCCGTCGACGACACCGCGGCGCGGGTAGACGCCGTCGTCGAGTCCGACCAAGCAGACCACCCGGTGCGGTACCGACCGCATGGGCACCATCGTGCACACCGTCAGCGTGCCGGTGCGGAAGTTGGCGCGGGTCGGCCGTCCGGCCAGGTGGCGTTGCAGCAGCGCCTTGATGTCGGGCAACCGCATGACCGTGCCGTCGCGTGCACCGGCGTCGGCGAGCACGTCGCCGAATTCGCGTTCCAGCTGACTCGACTGCCATGCGTCGGCATCGCCGATCCTGGTCAGCATCGCGATGCCATCGGTCAGCGCGGTCAGCCATTCCCGCAGCGGCCGTACCCCGTTGAGCGCCTGCACCGTCCGCTGCAGCCGGTCGACGAACTCCGCCAGCTGCCCGGCCAGTTCGACGCGATTGCTGCTCACGTCGTCCAGTGGCAGGGTCGATTCGATCCAGGCGTGCGCGTCGTCGGACATGGCGACGCCGGCCAGTACGCGGTCGATGCCGAAACGCCATGTGTTGTGCACGAAGTCGACGCCGTAGGGCTTCCGGTGTCCCTGGTCGAAGCCCCACCGGATGTTCGACTGACGGACCCAGCGGGTGATGTCCTCGAGGCTGTCGTCGGTGAAGCCGAAGCGGGCGCGTACCGGCGCCGACTGGGCGAAGTCGAGCACCTCGCTGGCGGTCACTCTGCTGCCGGCGAGGCTGAGCAGCTGTGTCGCCACGGCGAGCAGTGGGTTGGTCTGAACCAGCGAGCGGTCCGCGAGACGCATCCGCAACTGGTGCGCCGGATGCGCTCCGCGCAGGACGTCACCGAGGCCGAAGTCGGCGTTGATCAGCGGCGCGTAGGTCTCGATGTCGGGGCACATCACCAGGATGTCGCGCGGCTCCAGCGTCGGATCGTCGGCGAGCAGACCGAGCAGCACCTCCCGCAGCACGTCGACCTGTCGGGCCGGCCCGTGACATGCGTGCACCTGAACCGAGCGGTCGTCGGCGGCGAGCGAGCGGCCCTGCCGCCGAACGGCATTGGCGGCGACGTCGGATTGCAACCAGCCCAGCAGGGTGTCCGGGTGATCGCCGCCGCCAGCCCGATGATCGAGGTGTTCGTCGGTGCACACGTCGGCGGGCAGGCTGCGCTGCAGCTCGCGCAGATCGCGGCCGAGGGTGGCCAGCAGCGGATGCCCCACCGAGCGGTGGCTGGTGTCCTCGCGCCGCGGAATGGCCCCGCGGACGTCGCCGAGCGCGCGCCACAGATCGTCGCTGGGATGCGGCAGCCACAGGTGCAGGTCGTGGTTCATGGCCAACGCCGAGATCAGCTCGATCTCCGTCCGAGGCAGCCGCGTGTGACCGAACAGCGAGAGCCGCGGCGGCAGGGCAAGAGGCGATTCCTGAAGGCGCGCAACGGTCTTGCGGTGCCGAACGTGCGGCGGATCGGCCGGCACGCGGTCGACCAGGGCCCGCCACAGCGGCGGCTCCCAACCGACGTCGCTGGGCAGGTTGGCGCCACCGCCGTCCAGCCAGTCGACGAGCAGCTGCGGCCGCTGGCTGGCGTAGGAGGCGAACAGCCCCGCGATGCGCCGCGCGACGGCGTAGCGCCGCCCCAGCCGCAGCTCCTTCTCCTCGTCGCTGCTCTCGAAGCGACCGAGGTGGGCGGCAAGGATCTGGCACCACGTCTCGTCGAGGCTCTCGTCGATCACCTCGAGAAGCGGCCAGACCATGGCGTCCGGCGCCCACGGGTCGTCGTCGGCGGTGCCGGTGATCAGCCCGAACAATCCGGCGATCAGCGAGCGTGGATTCCTGAACTCGATGCCTGCGCATACCCCGTCCGCCCCGGCTGCCCGGCCCAGGACGTGTGACAGGCGCTGGCTCAACCACCGCTCGACCCCACGCGCGGGAACCAGGACCAACTCCGAGGCGAAGGGATCGTCGAGCGGTTGCGAGAGAAGGGCACCGAGGCCGTCGGCCAGAAGATCCGTTCGCTCGGCACGGTGCAGATGCAAGGCCATTGAGCACCACCCTAGGACGCCCGCCCGACATGTCGTGGCCCTATGCCAGAGTGAAGGCAGAGACGGGGAGTAGATGCCAGAGCAAACCACCACACCCAAATTGTCCGAGCGGTTCGACGAGGCCCTGACGTACGCCTCCGACCTCCATCGCACGCAGACCCGCAAGGGTGGCGACATCCCCTACGTCGGCCATCTGCTGTCGGTGGCGAGCCTGATCATCGAGGGCGGCGGCACCGAGACGCAGGCCATCGCCGGGCTGCTGCACGACGCGGTCGAGGACCAGGGCGGGGCGCCGGTACTGGTCGAGATCCGCGAGAGGTTCGGCGACGACGTCGCGACCATCGTCGCCGAGTGCAGTGACACCGATGTGGTCCCCAAGCCGCCGTGGAAGAAACGCAAGCAGGACTACATCGACCACCTCGGCGAGGCGTCCGACGCGACCATCCTGGTGTCACTCGCCGACAAGCTCGACAACGCCCGCGCCATCCTGCGCGACTTCCGTATCGACGGCGACGAACTGTGGACGCGGTTCAGCGTCCACGACCCACGACAGCACCTCTGGTACTACACGGAGCTGCTGGGTGTCTACCAGCGCCGCAACGCCACCTGGCTGGTCGCCGAGCTCGAACGGGTGTTGGGCGAGCTGGAGGATCTGGTGACGGCGACCAAGTAGCAAAAGTCCTGGTCGTTCGCCCTAAACAGGTCTACCGTCGAGGTATCTCAACGAAGAGGGGAGATGCGATGAAGGGTGCGCATCACGATCCCGTGGATCACTCCCGCACCACGCAACCGCATGCCGGCGAATCGATGATCGACACGCTGTGGTTTCCGGGATTGATCTTGATCGCAGTAGGAATCATTGGATTGGCAGGCATCGTCGCCGCAGCCGCGTATGGAAACACCGGATGGGTGCTTCCGTTGGCGTTGGTGAGCGGCGCCGTGGTGACGGCGGGCGGCGGGCTGATCTTTCTGGAGCACCGCAGGGTCAACCGCGCGGAACGGCGATGGTTGGCCGACCATCCGGAGCGGGACAGCCACCCGCACGCCGTCTAGTTTGCGCCGTGGGGGCGTGCTCGCGTCGAGATCGACAGCAGGGTCGTGAAACTCACCGATCCACAGCCATGGTGTCAATCTCGGCGATAGCACCGACAAGCACGCTTTAGCTGCGGGCGAACTCCTCCGGTAGCCCGTCGATTCCCGCTTGGATCGCCGCGATGGCGTCCTCGCGGGCCTTCACCTTGCTGGCCCCGTGTGCCTTCACGTGCAGCGTGGCGGCGGCTTCGGCCGCCACCTGCTGGGCTCGGGGCAGGACGTTCTCAACCTCGACGATCTCGTCGAGCCACCCTGCCGCGACCGCCTCGGCGCCGGTGAACGTCGCCGCCATCGAAACGGCGCGCGAAAACGCCGCACGGGTCAACCGCTGCCGCATGATCTCGATCGCCGAAATCGGCAACGTCATTCCGATCGCCACTTCGTTGGCCTGGCAACGGGTCTTCGGCGAGCCCACTCGGTGGTCGCCGCTGAGCAGCATGAAGGACCCCATCGCGATCGCCGGCCCGGTGGCCGCGATGATCACCGGCACCGGGAAGGTGAGCAACCGGATGGACAGCACGAAGCCGCCGGACAGCATGCCCAGTGCGGCCGTCGCGTCACCCGAGTTGAACACGCTCAGATCGAATCCGGCGCTCAGCACCCGCGAGTTGCCGGCCAGCACGATGGCCTTGACCTCGCCGTTCTCGGCGCCCTTCGCAGCGCGGTCCAGAGCCTCGTTGATGGTTCTGCAGCATCGCCGGCGACAGCACGTTGACCTTGCCGTCGTCCAGCGTGATCGTCGCAACGGACTCATTCAGCTCGTAGCTGACCGTGCTCATCGACTCTCCCTTGAGTGAGGATTTCCGAGCCGATGTTACTTAACGGCGTTATTCACGCCGCGGCGTCGTCGCTCACCGGACGGTCGCGTGATGGCGCCCGGGCGCGCCGTTCTTGATCCGGCGCCCGGCCTCGCCGTTCTTGATCCACGGGAAGTCGAGTTCGGTGGTCTGGTCGAACTGCCTTGTCCGCCAACGGTGTTGAGTCTCCTCGACCGCCTTGTTCATCCGATCGATCTCGGCGCGGAACACGTCGGGCCGCGATTCCTTGGACGCGTAGTGGAAGTAGGTCAGCACGCTGCGCAACAACTCCAGCTTCTGCTTCTCCCGCTTCGCCAGGTCGTGGGTCGTCATCAGTTCGAGGCGCTGGACCGGCTGCAGCGTCGCCCAGTCCAGGGTCACCTTGGACTCGAACTCGAGCCGCTTGTTCCAGAGCTTCGAACCGCGTTTCTTCTGATCCGGTCGCGGGTTGTCGTAGTACGTCAAGACTCCGTCGAACCGCGATTGGATGGAGCCGCCGAGCTGCTCGCGGCTGATCGCCGAATCCCACACCGCTCGCCATTCCTGCCCGGGCGCAAGGAACGGAAGTTCGCTGGGAAGGTCCAGCTCGGCCACGTCCGGCCGCCCGTCGGAGTCGCTGCCCTCATAGGCCGCGACGGTCAGAGGATTGGTGAACTCGAAGCGGACGTCGTAGGCGGCGGTCTGGCCGAAGTTGCGGACGACCAACTCGATCACGTGCCAGTCGGCGGCGTGCGGTTCCATGAACATCGCGACCTGTGGCCGGATCTGATCGGTCTTGAGCTGGCGATTCTTGTTGATCTGGCGGCTGGTGTAGATCAGCACGACGACACCGAGGGCCAGCGCTGCCCACGCGGCGATTGCCAGCCAGCTCCCAGACCCGAGGTTGGTCAGATGATCGTTTATCCAGTCCACAGTGCCCTCGCGTGGTCGATTGTTTGTGCTGAGGACACTAGCGCTTCGCCGCCACCGTAGTGAATATCGGCAAACGGAGTTTGCTAGTGCTCGCCACTACACGCTACCGCGCGCGATGCTGCGGCGCTGCGCAAGGGGGGTGCTTGTTTCAGGACGCGGTGGCCGCGAGTTCCCGACCCACGGCCAGCGGTGTCGTCGGCGTCGGAACGAGGCGCTCACCGCGGGCCAACCAATCGTGGTCCGTCCACACGACGTGGTCCGGCAACCGGCGCGAGTACTCGGGGTGCGCCCGCAGATAGACGTCGACGCTGGCGTGCACGCGGGCGTCGGCGGGAACCCGCCGCGACGAGAAACCGTGGGCGAACCCAGCCAGCGCGTCGGTCTGGCTCGGCGTGGGCGCGGCGACGTCGCCGCCGGTCCGGATCAGCGCACCCGCGGCGACGGCGCCGTCGAGTATCCAGTCGAGGGCGATGCTCGCCAACGGTTCACACGCGCCCTCACCGCCGGTGACGTCGCAGTGCCCGCCCCGGAACCAGGCTTCGTCGACCCCGTCGGATGCCACGCTGACCAACGGGTCACCGACGTTCAAGCCGTCAAGAGCCATGGCATGGCGGCCCGCGTCGACGTTCGACAGCGGCATGGACGGTGGTTTCGGCAGCACCGCTGGCCGCAAGGTGTCCCACAGCCCCAGATACGCCACATCGACTTCTGGTTTGGCGCCGTCGTTGAGTCCGGCCGCCAACTGTTTGACCCGCATCCACTCGTGCGGGGTCCGATCAGTTTGCGGCAGGCCGTAGGCCTCGACCACGTAGTCGAGGAGGTCGTCCCACTCGGGCAACACGATGCCGAAGGTGCCGAGCAACCAGGTCAACGCCTGCGCGCAGTACCCGCCGCGGCCGACGCCGAACACCAGGATGCGATCGTCGGGCTCCCACATCCGGGTGAGGAATGCGTACGCCTCGCCGACGGTGGCGCGGGCGTCGTCGAGCGCCTCCGACCGCCGCGTCCGTCGCGGTGTGCCCAGGTGATGCCAGCCGATCTGATGTTCGGATTCGTCGAGCAGCCCGAACAGGGCCGTCGCGTTGGTGTCGTCACCCGTGCCGGGCTGATGGCGAATCTGGTCAAAGCACAACACGACGTTCTTGTTCATGAGCGACCCCCGACGCGCAAACTAACTTCTCCGCCCATCAGTGTCTCAAGCAAACCCTGAGGTGTCACGCGATTTGCACGTCCAAACGCGAAAAGACCCACGGATTCTTGCGGAAGCAAGCGTTTCGGCTACGGAATCAGTCGCGTCCGGGGGTTACGACACGGGCAATTCGACCCCGGGGTCACCGGGCAGACCGTGCAGTTGGATCGACGTCGGTGTCGTGCCGACCGGCACGTCGAAGGCGAGCGCGGTCTCGAGCTGCTCGCCCGGATTGATCGTGTTCTCGGTACCGGTGAGAGCGGCCGAGGCCTCGACGTCCGGCGGGTACGTCTGGTTGCCGTCGCTGAGCAGCTGCAGCACGGACAGCCACGTCAGCGGTGAGGCGCCGTTGTTCCCGACGTTGACGTAGACGACGTAGTACTCGCCGGTCGCGGCCTTCACGACGCTGTCGTCGATCGGCGAGGTGATGGTGTCGCCGGTGTCGGTGCTCGCGATCGAGAAGACGAAGTCGCCAACGGTGGCGTCGCCGCCGGCGCTCGGCGTCGACGTCTCGCTCTCGGTGGTCTCCGTCGTGGATGACGACGAGGACGTCGGCGTCGGGGACGCCGAGCTGCTCGGCGATGCGATCTGGGTCGACTTGTCGTCGCGAATCACGAAGGCGTACACCAGAACCAGCACGAGGATCACCAGCAGGGCGGCGACCGCGCTGAGGTATCCGATGAGTAGCTTGCGGCTGTCGGAGCCGCCACCACCACCCGCCGCGACGGGCGGTCCCGGGGGTGCGGGCGGACCTGGCGGCGCCCCGTAGGTCGGCGTCTCGAAGGAGGGTGCCCCGTAGGGCGGTGTCTCGAACGACGGTGGTGCGTAGCTCGGTGTCTCGAACAAGGGTGCCGCATAGGTGGGCGGTTCGGCGGGGGGCGCCTGGAAGGTGGGCGCGGGCGGCGCCTCGAATGAGGGGGGCTCGAAAGACGGGGCCTCGGCCGGGGAGCGTCGTACTTGGGCACCTCGTAGGTCGGTGCCGAAATCTCCTCGAACGACGGGGTCTCGAACGTTGGCGTCGGCGGGGGTTCGAACGACGGCGCCGGCGGGAGCGTCGGAACTACCGCCGTCGGTTCGGGTTCCGGCTCCGGGTCGGGCGCGCGGTGCGAGCCGGGGCGGGGCGCCTCGGGCTCGGAGGCGGGTGGCTGAGCGGGCCGCGTCGGCACCACGGTGGTCGGCTGCTCGGGAAGGGACACCACCGACGTCGCCTGCTCGCTCGCCGGGAACTCGTCGGCCGCAGCCGCGATGGGCGCGCGGTGCTCGGTCCATGCGACACCGTCCCAGTACCGCAGGCCACCCGAGTCCTCGGGGTCCGGATACCAGCCCGCAGGCGTGGTTGGTGTTGTCATCGCAGGGTCCCCTCCCCGTCACACGCCCGTGGGCGCTGCGAAACCGGACCCTATCGCAGGGTGGGTAACACCGCGCTGTTTCGGATCAGGCGAAACGGCCACGAGCTGAAGGCGGGTCAGGCGCCCATCACCATGCGCCATTGCTCGAGGTCTTTGGCGCGGTAGACGTAGTTGGTGCGACGCACCTCGGACAGGGCGGCGCTCGGCTCGGCCGAATACCAGTGCCCAGGAAACACAGTCGGGTTGTCCGGCAGCTGCGCCAGCGCCTGCAGGCTACGGAACATGTCGTCGACGTTGCCGCCGGGAAAGTCGGTGCGCCCGCAACCCTCCAGGAACAAGGTGTCGCCCGCGACGAGCCGACCGTCGAGCAGGAAGCATTGACTTCCCGGGGTGTGACCGGGGGTGTGGAGCAACTCGATCTCGACGTCGCCGACGCTCACCTTGTCGCCGTGCTCGTGCGCGGTGAGGTCGCTGCGCGGAATGCCGGTGATGCGTGACACCCAGTCCGCCTCGATGGACGTTGACGTGCACCGGCACGCTCGCCCGCTCGAGCAGCTCGGCCAAGCCCTTCAGATCGAAGCCCATCATCGACCCGCCCACGTGGTCGGGGTGATGGTGGGTGACCAGCACGCCCGACAGATGCATGCCGTCGGCCTCGAGCGCGTCGACCAGATCGTTGGCGGCGTAGGCCGGGTCGACCACCACGCAGTCGCCGGTCTCCCGGTCGCCGATGAGGTAGGCGAAATTGCGCATCTGCTGGGCGATCATGTCGTCGGCGGCGAAGTCGCGGCCGGACAACAACTGCCGGAAGTAAAGACGGTCGTCTCCTGGGCGAGCCATCAGGCAAGCGTAGGGCCCATCACCGAGGCCGTCGCGGTCGGTCCGTGAGCAGCGGTTTGGCGCACGAAACCGCGAGAATGTACCCTCTTTAAGGCCCACCGCGCAGATGCTTGTTTCGTGCTGGGGGCTCAAGGACAGCAAGGCCCCCTTAGCTCAGTCGGTAGAGCGTTTCCATGGTAAGGAAAAGGTCAACGGTTCGATTCCGTTAGGGGGCTCGGTGGTTTCCGGCGAGCGAAGCGACGGGAGACGCCAGGAGCAAAGGCGCCCGCACATGGCGGTGTAGCTCAGCTGGTTAGAGCGCACGACTCATAATCGTGAGGTCGGGGGATCGAGCCCCCCCACCGCTACAAGACGACAATGCAGGTTTGAAGAAGGACAAGAGAAGTGGCCTCCAGTACAGACGTACGGCCCAAGATCACCTTGGCGTGCGAGGTGTGCAAGCACCGCAACTACATCACGAAGAAGAACCGCCGCAACGACCCCGACCGGCTGGAACTCAAGAAGTTCTGCCCGAACTGCGGGACGCACCGCGCGCATAAGGAATCGCGTTAGCGGACAACCCACGAGCTTCGGCTCTGGGTTGATTGGCTAGGTTCTGAGTCCGTGGCGCTGTCTTCGAAAATCATCGGGATGCACTATCGCTACCCCGACTTCTACGATGTCGGGCGCGAAAAGGTCCGCGAGTACGCCGTCGCCGTCAAGAACGACGACCCCGCGTACCACGACGAGAGCGCTGCGGCGCAGCTCGGTCATGGCACGCTGCCGGCGCCGTTGACCTTCATCTCGGTGTTCGGCTACCAAGCGCAGACGGCGTTCTTCGCCAACGCCAACATCGGCATCGAGGACTCGCAGATCGTCCAGGTCGACCAGGAGCTGAAGTTCCTCCAGCCGATCAAGGCCGGTGACCGCCTCTACTGCGATGTCTTCGTGCATTCGGTTCGCCAGGCGCACGGCACCGACATCATCGTCACGAAGAACATCATCACCAACGATCAAGGTGAGACCGTGCAAGAGTCGTACACGACTCTCGCGGGTCGTTCGGACGACACCGGAAGGGGCTTTTCTGATGGCATTGCGTGAATTCAGTTCGGTAAAGGTGGGCGACGAGCTCCCCGAGCGGGTCATCCCGTTGACCCGGACGGACCTGGTGAACTACGCCGGCGTGTCCGGTGACCTGAACCCGATCCACTGGGACGACGAGATCGCCAAGCAGGTGGGCCTGGACACCGCGATCGCCCACGGCATGCTGACCATGGGCCTCGGCGGCGGCTACGTGACGGCGTGGATCGGCGACCCCGCGGCGGTCACCGAGTACAACGTGCGGTTCACCGCCGTGGTGCCTGTGCCCAACGACGGCGTCGGCGCTGAAATCGTGTTCAACGGTCGAGTGAAATCCGTTGAGCCCGAGTCCAAGTCAATCGTCATCGCGCTTTCTGCCACCACTGGAGGAAAGAAGATCTTCGGCCGCGCCACGGCGACGGCGAAGCTGGCGTAGTCGTGCCACTCAAGGCGGACGTCCAGGGGATGGTGCACCACTATCCCGAGAGCTTCACGATCGGTCGCGAACAGGTCCGCCAGTTCGCGCGGTCGATCAAGGCCGACGATCCGGCCACCTTCGACGAGGACGCGGCCGCCGAGCTCGGTCACGACAACATCATCGCGTCGCTGACGTTTCCGTCGATCCTCGCGCTGCTGGTGCAGCAGGACTTCTTCCGCAAGGTCGACGTCGGCCTGACCACCATGCAGATCGTCCAGGTGGACCAGAAGTTCGTCTTCCACCGGCCGCTCGAGGTCGGCGTCACGCTGCGCGCGTGGTTGGAGATCCAATCCGTCGTCGAACGATTCGGGGCGGACATCGTCGTCACGCGCAGCGTCTGCACCAACGCCGCCGACGAGGTCGTGCTGGAGGCCTTCACCACGCTGATGGGGCACGACGGCGACAACTCGATCCAGGTCAAATGGGACGCAGAGTCCGGCCAGGTCGTGCGCTCGGCCAAGGATTAGTAACTCGGAACTGGGCCGATGTACACTCGGTCCTCGGGGTTTTGCCCACTTCAGCGCGCTGTCCGCCGGTTGCTGATCGACCGATCGGGGAGCGCGCGAATTGTGTGAGCCCAGGTTGGCCCGCCAACCGTGAAGGGGCGTAGCTCAACTGGCAGAGCAGCGGTCTCCAAAACCGCAGGTTGCAGGTTCAAGTCCTGTCGCCCCTGCTCAACTGAATACTCGACAACGTGTGGACACTGGATAGTGACCACACACCAGGACGAACAAAAGAGAGGCATGCGGTGAGCGACGAGCGCGAAGGTGCCGGCTCCGCAGGCGACGGCACCGACACCACGGACACCGGCGAGACCCGCGGTCAGACCGCTGTGGTCACCCGGCCGCTGCGGCCCACCGGTAAGCGGTCGCGGCGCGGCGCAGATGCCGGCGACGACACCGAGGTGGTGGAGGAAACCGCATCGAAGTCGTCGAAGAACGGCTCGGGGAAGCCGAAGAAGAAGACCGCCAAGAAGGGCGATTCCTCGCGCAACCCGTTCGCCTTCGTCTGGAACTACCTGAAGCAGGTCGTCGCCGAACTGCGCAAGGTGATCTGGCCGAACCGCAAGCAGATGGTCAGCTACACCTCGGTGGTGCTGGTCTTTCTGGCATTCATGGTCGCGCTGATCGGCGGGGTCGACCTCGGCTTCGCCAAGCTCGTCAGCCTGGTGTTCGGCTGACCAAGCACGCCCCGCGCGTGACGAGCATGAGATTTAGAGAGGATTGACAACCGTGACGACCTTCGATGGCGATACGCCCTCGGGTATGTCCGATGTGCTCGCCGGAGCCGCGGAGTCGGCGACATCGGCTGAAGACGAGACCGTCGACGAGACCGTGGAGACCGTCGAGGAAACGACGCCCGATCCCGCAGACGCGGCGGATTCCGATCTCGCCGCCGACGAGGCCGAGGTGGAAGACGAGGACGTCGATCCCGCCGAGGCCCTGAAGAAGGACCTGCGCGCCAGGCCCGGTGACTGGTACGTCATCCACTCCTACGCGGGCTACGAGAACAAGGTGAAGGCCAACCTCGAGACCCGTGTGCAGAACCTCGACGTCGGCGACTACATCTTCCAGGTGGAGGTGCCCACCGAAGAGGTCACCGAGATCAAGAACGGCCAGCGCAAGCAGGTCAACCGCAAGGTGCTGCCCGGCTACATCCTGGTGCGCATGGATCTGACCGACGAGTCGTGGAGCGCGGTGCGCAACACGCCCGGCGTCACCGGGTTCGTCGGCGCGACCTCGAAGCCGTCGCCGCTGACGCTCGACGACGTCGTCAAGTTCCTGCTGCCGCCCGCTGCGGCGAAGAAGCCCGCCAAGAGCACGTCCGGCGGCGCGGCGTCCTCCGAGGCCAGCTTCGAACGTCCGGAGATCCTCGTCGACTTCGAGGTCGGCGAGTCGGTCACCGTCATGGACGGCCCGTTCGCGACGCTGCCCGCCTCGATCAGCGAGGTCAACGCCGAGCAAGGCAAGCTCAAGGTGCTGGTGTCCATCTTCGGTCGTGAAACGCCCGTCGAATTGACCTTCAGCCAGGTCACCAAGATCTAAAGACGCAAGACAAGAAAAGGAATCGAACACGCATGCCCCCGAAGAAGAAGAAGATCACCGGGCTGATCAAGCTGCAGATCCAGGCCGGCGCGGCCAACCCCGCCCCGCCCGTTGGTCCCGCGCTCGGCCAGCACGGCGTCAACATCATGGAGTTCTGCAAGGCGTACAACGCCGCGACCGAGTCGCAGCGCGGCAACGTCATCCCCGTGGAGATCACCGTCTACGAGGACCGCAGCTTCACGTTCGCGCTGAAGACCCCGCCGGCGGCCCGGCTGCTGCTCAAGGCCGCGGGCGTGCAGAAGGGTTCCGGCGAGCCGCACAAGACCAAGGTCGCCACGGTGACCTGGGATCAGGTGCGTGAAATCGCCGAGACCAAGAAGGAAGATCTCAACGCCAACGACATCGACGCCGCGGCGAAGATCATCGCCGGCACCGCAAGGTCGATGGGTATCACCGTCAAGTAGCTTGCGGATTGACCAGACTCCGTCAAATAAGCAATACCCCGTAAGACGTGGGAGGGCCCGCTTCGGCCCGCCAACCACAACCAACGAAACTGATTGGAATCCAATGAGCAAGGACAGCAAGGCATACCGCGAAGCCGCCGAGAAGGTGGACCGCGACAATCTCTACACCCCGCTCGAGGCCGCGAAGCTGGCCAAGGAGACGTCCAGCAAGAAGCAGGACGCCACCGTCGAGGTCGCCATCCGCCTGGGCGTCGACCCCCGCAAGGCCGACCAGATGGTCCGCGGCACCGTGAACCTGCCGAACGGCACCGGCAAGACCGCCCGCGTCATCGTGTTCGCCGTCGGCGAGAAGGCCGAAGCGGCGGTCGCGGCCGGTGCCGACGAGGTGGGCAGCGACGACCTGATCGAGAAGATTCAGGGCGGCTGGCTGGACTTCGACGCCGCGATCGCCACGCCCGACCAGATGGCCAAGGTCGGCCGCATCGCGCGTGTCCTGGGCCCGCGCGGTCTGATGCCGAACCCCAAGACCGGCACCGTCACCGCCGACGTCACCAAGGCCGTGTCCGACATCAAGGGCGGCAAGATCAACTTCCGCGTCGACAAGCAGGCCAACCTGCACTTCGTCATCGGCAAGGCGAGCTTCGGCGAGACGCAGCTGGTGGAGAACTACGGCGCTGCGCTCGACGAGATCCTGCGCGCCAAGCCGTCGTCGTCGAAGGGCCGGTACCTCAAGAAGGTCGTCATGTCGACCACGACTGGTCCTGGCATCCCGGTCGACCCGGCGGTCACGCGCAACTTCACCGAGGCCTGATCCCCCTTGCCGCGAGCGTGCGTGTCTGCACACGACACGCCGTCGGTTTTCCGGCGTACGCGCACGCTCGCGGTGGGTGTGGCTGCGATCATGCTGCTGATGACGCCGCCAACGGCCTCTGCTGATCCGCCGCCGATCTCCCCGCAGGCTCAGGCCGCGGGGTTCGTCGACGTGCTCAGCGTCGTGCCCGACGCGGCGATCGACCTGCGCTACGCCACGGCGAACAACTTCGTCGGGGCACCGCTGTACCCGGCCGACGCCCGGTGTCTGATCCACGAGTCGTTGGCGCAGGGGCTTACGACGGCAGCCGACGTTCTGCGCCGCAATGGGATGCGCTTGAAGTTCTGGGATTGCTATCGCCCGCACGACGTTCAGGTGCGGATGTTCGAGGCGGTACCCAACCCGAATTGGGTGGCACGGCCAAGTGAATTCGCGCGTAGCCACGAGTCCGGACGCTCGGTCGACGTGACCCTGGTTGACGGGCACTACGGCTGGCCCATCGACATGGGCACCGACTTCGACGACTTCTCGCCTCGCGCACACGCCGATGCCACCGAAGGCGTGACCGCGGCGCAGCAGGCCAACCGGGCCCGGCTACGCGACGCGATGAAAGCCGGTGGGCTGACGGTCTATTCGGGCGAATGGTGGCACTTCGACGGGCCCGGCGCAGGCGAGCCGCGGCCGATCCTGGACGTACCCGTCAACTGATTCGGTGTCGCGGAATCAAAGCCTGCTCGGCCCCGTCGCGATAGCCGTTGGACAACAGAAGACGAAGCGGAGTCATGTCGAACGTCGCGTTGAAGTCACCCCCCCACGACGACGGAACCGGCACCGGATTCGGCCGTCAGGTCGGCGAGAGTGCGTGGAAATGCGGCGAATTCGCGGTGCCACCCACCTTGGCCTGTCGCAATCGACGGTGTCTCGGGTGTGGCGGGCCTTCGGACTGGCTCCGCACAAACAAGATTCATGTTTGCACCTGCACAGCCGGGGTGGCCGACTAGGGTGATCGACATGCAAGGGAGCTGCGGCTGCGGAAGTGCGCACGGAACCGGTGCGATCTCGCGAAGGGCCGCCCTGGTAGCGGCGGGGTCGACAGTCCTCGGGGCCAGCCTGTTAGGCGCATCAGCGGGAACCAGTGCTGCACAGCTGCCCCAGGCGCCGGCACCAACCTTGCCGGACGTCGCACTCATCACTTTGGGAGTTCAAGCCGGGCCGCCACCGGTTCCCGGCAGAATTGGGATCTCGTCGGCGCTCAAAATTGGCAGCGACCTTTATGTGATCGACTGTGGCTTGGGCTCGTTGAATGCTTTCACGAATGCCGGGCTTCGATTCAGCAATCTCAAGTCGATGTTCATCACGCACCTGCACACCGACCATATCGTGGACTACTTCAGCTTCTTTGTCTCTGGTGGTTCCTCGTCGCCATTCGACCGACCGCCGGTACGGGTCTATGGTCCCGGTCCAGCCGGCGGATTGCCACCGAGCGAGATGGGCGATCCGAATCCCCCCACGATCGACCCCGCCAACCCCACGCCGGGGCTTGCCGCAACGACCGCTGCGTTTAAGCAGGCGTTCGCCTACACGAGCAACATCTTCATCCGCGACAATGGGACAAGCGACATCCAGAACCTGGTCGATGCGATCGAGATCGCGGTGCCTCCGGGATCTGACTTTCAGAACAGGTCACCGAGAATGGATCCGTTTCCGGTGATGTCCGATGAGAACGTCGCCGTCACAGCGATACTAGTTTCTCACTACGACGTCTATCCGGCATTCGCATTTCGCTTCGACCTGAAGAGACCCGCGGTGTCGATCACGTTCTCCGGTGATACGACCAAGTCCGACAACGTGATTGCCCTTGCGCAAGGAACCGACATCTTGGTGCACGAGGCGATGTTCAGTCTCGATACGGCCTTCTACAACAACAAGTTTCCGCCGAACTACCTGCCGAATTCGCACACATCGGCATTGCAGGTCGGAGAGGTGGCTGCCGCCGCCAAGCCCGGCCACCTGATCGTGAGCCACTACGACCCGCCTGACCTCCCGGACTCCGAATGGCTGGGCGAGATCGGGAAGAATTTCTCCGGGACCACCACCATCGCCAGAGATGGCCAGGTATTCCCTCTGTAGTTGCAGGCGCCGACACAGCCAGCCAGTGGTCATCGCAGGGCTACCGGCAAGGCACGCTCTTCGTCGGTCAACGCCACAGGCACCATTACCCCTTTGGAACCATCACCGTGGCCAACAGCGCGCGGTGATCGGTGTCGGGGATCGTGACCGCCTCGGTCGTCACCGCCGTCGCGTTCCTGGTGAGGATGTGATCGATGCCGATCAGGGGTGGATAGCGCTTGTTGCTCCGATAGGTGAACTGCCGCCCCGCGCCGGCCTGCTCGGCCGAATCGTGATAACCGTTGGAAAGCAGCTCCCGGAATGGCTTCATGTCGATGGTGGCGTTGAAGTCACCGGCCACGATCGTCGCACCCGCCCCCGATTGGTCGGCCAACTGCGTCGAGAGTCGTTGGGAAACGGTCAAAGTCGCCGTGCCACTTGCCGATCGGCTGCGGGAATGGCGCGTCGAGGTGAACCGACGCGACGCTCAACGGCGCTTCCACACCGTCGACCTGAATCCGTGCGGTCACCAGCGCCACCTGGAAGCCGTCGACGTTGCGATGGTCGGTCATTGGGTAGCGGCTGTACAGGGCGGTGCCCGACGCACCTGCTCGGGCGTCGATCGCACTGTAGGGAAACGTCTCGTCCATCCCGGCGGCCTTGAGTCGCACGACCGCTTCCGGCGTGATTTCCTGCACCATCACGATGTCCGCCGAGTCGGTGGCGACGCGGGTGATGGCGGGTGCGTCTGCGCGGCCGTAGAGCATGTTGACGGTCATGGTGCGGACGGCCACCGAATCCGGCGCTGGGGAGCTGCGCATGTACCAGGGCAGCTGAACGGCGATGAGGACGGCCGTCAGGACGACGGCGCCCGCGGCGAGCACCCAGTGCCGCCCCCACAGCAGCACCACGACTGCCAGAGGTGCGGCCGGGATGAGAAGCGGTGAGACCATCACGGCGATCAGTGACGTGTGGCTGGGTATGGGCAGGTACGGGGCGGCTAGGGCGACGATGCCGAGCGCTATCAGTATTGCGCCCAAGACGGTGCTGATCACTTGTCGAGTGTTCCTCAGTTGGCTCGCTGAGTCATTTCTTCGTACTGGGTCTGCACGTCATTTCTACCTGTCTCCCAGCTTGGGCGGCATCGGACGTCAGCGAGTGCGGTCTCCGTGGGTGTACGCGATTGTGCACCTTTGGCGATGATCCACGTTCCTTCGGCATCTGCCGACCCGCCCCGGCGTCGCCGCAGGCGCGCGCCGCGGGTCTGGTGGATGTGCGAACCGTCGTGCCCGACGGCGTCATCGACTTGCGCTACGCGACGACCAACAATTTCGTGCACCCGGGCTCTTGATCGCGGCGAACCAGATACGCGCACAGGGTAATACGCTGGTCCTCTGGGACTGCTACCGGCCGCACGACGTCCCAGTGAGAATGTTTCAGGCCGTACCCAACCCGAATTGGGTTGCGCGACCATGCAATTATGCGCGCAGCGATGAGGCGGCCCGGTCGGTGGACGTCACCATCGCAGACCTCGACATGGGGACCGACTTTGACGACTTCACACCGCGCGGCCTGGCCTACGCCACCGACGGCATCAGTGCCAAAGAGCAGGCCACCGTGGGTTGTTGCGGGCTGCGATGGAAGCCGGCGGCTTGACGGTGTAGTCGGGGGAGTGGTGGCACTCCGGCGGGCCCGGCGCGAAGGATCCGCGCCCATCCTCGACGTGCCCGTCAACTGAGCGACGTGACTGAGCGCGACAACGCAACGGCCGGTTCAGGCGTCTGGCGCACCAGTGTCATCGCCGCGTGGAAACAGGCCAGCCCGCAGTAAGCCGCGCTTCCTGCCCAAGGTGACCGGTGGTATCGAGACGGGTACGTGACCGGTGCCGGCGCAATGGTCCAGAACATCTAACACGGCGCTGCCGCGGAGCCAGCGGCGCTTTCCCGCCCATCCGCACTGGCAGTAGCCGCGATTGTTGAGCGAGGACGCGAGTAGGTACGCGTGGAGGTCCCCCATGTTTGCAGATTACATCGGGAGCAATAATGACGCGTGAGCAAAATTTTTCAAGACCTCGGAGTATCTACTACGGCTCAATTCTCGGTGACCACATAGTTATTCGCCACGTCCGGCGGTGTTGGTTACGCCATCGCCTATATGGCGTGATCGGGAGGCGGCCATGAAGGGCTGTGCGCCTGGACGTCGTGTAACTACCCCTTAGCTTGCCTGAGGCCACCATCGACGGTCGGCCCGGCACCGGGGGTGGTGACGGCCAAGGGGTTCGCATTCAGGCTGTCTCTATCAGTGAGATGCGGGCGTCCATTGTCCGGTTCCGCTGACACCATCGCCGCGCGAACCTCATCTGTGGCGACCGTGGTGTACCGCTCCGTGGTCGCGACCGTGGCGTGCCCGAGGAGTACTTGCACTGCCCGCAGATTGCGACTGCCGCGATACACGCGGGTCGCGTCGGTGGTGCGTGCCCGCGAGCTCGGGCGTTCCGCACGCGGTGGCTTTTGCGACGGCTTGACGTCGTCTCCCATGGCGCGCCAGCCACGCGCGGCTCGCGGCTTGGCTGACCGTGACCCCGCCCAGCGTCGCGCTGCGTCAATCGACCTCACAGTAGTTCGGCCCTCCACCGGCAGTCGTGAACGGGGTCGTGCGACCGTGGCAGCGAAATCCTCGGCCTCCCTCTTGGTTTCGAAGCCGCGCCGCTGTGTCACAGCGGTGGTCCTGTGTGCGGAACTGCACACGCCAACGATCCCCGCCGGCTCCGATTCGTTGCGGCTCAGTGCATTTCGACCGCCCGTGTAAGCGCCCGACGGATGAAGCCGAGGAGAGTCATTGCTCAGGACGCCGTGGGGTCGAGCGGCACTTCGACGGTGGCCAACACCGCGCGGTGATCGGAGCCGCGGATGTAGACAGTGCGGATCGACGTGGCGGCGGCCTGACGCGTCAGCACGTGATCGATCGTGATCAATGGCGGATGCCAGGTGCGGGACGGAAAGGTCGGCGCGAAGCCCGCTCCGGTCTGTTCGACGGCATCGCGGTAGCCCTTGGTGAGCAGATCGCGAAACTGACGCATGTCGGGTGTGCTGTTGAAGTCGCCGGCGACGATCACTGCCGCCGGCCCGGCGGCCTCGGCGAGGTCGTCCAACTCCGCCTTGGTGGCGGTGATGCCGCTTCGCCAGCTGCCGAATGAGTTCGCGTCGTGCGCAACCGGCGACATGACGTGCACGCTGGCGACCAGCGGGTCGAACCGCACGCCGGGGACTTGCAGCCGCGCCGCGGCGACGGTACCGCGGTGCTTCGCTGGCGGAGACTGCGGCGACCGGAAACCGGCTATACAGGCCGATTCCCCCGGCGCCGGGTGCTGGGGCGAGCACTGAGTAGGGAAACACCTCTTCGATACCGGCCTGCGAGAAGCGTCGAACCTCCGCGGGCGTCAACTCCGACACGGTGATGACATCCGCGTTTGCTTTGGCCAGCCCGACGAAGGACGATGCGTCCGCCCGCCCTTTGCGGAGGTTCGACGAGAGCACCCGGATGTCGGCATGTTGGCCGACATCCGCGGGACGCCCGAAGTAGTACCAGGGCACCTGGACCGCCACGGTGACCGCTAGGACGGCCACGGCAACGATCGACAGGAGAATCCGACGGCACAGCACGGACATTGCCAAGCCCGACAGGGCCACCAATGGGACGTACGGCGACCCGACGGCGACGACCAGGGCGATGACGTTCGACAGCGGCAGGGCCCGCGCGACTAGCGTGGTAACGGAGAACAGCAGAGCGACATGCGCCAGCGCCGTCAGGTGCAGTCGAAGTCTGCCGGACATGAGAAGGCATGCCCTCCTTGTGCGCCTGCACTTGACGGCAGGCTACCAGTCGACGGGCGACGATGCAGGTCTGCGGCGGCCGTCGAGTAATCGCCAACGACGACACGACATTCGCGGCGAATCAGTCGCGCCGGCAAAGCTCGAGGATCGGCGGCAGGAGATCGGCAATCTGTGAGCCAACCATCGCAAAGTGTTCCGCGCCTTGACCAATCGGGTCGGGAATGTCCGACAGCTCATGCGCGGCCAAGTGCGGGCGCAGGGCTGCGAGGTCTGCGACGATCGTGCATTGCATTCTGAAACGAGTCGGGCGGCCTCGCTCAGCGTGAACGTCCTGTGGAGTCGGTGCGGGACCAGTTCCAGAACGGCGTCGCGATGGGCCCTCGTCATCGTGAGCACGAGATCGGCATCTGACGCAATCCTCGAGGTCAGCTGTCGCGCGGCGAAGTTGGACGCGTCGCCACCCAGCGTCTCGAGGACGAGCGCCGCATCAGGGTGCATCGGATGCGCGATCACTGCGCGGGTCCCAGCGCTGGATGCTTTGAAGTCTGGAATCTGTAACCGAGTGGCGTACGCCGTGGCGAGTCGCTCCGCCGTAGGTGACCGACAGATGTTGCCAGTGCAAACAAACAGTACGTGCAGAGCAAACTCCTCGTCTCAGCCGGGAAGCCGGTGACGTTATGCCCCGGGGCGTCCCGAATGACGCCCAGTATCCGCGTGTACTGCTGTGGTCGCTAACGGCGTGACGTTCTCTGATGTTGCTCAGGCTCAACGTGACGGCAGGTCCTAGCCCAATCGGTCAGCGATGGCGGAGTTGTCAGGGTGAAGTGCAGGGAAGTGCTTGGCCGGCAAGAGAACCAAGTCGCATGCGGCGTTGAAGAAAGTGAAACCGACGGCCGCTAGCTCGACCGCTGTCTTGGTCCTAGCCACCCAGAAGTGCTAGCACCTCTTTTGAACACATGCCTTCATTCTTATCGCAGAACCGCTTGCAGCTATCCTCGTAACCTACGCAACGCTGGGGCTTGCTATTCATCCTCTCCGCTTGGACTTCGATCGCTTTTTCTGCACGGCCGGGAGGGACGCGAGCGAGTTGCCTGATGATGCGGCGGTTGCGAGCTTCGCGGTGCAATTAAGTGCGAACAAGTAGCCTTTGCTGTGGTCGAAGTTGTCAGTCGTGGCATAGCTGGCCTTGCGCCAAGATGTCACAATGCAGTCGTCAGTGGACAGCTGATCTCCCACGACAGTTGAGATGATCGGCTGACCACCTTTTTCCGAAACCTTGCCAGACGCGTACGCGTACGTCTGCCCCACGTAAGGATCTTTGGCGGCCGAAGTGCCGGTCCCAAAGGTAGCTATCGCCGCAAATAACGCGACGAAGACCACACAAACTCGGATTGCAATCGCCTTCATCATCGCTTCCTCCCCCAAGTGATGCGCCGCCCGATGCCGCGCCGCGCCCCCGGCGCTCGCAACGCCATACGGGCGCAGCCGGCCGCGCGCCGAGCAAACTCGATCTCGAGGTCAAATGTCGGGTACGACGGTTTGGCCGGCATCAGCGTCTACGGCAGTAGGCGCCAGAACTGCGAGGAGTCGTTTTGGCGCGATTGATCCGCTGCTGAGGCTTCCCCACCTGTGTGTCCTGGCAGGAAACCGCGATGTACAGCGGATATCGTTGGTAAATTCTGTGAGAACTCGCAGAGTTGTCTGGCCGTTTGGTGTTCGCCGGGTTAGTATCGAAGCGCCTCTCGAGGGGGATAGGCTTTCCGGCTTTGGGGGCTGAGGTGGCCACGGGCTTCGGCGTCATGGCGCCCATTTCAGTTGGCAAATCTTTCTGGCGGATGGCTATGGGTGGATGGCTATGGGGACGGGTAGTAATGAGTACGTGCGCATGCAGAGATGAGCACGATGCAGCGAGGACCGAGCGTGGGGTCGACGTTCTCACGCTGAGCAGTTCTGGGGTGTGCTTGCCGTGTTTGCTGGCTGACGCAAATGATCGTCTTGTTGCTTGCATACCGGGTGTTCAGCTGTGACGGACGTTGCTGACCCGACAGGGGAGCGCACACTCTGGAAGTCCCTCCCGGGCGCGAAGCACTGTGCCGAACTTCCGCCCGCTGCTGAATAGCAGTCGAGGTGACGTCCGCCGCGGCTGGCTGACGAGGGTGGAGCGCTGGCGCCGGTTCTCGCAGACGGCAATGACGATCTCCGTTCGGCCGCAGATCGCAAGCGCGTTCGCGGGTTCCAGTACCTCAGCCGCATCCGGGCGTGGATGGTTGTTCCGGCCGTCGACTTCGCACTGATGGTGGCTCCCCTCGCTTGGCGACCACCCCAGCCCAATTCAACCGTGGCGATGGCCGTCCTCGCGATCCTTCTCCTCACCGGAGGAGGCCGGTATGTCGCACCTCTGCATCTGAGCGTGTTGGACGAGCTGCCCACATATCGCTACTCGACTGCTGACTGCTGTGGCGGCGGTTTCCGCCCTGATTCTCTATTGCACCAGAAGTCGCATGTGTTGACCTTCCTCGAAACCGCTTGCCAGGCAGTGGTTCTCGTCATTGTTGGCCGCGTCATCACCACACGGTTGATCGCCATGGCTCGCCGAAGTGGCATTTCGAGGCACCACAACATCCTGATTGGGGGCGGTCCGGTTGCGGCAGAGCTAGCCAGGATTCTTGCGGAGCACCCTGAGTATGGACAGCAGTTGGTTGGCTTCGTCGACGATGCCGATTCTTGCCCGGCGGAGGAGTTCCTACCGCGCCTGGGTCGCGTCGCTGATCTGGACATGGTGGTGGTGATGACCGGCGCGGACGCCTTGCTGGTGGCCGATGGCGGCTTCGAGGAACGCGCATTGATGGCTGCGGTGCGTACGAAGGCGTGTCAAAACACGGAATTGTTCGTCGTCCCGCGGATGCATCACTTCCACACTCAGACCGGGATGGCTGACCACATTGGGTCGATTCCGATCATGCGAATCCGCAATCCCAATCTCCACGGGCCGACGCGGCTGATCAAGCGTGGGTTCGACATCGTAGTCGCGGTCACGGCGGTGATCGTCTTGCTGCCCGTCTTGGTTGCGGCTGCGGTGGCGGTGAGGATCGAGGGTGGACCAGGCGTGATCTTCCGACAAGTCAGGGTGGGGCGCGACGGCAAGCACTTCGAGCTGCTGAAGTTTCGCTCGATGCGGCCAGCCAACGAAGGTGAGTCGCAGACCCAATGGAGTGTGGCCACCGATGATCGCGTCGGTCCAGTCGGACGCATCCTGCGCTGCACCTCGATCGACGAACTACCTCAGCTGTGGAACATCCTTCGAGGCGATATGACTGTGGTGGGGCCGAGACCAGAACGGCCGCACTTCGTCGAGCAGTTCTCCACACAGTTCGACCGATACGCGCATCGTCACCGCGTTCAGGTCGGGCTCACCGGTTTCGCTCAGGTCAGTGGGCTTCGGGGTGACACGTCCATTGCCGACCGCGCACGATACGACAACTTCTACATCGAGAACTGGTCGCTCTGGCTGGATATCAAGATCATCTTCCGGACATTTCGTGAGGTGTTGTTCTACCGCGGGCGATGAGCGCCACCGATTCTTGGCCAAACCGACGGATTACTCCGCATCGTCTGTCGAGGCTCGCTTGCCAAGATGGCGGCAGCATCGCTTGCGTAACAATCGCAAGGTTGAACGAATATCGTTGTACGGGAGCGAAGTTGGACGGATGGGTGCCGCGATCTTCCCGAGTTGAAGTTCTCCTTGAGTCAGGCACGACTGCGGTTGTAGATGGCTCTCCCAACCAAGACTGGAACCGGGGTCACCTTGCCGCGAAACGCCTTGCAATAACGCGTCACTCGTCTCGGCCGTTGCCAGAGTCGGCTGTGGAAGCCCACTCATGACGTCTATCGTCGGCGTTCACCGGTCCTCGCTATCGCGATATCGAGTGATTTTTGCGGCCAGATCCTGGGCGTCGTGACTAAGCCGGTATCGTGCATCGTAAGTGCCGGCCAGCCAGTCGGTTTGAGGCGGCCTGCGGCTGTAGTTGGATTAGTGCATTTTGGACCGCTTGCACGCCACGTCGAGTATTGGCCGAACGATGTTGGGAGTCAGGCTAACTCGATGCGCTCGATATACCGACTTGATTCGGATCATCGAGATGCTAAGGGGGAAGTGAATGGGTTGTCGTATAGCAGTTTTCGGAACTGGTTATCTGGGCGCGACCCATGCTGCATGCATGGCGGAACTGGGGCACGAAGTGGTCGGCGTAGACGTTGACACAGCCAAGCTCGAGATGCTTGCTGCCGGCGAAGCTCCGTTCTTCGAGCCGGGCCTAGACGAGGTGCTCAAGGCGAATATTGATGCTGGACGTCTCCGATTCACTTCCTCGTACGCGGAGGCTGCAGAGTTCGCCGACGTTCACTTCATCGCAGTTGCGACTCCGCAGAAGCGCGGCGAATTCGCGGCCGACCTCACTTTTGTAGATTCGGTCGTCACGACATTGGCGCCGTTACTGACGAGACCTGCAGTGATCTATGGGAAGTCGACAGTGCCGGTGGGGACAGCTGCGCGGTTGAGCGATATGGCGCAACACCTCGCGCCGGTTGGCGACGACGTCGAGGTGGCGTGGAATCCCGAGTTCCTTCGTGAAGGTTTTGCGGTGCAGGACACTCTTCATCCGGACCGGATCGTGTTGGGTATCGACATTGAACGCACAAAGCGAGCTGAAGAGGTGGCTCGAGAGGTGTATAGCGACATCATCGGAGACGGTATTCCGTTCTTAGTCACTGATCGCGAGACGTCTGAACTTGTGAAGACGGCGGCGAATGCGTTTCTAGCCACCAAGATATCGTTCATCAATGCCATGGCAGAAGTATGTGAAGCAGCCGGCGCAGACGTGTCAGAGTTGGCCGACGCCATTGGCTACGACGCTCGGATCGGTCGGCGATTTCTAAATGCGGGAATTGGATTCGGCGGGGGTTGTCTACCGAAGGATATCCGCGCTTTCATGGCTCGCGCAGGTGAACTTGGCGCGAACGAGGCGCTAACCTTTCTGCGCGAAGTGGATAGCATTAATATGAGACGCCGAACCAGGCTGGTGGAAATAACAAGGGAGGTCGCAGGCGGTAGCCTCATTGGCGTAAGGGCGGCGGTACTTGGTGCAGCTTTCAAACCCGACTCTGACGATATACGAGATTCGCCGGCTTTGAATATCGCCGGACAGATCCAGTTACAAGGTGCGTCGGTCACTGTATATGACCCCAAAGCAATCGATAACTCTCGACGGCTATTTCCGACGCTTAATTATGCCAACGATGTTCATGAAGCTTGCGACGGAGCGGATGTCACACTTGTGCTCACTGAATGGGACGAGTTCCGGCGCTTGGAACCAGAGTTTCTGGCGCCCCTTGTCCGCCAACGGCGCATCATCGATGGGAGAAACTGCCTTGACCAAGCGACGTGGCGCAACGCCGGCTGGGTGTACCGCGGAATGGGGAGGCGATGAGCAATCAGTCGGTTCCGCTGTTCGGACGTTAATCTTCCGAGGTGCTGGAAACGGCTGATGTTCAAACCTGCGGATGTGCTCGGCGGCGGAAATGGCTCGACTGTTGCGGCCATGTGACAAACTCGCTGAGCGATCGCCTGCGGCACACTGTTGCACGCTACCTCCGGCGCCTTAGGGTCGAGCGGAGGTCGAATTTGCTGTAAACCTATCAGTCCGCACATCTGGGGGGAGATCCGCCATGCGCAAACTCGCGCGGGCATTGCTCGTTGTCATAACAGTTCTGGCCGTCGCCGCAGCCCTGTACGGCGCGAGGTATGGGTATCACCGGTGGGAAGAAGCCCAAGCGCGCGACGTGTTCGACAACGCGGCGGCAGCCGTCACCACGGGTTCCGAGGTGATCGGCATACCGAAGCACCCCAACGGCGGGCTCGTCGTCTACGCCCACAGATCGGGCCAGCACGCAGACTCCATCAGGGATCGTGAACACGCACAACTCATGGCGGCCTTGATGAACGCCGGATACGTCGTGGCGGCTTCCGATGCGGGCGGGAACGCTTGGGGCAATCTATCGAGCGTGGAAAAATACCTCGACCTGATCCGTGAAGTGAAGACCTCCCAACGAATCAGCGGTGTGTACCTCATCGGCGAATCGATGGGCGGCCTGCCATCCCTCCAACTACTCGACCGTGTCTCCGACATTCGCGCCTGGGTGGGTATCTCCCCCGTGACCGACGCCCGATCCATCATGGGCAACCAGAAATTGAATGATGGCCTCACCGCCGCCTACGCCGACAATCCCCCAGGGAAGTCGAAAGTAACCCCGGTGCAGGTCAACAACATCCGTGTTCCCCTGCTGATGTTCGCCTCACCTGAGGACAGGACAGTGCCGAAGAAGCGGAACGCAGACGCGCTCGCGGCCGCCATGCAAGCGAAGGGCGATCAGGCATCAGTGGTGTCAACGCGAGGTGATCACGGCGACCTCTCGAACATCGACTCTGCCCGGATCGTCGGCTTCTTCTCTAGTAGGCAGTGACCGTCGACGGGTTGCGGTCCAACCGTGAACCATGCGAGAAGATCTGCGAGTTCCCATATGCACCAGTCGAATACAACGCGCTGCCGTGTTGCACTTGTGCAGCCACATCTTCACGTCACCAGCGGTTTCAGTGGTCAGGCTCTCTTAGCGATCGGACAACCCCGGGCTCGCATCAATGGCCCGGCACCCCATGTTCCAGGATTCGGTATCCCCATATCTACGGCGGAAGTGCCGAATCGCCATCCAATAGTCAGGGCCGTACTATGGCTACCCATGGGGAGAAAATCGATCACGTTGCTCGCGTCCAACTGCACCTACTGCCTTGAGCCGCGACGAGACGGTCAGCAATGAACCTGTCCAGCGCAACCAGCCGAATACAACGATCGGCTCAACTATGGCGTAGACGTCTGAAAGTCCCTCCCGGTCATTACTATTCGCCCCTCTCAAGCGTTCGCGATGCGGACAGGGCCCGCGCTCAGCGTGATCGCATGGAGCTGGATAATTCCTACGACCTGCGTGCGGCCGAGCAAATCAAATTTGCGAACCTCATTGGGCCGCAGTGGACCGATTTCTCGAAGTCGTGGCGCCGTTACAGTCCGAAGAACAATTGGTACTGCCTAGCCGATGGCGCGGTGTATTACTCGATGCTAACCACATTCAATCCCAAGCGTATTATCGAGGTGGGATCGGGATTCTCTTCGGCAATCGCCCTCGATGTTCGTGACAAACAATTGCATGGTGCCGAACTTACGTTCATCGAGCCTTACCCACAACGGCTCCTAACACTGCTTGAAGAAAATGATCACGCGAGAACTATCCTGCACAGGGAAGCTGTTCAGGATGTTCCGCTTGAGGCATTCGACATCCTCGAAAAGGACGATATCCTATTCGTCGACAGCACTCATGTGAGCAAGGCAGGCAGCGATGTCAATTGGCTGTTCTTTCAGGTTTTTCCGCGTTTGAGGACCGGCGTGATCATCCATATTCATGACATCTTTTTCCCATTCGAGTATATCGATTCGTGGCTGAACCAGGGCCGTAGTTGGAACGAGTTGTATATGCTGCGTTCGTTCTTGAGTTACAACGATTCATTCGAAATACTGTTCTTCAATTCATGGATCTGGCAGAAGCATCCTGAGATCGTGAGTCGGTATCTTCCCGAGGCGAACAGCGACGTTCCGGGCAGCATCTGGCTACGGCGGACCGCCTAGTGGCCTCTCTGACGGCGGCAGGCTACCGAGTTTTCCAGCGGATTCCACCAACACATCGTTGGTTGTTCTGGGTCATGGTGTAAGTGACAATGAGGCGCCGATACAGTTTGCCGGCGCAACATCACCGGAAACAGTTCTATGAGTTCAGTAACGGCGACTCGCCAGTAGGATCTATCCCACGCACCGTGTTTCATGGCCGCGTGTCTACGTTGCCGCAACCGCGGCAATAACCGAAAGCTGACGATCAGTTGACCGATCGCGGGGGGTTTGTGCTTTGCCGAAGGTCCTTTTGGTCTCCTTTTCGACGTTGCCGACGATGCAGAAGTACCTTTACTACGCGTGCGACGAACTCGGCACACTCGGCCTCGATGTCTGGACTGTCGGCTCTGCCACCTTACGAGTTCCGTACCGTCTGAGTGATCGCAACGTGCTAGTGGACACACCCGCGTCCCCAAGACCGTCCATCGGATCGATGCGCTCGTCTCGGAAGGCGCTTGACACTGTCCTTGACATGATCGAGGCCGAAAAGCCAGACGTCATACACTTTGTCAACAAGCACGTGTGGAATTACCTGCTGCTGCTGAGAGCTCGACGGCGCCGCGTCGACGCCAGGTGGATGCACACGTTTCACGACCCACTCGGACACGCTGGCGATTCGGTGCAGCGTGGCGTCATCGTGTACCACAGGCTCGTGCAGCGCCCGGTTGGACGCGATAGTCGTCCACTCTGAAATCGCGAAAACTCAGACGATGGAGGTACTTCGGCCACGGGTGTCGTGCGCGCACGTCCCGCTAGGAGTGACGCGATGGAAGGAATGCCAGGACATCGACGTGTCGGCCACCAAGCGGTTGCTCGTGTTTGGGCGCCTCAACCGATACAAGGGTTGCGAGATGTACCCAGAAATATTTAACGAGGTGCATCGACTCGACCCAAGCGTCCAAATAGCCGTGGCCGGCCAGCCGTCGGAGGATCTGCCGAACGGTCTTCTTGACCGAATCGCTGCGTGTCCCAACGTCAACCTCGAGAGCCACTTCATTGAGGAGACGGCCGTCGACCGGTACTTCCGCGAAGCCGCACTCGTGCTCACTCCATACACATCGATGACGCAATCGGGAGTACTGCTGGACGCCTTCAGCAGTTCGCGCGCGGTCCTGGCGTTCCAGATCGACGGCATGAGTGAGTTCCTGCCCAGCGGTGGGCTGACAATAGCCGCATTCGACACTCGTGAGTACGCGCGAGTCGCGGTCGAGCTTGTCAATGATCCGGTTGCGTGTGCTCGAGCTGGGCGAGATGCGTGGGAATTCGGACGCAGCCGCTTTACGCCAGCCTCTATGGCGATCGACTTGGCGCGAACCTATGAGGACGTAGTGGGGAGCTCGAATCACGCTGCGGTGGATGATGAATAAGGCGCGGGGGTTATCGACTTCAGCGCCACGGTCTGGCAGTTGCTCGAAACGTCTGTATGCGATCAGTGGCCTATTCTTAACCCGCGCTGTCACGGGTATGGAGCGGTATGCGATCGAGGTCACGCAAATTGACGACCTCGTGGATACCGTCTCCGAGTCCGTCTACCTCGTCCCAAGGGAACCGCGTACGACCTCGAGTTTAGCAACATCCGCGTGGTGGAAATGGGCCGGCGCGTGGGCGGAAACCTCGGCGGGTATCTGTGGGAGCAAATCTGGTTTGCACGGTTCCTCAGCATGACTAACGCTCAGGGGTATCTGTGTCCGCTGAACCTCGTGCCCGTGCTTAGGCCATAGTTGTCACCATCCACGACGGGAACGCGCTAATCCACCCGGAATTTTATCCCACCATGAAGAAGCGCCTGTACCGAATTCTCGCGTCCGCCCTCCTTCACGTTGCGCGACTTAGGACGCGGCGGATCCTCACGGTGTCGCACGCTTCACGCAATGAATTGGTACGCTATGCGGCTTCGACGCGGCCTGCGTTGGCGTTGCCCCCCCGGGTCTCGAGCATGTGGCGGCGACGGCGCCGAAGGTCTCGGTGGACGTTCCCGAGCAGTTCTACTTTGCATTGAGCAGCGCGACCTACAACAAGAATTTCGAGTGGGTCCTCGCGACCGCAGCCAAGAACCCCGATCTACAGTTCGTCATTGCGGGGACTGGCAATTTCGAAACAATCCTTAAGTCGCACGGATTCACGACTCCGTTGGCGAACGTGCGTCACCTTGGATATGTTGCGGACGACCAACGCAACTGGCTGTACTCGCGTTGCGCGGCCTTCCTTTTTCCGTCGCGGTACGAAGGATTCGGTCTACCTCCGCTGGAAGCCGCGTGCCTCGGTGCGCCGGTCGTGGTCTCAGACATTCAGCCGATGCGCGAGATCTTTGGCGACGAATTCCACTACGTCGACCCCGATGTGCCTGCGGCTGATCTGAGAAGCAGTTACCAACCATCCGGATGTGGCTGCACTGCGGGCGCGTTACACCTGGACCGAATCCGCTGCCAAAATCCTGGAGCACCTGCGTCGGCCATACGCGAGTTGCCACGGACCGAAGGGGCCTGGGGGACTGCCAATCACATGATGGTCTATGCGATCGCCGCGATCCTGTCCGTGATTCTTGCTGCCGTGCTCAACGTCCGAAGCTGCGGCGACATCAACTTCAGACGAGCGACCACCTACGCGCCGCTCCTGCCCTTTCTACTCGTTGCCACGCTCCGGTCGTCGTACTGGCAAAGACACCGTCGGTGAATGGTCGACCTATACGCGGGTGTTCGGGCTGGTGAAATCGGGGTATAGCTACCAGGACGTCTTCAGCGTTATTCGTATCGAGCCGCTGTACTACGTTTTGAATTGGGTTACTGTCGCGGCAGGCGCGGACGTCGACGTGATCTACGCCGTGATGTCGGCAATCTTCCTCATATTCATGTACCGATTCATCCTCGAGAGATCGGTTAACATCCCGCTCAGCTTGTTCCTGTTGTTCGCTTCCGACCTGTACGTGTTCTCGCTCTCCGGCATTCGTCAGGCGGCGGCCTGTGGGATCGCGTTCTTCGCACTGAGATACGCGCAAGAGCGTCGTCCATTCGTGTACTTCGCGTGGATCGCGGTGGCCATCAGGCTTCCACTTCACGGCTCTCCTATTCGTCCTATTCTACTTCGTCGCGTGGCGCCGAGTATCCGCAGTGGGGGCGACGCTGCTAGTCCTCGTAGGTGCTGTTCTTATGCTGTTGCCAGACACTGTCCGCCGGTTCAGTGCGATCTACTACGGCGCTGTCTACTTCGGTTCAAAGTGGGATTACTCGAACTTTAATCTGATCCCCGCACTGGTAGCCGCCGTGATTGTTTTGGCGGCGCTGGTGCGAAGCAGGGAGATCATGGCCCGTGATGCCTCAATGCAGCTTTACTTCAACATCATGGTCGCCAACCTTTTCTTGATGGCGATCTCGTCATTGCTGATAACGCCGATTCGGCTGTACTTCCTCTTGATACCAGCGGCATTCGTCCTCGTGCCCGCGACTGTGGCCTCGATTCCTCGTACGCGCGGACCTGTCCGGCTGATACTTGCGACCGCGCTTATTGGCGTGATCTCGCTTCAAATGGTCTACGAACTAGCCATCGGTAACGATGCGTATGGGACGTGGAACTATGAGTGGGTATTCGGGGCTGGGGCGAATGAGTAATAAGCGACGTGTCGCGATCGTAATGCCGGAGTTGTTTCATGGAGGTGCAGAAACCCAGTTCCGCATGTTGGTCGACAACCTCGATACCGAACGGTTTAAGGTCACGGTGTTCGTCGAACGGTCTTACGAGGGAATCGACAGGGCGGCCGACAAGGCGTGGATGGATCATCGGCGGGGCCGAGCACGCTTTGTATTGTTTCGAGGGCTCCGCACGAACGACGGCCACATTTGGCGTCTGATTTCCGCCGTGAGACTCGCAATGTACCTCGTGCCGTACCTCTGCAGACGCGAAATTGATGCGGCTCGTAGTCTATTCGGCGCTGGGGATGCGTATAACTCCGCTGCTGAGGTTATTTGGAGTGTTCGTGGTGTTCAGTGAACGGAACGCCGCGGTGTATTCGAAACTGGATCTGTTCCGGAAGCGGGTGTACTTCTCCGCCGCGAACGTGATCGTTTGCAACTCTGCGGCGGCAAGTAGAAACTTCGTTCAGTATGGTTATCGACCTCTCGTAATCGAGAATGCGGTCGCACTACCCTCCGGCCCGCGTGCGACACGCGAACCCCGGGCAGAGGGGCGGACCCTTGTCATTCCCGGCCGTATCGCGCCGGTCAAGAATCAGGCGCTCGTCATGAGGGCGCTTCCAGCGCTCGACAGCATCGTGTCCCGCGTATACCTGGCCGGCGCAGTTGAGGACGCTGGCTACCTGAAGAAGTTGGAAGATCTGGCGATTACCGTGGGCCATAGATCTCGAGTCGAAGTGTTGGGATTCGTCCAGGACATGGATGCTCTGTATGCGAAGTGCGATCTTCTGGTGCTGCCATCCCGGGCGGAGGGAATGCCGAACGTGCTCCTCGAAGCACTTGCACGGGAAGTCCCGTGTGTCGCTAGCGATATACCAAGCAACCGCGACGTGCTCCGCGATGACCGTCTGCTGTTCGACGTCGATGACTCGGGTTCGTTGGTGTCGGCCGTGCGGTACCTAACGCAACTGACCCCGCCCGACGCTCGAAAGCTTGCAGATTCCGCACCGAACGGTACGTGATGGAACGCTTCTCGGTGGACACCATGGTTGCCGCTTATGAGCGTCTATTCGCGGCGCGGGGGAGGTGAACGAAGATGGCTAACAGGCTCACGAGGAAGGTGGGTCTCTACTTCATCGGCAATGTATCGTCGCGGTTTCTCGGCGCGGCTCTAATTCCAATTATGCGTTCGCAGTGAGTTCGTCGGCGCTCGGTCGCTACGACTATGTCCTCACGGTCGGGCAGCTCGTCGCTCCGCTTGCTTTTGTCGCCATCTGGGAAGCTGCATTGCGCTTCCTGATCGTCGAACGATCCCCTCGAGGCGGGCCAGTCGACGGTTTCAACGATCGTTACCTTCTCGATGGCCGTCTCTGCCGTTGTAGCACTCGTCGCCCTGGCGGTCGGGTGGGTCCTGTCGATTGACCCTGTTAACCTCGTCGGCCTTGTGGCAGTCGCGTTGCTGTATGGCCTTGTGCAAGTGTGGCAGTTCGTCGCGCGGGCGGAGCAGCAGACTCGCTTGTACGTGAGTTCAGGCATTGTGTCTGCGGTGGTGACGTTCGGCTTGGTAATTGGTCTCGTCGTGGTGGCTACGGCTCGAGTTCGTTGGCCTGCTAATCGCCTACGTGGTCGGCCAGTTGTTGATAGTCGTACTTATCGAGTTCCGGATGGGCGTGCTTAGGCGAGTGTCCTGGCGAAACTTCGACTGGCGATTGCTCGTTCGGATGCTCAGGTACTCGGGCCCTCTCGTCGTGAACTTGGTCGTCCCTCGGCCTTCTGGGCGGGTTCGGGCGGATACTGATCTTCAACGTGATGGGGGACGCCGCTAATGGCGTCTATTCATTCGCAATGAAGTTCGCCACCATCGTTGTCAGCCTGGGTACGTCGTCTCAATGTCGGTCATCGAGGAGGGCCTTCTGAGGGCAGCGAGCAGTAAGGTAGGCGAATTCTACGGGTGTTCTCAACGCTCTCGTCTCGGCACTTCTTCTGTTCATCACCGCTATGGTGCCCGCGTCGTATTGTTCTTGGTGCTATCGCGAAACAGATTATTTTGGCGCGCGCGATCTTGTGCCAGTCGTATTGTTGTTCGCGGTGTTCAGCGTACTCAGGACCCACTTCGGATCTGTGTTCATGACAGTCGGGAAGACCGCGGCACTAGGCGCATCGACACTGATAGGAGCGGCCGTCACAGTCGCTGCATCGATCTTCTTGATCCATCCACTCGGCTTGTTCGGCGTTGCCCTCGCGTGTAGTGGCCGGCGCCATGGTGACGATGATGCTCCGGTTTGCGCTATCTCGACGGCGGCTCGAATATTCCGTCGCAGGTGTAGCTGCAGTCGGGCTCGTCGCGGCCTTTGTTGCAGTGAGCTTCGTGTGCTACTTGGCGGCGGAGTTCGCTCCAGCCTGGGTGACCCTGCTGATTGCCATTTGTGTTCCGTGCGCGTGCGCCTGGCCATTCTTGAAGTCTCTCGCGTGCGATTAAGGAGATTCCGGATGAAATTGAAAATTGATGCCTTTCGATCTGTGGTCGCCGACTTGAGGGAGGATGACGACGAGGGCATGGGCGATTTAGGCGTGCTGCTCCGTGCGATGTTCACCCGCCCAAGGCGGCGGCTCATGCTCTGGGTACGTGCTCAGGAGTGGCTTGAGACGACTGGGAGGCACAGCCTGGCTCGCGCCGTTTCGGCGAGGATCTATAGCCATTACGGCTGCATGATTGCGCCTACCGCCCGCATCGGCCGCAGAGTTTCGTTTGCCCACCCAGTAGGTGTCGTCATTGGTGAAGGCTCGGTGATCGGCAACGACTGCATCATCTTTCAAAACGTCACACTTGGAAAGCAGTCACTTGGTCCAGGTGGCTACCCGACCCTGGGGAATCGTGTTGTGATCTTTGCTGGGGCTCAAGTTTTCGGCGAGATTGAGTTGGCAGATGACGTAACGGTCGGCGCGCTTTCGCTCGTTACGGAGAGTTGTCTCGTCCCCGGCTCCAAGCTCGTCCGGATCCCGGCTCGTTCGATCGCGCCAAGAGAGGCGGAAGCGTAGAAATGATTTTTCCCCGTGGCTACTATGCTATGCAGCTGCTTCGTTCGTGGATCCGCTTACGTTTCTTGCGGATTGTCTTCGGTTCGCGCTTGCAGATCGGCCCGTCGGTCGGCGTTCGGCGTGGCTTCATAGTAAACATTCCAGTTGCCGACGCCACGCTGACGATCGGTCGGAACTGCTCATTCAACAACTTCTGCTCGCTGAACGTTAGACATTCGGTCTCGATTGGTGACGACTGCATCGTCGGTGAGGGAGTCCGATTCTATGACCATGACCACGTGTTCCGGTCGCCCGAGATTGCCATCCGGGACCAGGGGTTCGTTTGTGAGAAGATTGTGGTGGAGGACAATTGCTGGCTGGGGAGCAACGTCACAGTGCTCAAGGGTGTCATCGTTGGCGCTAACAGCATCGTCGGCGCCGGCGTGATTTTGACGAAGAGCATTCCGCCGAACAGCGTCGTAGTTGCGAGGCAGAACATCGAGATGCGGGCTAAGCGCGCCCACCCAAGCGGGGAGTAGGAGACGGGAGCGGTTTGTGAGCACGGTGTTGGTCACAGGGGCGGCTGGATTCATCGGGGCATTCCTGAGTGAACGGCTGATTCGGACGACGGACTACACGGTTGTCGGCGTGGACAATCTGAATGACTACTACGACGTAGCGATCAAGCATGAACGACTGCGGATGGTGAAGGCCGCTGATTCCTCAGCGCAGCGATTTCATTTCCATCAAGCAGATTTGGCGGATGCAAGTGCGCTAGAGAGCATCTTTGACCGCCATGGCCCGAGCATTGTTGTGAATCTCGGCGCGCAGGCGGGGGTGCGCTATTCAGTGGACTGTCCCGCTCCTATATTGACTCAAATGTCGTCGGCTTCTTCAACGTCCTTGAAGCATGTCGGCATCATCCCGTCGATCATCTTATTTACGCTTCGTCGTCCTCGGTATACGGTCGGAGTGCCACGGTCCCTTACTCGACGTCGCAGCGGACCGACTCCCGGTCTCACTTTATGCGGCGACGAAAAAGGCAAACGAGGTGATGGCGTTCGCATACTCGGACCTTTATTCGATGCCTGTCACCGGGCTTCGCTTCTTCACTGTCTACGGACCTATGGGGCGTCCGGATATGGCGTACTTCAAGTTCACCGACAAAATCGTCGCACGGCAGCCGATCGACATCTACAACATGGGTGACCTGCGTCGCGACTTCACCTACGTCGACGATGTTGTGACATCAGTCGTGAACATCGTGAAGCAGGGGCCGCGCGAATTGCCCGCAGGCGGCGGCGCGCAAATCTATAACATCGGGAACAGCCAGCCGGTGTCATTGCTCGACTTCGTCGGCACGCTCGAGAAGGTGCTGATTGAGGAGGGTGTTGTCGAACAGACGACCGAGCACGTGCTACTCCCGATGCAGATAGGCGACGTGTATGAGACCTACGCAGATGTGACGGAGCTCGAACGCGATTACCACTTCAAGCCGTCGACTCGACTGGAAGACGGTCTCCGCGAGTTTGCGCGATGGTACAAGGGATACCGCGGGCTCTGAGCACGCGACCAACAGTTGCCCAGGTAATGGACCGCAAAGACTTCCTCAAGCACATAGCCTTCGGCGCGGCTGCGTTGGTTGGCGGGGGCGCCGTGCTGCCGCTTGTGGTGTCGGGCTGCGGACGGGGCGCATCTGAAAAGGGCCCGGTTGCCACCCCGACCGGATTCACCTGGACCGACCACCCCCTTGTGGGAAAGCTGTTCGCCGACCAACACGGCTTATTCTCGACGACATTCGACCCCACCACCCGAAAATACGTCGGCGGCGCCACCTACTACGTTGATGTAGCCAGCGGACGCGATGCCAATGCTGGTAGGAGCGCAGACAGCGCCCTGCAGTCCATCGCTGCAGCTTGTGCGAAATCGGATGTCGGTTCCGTCATGGTCAAGGGATATGGCGTCGGCACACCCTATTATCGCGGTAAAGGCTTCAATAACGGCGTTCAGGGCAGGCATCTCAACATCATTGGATACGGCGACGACATCCCGTACATCACAACCCATGATGTTCTGTCGTTCACGCCCGCATCCGGACAGACGTACACGTACCAAGCCACCCGCGCCAGCGTGACCGAGTGCATGGACATGGTGGGCGGCGCTCCCGGTGTGCGCATGACGAAGGTGACCGGCCTCGCAGCGTGCGAGGCTTTAGCCGGTTCCTGGTATCAGGACGGACGCACGCTTTACCTGCACGCCACCGACAGCCGCAACCTTGCCACGACCGACGGAGGCCGGATATGGGCGCTGCTCAATGTTCCCAACTTCAAGAATGCCGGGGACTACACCAGCTACCTAGAGAACCTGGTTCTGTATGGCGGAATTGACTGCGTCAATGCCAGCGGGGCCACGTCGGCAGGCGGGTCACTGGCGATGGTCAACGTCGAAACCGGGATGTCGGGAGCCCATGGTGGAAACAATGTCTCTGGATGGGGCGTCGATTCGGTCCTGGTCAACTGTGCGACCAGCCGATCCGGCCAAGACGGCTACAACTACCACGCACTCAACGGCAAAAGCCCGCATGTCGTTGAGATCAACTGCCGTGCAACAGATTGTGGCCACGGCACCAGCGATCAGTGTTCTACCGCTCACGATGGCGCCAAGATCATTCGCGTTGGTGGCACCTATCGCAACGCCTTTGCCGCAAATGTTGCTGACATCAACGGCACCAGCAGCGCCACCGAATCGTGGAATCTTGGATGTTTGGCTGACGGCGCAGGTGACGGGTTCGCCAACTGGCAGTGCGGCGATGTCAATGACACAGGTACTGAGCCTAAAATGTGGTTGGATGGTTGCGATTCCGGTAACGCGGACTACTCAACGGCCACCTATGGCACGGGAGAAATCTTGGCGCGCGGTTCTCGATTGGAACATAATAGATCTGAAGTCACCTCCTATTGAATACGGACCTGGCGTTAGGCATCTACGGCGCAAGGGCTCGGGGCAGCCATGCGCGGTTCGTGTGAAAGGCCTTTGGGATGGCCAACCCCCTACCGCCGCCCGTCAACGTTGCGCTAAGACCTGCCGTTTAATACGTGTTGCGGGTTCGGCGAGGCTTCTGGTCACTGACAGGGCCCGCATGCTCAGGAGCGACAGGACCACGACTGAACCACCACCGTCGACACTGATCACTAACTACCAACGCCCGACCCGTCACGCTGCCACCTGTACGCACCAATGAACGACTCTCGTTCGCCGTGGACCAGTTCCACGGTTCGGTCGCCACGACGACGGGGAGATTCCCGATGAAATATCATGACCCTGTGCTGCAGGACAGGGCCAAAGATGGTTCTGCGATTTGGTGCGTTCCCACCCGTTAATCACGGCTCCCAAGAATGTTATGGAAATGCAGAATCGATACAAGCGCGTTCCCGGCAAGGGCATGAACAGAAAAGAATTTCTCAAGCGCGCATCGCTCGGTGTCATCGCATTGGTCGGGGGCGGCGCGGCGCTGCGGTACCTGCCGGGGGAGGGCGGTCCAGGCGCCGGTCCTGGCTTGGCGCACACTCGCAAATTTGTGTGTACAGGCGATTCATGGACCTCGGGGAACCAGGACGGTACCGGAACGACCTATCCAGCATTGCTCGCTACAGCACTCCCATGGGCGAGTGTCACAAAAGACGGGCATGCGGGCTGGACCTCGACGGAGATCGCCGCACGCTGGGGAGTCCCGTTCACACTCGGTGCGTTCACGACTGCCTCGGACGCCACAACCCAGACCCCGGTTTCCATCACCGCCCCAACTACGGCTTACCGCACCAACACGAGGATCAAGTTCGGCTGGGTCGGCCAACTGCGCCTTGCCGATGGCACGGCGATGGCGGGAACGCTGCGCCATGCTGCGTCGTCGGCAACGTGGTCAGACGGCTGGTCCTTCCAGCGGGCCGCAGCTGGCAGTGCGGTGTCGGTCCCAGCGGGATCGCAGTTCGTGTGCAGCGAGATGGACGCCTACCGCGGACACGGCCTCATCATCTCCATGGGACGCAACAACTCCATCGACCCCGCTGTCGTTGTGCGGGACGTGAGCGCGATCCTTGACACCCGCACTGCGAACACCCCGTACGTCGTACTCGCAGTGCCGACCGCGGTTACCGAGCGAGCAGGCACCCTGGCGTACTCGCGAATTGAATCGACCAACGCCGCACTTCGAGCTGCGTTCCCTAACGAGTTCACCGATATACGCTGCTACATGATTGACCGGGGCCTTGTCGTCACCGCCACCAGCCCTGACAGCGCGGACCTCGATGGGATCAGCGCGGACACGATCCCGCAGTCCCTGATGATCGCTGCTGGCGACCACCCGAACGCCACCGGGTACAAGGCAGTCACCGCGTGTGTCCTCGACGGCCTGGCCCGCGTCGGGGCGCTCAGCGGCCCCTCGTCCGGAGTGGCCGGGGTGACGACTACAGCGATTGGCTCGATGATCTGGATCGCCAACGACATCAGAGACCCTCTCGGCACGACGATCAACAGCATGCTCGATCGCGCCGGATGCACGAAATTGCGGGCGGCCAGTACGTCGGCCGCACCGACGTTGTATCACGACGTCACCAGCGGGCGGCGGTATCTGTCCTTCGACGGGGCAGATGACCGAATGTATGGGATCACCAATGGCGATGTAAGCCAACCGTTCACGATCATCGCCAAGGTCCGTTTTCGTGACCTCAGCACCGTCGCACAGGGCGTCGTGTGGAGCTACGGCAGCCCAGGTGCAACACTCTCGGTGTCCACGTCAGGCCGCGTCGCACTCGACGCCGAGTCTGCCGTTCAAACCTCGCCCGGCACCGTTGTCGAACGTACGACGACCACCATCGCGGGCGTCGCCAACGGTACTGGTTCTGCGGTTGGCATCGCCGGGGCTGCGTTTACCACCGGCGATGCAGGCGCTCGAGGACTCCTGACTCAACTTCAGGTCGGGTATTACTTCGACACGGCGGCCCGGCATGCCTTGATGGACCTGTTCGAGCTGCGGTTCTATCCATGGGCACTCACGGACGCTCAGATCGCCGCGATTGCAAACAGATCAACTGACTCCCCCGCTTAAGATTGATCCGTCGTCGACAATATGGGGCAACCAGTGCGGTTGATCCGGAACGCGATCTTCGAGGGGGGCGCTGAGGCACAAAAATGCCGTGCGCCAAATATACGGAGTTCCGTCCAACCCGACGTTCATCAACCTTTCCGAACCCGACACACCGGATCCCATCAGGTCGTTTACAGCCTTATTGCGGTAGTCGCGTCTCGCGGATTGACGATGGTGGCCGTCCAGAGGGCACCGGAGTTTGTTTGACCTTAACGGGCTACGATTTGGCTGTTCGATTGGCGTCACCCTGACCCCCGAAATTCACAGCCGGCATCGTGACACCCTCACCGACTTGAGGTCATTACCCGGGTATCAAATCTCCTACTCAGTCGAAACCCCGAAGGGCTTCGACCAAGTCGGCTCGCTGACCCGATGTTACCGATAAGGGAGTTTCGCCAACCGGCGAGGGATAGGCCGGCTGAGAAAACCCCGTGTTATCGAAAACCCCGTATTTCTTATCATCAGTGGTCCCTTGGTCTGCGAGTGCCCACACGAACGAACCGATTACTTCGCTACGATTGTGCAAACCCTGCGCTGACTTGTACCGACCGGCTCGGGCGACTGAGGTTATGTCTTGTCCACCTCCATACTCGCCGATAATGACTGGACGCTCAGTGCCCTTTATGAAGGTGTCGATGTCCGGGGGGTCCACGCTTTCAAGGTAGACATGCACGTCAACGAAATCAGCGCCGTCGGGGCGAGCCCACAGTTGATGAGACAGTGAGGTCGAGTTATTCCAGAAGGCGTCCGCCGTGGAATAACTTCCGCTTGAATCTGATGTGGTAAGAGGTATTGCCGGAGCAACTTGTCTGATTGCGGCATATAGCGCAAGCACGTCAGCAAGTTCTAGTCCGTCACTATGGCTTCCGCCGCCTTCCTGAAAAATGTCGAAGCCAATGACGTTGGGGTACTTCGAGAGGGCCAATGCCGACGAGGTGATCACCGATGTCACGGTCGGATCTTGAAAATTCCACGGTGGGACCCCACCTAGCCCGCCGAATTTGGCATACATATATGCCCATTTTTCAGTGAGGCTCGGATATAGACGCAGTCCGTTGTCCAAGCAGTAGGAGGCGAGCTGTTCCCACCGAGCGTTGTATGTGGACGACGATATGGCCGGCAAGTCAGAACTAGTGCGCACTAGCACGACTTGGGGTGCACCGATAATTCGAATGGCGTTGAGGCCAAGTGCAATTGCGCGATCCACCTGCGGCTTTATCCAATTCGCCCAATCCCACTCTGCCCAGAGGCCCGATGGCCCTGCCGAAGGTTTGGGAACGATGTTGCCGCCCTTGATCTTTCCGTCCTGAATGAGAGACCTAGTGTGACTATCTGCAGAAGTTGGCGTCGGAAACGGATCGCCGTCCAGTGTGAACTGTGACGCCTTTGAGGAATCCATAGAGCAACCCGCCAACAGCACCACCAACACCGCCAGCAATCGCCATACCATCACCGAAGTCTATTGGAGGTTTCGATGCCCGCCGGTTGTGGGACGTGCCGATCGCCGTGTAGCCCCATGCCGCCCCGCCCAGCGCGGACCCAACCGCGGTGAGGTGCGGTGATGCGGAATTCGAAGAGCATATCACCGAGATGCGTGCGACCACTGCGGACCTACGGCCCCTCGTAACGTGCCGTTGGCCTTGAGTCGTGAGCGTTTGTTATCGGAGTGAAGTTGAGACGCTCCAAACCGCGAGACGCCGACCGCCGACCGGTCTGATCCGGTCTCCGTTAGACGCAGGGCCGAGTCGAGGTCCTGTTGGCGAGCACCACGTTTCGACAACGGGCGTGACTGCTTGCGGGGTTTCCGTCCCTCAGGAGCTACCACCTCAGTCAGGCGTCTTATGTCGACGGCCAGAGGGGGGTACGACAGCCGTGCTGCCCCCCATCACGCCCCGTTCGTCTTTCCACGTGGACGGGGGATGGCCTTGCGCGGCTGGGTCGGCCGGCGGTTCGCGGTGGGCGGCTTGCTGCGGCGCGCCATAGCCATAATAGTTGTAGCTATATGCAGCTGGTCCACGCTCAGGCGTCATAGTGAATACTGCACCGAGTGGAGTCGCGCCAACATCATGAAGATTGCCGACCGCATGTGCAAGTTGGTCACGCTTGGTGTGGCCGAGCCGCGCCATAATCAGAACTCCGTCGGAATTAGCGGAGAGAATGGCGGCGTCCGTGACCGCAAGCAATGGAGACGAATCCACGATGACGTAGTCGAATTCCGAACGCAATTCGGTCAGCATTGTTTTGGCTGCCATGGAGCCAAGCAACTCACTCGGATTCGGCGGCGTGGTTCCCGAGGTGAGTACCGTCAACCCAGGGAACCGTGTCTTCTGCAGCACATCGGAGAGCGATGCTGCACCGCTCAGCACTGTGCTCAAGCCGACCGATCCAACTAAGTCCAAGTACTTGTCCAATTGCGGACGCCGCATATCGCCATCGACGAGCACCACGTTGTGCTCGGCTTCGGCCAGTGCCAGCGCGATGTTTATCGCTGTGGTGGTTTTGCCTTCATTTGGCATCGAGCTGGTAACGACGATCACGCGCGGTGGACTGTCTACCGAAAGGAACTGCAAGTTGGTTCGTAGCTTGCGAAATGCTTCAGCAATCGCCGAGTTGTCGCTGCCGAATGAGATCGCTGGCTCCTTTCGGCGTTCCTTGTTGAACGGGATGCTGCCAACGACACCGACACCCGCAATATCTTCAAGAGTCTGGCGGGCTTTAACAGTGTTGTCGAGGAGATCGCGAAGTAGGGCGAGGCCGATTCCTACGAGCAAACCGATTGCTAAGCCTATTGCAATGTTGCGAATAGGTTTCGGAGTCACGGGGCTTGTGGGAACCGACGCGCGCTGTTCGACGACAACGCGAGCATCGGGTCTAGACCCATCCTCCGGCGTTTCCAACTCGCGCACCATCACAACGAACTCATCCGACAACGCGTTGGCAATGTCACGAGCCTGAACGGCCGACTTGTCAACTACGCCCAGATCTATCAGGACCGTATCTGCTTTCGCACTGGCCTTAACGTGCTCTTGTAGTGTTTCCGCACTCATGTCGAGGCCGAGTTTGTCGATGGTGCGTTGGGCCAGGGTCTCGCCCGTCAGCAACTGGGTATATGAGAGCACGCGCTCTTGGGAGAGGCGATTCCCCTGGTACGCCTCGGCCACCGATGCTCCGCCTGTGGCAGAGACATACAGACGGGTCGAGGCCTGGTAGAGGGGAGTCGTAAGCAACGTGACCGCGACGGCGCCCAAGACCGCGACCAGTGCCGTAACGCACACGGTGATCCACCGAGAACGAAGTAGTTTTGCGAAGTCCTGAAGATTCAATTCCGCCCCTTCACCGCAGGTTGCCCTGCCCCCCGTACTCGATCATCCGACGGCGCCGATCTGCAGAGGAGACTGTTCGTAACTTATCGCCCGTAAATGGGCATCTGTGGTTCATTTCGAGCATTCGGGTACCGATACTACGGGAGTGACGGTGTCCAGTAACGGCTGAATCGGAACTTGCGGTGTACCTGAAGCCGTCGGTTCGGCAAGTCGGAACGTCAACCCGTCAGATTGCCCCGGTGGTATGGCTATTTGGGCTTCGAAGGTCGGGTGACCGCGTTCCGTCTCTTTGAAGACGAGCATCCTTTGTCCATTGGAAAGTGCGCTGACCAGTTTTGCGCCCGAGGTTGCGAGAAGGCGAACCGAGGTCAGCATGGTGCCCCTCGGGACATTGATCGCAGCATTGGGAAGAAAGCCCGACTTGCCTGCGACATAATCCGACAAGGGTGTCGCATCCGACAGTCTGTTGGTCAGCCGAATCGTAACCGTTGACATGCGTGTATCGCCCTCACAACCGTCGGCGACATACTCGATCTGCCGATCGAGATAGTAATCCATTTTGTTTCCGCCAAGATTATTGATGACGACCTCGGCGTACGGTGCCGGATCGTCCGGAATCACATGGGCCAGCGGAGTATCCTCCAAAAGCTTCTGTTCGTCCGGCGATGTACTCCACACCGCGATTCGCCGTTCGCTGACCGCCCGCCCTAGGGCGTCGAGCAACTTGCGCGGCGATTCCACCGGTCCCGTCATTTTTTTGACAACTCCGGCGGCGATATCCTGAAGATACTTTTTGCGAGCGGGCTGATCATTCGCATAGCGAACGTAGGCGGTGGACTCCGTCAGTTCGACGACGTTGTCCTCCGTTACCGTCTCACCATCCGGCATCTTGATGGGTCCGACCGCGCCAAGCAAGTAACTGAGGGCGATGGGGTCAATGGCGATGACCCCATCGACGTTCATTCCCGACTGTTGCGCCCACATGGACTTCCAGATTTGTGCTGTGTAGGGAAAGTGAGAGCTTTGATTGCTATTTTTCCAGTCCGTAGTCGGATTGGTGAATCCGTACTGCCCTGCAAATTCCGGGCCGAGATCGATGGGAGTGAACTTCTTGTCGAGCTCCGTGTTCGGCCCTAACGCATCCATGGTGGGAGCGCCATTGTCGAAATGAAGAATTCCAAATCCACCGAGCAACCCTCCTGTGCCTCTGGCCTCGGCGTTGGTTTGGAAACCCATGAAATAGTTGCGCGGGCCATCGGCGCCCATCATCGACGGTGCCAGTCGCGCGGCAAGGGCCGTGTTTTCCAGCAGTTTCGCGACGTCAGATGTCTGCGCTTGAAGTTGCGATCGGGCCTCACCGAGAGCAGAGAGGTACCGTGGATCCGCAATCGCTCTGGCGTCAGCATCGAGGCGGGCGGCGTCTGCCGCTATCTTGCTCAGCGCTGGTTCTTCTTTGCGGAGGGCCACTACGTCTAGCCGACCGTTGGCGAGCAACTGATCCGGCGCGACGGTCGCGCCAGCATCTGCAGCGGGTTTCAACACGTTGGCAGTCAAGCCGAGCACCACGTCGGATATCTGTTGGCCGGTCTTGAATGGGCTGCCTAACCACGGCACGAACGAGGCAATGTTCCACGGCAGGGAGTGGGTTGCGTCGCGGGCTGCCTGCGCATGAGATTGCGCATTAGCCGCAAAGTGCGATGCGTCTCCGGCATTTCCCTGCAGCAGCGCATCTTTGGCCTGCTGTGCACTGCTGCGTGCTTGTTCGAGATTTGTTTTCGCCGTCTGCGCTCGGAAACCGAGCCAACAGCCAAAGGCGACGACCACAACGAGAACAGCGAGCGCGGCCCAAGCGACATTGCGGCGCCTCAGCCAGTGCGGCCCTCTTTCATCGTCGTCCTCGGTCAGAATTGGATCGTCATCGTCATCGTCATGGTCATCGTTCGATTCGTCGTCGAACGGACGTCGCGAAAAGATTCCCACTCAGTAGTTTCCCCGTGCTCGGGTGCGGTCTGCACTAAGAAGAGAACAGCCACAACAGCTGGCAAAAACTAAACGACTCGTCAGCTGCCGATTGAAAACAGCTGACGAGTCGTGTCGTATGGATTATGAGCTAGCTAGCTAGCTAGCCTAGCTTGCCGCGCCGCCCGATGAGGTGGCATAAGGGCCGACCTTGAAAACGTAGGCGATCGCGTTAGCCACAGCCGTGGCCACGGTAGCCGCAAACGTCCAGCCAGCGTAGAACCAACCTGCGACCGTTTGAACGAGGCCAGTAATGAAGTTTTGAATGGGTCCAGCGCTGGTGACAGCGCCCGCCAACGTGGTCGGAACGACCTTGTTGCCCCCATGAGTGCCCGGGGTTGCAAATGGCTCGATGATGAGCGTATTAACAGAGTCGCCCAGATCTTGCGCGAAAGGAACGATGCTTGGCGTTGCATGGGCGATCGGCGGCGTGAGTGTGGCAGCGGCTACGACCGCCAGAGCGGCAGTGCCCACCTGGAACTTGGTGGCTACCTGCGAAAACTTCCTGGTTCCGACTGCAGTAGTCATTTAATTTACTTCCCCCGAAAAGTTAGTGTGTATGTCCTGTGACTTTTGCTGAGCGTTGCCTGAGAACTGACAACAGAGTCCCACGCCCGGCAGGTCTTGTCAACACGAAAACACGCTTTGCCAGGCATGTTCGCGGTGTTTGCGTGCGGTGTGCCGACGACGACGCCCCGGCGCTGATGTGCCGGAGCGTGGCGTGAATCTTTGCTGTTGGGCGATGCCGGTACCTTTTTCCGCCGTCAGGCCGATACGCCCGGCGTCAAGTACGTCACCAGCCTGACGTAGATGGTCTCGTCGATGAAGTAGTACTGGCAGCCGTTCAGGTACTTCGTGTAGCGCTGGTGGTTCTGCTCGTCGGTAGCGGCGATCATCTCTTCTTTGTGTTGCCGACACTGCTCGCCCAGATTCCCAGCGTCTTCATGTAGTGGTTGCGCAGCGACAAGGACCCCGGCACCGCGAAGCCGGCTTTCTCGCGTGCTCGACCATCAGCTTGGAGGCGATGTTGTCAGACCCGCGGGGTACGGCATCGATCCCTACGATGCCTCATGACGTTGGCCACGATCGGCAACTTATCGGAAACATGGACGACGTCGTGCCGCCCGGTCCGCAGACGATGCGGGCCCCAACGACCGCGGCCATGCCAAGTCTGTCCGCTCGCTGGCAAAGCTCCATGGCAGCCTCCCCGTCACAGCAAATAGGCGACGACCCAACCAGCTCCGGCGAGCACAGCAAACAGTTAGGCGGTCCCCTATATGACCGTTACAGGCGAGGTTGCCAGCTGCTTATGGAGTTGACCCACAATGCATAATTGCCACCGGTACACTAGGCAAACTATGGAGAACGGCCACTACGCATCCCTGCAAGCGTCATGGCTCAACCATCGCGGGCACTGCCACTGCGGATGGGAGGGGAAGCGTCGCTGGCTTCGCGGAAGCGCCGTGTTGGACGTTCTGGACCACTGCGCCGAGACGGGTCACATGCCCGTCTCTTCACCGATCCACGGCCGTCACCACGCTCCGGTGGCAGGACGAACTTCTCTGAGGTCTAATTGACGTAACTGTCAATGCCGGGGAGGGACTCGCTACCAAGTCCGCGAGACAGCGCGGAGCCGCGACGGGCGCCTATTGGAGGCGATTGACCACCCGTCACGGCAAAAGTCCCTCTGGCGAAGCACGGAACGGAACCGAGTAACGCCCGGTCGCGTCGAGCAAGACCCTTGCATCACCTCTGCTCACACTCCGCCAACCGCCGTTGCAGGAACTCGCGGGCCGGCTCGGAACCATTGCGTTCCAACGCGATCCGGTACCACTTCGCGGCATCCGAGGGCCGCCCCGCCCGTCGCAGCAGATCGGCTCGAATCGAGGCCACCGTGTTCGACCGCGTCAGCCGAGGGTCGTCGGCGACCTCGTCGAGTGCGGCCAGACCCGCCTCGAAGCAGTCGCGAAACCCCACCGCCAGTGCGCGATTGGCTCGTACCACGGGGGAGTCCGCGATCACGATCAGCCGGTCGTACGCCGTGCAGATCAGCGCCCAATCGGTCTCCGCGAACGTCGGCGCCGTCGCGTGCAGCGCAGCGATGACCGCCTGCGGCAGATACGGTCCCGTCGCCCCGGCAGCCGAGCGCAGCCCGTCGAGTCCGCGGGCGATCCGGCCGCGATCCCAGCGTCGGCGGTCCTGCTCGTCGAGTGGCACCAGGCCGCCGTCGGCGTCCCACGCGCGTCGACCGTCGCGAGTCGTGCAACAACATCAATGCCGCCAGCGCCCTGGCGTCCAGCGACTCGGGCATCAGGGCGCACACCTCGCCCGCCAGCCGGACGCCTTCGTCGCACAGTTCGTCCCGGATGGCCGACGGGCCGGCCGTGGACCAGTACCCCTCGGTGAACACCGAGTAGATGCACGCCAGGACGTGGGGTACCCGCTCCGGCAGCAGTTCGGCGGGTGGCACCCGCAGCGGGATGTTCGCCCCGCGAATCTTGTTCTTGGCCCGCGTGATTCGCTGGCCCACGGCTGCCTCGGACTGCAGCAGCGCACGGGCGATCTCGGGCACCGTCAGGCCGGAGATCAGCCGCAGCGTCAACGCCAATTGCGACGCCCGGTCCAGCGCGGGGTGGGCACAGGTGAACATCATCCGCAGTTCGTCGTCGCGCACCGGGTGTACGGGCACCCCTTCGATGTGCGCCCAGTGACCGTCCATCACCGCAGCGAGTTCCTTTCCCGACCGCGCGGATTCGCGACGCAAGCGGTCCAGCGCGCGGTTGCGTGCGACTGCCAGGACCCAGCCGCCCGGATTGTCGGGCACGCCGTCGTGTGGCCAGGAACGCAGCGCCTCCGCGAATGCTTCCTGGACGGCGTCCTCGGCGACGGACAGGTCACCGGACCAGCGGGCGAGTGCCGCGACGGCCGGACCCCATTCGCGCCGAAAGACGCCGTCCAGGTTGGTCATTCAGCGGTGGCTACAGCGCGGAGACGCCGGCGAGCTGGCGCAACTCCACGTTCGTCGCCGGGATCATCGAAGCGATCTTGGCGGCCTCGTCCTGGTCGGCGGCGTTGAGCAGGTAGAAGCCGTTCGCGACCTCTGCCCCCTCGACGTACGGGCCGTCGGTCAGGATGGTCTCGCCATTGCGCACCCGTACCGTCGTCGCCGTTGATGCGGGCTGCAGGGCCGCACCACCCCGAATGTGCTCGCCGGCGGCGGCGCCGAACACGCCGTGTTGCTCGAGACCGGTCTGAAATTCGGGTGAGTCCGGCGCATGCGTCTGTTCCGGGGACTCCAGGAGCAGCGCGATCCAGTTGGTGCCGTCCAGTGGCTTGTCGGGCTGATTCCACATCACCATCGGCCAGACTTCGACGGCACCGCGCTTGGCGGCGGGAATCTGCTTGGCCAGCGCCAGAGCGTCGTCCAGATTGTCCGCCTCGAAGACGTAATAGCCGCCCGCGACCTCGGCGCCTTCGGCGAAGGGGCCGTCGGTGATGACCGGCGCGTCCGGGCCGCCGGTAATCTTGACTCCGTCGGCGGACGAGGTCAGCGCATCGCCGGCGCGGATCGCCGACAGGGCGTGTTCGTGGAAGCTCTGGTAGGCCGCCATCTCGGCCGCATGGTCCGCGGGGGCGGGGGCTTCGGTGGGCTCGGGTCCGATCAGCAGCGCGAAGTAGTGCATCGTGATTACCTCCGGTAGCGAGCAGAACCCTGTGTTCCACTCTCTACCCGATCGACGAACGACACCACGCAAATCCGACAGACGTCGACGGATTTCCACCAACGAATTCACTGGTTCTTGATTCCGGAAACACCCGAGTGTGTGATCGTTGACGCATGCGTAAAGCGGCGAAAGCCCTCCTTCTCGTCATCGTCTCACTAGTCGGATCCATCGCCCTTTGCATCGCGTCGGCCTTCACGGCTGCGCTTGCATTCGGCGCCGTAGCGTTGATCGTGCCTGGTACGGGCACCCACAACATCGACCCGCCCAATGCGGTAATGGGGTACAAGGAGAACGCCGCAAACCGATACATCAACCCGTCGGGTGTGCCGTGCACCTCGACCGATGGCTGCGGCTTGGTCGGTGTCGACTATCCCGCCAGTTTCTTCCCGTTGGCAATCATTCCCAACTGGTGCCCGGGCCTGTCGTGCGACACCTGGGACAAATCCGTTGATACGGGCGTGACGAACCTCGACGCCGCATTGCAGAATCAGCTGGCCAACCCGACACCCGACAACCAGCAGATCATCATCTTCGGATACTCCCAGGGTGGCGCGGTCGTCTCCGAAGAGATGTCCAACATCCCCGACGCCGTCAAGAGTCGCGTCTCAGTGGTGACGATCGGCAACATCGACAATCCGCAGGGGTTGTGGTCGCGGCTGAGCTTCCTGCCGACCATCCCGTTCCTCGGCATCTCGTTCAAACCACAGCTGCCCACCAACATTGGCGTCAAGAGCACGAACTACAGCTTCGAGTACGACCCGGTCGGCGACGCCCCGCTGTACTTCGGCAATCCGCTGGCGGTGCTGAACGCGCTAGCCGCATTCGAGTACGTCCACGGCAACTACCTGTCGCCCAACAGCAATGGCCCCACCGACATGCTGCCGTACGGGTACACGGATGCCACGTTGGCGACGGCGATCAACAACGCCGACAAGCGGACGGACGGAGACGCGACCTTCGTACTGATCCCCCAACAGGGGACGTTGCCGATCATGCAGCCGTTCCTGAGCATCGCCTCCGCCACCGGCACGACGGCGTTGGTGAAGCCGATCGTCGATCTCCTTTCCCCCCTGACGAAGGTCCTCATCAACCTGGGCTACGACCGCATCATCAACCCGGGTGTACCGCAGACCCTTTCGATCCTGCCGTTCAACCCGTTCCAGAACTGGCTGGGCGTCGGTGTCAACCTTGCCGCCGCGACGGTGCAGGGCATCCAGGCCTTCCTGGGTGATCTGGGCATCGGGCTGCCGGCGGCGCCCGCACCGGCGCCGCCGACCACGACGACGCTCGCCGCGAAGTCGGCCGCACAGCTGGCCGCGACGGCACAGAAGGTGGCGGCCACCACCGAGGAGGACCAGTCGAAGGTGACCGCGTTGGCGTCGGCCGAGAAGTCGACGCCAGAGACGGTCGAGCCGGTCGCCAAGGACGTGCAGGAGACCCAAGAGGGCGAAGCGACACCCGTGGTCGTGCCCGTCACCAAGACCGAGACGACGACCGACACGGAGTCGACCACCCCGGCGGACCCGGCCAAGGACGCGACGAAGGACGCGACCAAGGATGCCGCCAAGGACGCCGACGCCGGCAAGAAGGACCCGGCCAAGGACGCCGACGCCGGCAAGAAGGACGCGGCCAAGGACGGCAAGAAGGACGCGGGCAAGAAGGACGCCGACGCCGGCAAGAAGGACGCCGTCAAGGACGCGGACGCCGGCAAGAAGGACGCGGGCAAGAAGGAGGGCGCAGACGCAGGCAAGAAGGATGCCGGCGCCGATGCGAGCAAGAAGGCCGCCGCCTAGAACGAACCACGACAAGCGAAACGCCCCGACACTCGCGAAGAGTGCCGGGGCGTTCCCGTGTCTGGGGCAGACGGATTAATCGCGGGGCACCAGGGCGGTAGCCATTAGAGCCCGGTGATCGCTGCGCGGAACGGTGACGGGTCTCGGTCGACAACGGCGGAATACGCCAATTGCTTGGGAACGTGAATTGCCGTCCCGCCCTGCCTGTTCGGAGGCATCGCGAAAGTCGCCGTGCAACAGGCGGCGGGCGCATGTCAGCCGTCGAGTTGAAGTCGCCGCCGATGAGGATCGAGCCGTCTGGGTGATTGGGCCGCTAGATCGGCAAAAATGCTGGGGATTTCGTAAAGGTCGCGGTGCCAGCCGTCGATCTGGCGCGGCCACGGCGACGCAAGGTGCACCGACGCAACGACGGGGTCGGTTCTTATGCCCTCGATTCTGAGCGGGGTACTGACCATGACCCTCTGCAGTCCGCCGATGCGAGCAGCCAAGTCGAGGCTAGCGGCTCTCAGCAGGTGTGGAATCGTGTCCTTCCCTACCGGTTAGGCCATCAGCAGCTAATTCGCTCATCCGTTCGCTGAGTTCGGCGCGTGACCGGATGCCCAGTCTGCGGTAGATGCGGGTCAGGTGCGCTTCGACGGTCTTGAGGCTGACGGAGAGCGCCGCAGCCACGTCGCGGTTGGTCATGCCGGACGCGGCGAGTTCGGCGACGCATTGTTCGGACGGGGTCAATCGCACGTATTGGGTTGGGCCGCTCTTGGTGACGGCCAGTTCGTCGCGGGCGCGTTTGGCCCACAACGGCGTTCCCATGGCCTCGAATGCGCGCAACGCCTCGTTTAAGGTAACTGTTGCGGCTTCCTTGAGGCGCTGGCAGCGTTGGAGGTGGCCGAGCAGCAGCTGCGTGCGCGCGCACTCGAACGGCATTGGAAGCCGGTCGTGTTCGGCCATTGCTTGCTGCGCCATGCGGGTGGCGGCCTCGACGTCGCCCTGGGCGGTCAGCCACATGCTGCGGCAGCGCGCGCCGGCCGCCAGCATCCACGGTCGGTCGAGGCGGCGGCCGTTGGTCTCCAGTGCATCGATCAGTGGTCCGGCTTCGGAAATGTGCCCTAGTGCGATCATTGCCTCGACGGCATCAGGGATGAATGCGGCGATGACAATCTCAGTGCCAGGCAGAGTACTGAACCGTGCGATCAGCGGCTGCAGGGCTGTCAGCGCTTCGGCATAGTTGCCCAGCGAGACGTCGAGGAATCCGAGGGTCATGACCGGCAGGTCTGCGAGTCGCGTTGAGCCGCAGCGGTTCGCGCGCTCGATCGCGGCGTGAGCATCGGCACGGGCGTCGCGTTCACGACCGGTGTAGGCGGCGACGAGCGCCCGGGCGGCGTGGGCAATGACCGTCATGTGATCAGCACCGAGCAGCTCGGCACGCTCCATCGCATCCTCGGCCGTGAGTGCGGCCGCGGCGAAGTCGGCCCGCCAAGTGTCGATCAACGTGCTGTGGAGATTGACGTACATGGTGTGGCTGATGGCGCCGCGCTCGATGCAGCGGTTCCTCACAGCGAGCATGCGAGCGCTGGCCTCGTCCAGCCGTCCCGTCCAGGCCAGCGCCAGCGCGTTGACGGCACTGGCGCTGAACGGAAGTGAAACGTCGACGTCGGGGTCTTCCAGTTCCAGCGCGCCCTGCAGGCTGGGCTCGTCGACGCCCTGCCCGCAAACGAGGCCGACGGTCACCCACATCGCGCGTGCTTGACTGGTCAAGGTAGGTAGGTCGAGTTCCTCGGCCAACGTCGCTGCTTGCCGCGCGTAGTGCAATGACTCGTCGTACTCCCCGGTATTGAGCTGAGCAAACGACAGCAGGAGAAAGGTCTGCATCAGCACCGTCGGATTGGTCGCGGCGTCGTCTACCGCACCTCGTAGGAGTTCAGCAGCGTGCGCAAAGCTGTTGTCGTGCATGCGTACTTCCGCAAGCAGGTTGACTGCGGTCGCTCGGAGCGGGCCTGGCGGTAGCTTGCTGATCATGGGTTCGAGTACTGCGCGGCCAGGCTCGGCGTTGCCGGCCTGGAAATGATGCGCGGCGGCGCGGATCCGGCGTTCGGGAGTGTCACCGCCGAGCCGGATCGCCAGGTCGACGAGTTCAGCGGCGGCAGCCGGAGCACCGCGAGTACGCGCCACATCCGCGGCGGTATCCAGGGCCTGCAGCGTCGCGGGGTCCGAGCTGACTGTCGCCAGCGCGAGATGTCTGGCCTTCAGTTCGGGTAGCGACTCAACGTCGGCTAGCGCCCGATGCATTCTGCGCCGCCGTGCTGGACCGGCGTCGGCGTAGACACCTTGTGCCAGCAGTCGGTGGCTGAACCGCACCCGGTTTCCCTGGATGCCGATGATGCCAATGTCTTCGAGCGGTTCGAGCAGCTCGACAGTGCGCGCTGCGGTGGTCCCGGTGGCCCGCGCGAGCAGGTCGACGGTCGGATCGGGAACACACGCCGCGGCAAGCAACACATCCCGGACGTCGTCTTCCAGCTGGCCTATCCGGTCACGCATCAGTTCGGCCAGCGGGGCAGGCAACACCGGCTCGGCGGTCGGTGACTGGATGATTGCCGCGCGCGCCAGCTCCAGCGCGTAGGACGGGTTGCCGTGAGAGATCTCGGCAATCCGGACCGTCATCGGGCGAGGAAGTGAGTGACCCAATCGGTCGGAGATCAAAGTGTGCAGTCCGCTAAGGCGTAGCGGCCCCAAGCGGATTCGCTCGACACCGTCCTGCCTGGCCAGCTGCAGCCAGGAGGCCGTTGTATCGCTGTTGTCGGGCCCGGAGTCCTCGGCGACCAGCACGCCAATCCGTCGGTCGAGGCGACGCGCGACGAACGCGACGACACTCTTGCTGGACGCGTCCATCCACTGCACGTCGTCGATGGCGATCGAGCACCGGTGACTTGGCCGCCAGGCGTTCGAGTATCGAAAGGATTGTCGTCGCGACGACCCGGTGGTCGCTTGGGGGATCCCCGCCATCGGCCCGCAACAGCACACGATCCATTGAAAGACGCTGAACCTCGGGCAACCCGCCCAGTGCAGTACAGCCGACATCGCTGATTAGATCGGCGACAACTGCATAAGCCAGCGCCGATTCGACCTGACTTGCCCGAGCCGAGAAGACCCGAAACCCACGCTCCCGCGCCCTGCTGTACTGCCGCCGACCACAGCGTGGTCTTGCCGATGCCGGCCTCGCCGTCGATCACCAGGCCCGACGGGCGCTCACCCATCGACGTCAAGAAGTCAGCAACTGCTCGCAACTCGGCCGAACGGCCGACGAGTCGTCCCCCAGACATATGACGTGTCCCCCCAAACCTGACTAGTCCCCCCAGACATCAGGACGATCATCGCATCTGGCAAACGCCACCAGCGCGAAATCGCAATGTGAAATGTCGGCAACGTCAATTTCCTTACGAGCTGGCGAGTGCCGTGGGGCCGGAGTGCTCCAGCGTCCGAACGGCATAGGGGTACAGGACCGGCAACCCTAGGCAAACACCCGATTCGTGGGCTACCGGAACGCGGCTAGATTCATACCGCGCGCTTACCGACGCCGAGAGCGGTATGGCGGCGTAACAGGCGGCAGATTGGCACGCATCTGCCGCTAGGGGAGGGGTTCCTTGATGGCGAGATTGGTCGTGCGCATCCTGAGTGCCGTTGGCGCCGCGATGCTTTCCGTGACGATATTGGGGTCCGGTGTCGCCTCCGCTGACGGATTGACCGGGAAAACCTACAACGAGGCCGCAGCGTACATCTCCGGCCAGAAGGGCAAGGCAGTCGTCGGCGCGGTGAGTGGCGACCAGCTCGAGAAGAGTGACTGCATCGTCACCAGCTGGCACAAGTCGATCTACCTCGATGCCAGCGGTAGGAACACTCGGTCAAACGAATACGTTTTCGCCTTGAACTGCAACAATTACCTCGCTTCGCCTGGCAATCCCGGTAACTCGGCGATGACCCCGGAGGGTGCCAAGGCGAAAGCAGAACAACAACAGGCGGCAAGCATCAACAAGAGCCCTGCGTGGTGCCAGACGAGCGACACGCGCCTGAAGTGGTGCGAGGGAGTCTGCAAGCGCACGGGTCTCTGTGAAATCTGACCAACCATGACACTGGAACCGACGAATCAGTCAGTCATGAAGCTCATGCGATCGGCGACGCCGCGGAGGTCCGATGACTCGATCGGCATCGATTTCAGCCACGGTCAGTTGGCCGCACGGGAGATGCGTTGCGCCCATGGGCAAGAAAAGAACTCGTTGTGCGAATTAGTGTGATTGGAACCGGTTATCTCGGCGCCGTCCACGCCGCATGTATGTCGAGCCTGGGGCATGAGGTCGTCGGATACGACACGGACTCGGCGAAGGTAGAGGCGTTATCGCGCGGGGTTTCGCCGTTCTTCGAGCCGGAGTTCGAGGAACTGCTGGAGTCGACGCTTGCGACGGGCCAACTGCGATTCACGAGCAGCGCCGAAGAAGCCGTTCGCGGCGCGCAACTTCATTTCATCTGCGTCGGGACACCGCAGCAGTGGGGGTCTGATGCGGCCGATCTGCGCTCTGTCGACACCGCGGTGCAGACCGTCGCCGAGTTGGCGGATTGCGACGGGTTAATTGTCGGGAAGTCGACCGTGCCGGTCGGGACCGCCCAACGACTAGCCGAGATGCTCGGCGGCGACGGCTTTCGGCTCGAATTGGCCTGGACTCCTGAGTTTCTGCGCGAGGGCATGGCCGTGCGGGACACCCTGCATCCCGATCGCCTGGTGTTCGGGGTGACGTCGGAGCATGCCGAGAAGTCCCTGCTGGAGGTCTACGGGAAGATCATCGACGACGGCACGCCGCACATCACCACGGACTTAGCGACGGCGGAGATGGTCAAGGTGGCCGCAAACTCCTTTCTGGCGACGAAGATCTCGTTCATCAACGCGATGGCCGAGGTGTGCGAGGTGGCCAACGCCGACGTCGTCACGCTCAGCGAGGCGCTGGGCTACGACGAGCGGATCGGTCGTCGCTTCCTCAACGCCGGCCTCGGATTTGGCGGCGGATGCCTGGCCAAGGACATCCGCGCCTTCAGCGCTAGGGCGGGCGAGCTGGGTGCGTCCGACGCGCTGACGTTCCTGAGTGAGGTCGACAAGATCAACATGCGCCGGCGCGACAAGGTCGTCGCTGTCGCCAGCACCATGCTCGGAGGTAACTTCTTGAGCAAGAACATCGCCGTGCTGGGTGCGGCATTCAAGCCCAACAGCGATGACGTGCGGGACTCGCCGGCCCTCAACGTTGCCGCGGCCATGCATCTGAAGGGCGCTTCCGTCCGGGTACACGACCCGAGGGCGATCCCCAACGCGCGCAAACAGTTCCCCACGTTGACGTACTGCCCGATCGTCGAAGACGCCTGCCGCGGCACCGATCTGATCGTGCTGGCCACGGAATGGGATGAGTACCGCAACATCGATCCCCGACTGTTCCTGTCCATCGTTCGCGAGCCGCGGCTACTCGACGCCAGAAACGCGGTCGACTATGAATTCTGGTCGGAAGCTGGCTGGCAGGTGTACGCGCTGGGGCGGGGCGTACTGAATGCCTGAACCGTCCTGCGACGGACAGCGCCACTGAGCCACTCGCAACCGAATGGTTTCCAGCCATTTTTCCGGCGTAGCTGTGGATGCAGGCGAGGCTAATCGGCCGCGAGAGTAGGGGGCCGGCAAAGCTCGAGTATCGGCGGTAGGAGATTGGCAATCTGTAAGCCAACCATGTCGAAGAATTCCGTGTTGTGACCAATCGGATCGGGAATGTCCAACAGCTCATGGGCCGCCAGATGCGGGCGGAGCGCTGCCAGATCTGCGACATTCTGTGCGTCGCGCCTCGATGCAAGTAGAGAGGCCTCGCTCAGTGTGAAGGTCCTGTGGAGTTGGTGCGGGGCGATTTCCAGAACCGCGTCGCGATGTGACTTCGTCATAGCGAGAACAAGATCGGCGTCCGACGAAATTCTCGACGTCAGATGTCGCGCGGCGAAGTTGGCCAGTTCACCGCCCAGCGTCTCGAGGACGAGCGCCGCATCAGGGTGAATCGACTGCGCTACCACTGCGCGGGTGCCAGCGCTGGATGTCCTGAGTTCCGGAACCCGGCACCGCGTGGAATACGCCGCGGCGAGTCGCTCCGCAATTGGCGACCGACAGATGTTTCCAGTGCAAACAAACAGGACGTGCAGAGCAACTCCTCACTTCAACACTGATCCCGCGACGTCCGCCCAAACGGGATCGGACCGCAATGGAACCGTACGTGAACTGCCTTCAGCGTCCATGTGCTAACGCGCTGATCACAACCAGGGCGAGGGTGGATATCTGCAAACGACCCGCCACCAATGCGGTTGGTCTGACCGTCGCGCCGGGTCGGCGGGATGCGGATGCTGTGAACGCCCGTTGTCGGTGCAGCCCAAGTGAACTCCGAATCGACACACCATTTCGGTATCGAGTCCCTGGCTTGGAGGTGCAAATCGTGAGGATCCGGGTCAGGCGAGCAGTTACCTCCGATCTGCCTCATGCTGCGGAGCCTGCAGATGACCAGGTCCATCGTGCGCTTCACTCCTCCAGCTAATCACGGCTGCTTGACGATTGCATCTCAGCCGGTTGTCCGCGAATGTCAGCTCGGCGGCGACGTGTCTCCAACATTTGCGTCTGACGCAGTAACTTTCGAAGTATCGAGTTGACTGTGAGGACCGCGGTAAACCCTTTCGAACATCCACGGAACCCAGATCCCATCGCGCGAAAAATCGGACCTACCAACGGTTCCTAGGGGTAGCTCAGTAGAAGCATAGGGAAACACCCCGTTCCGTCGAACACCTGGATGTGAATATGCTGATGTTTGGCTGAGAACGACGGTGACCAGTGTTGTGGCTCCTCGATGCGAATGGCCACAGCACTAGCCTGTGGTCGACGTTGAGGTCGTCGCTCTCCGGCAAAGTCGTTGAGGACGGCTACAGGGGGTAAATAATGTCGGTTTTGCGATGCGTGCTTACGTGCGAGGGCAACCTTGGTTGTACACGGGGGCTCGTCCATGTTGATTCCGTCTAACGATTCATCGAGTATGTTGCCGACCGACGCGAATCGACATGTCTTCAGCGCGTCGGGTGTTCGATCATGACCGAAGTCCTCGAGCCGACCCGGCGACTGCACCTCGAAAGTCGCTCGCTCGCGATTCCCAAATTGGGATGGGTGGTATTGATGGTGCCCGACTCCTGGACCGCCGTCGAGTCCAGGTTGCACCACCGCCAACGGCGAACGCTGAAATTGGGCGGCCGCGGGCTCTCGAAGTCGCCAACGACCCCCTGCGTGCACCCGGTGGGCGTGAGCACGTCGACGTGCCGTTCCTCAGGAACATTCGGGCATGGATGGTTGTCCCGGCCGTCGACTTCGCACTGATGTTGGCCCCACTTGCATGGCGGCCTCTTCAGATCCACGCAGTAGTGGCAATGGCCGTCCTTGCGACACTTCTCCTGACCGACGGCGGCCGGTACGTCGCGCCGCTGCACGTCAGTGTCTTGGACGAACTGCCGTCCATCGTCACTCGCCTGCTGGCCGCCGTCGCCGCGGTTTCTGCCGGGATCCTCTACCTGCATCCGAAGGTGGAGTTGCTGATCTTCCTTCAAACGGCGTGCCAGGCAGTCGTACTGGTCATCGTTGGCCGCCTCATCACCACGCGGCTCATCGCGCTGGGTCGTCGGAGTGGGGTTTCAAAGCGTCACACGGTGCTGATTGGGGGCGGACCGCTGGCCGCAGAGTTGGCCAGAATCCTTGCGCGGCACCGCGAGTACGGAATCGCGTTGGATGGGTACGTCGACGATGGTGATGGTGATGACTGTCCAGCCGGGAAATACCTGCCACGCCTGGGTCGCCTTGCCGATCTGGACATTGCGGTATTGACAACCGGTGCCGACACCTTGCTGGTCGCCGATGGAGGCTTCGAAGAGCGCGCGCTGATCGATTCGGTACGTACAGAGGCATGCCAACACACCGACCTATTCGTGGTACCGCGCTTACACCACTTCCACACCCAGACCGGCATGGCTGATCACATTGGCTCCATTCCCATCATGCGAGTCCGTAATCCCAGCCTTCATGGCCCGGCGCGACTGATCAAGCGCGGGTTCGACATCGTGGTCGCGGCGATGTCGCTGATCATCTTGATGCCCGTGCTGGCTGCAGCTGCGCTGGCGGTACGCATCGAGGGTGGGCCGGGCATCATCTTCCGTCAAGTCAGGGTGGGGCGC
>CAVTXO010000010.1:0-170605 GCA_963738695.1 uncultured Actinomycetota bacterium | reverse complement strand
CGGCGAGGAACAGCGTGATGCAGCCGATCACGGCGATCACCAGCAACGCTTCGGGCGAGAAGATCGGATACACGCGGCCCACCAGGAACACGCCGGCGGCCACCATCGTGGCCGAATGCACCAGCGCGGAGACGGGCGTGGGGCCTTCCATCGCGTCGGGCAACCACGTGTGGAGCGGGAACTGTGCACTTTTTCCCATGCAGCCGCAGAAGATGCCGACGCCCGCGATGAACAGCGTCCACTGGCCCCAACGGCCGCCTTCTTCGGCACGCAAGCGGTCGACGAGGGCCTTTACTTCGGCATCGCCGCCGCCTTGCCGCACAACTTCGGCGATCTGGTCGCGGGCTTCCAACGCGATCATGCCGTCGGCGGGCGCGAGCTCGTAGCCGCGCGACTCGTCGTGCAGCAGACTGAAGATGCCCAGCTCCTTGGTGCCGTCTTCGCGCGGGATGTCGCCGAATGAAAACGTGCCGAGACGTGGTCAAAATCGCCATCAGGCCGATGAGCATGCCGAAGTCGCCCACGCGGTTGACGATGAACGCCTTGTTGGCCGCGGTGCTGGCGCTGTGCCGCTCGATGTAAAAGCCGATCAGGAAATACGAGCAAATGCCCACCAGCTCCCAGAACACGAACACCATCGCCAGGTTGCCGGCGATGCAAATGCCCAGCATCGAGAACGAGAACAGCGAAAAGTATTGGAAGAAGCGGTGGAACCGGCCGCGGCGGTGCAGGTGCTCGCCGTTGGAGAGCGTCACTTCATGGTCGACCACGTCGTGCAGCTCGTCGTGCATGTAGCCGACGGCGTAGATATGAATGCACGAGGCGATCAGCGTGACCATGCAGAACATCGCAATGGTCAGCGTGTCGATGTAGTAGCCGATCGTGAGTTTCAAGGGGCCGAACTCGGCCAGGGAATACCAATTGCCGGCGAGTGCCGGCGGCGGGCCGTTCGTGGCGTGATGTTCACCCTCTTCTTCGGTGTGCTCGACCTGCATGGCCGCCAGGCGGAAGGGGGATGCAGTGCCGGCGACGGCGTCCGGCTCTTGTTCGTGCTCCTCGCCATGGTGGGCCGGAGCTTTGAGCGGATGCGCCGGCAACCACACGCCGAACAGCGAGTAGATGCTGATCAAGAAGCCGGTGACGATCGCGCCAATGGCGATGTAGCTGGCGAACTTCTGCGTGGCATACCGCACGCGCATCCCGAGCATCTGCGGCATCGAATAGCCGATGCAAATGACGGTAAACGATACCAACGGCAATAGCCAGGCAATCAGCAGTAGTGTCGGTAAGGTTGCGGTCGAGTCCATGTCTTCAATGGCGAATGACGAATCACGAATGACGGATGACCACATCGTTCTTCCATTCGTCATTCGTCATTCGGGAATTCGTCATTTTATCCCTGCAGCTGATCGGCCCGGTCCACGTCGATCGTGTTGAAGCTGTTGTAAAAGTTCAGCGCGATGGCAAGGGCCACCGCCGCCTCGGCCGCCGCCAGCACGATCACGAACAGCGACATCAGTTGCCCATCCAGCCCGAGTGTTTCCTCGCGTCGCGCGCAAATAGGGGCTGCCAAAGGCGATGAAATTCAAGTTCGCCCCGTTGAGCACCAGCTCGATGCCCATCAGCACGCCCAGTGCGTTGCGCTTGGTGGCCATGCACAGCGCACCGCACACGAACAGCACCGCACCACCACGAGGTAGTGGCTGACGCCGACCGGCTCGGTCAACAGGCTGGCAACGATGGGGGGCATCAACGTCGCTGACCTCATTCGACCAATACGCTCCTCTTGCGTTTGGCACGGGCCAGGTAGGCCGCACCAATGAGCACCACCAACAAATGCACGGAGATGATTTCGAATATCAAGCAGGTAACCCGCGCGGTCGGGGCGATCGGTCCCATCGACACGCACGCCGAGCAGACCCAGGCCGACCGGCGTTGCGGTTGGCTCGAGCGGGATGGCGGCCACTTGTTCGCGAGTGAGACCGCGCCACTCCGGCACGCTGAAAGCAGCCCACGCCAGAACCACAAACAGGCACGCGCCGACGAGGGCCGCGATCCCCATCTCGCTCTGGCTGGTTTTCATCGAGATGAACCGCTCCTGCGAGGTGAGCATCACGCCGAACACGAGGAGCACGAGCGTGCCGCCGACGTAAATCAGAATCTGCATGGAGCCGACGAAATCGGCACCGGCCAGGAAAAACAATCCGGCCGTCGCAGCCAGCGAGAGCACCAGATAAAACGCCATGCGCACGATATTCGTGCTGACCACCACCGCAACCGCAAACGCGCACGCGATTGCCGAGAACAGCAGGAAAAAGAACGAAGGCCAGTAAATCGGTTCCATCGCGGCGGTTATTCCATTGGTGCAAAAGCCGTGGCCGCGGTTTGGTCTTCGGCGGGCGCAGTTTCGGTGGCGGGCTGGTCAGCCCGATCGTTGTTATCCGGAAGCAGCTCGGCGAGCTGAAAGCGGCCGGTGACATGTTGAGTGCACCGAAGAACGTCCGATTCGGCAGCGCGTATTGCCACGAGGTCGCTCCCAAAAACGCCAGGGCGGCGATCGGCACGCAGTACTTCAAGCACGTGGTGATCACCTGATCGATCCGCAGTCGCGGCAGCGTCCAGCGGACCCACATCATCACGGTCACGCCGACGACGCCTTTGAAGATCAAGTTCATTGTGCCCAGCACATTGCCGGCGAAGCCGAACCAGAAGCCGTTGTCAAAAGTCAGACCGAGCATGCTGGCGATGGGAATCGGCCCGTTCCAGCCGCCGAGGAACAGGATCGATGCCAACAAGCTGACCGCCATCATCGAGCCGTACTCGGCCATGAAGAAAAAGCTCCACCGCAGACCGGAGTACTCGGTATGGAAGCCGGCCACGAGCTCGCTTTCGGCCTCGGCCAGGTCGAAGGGTGCGCGGTTCACGCTCGCCGTGGCGCACGTGAAGTACACCCAAAACGTGATGAACGTGAACGGGTCGTGGAAAATGTACCAGTTCCAAAAGCCGCCGGCCTGCCGATCGCCGATGAAAACCAGATCCATCGATCCGGCCAGCAGCACGGGCACGACGGCACACATGCCCGAGCGGCACTTCGTAGCTGACGACCTGGGCCGCTTCGCGCATCGCACCGAACAGCGACCACTTGGATGCCGACGAGTAGCCGGCCAGGATCACGCCGAACACTTCCAGGCCGAGCACGGCGATGATGAAGAACACGGCCACGTTGAGGTGGATGGCGACGAACGGATAAGCACCGCCGGCGAAGGGAATCGCCATGAACACGGTGAGTGAAGCACAGAAGCTGACATACGGCGCGATCTTGAACAGGAACTCGTCGGCCCCGTTGGGCATCAAATCTTCCTTCGTCAGGAGCTTGATGCCGTCGGCCAGCGTTTGCAGCCATCCGAACTTGCCGCCCACGCGCGTCGGCCCGAGGCGATCCTGGATGCGGCCCGATACTTTTCGCTCCAGCCAGATAAATACGAGCGCACCGACCGCCACCAGGTTCAAGAGCAGAAAGATGTGGACGAGCGCAGCAAGGATGTACCCCGCGATGCTCTCGGACGCACCGACAGGCTGAGAAACGAGGCCAGCCAGTCGAGTAGCCTGTTGATTCCTGTTGCCACGATCCGATTTCCAATAATTCGGCCCTATCGGAGTCGCGCGAGCGAGCAATCGACTCCCGACTCGGTGAACGAATGTACGCTGTCGCGTCTGCTCGGGCCAAGTCGAAGCCCGACATTAACCTGTTGCCGGTGGAGTCGGAATACGTCGCGGGCACGGTGGCGCAGTCCGCGCCACTGACGCCACACCTGCACAGGGTGGTCCTGCACGTGCCCGACCTGGCCCGACTTTCCCCATCCCCGACGATGCGGACGCCGCGGTCGGTATCTATTTCTCCACCGGTTCGACCGACCCGTCGGGACGGACCTACACCGTGCGCGAGTGCGACGGCACGGGCACGTCGCGTCACGGTGGACGTCGTCATTCACGGCCACGGCGGCGTTGGCGCGGCCTGGGCACGCAGAGCCGCCCCCGGTGACCAGGTCGGGCTTGCGCACGCCAACTCCTGGTACCGACCGCTACGCGCCGAATGGCAGGTTCTCGCAGCCGATATTCGCTGGCCTGCCCGCACTGGCGAGGATCATCGACGAGCTCGCCCCCGACGCCGTCGCCATTGCCATCGCGGAGGTGCCGGACCGCCGCCACGTCGACTATCTGCCGAAGCGCGACAACGTCCAGCTCGTCACGAGCGTCGGCACGGGTAACGGACAGACTGAGGAAGCAGGCCCTGGCCCGGCTGGTGGCCGAACACGCTCCGACGACGGGGTGGGGTTACTGCTCGCTGGGCGGTGAAGCCACCCAGGCGCGGGCGGTGCGCAAACACCTGCGAGGCGAAAGACACCTGGGAATCGGATCAACTGGATGTCATGGGCTACTGGCGCAGCGACGCCGACGCGTGGGCCCGCCGCTATGCCCGGGTCGGGGCGGACCTCTTCGTGGCCTATCAACGGGACATCGCCGCCGGGAAACCCGAGAAGGTCGCCGCCGAGGAGTTCGACGCCGCGCTGAGCAGGCCGGCCTGACGTCGTCACCAAAACTGCCGCCGAACGTACGGTTGGTGTACACGAATCGCGAGTCGGCCGTACAACAACCGCACTTTCGACGCGCGGTTTGGTGCATCGTAATACTACGGGTAGTGTCGACCCCCACCCTGATCCTGCTGAGCGCCGTCGTCCTCCTGGCCTGCGCTTCCCTCGGCGGCGGCCTCTACGAGGTCCTGGTCCTCGACCCGGTCTGGCCCGGCCGCCCCGCGATCATTCAGGCCCGGCACGGCGGGGTCTCGCGGCGCCGATTCTGGATTCCCGTGCACACGCGCGTTCGAGGTCGCGCTCATCGCGGCCATCGTCGTCACCTGGGGACATCCCGACGTGCGGACACCGCATGCTCGTAGCGCTGGCGAGCCACGCGGTGATGCGGGTGTGGTCACTGGTCGACTTCATCCCCAAGGCCGTCGCATTCGAGAAGGCCGACCCGGCCGACCATCGAGCGGGCCGCCGCCGTCCGGTGGACCCGCCGCAGCCTGCTGCGGCTGCCGCTCGACGTCATCACCTGCGTGGCCGCGCTCGCCGGCCCTGGTGGCGGCCGCATGAGCGGAAACCGCTCGCGCGCAGAGCTTCTCGCCGACCTGCGCCGGGTCGGTCGCGAACACAGCGACGCGACGGTGCTCTTTCACTCCGCGTTGGCCACCGAGACTCGGTCTGCATCCCACCGACTACAAGGCGCTCGGCGTGCTGGATCGCCTCGGCCCGATGAGCGCGGGCGAACTGGGCCGACACACCGGGCTGGCCGCGGCGTCGGTGACCAACCTGATCGACCGGCTGGTCGCCAAGGGCTTCCTGCGCCGCGAACCCGACCCGCTCGACCGCCGCCGGGTGCTGCTGCACGCCGACGTGGCGCGAAGCTCACCGACAACGAGTTCTTCGCGTCGTGGCAACGAACGCGCCGACCCGAGTTGTGGGAGCGTTACTCCGACACCGAACTGGCCGTCATCCTGGACTTCCTGGGCGACACCGCCGAACGGCTGCGCTCGCGGACCGAGGCGATGGCCGTCGGCGGGAGTCCGCGGCGCACGCACGGAGGAGCACCGTCACGATGCCGGACGCCGAGCCGACTGAGACGCGTCGAGGCTCGACGGTCGGCTCTCGGCATCCGCTACGCGCTCGGGCTGACGCGGCGCTCAGCTCCTCACCGCCGCCGAGGTCGCGGCGGTGGTCATCTCGCTTGAGCAGCCAGACCGTCGCTGGGCGCGAAGGACGCTGCTGACCCCTCGAGGCCAACCTCGCGATCCTGATCGGCGTGATCATCGCCGGCACTGGTCGTCACCGCGCGTCGGCGGTTACCGGAGCATCGCACCGTCGCTGCGCTGGTTCGTCGCCGGAGCCGAGCCCGACCGGCACAGCGGCGCACCGCCATCAACCTCGTCCGACGCCAGTCCGTGATCCTGCTGGCCACCTGGGCCGATCAGCGGCGCGGTGCTGATCGTCGCGAATCCACGCGCAGGCGTCGGTCCGGCGCTGCTGATCGTCGTCGCCGTGTTGTTCGGCGCACGTCGAGCATCAGCACCAGCCTGCTGTTCACCCAGCGCATCTTCCGGCCCATCGTCGCGGCCGCCAATCACGGAGTTCACCAGCCGCGTGACGGCTCCCGGCGTGGTCGCCCGGCTGGTGATGATGTGGGTGGTCAACAGCGCGCTGCCGAGCCTGGCGATCGCACTGCTGATCGTCTGCCATGCCAATGGCTGGTTCATCCCCACGCTCGGCGTCGGTGGTGATCCCGGTCGTGGTGCTCACCGTGGTGTCGGTGGCCCTGGGTCTGCGCGCGCTCATCCTGGTGTCGCGCTCGATCTCCGATCCGATCAACGACGTCGTCGAGGCGATGGCCGAGGTCGAGCGCGGCCAGCATCGGACGGACCGTCGACGTGTACGAACAGTCCGAGATCGGGCGCCTGCAACACGGATTCAACCGCATGGTCGCCGGCCTCATCGAACGCGACCGACTCCGCGACCTCTTCGGCCGCCACGTCGGACCCGACGTGGCGCGGCTGGCCGTCGAGGCCGACGAATCGCTCGTCCGGTGAGGTGCGCGACGTCGGCGATCCTGTTCATCGACCTCGCCGGGTCGACGCAGCTGGCCGGCGAGCCGACACGCCCCAGGAGGTCGCCGACGTACTCAACGACTTCTTCCGGATCGTCGTCGCGGCGGTCGACGACCACGGCGGACTGATCAACAAGTTCCAGGGCGACGCGGCGCTCGCGGTGTTCGGCGCGCCGATCAGCAGCCGACGATGCCGCGGCGGCGGCACTGTCGACCGCGCGGGCGCTCGCCGCCAACCTGCGCACGCCTGCCCGTCGTCGACTTCGGCATCGGCGTATCGGCGGGCGCGGTGTTCGCAGGCAACATCGGCGCCGAGAACCGCTACGAGTACACGGTGATCGGCGACCCGGTCAACGAGGCCGCGCGGCTGGCCGACACCGCCAAGGCCACCGCCGGGCAGAACCGTCGCCTCCGAGCGCCGCCATCGACCGCGCCGACGACGACGAACGGCGACAACTGGGCGACCAACGGCTCCGTGCGTCCTGCGTGGTCGATCCGAACCCACCCGGATCTCGGTGCCGCGGCGACCAGAATGGCGACCATGACTGACGTCCGACCGTTTCGCATCGACGTGCCCGACGACGTGCTCGTCGACCTCCGCCGACGGCTGGCGGCGACCCGCTGGCCCGAGGCCGAATGCGTCGACGACTGGAGCCAGGGCATTCCGCTGGCCTACACGCGCGAGCTCGCCGACGTACTGGGCCGACCGAATACGACTGGCGCACGCGCGAAGCCGCGCTCAACCGCTTCGACCAGTTCACCACCGAGATCGACGGCCTCGACATCCACTTCATCCACCAGCGCTCCCCGCACCCCGACGCCTTCCCGCTCGTCATCACCCACGGCTGGCCCGGATCGATCGTCGAATTCGGCAAGGTCATCGAGCCGCTGACCGACCCGACCGCGCACGGCGGCCGCGCCGAGGACGCCTTCCACGTGGTGTGCCCGTCGCTGCCCGGCTACGGCTTCTCGGGCAAGCCGACCAGCGACCGGCTGGAACGTCGGCAGGATCGCCGCGGCGTGGGAGACGTTGATGGTCCGGCTCGGCTACGAGCGCTACGGCGCCCAGGGCGGGGACTGGGGCTCGCGCGGTCACCACCGACATCGGCCGCAACGTCGGCCACTGCGTCGGGCATCCACACCAACATGCCGATCGGCGGGCCGACCGCGAGCGCCATGCGAGAACCCGACCGACGAGGAGAAGGACGCGCTCGCGGCGATGAACCACTACCGGAAGTTGGGACTCCGGCTACTTCAAGCAGCAGTCCACCCGACCGCAGACGGTCGGCTACGGCCTGGTCGACTCCCCGGCGGCGCAGCTGGCCTGGATCGTCGAGAAGTTCTGGTCGTGGACCGACTGCGACGGCCACCCCGAGAACGCGCTCAGCCGCGACGAAATGCTCGACAACGTGACGCTGTACTGGGTGACCGGCACCGGCGCGTCGTCGGCGCGGCTGTACTGGGAGAGCAGGGCGGCCTTCGGTTCCTGGTGGCCGGGTGGAGCTGCCGACGGGCGTGGCGTCCTTCCCGAAGGAGATCCGGCCGACCGCCGCGGGCGTGGTGCGAGGCCGCACTACAACATCACGCACTGGACGACGATGCCGCGCGGCGGGCACTTCGCGCGCGTTCGAACAACCGGAGCTGTTCGTCGAGGACGTGCGGAAGTTCTTCGCGACCGTGCGCTAGCGCCGACTGCACGCTTGTTGACGGTCCTACTCGCGATTCGTGTTCAACATGCGTGCGCTCGGCGGGGTGGAATTGGTGCGATGGCGGTGGTCTGGCCCGGGTGACGATTAGCTGGTGCCGCAGTGTCCAGCGCAGCTCGTCGTCGCCACAGAGGCGCTCGCCGCCGGAACCGTCACCCGCCGCGACCTCAATCGGCGCTACACCAAGATCCATCGCAACGTGTACGTCCGCGCTGGCGTCGAATTGAGCCCACGCGACCGGGCCAACGCCGCGTGGCTCTGGTCGGGACGCAAGGCGACACTCGTCGGCCACTCGGCGGCGGCGATGCTCGGCAGCCGCTGGATTCCTGCGGACGCCCCGGCGGAGCTCTCCCACTCGCGTAGACCCGCGGTGAGTGGCATCAAGGTGCGTAGCGACGCGATTCGGGCCGACGAGGTGTGCGCGGTGGACGGGATCTGTTGCACCGACGCGGCCCGAACCGCCTACGACCTCGGACGTCGACTTCCGTTGGATACCGCGGTGATTCGCATTGACGCATTGCTCAACGCAACATTGGCCACGCCGTCGCAAGTCGAATGCGTCGCGCAACGCTATCCCGGCGCACGGGGCATACGGCGGTTGCGCTCGGCGATGAGCCTCGTCGACGCGGGCGCCGAATCGCCTCAGGAGACGCGGCTGCGACTCTTGCTGGTGCGAGCCGGGCTGCGGCCCGTCACGCAGATTCCAGTGACCAACCGGTGGGGCCGCGTCGTGCGCCGCATTGACATGGGTTGGCCGGAGTTCATGGTCGGCGCCGAGTACGACGGCGAGCAACATTGGACGGATCCGGGCCAGCATGCGGAGGACATCGAGCGTCTGGAGTTCCTGGCGGCCGAGGGATGGCTGATCGTGCGGGTGAGCGCCGTGCAGCTGCGCTACCAGCAGGACGCCGTGGTGCAGCGCGTACGAGAAGCGCTGCGGCGGCGCGGCTTTTGACTCTTCGCCGACTGCACGCTTGTTGACGCCGCTACTCGCGATTCGTGTTCAACAAGCGTGCGCTCGCCGGCAGTGAGGGTCGTCAGGCCTCGGCAGGCTGGCCCTTGGCGGGCCGTACGCGTAACACGAAGGCCGCCAACGCCAGAACGAGCACGACGCCGCCGAGCACACCGATCTCGACGGCGGCACGGGAGAACTCCGGGCCCTTGTCCAGCATGGTCGCGGCCTCCACCGACAGCACCACGATCTCCTTGATGCCTGCCAGGATGCCGACGATCAGGAACGGCTCGGCGACGATCTCGTGCGACCGCAGGCAGACCCGCACCGCGTACAGCAACTCTACGAAGATGAAGATGAGCAGCAGACCGTCGAGCACCTCGAGCATCAACGTCGACGTGGGAGTGCTGCGCAGCCGCAACATCGTGTTGAACTGCGACACCAGGAGCGCGATGGAACCGACCACCAGCACGACGGCGATCGCCCAGTAGACGGCGTCTTCCAGAACGGCGAGCACCCGGTCCGCCAGCCGCTGTCGCTCCTCCTCGGTGCCGTCTGCGTCAGCGTTCTTGGGCATCGCCGCGCTCAACGATTCAGGAGCCAGATCCTGCTGGACAGCAGGGTCGCGAAGGCGCACCACAGCGGGTACAGCACGAGCACCCCTGCGCGCGCACCGTTGGCGTGAATCGCCCGGCGGGTGAGGTCGGCACTGCTCACCGTCAGCGCGGCGGCGGCGACGGCTGAGGTGCCGAGCTTGCGTCGATTGAAGAACAGCCACGTCCAGCCACCGTTGAGCACCAGGTTGAGCGCGAGCAGGACCGAAACATCTATGGCCTGCAACGCTTTTACCGTGGTCGTTCAGTGTGTCGATCGTGCCCGCCGATACCGCGGCGATGTCGGCGTAGAGCAGTGGCCACACGACGGGGAAGGCTTGTCGCGGCGGTTGGAAACTCGGCTTGCGCAGCGCCTCGTACCAGTCCGACTGGACGGCGCGACCACTAGCCAGACCGCCCACGGCCGCGGTCGCCAGCACCGCACCGGCTGTCTTGGCGAGGGTGAGGGGACGCATGTGATGCTCCTTTCGCCGCCAAGCGGCAGTACCCCGCCGACCCGCCTGGTCAAACGATCTGCGACGTTAACGTCGCTCATGGCCACCGGACCACGGCTGCGCGAGGGCGGTGTCGACGATCTTGCCCTTGTCGAACCGCTGTGGGTTGCCGTACATCACCGACACGCTCAGTCCATGCCCCAATTGGCGCCGTACGTGAGCGACGCCGAGACCTGGACGATCAGAGAAGCCCTCTATCGGGAACTGCTGGACAAGCCGGACACGCTGCTGCTCCTGGCGTTCGACGGCGCCACGGCGATCGGTTACGGCCTCGCCCACGTCCTGGCCCTCGAGGACACCTGGATCCCCGACACGTGGCGGACGGGACAGCGGATCGGCGAGATCGAGTCGCTCAGCGTGCTTCCCGAGTACCGCGGCAGCGGGCTGGGCTCGCTGCTGCTCGACCGGCTCGAGACACATCTGCGTGCCCGCGACGCGCCCGACCTCATCCTCGGTGTGCTGGCCGGCAACGACGACGCGATCCGACTGTACGAGCGGCGCGGATACCGACCGACCTGGCTCTACACGACGAAGTTCGAGGGCAGGGACTGACTCCCGGCCACGCCGACTGCACGCTTGTTGTACGGCTTACTCGCGATTCGTGTTCAAGAAGCGTGCGCTCGGCGGTTGCGAAGCCAGCGGTAGCCGCCGTAGATCGCCACGCGACAAGGAAGTTGACGAAGTACGCGACGTCGGCGCCGTGCCACGCCACGGCGATGGGGCCCTGATAGATCGAGGTGTCCATGAACGGCACGGCCGCCGCGTAGGCCACCACGAACGCCACCACGGCGGCCACGGCGTCGGGTCGCGCGGTCACGCTCCCGGTCGGGGTCGACGGTGGCCCGTCCCCGGCTGCGGATCCGCCAGTCGACGACGACCACCGCGACGAATGCGGGAATCCAGTAGCTGACCATCAGCAGCACGTTCTGGAACCGGGTGGCCGTGTCGCGCGTCGTGCAACCAGAGGATCAGCCCGAACGCCAGCACCGTGACGACCACCGACGACAGCGGCCGTCGCACGCGCACGCCGAGCGTCTGAAGCGCCAGCGACCCGCTGTAGTCGTTCATCACGCCGGACCCGACCGACGCCAGCGCGATGACGAGCAGGGCCAGCCCGCCGAGCAGGCCGCCGCCCATCACCGACCGCACGCCCTCGGCGGTCTGCTCCGACACCAGATCACCCGCCGCGATGCCGATCGCCTGAACGAAGGTGTACGCCAGCGACGATGCCGGCGAACGTGTAGCCGAAGACCCGCAGTCGTGACGAGTCGGCGGGCAGGTAGCGGCTGAAGTCCGAGGCGTAACTCGCCCACGACACCGACAGACTGAGCGCGATCGTCACCTCGAGCACGAAGGCGCCCGCGAGGTCGGCGCCATGCACGGTCGGTGGCGTGACGACTCGTGTCCGCCGACCAGCTTGATCGCGAACACGACGAAGGTCAGCAGGAGCACGACCGTCAGCACGGCCTGCAGCCGGTGGATGACCTCGTAGCCGAAGAAGCCGACCACGCCCTGCACCGCAAGGACGATCAGCACGGCGGCCCAGAACGGAATGCCGAGCAGCACCGCACAGCGCCTCGCCGCCGAACAGTCCGACGAGCGCGTCCCACGCGATCGACGACAGCCACTGCAGCGCCGCGGGCAGCGCCACTGCGCCACCGAACGCCATCCGCGAGGCGGGCAACTGCGCGGTTCCGGTGCGCGGACCCCAGGTGGAGAGGTAACCGACGACGAGGGAACCGAGAACCGTGCCGATCACCATCGCGAGCAGGCCAAGCCAGAAGCCCAGCCCCAAGGTGATGGCGAGGGCACCGGTGAAGACGCCGGTCATGTTGACCTGCGGGGCGAACCAGACCGATGAACAACCGACGCGGCGTGCCGTACCGCTGGTTCTGCGGTGACGGGTGCGATGCCGTGCGTCTCGACCGAGAGGTCGCCCACCCCGCTGGGGGTCCGGCCGCTGAAGGTCGGCGCGTTCAGCGCGCTCGGTGGTCGGGACGGTGTAACCGCCTCCTGAGTCATGTGCTCATTCGATCACGACGGCCGCCGTCGGCAGCGTCTACCACCGTGACAGTGCCACGGACCGCCCGTCGCCGTCGCGGAATCTGCGCCTCAGCAACCCCGCGACCGAGGGATTCCATTGTTGAAATGTAAATTCGTTGCGGAATCGCTTGCGAAGGTGCGCTGGATCGGCCAGAGTTTAACCACAGCCGCATGACTGAGCTGGCGGACATCCGCCTTCGAACAGCTGCTTATATCGTCCCGGGGGGACGAGGGAGGTTTCGCCCTGACCGGCACAAACACCACCGCCACTGACCAATCCACGGCAGCGGGCGGCGCCACCCGCGGCGCGGGTCGCCCCGTCGTCGAGATCGATCACGTCACGAAGCGGTTCGACGACTACGTCGCCGTCGCCGACGCGGACTTCTCCATCGCGTCGGGCGAGTTCTTCTCGATGCTCGGCCCGTCGGGCTGCGGCAAGACGACGACGCTGAGAATGATCGCCGGATTCGAGACGCCGACCGAGGGCGCCATCCGCCTCGAGGGCGTCGACGTATCGCGGGTGCCGCCGCACAAGCGCAACGTCAACACCGTGTTCCAGCACTACGCGCTGTTCCCGCACATGACGGTGTGGGACAACGTCGCGTACGGCCCGCGCAGCATGAAGAAGGACAAGGCGGAAGTCACGTCGCCGCGTCGACGAGATCCTCGAGATCGTCCGTCTCACCGACTTCGCCAAGCGCAAGCCGAGTCAGCTGTCCGGCGGCCAGCAGCAGCGCGTCGCGCTGGCCCGCGCGCTGGTCAACTACCCGAGCGCGCTGCTGCTCGACGAGCCGCTCGGCGCCCTCGACCTCAAGCTGCGGCACGCGATGCAGTTCGAGCTCAAGCGGATTCAGCGCGAGGTCGGCATCACGTTCGTCTACGTGACGCACGACCAGGAGGAAGCGCTGACGATGAGTGACCGCATCGCGGTCATGAACGCGGGCAACGTCGAACAGATCGGCACCCCCACCGAGATCTACGACGCGCCCGTCGACGGTGTTCGTCGCCAACTTCATCGGCCAGGCCAACCTCTGGGCGGGACGCCAGAACCGGCTCGACGGCGATCTCGCCGAGGTCGTCGGTGCTCGGCACCACGTTGAGGGCGCGGCCGGGCACCACCCGGATCGAGCCGGGCGGCCAGGCCACGCTGATGGTGCGGCCCGAACGCGTCCGGGTGTCGATGGACGCGCCCGGCCGGTGACGTCGTGTCGGTGCGGGCGACCGTCACGGACCTGACCTTCCAGGGTCCCGTCGTGCGGCTATCGCTCGCCGCACCCGACGGCTCGCCGGTCATCGCGCACGTCGGCCCCGAACAGCAGTTGCCACTGCTGCGTCCCGGCGACGCGGTGTACGTGTGCTGGTCGCCGGAGGCCTCGCTGGTGCTTCCCGCCGCCGACATCCCCACCACCGAGGATCTCGAGGAGATGCTCGACGCCTCCGACGCCCTGAGTTCGAGCCGACCCCTTCTTCCCCACTCCAAGAAATCAGAAAGGCACCACCCCGCCATGGCCAATCAGATCAATCCAGGGCTCGCTGCGCAGTTCGCCGATCGCGAGAACGCTCCCGCAGGCGGTTCATCGGCGGAAGTGCCGCTGCCGCAGCGGCTGCGCTCGGCGTCCTTCCTGGCCGCGTGCGGCTCCAACAACACCCCGGCCACCAGCAGCACCAGTGCGACCGCCGCGGCCGACGACGGCGCTCCGGCCACGGGCAATCTGCGGATCTCGAACTGGCCGCTGTACATGGCCGACGGCTTCGTCGCGGCATTCCAGACGGCCGTCCGGGCTGACCGTGGACTACAAGGAAGACTTCAACGACAACGAGGAGTGGTTCGCCAAGAACAAGGAGCCGCTGTCGCGCAAGCAGGACATCGGCGCCGACCTGGTGGTGCCGACCCAGTTCATGGCGCTGCGGCTCAAGGGCCTCGACTGGCTCAACGAGATCAGCGACACCCGCGTGCCGAACAAGAAGAACCTGCGGCCCGACCTGCTGAACGACCCGTCCGATCCCGGCCGCAAGTTCACCGCGCCCTACATGTCCGGCATGACGGGCCTGGCCTACAACAAGGCCGCGACCGGTCGGGACATCACCAAGATCGACGACCTGTGGGATCCGGCGTTCAAGGGCAAGGTCAGCCTGCTGTCCGACATGCAGGACGGCCTCGGCATGGTGATGCTGTCGCAGGGCAGCTCGATCGAGAGCCCCACCATCGACGGCGTCCAGAAGGCCGTCGACCTGGTCAAGGAACAGAAGGACAAGGGCCAGATCCGGCGGTTCACCGGCAACGACTACGCCGACGACCTCGCGGCGGGCAACATCGTCATCGCGCAGGCGTACTCCGGTGACGTCGTCCAGCTGCAGGCCGACAACCCCGACCTGCGACTTCGTGGTGCCCGAGTCCGGCGGCACGTGGTTCATCGACACCCAGGTCATCCCGTACACCACGCAGAACCAGCACGCCGCCGAGGCGTGGATCAACTACGTCTACGACAAGCCCAACTACGCCAAGCTGGTCGCGTTCACGCAGTACGTGCCGGTGCTGGCGGACATGACCGACGAGCTCAACAAGATCGACCCGAAGTTGGCGGCCAACCCGCTGATCAACCCGCCGGCGGACTCCATGAGCAAGTTGAAGTCGTGGGCCGCGCTCACCGACGAGCAGACCCAGCAGTTCAACACCGCGTACGCCGCCGTCACCGGTAGCTAGATGGCGGGGGCAGCGCAGCAGCAATCGCCAGCGCAGCAAGATCGCGCCGTACCTGATGATCTTGCCTGCGCTGGCGTACCTCGCCGTCTTCTTCGTCGTGCCGTTCTGGTCGCTGTTCCGCACGTCGCTGTCGACGTCGGGCGGGTCGATCTACCTGCCGACGCTGACGTTCGCGTGGGACTTCAGCAACTACGGTCACGCCTTGACGGCGTACCAGGACCAGATCATCCGGTCGCTGATCTACGCGTTCACCGCGACGGTGGTGTCGCTGCTGATCTCCTATCCCGCTGGCCTACGTCATCGCGTTCAAGGCGGGGCGGTACAAGAACCTGCTGCTCGGTCTGGTGATCCTGCCGTTCTTCGTGACGTTCCTGGTCCGCACGCTGGCGTGGAAGACGATCCTGGCCGACGACGGCTTCGTGGTGCAGCACGCTCGGCACGATCGGACTGCTGCCGTCGGACGGTCGACTGTTGTCGACCAGTTGGGCGGTGATCGGTGGCCTGATCTACAACTCGATGACGTTCATGATCCTGCCGCTGTACGTCAGCCTCGAGAAGATCGACCCGCGACTGCTGGAGGCGTCGAAGGACCTGTATTCGACCGACCTTCCGGGCGTTCCGCAAGGTGATCCTGCCGCTGTCGATCCCGGGCGTGCTGGCGGGCAGCCTGCTGGTGTTCATCCCGGCCGTCGGCGACTTCATCAACGCCGACTACCTGGGCAGCACGCAGACCACCATGATCGGCAACGTCATTCAGAAGCAGTTCCTGGTGGTCAAGGACTATCCGGGCGCGGCGGCGCTGAGCTTCCTGCTGATGGCGCTGATCCTGGTCGGCGTGCTGTCCTACACGCGGGCGCTCGGCACGGAGGACCTGGTATGACGATCCAGGAAGCGCATCGCCGTCGGCGACGCCGATCGACAGCGAGAACCAGCCAAGAAGCCGACGTTCTCGGGGGCCGCAAACTCGGCGACATCGTACTGCGGGTCGTCGCCGGCCTGGTGATGCTGTACATCTTCGTGCCGATCTTCGTGATCATCCTGTTCTCGTTCAACAAGCCCGCGGGCAAGTTCAACTACACCTGGCAGGGCTTCACGCTGGACAACTGGGCCAACCCGTTCAAGTACCCGGCGCTGGCGCAGGCGCTGAAGATGAGCCTCGAGATCGCCGCGATCTCGACGGCCGTCGCGCGTCGTGCTCGGCACGCTGCTCGCGATCGCCCTTGTGCGCCAACGCTTCCGGGGCAACAAGGCGGTCGAGACCTTTCTGGTGCTGCCGCTGACGGCACCCGAGGTGGTGATGGGCGCCTCGCTGCTGACCCTGTTCCTCGACCTCGGCTGGGCGACCGGCTTCGGCACGATCCTGATCGCGCACATCGCGTTCGAGATCAGCTTCATCGCGATGACGGTGCGGGCGCGGGTACGCGGGTTCGACTGGACGCTGGAGGACGCGTCGATGGACCTGGGCGCCAGCCCCGACGCGGACGTTCTTCAAGGTGACGCTGCCGCTCATCGTGCCCGGCATCGTGGCCGCGGCGATGCTGTCGTTCGCGCTGTCGCTCGACGACTTCATCATCACCTACTTCGTCAGCGGCTCGACGGTGACCTACCCGCTGTTCGTCAACGCCGCGGTGAAGGCCGCCGTGCCACCGCAGATCAACGTGCTGGCGACGGCGATCCTGGTGATCAGCCTGGTCCTGCTGGCCGTCGGAACGCTGTACCGCCGCAAGCGAATCGACACCTGAGCTAGCTACGGGGCGTCGAGGTGAGCCGTCACCGAGACGCGGCCCCGCTCGTCGCGGTTCGCGACCGCGTGTCCGGTGCGGTCCCGGCCGTCGAGGCCACGAACGTGATTGGCGCACCTTCGCCGAGGAAGTTGCGCCACCACTTCTTGGCGTCGGGCATCGACACGTCATGACGACCGTGTCGCCGGAGCGGCGGTAGCCGACCGGGATCTCGAACGTCTTGCCCGACCGGCGCCCGACGTAGCGGATCTCGACCAGCCCGCGCCGCACCAAGCCGCCGAGCAACGGTACGTCCATCAGCTCGACCGCCAGCGCGTTGACTGCCCGCACGAACACCGAGTCCGAGAACGCCATCTGTTATCTCCTTGCCGCCGTGCGCTTTCCGCCACGGTAGCGCGGTCAGCCCACCTCGGCGGGTACCGGCGACGACCGGGCGCCGCTGCGTGATGCGCCCATTCCGGCGGTCACCACCAGGCAGATGCCCAGGACCGCCCAGGCGCCGGGGATCTGGTCGAGCACGATGATTCCGACGACGAGCGCGAACGCCGGCTCCAGGCTCATCAGGGTGCCGAACGCCGCGGTGGTCAGTTTGCGCAGCGCCGTCATCTCCAGTGCGAACGGCACCACCGGGCAGCAGCACGGCCAGCCCGATGCCGATGAGCAGGATCTCGGGGGTCATCTTGGCGAGCACCGACGGTCCGACCACCAGGGTCGCGAAGATCCCGGCGACGGGCATGGACACGGCGAGCGCCGTTGATGCCGGCGACACCGTCGCCGACGCGTTGGGTCAGCAGGATGTACCCGCCCCAGCACACCGCCGCGCCAAGCGCGTAGAGCACGCCGACCGGATCGACCGTGCCGGCCCACGGATTGGTCAACAACACCACGCCGACCGCGGCGAGCCCCGGCCACAGGAGTCGACGCCCACCCCGGCCTTGGGCCACCGCCACGCCGAGCGGGCCGAGGAACTCCAAGGCGGCGGCGGTGCCGAGCGGAATGCGGTCGAGGGCGGCCATGAACAGCAGCGTGATGCCAGCGGTGACGACCCGAGTACCACGCACGTCAGGAACGTGGAGCGGGTGAACGCCGCACGACGGGGCCGCACGACGACGAGCAGGATCAGGCCGGCCCACGCCAGGCGCAACCATGCCGCACCCTCGGCGCCGATCCGGTCCATCAGCCCGATGGACACCGCCAGGCCGATCTGCACGCACAGCATCGACCCGGTTGCCATCAGCACCCCGGTGCGCACCTGGTTCGTCGTCACAACTGCATTGAACGGCACCACAACCGTTCGCGTCCACGTGATTTATCTGGACATACCGTTCATGAAATACGAACGGTCTAGGCGGTGGGGATCTGGCCGTCCCGTGGGCGTGCCTATGACACATAGGAAGCAGACGTCGGAGCGGGCCTGCCAGCACTGGACATGCAGTGTGGATTGCCCAACGGGGCAACGCAGTCGGGGTCTGCCGCTGAATCATCGCCGTTCCTCTGGAATGGGTGTTAGGTGAGAGGTGAGTTCGGCCGTGGAGGTGGTCGGTGGGCGACGGCGCGGGTTTGCCTGATTGGGGTCCACCGGTTCGTGCCGAGATGGTGCACGAGAGCAAACGCACGCGGGTAACCCGACTGTTCTCATCCGGGAACACCGTGATCCGCAAAGAACCGCTGGGGCCGGACGCCCAGCATCGGCTGAACCATGAGTTGGCCATCCTTGATCACCTGCGGGGGGTTGTCGGGGTTGCGCAGGTGCTTGATGAGCCGCGGTATCCGGAGTCGATCGTGTTGGCCGACGCGGGTGGCACCACCCTGGCTGGGCTATCGAAACCGCTCGCAGTCGAGGACCTGATCGCAGTGGCCCTGAAGTTGGCGAGGGCAGTTTCGGTGATGCACCGCCGCGGCGTGATACACCGTGACATAGGTCCAGCCAACGTTGTCGTCGGCGACGACGCGACCCCATGCCTAGTGGACTTCGGATTGGCGACCTCAGCTGCCCAGATCCGGCCCGAGTTCACTCATCCCAACGAAATCGTCGGAACCATCGCGTATTTGGCGCCCGAGCAGACTGGCCGTACCGGCCGGTCGGTGGACCAGCGGGCAGACCTGTACGCGCTGGGTGCCACGCTGTATGAACTGGCGACCGGCGGGCCACCATTCGGCACCGGCGACCTGTTGCGGCTCACACATGACCATTTGGCACGGGTGCCGGTGCCACCGGACCAGACGAACCCGTCGATACCCGAAGCGTTGTCCGCGATCGTCATGCACCTGTTGGAGAAGGAGCCCGACAACCGCTACCAAGGCGCCGAAGGGCTGATCTACGACTTGGAGCGATTAGCCCAGCCCGGCGTGCAGGCCGTCGGTGGCCACGATTTTCCGGTGCGGTTGCTGCGGCCGTCGCGACTGGTCGGGCGCGACGACGAGGTGGCGGAGTTGGGCAAGGCGTTCGCGGAAATGCTCGAAGGCCGGTGCCGTGGCGTGTTGGTCAGCGGTGCGCCGGGCGCGGGTAAGACGGTGTTGGTTGACCAGCTACGACCTCTGGTTGCAGACGCCGGTGGCTGGTTCATCGCCGGCAAGTTCGATCAGTACCGGCGCGATCTAGGGTCCGACGCCGTCGCGCAGGCATCACGGGCGCTATGTCGGCTGTTGTTGGCCGAACCCGAAGAAACGCTGGCCGATGTTCGCGACCGAATACGGGCAGCGGTCGGGCAGAACGCAGGCTTGTTGGCCGCTGCGCTGCCGGAGTTTGCGATGCTGCTGCAGGTGCCCCCGGATGCGGGCGATCCGCTGACCGCCCAGGCACGAGCGCAGCGAAGTGCCGCCCAGGTGTTGGCGGCGGCCGCCTCGCGCGCCCGGCCGCTGGTCATATTCCTCGACGACTTGCAGTGGGCCGGGCGCACACCGCTCGGAGTCGTCGATGTGGTGCTCGGCGAGGAGCCGATCGATGGTTTGCTGCTGGTGGGCGCGTATCGCGACGACGACGTGGCGGCCACCCAGCTGGTGGCGGCAATGGTGCCGCGATGGCGTGATCAGCCCGGTGTGCATCACCTACAGCTGGACAACCTACCGCCCTCGAGCGTGGTCGCCATGGTCGCAGACATGCTGCGCGTCGATACGGCCACCGCGGCGCCCCTGGCCGGGATCCTGGCGCCGCACGCGTCGGGCAATCCGTACGAGGTGGTCGAGTTGCTGAACGGGCTGCGCGGGCAGGGTGCCCTGACCGTGACGGCAGCCGGGTGGTGCTGGGACGAACCGGGTCTGCGGGCGCACCTGAGCCGCGCCGACATCGCCGAGCTGCTGGCAGCCCGAGTGCGCGCCATGCCCGTGCCAACTCGGGAGATGGTGCAGGCGATGGCCTGCCTGGGCGGGCGCATCGAGCTGGATGTGCTGGGGACGGCTGTCGCGGAGCCGCCTGGGCTGGTGCAACAGCGGCTGGCGCCCGCGCTTGATGAGGGTGTCCTGGTCATCGAGCCGGGAGTGCACGAGGCGGTGCGGTTCGGCCACGACCGCATCCGCGAAGCGGTTCTGCGTAGCCTGAACGATGAGCAGCGACGCGGTCTGCAATTGACGATCGCGCGGCGGCTCGCCGCGATTCCGGAGATGTTTGCCGTCGCGGCTGAGCAATACCTGCCGGTCATCGACGCCGTCGACGAGCCGACGGAACGGTCACACGTCGTCGGACTGCTGCGTCACGCTGCCGACCAGGCGTCCGTGATCGGCGACTATGCCCTGATGGGCACGCTGCTGGCCGCGGCGCTGAGCCGCGTCGACCCGTCGGAGACCAATACCCTCCTCCAGCTGCGTACGGCCCGCCACGCCGCGCTGTACGCCATGGGGCGTCTGGACGAGGCGGACGAGGAATACCGCGCGATCGAGGCGATATGCCGCGACGCGGTCGACCTGGCGAAGGCAGCGGCGGTACAGGTGTGCAGCCTTACCCACGCGAGCCGGTTGCCGGAGGCGATCGCGCTCGGCCTGGACGTGCTTGCACAACTGGGCATCGCCGTCCCCACTACGGACGGCATGCTCGCCGAGCTGGACCAGCGCTTCGAGAACCTGTTGGAGTGGCTTGATGCCACCGAACCCGACGATGACTTGGCCCGCCCTGAACTCACCGATCCCACGATGTTGGCCGGCTCGCGGGTGATCGACACGATCCAACCGGCGGCCTACTTTGGGCAGGAGCCCCTGCTGATGGCCTGGCTGAGCCTGCAGGCGCTACAGATTTGGCGTGAGCACGGCCCTGCCCGTCCTCTGGTCGGCGCGGCCACCGGCATCCCGGTGGCCGCTGTCGCATTGGGTAACAACTACGCCCTCCCGTATCGGGCGCTACGACGGCTGTTGGCACTGAGTGAGGCCCGGGGCTACGAACTCGAATCATCAACGCCACGTTGCCTTTTGGCGTTGCTGGGGTGGTGGTTCGAGCCGCTCGAAGACAGCGTCGACGAAGCTCGGCAAGCCAGGGAAGGGTTTATCGGCGGCGGCGACCTTGGCCAGGCGGCATACACGTTTGTCCCGACTGTGCGGGCTCTGCTCGAGTGCGCGCCGTCATTGGACGCCTGCGTCGCCGAGCTCGACGCGGGTCTGGCCTTTGTGCGACGCATCGGCAGCGTCAACATGGTCGAGGTACTCGAGGCCTACACATGGCTGATCGATGCGCTGCGCGGCGAACGCCCCAGTGCAACCGGTGCGCCGGTATCCATCGCCGGTTACAGCGACACCCCGGCAACCCTTCTTTCTGCGCACAGCATTCAAGCGATGGCCGCCGCCATCTTCGGCGATCAGGAATCTCTTGAGCGCCACACCGCAGAAGCCGTGCCCTTGGTGTCGGCCTCGCCCACTGAATACCCCGGCGCAGTGGCCCGCGCGCTGAGGGGACTGGCCTTGGCGGGACAGATCCGCGCCACGGACGGTGCCGCGCGAGACACTTTGATGAGCGAACTTGACGAGGTGACGCGATGGCTGGCCGAGCGAGCCGCCGATGCGCCGCGGAATTTCTTGCACCTGTTGCGCCTGCTGGAGGCCGAGCGGGCGTGGGCGGTCGGCGACTTCCAAGGGTGTGTCCGCGGTTTCGACGGGGCTCTACACGTCGCAGGCCAATGCGCACGCCCGTGGCACCGGGCCTTGATCACCGAACGCGCAGCCCGCTTCTATTTGGCCCACGGCATCGACCACAACGGATACGACCTGCTGGCCCAGACGCGGCAGCAGTATGCCGCCTGGGGCGCGACAGCCAAAGTCGCGCAGCTGGATTGGGCCTACCCGAGCCTGCCGCCACGTTCGGACGCGGCGGTCACGCAGCGCAATACCCGATCTTCCGATGATTCCCTTGGCAGTGGCAATGTCAGCACCGGAACCATCGATCTGATGGGCATCCTGTCGACGTCACAGGCACTGAGCTCGGAAACCAGTATCGCCGGATTGCATGCCCGGGTGGCGCAGGTGCTCTGCGCCATGACGGGCGCCACCGATGTAGCTCTGCTGGTGTGGAGCGACGAACACCGCCACTGGCTACTCCCAGCGACAGACCGAGTCGGTGGCGCGTCGACGAGCGACACAGGTCCGATGTCGGTGCTGCGCTACCTGGAACGCACTCGCGAGCCACTGGTCGTGGCCGACGCCACCAGTGATGACCGCTTCGCTCGCGACCCCTACTTCGCCGATGCCGACTGTTGCTCACTGCTGGCTATTCCGATCCTCAGCCGAGGCATCCTGCGGGCGCTGTTGCTGCTTGAGAATCGCTTGATCCGCGGGGCTTTCACCGCCGAGCGCCTAGACGCCGTCAATCTGATCGCCGGCCAGCTCGCGGTCTCCCTCGACAACGCCCAGTTGTATTCCGAACTCACGGCGTCACGCGCACGGATCGTCGCCGCCAGCGACCAGACCCGCCGCCAGATCGAACGAGACTTGCATGACGGCGCCCAGCAGCGGCTCGTGTCGCTGATCCTGGAGCTCGGCATGGCGCAGGCGGAGGCGTCGGCGGAGGACCACGAGCTTCGGATACAGCTTGGCCATTTCACCGAACAGGCGCGCGACGCACTCAGGGAACTGCGTGATCTGTCGCGCGGCATTCATCCGGCGATTCTCACCGAGGGCGGACTTGGCCAAGCGTTGCGCGCGTTGTCCCGTCGATCGCCGCTCCCCGTTTCGCTCGACCAACGCATCGAGGAACGGCTGCCCGATCAAGTCGAGTTCAGCGCCTACTACATCGTTGCCGAGGCATTGACCAACGCCACCAAGCACTCTGGGGCATCGGAGGTCACGGTGCGCGCCGAAGTGGAGCAGGCCGATGACACCTTGCGGCTGGAGGTCGCCGATGATGGCGTGGGCGGAGCCGAATTTTCCGGCGGCACCGGCCTTCTGGGGCTGAAGGACCGAGTGGACGCCCTCGGCGGCAGCATCGATCTATACAGCCCCCGAGGAGGGGGAACCACTTTGCGCGTCACGCTTCCGCTCCCGTCAGGAGAACGCTAAACGCCGTGTTGTTGGCGCTCACCCGAATCGGCACGCGGCGGGGAATCCATTTTGCACTGTCTCATAGTCCCTTCCGGCGCGACGTCGAGGCCACACGACGGCTGAAAAGCCAGAACCACCACGTTGGAGCGCGGTCTGGCGGGTCGGCTGGGTGCGGGACCCGCGGAACGACTCAATAGGGTTCGCATCGCGAAGGAGAACGACTGAACCCACGCAGATTTAGCAGCTAGCCCCAATGGCGCCACCGATTGGGTGAGCGACACTGGAGCGATGGCCTCTGGGGACAAGGAGTTGCGCTGCGTCATCGTCGATGACGACCCTCGATACATCGCGATAGCCACGAAACTGTTGCAGCGTGGCGGCATCTCGATTATCGGTACGGCCTCGACGATCGCTGAGGCAGTGCAACGGATCGAAGAGTTGCGCCCCGACATCACCCTCGTCGACGTCAATCTGGGTGGCGAGAGCGGTTTGCATCTCGCTTTGAAGCTGCATCAAGCCAATTCCCATGCCGGTCTCAAGATCATCCTGACCTCGGCGCAATCTGAGCAGGACTTCGCCGACTTGATTGCGGCGAGCCCCGCCGTAGGGTTCGTGCCCAAAGACGATCTGTCGCCGGCCGCCATCCACGAATTGCTCGCCGCCAGCTAGAACGGTGCGACCACCCCACGCTCGGGCGCCGATGCACCCACAGCAGGTTTCTATGGCACATCGCCGGTGCCCGACGCACCGGCAAAGGTGTTTACCGACGAGGAGGTGCCGGTGACGCCGATGTCCCTGCAGCGGTGGACTCACGACTTGCCGGGGGAGCCTCCAGAAACGCAATCACCGCGCGGACCCGGCGGTGGTCGTTGGGGGTTTCGGGCAGATTGAGTTTGGTGAGGATGCTGCTCACGTGTTTCTCGATGGTGCCTTCGGCCACCCACAGTTCCCGACCGATGCCTCCGTTGGAACGTCCCTCCGCCATCAAGGCGAGCACCTCGCGTTCGCGTGCGCTCAGCACCGCCAGCGGATCGTGACGGCGTCGTTCGGACACCAGCTCCTTGACGAGGTCCGGGTCGACCACGGTGCCCCCGCGAGCGATGCGCCTGAGGCTGTCGATGAAGTCGGCTACGTCGCCGACGCGGCTTTTGAGCAGATAGCCGGCTTTATGTCCGCCTTCCAAGAGATCCATTGCGTGCTCGACTTCGACGTGTGCCGACAGCACCAAGATCCCGATGTCGGGACATTCGGCGCGGATCTGACGTGCAGCCACGAGGCCCTCGGTGGTGTTCGTCGGCGGCATGCGAATGTCGACCACGACCAAGTCGGGTGCCTTCTCACGCACCAGCATCATTAGGTCAACAGCATCGCCAGCCTGGCCCACGACGTCGAAATCTGAACGTTCAAGCAGACTCGCGAGTCCTTCACGCAGCAGGGTATCGTCCTCGGCGACGACCACACGCAAACGCGCCCCCGCGGGTCCGCTACTCTCCACCGCGGTAGAGTCCGTGCTCTTTCGGTCCATACAGTAACGATCCCAGCACGGAAGTCGCCACGGAAGTGTTAATCCAAAATACTGGAGATGGCTGGGATGACTCCCTGGAGCTAGCCCGTAGTCCCGGCTAGCGGCGCCAGCACGGTGCCTGGTCGAGGGAGCGATGTTTCGTCGCCTCGCGACGGCCCTTGGCCGGCAGCAAGTGAGCTTTGACTGACTGTTTTTTGGCGGAGCGCTACCGACGTTGTCTCCGGCTTTGAACGGGGCGCGCCTCGGGATACCCGACGTGCGCTAGCGGATACCGGCTGCCCGGGTTCTTGAATTCGTGTTGCCCGTAGCGACATGACTCGGCCAGTGCGGCAAGCTGGCAATGAAGCAGATAAGCACGTCGATGTGCGGCGGCGGACTGCACCGGATACGAATTCCGCTACGCCGCAGGCACTGTCGGTGAAGACGGCCGGTCGGACGGTGTGGTAACGACGAGCGAGGAGCACTCATGACAAATGGCCCAATCAGCCCAGGCGGTCGACTGCCGCTCTACGCGCGTGACGAGCTGACACCTTTACAACAAGAACTCTTCGACTGGCAGATGCGCGAAGCCGCCCCGTGGGCAGAAGCCGCCGGCTTTCAGGCCCGTACCCAGGCTAGCCAGCTGATTGGCCCCTTCAATCCGGCCCTGCTGTCCCCCGCGATTTCGAAGGCATTCTTCGAATTTGTGCTCGCAGAGCACGAGGGCACGTCTTTGAGCAAACGCGCCAGGGAGGTCATCATTCTGACTGTCGGCGCCGTTTGGCAGGCGCCTTACGAACTCTATGCTCACTGCGCTGTTGGCCGCCACGTCGGACTCTCCGACGACGAGGTGTGCACCCTCGCTGACGGCGGGCTGCCGAAGGATCTCAGCGACACAGAAGCGGTGGCCCATCGTGTAGCGCGTGCGCTGTCGCTCGAGCATCGTCTCGACGACTCGCTCTATGGTGAGGCAGAAAAGCTGCTCGGCGGCAAAGGGATCGCAGACGCCGTCATGCTCACCGGCGTTTATCACACCGTGTGCGCCATCCTCAACGCATTCGAGATACCCGAGCCGTCATCCGCCGTCGATGCCTCAAGTCTCTGAATCGAGCTCAGCGACGCAGAACTGCGTTTCGTGACAACGTCCGCACCAATACTCGCCATGTGAGTCAGCCAGTCGACTTTGAAGTCGTTGGTCGTCAAGGCAACCCAGACCATCAAGCTCGTGCACGGCTGGCCGCATTGCGCTTTGGCCCTACGTCAGTTCAAGCCATATCGCTCGACGCGAATCGGTTGCCGCATGACCCGTCGATGCCGTGACCACCGAGGGACGTACAGCGCCAACTCGCCACGTACGGCCTCGACGACGTGCCGACGATCTATGCGCACGTGCCGGTACTCCTTTAATGCGGTTAAGTCGTGGTCTGTCATATTGTCTAGCCACTTGCGGAACTGGTCGGGCCACCCGATGTCGTTTTCGACGTCTCTCGCCCAGGTCGCCAGCTGTACCGACTGTTGATAGGTATAGGCGATTGCGATGTGTGCCGTTTGATAGTTGCCGGTAAGGGCCAGCTCGCTGATCACCTTTTGCATGGCGTCGACTTTTTCAGTGATTATCTTGTCCCGGTCCCCCGGCGGAACCGCCTTCAAAAGCTCCAAATCCCTACCAATTCTCAGCGCCTCAGCGTAGAGCGCCTTCATCTCCTCGTAGAACTGGCGTTTGGCCCGCGATCGGCGATCGAGTGAGCCAGTGCCAAACGTCAGGAACGCCGCACAGAGGACAAACGCGCCACCGAGAAGCGTGCCTTGACCGGACGTCAGGTTGCGCCAGATGTCGATCCAGTGTGTCATCGGTACACACCCGGTGCATCCGCGATGCGGGCCTGCTCAGACGTGAGCCGCGAATGATCGCGGCGTTGGGTGGGCCGAATCACCACCCAACGCTGCGAAATCCGCTGACAATCAGACATTTTCGACGCTCACAGGTCGGCAAACGCGATGCCGGTAAGGGGTGCGCCGAGGTTCACCAGTTCGGTGTCAATGCCGTTGTCGAGGTCGACGTGACGGATACGGCCGCCGAGATCGGTTACGTAGAACTCCGATTCGGACGCCGCGGCCACACCGATCGCCTCCCGGTATCCCGTTGACAGGATTTCGGCTGTCCCCACCGTAGGCTGCACGACCGCGCTGTTGAGCGAATTGCCTCCAGGGTCGCCGCGATCGGTCCACAGCAGCGTCGCGCCGCCGGCGACGAGGTGCAGATCGATCGGTTCGGGTAGGTCCTTCCACAGCAGTTCCACGCCTTCGCCGTACGGCGCGACGGCGCCGACTGACGAGTCGAGCGGGCCACGAAATATCCTGCCCTCACCGCCATCCGGAGCACCCTTTTGTGTCCAGTACAGCAGGCGCCGATCCACGTCGACGGCGATGCCGACAGGGTGGTTGCGCGCATCGCGTGCCGCCTCAACGCCGCCGGCCGCGCTGATCACCAGTGGGCGGAGTTCGCTGCCGTCGAGATCGCAACGCAGAACCTGCATGCCTTCCCGGTCGCACCAGTAGAGCACGCCCTCGACGAAATCGGCAGTCAGTTGCTTGCCGGCCGTGAACGCCCCGCGCGGCACGATCGTGACGCGGTTAGCGCCGTCGAGGTCAGCACGTTCCAGCGACCCGTTGCGGGCAAAAGCCGCGTCTCCGGTGTGCTCGCTACCCGGATCGGGCGCGCCCATGTTGGTCCAGTAGACGTGGCCGCGCCGCTGGTCGACGACGATGCCGTCGGGCAATTCGCGCAGCCCAGCAATCACGGTGCGTATCCGCGTCCCGTCCAGCGAGACCGCCTGCATCTCGCCCTTGCCGGGATTGAGCACCAGAAGCTCGGTCATCGGCGTCAGCTCTCTGTTCCGGCCGGCTCAGCGTTGGCTGCGCTGAACGTCGGCATGGCGCCGCAGATTGCCTCTGCGTTGCGGCCGGCCTGCATCACCGCGCGGTCCGGCCGCACGATGGCGGCGGTGGCGCGGCCCTTGCGCAACCAGCTGTCGAGTTCGCTGCCGGGGGCGGCCTGGATGACGGCCGCTCCTCGACGGACGACTTCGTCTCCTACGCCGGGGCTCAGCGACGCTGAGGTGATCAACGCGAATCGATTCCCGACCACCTCGTCGAAGCGTTTCCCTTCGCCCAATATCGGGTTGGGGCACATGCTGCCGGCCAACCCGCCCCGACCACGAGACTTGATCACCAGCGCCGATCGACGCAGACCCGGCGTGATGCCCTCGGCGACGCTGGCCCTGGTGCCCGGTAGACGCAGGTTCTTCATCTTGGGGAACGCGACGTTGCGGACGAGGTCACCAAGGCGACCGCCGCCGGTCATCGCTGCGCCCACCGACACGGCCATCAATATCATGGCCGCGGCGTGCACTTTGCGTTCCCGCTCGTAGGTGTCAAGCACACTGTCTGGCAGCGTCTTGTTGAGCACGCCGACGAGCTTCCAGGTCAGGTTCATCGAGTCCCGCAAGCCCGCCGCCATGCCCTGCCCGACGAACGGCGGGGTGAGGTGGGCGGCATCGCCCAGCAGGAACACGTTGCGATCACGCCAGCGGCTGGCCACCTGCGCACGGAAGGTGTACGAGGTAACGCGCACCAGCTTCAACGCGTCGGCCGGGTTGTCGCCCAGCCAGGGCCTGATCAACGGCTCGATGTCAGCGATCGTTTGGTAGTTGGCCGTCGTCTCCCCATCGAGCAACTGGAATTCCCAGCGGTAGCGGGTCTGTCCGACGCGCATGTAGGTGCCGGCGCGCTGCGGGTTGCACAGCTGATGGCAGCCCTCCCACTGGCCCAGCTCGGCGTCGGTGTCAACGTCGATGACTAGCCAGCTCTGGGTGAATGGCAGCCCATACATGTGCGCACCGATGGCCGCGCGGGTTGGGCTGTTGGCGCCGTCGCAGCCCAGCACGTAGCTGGCCTCCACGGCGTGCTCGCCGCCGCGCACACGGTCGAGGTAGCTCACCCGGACCCGGCCCGGCTGGTTCTGGGCGACGGAAATGACCTCGACGTCGCCCCGAACGACGACCTGCGGATAGTGCTTGAGGTTTACCCGCAACATCGATTCCAGCTCGGGCTGGTCGAACATGTTCATCTGCGGGAACCCGTGCGCGGCGCTGCTCTGCGGGCTGCGCCCGAGCTCGGCCAGTACCTGCATGTCCGGGCTGAGCAGTCGCAGCCCCAGAGCCGGTCGGGCGTGCGCGGCGAATTCGTCGGAGACGCCAAGGCGCGCCAGGATGCGGTAGATCTCGTCGTCGGCGTGCACCGCCCGCGGCAGCGGGTAGACCGTTTCATGACGGTCCAGTACCAGGCATTCGATTCCGTACTGGCCCAACATGGTTGCGGCGGCAATGCCGGCTGGGCCGGCACCGACGATGACCACGGGCACAAATTCGGGTGCGCCTTTCGAGTGCGTGCTCATGCGTAGACCACCTTGTTGCGCTGGAGGCTGAGGTCGATGGTCCCGTCGTCGGTGGCCACGGTGGCCTCGATGACGTCGCCGTCGTGCAGGTAGTTGGGGTTCTTGTCGGCTTGCATGGACAAGAACCCAACGATGTCGACGTCGCCCTTCGGGGCGATGCCGTGCGTGGTGAGCGCCGTGCCGACCGGAGTGCCGGTCAGCACGATGTCGCCGGCATCGAGGTGCTGGAACTTCGCCAGGGCCTGCACTGCCTGCACGGGCGGGTAAAGGATGTCGCCCTCGACGACCATGTTCTGGCGCACTTCACCATTGACCGACAGCCGCAGGCGCAGATCGCCGAACCGCTTGAGCTCGTCGGCGTCGACCAAGACCAGCGCGGGACCGACCGGGGTGAAGGTGGGATAGGACTTCGATTCGAAGAACTGCGCCTTGGTCAGCTGTATGTCGCGGGCCGAGATGTCGTTGGTGACGACCAGCCCCACCACATACTCCGCGAGGTTGGCCTCGGTGACCTCGGTGCCAACGGGCAGCTCCTGGCCGATGACCAGGCCGATCTCGAGCTCGTAGTCCAGCAGCTTGACATGCTCGGGCTTGACGATGTCATCGAACGGGCCGGTGACCGAACCGGACGCCTTGCGGAAGAACGTCAACGGTGTCTTGGCGGGGTCGCGGCCGACATCCTTGACGTGCGAGGCGAAGTTGGTGGCCTGTGCCACCACGCGGCACGGCGTCGTAATCGGAGACACCAATTCAAGGCTCTCCACCGGCACGGTGTCGGTGCCGCTTGCGGCAGCGTCGATGGCTGCCCTGTCTACGAGCACCTCGCGTGTGGTAGCCGCTTCCGTGTCGATGCGCGCAGCTCCGGACGCGGTCTGCACCCACCACGCGTCGGCGGTGCGAAGGATAGAGATGGTCATTACAGGTCCTACTTTCTTTCTTGTTTCTTGGACGGGTGGTTGGTTGTTAGGAGTTGGCTACGTTGAACAGCCCGCGCAGAGCGGACAGATCGAACTCGTTGTCGTGGCGCAGCGCATCGACCATCGTGGCCAGCTCGGCCGCGGTCTCGCGGGGTGATCCGACACCGAGGAAGTCCTTGCTCGGCGCAGGTCCCCATTGATACAGGCCGGAGGCCCGCATCTCGGCCCAGCCGGGCTCCAGGGTGTTGTCGAACATGTCGCCGTCGGCATAGTGCTCGACCAGGAAACCCTCGGGGTCGCGCCAATAGTCAAAGATCTGACTGCCTTCGATGTGGCGGCCGATGCCCCACGAGCGGAAATAGCCGTGCTCGCGCAGATATTCGCCGCCGGCGGCCAGCGCGTCGAGGTCTGCAACCTCGTAGGCTGAATGCATATAGCGCTTGACCGGACCCAGCGCCATGGCCAGGGTGTGGTGATCGGCGGGGATGGAGCCGCGGTCGCAGCGGATGAAGCTCAGGATCGGCCCGCGCTCGCGCTGGCCGGGGTAGTAGGAGAAGTCGCTGACGATCATGCCGAATGTGTCGAGGTACCAGTTCAGGGCTTCGATGTAATTCGGGGTCTGCACCACGATGTGTCCGAGCCGCTGCACGTTGGTGGGTACCCGTGGTGGGCGCTGCGTCGCGTTGGTCCGGACCTTCTCGTGGCCGAAGTTGAACACGTGCGGCGCCTGCGAGGTGGGCAGTGCCTCAAGCTGATGGATGCCCGACACGACCCGCACTGGAAGCCCGCTGGGGTCGACCAGATTGACGGTGACCCCGCCGAGCGACTCGGGTAACGGCCGCACGGTGGTCCCGGTGGCATCGGCCAGCCGCAGCAGATCCGACTGCTCCGCCACGAACGCCGGCCCGAGGAATTTCTCCCGGGGGCCCTTGCGGATCAACACGCAAGGCGCGCTGGCGTCGCTTCCGCGCAGGTGCAGCTCGTCGTCGGTGCGCAGCGCGGTGGCGAAGCCGAACGCATGGGCGAACGTCTCGGCCTTGGCCAGGTCCGGCTTCTCGAACTCCAACCAGACGACGTCGTGGACCTTGATTATTGGATTGGCTGAGCGTCCTCGCTGCTCACCCGGGAGCGCGCCCTGCTCGCTATGCAAACCATTGTGCGCGCCGATGACATGTTGACTCATCGCTGACCTCCTAAGACAATACCGATGAACGGCATGATGCTCCTTTACTGAAACAGCCTTACTGCGAAGGCATTTCGACGTACTGCGGTACTGCTGTATCGCATTCCGCACCTAGCATGACCGCTATTTGACGACATGTCGTTGGGGCTGCTCCCAGTTGATGGACCCGGCTACCCGGTATTCACGGGCTGTCTGAGGATTCGTCAGTAATGTGCTGCATTTCAACGCGGCAGCACGTCGGCGAAAGAGTCGGCGACGCCCTGCGAGCGGGCCGGGCGGCCTGAGCGGGCGCTGCGATTTGGTGAACGTTGAGACAAATATACTCGCCTGCAACAGATTAGCGGTTGGTCCCGCGGATGATCGCTCGCGCTGAGGCGGCGCGATCAACGTCATCAGAACGCCTAGTGCTCGAACAGCGTCAATTGATGCAAATGGTGCCGTTGGAGTGTGTGCCGTCGCCGGTAAGGCATCCACTGGGCGGATCCTTCGGCAAGCCCGGGGGTAGACAGTTCTGCCTCTCGTTGTCCAAGCACCAGCCTTGCGGGCAGTCAGCCTGGCTCCACTGACGCGGACCAACACCTCCATGCCACCCGCAGTCCGCTCTACGGGCCAGCACCTGTTCGTCCGGGTGCCGACAGACACCGAAACGTCTGTGGCCCAAATGATTAGCGGTGCGAATCACTCTCGGCCGCGGCAGCGCCAAAGGGTGGCCGGTGGTACATCGGCCGACCAGTTCATGCAGCTTCGAGGCGCTGCCGAGGGTGCCCTGCCGCCGACCGACATCATCGCGATGGTGAAAGACATTGCAAAGCAATGCAATCCTGACGACCCATCAAGATCGGCCGGTCGTCCTCAGATTACCCGGCTGGCCGGTATATCAGTTTGGAGATGGCCGTAAGGACAACGCGGCACCGGATGCGCATGCTGATACTCACAACCGCGTCAGAGTAAGGAACTGCGCGTAATCGTTTGTAAATCACGATGTTTCATCACCTAGAAGCGACACCACAACGGCGGGAAGGCCGCCGAGAACAGATGGAGGAATCACCATGGCATACCAGACAGTCAACCCCTACGACAACACGGTCGTGGCAACATTTGACGACCTCACCGACGAGCAGGTGCAGGGCGTTCTTGCGCAGGCGCAGAGGACTTTTGAGTCCTGGAGGCAGACATCGTTCGCAGAACGCACCGTCGTGATGAAGCGTGCCGCTGCGATCTTGCGTGAACGTTCCGATGAGTTCGCCCGGCTGCTTACCCTTGAGATGGGCAAGCTCTACAACGAGAGCGTGGGCGAGGTCGAGCTCAGCGCCCAGATCTTGGACTACTACGCCGTTGAGGCCGAAGTCTTCCTGGCCCCCGAGCCCCTCGACACCGCCAGCCCCGATGACAACGCCATGCTGGTCAGCGCACCGCTGGGTGTCATCCTGGGGGTTCAGCCGTGGAACTTCCCGTACTACCAGCTGGCGCGCGTGGCGGGACCCAACCTGATGGCCGGCAACGTCGTCATCGTCAAACACGCCTCCAACGTGCCGCAGGCGGCGGCCGCCTTCGAGAAGCTGTTGCTGGAGGCGGGAGCGCCCGAGGGTGCCTACACCAACGTCTACGCCACCAAGGATCAGATCAACACGCTGATCGACGACCCGCGCGTGCGCGGTGTGGCGTTAACCGGCAGCGAGGGCGCCGGCGCCGTCGTGGCCGCGCGGGCAGGAAAGAACCTCAAGAAGTCCACCCTCGAACTGGGTGGCTCGGATCCCTTCATCGCCTTGGCTGACTGTGATCTGGACAAGACCGTCGAGTGGGCGTTGCACGGCCGCGTTTTCAACGGCGGACAGTGCTGCGTGGCCTCGAAGCGGATCATCGTCGTCGACGAGATCGCCGATGAGTTCCTGGCGAAGTTCCAGGTGGCGATGTCGCAGCTGACGGGCGGCGACCCGTTCGATCCGGCGACAACACTGGCCCCAATGTCCAGCCAGCATGCCGCCGACGAGCTGTATGCGCAGATCAGCGCTGCCGTCGAGGCGGGCGCGAAGGCGATCGTTTGCGGCGAGCTGGTGCCCACCACCGGTGCGTTCGTTCAGCCGACGATCCTGACCGACATCGCGCCGGAAAACCCGGCCTACTACCAGGAGTTCTTCGGGCCGGTGGCGCTGTTCTTCCGGGTGAAGGACGAGGACGAAGCGGTGCGGCTGGCCAACGACTCCCGCTTCGGGTTGGGCGGATCGGTCTTCACCAGCGATGTCGCGCGCGGAATCGAAATCGCCAAGCGCATTGACACCGGCATGGTGAACATCAACCACCCCGCCCGGCTCAAGGCCGACCTGCCGTTCGGCGGGGTCAAGATCTCGGGCTACGGCCACGAACTCGCCCACCTCGGCATTGAGGAGTTCATCAACAAGAAGCTCATCAACGTCGTCCCGATCGATGCCCCGGCCTGATCACCACCTGAGCGAAGAAAGGAACAGCAATCATGCCCAACTTCACCGTGGGGAAATACCTCGCTGCCCGGCTGGAGCAGATCGGACTCAAGCACTACTTCATGGTGCCCGGCGACTACAACCTGGTACTGCTCGATGAGCTGCTGGAGAACGAGAACCTCGAGCAGATCGGCTGCTGCAACGAACTCAACGCGGCCTATGCCGCCGAGGGCTACGCACGGGTCAACGGCGCCGGCGCCGTGCTCACCACCTTCAACGTCGGCGCCTACTCCGCGCTGAACGGGGTGGCCGGTGCCTATGCCGAACGCCTGCCGGTGATCGTCGTGTCGTCCGGTCCCAACACCAATGATCTGGGCTCGAATCACGTCCTTCACCACACCATGGACAACGGCGAGCTGTCGGATCAGTACGAGATTTTCCGGAAGGTGACCTGCAAGGCGGTGCGCATCGTGCACCCCGACACAGCGCCAGCCCTTATCGATGAGGCGATCGCCGCCGCGCTGCGCGAGCGCAAGCCCGCCTACATCGAGATCCCGTGCAACCTGGCGGCCGCGTCGTGCCCTGAGCCGGCGCCGTTCACGACGCTGCCTGCCTGGCAGCCCAGCAACGCACAGATGTTGACCGACGCCGTCGGGCGGGCCGGCGAGCTTCTGCAGCAGGCAAAGAAACCGATTCTGCTGGCCGGGGTGCACCTGCGCGCCTACGGCGCTATCGACGCCTTCCGCGAGCTGGCCGAGGCGCTGGGCTGCGCGGTAGCGGTGATGCCGAATGCCAAGGGCTTCTTCCCAGAAGACCATCCGCAATACGTCGGCATCTACTGGGGCGAGGTGAGCAGCCCGCAGTGTCAGGCCATCGTCGACTGGTCCGACCTCGTTGTCGCCGCTGGGGCGGTGTTCAACGACTACACCACGGTGGGCTGGAGTGCGCAGCCGTCGCGCCAGCGGCTCGTCAGCGCCGAGGCCGGACAGGTGAGGCTGCACGACGTCGAATTCACCGGCGTGGCGCTGGCCGAGTTCCTGTCCGATCTGGCCAAGAAGGTCGGACGCAATGGCGCGACGCTGACCCAGTACCAGCGACTGCGCCGGACCACGGCCGCTCCGGTGGCGGCCGCGGATGCCGACCCGACCACCCCGCTGAGCCGGGTCGAGTTGTGGCGGCAGATCGAGCAAGACCTCGACTCCAAGACAACGCTGTTGGTGGAAACGGGTGACTCATGGCTCAACGGCATGTACACGCAACTACCGGGCGGCGCCCGGTTCGAGATCGAGATGCAGTACGGCTCGATCGGCTGGTCGGTGCCGGCGAGCTTCGGCTACGCGAAAGGCCTGGAGGCCGACCGGCGACTGGTTTCGGTGATCGGTGACGGATCGTTCCAGCTGACCGCACAGGAAGTGTCGAACATGATCCGCCATGGCCAAGAGATCCTGATCTTCCTGGTCAACAACCGTGGCTACGTCATCGAGTCGGCGATCCACGACGGTCCCTACAACTACTACAAGAACTGGGACTACGCCGGACTCATCGACGTGTTCAACGCGGGAGAGGGCGGCGGGCTCGGCTTGGTCGCCAGCACCGCGGGCGAATTGGCCGAGGCGATCAATAAGGCACACGCCCACAAGGGCGGCCCGGTCTTGATCGAATGCCAAATCCCCAACGACGACGCCAGCCCGGAGCTCATCTCTTGGGGATCCAAGGTGGCTCACGTCAACGGCCGACCCGACCCGCGATTCTAAGGAGGATTCGACACACCACTTCTCGTTCACGACGATCCTCCCGCCAAGCACCACGGCGGGAGGATCGTCGCCGTTTGGGCGTGGCCCCCGGGAAGACCGTTGCGGCCCAAGTACACCTCGGCGTCCCCGGGGTGTCTGGTCTGTAGCGCAGGCAGACGCCGCGATCATCGACAAGCGATAGCGACGTGACAGCATCTTTCGGCTGTCATGAAGCGCTCGGCAACACCTGCATCCGCTCTGCACCGGCGCTGTGCCGTGCGCACAATTCGGCTGCTATGCAACCGATTACCTGCCGGCTCAGCAGCATGCCGAGATGGCCGACACCGTCGAAGGTGATGGTTTCCACCTGGGCGTGCGAGGGCACTGACCGCATTCCCGGCACAACGATGTCGAGTGCTGCGGTCAATGACAGCCACCGGACGCCGTCGGGCACCGGGGTGGCGGCGAGGCGGCGCAACAACGGCGATCCGGTGCGCAGTTCCCGCACGATTTCGGCGAACGGCAGCACGCCCGCCCAGGGTGACCCACCGAATGGCGAGCCGAGCGTGATGACGGTATCGACTCGCCCCGTGAGACGGCTGTCGGCAATCGCGTGAGCGATGACAACACCGCCCAGACTGTGTCCCACGAGATGCACCCTGTCGGTACCAGTTGCCACCAAGATCCTCTCCACCTCGGCAATCATGCGCTCAGCCAGCTGCTTCACCGACGTTCCGAGCGGCGGATAACTCATCGCTTCGACGGTCATGCCTTGGGCGCTTAGCGCGTGGGCGACCAAGGCCAAACTCGACTTGGTGCCCGCGAACCCGTGGACGAGCAACACGGGCCTGGTAATGGATGCGGTGAGCGCTCTCACGGTCGGCGACGAACCGCTCGCGGTCTCGTAGCCACCCCCGAGCAGCCGACGGGGAACCATCGCTACTGTCGAGATCATCATGGCGGCCTCATTCGCCTGCACCACCACGGCACGCCGCATCGTCTGAACCGCCGTGCGGGCTGCGCCCAGCACGCGCCGGGGCGTGGTCGGAACAGTTTGACCGTGCGCCGCGCAAAGCTGTTCTGCCCGTGGTACTTCCGGTGACCATACGTGCGACATGTCCTGCCCCTTGCGGTGTGACGTGTTACTTCGAGGATGGCGGTTCGCGGACCGGGCGTCTGCACTGTCAGCTCCAGTTCGACGTGCCGGTCCGCTGGGGTCACCTCTACGGGGTAACACGGGTTCGCCCCCAATGCGGTTCACCACTGGGGAATTCGGCAGCGGCGACACCGCACAACGGCTCGACGACATGGATCCAATGTCAACCGACAGCCACGATTGAATGTCGTGACCGGAATGAGACGACGTGGCCTTACTTCACTGCACGTCCACGATGCGTCATCGCCCTCGGCGGCCGGTCGATGTCTGCGGTGGTGGCCGACTCATCCGTTCGCCACAAAGTTTGAGACCCTACGGGCGTGTCTCGACCAGCCGACGAGTTTCGGGTGACGCCGCGGCCGTGAGCATGACGACCACCAGGTCGATGAGCTGGCTGATGAAGACTCGATCGTCGGTGTGCGGCGCCGTCGCGGCGCGGCGCGCCAACTCCCCGATGACGAACCGGATCACGACGAGGCGCCGGTGCAGCTGCGCAGCGGTCGGATCGAGGAACGGATCGACGAGCTGTCGCCAGCGGGCGATGCTGTCTCCGCGGTCCTCGAGCTCGTCCGACGGAAAGATCGGCTGGCGGCGGTTCATCAAGTCGGCGTAGATGCAGAGGTAGGCGCAGCCGCCGTTGGCTTCGGCAAGCTTCGCCGCCACCGGTTCGACGAGGGCTTCGGCGAGCGCGCGGACGTTCTGTTCGCCGGCCGCCTCGTAGCGATCCAGAAGCGCATGCCGGCGCAGCTCGACGTCGTAGCTGTGCTTCTCCAACACCGCGGTCAGCAGACCCACCCGGTCGCCGAAGTGATACTGCAACGCGTTGACGTTCTTCACCCCGGAAACCCGTTGAATCTCACGCAGGCTCACCGCATCGATCCCTTGGCCGCCGTACAGCTCCTCGGCGGCCGCGAGCAGGCGTTCGCGTGTTCCCATGGTGTGATCATCCTACGGATTAATGCAGCTGCATTGCAATTCCATGCACGTGTCTTGTAGCGTCCCATTCATGACCGAACCCGTGGAATCGTCCATCGACTGGGCGGTGGTCGAGTCGTGGTTGGCCGCCAAGGGCGTGGCGGATGGACGAATCACCGAGATCGCACCGATCGGTGGCGGCACGCAGAATCTGATGTTCGGATTCCAGTGCGGCGGCGCCCGATTCGTGTTGCGGCGCGGCCCACGGCACCTGCGCCCGCACACGAACGAGGCCTTGCGACGCGAGGCCAGGGTGCTGAGCGCACTCGCCGGAAGCGGCGTGCCGATACCACGATTGGTCGCCGCCGAGCCCGATGAATCGGTCCTTGGCTCGGTCTTCTATCTGATGGAACCCGTCGACGGTTTCAACGCCAGCGTCTCGCTGCCGCCGTTGCACGAATCGAACGCTGAGATGCGCCGCGCGATGGGGTTCAACGCGGTTGACGCCCTGCTCGCCCTCGGTGAGGTGGATGCCGAGCAAGTCGGTCTCGGCGACCTCGGGAAGCCGGAAGGATTCCTGGAGCGGCAAGTGCCCCAATGGCTGGACATGCTCGACGGCTACGCGAGATTCGATGGCTATCCGGCACACAATCTTCCGCACGTCGGCGAACTCGCCAGCTGGCTGACCGAACATCGTCCGTCGACGTTTCTGCCGGGAATCATGCACGGAGACTTCCACCTGGCGAACCTGATGTTCCGCAACGACGGACCGCAGGTCGCGGCAATCGTCGACTGGGAGATGTGCACGCTGGGCGACCCCCTGCTCGACCTCGGCTGGCTGCTGGCAACGTGGCCGCGCGACGGCGCCATCGGCCTGCCCGGGGGCATGAATGACCTGCCGACGCGAACCGAACTGATCACGTACTACGGGGCGAGAACGCAACGCTCGGTCGAGCACGCGCTGTGGTACGCGGTGATGGCATCGTTCAAGCTCGCGATCGTGCTCGAGGGCACGCATGCGCGTGCGCACGCAGGCAAGGCCCCACAGGCCACCGGCGACGTGTTGCACGCCATCGCAATCGGATTGCTGGACAATGCAACGGCTTTCATTGCGAGAGGATTCTGAGATGGCAGACGTCGACCTCTCCGGACGGGTTGCCCTCGTCACGGGAGGCAGTCGCGGCCTTGGCCGCGAAATGGTGCTCGCATTCGCCGAGCACGGCTCCGACGTGGTCATCGCCAGCCGCAAGCTCGAGAACTGCGAGACGCTGGCCAACGAGGTCCGCAAGCGATTCGGCCGGCGGGCCCTGTCCGTCGCGACCAACGTCGGCGACTGGGACCAGTGCGACGCACTGACCGAGGCCGCCTACGCGGAGTTCGGCACGGTGGACGTCCTGGTGAACAACGCCGGCATGTCGCCGCTGTACCCCAGCGTGGACCAGGTCACCGAAGCGTTGTACGACAAGGTCTTCGGCACCAACCTCAAGGGTCCCTTCCGGTTGTCCGCGACGATCGGCACCAGGATGGCGGCCACCGACGGTGGCTCGATCATCAACATCTCCTCGGTCGGATCGATCCGGTCGAACGCGACGATCCTGCCCTATGCCGCAGCCAAGGCCGGCCTCAACTCCCTGACCGAGGGCCTGGCTCAAACCTTTGCGCCGAAGGTCCGCGTCAACGCCATCATGTGCGGCACGTTCAGTACCGACATCGCCAACGCATGGTCCGATGAGTTCGTCGATGCCATCGGCGCCCAAACTGCATTGGGCCGTGTCGGGGAACCCAGCGAAATCATCGGAGCGGCACTGTACTTCGCGTCCGAGGCGAGCAGCTATACCACGGGTTCAATACTCAGAGTAGACGGAGGAATGAGATAGCATGTGGGACTTCAGCACAGACCCCGAGTTCCAGGCGAAGCTGGACTGGATGGACGCCTTCGTCCGCGACGAGGTCGAGCCGCTCGACCATTTGACGCATCAGAACGAGCACCTCGTCTACGCGCCGCTCTCACCCGAGCTTGCCCGGATCGTGCGCCCGCTCCAAGACAGGGTGCGCGAACAAGGGCTCTGGGCATGCCACCTCGGGCCCGAACTCGGCGGCCAGGGCTATGGTCAGGTGAAGCTCACGCTGATCAACGAGATCCTCGGCCGAACGGCCTGGGGTCCCATCGTCTTCGGCTGCCAGGCCCCCGACACCGGTAACGCCGAGATCCTGGCCATGTTCGGGACCGACGATCAGAAGCGGCGCTATCTGCAGCCCCTGCTCGACGGGGAGATCTTCTCCGCCTTCTCGATGACCGAACCCCACGGCGGCGCCGACCCGCGCCTCTTCCGTACCCTTGCGGTGCAGGACGGTGACGACTGGATCATCAACGGGGAGAAGTTCTTCACCTCCAATGCGCGCAACGCGGAGTTCTTCATCGTGATGGCGGTGACCGATCCGGATGCGGGACACCGCGAGCGCATGTCGATGTTCCTGGTGCCCGCCGAGACGCCCGGCATCGAACGAGTCCGCGAGACGGGGATGATCGGTGATCCGCTCGGCGTCGGCAACCACCCGCACGTCCGCTACACCGACGTCCGCGTCGGCCCGGACGCGCTTCTCGGCCAGCGGGGCAAGGCCTTCCACATCGCCCAGGCGCGTCTGGCCGGTGGACGTCTGCACCACGCGATGCGCACCATCGGCCTGGCCAAGCGCGCATTCGACATGCACTGCGAACGGGCCTTGTCCCGCAACACCTTCAACGGAACCCTTGCCGACAACCCCGTCGTTCGCGCAGGTATCGCAGACTCGTACATGCAGATCGAACAATTCCGCCTGCTGGTGCTCCATGCCGCCTGGCAGATGGACACCCACGGCCCCGCCGCAGCCATGGAGCACGTGTCGGCATGCAAGGTCGCCATGGCCCGCGTCGCCCACGACGTCGTCGAACGTGCGCTGCACTTGCACGGCGCGCTCGGCGCGTCGAACGAGACTCCGCTGGCGCGGCTGTGGCAACTCGTGCCGACGCTCGGGCTGATGGACGGCCCGACCGAGGTGCACCAGGACGTCATCGCCCGGCGAGTGCTCGCCGGCTACTCCCCCGCACCCGGCGGCTGGCCAACCCAATTCCTGCCCGACCTCACCGCCGCAGCCCGTCAGCGCTACGACGCGCTGGACGTGCAGATGGCTACCGCGTCCGCGAGGGATACCGATCATTGGTGAAGTCGATCTGCGCCGCCGCGTTGCTAATGGCCGTCACCATCCCGGTACCGAACGCGCCCGCGTGGTCGAACAGCGTGGCCGTACCGACGCCGACACCTTCGGTAGTCCAATGCGAATCGGCCTGCACGCCGATCCACGCGTCCAGCGGCAACCTGGCCAGCGCCACGGTCAGGTCCCCGTTGATGTAGCCGATCCCCGCGGTGCCGAGATTGGTGACCAGGCTGGTGGCCTCGGCGGCCATCACCGCATTCACGAACGGCGTGTTCGGCGTGCCCGCGACGACGTCGACGGTGCGGTTGAAAACCCGCTTGCGCGAGGCGTTTTGATGCGGGGCGATCGAATGCGTCCAACTGGTCGCGTCGGTGTTCATGAACGTATATCGTGCGTCGTCGACGTCGTCCGGCGGCGTGAATTCCGTTGTCGCCGACCACTCCTCGCCGTGCGGCGCCGTCGACCGCCGGTATTGGACCAGGGTGGCCCGGACCACCGCAACCCCATTCTGGAAGAGCTCGCAGTCCGAGTTGCGCACCCTCCTACCGTCGCGCACCAACCGCGTGGTGGCGGTGGTCTCGACGCCCCTGGCCGCCTTGAACAGGTCGACCGTCAGCCGTGCCGGCATGAACTCGTCGACCCCGTACTGCTCCTCCAGTGCGCGAGCGGCCAGACCCACCAGGGCGGGGCCGTTGAGGTGATCGTCACCCCAGTGGCTCTGCGCGTTGGGCGTGGGGAGGTACGCATCCGGTGCGGTCTGGGTGAAGTGTGCTGGGCGCGCGGTCACCCCGGCATCGTCGCATGCGGCCGGCCGCTCGGTTTTCACGACGTCGCGCCCTGTGGCAGTTCGACCGGATCACGACTGGGCCAGGGTTGCGGCACTGGGCGTGGACGGACGCGTTGCGGCCACCAGAACCAGCGCCCGAGCAGGGCTGCCAGCGACGGTGTCATGAGCGAGCGCACGACCAGCGTGTCGAAGAGCAGTCCGAGGCCGATGGTGGTGCCGACCTGACCGATGACGATCAAGTTGCTGACCGCCATGGACGCCATCGTGAAGGCGAACACCAAGCCCGCGGAGGTAACCACGGATCCGGTGCCGGCCATGGCGCGGATGATTCCGGTGTGCAACCCGGCGTGGATCTCCTCCTTCATCCGGGAGACCAGCAGCAGGTTGTAGTCGGCGCCGACCGCGAGCAGGACGATGACCGACATCGGCAACACCATCCAGTGCAACGGGAGCCCGATGAGGTGCTGCCAGAGCAGCACCGAAAGGCCAAACGAGGCACCCAAACTCAGCACCACCGTGCCGACGATCACCGCCGCGGCCGCGACGGCGCGGGTGAGCACCACCATGATGAGGAAGATCAGGATCAGCGCGGCGACGGCCGCGATGAGCAGGTCGTAGTCGGCGCCTTGCTGCATGTCCTTGTACATGGCTGCGCTGCCACCGACGTAGACCGTCGACCCCTCCAGCGGGGTGCCCTTGATGGCGTCGGCAGCCGCGATCCGGAGCGGTTCGATGTGCGAGGTGCCCTCCTCGCTCAACGGATCACCCTGGTGAAAGACGGTGAATCCGCACGGCATGACCGTCGGGCGAGAGGAACAGCTTGATGCCGCGCTTGAAGTCGGCCGTCTGGAACGCTTCCGGCGGCAGGTAGAAGGTGTCGTCGTTTCTGGCGGCATCGAAGGCCTGGCCCATCGCGGTCGAGTCGTTCTGGGTGGCCATGTTCTGGTCCTGCTGCGCCTTCTGCGCCTGATACTGGTTGAGCATCATCTGCTTCTGGTTCTTCATCGACTGGATCATCGCCGGCATCAACGCCGCCAACTGCGGCGTCAGGTCGGCCAGTTCGCTGGATGTCCGGCACCAGATCCTGCGATGTCGTCGGACAACGTGCTGATGCCGTCGAGGCTGTCGAAGATCGACCGCAGCGACCAGCACACCGGGATGTCGAAGCAGTGCGGTTCCCAATAGAAGTAGTTGCGCAACGGCCGGAAGAAGTCGTCGAAGTCGGCGAGGTGATCGCGGATCTCGTTGGTGTCGGCCGAGGTGTTCTTCAACTTCTCGGCCATTCGCCGCGTGACGTCGGCCATCTGCAGGGTGATGCTCTGCATCTTCGTCATCGAGTCGATGGTCACCTGCATCTCGTTGGCCTGTTTCAGCGTGTTGTCCAGCACGATCTGCTGATAGTCGTTGTTCATCAGCTGACCCGTGCCGCCCTGGCCGACCGTGTAGGCAAGCGAGGCATGTTCGATCGGCTTGCCGTCGGGACGCGTAATCGTCTGCACCTGAGCGATTCCGTGCACCCGGACCATTGCCTTGGCGATCTTGTCGATGATCAAGAAGTCGGCCGGATTGCGCAGGTCGTGATCGGCCTCCACCATCACCAGTTCGGGATTCATCTTGGCGTCGGAGAAGTGCCGATCCGCCGCCGCCATACCAACGTTCGCCGGCACGTCCTTGGGCAGGAAGATGCGGTCGTTGTAGGTGGTGTGGTAGCCGGGCAGCGTCAGCAGACCGACCAGGGCCAACACCACGGCCATGACCAAGACCGCACCGGGCCAGCGAACGGTGGCCGCGCCGACCCGCCGCCACCCGCGGGTCCGCTGCATGCGCCTGGGCTCCAGCACCCGGCCGAACCGAGTGACGAGCGAAATGAGTGCGGGTCCAAGCGTGAGCGCGGCGGCAACCACGATCGTCATGCCGATCGACAGGGGAATGCCCATGGTTTGGAAGTACGGCAGCCGGGTGAAGTGCAAGCACAACGTCGCCCCGGCGATGGTGAGACCAGACGCCAGCACGACGTGCGCCGTGCCCTGAAACATCGTGTAGTAGGCCGATTCTCGGTCTTCGCCTGACTCTTCGCGCTTCCTGGTAGCGGCCGATCAGGAAGATCGCGTAATCGGTGGCGGCGGCGATCGCCAGCGTCACCACCATGTTGGTCGAGAACGTGGTCAACCCGAAGACGTCGTGATATCCGAGGAAAGCCACGATGCCGCGGGCCGAGAGCAAGCCGATCACCACCATGAACAGCGTGATCAACACCGTTCTGACGGAACGGTAGACGAGCAGCAGCATCACGATGATGACGGCGAACGTCAGTCCTTCGATCATCTTCATGCTCGCGTCGCCGACGACGTTCTGATCCGTGGTCGTCGCCGCTGGGCCCGTGACGTAGGCCATCACGCCGGCGGGCGCGTGGGTGCCGGCGACGACGTCCCGAACGGCCTGCACCGACTCGTTGGCCAGCGCCTCGCCCTGGTCGCCGGCGATGTACACCTGCACGTAAGCGGCCTTGCCGTCGATGCTTTGGGCGCCGGCCGCGGTCAACGTATCGCCCCAGAAGTCCTGGACGTGCTGGACGTGTTTGGTGTCGGCCCGCAGTTTTCGGACCATCTCGTCGTAGAACGAGTGCGCGTCCGCGCCCAGCGGATCATCGCCCTCGAGCACGATCATCACCGAACTGCTGGTGTTGTACTCCTGAAACACCTCGCCGACGCGTTTCGTCGCGATCAACGCGGGCGCATCGTTGGGACTCATCGATACCGCCCGCAGCTTGCCCACCTCTTCGAGCTGCGGCACGGTGGTATTGAGGATCGCGACGATGGCGATCCACGCCAGGACGATCGGGATCGCGAAGGTGCGGATGGCCCGGGCCAGCCGTGGCCGGGCGGCGTGGCGCGCCGGAGGTATGGCGTCGGTCGGGGCGTCGTCGATGGAGGTGCTCATGCCGCCTTCACCAAGCAGTACGTCGCGGCATTCACGCCTTCAGCCGTCCTTTCGTCCTTCACGACGTCATCGACGACGACCCGGCAGCCGATTGATTGACCGTTGCCCTGGGCCAGGAGGTTCGGCATGACCGACGGCACCGTCGTCTCGAGCCTCAGGGACCACGGCAGGCTCACCTCCCCGGTCCGCTGCGGCAACCCGTCGAGGTCGGTGTAGTTGATGATCGCGGTCGAGCCCGATCCGAACACCTCGTAGGTCACGACCTTTGGATTGAACGACTCGGCGGTATCCGACCCAACCGGTGTCACCACGGCACCATCGGAGCCGAACACCGACCGCAGATAGGTCACGCTGAGGGCGCCGACCATCACGGCCACGACGACGAGGGCGGGCAGCCACGCGCGCTTGAGCACCGAGATCATGGCAGCCGCCTCGTTGGCGAAAGACTTTGAGACGCCGATGAATCGGCGCGCGCAAGACGGTGCTCGGGGGCGGCGGTCAAAGTCGAGCCTTTCCACGTGGAACCCGCGGACAGTCGGGGCGGGCCGATCTAGGTAGCCAACCTAAACGGTAGAAGTGGATAGAGTCAATCCACTTATGACGCCGATCACTTACACTGCGATACGTGACCGCCGACAGCGAAACCGGCCGGGCGCTGCGCAGCGACGCAGAGCGCAATCGGCAGCGCGTGCTCGCGGCCGCCCGAGAGTTGTTCGCGGCGAGAGGGCTGGAGGCCACCCTCAACGACGTGGCCCATCACGCGAACGTCGGCGTTGGAACGGTGTATCGGAGATTCGCCACCAAGGAGGAACTTCTCGAGGCGATCTTCGAAGACGGCATCGACCAGGTCGCAGCCTTGGCGGAATCAGCACTGCAGCAGGATGATTCGTGGACGGGCTTCGTCTGGTTCGTGGAGCAACTCTGCGAACTGACCGCAACCGACCGCGGGCTGCGCGAGATGGTCTACAGCAAGGCCTACGGCGGGTACCGCGTCGAGTGCGCACGGCTGCGACTGGATCCGCCCATCACGAGACTGGTCGAGCGAGCCCGAGCCGACGGGCACCTACGTTCCGACATCGAACCCACGGACATGCCGATCGTCAGCCTGCTGGCCGGCACCGTCAGCGAATGGGCCGGCCACGTCGAGCCCGAGCTGTGGCGTCGCTACGTGGCGCTGCTCCTCGACGGCATGCGCCGTCACGACGGCCAGAGCCGGCTCGCCGTCAGTGCGCTGGAAGACGAGCAGATGGACGCGGCGATGCAAGGCTGGCACCCGGCGGGATGACTGCATCGCTGTCACGGGATGACCGTGATCCTGGTAACTCGCTGCGTCGCAACGTAATCGACAAATGATGGGCTGATACGGTCGACAACGATGTTTGAGCATCCTCGTGACGGTCACCGACATCACGTCGACGCCGTGAGAACGTCGAGTACTGCAGCGACGAAGGTCGCTGACCTGGTGTTGTCCGGCGGTGGCGTAAAGGGAATCGGACTGGTCGGCGCTGTGGTGGCGCTGATGGACGCCGAGTACCGAGTTGGGCGTATCTCTGGGACATCGGCGGGATCGCTGGTGGGTGCCGTCATCGCGGCCGCGGCGCACGGTGAGCAGTTGACCGGTGAGCAGCTCAAGGGCATCGCCTTGTCGCTGCCCTACCGCAAGTTCCTCGACCCGGTGTCCGCCAGCGCGGTGCCTGTTTTGGGGATGGCGTGGGCGGCGCTGCACGGCCAGGGTATGTATCGCGGAGACTTCATCCACGACTGGGTTGAGGGTGAATTGCGCAACCTTGGTGTGCACACTTTCGGTGACCTGTCCATCGATGACCCCGATCTCCCGGTGCAGCAACGCTACCGACTGGTGGTGACCGTCGCCGACGTCACTCGCGGACACCTGGTGCGGTTGCCGTGGGATTACCGGTGCCTCTACGGCCTCGAGCCTGATGATCAGTCGGTGGCCGATGCCGTGCGAGCATCGATGGCGATCCCGTTCTTCTTCCGCCCCGTCACCCTGACCAGTGCCGGCGGGTCAGCCTCCACGCTGATCGACGGTGGCTTGCTGTCGAACTTTCCGATGTACTCGCTGGACCGCACCGATGGCAAGCCGCCGCGGTGGCCGAGCTTCGGCATCACGGTCATGACGCAACATCCGGCCGAAGGTGACGATGACCCCGGCCCTGGTTTGGCGCCGCTGATCCACCTGCCGGGTGCGCCGCAGCTGCTCGAAGGCATCATCAATACGGCGTTGCTGGGTCACGATCAGACGTATCTCAGCCAGCCGGCTGTCGCCGCGCGTACCATTGCCGTGGATTCATCGGGGATCGGGTACCTCAACTTCAACATCTCCCCCGCGGACCGCGAAAAGCTGTATGAGGAAGGCTATTCGGCTGCACGGAAGTTCCTGAGTACCTGGGACTGGTCGTCATACCTGCGAAGGTTCCACTCGACATCGCTCGCCGAGCCCCGGGAAACTACCCCATCCACTTGAGGTTCCAGCGAACCAGATGCCGCCTCGTGTCTGCGATTTGCCCCCGGCTGGGAGCTGTTCGTTCCCTGGGGATTTGCACCGATCAGACTGAAATACGCGCTGATACCCCGACTTCGGCTTTCCTGAGACGCGATCGATTTCATTTTTCGACGCGATCGATTTCATTTTTGGAGTTACGGTCGATGACATGAGCACAGTGGGCACCGTGCGGGTTTGGCATTGCGAAGAGGGTTGGGGCGTGATCGATTCCCTCGACACCCCCGGGGGCTGCTGGGCCCACTTCAACCGTCTTTGGTGCGTTGGCACACCCGAACCGCGTCCCGGCGAAGTCGTCAGAGTCTTCAGCGAATTCCTCGAAGCATTCGTCGGCGAGATCGTGGATTTCCAATGGGAACGCGCGAACCAGGACGGATACTACTTCCGGGCGACCACGGTGCGTGTCCGTGAGCGGCAACCACCGCATCGCCTCATCCGTCACTACATGGCGGGCGAAGATCCCCGTTTCCAAACAAGGATTCTGCCTGTGTGATTCGTAGATCACCACCATCAGCACTTTCAGTTGACGGGCACCGTTGAGCACACGAGGCGTAGCGGCCACCACTTCTGAGTGGCTGGGTGATCGATGGCAAGATGACCACTTCATCGGCACCGACGCCTACCCGCCCGGCGAAGACGACTCACCACGCGCTTGCGCAAGTTGATGAAATGGCGTGATCGACCAGAGAGGCAGAGCGTGACCAGTCCTTCAATTACCGGCATGCTGCGCGAGCGCGCGAGCCTGCAGCCCGACGACATCGCCTTCACCTACGTCGATTACGAGCAGAACTGGGACGGTGTTGCCGACACCCTGACGTGGGCCCAGCTGAACCGGCGAGTGACGGGGTTGGCCGACGAACTCCGGTTGCACGGGTCGAAGAGCGGTGACCGGTCTGTCGTGCTGGCGCCTCAGGGCCTCGACTACGTCGTCGCATTTCTCGGATCGATGCACGCGGGTCTGATCGCGGTGCCGCTCTCGGTGCCAATGGCCGGCATCCACGACCAACGCGTCACTGCGGTACTGCGCGACGCATCGCCCTCGGTCATTCTCACCACGTCGTCGCTAGAAGCCCTGGTCGCCCCATACGCGGTACCGCAGGGCGAGGACCATTCCGCGCCGACGGTCCTCACCGTTGATTCACTCGATCTGGATACCCGGCGACGATTGATCGTCAACCGTGACACCCCGCCCGAAACGGCCTACCTGCAATACACCTCCGGATCAACGCGCACACCCGCTGGCGTGATGGTGTCGAACACGAACCTGACAAGCAACTTCAAGCAGATAACGGCTGGGCTGTTCCCCGACTACGGCAAGGTCTCCCCACCTGGCACCACCGCCGTGTCATGGCTGCCGTTTTATCACGACATGGGCCTCATCCTGGGCGTGTGCGGACCCATTCTCGGGGGATGGCATTCGGTGTTCACCAGCCCGATGTCATTCCTGGCCCGACCGGCTCGGTGGATGCAACTGCTGGCCGGCAGTCCTCGCGCACTGACCGCAGCACCGAACTTCGCGTTCGACTTGGCGGCGGCACGCACGTCCGACGATGACATGGCCGGCCTCGACCTCGGCGACGTGCTCAACGTGCTCAGCGGCAGCGAACGGGTCCACGTGGCCACCCTGAAACGCTTCGCTCAGCGGTTCGCTCGTTTCAACCTCCACAAGCGGGCGTTACGCCCGGTGTACGGACTCGCCGAGGCCACCTTGTTCGTCGCAGGCCGCGAGCCCGGCCAGGGGCCGCACCTGGTCAGCTTCGACCCCGACAAATTGTCAACCGGCCAGGCGACGCGATGCGAAGACGGAACCGGCACAGCACTGGTCAGCTACGGCAACCTGGAATCACCGGTGCTGCGGATCGTCGATCCCGAGACGACGTCGGAGAGTCCAGCTGACACGATCGGTGAGATCTGGCTTCACGGCGACAACAACTGCCTGGGGTACTGGCAAAAAGTCGAGCAAACCAACTACACGTTCCAAGCCAACATCCTGACCCCCACGGCGGGGACCCCTCACGGGCCGTGGTTGCGGACCGGCGACCTCGGATTCATCTCCGAAGGCGAGCTCTTCATCGTCGGGCGAATCAAGGATCTGCTGATCGTCCGGGGACGCAACCACTATCCCGACGACATCGAAGCCACCGTCGCGGAGATCACCGGTGGCCGGGTCGCGGCGATCGCGGTCGAGCAAGATCGCGCCGAACAGCTCGTCGCGATCGTCGAGGTCAGGACCCGCGCGGAAGCCGATGACGTGAAGATCGACAAACTCGGCATCCTCAAGCGCCAAATCACCTCAGCCATCTCGCAAGCACACGGGCTCACCGCGGCGGACCTCGTCCTAGTCGAGCGCGGCTCGATCCCGATCACCACCAGTGGAAAGATTCGACGGGCGTCCTGCGTCGAGTTGTATCGGGATCATCAGTTCACGCGATTGGACGATGAGGCCGTCACCGCCAGTTGACGGACTCGCTCCAAGAGGCCGACAAGCCCAACGTGTTCGACCTGCCTTACGTAAGGCGCGCAACGGGTTTCGGCGCACAGTCGACTTCTGTGGTGGTACGGGTGACCTCGGCGACAAAGCGACCGAACCGGTCGATAGCCGTGACTACGGTTTCGCCGTTACGGGCAACTCGAAACCTTTGCAAGACACGGCCCCCAAAGCCCTTCCGACGCTACGCTGCGACCGATGGACATGGATCACGACCCCTTGGCAGTCGACGCCGACACAATGCGCCGCCATGGGTACGCGATGGTCGATTTCCTGGTCGATCACCTGACCGCGCCCGATCCGCCAGCGCTCGTCAGGGCCACCCCGCGCGAGATGGCCGAGCGCATCCCGGCGGCCCCGCCCGACGGGCCCGAGGACTTCGACACCATCCTTCGCCGACTGCGCGACGACGTGCTGCCGTTCATATCGCGTAGCGAGCACCCCCGCTACTTCGCGTTCATCCCGTCCAACGCCACGTGGCCCTCGGCGCTCGGCGATTTCCTCGCCGCCGCTGTCAACGTCTACTGCGGCGCGTGGATGGAATCGGCCGGGCCGAGCCAGATCGAGTTGGTGGTGCTGCGGTGGTTCGCGGACTGGCTGGGTTTACCCGAATCGACCGCAGGCGTTCTGGTCAGCGGGGGCTCGGCGGCAAACATGACGGCGCTGGCAGCCGCCCGCGAGCACGCCGTCGGGGCGATGACCGACGACATCGTCGCGTACGTGTCCGACCAGGCGCACTCGTCGCTCGCGCGGGCCGGGCGAATCCTCGGCTTCCGTCCGGACCAGCTGCGCGTGATCCCCGTCGACAACGACTTCGCCATGCGCGCCGACGCGCTCGTCGGTGCGATCGAGGCAGATGTTGCGCTCGGCCGCCGTCCCATCTTCGTATCGGCCGCTGCCGGGGCGACCAATAGCGGCAGCGTCGACCCGCTCGCCGCGATTGCCGACATCTGTGCCAAGCACGGGATCTGGATGCACGTTGACGCCGCGTACGGCGGTTTCGCTGCGCTCACCGAACGCGGGCGCTCGGCCCTGGCCGGCATCGAGCGCGCCGACTCCGTGACGCTCGACCCGCACAAATGGCTTTACCAGCCGTTCGAGTGCGGTGCCGTGCTCGTCCGCGATGGTGCGCGGTTGCGTCGTGCGTTCGAGATGACTCCGGACTATCTGAAGGACAACATGGCCGCCGCCGGCGAGGTGAACTTCGCGGATTCCGGCATGCAGCTCAGCCGGATGGGCCGCGCGTTCAAGATCTGGACCTCGATCCGGTACTTCGGCCTCGACGCATTCCGCGCCACGATCGACCGCACACTCGACCTCGCGCTGGCGGCGCAGCATCACATCGAGGCGAGCGACCACCTGGAGCTCCTCCTGCCTGCGCACCTCGGCATCGTCTGCTTCCGACGGCGCTTCCCCGGCGTCGACGACGAAGCCCGCCTCGACGCGATGAACGCCGCGCTCGTGCACGCCCTCGACGAATCGGGATACGGTCTGGTCTCGTCCACCCGGTTGCAGGGTCGCTATGCGATCCGCCTCTGCGTGCTCAACCACACCTCCGGTCCCCGCGATGTCCTCGGCGTTCTCAGCTGGTTGGAGGCCCACGATGTCCCCGTGCCCGCCGACGAGGAAGTGCAGGAACAGATTCGGGCGCATCCGGTCCTCGACCGCACGGCGTCGCCGACCCTCACGTGGAGTGGGTATCCGCATCCCGATCTCGCCGAGCTCGCCACCCTCGAGGCCTTCGCCGGCGCGAACGAATCAGCGCTCGAGTTCCTCGCGAGCGCCTGTTACGAAAAGCACGCCGAACCCGGAGAGCACGTCGTGCGCCGGTGGGATACCGGCCGTGACTTCTACGTCATCATCGACGGGACGGTGGACGTATTCGTCGACGGGCGGATCGTGCGCCAACTTGATCCCGGCGACTTCTTCGGAGAGCTCGCCGCCCAGGACTGGGGCGGCGGCTTCGGGTACCCCCGCCTCGCCGACGTCGTCGCGACCGCCCCGCTTCGGCTTCTCGTCGTTCCGCACGACGTCTACCCCACCGTTGCGGCCCTGCCCGGTCTGAGTGACCGCATCGACGTTGCGGTACGCCTGCGCCTGCCCGAGTCGTAACACACACATGGGAACGCCATCGATGGCCGAAGACGGCACCTCCCTCCAATCCGTGTGGCGGAGCGCTGAATTGCGTTCGCTCGTCACGGGACGCCTGTTCGCGTCCATCGCGGAATGGATGTGGTACACGGTCGCCACGGTGTACGCGTTCACGCTCTCCGGCGTGGACGCCGTGGGTGCGATCGCCGTCGCGGCGGTGTTTCCCCCCGCGTTTCTGTCCCCCGCAATGGGCTACGTGATCGACCGGTTTCCCCGGGAACGCGTGCTCGCGGCGATGCTCGCGCTGCGCTTCGTCTCGCTGATCGCCGCGGTCGTCTCGGCGGCGTTCTTCCCGTCGGTGGGCGTCCTCGTCGGGGTCGCCGTCGCGGAGGGGGTCGCCTCCCTCTTCGTCCGGCCGACGACCGCGGCACTGCTGCCGTCGGTGACGCGGCGTCCCGAGGACCTCGTCCGGGCCCACGCCGCGCTGAGCTTCGCGGACAACATCGGCGTCCTCGTCGGGCCGCTCTCCGGCGGGTTCATCCTGGCGGGCACGACGCCGGCGACCGCGTTTGCGACCGCGGCGGCGATGGCGCTGCTCTCCCTCGTCGCGACGGTCAGAGTGCGGGTGGACGCCACCGGCGTCGTCGAGCTGACCCCGTCAACCGGCCTGCGGCACGCGCTCTCCGAAGCCACCCGGGGCGTACGAGACGTCGCCGGACGAGATGTGCGCCCGGTCGCGCTATTGACCGCGTTGGCCTTCGCCGTCTCGGGGGCCAGCGATGTGTTCGTCGTGCCCCTCGCGATCGACGAGCTCGGGTGGGGCGAGGCCGGAACCGGCGTGCTGATGGCGTGCATTGCCGGAGGCGGGTTGATCGCCGGCGTCCTGCTCGGCATGATCGGCCAGCGACGCCTCGGGCCGTGGTTCCTCGGCGCAGGCGTCACGATGGGGATCGCGCTCGCACTGATCGGCGCGCTGCCGATCGCCGTCGTCGTGATGCCGGCAACCATCGCACTGGGGGCGGGCGGCCTGCTGGTCGAGACGGCAAGTCAGGTGCAGGTGCAGACTCTGGTTCCGTCGTCGGCGGGCGGCCGCGTGCTCGGCACGCTCGAGGGCCTCAGCTACTTCGCGATCGCCGCGGGCGTGTGGGCCACCACGACGATGATCGACGGCTGGTCGCTGCGTACCTGCCTGTTCGCCCTCGCCGCGATCGCCGCGGCAACCACGGTCGCGCTGGCGTGGGCGGTGCTCCGAGCTGACGCCAAGGTCGCCCAGACGCGGGAACGCATCGGTGCCCTCGACGGCATCCGGTTGTTCGCGCCGCTGCCGAACGTTCTTCGCGATCGGATCTCGGCGCAGCTAGACACCCTGGACGTCGCGGCCGGCGACGTCGTCACCTACCAAGGCGAGTACGGCGACTCCTTCTATGTCGTCGAGGCGGGCACGCTCGAGGTGTTCGTCGACAGCCGCCAGGTTCGGTCGCTCGGCGCAGGCGACTTCTTCGGCGAGCTCGCGCTGCTCGCCGACACCACCCGCACCGCCACCGTGCGAGCTGCGACAGATTGCCGGCTGTGGGTGTTGCCGGGTCGTGTCTTCCTCGCGGTACTGACAGGGTTCGCCGGGACCGGTCACGTCATCACAGCGGCGTCGACCGAAAGGCAGTCCATCATGCCGGTCGGTGCGAACGATCGTGACGACCCCCTCGCACGGGTCCCCTTGTTCGCCTACCTGGACCGCGACACGGTGCGCGACCTCGAGGCGTCTGCCACGACCGCCCGGTACGACGCTGCCACCGTCGTGTTCCGCGAGAACGACCCCGCCGGCGACGCCTACTTCATCGTCGAGGGCCGGGTCGATTTCGACCAGGCCGGCGAATCCTTCCGCACCTTCGGCCCCGGCATGCTCTTCGGCGAGGGCACCGCGTTGCGGCCAGCGGCCACGCGAGCCGCAACGGCCACGGCCGCGCCCGGCACCGTGCTGTTGCAAATCCCAGGCGAACAGGTCCGCGCCGCCGTCACACGATCCTGAGAGAGCAACACGGGACACAGATCTAGGGAAAGCCCTGATTCCTCACAGGCTGTTCACAGCAACAATGGACCCATGACCGAGTCAACGAGCGTGCCGATCGACGATCTGCTCGATCGGGCGGTTTCGGCGATCAACCGGGGCGATCGTGCGGCCGCGACGGCGCTGGCCGGGCAGGTGTTGGCCGTCGACTACGCGAACTCCGACGCGGAAGATCTGCTCGCCGCCCCGACCGACGCCGGTGAGATTCGGCGGTTGACGATTCTGTTCGCCGATCTGGTGGATTCGACGGTGTTGTCCACCAAGCTCGAGCCGGAAACCTACCGATTGTTGGTGGGACGCTACCGCGAGCAGGTGCTGCGGATTGCCAATCGATACGAGGCTTTCGTCGGGTCGAAACAGGGCGACGGGCTTCTGATTGTGTTCGGTCACCCCAAGGCCCATGAGAACGACGTCCTTCGAGCGGTGCACGCCGGGCTGGAGATCACTCGGGACGTGGCTCGACTCAGTGAACAGGCCAACCGCCGCTTCGGCGCTGAGATCAACGTCCGGGTGGGGGTGCACCGCGGCCTCGTGTATCTGGACACCGCTCAAGATGACGTGTACGGGTTGGCCGCCAATCTCGCCGCACGGGTGTCGAGTCTGGCGCCAGCGAATGCGGTGGTGGTCTCCGACGCGGTCGAGCCACTGATCCGTCACGCGTTCGAAACCGAAGCCCTACCCGCAGCGCCGGTGAAGGGCGTGGAGGGGTTGATCAACCACTTCCGGGTGATTGATGAGAGCGCCGAGGCATCGCGGGCCCGTGGTCCGGTGGTGGGCCGGGACCGCGAACTGGCCCGGCTGCAAAAGAGTTGGGCGCGAGCCCAATCCGGCACGTTGACAACCCCCGGGGTGGTGTTTCGCGGCGAAGCGGGGATCGGGAAGAGCCGGTTGGCGGCGGCCGCCATCGAGATGGTGGAGCGCGATGGCGGTGGTGTGGTGGAGTTGGTGGGCTCGCCGCTTCAACCCGACGCCGGCCTGCATCCCGTCCGCATGTTTCTCGAGCGCCACTGTCATTTCAGCCGGTATATGGACCCCGGGCAGCGCCTGCGGCTCCTCCACACTGAGCTCTCCGCCCATGGGTTGGATCCATCGGCCGAGGTGCCACTGCTTGCGCCGGTGGTTGGCATCGCCCCCGAGCACGGCTATGACCCAGTGCCTGCGGAAGGCCGCAAGCTGCAGGAGTTCATCGCCGGGGCGATCCAGCGCTACCTGCTGGCGTGCCTGGGCGATGCTCCAGGCTTGGTGGTCGCGGAAGATATTCACTGGTTCGACCCAGCCACCGTCGAGGTGCTCAGCGCGCTGCTCGGCGCCACCGGAGGTCGCCTCCTTGCCGTGCTGACCGGGCGTGACGGCAACTGGTTGTCCGGCGAGTGGCCGATCAAGGTATTCGACCTGGGACCGTTGAGCGACGAGCAGACCGACGAGCTCATCGTCGCTCTGGACCCGACGGTGACCGCCGACGAGTGCGTTTCGGTGCGCGCCCGGTGCGACGGAATGCCGTTCTACATCGAACAAGTCGTCAGTGGGCTACATCTGTCAGAGACCGAGAACACGCCGACGGTACCCGACCCGCTCTATGAGCCGTTGTTCGCACGGCTGCTCGCATCCCCGAATGTGGTGCCGGTAGTGGAGGCAGCCGCCGTCATCGGACGCCATGTCGAGCGGGGTCTGCTGATGGCGGTGGCGGGCTTGGATGAAGACGATGTAGACGACGTCGTCGATGAGCTTGAAGACGCTTCGGTGCTCGAGCCGTGGGGCAGCGACAGTTGGCGGTTCCGCCACGAACTGCTGCGAGAAGTGGCCATCGAACTGGCCCCCCCGACTCTGCGGCGCGAGTTGCATGGCCGAGTCGCTGACGCGCTGGTCGAGGGCGCCGCCGGAGACCCCGATTGGAGGTTGGTCGCCGCGCACTATGAGAACGCCGAACGCAATACGGATGCCGCCTCCGCCTATCAGCAAGCGTCCGCCGATGCCCGGCGCCGCGGCGCCCTCGACGAGGCGCGCACCTACCTCACGCGCGCCATCACCCAACTCGAGGGCGCTGCGCCCGATCATGGCCGTGACCGGCGCGAGATCGGTCCGCGACTGGAGCGTGGGTTCCTCGCCGCGGCCGTCGAGGGGTATCAAAGCCCATCTGTTGTGGCCGATTTCGAGCGATGCCTGGAGCTGGCCGGCACCGACCTACGCGATGACCAGCTGTTCGCGACATTGCTGGCGCTGTGCAGCTATTACCTTCCGCGCGCCGACTTGGAACGGGCAGACCAGCTGCTGCAGCTACTGCTGATGGGCGCCGATCAGGAGCGGCAATGGTTTCGCCCCGCCGTCGAAAGCGGGCTGGGGATGGTGGCATTCCAGCGAGGCGAATTCGCGATCGCCCGCGGCCATTTCGAGCAAGCCATCGCGGGCCTGTCCGAAGACGATGAACACCACATCGAGGAATTGTGGTTCATCCCCGACGACCACATCGCGTTGGCGTACGAGCACCTGGGGTTGGACTGCGTGTTCCGCGGTGATCTCCCGGGTGCCGAAGCCCAGTTCGGCAAAGCTGCGCGGCGGGCCGATCAGCTCGGGTTCCCTCAGGGGCCGTACAACCACGTGTATTCGATCGATTTGCAGGGTGATGCGCAGCGAGAGGCAGGCCAGTTCGACCGTGCCGGGGAGCTTGTCGCGAACCTTCTTGAACTGGCCGAAAGGTATGGGTTTGATTTCTGGCAGATGTTCGGCCTCACCGAACAATGCGCGGTTGACTCCGAAGTCTTGCTGTCGGGCGCGGACCCCGATCCGACGGCATTGGAGACGCAAATCTCCACCTTGACCGGGTTCGTCGAGCTCTGGCGCTCCGTTGGGCTTTACGCGTACCAGACGCAATACGACTGCCTGCTGGCGCGATTGCTGACCGCGGCGGGTCGCCCCGACGAGGCCCGCGCCCGCGCCGATGCCGCCTTGCAGATAGCCCGGGACACCGGGATGCACTTCTACGACGTTGGATTGTTGCTGGCGCGAGCCCGCACCCACAGCGACCCCGACGCCCGCGCAGCCGACGTCGCCGCCGCCATCGAGCTGGCCCGCCGCCAAGGCGCGCCCCTATTCGAATTACGCGCAGCCCTAGACGATTTCGAGTTGCGCGGGCAGCCCGCCCGCGCCGTTCTCGCCGACGCGGCGGCACGTCTCCCCGCCGACAGCGTATTGCCGGAAGTGGCGCGCGCCCAGGCGCTTCTGGGCTAACCGGCACGCCGATCCGGGCCGCGACGCTGGACCAAAGCAGCAACCGCGAGACGGCCCAGCTCATCGGTATGGCCACGGCCTCGAGCCAGGCAATTGTTCGTCACAGTTGCGTTTTGCATTGCAACTGTTTAGCCAAGGCGGACAATGCCCGGGTGGACACCCGGCGGCTCCAACTCCTGCTCGCCCTGTCGCAGATGGGGTCGATGCGGGCGGTCGGCGAGGCGTTCAACCTGACCACGTCGACGGTGTCACAGCAGATCGCGGCACTGGCCAGGGACACCGGCGCCCAACTGATCGAGCCGGAGGGGCGCCGCGTGCGACTCACCCCGGCCGGGCGCCGGCTCGCCGACCATGCGGTGGCCATCCTCGCCGCCGTCGACGCCGCGCGCCTCGACCTCGACCCCGACGCCGAGCCCGTGGGCACGCTGCGCGTCGGGCGGATTCGCCACCGGCGTCCGGGTGTCGCTGCTGCCGATCCTCGCCGACCTTGCCCACCGCCACCCCGGCATCAACGTGGCCATCAGCGAATACGAGCCCATCGAAGCGTTCGCCCTGCTGACCGACGACGACCTCGACCTCGCCCTGACCTACGACTACAACCTCGCTCCGGCGGCACCGGGACCGCTCCTGGAAGTGGTGCCGTTGTGGTCGGTGCCCTGGGGACTCGGCGTGCGCGTCGACGAACCCGACGCGCGCTCCGAGGTGTCCGCATACGCCGACCGCACGTGGATCGTGAACTCCCGCAACACCGCTGACGAGGACGCCGTCCTCACCCTGGGTGCGCTCGGCGGCTTCGGCCCCCGCATCGCCCACCAGATCGACAGCCTGGAACTCGTCGAGGATCTGATCGTGGCGGGTTTCGGAGTGGGGCTGCTGCCCATGAGCCGGCCCACCGGCAGCGGCGTCAAGGTCCTTCCACTGACGGACCCGCCGGTGATCCTGACCAGCTACGCGGTCACGCGGACGGGTCGCTCGACGTGGCCGCCGCTGCGCGCGGTGCTCGACCGGCTGCGTCCCCCGCCGGGGCCGCTACCCATACCGCTTTGGCCCCGCCCAGCCGCGGGTGAGTGAACTCAGGCGGCGTCGGTGCGCCGCTGCTCGCGCTTGCGGGTGTCGACCGTCCACAGGTGTGCCGCAGTGCGGGCACTGCAGGTGCACCACCATGCCCTGGTTGCTCAGGAGGTACTGCCAGTGCGTGGCGCAGTTGCGGCCGCCGGCGCAGTCGTCGCATCCGCGGTGCCAGTGGCAGCTGGGGCATTGCAGCCAGGCACGTCGCGACCGGTCGGCGGTCGGGTCAATCGGCAACACGGCTGGCCGATCGATCGGGCAGCACGCCGGCGGCGACCAGTTCGTCGTAGATGCGCTGCTGCTCGCTCGTCGAGGTCGGCGTACAGCATGTCGTACGCCTTTTCCTCCTCGGCGAGGACCGCGACGGGGTCCCAGTCGTCGCCGATCGCTTCCAGCACCGCGGTGCGCCGACGCGCCTCGTCGAGCGTCAAGTCATAGGCAAAGTCAAGGTCGGCCAACTCGGCACTCCCGGCGTTCATTTTGGTACGGGCGAGGTGAGCATTGCCTAACTAAATTGAATCGCGCAATGATCTACGTCACGTTCCGTACGCGAAGTTCGTCACACCGACGCCTGGCGTTCACTGCCCCAGCGTCAGCGCCTGCGCGGCGCGGTACCGCTCGACCACCTCGGGGGTTGGTTCGGCGGTGTAGCGGTCCGTCACCCCGAGCGACCACGACGGCGGGGCATCGGAGCCGGACAGCGTCCATGCCGCCTGCCGCGCGGCACCCAGCGCGACGTACTCCGCGGGCGTCGGCACGTGCACCGGCACGCCGAGGATCGGCGGGAGCGATGCGTCGCACCGCCTCCGACCGCGCGCCCCCGCCCACCAGGATGACGCGCTCGACGTCCACGCCCTGTTCGGCGATCCGGTCCATGCAGTAGGCCATCGAGCTCAGCAGACCTTCCACGCCGGCCCGGGCGACGTTGGCGGGCAGCAGGTTTCGCGTCGTCACGCCGTGCAGCGCACCGGCGGCGTCGGGCAGGTTGGGCGAGCGCTCCCCCTCGAAGAAGGGCACCAGCGTCAGCCCTTCGGCGCCGGCGGGCGCCGACAGCGCGAGCCGGTCGAGTTCGTCGAAGTCCACCCCGAGCATCGTGGCCACCGCGGCCAGCACCGGCGCGCCGTTGAGCGTGCAGACCAGCGGCAGCTGACGCCCAGTCGCGTCGGCGAAACCCGCGACCAACCCCGACGCGTCGTGCGGTGCGGCGTCACCCACCGCGCTGACCACGCCCGAGGTGCCCAGCGACACGACGCAGTCCCCCGGCCCCGCGCCGATGCCCAGCGCCGCGGCGGCGTTGTCACCCGCACCGGGGCCAAGCACCGCACCGGCGGCGGTCTGGCCCGCCGCCTCGTTCGGGCCGAGCACCGTCGGCAGCTGTGGGTTGCCTGCCGCGCAACGCCAGCATGAGCAGATCCGGTTGGTAGCCGCCGCCATCGGCGTCGAAGTAGCCGGTGCCGCTGGCGTCGCTGCGGTCGGTGCGCAGGTCCGCGATGTCGCCGGTGCCCGGCAAGACGCCAGGTCAGCCAGTCGTGCGGCAGGCACACCGCCGCCGTCGCATCGGCATTCGACGGGCTCGGCGTCGGCGAGCCAGCGCAGCTTGGTTGCGGTGATCGACGCGACCGGCACCACGCCGATCCGCTTGGCCCACTCCCCTGGGCCGCCGAGCTCGTCGACGAGGTCGGCCGCGGCGCGGTGCGGAGCGCGTGTCGTTCCACAGCAGGGCGTCGCGCACCACCGAGCCCGCCGGCGTCGAGGCAGATCATGCCGTGCTGCTGGGCGCCGACCGAGATGGCGCGCCACGTCGTCGAGTCCACCCGCGGCGTCGATTGCGGTCCGCAGCGCCGAGTCCACCACCTCGGGGTCGACCTCGGTGCCGCCGGGATGCGGCGCCGATCCCGAGCGCACCGTCTCGCCGGTCTCGGCGTCGCACACCACGACCTTGCAGGACTGGGTGGACGAATCGATTCCCGCGACGAGCGTCACGCCGACCTCCTTCGGTGTCTGGAGACGTCCAGCGTAGTGCGAAGCTGGTGCGGTGAGATGGTCTCTCGTCGTCGCCACGCTGATCGTCGTGATCGTGCGCCGCCGCGGCACCGATGCCGACCGCGGCGGCGGAGTGCGCGCCCGGTCCGACCGCGTCGGATTGCGACCTGCAGACCCGCATCACCGCCGCGGACGCCTACCTGGCGAGTCGTCCCGGCTCCGTCGGCTACGTACTGCGTGATCGCAAAACCGGTGCGATATACCGCAATTCGCATGCGGGCGACCTCATTTGGACCGCGTCGACCATCAAGCTGGCCATGGTCGTCGACCTGCTCACCCGCCAGCGTACGGGCTCGATCTCGCTGACCGAATCCGACCGGAACCTGATGGCCGCGATGATGCACTCGTCGGACGACGATGCCGCCGACACCCTGTGGTCGCGCTACGGCGGCACCGACCACCAGGCCTACAACGCCGCCTTTCCGCGGTACGGCATGACCGATCTGCAACCCCAACGCGGGTTCAGCAGCATCTACCCGTACTGGGGATTCCAGAAGTCGACGGCCAACGACCTCGACCGGCTCATCAACTACATGCTGACCCAGCTCCCGCCGGCCGAGACGGCGGCCATCGTGTACGAGCTGCAGAACGTCGCACCGAATCAGCAGTGGGGCGTGTGGGGCGCGGGCCCGTCGATGACGCCAGGCAACAAGGACGGCTGGTCGCTCGAACAGGGCGGCTGGGTGGTGAACTCGGTCGGCTTCGCGGGACCCGGCCAGCGGTACACGCTCGCGGTGATGAACTCCCTCGGCGGCGACGGCGGCTACGACGACGGCGTGGCCACCACCACCCGGCTGAGTCAGCTACTGCTGGCGGGACGCGACGCGCACTGAGCGATGAGGTTCGCGCCGCCGTCGAGTCGACATGGGAGACCACAACGGAGGTAAGACATGCGACGCCTGGTCATCACGCAGAACATCACGGTCGACGGCTCCATCGAGATGCTCGACGACTGGTTCGACCCGCAGAGTCAGGACGACGATCTCCTCGCGGAGTCACACCGGCAGGATGCGCAGGCCGACGCGCTGCTGGTCGGACGCCGGACCTTCGAGGACTTCCGCGAATATTGGCCGCAACAGTCCGACGACGCCACGGGTGTGACCGCCTACCTCAACGAGGTGGCGAAGTACGTGGTGTCCTCGACGATGGGTGATCCCGGCTGGCGGAATTCGACTGTGTTGGCCGGTGATCCGGTGGAAGAGGTCGAGGCGCTCAAGACCGCGCCGGGCAAGGACATCGTCCTGACCGGCAGCATCCGGCTGGCGCACCCGCTGATCGCGGCGGGCCTCGTCGACGAATACCGGCTGTTTGTGTATCCCGCGATCCAGGGTCGCGGCCGCCGGTTGTTTCCCGACGGCGTAGTGGTGCCGCGGCTGCGGTTGGTGGAGCCGGCAAAGTCGTTCCGATCGGGCATCACGCTGCTCCGATATGCCATGAGCTGAGGGTTTGGATCGGGTTGGCCGGGGAACTCTCCGACCATGTTGATCAGACGAATGGCACGTCCGATGTTGGCTGCAACCTTCATTGGGCGCGGCGTCGAGGCGTTGCGCAGTCCCAAGCCGGCCGCCGACGCGGCCAGGCCCACGTTGGACCGTCTAAGCAAGTTGCCTGATCCCGTGGGCGCGAACGTCCCGACGAACGCGGAGACCGTGGCGCGCGTCAACGGAGCCGTGCAGATCGGTGCGGGCCTGCTGCTTGCGACGGGCCGCCTGCCCCGCTTCGCGTCGGCCGCGCTCGCGTTGAGCGTGGTCCCGGGAAGCCTTGGTGGGCATGCATTCTGGACCGAATCCGATCCCGGTCGCAAGGCCGACGAGCGCCGGGCGTTCGTGGCCGACATCAGCCTGATCGGCGGCCTGATCATCGCGGCCGTCGACACCGAGGGCAAGCCGTCACTGGGTTGGCGAGGACGGCGCGCGGCCCGCAAGGTGTCCGACGCCGTCGCCTCGGCCCTGCCCGTCGGCGCCGCGTCCGCCGGTGGCCTCGCCGACAGCGCGCTGGCCGACAAGGTCAGTCATGGACTCGCCGTCGGTGCCGAACGGGGCCGTGAATTCGCACATCTCGCGCTCGAACGGGGAAGTGAGTTGGCCGACGTGGCGCGCGAACGGGGAAGCGAGTTCGCCGACGTGGCGCGCGAACGGGGAAGCGAGTTCGCCGACGTGGCGCGCGAACGGGGAAGCGAGTTCGCCGACGTGGCGCGCGAACGCGGCCCCGAAATCGCCAGCCTGGCCCGTGAGCGCGGCACCGAACTCGCCGACGTGGCGCGCGAACGCGCCCCCGAAATCGCCAGCCTGGCGCGCGAGCGCGGCACCGAACTCGCCGACACGGCGCGCGCCGAGGTGAAGCGGCGTCGCCGCTAGGTTGACTCGGGTACAGGACACCGGCGCAGCTTTGACGGCCCGCCAACGTGACGCCACTGCGAGAATGCCGGCAAGTTTTCGCAGTGCGCTCACGTTCGGCGTGGTGAAGAACCCAACGACGCGATCACTTCCTGGCCGGTATCGGCAACCAACTACCGCAGAACTATTGACTCAGGACGCTAGCTTGATTCGGTCCGGGTCGAATTGGGACTGATGCAGATCAGCGCGACCGCCGCCACGTAGAACAGGGCGTACACGGTCGGGAAGTCGCCGTGCGGGGCGAACCCTTCGACGGCGAATCCCGACAGCGAGTACGTCGCCATGACCACGCCCGCCGCGAGCAGGGGCGGCGCGCTCCAGGCGGGCAGCGCAATGCCGATCGTCGGCAAAGCGCGGTTGAACACCGCGCGGGCCAACCACAGCAGCGCGAGTTCTGCCGCGGTCACCCCCGACAAGATCACCAGCCACGCCAACCGGAACAACCACCACGCCCCCGTTCCCAGCTCGGGTTGGGGCAGCAGGCCGGTCGGATAGCCGACGAGTGCGACGGCCACGACGGGGACCATCTGCCAGAGGTAGAGCGCCATGACGTTTTTGTTCGCCGCGGCCAGCGGCCGCCGCACGCGCGAGTGCCGCAGCCAGCGCGTCACCCTTGGCGCCGCCGCGACCAGCAGCCCGGCTTGCGCAGTGGCGAACGCGAGCAACGCGAAGGTGGGCGGAAAGTTGTTCTGTTCCTGTGCCCCCGGCGCCCCGATCATGCCGACGGGATAGCACCGCAGCCCAACCAACACCGCCACTACGATCGCCGCCGGGGCGGCAATCAGGAGCGGGCGGGCGCCCCGCAATGCCCCACCGCGCCAACAGATGCCGATCTGATAGACCGCGGCCCAGCAGAGCACGTAGTTCGCCGCGCCGACTCCGGGTACGTGTCCGATTCGCGCCGCGACGTCGACGGCGGCGACGGCAAGGGCCAGGATCGCGGGCACCATCAGCCCCCACCGCCGATGAGCCGCGACCGCCACCGGTGTCAGCGCCACGACGATGAGATAGGCGGGAATGAACCACAGGTGGTAGGCGAGCGCCCACCCGCCGAACCACAGCGCCGAGCGCTCGACCCCGACCCACGTCAGCACCGCGACCGTGGCGAGCACCAGCACCGCGTACGCCGTCGTCGGTCCGAGAATCGTGCCAAGCCGATGCCGGATCCAGTCCGCGGATCCACGTCCACCGGCCACGTCGCGCCGGTGCTCCCACGATGCGGCGCTGGCGTACCCGCCCACCAGAAAGAACACGGGCACGACCTGGAACACCAGGGTCAGCCACTGCGTCCACGGCATCGTGGCCAACGGGTAGTCGTTGCCGAACTGGCCGTCGCGGAACGTCACCGCCGAGACGAGCCAGTGCCCGATCACGACGACCACGACGGCGACTACCCGGTAGAGGTCGGCCGCCAGCTCGCGCGGCGGAGTCCCGTCACCGGCCATGCGGCCAGCGTAGGTTGGCCGCATGACATCTGGTGAATTCGATCCGCAATCCGGCCCCTACGGGGGTCCCAGTCCGTCGTTCGCCAAACCCGGCGGCCTCGTCGTCAGGTTCTTCGCGCGGTTGATCGACGGCATCGTCGTCGGCATCGTCGCGTCCGTGCTTCTCTTCGCGTTGCACATGCAGTCGCACATCCTGGTGACGGGTATCTTCACCGGACTGCTGATGTTCGTCTACTTCGTCGCGCTCGAGACGACTCAGGGCTGGACGATCGGCAAGAAGCTGCTCGGCCTGTCCGTGCACGGGCCGGCCGGCGCGCCGAAGCCCGACCTGAGCCAATCCGCGATTCGCAACGCGTTCACGCTGCTACCGATCGTCCCGTTCGTCGGCGGCCTGCTCGCCTTCATCGCGATCGTGGTGATCGCGGTGACCATCACCGGCAGTCCGACCAAGCAGGGCAAGCACGACGAACTCGCCGGCGGCACGCAGGTACTGAAGGCTTAGCTTCTACCGCAGTTTCGTCGGGCTATTGTCCGCCGTGTTCGCTGATTTGCTTCGTTACGAAATCGGCCAGCAGTTCGTGCGCATGGGTCGTGAAATGCTCGCCTGCGGTGAACACGTAGCTCCGATCGGCATCGGGCGCCTTCCATGCGTCAGGATCGCAGAAGTCTTGCCCGGGTTGGGTGCAGGCGTCCTCGTTGGCCCCGTGGGTGAAACCGTAGGCGGCGGCATTCCGCAGTAGATCCTCGACGAACGCTCCGGTGTCGAGGACCTGGACTTGCGGGTCCTGCGGCAGCGTGGCCATCAGTCGGGTGTTGTACACGTCAGTCAACTCGTGAACATAACTGCGTGCGGCGTCGGACTCGAACCAGGGCAGAACCCCAAGATCGAAGAGCTTGAACACCACCAGGTGCCGGGCGCCGTTCGCCAGCATCGCCGACGCGGTGTGCCCCTCGTCTTCGGCGGCCTGTTGCACCCGCGTCCGCTCACCGGCCATCACTTCCGGCGAAGGACTTCGGTTGTCGCGCAACGTCTGAGCCAGCGTCGGGTTCTTCGTCGGGTCGTAGCTGTACGCCACGTCGTTGGTCCCAACCCAGAGCGTCACGAGTTGCTCTGGCGCGAACCGGCCATGCTGTTTCTCGAAGCGTTGGAGCTGTACTGCGGTAGAGATTGGTGTGCCCTCCGGATCCTGCGACACCGTCGAGTACGGGCTGTTCGCTCGGGCGCCGCCCTCTGCGTAGTTCAGCCCACCGGGGCCACTGAGACCGGGCTTGCCCTGATAGACGTCGCCGTAGCTGGCGACGTGTTCGTTCGGGTCGGTCGATTGGCCGAGGCGTTCGGCTACGTGTTGGGCCCACGTCTTCCCCGGCATGGTGGTGAAACGAAACCCGTACGTGCCCGCATCGGTGAGGCTGTCGCCAAAGAACACGACCTCCTTGAAGTTGCTCAGCGGTGGAGGCGAAGCCACCGACGACTTCGTCGTCCCGCACCCGGCCAGCGCGATGACCGTCAAGACGGCGGTCATCGCCGCCGACGTGCGAAACAGCAGTTTCATCTGAGTCCCTTCAGTCGTCGATGTCCTGCGCTACGCACCGGCTGGAGTACGACCGATTGGACATGTGGGGCTTCTTCAGTTTCGGGAATTTCATTGCGTCCCAGGGCTTGCGCGTCGATCCGGGTTGCTAGTGGGATGGCTCAAGGCAACCACTCGAGAACCAACCGTTCGCGAATGAGACCGTCATGATCCTAGAGTGCGCACGAGCCAAAAAGCTCGTGCACTGTGTGCAAAATCGGGCGGCTAGTTTTCATGAAGTGCGGCCTATATTTTGGATGGTTTCTTTGATTCGGTAGATCAATAGACATCTGGACCATGATGACGACGTGGTTGCGTCCCCGCGCCCGGGGCGGACGATTCGAAGCGCCGGTTCCAAGCGGGCGCACCAGATCATGGGCAAGACCAACAGCGAGGAGTACCAACATGATTCGCACTCAAGCCATCAGGAATTAGGGACGTCGGATCGGATGCCGGACGGCAGACGGAACCTGGATCTAGCCGAAGGAATCTTTCAATGATCGCCAACCGTGGCCCGTCGTCGTCAGATCACCAGGTCCAGCAGCAGGACCACGGCGAGCCCGCTCACCGACAACACCGTCTCCATGATCGACCAGGTCTTGATGGTCTGACCGACGCTGAGCCGGAAGTACTGGTTCACCAACCAGAAGCCGGCGTCGTTGACGTGTGAGAAGAACAGCGAGCCCGCGCCGACGGCGAGCACCACCAGGAGACCTGCCCGCTGGGCAGGCCCTCGACCAGCCCGAGGATCAGCGACGACGCGGTGATGGTGGCCACCGTCGCCGAACCGGTGGCCAGTCGGATCAGCACCGCGATCAGCCAGGCCAGCACGATCACCGAGATGTTGCGCGCCCTTGGCCCAATCCGCGAGCAGCGTGCCGATGCCGGTGTCCACCAGCACCTGCTTGAAGCCGCCGCCCGCCGCGACGATCAGGATGATGCCCGCCACCGGCGGCAGACCCGGACTCGATGCACTTGGTGATCTCGTCGCGACTCATCCCGGCGCCGCGGCCCAGGGTGAACATGCCGACGATCACGGCGATCAGCAACGCGATCAGCGGGGTGCCGAGGGTGTCGAAGATCTGTCGGAACCACTGCTTTCGTCGTCGATGAAGATGTCGACGAGCGCCTTGCCCAGCATCAGCGACGACGGGCAGCAGGACGCTGAACAGCGTGATGCCGAACGACGGCCTGCGGCGTTCGGCGCCGTCGGCGAAGCGGTCCGCGTCGAAGGTGTCCGGCGCGTCGACGACGACCCAGCGTCCCGCGAGCTTCCCGAACAGCGGGCCCGCGAGGATGATCGTCGGGATCGGCCACCGACCACGCCGAGCGCGAGGGTGAGGCCGAGGTCGGCGTTGAGTAGCCCGATCGCGGTCAGCGGCCCCGGGTGCGGCGGCACGAAGCCGTGCATCGCGGAAAGGCCTGCCAGCGCCGGGATTCCGACGGTGATCAGCGACAGCTGCGACCGGCGCGACGACCAGGTAGATGACCGGCATCAGCAGCACCAGGCCGATCTCGAAGAACATCGGCAGGCCGATGATCGCGCCGACCAGGGCCATCGCCCACGGCAACATTCGTGGTGACGCGTGCCCGACGATGGTGTCGACGATCTCGTCGGCACCGCCGGAGTCGGCGAGGAGTTTGGCGAACATCGCGCCGAGTGCGATGAGGATGCCGACGCTGGCCGCGGTGGAGCCGAAGCCGTCGGAGAACGACTTGAGCACCTTGGTCAGGTTCTCGCCCGCGACGAGTCCCACCGTGAGCGCGCCGAAGATCAGCGCGAGGAACGGGTGCAGCTTGACCACGGTGATCAGCACGACGATCACGGCGATGCCCGCGAGGAAGGCCAGGATCAGCTGCAGCCCGGACGCCACCGGCTCGACGAGCTTGGGGGCGTCCGCCAAGAAGGTGATTCCGGAGTTCATCAGTTCTCCCGTTCGGTCAGCGAAACATATTCGTCCACAATGGAATCGATGTCCTGGTCGACGTCGATGGCGACGCCGTTCTCGTCGGCCGCGAGCGGCTCGAGCGTCTCGAACTGCGACGTCAGCAGCGACGCGGGCATGAAGTGCCCTGGCCGGCTGGCCTGCCGCCTGCCGATGACCTCGGGCGTGCCGGCCAGGTGCAGGAACTGGACGCCCGGGCAGTGCTCGCGCAGCTGGTCGCGGTAGGCGTGCTTGAGAGCCGAACAGCTCATCACGCCGCCGTCGGGGTGGTCGGCCAGCCACTCCCGATCGACTCCAGCCACGGGCGGCGGTCGTCGTCGTTCAGCGCGTGCCCGGCGGTCATCTTGGCGATGTTGGCCGGCGGGTGGAAGTCGTCGGCGTCGGCGAACGGCACGCGCAGACGCTGCGCGAGCGCCGCGCCGACCGTCGACTTGCCCGAGCCGGACACGCCCATCACGACGATTGGTGACGCCACCACTCCACCTCCCCGGCATACCTACCCTGTTGTGGTTGCCGTCACACAGTCTGCATCAATGATCTGATCATTGCAAGCAGATGGCGCAAAGATATGTTTTTAATAACGCCAGCAAACCCTATGACAAGATGTATCCGTGGTGTCGCACGCAAACGTCAGCGCTCTGCACGACAACGTGCTGACGGCGCTCGGCGCCCAGATCGTCTCGGGCGGCGCTGTCCTCCGGCCAGGTGATCACCTCGACGGCGTCAGCGCCCAGCACGGCGTGTCCCGCAGCGTCGCCCGCGAAGCCATCCGCGTGCTCGAGTCCATGGGCATGGTCGCCTCCCGGCGCCGCGTCGGCATCACCATCCAGCCGTCCGAGCAATGGAACGTCTTCGACCCCAGAGTGATTCGCTGGCGCCTCGAATCCGGTGACCGAGCCGCCCAGTTGATCTCGCTCTCCGAGCTCCGGCGGGGTTTCGAACCCGCCGCCGCCGCCCTGGCCGCGCAGCGGGCCGACCCGCATCAGTGCCGCATCATGGCGGCCGCCGTCTCGGACATGGTCATGCACGGCCGCTCCGGAGATCTCGAGTCATATCTGTTGGCGGACAAGGTCTTTCACCAGACCCTGCTGGAGGCCAGCGGCAACGAGATGTTCCGCGCCCTCAACGGCGTCGTCGCCGAGATACTGACCGGTCGCACCCATCACGGGTTGATGCCGGAGACGCCGAACCCGGTGGCCATCGCACTGCACGACGAGGTCGCGCGTGCGATTCGGATGCGCGACGAAGCCGGCGCCGAACGTGCGATGCGCGCGATCATCGACGAGGCGAAGAGCGGCGTCACTCCGCCGTCAGATTGAAGTCCATCGTCAGCCCCGACACCGCGGTCACCCGCACGGTGCGACGGGCCTTCGTTGCCGCCGGTGTCGACGTCGCAGTGCGCGATCGCGCCGACCGTGCCCTCCAGGCCGGACTCGCACGCCACCGAATCGACGCGATCGCCGGAGTTCTTGGCGATCAGACCCGCCACCGCCTTCTCCAATTGCGCCTGCGAGAGCGCGGCGCCATCTCGTAGTCGACGGTGCTGCCGTCGACGCTGGTGACGGTGACGATCGGTTCGAAGCTGTTCGCCTCGCTCATCACCACGTCGCACCGGGCCGTCCTGCCGACCTGCCCGACCAGATCCTCCTGGCAGGACACCGACTGCGACGGCTCGCCCTCCTTGGCGAGCCGATCGGCGATGTCGGACTGCAGCGCCTGACGCGAGACCGTTGGCACGTTGGCGTCGCTGACGTCGGCGCTGGACGCGACGAGCGCGACGCCGGCGACTCCGACCACGACCAGCGTGGCTGCCACGACGAATGTCGTCTTCAATGACATCCTCCGAGTTTGCTCGGCGACGCGGCCAGTGCACTTTGCACCGACCATAACAATCGACCTGTGGGCGGTGATGATTGACTGCCGAAGTGACGAGGCTACCCGTGACCGCGCGACGACTGTTCGACCGCTTCGAGCCCGTACACGCGCTCACCTACTTCGCGCCGGAGGCCCGCGCGGCGTTCGACGCCGCGGGCTTCCGCGGCTTCTGGATGGGGTACTTCGCCGCCCGGTCCGCGCCGCTCGGGCCCGTGCCCGCCGAGGTGGTCACCGCGGTCTTCTACAACTTCGCGCCGTCCCACGTCGCCCGTGCACTGCCTGCGGCGTGGGAGTTCGCCTCGCCCAGCGACGCGCTGCGGGCGCGCGAGGCATCGGCCGTTGCGGCGCTGCGCCGGTGCGGCGTCACCGACGGCGACGACGTCCGGACGGCCGCGCGGCCTGTTGGCCAAGGCCGCTCGCAGTGCCCCGCTCGACGGCCGCCCGCTGTTCGCGGCGAACCTGCGCCCTGCCGTGGCCGGACGAGCCGTTGGCCACGCTGTGGCACGCCGCCACGCTGCTGCGCGAACAGCGCGGCGACGCCCACGTCGCGGTGCTGGCCGCCCTCGGCATCAGCGGCCGCGACTGCAACGTGCTGCACTCGGTGGCCGACCGGGTGCCACGCGACTTCATCGTGCGCAGCCGTCGCTACGACGACGACGAGTGGGCCGCGTGCGTTGGACGACTGTCGGCGCGGGGCGTCCTCGACGACACCGGCGCCCTGACCGAGGCGGGCGTCGCGCTCAAGCACCACATCGAGGACACCACCGACCGGCTGGCGCTGGCCGCCTTCGACGTCCTCGACGACGACGAACTCGACACGTTGTTCCGCACGCTCACCCCGATCACCCGGGCGGTGATCGCCGGCGGAGACATTCCCGCGGCCACGCCGATGGGTCTGCGGCGCGACGACCTCGACGACGACCGCGCACACCTGGGTTGACCGGCCTACGGCTGGTTGCGATTCCACTCCATCCAGCCGACGCCGGTGCGGCCGTCCGCGGTGGTCACGGTGGCCCACGCCCGCGGGAATCGGCTGACCCGGCCGTCCGTGGCCGTCAGCAGCACCGGCGCGTGACCGCGCACGTCGATCGTTGTGACGACGTCGCCCGGTGCGAGTTCCAGGGTGGTGCTCACGGGTAAGTCGTTGTCACCGAACGTCTCCCGGGCCATCACCGTCTGCAGGTCGACGATGTCCCCCGCCCGCTGCGAGTAACCCACGCTCATCCGCGGCGCCCCGGGGATCCGCAGATCCAGGCCGTGCACGTGCGTCCCGTCGTCGAGGTGCAGCGCGCTCCACACCCACTCCATGCTCCACCAGTCCCGCGCCGCCCAGGAGTGGTCGCGTTGGCCTGCCACCTCGGTGAACGCGTACGAGCGGCCGTCGGCGGTCACCGTGCCGGACACGGTGCACGGGATCTCGTAGCGCGTCGACATGCGGTACTGGTACGGCGATTCCCGCCGTGGTCCACGTCAGGTCCATCGACACCTCGACCGGACGCCCGGCCTCGCCGCGCAACAGCGCCGCCGGATCGTCGTAGGCCTGCCCGCTGCCGCGCAGCGTGACCCGGTAGGACTGCAGGGGATCCGTCGCTTCGAGCACCAGGTCGACGTCGTCGGTGCTCACGTGCGTGTGCTGCGTCGGGCAGCGGCGCCTCGAAGTCGAGGACCGCGATGGTCGGCATGTCCGGTCCGCACAGCAGCGCGTTGATCCAGGCGTGCCCCTGATTGGGGATCAGCCCGAGCCGGATCCACCCGCCGACGTCCTGACCTGGGTCGGCGAAGTCGAAGTACCAGCTCTCGCTCCACAGCGGCTTCGTCGGTCGGTGGGTGCGTCGCCTCGTCTTCGGCGTTGGGCTGCAACGGTTCCTGCGCCGACGGCTGCGGCAGGATCGCCAGCGCGTCGGTGTCGATGACGTGCTGGCAGTGCCGCTCGATCATCGCCATGAACATCTCGTCGCCACGGTCGGTGCGCTCGACGAGCATCGGCGAGACGATCGCCATCACGACGCCGAAGAAGCTCTGCCTGCGCACGCCCTCGCGCACGTCGTCGAGGCTCAGCGAGCGATGCCGGGCCGAGCGCGGCGTGGTAGGCGCGCAGCAGTTCGTCGTACTGTTCGCGGCGCCGCTGCACGGGCAGCGCGCAGCCGAGGAAGTACGCGACGTCGGTCAGCGCCGGGCCCCACGTCACGGTCTGCCAGTCGACCACCGTCAGCGGGCGCTCGGCGCCGTCCTCGCCGAAGAGCATGTTGTCGAGGCGGTAATCGCCGTGGACCAGGCCCTGCGGGCGGCCCGGACTCCGCCTCCTGGGCGAGGTAGGCGTCGAACGAGGCGACCAGTCGCTCGCACACGTCGCGGTGCTCGGGTGCGATCTGGTCGCGGTAGCGCTCGGCGAAACCCGCGTACAGCGCGGCGATCAGGCCCTGGTTGAGCGGCGACTCCCGGTTGATCCACTCCGCGCCCGCCAGCGCCGGGTCGCCGAGCAGCGGGCCGTGCACGCGTGCCCAGCTGGGTCAGCGCGAGGATGGCCTGTTCGGCTGTGGCGCCGCGGATCTCGTCGCCGACGACGGCGGGTGTGGCGTCGCCGAGGACCAGGTCGAACACGCCGGTCTCCGGGTCGTAGGCCGCGTGATGACACGGTGCGATCGGCCCCTCGAGGCCCGGCGCGATGTCGCGTGTAGAACCGGACCTCGCGCTCGTAGAGACCCATCGCCAGCCCGGTCTGGCGACTGCTCGGGTCGGCCGCGGCGACCTTGAGCACCACCGACGCCGGTCCCGTCGTCGACCGTCGGCGTAGGTGAGCGCGACGCGGTAGCACTCGCTCATCTGGCCGGTGCCGATGCGCTCGACCGTGAAGTCGGTGACGGTGCCCGCTCCGAGCACGGCGGTCAGCCAGTCGGCGGTCAGGTCGGCGGGGCGTTCGATGAGGGCTGGTACTCGGGCACGTCGACGTAGCACGCCGAGCCGAGTCGTTTTCAGTCACGAATTGACGGGTGTCAACTCGTGGTGCGCGCTGGTCGCCGCCGTGTGCGGTCCGGCGACGTCGAGCGCCGGGTTGCGGTCGAAGAAGCCGTACGGCTTGAGCCAGAACGACACCACGTCGACGGGCATCACCGGCCAGTCCTCGGGCCGGGTGATGTGGTGGATCCCGAACACGTACCAGAGCACGACGTCGGTGTTCTCGATCGAGCGGTTGGCCTTGGTCCACTCGCCCAAGCCCGGTGTCGGCGGCCGACTGGTTGACGAATTCCCCTGCAGGCCAACGCTCGTCGGGATCGATTCGGGGTCACCCACAGGGTGTGCCCGATGACGTTGGCGCGCTGCAGCACCGGTGAATGCGGGATCGAACATCGGCGGGATCGCGCCGCCGGGCACCAGCTTGTAGGACGGATGGGTGCCGAGCCCGTTGGTGACGTTGGTGTTCACCACCTTCCACGCCCGCTGGGTCGCGAAGTCGACGTCCTGCTTGCCCTCGGCCTCGGTGCGCAGCGGCACGTTGCGGACCACCAGCGAAAGACCGTACGGATTCTCCGGTCCCGATCGGCTCGGCGTAGGACTCGGTCATGAACACGGTGTTGTCGGTGCCGTCGACGTCGAGATCCAGCCGGGCCACCAGGAAGTGTTGGTGGAAGGGCGCATACGTGCGTTCGTCGACCAGCGTGCCGTTGGGATTCGGCTGCCCTGGGGCCAGCGGCGTGGTGACCATGATGCCGGTGGCCCTGACCTCGCACTCGATGTTGCCGTCCTGATGCAGCCGCCAGTAGACCAGGTACTCGTAGTTGGCGACCGTCACGTGGAACGACAGCGTCAGCCGCCGCATCCGGCGCACCTCGGCGCCCGCGTCGTGGTCGACGTGCTTCCACAGCACCGCGTTGTCCTCCTCGTGGATGCAGATCGCGTTGGCGATGGTGTACGGCTCGCCCGTGCTGTCGTGCAGCACCGCGTCGAGGTAACGGATCTCGCCAAGGCAGTCGCAGCCGAGCTCGAGCGACGTGGTCATGAAGCCAAGGCCCCACTCCCCGATGTCGAAGGCGGTGCGCCGGTAGTGATCGGCCGACGAGTCGCGGTAGGGCACCACCATCTCGGCGAACGACATCCGGTGGGCCACCGAGCGATTCCGCTCACCGTCGCTGGTAGCGCACGGTGTGCAGGGTCATGCCCTCGCGATAGTTGAAGCCGACCCGCAACGACCAGTTCTGCCACTGCAGCAGATTGCCGTCGAGCGTGAACGACGGACCGTCGGGCTGGGTGATGTGCAGCGGCTTGAGCGGCTCGCGGCGCGACGCCGCCCGGATCCGTTCGGGAATGTGACTCGGCACGTATTCGCCCATCACGTTGGGGGTTTCGACGCCCTCGCGAACGGACCTCGTCCTCGACGCGCAGCACCTCCATGGCGTTGAGGTCGATGACGCAGTGCAGTCCGCTGACCAGGTGCGCGTACGGGTTCGCGCCGGGCGCGTCCTTGCGCCAGGTGTCCGACCAGCCCGAGCCTGCGGTCGCGGTACTCGGGCGGCGCGACGGCGTCGCCGTAGGTCCAGGTGTCCATGAAGACGTGGTCGATGTCGGTGATGCCCCGCTTGGCGAGCGCCGCGAGGACGTCCGGATGCGCGCGCAGCACCCGATCGCATTCGACGAACTCGTCGACGGTGAAGTTGGGCTGCACCCCGGGCACGTGGTCGAACGACTCGACGCGATCCTCGCTCGAGCGAGACCACGCTCTTGTAGGTCGCGTTGGTCGGCCCGGTCGAAGCACACCACCGTCGCGCGGCGGGCGGGCACGGTGCCGTCCTCGTCGAACGCCCGCAGCTCGCGCCTTGCTCGGCTCGAGCATCTCGATCGAGGCGAACCGCCAAGCCCGGCAGTCCGACGCCGTGCTCGCGCCGCAACATCGCGGCGACGGTGGCGAATTCGTCGGCGGACAGCGGATCCAATGGGTGTGTCACCCAGCTACGCAATCACATCCGCGATGCCGCGCAGTGGGTTTCACGAGATCACGGCGGTGCCTCACTGAGCGGCCAGCGAGAAGCCCTCCCACGCGCGGCGGCGATCGGCGCGCGGGTCGTATTCCAGGTGGGAGTGCCTGTCGAACACCATGACCGCCCGGTCCTGCTCGGTGTAGACGGGCCATCCGTCGCCGGGCACCCCGGTCCGGCTGAAGGCCCGCCACCGCCCCTGCACGTCGTTGCTCACCCGGCGTGCCGAGCGCCGGTCCGCGGCGGCCGTCAGCAGCGACCCGAACCGGGTGCGGTACACGTCGAAGACGGCGAACAGTTCGGTGGCGTGCGTGGCGCCAAGCCCGGACCAGTGCAACGTGCGCGGCGCGTAGTCGTACCGGTAGACGTAGGTCGGCGCGTGCCTGCCGTGCGCCTCGGCGATCTGCCACGCCGCGGTGCCGAACGCGAAGTCGCCGCCCAGCCGGATGCACGCGGTCGAACTCGGATAGCCCGGGATAGGCCGCGGTGATCCGGTCACGCGACTCGACGTCGATGTCGGCGAAGCAGCTGCGTCGATCATCGCGCTCGGTCGTCGGCAACAGCGGCATGAAGCGCGTGAACAGCCTGCCCTCGTCGGCGTTGGTGCCCACGATGAGCGGGACCCGGTGCGCGGTGCCCTCCCGCATCGCCTCGCACCGGATCCTGTGGCAGGTACTCGGTGCCGAAGGTCGGGTCCGACGACGAAGCGCGCCGCGCATCTCCTTCATCCCGTGCCGCGATCACCTTCTCGAGCGCGTCGACCAACTCCGCGGGCCGGGCGGCCATCACCGCGGCCGCGCCGTCCTGCGGCGCGACCCCGAGAACACCGGCGAGGTCGGTCGGCGAACGCCGCCGCGATCTCCGGCGGCCCGCGACCATGCCGCTCGCCGGACTCTCCGAAATCGCCTGCGCGAACAGTCCTTTCGCCTCGGGCACCGCCAACAGGGTGGCGACGGCGTGCGCGCCTGCGCTCTCGCCGAAGATCGTCACGTTGTCCGGGTCGCCGCCGAACACCGCGACGTTGTCGCGAACCCACCGCAACGCCATCACCAGGTCCCGAAGGAACAGGTTGTCGTCGATCGGGTGCTCGCGGTGTCGACAGCGCCGACAGGTCCATGCAGCCCAGCGCGCCGAGTCGGTAGTTCACCGACACGTACACGCAGCCACGCCGGGCGAGGGCCGCGCCGTCGTAGATCGGCGTCGCCGAGCTGCCCATGATGTAGCCGCCGCCGTGGATGAAGAACATCACCGGCAGCGGACCGTCGGTCGGCGACTCCGGCGCCACCACGTTCAGCGTCAGGCAGTCCTCGCTCATCGGCTGGTACTTGCCGACCCCGAGCAGGGTGTACTTGCGCTGTTGCGGTGCGCAGTAGGTGAACCCGTGGCAGTACCGGACACCCGGCCACGGCTGTACCGGCTGCGGGTGCGCGGTAGCGCAGCTTGCCCACCGGCGGGCGGGCGAACGGGAACGGATCGCCAGCGGTGCACGCCGTCGCGGGTGAAGCCCTCGATGGTGCCGCTGTCGATGGTGACGCGAATGGTGCGTTCGTGCATGACCCAGACGGTAGCGAAGAAACTGTACTGCCCGACGCGCCTGACCCGCGTGTCGCAGCTCGCGCCGCTAGCCTGGCCGGTATGCGGATTGCCGTGCTCGTGGCGGCGTCTGCGCTGGTAGCGGGGTGTTCATCCACTGTGGATGGCAATCGGACGTCCCCGACAGCGCTCACCACGGCCACGACGACCTCGAAGGCGTCGACCGCCTCGACACCCCCGACCTCGGCGCGAACGTCCACACCAGGCACGCCACCCGCCGCGGGAGCAGCGATCGCCGACGTGATCCGCTGGATCGAAGCGGGCACGCCCGCCGACGCCGGCGGCCTATCACTCGGCGACCCTCGACGGCACGACGACGCAGCTGGGCGACGGGGTGGCGTTCACCACCGCAGGAACCGAGGCGAACTGCATCACCAACAAGTACGACGACGACGTGTTGGCGTGCCTGGTGAAGCTGACGAACCCGCCGCCGCGCCCGCCCGACTTCCCGTCGGCGTGGAAGAACAACTGGGTCGACTTCCGCGGGCACCAGCGTCGACGTCGGATCACCGCACGGCGATCCTGGCCCGTTCGTCGCCGGCACGGGTGCCGAACTGCCCGCCGGTCAGACGCTGGCGTTCGGCGACTACCGGTGCCGGGCCGACGCGACCGGACTGTTCTGCGTCGACTACGCACACCAGACGGCGGTCCGGCTGTCCGCGGCGGGCGTCGAGGGCTTCGGATGCCTGCAGAAGGTGACGCCGCCACCCGACATCGGGATCCGGCTCAGCTGCTGAGCGCGGGTTGGCGAGCCGTCGACCACGGACCCGCTCACCCCGCCGGCTGGACGCGGGCGCGTACCCGCGCCGGGTAGGTCTGCGTCATTCCGACCGCGCCGACGATCACGACGATCGGGATCACCCAGTTGGTCCAGTCCCGCGTTTCCGGGACGTTGGCGGCCGCAAGCCGAGCACCGCGATCAGCGCGAAGACCAGCGCCCACATCAGCGTCAGGACGCGATTGGTCTGCCGAAACGCCGGTCTCTCCCAGTCCTGCAGCGGCGGCGACATCCGGCGTACTGCTCGGTGAACGGCGTGAACGCCAGCGAGCCAACGCCATGATCGCCAGCACGCCGCTCGACAACGTCGTCGCGTAGGTGTCCATCCAGTCCCGGTCCTGGCGCCGACGATCACCCCCGCCGCCGTGACGGCGACGAAGAACACGATCGTGACGATCTCGAGCAACCGGGGACCGCCGAACCCCATCGACACGCCGAGGATGATGGCCGACAACACCGCACACAGTGCGCCGAACCATCCCCCGCGGCAGACACCCAGTAGATGATCCACGGTCGAACCGTGGCGAATGAGCGGCATTTTGTCGTCTGCTCGCGGGCCTAACTCGCGGGGGGCTACGCAACGCCCTTCTGCTTGAGCAAGCGGCAGCACGCCCTCGGCGAACCAGTACGCCTCCTCGAGATGCGGGTAGCCCGAGAGGATGAACTCGTCGAAACCGACCGAGTGGTACTCGTAGATCAGGTTGGCGACCTCTTCGTGGCTGCCCACCAGCGCGGTGCCCGCGCCGCCGCGCACCAGGCCGACGCCCGCCCAGAGATTGGGGTAGATCTCCAGCTCGGTCCACCCGGCCGCCGTGCAGGGCCGTCATCCGGCGCTGGCCCTCCGACTCCGAATTGGCATGCAGCGCAGTCGCCTTGGCGACCTGCTCCTCGGTGAGCTCGCCGACCAACTCGTTGGCGACCGCCCACGCGGCGGCCGACGTGTCGCGGCTGATGGTGTGCAGCCGGATCCCGAACCTGACGTTGCGGCCACGCGCCTGCGCCAGCTTGCGCACCTGGTCGATCTTGGCCGCCGCGGCCTGCGGTGGCTCACCCCAGGTCAGGTACACGTCGACGTACTCCGCCGCCACCGGCAGCGCCGCAGGCGACGAACCGCCGAAGTAGATCGCGGGCAACGGATCCGGCGGCGCCGACACCCTGGCGTCGGCCACCGAGTAGTAGTCGCCCTTGAAGTCGACCGACGTCCTCGCGCCACACCGAGTTCACCACGTGCAGGAACTCGGCAGTGCGGGCGTAACGTTCGTCGTGGCCGAGCCAGTCGCCGAAGCGGCGCTGCTCGACGTCGTCGCCGCCGCTGACGATGTTGAGCAGCACCCGGCCCTCCGAGAACCGTTGCAGCGTCGCGGTCTGCTGCGCCGCCAGCGTCGGCGGCACCAGTCCGGGCCGGAACGCGACGAGGAACTTCAACCGCTCGGTCTCGGCCAGCAGCGCCGCCGCCGTCAACCACGCATCCTCGCACCAGGTTCCGGTCGGGGTGAGCACGCCCTCGTAGCCGAGCCGGTCGGCGGCGCGGGCCACCTCGGCGAGGTAGCGGCGGGTCGGCGCCCGGTAGTTGTCGGGCACGGTGTGATGCGACGACGCATGCGACGCACCGACGATCGATCGGCTGTCGCCGTTGGTGGGCAGGAACCAGAAGAACTTCGCCCGCGGAGCGGGCAACTGGGCAGAGGCCGGGCTGACTAGTCATTTCGTTCCTAACTGGTGCTGATCAGCAGGGGACGGAGCGCGTCGTTGTAGCGGCGGTCGACCCAGTCGGCGAACTTCGGCGCAGACTGGATCTGACCCGATTCGGCGAACAGGTCGGCGAGCTTCTGCTCGGAGGCGACGACGTCGTCGTCGAGTTCGGTGGGCAGACGCAGGCTGCGGCTCTGTGACACTTCGGCCACCTTCGGGTCCAGACCCACTGCGGCAGCATAGCTTCTCGGCCCACTCCTCCGGATGGTCCTTGGCCCACCGGGCGGCCTTCTCGAAGCGGATCAGGAGATCCTGCAAAGCGGTGTTGCGCTTCGGATCGGCCAGCGCCTGGTCGGATGCGATGCCGAACCAGTAGCCGTTGGTCACGTCCTTGGCCTGCGCGATGCTGCGCACCGGAATCTGCTCCGCGGCCTGCGCGGTGTACGGATCCCAGATCGCCCATGCGTCGGCCTGCCGGTTGGTGAACGCCGACAGCGCGTCCGCGGGCTGCAGGAAGACCAGGTTGACGTCCGACGGGCGTGAGCCCCACCTTCTTCGAGCTGACCCAGGATGTGGCCGTGCCCGGAACTGCCCTTGCCGACCGCGATGGTCTTGCCGCGCAGGTCGGCGATCGTCTGGATCGGCGAATCGGCGCGCACCAGGATCTGATCGCCGATGCCGCCACCGTCGTAGGCGGAGACGACCTTCACCTTGGCGTTGGACGCCGCGCCGAAGATCGGTGGGGTGTTGCCGGTGATGGCGAAGTCGATCTTGCCCGCGGTCGCCGCCTCGATCTGCGGCGGTCCGGACGTGAAGGTGGAGAAGGCCACCTTGTACGGGCAGCCCGTCGAGGGCCCCCGCGGCCCGCAGCAGCGACTCGGTGCCGCCCTTCTGATCACCGACCTGCAGCGTCACGTCGGACAGTTCGGACAGCGGCACGGTGGCGGGCGCCTGCTTCGGACCCGCACTGTCCTGCCTCGTCACACACGCAGGCGAGCAGCACGGCCGCGGCGGCGAACACGGCGCGCGCCTGCGATCACCGATCGCGCGATTGAGGACATGACGGTTTCCTTCTCCTTCGGAGGTTGGCACTCAGATCCGAACGCCGAGTTCGGTCGAGCAGCTCGGCCCGGTATCGCTCGATGTTGGCGCTGCGGATCTCCCGGCGCCCGACGGGGTTCGTCGATGCGGACGGTGTGGATCAGCCGTCCGGCCTCCAGCACCAGCACCCGGTCGGCGAGTGCGACCGCTTCGTCGACGTCGTGGGTGACCAGCAGCACGCCGAACCCGTGTTCGCGCCACAGGTCGAGCAGCAGCGCGTGCATGGTCAGCCGGGTCAGCGCGTCCAGCGCCCCGAACGGCTCGTCGAGCAGCATCAGATCGGGCTCGGCGACCAGTGCCCGGGCCAACGAAACCCGTTGCGCCTGACCGCCGGACAGCGTCAGCGGCCAGGCGTCGGCCCGGTCGGCGAGCCCTACGTCGGCCAGCGCGCGGTCGGCCCGGGCGACGACCTCGGACTTCGGCAGTCGCCTGCGGGTCAGTCCGTAGCCGACGTTGGTGCGCACGTCGCGCCACGGAAACAGGCGTGGCTCCTGGAATGCCATCGACGGCGCACCCGAGACCACACGTTCACCCGTGTGATCGGTCGGACAGACCCGGCGAGGACCCGCAGCACCGTCGACTTGCCCGATCCGCTGCGGCCGACGAGCGCGACGATCTCGCCGCTTGCCGACGCTCAGCGACACGTCGACGAGGACCTGCTGATCGCCATACCACTTGTCGACGTGGCGCAGTTCGCCTGCGATCGGGTGCTGCGTTCAGAGGTGACGGTCACGAGCGATACCTCGAGGCTCGGCGTTCCAGCGCCCGGACGATGCCGTCGGTGACGATGCCGAGCAGCGCGTAGACGACCAGACCGAAGATGATGACGTCGATGCGCAGGAAGTCGCGGGCGTTGTTGATCAGGAAGCCGATTCCGCTGTCCGCGTTGATCTGCTCGGCGACGATCAGCGTCAGCCAGGCGATCGCCAGCGACTGCCGAAGCCCGACCAGCACCTGCGGCGCGGCGCTGGGTACCACGATGGTGCGGAACCGTTGCCAGAACGAGAAGCCAAGCACCTGGGCGGTTTCGAAGAGCTTCGGGTCGACCTGGCGGATCGCCGAGAACGTATTGAGGTACAGCGGGAAGCTCACCCCGAGCGCGACCAGCAGCACCTTGGGAAGCTCGCCGATGCCGAACCACAGGATGAACAGCGGGATGAGGCCGAGGTGCGGCAAGCGCGCGGACCATCTGCATCGGCGGATCGACCGTCGCCTCGAACCAGCGCGACAGGCCAACGGCGGTACCCAGCGCGACACCGAGCGAACCCGCCCAGCAGCAGTCCCTCGACCACCCGCACTCCCGAAACCCGCAGCGCGTCGCGAGTTCACCGCTTCTGACCAGGTCGACGCCCGCCTCGGCGATCAGCGACGGGGCGGGCAGCACGTCCTGCGGGATCAGTCCGAGCGCGCTGCCCAGCTGCCACAACGCCAGCAGCACGATCGGAGATGCCAGCCGGATCAGGCCCCACTTGCGCTGCCGCACGCGCACTTTGGCCGTCGGCGAAGCCACCGTGGTCACGGTGGCGGGCTGGACGGGAGCTGGTCACGATATGGCGACGTTACGGCATCGCGCGCGGCAGCGAGCAAGGGTTCGAACTCTGCCTGAGGCTAACCGATTTTGGACATGGAAACGGCCCTGCCGGTCGGTGGCCGGCAGGGCCGTCGGAGCGGTGACGGGTTCTAGCCGAAGCGCGTGTTGCCCGTGACGACGTCGCCGGTGACGTCGCGTGCCGTTGATCTTCGAGGTGAGCGTGCCGTTCGCCAGCTTGACCGACTGGTCGGCCTGCTGCAGGATCCGCTTGTTGCGGACCTGGGCCTGGAACTGAGCGGTGTTGAGCTGCTGGAGTTCGGCCTGCTCGAAGTCGCGGCCGGTGATGCCGCCGTTGAACTGCACACCGGTCACCGAGCCGTCGGGACGCACGATCCAGGAGGCGCGCGCACCGTCGAGGCGGCGGTGTACATGCCCGCCGGCGCGGACACGGGAGCGGCGGTGAAGTCGTAGGTGACGCCGTTCATCGTCAGGTCGCCCTTGACGTCGGAGCCGTTGAATGACGCCTTCAGCGTGTCGCGGAACTTGGACGTGATGTCGATGGCGCCGTCGGCCTGGTTGCCGAAGAACCACGCCTCGTCGTCGACGCCGTTGCAGGCGTAGGCGGTGATGTTGTTGCCGTCGACCGAGATGCCGATGGCCATCTTCTTTCCGTCCTTCTCCATGTCGGCCATGTACCTGGCCGATTGGGGGAAGGGAGTGGCCGTCGCGGGCGCCGGTGCGACGAAGCCGACGAGGGCGTCGCTTCGGTGGACGTGCCGCTCGAGCAAGCGGACAAGGTGCCCAGCGCGATCATCGCGCTGACACCGATGAGCAGGGTGCGGAGGTGTTTTCTCATGTGACCAGCATGGATCGGCGGCCAAGCCTGCGCTACATGAAGATTGCGTGGAGATTGCGTGGAGATCAGCCTGGCCGTCGCGGCAAGATCTGCCGATCAGTCCGCCAGAAACGCCTCGAGTTCGTCGCAGAACACCTGCCACGCGGGCTCGGTCTCGGTCAGCAGGTGGTTGTTGCTCGACAGCGCCACCAGTCGCGAATCCGGGATCAGGGCGGCCAATTCCTCGCCGTAGCGCATCGGAACCCGGTGGTCGTCGCGCGCGTGCATGATCAGCGTGGGGCACGACACCTGTTGCGCCAGTTCGCGTACGTCGATGCGGGCGAACTCCTCGAGGAAGCGCACGGCGTTCTCCGGCGACGTGGTGCGGCGCTGCAGATGGTCGAACGCCTCCCAGTCGGCGCGCGTGCCGTCGGGCAGGAACTGCGCGGCGAACACCTGCCGGAACGCCGGATCGTCGCGACCCCAGCCGACCCGCGCGAGATCGAGATCCAGTGCGGCGGCACGCCTCTCCTCGTCGTTGACGGCGCGCACCTCGCGTCCCCGCGCGTAGGCCGAACACAGGATCAACTTGCGTGACCTGTTCGGGATGCCGGGCCGCGTACGCCACCGCGACCGCGCCGCCCTGGGACACCCCGAGAAGCGGAAACCGTTCCAGGCCAAGCGCTTCGACCACCGACTCCAGGTCCGTGACCCAGTCGTCGAACGTGAAATCCGTTGCTTCCCAATCCGATAGCCCGCAGCCGCGCTCGTCGTAGCGGATGAAGGTGTGCCGTGCGGCGAGGTCGCGGACCCAGTGCCGCCACACCGGGCTCTCGATGTCGTAGCCGAGGTGGGTCATCCAGTTCGCCGCCCGCACCAACGGCGGACCCTCCCCCGCCACCGCGTACGCCAACCGCACGCCGTCGGCCGCCCGGCAGAACGCGATGTGCTGGCGCGGCGGAGGCGCCGGTTCCGGCGCGGCGGGCTGCGCGGCACCGGTTCGACGGTGAGGGTGCCGACGAACTGATACCCGCGGCCGCGGACGGTCCGGATGTAGCGCTGCGACTCGCCGTCGTCGCCGAGCGCGTGCCGCGCCGCCTTGATCCGGCTGGTCAGTGCCGCCTCGCCGACGAACCGGCCACCCCACACCGGTCGAACAGCTCTTCCTTGGTGACGAAGCGGTCGTGGTTGCTGACCAGCTGGGTCATGACGTCGAACACCTGCGGTTCGACCCGGATCACGTCGCCATCGCGGCGCAGCTCGTAGCGGGCGGTGTCGAGCACGAAGTCGTCGAATCGCCACACCCGACCGGGCGGCCGGTTCGGGTTGACTCCGTGGACGACAGGTCACGTGTTCCGATCTCGTCGAGGTGCGAGTCGCCATCGTAGCTGTGAAGTCGTGCTGTGACGCCGCCTGTGTGCCGTCGCTCGCGCGACGACCGAGTCAGCGCCAGCCGTCGGCGGCCTTCGCCGCGCGCATCAGCGCGTCGCACAATTCTCGCAGTTCGGCGCCCTCTGCCCCCTCGTCGACCGCCGTCGCGACGTCCTCGGCGGCGCACCGGACCTCGAAGACGCGGTCGGAGAGCTGGGCGGCCTCCTCGGCGGTCAGCACCACCGAATCGGGCGACAGCGACGTGCCCTTCACCATGGCGCGCTGCTCGTAGGCGCGCTGCCTGCACGACTGGCGGCAGTACTGCCGCGCCGTGCCGACTCCGGCGTCGGCGACCTCGCGGCCACACCAGCGGCACGGCTGCGCACCGACTGACGTCGTCCGGTTCCGGGTACCACGAGACCCGACTCTAAACCGCTGGCAGCGCAGATCCCGGTATCATGGTGTGGTTGAGTCGGGAACTTCGCGCCGGTCGATTGCGTTGATTCCCCGGACGAATTGCATGACGAGGAGTGTTGACGATGGCTGATCGTGTCTTGAGGGGCAGTCGCCTCGGAGCCGTGAGCTACGAGACGGACCGCAACCACGACTTGGCGCCGCGTCAGGTTGCCCGCTACCGCACCGACAACGGCGAGGAGTTCGAGGTTCCGTTCGCCGACGACGCCGAGATTCCCGGCACCTGGCCGTGCCGCAACGGCATGGAGGGCACCCTGATCGACGGCGACGTGCCCGAGCCCAAGAAGGCGAAGCCGCCGCGCACCCACTGGGACATGCTGCTGGAGCGCCGTTCGGTCGAGGAGCTCGACGAGCTGCTCAAGGAGCGCCTCGACATCATCAAGACGCGCCGCCGCGGCTAGCGCACCACGCCGCGGGCGCGATCGAGGCGCCCGCGGATACCCCATTCGGCGACCTTGAAGATCGCCTCGCGGATGTTCGACCCGCTCATCTTGGATTGCCCGAGCTCGCGCTCGGTGAACGTGATGGGCACCTCGACGACGACGAATCCCGCGCTGATGGTGCGCCAGGTCAGGTCGATCTGGAAGCAGTAACCCTTCGAGTCGACGGCACCGAGGTCGATCTTCTCCAGCACCTCACGTCGGTAGGCGCGGTAACCGGCGGTGATGTCGTTGACGTCGACGCCGAGCAGGACCCGCGAGTAGCCGTTGGCGGTCCTGCGACAGCACCATCCGGCGCCGCGGCCAGTTGCGCACCGTTCCGCCCGCGATGTAGCGCGAGCCGATCGCCAGGTCGGCGCCCGCGTCGACGGCGTCGAGCAGCCGGTACAGCTCCTCGGGGGCGTGTGAGCCGTCGGCGTCCATCTCCACCAGCACCGTGTAGCCGCGGCCCAGGCCCCAGGCGAAGCCGGCCAGGTAGGCCGCCCCGAGGCCGGCCTTGCTGGTGCGGTGCATGACGTGGATGCGATCGGGGTCGGCCAGCGACAGTTCGTCGGCGAGCTCACCCGTGCCGTCGGGGCTGCCGTCGTCGACGATCAGGACGTGGACGTCGGGCCGCGCAGCGTGCACCCGGCCGACGATGAGCGGCAGATTGTCCCGCTCGTTGTAGGTCGGAATGATGACCAGCGTGCGCTGACTCGGGCGGTCGCCACCTGCGCTCATGCGCGATCCCGCTCCGCTTCTCGCTCGACGGTCATGTCACTCCTTCGTCGTGCTCGCTCGGTCGCCTTCTTGCCGGCGACGCACGAAACCTCCCATTGTGCAGCATCGCCGCGACCACAGACGCAACACCGATGGCAGACGAGTAGTCCCTGGACGATCGGACCCCACCGCGTTGCGGGTGTGAGGCCCGACTTGAGCCGGACCTGGCTGTCCAGGTACGCCGGCTCGAAGAACCCGGTGCGGGCCAGTTCGCGGCCGTCCGGCGCGATCACCGCACTGATGCCGGTGGTGCGCCGCCACCACCACGTAGCGGTCGTGCTCGACGGCACGCAACCGGGCGAACGCCAGCTGCTGGGCGCTCATCGACTCGGTCGAAGGTGGCGTTGTTGGTCGGCACCGTCGAGCAGTTGGGCCCCGTTGAGCACCGACTCGCGGGCGGCGCGGTCGAAGATCACCTCCCAGCACGTGGTGACCCCGATCGGGATGCCAGCGGCGTGCACCACGCCGGTGCCGGTGCCGGGCACGAAGTAGCCGGCCCGGTCGGCGAACGACGACAGGTGCGCGGAAGAAGCTGCGCCACGGCAGGTACTCGCCGAACGGCTGCACGATCTGCTTGTCGTGCCGCTCGCCGGGTCCGGTCGGCGCCGTCCCACACGATCACCGAGTTGGTCGACACCGGGTTGTCGCGGGCTGTAGCCGGGCGCGGCGAGCACGGCGCCGACCAGGATCGGCGCGTGCACCGCGTCGGCGGCCGCCGAGATGAGCTCGGCCGCGTCGCGGTTGGCTGATCGGGTCGATGTCCGACGAGTTCTCCGGCCAGATCACGACCGCGGGTTGCGGCGCGCGGCCCGCGCGGACGTCCTCGGCGAGCCGCATCGTCTCGCGGACGTGGTTGTCGAGCACCGCGCGCCGCTGCGCGTTGAACTCCAGGCCCAGTCGCGGCACGTTGCCCTGTACCGCGGCGACCGTGACCGGCTGGTCGTCACCGGCGCCCAGCCCGGACTGGCGCACGTGCGGGCCCGCTCAGTGCCACCGCGAGCAGGACGACCACGATGCAGACGCCGGGCACCACCACGGCCGGTGGCGCGGCGCGACTGCGCGTGGTGCGTGCCGCCACCACTGCACGCCCTCCAGCACGATCGCCGCCAGGCTGAAGCCGACCAGCACCACCGCGAACGACACCAGCGGCGCACCGCCGAAGTGCGCGATGGGCAGCAGCGGGCTGTCGCTCTGACTGAATCCGACCACTCCCCAAGGGAATCCGCCGAACGGCACGGTCGACTTCAGCCATTCCGACCAGCGCCCAGACCCGGCGAACCACAGCGGCCAGCCGGGCAGCCGCCGCACGGCGATCGCCAGCAGCCCGAACAGCGCGGGGAAGAGCGCCTCCATGGTCGACAGCGCCAGCCACGGAACCGGCGCCGACCAACCCGCTGATCCACGGCAACAACGGCACGTAGAAGGCCAGCCCGAAGAGGAAGCCGTAACCGAAGCCGCCGGCCGGTCGTGGTGGCCGGGTGGGTCAACACCCAGGCCAGCAGCGCGAACGCGACGAACGACAGGTACCACCAGCCGAACGGCGGAAAGCTGAGCGCACAGCAGCAGACCCGCGGCGATGGCAGCGGTCAGGCGCAGCGCCCGCGGCTCCAGCACCTTCCGCAGCCGTGCGGCGATCCGTGCCGCCCGGGTGGCGGCCGGTCGGCGGCGTCTCGGTCGGGTCGTCGTCGGCGTCGACGTCGGCGTCCGGCTCCTCGACGGTGTCGACGCTCGGCTCGCGCGTCCGTCGACGGCGTCGAGGTCCGGGTCGACTCCGGGTCCTCGGCTCGACGTCGTCGCGCACCGCGGGAAGGATCTCGGTGTCGTCTGCGGGCGCGGGACCAGTCGCGCCGACGCCTTCGGTCAGCCATGGATGACGACACCCCGGTGCACCGTCTGGCGGCACGTCGGCAGCGGATCGTCGGCGCCGAGTCGGGGCAGGGCGGGCACCCGGGACCGGGGATCGGTGGACCAGCGCTGCACGGTGTCGGCCGGCGCCGCGACCTCGAGACCCTCGCGTCCGCCGGACACGTCCCACACCGCGTAGGACGCGGGCGCACCGGGCGCCAGCGTGCCGGTGACGCCGTCGCGCACCCCGCCGGCGCGCCAGGCGCCGCGGGTGGCGGCCGCGAACGCCGCGCGGGCCGAGATCGCGCTGCCCTGGGTCTGGTGCCGCATCGCCGCGCGCACGGTCGCCCACGGATTCATGCTGGTCACGGGGCTGTCCGAACCGAAGGCGAGTGGCACGCCTTGGGATGCTAACAGCGCGAACGGGTTGAGCAGCCGGGCTCGGTCGGCACCGAGGCGCTGGGCGTACATGCCGTGCGTCACCGCCCCACGCCGCGTCGAAGTTGGGCTGCACGCTGGCCACCACGCCCAACGCGCCGAGTCGGCCGCCTGCTCGGCGGTGACCATCTCCAGATGCTCCAGTCGGTGGCCGCACCGCGCGACCGCGGGCGCGCCGAACCGCTCGGCGACGCGGTCGAGCGCGTCGACCACCGCCGCGACCGCGGCGTCGCCGATGACGTGGAAGCCGGCGGTGATCCCGGCCTCGGTGCACGCGCTCAGGTGCGCCTCGATGGCGTCGGCGTCCAGGTAGGCGTTGCCGCAGGTGTGCGGCGCGTCGGCGTAGGGCTCGTGCAGCCACGCGGTGCGCGAGCCGAGCGCGCCGTCGACGAACAGATCGCCCGCCAGCCCGCGGGCGCCGGTCTCGTCGTGCAGCGCCCGCGCCTCGCTCGGCCGTGCCGACGGCCTCACCCCAGTAGCCGACGACCTCGACGCCGTGGTCGAGCGTGCGCAGCGCGTGCCAGTCGTCGATGCCACCGATCTCCGGCCCGGCGCATTCGTGCACCGCGACGATGCCCGAACGCGCCGCGAGGTCGAGCGCGGCGACGCGGGCCGTCGCGCAACTGCGTCGGGCGTCAACAGCTCCCGCGCCGCGGCCCGCACCAGGTGGTGGGCGTCCGCGGTCAGCGGCAGCTGCGCGGCGTAGCCGCGGCGCGGCCGCCAGATCGGGCGCCAGGCGCCGCAGCCCGGTGGACGCGACCGCGGAGTGCACGTCGACCCGCGCCAGGTAGGCCGGCCTGCCGCCGAGGACGGCGTCGAGTTCGTCGGTGGTCGGCGGAACGCTTCGCGGCCAATCGGTTTCGTCCCAGCCGTGCGCCCAGATGGGGCCGTCGGGATGGCGGTGCGCGTAGTCGGTGACGAGCCGCAGCAGGTCCTCCACGCGAGGTGGCCGCCGCGCAGATCGAGACCGACCACGGACAGCCCGGTCGCGGTGAGGTGGACGTGGCTGTCGACGAATGCCGGCGCGACGAAGCCGCCGTCGAGATCGATCGACGTCGGCGTCGGGGAACTGCGCCCGCCCGACGTCGTCGGTGCCGAGCCACACCACGATCCCGTCGCGTGACGGCCATCGCGGTGGCATCGGGCATGGCCGGGCTGTGCACCCGGCCGTTGACCAGCAGCGTCGTCAAGCTAGTCGGTGTGGCCGTGGCAGGTTGCGCGGCTCCGGCCGGCGGTCACGTCATCCGTCACGTCCAGCGACCTCACCGTCGATGTAGTCGCCGCGGCCGGGCCGGATGTGGCGCGCCGCCCGACGCTGGTCGACGACCACCGGCACCCGGAACAGCCCGCGGGCGGCCAGCGCCGCGACGGCCGGACGCGCCAGCGCGCGGGTGGGCGGCAGGAGCAGCAGGACGCCGAGCGCGGAGGTGACCAGCCCGGGAACGACCGTCAGGACGGTGCCCAGCGCGACGAGGACGCCGTCGGACAGCGCGCCGCGGGGTGCGGCCAGCCCCGACTGCAGTCGCTGGATCTGGCGCTTGACCTGCGAACCGGCCAGCGCCAGACCCGAGCGCGAAGGTGCCGACCAGCAGCAGCACGGTCCAGCCGAAGCCGATCGTGGACGCCAGCGCGACCACCACCGCCAGCTCGACGAGGACGTAGACGAGGAACAGCCGCATAGCCATGTACAGTGTCAACGCGCGACGGGACCCGGCGGGTTCCTAGCAGTGGCGCTCGACGCTTCGTACCTCGATCGCGGCGTGCACCTTGTCGACGCCGCCGCGCAGGATCGCCTGCGGTACCCACCACCACGCGTGCCACCAGTAGCGCCTGGTCACCATGTCGAACACCCGCCGGGTCTCGGACTTCGGCAGATTGCGGGCCACCGCCTCGACGGGCTCACCCTTGGGCTTGCCGAGCACGCCGCACTTCTGGATGGTGACCCGCGGGGTGTTGTTGATGCGCTTGGTCTTCCACGAGCCGTCGTCGGTGCTGATCAACAGCTTGTCGCCCTCGGGCACGCCCCACACCGGCGTCGGCTTGGGCCGCCCGTCCTTGGTGAAGGTGGTCAGCAGCAGGTACTTCTCGCCGTAGACGTCGGCGAAGGTCGGGCCACCGCTTCAGGCCAGCCGCCTTCAGCTCGATGGTCACGTTGTTCTTCATGCCGCCGCGCAGCTTGGAGAAGAGGTTGAACGTCTTGCCGATCAGTCCGTACCGCTTGCCGATCGCGTCGTAGGTGGCGCCGTTGGCCGACTTGTCCAGGATCGCGGCGGTGGCCTCGACGGCCTCGCCCTTCGGCTTGCCGCTGCGGTCGCACGTCGGCGATGGTCACGCGCGGCGTGTTGCGGATGCGCTTGACCTTCCAGGACTGTCTCCTCGGTGATCACCACCAGGCGGTCGCCGTCGGGCGCGGCCCAGATGGCGGTCGGCTTGGGCCTGCCGTCCTTGGTGAACGTGGTCAGCAGGATGTACTCGGACTTGGCGACCTCGGCGAATGTGACGGGCATGCGCCCAAACTCTACCGGCTGCCGGGCCAGTCTAGCCCTCGAGGTCGCCCTCGGTCTCCAGCAGCACCTGGCGCAGTCCGTCGAGGGTGGCCGCGTCGGGCTCGCGCCCACATGCCGCGGCCCGCGGCCTCCAGCAACCGCTCGGCCATGCCGTGCAGCGCCCACGGGTTGGACTCGGCCATGAACTTGCGGTTCTCGTCGTCGAGCACGTACTCCCCCGCCAGCCGCTCGTACATCCAGTCGGCCATCACGCCTGCGGTGGCGTCGTAGCCGAACAGGTAGTCGACGGTGGCGGCCATCTCGAACGCGCCCTTGTAGCCGTGCCTGCGCATCGCCGTCATCCAGCGCGGGTTGACCACGCGGGCCCGGAACACCCGGGTGGTCTCCTCGGACAGCGTGCGGGTGCGCACGGCGTCGGGCCGGGTGTTGTCGCCGATGTAGGCGGCGGGTCGCCTGCCCGGTCAGCGCACGGACCGTGGCCACCATGCCGCCGTGGTACTGGAAGTAGTCGTCGGAGTCGGCGATGTCGTGCTCGCGGGTGTCGGTGTTCTTGGCCGCCACCGCGATCCGCCGGTACTGGCGGTTCATGTCGTCGGCGGCCGACGCCCCGTCGAGACCGCGACCGTAGGCGAAGCCGCCCCACGCGGTGTAGACCTCGCGCGAGGTCGGCGTCGTCGCGCCAGTTCCGGCTGTCGATGAGCTGCAGCAGGCCCGGCGCCGTACGTGCCGGGCTTCGAGCCGAAGATCCGCGTGGTCGCGCGCCGCTGGTCGCCGTGCTCGGCGAGGTCGGCCTTGGCGTGCGCGCGGACGTAGTTGTCCTCGTCGGGTTCGTCGAGTTCGGCGACCAGTGCGACGGCGTCGTCGAGCATGGTCACGACGTGCGGGAACGCGTCGCGGAAGAAGCCGGAGATCCGGACGGTGACGTCGATGCGGGGCCGGCCCAGTTCGGCCAGTCGTCATCGCCTCGAGGTCGACGACGCGGCGCGACGCGTCGTCCCAGACCGGCCGAACACCAAGCAGCGCAAGGACTTCGGCGATGTCATCGCCGGACGTGCGCATCGCCGACGTGCCCCATACCGACAGGCCCGACCGACTGCGGCCAGCGCCCGTAGTCGTCGCGGTAGCGCTGCCAGCAGCGAATCCGCCATCGCCACACCGGTTTCCCAGGCCAGCCGCGACGGCACCGCCTTGGGGTCGACGGAGTAGAAGTTGCGCCCGGTCGGCAGCACGTTGACCAGGCCCGCGCAACGGCGAGCCCGACGGGCCCGCCGCGATGAACCTGCCGTCGAGGGCACGCAGGATCTGGTCGATCTCGCCCGAGGTGCCCGCCAGCCGCGGCACCACCTCGGTGGCGGCGAACCGCAGCACGGCGGCGACGTCCGGGGTCGTCGGTCAACCGGTCGACCGGCGTCGGCGTCCCAGCCGGTCTCCTGCAGCGCGGCCACCAGCGCGCGGGCCTTCTGCCTCGGCGTCGTCGACGGCGCTGCGGGCGTCGGTGCCGTCCTCGGCCAGTCCGAGAGCCTGGCGCAGCCCGGGCACCGACTGCTCGCCGCCGAACAGCTGGCGGGCCCGCAGGATCGCCAGCACCAGGTCCACCTGCGGCTCCCCTCGCGGGCGCCTGGCCGAGGATGTGCAGGCCGTCGCGGATCTGGACGTCCTTGATCTCGCACAGCCAGCCGTCGACGTGCAGCAGCATGTCGTCGAACGCATCCTCGTCGGGACGGTCCTCGAGACCCAAGTCGTGGTCCATCTTCGCCGCGCGCATCAGCGTCCAGATCTGCTGCCGGATGGCGGGCAGCTTGCCGGGATCGAGCGTGGCGATGTTGGAGTGCTCGTCGAGCAGTTGCTCGAGTCGCGCGATGTCGCCGTAGCTCTCGGCGCGGGCCATCGGCGGGATCAGGTGGTCGACCAGCACGGCGTGCGCGCGGCGCTTGGCCTGGGTGCCCTCGCCGGGATCGTTGACCAGGAACGGGTAGATCAGCGGCAGGTCGCCGAGCGCGGCATCGGTGCCGCAACTCGCCGACATGCCAAGTGTCTTGCCCGGCAGCCACTCGAGGTTGCCGTGCTTGCCGAGATGCACCACGGCGTCGGCGCCGAATCCCGTCGGCCGCTGTCGAGCCAGCGGTAGGCGGCCAGATAGTGGTGGCTGGGCGGCAGGTCGGGGTCGTGGTAGATGGCGACGGGGTTCTCGCCGAATCCGCGCGGCGGCTGGACGAGCATCACGACGTTGCCCGATTGCATTGCGGCGATGACGATCTCACCGTCGGGGTCGCGGCTGCGGTCGACGAACAGCTCGCCCGGCGGCGGACCCCAGTGCTTCACCACCGCGTCGGAGAGGTCCGCGGGCAGGGTCGCGAACCAGGCCCGGTAGTCGCCTGGCGGACACCCGGATCGGGTTGCCCGTCAGCTGACCCTCGGTGAGCCAGTCCGGGTCCTGGCCGCCGCGTTCGATCAGCGCGTGCACCAGCGCGTCGCCGTCCTGCGCATCGACGCCGGGCACGTCGCCGATCCGGTAGCCGGCGTCGCGCATCGCGCGCAGCAGTGCAACGGCGCTGGCCGGGGTGTCCAACCCGACGGCGTTGCCGATCCGGGCATGCTTGGTCGGGTACGCCGAGAACACCAGCGCCACCCGCTTGTCTTGGGGCGCGATCGTGCCGAAGCCGGGCGTGCCGCACGGCGAGGCCGGCCACCCGCGCGCACCGCTCGGGGTCGGCGACGTAGGCGATCAGCCCTTCGTCGTCGATCTCCTTGAACGAGAACGGAACCGTGATGATGCGGCCGTCGAACTCCGGCACCGCGACCTGGGTCGCGACGTCGAGCGGGCTCATGCCGTCGTCGCTGTCGCTCCACTGCGCCCGCGAACTGGTCAGGCACAGACCCTGCAGGATCGGGACGTCAGCGCCGCAAGATGCGCGACGTTCCAGCTGTCGTCGGAACCGCCCGCGCCGACCGTCGCCGGAGTCGGCGCCACCCGCCGCCAGCACCGTCGTCACCATCGCGTCGGCCGTGCCGAGCAGATCGAGCAGTTCGGGCTCGGCGGTGCGCAGCGACGCGCAGTACACCGGCAACGGGCTGCCTCCGGCCGCCTCGATGGCCTGGCACAGCGCCTCGACGTAGCCGGTGTTGCCCGCCAACTGCTGGGCGCGGTAGTACAGCACCGCGATGCGCGGGCCTGTCGTTGCTGCCGGCGAACGCTCCAGGACGCCCCAGGTCGGCGTGGTCACCGGCGGATCGAACCCGAAGCCGGTCATCAGCAGCGTGTCGCACAGGAAGGCGTAGAGCTGGCGCAAGTTGTCCACGCCGCCCTGCGCGAGATAGACGTGCGCCTGCAGCGCGACGCCGGCGGGCACCGTGGAATGGCTCATCAGATCGGCGTCGGGCGCCTGCTCGCCGCTGATCACGACCGTCGGAATACCCGTGGCGACGACCGCGTCGATGCCGTCCTGCCAGGTGCGGTACCCGCCGAGGATCCGGACCACCACCACCTTGGGGCGTCGGGGCCTTCGAGCAGCTCGGCCAGCTCGCCGTCGACGAGCCGCGACGGATTCGGCCACCGGTATCCCGCCCCACTCGCGCGGGCCGTGATCAGGTCGGTGTCAGAGGTCGACAGCAGCAGGACGGTGGGCGACTCGGATGGATGTACCACCCACCATTCGTACAGCACCGGCCCCCGGCGACATCGGTGCAGCTAGTCGATCAGCGGTAGTAGTTGCCCCACCGGCCGTACCACGACTGGGGGTATGGCAGCCCGGCCACGGCGACGAGCAGGACCACGACTGCGAAGAATGCGATGAGTCCGAACATAGTGCCCTCCTGATGTATTGCGCTTACTAGACACACGTACAGTTGCGAAGAACATACGACGGACCAAACGACAATCGGCGAATTCGTGTGTGATGGAACACACTCCATGCCAACGTGACGTGCGTCACTTCGTGTCGTCGCGCCAGGTACTTTTGCTCGCCGCCAGCCAAATGCTGGCCCCGTCGCCCGAAGTCTGCGGAAATCGACGGGTGGCCAACTTCCCCAGCATCGTGAAACTCGGCGCCAACATCGGCGCCCGGATCGACGGCGTCCGCCTCGGCGGCGACCTCGACGCTTCGACCGTCGCGGCGATCAACGACGCCCTGCTGACGCACAAGGTGATCTTCTTCCGCGACCAGGACCACCTCGACGACGACGGACAGCTCGCGTTCGCGAGACGCCTCGGCACGCCGACCACCGCGCACCCCACGGTGACCTCGCGCGGCGAGCGGGTGCTGCCGATCGACTCCCAGCTACGACAAGGCCAACAGCTGGCACACCGACGTGACGTTCGTCGACCGGATCCCGAAGGCCTCGCTGCTGCGCGCGGTGACGCTGCCCGACTACGGCGGCACGACCACGTGGGCGTCGACCGAGGCCGCCTACGACCAGCTGCCCGGCGCCGCTGCGCGTCCTCGTCGAGAATCTGTGGGCGGTGCACACCAATCAGTACGACTACGCCGGAGCTACTACGAGGGAAGGCCGAGAGCCTGACCGACGCGGAGCGCGAGTACCGCGAAGAGTTCGTCTCCGCGTACTACGAGACGGAGCACCCGGTGGTGCGCGTGCACCCCGAGACCGGCGAGCGCGTGCTGCTGCTCGGCCACTTCATCAAGCAGTTCGTCGGCCTCGGCAGCACCGAGTCGGCGACGCTGTTCCAGCTGCTGCAGAATCGAGTCACCAAGTTGGAGAACACCATCCGCTGGTCCTGGCAGCCGGGTGACCTCGCCATCTGGGACAACCGGGCCACCCAGCACTACGCGGTCGCCGACTACGACGACCAGTACCGCAGGCTCAGCCGCATCACGCTGGCCGGCGACGTCCCCGTCGACGTGTACGGCACGCCCAGTCGGGTCATCGCCGGCGACGCGTCGCACTACTCGGAGGTGGTGGTGCCGTTGGCGGGTTGAGTTCCCGCCCGACGGCACCCCCATCTCCCCGGCTTCACAGTCGGTCCATCGCCCGCCGCATGGCGGAGTTCTCCAGGTAGGCGTACTTCCTCGGCGGATAGTGCTTCGGCATGCGCCGCTCGTCGTCGGGAGCGCTCGCATCCGCGGCGGTCGTGAAGTAGCCGCACGATCGCGGTCCACCATCGCCGTGCGCGAACTCGTCGGCCTCGGCACTGCGGCCGCGGTCGCGAACATGACCTGCTGCGTGGTGATCAGAACCGGCGCGTCCCCCTCGATCCTCGCGCCCGCTCCGACCACTCCCCTTGGCGCCGCCTTCGACGTCAAGACCACTTCAGACATCGGTTTCTCCCTTGACTCGTGCCGGAAATCTGCATCCGACTGACATGGGAGAAACGTATTTTGACGACTCCGAATATTCACGCGTAGTCGACTACCTGAGTTCTTAGCAAACGTAGGTTTGCCGGCCGCGTGCGATCACGCGTAGTCGACTACTCGAGTTCTGGAACGCTCCTATGCTCGAAGACGACATGACCAGAGTCCGCGACGACGACGCCTGCCCCGGCGCGCTTCAGGTGCACCAGGCGGCCGACGGTGCGCTGGCACGGATCCGGCTGCCCGGCGGCATGATCTCGGCCGGCCAACTCGAGGCGCTGGCCAACGCTGCGATGCGGTTCGGTTCTTCCGCAATGGAACTCACCTCCCGCGGCAACGTCCAGATCCGCGGCATCACCGATCCGGCGGCGCTGGCCGATGCGGTGGCCGCCGCAGGCCTGCTGCCGTCGCCAGCCACGAACGGGTGCGCAACATCGTCGCCTCGCCGCTGTCCGGGCGATCCGGTGGCATCGCCGACGTCCGGGGCCTGGTCGTCGCGCTCGACGACGCCATCCAGGCCAGTGCTGCGCTCGCGCGCCTGCCGGGCCGCTTCTGGTTCGGCATCGACGACGGTCGCGGCGACGTATCGGGGCTCGGCGCCGACGTCGGCGCGCACCTGCTCGGCGCCGACCGGGCGGCACTGCTGGTGGCCGGCGTCGACACCGGCGTCCGGATGGCGCCTGACGGACGTGGTCGCGACCCTGGTCGGCCGTCGCGGAGCAGTTCGTCGAGGTTCGCGGAAGCGCTTGGCGGAGCAAGCGAACTCGCCGACGTCCAACCGCTGCTGGCCGGGCTGACCGCCCTCGGCCGAGCCGGGCACGACCTGGCCGCCGGCGATACGGCCGCCGGTCGGCTGGATCGAGCAGGACGACGGCCGGGTGACTCTCGGTGCGGCGGTACCGCTCGGCGTGCTCGAGGCCCGCGTCGCCGAGTTCCTCGCCGCGATCGAAGCGCCGCTGGTGATCACGCCGTGGCGCTCGGTGCTGGTATGCGACCTCGACGAGGGCGTGGCCGACGTCGCGCTGCGCGTGCTCGCGCCGCTAGGGCCTGGTGTTCGACGAGGCCTCGCCGTGGCTGTCGGTCAGCGCCTGCACGGGCAGCCCGGGATGCGAGCATTCCGTCGCCGACATCCACGCCGATGCCGCCGCGTCCATCGATGCGCCCGCCGACGGGCACCGGCACTTCGTGGGTTGCGAGCGGGCGTGCGGCAGCCCGCCGACCGGCCAGGTTCTGGTGGCGACCGCAGACGGCTACCTGCCACGTCACCCGTAGGGTGATCGCGTGCTCGACTACATCCGCGACGCCGCCGAGATCTACCGGCAGTCGTTCGCGACGATCCGCGCCGAAGCGGATCTGGCACGGTTCCCCGACGACGTCGCGCGGGTCGTGGTCCGGCTGATCCACACCTGCGGACAGGTCGACGTCACCGAGCACGTGGCCTACACCGACGACGTCGTCGCCAGGCCCGCGCCGCGCTCGACGCCGGCGCACCGGTGCTGTGCGATTCGTCGATGGTGGCCGCAGGCATCACCCGGTCGCGGTTGCCCGCCGACAACGAAGTGGTGTCGCTGGTCGCCGACGCCGGCGCCGCCGAGCTGGCCGCCAGGCTGGGCAGCACCCGGTCGGCGGCGGGCGTCGACCTGTGGGCCGACCGCCTCGGTGGCGCGGTGCTGGCGATCGGCAATGCGCCGACCGCCCTGTTCCGGCTGCTTGGAACTTCTCGACGACGGTGCCCCGATCCCCGCGGCGGTGCTCGGCGGCCCGGTGGGGTTCGTCGGCTCCGCGCAGTCCAAGCAGGAATTGATCGACCGGCCGCGGGGGATGTCCTATCTGGTGGTGACGGGCAGGCGCGGAGGCAGCGCGATGGCCGCGGCCGCCGTCAACGCGATCGCGAGCGAACGCGAATGACGCCACCGAGGCACGCTCTGGGGAGTCGGACTCGGCCCCGGCGATCCGGAGTTGGTGACGGTCAAGGCCGCGCGCGTGATCGGCGAGGCCGACGTGGTGGCCTATCACAGCGCCAGGCACGGACGCAGCATCGCCCGCACCATCGCGGAGCCCTACCTGCGGCCCGGCCAGCTCGAGGAACACCTCGTCTACCCGGTGACCACCGAGACCACCGACCACCCCGGCGGCTACGCGGGGGCGATGGAGGACTTCTACCGCGAGGCCGCCGAACGCATCGCCGCACACCTGGAGGCGGGCCGCAACGTGGCGCTGCTCGCCGAGGGCGACCCGCTGTTCTACAGCTCCTACATGCACATGCACACCCGGCTGACCCAAAGGTTCGACGCGGTGATCGTGCCGGGCGTGACGTCGGTCAGCGCGGCGTCGGCAGCCACGGGGACACCGCTGGTGCAGGGCGACGAGGTGCTGACGATCCTGCCCGGCACGCTGCCGCCCGACGAGCTGCGCCGCACGGTTGGCCGATACCGACGCGGCGGTGATCCTCAAGCTCGGCCGATCGTATCCCGCTGTGCGGGAAGCACTTTCCGCTGCGGGTCGGCTCGACGGGCGCTCTACGTCGAACGCGCGAGCACGCCGGAGCAGAAGGTCCTCGCCGGCCGGCGACGTCGACGAAGCCTCGGTGCCCTACTTCTCGCTGGCGATGCTGCCGGGGATGTCACGAGGGCCCGAACCGGTCGCGCGGCGTCGCGGTCGTCGGACTCGGCCCCGGCGACGTCGACTGGATGACGCCGCAGTCGCGTCGCGAGCTGGCCGCTGCCACCGACCTGATCGGCTACGGCCCGTACCTCGACCGAGTCGGCGTCCGGGACGGCCAGACGCGTCACCCCAGCGACAACACCGACGAACCTGCCCGCGCGCGGCTGGCCTGCACCCTCGCCGAGCAGGGCCGTGCGGTCGCAGTGGTCTCGTCGGGCGACCCCGGCGTATTCGCCATGGCGACGGCCGTGCTCGAGGAGGCCAAGCAGTGGCCGGGCGTCGACGTGCGGGTGATCCCCGCGATGACCGCCGCTCAGGCCGTCGCCAGCCGGGTCGGCGCGCCGCTCGGCCACGACTATGCGGTGATCTCGCTGTCCGACCGGCTCAAGCCGTGGGACGTCATCGCAGCGCGGCTGACCGCGGCCGCCGCCGCCGACCTGGTGCTGGCCATCTACAACCCGGCGTCGAAGACCCGCACCTGGCAGGTCGGCGCCATGCGCGACCTGCTGCTGGAGCACCGCGACCCGAGCACGCCGGTGGTGATCGGCCGCGACGTGTCGGGGCCGGACGAAACGGTCACGGTGGTGCGGCTGGCCGATCTCGACCCCGCCGAGGTCGACATGCGCTGTCTGCTCATCGTCGGCTCGTCGCAGACGCAGTGGCAATCCGACGACGTGGGTGACCGCGTCTTCACTCCGCGCCGCTACCCCGGTGCCTGACGCTCCGAGACTGCTCACAGATCGCGTTTCGCGCGGCAATCGCGATCTGTCCGCAGTCTCGCGGAGGTAGTGTCCGCCCGTGGCTCCCGTCGTGTCGATACCGCGTCACCCCGCCGATGTCACCGCCGAATGGTTGGGAGCCGTGCTCGACGCCGAAGTTCGGGCGGTCGACGTCGTGCCGATCGGGACCGGACAGACCGGCGCCACCTACCGCCTGGCGGTGACCTACGCGAGGCCCTGCGAGCTACCCGCCACATTCGCCATCAAGCTGTCGTCGCAGGACGACACCGTGCGCGACCGGGTCGCTCTCGGCTACCGCTCCGAACACGCCTTCTACACCGGCGTCGCCGACCACGTCCGGATCCCGATCCCGTCAAGCCACCACTGCGAGATCTCCGACGACGGCGGCGATTTCGTGCTCCTTCTCGCCGACATGGCGCCCGCAGTCCAGGGCGACCAGATCGGCGGCTGCACCCCAGCCGAGGCGGAACTCGGCCGTCCGCGCCCTCGCCGGCCTGCACGGGCCCACCTGGTGCGACCCGCACGTGGGCCAACTTCCCCGGGCTGGCGATGTCGATGCCAGATGCCGACGCCGCCAAGGGCTTTGGTGACGTCGCGGTGATGGCCACGCAGATCACGCTCGACCGGCTCGGCGATCGGATGGCGCCGGAGAACCGCGACACCGCGACCGAGTCCATGGCGATGGTGACGCCGTGGCTGCTGGCCGAGCCGCGGCCGCTTCGCGCTCATGCACGGCGACTACCGCCTCGACAACATGCTCTTCGATCCCGACCGAACCCGGGTCACCGTCGTCGACTGGCAGACGCTCGGATCCGGCCTGCCGGCACGCGACCTGGCCTACTTCACCGGCGACGAGCCTGCTGCCCGGACGTTCGCGCAGATGTCGACCACGCACTCGTCGACGCCTACCACGACGAACTGCTGACCTACGGCATCACCGACTACGACCGCGAAACCTGTTGGCGTGACTACCGGCTCGGCATGCTGCAGGCTCCCCTGATCACCACGCTCGGCTGCGCGTTCGCCAGCAACACCGACCGCGGCGACGACATGATGCGTGGTCATGCTGGAGCGCGGCTGCCAAGCCATCCGCGAGCTCGGCAGCATGGATCTGGTCAGAGCGCTCTGACCCACGCCTCGGCCTCGGCCACCGTCGTCACCACCCGCACGTCGTCCGGCAGCGGCGGCCGATCCACCATCACGACCGGCACGCCGAGCGCGTCGGCCGCGTCGATCTTGCCCCTCGTCATGTCACCGCCGCTGTTCTTGGTCACCAGTGCGTCGATGTCGATGCTCCCGCAACAGGTTCAACTCGTCGTCGTAGCGGTACGGACCCCGGGACAGCAGCAGCCGGTGTCGCGGCGGCAGGGCATCGCCGTCCGGCGCGGTCACCGCTCTGATCAGGAACCACGCATCGACGCCGACGGAAGGCGCGCACGCCGCTGCGCCCCGTGGTCAGGAAGACCCGTGAATAGCCGACTTCCCGCAACCACTTCGGCGGCCTCGGCGTCGGATCCGACCACGATGGCCGCGCCGTGGCGGCCAGGCGCGGGCGGGCCAGCACCACGTGCCGGCAGGCCCAGGCCACGGCATGCCCTGCGCGGCGTTGGCGGTGATGGTCGCCGCGAACGGATGCGTGGCGTCGACCACCGCGTCGACGGGATGCTCGGCCAGCCACCGCGCGTAACCCGTCGACGCCACCGAAGCCGCCGATCCGCACCTCGCCGACCGGCAGCGCGGGATCGGGCACCCTGCCCGCCAGGGAACTGATCACCTCCACGTCGGGGTGCAGCCGCGACGCCAGCGCCCGCGCCTCTGCGGTGCCGCCGAGCAGCAGCAGCCTGACCATCCTCAGTGTCGGCTTCCGCGACGCCTGCCGGACGAGTACAGGTAGCTGTCGGTGAAGCCCTCCGCGGCCAGCACGTCGCCGACGACGATGACCGCGGTGCGCGTGACGTCCGCCTCTTGCATCCGTTCGGCGAGCTCGCCGAGCGTGCACTTCAGCACCGTCTCCTGCGGCCAGCTGGCGAACGCCACCACCGCGCATGGGGTTTCACGGCGATACCCACCGGCGAGCAGTTCCGGCACGATCGCGTCGACCTGCGCTGCGGCCAGATGCAGCACCAGCGTGCGCGCCGGGTGCCGACAACGTGCGCAGGTCCTCGCCGTCGGGCATCGCGGTCGACAGCGTCGACACCCGGGTCAGCGTCACTGTCTGCGCGACACCAGGCACGGTCAGCTCGCGGCCGAGCACCGCGGCCGCGGCGGCGAAGGCCGGCACGCCAGGCACGATCTCGTAGTCCACGCCGAGTGCGTCGAGGCGACGGCACTGCTCGGCCAGCGCGCTGTAGATCGACGGGTCCCCGGAATGCAGGCGGGCCACGTCCAGTCCCTTGGCGTGGGCGTCGGCGAGTTCGTCGACGATCTGATCGAGGGTCAGCGGTCCGGTGTCGATCACCTTGGCGCCCGGCGGGCACAGCGCCAGCAGATCGTCGGGCATGATCGAACCCGGCGTAGAGGCACACCGGGCACCGGCTCAGCAGGCGCTGCCCGCGCACGGTGATCAGATCCGCCGCGCCCGGTCCCGCGCCGATGAAGTAGACGGTCATCGCCTTGGTCACCGACCACTGCGTGACCGGCATGGCGGGCCGCCATCCGGTGAACCCGCCGACGGGCTCGCCGCGGTAGTGCTGGAACCTGCGCAGTTCGCCGCCGACTCGCGAATACCATTGCGCAAGCACCGCTTCGGACTCGACGGTCACCGCGTTGACGACGAGTCGCCCGCCGGGTTGCAACCGGTCCAAGCAGGCGTCCAGCAGTCCCGGCTGACTGACGCCGCCGCCGACGAAGATCGCGGCAGGGGGCGGTTCGAAGTCGAACGTCTCGGGCGCGTCGAAGGTCGCGACTGACCCTGACGCCGAACGCCACCGCGTTCTGGCCGATGCGCGCGCGTCGGTCTTCGTCGCGTTCGAACGCGACGGCCTGACAACCGAGTCCGCTGCGGCACCACTCGATCGCGATGCTGCCCGAGCCGGCGCCGACGTCCCACAGCAACTCGCCTGGCCGCGGTGCCAGCGCCGCCAGGGTCACCGCGCGCATCGCCTGCTTGGTGAGCTGCCCGTCATGGGCGAACGCGTCGTCGGGCAAGCACCCCGGACCGTCGCTCGTCGGGCAGATAGCGCACCGCCAGCACGTTGAGCGCGATCCACGTCGCCCGGCGGCCGGGTCGCCCACTCCCGCGCGGTGGCCGAGCGGCGCATTTCCCTTGGCGCCGCCGAGCTGTTCGAGCACGGTGAGCTCGGAGTCGCCGCGTCCGGTGTCGGTCAGCAGCCGCGCCAGCGCGGCCGGGACTGGTGTCGTCGCGGGACAGCACGACGGCCTGACCGCCGCGGCGCACCGCGGTGTGCGGTTCGGCCGGTGACCAGGCTGATGACCTCGGTGTCCTGCACCGCCCAGCCGACCCGCGAGCACGCCAGCGTCACCGACGACACGTGCGGCAGCACCGCGACCGCGATCCGCGCCCGTAGAGCCGGATCAGCACGCTGCCGACCCCGTGCAGCAGCGGGTCGCCGCTGGCGACCACGTGCACGTCACCGTCGGTGTCGTCGAGCAGCGTGTGCAGTGCGGGCAGCATCGGCGACGGCCATGCTCGGCGCACGGCGGACGACGCTCTCGTCGAGCAGGTCGAGCTGCCGACGCGAGCCGTAAATCACCGTCGCCCTGGCCAATTCGGCACGCGACGACGGGCGACAGACCCGGCCATCCCGTCGGCGCCGATGCCGACCACGACGATCATCTGGGTCCTCTGCTCTTCGCGCAAGCGCTCATCGCCGCAACCTGCGCCATACCGCACGCGGCAACAGCCGGAACGCGAACACCAGCGGCCCGAGCAGCCTCGGCACCCAAATCTCGGTGCGGCCCTTCGCCAGCGCCGCGCGCCGTCGCATCGGCCACCTGCTGGGGCGTGCTGGACAGCGGCGCGGGCGTCATGCCCTCGGTCATGCGGCCGATCACGAAGCCGGGCCGGACCAGCAGCAGACGGACCCCGGAACCGTGCAACGCGTCGGTCAGTCCGCAGGCGAATCCGTCGAGACCCGCCTTCGCCGAGCCGTACACGTAGTTGGCGCGGCGCACCCTGGCGCCCGCCACCGACGAGAACACCACGATGGCGCCGCTGCCGGTCGCGCGCATGGTGGCCGCCAACACGGTCAGCAGGCTGACCTGGGCGGTGAAGTCGGTGTGCACGATCGCCGCGGCGTGCGCGGGGTCGGACTTCGGCCCGGGCCTGATCGCCGAGGATGCCGAAGGCCAGCACAGCGGTGCCGATCGGACCGTGGTCGGCCACGATCGACGCGACGAGCGGCGCGTGCGAGGCCAGGTCGTCGGCGTCGAACTCGCGCACGTGCACGGCCGCCGCGCCCGCCGCGGTGACGGCGGCCACCTCGTCGGTCAGCCGATCGGCGCCCCGCGCGGCGAGCACCACGGTGGCGCCGCGGGCCAATCGCGTCGCCAGTTCGACCCCGATCTCGCTGCGGCCGCCGAATATCACGACCAGCCCACGTTCAGCCGTGTCATCCACGGCTGCGATTATGTCCTGCGCTAGGTTGGACATCGATGGCGAAGGCAACCACGAGGCTCACCAACGACGCGCTGGCGTTCCTCACCGAACGCCATCTCGCCATGCTGACCACGCTACGGTCGGACAATTCGCCGCACGTCGTCGCGGTCGGTTTCACCTTCGATCCCAAGACTCACGTGGCCAGGGTGATCACCTCGGGCGGTTCGCAGAAGGCGGTGAACGCCGGCGAACGCGGCATCGCCGTGCTCAGCCAGGTCGACGGCGCCCGCTGGCTGTCGCTGGAGGGCAGCGCGACGCGTCAACACCGACCCCGACGCGGTTCGCGACGCCGAATTGCGCTACGCCCAGCGCTACCGCACGCCGCGGGTCAACCCGCGCCGCGTGGTCATCGAGGTACGCGTCGAGCGGGTGCTCGGCTCGTCGGACCTGCTCGACCGCAGCGCTTGACGCCCGCCACCCGGATCTGCCCGCCGAACGTGACGCCACTGCGAAATTTCCGACGTTTTTTCGCAGTGCGCTCACGTTCGGTGTGGTGAGGGCCGTTGACGCCCGCTAGCGCACCGGCACCACGACGAGGTCGTGCGGCTGCTGGTTGACCGCCATCGCGCCGTCGGCGGTGACGACCACGATGTCCTCGATGCGCGCGCCCCACTCGCCGGGGAAGTAGATGCCCGGCTCGACGCTGAACGCCATGCCCTCCTGCAGCGGAAGGTCGTTGCCCGCCACGATGTAGGGCTCCTCGTGCACCGACAGTCCGATGCCGTGCCCGGTGCGGTGCACGAACACCTCCGCCAGGCCCTGCGGCGGCCAGCACGTCGCGCGCTGCGGCGTCCACCTGCTCGGCGGTCACCCCTGGCCGAACCGCCGCCACCGCCGCCCGTTGCGCCCGCTGCAGCACCGAATAGCGCCGCGCCACTTCCGGCTCGGGCTCCCCGATGCTGTAGGTCCTGGTGGAGTCCGAGTTGTAGCCGGGGTCGTACGGTCCGCCGATGTCGACGACGACGACGTCACCGGCCTGCAGTTCCCGGTCGGAGCACTCGTGGTGCGGGTCGGCGCCGTTGGGACCCGATCCGACGATGATGAACGCCACCTCCGAATGACCTTCGGCGACAATGGCCTCGCGCGATGTCGGCGGCGACGTCGGCCTCGGTCCGGCCGGGCACCAGGAACTCCGGGCACCCGGGCGTGCACCCGGTCGATCGCCGCGCCCGCCTTGCGCAGCGCGTCGATCTCGGCCGCGTCCTTGATCATTCGCAGCCGGCGCAGCACGTCGGTGGCGAGCACGGGCACGACGCCGAGCACGTCGGCCAGCGGCAGCAGGTGCAGTGCGGGCATCGAATCGGTGACGGCGGTCGGATCGGCGGGCGCCGCCGCCGAGAGCGTCGGCCACCAGCCGGTACGGATCCTCGCCGTCCACCCAATCACGCACGGACAGACCGAGTTCCGGTACCGCCGACTCCTTCAGCGAGGCCAGCTCCATCCGCGGCACGACGACGGTCGGGCTCCCCGCCGCTGGGCAGCACCAGTGCGGTCAGCCGCTCGAAGGTCTGCGCCCGCGAACCGAGCAGGTAGCGCAGGTCGTAACCGGGCGTGATGACCAGACCCGCCAGGCCGGCCGCCGCCGTGGCCTCGGCCGCGGACTTCAGTCGCTGCGCGTACACGTCGGTGCCGAATCGGCCATTCTCGGTGGCTGACTCATGCCGACGAGGCTAATCCGGCCGCCGGTAGCTGGCGACCTCGACCAGGTTGCCGTCCGGGTCACGGCAGTAGTGCGACGTCATCGGCCCCTGCGCGCCCGTCTTGGGGACCGGGCCCTCGGTGATCTCGACGCCGCACGTCCCGCAGGTGCGCCCCGATCGCGTCGGGTGTCGACATCGGCGATGAAGCACAGGTCGAGCGAGCCCGGCGCATCGACCGCGGCCGTCACCCAGTTCGGCGCGCCGGTGGGCCGGACGTTGATCTTCTGGTTGCCGAACGCCAGCGCGATCCGGCCGCGCCGAACACCTCGCGTCGTCATCCCCAGCACCCGCACGTACCAGTCGACGGTGGCGTCGACGTCGCGGCAGTTCAGCACGACGTGGTCGATGTGGTCGATGGTGAAGGTCATACTTCACGCTACTGTCACTCGAATGCTGCGCGACATCCGCGAACTCACCGATCGGCACGACGCCTACGCCGACGAACTCCGACGGCGGTGGGGCGGCCTGCTCAGCTACCGCTACATCGGCCGCATGTACGCGTCGATGGACCCGCGTGACGTCGACGACACCGTCACGCTTCGCCACGACATGCGCAATCCGACGGGCGGTCTGCTGTTGGCGGTGCTGGGCATCGCGGCGCCGGAGAGCGGGCACATGTCCGACCTGGAGGCGGTGCCCAACCCGGTGATCCACTCCTGCCAGATCCTCGACCCCGGCCGCGACGTGCGCCGCATCGAAGTCGTCTCCGAGGAGCTCAAGGTCGGCAGGCAGATGGGCTACAGCCGGGCCAAGATCGTCGACGCCGACCGGCCCGACCGGGTGCTCGCCCTCATCGAGGGCCAGGGCGTCACCATCGGCGAGGCCGCCGGAGGGGCTGGCGAAGATGGAGGTCGACCCCATCGAGGTGGTCGACTCACCGGACCTGCCGCCGCTGTGGCAGGTGTTCGGCGGTCGCCGCCGACCCGACGGGCACTGGGCGCTGCCGGAGCTGTCCGCCGAGGTGGCCTCGCCCGACGCGGCCCTGCACATCGGACCGCAGTTCGTCATCCTCGAGACCGCCGCCGCCGACGCGGCCGCCCAGCTCGCGGGTACCGACGCGCTGCAGGGCCATTTCGTCGCACGTGATGTTCCTGGCCCGCGGCAAGGTCGGGCCGTTCCGGGCCGAGGCGGAGGCCATGGCGGGCGGCGACGGCGTCGTCGCGGCCAGGGTGGTGCTGCACGACGAAGGCGCCGCCGACAAGGCGGTCACCGCGGGCTCCTACGTGTTCTCCACGAGCCGATGAGCGCCCCCGTGCTGCTGCTCGACGGGGCCAGCATGTGGTTCCGCTCGTTCTTCGGTGTGCCGTCGTCGATCACCGCCCCCGACGGCAGGCCGGTCAACGCACTGCGCGGCTTCCTGGACACCGTCGCCACGCTGATCACGCGCGAGCGCCCGTCGCGCCTGGTGGTGTGCCTCGACCTGGACTGGCGGCCGCAGTGGCGCGTCGACCTGATCCCGTCCTACAAGGCGCACCGCGTCGAGGAGGAGAACCCCGGCGGGTCACCGGACGTCGAAGTGGTGCCCGACGACCTCAGCCCGCAGGTCGACATGATCATGGCGATGCTCGACGCGTTCGGCATCGCCACCGCGGGCGCGCCCGGCTTCGAGGCCGACGACGTGCTCGGCACGCTGGCGGCCCGGGAACGCCGCGATCCGGTCGTGGTGGTCAGCGGGGACCGCGACCTGCTGCAACTCGTCGCCGACGAACCCGTCCCGGTGCGGGTGTTCTACATCGGCCGCGGCCTGGCGAAGGCGACGCTCTACGGCCCCGCCGAGGTGGCCGAGCCAGTACGGCGTGCCGATCGATCGCGCCGGACCCGCGTACGCCGAGCTGGCGCTGCTGCGCGGTGATCCGTCCGACGGCCTGCCCGGCGTACCAGGCATCGGCGAGAAGACGGCGGCGACGCTGCTCGCCCAGCACGGCTCCCTGGAGGGGATCCTGACCGCCGCCGCCGACCGGTCGTCGACGATGCCGGCTGCGCAGCGCAAGAAGCTGTTGGCGGCGACCGACTACATCGCGGCCGCGGAGCCGGTGGTCCGGGTGGCCGTCGACGCGCCGGTCAGCCTGTCGACGGAGTCCGACGCGCTGCCGCTGACCGCCCGCGAACCCCGCAAGGTCGCCGAGTTGGCAGGCGAATACGGCGTGACGTCGTCGATCGCGCGCCTGCAGAAGGCGCTCGACGACCTTCCTTAGAGCGCTCGGCTACTTGGGCCGGCCGACCTCGTAGGTGCCGCTGTCGTCCTGGAACGTCACGGTGACCTGACGCTTGGTGCCGTCGATGCTGACCTCGCAGTCGAAGGTGCTCACCCTTCTTCACCGTCGGGCTGGCGCCGTTGTTGCACTTGACGTCCTTGACGTTCTTGGCGCCGTAGCCGTTGGCCTCGTCGGACAGGATCTGCGCGACACCGGTCTGCGCGGCGTCGACGTCGAGCTTGCGTGGTGACGAACCAGCCCGGCTTCCAGAAGCCGAGCACACACACGACCGCCACGATGATCGCGGCGAGCAGGCCGACGATCCCGCCGATCAGGGTCAGCGACTTCTTGGAGCCCTCCTCGGTGGCAGTCGACGGGTACGGCGAAAACTGCTGGCCGTACTGATCGGGCTGCTGACCGTACTGGGGAGGCTGGCCGTACTGGCCGGGCTGCTGCCCGTACTGACCGGGTTGCGGCTGACCGTACTGCGGCTGCTGACCGTACTGGCGGGGCTGCTGATACGACGAGGGGCTGTAGGCGGTGGGTTGCTGGCCGTACTGGTCGCCCTGCGGGTACTGCGGCGGCGTGTAGGCGGGCGGCTGCGACTCTGGCTGCTGGTACTGCGGGTACTGCTGCGGCGTGTAGGCCGGCGGCTGCCAGGTGGTCGGGGCCTCGGTGGTGGGCTGGTCGGGCGCCGGTGGCGGCTGCCACGCGGGCTGATCACCCTGCGGCTGCTGACCCGCCCACGGCTGCGTCGGGTCGGAGTCCCTGCGGTCCGCTCATCGTCTCTCCTTGGTCCTCATTCGCTGAAACCGAAGCGTTGCGACACACCCTACCCTGCATCAACTGCCACGACGCCGCGCCGAATGTCGTCGATCGCGCGTTTCGCGGCACGTCCGCAGCGCGGGTGTCGGCGCGGCGTTGCGGACCTGGTCGAGCAGGTCGAGCACCTGACGGCACCACCGCACGAAATCACCGGCGGACAACGGGGATCCGGTGCCCGCGGCGTCGGACGCGGCCAGCGCGGAGGACAGGTCCCCGGTGGTGGCCCACCGGTGAACGGCGGCGACGAACCCCGGGTCGGGTTCGCGGCTGGGCGGCAGTCGGTGACGCTGTCTCGTCGGCCCTGATGTCCGTCCACACGCCGGCGGGTCTGCGTCAGCGCACGACGCAGCGGCGGCCGTCGCTACGTCGACACCCGGTGCCGGACCGGGCGTGTCGCCGCGTGACTCGTAGAGCACCGACGACACCACGGCCGCCAGCTCGGCGGCCTGCAGGCCGTTCCACGCGCCCTGCCGGAGACATTCGGCCACCAACAGGTCGCTCTCGCTGTAGATCCGCGCGAGGACACGTCCGTCGTCGGTCACCGCGAGGTCGCCGTCGCGCTCGTCGATGAAGCCACGTTCGGTGAGCAGCAGCACGATTCGGTCGAACGTCCGGGCCAGCGAGTTGGTGGCCGACGCCACCTTCTGCTGAATCTCCGCGTTGTCCCGCTCGATCCGCAGGTACCGCTCGGCGGTGCGTACCAGGGCCTCCCGGTCGGATGCGTGATGGCCGGGATGGTTTCGCATCTGCTCGCGCATACCGGCCAGTTCGGGATCGATGTCCGGATCCTCGGCCGCACCGCTGCGCTTGCGGGACGGCACGTCCAGGCCGGCGGCCGCCGATCGCAGCGCCGAGGCGAGGTCGCGGCGCACCCGTGGCTGGCGGTGCTCGACGCGCTTCGGCAGCGTCATCGATCCCCAGCCTCGCCGAGGCACCGACGTAGTCGGCCGAGGAAATCCTTCCCGCCCAACGATGTTCGGTCAGGACCAGGGGCCGCGGCTCGTCGCCGTCGGTGGCGGGCTCCAGCACCACGGCCAGCCCGCCCCGCTTGCCCTGACCGATGGAGATGATGTCGCCTCGGCGCAAGGCGGACAACGCATCGTTGGTGGCCCTGCGGCGTTGCACGCGCGACGCCCTCGCCTGTGCGCGCTCGCGCCCGGAGATCGCCGCACGCAGTCGCGCGTACTCCAGGATCGGCGCATCGCGTCCGCCGAGTTCCTTGGCGATCTCACCGAGCATCTTCTCGCCGCGCGTCACGCCCTTGACCAGCCCGACGACGGACCGGTCGGCCTGGTACTGGGCGAAGGACCGCTCCAGGAGCCGGTGCGCCTGTTCGGGGCCCATGTGCTGCACCAGGTTGATCGTCATGTTGTACGACGGCGCGAACGAACTGCGCAGCGGGAACGTCCTGGTGGAAGCGAGACCGGCGACGTCGGCGGGATCCACCGAGGCGTCGTTGGGCTGCCACAGCACGACGGCGTGCCCTTCGACGTCGATGCCGCGCCTGCCCGCCCGGCCGGTCAGCTGGGTGTACTCCCCCGGCGTCAGCGGCGCGTGCTGTTCGCCGTTGTACTTCACCAGTCGTTCCAGCACGACGGTGCGGGCGGGCATGTTGATCCCCAGAGCCAGTGTCTCGGTGGCGAACACCGCCTTCACCAGGCCCGCGGTGAAGAGTTCCTCGACGGTGTGCCGGAACACCGGCAGCAGTCCGGCGTGGTGGGCGGCGAGCCCGCGCAGCAGGCCTTCGCGCCATTCGTGGTAGCCGAGCACGACGAGGTCGGACTCGGGCAACTCCGCGCACCGTCGGTCGATCACCTCGGCGATGCGGGCCCGTTCCTCGTTGTCGGTCAGCCGCAGCGACGAGCGCAGGCACTGTTTGACCGCCGCGTCGCATCCCGCCCGCGAGAAGATGAACGTGATCGCCGGGAGCAGACCCTCGTGATCCAGCACGCCGATCACGTCGGGGCGCGGCGGTGGTCGGTAGAGGGTGGGCCTGCCGCCGTGATCTCGACGGCCGGGCCCGCCGCGTCCCCGCGGCTGCCAGTCGGACAGCCGGTCGGCCTCCCTGCGCAGCGAGATGTGCCGCAGCAGTTCGGGGTCCACCAGCGTGGCGCTTCCTGCGGCCTGGTCGCCTTCGAACAGGTCGAACAGCCGCTTGCCGACCATCATGTGCTGCCACAGCGGCACCGGCCGGTGCTCGTCGACGACGACGGTGGTGTCGCCGCGCACGGTCTGGATCCAGCCACCGAACTCCTCGGCGTTGCTCACCGTCGCCGACAGGCTGACCAGCCGCACCTCCTCGGACAGGTGCAGGATCACCTCCTCCCACACCGCGCCGCGCATCCGGTCGGCCAGGAAGTGCACCTCGTCCATCACGACGTGCGAAAGTCCCTGCAAGGCAGGTGAATTCGCGTACAGCATGTTGCGCAGCACCTCGGTGGTCATGACCACCACCGGAGCGTCGCCGTTGATCGACTGGTCACCGGTGAGCAGGCCGATCGCGCTCGGCACCGTAGCGGCGGACCAGATCGGTGTGCTTCTGGTTGCTCAGCGCCTTGATCGGCGTGGTGTAGAAGCACTTTCGGCCCGCGGCCAGCGCCAGGTGCACGGCGAACTCGCCGACCACCGTCTTGCCCGCACCCGTCGGCGCGCACACCAGCACACCGTGCCCGGCCTCCAGTGCCGGCACGCGCGCAGCTGGAAGTCGTCGAGGGCGAACGGCAAGCTCGGCGGCGAAGCGGCTCAGCTCGGGTGGCAGGTCAGGTGGCTTGGTCATCGACCGTCAGCCGGGACGGAGTGGGCACGGCGGTGGGTGCCTCGACGGGCTCGGCCCCGCCGATCGGGGCGGCCTCGTCGTCGGGCACGTCCTCGAGCGCGGCCCGGCGGGCCTTGCGCTTGTCGTTGATCCGCGCCACCTGGATGGCGACCTCCAGCAGCACGCGTCAGCGCCAACGCCAGCGCCAGCATCGAGAACGGGTCCGAGCCGGGTGTCGCGAACGCGGCGAACACGAACAGGCCGAAGATCAGCCCGCGTCGCCAGCTCTTGAGCCGCTCGTAGGGCAGCATGCCGACCAGGTTCAGCATGATGATCAGCAGCGGGAACTCGAAGCTGATGCCGAACACCAGCAGCAGGTTGATCAGGAAGCCGAAGTACTGGTCACCCGACAGCGCGGTGATCTGGACGTCGCTGCCGACCGTCAGCAGGAAGCTCAACGCCTTGGACAGCACCACGTAGGCCAGCACGCGCGCCGCCGATGAACAGCATCGCCCCGAAGCCGACGAACACCGACGCGAACCGGCGTTCCTTCTTGTAGAGGCCCGGCGTGATGAACGCCCACAGCTGGTACAGCCACACCGGGCAGGCCAGCACGACGCCCGCGGTGAGGCGCGACCTTGAGCCGCAGCATGAACTGGTCGAACGGCGCCGTCGCGAGCAGCCGGCACTCCCCGTCGGGGGCGATGGTGGCCCGCGCCGACGCGGGCAGCGAGCAGTACGGACCGCGCAGCCAGTCGCCGAGGCTGGGCAGGCCGAACGCGCCGTGGCTGTACCAGAAGAACCCGAGGGTGGTGGTGACGAGGATCGCGGCGACCGCGATCAGCAGCCGGTTGCGCAGCTCCTGCAGATGATCGACCAGCGACATCGTGCCGTCGGGATTGGCCCGCGACCGTCGACGGCGCGGGTCCAGCTTCTTGAAGATTCCGGAGGTCTGCACGGGCTCGTCGGAGGACGCCACTCAGCGACGCGACAGCGCGTCGCGGTCGGTGGGGGCGTGGGTCAGGCCGGGTGCTTGTCGGAGGACTGCTCCGGCGCGGGCGCCGGCGGCGTCGTGTCGACGCGCTCCGAGGCGATCGGCGTGGCAGCCGGGGTGTGCGGCGCCGCTTCTTCCGGCTTCGAGTCGGCCTGCATCTCCTTGATCTCGGATTTGAAGATGCGCATCGACTTGCCCAGTGAGCGCGCCGCGTCCGGGAGCTTCTTGGCCCCGAACAGCAGCACGAACACGGCGATCACGATCAACCAATGCCAGGGTTGTAGACCACCCAATTCGGTCACCTCCAGAAGTCTGTGACTGAGTCTACCCGTCGGCCGTCGCCGACGCTGACCTCGTAGGCCCGCAAGCGCCGTCGCGGCGACGTTCGCGCACCCGATCGGCCAGCGACTGCGGTTCCAGCACCCGCACCGCGGAGCCGAATCCCAGCACGAACCGCGCCATCCACTCGTCCGAGGCGTACGTCATGGCGGCCTCGCACGCGCCGTCGGCGCAGCTCGCGCACGACGCGCAGCGGGTAGTAGTCGAACATCCAGGCCGCCGTCCGGTCGATCAGCAGCGTCGCCGACGGCAGCGACGGATCGCCGTCGAACAGCGACGTGTCGGGGCCGGCCTGCGACGGCGGGTCTCGGGGGGCGCCGACGGTTCGTCGAGCACGTGGGCGTCGACGATGCGGTCGAACCGGAACAGCCGCACCGCCTCGGCCGATGCGGCACCAGGCCTCGAGGTAGCTGTGATCGCCGACCAGCACCACCCGGATCGGGTCGACGATCCGGGTCGACAGCGTGTCGTGGGAGGCCGAGTAGTAGTCGATGCGTCAGCGCGCGGCCGTCCCGCACCGCGGCCCGCACGGCCGCCGCGGCGCTGCTCTCGACGGGCGCGGGTTCGTCGACCGCGGCGACGCCACCGCTCTCCTTGGCCGTCCCGGCCGCGGACTCGATCTTGGCGATCGCACTGCGCGCGGCCTCGGGATCGACCATGCCGGGCACGTCGAGCAGTGCCCGCAACGCCACCAGGATGCCCGTCGCCTCCGGCGACGTCAGCCGCAGCGGGTGGTCCATGCCCGCCGAGAAGGTCACTTCGATTGTCTTGCCCGACATCTCGAAGTCGATCAGGTCACCGGGGCTGTATCCGGGAAGCCCGCACATCCACAGCTGTTCGAGGTCTTCGCGCAGTTGCTTGACGCTGACGCCGAGATCGGTGGCGGCCTCGTCGAACGTGATCCTCGGGTTGGCCTGGAAGTACGGGCACCATGTTCAGCAGCCGCACCAGCCGCGTCGACACGCTACTCACGCGCTCACTCCGTCCGCCTGAGCGCGCAGCCTGTCGACCACGTCGTCGCGCAACGACTGCGGGTCGAGCACCACGGCGTCGGCGCCGTAGCCTGCGATCTCGCGGGCCAGCCGGTCCTGCATCCCGATGTCGATGGCGATCTCGTCGCCCGCCCGTCCCGACAGCGTGCGCGACACCGTGACCGCCGCCTGCCGTCGCAGCGCGGTCGCGCGGCCGTCGGCCACCCACACCCTGGCCTGCGCACCCGGCGGCCACTCCGCCACCGCCCGGTGCACGATCTCGCGCAGGTCCACCCCGTCGGGCCGCTGCACCGCGCCGCGCGGGCCGACCGGGCCGACCTCCGCACCGATGCGCGACAACCGGAAGGTACGGACGTCGTCGCGATCGCGGTCGTGGCCGACGAGGTACCACCGCCCGCGGTAGGTGACCACCCCCCACGGCTCGACGGTCCGCGTGGTGTACGGGTCGCTGCGCGACGGGCGGTGCTGGAACTGCACGGCCTGCCCGGAGTCGATGGCGGCCAACAGGATTCCCAGCACTTCCTCCGAGCCGCGCAGTCCTGGCATGGCGGCCGTCGTGGAGATGGTCGACGCCGGCCTCCGGGGCGTCGACGTCGACGCCCGCGGCCCGCAGTTTGAGCAGCGCGCCCTGGGTGGCGGTGACCAGTTCCGGTGACTGCCACAGCTGGGTGGCCACCGCCACCGCCGCGGCCTCGTCGGCGGTCAACTCCACCGGAGGCAGCGCGTAGGCCTCCTGGTTGATGCGGTATCCCTCGGTCGGATCCAGCGACGACACCCGGCCGGTCTCGAGCGGGATGCCGAGGTCCCGCAGCTCGTTCTTGTCGCGTTCGAACATGCGCGAGAAGGCCTCGTCGCTGGGGCTGTCGGCGTAGCCGTACACGGTCGCGCGGATGCGTTCGGCGGTGATGAAGCTGCGGGTGGACAGGAGTGCGATGACGAGGTTCATCAAGCGTTCGACTTTGGAGATCCCCACCCGCTAACCCTATTCGACCGGGGCCGACGTGCGGCCACGTGCTCCACGAGAGATCGCGCGTCAACCGCCTACGTCACGGGCACATGAAGGCGATGGGTGGGCAGGGCCGCGGTTCGAGCGCTTCCGGGGGCGGAGGCGGGTTGTCGCCATCCCAGATGCCTGGGCTGATGTTGCCGGAGCCCCAGTTGACGTACCACCACTCGTGGCAGACGCTCATGTCCCAGGGCAGATCCGTCCCCGGGGCTCCGGTATGACTGGCGACGTCGATTCCCGAGTACATGCTCTGGCCGGGGCACCAGGTGTACGGGCCACCGGCCGCAGCCGTGCCTGCGCCCAAACCCAGCGCGGCCGCGGCCAGGCCGCCGGCGACCAGTCCGGAAAACACAAATCGTGCGAGCGGGCGTGACGTGTTGCGTCTGTTCATGCTCGCGACTACACACCGCCGGGGCAGCTACCGATCACGAGTTGAGAGATCACATGCTGGCGATCAGCCGCTTGACCCGCTCGTCGACCGCGCGGAACGGGTCCTTGCACAACACCGTTCGCTGCGCCTGGTCGTTGAGCTTGAGGTGCACCCAGTCGACCGTGAAGTCGCGGCCCGCCGCCTGTGCGGCGCTGATGAACTCGCCGCGCAGCTTGGCGCGGGTGGTCTGCGGCGGTTCGTTGACCGCGGCCTCGATCTCCTCGTCGGTGGTGATGCGGGCGGCCAGACCCTTGCGCTGCAGCAGGTCGAACACGCCGCGGCCCCGCTTGATGTCGTGGTACGCGAGGTCGAGCTGGGCGATCTTGGGGTCGGACAGCTCCATGTCGTAGCGGTCCTGGTAGCGCTGGAACAGCTTGCGCTTGATCACCCAGTCGATCTCGGTGTCGACCTTGGCGAAGTCCTGGCTCTCCACGGCGTCGAGCTGGCGGCCCCACAGGTCGACGACCTGCTCGATCTGCGCGTTGGGCTCCCGGGTCTGCAGGTGTTCGACGGCCCGGCTGTAGTACTCGCGCTGGATGTCCAGCGCGCTGGCCTGCCGTCCGCCGGCCAGCCGCACCGGGCGCCGACCGGTCAGGTCGTGGCTGACCTCGCGGATGGCGCGGATCGGGTTGTCGAGGGAGAAGTCGCGGAACGGGACGCCCGATTCGATCATCTCCAGCACCAGCGCGGCCGTGCCGACCTTGAGCATCGTGGTGGACTCGCACATGTTGGAGTCGCCGACGATGACGTGCAGCCGCCGGTACTTCTCGGCGTCGGCGTGCGGTTCGTCGCGGGTGTTGATGATGGGCCGTGATCGCGTCGTGGCGCTGACGACACGCCCTCCCAGATGTGCTCGGCGCGCTGGCTCAGGCAGAACGTCGCGGCCTTCGGGCGTCTGCAGCACCTTGCCCGCGCCGCAGATCAACTGGCGGGTGACCAGGAACGGCAGCAGCACGTCGGAGATCCTGGAGAACTCGCCCGCGCGCACGATGAGGTAGTTCTCGTGGCAGCCGTAGGAGTTGCCCGCCGAGTCGGTGTTGTTCTTGAACAGGTAGATGTCGCCGCCGATGCCCTCGTCCGCGAGACGCTGCTCGGCGTCGATCAGCAGGTCCTCGAGGACGCGCTCGCCCGCGCGGTCGTGGGTGACCAACTGGACGAGGCTGTCGCACTCGGCCGTCGCGTACTCGGGGTGTGACCCGACGTCGAGGTAGAGCCGCGCGCCGTTGCGGAGGAACACGTTGGAGCTACGCCCCCACGACACCACCCGCCGGAACAGATAGCGGGCAACCTCGTCCGGGCTGAGCCGCCGATGACCGTGGAACGTGCACGTCACACCGAATTCGGTCTCGATGCCCATGATTCGTCGCTGCACGTCATCGAGCTTACGGGTTGGTCCGCGCCGACGTATTGACACCCGCCGCGCGGTCCGTAACGGTTTTTCCATGACCGCGGACGCGGGTGCTGGGCAACTGGCCGCGACGGTGGCATCTGCGCGGCGCGCACCCTTGGCCTCGGCCGCTGGAACGGCCGGTTCGTCCTCATCGCCTACCTGATTCCGATCGCGTACTGCCTGGTCGCGTCGCTGGGGACCTGACTGTTGGGCTTCGGCGGATTCCCGAACGTCGAGTTCGTGCGCACGACGGCCGAGGCGCTGGGGCTCTCGGGCGCGCCGGCCTGGGTGGTGATCGCGCTGTTCGTCGTTCTCCAGGGCACCACCGGCATGGTCGCGGGCGTCGGAGCGGCCGCCGGCGAGGAGACCGGGTGGCGCGGTTTCCTGGTGCCCGAACTCGCCAAGGTGTTGCCGTTCACCGGCGTGGCGCTGCTGTCGGGCGTCATCTGGGCGTCGTGACACTGCTGCCGCCGTCATTCTGGCCGCCGATCTTCCTGTTCGTGGCGGTCGCGATCAGCTTTGTGCAGGCGCGAAGCCACCACGTGGGTCGCCGGCGACCTCGGGCTGGCCTTCGTCGTGGTGGCCGCTGTGGTGGCGGTGGTGTTCTGGGCCAAGCGGCGGGACTTGCCCAATTCAGTTGACGCTCAACGAGCCTGACGGTGCGCCGAGGATCCGCTCGAACGCCTCGACGTACGCGGCGAGCACGGCTTGGATGTGCGGCCCGCTGATGTCCGCGCCGACGTTGCCGTCGGCTGCGATCGCATCGATGAACGCGTCGGCTAGGTGAAGGCCCATTCCGGTGATGATCAGCGACGCCTCGTGCGGATGGCCAGTGTCGAAGACGCCTTCGTCGCAGCCCTGCCGGATGATCGCTTCCAGCAAGGGCGCGGTGGTCCGCATCGACTCCTGCGACAGCTTCTGCCGCAGCAGCGCATTGTCTTCGCGGGGCAGTCGCATGACCGTCGACACCGTGGTGACGTTTTCGGACTTCCACGCGTGTTCCGTCCGGAAGTAGGCGTGCAGTTTGTCGATGGCGCCGAGCTTCGGATCCTCGACGACGGCCCGCAGGTCCCGCATGGCGCCTTCGCCCATCGCCTCGACGACGCCTTCCAAGAGGGCGTACTTCGACCGGAAGTAGTGATACAGCGCGCCCTTGGACATGCCCGTCTTCACCAGGACGTCGTCGATCGTCATCCGCTCGTAGCCCTTGTCGCCCAACAACTCGATGGCGGCGTCGAGAATCTCCCTGCGGCGTGCGGCGTACTCATCGGGCTTGACCTGACGCGCCAAGGTCTGAACCCTCCTGCCGTTGACGATTGTTCGTCGCCGAGTCTACCCTATTAATAGACCGTCAGTCGGTTTATTAATAGGAGAGTGCCGAAATGCCCGACCCCACCCCGGAATCGTTGCAGCGCACCCGGGCGTTCGCCCGCGTGATAGGACCGTTCGTCGCGCTGGCCACTGTGATCGTCGCGATCCGATTGCCGGATCTGACGGGCCTGGTGAACGACCTCTTCGCCAACGCGGTGCTGCCCTGGATCCTCGGCGCCATGATGCTGGTCTGCGGGCTCATCGTCATCGCCTTCCACCAGTACTGGTCGAGTGTCGCTGCCGTCCTCATCTCGTTGTTCGGTTGGTTCGTCGCCCTGCGCGGATTGGCGCTGATGGCATTTCCGTCGGCAATCCAGGCCGGTGCGGACGAGACCACGACCAGCTCCGGACTGCTGATCGCTGCGCGGATCTTCTTCGGATTGCTGACGGTGATGGGCCTGTGGCTTGCGTTCGTCGGCTGGCGACGACCGAAGCCTGTGGATGAATTCAGCGCTCCGGCCCGCGAATCTGTCAGCGTGAGGCATGGGGGAAATTCTCGAGGTTGATCTGACTCAGCTGCGCGGGGTCGCCGACCGCGTCATGGCAGCCGTCGACCAGATCGCCGAAATGCACTGGCCTGGCTTGGATCCCGACGAGCTTCGCGGTTCCGCGGTGGGCGGCATCGCGGCACCGGTTCTCATCGCCGCGCGGCTCAACGACGTCCTGGCCAACATGCGCGGGTGGGCGATGGCGGCGCACCTGTCCGCCGACGCGTTCGAGCGCGCGGAGATCCGCAACGCCGGACGCGTCAACGGGCCGTGAACCGGCCGACCGTCACGCAGGCACAGGCGTGGCGGCCGGAATCGTTGCGTGACGTGGCCGAGGCCTGGGACCGGGCCGCACTCGACCTGCAGGCCCACGTCGACGCCGTGCTGCGGGGAGTCGGGGGGTCGCTGGCAGCCGTGACGTCTGGACCGGTTCGGCCGCCGAAGCCGCCCGGCAACGGGCGGTGACCATGGAGGCCGGTGGCGCGGCGGTGGCCCGCGCACTGATCACGGCCGCCGTCGCCGCCCGCGATGGCGCCGTTCAGATCGCCTCGGCCCAGGCCGACGTGCTGGCCACGCTGAAGGCCGCCCGCGCGGAGGGTTGCGTCGTCGGGGACGACGGCCGCGTGTCCGCCGCCAATCCCCCGGCGCTGTTGATCGCGCTGTCGGGCGGGGACCCGGCGGTAGCCCGCGAAGTTCAGGCACTGCGGGCCGAGGACTTGACGCAGCAGCTCGGCGCCGCGCTGGACCGGCTGGGCGCCGCCGATGCCGACGCCGCCGCGGACGTCGAGGAAGCCTTCGCGTCGCCCGTCGTTCGGGCGGCGGCGACGGTGCCCGCCGGTGCAAGCGGGGACTCGATCGCCGGTCAGATCGCCGCGATGTCGGGCGAGCAGCGCGACCGGCTGATCGACCAATTTCCGAGCCAGGTCGGCAACACCGACGGCATGCCGTGGGACATGCGGGCCAGGGCCAACCGCATCAACATCGCGCAGGCGATCCTCGACGAACCGCGCGACGGTCCGGATGCCTTGCGGCGCATCGCCTTCTACCAGGACCTCCTGCGCGAAGTCGACGACCCGGCCACCGGGCAGCGCGTCGATCGTCAGATCCTGGCGTTCGATCCCGCCCGCTCCGTCCTGGTGGAATTCAACGGGAACCTGGCTGCGGCCAACGGTGTCGCGGTGCTGATCCCCGGGATGAACACCACCGTCGAGGGCTCGGCCGCGAACACCGCCACCGCCAGGCGCTTCGTGTCGGCGACGCACGGCGAGGTAGCCGCCATCACCTATCTCGGCGGCCCGTTCCCACAGGGCGGCAACCTGGTGGCGTCGCTGGCGGAAGCCGCCGATCCGCGCTTCGCGCTCGACATGGCGCCCGGGCTGGCCGCCTTCAGCGTCGACGTCGACCGAACGGTCGACGCAACCGGCCGTCAGATACCCGTGACCTACATCGGGCATTCCTACGGTGGGTCGATTCTCGGCACCGCCGAGGCGCTGGGACTGACCGCGGACCGCACGCTCTACCTCGCGGCCGCCGGGGCCGGGGTCGGCGTCGACGAACCCGACGACTGGCACAACCGCAACCCCGACGTGCTTCGGTTCTCGATGACTGCACCGGGCGACGTCATCGAATTCGTCCAGGGTCTGCCGGGCGGACCGCACGGCGCCGACCCCGACGAGATGCCGGGGGTAATCCGCTTGGCCACTGGGCGTTACGACGACGGCAGGCCGATGGCGGGGCCGCGAGCGCACACCGACGTCATCGACTGTCAGGCCTCCGATTCGTGGCGCACCATCCTGGCGGTCATCACCGGCGACCGAGAACGCATCCAGGTCTAAAGTCGGCCGCAGGACCCGGCGAACAGGAGAACCTCATGGGCTTCAATCCCAAGGACGCGGTGGAATCGGTCAGGGACATCGCGACGAACGCCGTCGAGAGGTCGGCGGACATCGTCGAGAGCGCCGGTCACATCATCAAGGGCGATGTCAGCGGTGGCGTCGAGGGCATCGTGCAGAGCTCGATGGACATCGCCACCCACTCGGTGGAGAAGGTCAAGGAGATCGTTACCGGTAGGGACGACGCCGAACCGGAACCGGAGTAGGCGGGCTACCCAGGGCGGCGCAGCCCGTCGAGCACGAACCCGAGATGACGTCGCCACACGGCGTCGTCCCCGTCGGACATCGCGATCACCTTCGACATCGCCCAGAACAACGTGGCGAGGTCGGCGGGGCCGAAGTCCGGCCGCAATACTCCTGCGTCCCTTGCTCGCTGAGCCACCGCGTCCAGCAGTCCCCCGGCGCGCCCGCACTCGGCGGCCACGTCGACGGAGCCGACCGGGCTTCGTGAGATCGCGTCGTTGAAGGCGCGGTCGCGCGCCAGCATGACGAAGACGCAGTCCAGGAACTCCGTAAACCCCCGCCACGGGTCGGGATCGGTCAACGCCGCGTCGGCAAGCCGCTCGAAGTCGGCCAGCCGCTCGGGGAGCACGGCGTCGAGCAGCGCCCCGCGATTCGGAAAGTGGTTGTACAGCGTCCCGATGCTGACACCCGCCCGGCGGGCCACCTCGTCGAGTGGCGCGTCGACACCGCGTTCACCGAACAGTTCGGTGGCGGCGGACATCAGCCGCTCGCGGTTGCGTACCGCATCTGCACGCATGGCCTGGGGCATGAGTCGATTCTAGCTAAGTTGAGGCAATGCTCAAGTTGTGCTACTAAGTTGAGTATGACCTCAACTTCCACTCGTCCAGTCCTGCTCGTCGTCGGTGTCGGCCCCGGTCTCGGCATGTCGGTTGCCCACCGACTCGGGTCGGAGGGGTACGCCGTCGGCCTGATCTCCCGGTCCTCTGCCCGGCATGGCGACTACCTGCACGCACTTCAAGACGCCGACGTGAGGGCCGCGGCGTTCGTCGCCGACGCGACCGATCCGGCCGGCCTGCGCAAGGCGATCGACGCGGCCCGCACGCACTTCGGCCGCATCGACGTCGGGTACTACGGCCCTGCCGCGATGATGCCGACGGCCGACATCACCGCCCTCGACGCCGCGGGAGCCGAGACCGCGCTGCTCGGCGTGGTGCCCGCGGTCGACTTCGCGTCGTCGCTGCTGCCCGAACTGACCGCGCGCGGGGGTGGCGGCCTGCTCTTCGCGGGCGGTTTGAGCAGCGTCGTTCCCATGCCACCGCTGGGCGGCCTGGCCCTGGCCTCCGCCGCGCTGCGGAACTACGCGGTGACGTTGCACGCCGCCCTCGCGCCGGCCGGGGTCTATGCGGGCACGGTCACGATCGGCGGGCTCATCGAGCGCAGCGACATCCACCGGGCGATGCTCGACGACCCGAATCTCTTTGGGAACGTGTCGGTCTCGACGCTCGATCCCGACGCCTTGGCGGACACGCTGTGGCAGCTGTACCAGAACCGGACCGAGCCAGAGGCCGTCGTCAACGCCATGGTGGCGTAGCCGCAAATCGAGCACGGGTTGATCCGAAACCCCGGTGTTGCTAGCGGGTCGGTGCTGCCCGCGCCATGGCTAAGTTGCGGAGCGCAGGCGCAAGGACTCCAACGCGATTGCTCGGTGCTCACGGGATCGTGGGCCGTGACATCGGCTGGACTCCAGTGCGTCCATTGATGCGCAACGTCGCTGCGGGCGAGACTTCGTGCTCGCCAGGGGGCTCGGCAATTTTGCTCAGCCCCCTCGTCGGTTCTGGCCTCGCAGCGGCAACCGACGGCGAAGGACTAGACCCTACTAGTCGGCAGGCCCAGATCCTGACGATGCCGAAACCGGTCGTCAGCACGCGCTTCGAGGCCGCGGCACTGTCCCGCAATCCCGGCTACGTCAAGACTGAGCACACGGGAACTAGTCCCTGGTCCGTCCAAAATCAGCTCTGATGGTCCATATACGTCGGCGTTGCGGAGTCCGATAGTGGTGGGGTGCTCGTTGAGTTAGCTGTAGACGTCGCTAGGCGATCGCTGGAAAGCGAAGCGGCCCCGGCCGATTCCACGACGAATCGATCGGTCAACACGCCGAGCCTCTGTGCTGCGCGGTTGCTCCGCGCCACGGATTTTGCACGCACCCGATCATCGCAGCGACCCTCCGCAGTGCGTCATTTCGCGTTGGGCGGACGTTGCCGAGACGAGCGCGACAGCATGAGGAATTCAGCGTTGTACGTTGGGCGGATCGGCGGATTGGCCGTGGCCCTCGGCATCGGAACCGCGGTGGCCACTGGCCACGGGCTGGCGCTGGCCGACACCACCGACGGTGCAGGCCCGGCATCAAACGACACGTCACAATCCACGTCCGAGTCGCCGGACGCCGGGCCCAAGGCAGCGTCGGTCGACTCGGCAGCGCCGGGCCAGGCCGGGTCGGGGAGCTCGCCGTCCGCGGATTCCCATCGAGACAAATTGGCCCGCAGCGGGATTGTGCAAAGCAGCGGCGGTGCCCACACCAGTTCCAAGCCATCTGGCCGCGTCGACACCATCCCCGATGGCCCGTCGGGGGTGGTGTCGACCACTAAGGGCAGTGGTTCGGGACCAGTCGACACCGGGCCACGCATGTGCGGTGAATAAACCGGGCCGCCGGCCAACCCGCGGTTGACCAATCCGGCTCATCCCAGCCAGATTCGCGATCCGGACCTCGTGATGGCTGGCGGCAACTACGGCTGGCCCGGCGCTGAAGGACCCTGCGACGGCATCGGCACAGCCAACTGCTCAACACCGTCCTCCTACGACAACCCGATCTATGCGTATCGCCATTCATCCGGCGGTAATCCGATCACGGCTGTCATGGTCAAATGCCGGACTGACCTCCGGCGGTGGCCAAAACACCGTTCTGATAGCGGATTTCAATCAAGGCTGGGTGAAGGAGTTGACGTTCAACTCCGCGGCGGCCGGCAACACGAACCAGCTCCTTCAGGACGCCGACGGGAACATCTATCAACTGACCTTCGACGGCAAGCTCACCCGGATCGCCCTGGAAAGCGATGTGTCGTCGACCGTGTGACGGTGAGCGACAACCGCCGTTCTAGTCGCCGTCCGGCTTCGAGTCCTCGGCCGGCGCGGAGTCCTCCACCGGCAGAAGCGCTTCCAGAGCCGAGCCGGTGATCCGCCGGAAGGCGCGCCGCGGCCGGTTGGCATCGAGGATCGCGACCTCCAGCGTCGACGGCCCCAGGGTGCGAGGGTCGGCACCGTTGCCGCTTCCCTGCCGCTTCCACTGCCACTGCCTGCGCCGGCCTTGAGCGCGTCGACGGCGATCTTGGCCGCTTCGCTCAAACTGGCGTTCTCGGTGTAGGAGTCGTTGAGCGCGGTGATGATCGGCTCGGTGGTACCACCCATCACGACGAAGTGCGGTTCGTCGGCGATCGACCCGTCATAGGTGATGCGGTACAGCTCGGGCGGCTTGGTCTCGCCGAAGTGAGCGACCTCGGCCACGCACAACTCGACCTCGTACGGCTTGGCCTGCTCGGTGAAGATGGTGCCGAGTGCCTGCGCGTACCGATTGGCGAGCTGGCGGCCCGTCACGTCGCGCCGGTCATAGGCATACCCGCGGGTGTCGGCGAACTGGATGCCGCCGCGACGCAGGTTGTCGAACTCGTTGAACCGGCCGACGGCGGCGAAGCCGACCCGGTCGTAGAGCTCACTGACCTTCTGCAGCGACCGCGACGGGTTCTCGGCGACGAACAGCACGCCGCCGGAGTAGGCCAGCGCGACCACGCTGCGGCCACGGGCGATGCCCTTGCGCGCGAGCTCCGAACGCTCGCGCATCGCCTGCTCGGGCGAGATGAAGTACGGGAAGCTCACAGCTCGACCTTCCCCGGTCATTGAGTCGGGACCGAAGGTGTCCGCACGGGAACGGCTTTCGATCACCTCGCGGGCCAGTCTGGCGATGCGCTCCTCGGCGATCTCCTCAGCGCCGTCGGCCTCGATGACCACGGCCGTCGGATAGATGCCGCGGACCAGGTCGGGACCGCCGGTGGCCGAGTCGTCGTCGGCGGCGTCGTAGAGCGCTTCGACGGCCACCCGCAGCGCGGACTCGGCGTCGGTCACGCGGGAGTACAGCTTCTTGATCGACGACTTGGCGAAGATCGAGCCCGAGCCGACCGACTGGTAGCCCTCGAGCTCGACGTTCCAGCCACCCGCGGCGTCGAACGACACGATCCGGCCCGCGCCATCCGGGTCGGGGTCGTCGAGGTCGTAACCCACCAGCAGCGGCAACGCGACGAAGCCCTGCAGCGCCGCCCCGAGGTTTCCGCGCACCATGATGGCCAGCCGGTTCACCTTGCCCGCGAACGTCAGCGCCACGCCCTCGAGCTTCTCGTAGTGCTCGAGCTCGACGGCGTACAGCCGGGCGAACTCGACCGCGATGGCGGCCGTTCCCGCGATGCCGGTGGCCGTGTAGTCGTCGGTGACGTACACCTTCTGGACGTCGCGGCCCGCGATCATGTTGCCCTGCGTCGACCGGCGGTCACCGGCGATCAGCACCCCACCGGGGAACTTCAGCGCGACGATCGTGGTGCCGTGCGGCAGCGCGTTGGACGGGCGTCGGCACGCCGTCCGACCCGACCGCGCTACCTGCGGGGAGCAGATGCGGTGCCTGGCGCCGCAACATCTCGGAGAAGGACGACGAGTCCATGGCGGACGCGCGGGAAATCGGTGGGTTGAAGGCCAGCTTTTCGCTATCCGGCCAGGTCACTGTCCGCCCTTTTGGACGTATGCGCGCACGAAGTCCTCGGCGTTCTCCTCGAGTACGTCGTCGATCTCGTCCAGCAGATCGTCGGTGTCCTCGGCCAGCTTCTCGCGACGCTCCTGGCCAGCCGCAGTCGTGCCGGTGGCATCGTCGTCGTCGCCGCCGCCACCGCCACGTTTGGTCTGCTCCTGAGCCATCGCTGCCTCCTGCTCGTCATCAGCGGACTCACAGCCCGCCGGTCACACCACACTACCGGTCGAAGGCCGAATTGCCCGGGATGGCCCGTGAGGTCAATTCGTGAGCTGCTCCACGAGTTCGGCGGCACTGTTGACTGAATCGAGCAACGCACCGACGTGGGCCTTGCTTCCCCGCAGGGGTTCGAGGGTCGGAATCCGCACCAGCGAGTCGCCGCCCAGGTCGAAGATCACCGAGTCCCAACTCGCCGCGGCGATGTCCGCACCGAACCGCCGCAGGCACTCGCCGCGGAAGTACGCGCGGGTGTCGGTCGGCGGATTGTCGACCGCGTCGAGCACCTGCTGTTCGGTGACGAGCCGCTTCATCGAGCCGCGCGCCACCAGTCGGTTGTAGAGGCCCTTGTCCAGCCGGACGTCGGAGTACTGCAGATCGACCAGGTGCAGCCGCGGCGCCGACCAGCCCAGGTTCTCCCGGCGGCGGAAGCCCTCGAGCAGCCGCAGCTTGGCGGGCCAGTCGAGGATCTCGGCGCACTCCATCGGGTCGCGCTCGAGCAGATCGAGCACATTCGGCCCACGTCTCGACCACGTGCGCGGCCCGTGGATCGGGATCGCGGGAGTCGACGAGCTTGGCCACCCGGTCGAGGTAGATGCGTTGCAGCGCAAGCGCAGTCAGCTCGCGGCCGTCGGCGAGCGCAACGGTGGCACGCAGCGACGGATCCCTGCTGACGACGTGGACGGCGTGCACCGGCCGCGCCAGAGCCAGATCGGCGAGGTCGAAGCCCTCCTCGATGAGGTCGAGCACCAGTGCGGTGGTGCCCACCTTGAGGTAGGTCGACGTCTCCGCGAGGTTGGCGTCGCCGATGATGACGTGCAACCGGCGGTACTTGTCGGCGTCGGCGTGCGGTTCGTCGCGCGTGTTGATGATGCCGCGCTTGAGCGTGGTCTCCAGGCCGACCTCGACCTCGATGTAATCGGCGCGCTGCGTCAGCTGGAAGCCGGGCTCGTCCCCCGAAGGACCGATTCCGACTCGGCCGGACCCGGTGACCACCTGGCGCGACACCAGAAACGGCGTCAGACCGGCGATGATGGCCGAGAACGGGGTCTGCCGCGACATCAGGTAGTTCTCGTGCGAGCCGTACGACGCGCCCTTGCCGTCGACGTTGTTCTTGTACAACTGCAGCTTGGCCGCGCCGGGCACGCTGGCGACGTGGCGCGCCGCCGCCTCCATCACGCGCTCGCCCGCCTTGTCCCAGATCACGGCGTCCAGCGGGTCGGTGACCTCGGGCGCCGAGTACTCCGGATGGGCGTGGTCGACGTACAGCCGGGCCCCGTTGGTCAGGATCATGTTGGCCGCGCCGACCTCGTCGGCGTCCACCACCGGCGGCGGGCCCGCCGACCTGCTCAAGTCGAATCCGCGGGCGTCGCGCAACGGCGACTCCACCTCGTAGTCCCACCGGGTGCGCTTGGCGCGTTGGATCCCCGCGGCCGCCGCGTACGCCAGCACTGCCTGCGTCGACGTGAGGATCGGATTGGCGGTCGGATCGGAAGGCGAGGAGATTCCGTACTCGACCTCAGTTCCGATGATCCGTTGCATGACACCAGCGTAGGTGACGCGTTTGAACGCCGATGACCGCCGGTGCTTGCGGTGTACCCAACCAGTTCCTCACCCTGCCCAACTACGTGCAGGTGGGCCCGTCGCGCGGCGACGGGCGGACATACATCTCCCACCCGGACGAGGATCTGCGCTTCGACCAGACCTTTCCGCTCGCAACGCTCATCGCGCCGGCGCAGACGCGGGCGGTCATCCCGGTGGAGGGCTCGGCCGAACTCGACCGCATCTGGGGGATGGCGCCGCGATTTTCGGCCGAGGTAGGCGTGATCGGCTACACGCTGCAGAGCGCCGGTCTGTCGTTGATCCTTCAGCCGTCGCCTCTGACGCTGGTGCTTGCGTTGGCATTGGGACGGTGGTCGGGGTGCTGTGCGAGGTCGCCCGCCGCAACGACGCCCTGCAGCAGCTGTTGCCGACGGTTGTGCGCGTTCACGGTGTTGCTGGCCGCCTTCGCCGCCGTCGACGATCTTCCTTCCTGGTGCGGCGACCACCCTCGCTGTGGCCGAATTGTCGACGCGGCAGATGGTTTCGGGATCGAGTCGGCTGGTGTCCGGGTTGATGCGAATCGCCCAGTTGGCGTTCGGATTCTGATCGCCGCCCAGGTGGCGGGGATCGCGGAGTCCAATCTCGCTGTCACCCAGGTTAATCGGCTCGGCGCCTGGGCGCCGCGCAGCGGCCGAACACCCCTGCGGCGATATCGCTCATCCTGCCCGGCTTCTGGCTACTCGTGCCCGGTTCACTGGGCTTGATGGGCGTCACCCAGTTGCTCGGCACCGACAGTACGACCGTGCTCACCGCTACCCTCATCTCGATGATCTCGATCGCGCTGGGCATGCAGACCGGGCTGCTGGTGTGGCGGGCCGCCGTTCAGCTGACATCCGAAAGGTGACTTTCGCCTTGTCCACGCCCCTTGCCGCGCGCCGCGCCGCTGAACGTTGGTTTCTGGACCGTGGGCTGCCCTCAGTGGTGACCACGCGGGCACGGCTGCGTGCGGTATGGCCGAGGTCGGCGCCGGCGCTCGCCGCGTACGCCACCGTGCAGGTGTGCGTGCTCATGGTCTTCCTGCTGACGGGCACCACCGCGATCGACATCGACGGCGCCCCCAGGGATAAGGAATGGATCGTCCTCGCGATCGTGGTGCTCGCCGTGCCGTTGGCCCTCGCGGTGGGTTGGGTGATCGCCCGCATGGTCACCGACCGCGCCCAGAACATCACCTCGACCGTCTCGGTGGTCGTGGCCGGGGCGGCGTCGCTCTTGAGCGTGACCCCGTACAGATCGCCTATACGGCTGCGACGGTGCTGCTGGTGGTCGCCCTGACGGCGTCCGGCATCGGTTCGGTTCTCGGCTGGGCTGTGCGACTTACGCTGTCGCAGCTCGCGGCGGCCGGGGTTCTGGTGACCCGCGCGCTGCCGGTCGTGTTGTTGACCGTGTTGGTGTTCTTCAACACGTACGTCTGGATCATGGCCGCAACCGTCAGCGGGACACGCTTCTGTCTCGCGCTGGCGTTCCTGATGGCGATCGCGGTCGCGTTCGTCATCTCCGGCTTGAACCAACGGGTCAAGCCGTTGCTCGATTCCGCGACGGCGTCGGCCCACCACGCGGAGCGGCTGAAGGGCACGCCATTCGAGGAGATGAGCGACCCGCCCGAGATCGATCCGCTCACCCGCGGCGAGCGATTCAACGTGGTGTTCGTGCTCGGCGCGTCTCAGATCGCACAGATCGCGACGGTCGCACTCATCACCGCGGGAATCTTCTTCGTGCTCGGCCTGATACTGCTGAGCCCGCACCTGTTATCCGAATGGACCCGAAACGGCTCGTCGGACGGATCCATCTTCGGGATGATCGTCCCGGTGCCGCAGGCACTTATCTACATCACGCTGTTCCTCGCGGCGCTGACCTTCATGTACATCAGGGCCCGAGCGGTCGGTGACGGCGAGTATCGGTCGGAGTTCCTGGATCCCGTGGTCGATGACCTGAAACTGACGCTGCTGGCACGCAACCGGTACCGCAACAGCGAGCGGATAGTCCATCCGGAGGCGGCTGCGGATTCGGCCGACGACCAGCCCTCGCCTAGCCGCTCACGTCCATCACAATGTCAGCCGTGTCGGACATGCAGCAGGTTCACGAATGGTTCCTGCATCGCGGGCTGCCGCTGGTGCTCACCCGGCGGGTCCGTTCGCGCCACCTGATCGAGCGCTCGGCGCCGATGGTCAGCGGGGTCGGGGCACTCACCGCGGTGACGATGCTGCTCGCCGACCTCACCAGCGACCAACCCGACTACGGCTACGCCGTGCGCCTCGGCGTCATCGCCGCGGTCCTCCTGGCCGCCCCCTTCGCGCTCGACCTGCTCCACCGCAGCGGCACGACGCTCGGCAGGGCAGGCCGCCGCACCGCCGCGTTTCTGGTCATGGCGATCTTCGTGGTGATCATGCCGGTGACCGCGAGTGGCTGGTCGGGCGAGGCGGCCGCCGAGGCGCCGATCTTCGTGCTCGTCACCCTGTTCGCGATCTGGTTGACGTACGTCGGTTTCGGCTCGATTGCCTTGTGGGCGTTCCGGTTCGCGTCGGTGCAACTCGGTGCGGTGGGATCCCTGTTGAGCCGCGCGCTACCGCTGCTGATGTTGACCGTGGTGGTGTTCTTCACCGGCGAGCTGTGGCAGTTGGCCGCCAGGATGACGCGGCAACGGCTCTGGCAGGTGATCGGGTATCTGGCCCTGATCGCACTGCTCTTCATGGTGACCACCATCCGCGACGAGGTCCGCTCGCTGCGCGACGACCGGGCCGAGCGGAGCGATCCGGGCGACCTGCTGGCCGGTACGCCACTGGCCGGGTGCGTCGACCAGGACCCGGTCCGCACTCCCCTGTCGACGGGCGAACAGTTCAACGTGGTCGCGGTGATGGTGGTGTCGCAAGCGATCCAGGTGGTCTTCTTCACCACGGGCGTGTTCGCGTTCTTCCTGGCGCTCGGCGTGATCGCCGTCCCCTACGACGTCGCGGTGCTGTGGTCGGCCGAGCAGACCTGTTCGGTAGGTGAACCCCCCTGCGCAGGAACGTGGTTCGGCGTTCACATACCGGTGCCGCAGACGATGGTGCACATGTCGCTGATCGTGGCAGTGCTGTCCGGTCTCTACTTCACGGTGAGCACCAGCGTCGACCCGCTGTACCGGCAGCGCTTCTTCGAACCGTTGATCGCCGACGTGGCGGTCAGCCTGGCAGGCCGCGACGCCTACCTCGAAATGGAGGCGAAGTAGCCCCGCGAGCGCTGGGAGTTAGAGGTACTGACCCAGGTTCGACTCGGTATCAATGGCCCGGCTGGCACTCGAACTCTTGCCCGTGACGAGCGTGCGGATGTAGACGATCCGCTCGCCCTTCTTGCCCGAAATCCGCGCCCAGTCATCGGGATTCGTGGTGTTGGGCAGGTCCTCGTTCTCGGCGAACTCGTCGACGATCGAGTCCAGCAGATGCTGGATGCGAAGGCCACGCTGGCCGGTCTCCAGCACCGCCTTGATCGCGTACTTCTTCGAGCGGTCGACGACGTTCTGGATCATCGCGCCCGAGTTGAAGTCCTTGAAGTACATGACTTCCTTGTCACCGTTGGCGTAGGTGACCTCGAGGAACCTGTTGTCGTCGATCTCGGCGTACATCCGGTCCACGACCTTCTCGATCATGGTCTTGATGCACAGCGCGCGGTCGCCGCCGAACTCGGCCAGGTCCTCCGCGTGCACCGGCAGTGCCTCGGTGAGGTACTTGCTGAAGATGTCCTGCGCGGCTTCGGCATCCGGCCGTTCGATCTTGATCTTGACGTCGAGTCGGCCGGGACGCAGAATCGCCGGGTCGATCATGTCCTCGCGGTTGGACGCACCGATGACGATGACGTTCTCCAGGCCCTCGACACCGTCGATCTCGCTGAGCAACTGCGGAACGACGGTGGTCTCGACGTCGGAGCTGACGCCCGTGCCACGGGTCCGGAAGATCGAGTCCATCTCGTCGAAGAACACGATCACCGGAGTGCCCTCGGAGGCCTTCTCCCGCGCCCGCTGGAAGATCAAGCGGATGTGCCGCTCGGTCTCGCCGACGAACTTGTTCAGCAGCTCCGGGCCCTTGATGTTGAGGAAGTACGACTTCGCCTCGCGCGCGTCGTCGCCACGCACCTCGGCCATCTTCTTGGCCAGCGAGTTGGCCACGGCCTTGGCGATCAGCGTCTTGCCGCACCCGGGCGGACCGTAGAGCAGCACGCCCTTGGGTGGGCGCAGCGAGTACTCGCGGTAGAGCTCCTTGTGCAGGAACGGCAGCTCGACGGCGTCGCGGATCTGCTCGATCTGCCGGGTCAACCCGCCGATGTCGTGGTAGCTGACGTCGGGTACCTCCTCGAGGACCAGGTCCTCGACCTCGGCCTTGGGGATGCGCTCGAACGCGTAACCGGCCTTGGTGTCGACCAGCAGCGAGTCACCGGGCCGCAGCTTGCGCGGCCGCCACTCGTCTTCCATCTCGGCGACGAGGTCGACGGGCAGGTGCTCGGCGGCGACCAACGGCTCGGCGAGCCAGACGATGCGCTCCTCGTCGGCGTGTCCGACGACCAGCGCCCGATGGCCGTCGGCCAGGATCTCGCGCAGCGTGCTGATCTCACCGACGGATTCGAACGTGCCGGCCTCGACCACGGTCAGCGCCTCGTTGAGGCGCACGGTCTGGCCCTGCTTGAGTTCCTTGACCTCGATGTTCGGCGAGCAGGTCAGGCGCATCTTGCGGCCGGAGGTGAACACGTCGACGGTGTCGTCGTCGTGCGTACCGAGCAGCACCCCGTAACCGCTGGGCGGCTGGCCGAGCCGATCCACCTCTTCGCGCAGGGCCAGCAACTGCTGGCGCGCCTCCTTGAGGGTGTCCATGAGCTTGGCGTTGCGCGCCGCGAGCGAGTCGATGCGCGCCTCGAGCTGGTGGACGTCGCGGGCGCTCCGTAGGCCGCTGTTGGGCCCTACCGCCTGCTCCAGCTGCTCGCGAAGCATCGCGGTTTCGCGACGAAGCTCTTCGAGTTCGGCAGCGTCGTCGCCGGACATGGGAGTGTTGGAATTCTCTGGGAAGGCTCCAGAACGCTCTGACTCACTCATGTTGAGCTCCTCCCCGCACCGAAAGTTGGTGCAGTAACAACTTCAACGCTACCGGCGATTCAGCCTTTGTGTGCGGTGTAGGAATTCGACACACCAGCAACACTTGTTAACCTGCTATCGGAGTTGGGCCCATCGAAAGGACAGTCGTGACACTGAAAACCCTCGCTACCGGCGTGGCAGCACTCGCTGTGGTAGCCGCAGCAGCGGGTGGTGTGACTTCGATTGCATCAAGCACATCGGCGGCCGCACCGGCTGTACAACCCGTCGTGTTCGGCGTTCCGATGCCGCAGGCACCTGCGCCGGACCTGCAGAGCCCGCTGATGCAGACCCTCAACGGCCTCGCCGGAGGTGGCTCGTTCGCCGGAGCCAAGGCGTCGTACATCGAGGGCGGCCTGGGCCGCATCGAGTCCATCGCCGCCGACCGGGCGTACAACAAGGCCGCGGCCAAGGGCCAGTTCCCGCTGACCTTCGTCATCGCCGACATCGATCAGAACGACGCCACGTCGCGACCGCGAACGTCACAGCCACCGCCGCCACGGGCGTCAGCAACACTCAGCCCGTGACGTTCGTCGCGGGCCCGAGCCCCAGCGGCTGGCAGATCGCGAAGAACTCCGCGCTGGCGCTGCTGTCGTCGGCGGGCTGATCTCACCCGGTGCATCGCACCCCAGCCCGTAGTCCTGAGCGCCGTCACCATCGTGGCGGCGCTCGGGCTTGCGGGGTGTGCTCGACTCCGCACCGCCATCGGCGGCGCCGGGCCAACCTTCCCCGCAGACGGCGATCCAGGGCGGGCCGACGTCGACACCACTGCCGTCACCCGACACCTGGCCGGCGTGCTGTCCCGGCTCGCCGACACTTCGATTCCGGCTGAGCAGAAGGTCGGTCTGGTGCAGTACGCCACCGTCGACGACCAGCCGGTGCTCGGCAACTTCGGCGAAGCGCTCGAGGACAGCGGCTTCGTGCCGGTCGTCGTGACGGCCACCGATCTGACCTGGTCGCCGCAGCCAGGCAACGTGCTCGCCAACGTCACGATCGGCCACTGCGGACCCGGCCGTGAAGCCGTTCACCTTCCCGATGGAGTTCACCCCGGTGCACGATTCCTGGCAGCTCACCCAGCGCACCGCCGAGCAGATTCTGCCGATGGTCGGGTCGGCCGGGCCGCCACCGACGCCGAGCCCGACGAACTGACGATCGCTTAGATCTGCCGCTTGCGCCGCTGCGGGGTGGGCGTCACCGCGCCGGGTGCCAGCTTGCGCGCGCTGATCAGGAACGCCGTGTGGCCCCGCATGGAGTGTTGCGGGCGGACCGCGAGCCCGACGACGTCCCAGCCGCGTTGCAGGGTCTCCCAGGCCCGTGGCTCGGTCCAGCACTGCTGCTCACGCAGCGCCTCGACCGTGCGCGACAACTGCGTCACCGTCGCCACGTAGATGATCAGCACGCCACCGGCGACCAGTGCCCCGCCGACGGCCTCGAGCACCTCCCACGGCGCGAGCATGTCGAGCACTGCCCGATCCACCTGCGGCCCGTCGTATGTGACGACGTCGGCGATCCGCAGATCCCAGTTGGCCGGGTGCTCCCCGAAGAAGGTCGTGACGTTGCGTTCGGCGTGCTCGGCGTGATCGTCGCGCACGTCGTAGGACGATGACGCTGCCCTCCGGACCGACCGCGCGCAGCAGCGAACAGGTCAGCGCACCGGAGCCTGCGCCCGCCTCGAGCACGTGCGCACCCGGGAACACGTCACCCTCGTGCACGATCTGGGCGGCGTCCTTGGGGTAGATCACCTGGGCGCCGCGCGGCATGGACAGCACGTAGTCGATGAGCAGCGGTCGCAACACCAGGAATGGGTCGCCGTTGGTGGACTTGACCACGCTGCCCTCTGGCAACCCGATCACGTCGTCGTGGGCGATGGCGCCGCGGTGGGTATGGAACTCCCCTCCTGGCGCGAGGACCATGGTGTAGTGCCGACTCTTGGCATCGGTCAACTGCACGCGGTCCCCGACGGTGAATGGACCGGTGCGAGACACGCACGTCAGCCTGCCAGCAGACGCGCCGGGACGGGTGCTCGGGGTTGTCGGAACCGGCTCCTAGGCTTTGCGCCATGAGTGACGATCCGGCTGCGCCCGTCCGGCGGCCGGCGCTGTCGCCGTCACGGGCCAGCGACTTCAAGCAGTGCCCGTTGCTCTACCGGTTCCGTGCCATCGACAGGCTGCCCGAGCCTGCGTCGACGGCACAGGTGCGCGGCTCGGTCGTGCACGCGGCGCTGGAGCAGCTGTACGCCCTGCCCGCCGCCGACCGCGGGCCCGACACCGCAATGACGCTCGTCGAACCCGCGTGGGAGCGGGTGGCCACCGAGCGGCCCGAGTTCGCCGCCGAGTTCGAGCCTGCGCTGCGCACCGAACTCCTCGACGAGGCAAGAAGGCTGCTGTCCGGCTACTACCGGTTGGAGGACCCCACGCGGTTCGACCCGGAGAGTTGCGAGCTGCGCGTGGAGGTCGAGCTGTCCGACGGCACCCTGTTGCGCGGCTTCGTCGACCGGGTCGACGTCGCACCCACCGGGGAACTCCGGGTGGTCGACTACAAGACCGGCAAGGCGCCTTCGGAGGCGCGCGAGCTGGCCGAGGCCAAGGCGATGTTTCAGATGAAGTTCTACGCGGTGGCGCTGCTGCGGTCGCGCGACGTGATGCCCGCCCGGTTGCGGCTGCTCTACCTCGCCGACGGCCAGGTGCTGGACTACACGCCCGACCTCGATGAGCTGTTGCGGTTCGAGAAGACGTTGATGGCGATCTGGCGGGCCATCCAGTCCGCGGGCGTCACCGGCGACTTCCGGCCGAGGCCCTCACGGTTGTGCGACTGGTGCGCCCACCACGAGCACTGCCCCGTCTTCGGCGGTACGCCGCCGCCCTACCCGGGGTGGCCGCAGGCCACGGAGCCTGCCGCGTGATCGACCGGCACTACCATCGCCTGTCCGCCGACGGCGACTATCAGGTGTTCGAGTCCACCGAGGGCACCGCCAGCAATTGGGATGCCACTATCCAGCACGGGTCGCCGCCGCTGGCCCTGATGACCAAGACCATCGAGGAGCTCGCGCCAGCGCCCGGGTTGCGCGTCGGACGGTTGATTCTGGACATCCTCGGCGCGATCCCCGTCGCGCCGGTCAGGGTTCGGGCCTGGGTGGAGCGGCCCGGCACCCGGATCTCGCTGGTGGCCGCAGAGATGCTGGCAGCCCGCCCGGACGGCACCCAGCGGGCGGTGGCGCGGGTGAGCGCGTGGCTGTTGGCCACCAGCGACACCGCCGACGCCGCCACCGACCGCTTTCCCCCGCTCGTCGAGGCCCACGGGACTCCCAACGCCCATGACTGGGCCGGCCGCCCTGGTTATCTGGAGACGGTCAGCTGGCGCAGCCAGCCGTCGGCGCCCGGCGAAGCCGCCGTGTCGTGGCTCAGCCCCCTGGTTCACCTGGTCGACGACGAGCCGCTCACCGACCTGCAGCGGCTGGCGATGGTGGTCGATTCCGCCAACGGCGTCGGCGCCGCGCTGGATCCGAACCAATTCGTGTTCATGAACACCGACACCGCGGTGCACCTGCACCGGGCGCCGCGCGGCAACGACTTCGCGCTGCGCGCCCGTGGGTCAATCGGGCCGGACGGCATCGGCGTCACCACCGCGGAGATCTTCGACAGGGACGGCTTCATCGGCACATCGGCCCAGACGTTGCTGGTCCAGCGCAGCTGAGCCTTATATCGACTTGTCGTCTATATAGACGGCGTGCAATATTGGTGACGTGGACGTCTTCGAGGCGGTGGCCGAACCCAGCAGGCGCGCCCTCCTCGACGCGCTCACCGAGGGTGAGCGGACGGCGGGTGAACTGGTCGACACACTTCCCGGCCTGACCCAACCCACCGTGTCCCGCCACCTTCGGGTGCTCAGGGAGGTCGGACTCGTCGAGGTGCGGCCCGATGCCCAGCGCCGCATCTATGCGTTGCGGGCCGAGGGCCTCGCCGAGATGGACGACTGGATCGCCAGGTACCGCCGCTACTGGGCGGGCCATCTCGATGCCCTGGAACGACACCTGGAAGCGACATTCGAGGAGACGAAATGATCGGCCGTGAAGGCGAACTCAGCATCGACGGCGACCGCGCCGTGTTGCGCTTCGAGCGACGGCTGCCGTATCCGCCCGCGGCGGTCTGGTCGGCGCTCACCGAGCCGGCCCACCGCGACCAGTGGATGGGCAAGTCGTCGATCGAACCACGCCAGGGCGGTGCCATCGAGACGGTGGCGTCGGGGCCGCCATTGCCACCGGATCAGAAGCGGATGACGGGCCGGATCCTGGTCTGGGACCCGCCGCACGTGTTCGAGCACGAGTGGCACCAGCCGATCGTCGAGCCCGGCGTGGTCCGCTACGAACTGCAACCGGACGGTGAGGGGACACTCCTGCGGTTCACGCACCGCGGGCTCGGCGTCCCCAACGCCACCGGCTTCCGCCCGGGCACCCAGGCGTTCCTCGACCGCCTGGAGGCTCACCTCGCCGGTGCACCACTGCCCAACTGGGCCGATCGCTACCGCGAGATCGCCGGCGTCTCACCCATGGACCGCTGAGAGAGGAAACCTCTTGAACAACAACGCCTTCCACGCCGAACCCACCGTGGCGATCGCCTATCACTCGGGCTTCGGGCACACCTCGACCCTGGCCAATGCGGTGGCCGCCGGCGCCCGGCGCGGCGGTGCGCGGGTCAACGTGATCGCCGTCGACGACATGGCCGAAACCGACTGGGACGTCCTCGACGGGGCCGACGGCATCATCTTCGGAAGCGCCACCTACATGGGCAACGTGTCGGCGGGCTTCCAGAGCTTCGCCGAGAAGACGGGCAGGCGCTGCCTCAACGGGACCTGGCGAGACAAGGTGGGCGCAGGCTTCACCAACTCCGGGGCCAAGAGCGGGGACAAGCTGCAATCACTGGTGACGCTGGCGGTGTTCGCCGCCCAGCATCACATGCATTGGGTCAACCTCGGTCTCGGAGCCGGATGGAACAGCGCGGCAGGCAGCGAGTACGACCTCAATCGGCTCGGCTTCTGGTTGGGCGCAGGCGCGCAGACCGACGTCGACGCCAACCCGGATCAGATGCACCCGGCCGACGTTGCAACCTGCGAGCACCTTGGCCACCGCGTCGCGACCGTCACCCGTCAGATGGTCTCGGGACGCGTTGCAACGCAGGCTAATTCAGCGGTTTCATCTCTTGCAGCATCGTCGGCACCAGCTCGCTGACCGTCGGGTGGATGTGCATCGTCCGCGAGATGGCGGTGTAGGGAAGCTTCGCGGTCATCACGTCGAGGATGTCCTGAATCACCTCGTCGCCGCCGACGCCGAGGATGGCCGCGCCGAGGATCTCCTTCGTCTCGGCGTCGACGACCACCTTCATGAAGCCCTGCGTCTCACCCTTCTCCACCGCTCGGCCGACCCGCGTCATCGGTCGCTTGCCCACCAACGCCTTTCGGCCCGATGCGCGCACTTCGTCGACGGTCTTGCCCGCGCGTCCCAGCGGCGGGTCGATGTAGAGCGCATAGGTGGTCACCCGATCGCTGACCCGGCGCGGGTCGTCGTCGAGCAGATTGGCGGCCACGATCTCGAAGTCGTTGTAGGACGTGTGGGTGAACGCGCCCTTGCCGTTGCAGTCCCCCATCGCCCAGATGTGTTCGGCGCTGGTCCGCAACTGGTCGTCGACGACGATGAAGCCCCGCGCGTCGGTCTCCACACCGGCCGCGTCGAGGCCGAGGTCGTCGGTGTTGGGCCGGCGTCCCGTCGCGACGAGAAGATGCGTACCTGACACGGGTTCGGCACCATCGCGGGGATACAGATCGAATCCGTTGTCCCGCTTGACGATCCGCATCGACGTGGCGTCCACGTGAACGTCGATGCCCTCCGCCTCGAGAATCTCCCTTGACGGCGGCGGACACGTCCTCGTCCTCGCGCGACGTCAGCCGCGGGCCCTTCTCGACGACGCTCACCCTGGCACCGAAGCGGCGGTACATCTGGGCGAACTCGAGTCCGATGTAGCTGCCGCCGATGATCACCAGGTGCTCGGGCAGCACGTCGAGGTCGAGGATCCCGACGTTGGTCAGGTAGTCGACGTCGGACAGTCCGGGGATGTCGGGGGCGATGGCGCGACCACCGACGTTGAGGAAGATCCTGTCGGCCTCCAGCACCTGGTCGTCGACCCGGATCGTGTGCGGGCCCTCGAAGCGGGCGTGGCCGCGGATCAGCGTGCAGCCGTCCATCCCCTCGAGCCAGGACTCGACGCCGTGGCGGTCATCGAGCATGATCCCGTCCTTGCGCGCCTTGACCTTTGCCATGTCGACCGTGACGTCGCCGGTCCCGATATGCCGAACTCCGCGCCGCGTCTGGCCACGTGAGCCGTGTGCGCGCTGGCGACCAGCGTCTTGGTGGGGATGCAACCGTAGTTGACGCAGGTTCCGCCGACGAGTTTGCGTTCGATGACCGCGACGGTCTGACCAGCCGCGGTCAGCCGGCCGGCCAGCGGCGGACCCGCCTGGCCGGCGCCGACGACGATGGCGTCGAAGTGGGTGCCCACGGCCGGCGTCAGAGCGTGGTCGCCAGGGCGACCACGGCGAACCCACCAAGCACGGCGATGGCGTCCTCCGTCAGCGCGACCGGCAAGTCGTGGCCGCCGTTGGCCGCGACGAGGCGGCGGCGCGCTTCGATAGCCGCCCAAGGTCCCGAGGACCGCGCCGATGATGCCCGCGCCGAGCGAGCTGAAGGTGTGGAACCAGGCGCTGCCGATCACCGCTCCCGCGAAGGCGCCGGTGAGGATTCGGGCCACGAACTGCGGTGTGGTCTTGCGGCTGGGCGTCTTTGGCAGCTGGTCGGTGACCAACTCCACCACGAGGAGGATGGTGAGCACGGTCACGGTGATCGGATGGCCGACCCATTCCGCCCACTTGCCGTCGAGAGGGAGCCAGCCCAGGGCGGCACCCCACGCCACCACGGCCGGGGGCGTCAGTGCCCGCAACCCTGCCACGACACCGATGAGGAGAGCCAGGAGAAGCACGAGCACGTGGGTCATGGCAGGGACGCTAACATCCCGCCGGGTCAGAAGCGGCAGAACCTGATGTCGGAGGCGAGGATTGCCTTGGCGCCGATGGCCACCAGCTCGTCCATGATCGCGTTGACGTCCCTGCGCGGCACCAGAGCACGCACCGCGACCCACGCCGGGTCGGCCAGTGGCGCGATGGTCGGTGACTCCAGTCCTGGCGTCACGGCGGTGGCGCGGTCCAGAACCGAACGCGGGCAGTCGTAGTCGAGCATCAGGTACTGCTGGCCGAACACGACGCCCTGCACGCGCCCGACGAGTTGGTCGCGAGCCGACGCGGTGCTGGCGTCGGGGTCGGCGCGCTCGATCAGCACGGCTTCCGAATCGCACAGCGGTTCACCGAAGGCCACCAGATCGTGCAGGCCGAGGGTGCGGCCCGTCCCGACGATGTCGGCGATGACGTCGGCGACGCCGAGTTGCACCGAGATCTCCACCGCACCGTCGAGCCGAATCACCGTCGCGTCAATGCCTCTGCCGGCGAGATCGTTTCGGACCAGATTCGGGAAGGCCGTGGCGATCCGCTTGCCTGCCAGGTCGGCGACCTCCCACGGCCGACCGGCCGGTGCCGCATACCGGAACGTCGACGACCCGAAGCCCAGCGCCAGGCGTTCCCGAACGGGCGCTTCGGACTCGGCCGCCAGATCACGCCCGGTGATACCCAGATCGAGCTGCCCCGAGCCGACGTAGATGGCGATGTCCTTCGGCCGCAGGAAGAAGAACTCCACGTTGTTGGCCGGGTCGACGACGGTCAGGTCCTTGGGGTCTCGGCGACGGCGGTAGCCGGCCTCGGTCAGGATCTCCGCGGCGGATTCGCTGAGCGCGCCCTTGTTGGGCACGGCCACCCGCAGCATCGGCGAGCCGCTTGCACGATCGGTCATAGCTTGGCGTAGACGTCGGCGAGGGACAGCCCGCGCGAGATCATCAGCACCTGCGTCCAGTACAGAAGCTGGCTGATCTCGCCGGCGAGGGCGTCGTCCCCTTCGTGCTCCGCGGCCAGCCACACCTCGCCGGCCTCTTCGAGGACCTTCTTGCCCAGTCCGTGCACGCCACCGTCGAGCGCGGCGACCGTGCCGCTGCCAGGCGGCCGGGTGCGCGCACGCTCGCTGAGTTCGGCGAACAGGGTGTCGAAGGTCTTCACGGCAGGCGATTGTTCCACGCCGCCGGTGGCGAAGTCACGGCGGTTTCGCCGCCGCCGCTCGGCCTACGCCCGGTCGTCGCCGGCTTTGCGGCTGGCGCAGGACCTCGCCGTGCATGTCCTCGAGGGACACGCCCTTGGTCTCCTGCACCCACCGCCACACGAAGATGAACGACAGGATCGCGCACAGCCCGTAGAACCCGTAGGCCAGGCCCAGGTGATCACGCAGACCAGGGAACGTGACGGTGATCAGCCCAGTTGGCCGCCCACTGCCCCGCCGCGGCCAGGCCGAGCGCCGCCGCGCGGATGCGGTTGGGGAACATCTCGCCGAGCAGCACCCAGACCACCGGGCCCCAGGACATGCCGAACGCGACGACGAACAGGTTGGCGGCGACCAGCGCGATCGGACCCGCGGCGCCGTCGAGGAACGGCTTGCCGTCCGCGCCGAGCGCCTGCCGTTCGCGAAGATGACCGACATCGTCACCAGGTGACACGCCATGCCGGTCGAGCCGATGAGCAGCAGCGGCTTGCGGCCGATCTTGTCGATCAGCGCGATCGCGATCAGCGTGGTGAGCGACGTTGACACCGAGGTGATCACCGTGATGATGAACGAGTCGCCTTCGGCACTGAATCCGACTGCCTGCCAGAGCACGTTGGAGTAGTAGAAGATCACGTTGATGCCGACGAACTGCTGGAAGATCGACAGGCCGAGGCCGACCCACACGATGCCGTAGATGCCGCCCGTCGGCGCCTTCAGATCGCGCCACGACGGCTTGTCCTCGCGCTCCAGCGTCTCCTTGATCCGGTCGATGGTGATCTCGAGGTTCTTCTCGCCGAGCAGCATGGTCAGCACCTTGCGGGCTTCCGGAATCTTGTGGCTGGCAACGAGATAGCGCGGCGACTCGGGGATGGTGAACGCCAGCAGTCCGTAGACGAGGGCGGGGATCGCCATCACGAGGAACATCCAGCGCCAGGCCTCCATGCCCGAGCCACAGGTCCTCGTTGGGGCCGCCTGCGATCCCTGCAGCAGCCAGTTGATGGCGAACGACAGGAAGATGCCGGACACGATGGCCAGCTGCTGCAACGAGCCGAGCCTGCCCCGGATGCGGGGTGGCGACGTCTCGGCGATGTAGGCCGGGGCGATGACGGACGCGATGCCGACGCCGATGCCGCCGACGACGCGGAACAACACGACGATCCAGACGTTGGGCGCCAACCCGGTGCCGAATCGCGCTGATGAGGAAGAACACCGCGGCGATCTTCATGACCGAGATGCGGCCGATCTTGTCGGCGATCCGGCCTGCCGTCATCGCGCCTGCCGCCGCACCGAATAGCGCCGAGGCGACGGCGAACCCGAGTTCGGCGTTGCCGATGCCGAAGTCTTCCTGGATCGACTCGACCGCGCCGTTGATGACGGCACTGTCGTAACCGAAGAGCAGGCCGCCGAGCGCGGCCACCGACGCGATCCGGACGGCGGTGCCACCCGACGAGAAGTCTTCGTCCGTGATCGCCGACGGGCCGTCGGCGACGGGAGGTCCCTGGCCAGCCATGAGGCTTCCTTTCGCAACGCTGCGTGATGTGAGTCACACAACGATTGCACAGTCAGCCGTGGACAGGGGCCTTATCCGGCACGCGTATTTGCGCGGTCAGGCGGAGCGTTCGTCGACCACCGAGTCCAGGTCGGCGTGCACGGCCCGAAGGGCCGCCGACGTCGAGTTCGCTCAGCGAATTCACGTGCCTGCGCCGCGGGCTGCCTGGCACCTCGACGTCGTTGGGCACCACCAATACCGGGCATCCGGCGCTCTCGGCGGCCGTGGTGCCGGTCACGGAGTCCTCGATGGCCAGGCACGCCGATGGCGGTAGCCCCAACAATGCGGCCGCCCGCAGATAGGCATCGGGTGCGGGCTTGCCATGCGGCACTTCGTCTCCGCATACCGACGCCGAGAAATAGTGGCGGCCAATGCTGTTCAGCGCCCGCTCGGTGAGCGCGCGTTTGGGTGTTGGTGACCAGTGCCATCGGAATACCTTCGGCGGCAAGCTCTTCCAGCAGTTCCCTGGCCCCTGCGCACCACGGCAGGCCCGAGTCGAAGAGCTTGCCCGTGTAGTCGTGCAGCCAGCGGTCGGATTCGGCCATCGCCGACGGGTCGAGGTTCAGTCCGAGGTCGGTGTAGACCGTCCGAATGATGTCCTCCGCGGACCCGCCGACCAGCGATGCCCGCACCTCGGGAGTCAACATGCCGCCCAGCTCCGCGTACAGCGCGGCCAGCGAGACGTCCCAGAGCTTTTCCGAGTCGACGAGGGTGCCGTCCATGTCGCACAGCACGGCTTGCATGTCAACGATTCTGTCACGGCGGCCACGTAGGGTGAAAATCGTGACGATTCTCGTGACGGGGGCCACAGCGAACATCGGCCGGCGCGTCGTCGATCACCTGATCGACATGGGCGCCAACGACATCCGCGCACTGACCACCAATCCCGTCAAGGCGAATCTGCCCGACGGGGTGACGCCCTTCACGGGCTACCTCGGCAACCCGGAGACGCTGTCGGCCGCCCTGGAGGGTGTGGACGGGATGTACTTGGCACCCCTGCCCTCGACGCTGGCCGCCACCCTCGACCTGGTCAAGGCCGCGAGCGTCGGCTACGTCGTGGCCTTGTCCGGTGCAGCGCACTGGCAGGAGCACGCCGACGCCATCGCGGGGTCCGGTCTGGTGAACACCCAGCTCGGGCCCGGCGAGTTCCTGGAGAACTTCGCCATCTGGTCCGGCCAGATCAAGGCGACCCGCTCCGTCGTCGAGCCGTATCCGATGGTCGTCGAGGCACCCATCTCGATGGACGACATCGCCAGGGTGGCCGCGCGGCTGTTGACCGCACCGGACCCCTCCCACTACGGCAAGTCGTACCCGATCACCGGCCCGGAGGCACTGACCCGCGCTCAGATCGCCGAACAGATCGGCGTCGGCGTGGGCGTCGAGGTCACCGTCGAGCAATGCAGCCGCGCCGACGCCGAAACGGCGCTCCGGCCGATCATGGGCGAGCAGGCGCCCTGGTACCTCGACCAGGTCGAGGCCGGCCTGGACGATCCGCAACCGGCCAACCAGCTGGTCGACGAGCTCACCGGAACACCGGCTCTGACTGTGGCACAGTGGGCCGCCCGGAACGCCGAGCTGTTTGTCTGATCAGACGTTGAAGTACTTCGCCTCGGGGTGGTGCAGCACGAACGCGTCGGTGACCTGTTCGGGTGCAGCTGCAATTCCTCGGACAGCTCGACGCCGATCCGCTCCGGTTCCAGCAACTCCATCATCTTCGCCCGATCGTCCATGTTGGGCAGGCGCCGACGAGGGCTTCCGTGCGCTGCACTCCGATACCGTGCACCTCGAGGTAGTCGCGGTACGAGTCGGATTCGAACAGCTCGTTGGCGAAGTCCGCGATCGGCTGGCCCGGTGGCCAGCTCGCGGGACCGGATGAAGTCGGCGATGTCGAGGAAGCGGTCCGTTGCCGGTGTGGAAACGTGAACCGGAATCGTTCGGCCGCATCGGGTTTCGTGACGCTAGTGCCTGGTCCTCAACCAACCCGTGGGCTCAGTCCTCCGGGTTGTAGGCGAGGTTGGGGCCGAGCCAGCGCTCGGCTTCCTTCAGGGTCCAGCCCTTGCGCTTCGCGTAGTCCGCGACCTGGTCCTGGGCCACCCTGCCGACCACGAAGTACTGCGACTGCGGGTGCGAGAAGTACCAGCCGCTGACGGCAGCACCGGGCCACATCGCCATCGACTCGGTCAGCTCGATGCCGGTCCGCTCCTTGACGTCCATCAACTCCCAGAGCGTCGCCTTCTCGGTGTGCTCCGGGCAGGCCGGGTAGCCGGGAGCCGGGCGGATTCCCACGTACTTCTCACCGATGAGCGCCTCGTTGTCCAGCTGCTCGTCAGGCTGAAATCCCCAGAACTCCTTGCGGACCCGTTGGTGCATCCGTTCGGCGAACGCCTCCGCCAGCCGGTCGGCGAGCGACTCCAGCAGGATCGCGCTGTAGTCGTCGTTGGCTGCCTTGAACTCGACGATCTTGTCTGCGCTGCCGAGCCCCGTGGTGACGGCGAAGGCGCCGACGTAATCGGCCAGACCCGGTGTTCTTGGGCGCGATGAAGTCGCCGAGGCTCCGGTTCGGGATGCCGTCGCGGTGCTCGCCCTGCTGGCGCAGGTTGTGCAACGTGGTCAGCACCTCGGTACGGGTCTCGTCGGTGTAGACCTCGATGTCGTCGCCGACCGCGTTCGCCGGGAAGAACCCGATCACCCCGTTGGCAGTCAGCCACTTCTCCTTGATCAGGGTGTCGAGCATCTCCTGGGCGTCGTCGTACAGCTTGCGGGCAGTCTCGCCCGAGACCGGGTTGTTGAGGATGTCGGGGAACCTGCCCTTCATCTCCCAGGCGTTGAAGAACGGCTGCCAGTCGATGTATTCGCGCAGTTCGGCGAAGTCGTAGTCAAGAAATTCCCGTACTCCCGCACCTTGTGCGGGCACTGGCGGCGCATAGCCCTGCCACTCGATCGGCGTCCGGTTCGCGCGGGCCTTCTCCAACGTCAGCATCGTCCGCTCGCTCTTCTGAGCGTGCCGTTCGCGAAGAGACGCGTAATCCTTCTCGGTGGCCTCCAACAGGGCCGGACGCTGCTTGTCGTCGAGGAGCGCAGCAGCGACCGGCACCGAGCGGGAGGCGTCCTTGACCCAGACCACCGGACCACTGCGACGCGGTGACACCTTCACGGCCGTGTGGGCGCGCGAGGTGGTCGCACCACCGATCAGCAGCGGGATCTGCAGCCCCTGACGCTCCATCTCGACGGCGAAGTTGACCATCTCGTCCAGGGACGGGGTGATCAGGCCGGACAGCCCGATGATGTCGGCGTCGTGCTCCTTCGCCGCGTCCAGGATCTTCTGGGCAGGCACCATCACGCCGAGGTCGATCACTTCGAAGTTGTTGCACTGCAGGACGACCCCGACGATGTTCTTGCCGATGTCGTGGACGTCGCCCTTCACCGTCGCCATGATGATCGTGCCGTTGGTGTCCTTCTTCTTGGAAGCTCCAGCGGCGTCGTCTTCTTCCTTCTCCGCCTCGATGAACGGCAGCAGGTAGGCAACGGCCTTCTTCATCACCCTGGCCGACTTCACGACCTGGGGCAGGAACATCTTGCCCGCGCCGAAGAGGTCACCGACGACGTTCATGCCGTCCATCAGCGGGCCCTCGATCACCTCGATCGGGCGACCACCAGCGGCGGCGATCTCGGCCCGCAACTCCTCGGTGTCGGCGTCGACGTTGGCGTCGATGCCCTTGACCAGGGCGTGCGTGATCCGCTCGCGGATCGGGAGGCTGCGCCACTCGGCGGCCACCGGGTCCGTCGGGCCTTCCGTTGCTGTTGAACCGTTCGGCGATCTCCAGAAGCCTTTCGGCCGCATCCTCGCGACGGTTCAGGACGACGTCCTCGATCCGGTCCCGCAACTCGGGATCGATCGAGTCGTAGGGCACCAGCGCGCCGGCGTTGACGATGCCCATGTCCAGACCGGCCCTGATGGCGTGGAACAGGAACACCGCGTGGATCGCCTCGCGGACGGGGTTGTTGCCCCGGAACGAGAACGACACGTTCGAGATGCCGCCGGAGATGTGCACCCCTGGCAGGTTCTCCTTGATCCAGGCGCAGGCCTCGATGAAGTCGATCCCGTACGTCGCGTGCTCCTCGATGCCGGTCGCCAGCGCGAAGCAGTTCGGGTCGAAGATGATGTCCTCGGCCGGGAAGCCGACCTCTTCGGTCAGGATCCGGTAGGCGCGCCCGCAGATCTCCTTGCGGCGCTCCAGGTTGTCGGCCTGCCCCTGCTCGTCGAAGGCCATCACGACGACGGCGGCGCCGTACTTGCGGCACAGCCGTGCCTCGCGGATGAACTTCTCCTCGCCCTCCTTCATGGAGATCGAGTTGACGATCGGCTTGCCCTGCACGTTCTTCAGGCCCGCCTCGATGACCTCCCACTTGGAGGAGTCGATCATCACCGGGACGCGGCTGATGTCCGGCTCGGACGCGATCAGCTTGGTGAACCGGTCCATCGCGGCGACGCCGTCGATCATGCCCTCGTCCATGTTGATGTCGATGACCTGCGCACCGACCTCGACCTGCTGCAGGGCGACCGACAGCGCGGTGTCGTAGTCCTCGGCCTTGATCAGGTTGCGGAACCGGGCGGAGCCGGTGATGTTGGTGCGCTCACCGATGTTCACGAACAGGGAGTCGTCGGTGATGTTGAGCGGCTCGAGGCCCGAGAGCCGGGTGGCCACCGGGATCTCCGGCAGCTCGCGCTGCGGCACGCCCTCGACCACCTTGGCGATCTCGGCGATGTGCGCCGGCGTCGTTCCGCAGCAACCACCGACCAGGTTGACCAGGCCGGCCTCGGCGAACTCGGCGATGTAGCCGGCCTGATGCTCCGGGGACTCGTCGTACTCGCCGAAGGCGTTGGGCAGGCCGGCGTTCGGGTAGCAGGAGACGAAGGTGTCCGCGATCCGCGCCATCTCGGCGATGTAGGGCCTCATCTCCGGCGCGCCAAGGGCGCAGTTGAGGCCCACCGCGAGCGGCTTCGCGTGCCTGATCGCGTTCCAGAATGCTTCGGTGACCTGACCGGACAGCGTGCGCCCGGAAGCATCGGTGATGGTGCCCGAGATGATCACCGGCCAGCGGCGTCCGCGCTCCTCGAACAGCGTCTCGAGGGCGAACACCGCCGCCTTGGAGTTCAGCGAGTCGAAGATCGTCTCGACGATGAGGAGGTCGGCACCACCGTCGACCAGGCCGTTGGCGGCTTCGAGGTAGGCGGCGACCAGCTGGTCGTAGGAGACGTTGCGGGCTCCGGGGTCGTTGACGTCCGGCGAGATCGACGCGGTCCGCGTCGTCGGCCCGAGGGCGCCTGCGACGTAGCGGGGCTTCTCCGGGGTGCTGAACTCGTCGGCGGCCTTGCGGGCCAGGGCAGCGCCGGCGTAATTCAGTTCGTAGGCGTGCTCCGCCATGTCGTAGTCGGAGAGCGAGACCGCGTTCGCGTTGAACGTGTTGGTCTCCAGGATGTCGGCGCCCGCCTCGAGGTACTCGCGGTGGATCCCCTCGATGATCTGCGGCTGCGTCAGGGTGAGCAGGTCGTTGTTGCCCTGAAGAGCGGTCGGCCACTCGATGAACCGCTCGCCGCGGTAGCCAGCCTCGTCCGGCCGGTCCCGCTGGATCGCCGTGCCCATCGCGCCGTCGATCACCATGATCCGCTGGCGCAGAGCTGCCGTCAGCTCGTCGGTGCAGTCGGGGCGGATGTTCGGCTCCCAGGCGTTCACGCGCATTCCTTCCATTGCGGAAGGCGTCCTTGGCTCTGCCGAGCGTGGCGGATACCGAGGTGGGACCCGGCCCCCCAGATAACCGTTGCAACGCCTCTCGACCAGAAAAGTCTACGTCGTCACTCGATCGACGTCTGGGACGCCCAACTCGTCGCCGCGATGACCCCGACCCGCTTGGCGATCGCCGTGCCCTTGAGCGACACCTCGCGGATCTTGTCGGCGAATGTCGAAGTCACCAAGGTTAACCAGATTGCAGCCGAACGTATTTCGTCTCGACGGCGTCCGCACCGGCCTCAAAGTAGTTCCTGTGAATTGCTCCAGGACGTCGAGCCGCGTCTCGTTGAGGATCTCGTTTCAGCCCTCGAGGTCGTTGAAATCGTCGAGGGTGAGATCGACCGCCTGCAGCTGGGTGCCCGTGCCACCGTCACCGACCATGACACGCCGCGACACGGTGTCGAGCAGGTCGGTGTCCCCACGTGTTGGTTTGCGGCATTCACATGCCCGGGGTAGTCGGTCCGCGCAAGCCGACCCGTGGGGAGATGACGCTCGCGCATGCCACGCAGGGCTTACGCTGGCCTGGTGACAGAGCTGCCCAAACTGCACGACACCATCGTCGTCGCGGCCTTCGAGGGCTGGAACGACGCCGGTGACGCCGCCAGTGACGCGCTCGAGCACCTCGACGCCATCTGGGAAGCCGAAACGATCGTCGAGATCGACGACGAGGCGTACTACGACTACCAGGTGAACCGCCCGGTGATCCGGCAGATCGACGGCGTCACCCGCGAGCTGGTGTGGCCGTCGATGCGCATCTCGCACTGCCGCCCGCCGGGCAGCGACCGCGACATCGTGCTGATGCACGGCGTGGAGCCCAACATGCGGTGGCGGACGTTCTGCGCGGAACTGCTGGCGATCGCCGACAAGCTCAACGTCGACACCGTGGTCATCCTGGGTGCGCTGCTGGCCGACACCCCCCACACCCGCCCCGTCCCGGTGTCGGGCGCCGCCTACTCCCCCGAGTCGGCCAAGTTCTTCGGCCTGGAGGAGACCCGTTACGAGGGGCCCACCGGGATCGCCGGCGTGTTCCAGGACGCCTGCGTGGCCGCGGGCATCCCCGCCGTGACGTTCTGGGCGGCCGTCCCGCACTACGTGTCGCAGCCGCCGAACCCGAAGGCGACCGTGGCGTTGCTGCGCCGGGTCGAGGACGTGCTCGACATCGAGGTCCCGCTGGCCGATCTGCCCAGCCAGGCCGAGGAGTGGGAGCTGGCCGTCACCGAGATGACCACCGAGGACGAAGAGATCGCCGAGTACGTGCAGTCGCTCGAGGACCGCGGCGACGCCGACGTCGACGTGAACGAGGCGCTCGGCAAGATCGACGGTGACGCGCTGGCCGCGGAATTCGAGCGCTACCTGCGCCGCCGCGGTCCCGGGTTCCGGGGTTAGAAATCCCTTGTAGCATTTTGCTACACTTGTTACAGATTGCTACAAGGGAGCTGACATGTCCGAGGTTGCCGATCGCGTCACCCGGGTCGCCGCCGATCTGATGGAGAGCGCCACGGCCGAGGGGGCTCGCCAGAGTCGTTCGGCCAAGCAGCAATTGGACCACTGGGCGCGGGTTGGTAGAGCTGTGTCGAGTCAGCACACGGCGTCGCGCCACCGGGTCGAAGCCGCACTTGGGGGTGACCTCGACGCGAGCGAACTGAACCTCGAGGAGGGCGTGGTATTCAACGCCGAGATCTCGGCGGCGATCGAGGAGAGCCTGGCGCGCACCAATTACGGCGACGTTCTTGCCGGGCGAGGCATCACCATGGTCGCTCTCAACGACGACGGAGAGATCGTCGAATACTGGCCGGACGGCACGTCTGAAGCGCGCTGACCTCGTCGTCGGCCCGAACGGTGCCGGAAAGTCGACGTTCGTCGCGTTGACGTTGGCGCCGCTGTTGCCCCGCAGCGTGTTCGTCAACGCCGACGAGATCGCCAAACAACGCTGGCCCCAGGATCCCGCGTCGCACGCTTATGACGCTGCGGCCGTCGCCGCCCAGACGCGCGCCAGGCTCATCGAGCTGGGTCAGTCCTTCATCGCGGAATCGGTGTTCTCCCATCCGTCCAAGCTCGATCTGGTCCGCGACGCCCGCGCCGCCGGCTACACCGTCGTGTTGCACGTCGTCCTGATTCCCGAGGACCTCGCCGTCGAACGGGTAAGACGGCGCGTCCTGGCCGGTGGCCACGACGTCCCCGAGGACAAGATTCGCCAGCGCCACCGACGGCTATGGGCCGTGGTGGCGGCGGCCATCACCCAATCCGATACCGCGACGGTCTACGACAACTCTCGACGGGCCGGCCCACGAATCGTCGCCCAGATGAGTGGCGGTGTCACCGTCGGCTCGACGTCGTGGCCGGTCTGGACACCGGAGTCGTTGCGGTCCCGCCGGACGAAGTGATGTCAGTCGGCGTAGCTGCTGCCCAGGCTGGCCAGGTGCGACGTGGCCGATCCCAGTGCCAGCTCGTGGTGCTTGGCCCACAGGAAGTAGCGAAACAGCGGGTAGGTGACGTCGATCCCGATGCCGCCATGCACCTGCTGGGCGGTCGCGACGACGCGCGCACCGGCCTCCGACGCCCAGAACTTCGCGATCCGCGCTTCCCGCAGTGCCGGCCGGCCTTCAGAGAGCAGCCACGCCGCGTGCCAGGTGGTCCACCGGATCGACTCGACGTCGATGAAGGCGTCGGCCATGCGCTGCTGGACGGCCTGGAAGCTCCCGATCGGCTTGCCGAACTGCTCCCGCTGGGTGGTGTAGGCGGCGGCCAGGCGCAGCGCCCGCTCGGTGACGCCGAGCTGCACCGCGCACAGCCCGACCAGCGCGCGTGCGTAGAGATCGCCGACCACCTCGGCGCCCGTGTCCGGGGTGCCGAGCCGATCGGCCGCGATGGCTCCGTCGAAGGTCAGGTCGGCGTGGGCCTGGTGGTGGGTGGTCGACACCGGCCGCACGTCGACCCCTTCGGCGTCCACGTCGACGAGGAAGACGCCGACGTCGCCGTCCTGTGCGGTCGCGGGAACCAGCACGGTGTCGAGCGTTCTGCACCTCCGGGGACCAGCTCCTTGGTGCCCTCGATGCGCCAGTGCTCGCCGTCGCGGCGCGCCGTCGTCGATGGGACGGTCGGATCGGAGCGCCCCGGCTCCATCAGGCCCGCGCTCAGGAGGCGGCCGCCGGTCACCACCTCGGGCAGGTAGCGCTGGTGCTGAGCCGCGGTGCCGTGCCGTGCGATGGGGTCGGCTCCCAACAGGAGCGTCGCGTAGACCGGTGCCGGTGCGACGGCGTAACCCACCTCGGCGAGCAGCAGGCCCAGTTCCAGGAAGCCTCCGCCGCTGCCCCCGACCGACTCCGGCAGCGCGATGCCGAGCAGATCGGCCTTGGCCAAGTCGCTCCACAGTCCCGCGTCGTGGCCGGCGCCGTCGGCCTCGAGTTCGGTCAGTCGCTCGGGAGTGACCCGGTGCCCGAAGAGCTCCCTGGCGACCTTGGTGATCGTCGCTTGCTCTTCGGTGAACGCAAAGTCCATGGGGCCGCCTATTTCACTGATGTGGTGGTCGTGGCTCTCGTGTCGCGCGGCGCCCGCGGCATGCCGAGGCCGGCCATGGCGATGATGTCGCGCTGCAATTCGTTGGCGCCGCCACCGAAGGTGTTGAGAACCGCAGTGCGATAAGCCGATTCGAGCGATCCACGCAGTGGCGCGGTGTCGCCGGTACGGGTGCCGTTGTGATTGACGACATCGAGCAGCTCGCGGGCCACCTGCTGGGTCAGTTCGGTTCCGAACACCTTGACCGCAGAGGCCTCGCCCATTCCGAGCCCGCCATGGGAAATGCTGGCGTTCACCCGCAGATTCAGGATCCGGTAGGCGGCGACCTGCGCCTCGACCCTGGCCAGTGCCAGCTGGACCCACGGTTGGTCGATCACCCGGCCGCCGTCGAGCTCGGTCGAGCGGGCCCAGCGAAGCGTCTTGGCGAACAACGGCTCGATGGCTCCGAGGTTGCCAAGCGCCGCACGCTCGAAGTTCAACTGGGTGGTGACGAGCTTCCATCCGTCGTTCTCGGCGCCGACCATCGCGCTTGCCGGCACCCGCACGTCGTCGTAGAACGTGTAGTACGTGCACACCCCCGGCATCGTGTGCAGCGGCCGCAACGAGAAACCGGGTGCGCTCGTCGGCACGATGAACAGCGAAATGCCCTTGTGCTTCTTCGCGGTCGGATCGGTGCGGGCGGCCAGCCAGATGTAGTCGGCGGAGGCGGCGCCGCTGGTGAACATCTTCTGGCCGTTGATCACGTAGTCGTCGCCGTCGCGCACCGCGCTGGTGCGCAGCGACGCCAGATCGCTGCCCGCGTCGGGCTCGGAGTAGCCGATCGCGAATTCGACCGTGCCCTTGAGGATTCCGGGCAGAAACTCGGCCTTCTGTTCCTCGGTTCCGCGCTGGGCCAGCGTGGGGCCGACGGTGTTGAGGGTGACGATCGGAATGGGCGCGTTGACCCGTCGCGCCTCCTCGAAGAAGATGAATTGCTCCATCGCCGAGAAGCCATGCCCGCCGTATTCCTTGGGCCAGCCGACCCCGAGGAGATTGGCCGCGCCGAGCGCCTTGACGCACTCCTTGATCGCGGGGCCGCCCTCCATGACGTTGCCAATGGCCGCAATGCGTTCGGGCGTCATCACCGCTTCGAGCTCAGCGCGGATCTTGGCTCGCAGCTCTTCCTGTTCGGGCGTGTACTCCAGATGCACTAGGCAGGCTCCTCCGAGCGCGGTGGAACGGGAGGTGGATCCCTATTGACGCTAACATAGCAATAAAAGCGCCTTTCGGGCCTGGCGTTCGAGATAGCGGGCCTTGGACTCGTCGAACTTGGCCGCCTCGACGTGCAACCGATCCAGGAACACCGCGAGCTCGTCGCGTCGCCGCTCCCCCTCGCCGGTGAAGTCGTCCCGCTCGAATATCCGCCACTTGCGCAGCACCGGCAGCACCACCTCGTCGAGATGCTGGCGCGCGTCGTAGATGCCGCCGACGGCCATCGTCACGGCGTTGCGCCGGAAGTTCGGTATCGAGAAGCCGGGCATCTGGAAGTTGACCAGGATGCGCCAGATCGAGTGCATCGCCTGATCCGGTGCGATGTCGAGCGCGGCCGAGGTCGCGCCGCGGTAGAACATCATGTGCAGGTTCTCGTCGGCGGCAATGCGCTTGCACAGTTGCTCGGCGATCGGCTCGGCGCACGCCTTGCCGGTGTTGCGGTGCGACACCCGGGTCGCCAATTCCTGGAACGTGACGTAGGCCAGCGCATCCAGCATCGATTCCGGACGGATCGAGTTCTGGCCCTGCTGGCCCGGGCTGAAGCCTGCGGTCACCTGCTGCATCCGCGCCAGTTCCAACTGCACGGGGTCCACGGCCCTGGTGACGACGAGGTAGTCGCGCAGCGCGATGCCGTGCCGGTTCTCCTCGACCGTCCACCGGTTCACCCAGTGACCCCACGCATCGTCGATGCCGAAGTGCCCGGCGATCGCGCGGTGATAGGACGGCAGGTTGTCCTCGGTGAGCAGGTTGGTGACCATCGCGATGCGGGCCAACTCGGACAACTGCGACTGTCCGGTGTCCCAGTCGCGACCGCCCACCGCGCCGTAGTCGGCGCCGTCCGACCATGGCACGTAGTCGTGCGGCGACCAGTTCTTCGTCGCGGCGAGGTGCTGGTTGAGCCCCGCTTCGACGACGGGCTCGAGTTCGCGGATCAGCTCGAGGTCGGTCACTGTTCTCGCCATCGCGCCGCCCGTCCATCGCCCATCTCGCGGTCATCGCGACGGGCTCTGACGCTACCCCAGGGCGGCCCGGAACGCATCCAAGCTGGGCGGATATTGCGGAGACCCATTCTCCGCCAACGTATTTCGGCGCGTCGGCGTTGAATCAAACCCTCTCGGGTTTGGGCGCCTTCCATTCCCGATAGCGCATCGGGTTTCGGCCAGTAGAGCCGGAGGACCAGCGCGAACGGGCCCCGTGGCGCCGGCAGCCAGTTGGGCTCGCGCTCCATTCCGGGTGACTGGTTCTGGACGTAGAGCGTGTAGCCGCCGTCGGCGTCCGGGACCAGCTCGCGCTCCATCGGCGAGTTGATCAGATACCGGTTGATGGGGTTCGCCACCAGAAGGCTCTTCGGCATCTCGTACATGGTCAACGACCAGAATGCGTTGACGGGCGGTAGCTGTCCCGGCTTGAAGTGATAGGTGTACTTGTCGGCACCGGTCAGCGGCGCACCCGTCGAGTCGGTCGAGAAGTTCGGGTAGAGCGCCTCGGCGGCGGTGTTGCCGTAGATGCCGAACACCGCACCCGCCATCCGGTACAGATAGTTGCCCTTGAGATCGTCAGCGCTGCCGAAGAATTGCGCCGAACCCACCTCTCCGGTGTCGATCTTGTCCTTCTTCAGCGCGTTCAAATCAGCCCACGCGTCAGCCATCCCACCCTCGATGGCGGTCCGCATCTCGGGGGTCAGCTTCTCGGCGTCGAAATTCCCGTCCGGTCCGATGCCGATGGTGGCGAAGCGGGCCCGCAGGTCCTTCTCGGCAGGCAATGTCGGGGCGAACTTCAGCGCGAAGTCGAGGATGTCGAAGAACTGCGGCGAGGTCTTCTCCTGCTCTGGAGTCAGCGCGGGCACGTAGTCGATGGCCGGCGCGGGCGGAGGCGACGGCTGGTTCGTGAACGCCGACAACGTCTGGACCTGGTAGCCGTCCTGGATCTTCTTGACGTTGTCGATGTCGGCAGGGTCGAACAACTGGGTGCGGTAGAGCACCATTGCCAGGTCGGTGTCCGATTGGATGACTTTGTCTATGCCGGCGGGCTTTTCGCCCTTCCAGTTGGGTCCGGCCAGTAGGTACTTGCCGCCGCTGTTACCCGTGGTGCGGCTGCCGACGTAGTCGAAGTTGTAGGTGTAGAGGTCGACGAACTGCAGCGAGTAGTAGCGGTTCTGCTCGATCGGCGGGACGGTGAGCACCAGCGGCTCGGTGCGCAGGTCGGCGCCGACGACGGAGTACGGGGTGTCGGAGTTGGGCGTCTGGATCGCGGTGTCGGCGGGGGTGAAGACACGCGCGGTGTTGTGGATGACGTTGCGGTCGCCCTTGTACTCCGGGTTCTCCTTGTCGACGAAGTAGTCGTACTGCACGCGGTAGTTGTCGACGATCGGAAAGCCGTAGACGTAGGCCTCCTTGGCGATGGCGCGAGCCTGGTCGGGGCTGACGGCAGCCGGACTCGGCGGCGGTGCGGAGCTGACCACCTCCGGCGGCTCGCTCTTGGTGCAGGCAGCCAATGAGACGACGAGCGCGACGACGGCGCCGATCTGCCTGATCAATGCTTTACCAGCGCCTCGGTGCGGGCGCTCATCGAGCGGCCGAGCGCGGCCACTTCTGCGTCCATCCTCGGCAGCAGTTCGGGCACGGACTTCAATGTCGCGGACTCTCCGATCCGCGATGCCAGGAGCGGTTTCAACCAGCGCAGCAGACCCACCCACTCCGGGCAGTTGATTTGGCGCTTGCGGGCTTCGATGCCCTTGACGAACAGCTCGCCGCACTTCTCGACCGACGTGGTCTTGCCCAGCGGACCGGGCAGTCTGGCGAGCATCTCCCTGAAGGCCGCCGAGTCGGCCTTCCCCTCGCGGACCAGCGGCGTGTCGATCCACAGCATGTGCGCGGACCCGACGTCGACGCCGCGGTGGGCGACCTCGAGGCGCAGTGCGTTGGCGAAGTGCTCGGTGGCCGCCTTCGACGCGTCGTAGGGCGCCATGCCTGCCGCGGCGGCATACGCCGCCGCAGACGACACGATCAGTACGTATCCTCGTCGCTCCAGTACGGACGGCAACGCGGCCCGCACCGTGTGGAACACGCCGACGACGTTGACGTCGATGAGCGTCTTGAAGGCCTTCGGGTCGACGCCGAGTACGGACCCGGCGGTTGCGATACCCGCGTTGGCCACCACGACGTCGATACCGCCGAACCGCTCGATGCCCTTGGTGGTGGCGGCCTCCATGGCGGCGAGCTCGCGCACGTCGGCGACCACCGTCAGTACCCGGTCCTCACCGAGCCGGATGGCCAGGTCCTTGAGCCGACTCTCGTCCAGGTCGGTCAGGACCAGCTTGGCGCCCCTGTCGTGCAGGCGGCGGGCTACCTCTTCACCGATGCCATTCGCGCCACCGGTGATCAGGACGACTTTTCCGTTCACAGAACCCATGGCCGGAAACGTACTCCATGGGCGCACCCGGCGGACTCGGTCGAACAGTCCTAGAGCGCCACGCCCAACAGGGCGTCGACGACGGCCCGGACCCTGCCTGGGGCGTCGGCGTCGTGCCCGCCGTACTCCAGCGCGTCGGCACTCCAACCATCGAGCGCAGCAAGCGCTTTGGGGGTGTCGAGATCATCGGCGAGGTAGCGGCGCACGCGGGCGATCACGTCGGCGGCATCCGGGCCCGCAGGCAACGAGGTCGCCGCGCGCCACTGCGCCAGCCGGTTCTGCGCCTCGGTGAGGACGCCGTCGCTCCAGGACCGGTCGGAGCGGTAGTGCCCGGCCAGCAGTCCGAGCCGAATGGCGGCGGGTTCGACGCCTGCGGCACGCAACCGGGACACCAGGACGAGGTTGCCGCGGCTCTTGCTCATCTTGTGGCCGTCCCAGCCGATCATGCCCGAATGCACGTAGTGGCGGGCGAATCGTCGCTCCCCCGTGACGGATTCGGCGTGCGCGGCGGAGAACTCGTGGTGCGGGAAGATAAGGTCGCTGCCACCGCCCTGGACGTCGAGGCCGGTGCCGATGCGGCTGAGCGCGATGGCCGAGCACTCCACGTGCCAGCCCGGCCTGCCGGCGCCGAACGGGGACGGCCAGCTCGGCTCACCGGGTCGCGCGGCGAGCCACAACAAGGCGTCCAGCTCGTCTGCCTTGCCGGCGCGGTCGGGGTCGCCGCCGCGCTCGCCGAACAGACGCAGCATGGTGTCGCGGTCATAGCCCGACTCGTAGCCGAACTGTGCCGTGGCGTCGGCGCGGAAGTAGACGTCCGGGTAGGGGGCTTCCGATCCGACCGAGTCGACCACGTAGGCCGCCCCGGACGCCAGCAGTTTCTCGACCACCTCGATCACTTCCGCGATCGCCTCGGTGGCCGCGACGTACTCCTGTGGCGGCAGCACCCGAAGCGCCGTCATGTCCTCGCGGAACAGTTGGGTCTCCCGGTCGCCGAGTTCACGCCAGTCCAGTCCGTCGCGCTCGGCGCGTTCGAACAGCGGGTCGTCGACGTCGGTGACGTTCTGCACGTAGTGCACGTGACGGCCCGAATCCAGCCACATTCGATGGATCAGGTCGAAGGTCACGTAGGTGGCGGCGTGGCCGAGATGGGTGGCGTCGTACGGGGTGATGCCGCAGACGTACATGGTGGCCGTCTCGCCCGTCGATACGGGTCGGATCTGCCGGTCGGCGCTGTCATAGAGGCGCAGCTGCGGGCCCTGCCCGGAAACCTGCGGGACTGTCGCCGCGGGCCACGATTGCATGGCCTCGACTCTAGGGTGTTGGCTCAGAACGTCCTCCCGATGGTGCGTCGCTCGCACTGTGGGACAACGGCCGGGCCGATTACATTCCCGCACGTTTTCCGCACGCCGCTCAGATCAGCGACCTGATGGCGTCGAGCAGGGTGTCGGCCAGCTCCGAGCGGCACATCAGAAAGTCCGGCAAGTAAGGGTCGGGCCGGTTGTAGATCAGCGGTGAGCCGTCCAACCGCGACGCGTGCAAACCGGCCGCCAGCACCACGCCAGCGGGCGCCGCGGAGTCCCATTCCCACTGGCCGCCCGCGTGGATGTAGGCGTCGACGTCACCGCGGACCACGGCCATCGCCTTGGCGCCCGCCGAGCCGATGCCGATCAACTCGATGTCGAGCACGTCGCGCAGCCACCACAGCACCGTCGGGGGCCGGCTGACGCTGGTGGCGATGCGAATCGGCCCCGGGTTGCGCGGCGGCGGTGGCGCCACGGTGTCGGTGCGGTAGACCTCGCCCCACGGCGGGGAGGGCGACCGCGGCGTCCGTGATGCCGCCACGGGCGCCGCCACTGCGCTGCCACAGCGCGATGTGCACGGCCCAGTCGGTGTGTCCGCGCATCGAGAACTCGCGGGTGCCGTCCACCGGGTCGACGATCCACACCCGGTCCGAGCGCACCCTGGCCAGGTTGTCGGGGGCCTCCTCGGACAGCACGGCGTCGTCGGGACGCTCCTCGCGCAGTCGATCCAGGATCAGGACGTTCGCCCGCTTGTCGCCCGCGTCGCCAAGGTCGTAGGGGTCGCGGAAGCCGACCTCGTCGCGTACCTGCAGCAGCAGTTCACCGGCTTCGCGAGCGACCTGTGCGGCCAGCGCCGCATCCGTCATGTCTCGACTCCCGCTCGCTCCGGTCCTCGCTCGTGCCTCGCTGCGATCCTCACTCACGATCGCCTTCGGACCGTCATGTCTCGACTCCCGCTCGCTCCGGTCCTCGCTCGTGCCTCGCTGCGATCCTCACTCACGATCGCCTTCGGGCCGTCACGCCTCGACTCCCGCTCGGACGTTATTCAGGCGTCGCACCAGGCGCGCGGACGACCATCGGCACCGCGGGGAAGTACGCCGCCATCTCCGATCGCGACCTGCGCAGCGCCGCGGTGCCATAGCCGCGGTGGCGGTGGTCGGGGTGGATCCAGATGCGGACGTTGATCTCTCCGCCGACGAGTTCGCCGAAGACCATGCCGACCTTCTGCGAGCCCTCCTCGGCGACGAACCACACCGCCTCCTCGGCCGACACCCGCCCGACCGCGGCCTTGATCTCGTCGTCGAGGTTGCCCGCGGGGTGTCCCGAGCCGTCGCCCTTGGCGCCGACGTCGGAAGTGCGGTCGGCGAAGATGTCGCGGTCGGCGTCGGCCGAGAAGACGCGCAGGACCAGGCTCTCCCCCAAGCTGGCGGGACGCTCCCCGAGGGTGAAGGTGAGCTGCTTGTTCAGGTCCTCGAGTTCGTTGGCGATCTTGCGGCGCGAGTCCTTGGTGAGCTGGGCGAACGACATCGCCATCACGGCTTCGCCACCCAGGTGTGACGTGCCGAGCACCGACGAGATCGCCTCGATGGCCACGGCCCTGTCGTCGGCCTCGACGATCGCGTCGAGCACCTCGTGCCTGCGGTCGAGCGCCTTCAGCAAGGCATCGGTGATCTCGCGGCGGGCGGCGGCCCGATCCTGGTCGGTCATGACGACGAGCCTAGAACACCCTCGTCGGTGCCGAGCGTCACTTCCCGCCTCGTCGGCTTCCTCAGAACGCCGGCCACGGGATGGGGCGCCGCCGGTCCGGGGCGGGCATCACCGGATTCTCAAGCAGACCAACGGCTCTGGCGTACAGCGCGTCGATCTCCCGATTGGTGATGTGCGGGCGCAGCGCCTCGTCGAGCTCGCCGCCGAGCAGGGCATCGCGCAATCCGGCCACCTCGGAGAGCGTCTCGTCGTCGATGGGCTTGCCCGCCCAGCCCCACAGCACCGTGCGCAGCTTGTCCTCGCAGTGCAGGCTGACGCCGTGGTCGACGCCGTAGACCCGGCCGTCGACGCCGGACAGGACGTGTCCGCCCTTGCGGTCGGCGTTGTTGATCAGCACGTCGAACACGGCCATCCGGCGCAACCGGGCATCGTCGGCGTGCACCAGGGTGACCTCGTCACCGGCGTAGTCGTAAGCCTGCAAGATCGGCAGGAACCCGGCCGGGACGTGACCGGCGGGCAGCAGGTCGATCAGATCCGGACCCGCCGTCGAAGCTTCGTCGTCGATCGCGTCACCTGGCTGGTCCACCCACTGCTGCAGCATGCCCCGCCCGGCGGGCCCGTCGCGAATGATGGTGTAGGGCACGATGTTCCAGCCAAGCGCGGCGGACACCAGAAACGCGCTGAGCTCGCGACCCGCCAGCGTGCCGTCGGGGAAGTCCCACAGCGGCGCCTCCCCCGCGATCGGCTTGTACACGCAGTGCGCCTGCCGGTCGTCGAGATGGGCCTCACAGAGGAAGGTGGCGTTGCTCGCGGAGCGGATGCGTCCGATGACGGTCAGCTCGCCACACCGCAACACCTCCCCGTCGGCCCCCCCGGCCTCAGGTGTCGGGGTCATCGTCGGACACACCTAGGGCGCCGCGCCGGTAACCGTTGGTGCGCACGCAGATGTGGCCCTCGGGGTCGAGCGGTTCGTCGCACAGCGGGCACGGTGGACGACCGGCGGAGATGACCCGAGTGGAGCGCGTCGCGAACTCGCGGGCCGATTCCGGCGACAGGAAGACGCGCACCGCGTCGGGGCCGTCCTCGGCGTCGTCGAGCACCACGGAGGCGTCGAACTCGGTGTCGGATACCGCGAGCAGCTCGACCACCACGGTCTGGGCCTCCGAATCCCAGCCAAGGCCCATGGTCCCCACCCGGAATTCGGCGTCGACGGGCATGACCAGCGGACTCAAGTCCTCGATGTCACCCGTCTCGGGGGGAACCGGGGTGCCGAATCGGCGGTTGATCTCCAGCAGCAGCGCAGCGATGCGCTCGGCGAGCACCGCGACCTGCTGTTTCTCCAGCATCACCGAGACCACGCGCTTGTCGTGCACGGCCTGCAGATAGAAGGTGCGGTTGCCAGGCTGCCCGACCGTCCCGGCCACGAAGCGGTCGGGTGAGCGGAAGACGTGAATCGAGCGTGCCATGGCACCTTTCAAAATACCGGCATCGGCCTGCGGTTCGTAATCGCGGCGGAACCGATCAGTCGGTGGATCCGCCAACGACAGCGTCACCGCTCGGCTCCGGTTTGGCGAGCAGGGCGGCGGTCAGTGCGGCGCCGGTGTGGTTGACGTGCATGACGAACGGCCGGACCGCGGTGTAGCGGATGACGCTCATCGACGCGGGATCCGCGGTGATCCGTTGAAAGGTGTCCAGGTGGGCGCCCAGCGCGTCGGCCACGACGGCCTTGATCACGTCGCCATGCGTGCAGGCGATCCACACCACGTCGGCGTCGTGCTCGGCGGCCAACCGCCGATCGTGCTCGCGCACCGCCTCGACCGCGCGGGCCTGGACCTGGGCCAGCCCCTCTCCGTCGGGGAACACCGCCGCGCTTGGCTGCTGCTGCACCACCGCCCACAGCGGCTCCTTGACCAGTTCGCCGATCTTGCGACCGGTCCACTGCCCGTAGTCCACCTCCGACAGCCGCTCGTCGACCACGGGTTCCAGGCCGAGGGCCGCGGCCAGTGGCTCCACGGTGCGCTCGCAGCGCAGCAGCGGCGAGCGCACGATCCCCTTCACCGGCAGCGAACCGATGCGCTCGACGAGCCCGTTGGCCTGCTCGCGCCCCTTGTCGTCGAGGTCGACGCCCTCGGACCGGCCCGCAAGGACGTGGGCGGTATTCGACGTCGAGCGGCCGTGCCGCAGCAGGATGACGGTCATGGGCGGGCCTGGGTGAGAATGATCACTGCGCTGCCAACACCCCGGTGCCGAGCAGGATCAGCACGACGACGCCGACGATCAGGCGGTAGCCGACGAACCAGTACATGCTGTGGCTCACCAGGAACTTCAGGAACCACGCGACGGCGACATAGCCGATCACGAACGCGATCAGCGTGCCCACCAGCAACTGGGGTCCCGTCGCCGTCTGACCGGCGCCTTCGGGGTGGAACGCATCGGGCAGCGAGAACAGGCCCGACGCCAGCACCGCGGGGATGGCCAGCAGGAAGCCGAACCTGGCCGCGGCTTCGCGCTGCTGACCGAGGAACAGGCCCGCGCTGATGGTCGCGCCGGACCGCGACACCCCAGGGATCAGCGCCAAACACTGCGCGACGCCGATGACGATGCTGTCGCGCCAGGTGAATTGCTCGATGGGACGGGTTTGCTTGCCGTAGTACTCCGCGGCGGCGATGACCGCGGAGAAGACGACCAACGCGGTCGCGATGACCCACAGGTTGCGCACGTCGCCGCGGATGTAGTGCTTGAAGATGAGCCCGGCGGCGCCGATCGGGATCGAGCCGATGATCACCCACCAGCCCAGCCAGTAGTCGGAGGTGCGCTTCGCCGCGTCGAAGAGTCCGCCGAACCATGCCACCACGATCCGCACGATGTCGCGGGCGAAGTAGATCAGCACCGCCACCTCCGTGCCGATCTGGATGACGGCGGTGAACGAGGCGCCGGCGTCGCGATGGAAGAACGCCTCGGACACGATCGCGAGATGTCCTGACGACGACACCGGCAGGAATTCGGTCAGGCCCTGGACCACGGACAACACGACAACCTGCACCCACGACATCGCCGACACGTCGATCACGCCGACGACCGTACCGTGAGAAGTGGTTAGCGACCCGAACGCGGCACGGGTTGCGCGTCGGCGACGGCGTCGCGAACTGCCGCGGCCAAACTGCGTTCGTCGGTCACGTCGACGTGCGCCAAACTGCGGCTGGAGGTGGCAACCACGTCCTCCGCCTGAGGCACCGGGGCGGCCAACCGCGGCCGGTAGATCTCGACGTCGAGCGTTTGCCGCTCGACGCGGAAGGCGAAGCTACGCCCATCACCGACGTAGCCAAACCCGCTCGCGTGCAGACCCGTTGACATGTCCTCGATGACAAATGCACCGCCGGCTACTTCGTTGTCCGCCGCCAGGGTCATGAGCGCACCATACCGCCGAGGTGAGCGTCGGGTGAGCCGGACGTGGCCAACTCGTGAACGAACCCCTGCATAGACTGGCCAATCGACCGACATCCGCATCGCATCAATGAGAGCTTCCCTTTGCCGCCGCATCGAAAACTCAAGAGTCGCGTAGCTCACAGCGGCGCGGTCGTCGCGATGGTGGTTGCCTGCGCGGCGTGTTCCACCAACTCGGCCGACGCCCCGCCACCCACGATCTCGCCGGCGCGAGCGGCTGACTCCCCGGCGACGACTGCCCCGCCCGACGGCGTGGTGCTGCCCCTGAGCGGCCCTGGTCAGGCGGGTGTATTCGACCAGGCGACCCGCGCGCTGGTGGTGCTTGGCAGCGATCCGGCGGGTCGTTCCGTGGTGACCATGGTTCCGCCGGCTTCATCGTCCATACCGGCGCGCACCGTGGTGCTGCCGGCCGCGGCGACGGCGCTGACCACCGACGATCGTGGCACCGCCTACGTTTCGGCACGGGGCGGGTACTTCCGCGTCGACGTCGCCGGCGGCGCGGTGACCCGGCTGGACGTCGAGGGCGCCGGGGACACCGACTTCACCGCGATCGCGCACCGCGCCGACGGCAAGATCGTGCTCGGCAGCGCCGACGGCACCGTGTACACGCTGGGTTCGGACACCGCGGTGGCGGCCCGCCTTCAGATCTTCGCGCGCGTGGATGCCCTTGTCGCACAGGGAGACACGGTCGTGGTGCTGGATCGTGGGCAGACCTCGGTCACCACCGTCGATGCGTCGGGCACGCGGGCCGAACACGCCTTGCGGGCGGGTGACGGGGCCACCACGATCGCGGCCGACTCGGCGGGCCGGGTGCTGGTCGCGGATACCCGGGGCGATGAGTTGCTGGTGTTCGGCGCCGACCCGCTGATGCTGCGGCAGCGCTATCCGGTGCCGGGCGCACCCTACGGTCTGACCGGATCCGCGCGGCTGGCGTGGGTGTCGGAGACCGCGACGAACAGCGTGGTTGGTTACGATCTTGCGACCGGGATACCCGTAGAGAAGGTGCGCTATCGAACCGTTCGGCAACCGAATTCCCTGGCCTTCGACGATGCCACCGGCACCTTGTACGTGGTGTCGGGCTCAGGCGGGGGCGTGCAGGTGATCTCGGGAGCGCCGAAGTGAGCGCGGCGTCACGCGGCCGGATGCCCGCGGCGTGGGAATCGGACCTGTCCGACGACTACGAGTGGGTGCCGCTGCGCCTGCCACCGGACGTGACGCGGTTGTCCGCCTCGACGCGGCTGTCCATCGAGGCCGAGTACCGCGGTTGGGAGCTGACCAGGGTGCGGCTGTACACCGACGGCAGCCGCCGGGTCCTGTTGCGTCGCAGGAAGACCGCAGCAGACCGGGTTGTAGACGACCAGCCAGGGGCGTGATGTACCGCCTGTTGCGGCGGCTGTTCTTCCTCGTCGCCCCCGAGCGCATTCACACCTGGGTCTTCGCGGTGCTGCGCGCCGGCACGGCACCTCGGCCGCTCCGGCGCGGCCTGGCCCGGTGGTTGGGGCCCTCCGATCCGGTGCTCGCGACGACGGTGTTCGGGGTGTGGTTCCCCGGCCCGGTCGGGTTGGCCGCTGGATTCGACAAGGACGGCACCGGCCTTAACACCTGGGGCGCAATGGGTTTCGGCTATGCGGAGGTCGGGACGGTGACCGCGCAACCGCAGCCGGGCAATCCGCGACCACGGATGTTCCGGCTGGCCGAGGACCGCGCGTTGCTCAACCGGATGGGCTTCAACAACCACGGTGCCGGTGCGCTCGCACAGCGCTTGAGCAGCCACGTTTCCGACGTGCCGATCGGCGTGAACATCGGCAAGACCAAGGTCACGCCCGCCGAGGACGCCGTCGCCGACTACGCGGAGAGCGCCAGGCTGGTGGGCCCACTTGCGGCGTTCCTGGTGGTCAACGTCAGCTCACCGAACACCCCTGGCCTGCGCGACCTTCAGGCGGTGGCGTCGTTGCGACCGATCCTTGCCGCGGTGAAGGCGCAGACCCGGACACCGGTGCTGGTGAAGATCGCGCCGGATCTCTCCGACGACGACGTCGACGAGATCGCCGACCTTGCCGTCGAACTCGGCCTCGCGGGCATCGTGGCCACCAACACCACGGTGTCTCGCGACGGGCTGACCACCCCGGGAGTCGAGGCGCTCGGCGCGGGCGGCGTCTCGGGCCCGCCCGTCGCACGACGGTCGGCCGAAGTGCTTCGGCGGCTCTACCGGCGCGTCGGCGACCGCTTGGTGCTGATCAGCGTCGGCGGCATCGAGACCGCCGACGACGCATGGGACCGCATCACCTCGGGCGCGTCACTGGTGCAGGGCTACACCGGGTTCATCTACGGCGGCGGCACCTGGGCCAAGGACGTTCACGACGGCTTGGCGCAGCGACTGCACGCGGGCGGCTTCACGTCGTTGGCCGAAGCCGTCGGCTCCGCGACGCGTTAGCGCACCTGCATTCCGCGAGCAGACGCAAAATGCCCCGAGACGCGCAAATTGAGGGCATTTTGCGTCTGCTCGCGGGGGGTCAGGACTGTTCGTAGGTGCCGTGGATGACCGCCCTGGCGATCGCGTGGCTGAACAGGTTGAACCCGAGATAGGCCGGGGTGGCGCCCTCGGGCAGGTCGAGTTTCTCGACGTCGACGGCGTGCACGGCGATGAAGTAGCGGTGCGGGCCGTGCCCGGCGGGCGGAGCGGCGCCGAGGAAGCGCTTCAGGCCGGCGTCGTTGGCCAGCGTGACGGCATCCCCGGGGAATCCGGTGTGACTGCCGTCGCCGACACCGGCGGGCAGGTCGGTGACCGTCGCGGGCAGGTTGGCCACCGCCCAGTGCCAGAAGCCCGACCCAGTCGGGGCGTCGGGGTCATACATCGTCACCACGAAACTACGGGTGGTCTCCGGGAATCCGGACCAGCTCAGCTGCGGCGAGACGTCCGAACCTCCGGCCCCCATGATTCCGCTGACCTGGTCGTTGCCCAGCGGCTGGCCGTCGGTGACGGAGTCCGAGGTCAGGGTGAAGGTGGGCAGCTTCGGCAGATCGTCGTACGGCGTGCTCATGGGGAATCCTCTCGTTGGTCGTTCGCTAGTGGATCAGCAGTGCAGCAGGAAGTGTTCGAGCACCCGGGTGCCGAATTCGAGTGCGTCCACGGGTACCCGTTCGTCGACACCGTGGAACAGCGCCGCGAAGTCCAATTCCGACGGCAGCCGCAGCGGACTGAAGCCGAAACAGCGAATACCCAGGCGCGCAAAGTGTTTCGCGTCCGTCCCGCCGGACAGCATGTAGGGCACGATGCGCGCGTCGGGGTCGGCGGTCAGCAGCGCGGCGTTCATGGCGTCCACCAGGTCGCCGTCGAACGTGGTCTCATACGACGGCAGCGCGGTGATCCACTCCCTGGTGACGTCCGGACCGATCAGCTCGTCGACCGTCGCCTCGAACGCGGCCTGCCGCCCTGGCAGGACCCGGCAGTCCACCACCGCCTCGGCGGTGCCGGGGATGACGTTGGCCTTGTAGCCGGCCTTGAGCATGGTCGGGTTGGCGGAGTCCCGCAGCGTGGCGCCCACGATTCGGCCGATCGGCCCGAGCTTGGCGATCGCCCCGTCCAGGTCGGGCGAATCGGGGTCGAAGGCGTACCCGGTTTCCTCGCCGACGGCGGTGAGGAACTGCGCGACGGGGTCGGTCAAGACGAGCGGGAACTGGTGGCGGCCGAGCCGGGCAACGGCTTCGGCGACCTTGGTGACGGCGTTGTCGTCGTGGGTGAACGAGCCGTGCCCGGCGCGGCCGCGCGCGGTCAGCCGCATCCACAACATGCTCTTCTCGGCGGTCTCGATGAGGTAGAGCCGCCGCTCCCCGCCGTCGCGGCGCGGCACGGTCAGCGAGAACCCGCCGACCTCGCCTACCGCCTCGGTGACGCCCTCGAAGAGGTCTGGCCGGTTCTCCACCAGCCATTGGCAGCCGTACTTGCCGCCGGCTTCCTCGTCGGCGACGAACGCGAACACCAGATCCCGCGGTGGTACCACCCCGGCGCGCTTCAAGTTCCGCGCGACGGCGATCATCATGCCGACCATGTTCTTCATGTCGATGGCGCCGCGGCCCCAGACGTAGCCGTCCTCGACGGCGCCGGAGAACGGGTGCACGCTCCAGTCGGCGGCCACGGCGGGGACGACGTCGAGGTGGCCGTGAATCATCAGCGCGCCGCGCTCGGGGGTGGCGCCGGGCAGCCGGGCGAACACGTTTCCGCGGCCCGGGGCACCCGACTCGACGTACTCCGTCTGGTAGCCGACCTCTTCGAGCCGCGCGGCCACCCAGCGCGCACAGTCGGCCTCGCCCTTGGTGGTGTCCGGCTCGCCGGTGTTGGAGGTATCGAACCGGATCAACTCGCTGACGAAGCCGACCACTTCGTCCACACCACCTGTCACAGTCACACTTAATACCATTCCCAAAACCATTGCCTCAGCGGTCCGGGTTTTGGCCCGGGCATGACGATCCGATACCCTAAGCTGCTCACGCACTGGTCCGAGTGGCGGAATGGCAGACGCGCTAGCTTGAGGTGCTAGTGCCCTATTAACGGGCGTGGGGGTTCAAGTCCCCCCTCGGACACCATCGTGGTTCTTCGCCAACCGCTGAATCTGCCCGTAGGCGTCGATCGGGCTCTGCAGGGCAAGCCCGCCGTCGGCGAACAGGGTCTGGCCTGTGACCCACGACATGCCGAGCAGTCCCACGATCGTCTCGGCGACGTCGTCGGCCTCGCCGAGGCGCCCGAGTGCGGTCCGTTCGGTCAGCCCTTCCACCCACCCGGGCAGGCTCTCCGGTTTGGCCAGCATCGGCGTCCTGGTCACGCCGGGGCCCACGGCGTTGACCCGGATGCCGTGGGCGCCCCACTCGGCCGCCGCCACGCGCACCAGCATGTCGATGCCTGCCTTGGAGACGCAGTAGGCACCCATGTCCCGGTCGGCGAGGGTGCCGCTGATGCTCGACACCGCGACGATCGCACCGCCGATCCCGGCGTCGACCATCGCCTGGGCGCCGGCGCGCATGACGAGCCAGGTTCCGGTGAGGTTGACGTCGAGGACGCGGCGCCAGTCCTCGGGTGACTGTTCCAGTAGCAACCCCGACGCGCCGATGCCTGCACACGTGATCAAGCGATCGGGCGCCCCGATGGTGCTCAACGTCTGCGTCATCGCTGCGGTGACGGAGGTGGAATCGCTGATGTCGCAATCGATGTCGCCTCCGGCGAGGTCCCACACGGTGACGTCCTCACCTTCGCCTCGGAGCCGGGTGACGACGGCGGCGCCGATGCCGGACGCTCCCCCCGTGACGACCGCGGTCACGCGGGCGCTCCGATCAGCTCGACACGGACGCCGTCCGGATCGGTGAGCACCGCCATGGCAACGGTCTTGCCGCCCGGTGCGGGCATCGAGATCTGGCGTACGTCGTCGGCGAAGCCGAGTTCGGCCAGGTGGGCGAGGGTGGCCTCGACGTCGCGTTCCAGCGATACCAGGAAGAATCCGTGCCGCGGACCCGCAGCCGAGCCCGGGTCGGCGGTACCGACCACGTCGAAGTGGACGAGTTCCAGGATGCCGGAGTTGGCGTTCGGGGTCGCCGAGGAAGACGGCCGTCGGATCGGCGTCGAAAGCGTCGGCCAGTCACCTGAACTGGGTCGAGCATCGCTCAGGCCGAGTCCGTCGCGCCAGAACCGCAAGGACGCGTCCACGTCCGCGGTCACGATGGCGGTGTGGTGGATTGCGCGCACGGCATCCTCGAATCATCGTCGATGTAGTAGTCATCGAGCCGCAGGTCGCTGATGCGCTCGGCGAAAACTCTTCCGCTGTAGGGAAATTGGGTGACCACCTTGCCGTTGGCGTGGCGGTAGTAGTTGTTGCAGTTGGCAAGCCAGACCGTGCCCGCCATCGCGGACTGGATCTCGGCGTTGTACCGATCGTGTACCTCGCGTCTGACTTCGACCGTCCTGGCGTTCCGCTCGGCCATGGCACCGAGCAACCGGCTGACGTACTTGGCCTGCGCCTCGAGGATGTAGATGATCGAGGTGACGCCGTTGGTGTTCGGCCCGTACAGGGTGAACAGGTTGGGATACCCGGGAATCGTGGTGCCGAGATAGGCCTCCGCACCGTCGCGCCAGTCGTCGTGCAACCGGACACCGGACGCGCCGTAGACGTCGAGGCTGGCGAGGTAGTCCGCGGCCTTGAAGCCGGTGCCATAGATCACGGTGTCGACGGCGTGCTCGACCCCGTCCGCGGTGCGAAGGCCGTTCGCCGTGAACTCCACGATCGGTGAGGTCTCCAATGTGACGTTGGGCAGCGTGAACGTCGGGAACCACTCGCGCGACAGGAGCGGACGCTTGCAGCCGACGGGATACGACGGCGTCAGCTTCTCCCTCAGTTGCGGGTCGTGAATCTTGCGCGCCAGATAGCTTTTCGCGAGGTCGGTGGCCTCCCTGGTCTGCTCGGCGTCGGCGGCGAAACTCGCCGACTCATACGCCTCGAACGCCGCATCACGGATGGCCCGAGCCGCGGCGGGGTCACGCGCGAACAGTTCCTGCTGTTCGGTGCTGAACGGGTCGTCGAACCGCGGCGACACCCAGATCGGGGTGCGCTGGAAGATCGTCAGGTGTGCCGCGTCGGGGGCGATCGCGGGAACGTACTGGATGGCGCTGGCACCGGTGCCTATCGACGCGACGCGTTCGCCGACCGTCGACCTGGAGTGATCCCACTGCGACGAATGAAACACCCGGCCGCCGAACTGATCGACCCCCGGCAGGTCTGGGATGTTGGGCACGTCGAGCATCCCGACCGCACTAATTACGACGTCGAATTCGTGTGTCGAACCGGAATCGGTGGTCAGGGTCCATCGCCGAGTTGCGTCCGACCAGCGCAGGGTCGTCACCAGGGTTCCGCTGACCAGATGCTCGTCGAGCCCGTGCTCGCCGGCGACGTTCTCGAGATAGGCCAGGATCTCCGGCTGATTGGCATACGTCTTGGTCCATCGCGGATTCAGCGCGAACGAGTACGAGTAGAAGTGCGATGGGACGTCGCACGCAGCACCCGGATACGTGTTGTTGCGCCACGTTCCGCCGAATCCGTCGGCCCGGTCGAAGATCGTGAAGTCGTATCCGCCATCGGCGAGCCGAGCGCCCATGGCGATTCCGCCGGGTCCCGCACCGATGATCGTGACCGCGGGTTTCATCGGCACCGTACCTCAGTTCGTGACATAGCAGCCCCGTTTTGTAAAGAGGCTATCATACGACAATAGGCGTCGAATGTTGCTGCAGAACGGGATTCGGTGAGCCGTCAGCTCACGCGGCGCGCAAAGTCCGCGATGTCGCGCACTGCGCGATTGAACAGCTCGGGCAGGGCGGCCGCAGCGATCAACTCCCCGGCATGCCCGACGCCGTTGTAGGTGTGCCCGGTGGCGTCGACCCCAGCCCGCTGAAGTGCCCGCAGGTAGGCCAGTCCCTCGTCGCGCAAGGGATCCAGCTCGTCGGTGGTGATCACGTGCGGCGGCAGCCCCTCGAGGTCGGCGGCCTGGGCGTAGTAGGGCCACGCCAGCGGATTTCTGACGTGTTCGCCGGTCGGGTCGTAGGTGGTCGCCATCATGGCCATCGTCGACGGCGCCATGAAGTACGCCTCGTTCTCGATCAGCGACGGTAGCGCGGGATCGGGTGCGTCATAGCCGCCGTAGATGAACGGCACCTGCGCGTAGACACCGTCGATGCGGTCGAGGGTGCCGTCCCGCTTGGCCTTCAACGCGGTGGCGAGCGACAGGTTCCCGCCACCGGACTCCCCCGTGACGACGATCGAGCTCAGACCGAGCGCTTCCCGTTGGCCGTGCAGCCACTCCAGCGCGCTGGTGCAGTCGTTCAGCCCGGCCGGAAACGGGTGCGGCCCGAGTGCCCCCGCCGAATTGCGGAACTCGACCCCGACGACGACGCAGCCATTTGCCGCCAGCCTTTCCCGCCCCCGCGCCGTGAATGGGCTGGCCGCCGACAGGATCGCCATGCCGCCGCCATGGAGGTGCAGCAGGCCGGGCAGCGGGCCTGCGGCATCGACGGGCCGGTGAACGTACAGCGTGATGTCGTTGCCGTCGACGCCGGCGATGGTCTCCGTGCTGGTCTGGACGCCCTCCGCGGCGGGCACTTCGGCGAGCAGCGTGCCGAACACCCCGTCGAACGCCCGCTCGACCGCTCCCGCCACCGCCAGCAGCTCATCGAGCGGCGACTGTCTGGTGACGGGCACCTCTGCGGCGGCCAGGTCCAGGCCGAACGGGGCGAATGCGGCGAGCATCCTTGGGTCGGATCGGGGATCGGTGCGCAGTTCCATCGTTGGGTCGCCAAGGCGGCCGGGCAGTTTGACGTCGACTGTGGGTGCGGCCATGTCCGCCGAAGCTACACCTCAGTACACGTCGCGCACATAGCGTTTCGATGCGACGAGTTGACGCTTGTAGTCGTGGGCTGCCTCGCCGGACAGCCCGCCGTGCTGCCGGATGATCGCGGTCAGCGCCGCATCGACGTCCTTGGCCATCCGGTTCGCGTCGCCGCACACGTAGAGGTGGGCGCCGTCCTCGAGCCAGCGCCACACGTCGGCACCGTAGTCGAGCATCTTGTGCTGCACGTACACCCGGTCCGCCTGGTCGCGGGAGAAGGCCAGGTCCAGCCGGTTCAGGAGACCGTCGCGGACCATGTCCTCCAGATCGTCGCGATAGTAGAAGTTCTCGGCGCGGTGCTGGTCGCCGAAGAACAGCCAGTTGTCACCGGGGTGACCGAGTGCGCGACGCTCCTGCAGGAAGCCGCGAAACGGCGCGATGCCGGTGCCGGGACCGACCATGATCATCGGCGTCGTGCCATCCTCGGGTGGCCGGAAGTGCGGCGACGGCTGCAGGAATACCTCCGCCTGCGATGCGCGGTCGGCGAGGAACGTCGAGGACACCCCGCCCCGCTGCCCGCCGCGCGGACTGCGGTACCGCACCACCGACACCGTCAGTTGCACCTCGTGCGGGCTCACCAGTGGACTGGACGAGATCGAGTACGACCGCGGCGTCAGCCGCAGGAGCACGTCCTGCCATTCGGCGGGATCGGCGCGCACCGGGAACTCCTCGACGAGGTCCAGTCCGTTGCGGTCGAGCAGCCACGCATCGCGGTCGGCCTTGGGCGCCTTGAGGATCCGGACGGCGGCCTTGTCCGCACACCGCTCGGCGATGAAGGTCAGGAGGTTCGGGGTGACCCGGCAGATGTCGTAGGTCGACGACAGGGCGCCACGCAGTGCGACCTCGGCGCCGTCCACCTCCAAGGATTCGTCGCCAACCAGCTTCGCGGCCGCCAGCCAGGCGTCGACGGCGA
>CAVTXO010000009.1:0-562591 GCA_963738695.1 uncultured Actinomycetota bacterium | reverse complement strand
CAAGCCGCTTGGTTAGCTGCCGGACGTCTGTCCATCGCGCTTGAGCGCAATCGCCAGCGTGACTAACGTCTTCGCATAGAACGGGGAGAGCAACGCCTGAACACGACGATCTCGTACGCTGACCGCCATGAGCCGCCAAGTCACTGCCTGAGTTGCATTGGTCCCGCGTCGAACTGACCGGAGTACGGCGCCTCCTAACACCAGGATGTCGAACCCGCGGCGCACCACCCCGGCACCATGGGAGCCGGTAACTCAGCCGCGGGTCCGACGCCATTGCCCCTCGAGTTCGACGGCCGATACGACGGCTTCGGCTAAAATTATTGAATGTTCGTTCCCGAAATTGTAGGGTGGTGCGCATGGCCAGAACTCGAGAGTTCGACGCGGACGCTGCGCTCGACGCCGCGATTGGCGTCTTTCGCGAGCATGGATTCGAGGGGAGTTCGGCCCAGATGCTGGTGGATGCGATCGGGATCGGACGACAGAGCCTCTACGCGACCTTCGGCGATAAGTGGCAGCTCTACCGCTCGGCGGTTCGACGTTACGGGATGGGCGAATGCGTGCCCATCTCGACGCCCTCCGCAGCGGACCACGAGCCATCGACGGGATCAATTCGATGTTGCGTCGAGTGGTCGAAACAGCTGATCAGCCGTGTCTCGGCGTCGGCTCGATCTGTGAGTTCGGCGCGTCGCGGCCGGACCTCACAGAGATCAACGAATTACTAGGCGCTGGGTTGCGCGGAGCCGTCGTCGGCCGCATCCGCGATGCGCAGCGCGAGGGCGACGTTGCCGTCGACATCGATCCTGAAGCCACCGTCGAGTTCCTCATCGCCAACATCGCCGGCATCCGTGTGGCTGGGCGCGGCGGCGCGGGCCCCACAACCCTGACCAGCTTGGCCGACATCGCACTAAGGGCGATTCGATAGCCCGATTCTGACCGATTGATTGAACGATCATTCATGATAGGAGTGGATCCATGCAGGCAGTGACGATGACCGGCACCGGCGGCCGGGAGATGCTGGAGTACCTCGAGCGTCCCGACCCCACGCCAGGCCCTGGCGAGGCACTCGTGGAGATCGCCTACGCGGGCATCAACTTCATGGACATCGGTATACGACAGGGCATGGCGTGGACCGAGATCCCCAACCCGAAGATCCTCGGAGTTGAAGGAGCCGGGCGCGTCCTACGGTGGGCGAGGGCGTCCAAGGCATCTCAAGCGGCCAGCGCGTCGCCTGGGTGTACGCGCCAGGAAGCTATGCGCAGCGGATCGCGATTCCGGCCACCTCGCTGGTGCCGATCCCCGACGCGATCGACGACCGCGTGGCGGCCTCGGTGATCATGCAGGGCCTCACCGCAAGCCATTTCGCGACCGACTTACCCGGTGCAGCCCGGAGACACCGCATTCGTCCACGCCGCCGCCGGCGGCCTGCGACTGCTACTGACCCAGATCATCAAGCTGCGCGGCGGGCACGTCATCGGCCGCGTCTCCTCGGACGACGAAACCCCCGCGGCCAAACAGGCCGCGCCGACCACGTGATCGTCGACACCGAAGGGCGGTTCGCCGAGCAGGCACTGAGCCTGACCCACGGTGAGGGCGTGCACGTCGTCTATGACGGCTCTGGACCCGCGACGTTCCAAGGGTCACTCGACGTGCTCCGCCGATCGGGCACGTTCTGCTGGTACGGCCCGGTCCTCGGCGGACCCGGCCCGATCGACATCATGAGCCTGCCCAAGAGCATCAAGATCGGCTATGCGGTGTTCAGCGACCACATACCCACTCCTGCACTGCTCCGAGCCCACACGGAACGACTCTTCGACTGGATCACCGAAGGCAAGCTCGAGGTCCAGATCTTCGGCGAGTATCGGCTGGCAGACGCGGCGAAGGCCCACGCCGACATGGAGAACCGCAAGACCGTGGGCAAGCTGCTCCTGGTGCCGTGAGCAGTGGCACGAAGCCCGGCAACAAAAGACAGCGAAACCTCAATCGATAGGGACGATTATGGACAAGCACGAATTCGACCGGATGAACAACACGGTGATCAGCGAATTCCGCGCCAACGGAGGTGTGGTCGGCGGCCCGTTTGAAGGCGCGACCCTTCTATTGCTGACCTCCACCGGGGCCAAATCGGGTCAGCCGCGGTTGGCGCCGCTGGCGTACCTGACGATCGACGGGAAGATGATCATCATCGGCTCGAAGGCCGGTGCGGACACCAATCCCGACTGGGTGCACAACCTTCGGGCCAACTCGCACGCGCAGATCGAAGTAGGAACCGATGCCTACGACATCACCGCACGCGAGCTGCCGCCTGCCGAGCACGACGAGCAGTGGCCCAAGGTCGTCGCGCTTGCGCCGGGTTTCGGCGACTACCAAGCCAACACAAGCCGGGTCATCCCGCTGTTCGAACTCCAGCGGGTGTAGGCCACGGCGCAAACGTGATACCTGGCCTTCAGTGTTGGGAAGCCAAGAGTAGGCACGTGTTTGACGACTACCGATAAATCGCAGATTGCCATGAAATCACCGGCCGACTCATCAGGGCGCTAAAGGCGCTAGATGATCTGCGGTTTCACCTCGGCGCGCTCCAAACGCTTGACTCATACGATGATGCAGCAGATTGCATCGAAATAGATAATCAAAGGAGGATCGGATGAAAGCCGTTGTCGTGCATGTATATGGGCCACCCGAATCCCTTCGTTACGACGATTTTCCCGATCCCGCCCCGCCGGGCCCGAACGAAGTCCTGATCCGCATCGCCGCGGCCAGCGTTAACCCGGCCGACGCTCGCCTCGCCAGCGGCGAGCATGCCGAGCTGTGGCCGCTCTCCAGCCTTCCCCGAGCGAGCGGCCGCGATCTGGCGGGCGTCGTCGAGGCGGTCGGGCCGGGCGTGACGGATTATCGCGTCGGCGATAAGGTTTACGGCTATTCCGGCCTCCATTGGGCGGGCACCTGGGCAGACGAGATCGTCATGCCCACCGAGTGGCTCGCGCCTGCGCCAAAATCGATTTCGCTAATCGAGGCGGCCGCGCTGCCGGTGGTCGCGCTGACGGCATGGGTGACCTTGTTCGTCGATTGGCACATCGAGCGGGGGCAAAGGCTGCTGGTAAACGGAGCGGCGGGCGGCGTCGGCTCGATGGCGGTGCAGATGGCGAAGGCGGCAGGCGTCTTCGTGATCGGCTCGGCATCCACCAGCAAACAGGATTATCTGCGCGAACTCGGCTGCGACGAGGTGATCGACTATAGCAAGACGCCCGTGGACAGCGTCGTCGACCAGGTAGACGCCGTGCTCGACGGGACCGGCACCCAGAGCGACAGCCGCAAGCGATCCTACGCGCTGGTGAAGCCGGGCGGCTGGCTCGCCTCCGTGTCCAACGAATATGATCCCGACGCCGCCGAGCGCCATGGCATCCGGATCGCTCCGACCTTCGGCCGCGTCGAGGGCGATGCCCTTCACAGGATCGCCCGGGAGGTGGACGAGGGCCGCCTCAAGGTAAATATCAGCAAAACCTTTCCGATGTCCGAGGCGGCAAAAGCATTGGCCGGCGTCGCCGAGGGACATAGTCTGGGCAAAGTCGTGTTGGTGAATAGCTGACGACCGCGAACGCGTCTCCCTGGACCTCGACGCCATAATCGCGCGCCTTGCCCTGGCTGAGCGCGAACGGCTGTCCGTGATCGAGCGGACATCCAACGCGCTCGCTATCGACGATCCGGTGCCGTACCGCGAATGGTGCACCGCCCACGGCCCGGCGTTCCGCCGGATCGAACCAGCGTTGGCCATCGCGCGGGAACCGCCACGGTGCGTCGCGCAATGTACGCAACAGGTCGCCGCGGATCGTGCAGCACAGGCAGCCGCTGGACATCTCGACGAGAGTTACCTCATGGGCCGAAGCACGGCGGACCCACAGGCCACCCAGGGCATCCCTGGCCCCTTTCTCGGCCGCAGCTATCACGTCGTAACGGCTGACAGGGTTGCCCGCGTAGACGTACGAGTGTGCCGTGCCTGCCGGCGCCGCCTCAACCGAGTCATACCAGCCGTCCGCCGGCACAAGGTAGGCCAGTGCGCGGCCATATCGCTCTGTCCGGTCTTGAGTCGGATCGGTCACGCGCGCAACCCGCTGCCCCACCATGGTGGATCTGGCGAACTCCGTTGCCAGTGCTAGGTCGTCAGGATCGCGCACCGCGATGTTCTCGTTGATAACAGCAATGCTCTCTGTGCAGATGTGGCATGGCACCGTTCCGTCCGCAATGATCCACTGTGATCGGAACAGATCGGACGGCACTTGATTGAAATGGCCGTTGGGACAACGCATCCGATAGTCGTAGTCAAAACTGACCGAGTGTTCTATCGGTGGCGGCGCAGCTGGCATTTCGGCGGTCACATCACTCAGCGTAGGACGTCAGCGTGAATCGATGGCCGCGGCGATCGCGTCCTTTAGGGGGCTGTATCGCCCAGGATTCCTGGCGCTCAGGACATCTCAGGCGCCTCAGGGGAGGGTCGAATCGCCGCGTCGCCGGTGTCCCACCAGTGTCCCAAGACACGCTCAGACGAGCCAGATGAGGCGATACAGGTGAGACACGCAAAACGCCCTCAGCATTACTTATGCGACACAGTAGAACATCAGTTCACACACTTGAGCTCTCTGGGGGTCAAGTGGTCGCAGGTTCAAATCCTGTCAGCCCGACTGTCAGCCCGACCAAAGAACTGGGAAGTCAGAGGCGGAGTGCCGCAGCGTGCGTGTACACGCCGACTCCATCGACCTTCGCCGCCCGCGACGCCACCTCGATCACGAGTAGGAGGTTCCGCGGTCGACCGGCCCGCCGAGTTCGGTGGTGAACACCAGGCCCGAGCGCCCATTGGTTCGCGGCCGGTGTAGAACGCCAACCGCTGGCGCGACGGAAGGTCATGGTGGCTCCTTGACTATGTGGGTTATAGGACCTGGTGGCAATGCTCAGCGTGGACCGATACCACTCCGCGGCCGCGCCGCCGGTGCGCGGGGTCCCCCGGGTCGGCGCAAGAAGAGGGGTAGACCCGCCCTGCGGTCGGGGCGGCCGGACCACCACCGCGGACCGTCCCCTAGGCACACGGTGGCTGCCCCGGCGCTGGTGCAATCCGCCGACGCCGGCGAAGCGACGCTCACGCCGACGGGCACGAAGGCAAGGACGAGACCCAGTCTCAGGCAGCAATGTCTCAGTCGCATGGCTGCTCCCTCCTGAACTGAGTGGCCCGTCACCGTCGACCCCTGTTCGACGCGGCGAGCCGGTATTCGCGGAGCGCAATTCTCTGGCCATTGAGTACGTGGGTGATCTGGATTTTCATGATCGTTAGTTTTGCGATGTGTGAACGCGACAGGCTGAAACCGGTGTACTCTCCGCGTCATCTGGGTTCGACAAAGGGGGCCAATATGGCTGAGGGCGACCGCGACTGGACCAAGCCGGCGGCAATGGCGATCCCGAAAGAGGGATACTTCGAACTCGAACGAGGGCGCTATGGCCCAGTGTTCCCCAGAACTCCGGCCTGCTATGGCTTCTCCATCATCGCGAAGGTGAAGGAGGGCCAGGAGGACGCGATCCGGGCGTACGGAAAGACCATCGAGGAGACCATCGCGGCCAGTCCGGAAGCGTTGGCGCCGCTGAAGTTGCACTACCTGCGGTGGAATCTCTTCGACGTCGGCTCTGGCCTGCACTTCCAATACATGGGCATCTTCGACACCGACTTCGACAAGTACACCGAGGATGCCGTCGCACTATTCGGTGCGACCGGCATCACGACCATCTTCACGAAACTCGAGGGGTTCCCCGAGGACTGGAAGGAAAATCCTGAGGCGTTCATCAAATTCGTTCGGGATCACCACGTTCCGAGCTTCCTCGAGTACGGCGAATACCCATACGTGACGGCCGACGAGATCAAGAAGGCACTCAAGCTGAAGGCGGCCTTCTCGAACATGCTCGACCAGATGCAGTAGATGCTCGAGTTCGACGACATTCAGCACATCCTGCTGACCCGCACGCCCGCCATCACCGGACGCTACGAGTTCCTGACGTTCGACACTCCGGCGGGCGGGCGGGCGTGGCTGTCGGAGTTGATCGATCGGGTGCAGTCGGCCACCGCCGCTCGGGACACGATGGACGAGTCGGACCGCTGGATCACGTTGGCGTTCACGTGGAATGGGCTGCGGGCGCTCGGCGTACCGGAGGAGTCGTTGGCGACGTTTCCCGACGAGTTCCGCGAGGGCATGACGTCGCGGGCCAGCATCCTCGGCGACACCGGTCCCAACGCCCCTGAACACTGGGTCGGCGGCCTGGCGGGTGACGACGTGCACGCGATTGCCATCCTGTTCTCGCGCACCGACGAACAGAACGGCTTGTCGATCGCCGCGCACGACGACTTGCTCGCGCGCACCGACGGCGTGCGCAGTCTGTCGTTCCTCGACCTGAATGCCACGCCGCCGTTCAACTACGCCCACGATCACTTCGGCTTTCGCGACCGCCTTTCGCAGCCGGTGATGAAGGGATCCGGCGAGGAACCAACGCCAGGCTCCGGGGCGGCCTTGGAGCCGGGCGAGTTCATCCTCGGCTATCCGGACGAGGACGGTCCGGTCGTCAATCTGCCCCAGCCCGACGTGTTATCGCGCAACGGCAGCTACATGGCGTACCGACGGCTGGAGGAGCACGTCGCCGTCTTCCGCGACTACCTGCGCGAGAACTCCGAAACTCTGGACGACGAGGAGTTGCTCGCCGCCAAGTTCATGGGCCGGTGGCGCAGCGGTGCGCCCCTGGTGCTGGCGCCGGACGGGGACGACCCCGAGTTGGGCGCGGACCCCATGCGCAACAACGACTTCAACTACAAGGACGACGATCCGTTCGGCTACGCGTGCCCGCTCGGCTCGCACGCCCGAAGGCTGAATCCGCGGGACACCGCGCACAACATGAACCGTCGACGCATGATACGGCGGGGTGCCACCTATGGACCCGCGTTGCCCGAAGGTCAACCCGACGACGGCGTCGACCGCGGTATCGCGGCGTTCATCATCTGCGCGAACCTGGTGCGCCAGTTCGAGTTCGCGCAGAACGTGTGGATCAACGACAAGACGTTCCACGAACTCGGCAACGAGCACGACCCGATCTGCGGCACCCAGGACGGCGCACTCGACTTCACCGTCCCCAAGCGACCGATCCGCAAGGTACACAAGGGCATTCCAGCCTTCACCACCCTCAAGGGCGGCGCCTACTTCTTCCTGCCCGGGATCAGCGCGATGCGCTATCTCCTCACGCTTGGCGACTGAAGGATCGACGATGACTGCACTTCCGAGGCCACGCACCTACAACCAGAACCACGTTCCACGCGCCCACACCGGCGGCCGCCGCATCAGCATCTACTGGACGTGGAGCTATCCCTGGGAGGCGCAACGGGATCCGGCGTCCATGGCGAACCGGTTCTCCACCATCACCGAGGTGCGAAACGTGTTGTGGCCAGCGTATGAGACGCCGGAGTACGACGCGGCGAACTTCCTGCAGGGCATCGCGGGCACGTTGGAACTGTTTCATCGGTCCGCCCTCGCTTTCCAGGAGCTCGCGGGAGAGGCCACCGGACACCCAGTGGCCGTCTACCAGCGCATCGACCAGGCGGGTTACAAGCTGCTGATCGACGAACGGGTGCTGGCCGACACCGACACGCTCATGGTGTTCGGCCTGGACCATCTGCTGTGTGAAGAAGAAGCCGCCCCCGAAGAGATCGCCGCGATCACCGAGTGGCTCAAGCGCGAGGGCACCTGCCTGCTGCTGGCGCCGCACCACGACGTCGGGTTCACCGACGACATGGCCCAGCGCCAAATGGAGTACGAACACCACGGCGACCGGTTGGTGCCACGCCAGCAGCGCTTCACCGCGTACACCAGGTCCCTGATGAAGGCGCTCGACGTGCCCGTGCACAACATCTGGGGGTTGCGGCCCGCCGTGGTCGAGGGCACCAAGGAGATCGCGCCGCTGACCGCCGTCCGCGACCTCGACGACCGTCGACTCCTCGACAACGTCACCACGTTCAACTTTCACCCGCACCTGCCGCACTACGAGCTCACCCGACCCGAGGCCGACGACCTACGCGTCCTCGGGCGGCAGCGAGTCGACCCGAACAGGCCGCACCCGTTCACCGCCGAGGGCAACACCGAGTTCAACGCCTTGATTTGGATGCCGCCAGCCCGTCAACGCGCCGGCGACATCGTCCTCATCGACTCAACGCACTTCACCACGCTGTTCGGTGGGACCGACAGCCTGCGCAATCTGTGGCACAACCTCGCGACCTTGAAGTAATCACCCGCGGAACAAAGCGACGTTACGATCCCCGGGCCCGCTTCCACCGAACCGCGGCTGCAGCGCGGCAAAATTCGCCGTGTCAGGCGGAGTTGGCTCCGCCAGGCGTAGATTTATCCCACCAACGGATCTAGAGAATCGCGCAGTGCGAATGACGACGTCGGTAACGCGGTCGCGAACCGGTCGATTCTTGGTGGCGGCGAGCGCAGTCGGCATCACCAACATCACCGGTGCACCGAGCGCCGTGGCCGAACCCGTGGCGACGTGCACCAGCGACGTTGTCGACGGTGTAGAGGTGGATTACTGCGTGGGCAATCCCAACTCGAACGTCGTCACTGAGGTGCCGGGCGTCAACGTGGAATTCGAGTTCGGCCTGGGGATCGCGTTCGGCTTTTGAACGGTTGCGACACAGCATCGGCAGGCCGATCATGTCCCACGGTCGATCGAGTCGAAAACGCTCAGTGATTGCTCGAACGGTTCGGAAGTGACGCCCAGCTGGCTCCCAAAGGGATGGTCGAGCCAGAAGACGATGAACAGCAGCAAGCCGAGCAGGACGGCGACCGCGCTTAGCAGGAGTAGATGAGCACGCATGCTCCCCAGGCGCATGAAACCACCGAGCCCCAGCAGTACGACACCGCCGAAAAGCAGCCCGGTCCACAACAAGCCGGGTATTCGCGGTTTGGCGTCCAGGATTCGCTGATTGCGCTCCGACGCCAAAGTGGTCAGCTGGTTGAGAAAGTTCTGACTTATCGGGCTCGACGCGACGCTGGACTGCTCACTGCCGAGCACCCCGTACATCTCGTTGAGCGCGTCTCGCGCGCTTTCGGTTCCACTGCCAGTGTGTATTGCATTCTTCCATTCGGGACCCTCGACCGCCTTCGTGTATTTGCGCAGCAGTCCCCGCATCTGGGTCTGCTCTGGGACGGGCATGCCGACGGTCTGCCGATACATCGTGATAAGAGTGGACGCCTCGTTGGAGACGTTGGTCTCCGCGGAGGAGAACTGCTCCCACGCGACCACGATGGTGAATCCGAGCAGGGCGCCATAAACGAGGCTGACACAGGTCAGGAACGGCGACAGCGCCCCGTTGTGCCCTTCGCTCACCTGTTTGGGGAGGGTGCGATCCGCCAGCCACATACTGCCGGCCGCGACCAATACCGCAGCGACAAGGGACAAGGCCAGAAGCAGCCAAAGACCCGCTATCCCGAAGTCGCCCATGGCTTACCTCCCAGGTAGGGCGCCGCCCATCTCACACTAGATTCCCGTAGGCACCTCCGCCGCGCCTCTGCACAGGCCCGATCAACTTCGGTAGTTGTGGCCGTCTGCTGATATGGCCGGTGGTAGGGAAGATGGGTGGATCTTGCAAGTTGGAGTGTGGGCCTTTCCCTCATCGTGCTGACCATCGCCATCCACACGACCGCAGTGGTGTTGATGGCGTTCGGCCTGGAAACAAGGATTCGGGTCCGGGTCGACAAGCACAAGGCTGACCGGCTGCGGGCGATTCCGACGGTGATCGGCCACATCGCAGCCGTCTCGCTGATATTGGCCGCCCTGCACGGGTTCGAGAGCATTTTGTGGGCGTCGGCGTATTGGTGGATCGGCGCGCTCGACTCGCTCACCGACGCGTCGGTCTATGCCCTGGCCACCATGACCACGTTCGAGATACCGGGATTGACGTTGCCGCCCCGGTTCCAGATGCTAAGTGCCCTACAAGCGGTGAACGGTGTACTGCTGTTCGGCATCAGCACGGCGTTCCTTTTCGCTGTCATGCAGGTCCACTGGCAGTTGCTCCCGCACAGCCACGAACGGAGTAGTGACCATTGATGCGGCGCAACACGTGCCGGTCTGACGCCGTTATTGCAAGGATTGGGCAAGGGGGATCAGGTCTTCCATAACGCCTCCGGCCCCTTCGGACGCACCGACCACTTGCGCGACGGCGCGTTGAACCTACCGATAGAATCGATCTTTGCTTCGCCAGCGGCGCAGTGTGCAGACTAGAACGCTCAGCAAACAGCACGGACATTCCGATAACGGGTTGTTCAGGCCAAACGTTGTCACAGAGCTGTCACGGCTAGGTGCGTATTGGGAGAGTTGACGGGGGACGGCTTTTTCACCGGCCAGGCCGCATCGAGAGTCATTGTGAGACAACCAAATTCGGCCCATGTCCGACTGGAGTCACGTGGTCACAGGTTCAAATCCTGTCAGTCCGATCAGGGTTTTAGCAGGTCAGAGGCGGTTTTGGAGAGATTCGGCACCGCGTCTTGCTGATGAATCACGCAGGGCAAGGAAAACGTCCAGGGGTGCGTGGCAAGCGTCTGATACCGCGCCGCGTAGGCGCAGTGCCGGCAACCGTCGCGGCATAGTCGACACCGTCGGCGATCGAAGATTTGCGCTGCTGAGCTTTTGAAAAGGGCTATCGCGCACCGGCAACCAACCTTCGCGGTCGCGGGCGGCCCGCTTTGGCCGGCGAGCGGCGCCCGCTGCTTGCCGGGTTCAGCGCCGCGGAGGTTATCGGGCATGCCGCGGCTGCGTCATCGACGGCCTGGGCTCCGAGCGAATCGGCGATCACAGCAGTTGGCGGAATGATGATCCTCCATCAACGCCGCCGCGGTCCCATTTTCACGCAATCGTCAATTTCGTAGCAAACAGGTCGTCGGACATCTAGTGTTCGTGCATCACCCGCCACGGAAGGTCGGCCATCTCATGACGACAGAGAATGTGGCGGACCGCGCCATCGACGACGAATGTCGGGACTGTGGCTACGAACCAGAGCTGAAGCGAACTCTCGGTTCCTTTCAGGTGTTCGCGATCTCGTTTGCGTTCATCTCGGTGGCCGTCGGCATCTTCAGCACCTACGACGACCTGCTGCGCGGTTCCGGACCGGTGGGCATCTGGACCTGGATCATCGCGTTCATCGGCCAGATGTTGATCGCACTGGTGATCGCGCAATTCGCGGCTCGCATCGCGTTGTCGGGTTCGTCGTACCAGTGGGGCTCTCGATTGGCCAACCCGAAGATCGGTTGGTTCTTCGGCTGGCTCACCTTCTGCTACCTGATCACCGGTTTCATGGCCATCAACAGCGCGATGGCGAGTCAGTGCCTGATGCCGTTGTTCAACATGGCGCCAAGCGAAACCACCGCACGGATCATCACCGTGGTGATGATGGTGATCCAGGCCGTGCTGGCGATCGCCTCCACGAGGATCGTGGCACTGATCAACTCGGCGGCGGTCGCCATCGAGGTGTCGATCGTCGTTGTACTGGTGGTCGCGCTGTTGGTGGCAGTGGCGGTGACGGGAACCGGCTCGGCCGGCAACCTCGTATCGCGTGGAGCCGCCGAGGGCGCGTCGAACTACTTCGCATTGGGCGGCGGGTTGATGATCGCCATGATCGTCGGCCTCGGGACACTGGTGGGCTTCGATACTGCGGCGAACATGGCAGAGGAGGCCAAGGACCCGTTTCGGACCGTCCCGCGCGCCATCGTGGGATCGGTTGCGGCGGCTGGTGTTCTGGGCTTGTTGTTCCTGATCGCGCTGACCGTCGCGATCAAGAACATCCCCGAAGTCACGGCGTCCGAGTCGCCCGTCGCGGCGATCATGCGCGATCAACTTGGCCCGGTCGCCGAACGCCTGTTTCTCGTCGCCGTAGCGATCGCCTTCTTCGGCGGTGGGTTGGTGGTGTTGGCCAGCTGTTCACGCATGATCTTTGCGATGGCGCGCGATGACCGCTTTCCCGCCCACCGACTGATGAAGCGGGTCGACAGCCGCACGCAGACCCCCATCCCGGCCACCATCCTGCCGGTCGTCATCGGGATCGCGGTGCTCTCCGCTCTGCCGGGCGATGCACTGCTGGATCTGATCACGGCGGGCACCGTGTTCCCGGCGGTCACCTACGGCGCGATCGTCGTGCTCTACCTGGCGGTGCGAAAACGTCTCGACCACAAGGAAGGTGGCTTCAGTCTTGGTCGCTTCGAGACGCCCGTGGCCATCGCGGCGCTGATCTGGTCGGTCTGTGCGTTGGTCTTCATCCTTGCACCCAGCTCGTTCGCCCCGATCGTGATCGTGGGCGGCCTCGCGCTGATCGGCGCCCTGTACTTCGGGTACATGATGATCTTCAACCGCGCGGTACTCGACGACGAACCGAGCGAGGCTGCCCCTGCCGTGGCCGCGGTGACCGAATGACGTCCACCACTGTCCGCCCAGCCGAGCTGACCGGCCGGATCGTCCGCCCGGGCGACGCCGAATATTCAGCGGCAAGTGTGTCCTATAACTTGCTCTTCACCCACGATCCGTTGGTGGTCCTCTTCGCCCAGGAGACGCAGGACGTCGTCAACGCACTGGCATGGGCGCGACAGAACGATGTCCCGCTCCGGGTGCGGAGTGGCGGCCACTGCCTTGAGGGTTGGTCCACCGTCGACGACGGGATCGTGATCGATGTCAGCGAGTTGAAGTCGGCAACGATCGACGCCGCGGCCAATACAGCGACCGTCGGAGCCGGGCTCAACCAGCTGGAAGCCGTGACGGAGCTGGGCAAGGCCGGCTTTGCGGCCCCGACCGGCACCGAGGGAACCGTCGGCCTGGTCGGCGCAACCCTAGGCGGCGGACTCGGGCTCCTCACCCGCCGCTTCGGCATGGCCTCCGACAATCTTTTGGCGGTCGAGATCGTCGTTTCCTCGGGCGCCGATGGGGCCGAGACGATCATCGCCGACGAGAACAACAACCCCGACCTGCTCTGGGCGCTCCGCGGCGCAGGCAACGGCAATTTCGGGATCGTCACCTCACTGACCTACCGGATTCATCCGTTGACGCAGACCGCCTACATCACCGCGACGTGGCCGGGCCTGGACGACCTGCCCGCGGTCTTCGATACCTGGCAGCGGTCGGCCCCCTACGCCGACGACCGCCTCACCAGTCAGCTCGAGATAACCCGCGCGGAGACGAAGCTCGTCGGTCTTCTGGCTTCCGGCTCGGAGGCAGAGGCAAAGCAGCTGCTGGCGCCGATCCTATCGGTGGGCAATCCCGATGTGTCGACGTCGAGCGGGAGCTGGACCGACACCTACGCAGGATTCCAGATATCGCCCGCCGACGAGGCGGCGAATTGGAAGTTCGTCTCGCAGTTCATGTCCGATCCCTTTCCTGCTGAAGCGATCCGCCTGATCGGCTCACTGATGTCCAAGGCCCCCACACCGGACTGCAACTACTTCACCAATGCCTTCGGCGGAGCCGTCAAGGACACTGAGCCAGCCGGCGGCTCGGCGTTCGTCCATCGCAACGCGCTCTACTACGCCGAGCCAGGCGCGGGCTGGGGCATCCGCGGTGGGATACCTGCGAGCGCCGACCCGCTCACTCCGGCGTGCGAGGCCTGGATCGCCGATTTCGCTGAAGCGTTGGCACCGTATGTGAATGGCGCCTACGTCAACGTGCCGAATGCCGGCATGGCGGATTGGGAGACCGCTTACTGGGGAGCAGGCGTCGACCGACTGCGCACGATCAAGTCGAAGTACGACCCCGACAACGTATTCAACTTCGAGCAGAGCATTACGCCCGCGAAATCGCGATGACACGCTGGGCTCGTTGGTCGATCTCGGCCACTCTCGTGGGCCTGGCCTTTCAGCTCGCCGTTCCTGGCGCGGCGACTGCAGAGCCGCTGCCCAACTGCTCGGATCAGGGCTGGCTCGGTGTGTGGGCAGCCGCTCCGTCGGATGCGTCTCGCGGGACCGACGACTTCGATCAACACGACATGTCGATGAACCCGAACTCGGTCGTGCGTGACGAGACGTTGCGGGCGATCCTCACGCCGACGTTCGGCGGCACGACTGCACGGGTCCGGTTGTCGAACCGATTCGGCACTGTCCCTGTGACATTCGCGCAGGCGACCATCGCGCGCCGCGCATCGGGGCCGGCGCTCGTTCCCGATACCTCCGCGCCGGTGACCTTCGCTGGCGGTCGGAGCGTCACCGCTATGCCCGGGCACGATGTGCTCAGCGACCCCGTCGAGTTCTCGGTGCAGGCGTTCGAGCCACTGGCAGTGAGCATCCATGTGACGGGCGACATCGGAAGGCCGACCGAGCATTACGTTGCGCGGCAGACTTCGTACCTCACGCCAGAGGGCGCGGGCGACCATACCGCGGACGTGGACGGCGACGCGTTTACCCAGCGCACGACCAGTAGGCCGTTCGTCAGCGGGATCGAGGTGCTGGCGCCGCTGTCGAACGGTGCGGTAGCGGCTCTCGGCGACTCGATCACAGACGGCTACCAGGGGCAGAAGGATGGGACGCCCGAGGCGCTGGAAGGCATCGATGCCGACGGGCGCTGGCCCGACGTCCTCGCCCGCCGGCTGGGCGCCGCGGGCCGTCCGCTGTCGGTGGTCAACCTCGGCATTGCCGGAAACCGCGTCCTGCGGGACGCGACTGCAGGAGGCAACCCGGATATCTATGGGCCGGCGGCGATCCGATTGCTCGACACCGATTTGCCGATCCAGGCAGGCGTGACGACGGTGATTTGGCTCGAAGGCATCAACGACTTGCTGATGTCCCCCAACGCCACCGTCGAGGAGCTGCTCAGCGGTTACCGAGAAGTGATCGACCGGCTGCACTCGCGAGGCCTGCGGGTGCTCCAAGGCACGCTCACCCCGGCTGGTGGCAATTCCGCTGCCCTGCCAGATACCGACGACAAACGCCAGGCCATCAACGCCTGGATCCGCCAGGAGAGCCCTGCGGACGCCGTCGTCGACTTCGACGCCGCGGTCCGCGACCCCGCCGACCCGTCGCGCATCAATCCGACCTACGACGGTTCAGACCATCTGCATTTCAACCTCGCGGGCTATCGGGCGATGGGCAACGCCATCCCGCTTGAGCAGCTCAACGATCCTGCGTGTTCGTGAGCCTGACTCTGGGGGAGTCGAGCCTGCGACCTTGTCATTCGTCTGGCCGTCGTGTTCTTCGACACCTATGCCTGGCTGTTGGCCTCGACGATCAGCCGGACACGCCTGTGGATTGCCTTGCTATTCCTACTTGCTGTGACGACTGCCTTCATCGTCTCGGTGAGCCGTTCTCGGGTCAGACCGACGCTGGAATCGGTCAGCATTCCCCACGACGACACCCATGACCTGGACGACACTCCTTTCGCGGCGGTGCCGGACCCACCCGTCAATGATCCGCTGACGCAGGGGGAGCGCCTCAACGTCGTCGTCGTGTTGGCAGCCGCCCAGATCGCGCATCTGCTGATGGTCGCGATCTGTACCGCGGCCGTCTACTTCGCCCTGGGTCTCATCGTGCTGAGTCCCGCGCTGCTGGCGAAATGGCCTGGTGACGGTAGCAGCGAGGGGACCGTCCTGGGCACGACCATCCCAGACCCCGAAATGCCGTCGATAACCCCCTAAGGGGGATCAGGCGGGTCTTGTCAGATAGACGATCGTGACCCTTGTCCGCGGCTGCGGAAACGCGTATCCGGAGACGTCACGCGCGACGGCGGCGGGCAGGGAGGGCGATGGGTGAGCGCGCGGGAATGCTTCTGCGGACGCGTCCGCTGCTTTGCGGATACCGTCACTGTGATTATTGCGCCGCGTGGTCGTTGATTCTCTGCTGCGGCAATTCGGCGGACAACCACAATCAGATGATCGGCCGTCTTCATCGCAGCAGCGGAGTTCGAAAACGGTTGCCGCCTATCACCGTCAATGGTTGGGATCGGCAGGCCGCGTGTGGACGCCGGCCATCGACGGGCTGTCCGACGCGCTCGGGTTGTCCTAGCCGTTCAGCCGACGGACCACATTTTGATGAGGTCAGCTGAATGGCTCATTTCACGACGTGTTTTGCGGCACAATTCTCATTACGCCACAGCCATGGCCGCCCCAACTAGTGCATTGGCTCGAGATGCAATGACAATGCGACGCTGCCACGCCTGTAAAAAGCGCGACCACCCACTGCGCTATCGCGCACTGTTCGATTGCTGGTACTGCCCGCGCTGCGAGACTGCGCGTATCCGCGTCATCGTCGACGAATTGGTCACAGAACTGACCTCGTGAAAACCACGGACCGGCTCCCACACGGCGAGCCAGCCGAAGCCGATCGCCGCCGCGAGGACGAACCATCCGATTCGTCCGATCGTGATGTGCCCACCGCCGGTGACATAGACGGTGATCGCACCCATCAGCGCGAGGCTCGCGACGCGAGGACTCCACGCGCGCAGTGCGTACGACGAAAACATCAGCAGGACAAGCAGTGCCGCGGCGGCCCACACCGCTCGCACACCACGACGCGTCCGGACGAAACCCGGATCGAAGACTTCCAAGCGCGCGGCAACACCACTCGTTACGGAGACGATGGCAACCTCATCAACAGTCCTCACAATCGCGGCCTGGCCACCGTATCCGACGCCGGCTGAGCACCCCATGAATCGCCCGGCAACAAACGGCTAAAAGGCGTCATTTACGGGAGCGTAACCGGTACTGTCGGGTCCCTTCCCGGGGATTTTCGGGAGCGTCGCTGACCAGCCCTCAGCGTCGGTTGAGAAGGAGCCGAACCATGCGAATTGTCGTTGATCTCAACCGGTGTCTGGGATATGCGCAGTGCGTCCCGCTGGCACCGGACGTCCTTCAATTGCAGGGCGAGGAAGCGCTCGCATATGACCCGAACCCCGATGACACCCAACGCCAGCAGGTCGCGCGGGCGGTGGCGTCCTGCCCGGTGCAGGCGATCATCGCCGAGATGGACCCGCCCTCGGACAGGACGACGAAGTGAGTACGCACCCGCTGGTCGCCGACCTCGTCAGGACCTTCAGGGCGGAGGGTCGGATCGTCATCGTCGGTGCGTCGCTGGCCGGGTTGCGTGCCGCGGAGGCGTTGCGGGACGAGGGATTCACTGGCCCGCTGACCATCATTGGCGACGAGGTCCACGAGCCGTACGACCGGCCGCCGTTGTCCAAGCAGGTGCTCAAGGGCTGGGTGCCTGCGGGTAACACCAAGCTGCCGCGCCTTCGGGAAGTCGACGCGGACTGGCGTCTCGGCGTGGCGGCGACCGGATTGGACCGCGACAACCGGGAAGTGTTGCTCGCCAACGGTGACAAGGTGCCCTACGACCGATTGCTGATCGCGACCGGCGTCCGTTCCCGCGCGTGGTTCAACCCCGAAGAGGCCAAGCTGAAGGGCCTCTACACACTGCGCACGTGCGACGACGCGGCCGAGCTACAGGCGGCGTTGAAAGCCAAGCCGAAGCGAGTGCTGATCGTCGGCGCGGGCTTCATCGGCTCGGAGATGGCCTCGGTCTGTCGAGATCTCGGATTGGACGTGACGGTCGCGGAACGCTCCAGCGCACCATTGGTCGGGCCACTCGGCGGGGTGATCGGCGATATCGCCGCGAAGATGCAGCGCGACGCCGGAGTCGACCTGCGTACCGGTGTGGCGGTGGAAGCGCTGAAGGGCGACGCCGACGGGCACGTCCGGCAGGCTCAGTTGTCGGACGGGACCCTGCTCGACGTCGACGTGGTGGTGGCGTCGCTGGGATCCATCCGCAATATCGAATGGCTCGAAGGCGCTGACCTGGCCGCCGGGTTCTGGGGCGTGGCCTGCGACGCCGGTTGCCGGGCCTTCGACATCAACGGCGTGGTGACCGACAACATCTTCGTCGCCGGCGACATCGCGCGGGCACCGCACGTGCTCTACGAGTACCAGTTCATGGCGATCGAACACGTGGATGCCGCGGTGCTGGGTGCCCAGACCGCGGCGCACAACATGGTCAACCATCGAGACCCGACGTCGTGCGCACCTGCCGCTGCCGCAGTTCTGGTCCGGTCAGTTCGGCGTCAACATCAAGGGCGTCGGCGTGTGCTCCTTCGGTGATGAGATCGTCTTCACCCAGGGCTCTGTAGAGGATCTCCGGTTCGCCGCCGCCTTCGGCAAGAACGGCCGCATCGTCGGAGCCCTCACCTTCAATCACGGCAAGTGGCTGGAGTACTACGGCAGACTCATCGAACAATCGGCGCCCTTCCCGCCCCCGCCACCGGGCTACGACGTACCGGCGAACGCGGAGCCGATGTCGGCCCGCTTCCCGGATCCGCGCGAGCCGACCGGGATTCCCGACGTCGTCCTCACCGGCCACGATCCGACTTCACGGGGCGCTGAGTTCCGCCCCAAAGCCCGCTAGAACGGAGCGCCATGACCACCGCAGAGACCGCCTGGACCGAGGCGATGAAGTACGAGAACCGGCACGACCCATACCGGTTCTTCGACGAGCTGCGCAAGACACCCGTCGTGCAGGTCGCCGACAAGGTCTACGTCGTCACCGGCTACCGCGAGCTACTACAGCTCGCGCACGACCCGCACGTCAGCTCCGACATGAGCCGCAGCCCCATCTCGGCCAAACCGGCGGCTCACGCGCAACCCGACGTCGGCGCCGAGCACATACAGGCCTATGGCACCGAGCCGAGCCTGATAGTGACCGACCCAGCTAGGCACGACAGGGCGCGACGTCAGGTGATGAGGCACTTCGCGCCACCACACTCCCCGGATGTCATCCCCAACATGGCGGCCGACATCCAGGCACTGTGCAATGCCTCGCTTGACAAGGTGAAAGCCAAGGGCAGCAATACCTTCGACGTCGTCGACGACTACGCCTATCCGGTGCCGGTGGCGGTGATCTGCCAGATCCTTGGTGTCCCGGTGCAGGACGAACCCACCTTCCACAAGTGGATCTTCGACTTCATGGCCGGCACGGACTTGGGCCCGGACGCCGCGACCGAGGAAGGGCAGGCGCGCCTGGAGAAGGGCCGCGAAAGCATGGCGGCAATGAAGCAGTACATGGCCGGTCTGATCGAAGGCTTCGTGAAGGAGCCGCGCGACAACGTGCTGTCCAAGTTGGTGAGCGATACGGAGGGACCCGACGGCGCCATGGCGCCCGCCGAGGCTGCAGCCAACGCGCAGCTACTCCTCATCGCTGGTCACGACTCGACGGTCAACACCATCGCACACTGTGTGCTGCTCCTACTGCGCAATCCCGAGTCGCTCGAATTGCTCCACGAGCAGCCGGAACTGATCCCGAAGGCGATCGAAGAGGTGCTGCGACTGCAGTCGGCCGTCCAGTTCTTCCCGAGCCGCAGCGTCACCGCCGACATCGAAGTGGGCGGGACCGTCATCCCCGCGGGGTCAGCGGTGCACCTGCTGTACGGGGCGGCCAACCGAGATCCCAAGCGTTTCCCCGACCCGGAGAAGTTCGACATCCAGCGCCCGGACAACCAACACGTGGGGTGGGGCCGCGGTGTGCACAGTTGCGTCGGCGGACCGCTGGCGCGCCTGGAGGTCAACATCGCATTGGAGACGTTCCTGCGGCGCGTCGAGAACCCGCGACTGGTCGTTGACCCGCCGCCGTATCGACAGAATCAGATCTTCCGCGGTCCGCTGCATCTCGAGGTCGAGTTCGACCGGATCACGGACTGAGGTAGCGAAATCAAAGCCTTCCAGTTCGTCGAATGGCAGCAGCCGGGGCAACTCCGGGACGTTCCGGTGCCGGAACCGGGGCCGGGGGAGGTGCTGGTGAAGGTCGGCGGCGCGGGAGCGTGTCACTCGGATCTCCATCTGTTGGAGGCACCCGCCGGATCGAAGTCGATGACGCTGCCCTTCACCCTCGGGCACGAGAATGCTGGCTGGGTCGAGACAATGGGGCCGGGCGCAACGGGTTTCGCAACCGGTGACCCCGTCATCGTGTACGGCCCGTGGGGTTGTGGGCTGTGCATGAATTGCCGCCAGGGGATGGAGAACTACTGCCAGACACCGGGGAAGCCGAACCCCGGCGGGCTGGGTGGCACCGACGGCGGCATGGCCGAGTACCTCCTCGTCCCATCGACGCGCTACCTGATTCCATTGGGCGACCTGGACCCCCGTGAGGCAGCGCCGCTGTCCGACGCCGGGCTCACCAGCTACCACGCGGTAAAGCGTTCTGTGCATCTGTTGGGGCCTGGTTCTACCGCGGTAGTCATCGGCGCTGGTGGCCTCGGTCAAATGGCCATTCAGGTACTCAAGGCGCTGGCCTCGGCGACAACCGTTGTTGCGGTGGATACTTCGGCTGACAAGTTAGAGATTGCCAAGACGATGGGCGCCGACGAGGCACTCATCTCCGGCGATGATGCGGTGAAGAGCATCAAGGACGTCACGAAGGGTCAGGGCGCCGAACTCGTTCTCGATCTGGTTGGGGTCAACCCTACGCTCACGATGGCCGCTCAGGTATCACGTGTGCTCGGGCACCTCACGATCGTTGGGCTCGGTAACGCCGCCCTCTCGGTGAACTTCAACAGCCCGGCAAAGGAATGCTCCGTCGCGTCGCCATTCTGGGGCACCATTCCCGAGCTGATCGAGGTGATCAGCCTCGCCGAGACCGGAAAGATCAAGATGCTCGTCGAACACTTCGCCCTCGACGATGCGGAGCACGCCTACCACCTATTGCATGACGGGAAGATCCAGGGGCGCGCCGTCATCACACCGAACGACTAACCGCCCGTGGCGATTAGGTACCGCAGATGACGGCCGGCTTGGGCTCGGAGTTGACCGAACTCATCCCCCTTGCGCTCGTGGTTGCGATCTCCCCGCTGTCGATCATCCCCGCCGTGCTGGTGCTGCACACACCGCGGCCGAAACCCACCAGCCTGGCCTACCTGGCCGGCTGGATCGTCGGGCTGGCCGCGTTGACGGCGTTCTTCGTCGAGTTGTCCAGCCTGCTGGGCGGGCTCGACAAGACACCGGCGTGGGCCTCCTGGCTGCGCATCGTCATCGGTATCGCGCTGATCGTGTTTGGTGTGTTTCGCTGGCTGACGCGCAAACGATCGACGCATTCGCCAGCCTGGATGAAGAAGATCACCGGTGCCACCCCGGGTCGGGCGGCAGTCATCGCGGCGGTGTTGGTTTTAGTGAATCCAAAGGTGCTCTTCATCTGTGCGGCAGCCGGTTTGGCGATTGGCTCCGCGGGCCTCGGTACCGCGGGCGCCTGGATTTCTGTGGTGTTCTATGTCCTTGTCGCCGCATCGTCGGCGGCGATCCCGGTACTGGCCTACGCCGTGGCCGGTGAGCGGCTCGACGGGCCGCTGACCCGGCTCAAAGACTGGATGGAGCGACACAACGCCGCGCTGGTGGCGGCGATCCTGGTCGTCATTGGAGTGTTGCTGCTGTACAAGGGCATTCACGGCCTCTACCCATGATGGCGCGCGTTGCCGCGCGACTGGAATCGGTCGACCCAGGCTTCGCCCGAACCCGTCACGGAGCTAGAACCGCCTGCGCGACAGTGCTTTCCGGGCTCACGCTAGCCGTGGTGACCTCCTGGTTACCGATCCCCACCGCAGCGACAGCGCTCAGACGTTCGGCTGGGCTTCAGTGGTCTCGGCCGTGGCGACCGTTGCCACCGTCGAACTCAGCCGGATCGCGGTGTGGGCGGCTGTGGCGTTCCTGATCCTGCAGATGTTCCTGTCGTATGCGCTGCGTCCCTGGAGTCTGCGAGCCGGCAATCTCGCTGTGATCGGGGCACTCATCACCTTTCTCGCTGGTGCCGGCCGAATCACAAGCGACCGGATCGGGTGGTTCGTACTCGCCTCGGCAGTGGGCTTCGCCTGGGTCACCGTGTCGGAGTTCGTGATCCTGCCCGACGACCCGGTTCGTACCGTCAAACGGTCTGTAGATGTGTTCTGCCGGAGTGCGGGATACGCGGTGACCAGCGTCGTGGACGCGCTGACCACTACCTGCGACGGCAACGCCCCCGTCGTGCCGCAAAGAGTCTCCGCCGGAGTCTCGACCGGGTGATGCGGTGCCGCACCGTGATCGCGAGCCAGGTATCCGTCGATCTCTTACCCGGCTTCGGACCACACGACGTCGAGCAGTTGCGCGTGGCTCTGTACTGCGCGGAACGAGGACTTGAGGAGGTGGTCAACCAGACAAACGACCCGCGGTGGATTGCCGCGCTTCCCGACGACATCGCGGGACCCATTGTGAGCGCCTGCAGACCCTCGCGAATGCCCTGAGGGACAACATTGACGCGCAGTCATTGGACGCGCCTCCTGGTGGCGTGGACCGCGTACGTAGTCATCGCCGGATCGGCCGAGGCGTCAGCCCGGCGAGCGTGGCTGTGGCTCGCGGCCACGATTTTGGGGGCCACCGCCGGCGTCGCCATCGCCGCAAGCATCCCGGACAACATTGTCTGGACCGTCGTCGTCGTCACGATCGGCGTCTTCTTCACGATCGCCAGCGCACCGGTCTCCTATCCGGCAATGGTGTTCTGGATGAGCATTGCGCTCGCCCCGCTCTTCGCGACCGAAGGGCGCTACCTCGACCTGATCTGGGATAAAGCGGTTGCGGCCCTCATCGGGGGCTGCGTCGCGGCCGTTGTCGCGTTTACCGTCGTGCCGATCCGGCTCTCGCGCGACTTCCGTCCGGCAGTGCTGGAGTATCTGGATGCACTCGATGAGGCCCTGGAATCTCAGCAGCCAGGGGAGAGGGACCGCAGAGCGACCACCGGGGCCGCACTTGACCGCTCCCACTCAGCCCTGAACGCCATCGTCGCGTCGGCGGTCACCAAGACACACCTCTTTCCGCAACCAGGAAGTCCGCTGACTGAGCAAGGAGTCCGGATTGACGCCGTCCACGAGGCGTTCTTGCGCCTCACGCGCTGCTCACCGACTCGTCGCGGCGTCTGCACGGGTGGACGGATCGGCAGGTGGAGCTGAGCATCGGCCGACTGCGAGACGACGTCGCGGACGCCAAGGCTGCCGCCTGCGGCGACGCATCAGTCGCCACCACACCCGCCCGAAACGGAGTATCCCTAGAACCGGACGATTCCCTGAATCTCGGCGACGACCTGCACGCCAGGCTCGCTGAGTTCGCCCTACTTCTGCGCGGCCGACCGCGCTTGCGAGCCGCAGCGGACTAGCACTTGCTCAACGCGACACGCCGTACTGGTGCTCCCTTGTTCGCTGACTGTCGAGCATGACGCGACTCGTCGAGCATCAATCGCCGCCCTCGATTCCTCGGGGTGTCGAGTTTCAACATGGGCGGGGCGGGTATCTATCGGCAACGAACATCGCTACAGCCCCTGGCGAGGTATGAGGGCGCGGCGCACCGCCGCGGATCCATCAATGTCGACTCGCCAGGAGAATTGCATGCCGTCACCGCACAAGCCCGACCAAACGACCCCAAGGGCCGCCAGCCCGACGGGCGTCACCAATGGCCAGAGCGCCGACCCCGATCCACGCTCGCAGGCCGGCAGATATCTGACGACGGCGCAGGGCCTGCGACTGCCCGACACCGACCACTCGCTCAAGGCAGGCGCCCGCGGCCCGACGCTGCTCGAGGATTTTCACCTGCGGGAGAAGATCACCCACTTCGACCACGAACGGATCCCGGAGCGCGTCGTGCACGCCCGTGGCGCGGCCGCCCACGGCATCTTCGAGTCCTACGGTTCTGCAGCTTCCGTGACCAAGGCGGGGTTTCTGGGCAAGAAGGGTACGAAAACCGAAGTCTTCACCCGCTTTTCGACAGTCCTGGGGTCGCGCGGCTCAGCCGACACCGTGCGTGACACCCGCGGGTTCGCGGTGAAGTTCTACACCGACGAGGGCACCTTCGATCTCGTCGGCAACAACATGCCGGTCTTCTTCATCCAGGACGGCATCAAGTTTCCCGACATCATCCACGCTGCCAAGCCGCACCCGGATCGGGAGATCCCGCAGGCGCAGTCTGCGCACGATACGTTCTGGGACTTCGTCTCGTTGCACACCGAGGCCACCCACCACGTCTTCTGGAACATGAGCGACCGCGGCATCCCCCGCTCGTTTCGGACCATGGAGGGATTTGGTGTTCACACCTTCCGGCTCGTAAATGCCTCCGGCGAAACGAGTCTCGTCAAGTTCCATTGGAAGCCCGTCGCCGGTGTGCACTCACTGGTCTGGGAGGAAGCACAGATCGCCGCCGGCTGCGACCCGGACTTCCACCGCCGCGATATGGCCGACGGCATCGAGGCAGGTGCATTCCTCGAATACGAGCTCGGTATCCAGGTGATGCCCGACGACGGTACCAACGGTTTCGAAGGCATCGACCTGCTAGACCCGACCAAACTGGTGCCCGAGGAGCTTGCACCGGTGCAACTGATCGGGAAGATGACGCTGAACCGCAACCCCACCAACTTCTTCGCCGAGACCGAGCAGGTCGCATTCCACACCGGCAATCTCGTGCCCGGCATCGAACCCACCAACGATCCGCTCATGCAGGCACGGCTGTTCTCCTACCTCGACACCCAGATCACCCGGCTCGGCGGCCCCAACTTCACGCAGCTGCCGATCAATCGACCGCACTGCCCGGTCAACGACATGCTGCGTGACGGCATGCACCAGACCGCGATCCACACCGGCACCGCCGCCTACCACCCGAACAGCATGGACGGTGACGAGCCGCTGCTCGCCGACGCGAGACACGGTGGCTACGTTCAGACGCCGCGCCGCATCGAGGGTGACGCCGTGCGGGCGCAGCCGGCCTCGTTCGACGACCACTTCTCCCAGGCGACGATGTTCTACCGCAGTCTGAGCCCGATCGAGCAGACGCACGTCGTCGAGGCATTCACCTTCGAGCTGGGCAAGGTCTACGAGCAAGCCATCAAGGAACGTGAGCTTGAGGTGCTGGCCAACGTCGACACGGATCTGTGCGAGCGGGTCGCCGCCGGGCTGGGCCTGCCGCCGCCGAAGGGCACGCCGGCCGAGGACGTGCTGATCTCCCCGACGTTGGTACAGATCCTGTCCGAGCCAGGCCGGATCGACGGACGCAAGATCGGGATCGTCGCCGACGCCGGCTCCGACCTCGCGGGAATCTCCGAACTGGTGAAAGCGACTGCCGCGCTCGGTGTTACCGCATTGGTGATCGCGCCGGTCGGGGGCGTGCTGAAATCGGGCCGCCAGTCCGTCACCGTCGACCGGACGCTGGCGACCGCGCGGTCGATCGAATTCGACGCACTCATCGTCGCCGACGGCACGACGCCGACCGGTGACATCAAACTCGTCGTGCTGCTCCAAGAAGCGTTCCGACACTGCAAGGCGCTCGCCGCTTGGGGCGATGGCACCGAGGTTCTCAAGTCTGCCAAGATCCCCCTCAAGGGTCCGGGCATCGAGATAGCCGACGACGTGGACAAGGCGTTCACCGCCAGACTGGCGGCGGCGCTGGGTCTTCACCGGGCGTGGGACCGGGCCTCGAAGGTGATGGCCTCAGCGGTACCACCCGCGAGGTGACCATGATGCGAGGACAGGAACCTAAGCAGCGTCGGATGGGCGGGCGCGGTGCCGATTCGAGACCATCCCACGCCTCAACCTTGCGCGCCGAGCTCGCGGCAGCGACGGGATGCGCTGCCGCCGCCGCGAATTCGGGAACGCCCATCGATCGTATTGGTGTGGTGGTTCCAGCCAACAACGAGGAACGCGCTCTACCGGTTTGCTTGGAAGGACTCCGCGTCGCCGCCCGCCGGGTATCGACGCCCGTCACGGTGGTCGTCGTTCTCGACGGCTGCATCGACTCCTCCGCTGACGTCGTCCGTGAAGCGATCAAGACGACGGCTATCACCGTGAAAGCGGTGACCGTCGATGCGCACAACGTCGGGTTCGCCCGGCGGGCCGGCATGACCGAATTACTCAGCTTCAGCCCCGAGCCGGGGACGTGGCTCGCCACCACCGACGCGGACTCGGTCGTACCCGAGAATTGGTTTGGCGCCCAACTGAACCACGCTGACGCCGGCGCGCACGTGGTGGCCGGGACTGTGATCGTTGAGGACTGGCAGGAACACAGCCACGCGGTACGCGACCGGGCAACCAGCGACTATTTGGCATCTCCTCACCGCCACGTCCACGGGGCCAATCTGTCGTTCACGGCCACCGCGTACCTGGCGGCAGGCGGCTTTTCGCCGGTCGCCTCTGATGAGGACGTCGCCTTGGTGGATGCCTTCCGCGCCAACGATGAACCGATCGCGTGGGCCCTGGACTTGGCCGTCACAACGTCCGCCCGCCGGCAGGCGCGTGCGCCAAGCGGATTCGCCGGCTATCTCTCATCGTTGGCGGATTCTCTCGTAGGCATCCAGGAGGGCCGATGACGGGTTCAGCGCAGCCTGCGAACGGGCCGTCAAATGGCCGCACCGGATATCTCTCACTGCAGCTACCGCAGAACACATCTGCTGATCTCGTGCCCGCGCTGCTCCGTCAACTCGTCATCGACGCGCTCGCCGGCTCGGGTGAATCGCTGGTACGCCTGCACATCGTGACGAGTGAACGATCCCAACAGAAGCCGATGAAACGCTGGTTCGTAGAGTATGAAACCGGCCCACCTTCGGCTGCGAGCTCGTAATGGAGCTGGCCGTGACAGGTGAGATAACCGCCTCGTCCGGCGGATCCGAACTGGTGCAGAGCGCGGTGTTAGTGCGCGTCGCTGACCAATTGCAGTGTCGAGCGAGGGTGGCCACGCAGCATGATGACCGCTGCGTCGATGTCGGCGGCAACGAGGAGGGGCGGCTGAGGATCGCAAAGCCGCAACAGTCGCGCGACTGCCGGGCTCGGCACCACCACCAAGCCGGTTGGTCCGCCACGGCTGCCGTTCATGTGCATGAGCACCGAGACCCCCTCAGTACCAAAGAAATCCACCCCACCGAGGTCGATGACCACGCCGTCGAGCGGACCGCGAACCCGCGCCGTATAGCAGGCGAGCTCATCGATGTTGGATGCGTCGACGTGGCCGAGGACGCTGACGACGACGACCGATGGCTCTGAACGGGAGCATCTGAGCCGCACCGCCTGAGAGGACAGCCGCCGACGAGAAGCAGGGGCGCGCGAACGGTGCGCATGAATTGCGAAGGAAGCGTGCATGGTGGCTCCGCCGATCAGATAGTGCGCGTCCTGTGGATCACGGGTACGTGCGATGCATCACGCCGGGACAAATGAAGTCGCTCGGGTCGGAGAGCTCTAGAAATGCCGCTTCGTTTTTCGGGGCTATGGCTCAACCTGCGCCAACTCTACCGCCAATTGGTGGCCACCAGCGATAGATGTGGTGTTCTCTCAGGATCGGCGTTCAGGCATGCGGAGCTGGCGTAGCGGCAGACGACCCGACTAGGACGGGCTGCTTCTGACTACGCGTCCGGAGCGCGGTGTCGCCCTGTGTAGTCGGCTTTGCTCACAGGCCCGCTCTGTGGGGCCCATCCGTTGCCGAAGAGTTCCAGGGCCGGGTCACCGGACAGTGAAGCCGATCCACCCGACGCGCTTGTCGGGACTCCGTCGTCACCGGGTCCGGCCGTCGCCGAGGCGTCTTGTTCGGTCATCTTGCATTCCTTTGCGTGCCGGTTCGAAGCGCAACCACAGGGGTTGGATACCTCAGGCGCGGCAGGTCAAACGTCGCAACCCGGTCAGCCCGATTAGAACGTGCTGCTGATCGGCACCGCTGCGGGCCACCGATCACCGAGGATGGGTGGGACGCGGACCTACACCGTGGGGGCTACGTCTCATCAGCGAGCTGATGACGGTTTTGGTGCCGGCCGGGGGCGTCCGGATCCTCGTTCTGATGGTCCAATTCATCCTGCATGTCACGCTGTTCGGCGGTCGTCTTCGTGGCGTCCTTCGGTGTGGGTGGTGGCTTGTTGTGCTGTTTCATGCGACTCGCTCCGTGTGTTGGGGGTTGTGGAGGTCAGGGTCTCCCGAAACGCGGGAGGTGAAACGCGAATGGGCGGGTGTTCGCGGCGGCAGCGCAGCTTGGCTTCCTCCCGCGCCGCCGCCTACACGAGGATGAATCGATTCTTCACACGAGATGACCGCGGAGCGCAATGCTGCTTCCGCGGTCAAGGGCTCGGTGTGCTGAGACGCGCCTTGCGCCTCAGCACACCGAGGTGAGTCAGCCAGCGGCGCTGGGCGCCAATGACTCCTCGATACGGCGCTCTCCTTCCTTGACGGTGTGACGCGTGCTCAATGCACCCACGATTTCCGTGATCCCGATGAGCACGAGCCAGACTCCGGCGGTGATCGCCAGTACGACGATGGAGCTGATCGGCCAAACCATGGTCACCATGCCGGCGATCACAGTCAGGATCCCGGCGAAGATGTACCAGCCGCGTGCGGGCAATGCTGGAACATCGATCGCCAACACCGTCGCCGTGACACCTTGGAAGATGAATCCAATGCCGATCCAGGTTGCCAGCATCCACACGGCGGCGCCGTTGTTGAAGTCGCGGAAGGCTAAGTAGCCCAACGCAACCGACAGCGCGCCGCTGACGAAGAACAACACGCGACCGTCCGCTGAGGTATCGACAGTGAATGCTGCGATGGCCTGAGCGATCCCCGACACCAAGAGGTAGACACTGAACACCACTGACGCGACGACGATCGAGTCGCCGGGCCAGATCAGCACCGCGGCACCCAAGGCGAGGGTCAGGACCCCCAGCGCGAGCACCGATTTCCAGAGGTTGCGCACAACGGATGGGGTTTCGATGGTGGTCATTTCCCTACCTCCGTGCGGCTAGCTGGTCGGCCTCGCCACGGGCGAGCTCTGCTTGGACAACTGCCCACTCCGCGGCGTCGAGGCAATACGCCGCGAGGTTCACGGCGACGACCGCGTCGTATTCGGCGTTCTCGGCCGCCTGCTGGGCGTGATCTTCCTTGATCTCGGCCTGCCACTTCGCGAAGTCGGCACGCATGTCGTTGACCTGGCCTTGAATCATGGTCTTGGCCTGCGACCACTTGGTGCGTGCGGATTGCTTGGCCTGGGTCGCGGCGGCCGCCAGCTCGCCATGCGAATCGTCGATCGCTGCTTCGAGGTCTTGGCGCCGCGCCTGCAATTTGGCACGGTTGTTCGACTCCACCGCTGCGGCCGAGTCTTCAACCCTGTTGACCCGGCTGGCGAGGTCCAGCAAGGCCGCTGACAACTTCTGCATATACTTCTCCTTTTGATGTGTGCCGAAAGATTGCCTTCGGCAAGGGGTTTCATTCTTCGTATCCGCAGATTGATTAGCTGCGTTAGCTATTCGCTCGACGTCTACGAGCGATAGGAGCGCACTTCACGTATTGGCGATTCCTGCCGACGGCCGGCAGCGTGACCGAATTGATCGTGGTATTGGCAGGGTCAGCCTTACCATCGGATGGTGGCGACGAGGGCCAACGCGTTGGGTGATTACCTGCGAGCGCGGCGCCAGCAGCTTCGTCCCGACGACGTCGGGCTAGCGGCTGGCACGCGACGCCGCGTCCCGGGTTTGCGTCGCGAGGAGGTGGCGGCGCTGGCCGGCATCAGCTCGGCGTACTACCTGCGCCTCGAGCAGGGTCGTGACACCCGTCCATCCGGTCAGGTGGTGGAGGCCCTGGCCGAAGCCCTGCGACTCGACCGCAATGCGACCGAATACCTGCAGCGGCTGGCGAGCTCCACCGGCAGCCGCATCGCTCAGTCCGCCGCGCAGACAGTCGCGCCACGGTTGTGCCAACTGATCGATCAGATTCCCTTTCCGGCGATCGTGTGCAACAGGTACATGGACGTGCTGGCCGTCAATCCGTACGCCCGCGCCTTCACGCCGGGAGCCGCACCCGGCCGCAACCGCATGCTCGGGCTCTTCCTCGATCCAGCCTCGCGGAAGGTGTTCATCAATTGGGACGAGGTAACCGATATCGCGGTGTGCGAGTTTCGCGAAGCCGCAGGCGATCTCGACGATCCCCGGTTGCGTGCTCTGATCGACGAGCTGTCAGCCGGCAGTGCACGCTTTCGTGAGCTATGGGCGCGTGCGGACGTCGGCTACTCCACGGGCATCATCCACATGCGTCATGCGAAGGTGGGTGAGCTTCTTCTCCATCGGAGCCGGCTCGTCGTCCCTCACTCGGGCGGGCAGCTGGTGATGATCTATCACGCCGAACCCGGGAGCGAGTCGGCCAAAGCGTTACAGGCACTTCGACCCCGAAGTAGCCATTCCTCGGGTACGGATCACTTGGGAACGAAGGCACGCCCCAAGGAGTGGGCATGAGTGCAACTAGCACCGGCGTCAAGACCCTCGCAGGCTTGCATGCCGTCGGATATCGCGGTCTGCAGGGCGTGGGCCCGCGATGGCGTGCTGCTACGTGCAGCAGTTGGGGTCCAGCACCGCGCACAGCGCGCCGACCGCAGCGGCGGCGGGTCGGTGGTAGACGTTCATCCCGCGCCGATCCGATTCGACGAAGCCGGCACGGCGCAGTTGTGTGAGGTGGTGGCTGACGGTCGACTCGCTCAATCCGAGCGTCACGGCGAGTTCGCCGCTGTTCTGCTCGCCTGCCGAGGCGCTGAACAGCAGTGACATGATCTTCACCCGCGCCGGGTCGGCCAATGCCTTCAGTCGCAGGGCGACTTGCAGTGCGTCAGCGTCGCTCATGGGTCCCGCCGCCACCGGCGCACAGCACACGGGCGCGGTCATGTCGATGGTCGGCAGCGTCTTGGGCACGAAGCCAGTATGGCAGTCGGCTTTGACATAAGTCAAAAAGGTGGGCAGTCTGACAACGTCACCAGTTCGGCCCTCGACGCGCAAGAAGCGGTCCGCCACGGCTGAGGGTCGCACTGCGAAGTCGACGTCGGGGGATTTGCCAGAGTGGGCACAGCTGACCCGCTGTTTCGGGGTGCAGCGTTGTGTCATGTTGCTCAAGCTCAGCTATGCCGCGGTGCTGCTGGTCGTCGGCGGGGCAGCCGGGTCGATCGCCGCAGCGCCTGTCGCTGCCGCCAGCGGCGCCGACAGTGTCATCGCCAATCTCCAAGCCCAGGGCGATGATGTTCAGATCAATTGGGTCAACGGATTCGACACCGAACCGTTGTCGGTGTGCACGGTCACCAATGTGAACAATCCCGACCATTCGGGTGGCGCGAGCAAGGCGGGCGCGACCGTCTACGTCGACGTCACCTGTCCGGACCACGACTACGACTAGCTGGCCCGCCCTGCTATTTCGTCATCGTGGCGCAGTTGTACCGCAGCTTGCGCTGCGCTCGAACACCGGGACCGGATGGCCGGTTCCCTCCTCGGCCTCCGGTATCCGGTCTGGCGACTGTTTAGTTGCGCGCCTTCGGCATTGCGGTCGTCATGGGTCCTTCAGTCGGCCAGCGTAGCGAGATGGCGGATTGCTCTCAGCCCGGGCAGGAAGATGTCAGCGCCGCCCTTTTGAGGTTGTTAAGGCGGGGAGACCCTTGTGGACCTTGCGAATTGGCCGCTTGGGGACGGTGGACTCCGTCGTCCCGTCCTGGGTTCCGCAGATCGGTCCGTCGGGAGCCTCGTTTGTCGCCCCGATAAGGGGACAGTGACACCGTATTTACAGTGGACGGCCCGGATTTGGCGGCCACGCAGTTAGGCCAACTAATACTCCGGTCGCGAGAACGATTCGCTCAGTTGTGCGTTCGCACCGAAATTCTTGATCATGAAAATGTCGAAATCGTCCCATTTCGAACCCCGGCGACTTACGCTCCGCAAAGGCGGTCATGTGCGTCGACAAGCGGTCGACCGCGGTGACCACTCACTTCGGGAGGGAGTAGCCGTGCGACCGAGACAGCGCTACCTGAGTTTGGGGTTTGCCCTGACGTTGATACCCGTCGGCGTCATCACCGCGTCGCCCGCAGTCGCGGATTGCACTAATGCCGGGTATGCAACCGTGTGCGCACAGGGCGAAGTCCGGGGCGGTGGCCCGACACCCCCATCGGGTGGGGTGTACCCCTCTTATTGCGCCGACCCCTGGTATTGCGACGACGGCTGGGACATGGACGTCGACTGGAACCCCGGTCGTCCCGATCGCCCCGGTAACGGCCCCGGCGGCGGGGGTGGCCCGATTTTCCCCGGCGGCGGGGGTCGTCGCTGAGCATTGCCCTCGTGTCCCACCACCGATTCGACAAGGAGCCTCACATGTTCGTCCGTAGCCTCGTTGGCGCCGGCATGATCGCCGGTGCGATGCTTGCCGGCACTTCCGCAACCGCCGCCGCCGATCCGCCGAACTGCTCGGCCGCCGACCTAGCCGGCGTCATGTCCGGCGTAAATGCGGCGACGTCGTCCTACCTGTTCACCCATCCCGACGTGAACAACTTCTTCTCCGGCCTCAAGGGCAAGACCCGGGACGAGATGCGCACGGAAATCGAAGCGTACGGGCAGGCAAACCCACAGGTACGAGACGAGCTACTGGCTGTCAGGCAGCCTGCCTCCGACTTCCGGGATCGCTGCAACGCGCCCGTCCCCGGCGGGCCCATGGGCTAGAGCGCCCGACGTTCCCAGCCACGGGCTAGCGGCGGCGGCGACACAATTAGCCGACCTAGCCCGCGCCTACACTCGAGGCGTGGAATATCGCAGCCTCGGACGAACCGGAATCCAAGTAAGCCCACTGTGTCTCGGCGCCATGATGTTCGGCGGGTGGGGCGAACCCGACCACGACAAATCCATCACGACCATCCATGCCGCCCTGGACGCCGGCATCAACTTCATCGACACCGCCGACGTCTACTCGCAGGGCGAATCGGAGACCATCGTCGGCAAGGCCCTGGCCAACGGCAGACGCGACGACGTGGTCCTGGCCACCAAGGTCAACATCCAGATGGGCGTCCCGATCGATTCGCCGGTGGGTACCAAGGGCGACCCCAATCAGCGTGGCAACTCTCGCCGCTGGATCATCCGGGAGGTCGAGAACAGCCTGCGCCGACTCGACACCGACTGGATAGACCTGTACCAGGTGCACCGTCCCGATCGCGACACCGACATCGAGGAGACGCTGTCCGCGCTCACCGATCTGCAACGCCAGGGCAAGATCCGGGCCTTCGGCTCGTCGACCTTCCCGGCGCATCAGATGGTGCAGGCCCAATGGGTCAGCGAGCGGCGGGGACTCGGCCGGTTCGTGACCGAGCAGCCGCCCTATTCGTTGTTGGTGCGTGGCATCGAGGCGGACGTGCTGCCCGTCGCCCAAGAATTCGGCATGGGCGTGCTGCCGTGGAGCCCGCTTGCCGGCGGCTGGCTCTCCGGGGGCTACCGCAAGGACAAGGACCTGCCGGAGTCCACGCGTCGCAACCGGATGCCGGCCCGGTACGACGTCTCCAATCCGGACAACCAGCGCAAGCTCGACGCCGCCGATGCCCTTGGCCAACTGGCCGACGAGGCGGGAATCTCGCTGATCCACCTGGCGCTGGCATTCGTCATGCAGCATCCGGCGGTCACCGCGCCGATCATCGGCCCGCGCACGATGGAGCACCTCCAGTCGCAGATCGGCGCAGCGGAGGTGACGCTGTCCACCGACGTACTCGACAAGATCGACGAGATCGTGCCGCCCGGCGTGACGATCGCCCGGGGCGACCTGGGCTACCTGTCGCCCTCGCTGACCGACCCGTTCTTGCGCCGCCGCCGAACCGTGTGACCGGAAGCCGAGCCTGCGGCCGGCTCACTTGAGTGCGGTCAACAACTCGGCGAGAGCCGAGCCCCCACTGATGCACACTGAACCTGTGAGCGCCGCTGAAGACGATGCCGAGGCCGGGCCGTCGTCACCCGAGGACGGCGAAAAGTGGCTGTTGCTGGTCTATCGGATCCCCGCAGAGCCGACCCGGCTGCGGGCCACCGTGTGGCGTCGGTTGAAGTCACTAGGAGCCGTCTATCTGCAGAATTCGGCCGCGGCCCTGCCCGCCCGCGACGGCGCGGAGCGTGCCCTCCGCCGACTCCGGCGCGAGATCCTCGAGATGGACGGTTCCGCAGTGTTGCTTACCTGCTCGGCGGTGGCCGGTGGACAGGATGTGCTGGCGCTGTTCGAGGAAGCCAGGAACAGCGAGTACGACGAGATCCTGGACAAATGCGTCGACTTTCACGCCGGACTCGAAAAGGAGTATGTCGCAAACCATTTCACCTACGGCGAGCTCGAGGAGAACGAAGTCGAGTTGGTGAAGCTTCGCAACTGGTTCGAGAAGGTTCGAGCGCGCGACGTGTATGGCGCCCCGAAGCGAACCGAGGCCGCCCAAGCGTTGGACGCCTGCGGCGATGCATTGGAGTTGTATGCGGCTCGGGTATACAGCGAGGAGGACGAGGGTCGCTGACGTGTGGCGCCCTCATCGGTGGTTCCGGATCGCCCGGTAGATGCTCAACGGGAGCACGGCGACGACCGCCGCGACGACGATCCACCACGGCGCCGACCCCGTCAGCCGGTTCACGGCGACCGTGACCGCCAGGGCGGCGACCACGGTCAGCGCCACCCGCCAATCGTCACCGACGACGAAGTCATACCAGAACGTAGAGAACATACGAATCTTGCGCATCGGTCAATCCCCCTGAGTGGCAGCGACATCGGCTGCAACAGCGCGGGGTGCGCGACGCTTGAACAGCGCAACCAGTCCCAATGCATACAGCGCAACGAGGGGAATGAGGATCAACAGGGCAAGGTCGTCACCCGGCCAGTGGACTCCAGCGCCTTCGGCGCCCCAGTAAATGCCGAATGCGGTGAGCATGACCCCGACCACGAACTTCATGCCGTTCTCCGGCACCCGTGCCAGCGGCGCCCGGATGGCGACGCCCGCTGCCGCCACCACCACGACGGCCGCCGTTGCCGCAACCACTGCTAGTGGAATGCTGCCCTGGTTGGCGCCGAACGTCACCGCGATGAATGCGACCTCCGTCCCCTCCAGTACGACGCCCTTGAATGCCAGCGTGAATGCGTACCAGTCGGCTACCAGCGCCCGGCGGGAGGTCGCGACACCGCGTGCCTCGGCGAGCGTGGCCTGGTACGCGAGCGTCTCGTCGCGAAGGGCCTTGTTGCCGCTGGCCCGCAGGATCGCCTTGCGCAACCATTGAAGTCCGAAGATCAGGAGCAGTCCTCCGACGAACAGTCGCAGGGCATCGAGGGGAATCGCCGAGATCGCCGGCCCGAGTGCTGCGATTGCCACCACCAAGAGAATCAGCCCGGCCAACGAGCCAGTGATGGCCGAGCGCCAGTCCCGAGCGGTGCCTGCGGCCAGGATGATGGTCAGGGCTTCAACGGCTTCGACCAGGCATGCGAGGAAGACCGTGATGAAGAGCGCGGATTCGCTCACCGTCCACCTCGCCAACTTCGTACGATGCCGGGCGTAGGCCCGGACGTTCCACGCCAATCATAACCGCTGTTAGAACTGGTGCGTAACGCCGCGAGGTCGGGAGCGCATTCGTCAGCCGGATGAGGACTCTGCGCACCGACGTTTAACGGTCGGCAAATGCGGCAACAACTTTCGTCATGGGAAGGCTCGGCGCGATCCTGGCTGTCTGCGCGCTGACGCTCTTCGGCCCGCTTTCCGCCTGCTCAACTGGCGAAAGAGTGGACCTGGGGGAGGACGCATCGGGCAATCTGATCGCGGCCATCGCCGGTGAACCCGATCAGCTCGACCCGCACAAGACCACCGCCTACTTCTCGTTCGAGGTGCTCGAAAACGTCTTCGACACCCTGGTGCAGCCGGACGCCAACCTGGAGATGCGGCCGGCGTTGGCGCAGTCCTGGGAAGTCAGCCCCGATCAGCTCACCTGGACCTTCCACCTGCGCAAGGGCGTGACGTTCCACGACGGCACACCGTTCACCGGGAACGACGTCGTGTACTCCTACCGCCGCATCATCGACGGGCAGCTCGCCAACGTCGACAAGTTCAGCGCGGTCACCGACATCCGCGCACCCGACGACTCGACCGTCGTCATCAGGGTCAAGCAGCCCACCCCGAACCTGCTGACCAACCTCGGCGGCTTCAAGGGCGTGGCCATCGTCGAGCGCAAGAACGTCGAGGACGGACAGATCGCGACGCACCCGATCGGCACGGGGCCATTCGCGTTCCAGGGCTCCAAGAGCGGTGACTCGATCACGTTGAAGGCCAACGCGAACTACTGGGGAGGGGCACCCAAGGTTTCGGGTGTGACGTTCCGGTTCATCTCCGAGCCGTCGACGGCCCTGTCTGCGCTGCAGGCGGGCGAGGTCGACTGGACCGACTCAGTTCCGCCCCAACGGGTCTCACAGCTCAAGGACGACGACTCGATCAACCTGACGGTGACCCCGAGCAACGACTACTGGTACCTCGCGCTCAACGAGGCCCGTCCACCGTGGAACGACGTCCGGGTGCGCCAGGCCATCGCCTACGGAATCGACCGAGACGCCATCGTGGCTGCGACGAGCTACGGCACCGCCGCCGCCAACCAGCTCGCGATTCCGAAGGGCAATCCCTGGTACACCCCGTACGACACCTATCGCTACGACATCAACAAGGCGAAGAGCCTGCTGCAGGAGGTTCAGGCGGCCGGACGGCCGACACCCAAAGACCTCGACATGCTGGTCACCAGCGAGTACCCCGAGACGGTTACCGCAGCGCAGATCATCGCCGACAACCTTGCGCCGCTTGGCATCACGGTCAACATCCGCACCGTCGACTTCGCCACCTGGCTCGACGAGCAGAACAGCGGCAACTTCGACATGCTGATGATGGGCTGGCTCGGGAACATCGATCCCGACGACTTCTACTACGCGCAGCATCACAGCGGCGGCACGAGCAACGCGCAGAAGTACTCGAACCCGGACGTCGATCGGCTGCTCGACGCCGGACGCGTCGAAACCAACCGGGACTCGCGCGCCGACGACTACGCCAAGGCGGCCCGGCTGATCGCCGAACAGGCGAGCTACATCTATCTGTACAACCCGTCGGTGATCCAAGCCTGGACGAAGAATCTGTCCGGCTACGAACCACGCCGCGACGGCGCGATCCGATTCAACACCGCGACCTTGACCCGGGACGGCGCCCAATGACCGCGGCGACGATGCGCTTCCTGGCGCGCAGGCTGGTGTATTCGCTGGTCGTGCTCCTCGGCGTGCTGGTGGTGGTGTTCGCCATCGTGCACCTGGTGCCCGGCGACCCGGTACGCATCGCCCTCGGAACCCGTTACACGCCAGCGGCGTACGACGCGCTGCGCTCCGCGAGCGGTCTGGACGAGCCGATCTTCCAGCAGTTCTTCGGCTATGTCGGCTCTGCATTCACCGGTGACCTCGGGGTGAGCTTCCGCACCGGCGATCCAGTGACCGCCACCCTGCTCGAGCGCCTGCCTGCGACCGTCTCCCTCGCGTTCGTCGGCATCGTCATCGCCGCCGTGATCGCCCTGCCCGCGGGTATCTGGTCGGCGCTGCACGAAGGCCGGCTGTCCGACGCGATCGTCCGCGTCACGAGCCAATTCGGCGTCTCGATCCCGGACTTCTGGATGGGCATCCTGCTCATCGCCTTGTTCTCGTCGACCCTTGGCTGGCTTCCGACCTCGGGGTACCGGCCCCTGCTCGACGACCCAGGAGGCTGGTTGCGCCACGTCATCCTGCCCGGCCTCACGGTCGGACTCGTCGCCGCCGCCATCATGACGCGGTACGTCCGCTCGGCAGTACTCGAGGTCGCCGCCATGGGCTACGTCCGCACCGCGAAGTCCAAGGGGCTGTCCCCGCGAGTCGTGACCTTCCGTCACACCGTGCGCAACGCCCTCGTCCCGGTGCTCACGATCACGGGCATTCAGCTGGCGACCATCCTCGGTGGCGTCATCGTCGTCGAGGTCGTCTTCGCCTGGCCCGGACTCGGGCGGTTGGTCTACAACGCCGTCGCGGCCCGCGACTACCCGCTCATCCAGGGCGCGGTGCTGCTGATCGCCGCGCTGTTCCTGCTGATCAACCTCGTCGTAGACGTGCTCTACGCGGTGGTCGACCCGAGGATTCGGTTGTCATGACAGTAGATTCGGACACGGTCGACGAAACCACGCGCGTGCGCTCGTGGCGGCTGCTGCTGTCCAACCCCGTCACCGTGGCCAGCGCTGCCGTCCTCGCCGTCGTCCTCGTCATCGCGGTCACCGCGCCGTGGATCACGCCCTACGGCATCAACGACATCGACGTGCCCAACGCGCTGCGGGCACCCAGCGGTGCGCACTGGTTCGGCACCGACGAGCTCGGCCGCGACGTATTCTCCCGGGTGCTGGTGGCCATCCAGGCGTCCATGAAGGTCGCCGTCGTCAGCGTCGCCTTCGCGGCCATCGTCGGGGTGACCGTCGGCATCGTCGCCGGTTACCGCGGCGGCTGGCTCGACACGGTGTTCATGCGCGTCGTCGACGTGATGTTCGCCTTCCCGGTGCTGTTGCTGGCACTGGCAGTGGTCGCCATCCTCGGCCCGGGCGTGCCGACGACCATCCTGGCCATCGGCATCGTGTACACCCCGATCTTCGCTCGGGTGGCCAGGGCCAGCACGCTGAGCGCGCGCGTCGAACCGTTCGTGGCGGTGTCGCGCACGATGGGCACCGGGCACCTCTACATCCTCGGTCGCCACATCCTGCCGAACATCGCCGGACCGTTGATCGTGCAGACCTCGCTGTCGCTGGCGTTCGCCATTCTCTCCGAGGCGGCCCTGTCGTTTCTCGGCCTCGGCATCCAACCGCCGCAACCGTCCCTCGGCCGGATGATCTTCGATTCGCAGGGCTTCGTGACGTTGGCGTGGTGGATGGCGGTGTTCCCCGGCGCCGCCATCTTCATCGTCGTGCTGGCGTTCAATCTGCTCGGCGACGGGCTCCGCGACGTGCTGGATCCCAAGCAGCGCACCATGATCGAGGCCAGAAGGACGGAACGGAAGCGATGAGCGACTCCGTTCTGGGCGTGCGCGACCTGCGGGTGCGCATCGGTACGCGCGAGATCGTCCGCGGCATCTCGTTCGACGTGCAGCGGGAGCAGACGCTTGGCATCGTCGGCGAGTCCGGGTCCGGCAAGTCGATGACGGTGCTCGCTGCGACGGGCCTGCTGGACGCACCGGGTGCGGTGGTCACCGGCACGAGCACGCTTGCGGGCGGGGAGGATTCGCCGTCGACGGAACTCGTCGGCGCCACCAGCCGGTTGCTGCGCAGCGTGCACGGCGGCCGGATCGGGTTCGTATTCCAGGACCCCGGCACGTCGCTGAACCCGTTGCTCACGCTGGAACGCCAGATCACCGAATCCCTTGAGACGCATCGGAACCAGACCCGTCGTGCGGCACGCGAACGCGCGCTCGAGTTGTTGGAGGCGGTGGGACTACCGGACCCGCAGACGCGGCTGCACTCCTACCCGCACCAACTCTCGGGCGGGCAACGTCAGCGCGTGATGATCGCGATCGCGCTGGCGTGCAATCCCGAGTTGCTGATCGCCGACGAACCCACCACGTCGCTGGACGTGACGACGCAGGCGCAGATCATCGACCTGGTGCGCGACTTGCAGCGCGACTTCGGCGCCGCGGTGGTGTGGATCAGCCACGACCTTGGGGTGATCGGCCAGGTCGCCGACGACGTCACGGTGCTCGCGCACGGCGAAGCCGTCGAGCAGGCGCCGATCCTCGACGTGTTCGATCACCCACGGGATCCGTACACCCGCATGCTGCTGGACGCCCGGCCAGTGGTCGGCGGCTCCGGCCCTCCGCCGGCGGCCGACGACGCTCGCGTGCTCCTGACGGTCGACGGACTCGACGTGCGGTTCCCGGTCACGACGCCGGCCGGCAAGTCGATCGTGCATGCAGTGAAGGAACTTTCGTTCGAGATCAAGGGCGGCACGACGCTTGGCCTGGTCGGTGAATCGGGGTCGGGCAAGTCGACGGTGGCGGCCGCGCTCACCGGGCTGGTCAAGCCCGATTCCGGTGCCGCTTCGCTGGACGGCACCGACGTGTTCGGCGTGCGTGGTGCCGCCGAGAAGGCGTTGCGGCGGCGGATCAGTCTGGTCATGCAGGATCCGTTCTCCTCTCTGGATCCCCGCGTGCAGATTGGTCAAGCGATCGGCGAGCCGCTGTCGGTGCACGGGCTCGCCAAGGGCAAGCAGGGGCGCCGGGCGCGAATCGGTGAGCTGCTCGACCTCGTCGCGTTGCCGGCCTCGTTCGCGTCCCGTTATCCGCACGAGCTCTCGGGCGGGCAGCGGCAGCGGGTCAGCATCGCACGGGCACTGGCCGTCGAGCCCGACCTCCTGATCCTCGACGAATCGACGGCGTCACTGGATGTTTCGGTGCAGGCGCGGGTGCTCGATCTACTCGCCGAACTCCAATGCGACATGGGGCTGACCTACCTGTTCATCGCCCACGACCTGGCCATCGTCGAGCGCATGTGCCATCAGGTGCTCGTCATGCAGGCGGGCGAGTGCGTCGAGTACCGGGCCGCCGACGAGCTGTTCGCGGCGCCGGAGCAGGACTACACCAAGGCACTGCTGGCCGCGGTACCGCCGGCGCGACCGCGAGCAGGGACGTAGGTACAACCCAACTCATCGCGATCCGTCGCCATCTTCTGCAGGTGGTGTCGGCGCGGATTCGACGATCGCGACCTCGCTGAGACCGCTGATGGTGAGGACCCGGGTCAGGAAGGGGTGCACGATGAGGTGCAGTCGGTCGACTTCGTCGGCGTGACTGAACAGCGCATTGATGCCGGCGCTGTCCAGGTACTTGACCGCGCTGAGATCGACGGTGATCGGTCTGCGGGTGCCCCCGCTCGCGGCAGCAAGCGCCTCGATGAACACGTCGATGTTGCTGAGGTCGATCTCGCCGGCCGCGACCACCCGGGGTCGCCCGTCGGCGCCGCGGTCGGTGTTAAGGGTGAGAGGTGTGGCCATCACGTGATCCTTGAGTGCATGTGAACGGTGGTACCCGCGTCGTTGGAATGGATGCTGCAGTGCTCCATGAGATCTCGCATGAGCGTGATGCCGCGCCCGCGACGGATGTCGGGAATGTCGTGCGGCGGCTTCCAGGCGCCCGTGTCGGTGACGGTGACGTGCAGCCGGTCGACGACTGCGGCCGCATGCAACGAGACGGTGCCCTCGGGTCGGTCGCGGTGACCGTGTTCGATCGCGTTGGCGACGGCTTCTCCGGTCGCGATGAGCACGTCGTTGATCTGACCTCGCTCGACCCCAGCCTGGGCGAGCCAGCTGCGCAGCGCTTCACGGCTGGGAGCGAGGTTTCGGGTGTCGGCGACGAAGTTCATCGCGAGAGGAGCGGGTTGTCGGTACAGCAGCATGGCCACGTCGTCGGGATAGCCGCCGCCGGGTTCGAGACTGGACATCACGTGGTCTGCCAGGTCGTCGAGCGCCTGCGAGCGGCCGTCCTGAACGAGATCGGCGGCACGGGCCATGCCGTCGTCGATCGAAGTACCGCGGCGTTCGACCAGACCGTCGGTGTAGAGCAAAAGCGTTGCGCGCGCCGGCATCGTGATCGCTACTTCGGGTCGGGACCTATCCGGCCGCAGGGCCAGGGGTAGCCCGCGTCCACCGTCCAGCATCACGGTGGTGCCGTCGGCGTGCACCATGATGGGCGGCGGATGGCCTGCGCTGGAGTACACCAGGTCGCCCGTGTCGGGGGTCAGCACCGCACAGAAGGCGGTGGTGCAGTGGGCGCCGGGAAGGCGCGCGGCGAAGCGGTCCAGTGCCGCGAGTGCGGCGCTGGGGCTTGATCTTTCGAGCAGCAGCGCACGGCAGGCGCTGCGAAGTTGACCCATCACGGTGGCGGCGGCCAAGCCGTGACCGACGCAATCGCCGACGATCAACGCAACCCGGCCATCGTCGAGGTCGACGAGGTCGTACCAGTCGCCACCGACCTGGAGCGGGCGGCTCGCGGGGTGGTAGCGCACCGCAAAGCCCTCGGGCAGCGTCACGGGACCGAGCATCGCGTGTTGCAGTGCAACGGCAGTCTCGCGTTGCTCGTCGATCTGGTAGACGCGGTGCAGGCCTTGACCGAGCCGTCCGGCGAGCATGGTGAGCAGGGTGTGATCCTCCGGGGTGAACGGCCGTCGCTCGGACAACTCGACCCAGATCACAAGCACACCCCGGGGATGTTGCAACGCAATGCCCGCCGCGCCCGCTCCGTCGGCGACGGTTGTGAGCAAGTCACCGTCGTGCAACGACTGGATCAGCCGTTGTTCACGCGGCGACAGATCGACCCAGTCGGCGGCTTCGCCCGCGTAAACCAATTCCGGTGCAACGGAATCCGCCGTAGCATTGTTGGGGAACGTCATGGCCAGGACGCGCCGAGCCTGCCACACTCGGCGCAGCTCCCCGACGGCTCCCCGCAGCGCGTCGTGCAGCGTGTCTGCCTGGGCCAGTTGCTGATTCAGCGCAGCCAGTGCGTTCTGACGTTGCACGGCATAGTGCTCGGTCGTGACGTCACGGAGGGTGCCGACCATGACGCGACGTCCGGAGTCGGGATCGGCGGCATGGTTGAAGGTGGCCGCCACCCACAGGCGGTGGCCGTCACGGTGGACGACGGGGACGGTGAAGGCACCATGGGTGTGGGTCAGCAGTTGCGCGAACGCCGCCTCGACCAGCCGATGGGATTCGGGGTCGGTGTCGGCGTTGGGCCACCACGGATGGGTCGGTTGGTAGGGCAGCTGTTCGGGGCCGTAGCCGAGGATCTCGGCGAACGCGGTGTTCATCTCGATGACCGCACCGTGTTCGTCGCAGACGAAGAACGCTTCCTGCAGCGAGTCCACCAGAGCGGTCCGCCAACGGGCGTGATGGTTGCGCAGCCGCGCCAGCTCCACGTTGGCGCGTACCCGCGCGAGGAGCTCTGCGGCGGCGAACGGTTTGACGAGATAGTCGTCGGCGCCGGCTTGTAGGCCTTCGATGGATGCTTCCTGCCCGGCGCGCGCCGACAGGAGCAGGACCGGTAGCGCGGCGGTGCGCGGATCTCCTCGCAGCGCCGCCAGCAGCTGCAGACCGTCCAGCGCGGGCATCATGACGTCGCTGATGACGAGGTCGGGGATCTGGGCGCGGATGGCCTCGAGCGCCTGCTGGCCGTCGGTGACCTCACTGACGTCGTAGCCGGCGGTCCGCAGCAGGTTGGTCAGGTAGTCGCGCATGTCGGCGTTGTCGTCGGCGATCAGCACGCGCGTCTGTTCACCACCGCCGCTTGGCCGGGGGGACTGCAGCCGTGGTCGCCGTCGGATCGGTGTCGGCCCCTGCGGGATCGGTGTCGGTGGGCAGCCACCGCAAGGCTTCCTGGACATAGGGTTCGGCGATCACGCCCGAGATCGCGCGTGTGCGCGGCGGTGCGGCGAGTTCGTCGGTCGCCAAGTGGGCCGCCCCGAACGGCAGGCGGACGGTGAACGTCGAGCCCACGCCCTCGCGGCTGTCCGCGGTGATGGTGCCGCCGTGCAACCCGATCAGTTCTCGGACCAGAGCCAGCCCGATCCCACTTCCCTCGGTGGACCGTCCGCGTGCCGTCTCGATGCGGTGAAACCGTTCGAAGAGCCGGGGCATCTCGGCGGCAGGAACTCCGATCCCGGTGTCGGTGACGGTTACGACCGCATCGGCATCCTCGCGAGCGACCCGCACGGTGACAGAGCCCTCGAAGGTGAACTTCAACGCGTTGGAAAGCAGGTTGAGGACGACCTTCTCCCACATGTCGCGGTCCAGGTACACCGGTTCGTCGAGCGGCGGGCAGTCCACGACGAACGTCAGCCCCGCCCGATCGACCGCCGATCTGAAGACGCTGGCCAGTTCGGCGGTGAGTGCCGAAAGGTCGACGGGCGCGAACTGCGCCTGCATCCGCCCGGCTTGGATGCGCGAGAAGTCCAGGAGTGTGTTGACCAACTTGGCCAGCCGTAAACCGTTGCGGTGAACCAGCTCCAGTTCGTGTCTGGCTTGCTCATCGACGCCGGTTGCGCGGCTGCGCAGTTCGTCGATCGGCCCGAGGATCAAGGTGAGAGGGGTCCGGAATTCGTGGCTGATGTTGGAGAAGAACGCCGTCTTGGCACGGTCGAGTTCGGCCAGTTCCTCGGCACGCCGCTGCTGGGCGCGGTAGCTACGGGCGCTGCCCACTCCCGCCGCGATGTGCCCTGCCACGAGCTCGACGAAGCCGCGGTAACCCTGGTCCAGCCGGCGGTGGCGATTGAGCGCGGCGACGAGGAACCCGACTGGCGTGCCGCCCTGTTGCAGCAACGGCGCGAGCAGCGCTTGAGCCGGTGGCTCTTGCCAGGCGCCGGCGGGCAGATCGATGGAGTCACTGTGGAATTCGATCAACTCGAGTTCACCGTGTGCAGCCTTGCCGACGGGCCACACCGAAATGCCCTCGTGTGGGATCGTTTCCGGCGCCGCCGGATGCCCGCGCGTGATTCCGCTGACCCCGGCAAGTTGGGCGTCTCCGTCGTCGCCGAACAGGTAGGTCAAGGTGAAGGGAAGATCGAACGGGTTGCGGCTGAGCTGGTCGGCCGCGAAGTTCAGCATCTGCCGCTCGGTGCGCACGACGCTCGGGTCCGAGCCCAGGTCTCGCAACGTCGCCATGCGACGCTCACCGATCACCCGGTCGGTGTCCTCGCTGACCACGCACAGCATGCCGACCACGCGTGCGTCCTCGTCGCGCAGGGGGCTGTAGGAAAACGTGTGATACGTCTCCTCCGGATAGCCGGACCGCTCCAGGAAGAGCAACAACGCCTCGTCCCAGGTCGACTCCCCGGTCGAAAGGACGCGCTCGATCCGCGGACCGATGTCAGCCCAGATCTCCGCCCACACCTCGCTGGCGGGACGGCCCAGCGCCCAGGGGTACTTGCGGCCCAGGGTGTCGCGGCGATAGGCGGCGTTGCAGAAGAACGTCAGGTCGGGACCCCACGCCATCCACATCGGAAAGCGCGACGACAGCAGGATGTTCACCGTGGTGCGGAGACTTTGTGGCCAGCCATCCGGTACTCCGAGCGGGGTGGACGCCCAGTCGACGACGGCGAGATCCCGTCCGATCTCTTGGTCAGCGCGGAAGACCACCTACATCCCTCTCACCACTAGTTCTTGGGGTTGCCGCTTCCGCGCTGTGCTGGACGGTCGGCGTCACCTCCTTAAGACATACCTCCGCCGGGTTCGCCTCGCCAGCGTTTCGCCGGGGAAGCTGCCCAACCGAGGTGCAGGCGATGTTCGGTTTTGCCTCGCCGATCCCGGGTATTCGAGCCGCAGACGGCACCAGCCGTGCAATAGGGAATGGAGCAGAACATGCGTGGTCAACTCCGGACGGTTGCGGTGATATTGGGCGGCTCGGCGATCGTCGCGCTCGGGGCAGGTTGCGGCGGCAGCAGTTCCAACGAGCCGTCGACCAGCACGTCCGCCACGACCACGTCGTCGACTGCGACTTCGACTTCAACGTCCCCGACGACGTCGGCGCCAACTGGCGGCGGCACCGTTACCGGCGGCCCGAGCGGCACCGGGGGACCCGAGGGCGGTGGCGGTGCCATTCCCGGCGGACCTACGGGTAGTGGTGGGCCTGGTGGTGGTGGCGGTGCCATTCCCGGCGGACCCACGGGTAGTGGTGGACCTGGCGGTGGCGGTGGCGTCATCCCCGGCGGACCCACCGGTAGCGGCGGGCCTGGCGGTGGTAGTGGTTCCATTCCCGGCGGTCCCTCGGGCGGCGGTGGACCTGGGGGCGGCGGCGGTTGTGTGCCTGGGGTCGGCTGCGTCAGCGTGCCGTGACACTGTGAGAGTCCCTCGACTTGGTGAAGCGGAAATGGCCGTAGAACGGCACCTGTGATCAGCTGCGGCGGCAAAAGCTGCTTCTCCGACCTCCACGGAATGCCAGAAGCTCTGGTTACCATATTCAAGAGCGGGTGAAGCAACAGCCCTGCAGTGAAGTCCGGGTCGCCGCGCGGCGGATCCGTTGGCCGACACAGGGGAGAGCATCGATGATCGACAAGGCTGGTACCGCGGAATACGAACCACCGCAGGCTGAGGGTCAATGCGTGGTGACGACCCGTTCAGTCGACGGCGTGGTCGTGGTCTCGGTTTCGGGAACGCTCGACGTGCTCACCTCGCCGAACTTGACCGAGTCCCTCGATGCTGCACTGTCGAAGACGCCGCCTGCGGTGATCGTCGATCTGTCGCAGGTGGACTTTCTGGCGTCGGCGGGCATGAGCGCGCTCGTGGACGCGCACGACAAGGCGACCGGCTTGCGCTTCGGTGTCGTCGCCGACGGTCCGGCCACCAGCCGGCCGATGACCCTGGTCGGCCTCGACGCGATCGTGTCGTTGTATTCGACGCTCGACGCGGCTCTGAGAGAAATTGGCGAAGCAGGGACATGATCCTGCGCTGATTCGGGTACGCCGTTGGCAGTGATGAGTTCACCCGATGATGCCCAGAACCCGGGCGAGGCCGAATGTAGACGGCGGTTCGCCAGGGTGCGTGTGGCTGCGGACGCGACGAGCGCGGCCCGGGTGCGGGCCGAGCTGGACGGTTGGTTGCGCGCTCAGGTCGCCACCGACGCGGCACGCGTCAACGACGTACTGTTGGCGGTCTACGAAGGCTTGGCCAACGCCGCCGAATACGCCTACCTGGGGTGCTCCACACCCGGCACCGTCGACGTACACGCGCACTTGGACTCGTGCGCTGACGAATTGACCGTGACGGTCACCGATCGTGGCCGTTGGCGCACTCCGTCATTCGATCCCACCGACCCGGCGCATCGATTTCGGGGCCGCGGCATCCCATTGATGAAGGCACTGGCCAGCGACACGTCGATCCGGACGACCACCGCCGGCACGCAGGTCCACCTGACGTGGACAGGGCTCGGGCGGCCCCCGCATTGAAGCGCGCGGGTCGGTCGCTAGTGGTCGTTCCTCGTCACTGCGGGAGGCGGACCACCTGGACGAAGAATTCGTCGACGGCGGATGTCGCCCGGCACGCATCGTGCGTGACACAGGAGGGAAGGAAAGCCATGTCCGACAAGAGCGGACCGCAGGAAGCGGTCGAGGACGTCAAGGGTAAGGCCAAGGAGGTCGCTGGTGCGGTTACCGGCCGGGACGACCTGCGGCGCGAAGGCAACGCCAACGAGGCGCGCGAGAAGGCCGAGCAGTAGGACCCCAGCGTTCGGCCGCCGACGGCCTGGCCCATCCACGGGCCGGGCCGTCGGCCGTTCGCTCGTGGAGACGTTTGCATTGTGGCGGGAGAGGGAAAGGCTCATTCGTCCGCAGGGAAAGGTATCGGGCGATGACCGCAGCCCAGATTGACTTTGATGCCCTTTCGACGGCGGAACACGGATACACCGTCGACGACGAGGATGACGACGACGACCCGATGCTGCTCGACCGGGAGGGCAATCACGTCGACACGTGGCGCGAACGGTATCCGTATGACGAACGGATGCCGCGCAAGGAGTACGAGCGGACGAAGCGGCGACTACAGATCGAACTGCTGAAGCTGCAGAACTGGAGCAAGCGCACCGGCGCGCGGCACGTCATCGTCTTCGAGGGGCGCGACGCCGCAGGCAAGGGTGGCACCATCCAGCGATTCATGGAGCACCTCAACCCGCGCGGCGCACGCGTGGTGGCCTTGGAGAAGCCCACCGACAGCGAGAAGTCGCAGTGGTACTTCCAACGCTTCGTCGCCCACTTGCCAATCGCCGGCGAGATGGTGCTGTTCGATCGGTCCTGGTACAACCGCGCGGGCGTCGAGCGGGTCATGGATTTCTGCACGCAAGAGGAATACGACGAATTCATGCGGCAGGCACCGATGTTCGAGGACATGCTCGTCAGCGACGGGATACACCTCACCAAATTCTGGTTCTCCGTGTCACCGGCCGAGCAGCGCACCCGATTCGCGATCCGACTGGTCGACCCAGTTCGTCAGTGGAAGTTCTCTCCGATGGACATGGAATCGGTAGACAAATGGGAGGAGTACACCGCCGCCAAGGAACAGATGTTCCGTATCACCGATACCGACTTCGCCCCGTGGATCGTGGTCAAGAGCAACGACAAGAAGCGCGCGAGGATCAACGCCATGCGTCATCTGCTCGGCCAAGTTCGACTACGACGAGAAGGACCACGAGTTGGTCGGCGAACCGGATCCACAGATCGTCGGCCGTGCCCTCGAGGACTAGCCGCACAGGCGTTTTGACGGAAGGGCGCTGTACTGCCGGCCGAGGGCTTCGCGCAGCCAAATGGGTGCGTGTCGGCGAAAGTCGGAGAGGCCTTCCCGCTCTTCCTCGCCCACGTGATCGTCAGTGGCCTCCCGCGTACGACCGACCGCCTCCCACCATTCATCGGAGCCGAACTCGGCGGCGTCGGCGTCCCGAAACGCCAAACCCTTTCGAGTGCATCATGTCTCACAGGTGAGCGGGCCCGCAGATAGTCGAGGCGGGCGAACTGCTCGCGGAATCAAGCATGGTCGGCGAGTATCAACATGGTGATGTCAGCCGTACGGCCTACAGCCGATTCGCGGCGAAGGTCGCAGCCTGATTGACCATTCCGTTCACCGGATAGAGCATGTGGGCGAGACTTGGCGTGCCGCCAGGGGTGCCATCGCAAATGGAGTCGCCTTGAGCGCAGGGTTGGGTGGTCTTGGGCGCGTACAGGGGACCGATGACGATCGCCGGGGCGCCATACGATTGCAGGAACTGACCCGACGGGGTCCCGAACAACGCGACCGCTGCGACGTGGCCGGCGACCCCCGACGGCATGGGCCGCGGTACGGCCAGAGTGGCGGCCCCTGGCGGTACGGCATCGGCGGTGACGTAACCGGTCACCGCCGCGCCCTGAGAGTATCCGCCAAGAACCATCCGGGTATTGGGACAGGTCGTCGCCATCGACTGAACGTGGTCGCTCTCATTGCGGATCCCGTCGACCACGGTGTTGGCGAATTCGATTTGGTTGGCGAAGTCGCCGCTCGCCAGGTAGTCGACCGCGTAGACGCCGACCGACTTGCCGCCGAGCTGCTCGCGCAATGAATCAACGAACGCTTGCCCAACCCCGCCGACGCCAGGCGGTTCGCCGGTGCCGCGAGCGAACACCACCTCGACGTCGGGGCACGGTTCTGCGGACGCATTGGGAATCCCGATCGGAGCGGACAGCAACGCCACGGCAGTCACCATCGCAGCCCCGATCGTACGTAGGACGCGGCCAGCGCTCACAACGACGTTCATGGCAACCCTCTTCCGTCGATCGTCCGACCCTGGCTCCCCGAATGCCCCATGCGCACCGCGCGCAAACCCGAGATGCTTGCAGGCTGCGCGTTCGGGATAACACAGCACTTTGATGGCTCCAGCCCACGGGTCATGTCGGAATGGCAAACCGAACAGGAGCTCGATCCCATCAGCACATGTCCTGACTCGTGCTGCGGCCACGACAGCCGACCCGCTCTACGGGGTCGTGGAGGTAGTGCCTGCGCACAACGAACGCGATCACCTACCGGGATGCCTGCACTGTCCGGAGATCGCCGCCGATCGCGTGCCGGTCCCCGCGTCGACGATGGCCCCGGCGGTTCGTCAAAGGCTTGGCTCAGCCGAGACAGCGTCAGAGGCGAGTTGAAACCGTGTGTCACGACGGAATTGGCTATCGCGCGGTCGACACGACCGAGTGCTCGGGTGGTGGGCTTCCTGCGAGTATCAGACGCTCGGCGAGGTCGTAGTCGTCGTCGGCGTTACAGGTAAGCACCCCGACAGTGGCTCCGCCGGTCTCGTACCACACGGTGAAGCCATCGTTGCGCTCGCTGAGATGGCTGTGCTCGTAGCCGTCGCCCCATGCGTGATACTTCAAGGTCGCCGTTCCGATGGTGGTCCAAAAGCCTGGAACGCCGTCCCATTTTGCATTCCCGCCGGCAGCACAGGCGCCTGCGACATGACCCTGGTCGATTGCGTCGCCCCAGTGTTCCACCGCGAGTGGGCGGCCGGCAGACGGGTTGAAGGCAAAAGCCGCATCGCCCGCCGCATAGACGTTTTCGCTCGACGTCCGCATATCCGACCGGACGACGATGCGTCCGGCGCTGACGGCAAGGCCGGCCGAGCGCGCGAGCTCGGTCTGCGGGCACACACCAGTGGCGGCGAGAACCAAGTCGCTGGCGATCCTCGTGCCGTCGTCGAGGTGCACGACGCCGTCGGTGACGGCCTCGACCGCCGGGCCACAGACGTAACGTACCCCGGCGTCCGCCAAGATCCCCAGAATGCGTTCTCCCGCTTCCGTTCCCAGTCGATTCGCTTGCGGAACGGGGTCTGGCGCGATCAGCGTGACGGTCACACCCCGCGCGGCCAGGGAAGCCGCTGCCTCGCAGCCGATGAATCCAGCTCCGATGACCACGGCCGAGTCCGCCCGCTGTGCGGCGTGGCGCAACCGATCGGCGTCGGAGAGTGACCGAAGCTGCAGCACCGTGTCGCCACCGGGCACCGGTAGTGGAGTGGGTCTGCTCCCGCAAGCCAGCACCATCGACCGGTACGGGTAGCGGATCCCTCCGGCAGTGATTACGCGGGCGGCAAGATCGAGGGCATCGACCCTGCCCGTGTGGAGCAATTCGATCCGGCGGTCCAGGTACCACTGCGGCGGATGCATCGCGACGTCGACGCCGTCCCCACGCAAGTAGTCCTTGCTCAACGGTGGTCGTTGGTAAGGCGGCTGCGGATCGTCGGTGACCACCAGCACCGACGCGTCGGCGTCGCGCTCGCGGTAGGCTTCCGCGGCTGCGATGCCCGCCGGTCCGCTGCCGACGACGATCAGTCCGGCTGAATGCATCGTGTCCGTGTACCCGGTGATGACGGCTTTACACGGCCGCGGGACCTCGACGGTCGTTCACCGACGGTGACCGCGTTAGCGCTCGTAATTCAGGGGGCCGCTTCGTGGAACCGGCAGCCGCACCTTCACCTGGGCCAAGAGGTGGATCATGTCATCGAGCGCGTAGGCGGTCAGCTGATGCTCGGGGTCGTGCCAGAGGTGCCGGCGAAGCGTGCGCGCCTTCGCCATGATCTGATCCATGTCGGTCGCCAAGTCCTGGGTCTGCGCAGTGACTTCGTGTGGATCGAGCCGCCAGCTCCGGATGGTTGCCTCGGTCATCGCCCCTCCTGACTTGTCATTTTTACCCTTGCCGGGTCCCCTGGGCAATGGGGTCGATACCCGTTCCTTCCGGTTTCAATCAGAATTGCGCGACGGAATGTCGCCCGGGTCGCATGGCCGCAGCCCGCGCCGTCGGTCCGTCAGTGCCGGGCGGCGTAGCTCTGTCGGTATTTGTGCGGTGCCACGCCGACCGTGCGCAGGAAGTGATATCGCAGCGACGCGTAGGAGCCGAACCCGGACTGCTCGGCGACGCGGTCCATGGTCAGCCCGGTGGATTCGAGCAGTCGTCGTGCGCGGTCGACGCGGATCCCGGAGAGCAATCCCAACGGAGTGGTGCCGAAATCCTCACGGAATTGGCGGTTTAGCGTTCGCACGCTGACCGATGCGTGGTTCGCGATGGCCTGTAGGTCGAGCTCGGCGAGTGGATTCTCTTCCATCCAGGCGATCGTCGGTTGCAGCGGATGGTCGGCGTCGACGGGCCCGGCGTGCTCGATGTACTGCGCCTGGCCGCCGTCTCGCCACGCCGGCACCACCACCCGCCGCGCGGTGCGCGCCGCCAGGTCGGGGCCGTGATGCTGACGGATCAAATGCAGGCACAAGTCCATGCCCGAGGCCACGCCTGCGGACGTCAGAACGGGGCCTTCGTCGATGAACAGCACGCTGGGATCGACGTCGACCTTGGGATACCGCCGGGCCAAATCGTCGGCAAACTGCCAATGCGTGGTGGCACGTCTGCCATCCAGCAGGCCGGCGGCGGCCAGTGTGAACGCGCCGACGCACATGGACGCTACCCTGGCGCCCGCGTTGGCGGCGGCTTGCAGCGCTGAAATTGCTTGCGGATCAGGCGCTTCCATGAACCGATGTGTCCCCGGCACAATCACGAGGTCGACGTCTGCCAAGGCGTCCAGCCCGTAGGACGTGCGGATCTCGACCATGCCCCACTCCGCGGTGGTGCTGATCGACGGGCGTTGCCCGCACACCCGGACCTCATATGCGGGCGGAGCCGTGGCGGCGCCAGGCTCGGCGGCCGCCACATTGGCCATGCCGAACACCTGGCCGGGAATCATCAGCTCGAAACCCATGACGTCGTCGAGCGCCAACACTCCGATGATCATCGTGGCCAGATCTTAGCAGTTATTGACTATCTGGCCACTGGCGTTTCCCGACACCACTGCGGCAGAGTCGCGATATGACACGCGAACACGAAGGCCAGCTGGACAGTCCGTTGGCGGTGCCAGATTCCGAGATATCCAGCACGGCAAGACAGTTCGTATTCGACGTCTCGCCTGCGTTCGTCGCCAATCACAGCTTGCGCAGTTACCTGTTCGCCCGCGAACTGGCCGCGGCCAAGGGGCTGCAACGTGATGTCGACTACGACGACGAATTGGTATTCCTGAGCTGCATACTGCACGACCTCGGCGCCACCGAATCCGCCAACGGCGACCAACGGTTCGAAGTCGACGGTGCTGACGCCGCAGCGCTGTTCCTGCGGGAGCACGGGGTGGGGGAGGCGCGGGTCACCACGGTCTGGCAGGCGATTGCGCTGCACACCAGCGTCGGCATAGCGCACAGGTTCGGTGCTGAACACGCGATCGCCCAGATGGGAATTGCGGCCGACATAGTCGGCGCTGAAAGACACTTGCTCCCAAAGGGGTTCGCCGACGTGGTGCATGCGTCGTGGCCACGCCTTGACCTCGGCTACGCGCTAGCCGACGTCATTGCGCGCCAAATCGAGGCCAACCCGCAGAAGGGACCGCCCCTGACCATGCCCGCCCACATGCACGAGGTGATGTACCGAAGGCCGGCCGTGACGTGGCACGACGTCATCGGCGCCGCCGGCTGGAACGATCAACCCATCGAAAACCGCTAGCGCGATCGCGGGCCTCTCAACAGCGACGCGAGCGCTGCCAAAGCGGCCAGGATCGCCGAGGCGATGAACACGACCGCCAGACCGTGTTCGAACGGCCCGGAGATCAGGTGAGGAAAGAATTCGCGGCCGGTGATGGTCTGCTGGTTGGCGAGTGGCAGCGCGCCGAGCGCGCCGGTCGGCTCGAGTAGGTGCTCCAGCGGGTTGACGCCGAGCACCGCAGCGAACAGGGTCGCGACCGGGGGCAGCGCCCCGACCTGGTGAGCGACCTCCGGTGAGACGCCCTGCTGTACGAGGCCATCGGCCATCGCGCCGGGCAGCGTGCTGGACAGGCCGACGATCATCAACGAGAAGAACACGCCGATGGACAGCGCCGTGCCGGAGTTCAGGAAGGTCGCGCGCATCCCCGAGGCGACACCGCGCTGCTCCGTGGGCACGCTGCTCATGATCGAGGAGGTGTTGGGCGCGGTGAACATGCCGCTGCCGATGCCGTTGGCGGCGATCAGCACCGCGAACGCCCAATACGGGAAATCGATGGGCAACAACAACAATCCGATGAACGTCGAGCCGAACAGCGCCATCCCCGCCGTGGCGATGCCGCGTGAGCCGAAGCGGTCCGACAGCATCCCTGCCAGCGGGCCCGACACCAGGACACCTGCCGTCAGGGGGAGCAGGAAGATGCCCGCCCACAACGGGGTGTCGGCGTAGTCATAGCCGTGCAGCGGCAGCCAGATGCCTTGCAGCCAGATGATGAGCATGAACTGCAGGCCGCCCTGCGCCAGCGACGCGGCCAGGGTCGCGGCGTTGCCGGCCGCGAACGCGCGAATCCGGAACAGGCTCAGGGTCACCATCGGCTCGGCCACCCGCGCCTCGATCGCGACGAACGCGATCAGCAGCAGGATCCCGGCGGCCAGCACGACGTGCACCACCGGGTTGTGCCAGCCGGTGTTGTGCCCGCCATGCGGTTGCAGGCCCATCGTGATCGCCACCAGGATCGCCGAGAGTCCCGCTGCGAAGGTCAGATTGCCCCACCAGTCGATGCGCCCGGGATGGCGCTCGCCATCGTCGCGCAGCTTGCGATACGACCACAGGGTGCCGAACACGCCGACGGGCACGTTGACCCAGAACACCGCACGCCAGTCCCATGCGGCGAGCAGCCCGCCGGCGACCAGACCGACGAACTGGCCCGCCAGCGCGGCCACCTGGTTGAAGCCGAGCGCGACCCCCCGCCGCTCCTCGGGGAACGCGTCGGTGAGGATCGCCGCCGAGTTCGCGGTGAGCATCGAGCCGCCGATGGCCTGGAGCACCCGCCAGCCGATCAGCCACAACGCGGCGTGCCCGCCACTGAACGGGTCGAAGGACAGCAATATCGAGGCGACGGTGAACACCGAGAAACCGGCGTTGTAGACCCGTACCCGGCCGAACATGTCGCCGAGCCGGCCGAGCGTGACGACGAGGGACGATTGGACGAGCCGGTAGCCCATGATCATCCAGAGCAGGAAGCCGATGTTCGACGCGTCGAGCGGGTCGAGGTGGATGCCGCGGAAGATGGCGGGCAGCGAGATGATGACGATCGACCCGTCGAGAGCCGACATGAACACCGCGGCAGTCGTGTTGGTGAGGACTACCCACTTGTAGCGATCGCTCGTCGCCGTGGTCGGGGTGGTCGTCGAGGTCACGGACATCTACAGGCTGTGTGCCAGTCGCTCGATCAACGGAGTCGCAGCCAATAACTGCCGCAGTTCGGTTCGGGTGAAACCGCCCAGCGCGGCCGCTATCTGGTCGACTCGGACGTCACGGCGCTTGCGCACCACGTCGAGGCCGGCGCCGGTCACGGACATCACGACCCGGCGCCCGTCGGATGGATCGGCGCTCCTGGCGACCAAGCCCCGTTGCTCGAGCCCGGCGAGTGTCGCCCCCATGGCCTGCGGGCTGATCTGTTCGAGGCGGGCCAGTTCGGCGGAGGTGGCGGGTCCACCCCGTTCGAGTCGCACCAGCGCGGCGATCTCGGAGAACGTCATGTCACCGGGCGCGCCAGCGGCCCGCAACGTGCGACGCAGCAGGCCCATGTTGACGAACAGCGCCCGCGCCACCTGGTCGACGTCGGGTTCCGAAATAGTCATCAGTCCGAACTTATCAGGTCAACCTGATGATTGTCACCGCGAGCCGGAGGCCGAATGGCTCGAACGTCGAGGTCATGGACATCGAGGACGGGCTGATCCAGGCAATATCACCGGCACTAGACGTCGTTTGTCGACGCGGGCTGCGGGTACCCGTCAGAACATGACACGGTTCGGCTATACCTTGATGACAGAGCAGAGCGGGCCCAAAGATCTTGTCCGTGACGCCGTTTCGGCTGAAGAGGCGGGCTTCGACTTCGAGGTCAGCAGTGATCACTTCTCGCCCTGGCTGGCGGCCCAAGGACATGCCCCGAACGCGTGGACCGTCCTGGGTGCGGTGGCCCACGCCACCACACAGGTCGAGCTCTTCACCTACGTCACCTGCCCGACGATGCGCTACCACCCGGCGGTGGTCGCTCAGCAGGCTGCCACCCTGCAGATCCTCGCCGATGGCCGATTCACGTTGGGGGTCGGTAGTGGCGAGAACCTCAACGAACACGTGGTCGGCAAGGGGTGGCCGACGATCGCGCGACGGCACGACATGCTCCGCGAGGCAGTCCAGATCATCCGCGAACTCCTCAGCGGTGAGGTCGTCGACTGGAAAGGCGAGTACTTCCAAGTCGATTCGGCACGCATCTGGGACATCCCGGAGACGCCGCTCGCGATCGCGGCGGCAGTTTCCGGAGGCAAGTCGGTGGACGTGTTCGCTCCGCTGGCTGACCATCTGATCGCCGTCGAACCCGATGCAGAACTCGTCGACTCGTGGCATCAGGCGCGCAAGGCAACCGGCTTGCCCCGCGACGTGCGGGTGATCGGCCAGATTCCGATCAGCTGGGATCCCGATCGGGAGGTCGCCATCGCCCGCGCGCACGATCAGTTCCGCTGGTTCAGCGGCGGGTGGCAGGTCAATGCCGATCTGCCCACCACCGCCGGGTTCGCAGGCGCCACCAAGTTCGTCCGGCCCGAGGACGTGGCCTCCTCGATACCCTGCGGTCCCGATCTCGATGCCATCGTCGACGCGGTGCGTGCCTACTGGGAGGCGGGGTTCACCGACATCGCACTGGTCCAGATCGGCGGCGACTCGCAGGAGCTGTTCTTCAAAGAGGCCGCCCAACCGCTGCTGGCGGCCCTGCGAGCGGCGGCGGACTGACTACGAAGGCGGCACCTCAGGCTGCGCACCGGACCCGTTGGCCAGCTTCACGATCCGGTCGCTTCCGTAGTCGAAGACGTACGCGGTGCCCGCGGGGTGCTGTGCCCCAGGAACCGTGAAGGTCTGCTTGGTGCCGGTCGTCAGATCGATGTCGGTCATCGTGTCTGGAACTTGCCGCCGACATTGGTGCCCTGGTCCATGAACAGGGCGTGCCTGCCGTCGCCCGACCAGTCGGCCAGGGTGGGCGTCTGGCCGAAGTCGTGCCGTCCTTGGCCCCCTCCACCGGGAAGGTGGTGATCGCGTAGCGCCCACCGGCCGGGTCGAGCAAGTACAGCGTCAGCGGCGAGGATCCACCCGGGACCGACCTGGTTCCAGGGAATCTGGCTGGCAGCCAGTTCGACGCCGAGGCCGGGTAGCGCCGCCGCCGTTGGCATCCCCGGCGTTGCCGGGACGACAGTTCCATTGGGCGAATCCGAGCACGCCGCCAGTGCGACCGCAGAGATCACCGCCAGTCCACCGAAGAACGCCCGGGTGGACCTCGGGCGCCTGATGGTCTCCTGCGGGTGCGAAGTCGTCGTCACGTAGATGTGCCCTCCCGAGATCGTGGGCATGGTCTGCTGGCCGGTGTCGGCTGTCGGGCAAAGTCTGGGGCGGAAGTCTTGGCGGATTCTTGGCGACGGACGGCCCGCGCCCGGCACGCGACCTAGCCAAAATCTGGCGGAGATCGCGTGGGCGTCGGTAACGTCGCGGACATGCTCATGGCCGCGCTGCGCGACATGCAGTGGCGGAAACGGCGATTTGTCATCGCGGTCCTCAGCACTGCCATCATCTTCGCGATGACGCTCGTACTCACAGGCCTTGCGAACGGTTTCCGGGTGGAGGCCGCGAAGACCGTCGATGCGCTCGGGGTCGACGTGTTCCTGGTCAAGGCGGGCGCATCCGGCCCGTTCGTCGGGGCGACGCCATTCTCGCCGGTCGATCTCGGGCGAATCGCCGCCACGTCTGGCGTGGTGGCGGCGGCTCCGATCGTGTACGCCGGCGGCACGGTGACCGTGGGTGATGCCACGCGCAACGCCGACTTGTTCGGTGCACCAGAGAACGGTCCCGGCATGCCCGTCGTGTCGGAGGGCAGGCCACCGTCGACCCCCGACGAGGTCGCGGTGTCGAGCACGATCGGACGCCACGTCGGCGATGACATCGAAATCGCTTCGCGCACACTGCACATCGTCGGCATCGTGGAGAATTCGACGGCGCTGGCCAACCTGCCCAACATTTTCCTCACCACCGAAGGTGCTCAGCAACTGGTGTACGGCGGACAGCCGCTCGTCGCATCCATCGGCATTCGCGGCACGCCCGCCGAGGTGCCGGACGGTTATAAGGCCGTCGACCGGGACGGCGCGATCGCCGATCTTCTGCGACCGCTGAAGGTGGCGGTGAATTCGATCACGATCGTGGCGGTCATGCTCTGGATCGTGGCCGCCCTGGTCGTCGGATCGGTGATCTATCTGTCCGCGCTGGAGCGCCTGCGAGACTTCGCGGTGTTCAAGGCGATTGGCGTGCCAACCCGCAACATCGCCGCCGGGCTGGCGCTGCAGGCGATCGTGGTGGCACTGCTCGCCGCGCTCCTCGGAGCCGTGATGTCGCTGGCCCTTGGACCGTTGTTCCCGATGCAGGTGATCGTGCCGACGGCGGCGTTCGTCGCGCTGCCCGTGATCGCCGTCGTCATCGGTCTGATAGCCAGCGCGAGTGGTTTGCGCCGCGCGGTGGCCGTCGATCCCGCAATAGCGTTCGGAGGTCCCTGAGCGTGGGTGATCTGTCCATCCAGAACTTGGTGGTCGAGTACTCGAGCGGCGGATACGCCGTCCGGCCCATCGACGGCCTCGACCTCGACATCGCCGCAGGCTCATTGGCGATCCTGCTCGGCCCCAGCGGCTGCGGGAAGACGACGTTGCTGTCATGCCTCGGTGGCATCCTGCGGCCCACTTCGGGGGCCATCAAGTTCGGCGACGTCGACGTGACATCGCTCGACGCACGCGGGCTCTCCGCCTACCGGCGCGACCAGGTGGGCATCGTATTCCAGGCGTTCAACCTGGTGCCGAGCCTCACCGCGCTGGAGAACGTGATGGTGCCGATGCACGGCGCAGGCATGTCACGACGCGCGGCGCGCGAACGCGCCGAGGAACTGCTGACACGGGTCAACCTGCAAGAACGGATGACCCACCGACCCGCCGATCTGAGCGGCGGCCAGCAGCAGCGCGTCGCCGTCGCGCGAGCGATCGCACTGGATCCACCGCTCATCCTGGCAGACGAACCGACGGCGCACCTGGACTTCATCCAGGTCGAAGAGATCCTGCGCCTGATCCGCGAACTCGCCTCCGGAGACCGGATGGTCGTCGTTGCCACCCACGACAGTCGGATCCTGCCATTGGCCGACCGCATCGTCGAGCTCGTCCCGGAACTCGCGACGACGGACCGGCCCCCCGAATGGGTGGAATTGGAGGCGGGCGCAGTGGTCTTCGAGCAGTGCACGATGGGCGACCTCATCTACGTCTTGGCCGCGGGCGAGCTCGAGATCATGCGCCAATTACCAGGCGGCGGCGAGGAATTGCTGAAAGTGGTCAAACCGGGCGACTACTTCGGCGAGATTGGCCCGCTGTTCAACCTGCCCCGTTCCGCCACGGCGCGCGCGCTCACCGATGCGACAGTGATCGGCTACACCGTGACGGCGTTCCGTGAGCGGCTCGGCGCAGGTGGCGTGCGCGACCTCATCGAGCACCGCCCGCTGGCGATGGACTGACGGTCGCCGGCTGGGTGTGCCGGGCGCTCACCCACCGAACGTCGACACTCCCGAGGGTGACACCTCGAACCCCTGCGCGGGGCCGTCAACGGTGCCGTAGCACGCCACACCACCGGTGGTGGCCATGCAGGTGGAGCCGATCCCATTGATCCGCTGCCCGACGGGCAGCTGCCGGATCGGGCCTGGGTACGCCGGGGTGCTGAACTTCGGGTTGTCGGCGCGGCGGACTCCGGAGGCGCCGGGCAGCGTCGTGAAGACTTCGTTCTCGCCGCCCGTGACGCCAGGCAGGGGGCCGTCGCATCCGATCTCGCCACCGCTGTAGACGACGATCGAGCAGGTCAGACCGCCGTTGACCGTGAAGACCGGGAAGACGTTCTTCGCGCCGACCCCGACGAGATAGGTGTCGTCGCTAGTGACGAAGTCGTTCGGGTCCGGGTAGCCGGGCGGCAGACCTGCGGTCGCGGGACCGATGCCGGTGCGAGCAGGGGACACGACCATCCACTGTGTCGCAGGCGACCCCTTGACGCACGCGGTGTGCGGCCCGGGGCCGACGGCACACTCGAAGTCGCCGAACACCAGCTTCTGCCCCTCGCGCAGCACCGGGGCGGCATCACCGGTCGACTTCACGAAACGGGGATTGGCCGTTTCACGCAGGCCGCGGGCGTTGACGTCGGGCGTCAAGACGATCTCGTTGACACCGCTCGGAGTCGCAGGTAGCCGCCCGTCGCACCCGGCGGTACCGCGGTCGGGCTGAATCGAGCACAGCAGGCCGTCGGGGGTCTGGAAGTACGCCTCCCGACCTGCGACGAAGCCGTCGGGTGCCACCGCGGTGTGGCCACGCATATCGGGGGCAGGTGGTGGCTCGGCGCCCGCGGGGGCGGCGGTCGGCGTTGCCACCACGCCGACGAGGACGGCGAGCACAACCATGACGAGACGCATCGTGTGCAATGTAGAGCATTGTCGGCCGCGCTGGCGCCTACCCGCTCGTGTCACGGGCGTTCGGTAAGGTCTCACCGTGACTCCGAGCCAAACCGTAAGGTCCGTAAACGCCCGTCTCGCTGAGGAACTGGCGGTAGACGAGCGCCGGGTAGCCGCCGCGGTCCAGCTGCTGGACGACGGCGCGACCGTTCCGTTCATCGCCAGGTATCGCAAGGAGGTCACCGGCAGCCTGGACGACGGCCAGCTCAGGACTCTGGAGGAGCGCCTCGGGTATCTGCGGGAGCTCGACGACCGCCGGGTTGCGGTGCTGGCCTCCATCGAGGAGCAGGGCAAGCTCACCGACGAGCTCAGGACCGCGCTGATGGCGGCTGACACCAAGTCACGGGTCGAGGACATCTACCTGCCCTACAAGACCAAGAGGCGGACCAAAGCGCAGATCGCCCGTGAAGCCGGCCTCGAGCCCCTTGCCGATCGACTGCTGGCCGACCCGACGCTCGTCCCGGAGGAGACCGCCACGGAGTTCCTCGGCGACAACGTGAACGACGCCGCCGCGGCGCTCGAGGGGGCCCGATACATTCTCATCGAGCGCGCGGGGGAGGACGCCGAGCTCGTCGGCGCCGTCCGGGCCAAGTTCTGGACGGACGGATCGCTGCGGACGGCGGCAGTGTCGGATGAAGTCGCCAAAAGTCCTGCAGGGCAAAAGTTTCGTGACTACTTCGAGTTCTCCGAACCGTTGGAGACCATGCCGTCGCACCGGGTGCTCGCCGTCATGCGCGGGGAGAAGGAGCAGGTCCTCGCGCTCAACCTCGACGGTGGTGGCGAGGAGATCTACCACGCCATGGTCGCAAAGACGCTCGGCGTCGACTTGAATTCGACGGCCGCGGCGACGCCATGGCTGGCCACCACGGTGCGGTTGGCGTGGCGGGTCAAGCTGATGGTCTCCGCCGCGGTCGACGCGCGCATGCGCCTGCGGCAACGCGCCGAGGAGGACGCGGTGGCGGTGTTCGCCAGGAACCTCAAGGACCTCCTGCTCGCGGCGCCGGCGGGCACGCGCACGACGCTCGGCCTGGATCCCGGCTTCCGGACCGGCGTCAAGGTCGCCGTGGTGGACGCCACCGGCAAGGTGGTCGATACCTGCGCGATCTTCCCGCATCAGCCACAGAAGCAATGGGACCAGGCGAAGGCGACTCTGGGTGCGCTGATCGCCCGTCACGGTGTCGACCTCATCGCCATCGGCAACGGCACGGCGTCGCGCGAAACCGACGCACTGGCAACCGAACTCATCGCCGACATCAGAGCCTCCGGCGCCGATGCTCCCGCCAAGGCCATGGTCAGCGAGGCCGGCGCTTCGGTGTACTCGGCCTCTGCCTACGCCGCACACGAGCTCCCGAGCCTCGACGTGACCCTGCGCGGGGCGGTGTCGATCGCGCGTCGGCTCCAAGATCCGCTGGCCGAGCTGGTGAAGATCGATCCGAAGTCGATCGGCGTCGGTCAGTACCAGCACGACGTGACACCCGGCACCCTGGCCCGCAGCCTCGACGCCGTGGTCGAGGACGCCGTTAACGCGGTGGGCGTCGACCTGAACACCGCGTCGGTCCCGCTGCTCGCCAGAGTGTCCGGGATCACCGACTCCCTGGCCGAGTCCATCGTCGCCCACCGGGAGAAGACGGGACCGTTCCGCAAACGCCGTGCACTGCTGGACGTTCCTCGCTTGGGCCCCAAGGCATTCGAACAGTGTGCGGGGTTCCTGCGGATCCGTGACGCCGACGACCCGCTCGACGGATCCGGTGTTCACCCGGAGGCCTACCCGGTGGTCCGGCGCATCCTGGACCGTTCGGGCGTCACCCTCGCCGAACTCATCGGCAACGACCGGTCCCTGAGGGCACTTCGACCCGCCGACTTCGCCGACGACCGATTCGGCATCCCCACGGTCACCGACATCCTCGCCGAACTGGAGAAGCCAGGACGCGATCCGCGGCCCGCATTCTCGACGGCCACGTTCGCCGCGGGCGTGGAGAAGGTCGCCGATCTGAAGGTGGGCATGGTCCTGGAGGGCGTGGTGTCCAACGTCGCCGCGTTCGGCGCGTTCGTCGACATCGGGGTCCATCAGGACGGACTGGTGCACGTCTCCGCGATGTCGGATCGCTTCGTCTCCGACCCGCACGAGGTCGTGCGGTCCGGGCAGGTGGTGCGCGTCAAGGTCATCGACGTCGACGTGGATCGCCAGCGGATCGCACTGACGCTGCGCCTCAACGACACGCCGCAGCGTGGACAGGGCAAGGGTGGCCAGAACAAGGGCGGCCAGGACAAGGGTGCCGGTACGAAGGGCCGGGGTGAGCGGCCAAAGCCGGTTCGTGGCAACAACTCTGGCCGCCGCGAGGCTGCGCCGTCCGCTGGGTCGATGGCGCAGGCATTGCGCGACGCCGGCTTCGGACGCTGAGCTAGCGGCTCACTCGCTGGAGGCCCGTCGACACTGGCCGCGCCCGCACCACCTGCGGCCACCAGAACCACTTGCCGAGGAGTGCCGCGATGGACGGTGTCATGAACGCGCGGATCACCAACGTGTCGAACAGCAGACCGAGTCCAATCGTGCTGCCGACCTGCGCTACCACGGTCAGCTCGCTGGCCACCATCGACATCATCGTGAACGCGAAGACCAGGCCCGCGGCGGTCACGACGGACCCGGAGCCGCCCATGGCGCGGATGATTCCGGTGTTGATCCCGCCCGGCAATTCCTCCTTCAGACGAGCCACCAGGAGCAAGTTGTAGTCGGCACCGACGGCGAGCAGGATGATCACCGCCATGGCCATCACCATGAAGTGCAGTTGGATGCCCAAGATGTGTTGCCACACCAGGACCGACACGCCGAACGACGCACCTAGCGACAACACCACGGTGCCGACGATGACGGCCGCCGCGACGACGCTGCGTGTGATGAGCAGCATGATGATGAAGATCAGCGACAGCGCGGCGATGCCGGCGATCAGCAGGTCGTAGTTGTTGCCCTCCTGCATGTCCTTGAAGACCGAGGCGGTGCCGCCGAGGTAGATCTTGGAGCCCTCGAGCGGCGTGCCCTTGATGGCTTCCTTGGCGGCCTCCTTGATGGCGTCGATGCGGTCGATGCCATCGGCGGACAGCGGATCGCCTTCGTGCGAGATGATCATCCGGACTGCGTGGCCGTTCGGCGAGATGAAGCTCTTCATGCCCCGTTTGAACTCTGAGTTGTCGAAGATCTCCGGTGGCAGATAGAACGTGTCGTCGTTCCAGGAGTTGTTGAAAGCATCGCCCATCGCCGACGAGTTCTCGCTCATCGCGGCCATCTGGTCCTGCAGGCCAGCCTGAGTGGCGTGCGTGGTCAGCATCATCGTCCGCATCGACTTCATCGTTTCGATGGTCGGCCGCATCAACGCGACCAACTGTGGCATCAGGGCGTCGAGTCGTTGCAAGTCCGGGACGAGATTCTGGAAGTCGTCCGTCATGGTGTCGACGCCGTCGAGCGTGTCGAAGACTGACCGAATCGACCAGCAGACCGGGATGTCGTAGCAGTGCGGTTCCCAGTAGAGGTAGTTGCGAAGCGGCCGGAGGAAGTCGTCGAAATCGGCTATGTGATCGCGTAATTCGGCGACGTCGGCAGCCGTGTCCACGGTCTTGCCGACCATGCTGTGCGTTGCCGCGCTCAGCTGTTGCATCAACACGATCATCCTGTCCATCGTGTCGATGGTCTTCTGCATGTCACCGGCCTGCACCAGCATGTCGGCCATCCGGTCCTTCATGTACGAACGGTTCATGTCCTGGTTGACGCCACCCATGCTGATCTGCGCCGGAATCGTGCTGAACTTGATGGGTTTCCCACTCGGGCGGGTGATCGCCTGGACGCTGCCGATGCCGGGCACGCGGAAGACGTCCTTGGCGATCTTGTCGATCACCAGGAAGTCCGCCGCGTTGCGTAGATCGTGGTCGCTTTCGATGAGCAGCAACTCTGGGTTCATCCGGGCGGGAGAGAAATGTCGTTCGGCCGCTGCGAATCCCGCGTTCGCGGGTAGGTCGGCGGGTAGGTAGTTGCGGTCGTTGTAGTTGGGCTGATAGCCGGGCAGGGTCAGGAGGCCGACTAGGGAGAGTGCGACCGAGCTGATCAGGACCGGACCGGGCCACCGGACGATGAGGGCGCCGATCTTGCGCCAACCGCGGATGCGCATGGCGCGTTTGGGCTCCAGCAGTCCGAAGCGGCTGGCGACGGTGATCACCGCGGGCCCCAACGTCAGCGCCACGAACACCGCGGTGGCCATGCCGACCGCCAGCGGGACGCCAAGCGACTGGAAGTACGGGAGCCGCGTGAAGGACAGGCAGAAGGTCGCGCCCGCGATCGTCATGCCCGAACCGAGTACGACGTGTGCGGTGCCGTGAAACATCGTGTAAAAGGCCGACTCTCGATCTTCCCCTATCGTGCGCGCCTCCTGGTAGCGCCCAATGAGAAAGATGGCGTAGTCGGTCGATGCGGCGATCGCGAGTGTGACGAGCAGGTTGGTCGCGAACGTCGACAACCCGATCAGGTCGTGGTAGCCCAGGAACGCCACCACACCGCGAGTCGCCGCCAACGTCAGAAACACCATCGCAAGCTGGAGTAGAACAGTTGCTATCGAGCGGTAGACGAGCAACAGCATCGTGATGATGACAGCGAACGTGACCATCTCGATGACTTGGACGCTGCGGTCGCTGGCGATCTGCTGGTCGGCGGCCAGCGCTGACCCTCCGGTCACGAAGACCTTGAGCCCCGGCGGGGGACTGAGCCCGGCGACGAGTTTTTGGACCGCCTCCACCGATTCGTTGGACAGCGCCTCGCCCATGTTGCCGGCGAGATACACCTGCACGTAAACGGCCTTGCCGTCGCTGCTCTGTGCGCCGGCTTCGGTCAGCGGGTCGCCCCAGAAGTCCTGGACGTGCTCGACGTGCTTGGTGTCGGCCCTGAGCTCGGCGACCAGCTGGTTGTAGAACTCGTGCGCGGCGGCGCCGAGCGGCTGCTCGTCTTCCAGCACGATCATGGCGGAACTGTCGGACTTGAATTCCTCGAAGACCTGGCCGACGCGCTTCATCGCGATCACCGACGGCGCTTCCTCAGGGCTCATCGACACCGACCGCATCTGGCCGACGACCTCGAGCTGCGGCACGCTGACGTTGAGCAGGACGGCCAACCCGATCCAGCCGAGGATGATCGGGACGGCGAGCCGACGGATCCACTTGGCCACGCCGGTGCGATGGGGCTGCTCGGTCGGGGCGGCGGGGTCGACGGTCGGACCGCTCACGGGGGTCGTCATGCTACGCAACCAGCGGGTTCACCGACGTTGCGCCCGTCCGCAATGCGCCAGTTGGGCACTTCGCTGGAGCTCCTCCCTAGCGCGTTCGATCCGCCCTACTCTTACCAGATCGAGACGCCGCGCGGTGGGCCCTGACTAAGCTCCGACCATGTCGATCGACCGTGCCGCGCTCGCCGTCGGCAGCATCCGTCTGGCCTCTGGCATCTCGTTCCTCGTCGACCCTCTGCGTGCGAACCGGTTGTGGGGCGATCCCGACGAGCCGTCGACGTCGGCGCGGCTGCTGCTGCGCTCGATGGGCTACCGCGACGCCCTCATCGGCGGGCTGCTCACGGTGGCGGCGTTGCGTGGCCGCGACACCCGCGGCTGGTTCCTCGCGTCCGGTGGCGCCGACGCGGCCGACCTGTTGGGCGGGATGAGCGTCCACCACGACATGTTGCCCTCCCAGAAGTACATCGGTCTCGGCGGCGCGGTCGTCGGCATCGCCGTCGGGCTCTGGGGCGCGACGCGTCGAGGATCGTCCCGGGTTCCCGCCGACACGGTTTAGGGCGCGACACGCCCCGGCAGCCGCGTCGTGATCTCTTGGAACAGCCAGCCGTTGCCGTCCGGATCCTCGAACGAGGCGAACGACTTGTAGCTCTCCCGATCTGGGGCCGGACCACCGAGCCGGAGCCGGCCAAAGATGTAGGGGTCATCCGGTCCCGCGGTCTCGTCACCGGGATGGAACACCTCGCTGACCTCGATGCCGCGACCGAGCAGCTCGGTGCGGGCGGCCTCGATGTCGGAGACGATCAGGTACAGACCCTTGGCGGAACCCGGCGCGGCGGCGGTGACGTTCGTCCCGAAGATGACCGAGCAGCTCGACCCCGGCGGCGTGAACTGGATGACGCGGTAGTCGTCACCGTTGGCGAAGTCGGCGTCGAGGCGCCACCCGAGCTTCTCGTAGAACTCCTTGGCGCGGCCGACATCCGAGACGGGGATGACGACGATCTCGAACTTCATGTCGACGCCGGTCTGGTTGTTCACGGTTGACTCCTGATGACGAGCGGCCGCCGGTCAGAGTAGCGGTTATTGTCGAAGCATGCGGATAGCCATCGTCGGATTGGGCGTGCTCGTCGCGCTGTTTGGTTTGTTGTGGGCACTGCAAGGGTTCGGCGTGGTGCAAGGCAGCCCGATGAGCAACACCACCACCTGGTCGATAGTCGGCCCAATCGTCTGCCTGGTGGGTGTCCTCATCACCGTCGTCGGCTGGCGGATCCGAAAGTCCTAGCTTTCCACCGCCGCGAGCGCCTGCCGAGCGTAGGCGCGAACGTCGGCGTCTCCGTCGTCGAGCGCGGTGTTCAGCGCGTCGCGGGCGGCGGCGTCGGACGGTGCCCAGTGCGTCAGGCTCAGGACGGCCGCCTTGCGCACGTCGAGGTGCGGGTCCGCCAGTGCGCGCGCCAACGGCGCGACGGCAGCCTCGTTTCCGGCGCCGGCCAGCGCGCGGACGGCACCCTGGCGAACCTGCCATGCCGACTCGGCGAGGGCCCGCTCGACCGTCGTCAGATCGGCGTCGACGCAGCCGATGGTGCCGAACGCGGCGAGCGCCGCGGCCCGCACCAGCGGATCCGGGTCCGTGGTCAGCGTCCGGATGGTGGCCGCTCCGGTTCCGAGGGTGCCCAGCGCGTTGGCCACGGCGATGCGAACCTCGCGGTTGTCGTCGCCGTGCGCGGCGCCCACGCCTTCCGCGTCGTCGACGGATACCAGCGCCCGCACGGCTTCGATGCGGACCCGATGGTCCGCATCGTCCAGGCTTCGGCGGAAGTGCGCGGCGTCGCCGACCTTGCGTGAACTGAGCAGATAGACGGCGGCCGCACGCACCACCGGGTCGGCGGCGCCCAGGAATGCTCGTGCGGCGGCAGGGTCGGGCAGCACCTCCACCAGCTCGCGCACCCCGTCGGCCGCCGCCGCCCGGACGCCCGCGTCGGCGTCGCCGAGCGCCGCCAGCAGGGCTGGACCCGTACTCATCCGGCAGATGTTCGGTGAGCACGTCGACGGCGGTACGCCGCACACCGGCGTCCGGGTCGGACAGAAACGCCGAAAGATCCTCGACGGTAGGCGATTCCAGTGCCAGTACCGCAGCGATGCGCGGCGACGGCGGCTGCGCTGCGGCGCCGTCGCGTACCCGGGACACCTCGGACGCGGGTGCCTGACCGCCGACGAGCGCAGGCTGCTGGACGTGGATGGGTTCGGTTTCCCCGCTTGGCAAGTCGTCCAGCCCGGGGACGGGAACGAAGTACGGCGCCACCGGCCGCTTCAGGAACTCCATCGCTCCGTCGTCGCCCTTGCGGAGGTTGAGGTGGTAGCGCCAGTTCTCGTCGTCTCGCTCGGGGAGGTCGGAACGGTCGTGGTAGAGCCCCCAGCGGGATTCCGTGCGGGTCAGCGACGAGCGCGCCGCCATCTCGGCGCAGTCGCGGATGAACGACACCTCGACGGCGCGCAGGAGTTCGTGCGGCGTCGCGGCGCCGATGCCCGCGATCTCGTCGCGCATGCGGTCGAAGGTCTGCACGGCGATGGACAGCTTCGCGGCGGTCTTCGGCGGGGCGACGTAGTCGTTGACGAAGCGGCGCAGCTTGTATTCGACCTGTGTCTGCGGTGGGCCGTCGGGATGCCGCAACGGCCGGTAGATCAGTTCGTGCGCCGCTGCGATCTGGTCGGCCGGGAGGACGTCCGGCGCGGGGCCGTCGGCAATCGTTGACGCTGCGTGGGCGCCTGCCAGTTCCCCGTAGACGAAGGCCCCGATCATGTAGTTGTGCGGGACGCAGGCGAGGTCGCCCGCCGCGTACAGGCCGGGCACGGTGGTGCGTGCGTGCTCGTCGACCCAGACGCCGGACGCGGAATGCCCACTGCACAGCCCGATTTCGGAGATGTGCATCTCGATGTCGTGGGTGCGGTAGTCGTGGCCGCGGTTGGCGTGGAACGTGCCGCGGGTCGGCCGCTCGGTGGTGTGCAGGATGCCCTCGAGCGTGCTCAGCGTCTCGTCGGGCAGGTGGCTGACCTTGAGGTAGATGGGTCCGCGCGCCGACTCGATCTCGCTGCTTCACCTCCGACATCATCTGACCCGACCAGTAGTCGGAGTCGACGAACCGTTCGCCTGCGGCGTTGACCTGGTACCCGCCGAACGGGTTGGCGACGTATGCGCACGCAGGGCCGTTGTAGTCCTTGATCAGCGGATTGATCTGGAAGCACTCGATGCCCGACAGCTCCGCGCCTGCGTGGTAGCGCCATCGAGTAGCCGTCACCGGCGTTGGTCGGGTTCTCGTAGGTGCCGTACAGATAGCCCGACGCGGGCAGGCCGAGCCGTCCGCAGGGTCCGGTGGCGAGGATGACGGCCTTGGCGCCGACGACGACGAACTCGCCGGTGCGGCTGTTCGAGCGCGGCCGCCCGACCGCCCGGCCGTTCTCCGTGAGCACGCGCACCGGGACGAACCGGTTCTCGATGCGGATCTTCTCGCGCATCGACTTCTGCCGCAGCACGCGGTACAGCGCCTTCTTGACGTCCTTGCCCTCGGGCATCGGCAGCACGTACGAGCCGGAGCGGTGCACGCGGCGCACCGCGTACTCGCCGTGCTCGTCCTTCTCGAACTTCACGCCGTAGCGCTCCAGCCGCTGCACCATCGCGAAGCCGCGGGTGGCGGTCTGATAGATGGTGCGCTGGTTGACGATTCCGTCGTTGGCGCGGGTGATCTCGGCGACGTAGTCCTCGGGTGTCGGCCTTGCCGGGGATGACGGCGTTGTTCACGCCGTCCATGCCCATGGCGAGCGCGCCGGAATGCCGCACGTGGGCCTTCTCCAGCAGCAGCACCTGCGCGCCGTGTCTCGGCCGCGGTGAGCGCGGCCATCGTCCCTGCGGTGCCGCCGCCGATGACGAGCACGTCGCAGTCGAGCCGGACGGCGTCTTCGAGATGCGAGGGGATCTCCATTAGCTGACCAACTCCGAATGATCAAGTGCGGCAATCGACTTCAGCACGCAGCGCGGCTGCGGTCGACGCCGGCGTCACGCGGTGCTGGCACGTCGAGCAGAGCTCGCAGCGGCTGGCCTGCGCGGCCGAGCACGGCGATGCGGTCGCCGATGAGCAGGGCCTCGTCGACGTCGTGGGTGACGAAGACGACCGTCGTCGGGTGTGCGCGCCAGGTGTCGATGAGCAGGCGCTGCATGGTGGCGCGGGTCTGGGTGTCCAGCGCGCCGAACGGTTCGTCCATCATGACCGCGCGCGGTGCGCCGGCCAGGCCGCGGGCCAGCTGCACGCGTTGACGCATGCCGCCGGACAGGCTCTTCGGCAGGTAGTTCTCGAAGCCGGTCAGGCCGACGTCGGCGATCCAGCGCAGCGCGTCCTCGCGGCGGCCCTGGCGCGGGCGGCCAGCCAGCTTGAGCGCCAGCTCGACGTTGGATTGCACGGTGCGCCACGGCAACAACGCGTTGTCCTGGAACACCATCGCGCGGTCGCGCGGACGTGGTGATGACGCGGGCGCCGTCGGCCGAGGACCTCGCCCCGAGTCGGGTCGCAACAGGCCGGCCAGTGCGCGCAGCACCGTCGACTTGCCGCAGCCCGACGGTCCGGTCAGCACCAGGATCTCGCCGGGCGCGCACGTCGAGGTCGAGCCCGTCGACGACGGGCGCGCCGCCGTAGCTGAGCACGACGTCGCGCAGTTCCAGGGTCATACCCGTCGTGTTCATCGGCGCGTTCTCCTCGCCGCGGGGCAGCCAGCGGGTGACGCGGCGGCCGATCAGTTCGACGGCGGCGGAGGTGGCGAAGCCGAGCACGCCGATCGTGATGATGCCGACGAACACGTCGGGGTAGGCCAGCACGGTGTACGCCTGCCAGGTGCGGTAGCCGACGCCGAGTCGCCCGGAGATCATCTCGGCGGAGATGACGCAGATCCAAGCGACGCCGATGCCGACCGACAGCCCGCCGAAGACGCCGGGCAGGATGCCGGGCAACACGACTCGCGTGAGCACGTCCCAGCGGTTGCCGCCGAGCGTGCGCACCGAGTCCTCCCACAGCGTCGGCAGCGCCCGCACGGCGTGGCGGGTGCTGACCATGATCGGGAAGTAAGCGGCGAGGAACGTGATGAACACGATGCCCGGCCTCGTCGGTGGGGAACAGCAGGATCGCGACGGGCACGATCGCGATCGCGGGGATGGGCCGGGCCAGTTCGGTGAGCGGGCCGAAGACGTTGGCGAACGCTCGGCGAGCGGCCGAGCAGGATGCCGGTGACGACGCCGGCGACCGCGGCGATCGCGAAGCCGGTGAGGATGCGGATCAGCGACTGGCCGAGGTCGAGCCAGTAGTCCTGCGGTGCCGAGCCGGTGGCCGAAGGCCGCGACGATCTCGGTGACGGTCGGCAGCGTGTCGAACCGCAGCCAGAGCCGAACGTGGTTGGCGGTCAACACCTGCCAGAGCGCGACGGCGGCCGCCACCGAGGCGATGCGCACCAGCCAGGCGGTCCAGCGGCGGCGCTGGTCGTGGCGCCTGGCCGGCGGCGCTGCCGTCGGCGACGGCGACCGCGGGCGCGTCGGCGGTCAGCACCGCGGGCGGGGCGGTCACACCGCACCCGCCAGCGCCTGCTGGTAGTCGACGACCGGTCGCGCCGGGATGTGCCGCGGTGTAGCGCTGCGGCACCGGCGGGCGTGCCGAAGGGCAGGTAGTTGCGCCGTCCTGCACCCAGATCGACTTGTCGGCGAACCACCGGGTGCCGAACTCGGTGTCGGGAACGTAGGCGGCGCGGACCTTCTCGCCGCGCGCGGTGGCCTCGCGGACGGCCCGCAGCAGGCACGCCGGGGTTGGCGGCGGGTTGGGTGGCGTCCTGGCCGTCGATCCACAGTTCGCCTGCCAGCTTCGGGTCGGTGACCGCGACGTTGCAGACCGGGTCCTGGCCGCCGAGCGGCGACGGGTTGGTCGTGCGGCTCAGCGCGGCGTCGTAGTTCTGGCCGCGGTCGGTGAACGCCTTGCGGATGCGCGGTGTCGGAGACGAACCCGTCGATGTCGAGGTCGGCGAAGTCGCCGATCGACTTCAGGTACGGCACGTCGCCCTTGAACGCCTGCGACGAGTGACGGCTTGAGCGTGGTGTCGAAGCTGGTGCCGCCGGGTCCGTTGTAGAGGTAGACGACCTCCTGCGGCAGCCCGCTGCCCGTCGGCGACGAGCTTGGCGGACTCCAGCGGGTTGCTCGTTGAGGAACTCGGTGGCGTCGAGTTGGGCCTGCAGGAACGCGTCGAGCACCTCCGGGTGCTGGCTGGCGTAGTCGCGGCGGACGACGACGCCGTGGAAGGTGGGGTAGTTGCCCTCGGCGCCGTCGTAGAGCAGCTTGGCCTTGTTCTGGAAGACGAGCAGTCCAGGCCAGGCGACGAACTGCGAGAGCGCCTGCGCCTGACCGGATTCCAGTGCCGACGCGCCGACCTGCGGTTGCTGGTTGAGCACCTCGACACCGGTCTTCGGGTCGATGCCCGGCGTTGTCGAGTGCGCGAACCAGCGTGCCGTGGCCGGCGGAGCCGACGCTGGCGGAGACCTTCTGGCCCTCGAGGTCGGTCGATGCGCGCGGGCGGGCGAGTTGGGTGGGACGACGACCATGTTGAGCGCGCCGGTCGGGCTGTATCCGGTGACGGAGACCAGCTCGGTGCGGGCGCGTTCGTTGGCCTGGGTCTTGGAGCCGTTGATGAGCAGCGGGTAGTCACCCATCGAGCCGATGTCGATCTTCTCGGCGACCATCTGCGCGGTGATGGGCGCGCCGGTGTCGTAGTCCTGCCACTGCACGTTGTACTTGGTGCCGGAGGCGCTTGGTGATGTCGGCGAGTCGCTGCTCCAGGAAACCCTTGGCCTTCAACAGGGTTCCTGCGGTGACGGTGTTGATGGTCTTGGACTGGTAGCCGATGACGACGTTGACGGTGTCGGCGGACTGCGACTGTGGAGTCCAGTGAGCAGGCCGCCAGCGAGCCAGGGTGGTGGCGGCGAGCAGCGGCGGCGAGTGATGCGTTTCATCGAAGGGTCCTGGGAAGCGCTTCTCAGCGCAGGAGGTAGGGCATGTTGACGGTGACGGCGCCGGTGGGACAGCGCGCCGCGCACGGGCCGCAGTACCAACACTCGTCGACGTGCATGAACGCCTTGCCGTTCTCGGGGTTGATGGCCAGCGAGTCGAGCGGACAGATCTCGACGCACAGCGTGCAGCCCTCGATGCACAGCGACTCGTCGATGGTCACCGGCACGTCGACGCGCTGGTTGACCTGGGCCATCAAGTTCCCCTAACCAGGTTGCCGCGCAGCGTGATTCGATCGCCGCGCATCCGGATGTACTCGAGGTCGACGGGTCGGCCGTCGTCCAGGTGGGTGAGTCGTTCCAGCAGCAGCACGCGCGGCGCCGTCGGGCACCTGCAGGATCGCCGCCGAGTGCGCGTCGGCGGGCACCGCCTCGACGGCGAGGGCGGCGTCGCCGAGTCGTCGGCCGGTGACCTGCTCGATGAGCGCGAAGACGTCGTTGGTCTCCAGCGAGTGCTCGATGACCTGCGCGGCCGATGTCGGGGGCGAGGTAGGTCATGTCCAGCGACAGCGGCAGGTCGCCGAGGTAGCGCAGCCGTTCGATGAAGACGACGGGCTCGCCGGGACTGAGCTGCAGCCGATTGGCCACCGACGGCGGCGCGGCCACCGTCATGGTCGGCGCGCACCTCGTTGCGGATCTCGCCGTAGCCCTTGAACGTCTCCTTGAGCCCGACGAGCGCGTCGAGGCCGTGGTCGTACTTGCGGATCGCGACGTGGGTGCCGGTGCGGGGGCCGCGGTCGATGAGGCCTTCGTCCTTCAGCGTCGCGAGTGCCTCGCGGACGGTGTTGCGGGAGACGAAGAACTCCGCTGGCCAGGTCCGGCTCGGCGGGCAGTCCGTCGGGGTAGCCGCCCGCATGGATCTGGTGGCGCAGCACGTCGGCCACCAGACGGGCCTGATCGGCCCGCGGACGGCGAATCGGTGTCGGTTCGGCGTGCTGCTCGCTGGCCACGATCAGCAACGGTAGGACTGAGTGAGCGCGCGGCCGACCCAGCACTGACGGCCCGATGCCCCGGTCAGCTGGCAATACGCCGCCATCCGGTGCGGCCGTACCTGCGGGAACCGTTGCGTTCTTGCGCATTGCGCCACCCTGGCGTGGCCCGCACGAGTTGCGATCGCGGTGAGCGAAAATATCGATTGTCAGGGCAGCCCTGACGACCTACACTTTTTGTAAGGCACGGCCTGACAGCGAGGGAGTCGCGATGAACCAGACGGCCAACGCGACCGAGCGGGTGTGGTGTTCGTTCTGCGGCAAGCCGAATACCGAAGTCGACAAGCTGGTGGCAGGTCCTGGCGTGAAGATCTGCAACGAGTGCGTTGCGCTGGCCGAAGCGATCATGGACGAGTACCGGGACAAGCCGCACGAGCTGCGGCTGCCGATTTGGGAGCCCATGAGCGACGAGCAGATGCTCGACCACATCCCCCGCATGGCCGTGGTCGCCACTCAGGTGGAGACCGACCTGCGGTCATGGGTTCGGGAGCTGCGCCGTCGCGGCGTTACCTGGTCGAGAATCGGCGAATCCCTCGGCATTACCCGACAGTCCGCATGGGAGCGATTCTCCGGCGAGGAGTAAGGCGCGGCCGCGCCCAAGCGGTCTAGGACGCTCAGGGGGCCAGTGAGGCCGTCGTATGGGGCCGGGTGGGCGCTCAGGCACCCTCGGGGGCCGGCATGGGCACGAGTTCGGGCGCAGGAGCGGGAATGTCCGCGGGAGCGGGAATGTCCGCAGGAGCGGGAATGTCCGCAGGAGCGGGCGGGGCCGCATCGGGCGCCACGAAGCCCGCGTCCACGAACTCGGGTCCTGGGGGCGGCGGAGGTGCGAACGGATCGGCGGGCGGCGGGGGAGCCTGCTCCTCGTCCATCGCCTCCGGTGCCACCGGGAGATACATGTGATGGGTGAACTGCTTCTGGAAGGCGCCACCGCCGCCGACCCTCACGCCGCCACGTTCGCCACTGGACACGGGTGTTCCGTCGGGCAGGGTCACTGCCGTGTGGCCGCCGTCCCAGCCGATCACCAGCGCACCGGGGGCGGTGCCGTACTTGAAGCCCCGAGCCAGCAGGGCGGCTTCCTCGTTTCCGGTGTGGAACCTGTCGCCGTAGACGGGCCTACCGGTGGCCGCGTTGGCCACCCAGGACGCCAAGCCGGAGCAGTCCGTTCCCCTGGGTGAATCGCCACCCGTGACGTACGGCGTGCCCGAGACCTGGTTAACCAGAGTCAACAGCGTTGCGGTCGCAATACCAATCATGTCGCCGGACACTAGCAACGGGATTTGCTCGGAGCCAAAATTTGTGGTGCCCATCACGTTTGATTCAACGGATGTAACGGGCAACAAATAACGTTGAGCGAGTTGCCTTCTCGACGAGATCGAACCACGATGTCAACGTGTGCGATTGTGCCAGAGCTGCTTTCGCCAAGCGAACCGCCAATTACATTGAAATACCTGCTCAAATGCGGTTTAACAAAGCTGCAAGCGAAGTGTGCGAGTGTGCACTCGGGGCTGGTCCGTTCGCCATCGCGGCAGTTGCTCAAAGTGCACGCCGACGCGCGAAGGCGCAGATCTTGTGAATCGATACAGTGATCTTGGTCACAATCACGTCGCAGCACGCTCACCGAGGAGGATTCAACCCGTGACCGTCTAGGCAATCGCGCAGCTCAAATTCACCGATCGGGCGGCCGACGAAGCACCACGGGTGGTCGAGGGGAGTATTGGCGATTCGCGGAATCGACTGAATACCAAGATATTTCGAAAGATCGACATGCCGGTGCGGATACGGTCGCGTTCCTCGTCAAGGGTCTGACGAAGATTCACCCCGAAATAGGCTCGCGCGGAAGCTATTTCAGCGAAACACGCCCATGCCTCCGTCGACGTGGATGGTCTGCCCCGTGAGATAGGCCGCCTCGTCGCTCACCAGGAAGGCCACCACGGACCCGATGTCCTCGTTGGTGCGGCCCACTCTCCGGAGCGGCACGGACCGCAGCGCACGCTCGAAGTCGTCCGGCGCTATCTCTCGCCAGAACTGAACGCCTTCCGAATCGGCGAAGGGGCACACCACGTTTACCCTGACGTTGTCGCGTCCCCATTCGAGGGCAGCCGCCTTCGACATACCGCGCACGGCCTCCTTCGCGGCGGCGTACGCGCCGAACCGCGCCTGCCCGCCGGTGCCCGACGCCGACCCGAGGTTGACGATCACGCCACCGCCCGCGGCGACCATCGTCGGGTAGACGGCTTGCATGAGGAAGAAGGTGGCGCGCGGCGCGGTGTCGAAGACCAGGTCGTAGTCGTCGGCGGTGATGTCCACGAACGGTTTCGGCTCGTTCGTGGCCACGGCGTTGTTGATCAGTGCGTCGACCCGGCCGAACGCGTCGACGGCGGTGTCGACGATCCGGCGCGGGGTCCGAGGATCCCGCAGATCTGCGACCAGGGATTCGGGGGTGTACCCCGCCTCTCCGAACTCGGCCGTCGTGGCCACGAGCTTGTCTTCGAGGCGATCGACGAGCAGGACGCGCGCTCCTCGGCTCAGCATGGCAAGCGCGATGCCCCTGCCGACACCCTGAGCGGCGCCCGTGACGATCACGGTTCGATCCGCCAGCGACTGCGAATGCGAGAAGCCAGTACTCACGCTTCACCTGGGCGAGCGGAGCGACGGGAGAAGGGGTTGCCGCGATGGAGTTCGGCTGGGTTACGCGCGCCGTCCGGGAACTCCACGAACTCGATGACGGTGCCGTCGGGGTCGGTGACGAAGAACATCCGGACGTCCTCGACCTCGAACGGCGCCTGAACTCGATCGCCGGCGGCGGCCTCGATCACTGCATGGGCGGCGTCGAGATCTGGCACGGAGAACGAAACCACCTGCACACCAAAGGGTTTGTGCACATCGGCCGAGCCCTGATCGGCACGTCGCCCCGGCATCCTCAACAGCTCGATGCTTGCCCCGCCGATCAGGCCGCCGACCGCGCGGCCCTCGAACGGTTCACCCGACAGCTTCTGGTCGAAGACGACGTCCATCTCGAGGACGTCGCGATAAAAGGCGAGCGCACGCTCCATGTCGGAGACTGCGATGACCACGTGCGAGAACCTGGTATTCAAGCCGGTACCGGCCTGCCCGTCCGCCATTGGAGTCAAGTTACCCGCTTGACCCGTTAGATTCGGCTGATGACGCGCGGCGACGGTTGGTGGATCACTCGGGCCGAACGCACCCTGACCGAACTCGTGCCCGCACCGCCCGATGTGGTTCGCGCCTTCTACGTCGACCTCGACAACATCAAGGCTCTGCACCCACTGATCGTGTCGGTGGAGACCACCCGGCGGCAGGAATCGGCCGATGGCTACACCCAGACCTACCGGGTGCGTGATCGCATTCCGCTGGGCCCGATCACGATCGGAATCGCCTACACCGCGCGCCTTCACGTCCCCGTGCACGGCGACGTGCTCACCGAGGCCAGGCAGTTTCCCCGGGTCGTACTCGATGGCGTCCTGTCCTTCGACGAATCCGGCGACGGTACCCGCATCACCGAACGGCTTCGGATCGACGTACCCCGTCCGCTGGCAGCGGTGACGGTCCGGCAGGCCGTCGCCGCACACGCCGAGATGTTCGCGGGCATCCGACGGCGCTTCACGTCGGGCGACGCGTAATCGCCGCGCGATCGGTACTTTACAGATCGACTTAAGAATGTCACGCTCTTGTGTGTGCCGGCAGTAGGGCCGAGAAGTCCGCACCGAACCACGCAGAGGTGGAATGTCATGAGCGCTCAGATGTTTGGGACCCAGGGTGGCGACGCAGCGCGCTCGTCGCGAGCCAACCGATCGCAGCCCGCCGCCGGTGGCCTCGGCAAGTACCAGCTCGAGGTCACCGCCTGCGACGTCGGCGACGTGGTGCGATCCGCAGGCGGCTGGCTGTACGACCGCGCGATGGCTGGCTGGAACGTCACCGTGGCCCTCACTCGCGGTGGCGACCTCCGCCCACTGCAGATCCTCGGCGTGACCGTTCATCCGCAGGCCGACGACGAGGACTCGTCGGCCCCGCCGCGCGGGCGTGCGCTGGCGGTCTCTTCCGCGGTCGTGGCCAGCGACCCGCTGATCCGCAGTGACGTGGTGAAGGCACTGAAGCGGGGCCTCACCGAGGTGACGCTCTGGGGCGACTCCTGGCCTGCTGGCCTTGAGTTCCGCGGCGCGCCGGTCGAGCACGTGCTGAGCGGCGCGGCCCGTGCCTTCAAGGCCCACGCCCTCGCCGCGCTGGGTTCGTCGGAGCCCGTCGGCCCGGTCGAGACGTTCCGCAGCAAGTCCACCGCCGTCTTCGCCGACTACTCGGACCTGACGCCTTCGGCTGCGACTTCCTTGGCCCAGCGGTAGTCGGCCTTCCCGGCGGGGGACCGCACCACCTTCGGCATGCGAACGAACGCCTTCGGGATCTTGTAGCGCGCGATCGACTTGCGGCACACCTCGGCCAGCTCCTCGTCGGAGGCCGAGGCGCCCTCGGCGAGTTGTATGACAGCCACCACCTCGCTGCCCCACCGCTCGGATGGCCTGCCGACGACCACCACGTCGTATACGGCCGGATGGGCGGCAACGGCCCGCTCGACCTCTTCGACGAAGATCTTCTCGCCACCTGAGTTGATCGTGACGGAGTCGCGCCCGAGCAACTGGATGCGGCCGTCGTCGAGCACGTTGGCCCGGTCGCCGGGCACCGACCACCGCACCCCGTCGATCGTGGGGAAGGTGCGCGCGGTCTTGGCCGCGTCGCCGAGGTATCCGAGGGGGATCAGGTCGCGGCGCGCCAGCCAGCCCTGTCCCTCGCCGGGTGCCAGCACGCGGTCGAGGTCGGCCGAGACCACCGCGGTGTCGGACTGCGGGCTGAAGGTCGCGGCCTGGGTCTCGGTGCCGGCCATCGAGAAGGTGCTCATCTGGGCGCCCGATTCGGACGCACCGACGGCGTCGAGAAGCATGACGTGGGGCAGCGCGACGAGGAGGCGGTCGCGCACCGTCGGAGACATCGGTGCACCGCCGTTGGTGAGGGTCACCAGGCCGGACAAGTCGTATTTGCCCGTCTCGATCTCCTCGAGCAGCGGGCGGGCGATCGCATCACCGACGACCGGGATGCTCAGCACCCGCTCGCGCTCGGCGAGTCGCAGCACCTCTGTGGGGCGCATACGCTCCACGTCGTCGGGGATCACGATGCGCCCGCCCATCGTGATCGCGTTGTAAGCGGCCCACTGTGCGGCGCCGTGCATGAACGGCGGGATCATCATCATCGACATCGCGCCCGCAGACGCCCGTGCCTTGTCGGCGAGTTCCTCGTATGACGCCATGGCCTGGTCGCTACCCCAGGGACGGCCACCCATCGACGACAGGAAGATGTCGTGCTGGCGCCACAGCACGCCCTTGGGCATCCCCGTGGTGCCGCCGGTGTAGAGGACGTACAGGTCGTCGCCCGACGGGGTCGGCAGGCCGTGCGCCGGGGCAGGCGTGCGGAGCACGGTCTCGTAGTCGACGGCGCCCGGCAGCAGGGCGTTGCCGGACTCGTCGGCGACCTGAACCAGCACGTCGAGCGCGGGCAGCCGGTCGCGAATCGCGGCCACCCGCGTCGCGAACTCCGCCGGATAGACCAGCGCTCTGGCCTTCGAGTCGGTGAGCAGGTAGATCAGCTCGTCCTCGACGTAGCGGTAGCTCACATTGAACGGGGCCACCCTGGCGCGGTAGCTGCCGATCATCGCCTCGAGGTACTCGTTGCCGTTGCGCAGGTAGATGCCGAGGTGGTCCTGGCCGGACTCGTGGCCTTCGAGCGAGTCGCGTTCGGTGTGGCAGCCGAGTCCTACGGACGCCAGGTAGTTCGCGAAGCCGTCGATGCGTGCGTCGACGTCGGCGTAGCTGAGCCTTCGGTCGCGCCACACCAGGAAGGTCTGGTCGGGAATGGCCTTCGCGACCGTGCCGAAGACGTCCGACAGGTTGTAGGTCACGTCACCCATAACACCACTCACAATCGAGGACCATACATCGGCTAGCGAAATGTATGGTCTTCGGCCCGGAACCCTCAGCCGGGAAAGAAACCGGCACCCGTCAGCGTGCCCGGCTGCCAGCCCTGCGCGCCGAGGCACACCATCGGGCGGCCATCGGGCGCCTGCGCGGCCGCCTTCGGACCGGGGCACGGCGCACCGATGTTCTGCTGGCCGTACAGCTGATACGACGACACCCAGAACCCGGTGTCAATCGGCGGCCACTGGTTCGGGATCCAGTGGCATACCAGGGGTTCGCCGCCCGGACCGCGGCCGAAGGTGAACAGTTGATAGTTGTCACACGGCGCGTTCAGCGAGGCGTCGTAGTTCATTCCCGGTACGTCGTTCGGATAGCGACCGGAGTGGTCGGGATAGTCGTTACCCGGGTCGGCGGCCGCCAATGGCGCCAAGCCGACGGCCGCGCCCGCGATGGCGGCGGCGATCACGAGTTCGCGAATCATGCTGATGGCCTCCTCGACGTTGCGGGAAGCCTAACGTCTACGTACCGGCGGCCGAGCGGTTTCCCCGCCCACGCGCTATTCGGGGTCGAGGACGCTGACCGCGATGCCGTACGGCAGGAAGCGGACCATCCGCGTCGGGTCCGTGTTGTTCTTGTTGGCGCGCAACGCGTCCAGCTCGGTCGGGTACACCTCTTCGATGTGCGCACCGCCGTCGGCGGCGACGGTATAGATCGCCCACACGCCGTCGCCGGCGTCGCCGGTGGTCTCTGGCTCCGACCTCGGGCGCGTCGACGCCGTGAACTGGTCGAGCAGAGTGGCCCAACCGGCGCCCCTGCCCAAGCGGTCGACCGCGTCGCGGAGACCTTCACCCGCCTCCCGGAAGACGCGCTCGAACTCCTCGGGATCGATGCCGAACGGTCCGTTCTGGCTCATCGTCGCCCTCCTTCCGGTGGATTGGGACCCATACTCCCAGTCATTCACCAGTGTGCGCGTCAACAGCAAAGTTCGCCACGACGGTCCGTCCGGCGCACAGGGTGGTACAACGATGTGGTCATGCCCGATCACGTCGCCGCACCCACCCACGCCGAGCTGCTGGCCGTCATCGAGAAGTCGCCGGCCGCTGCCGGAGCACACGACCGCCGCGGTTGGGTCGACCTGTTCACCGAAGGCGCACGGATCGAGGATCCGGTCGGATCGATGCCGCACCGCGGACGCGAGGCGATTGAACGCTTCTACGACACCTTCATCGGCCCGCGCGACATCACCTTCCACCGAGACACCGACTTCGTCGTCGGCAGCACGGTGGTACGCGACCTCGAGCTCGAGGTGTCGATGGCGAATTCCTTGGTGATGCGGATTCCCGCCTACCTCGCCTACGACATCGAGCGCTGCGGGGGCGAGCTGAAAATCAGTCGGCTGCAAGCATATTGGGAACTGCCCGCGATGATGGGCCGGTTCGCCCTCGGCGGTCTGGCAGCCGTGCCCGCGGGTCTGTCGCTGTCACGCGGACTGCTGCGCAACCAGGGAGCTGCGGGAACGGTGGGCTTCATGTCGGGCTTCCGTGGCGTCGGGGCGCGCGGCAAACGCCACCTCGTCGCGTTCCTCGGCGACGCCTGCGCCGGAGACGAGGTCGCCGTCAGGCGCCGGTTGTCCCACCGATTGCTCATCACACTCGGCGACGACGACCGCCTGGCCACCTCCGATCTGCTGAACCGGCTGGCCGGCGGTCGCACACGAAAGGTGATCGCGGCGGATCACACGGTGGTCGCGGGAATCGACGCTGACGGGCAGCGGCAAATCCTCTTCGCCGACATGCGTTCCGGCCCGCTCGCGATCACCAGGATCCGGCTGTTCGGCCAGGTCGACTGAAATTCGGCCGCGTTGTACGACTGGCGGCGCAGACGTGAGACGGTATCAAGACCATGCCTGACCACGAGTACATGACCTACGAGGAATTCGGCCGCAGGTTCTTCGAGATCGCCGTCACCGAGGAACGAGTCGGTTCGGCGATAGGCGAGATCGCGGGGGACGAGTTCGAGATCGGCCCGATGGCCCAGGGACCCGGCGGAATCGCCAAGGTCACCGCCAAGGTGAAGATCCAGACTCCCTCGGTGACCCGCGACGTGGGCGAGAAGATCACCTTCGACATCAGCATTCCCCTCGAGATCGACATGGTCATCGACCTGCGCATCGACAAGCCCCGGTTCGTGGTTTTCGGGGAGATTTCGCTGCACGCGACAGCGCAGGCCGCCGCTCCGCTGGTCTTGATCCTCGACGTGCACAAACCCCGGCCCGCCGACATCGCCATCCACGTGACCTCCAAGTCGCTGCGGGCCGAGCTGCTGCGCATCGTCGCCGGGGTCGACGCCGAGATCAAGCGGTTCATCTCCGCCCACGTCGCCGGCGAGATCGACAGCCCGGCGTCGAACAAGGCCAAGGTCATCGACATCGGTGGTCAGATCGCGGAGGTGTGGACCGGCCTCTGATCAGGCGTACCCTTTGCCCCGTGGACCGCAAAACCCCCAGAACCGCCCGCATCGCCGCGCTAGCCGTCGGTGCGATCGCGGTGGCCGTGCCGTTGGCGGCGCCCGCACAGGCCGATCCGATCGACCCGACCGGCGATGCGTTCATCAACGCGCTGAGCAGTGCCGGGGTCGGCGTTGGCAATCCGACGGACGCGGTTGCGCTTGGCCAGTCGGTCTGCCCGATGCTGTCCCAACCGGGTCAGACCACCGCCGATGCCGCCGCGAAGGTCGCCGACGCCGCGGGCATGTCACTCGGGCCCGCCACGATGTTCACCGGCTTGGCCATCTCGGTCTTCTGCCCCAGCGTCTTCTCCTCGATCGGCAACGGGCAATCGCCGATCCCGCTTGGCCTACTTGGCGGCCTGTGAGGTGACGGCCACGGCGTCGAGCACCGGGCGTTTGGGGCCTCGCCCCTGACCGCTGGAGAGGCCCCTGAGGTGGCGCCAGATCCACGGCATCATCATGTTCTTCGTCCACAGCGCCTGTGAGTACATCCGCGACCCGAATCCGGGTGTGACGACCTCGCCGGGGGCCTTCGCCCAATCGTGACTGCTGCCTGGAAGGCCAAGCGCCTCGGCGGCGGCGGCGGCGAAGATCTCGTGTCCCCTGGGGGACCCGTGCACGCGGTCTGGGCTCCAGACGTCCGGATCCGCAAGGGATTCGGCGTAGTAGAGGTCGACCAGTCGGAACCCGTACACGGCGGCGGCCGAGCGGATCGCGTCGTTGATTTGCAGTACCCGGTTGGAGAGGAATCGCCCCACCGGCATGATCTGCGCGAGATCGGGGAACGTCGTCGTGACCACCGTTGCACCCGACTCGGCGAGCCTTTCGTGCAGATGCTCGAGGTCGCCAAGCGCACGCTCGAAGAAGCTGCGGCCGGGCCGGATCACGTCGTTCATCCCAATGCAGGTCGTGATCAGATCGGGCTGCATCGTCAGCGAAAGGGGCAGCTGATCGTCGAGCACGTCGCGGATGCGCTTACCCCGTACGGCCAGGTTGGCGTACCTGACCCCTGGACGGTGTGACTCGAGGATCGCCGCGAGCCGATCGGCGAATCCGCGGACGCCGGAGGAGTCGTCACCGTCCCACAGCCCCTCCGTCTGGCTGTCGCCAAGCGCGACGTACCGGGAGTACGTCGGCGAAGACGTTATGTCGACCACGACGGGCAGTTTAATAACTGCTCGGGGCTCAGTGCTCCCGGCGCGCCCAGTTCAGGTTGAGCGGGCGTCCGACGACACTGAGTTGACCGATGACGTCCTCCAACCGGGCGCGTGGCAATTCCATCCGCCATTGCGGAAGCGCGCCGGTGAGCCGGACCACTCCCTGGGCCAGATCGACGGCGGTGAGCTGCAGGCCACGGGGCAATTCGGGCAGGCGGACGGGGTACGCCGGGGTGCGCCGTGGCAGCGTCCACCGCCTGCGCCGAACGATTGCAAGTGGCTTGATCCATAGCGTCGACCCGTCGAGGCGGGTCTCGACCTCGAGGTGGCCGCTGTGCGGTCGACGGGCAAGGCACAGGCGAGCGATGCCGTCGGCGCCGACCTCACCCGACAGTCGCGGTGCGGCCCAACCGAACAGCTCGTCGAGCACCGGTGTGGGTAGCTCGAGGGTCAGCTCGACCGGCGCAGCGACCAACACCGGCGGCACCGTGGGCCGCATGTGCACGTTGTGCAGCGTCGCGGTGGCCCGCTCGAACCGGTATCCGTTCCAGGTCAGGTCCGTGGCGACGAGCCGGACGTCGCTCAGCTGGCCGACCGACAGGCCACGCAGGTCGAGCCGCGACTCGAACTCGGTGATCTTCAAGGCCAGGTCGCCGTCGGAGAGTCGAACCACCAGCCGCCTGCCGACGACGAGGCGGCGCACGGTCAGGAAGAGGGTGCGGTAGGCAGCCGCGGCACCGGTGTTGACCGGCGCGACGGCCGCGGTGGACCAGAGCGCGGCCAGCATGTCCATCGGGTGGAACGGGTCCCATCGCCGGACCGGACGCGTCATGGTTCCAGCATTCCCCCGATCCGGATCCGGGGCGAAGGCGGGTCAGCCCGTGCCGTGTCCCAATTCGTACCTGGACAGCTCACGGCCGGTGGACACGCGCAGCGTTGCCATGACCGCGTCGGGCAAGCCGAGCACCCGCATGCACGCGTCGGCCACGTGCATGGGCAACGCGGTCCGGTCACCGCGGCTGCGGTCGGACCACATGCTCACCAACGACTCGACGAGCCGGAACGGCAGTTCGGCGGCCACCTCGCCGACACCGGTCTCGGTCGCGACGGCCGTGCTCAACGTCAGGTAGTGCAGTCGCAGTCGCTCGCGGTCCGACCAGAACGGCTCGAGACGCGCCACCTGCAGCTCGGGCTGAAGGTACAGCGCGCCCAGGTTCCACCGGCCGTTGAGCAGTTGGTTGCCGTCGAAGGCGGCCAGTGCGTGCAGGTGTTCGGCGGCGCTCAGGGCCGGGTCGGCACTCGTCAGGCTGAGAATGAACGACAGAGTGGGAGTGACGGTTTGACTGAGCAGCGCGCAGAGGATGTCGTCCTTGGTGTTGAAGTAGTGGTAGAGCGACGCCTGGCGGATGCCGACGGCTTCGGCGATGGTTCTGGTTGACGTGCCGGTGTACCCCGTCGTCGTGAACAGCTCACCGGCGGCGTCCAGGATCTCGTCACGCGCCGTGGTACCTGGCCGTCGCTGCGACGTCAGGCGAGGGCGGCCGGCACGAGCGACGGGCATGGCCCCATCGTGACTCACCCGGCCCCTGAAATGGGGGTTCACATGTTTCTGTCACACGATAGAAACGGACGACACGCATCGGTTACTTGCGCACGATTTTGGTTACGCCACCGACACCCAACACCGCTGATGAATGTGAAAACTGTCAAGTGACAGGCGAGTGGTCCGCAGTCGCACCACGCCCAGGTGTCAGTCAACGACGTCCGAGCAGTAGGAGCGCTAATTGGGAACCGCGATCTCCGAGGCGAGCGGAGCGACGGGCAATGTCGCGGGGGCGAGCGAAGCGACGGGGAATGACCCCGAGGTCGGTGTGCAGCCCGCGGCTGTGCCCCCGATCACCGATCCGGTCGCCGACGTCCGCGACCTGCACGTCACGTTCCGTCGCAACGGCAACGACGTGCACGCCCTCCGCGGCGTATCGCTGAGCATCGCGAAGGGTGAAATCCTTGGCCTGGTCGGCGAATCGGGTTCTGGCAAGAGCGTTCTCGGGTTCAGCATGCTCGCGTTGTTGCCGGACCACGCAAGAACCACCGGCACCGTGCAAGTCGCGGGAGCCGACATGGTCGAGGGTGCGCCCAAGGCCCTGCGCAAGGTCCGCCGGCTGGACCTGGGCGCAGTCTTCCAGGATCCGATGACCTCACTGAACCCGACGATGCGCATCGGCAAGCAGGTCGCCGAAGCGGCCGGCAGCGACGACGAGGCGTTGCGGCTCTTGACCGCGGTCGGGATCCCCGAACCCAAGCGCCGGATGCGCGCCTTCCCCCACGAACTCTCCGGCGGCCTGCGGCAGCGCGTGATGATCGCCATCGCCATCGCCGGTGACCCCGACCTGATCGTCGCCGACGAGCCCACCACCGCACTCGACGTGACGGTCCAGGCGCAGGTGCTTCGCCTGTTGCAGAGCCTGCGCGACGAGATCGGTTGCAGCATCGTGTTCATCACGCACGATCTCGGTGTCGCGGCGCAGATCTCGGACCGCATCGCCGTGCTGTACGCCGGTCGCATCGCGGAGATCGGCCCGACACGCGAGGTGCTCGACCGGCCTGCCCACCCGTACACCCACGGCCTGCTGCGCTCCCGCCTCACCCTCGACACGGCAAGAGATCAGCGACTTGCCGCACTGGCGGGCTCCGTGCCCAGCGCGGTCACGCCGCTGTCCGGGTGCGCGTTCGCGCCCAGATGTGTGCTTTCGACAGACCTCTGCACCACGACGCCGCCCGAGCCCGTCGGGGTCGCCCCGGGCCGGGTCAGCGCATGCGTGCTCCCGTTCGACGAGATCATCGAGCAATTCGGCGGCGATTCGACGAATGCCGGCGAGATCTTCGAACCGTCCGGACCGGACGAGGACGTGCCGCCGGCGGTCGTGGTCCGCGACGTCACCAAGACCTTCACGGTCAAGCGGCGAATCCTCGATCGCTCGGCCGACAACGACGGGAAACTGCATGCGCTGCGCGGCATTTCGCTGACGGTGGGACACGGCGAATCCGTGGCACTGGTCGGGGAGAGCGGTTCGGGAAAGTCGACCCTGCTGCGTGTCATCGCCGGCCTGGAGAAGGCGACCACCGGCACGGTTCGGCTTGAGGCCGGAGAACGTCCCCAGATGGTCTTCCAGGACGCTGGTGCGTCGCTGACGCCCTGGCTTTCGGTCGGTGAGCTGATCTCCGAACGGCTACGCGGCACGAAGTCATCGCGGGCGCAGCGCAAGGAAGCCGTCGCCGAAGTGCTCGACCGCGTCGGCCTCCCGCTGGAGATCGCAAAGTCGCGCGCCGGCCAGCTCTCCGGGGGTCAGCGGCAACGGGTCTCGCTGGCCCGCGCGACCGTCGTCCCGCCGTCGGTGCTGCTGTGCGACGAACCCACCAGTGCTCTCGACGTGTCACTGGCGGCATCGGTGCTGAACCTGATCGGCGACCTGCGTCGCAGCCTGGACATGTCGGTCGTCTTCGTCACCCACGACCTGTCGGTGGCCCGCGTAGTCGCCGACCGGATCGCCGTGATGTACCTGGGCCGGATCGTCGAGATCGGCCCCGCCGACGACGTCATCAACCGGCCCACTCACCCGTACACTCAGGCGCTGGTCGACTCCATCCCCGATCTTGACCGCGAATCACGGGTATTGGCAGGCGAACCCGCCAGCCCGCTGTCACCGCCGACTGGCTGCGCATTCCATCCGCGGTGCCCGATCGCGATCGACACGTGCGGCGACGAGCAACTCGACGTCAGGTTGGAGGGCACCCCAGGGAGCCCGCACCAGGTGGCGTGCCTCGAACGGCAGGCCAGCTGATGGCGATCGCGATCCCGGGCGGACGCGCGTGGATGCGCGGCCGCGAACGCCCGTTCTCGCTGCCGAAGTCGCCTGCCGGCCTTGCCAATTGGATCGCAGTCAGCTTGATGCTGGTGGTGACGGTTGTCGCGGTCGCGGTTCCGCTGATCGCACCACACGATCCGCTGGTGCCGGTCGGCATGCCGTTGCAGGCGCCGGGGAAGCACGGCTTTCTGCTCGGTAGCGACAGCATCGGCCGCGACATCCTGTCCCGCGTGCTCTACGGGGTGCAGTCGAGTTGGTTCGCCGCCCTGGTCGTCGTCGCCGTCGGACTGCTCTTCGGCGGGCTGATCGGTCTGATCGCGGGTGCCACGGGTGGTTGGGTCGACTCGATGCTGATGCGGATCACCGATGGATTCCTATCACTGCCCGCACCCGTGCTGGCGATCGCGGTGGTCGCCGCGATGGGACCCGGGTTCGTGCACACGCTGGTCGCCGTGTCCATCGTCTGGTGGCCGTTCTACGCGCGGCTGGTGCGTGGTGAGGTGGCCCGACTCGCCGCGCGTCCGCACATCGAGGCGGCAAAATTGGCCGGAGTCGGCAGGATTCGGCTCGCCGCACGCCATCTACTGCCCGGCGCGGTGCCCAACGCGCTGGTGGCGGCGAGCCTCGACATCGGGACCTTGATCCTGACCCTGGCATCGTTGTCGTTCCTCGGTCTCGGGCAATCCGCGCCGGCGCCGGAACTCGGCGCCGACACGGCGCGCAACCTGACGTACTTCCTGCAGCAGTGGTGGGTCCCCGTGATGCCCGGTCTTGGCGTGCTCGTCCTCGCCCTGATCGCCAATATCGCGGGTGATGGCTTGCGCAACCTGATGAAGACGAGTTAGGGGACGCAATGAAGGGCTTCGTACTATCGCGCATCGCCGCCACCGTGGTGATCCTGATATCCCTGACCGCCGTGATGTTCGTGCTGCAACACATTTCGCCGATGGATCCCGTGAAGGCCCAACTCGGCGCGAACGCATCGGGCGAGGCGGTGGCAGCCCGCCGACACGTGCTCGGACTGGATCAGCCGATGTTGAACCAGTTCTGGCGTTATCTGACCGCGGCCGTTCACGGAGACCTGGGCACGTCGTTTCGCACCCGGCATCCGGTGAGCAGTGACCTGGGCAGCTTCTTTCCGGCGACCCTCGAATTGGCGTTGTACGGAATCGCGCTTGCCCTGATCCTCGCGGCGCTTCTCGCCTTCGGGACCACGCTGAACTGGCGGGGTTCGGGAGCGCTGCGCGCAGTCCTGTTCACCGGCGCCGCGGCGCCCATGTTCCTTCTCGGAATCCTCGGCCTGATCCTCTTCTACCAGAAACTCGGCTGGGTGCCGGCCAACGGGCGGATCGACATACCCAACCCGCCCACTGGCCCCACCGGCATGCTGACCGTCGACGGCCTGTTGCACGGCCGCTTCGACGTCGTGGCCGATGCGCTGCACCACCTGATTCTGCCCGCCACCGTGATCGCCCTCGGTCCTGCCGTCGCCATCGGGCGAGTGTTGCGTTCCAGCCTCGTTACCGACGCAGACAGCGACTACGCCCGAACGGCAAGGGCGAAGGGGCTTTCCGAGAGTCGAATCATGGTGGGGCACGTGTTACGCAACTGCGTGGGCAGCGCGTTGTCGATGACCGGGTTGCAGGTCGGTCTGATGTTCTCCGGCGTGCTCGTCGTGGAGCAGGTGTTCGGTTGGCCGGGCATCGGTCAGTACATCGCGCAGAGCATTCCCGTGGCCGACTTTCCCGCGATCGCCGGCGTCACGCTGATGCTGGGCGTGCTCTACGTCGCCATCAATACAGCGGTCGACCTGTTGCAGGCCGCGGCCGATCCACGAATAGCGGTAGGAGGAGGTTAGGTGCCCGAACAGCCACTCATCGTGGGGAACCCGGTGCTTGTCGTGGTGGACATGCAGGAGAGCGGCGACATGCCGGCCGAGGAGGTCGGCATCGCGCACATGCCGGGATACGCCGACCGGATCGCCAGAGCACGGCGCCTCCTAGCCGCGGCCCGCACCGCCGGCGTTCCCGTCGTGTTCTTCCAGGAGGTGCACCGGCCCAGCGGTGTCGACTTCGGACGCGAACTCGACGGCACCGAGGGTGTGCACTGTGTGGAGGGACGCAGGGGCACCGACCTGCATCCGGATCTCCTGCCGGAGCCCGGCGAGTTCCACATCGTCAAACGTCGCTACTCCGGTTTCATCGGAACCGAATTCGAGATCGTGCTGCGCGGTCTGCACGCCTCGACGCTGATCCTGGTCGGTGGCCTGACCGACGTCTGCGTGCACTACACGTTCGCCGACGCGCACCAACGCGACTACTACGTCAGGGTCGTCACCGACTGTGTCGGCGGCTCCTCGCAATACCTCCACGACGCGGCGCTGGCCGCCATGGAGTACCTGCAAACCGGCGCCATGCGCACCACCGACGAGATCCTCACCGCATTCGCCCAACTTGCCCAACTCGATCAACCCGTCCTCGAAGGAGCAGCACGATGAGAAAACGTCTACTCGGCATAGTGGCGGCGGGCGCCGCCGCGATGCTGGCCCTCTCGTCTTGCGGCGGTTCGGATTCGGGCAACAGCACGCCGAACGCGGCACCGACCGACAAGGTGCTGCACCTGTCGTTCCTCCAGGATCCCGGCCAGCCGCCGGACCCGGACATCTATTACGCCGGGCAGGGATTGCTGCTGACGACCAACCTCTACGAGGGCCTCCTGCAGTTCAAGGGCGGTCAGCCCAAGGCGGAGCTGGAGCCGCTACTGGCCACCGAGTACACCGCGTCGCCGGACAACAAGGTCTTCACGTTCAAGCTTCGTGAGGGCGTCAAGTTCCACGACGGGACACCATTCAAGTCCGACGCCGTCAAGGCGTCGTTCGACCGCAGGCTCGCCGTCAACGGCGGACCGGCGTACATGGTCAAGAACATCGATTCCATTACGACGCAGGGCGATTACGGCGTCACGATCACGCTGAAGACACCCAACTCCGAGTTCCTCGACTACCTCGGGTCCGCCTACGGTCCGCGCATGATGAGCCCGACCGGATTGCAGAAGAACGGAGGCTCGGACTTTGCGCAGAACTACCTCACGACTCACGACCTCGGCACCGGTCCGTACACCCTGACCGATGCGCAGGTCGGTTCGCACTACGGGATGGCGTCGTTCCCCGACTACTGGGGTCCGAAGCCGTACTTCGAGAAGGTAGAGATGCCGGTCATCACCGACTCGTCTGCGCAACAACTCCAGTTCAACAACGGCCAGCTCTCCGCGATCCTGCATGACCTGCCGTCGTCGGCTGTCGAGCAGTACCTGAACAACCCGAAGTACTCGCACTACTCGCTGCCGACGATGATGTCGGCGTTCCTGTACGTCAATCCGAACAAGGGCATCATGAAGGACCCGGCCACCAGGACCGCGGCGATAGCTGCCATGGACGTCGACCAGGTCGTCAAGCAGACGTTCTTCGGCCGGGGCAAGATCGGCGCGCAGATGTACCCGCCTTACACGCTCGCAGCGGACTTCGGGAAACAGACGCTGACACACGATGCCTCGGCGCTGACCAAGATCGCAGCGGGCCTGCCCGCCGATCAGAAGTCGATCACCATCGGGTACGACACCAGCAATCCCGACATGCAGCTGGTGAGCAACATCGTCCAGACTCAGCTGGCGGCGGCCGGACTCACGGCGAAGGTGCAGGGCTATCCGACTTCGGAGATCTACGGCTGGATCGGCACCGATATGCAGGCGGCTCCCGAGATCCTCCTCAATACCGTGTGGCCCGACGCGCCGTCGCCCTACACGTGGGGCCACATCTCGTGGGACAAGGACGGCGGGATCAACTACCTGGGCTGCTCGGACCCGCGGGTGAGTGCTGCGCTGGCCCAGGGGCTGCCGAACGGCCAGCCGCAACCGTATTCGGATGCCGGTGCGGCCGCCGAACAGACGGGATGCTGGCTGAACGTCGCCGACATCGACGACTTCGTGGTGGCCCAGCCGTGGCTGAAGGGTGTCGAACAGGCGCACGCGGTGTCCAACCCGAACTCGCTGCGCATCGCAGCGCTTTCGGTGGGCTGATGGCAGAAAAGGTTCGGCGGATCATTCTGCTGACACTCGGCTGGGAGGAGCTGCCGAAGTCCGTATCGGTCTACGGCGCTCCTCCCGAAGAGCGGATGCGGGAGCCGGTGCCAGGGGTGCTCCTGCAGACCAACGGCGGCTGGGTGCTGCTGGACACCGGGTTCAACACCGCGCTGATCCGGGATCCCGCGCTGTACCGCCGGTTCTTTCCGAGCGTCGAGTACATCCCGGTACTGCCGGGACCTGGTGAGCCGATTGAACAATCGCTGGTCGACATCGGCGTCGACATCGACGACATCCACACCGTCGCGGTCAGCCATCTACACCACGACCACTCGGGCGGACTGAAGCTGTTCGCGGGCAAGGTTCCGGTGCACGCCCAGCGCAGGGAACTGGAGTACGGGCTGTCCAATCACCCCGAGCCGGAGAAGCACGCGATCGCTCGGATCGACTTCGACGACCCGAGCATCGACTGGCGACTCGCCGACGGCGACTCCGAGATCGCACCCGGCATCACGGCGGTGCCCACCTACGGGCATACCCCCGGCCATCAGAGTTTCGTGGTCGAACTGGACGAGTCGGTGGGCGGCGACGGCTTCGTGTTCGCGTTCGACGCCGCTGACCTGACCGAGAACATCGAGCACGAGCTGGCGATCGGGGGCTTCATCGGGGTGGCGCCCGAAGAGACCATCGAACCGATCCGCAAGCTCAAACGGCTTGCGACGCAGAAGGGTTACCAGCTGATTCCCGGGCACGATCCGCACGTCTGGCCCGAACTCACCAAGCACTTCCACGACCGGTTCGGGCCCCTTGGGCCCCGGGACGACGCTACGTGACAGAGGTGGTGCTGCGGCCCGGATTCGCCGCCGCCACCCACGTGGCCCGCCGCATCGAGGTTGGGATGCGTGCCGACGCTCTGGCCCATCGGCATGCGGTGACGCCGTATGCAGGGATCGCGCTGCGCGGTGTGGTGCGTCAGACCTGGCTGGCCGGACGAATCGTGTTCGACCACGAGCAGGTGCGGCAACCGGCATGAGGATCCTGGTCCCCAACCCCAATACGTCGGGGGGTCCGCCGAATCCGCGCTGGCACTGGCCGATCTCGACCGCGCTGGGGTTGACCCCGTGAGCGGCCTCGAGCCGACACTGGGCGTCGACCTGGCATCGCGAGCTCTGGGTGGCAGTGTGCTGGCTGCCAGCGACGAATCGTTCGGCTTCAAGGAGCGCCTGATCGACCCGGCCGACACCCGCGTTCGTGCCAGGGACCTACGACCAGCGCGGCGAAGTGGTGGACGGCTGGGAGACCCGCAGGCACGCGGGGCCCGACGGAGACTGGGCGATCGTGCGACTCGGGGCGCCGGGCAGGCTGCGCGCGGTGGACGTCGACACCCGGTTCTTCACCGGCAACCACCCCAGTGGGTGCCGGATCGACGCGTGCGTGCTTGGCCTGCTCGACGATCCCACCGATCCACGGGCCCGCTGGCGGACCGTCGTCGAATCCACTGCGCTGGAACCAGATTCGCACAATCTGTTCGGCATCGACGATTCACATCGCTACACGCATGTACGCCTGGTTCTGGAGTCCGACGGCGGCGTCGCGCGACTGCGGGTCTACGGGGACGTCGTGCCGGACCCGGACTCGTGGGCCGACGTCACGGTCGAGGTATCCGGGGTCGAGCAGGGTGGCCGGGTGGAGTGGTCCAGCGACGACTTCTACTCCAACGCCTGGTCGCTGATTGCACCGAACCGGCCGCGCAACATGGGCGACGGCTGGGAGGCCAGGCGGCGGCGCGACGTCGGCCCTGACAGTCACGACGCGGTGATGATCTCCTTCGCGGGCGGGACCGACCTGCGCAGGCTCGAGATCGACACGTCCTACTTCGTCTTCAACGCAACGCCGGAGGTGTCGGTGCTGGGCAGTAGAACGCAACCCGACGACGAAAATGGCTGGGCCCTAGTGACTTTCGACGTGCCTGTTCTGCCGCGAACTGCGATCGCCGCCGACGCCCGCCAGACGTTCACCGTGAACTCGACGGGCATCACCGCTCTGCGGTTGCAGGCGTATCCCGATGGCGGGATCGCACGCCTGCGCGCATTCGGAACCCCCACCGCCGAAGGGTGGCAGGCCCTGCGGTCACGCTGGCAGGAGTCCGCATGAGCGCCCGAAGGCGAGCGGGAGTCGAGGAATGAGCGCCGTGCTGATGTCCTCGTGCGCCGGCCTGTGGCGGCGCACGCTGCTCATCGAGGCGGACGGCTCACGCATAGCTGGCGGCGACGTGCGCTGGCTGCAGGGGGATTCCGTCTACATCGATTCGCGCGGGTTCGGCGGCACACTGGGCCAGCGTGGCGACGTGTTCGAATGGCAGCGCATGGTCGATCTCGAGCCACCAGGTCCGTTCCCCGACGAGGGTGCGATGCACTGGGATGGCGGCACTCTGGTGGAGACGGGTGTGCACGCCGACTACGTCGAGCACTGGGTGCGCGACGACGGTCCGCGCATCGCCGCGCTGGGCGCTGACGTTGCGGTCGGCCGACGTGGGCGACGCCCTGCTGATGCGGGTCGGTACGGCGTTCGGCTGGCTGTGTTCGACGGCGGTCACGATCGCTGTCGTCGGGGACGCCGAATGGGATGCGTTGGCCCCCAAGCTTTCCGATGGTGAACTCCACGCCGACGGCGCGCGGTGGACGATAGTGCAGAGCGAAGGGAATACCGAACTGTGACAGGCGCAACCTCTTTCACCTCGATTCCGATCGTGGACGTCTCCGGGCTGCGATCGGCGGATCGGGCCGAGCGCGAACGGGTAGCCGCCGCCGTCGGCAAGGCCGCGCGCGAGGTCGGCTTCCTCTATGTCAGCGGTACCGGCATCGACGATGCGTTGTTCGCTCGAATGCTGGCGGCAACAAAGACGTTCTTCGCGCTGCCGGTCGAAGAGAAGATGAAGAGCTACATCGGGTTGTCGACGTGCCACCGCGGGTACGTACCCGTCGGCGAGGAGGGCGTTGAAACCGGCACGCCCGACATGAAGGAGGCCTTCGACACCGCGCTCGACCTGCCTGCCGACGACCCCGACCATCTGGCGGGCAACCCGATGCTCGGCCCCAATGTCTGGCCTGCGGTTGACGGGTTCGCCGAGGCGGTGACCGCCTACTACCACGCGGTCCTCGACCTGGGCCAGGAGCTGCTCTGGGCATTCGCGGTGGCGCTCGGCGAGGATCCCGACACGTTCACCAGGCACGCCACCAAGACGCCGAGTCAGCTGCGGCTGGTGTACTACCCGTACGACCCGCACGCCGAGGACGTGCTGGGAATCGGGGCGCACACCGACTACGAGTGCTTCACCCTGCTGAAGCCGACCGCGCCAGGGCTCGAGGTGCTCAACGGTGCGGGTGAATGGATCGACGTCCCGCCGGTGCCCGACACCTTCGTGGTCAACATCGGCGACATGCTGGAGTTGTGGACCAACGGCGCGTTCGTGGCGACGAGTCACCGGGTCCGCAAGGTCCGCGAGGAGCGCTATTCGTTCCCGCTCTTCTTCAACGTGGACTACGACACCGAGGTGAAGCCGTTGCCGCAGTTCGTCGCTGATGACGGCACGTCGAAGCCGGCGCTGCGGGCGGGGGAGCACCTGTTCGCACAGACCGCGCAGACGTTCGCCTATCTGCGCAACCGCATCGAGTCCGGGGAACTCGTGCTGCCCGACGGCTCGCTGGGTATCAACCAGTTCGGTCAGCAGGCGCTGCAGGGCACGAACTGAACTTGTCGTAGGGTCGTGGCAGTATCGAACGTATGAGCGAACCCGTGATTGGGGCTGGGGCTGCCGCCAGGCTTGCTCGGTCGTTCGCCAAGTGCGCGCCGGCGCATACCAACCGCACGCGTGCGGTGCTGGTGCGGATCGGGGCGGCGGGGCGAGGTGAGGCGCGGGAGGCGGCGGCCCGGTTGGACGCGATCGCTGAGTTGTTCGCCCTGCGGATGGACGAGTTCGGCGAGCACGCCGACTGGGCGGTTGACACCACCGACGTGGTCGCCTCTGAGGTGGCTGCGGAGCTGCGGTTGTCCCAGTCTGCTGCGCGCGGTCAGTTGCGGCTCGCCCGCGCGATGCGGGAACGCCTGCCGCGGGTGGCCGCGGTGTTCCGCGCCGGCGACATCGATCTGCGGATGTTCGAGACACTGGTGTTTCGCACCGAGCTGATCACCGATGAGTTGGTGCTGACCTTCGTCGACGCCGAACTGTCAGTCGAGGTGGGGTCCTGGACGGCGTTGACCCGGGGCCGGCTGGAGACGGCGATCGACAGGGTGGTGGCGCGGGTCGACCGCGACGCGGTGCGCAGGCGTCGCGAGGCCGCCGCCGAACGGGCGGTGTGGATCGGGCATCGTCCTGACGGACTGGCCGACATCATCGCCACGACGTTCGGCAGCACCGCGCACGCCTTGGACGAGCGACTGTCGGCACTGGCGCGCACGGTGTGCGAGTCCGATCCGCGCACCGTCGATCAACGCCGCGCGGACGCGGTGCTGGCGTTGGTCGCCGGTGCTGACCGCATGACGTGCCAGTGCGGCCGTCGTGAGTGCCCTGCCCCGGCCGCCGTCCTGGGCGCCTCCCCGGTGGTCATCCACGTCCTCGCCGAGCAGGCCACCGTCGAAGGGCGCGGTGACGCCCCCGGACTCGACATGGGCAATGGGGTGCTGATCCCGCCCGAGCTGGTGGCCAAGTTGGCGGCCAACGCGAAGCTGCGGCCGTTGATTCACCCCGCCGACGCCCCGCCGGAGAACGGCTACGTGCCCTCGCAGGCACTGGCCGACTTCGTGCGCAGCCGGGACCTGACCTGCCGGGCGCCGGGCTGTGACAAGCCCGCGGTCGGCTGCGACATCGACCACACCATCCCGCACGGCGACGGCGGCCCGACATGTGCGTCGAACCTGAAGTGCCTGTGCCGTTTGCATCATCTGCTGAAGACGTTCTGGGGTTGGCATGACGAGCAACTCCGCGACGGCACCGTCATCTGGACCTCCCCGGCCGGGCAGAAGTACGTCACCACCGCCGGCAGCGCATCGTTGTTCCCCAGCCTGTGCCTGCCCACCGGCCCGCTGCCGGAACCGGCCCCGCGACCGCAGGCATCGAACCAGCGCACGGCCATGATGCCGCGGCGTCGTCGCACCCGCGTCGAAGACCACGCCTCCCGTGTCGCAGCCGAACGACGCGCAAACCAGCAAGCCCGGTGCCGATACCCGATCAAGGCCCGACCGCCGGCCCATGCCCACGATTCAGACCCACCGCCCTTCTAGCGCACCTTGCTAGGCTCGTCCGATGCCTGATCCCGTTGCCGGATGACTGGTCCACGCGTCGGCCAGAAGTTCGGCCCGTACGAGCTGCGGTCGCTCATCGGGGCTGGCGGCATGGGCGAGGTATACCAGGCGTACGACACGGTCAAGGACCGCATGGTCGCGCTCAAGCTGCTGCGCCCCGAGTTGGCGGTCGACCCGAGCTTCCAAGAGCGGTTCCGGCGCGAGTCCCGCACCGCGGCACGCCTGCATGAACCGCACATCGTGCCCGTGCACGACTTCGGCGAGATCGACGGAATGCTGTACATCGACATGCGACTGGTCGAAGGCGCCAGCCTCAAGGCGGTGCTGGCCCGCAACGGTCCGATGCATCCGACGCGGGCCACGGCGATCATCACGCAGGTCGCCGCAGCGCTCGACGCCGCGCACGCCAGCGGGCTGACACACCGCGACGTCAAGCCGGAAAACCTGCTGCTGACTCCCGACGACTTCGTCTACCTGGTGGACTTCGGCATCGCGCATTCTGGCGGGGACACCGGCCTGACGAGCGCGGGTTCGGCGATCGGATCCTGTGCGTACATGGCTCCCGAGCGGTTCTCCGGTGGCCCAGTTGGCCCGCCCGCCGACGTCTACTCGCTGGCGTGCGTACTGTTCGAATGTCTCACCGGGCAACCGCCGTACCCGACCGGTGATCTGCCAAGCCTGATGAGCGCACACCTGCTGTCGCCGCCGCCACGGCCGAGCCTCACGCACCCACGGCTCCATCAGTCCTTCGACGCGGTGATCCTCTGGGGTATGGCCAAGGACCCGGCCACCCGCTGCCCGTCAGCAGGGGAGCTGGCGCGCGCCGCGTCGGCCGCGGCGACGACCGTCGACACGCCGCCGCGTCCGGCCGAAACCGGTTCTGCCCGTTCGGGTCTCGGACGTGGAGCGGTGATCGGCATCACCGTCGCGGTGGTCGTGTTGGCTGCGGCGGCGGTCGGCGGACTGTGGTTGGCCTTCGGCGGTGATCGCACGACGGCGGCGACGCCGACGTCGGGCACGATGACCCGCGTGCCGACCACGAACTCCCCACCCGAGACCACCAGGACGATGGCCACGGCGACCGCCGCCTCGACGACCCTGCCCCCGCCGATCAGCCTGCCCGGTACCGACCAACTCGGCTTCGTCGATCACCCTGGCGCGCGGTGTGCACCGGGTCAGCGGCCGGTCGCACTCGGCCTCACTGCGGCGTCCGCGGTGGTCGTCTGCCAGTACGGTCCGGACGCGTACTACTACCGGGGCGACCGTCTGAAGGACGGGGCTGTGATCGAACTCGACCACGCCGTACCCTCGGCGGGCGGGTTCAACGTCGTCAACCCCGCCGACGGCACTCGCTACGAGGTCGGATCCACCGCCCTGACCATCGTCACGCCCGACGGAGAGGTGTTCTCCGAGCCGATGATTCAGTACACGGCCAGCTGAGTTCGAGGAGGAGACCTTTCGCCGATGACTTCATCCCACGGACTTCATCATCAACGCGACCGCGCTCACTCGTTCGGCGCCGTGGCGCGCGCCTACGAGAAGCACCGGCCGCGCTACCCGGCCCAGCTGATCGACGAGCTGGTCGCGCCCGGCGTCGAACGCGCACTCGACGTGGGCGCGGGCACGGGAATCTCCTCAGGGCAGCTGACCGACCGCGGGGTCGACGTGCTGGCACTGGAACCCGATCCACGGATGGCGGAAGTGGCCATCGAGAAGGGGATTCAGACGCAGGTCGCGAAGTTCGAGGAGTGGGATCCCGTCGGGCAGACATTCGACCTCGTCCTGTTCGCCCAGTCGTTCCACTGGGTGGACCCGGAGGTCGCGCTGTCCGAAGGTTCGCCGGCTGCTGACCCCGCGAGGCCGATTGGCCATGGCCTGGAACCGGCTGCGTCCGGTCGACCCGTCGCGCGAAGACTTCGCCGCGATCTACCGCGACTACTTGGCGCCGGGTTCACCGCAGCTCGGCGCGCCGCAGGCCGAGGGCACCGGACCGGGCTTCGATGCAAAACGGGTCGACGAATTGCTCGAAGAGGCGGGATTCACCGTCTGGCAGCGGACCTATCAGCGGCAGGCACACTACGAACGCGATCAGTGGCTCGACCTCGTCTTCACCTACTCCAACCACCTGGTGCTGCCATCCGCGAAGGCAATCGAATTGCGGGACAGGCTCGCCGAGCGCATCGGGCCAGACGGTGTCACAGCCGGCGGTGACACATTGCTGGTCACGGCCCGCCCGCGCGCCGGCGACTAGGCTGACGTCGTGCCGAAACTGAGCGCGGGTGTGCTGTTGTACCGGGTCGCCGACGGCATTGTCGACGTGCTGATCGGGCATCCCGGCGGGCCGTTCTGGGCACGCAAGGACGAGGGCGCGTGGTCGATCCCGAAGGGCGAGTACGCCGACGACGAGGACCCGTGGGCCGCGGCCCAACGCGAGTTCCGCGAGGAGATCGGCCTCGACGTCGCCCGCCGGACCTCGCATCGAGCTCGCGCCGGTCAAGCAACCCGGCGGCAAGATCGTCACCGCATTCGCCGTGCGCGGCGATCTGGACGTCACGAAGAGCGTGAGCAACACCTTCGAGCTGGAGTGGCCGAGGGGCTCCGGACAGATCAGGGAGTATCCCGAACTCGACCGGGTGGCATGGGTTTCCGTGGCGCAGGCTCGCGTCGAAGCTGCTGAAGGGTCAGCGCCCGCTGCTCGTTCGCCTCGTGGCGCACCTCGCAAACGCCTGACCGGTCGCGTCTCGATCGCGTTGATGGTCAACGCGCGGCCGTGGATGCGCCACCCCGACTTCGTCCGCAAGTACTCGTCGTCGTAGCGCAGGTGCCAGACGAGATCGGTGGCCTGGCTCGTCGACGACCGTCCAGTGATGGGCTATGCACGTGATGCGGCCAAGCGCGTAGTTGGGTTCGGTTCCCGCCGCATACACCTCGCCGACGATCGCGTGCTCGGTGCGCGTCACCGCCGCCAGCGCGGCCATCGCCGCCCGGACACCTTCGTGCCCACGCCGGTGGTCGGACGGGCTCCAAGGACCGCGGTGGATCGGGCAGTCGCAATTCCGCTGTGTCGGTGAATAATTCGACGACCTCGTCGAAGCGACGGTCGTCGACCGCCGCCGCGTAGACGTGGACCAGGTCGCTCAACGCCGCCCGGTCGACGACGTTCAACTTCACGTCCCCAGCGCCAGCCGGCGGGCGCACTCGGACAGCAGGTCGCACGCCTCGTCGACGTCGGTGATCGGCGGCATCGCCAGCACCACACGGTCGGCGCCCATCGCCGCGAGCCGGCCCGCGCGATCGGCGTCGATCTTGGTGACCAGATGACCGAGGGACAGTTCCAACGAGTCGGGATCACGGCCCGCCCGCTCCGCCTCCTCGCGCATCACTGCGATCAGCCCGGTCAGTTCGATGCCGCCGACGCCCAACGGTTGAAGGCCGTCGCCGAGCCGTCCCGCCCGCCGCGCCGCGGCCTTGCTGTGTCCGCCGATGTGGATCGGGATGCGCCGCACGGGTTTGGGATGACAAGCGGCATCGGTGAATTCGAAGAACTCGCCGCGATGGCTGGCGCCGTCGGGCCGGTCCTCCCACAGCAGCCGCATCACCTCGATCTGCTCGTCGGCCCGCCGCCCGCGCTCGTCGAACGGTGCGCCGCACGCCTCGACCTCCTCGCGCAGCCAGCCCATGCCGACACCGAGGCGCAACCGGCCGCCGGACAAGGCGTCGATCGTGGCGACACGCTTGGCCAGCACGACGGGGTGGTGATTCGGCAGCACCAGCATGCCGGTGGCCAGGCCGAGACCCGTCGTCCGGCCTGCCAGAAACGCAAGCAAGTCAAGGGGATCCGGCACCGGACAGTCTGCCGCGAACTCGACCCGACCCGACTCGTCGTAGGGATAGACGCTGGAGTAGCGGGTCATCAGCACCGTGTGCTCGACGAGCACGATCGACTCGAAACCGCACGCCTCGACGTGGCGGGCGAAGGCCGTCATCCACGTCGGCTCGGCGGTGACGCCCGCGGCGACGGGCGCGACCACGGCGAACTTCGGCTGTTCCGTCACCGTAGCCCGTTGCTTCGCCGGATGTCCTCGCGGCACCGCAGCCAGCTCTGGCCCGTCTGCTGCATGCACACCCGGACCGGTGATTCCTCCTCGATGGGAAGCGGTTCGTTGGTCGCCTCGGTGGTCACCGTCGGGCTCGCGCACCGCGCCCTGGGTCAGCGACCAGATCGACGTGCCGGTGTTCTGCAGCGTCGAACAGTAGGCGGTCGCCCCGCTGGCCGTGGTGGCCGTGTTGCCCAGCGGCGAACAGGTGGCGCCGATCACCGCGACTGATGCGGCGGCGGTGGTCGAGGTCGCGGCGGGCGGCCGTAGACGTGGTCGACGGAGACGGTGGCGGCTCCGGGGGAGGCGGCAACGGCGTCACCGCTGCCGTCGCCGACGTCACAGTCGTCGCCGACGTCGTCGTCGATGCCCCCGGTGCCTTGGTCGCCTGCGGCGCGGCACGCTCGTCGTCGGCCCGGGTCATCTCGAGTACCGCGAAGCCGATCGCCACGACCAACAGGATCGCCAGCACCGCGGGCACGACGACACCCGCCCGCATGGCCGAGCGCTTCTTCGGCGGGTCCGCCCGGGCGACCGATGACAAGCGGGTCTCACTCGGTTGGTGGTCGCCAAGCCGGTGGACGAGCGCGCGGGCGAAGTCGGTGCAGCGCTCGAAGCGGTCGGCCGGATCCTTCGCCAGCGCCTTGGCGAGCAGGGGATCCAGCGACGACAGGTCTGGGCGCCGGTCACCGACGGCCGGCGGTGAGGCGCTCAGGTGCTGGCTTATCACGACGGCGGGGTTGGAGTGCTGGAACGGCGGCGAGCCCGTCAGCAGGTGAAACGCGGTGGCGGCCAACGCATACTGGTCAGCGCGCCCGTCCATCTTGCCGCCCATGAGCTGCTCGGGGGCTGCGTAGGACACGGTGCCCACCGTCATGTTCGTGGCCGTCAATCCGCTCACGTCGTCGGCCCAACGGGCGATCCCGAAGTCGGCCAACATGATTCGCTGTTCGCCGGACTCGGGTTTGGTCAGGAGGATGTTGGCGGGTTTGACGTCGCGGTGCAGCAGATTGCGTTGGTGTGCGTAGTCGAGGGCATCGGCGACTGCGTTGACGATCTCGGCGACTTCGTCGACCGGCATGCCGTTGGGGTACCGCGTGCTGAGCAGCCGGCCCGCATCCGTGCCGTCGACGTAGTCCATCGAGATCCAGAGTTGGCCGATCGAACTCGCCGCGGTCGTGCACGCCGACGATATGCGGATGCCACAGCGTGGCCGCGATGTCGGCCTCGCGATTGAACCGCTCGCGGTATTCGGCGTCGACGGACACCTCGGGGCGGAGGATCTTCAGCGCATCCTGGCGGGGGAGTCGGGGGTGCCTGGCGAGATAGACCTCGCCCATGCCGCCCGAGCCCAGCCTCCGCACGATGGTGTAGCCGGCGAAGGTCGTCCCATCGGCCAACGGCATGCCGGAATAGTAGTCCGCGGCTCAGAGGTCGATGACGAGGTCGTCGCCCGATCCGCGCGAGACGCAGATCAGCATCATCCCACCGTCCCTTTCCGGTTCGGTGAGCAACGTGTCGCGGTGCTCCACGACACCGGAGACCACGCGGGCCCGGCACGTGCCGCAGAAGCCCTGCTGACACGAGTACGGGGCATGCACGCCAGCCCGGTTCAGAGCGGCCAGCATCGTCTCGTCGGCCCCGACCCGGATCGTCGCACCCGTCGAGGCCAGGGACACCGAGAACTCGTGACCGTCGACCACCGGCGGTGCGGCGAACCGTTCGAAGTGCAGCTCCACCTCCTCGCGGTCGACCAGCCGGGTGCGCAGTGCGGTCAGCAGCAGCGCGGGTCCGCAGGCGTACACCGTGGTTCCGTCGGGACAGTCACCGAGCAGATCGGCCGCCGACGGCAGGCCGGCCACGTCATCGGTGCGGATCTCGATGCGATCGCCGAACCGAGCCAGCTCGTCGAGGAACGGCAGGCTGTCGAGGTTGCGGCCGGTGTACACCATCGACCACTCCACTCCGAGTCGCTGCGCCCGAGCCAGCATCGGAAGGATCGGCGTGATCCCGATGCCCCCCGCGATGAACCGGAACCGCTTGGTGGGGGAGCCGTAGCCGGGAACCGCCAGTGGGAACGCGTTGCGAGGGCCGTGGGTGGAGACGGCTGCGCCTGCGACCAGCTCGTCGTGGATCTCGATCGACCCGCCACCGCCATTGGGTATGCGCCGCACCGCGATTCGGTAGGCGTCGGTGACGTCGGGGTCGCCGCACAGCGAGTACTGGCGCACCCGGCCGCTGGGCAGGTGAACGTCGATGTGCGCGCCGGGATGCCAGCGTGGAAGGCTGCCGCCACCGGGCGCGGTGAGCGTCAGCGCGATGACGTCCTGATCGTGCGCCACCACCCGCCGGTCGGCGACCACCAGCGCGATGCCGCGGTCGACGCCGGGCACCGGCGCCATGCGTCGCATCGCGCCGGACAATCCCAAGAGCCCGGTGAGCGCGACGTCCGCGAATCCGATGATCGGGTCATGGCGGAAGCGCCCGGACCAGCTGGCAGGCGCGTTCTTCAGGCGCGCGAACGCTCCCATCAAAGGTGCGCGGCGCGGGCCGCGGGCGAGCTGGCCAGGTAGGCGACCGCCTGCGCCGTCGACCCCATCTCCTCTGGCGAGAACCCGGGCCGGAAGTACATCAACGTGTTGGAGCCGAACAACTTTCGGTACCTGGGCAGCAGGCCGAGCTTGGAATCGCGCATCCGAACGCGTTGCGTCTTCAGCCAACTCATGTCCACGGTCGGGTCGTTCTTCGACATGTACCACGCCCCGCGCTGGAAGAACGCGGCCATCATCACCACTGCCATCATCATGGCGCGGATGCGATCGACGTAGCTGTCGTGGAAGTAGATCGCCACGTCGTGAGCGACGTTGCGGTGCTCGACCTCTTCGCTGCCGTGCCAACGGAACAGGTCGACCATGGTGGGACTCGCGGCGTGGTCGTCCCACGCGCAGTTCAGCGAGAAGTCGCCGAGCACCGCGGTGTAGTGCTCGATCGCGGCGATGATCCACAGGCGGTCGCACAGGTGGTTGAGCCGACGCTTCGGATCGGTGGAGGTACTCGGTCCCAGTACCTTCTCGAAGACGTACTCGACCTGCCGCAGGATCGGCGTCGGATCGACACCGCGGGTGAGCATGTACTCGTGCAACACCTTGTCGTGAACGTCGGCGTGGGTGGCCTCCTGGCCGATGAAGCCCCGCATGTCCTCGGCCAGCTTGGGGTCGCGCACCAGTGGCAGAGCCTCGTTGTACGTCGCCACGAACCAGCGTTCGGCGGCAGGCAGCACGATGTTCAGCAGGCTGACCATGTGCGAGGCCACAGGGTGGCCCGGGATCCAGTGCACCGGGATTTCGTCGACGTCGAAATGCACCTTGCGCGCCTGGATCTGCACGGGACCAGGGTCGATCTCGTTTTCGAACCGTTGCGGTCGCAACATTTCAGGACCCCCTCCTGGCGAAGTGACAGGGCGAAGTCTACGGGATTTAGGTGGGAACGTCGGTACCGGGTTCTCGGGTTGTGTCGGTGCTCGACCCTAGGTTGGAAGCCGTGCAAATCGACCATCTCGAGGACTTCGACGCCCTGACGCCGTTCTTCCGCATCATCGAGGAGGGACTCGACGGCATCGTCGACGGAGGACACTTCTTCGACCTACTCGCCGAAGACGTCGTCTTCGACTTCGTCATCACCGTGCCGGACTATCCCCGGCACGTCGAAGGCCGCGCCGCCGTCGCGGAGCTCTACCGCCCCTACGGCACGACGCTTTCGCTGGACCGGTGCCACGACCTGGCCGTTCATCACGACACGACGTCAGGCGTTGTCGTCCTCGAATATGCGTCGGAGGGCCGCGTCGTCGGCACCGGGGCGCCGTATGCGAACCGCTACGTCTCGGTGCTGACCGTCGTGGATCGCAAAGTCACCCGCTGGCGGGACTACCTGGATCCACTCGCCGTGTTCGACGCGCTGGGCTGGCCGGCACGGGGTGAATAGCGAACGACAGCTAGGCGCCGGGGACGTTCATGCCCGGCTGCGGGCCCACCGGCGTCGGCGTCACCGTGGTGACCCCGTTGCCGCCGACGTGGGGTCCGCCGCCGCCAGGCCCAGAACCTGCGGGTGTGCTGCTGCCGGCCGCGTCCTTCACCGCTTTCGTGGTGCAGTTCAGGGTCAGGTACATCCTGCCGGCGCCGGTGGTCCTCTGCTGGTCGACGATGCACTGCGACTGCGGCACGTCGCTACCGACGGCTCCGCCGAAGTAGCCCTTCATACCCTGGGACTTCAGAATTTGAAGGGCCTGCGCGTACGGTTCGCCGATGACGTTTGCTGCATTGTTACCACCCGGGTCCGAATCAGCCACCGCAGGGCTGAACAGGCCAATCGAGGCAGCAACCGACAGGCCGGCGAACGCGCCGGCTCCCAGCACAACAAGCTTCTTCACGTGACCTCCGAGTGTCTCGGTCCGCTGCGAACATAGCGCAGTTGGGCCCTCGGAGTGAACTTCGGTCACGCGCCCGCTCCCGTTACCGCATCGTGCATGGCGTCGGCGAGCGTGGCGGCACGCTGGTCGGCGAACACCTCCTCGAGCAGCAGGGGCTTGCCGTCGGGGCCGGCCAGGGGCACCCGCCAGTTCGGATATTCGTCGACGGTGCCCGGCTGGTTCTGGGTGCGCACGTCACCGACGGCGTCGGGCAGCGCAAGGGACAGCAGGCGGGACGGCGTACGGCCGAGGTACTCGTAGAGCGCGAGCACGATCGCCTCGGTGCCGGGGTTCTCGCCGAGCAGGCCGACGCGGCGCAGCTCGGCGAGCCAGGCGGCCTGCTCGGCCCGGTCGGCGGCGAGTTCCTGGTCGGCGGGCCGCGTCAACAGACCCAGTTCCTCGCGAATGCGTACGTGCTCGCCTGCCAGGTAGCCGGCGGTGGGTGGCAGGTCGTGCGTGTTCACCGACGCCAGGCTGTACTCCCGCCACCGCTCGGCCCGCAGTGGCCCGCCGTCGCCGTCGCGGTCCAGCTCGAACCACAGGATCGAGGTCCCGAACAGGCCGCGCTCGCGGAGGTAGTCGCGCGCCCACGGTTCGACCGTGCCGAGGTCTTCCCCGACCACGACCGCACCTGCGCGGTGTGCTTCGAGCACCAGGATGCCAAGCATCGCCTCGTGGTCGTAGCGGACGTAGGTGCCCTCGGTGGGCGACACGCCGTTGGGGATCCACCACAGCCGGAAGAGCCCGATGATGTGGTCGATCCTGGCCCCGCCCGCGTGCCGCAGCACCGCGTTGACCAAGGCGCGGAACGGCTCGTAGGCCGCCGCCACCAGTTGGTCCGGCCGCCACGGCGGCTGCGACCAGTCCTGGCCGAGCTGGTTGAACTCGTCTGGCGGCGCACCCGCGCTGACGCCGAGCGCGAGCACGTCCTGCAGCGCCCATGCGTCCGCGCCGTTCGGGTCGACCCCCACGGCCAGGTCGTGCATCACCCCGAGCGCCATGCCCGACTGGATCGCGGTGGCGTGAGCGCCGGTCAGCTGGTCGTCGAGCTGCCACTGCAGCCATCGGTGGAAGTCGACGGCCTTGGCGCGCTTGGCTGCGAAGGCGGCGACGGCCGCGCCTGCCGGGTGCCGCAGGTCCTCTCGCCAGCGATGCCAGTCGTTGCCGTATTCCTCGGCGAGGGCACACCAGATGGCGAAGTCGTCGAGGCGCCGGCCTTCGCGCTTGCGGTACGCGTCGTAGGCGAGCTCGCGACCTGCCGAGCGCGGCACCCGGTACACGGCCTTCAGGGCGGCGCGCTTGCTCTTCCACGCGGAATCGCGGTCGATGAGTTCGGACGCCTTGGCCCGTGCCTGCGCGGCGGCCCGCGCCTTGCGGAACTCCGAACGATTCCGGGCGTAGGCGTACTCGGGGATCGCCTCGACCCGCAGGTACATCGGGTTGATGAACCGGCGCGAGGTCGGCAGATAGGGGGAGGGTTCCATCGGCGCCTTCGGTGCGGCGGCCTGCAGCGGATTCACCAGGATGAATCCGGCGCCGTGACTGGCGGACCAGACCGCCATGTCTGCGAGATCCGTCAAGTCGCCGATGCCCCAAGAATGTTCGGATCGCACGCTGTACAGCTGTGTGGCCAGGCCCCAGCTCCTGCGCCCGCCCAGCTTCGGCGGAAGCGCCACCGCACCGGGGCAGACGATGAGCGCGGCGTCGGCCTCCTGGCCGCCGGCCCGAACGTGTAGCCGGTGATAGCCGAGCGGGAGGCCGGAGGGCAGTTCGAAGGTTGCTTCTCCGATCGAGCGGCCGTCGAGTTCGTAGGGCGGCCGGTTGTTCTCCAGCTGGCGCAGACCGGTCCGAACGGTGCCGTCCTCCAACCGAATCCACACCCCGACGGGATCGCCGTGCGTGACGTGCACCCAGAACCCCGACGCACGGTCGGCGCGGGCGACGATGGTCGGCGCCACGCTGCGCTGCCAGTGGGCGCGGTCGTGGTCGAGAATCGCGGCGGCCCTGTCCTCTTCGGTGTCCGCCGCAACGCCCAGCGCGCCGAGCACCGCGACCAGGGTCGTCTCCGGCACGGTCCGGTAGCCGCCCGTCCAGTCGACGAAGTCGGATGCGACGCCGTAGCGGTGCGCCAGTTCGACCAACGACGCGGCAAGCTCAGTCATGGGGGCAATCTTGCCGGACCAAGTATCGTCCGGGCCATGGCTGGCGGCCCACTGGCGGTTCACACCCGCCGGGCCAGGATCGCGGTGGCCGCTCTGTTCCTCACCAACGGGGCGATATTCGCGAATCTGGTGCCGCGGCTCCCGGGGATCAAGACCGATCTGGCCCTGTCGAACACGTTTTACGGCATCGTCGTCGCGGCCTTCCCCACCGGGGCGCTGGTCGCCGGGCTCGCCGCCGGCGCGGTTCTCCGCAGGTTCGGGTCGGCGCGGATGGCGGTGGCAGGCACCAGCGGGATCGCGGTGCTGGTCTTCGTCGCGGGCTCGTCGACGACGCCGCTGCTGCTGGCCGCGGCGCTGTTCGTCGGTGGTGCGTGCGACGCCCTCACCGACGTGGCGCAGAACGCCCACGGTCTGCGCGTGCAGCGGGTCTACGGGCGTTCCATCATCAATTCGCTACACGCGGTTTGGTCTGCGGGCGCCCTTCTCGGTGGTGCGATGGGTGCTGCGGCGATCACGTTGCACTTATCGCGCGCAACGCATTTGGGCGTCTCGGCGGTGGTGTTCATCGCCGTGGCCGCGATCGCCTACCCGTTCCTGCTGCGTGGACCCGATGCGACCGAGGATCACACCGCGGGGCCGACTGCTCGCGGCAGACCGGGATGCCGCGTGTATGGCGCCCTGTTCCTGCTCGTGGTCATCACCATCGCGGGTGCCGTCGTCGAGGACGCCGGAAGTTCCTGGGCGACGCTGTATCTCGGTGGACTGGGGGCGGTGGGTGGCGTAGCAGCGCTGGGTTACATCGCGTTGCTCGGCTTCCAGTTCATCGGCCGATTGGCCGGCGATCGGCTGGTCGACCGCTTCGGCGCGCGCGCGGTGGTCCGCGTCGGCGGAGCTGGTCACCGCCGCAGGGATGGGGCTCGCACTGGCCTTCCCGAGTGTGCCCGGCACCATCGCCGGCTACGCCGCGGCGGGGATCGGCATTGCGACCGCGATCCCCGCCGCCATGCACGCCGCGGACCTGCTGCCGGGACTGCGACACGGCAACGGGTTGACGGTGGTGGCCTGGTTGATGCGGGTCGGTTTCGTCGGCGTCTCCGCCCATCGTGGGGATGATCGCGGACGCGTCCAGCCTGCGGGTGGGTCTGGTGGTGGTTCCCGTCGCCGGGCTCGCGGTGCTGGCGGCCGGCGGTGTGCTCAGTGGCCGGCGCCGGCGGCCAGCTCGATCGTGAGCACGCCCGCGACGATCAAGCCGATGCCGACGAGCATCTTGACCGTCAGCGGATCGCGGAAGGCGAAACGCGCGATGACGGCGACGAGCGCGACGCCGCACGCCGTCCACACGCCATACGCAATGCCGATGGGCATCCCGAGCCTCAGCGCGAGCCACAGCAGGTAGAACGACGCCAGGTAGGCCAGGACGACGGGGCCGATCCACACCTTCTTCCGGAAACCGTCGGACGCGCGCAACCCCAACGTCCCGAAGACCTCGACGGCGATCGCGCCGGCCAGGGCGAGCCACATGGTCATGGCGCGGCATCCGTGGCCTGCGCCTGCGGATGCGATCCGAATTCGACGAACAGCACCCCCGCGATGATCAACGCGATGCCGACGGCAATGGGCCAGGTCAATGCGTCGCCGAAGAGGAACGCGGCGAGCACGGCCGTCAGCGCCGTACCCGAGGCACCCCAGATGCCATACGCGACGCCGACCGCGAGGCCCGCGCGCAGCACGAGCGCGAGCAGGACGAACGCTCCGGCGTAGCCGACGACGACGACCGCCAACCACGCGGCGTGATCCTGGGATGCCCGCAGGGAAAGGGTGGCGGCGACCTCGGTGACGATGGCCGCGGTCAGCAGCATCCACGTGCGCACCGCACCAACCTAGTCGAGTCGCATTCGGCAAACCGATGGCGTCGGAGGTCGTCGGTAGCCTGGGTTGATCAGTCCGAATGCAGTCCAACCGCCCAAAGGAGAACCATGACGGATCCCAGGAAAGCACTCATCGCCGTTCTGCTCGACCGCTCGGGATCCATGGAGTCGATCAAGTCGGACACCGAGGGCGGGTTCAACGCGTTCATCGCCGAACAGCGCAAACAACCGGGCGAGGTCAACGTGACGCTGGCGCAGTTCGACACCGAGTACGAGGTGGTCTACGCCAACAAATCGGTCGGCGACGTACCGCGACTCGATCTGCAGCCCCGCGGCGGCACCGCCCTGTACGACTCGCTCGGTCGCCTCATCACCGACGTCGGTGCGGCGTTGGCTGCGACCCAGGAAGACGACAGGCCCGCAAAGGTGATCGTCGTCGTCATGACCGACGGCCACGAGAATTCGAGCACCGAGTGGACCCACGATGCGGTGAGCTCGGTGATCCGGCGCCAGGAGCGTGATTACTCCTGGGAGTTCGTCTTCCTCGGCGCGAACATGGATGCCGTCGCCATCGGCCAGCAACTGGGATTCGCCGCCGACCGGTCGATGACCTACGCCACCACCGGCGCGGGCGTCGCCAGCGCCTTCGCCGCCAACAGCGACCTCGTGTCACGCCTGCGTGCGGCGCCTGCCGGAATGCGCGTGGATGGTTTCTCCGAAGCCGAACGTGCGGCCGCCAAGGGCGAGCGCCAGTGACGGCCGAGACAGACTCCGCAGGGTTGCGCGATCACCCCGTCGTCGACACCGCGTACGGTCCCGTTCGCGGCGTCGACGACGGAACGGTCAAGGTGTGGAAGGGGATTCGCTACGCCACACCGCCGGTGGGCGAGCTGCGTTGGCGGGCGCCCCGCCGCCCGTCCAGTGGACCGAGCCGGCCGACGCCACCCGCGTCGGGCCCGCGTGTCCGCAACCCACCGATCCGCGGATCCCGATCGACCTCGGCGCTCCCCAGGGTGACGACTGCCTGACGCTCAACGTGTGGGCCTCGTCGGACACGGACGCGGGCGACGCCAAGCCCGTCATGGTCTGGGTGCACGGCGGCGCCTACGTCCTGGGGTCGTCGGCGCAGCCGCTCTACCACGGGCGGGCGCTCGCCAAAGGCGGCGACGTCCTGGTCGTCACGGTGAACTACCGGCTGGGCGCGCTGGGCTTCCTCGACCTCTCGCCGTTCTCGACCACCAAGGCCAAATTCGAGACCAACCTGGGCCTGCGCGACGTGCTGTTCGCATTGCAGTGGGTGCGTGACAACGTGGCCGCGTTCGGCGGCGATCCCGGGCGGGTGACTCTCTTCGGCGAGTCGGCCGGGGCAGGCATGGTCACGACGCTGCTCGCCAGTCCGGCTGCCGCAGGGCTGTTCTCGGCCGCGATCGCGCAGAGCTCCCCGGTCACGTCGATCTATGACGCCGGCCGGCTCGCGGCTGGTCGCCGAACAGTTCCTCACCGCGCTGGGCGTAGGCGACGCCGACGGACTGATGAGTGCGCCGACCGCCGCGGTGCTGGCCGCGTCCAAGCGGGTCTTCGACGAGGTGCCGTTGCGAACTCCCGGCACTTTGGCGTTCGCGCCGATCGTGGATGGGGATCTGGTGCCCGACTACCCGATCGCGGTGGCGCGGGCAGGCCGCACCCATCCGGTGCCGTTGATCATCGGCACGAACAAGCACGAGGCGGCGCTGTTCCGGTTCATGAAGTCACCGCTGATGCCGATCACGCCGGAGGCCATCAAGGCGATGTTCGCCGAGATCGCCGCCGAACAACCCGGACGGCAACTGCCCAGCGAGGAGCAACTGGGCGCCACCTACCGAGGTCGCGGCAAGACGCCGGGCATGGGCGTGGCCCGCGATCTCGGCTTCCGGATGCCCTCGATCTGGATGGCCGAGGGGCATTCCGCGGTCGCCCCGGTGCACGTGTATCGATTCGATTGGGCGACGCCGATGCTGCGACTGTTGCGTCTCGGTGCGGCACACGCCACCGAACTGCCCTACGTGTGGGGCAACCTCGTCGCGGGACCGAAGGATCCGACGTTCAAGCTCGGCGGGCTCAAGGCGGGCACCGCGGTCTCGGAGCGGATGCGGACCAGGTGGCGGAACTTCGCGGTCACCGGCGAACCGTGGGGACTCGTCGGCGATCCGAAGTGGCGGCCGTACCTGCGTGACGACCGGGCGACACTGGTGATCGACAGGCGCGACGCGGTGGTCGACGATCCCGATCGCACGCTGCGCGCGGCCTGGGGCGACGACGTGCTCAGTTTCCGCTGAGTGCGGGCGCTACGCTGCCTTCGGAGGTGTCGACGTGGACTGGGCAAGTGCTTTCTCGGGAATTCTTTCCGACGTGCTGCCGCCGTTGATGCACGACCCCGTGATGTTCGCGGTGCCGTTCTTCCTGGTGCTGCTGATCATCGAGTGGGCGGCGGCGCGCAAGCTCCGGCACACGGAGGCCGACCGCGCGCCCGCCGGCGCCTACCTGAAGCCCGACGCGTGGGCCAGCATCTGGATGGGCCTGGTGTCGATCGGCACCAGCGGTGTGCTCAACGGCATCGCGCTGTTCGGATACGCGGCGCTGTACGTCTACGTGGCGCCGTGGCACCTGCCGGCCACCGAGTGGTACGCGTGGGTGATCGCCATTCTCGGCGTCGACCTGCTCTACTACGTCTACCACCGGATGGCGCACCGGGTCCGCCTGTTCTGGGCGACGCATCAGGCCCACCACTCCAGCCAGTACTTCAACTTCGCCACCGCACTGCGGCAGAAGTGGAACATCAGCGGCGACGTCTTTCTCAGGGCCTTGTTGCCGTTGTTCGGCGTGCCGCCGTGGATGGTGTTCGCCAGCTTTTCGATCAACCTCGTCTACCAGTTCTGGATCCACACCGAGCGGATCGGCAAGCTTTGGCGGCCAATCGAATTCGTGTTCAACACGCCGTCGCACCACAGGGTGCACCACGGCATGGACCAGCAGTACCTCGACAAGAACTACGGCGGGATCCTGATCCTGTGGGACCGACTCTTCGGCAGCTTCGCCGCGGAAACCTCACGGCCGCACTACGGGCTGACCAAGCAGGTCGACACCTTCAACGTCTGGAAACTGCAGACCCACGAGTACGTCGCCATCGCCCGTGACGTCCGGTACGCGCGCCGCTGGCGCGACCGCCTCGGCTACCTGTTCGGGCCGCCGGGCTGGACGCCGCCCCAAATCGCTGCGCCCGACCTCCCTGCGACGATGACGGCGGCCAAGTAGCTAGTGGTGGATACGGTTTTCGATGGCTACGTGGACCGGACGCTCGTCGAACGGTCCCTTGCCGCAAGCACTTTCGGTTCGATGTGGCTCGATACGGAGCGCCAGGAGTATCCGCGACTGTCCAGCCCGAGCACCTGCGATCTGCTGGTGGTGGGTGGCGGCTACACCGGTCTGTGGACCGCGCTGCACGCCGCGCAGCGCGATCCCGACCAACGGATCATCCTCATCGAGGCCGATCGCATCGGATGGGCCGCGTCCGGTCGCAACGGCGGGTTCGTCGAGGCCAGCCTGACCCACGGCCTGGCGAACGGAAAGGCACGCTGGCCCAACGAGATCGACCGGCTGACCGAGATGGGTCTGGAGAACCTCGACGGCATGCAGGACGAGATCGAGCGCCTCGGTCTGGACGTGGAATGGCAGCGCAGCGGCATGCTCGCGGTGGCGACGGAACCGCATCAGGTGGAGTGGTTGAGGGAAGCCGCCGAGGAGGGGGAGGGCAGCTTCCTCGACCGCGACGCGGTGCAGGCCGCAGTTCATTCGCCGACGTTTCTGGCCGGGCTCTTCGAGGCAGGGTCCTGTGCCATCGTGCACCCGGCCAAGCTCGCGCTCGAACTCGCCCGCGCGTGCCGCGAGGCTGGGGTGCGGATCTACGAGCACACCAAGGCGACGTCACTGGACTCGCGGGGCGCCGCGCTGCGCGTCGACACCGGCGGCGCCATCGTGACCGCCCGTCAAGCCGTACTGGCGACCAACGTGTTCACCTCGCTGCTGCGCCGGAACCGGTTGTACACGGTGCCGGTCTACGACTACGTGCTGGCCACCGAACCGCTGACCGACACTCAGCTCGCTTCCATCGGGTGGCAGGGCAGACAGGGAATCGGCGACTCCGCCAACCAGTTTCACTACTACCGGCTCACCATGGACAACCGCATCGTGTGGGGCGGATACGACGCCCTGTACCACTACGGCCGCAAGGTCGACCCCGGCTACGAGAACCGGCCCGCGACGTATCGCCGCCTCGCCGAGCACTTCTTCATCACCTTCCCCCAGCTCGCCGACGTCCGGTTCAGCCACCGGTGGGCGGGCGCGATCGACACCAACACCCGGTTCTGCGCGCACTGGGGGCTCGCCCGCGACGGCAGGGTCGCCTACGTCAACGGTTTCACCGGGCTCGGCGTAGGGGCCACTCGGTTTGCCGCCGACGTGTGTCTCGATCTGCTGTCGGGTGTGGACACACCTCGTACCGAGCTCGAGATGGTGCGCAAGCGACCGCTGCCGTTTCCGCCTGAGCCGTTGGCCAGCATCGGAATCCAGGCCACGCGATGGTCGCTCGATCGCGCCGATCACGACGAGGGTCGCCGCAACGCTTTGCTGCGCACACTGGACGCCCTCGGCCTCGGCTTCGACTCGTAGCAGACTCTCAGGCAACCGCAACCAATTGTTCGCAATTGTTCGCCAACCGTTTCGCTCCGGCGGAGCCGAACGGCCCCCGAGCCCCTTGGTGGTCAGTAGAGTCGCTCGTGTCAGTCAGCGGAAGGGGTAGGAATCGTGGGAGATAGACTCCAAAAGGGCGAGAAGCTGGAGGTCGGCGGGAAGCTGACGTCGAGCAACGGGGCGTACGAGGTGGTCCTGCAGGACGACGGCAACCTGGTGCTGTACGCAGGCGAGACCGCGGTCTGGTCCACCGAGACCAACGGCCAGGACGTGGTGCGGGCCGAGGTCCAGGAGGACGGCAACTTCGTGCTGTACACGCCGGACAAGCCCGTCTGGCACAGCGATACCAAGGGCGCCAAGGACGTTCGGCTGATCCTGCAGGACGACCGGAACCTGGTGCTCTACGGGTTCGACGGCCCCGCGTGGTCGTCCAACACCCACACCGACGAGGCGCCGCCGGCACCGAAGGCAGCCCCCGAGCCCGAGGTCGAGGTCGCCCCCGCGGCGGTCGAAGAGGCCGCGCCCGTCGCGGAAGAGGCTCCGGCCCCGCCGCCTCCGCCGCCTCCGCCAGCGCCTCGGACGTACACCGTGGTTTCGGGTGACACGTTGTGGGCCATCTCCGAGAAGTTCTACGGCGACGGCAACAGGTACCAGGAGATCGCCAATGCCAGCGGCGTCTCCAACCCCGACCTCATCAATCCCGGTCAGGTATTGACGATTCCGTAGCGGATGCAATAAGGCGGCCCCGGCCTTTTGGCCCGGGCCGCCTTTGCTTGCGGGTAGGCTGGCACGTCCCTACCTTCAGCGATCGGAGGCCATGTTGCGGCGGTGGTGTTTGCGCGTACTCGCAGTCATGGTTGCGCCGGTCGCAACCATGGTGTTTGCGCCTGCCGTCGTGCCGATCACCGCGCACGCCGGCCCCGGCGTCGTGGTCTACCCGGGCATGGAGATCCGTCAGGAAAAGAACGTCTGCACACTGGGGTTCGTCGATGTCGCGACACGGACGGGCTTCACCGCGGGCCACTGCCGGGGCAGCGGACCGGTGGCGGACAGGGACGGCAACGTCGTCGGCCAACAGACGATGTACCGGGACAACACCCCCGACGGCGCCACCGTCGCGACGGATCACCTGATCGCCGACTGGGAGGCCATCGCGCTTGCGCCGGACGTCGAGTTGAACGACGTCCTGCCCGGCGGGCGGGTGCTGGTGGTCGATCCCACGGTGGTACCGCAACAGGGCGAGAAGGTGTGCCACTTCGGTGTCGTCACGGGCGAAAGCTGTGGCACGGTGGAAGCCGTCAACAACGGGTGGTTCACGATGGCGAACGGCGTGGTGAGCCAGAAGGGTGATTCGGGTGGCCCGGTCTATGTGCTCACCGGGGACGGCCGCGCAGTCATCATCGGCATGTTCAACAGCACGTGGGGTCAGTTCCCCGCCGCGGTGTCCTGGCAGGCCGCGGATCAACAGATCCACGAGGATGTCTTCGCGACGACTTCGGGCACCACGGATACCGCACCGTCCTAGGCCGGCTTAGCGTGCCCGTCTGGAACTTTCATGGTGGGTAGGTCGGGATGGTGGTCCCGGAAACGGATCCTGATCGCGGTGCTGGCGTCGCTCGGCATCCTGGGGTTGGTGGGGACGACGCTCGGCGGGGTGATCATGCCCTTCTTGATGGGCGACTTCAGCGGTGCCGGCGCGCCGCGCACCGCCGCGACGCCGACCTCGACAGCGCCCCCCGTGATAGGACGGCCGCTTTCGGTGCGACCCGTCTTTAAGGCGCTGGTGTCCAAGCCCGGGGAGTGCCTGCCGGTGCCGCCGCCGCCACCCCCCGAGCAGCCCGCGCAGGTGTGCGATCTCGACAACGCTGCCCGCTACGACCTCGGCCCGGTTGCCTTGCAGCTGAACCTGACTGGTGCGTCGTCGGCGAAGTTGCCGATGTCGGAGTTCTACACCGTCCAGATCGCCATGGACGCCGGTTCCAGTGCGGCCTTCACGAGCTACACCGCCGCCAACATCGGCAAGCAGCTGGCGTTCGTCAGGGACGGGGTGGTGCTCGCCGCTCCTGCGATCGACCAGCCGATCAGCGGGCAGTCAATCCAGTTGTCGGGCAACATGACCAAGGCCACCGCCGACACCATCGCACGCATGCTTCGTGACGGCTCGTGACGGCAGCTCGCTAGCGAGGGAAAAGTTCGAACACCGGAATCGAGGGCGCGGTGGCGCGAAGCTGCTCGTCGGTCGATTCCGGGGTCAGACCGCCGACATGGCCCTTGACCTCCCAGAACCAGCGGTCGAGATACCGCTTGAGCAGGTCTGGCTTGGCGTCGTCGGCGACTTCGGTGATCCGGACCTCGCGGCTGCGCCACCGCGGACCCATTTCGACGGTCCCGGCCGCCCTGGCATTGCGCGCCCACTGCGTGTTGCCGCGGGGCGACACCAGATAGTCGCGGCCGTCGACGGTCAGCAGGTTGATCACCACGCCGCGCAGTTTGCCGGTATTTCGGCCGCGGACGCGCATCGCCTTGGTGCCCGCGATGCTGATGCCGACCTCGGCGAACCAGCGGAAGAGGCCGTTGAAGGCCTGTGCGGGCAAGGTCGGTTGGTCGTAACGCACGGTCATCGTGCTTCCCTTCGTTAGGCGATTCAAAACGAGATCGGTGCTCTCACTATTCAGGCTGCCACGTCGTGCCGAGAATTTCAAGAGCAGTGATCTCGTTTCGTGCAACACTGGGCACATGGGCAAGCGGCAGGCCACTCGCGACCGGATCGAGAGTCAGATCATCGAGCTGGGTCGTCGCCAGCTGGTCACCGAGGGCGCCGCCGGATTGTCGCTGCGGGCGATCGCCCGTGACCTGGGCATGGTGTCCTCGGCGGTGTACCGCTATGTCGCCAGTCGCGACGAGTTGCTCACCTTGCTCCTGGTCGATGCCTACTCCGAGTTGGCCGATGCAGTCGACCGTGCGCGCCGGGAAACCGAGGGCTCTTGGGATGAGCAGTTGCTCAAGATGGCCCACGCCGTGCGCGGGTGGGCCAACGAGCGGCCGGCCAGCTGGGCGCTTCTGTACGGCAGCCCGGTGCCCGGTTACCGCGCCCCGCGCGAGCTCACCGTCGGTCCCGGCACCCGGGTCGTTGGCGCATTGTTCGACGCGGTCGCCGCCGGCATCGCCGCCGGAGACATCCCGCAAACCAAAGTTGCTGCGGCACAGCCGCTGTCGTCTGATTTCGACCTGATACGCGACGAATTCGACTTTCCCGGCGACGACTCGTCGGTCGCCAAGTGCTTCGTCGTGTGGGCGGGCCTCGTCGGTGCCGTCAGCCTGGAGGTGTTCGGCCAGTACGGCGCGGACACCCTCACCGATCCCGGGGCGGTGTTCGACACCCAGATCCGCCTGCTCGTCGACACCCTGACCGGATGACCAAGATGTAGTGTTGACTTATATAAGCAGTGACTATAGTTTGAAGACGTGCACGCGTTCGACGTCCTCGGCGATCCGGTGCGCCGGCGCATCCTGGAATTGCTGGCCGACGGCGAACAGTCGGCGGGGACCATCGGCGCCGCGATCCAGGCGGAGTTCGCGATCACCCAACCTGCGGTGTCTCAACACCTGAAGGTGCTGCGCGACAACGGATTCGCGATGGTCCGGCCCGACGGCCAACGGCGGTTGTACGCGGTGAACAGCGAGCCGCTGCGCGACGTCGACCAATGGCTGGACACCTTTCGCCGGTTCTGGACGCCACATCTGAACGCGTTGGCCACCGAGGTCGCACGCGGAAGTCGACAACGACGAAGGAAGGCAACATGACTGACATCGACGTGGACCATCAGATCAATGCGGTGCGGCGCACCTTGGGGAAGCGCGTGATCGAATCGGGAGAAGCGCACGTCGTCACCATCAGTCAGGCCTACGACACCGACCCGGATGACCTGTGGGATGCGGTCACCAACATCGAACGCATTCCCCGGTGGTTGTTGCCGATCTCCGGCGACCTGTTGGTCGGCGGCTCCTACCAACTGGAAGGCCAGGCGGGCGGAACGGTCCTGACGTGCGACCCGCCGAAGAACTTCACCGCCACCTGGGAGTACGGCGGCAACGTCAGCTGGATCGACGTCAACGTCCACGCCGACGGCCCCGGTCGGTCGCGCTTGGTGATCGAGCACATCGCCCACGTGGACGAGAACTGGCCCCAGTTCGGCCCCGGCGCCGTCGGCATCGGCTGGGACTCCATGCTGCTCGGGCTGGCCATACACCTCGACACCGGCGAATCCATCGACCCGTCGTTCGGGCCACAGTGGACCGCCACCGAGGACGGTCGCCGCTTCATGAAGTTGTCCGGCGAAGGCTGGTACACCGCGCACGTCGCCTTCGGCGAGGATCCCACGGAGGCGCGTGCGCAGGCCGACCGATGCCTCAAGGCGTACCTCGGCGAGGAATGAACTAGAACACGTTCTAGCTTCCTCGCCGCGCCGGGGATATTCTCGAGCCGATGCCTGACCAGACACCTGTCCAGATCGCGTGGGTGACGCGCGACCTCGACGCCACCGAGACCGCCCTGACCGCACTGCTGGGCGCAAGGAAGTGGATACGGATGCCCGCCGTGCACTTCGGCCCTGACACGTGCACCCATCGGGGTGAACCCGCCGACTTCGTCGCGAACATCTCGTTGTCGTATGCGGGGGACACCCAGCTGGAGCTGATCGAGCCGGTCTCCGGAACCAGCGTCTACTCGGAATTCCTCGCCCGGTCCGGTCCAGGGTTGCACCACGTGTGCACGGCGGCATCCGACCCGGACGCGTTCACCGCCATGTGCGAGGACGCCGAGCGTGACGGAGCCACCATCGTCGCGAACGGCACCATGCCTGGCGGCATGCAGTTCGCGTACGTCGCGGCGCCCGACGCCGGCGTGCCCTACCTCGAGATCGCCTACGTCCCACCGGACATTCAGAGCTTCTTCGACTACGTGAAACAGGAACAACAGTGAGCCTTGAGATCCCGGAGACCGTCGACGCCGCGGCCGTGACGGACTGGGGCGACGACGTCGACGTCGTCGTCATCGGGTTCGGCATCGGCGGCGGGTGCGCAGCGGTCAGCGCGGCCGCGGCGGGCGCCAGGGTGCTCGTGCTCGAGCGAGCCGCCGCCGCCGGTGGCACGACGGCGATGGCGGGCGGACACTTCTACCTCGGCGGCGGCACGGCGGTGCAGCAGGCCACCGGACACGACGACAGTGCCGACGAGATGTACAAGTACCTCGTCGCCGTGTCCCGCGAGCCCGAACTGGACAAGATCCGGGCCTATTGCGACGGCAGCGTCGACCACTTCAACTGGTTGGAGGACTTGGGCTTTCAGTTCGAGCGCAGCTACTACCCGGAGAAGGCCGTCATCCAGCCCAACACCGAGGGCCTGATGTTCACCGGCAACGAGAAGGTATGGCCGTTCAAGGATCGGGCGGTACCAGCGCCCCGCGGGCACAAGGTGCCGGTGCCCGGCGACACCCAGGGTGCGGCGATGGTGGTCGATCTGTTGGTCAAGCGCGCCGACGAACTCGGGGTGCAGATCCGCTACGAAACGGGGGCGACGCAACTGATCGTCGACGACGGCGCCGTCGTCGGGGTCGCCTGGAAGCGCTTCGGCGAGACCGGCACGATCCGGGCCAAGGGCGTCGTCATCGCAGCGGGCGGCTTCGTGATGAACTCCGAGATGGTGGCGCGCTATACGCCCAAGCTCGCCGAGAAGCCCTTCGTCCTCGGCAACACCTACGACGACGGGCTGGGCATCCGGCTCGGCGTGTCGGCAGGCGGCGCGACCAAGCACATGGACCAGGTCTTCATCACCGCGCCCGTGTATCCGCCGTCGATCCTGCTGACCGGAATCATCGTCAACAAGCTCGGTCAGCGATTCGTCACCGAGGACTCCTACCATTCGCGCACATCGGGTTTCGTGATGGACCAGCCCGACAGTGCCGCATTCCTCGTCGTCGACGAGACGCACATGGAGCGCCCTATGTTCCCGCTCATCAAGTTCATCGACGGCTGGGAGACGGTCGAGGAGATGGAGGCCGCGCTCGGCATTCCCGAGGGCAACCTGGTCGCGACGCTGAACTCCTACAACGAACACGCCGCCGCAGGCGAGGATCCCGAATTTCACAAGCAGCCCGAATTCCTTGCGCCCCAGGACAAGGGGCCATGGGCTGCCTTCGACCTGTCACTTGGGCATGCGATGTACTCCGGCTTCACCGTCGGCGGGCTGTCCACGACGGTCGACGGCCAGGTGCGCCGCGAGGACGGCGCGGTGATCCCCGGCCTCTACGCCGCGGGCGCGTGTGCGGCGAACATCGCCCAGGACGGCAAGGGCTACGCGAGCGGCACCCAGTTGGGCGAGGGCTCGTTCTTCGGGCGGCGTGCGGGCACACACGCCGCGACCCTGGCCTAGACCGGCACCGGCTGGTCGGTGATCGGTCCGAGGCGCCACCCGCCGTCGCCGAGCAGTTCCAGCCGCTGGTCGTGATGCTGCTCGACCGTGCCGCGGTGGCTGACGCTCACCAGTACGCAGTTGGGGACTGCGGCCCGCAGGGCGCGGTAGAGCGCGAACTCCTGCCCCTCGTCCAGGGCGGAGGTGGACTCGTCGAGGAATACCGCCCGCGGCCTGATCAACAGGGCGCGGGCGAACGCGATGCGCTGCTGTTCGCCCGGCGAGAGCACCCTCGACCAGTCGGTGCCCTCGTCGAGCCGCGCCGCCAGGTGCCCCAGAGACACCGCATTCAGCGCCGCCCCGAGTTCCGCGTCGCCGAACTCACCGGAATCGCGCGGATAGGACACCGCGGTCCGCAGGTCGCCAAGCGGAACGTAGGGCATCTGCGAAAGGAACAGGGCGTCGTCCTCGCCTGCCGGGTAGCGGACCGTGCCAGAGGCGTACGGCCACAGCTGGGCGAGGCTGCGTAGCAACGTGGTCTTGCCGGAGCCCGACGGGCCGGTGATCACCATCGCGTCACCCGGCTGCAGGCGGAGGTCCAGGGGGTCGATCAGGCGCTCTCCGGCGGGCGTTCGCACCTCGACCCCAACGAGTGCCACTGAGCCGTCGGTGCTGGACTCCTCGGTGACGTGCGGCAGTTCCCGCGACTCTTCGTTGGCGATCACCAAGCCGTACAGGCGCATGATGGCCGCGCGGTAGCTGGCGAACGAGTCGTACGCCGAGCGGAAGAACGACAGCGAATCGTGCACCGAGCGGAACGCGCTCGCCGACTGGGTGACGTCGCCGAGCTGGATCTGCCCGGCGAACAGCCGTGGCGCTTGGATGACGAGCGGCAGCGGGTCGATGATCTGGGTCATCGACAGGTTCCAGCCGAGGAAGGCCACCCCGCGCCGGAGGAACGCCCGGTAGTTGGTGATGATCGCGGCGAACCTGTCCGCCAACGTCTTTCGCTCGGCCCGTTCGCCGCGATAGAAGCCGACCGCCTCGGCGGCGTCACGCAGCCGGACCAGGGCGTATCGGAAGGCGGCGTTGGTCAGCTCGTTGGCGAAGCTCAGCCGGATTAGCGGCTTGCCGATCCAGAATGCCACCACCGTCGCGATCGCTACGTACAGCAGCACGATCCAGAACAACGCCTTGGGCAGCGTGACACCAAGAAGCGTCAAGGGGCCCGACAACTTCCACAGAATCGGACCGAACGACACCACCGACACGATCGAGTTCACCGCGCCGAACAGCAGGGTGGTGGACGTCCCGACGGTCGGCGTGTTGGTTTCCGGGCCCGTCCCGGTGGTGAACACGTCGATGTCCTGCTGGATGCGTTGATCGGGGTTGTCGATCGGGTCGCCGCCGAAATCCGCCAGGAATCGGCCGCGGTAGTAAGCCCGGCCGTCGAGCCAGTCCCCGGTCAGCCGGTGGGTCAGCCACACCCGCCACCTAATGATGAAGCGCTGCATCAGGTACAGGTCGGCCAGCGTGCGCACGATGTGAGTGGTGGCCAGCAGGACGAAGACCAGGATCGAGAACCAGAAGCCCCGGATGCCGGAGTCCCGCAGGGCCTCGTTCCCCGCGCCCGCCCCCTCGAAGGCGGCCTGCAACGCCGAGTACAGGTCGTTGCTGTAGTAGCTCAGCAGCACGTCGATGCGTACCGACAGCATCACCGACAGCAACAACACCGCCAGCATCGCCCACACCCGGATGCTGTCGCGGCCGCGGAAGTAGCCGCCGGTGACCCGCCAAAACTGCCTGCCCCACGTGGTGTAGCGCGCAATCATGGCCAGCGCCAACAACACCGACACCGCGCTGATGCCCCACGCCTTTGCCACCCAGAGCAGCGAACCGACGACCTCGTTGCCCCAGTTCAACGACGGGGTGAACATCTCCATGCCGGGAAGCTACCCGGCGGGGGCCGCGGCGGCGCTAGACGGGTACGGGCTCCTCGCCGACCCTGCCGAGGCGCCACTCGCCGTCACCGAGAAGTTCGAGTTCCTGTTCGTGGTGCTGCTCGACGGTGCTGCGATGGCTCACGCTGACCAGGATGGTCCGAGGCAGTTCGCTCCGAACCAGTTGGTAGAGCATGAGTTCCAGGCCCTCGTCGAGTGCGGAAGTGGCTTCGTCGCAGAACACGGCCTTCGGCTTGTTCAGCAGGATGCGCGCGAACGCGACCCGCTGTTGCTCACCGGGGGAGAGCACCTTGGCCCAGTCCTTGACCTCGTTGAGACGGATGACGAGATGCGGCAACGCCACGGCCACCAGCGCCCGCTGCAATGCGTCGTCCGGCACGGCGCCCTCCTTGGCCGGGTAGGACACCACGGCACGCAGATCGCCCAGCGGTACGTACGGGAGTTGCGACAAGAACATGGTCTTGTGGTCGGCGGTCGGGCATCGCAGGGTGCCCGACGTGTACGGCCACATCGTGGCGAGACTGCGCAGCAGCGTGGTCTTGCCGCTGCCCGACGGACCCGTCACAACCATCGTGTCACCGGGATCCAGATGCAGGTCGAGCGGCTTGATGAGCTGCTTGCCGTCGGGCGTGCGGACCTCGACGCGCTTGAGCGTGATCGTGTCGTCCTCGCAGTTCTCCCTCGTGAGTTCCGGGAGTTCGCGGGCGCGGTGGTTCGCGTCGATCAAACCGTGGAGGCGAATGATCGCGGCGCGGTAGCTGGCGAACGAGTCGTAGACGTTGCGGAAGTAGGACAGGCCGTCGTGGATGCTGCCGAACGCGGTCGACGACTGCATGACGTCACCGAGTTGGATCTGCTGGGCGAAGAGCCGTTGCGCCTGCACGACGAACGGCAGTGGGTTGATCGCCTGGCTGACGGCCAGGTTCCAGCCGTAGAAGCCCATCAGGCGGCGCAGCCATCGCCGGTAGTTGGTGATGATCTCGGCGAACCGGGTTCTGAGCTGCTGGCGCTCGGCGTCCTCACCCCGGTAGAAACCGACGGCCTCGGCGGCATCCTTGAGCCGGACCAGCGCGTAGCGGAACGCCGCGTTGCGCAACTCGTTGACGAAGCTGAACCGGATGAGCGGATGGCCGATCCAGAACGCGACCGCCGTCGCGACGGCCACGTACACCAGGACGATCCAGAACAGCGCCTTGGGCAGGGTGATCCCGAACGCCGACAGCGGACCGGACAGGTGCCACAGGATCGTGGCGAACGAAGCCACCGAGAGGACCGATTCGACCGCACCGAAGAGCAGGATGCTGCCCGAGGTGTTGTTCGGCGTGTTGGGTGTTCCGCCGACACCGGTGGTGAAGACGTCGATGTCGAGCTGGATGCGCTGATCGGGGTTGTCGATCGGCTCGCCGATGAACCTGCCGCGGTAGTAGGCGAACCCGTCGAGCCAGTCCCCGGTCAGGCGATCGGTCAGCCACATCCGCCACCGGATCATGAATCGCTGCGTGACGTACAGGTCGAGCATGACCCGGCCGACGTGGATGGTGGCCAAGATGCAGAAGATGACGATCGCGGTCCAGAAGCCGCTCACACCCGAGCTTCTGGCTGCTTCGTTACCGGACGCGGCGCCTTGGAATGCGATCTGCAGCGCTGAGAACAGGTCGTTGCTGTAATAGCTCAGCAGCACGGTGATGCGCACCGACAGCACGGTCGACAGCAGCATGAAGGCGATCACGGCCCAGACCGGCAGACTGTCCCGGCCCTTGAAGTACTCGCCGGTGATGCGCCACCACTGGCGGCCCCAGGTCGTGTACTTGCCGATGAGCAGCAGGATGACCAGCACGCACAAAGCGGTGATGCCGAAGGCCTTGAGGACCCACCACGTCGACTCGGCCAGCTCGTGGCTCCAGTCGATGGATGGGGTGAACGTTGCCGATTCCAAAGGACGAATCTCCTGTGCCTGGGCGTTGGCGTCCGTTGACGCCGCTTTGCGCGAAGCTACCGCAGCTTACGGGCGCAGGTGCGATTGTCCCGTGTCGGCTCACGCGAAGGTGTTGCACAGACGCCGCATGAGTGCTTCGATGCCCGAGCCTCCTGCGGACCACGGTTGGTTGGGGTAGCAATACCTAACCTTCGGCCTCCACATGACGGCGGGGCGCGCCGCGTAACGTAAATACGTGCCCAAGACGAATAACCGGACACCTGGCCGGCTGAGCAATCGGTTCTGGAAGCTCCTCGGCGCCAGCACCGACAAGGATCAGTCCCATTCGATGGCGCAAGTGCGCGCCTCGGCGGACTTCGACTCGAAGGCGGCCGACCTCGACGACGAGCAACTGCGCAAGGCCGCCAAGCTGCTCAACCTCGACGAACTGGCCGAGTCGTCGGACATCCCGCAGTTCCTCGCGATCGCCCGCGAAGCGTCCGAGCGCGCAACCACGTTGCGGCCGTTCGACGTTCAGCTACTCGGCGCGTTGCGAATGCTGGCGGGCGACGTCGTCGAGATGGCGACCGGTGAGGGCAAGACGCTCGCCGGGGCCGTCGCCGCCGCCGGCTACGCCATCGCGGGCCGCAGCGTGCACGTCATCTCGGTCAACGACTACCTGGCCCGCCGCGACGCCGAATGGATGGGACCGCTGCTCGATGCGATGGGCTTGACCGTCGGCTGGATCACCGCGGAGTCGACGCCCGCCGAGCGCCGCGCCGCCTACGCCTGCGACGTCACGTACGCCTCGGTCAACGAGATCGGCTTCGACGTGCTGCGCGACCAACTGGTGACCGACGTCGAGGACCTGGTCTCGCCCGACCCGGACGTCGCGCTGATCGACGAGGCCGACTCGGTCCTCGTCGACGAGGCGCTGGTGCCGCTGGTCCTGGCAGGCACCACCCACCGCGAGACGCCGCGGCTGGAAATCATCCGACGCGTTGGTGAATTGGTAAGCGGAAAGGACGCCGGGACCTTTTACGATACCGACGCCGACCGGCGAAACGTCCACCTCACCGACGTCGGCGCCAAGAAGCTCGAGGACGCGCTCGGGGGCATCGATCTGTACTCCGAGGAACACGTCAGCACGACGCTGACCGAGATCAACGTGGCGCTGCACGCCCACGTGCTGCTGCAGCGCGACGTGCACTACATCGTCCGTGACGACCGGGTGCAGTTGATCAACGCGTCGCGCGGTCGGATCGCCTCGCTGCAGCGCTGGCCGGACGGGCTGCAGGCGGCAGTCGAGGCCAAGGAGGGCATCGAGACCACCGAGACCGGTGAGGTGCTGGACACGATCACCGTGCAGGCGCTGATCAACCGGTACCCCAGGGTATGCGGCATGACGGGTACGGCGCTGGCCGCAGGCGAACAGCTTCGCCAGTTCTACAAGCTCGGCGTGTCCCCGATCCCGCCGAACACCCCGAACGTTCGCGACGACGAGACGGACCGGGTGTACATCACCGCGGGTTCCAAGAACGACGCCATCGTCGAACACATCACGCAGGTGCACGAGACCGGCCAGCCGGTGCTGGTCGGCACGCGCGACGTCGCCGAGTCAGAGGAACTGCACGAGCGCCTGGTCAAGGCCGGCGTGCCCGCGGTCGTGCTGAACGCCAAGAACGACGCCGAGGAAGCCGAGGTGATCGCCGAAGCGGGCAAGCTGGGCACGGTCACGGTGTCGACCCAGATGGCGGGCCGCGGCACCGACATCCGCCTCGGCGGCTCCGGCATAAGCGACCATTCCGCCGAAAAGAAAAAGGTCGCCGAACTCGGTGGCCTGCACGTCATCGGCACGGGCCGGCATCACACCGAGCGCCTCGACAACCAGCTGCGTGGCCGCGCGGGACGCCAGGGTGACCCCGGTTCCTCGGTGTTCTTCTCCAGCTGGGAGGACGACGTGGTCGTCGCACACCTGGAACCGCAGAAGCTGCCGATGCAGACCGACGAGGAGGGCCGGATCACCAACGACAAGGCGGCCCAGATGCTCGAACACGCGCAGCGGATCGCCGAGGGCAAGTTGCTCGACGTGCACGCCAACACGTGGCGCTACAACCAGCTGGTCGCCCAGCAGCGGGCGATCATCTCCGAACGCCGGGAGAAGCTGCTGCGCACCACGACGGCGCGCGAGGAGCTGGCCCAACGCTCACCCGAGCGCTACGAGGCCCTCGTCGAGGAGATCGGCGAGGAGCGGCTGGAGAAGATCTGCCGGCTCATCATGCTGTACCACCTCGACCGCGGCTGGGCCGACCACCAGGCCTATCTGTCCGACATCAGGGAGAGCATCCACCTGCGCGCGCTGGGCAGACAGGATCCGCTCGACGAGTTCCACCGGATGGCCGTCGATGCGTTCGGATCGCTGGCCGCCGATGCCATCGAAGCCGCGCAGCAGACGTTCGAGACAGCCAACGTCGTCGAGGACGAGCAAGGACTGGACCTGTCGAAGCTGGCCCGTCCCACCTCGACGTGGACCTACATGATTCACGACAACCCGATGGCGGACGACGCCATGTCGGCACTGAGCCTGCCCGGGGTATTCCGCTAGGTTCAACCTCATGAAGCCCAGTCCCGAGGGCGGGAGTGAAGGGACCCGGGACTCCGGTGACCGGATACTGACCATCCCGAACGCGCTGAGCGTGCTGCGGCTGATCCTGGTGCCGGTGTTCCTATACCTGCTGCTGGGCGTGCACGCCGACGCCCTCGCGGTGGCAGTCCTGATGTTCAGCGGCTTCTCGGACTGGGCGGACGGCAAGATCGCGCGGCTGGTGCCCAACCAGTCGTCGCGGCTCGGGGCGCTGCTCGACCCCGCCGTCGACCGCATCTACATGGTGACCGTCCCGGTGGCGTTGGCGATCGCCGGGATCGTGCCCTGGTGGATCGTGCTCACCCTGTTGGCGCGTGACGTCGTCCTCGCGGCGACGCTGCCCGTGCTGCGCACCAGGGGCGTGACCGCCCTGCCGGTGACCTACATCGGCAAGGCGGCGACGTTCGCCTTGATGTCGGGTCTGCCGCTGATTCTGTTGGGGCAGTGGGACGCCCTGTGGAGCCGCGTCATCCTGGCCATTGGTTGGGCCTTCCTGATCTGGGGGATGGCGATGTACCTGTGGTCGGCCGTGCTGTACCTGATCCAGGTCGCCATGGTGGTGCGGCAGATGCCGCGAAGGTCCGGCGGGCAGGAGCGAAGCGACACCGGGTTGGGATCAGCCAGTGGCTGACCACGAACGCGCGCTTGGCGGGTTCAGTCCGGAGGCGGGCCGCAACCTGCACGAGGCGGATGCGCCGAAGTTGATCCCGGTGCCTTCGCTGTTGCGGTCATTGCTCTCCGAGCATCTCGACCCCGGCTACGCCGCGGCCGCCGAACGCCGCAAGGACGGCAAGACGCGTGGGCGGTGGTCGGAGGCCAGTTGGCAGTTGCTGGCCGCGCTGGCCGTCGCGGTCGTCTTCGCCACCGCCGCGGCGCAGGCACAGTCGGTGGCGCCGGCGACGCGGGAAACCCAGCACGTGCTGGCCGACGGGGTACGTTCGGCCGAAGCGGCGACCGCTGAGGCCACGGGCCGACGCGATGCCCTTGCAGCCCACGTCGAGGCCGAGCGGCGCAGCCGTCTCGAGGGCGACGCGCGGGGGCGGCAACTGTTGGGCAACCTCGACGTGGCAGAGTTCGCCGCTGCCGCCACCGCGGTGCGGGGGCCGGGGCTGACGCTGACGGTCACCGAACCGGACACCGCCAGGGACCTCACCGACGTGTCGAAGCAGCGGGTGGCAGGCAGTCGCCAGGTCATCCTCGACCGGGACCTGCAGCTGGTGGTGAACTCGCTGTGGGTGAGCGGAGCGGAGGCCGTCGCCGTCGGCGGCGTGCGGATCGGACCCAACGTGACGATCAGGCAGGCGGGCGGCGGGATTCTGGTCGACAATCAGCCCATCGGCAGCCCGTACGTGGTGCTCGCCGTAGGGCCACCGCACGGAATGCACGACGTTTTCGACACCAGCCCGGCTCTGCAGCGTCTGCGGCTCCTCGAGGCCTCCTACGGGGTCGGGGTCAAGGTCAGCGAGAGCGACGGACTAACCGTCCCGGCCGGCTCGGTTCGAGACGTCAACTTCGCCAAGCAGATCAGGTAGTGATCGGAGCCAACATGGTCGGACGTTCATGATCGGGATCGCCGCGCTCGTCGTCGGCATCGTGCTGGGCCTGGTGTTTCATCCCAGCGTGCCCGAGGTGATCCAGCCCTATCTGCCGATCGCGGTGGTAGCCGCGCTCGACGCGGTGTTCGGCGGGCTGCGGGCCTACCTGGAACGCATCTTCGACTCGAAGGTGTTCGTGGTGTCCTTCGTGTTCAACGTGTTGGTCGCGGCGATCATCGTGTTCGTCGGCGACCAGCTCGGGGTGGGCACGCAGCTGTCCACGGCGATCATCGTGGTGCTTGGCATACGCATCTTCGGCAACGCGGCGGCGCTGCGCCGCAGACTGTTTGGAGCCTAGCCGTGAGCGATCGCGGAGGGCAGGAGCGCGGCGACCCGGGAGAACATCACGGCCGCCACGAGCTGCCACCCGACGAGCCGGTCCGGCCGATCGGCGAGCTGCAACCGAGCGGCGTCGCGGGCGTGGTGCGCCGCGGCAGGTCCCAGCTGGTGTTCGGCTCTCTGGCGATCCTGCTGTGCGTGGTGCTCGGGGTCGCGATCGTCACGCAGGTCCGTCAGACCGAGTCCGGCGACTCCCTCGAGACCGCACGACCCGCCGATCTGCTGGTGCTGCTGGATTCACTGCAACAGCGCGACGCCGCCCTCAACACCGAGGTGGCCGACCTGCAGGGCACGCTATCGGCCCTGCAGTCCTCCGGCAGCAACGACCAGGCGGCGATCGACAACGCCAGGGCCAGGCTGGCCGCCCTGTCGATCCTGATCGGCACCGTCGCCGCAACGGGCCCCGGCGTCACGATCACCATCGGCGACACCGCCCCGGGAGTGTCGCCGGAGACGATGCTCGACGTCATCAACGAGCTGCGCGCCGCGGGTGCGGAGGCCATGGAGATTCGGGCAGGCGGGCAGTCCGGGGTCCGCGTCGGCGTCGACACCTGGGTGGTGGGCGCGGCGGGCGCGCTGAACGTCGACGGCACCACGATGGCCCCGCCCTATTCGGTTCTGGCCATTGGCGATCCGCCGACCCTGGCCGCCGCGATGAACATTCCCGGTGGGGCGATGGACAGCGTCGAGCGGGTCGGCGGCACAATGACCGTGCAGCAGGCCGACGTCGTCAACGTCACTGCCTTGCGGCAACCGAAACCACGCCAATACGCTCAGCCCGTCAAGTGAGCCGAACCCAATCCCGAGCCGGAGACCAAGGAGCGCCGTGAGCGAGATTCCGTCCGACCTGTTCTACACCGCGGAGCACGAATGGGTGCGCCGCACGGGTGACGACACCGTCCGCGTCGGCATCACCGACTATGCGCAGTCCGCGCTCGGCGACGTGGTGTACATCGACCTGCCGTCGGTCGATACCGACGTCACCGCAGGCAGTGAGTTCGGCAACGTCGAGTCGACCAAGTCGCAGTCGGATCTCTACGCCCCGATCACGGCGAAAGTCATTGCGGTGAACGAGGATCTGGTCGACTCTCCCGAGCTGGTCAACACCGAGCCGTACGGTGCGGGCTGGCTCATCGACCTGCAGGTCGATGCGGCGAGTCTGGCCGATGCGCTGGCCTCGTTGCTCGACGCCGACGGTTACCGCGCCACGCTCGACGAATGAGAAAACCGGCGGTGGTGGACACAACAGCCGGTGCCGCGCGGTACGGTCAACATCAGACGCACGACGGCCTGCACGAGTGCAGGCCGCTACGCCAGACATCGCCACAGCAGCCAGTAAGGAGCAGCGGGTGACGGATAACGACACCAGTTCGGGAGCTGACCAGACGTCTGACGAAGTCACCGTGGAGACCACATCGGTCTTCCGGGCCGATTTCCTCAACGAGCTGGACGCTCCAGCAACCGCAGGTAGCGACAGTGCGGTCTCGGGGGTCGAAGGTCTGCCAACGGGTTCGGCACTGCTCGTCGTCAAGCGTGGCCCCAACGCGGGCTCGCGCTTCCTGCTCGACCAATCGACCACGTCCGCGGGTCGACATCCTGACAGCGACATCTTCCTCGACGACGTCACCGTCAGCCGCAGGCATGCCGAGTTCCGGCTCGAGAGCAGCGAGTTCCAGGTCGTCGACGTCGGCAGCCTCAACGGCACGTACGTCAACCGCGAGCCCGTCGATTCGGCGGTGCTGGCCAATGGCGACGAGGTGCAGATCGGCAAGTTCCGGCTGGTGTTCCTGACCGGGCCGAAGGGCGACGACGGCAGCCCGGGCTAGCCCTAATGACGGCGATGAGCGCTCGCGCGAAGAGCAAATGACGCAGCCCGACACCCCTGCGCTTGCCGGGATGTCGATCGGGGCGGTCCTGGACCTGCTGCGACCCGACTTCCCGGACGTGACCATCTCCAAGATCAGGTTCTTGGAGGCCGAAGGGCTGGTCACTCCCGAGCGCACCGCGTCGGGTTATCGGCGATTCACCGCCTATGACTGTGGTCGGCTGCGGTTCATCCTGACCGCGCAGCGCGATCAGTATCTGCCGCTCAAGGTCATCAAGACCCAGCTCGACGCGCTGCCCGACGGCGAGCTACCGCGGATCGGGTCGGGCTACGGCGTACCTCGCCTGGTGACGGTGAATGGGTCCGATGGCGTCCACGACACCGCTGCCGTGGCGCCCACGCAGGTCCGCCTGAGCCGGGAGGACTTGTTGTCCCGGTCGGGCATCGACGATGCCCTGCTCACCGCGCTGATCAAGGCCGGAGTGATCAAACCGGGGGCCGCTGGGTTCTTCGACGAACACTCGGTGGTGACGGCCCAATGTGCGCGCGCCCTTGCCGAGTACGGCGTCGAGCCACGGCATCTGCGCGCGTTCCGTTCGGCCGCCGACCGCCAGTCGGACCTGATCGCCCAGATCGCGGGTCCGGTGGTGAAAGCTGGTGCCCGCGACCGCGCCGACGACTTGGCCCGCGAGGTGGCGGCACTCGCGATCACGCTGCACACGTCGCTGATCAAGTCGGCCGTGCGCGACGTATTGGATCGCTGAGGACTAGACTCGTCAGGACGGTTTGAGGTGCGGAAGGCAGACACAGATGGGTGAGGTTCGTGTGGTCGGCATTCGCATGGAACAGCCACAGAACCAGCCGGTGCTGCTGTTGCGGGAATCCAACGGCGACCGCTACCTGCCCATCTGGATCGGCCAGCCCGAGGCGCAGGCCATCGCGTTCGAACAGCAGGGCGTCGAACCCGCGCGGCCGTTGACCCACGACTTGATCCGAGATCTGATTGCCGCCCTTGGCCATTCGCTGAAGGAAGTCAGGATCGTCGATCTTCAGGAGGGCACCTTCTACGCCGACCTGATCTTCGACAGGGACATCAAGGTGTCGGCGCGCCCTTCGGACTCCGTGGCGATCGCCCTGCGGGTCGGCGTGCCGATCTACGTCGAGGAAGCGGTCCTCGCCGAGGCGGGCCTGCTGATTCCCGACGAGAACGACGAGGACTCCACGGGCGCCGTGCGCGAGGACGAGGTGGAGAAGTTCAAGGAATTCCTCGACAGCGTCTCACCGGACGATTTCAAGGCCACCTGAACGCCACCGGCGGGCACGGCGTGCGGAGTTCCGATTTGTCACGGATGCGTCTCAACTGCCTGCCATCGGTCGACACGCGGAGCAGGTTTCGCGGTTCCGCGAGTGGGGCAGCCATACTTTGAGACGCGACGAGCAGTCACGGTTCGTCGGGGAGCGTATGCTCGACACATTCGAGCTTGGAGCAAACGCGCTGTACCGCAGCTGAGGCTGCTATACAGGAGCGAGTTCGACTCGGCGAGAGGATGGGCAGTGGGCGACACGCCACGTCAAGAGCAATTGGATCTGTCTAGCGGTGGAGCGTCGACGCCGCCGGCCCCTGCCCCGGCCAGCGAACCCGTCCAGGGAGGTCTCTTCCCTGATGACTCGGTGCCCGACGAGCTCGTCGGCTACCGCGGCCCGAGCGCCTGCCAGATCGCCGGTATCACGTATCGCCAGCTGGATTACTGGGCTCGCACCTCATTGGTCGTCCCGTCGATCCGCAGCGCGGCGGGGTCGGGCAGCCAGCGGCTCTACTCGTTCAAGGACATCCTGGTCCTCAAGATCGTGAAAAGGCTTCTCGACACCGGCATCTCGCTGCACAACATCCGCGTCGCGGTCGATCACCTGCGGCAACGCGGGGTGTCCGACTTGGCCAACATCACGCTCTTCTCGGACGGCACCACCGTCTACGAGTGCACGTCCGCCGAGGAGGTCGTCGACCTGCTCCAGGGCGGCCAGGGCGTATTCGGCATCGCGGTGTCGGGGGCCATGCGGGAACTGACCGGGGCCATCGCGGACTTCCCCGGCGAACGTGCCGACGGCGGCGAATCGATCACCGCGCCAGAGGACGAGTTGGCTTCGCGGCGCAAGCATCGCGACCGCAAGATCGGCTGACATCTCGCATCACGAGGTGTGCCGGTAGACTTTGCGTTGCATCGTCCCCGCGCGGGAGAGCTCCGTGGCTGCCAGCCCCGGACGCCGAAGGAGCAACACCTCTCCGTCAACCTCTCAGGCACCCAGGACCGCGACGGGCCCCGATGCCTCTGGAAAGTGGTGAGCCTCGGCTCACCCGCCCATGGGGAAAGGCACGTGCGGCAGCGGCCGCACCGCTGCTGAATCTCTCAGGCGCCCGGTTCGGGTCGACGACAGAGGGGGAGGGCCGCAGCCATTCTGCGCTCCGAACCTGAGAGGTCGTACGTGTCCGGTACTCAATCCCATTCCTCGGCCGAACATCATCAGCCCCGGTTCGCCGACCGCCACATCGGACCCGATCCGGACGCCGTCGCGACCATGCTCGAGGTCATCGGCGTGGAGTCGCTTGGCGAACTCGCGGAGAAGGCACTTCCCGCAGGGATTCTCGACTCGGTGACGTCCGACGGGCTGGCGCCCGGCCTGGACCGACTGCCGCCGCCGGCCACCGAGGAGCACGCGCTGGCCGAGCTGCGCGCGATGGCGGACGCGAACACCGTTGCGGTGTCGATGATCGGGCAGGGTTACTTCGACACGCTGACGCCGCCGGTGTTGCGCCGGAACATCCTTGAGAACCCGGCGTGGTACACCGCCTACACCCCGTACCAGCCGGAGATCAGCCAGGGCAGGCTCGAGGCGCTGCTGAACTTCCAGACCATGGTGGAGGACCTCACCGGTCTCGAAGTGGCGAATGCGTCGATGCTCGACGAGGCAACCGCCGCCGCCGAGGCCATGACGCTCATGCACCGGGCGGTGAAGGGCTCCGCGAACCGCCTGGCCGTGGACAGCGACGTCTACCCGCAGACCGCGGCGGTGCTCGCCACCAGGGCAGAGCCGCTCGGCATCGAGATCGTCACCGCCGACCTGCGCCAGGGCCTGCCCGACGGCGACTTCTTCGGTGTCGTCGTCCAACTACCGGGCGCCGGCGGCGCCGTCGTCGACTGGACCGAGCTGGTCGACCAGGCGCACGACCGCGGCGCGCTGGTGGCGATCGGCGCCGACCTGTTGGCGCTCACGCTGATCACCCCGCCAGGCGAGATGGGCGCGGACGTTGCGTTCGGAACCACCCAGCGCTTCGGCGTGCCAATGGGATTCGGCGGTCCGCACGCGGGCTATCTGAGCGTGCACACCAACCACGCGCGGCAGCTGCCAGGCAGGCTCGTCGGAGTATCGGTGGACATAGACGGCGCGCCCGCCTACCGCCTGTCCCTGCAGACCCGCGAGCAACACATCCGACGAGACAAGGCCACCAGCAACATCTGCACGGCGCAGGTGCTGCTTGCCGTGATGTCGGCGATGTACGCCAGCTACCACGGCGCCGGCGGGCTCACCGCTATCGCGCACCGCGTGCACGGTCACGCGCTCGGCGTGGCGACCGGCCTGGCCGCCGCCGGGGTGGAGGTGGTGCACGACGCGTTCTTCGACACCGTGCTGGCCCGCGTGCCCGGTCGCGCCGAGAAGGTCCGCGCGGCGGCCAAGGCGAGCGGCATCAACGTCTGGGTCGTCGACGCCGACCACGTCTCAGTGTCCTGCGACGAGGCCACGTCCGCCGAACACGTCGAGGACGTGCTCGCGGCGTTCGGTGCCACCCGCGGCGGAGCGCACTGGGCCGGTCCGGAAATCGCAACGCGCACTTCGCCATTCCTCACCCACCCGGCATTCACCCGGTATCGCACCGAGACCGAGATGATGCGGTACCTCCGGTCGCTGGCGGACAAGGACATCGCACTGGACCGGAGCATGATTCCGCTCGGGTCGTGCACGATGAAGCTCAACGCGGCCGCGGAGATGGAGGCGATCACCTGGCCCGAGTTCGCCCGCCAGCACCCGTTCGCGCCCGCTTCGGACACACCGGGTCTGCGCACCTTGATCACCGAGCTCGAGACCTGGCTGATCCAGCTCACGGGCTACGACTCGATCTCCCTGCAGCCGAACGCCGGCTCGCAGGGCGAGTACGCGGGCCTGCTCGCGATCCGCGCCTACCACCGGAGCCGCGGTGACGCCGGTCGCGACGTCTGTCTGATCCCGTCCAGTGCGCACGGCACCAATGCCGCTTCGGCCGCACTGGCAGGCATGCGCGTGGTGGTGGTGGCGTGTCGAGAGAACGGCGACGTCGACCTCGACGACCTGCGCGCCAAGGTGGCCGAACACGCCGATTGCGTTGCGGCGCTGATGATCACCTATCCGTCCACCCACGGCGTCTACGAGCACGACATCGCCGAGATCTGCGCGGCGGTGCACGACGTCGGCGGCCAGGTGTACGTCGACGGCGCGAACCTCAACGCGTTGGTCGGCCTCGCACGGCCCGGCCGGTTCGGCGGCGATGTCAGCCACCTGAATCTGCACAAGACGTTCTGCATTCCGCACGGCGGTGGCGGCCCCGGTGTCGGCCCCGTCGCGGTGCGCGCCCACCTGGCGCCCTATCTGCCGGGGCATCCGCTGGCCGACGAGCTCACCGACACCAACACCGTGTCGGCGGCCCCGTACGGGTCTGCGTCGATCCTGCCGATCACGTGGGCTTACATCCGGATGATGGGCGCACCGGGGCTACGTGCCGCGACGCTCACCGCGATCGCGTCGGCCAACTACATCGCCCGCCGCCTCGACGAGTACTACCCGGTGCTCTACACCGGCGAGAACGGGATGGTCGCGCACGAGTGCATCCTGGATCTGCGTCCGATCACCAAGAACACCGGCGTCACCGTCGACGACGTGGCAAAGCGACTGGCGGACTACGGCTTCCACGCCCCAACGATGAGCTTCCCCGTGGCGGGCACGCTGATGGTCGAGCCCACGGAGAGCGAAAGCCTGGCGGAGGTCGACGCGTTCTGCGCGGCGATGATCGCCATCCGCGCCGAGATCGACCAGGTCGGGTCGGGGGCATGGCCCGCTGACGACAACCCGCTACGCGGCGCCCCGCACACCGCCGAGTCCCTGCTGGTGGCCGACTGGGATCACCCCTACAGCCGCGAGCAGGCGGCCTACCCCCTGGGCAAGGCGTTCCGGCCCAAGGTCTGGCCGCCGGTGCGACGCATCGACGCCGCCTACGGCGATCGCAACCTGGTGTGCTCCTGCCCGCCGGTGGAGGCGTTCGCCTAGGCGAGCATCGTGGCCAGCGCCGAGGAGAATTCGGGTCCGGCCGCGCTGCTGAGGTTCTGATAGTCGCCGCCGGTGATCTGGGCCACGGCTTCCCAGGTGGACCGGTCGGGGTCGGAGCCGAAGTCGATGACGTTGACCTCGACGGGCTTGGCCGGCTGGAAGTTCTGCCGGATGAACTGCTGCAGCCCCTGACCGTCGAGGGATTGATCGGTGTGCGGTCCAGTGGTGATCACCAACACCGAGTTCGGCTGGCCGTCACGGAAGTTCGCGACGGCATCGGTGTAGAGCATGCGCAGCGTGGTGAACGATACCGCACCGCCAGCGGACGCGGCCTGCCCATTGAGGTTGGTGGTCAGCGCGGCCGACCGGGGCTGACCACCAACCGCGTCGGTCAGTGGTCCGGTCGCCACCTCGGAGCGTCCCGCAACGCCGTCGAACGTCCACAACCCGACCGACGAGGTGGGTGCCAGGCCGCGCAACCGATCGTTCAACGCGGCGATGACGTTCGCCAACCGCGACTTGCCACCTTCGTCGGCGTTCATCGACTGGTCGAGCAGGATCGTCACGACGGGATTCTGCGCGGGAGCGCCGACCGCATTCGCGAGCGTCACCCGCATCGAGTTGTCACCGACGGACAGCGGCGCCGACAGTGACCCTAGATCGGTGACGTCGTTCTTCGGGGGAGTGCCGCCGTCGGTCCGGAAGCCGGCCTTGGCCAACTCGGCCAACGGATCCGCCTTGCGCAGGTACCGGGCGAACTCGCTGGCGGCACTGACCTGTTCCTGGGAAAGCCAAGTGCCGGAGAGCAATACGGTCGGGTAGTCGGCGATCGCGGTCGGCCCCGGCGGCAGCCAGGCCGCCAACTTGTCCTTGGCGGCGGCCAGGGACCCGCCACGCTGGTAGAGCTGCTGCTCGGTGCTGACCACGGCATGCACCGGGGCGGCCGGGGCATCGGTCGCCTGCAGCAGGGCGTCCATCGCGGTGCCCGAACCGGTGTCGTCCATCTTGGGCTGCCCGGCCAGCAGCGTGTTGACGGCCGTCGCGCCCGCGCTGGCCGGCGCACCCGCCGGAGCCGAGGCAGCGGCGACGGCCTCGGCCGCGAGGTAGGTGGCGTCGCCGTTGCCGGTCAGCGGCAGCGACAGGCGTAGCGAGCCCCACCCGGGAAGGTTCAGTCCGTCCAGCGAGGTCGGGTTGGTCTGCAGGCCCGGCAACGTCGACCAGTTCTGTTCTGCCATGGCGTTCTTCAGCTGCGGCCGCATGGCCAGCACCACCGGCGAGGTGACCAGTGAGCGACTGTTGCTGACCGTTTGCGCGCCGGATGCGGCCTCGAGCCGCGCCTCCGACACCGAGCTGCCGGGAATCCACAACGCCGGCCGGTCGCCGAGGTCGGCGGGCCAGGTGCCGACGAAGCCGTTCACCACTGCGTCGGAATCGGCGGGCTTCACGGCGACCTTGACGCAACGGTCCCCGACGGGGGCCGCGATTTGGTTGTACTGGTCGGCCACCGTCTTGAGCGGGTCGGCGATGGTGGGGTCGGCCACCACTGCGACGGTGACCTCGCCCTCCACGCAGCGGGCCGCCCCGGCCAGGGACCGGTTGGACAGCGCGTCACCGAAGAAGCGCCACAGGATGATTCCACCGACCACCACGACGACGGCCACTAGGGCGACGATCACGCCGACGCTGACGCCTCGCCTGCCGGTGGCGACCGCTCGGTGGCTGCCCGTCCATTCGCCGCCCTCCCAGTCGCCGCCGTGCGCCCGACCCGCGGGGGGCGTGCGCGGTGGCGGCGTCACCGCGAAGGAGTGCGTGGCGGCATCCGGCTCGTCGTCGGCGTCATCCCAGTCCGGATCCGGATCCGATTGCCAGTAGTCGTCGTCGCGGTACCGGGCCTCCGGGTAGTCGGGTGCACCGTAGCCGCCGTCGTCGTATCGCGGGTCGGGGCGCGGCTCGGGGCGACCGGCACCGGGGTAGGGCACCGCACCACGGGGCTCTCCGTAGCGGGGCTCTCCGTAGTGGGGTTCCCGGTAGCCGGATCCGTAGTCCGGCTCGTCGAACGACTGTGTCGGCGGATACTCGTGTGAATATTCGTCCGAGTACTCGTCGGAATATTCGTCCGAGTATTCGTCGCCTAGATCACGCGTCTCGTCAGCTGAGTCGTCGGGACCGGGAGCGCTGTGCCTGCCCATCCCTAACCTCTGTACTCGTTGCGTTGGCTGTTGCGGCCCCGCCGAAGTCTAGTCACTGGCTCGCATGAAGTGCTTTGAACTCCCTGCGGCGCCGGTGCAGGATCGGCTCGGTGTAACCGTTGGGCTGTTCGGCCCCCGACAGGATCAACTCCTGTGCGGCGGCGAACGCGATGCTGGCCTCCGGGTCGGGTGCCATCGGCAGGTAGCTCTTGTCCTTTGCGTTCTGTTCGTCGACGACGGCGGCCATCCGGCGCAGGCTGGCCTTCACGTCGTCGGGGGTGATCACGCCGTGCCGCAGCCAGTTGGCGAGCAGCTGGCTGGAGATGCGAAGCGTGGCGCGGTCCTCCATCAACGCGACGTCGTGGATGTCGGGCACCTTCGAGCAGCCGACGCCTGCGTCGATCCAGCGCACCACGTAGCCGAGGATCGACTGGCAGTTGTTGTCGACCTCTTCCCGGATCTCCTCCGGCGCCCAGGCGAGTTCCTGGGCCAGTGGGATGGTCAGCAGCTCATCGATGGTCGTGCGCTTCTGGCCGGCCAGCTCCTTCTGCACCTCGTCCACGTCGACCTGGTGGTAGTGCATGGCGTGCAGCGTCGCCCCGGTCGGGGACGGCACCCACGCGGTGGTGGCGCCCGCCTTGGGCTGCCCGATCTTCTGCTCGACCATGTCGGCCATCAGCTCGGTCATCGCCCACATGCCCTTGCCGATCTGGGCGCGGCCGGAGAATCCCGCGGCCAGCCCGGTGTCGACGTTGGCGTCCTCGTAGGCCTTGATCCACGTGGTGCCCTTCATGGCGCCCTTGCGAATCATCGGGCCCGCCTCCATGGAGGTGTGAATCTCGTCGCCGGTGCGGTCCAGGAAGCCGGTGTTGATGAACACCACGCGGTCGGCGGCGGCCTTGATGCACGCCTTGAGGTTCACCGTGGTGCGCCGTTCCTCGTCCATGATGCCGACCTTCAGCGTGGCCTGCGGCAACCCGAGCACGTCCTCGACGCGGCTGAACAGCTCACAGGTGAACGCCACCTCGTCGGGGCCGTGCATCTTCGGCTTGACGATGTAGACCGAGCCGGTCCGGCTGTTGAGCAGCGGGCCGTTCTCGTCACCCGCCTTCAGTCCGTGCATGGCGACGAGGCTGGTGAACAGCGCATCCTGGATGCCCTCGGGCACCTCCGGGCCGTCCTCGCCGTCGGCGTTGAAGACGATCGCGTCGTTGGTCATCAAGTGCCCGACGTTGCGCACGAACAGCAGGCTGCGGCCTGGCAGCGTAATTTGCTCTCCGCCTTCCGGAGCCGACCCGTCGGCGACATTCGGCCGAGCTGCGGTGAATTCGCGGTCCTGGTTCAGCACCCGGGTGAACGTCTTGCCGTCCTTGCTGACCTCCTCGGTCAGGTCACCCCGGTTCAGGCCCAGCCAGTTCCGGTAGCCGAGCACCTTGTCATCCGCATCGACGGCGGCGACGGAGTCCTCGAAGTCCATGATCGTGGTGACCGCCGACTCCAGCACGACGTCCTTCACGCCGGCCTTGTCGGTCGAGCCGACGGGGGAGTCGGCGTCGATGAGGATCTCGACGTGCAGGCCGTGGTGCACCAGCAGCACCGACGTGGGTGCGTCGGTGTCACCGAGGTAGCCGGCGAACTCGTCGGGATTGGCCAATCCGACCGAGAGCCCGTCGCCAAGGGTGACGAGCAGCTGGCCGTCGTCCACCTTGAAGCCGGTGGCGTCGGCGTAGGAGCCCGACGCGAGGGGCACCGACTCGTCGAGGAACTTGCGGGCGTAGGCGATGACCTGGTCGCCGCGCACCCGGTTGTAGCTGGTGCCCTTCTCGGCGCCGTCGGTCTCCGGGATGACGTCGGTGCCGTACAGCGCGTCGTACAGCGAACCCCAGCGCGCGTTGGAGGCGTTGAGCGCGAACCGCGCGTTGAGCACGGGAACCACCAGCTGCGGCCCCGCGGTGCTGGTGATCTCGGTGTCGACGCCGGAGGTGGTGATCGTGAAGTCGGCTGGCTCGGGCTGCAGGTAGCCGATCTCGGTGAGGAACTCCTTGTACGCGCTGACGTCGAAGGGTTCGATGACGCGCTGACGGTGCCACTTGTCGATCTGGGCCTGCAGGTCGTCGCGACGTGCCAGCAGTTCCTGGTTCTGCGGGGTGAGGTCCGCGACGACCTTGTCCACGCCGGCCCAGAAGCTCTCCGGGTCCAGCCCGGTACCGGGCAGCGCCTCGTTGTTGACGAAGTCGTGCAGCACCTTGGCGACCCGCAGGTTGCCCACGCTCACGCGATCGGTCGCGGGTGGGCGGAGCTGGGTGGGCTCAGTCATTGGTTTTCCTCCCTAAAGCGTCGATCCAGCTTACCCGTGAGTAACCCGAGCTAACTGCGTGCTGCGGCCACGGCCCCGCCCGCGACCGCGGACGACAACTCGTCGCACCGGTCCGCCAGGTGTGCCCGCAGCGGTGCCGCCCGCTCGGCGATGCCCTGTTGGGCTCGCACGTATTCGGCGCGCCCGGCCGGCGTCTCGATCGCGATCGGCTCGAATCCGTAGTCGGTGAGATCGTAGGGGCTGGCCCGCATGTCGAGTTCACGGGCATCGGCAGCAAGCTCGAAGCCGTCCATCACGAGCTCGGAGTTGACCAGCGGACCCAGCTTGAACGCCCACTTGTAGCAATCCATCGCGGCGTGCACACAGCCGGGTTGCTCGGCGCCGACCTGCGTTTCGCGGCTGAGCGTCTCGGCATTGAGCGGCACGGCCGGCTCGGTGAAGAACCGGTAGGCGTCGAAGTGACTGCAGCGCAACGGGATCGACTCAACCACGGCGTCGGTGCCTGCCGCGCCGAGTCGCAGCGGGACCTGTTCGTGGCGCACGGTCGGCGCCCGGTACACCATTGCCCACTCGTGCAGCCCGAAGCAGTTCAGCCGGGCCGGACGGTTGGCCGTCGCGCGCAGCAGCCGTGAGATGAAGCTCACGGTCTCGATGCGGGCCAGCAAGTGTTCGCGGCTGACGGTGACGGCCGATCCATCCGCGGCGTAACCGGTGCGCTCGAGGAATCGCTGCGCGGCCGTGCCTGCGAGGGCGACGCCGTATCCGGGGTGCCATCGGCGCAGCTGCCTCGGCCGCAGGCTGTAGTAGCTGAACATGAAGTCCCACACCGGATGTGCGTCGCCGCGGCCGGCCCGGTGCCGGTACGGCGCGAGGAATTGATCCACCCGATCGGCGTGCCGCCGTTCGCGCTCGGTCCAGTCCGACTCGTCGAGCAATTGCTCAGACACGGTGGGATCCGTCGCGCACCGTCCCCACCAGATCCTCCACCAGGTCTTCGAGCGCCACCATCGCGGTGACCCGGTCGTCGGTGGTCACCAAGGCGAGGTGGCTGTTGTCGCGACGCAGCCGAGACAGCGCGTCGGGCAGCGGCAACGACGACGGAAGCTGGGGAAGCGGCCGCACACTGGCCGGGTCGATCACCGCGTCGGGATCGTCGACCAGCGCGAGCACGTCCTTGATGTGCAGATAACCGATGTACGTTCCCGACGTGTCGGCGACGGGGAAGCGGGAGTAGCCGGTGTCGGCCAGCGCACGTTCGACGGCGCCGACGGTCGGCCCAAGGCCCGGCCCGGACACCTGCAGCGCGCGGATGTCGGCGAGGGGGATCGCGACGTCGTTCACCACCCGGTTGCGGATCTGCAGCGCCCGCGACAACCGGTTGTGCTCCTCGGGGTCGAGCAAACCCTCGGACAGTGATTCGGCGATCATCTCGGACAGTTCGATCGTCGACACGGTGTTCTCGAGCTCGTTCTTGGCTTCGACGCCGAACATCCGCAGCGTCATCTGGGCGCACCAGTTGTAAAACGCGATGAACGGCCGCGCGATGCGAATCCAGACCAGATACGGCGGAACCAGCAGCATCGCCGCCGCCTCCGGCCCGGCGATGGCGATGTTCTTTGGCACCATCTCACCGAGCAGCACGTGCAGCACGACCACGATGGTGATCGCGACGACGAACGACACCGTGTGCAGCACCGCGTCCGGCACGCCGAAGAGGTCGAACGGCTTGTCCAGCAGGTGGGCCACCGCCGGTTCCCCGACGCGGCCCAACAGGATCGAGCACACCGTGATGCCCAGCTGGGCACCGGCGAGCATCAGCGAGAGGTTCTCCCCGGCCCGGATCACGGTGATCGCGCTGCGCTTGCCCTGTTCGGCGAGTGCCTCCAACCGGTCGCGGCGCGCCGAGATCAACGCGAACTCCGCAGCGACGAAGAACGCGTTGGCGGCCAACAGCACGAAGGTCAGCAGGACGCCGAGCAGATCACCCATCGGTGGCCTCCTCGGCTTCCTCGTCGACGCCGAGTCTGACCAGCTTGATCAGGTCGATGCGGCGGCCGTCCATCCGTTCCACGGACGCCCGCCAGCGCACCGGCTGGTCCAGCGGCGAGTCCGGATCGAACTCCGTCAGCTCCACCGACTCGCCCTCGGCCGGTATGTGGCCCAGCTCTTGCAGCACCAGTCCGCCGATCGTGTCGTATTCGCCGTGGTGCGCGCGGAACGGGGTCTCGGTGTCGACCTCGTCGATGCGCAGCAGCCCCGAAACCACCCAGTCGTCGCCGGTTCGCACGACGTCCGGGCTGACGTCGTCGTGCTCGTCGCGGACGTCGCCGACGATCTCCTCGATCAGATCCTCACCGGTGACCATGCCCGCGATGCCGCCGTACTCGTCGGCGACGAGCGCGGTCTGCAGCCGGCTGGCCCGGATCTGTGCCATCACCGCGTCGCCGTCCAGCGTCGACGGCACCACGGGCACCGGCTGCGCCAATGTCTTGAGCAAGGTAAGCGCCCGCTGCGCGGGCGGTACCTCGAAGACCTGCTTGACGTGCACGATCCCGATGGTCTCGTCGAGGTCGCCCTCGATGATCGGGAACCGTGAGTAGCCGGTCTCCATCGCCTCGGCCACCAGGTCGGAAACGGTGTCGTCTGCCCCGAGCGCCTCGATCTTCGAGCGCGGCGTCATCAGCTCCTCTGCGGTGCGGGTGCCGAACCGCAGAGACCGGTCCACGAGCGTGGCCGTCGCCAGGTCGAGCGAGCCCTGACGCGCGGAGTTGCGCACCAGCGACACCAGTTCCTGCGGCGAGCGTGCCGACCGCAGCTCTTCGGCGGGCTCGATGCCCAGCCGCCGCAAGATCCAGTTGGCGGTGCCGTTGGTTAGCTTGATCAACGGCTTGGTGACCATCGAGAACAGCAGCTGTGGTCCCGCCACCACGCGCGCCGTCCCCAGTGGTTTCGCCACCGCCAGGTACTGAGGCACCAGCTCGCCGAACACCATCGACACCGACGTGGCGATGAGCAGCGCCAGCCCCAGCGAAACGCCGTCGGCGACCGCCGGTTTCACCGACAGCGCGATGAAGGCCGGTTCCAGGAGCCGCGCGAGCAACGGTTCGGCCAGGTAGCCGGTGATCAGTGTGGTAATCGAGATGCCCACCTGGGCACCCGAGAGCTGGAAGGACAACGTCCGGTGCGCGCGCTGCACCAGCTTGTCGCGACTTCCGCCGGTGCGGGCGTTGGCGTCGACCGTGCTGCGTTCCAGCGCGGTCAGCGAGAATTCGGCGGCGACGAAGAGCGCCGTGCCTGCGGTCAGCACGATGAAGCCGACCAGCGCGAGTGATGTCAGGAGGACGCTCATCGCGACCTCGTCAGGCGATCGCCGGGCCTCTTGCCCGGCTGACTAGGGGAGGGCTCTTCGGGTTCTGCGGTGGCGGACGCCTCTTGGGCGCACTGCCCGGCCCCGAAGCCCAAGGCCTCGGCGCGTGCCTGCGGCACGTAGTCCCTTTCGCTCGATCGTCGGTGCGGAAAGCCCTATGTTAGCGGGTTTGACGGACCCGGCGGGATCACCAACCGGCGGGCAACGGGTGTCCCTCGGCGAATCCGGCCGCCGACTGCACGCCGAGCACCACCTTCTCGTGCAGTTCGGGCAGCGTCGCGGCGCCGACGTAGGTGCACGTGCTGCGAAGCCCGGAAGTGATGTGGTCGAGCAGGTCCTCGACGCCGCCGCGGGCCGGGTCTAGTCCCATCCGCGAGGTGGAAATGCCCTCTTCGAACAGTGCCTTGCGGGCCCGGTCGAACGGGCTGTCGCCCGAGGTCCTCGCCGCCACGGCGCGCTTGGACGCCATGCCGTAGCTCTCCTTGAACGGCCGGTCCTCGCGATCGCGCAGAAGGTCTCCCGGCGATTCGTAGGTGCCCGCGAACCAGGAGCCGATCATCACGTTCGATGCGCCCGCGGCGAGCGCCAGCGCGACGTCGCGGGGATGGCGGACACCGCCGTCGGCCCAGACGTGACCACCGAGTTGCCTTGCCGCCGAGGCACATTCGACGACGGCAGAGAACTGGGGCCTGCCGACCCCGGTCATCATCCTGGTGGTGCACATCGCGCCGGGGCCGACGCCCACCTTCACGATGGTGGCACCCGCGCTGATCAGGTCGCGGGTGCCCTCGGCGGAGACCACGTTGCCCGCGGCCAGGGGCAGGCCCAGGTCGAGTGACGACACCGACTTGATGGCGTCGAGCATCTTGAGCTGATGCCCGTGCGCGGTGTCGATGACCAGGAGATCGACGCCGACTTCGGCCAGCGCGGTCGCCTTGGCTGCGACGTCGCCGTTGATGCCGACCGCGGCGGCGATTCGCAGTCGGCCCACCGGATCCACCGCAGGTGAGTAGATGCCCGCCCGGATGGCACCGGTGCGGCTGAGCACACCGGCCAGCTTGCCGTCCGCGTTCGTCATCACCGCGACGTCGATCGGGGCGTGCTCGAGCAGGTCGAACACCTCACGCGGATCGGTACCGACGACGGCGGTGACGAAGTCGGACACCGAGACGTCGCGGACCCGTGCGAACCGGTCCACCCCAACCGTGTTGGCCTCGGTGACCAGGCCGATCGGGCGGTCTCCGTCGACGACAACCGCCACACCGTGTGCGCGCTTGTGGATCAGCGCGGTCGCGTCGGACACCGAATCGTCGGGCGAAAGCGTGACGGGGGTGTCCACGACGAGGTCGCGGCTCTTGACGAAGTCGACGGTCTGCTTCACCGCGGAGATCGGAAGGTCCTGGGGCAGAACGACGATGCCGCCACGCCGCGCGACCGTCTCGGCCATCCGGCGGCCCGCCACCGCCGTCATGTTGGCGACGACCACGGGAATGGTGGTGCCCGACCCGTCCACCGTCGACAGGTCGACGTCGAACCGGGACGTCACGTCGGACCGACCGGGCACGATGAAGACGTCGTTGTAGGTCAGGTCGTATGGCGGGTTCTGGCCCTCGAGGAATCGCATCGCCTACGAGTCTAGTTACCGTCGAGCCTGCTCACAGATCGCGATCCGGCCATCGAGCGCGATCTGCGAGCAGTCTCGTGGGTGCTAGACCGTCACTTCGCTGCGGTCACCGCTCCACAACGTGTGGAAACGTGCGGCGGGATCGGCGTCGATGCGGCCGTAGGTGTGGGCGCCGAAGAAGTCCCGCAAGCCCTGCGTCAGGGCGGCGGGCAGCCGCTCGGTGCGCAGCGCGTCGTAGTAGGACAGGGCCGAGGAGAAGCCGGGGATCGGGATGCCCAGCTCGGTCGCGGTTACCACTACCCGGCGCCAGCTGTCGATCCCGGCCTCGACGGCGCTGCGGAAGTACGGCGCGGCGATCAGCGTGGCCAGCTGCGGATCCTCGTCGTACGCCTCCTTGATGCGGTTGAGGAACTTGGCCCGGATGATGCACCCGCCACGCCAGATGGTGGCCATGTCGCCGAGGGTGATGTCCCAGCCGTATTCGGCGCTGCCCGCCTGAATCTGGTTGAAGCCCTGCGCATAGGCGACGATCTTGGAGGCGTACAGCGCCTTGCTGACGTCGTCGATGAACTGCTTTGCGTCGGACGGCTTTGCGCCCAATTTGCCAGAGGCCAGGCCCGTGGTGGCCTTGCGCTGCGCGACCGAGCCCGACAGCGCCCGGGCAAAGACGGCCTCGGCGATGCCGGTGACGGGGACACCGAGGTCGAGGGCGGACTTCACCGTCCAGCGACCCGTACCCTTCTGCTCGGCCTCGTCGAGGATGAGGTCGACAAGCGGTTTGCCCGTCTTGGCGTCGACCTGCTTGAGCACCTGGGCGGTGATCTCGATGAGGTAGCTGTCCAGATCGCCCTTGTTCCACTCGGCGAACACGTCGGCGATCTCCGGTGCGGGCAGCCCGAGGCCGTCGCGCAGCAGCTGGTAGGCCTCGCCGATCAACTGCATGTCGGAGTACTCGATGCCGTTGTGCACCATCTTCACGAAGTGCCCGGAGCCGTCGGGCCCGATGTGCGTGCAGCAGGGCACGCCGTCGACGTGGGCGGAGATCTCCTCAAGCAGCGGGCCCAGCGACTTGTAGGACTCGGCGGGGCCGCCCGGCATGATCGACGGGCCGTTGAGCGCGCCCTCCTCGCCACCGGAGATGCCCGCGCCGACGAAGTGCAGGCCGCGTTCGCGAATCGCCTTCTCGCGTCGGATGGTGTCGGTGTAGAGGGAGTTGCCGCCATCGATGATGATGTCGCCTTCCTCCATCGCGTCGGCGAGCTCGTTGATGACGGCGTCGGTGGGGTCGCCGGCCTTGACCATGATGATGACGCGTCGCGGCTTCTCAAGGGCGGCAAGGAATTCCGGGATCGTCTCGCTCCTGACGAACTTGCCCTCCGACCCGTGGTCGGCGAGCAGCGCGTCGGTCTTGGCGACTGAGCGGTTGTGCAGTGCGACGGTGTAGCCGTGGTGGGCGAAGTTGCGTGCGAGATTGGAGCCCATCACGGCCAGGCCGGTGACCCCGATCTGGGCCGTTGCGGTGGTTGCGGATGTTCCAGACGAGCTCACGGGCAGCCTTTCGTTGTTTGGTTGTGGCACGGAGTGTTTCAATTCGACGCTACGCGGCGAACAGCCTCTGCAACTCGGTCAGCCACGGCACCGCGAGCGCGATGGTGGGCACGATCAGCACCCCTGCGGCCGCCAGGTAGGCGGTCACGGCGAACGGCACGCTGTTGGGCCTGCCGCAGAGCCGGCGCACCCGGATGACGGTGGTGGGCCCGCCGGCGGCCAGCGCGCCCGACGGCGTGCGGCCCGCAGCACACGCGACCAGGGCGCGGGCGAGGGGAGTGGGTCCGGCCGCGCGCACCGCGGCGTCGTCGGCCAGCAGTTCGATGAGCAACCGCACGGCGTCCAACGCGCTGGCGCTGCGGACGAAGCGGGGGAATGCGGCGTGTACGGCGGTGAACATCTCGAGGACGAGGTCGTGACGGGCGCGCAGGTGGGCCCGTTCGTGGCTGAGGATGGCGGCGATCTCGTTGTCCGACAGCGCGGTGAGAGTGCCTTGGCTGACGACGACGCGGCTGCGGACTCCGGGCAAGCAGTAGGCCAGCGGTTGCTCGACGTCGAGAATGCGCAACCCGCTGGCCCCGGTACAGACCTCGGGTGCGGTGTCGTGCGAGGTGCCGAGCAGGTCGACGAGCATCCGGTGGTGAGCACGCCTGCGGCGGGTGGCGATCGCGACCTGGACCACGGCGACCGCCAGGCGCCCGCCGACGACCAGCGTCAATGCGAACACGACGACGTAGATCACCCACAAGGGCCAGCCGAGCGCCTCGATCTCGCTGGTGATCGTCGCGGTGGGACGCCCGTCGGGACCGGGCACGAACAGCCGGCTGACGATGGCGATGCCCGCGCTGAACGCGGAGAGCACGGCGGCTAGTGCGATCGACTGCCACAGCACGACGGCGGCACGCGGTGCACGCAGTGGCCACGACGCTCGCGCCAACAACGCCGGCACCGGTCCGACGAGGAGTAGCGCGACGATGGAGAAGGCCAGCGCGGACACGCTGTTAAGTGTCTCCTAGTCGGTACCCGGATCGCCAGTGGGCGGGCCGGTCCGATGCTTGGCCTCCAATTCGGCGAGTGCGCGACGCAGCGCGTCGGCCTCGTCGGCTCCCACTCGCTCCACGAAGTGCACCAGCGCGGCCTCGCGGCCACCGGAGTCCGAGACCTGGTCGAGCGCGTCCACCATCAATCCTGCGACCAGTACGTCGCGCCCATGGGTGGGGGCATAGCGGTGCGCGCGGTCGTCGCGATGCTGCACCACCAGGTTCTTCTTCGCCAACCGCTGCAGGACGGTCATGATCGTCGTGTACGCCAGATCGCGTCGCGCGGACAGCGCCTCGTGCACTTGCCGGACAGTCTGGGGTTCGCGTGACGACCACAGATGGTCCATCACCTCGCGTTCGAGTTCCCCGAGTCGCGTCACCTTGGCCATGTTCCGTTCACTCTCTTGAGCACTCATTTCAGGGTACTACGGGCTTACTACCGTGTGTCGTATCCGTTGACGGTGTCCGGATCGCGCGCCTCTTCGGCGGGCGACGGCGCCGGTGAGAAACCATTTCTCCCGTCGTTGTGAGTCCAGTCACAACGTGGTTTCCTGATCTTTGATCTCACTATAGTAAGGCTAACCTAACTTTGGAGGTGTTCATGACTGTCGTGGTCGACGACCCGCTGATCGCTCGGATGGCGATCAGCCGGACGCTGCCGCTGCACGAGTCCAGCCGCAGGCTGCGCGAGCTGTATCCAGAGTGTCCGCGCGTGTACGGCGTGGCCGTGATGAGCGACTTGTCGCGCAGGCGTTGGTGGCCGCTCCACGACGCGATCGACACCGACCGGCTTCGCGACATGTTCGACACCGCCGCCGCCGAGACCGACAGCCGGTCCGCGGTCGCCCAGCAGCTCGCCGCAACGTTGTCCCACGTCGTCATCGGTCGGGTGATACCGCTACTGGTGCTGGAGGGACGAGCCTGGGACACCGGCCTGGAGAACCTCTGGGTGCACGTGGACTCCGATGGCGCGATCGATTGGGTTGGCGTCGTCGACCCGACGCTGCGAGCCCTGCCCGACGACCAGTACTTCGGCGGCCGTGCGGGACTGCGGCGAGCTCACCCCGGTCGCGATCGCATCGTGGCGCTGCCCAACGAGGCCGCGTTGGCCACCTGGGTCGCCCATCGCAGCCATCGCGCGCTGGAACCACTGTTCGACAGGCTCTTCGAGGTGAGCAACGGCGCCGTGTCGATTGCGGTGATGTGGCACGTGGTCGGCGCGGCCGTGGTCGGCGCCGCAACGCAGGTACCGCTGCTGGCCGGGTCCAGCGAGTCGATCAGCATGCGTCGCGGTCAGGCCGTGCTCGACGCGCTGGTCGGATTCGGGGCGCCGGTTCGCGGATCGGGCAGAACTGCCTCGAGTAAGGTCTTGCTAAATTAGGGCAGCCTTGCCTACTGTTGTCTACAGAGAAACCACGAACCACCGGACCGCCGCGGAGTCCTGAGGGCTGCAGAGACCCCCGGTCCACTCGAGGGAAGGCCCCGCACCCCTGGGTGCGGGGCCCTCCCGCATTCTGGGGCCTCCCCGCCGGCGTGTAGAAGTGATCAGTGACCTCTTCTGTGCCCGCCGGTCTCGGCGCAGGCTTCGACCGCGAGATCGGCCTGACGTTCCTCGAGATGACGCCGGATGGCGGACGCGCGGAGTTGACCATCAAGGACGAACTGCTTCAGCCGTGGGGCATCGTGCACGGCGGCGTGTACTGCTCGATCGTCGAGAGCCTGGCCAGTGTCTCGGCACACGTCTGGCTGACCTCCCTTGGCGGCGGAGGCACCGTGGTCGGGGTGAACAACAACACCGATTTCCTGCGCGCCATCTCGTCGGGCACCGTCACGGCGGTGTCCACCCCGATCCACCGGGGCAGGCGGCAGCAGCTGTGGCTGATCACCATCACCGACGAGACCGATCGCCTGGTGGCCCGCGGTCAGGTGCGGCTGCAGAACGTGCCCGACGCGTAACAGGCACATTTCGTACGCTGCTGACCCCCACGCGGCGTGGCAGTATCCCCGACTATGCGCTTGAGCCCGCACGAGCAGGACCGCCTGCTCATCTCGTACGCGGCCGAACTCTCCCGTCGTCGCCAGGCGCGCGGTCTTCGGCTCAACCATCCCGAGACGGTGGCACTGATCACCGACCACATCCTCGAAGGCGCCCGCGACGGCCGCACGGTTGCGGAGCTGATGGTCAGCGGACGGGAGGTGCTCGGTCGCGACGACGTCATGGAGGGTGTGCCCGAAATGCTGCACGACGTCCAGGTGGAGGCCACGTTCCCGGACGGCACCAAGCTCGTCACCGTCCACAATCCGATTCCGTGAGAAGGGAAGCCCCTTGATTCCCGGGGAGATCGTCTACGGCGATGGCGACATCGTCCTCAACGCAGGCGCGGTACGCCTGGAGCTCGACGTCGTGAACACCGGCGACCGGCCGGTGCAGGTCGGCAGCCACGTGCACCTGCCCCAGGCCAACAAGGCGTTGTCCTTCGATCGTGAAGCCGCCCACGGACATCGGTTCGACATCCCGGCGGGCACCGCCGTCCGGTTCGAGCCAGGCATCGCCCAGCGCGTCGTGCTGGTGCCGCTCGGTGGGTATCGCGAGGTGCACGGGCTGACGCTCGATCCGCCGGGCCGCCTGGACGGGCGATGAGCGCTTGCGCGAAGAGCAGAAGGCACCGATGAGCGCTTGCGCGAAGAGCAGAAGGCACCGATGAGCCAACTATCGCGATCCCGCTACGCGCAGCTGTACGGCCCGACGACCGGCGACCGGATCCGTCTCGCGGACACCGACCTGTTCATCGAGATCACCGACGACCTCAGCGGCGGACCCGGGCGCGCAGGTGACGAGGCGGTGTTCGGCGGCGGCAAGGTGCTGCGGGAGTCGATGGGGCAGGGCAAGACCATCCGCGCCGAGGGCTCGCCGGACACTGTGATCACCGGTGCGACGATTGTCGATCATTGGGGAATCATCAAGGCCGACATCGCAATCCGTGGCGGCCGTATCACAGGCATCGGGAAGGCTGGCAACCCCGACATCATGCCGGGCGTGAGCACCGACCTCGTCGTCGGCCCGGCCACCGAAGTGATCGCGGGCAACGGGCTGATCGTCACCGCGGGCGCCATCGACTGTCACGTGCATCTGATCTGTCCGCAGATCATGGAAGAAGCGCTCGGCGGTGGTATCACCACGATCATCGGCGGTGGCACCGGGCCGGCAGAGGGAAGCAAGGCCACCACGGTCACGCCCGGCGCCTGGCATCTGGCCCGGATGTTGGAGGCGCTCGACCACTGGCCCTTGAACATCGCGTTGCTGGCCAAGGGCAACACGATCAGGCTCGACTCGATGCGCGAGCAGTTGCGTTCCGGTGCTTCGGGTTTCAAGCTACACGAGGACTGGGGTTCGACCCCCGCCGCAATCGACGCGTGCCTGCGAGTGGCAGACGAATACGGAGTGCAGGTCGCGCTGCACACCGACACCCTCAACGAGCTCGGTTTCGTCGAGGACACCGTCAGCGCCATCGCCGGCCGCGGCATCCACGCCTATCACACCGAGGGAGCCGGCGGCGGGCACGCGCCGGACATCGTCACCGTCGTCTCGCAACCCAACGTGCTGCCGAGCTCGACCAACCCGACCCGCCCGCACACGGTCAATACCCTCGACGAACACCTCGACATGCTGATGGTGTGCCACCACCTCAACCCCAGCATCCCCGAGGACCTGGCCTTCGCCGAGAGTCGGATCCGCCCGTCGACGATCGCCGCCGAGGATCTCTTGCACGACATCGGGGCGATCTCGATGATCGGCAGCGACGCGCAGGCGATGGGCCGCATCGGTGAGGTGGTCATGCGGACGTGGCAGACCGCGCACATGATGAAGAAGCGCCGCGGAAGTCTGCCGGGCGACGGCCCCGCCGACAACAACCGGGTTCGCCGCTACATCGCGAAGTACACGATCAACCCGGCGATGGCGCATGGTTTCGACCACGAGGTCGGATCCGTCGAGACCGGCAAGCTGGCCGACCTGGTGCTGTGGCACCCTGCGTTCTTCGGTGTTCGCCCGCACATGGTGATCAAGGGCGGCATGATCGCGTGGGCCGCGATGGGTGACGCCAACGCGTCCATCCCGACCCCGCAACCGGTGCTGCCCCGGCCGATGTTCGGCGCCGCCCCCGCCGCGGCCGCGGCCAACTCGGTGCACTTCGTCGCGCCTCAGGCCATCGAGGACCGGCTGGGCGACCGCATCTCGGTGAATCGCCGTCTGGTCGGCGTGCGCAACGTCCGCAAGGTCGGGAAGGCCGAGATGGTGCACAACGACGCGATGCCCCACGTCGAGGTCGACCCCGACACCTTTACCGTGCGCATCGACGGCGAGGTGTGGGAGGAGCAACCGGCCACCGAACTGCCGATGGCGCAGCGATACTTCCTGTTCTGATGACCAATCTGTCGACACTGCTCACGCTGTCCGATTCGCGCCTTCCGACCGGGGGGCACGTACATTCGGGCGGTGTCGAGGAGGCCGTCACCAGCGGCCTGGTCGTCGACCTCACCACCCTTCGGGCGTTCCTGGGCAGGCGGATCCGCACGCACGGCCTGGTCACCGCATCGGTTGCCGCGGCAGTCCATGCGGGCACGCTGAGCATCGCCGACGCCGACCTTGAAACCGACGCGCGCACACCGGCTCCCGCGGCACGCAACGCGTCCCGGGCGCAGGGGAGAGGCCTGACCCGCCTGGCTCGCCGGGTGTGGCCGGAGCGGAACTGGGCCGCCGTCGGTGTCACCCCTCATCTCGCTGTCGCCGCCGGCGCGGTCGGCACTGCCAGCGGTCTGGTGCCCGAGCAGACGGCGCTCTCGGTGGTGTACACCACCATGACCGGGTCGGCGACCGCGGCGCAACGACTCCTCGCACTCGACCCGGGGGACGTCGCGGCGGTGACCTTCGAGTTGTCGTCACTGTGCGACCAGACTGCCGCCCTGGCGGTCAAGGAGCTCGCCGACCTCTCCGACCCGCTGCTCGACGTGCTGGCCCAGCACCACGCCGCTCGCGAACGACCGTTGTTCGTCTCCTGAAAGGCAAATCATGCCACCACATCTACTCGACGGTGAACCGCACCAGCACACCGAAAGGCCGAGGCGGGTCCGGCACGCCGGGGAGCCACTGCGTATCGGCATCGGCGGCCCGGTCGGCTCCGGCAAGACGGCACTCGTGGCCGCGCTGTGCAGGCAGCTGCGCGACGAGCTGTCACTCGCGGTGCTGACCAACGACATCTACACCACCGAAGACGCCGACTTCCTGCGCAGGCACGCGGTACTCCCCGACGAACGCATCGCCGCCGTGCAGACCGGCGGTTGCCCGCACACCGCGATCCGCGACGACATCACCGCCAACCTCGATGCCATCGACGACCTGATCGCGGGCAACGAGGCCCTCGATCTCATCCTCGTCGAGTCGGGCGGCGACAACCTCACGGCCACATTCTCCTCGGGCCTGGTCGACGTGCAGATCTTCGTCGTCGACGTGGCGGGCGGCGACAAGGTGCCCCGCAAGGGCGGGCCTGGGGTGACCTACTCGGACCTGCTGGTGATCAACAAGACCGACCTGGCCCCCATGGTGGGCGCCGACCTCGACGTCATGCGCCGCGACGCCGCGATGGTCCGCGGCGACCGCCCGTTCGTGCTGATCTCGTTGACCGACGACCCCGCGGCGTCCCCGGTCCTGGACTGGGTGCACCAACAACTGCGCGTACCGGTCTAAGAGACTGCACCGCAATGCTTTCCGATGTTCTGATCGTCGCGTCCGCCGAGCGCTCACCCCGTATCGAGTGCACGGGCGGGGTGGCCGCCCGTCGCACCGAAGCCGACACCGTGCACCTGGTGTCGGCCGCGGCAACGCCCCTGGGCGGAGACACCATCAGGGTGCGCGTGGTGGTCGAGCCCGGCGCCCGGCTCCGGTTGCGCAGTGCCGCCGCGACGATGGCGATGCCGGGCACGGTCACCATGGAGTCAAGGGCCAGCTGGGATCTGGAGGTGGCGGGCACACTCGACCTGGATCCACAGCCGACCATCGTCGCCGGCCATGCGCGACACCTTACGTCGATCAGACTGACCGTGACCGGGGAGGGAAGCGTCCGGCTGCGAGAGCGGGTACAGATCGGGAGATCCTTTGAGCGCCACGGCTTCTGGTCAGGTTCGCTGCACGCCGACGTGGACGGTTCGCCGCTTCTGAGGCATCGCGTCGAGCTGGGAACCAGCTCGGTGACCGACGACGAACTCGGTTCACCGTCGGCATGCGTCAGCGAACTGCGCTATCCGGAAACGTCATTCGACGCCGCGGGCACGCTCCTGGAACTCGCCGCAGGCGGCTGCCTGGCCACCTGGCAGGGCGACCGCCTGTAGCTAGCTCGCCGCCTTCTCGGGTTCCTTCACCGAAGCTGCAATGTCCTCGAGCTGCTCGATCCGCGTTCGCGCATACGCCTGCTGCTCGGTGATGGTCAGCTGACCACGCTGGCGGCTCAGGAACGTGATCGCCCACGAAAGCAATGTCGCGATCTTGGTCTTGAAGCCAACGAGGTAGATCAGGTGCAGACCCAGCCACGCCAGCCAGGCGATGAAGCCGCTGAACTCCAGCTTGCCGACCTGGGCCACCGCGTTGTACTTCGACACCGTCGCCATCGAGCCCTTGTCGAAGTAGCTGAACGGCTCGCGGGGCTTCGGAATGGTGCCGTGTTCGCGCGCCTTGGCCTCATTCTGGATGATCTTGGCCACGTGCTTGGCTCCCTGAATGGCACCCTGCGCCATACCGGGCACGCCCTCGACGAAGGCCATGTCGCCGATGACGAACACGTTGGGGTGGCCCGGGATCGAAAGGTCGGGATTGACCTTCACCCGGCCGGCCCTGTCGATTTCGGTCTCGGACTGGTTGGCCAACTCGCGGCCGAGCGGGCTGGCCGACACCCCGGCGGACCACACCTTGCACGCCGACTCGATGCGCCGGATGGTGCCGTCCGAGTCCTTGACCGTGATCCCGTTCCGGTCCACGTCGGTCACCATGGCGTTGAGCTGGATCTCGACACCCATCTTCTCCAGCCGGGCCTTGGCCTTGAGCCCCAGCTTCTCGCCCATCGGCGGCAGCACCGCCGGCGCCGCGTCGAGCAGGATGACGTGTGCCTCGGTGGGGTCGATGTGCCGGAAGCTGCCCTTGAGCGTCTGGTTGGAGAGTTCCTGAATCTGACCGGCCATCTCGACACCGGTGGGGCCCGCACCGACGACGACGAAGGTCAGCAGCTTCTTGCGGCGCACCGGGTCGCTGGAGCGCTCGGCCTGCTCGAACGCGCCGAGGATGCGGCCGCGCAGCTCGAGTGCGTCGTCGATCGACTTCATGCCGGGCGCGAACTCGGCGAAGTGGTCGTTGCCGAAGTACGACTGGCCCGCACCCGCCGCGATGATCAGGGTGTCGTAGGGCGTCGTGTAGTCGTGGCCGAGCAACTCCGAGGTCACGGTCTGTTTGGCCAGATCGATGTGCGTGACGTCGCCGAGCAGCACCTGGGCGTTCTTCTGGTCGCGCAGGATCAGTCGCGTCGGCGGGGCGATCTCACCTTCGGAGATGATGCCCGTCGCCACCTGGTACAGCAGGGGTTGGAACAGGTGGTGCGTCGTGCGGGCGATCAGCTTGACGTCGACATCGGCCTTCTTGAGCTTCTGGGCCGCGTTCAAACCGCCGAACCCGGAACCGATGATGACGACCTTATGCCGATCCGTTGCCGTGGCTCCGGGGTGGCTCATTGCTGCTCCTCGGGGACGAATACCCACTGATTACAACCATCAGGTTAGTCGGCTGGCATCCCCACAGCGCGGTGAGATAACCCACGCGGGTGAGTGTTCACCCAGATATCAACGGCTTGAGCTTCTCGGCGACCTCGGTCGCGCCTCCGGGTTGGTAGCCGTTCAGGCTCGTCACCGGGCTGATGATGACACCGTCCACGCCCGCGTCGAAGACCTTGGTCTTGATCTGGTCGGCGACGGATTCGGCGGTGCCGAAGACCGCCTGCTGCTTGAAGTCGTCGGGGATGAGGTCCGCCGTGACGTTCTCGTCGATGATCGCGATGACGAGCGCGCTGGTCTCCAGCGTGCTCGGATCCCGGCCGATCTCCTCGCAACGCTCCTTGACGACCTGGATCTTGCGCGGCAGCTCGTCGAACCCGGCGATGATATTGAGGTGGTCGAAGTGCTTGGCCGCCAACGGGATTGTCTTCTTCTCGCCGCTACCGCCGATCATCAACGGAATGTGGTCGCGGAATCGCGGTTCGGCCATGGCCTCAATGGTGCGGTAGTACTTGCCCGAGAACGTCGGTCGCTCGCCCGCGAGCATCGGCAGGATGATCTGCAGCGACTCGTCGAGCTTGTTGAAGCGGTCGGTGAACGTACCGAACTCATAGCCGAGTGAGTCGTGCTCCAACTCGAACCAGCCCGTGCCGATGCCCAGGATGGCGCGGCCCTGGCTGACCACGTCCAGCGTGGTGATCGCCTTGGCCAGCAGGGTGGGATTGCGGTAGCTGTTACCGGTGACGAGCGTGCCGAGCTGGACGCGCTCGGTGGCCGTGGCGAGGGCACCCAGAGCGGTGTAGGCCTCGAGCATCGGCTGGTCAGGAGTGCCGAGCCCCGGCAGCTGATAGAAGTGGTCCATCACGAAGACGGAGTCGAAGCCGGCGGCTTCGGCCTCCTGCGCCTGCGCGATGACAGTGGGGAAGAGTTCGTTGACGCCGGTGCCGTAGGAGAAGTTGGGGATCTGAAGTCCGAGTCGAATCGTCACCCAATCGACCCTAGCCACGGATAAACGGAACGGAAACCCCGTTTCGCTCGGAGCGAAGCGGGAATAACTTCGCGAGCGTCAGCCGAAGTTGGCCAGCGCGCCGTGGCTGACGTGCAACGTCTGTCCGGTGATGTGCCTGGCGGCCGGGGTGGTCAGGAACAGTGCCAGCCGGGTGATCTCGGCGGCCACCGACGGAGGCGTCGTGGCGATGCCGTCGTAGCCCGGCTCGGCGCCGCGTCCCGACGCCACGGTGTTGAGCGTGATGCCCCGGATTCCGAAGTGACTCGCTTGTCCCGCAGTCCAATTCGACAGGGCTGCCTTGATCGCTGATTCCGGGCTGCCTTCGGCCGGATTGTCGGAGACGACGTTGATGATCGAGCCACCGGAGCGCAGGTGGTCACCGAGGATCTGAACCGTCAGCATGGCCGACACCACGGTGGCGTCCAGCGCCGTGCGCCAGGCCGCGGCGCGGTCGGCCATCGTGTAGGTGCGCGGATCGCCCCCGTGCCAACGCGGTGCAGGCACGTTGACGATCGTGTCGAGGTGATGGGGGAACTGGCTGCGTGCGTCTTCGAGACTTGCCGGATCGGTGTTGTCGAAGACGATCGAGTCGACGTCCAGTTCCTTGGCGGCGACCTCGAGATCGTCGCGGCGTGAGCCTGCGATCACCACCTGGTGTCCCGCCTCGCGGAACCCTTCGGCGATGACGCGTCCGAGCTCGGTATCGCCGCCGGTGAGCAGCACATCCATCACCACGACCTCCTCGTGTTCGACGCTGAACCCAGCGAGTCGCGGATCATGTTACTGGACGGTAGTTAGCAGGGGAAACGCGCCACGCCGTGCACTGCGGACAGGTTCGTTTTGGTGACCTAGGGTTTGCACCGTGACCAGAACCCACCGGCTCGTCCCGGTCCTTTCGGCACTCGTACTCCTCGTCGTGACGGCATGCGGATCGGGCACCACGAGCAGCACGTCCAGCAGCAGTAGTGGCGCCCCCGCGGGCGGATCACTCGTCGTGTACGCCGCCGCGTCTCTGAAGCAGACCTTCACCGACATCGGCAAGCAATTCGAGACCGACAACCCGGGCTGGAAGGTCGAGTTCACCTTCGCGGGCTCGTCGGACCTGGTGACCCAGTTGACCCAAGGCGCCAAGGCCGACGTGTTCGCCTCCGCCGACACCAAGAACATGGACAAGGCCGCCACGGCCGGACTGTTGGCAGGCGACCCCGTGAACTTCGCGTCGAACACCCTCGTCATCGTCACCCCGCCGGGCAACCCGAAGAAGGTGGCGTCCTTCGCCGACCTGGCAGGCGCGGACCTGAAGGTCGTCGTGTGCGCACCGCAGGTGCCCTGCGGTTCGGCGACGAAGAAGGTCGAGGACGCCACCAAGGTGAAGCTGAACCCGGTCAGTGAGGAGTCCTCGGTGACCGACGTGTTGACCAAGGTGACCACCGGGCAGGCCGACGCGGGCGTGGTCTACGTCACCGACGCCCTCGGTGCGGGCGACAAGGTGGCCGAGGTCGACTTCGTCGAGTCGTCGGTCGCGGTCAACACCTATCCGATGGCGGTGCTCAAGAGCGCGGCGAACGCGGACGCGGCCAAGAAGTTCGTCGCCCTGGTGACCAGCGAGGCGGGCCAGAAGGTCCTGTCAGCGGCGGGGTTCGCCAAGCCTTGATCCGTTCGGGCGGCCTGCCGCGCTGGATCTACGTGCCGGCCGCCCTCGGCGCGATCTTCGTCGTCCTTCCGCTTCTGTCGATGGCCGTCAAGGTCGACTGGACGCAGTTCTGGTCGTTGATCACCAGCCGCTCGTCGTTGACGGCGCTCGAGCTGAGCTTCAAGACCTCTGCTGCGAGTACCGCGTTGTGCATCGTGCTCGGCGTGCCGATGGCACTGGTGTTGGCCCGCAACGATTCCCGGGTGGTGCGCTGGACGAGGCCGCTGATTCTGCTGCCACTCGTGTTGCCGCCGGTGGTGGGCGGCATCGCGCTGCTGTACGCGTTCGGCCGGCTGGGGTTGCTCGGTCGGTACCTCGACGCCGCGGGCATCCAGATCGCGTTCAGCACGACCGCGGTGGTGCTGGCGCAGACGTTCGTGTCGTTGCCGTTCCTCGTCATCGCGTTGGAGGGCGCGGCCCGTACCGCTGGGGCCGACTACGAGGTGGTGGCTGCGACGCTCGGCGCGCGGCCGACCGCGGTGTGGTGGCGAGTGTCGTTGCCGCTGTTGGCTCCCGGGCTGGCCTCGGGTGCGGTGCTGGCCTTCGCCCGCTCGCTCGGCGAGTTCGGTGCGACGCTGACGTTCGCCGGCTCCCGTGAGGGCGTGACTCGCACCTTGCCGCTGGAGATCTACCTCCAGCGCGAGGTCGACGCGGACGCTGCGGTGGCACTGTCGGTGCTGCTCGTCGCCGTCGCTGCGGTCGTCGTGGTCGGACTGGGCAGTCGCAGGATCAAGGCGGGCGGCATCGGTGGCTGGTGATTCGGCCGGCGGGCAGGCGCGGAGCGCCAAGGGGAGCGGATGACGTGACCGCTCTCGAGGTACGGGCCGTGGTCGAAAGTCGAGGTGTCGACCTCGAATTCACCGTGCCGGCCGGTCAGGTGCTTGCGGTCCTCGGGCCCAACGGGGCAGGCAAGTCGACGGTGTTGCACGTCATCTCGGGACTCGTCCGGCCGGATGCGGGAGTGGTGCGGGTCGGTGGCCGGGTTCTCACCGACGCGTCGGCCGGCGTCCACGTCGCCACCCACGACCGGCGGGTGGGACTGCTGCTGCAGGACCCGCTGCTGTTCCCTCATCTGACCGCGGGAGCCAACGTCGCGTTCGGGCCGCGTGCCGCAAAACGGCGCAGCCGCAATGACTCTCGCGCCTTGGCGCAAAGCTGGCTCGAGGAGGTCGACGCCGCCGACCTTGCCGCGCGCATGCCGCGCCAACTCTCCGGCGGCCAGGCTCAGCGCGTCGCGCTGGCCAGGGCGCTGGCCGCCGACCCCGACGTGCTGCTGCTCGACGAACCGCTCACCGGACTCGACGTGGCGGTCGCCACCGCGATGCGCAAGGTGTTGCGCCGCGTGCTTGCACGCGACGGTCGCTCCGCGCTGCTGGTCACCCACGACCTGCTCGACGTGGTCACACTGGCCGACCGCGTCATCGTGGTCGAGTCGGGTCGAATCGTCGAATCCGGTGCGACGTCAGAGGTCTTGGCGGCGCCGCGGAGTCGCTTCGGCGCGCGCTTCGCCGGCGTGAACCTGGTCAGTGGACGGATCGGGCCGGGGGGAGCGCTGGTCACCGACTGGGGGACGACGTGGTACGGGATCGGCGATACCCACATCGCAGCGGGCGACCGGGTGCTGGCCGTGTTCGCGCCGTCGGCCATCGCCGTCTATCGCGGCAAGCCGCACGGCAGCCCGCGCAACGTCGTCGAGGTCGTCGTCGCCGAGTTGGACAGCCGCGGCCCCGCGATCCGGGTGCGCGCCGACGAACAACCCGACGGCGCACCGGGACTGGCCGCCGACATCACGGCCGAGGCCGCCGCCGACCTCAAGCTGGCGCTGGGGGATCGCGTCTACTTCGTGGTGAAGACTCAGGAGGTCGCCGTGCACGCGGCCAGGTAACGACGTGATGACTCCGCGCGATCAACTGGTGAGAACACCGTCTGACCCGCCTCTGCGGCCAGTCGGCGGCGTATCGTGCCAGCAATCAATGATTGTTGCGTTTTGGTTAGAGTTGTTCCAGTCCAGCAATTTCCAAGCGGGACACTCTAAGAGCAACTCACACTTGCGTCACGGCGGTAACACGGTAGTTTCTTCCCCATGCAACACCCGGAGGCGATGCCGAGACACCGCAGGAGCACATGGAAGTCGTTGGCTGTCGGCGCACTCGTCGGCGCGACCGTGGTGGCTTTCGCGTTGCCCTCCGCGACGGCGAACGCCGATCCGGTACCGCCGCCACCACCCCCCGCGCCTGCACCGCCATTCCCCCCGCCGCCCCCGCCGCCCGCTGATCCCAACGCGCCGCCGCCGGACCCGAATGCGCCGCCTCCGGACCCGAACGCGCCACCGGCGGACCCGAACGCGCCACCCACGGACCCGAATGCGCCAGTGCCTCCGCCGCCGGAACCCGGTCGCGTCAACAACGCCGCAGGCGGTTTCAGCTACGTCGTGCCTCCCGGCTGGAAGGTGTCGGACGCGAGTCAGCTCTCGTACGGGCAGGCACTGCTGACCAAGATTCCGGCCAACCAGGAGGAACAGGCGCCGACCGACACCAGCGTGCTGCTCGGCAGGTTGGACCTGAAGCTGTTCGCGGGCGCCGAGACCGACAATGCCAAGGCCGCCAACCGCCTCGCCTCCGACATGGGCGAGTTCTTCATGCCCTACGCCGGAACGCGGATAAACCAGGCAGTCGCGCCGCTCGATGCCGCGGGCATGCCCGGTGCCGCTTCGTATTACGAGGTGAAGTTCACCGACACCACCAAGCCCAACGGTCAGATCTGGGCCGGCGTCGTGGGATCGACGCCTCCGGCGGGATCCCCGCGTGGCCAGCGGACGCCGGAGCGTTGGTTCGTCGTCTGGCTCGGCTCGGCGACCCACCCGGTCGACGTGGCCGCCGCCACCACACTGGCGCAATCGATCCGGTCGTTCACGCCGCCGCCACCTCCGGAGCCGCCACCACCGGACCCGAACGCGCCGCCGCCAGACCCCAATGCGCCCGCGCCCCGGCCGGGTGTCGGCGTGCCGGTGCCGGTGACCAATGCGCCGCCGGAGATGATGCCCCCAGGCTGACGCCTGGACTCGACGATCGTGCTCGAATCGGGCACCAGATCGTTACCCTCGACGGGTATACCGGGAGATGACCCAGCGGCTGTGTTGGGCACGTTCGGCGACAGGGGTTCCCGATGGACGTCATGGCAGCTACCCACTACCTCGCCTTCGCCCCGCCCACCGCCGTGGGCTGGCTGGCGTACATCATCATTGGCGGCATCGCGGGCTGGCTCGCGGGCAAGATCGTCAAGGGCGGCGGGTCGGGGATCCTGCTCAACATCGTCGTCGGCGTCATCGGCGGGTTTCTCGGGGGTTTCCTGTTGGAGAAGCTGGGTGTCGACGTGGTTGCCGGACGCAAGTGGTTCACGTTCTTCACCGCGCTCATCGGCGCCGTGATCCTGCTCTGGGTCGTCGGCCTGGTCCGGCGCAGCTCCAGCAAGAGATAGCGGCGGGGCGCCCATGAGCGCCACCACGATGGCGGCCTGGCGGGTGCGGCGCCCGGGCCCGATGAGCACCGAGCCACTGGAGCGCGTCGACGCCCAGGTGCCCGAGCCCGCGGCCGACGAACTGCTCGTCGCGGTCTCGGCCTGTGGTGTCTGCCGCACCGATCTGCACGTCACCGAGGGCGACCTGCCCGTGCACCGACCAGACGTGGTGCCCGGTCACGAGGTCGTGGGCGAGGTGGTGTCCGTCGGCTCGGCGGCCGGCAGCGAATTCGCCGTCGGTGACCGGGTCGGCATCGCGTGGCTGCGGCACACCTGCGGGCGGTGCAAGTACTGCACGCGCGGCCAAGAGAACCTGTGTCCGCTGTCTCGCTACACGGGCTGGGACGCCGACGGCGGATATGCCGAATTCGCCACCGCACCAGCGGCTTTCGCGCACCGTCTGCCCAGCGGTTACACCGACGCCGAGCTAGCGCCCCTGCTGTGCGCAGGCATCATCGGGTACCGGTCCCTGATGCGGGCCGACCTGCCGCAGGGCGGACGGCTGGGCATCTACGGATTCGGCGGCAGCGCGCACATCACCGCTCAGGTGGCCCTGGCCCAAGGCGCCGAGGTCCACGTGATGACGCGCGGTGAGCGGGCCAGGGAACTCGCCATGGCGCTCGGCGCGGCGTCTGCCCAGGGCGCCGACGACCGCCCGCCGGTGGAGTTGGACGCGGCGATCCTCTTCGCGCCGGTGGGCGAGTTGGTGCTGCCCGCCCTCGAAGCCCTTGACCGCGGCGGCACCCTCGCGATCGCGGGCATCCATCTCAGCGACATTCCCCCGCTGAATTACCAGCGTCATCTCTTCCAGGAACGCCAGGTCCGCTCGGTCAGCTCCAACACCCGCTCCGATGCCAGGGAGTTCCTGGCCCTGGCCGAACGTCACCACATCGCATTGACGACTCCGGAGTACCCGCTGTCCCAGGCCGATCGGGCGCTGTCCGATCTGGCCGCGGGCCGCATCTCCGGCGCGGCCGTGCTGATGGTCGGTTGATCAGAGCGCGGCCAGCACTCCACGCATCGCTGCGGTCAGAGTGCCCTTGCCGGATCGGTACAGCGGGCCTCGCCCGTCGGACAGAAGGAGCCGGAGTCGGGCCATGCCGCGGGGCCGGACCGGGAACGGGTCGGTCAGTCGGTCGCACACGGCGGCGATGACGTCCGCGCAGTCGTGCACGGCGATGGATCGGATCGGCACGCGCGCGTTGAAGTGGCTGGCGACGGCAGCGTCGTGCATGGCGAGTCGCAATGCATGCGCCAAGTCGTCGCGTTCGCGGGGTGAGACCAGTCGCGCCCGGTGAACGGCCAACGGGCTGGCCGGGGCCGGGCTGACACCGTCCTCGATCTCGCGGTCGTAACGGCCTGCCCACAACCGCGCGCGCATCCGGGCCGACCACGGTGGCGCGTCGCCTGTCTGCCGTGAGTCGTGGCCCGCGACAGGCAGCGTCGCGAGAACGTCGAGCCAGTCCTGCTGTCGTGACGTCATGTCGAGCTCCTCACTTCGTGACTGGTATAGATGTTACACCGGTCACGAATGACTAGTCAACATCTAATACCGGTCACGACGGTCTAGACTGTGCACATGTCATCAATACCTGCGAAGTGGCTCGAAGACGAGGAGATCAAACCCGCACCCGAACCCCTGCGGCGCGTGCAGAGCCTGATCAACACCCTGGACCTGGAGTCAGGTCTGGACCGGTTGGCGTCCGCAGGGGACGCCGCCCCTTGGATGGCGACGAACGGACTGCTGACGCCGGGCGGCACGCCGACCGACGACGATCTCCTGACCCTGATCGGGGTGCGAGAAGGTCTGCGCGCCTTGGTGCTTCAGAACACCGACGGCCAGGTACCGGACCCGACACTGGTGTCGCCACTTCACCAGCTCGCCGAAGGCGAACTGGTGCGGGCGGCTGTGGGCGAAGACGGCGCGGTGCGGTTGACGCCGGTGGGGGATTCGCTGCGGGCACGTCTGCTGGCGCTGCTGCTGATCATCGCCGACGCCCAGCGCGACGGCACGTGGACGCACCTCAAGGCGTGCGCGAACGACGGCTGCCAGTGGGCGTTCTACGACCGTTCGCGAAACCACGGTGGGACGTGGTGCGACATGGCGACGTGCGGGAACAAGCTCAAGAATCGGGACTTTCGCGCCAGGCGGCGCACCAACCGCTGAGCCCGGTCAGGTCGACAGGTGCCAGACCAGCGCCGCGGCCAGCGCCCCGAGCCCGTTCAACGACCAATGCAGGGCGATCGGCGCGATCAGGCTGCCGCTGCGCCTCCGCAGCCAGGTGAACACGAAACCGGCAGCGCCGGTCGCGACGACCGCGAGCACGACGCCGGCGATCATGCCGGCAATGCCGAGGCCGAACAGCTTGGTGAACCCGACGTTGCTGCTGGTCAGTCCGAGGGACGTGGCGATGTGCCAGAAGCCGAACAGCAGGGAACCGGCCGCGGCGACACCGCGGAAGCCCCAGGCACGATTGAGTGTGCCGTGCAGAACGCCCCGGAAGGCAAGTTCCTCGGGAATCACCGTCTGCAGCGGGATGATGACCATTGACGCGATCAGCGCACCGGACATCGTGGCGTAGTGGTCGTTCATGAACATCGGCCGTGTCCACGGCAGCACGGCGCCCACGGCGATCACCGTGGCGACCAGTGCGACCGCGCCGAGCGCGTATCCCACGCCGGAGCGCCAGTGCTCACGGCCGAGCCCGAGCTCCGACCAGTCCAGACCGCGCGAACGGACCAGCAGGAGCAGCCCGATGGCCGCGGCGGGCACCGTTGCGACGTTGGCCCACGGGGTGGTGAAGTGGGCGATGAGATTCGTCAGCGCCAGCACCACGACGACCACGCCGATGTCGACGTAGACGCGGAAGTGATGCAGGGCGGCGAGCTGACCGATCAGCGGGTGGGGTGGCGCTGCCACGGCGCTGACGTCAGACATATCCAATCAAGTGTACGTGGTGGCCGGACGGTGAAATCCAGGTTGCAAGTCTGTGCGCGGCGGTGTTCCGGGGGTTGGATGAAGTGATGACTACCGTGACGACCGCATGGACTGCCACCGAGTCGCACCCACTGACCGACGAGACCCTCGCTCGACTGGACGGCTGGTGGCGCGCCGCGAACTATCTGTCCGTCGGCCAGATCTACCTGCTCAGCAATCCACTCCTGCGCACCCCGCTGTCGCGCGATGACGTCAAACCCCGCCTGCTCGGCCACTGGGGCACCACGCCAGGCCTCAACTTCATCTACGCGCATCTGAACCGGGCGATCAAGGAACGCGGGCAGTCGACGATCTACGTCACGGGCCCCGGTCACGGCGGCCCCGGACTGGTCGCCAACGCCTACCTCGATGGCACCTATTCGGAGGTCTACTCCGACATCACCCAGGACGCCGAGGGCCTGCGGCGACTGTTCCGGCAGTTCTCCTTCCCCGGCGGCATACCTTCGCACGTCGCGCCAGAAACGCCGGGCTCGATCCACGAGGGCGGTGAACTCGGATACGCCCTGTCGCATGCCTACGGCGCCGCGTTCGACAACCCGGACGTACTCGTCGCCGCCGTCGTCGGCGACGGCGAGGCGGAGACCGGTGCACTCGCCACCAGCTGGCATTCCAACAAGTTCACCAATCCGGCCAAAGATGGCGTGGTGCTGCCGATCCTGCACCTCAACGGGTACAAGATCGCCAATCCGACCGTGCTGGATCGCATTCCGACCGACGAGCTCCGCAGCCTGATGATCGGATATGGCCACAACCCGTACTTCTTCGAGGTCGAAGACGATGGCGATGCCGATCACGCCGACGCGCACCGGCGGTTCGCCACGCTTCTCGACTCGGTGCTCGACGAGATCACGGAGATCAAGGCGAACGCCGCGGCTCGCGACGAGCGCCGGCCAAGGTGGCCGATGATCGTCTTCCGCACCCCGAAGGGCTGGACCGGACCGGACTACATCGACGGCAAGAAGACCACCGGATCGTGGCGCGCACACCAGGTTCCGCTCGCGAACGCCCGCGATACCCCCGAACACCTGCAGGTGCTCGCCGACTGGTTGGCCTCCTATCGGCCCGGTGAACTGTTCGACGAGGCGGGCAAGCTCGATCCGCACATCGCCGAACTCGCGCCTGCGGGCACTCTGCGCATGAGCGACAACCCGCACACCAATGGCGGCCTGCTGCTGAAGGATCTGCGGCTGCCCGACTTCCGCGAATACGGTGTCGACGTGCCCGCCCCGGGCTCGACGGTGGCCGAGGCCACCAGGGTGCTCGGCAGCTGGCTCACCGACGTCGTGCGGCTCAACCAGGACAACTTCCGGATCTTCGGACCGGACGAGACCGCGTCGAACCGCCTGCAGGGAGTCTTCGACGCGACGGACAAGCAGTGGAACGCCGAGTTCTTCGGCCCCGAGGTCGACGAGCACCTCGCCCGCGCTGGCCGCGTGGTGGAGATGCTGTCCGAGCATCAGTGCCAGGGCTGGCTCGAGGGATACCTGCTCACCGGGCGCCATGGCCTGTTCAACTGCTACGAGGCGTTCATCCACATCATCGACTCGATGGTCAATCAGCACGCCAAGTGGCTCAAGGTGACCAACCACATCCCGTGGCGGCGACCGATCGCGAGCCTGAACTACCTTCTCTCCAGCCATGTCTGGCGCCAGGACCACAACGGGTTCAGTCACCAGGATCCCGGGTTCATCGACCACGTGGTGAACAAGCGCGCCGAGGTGGTCCGGGTGTACCTGCCGCCGGACGCGAACACGCTGCTGTCCACCTACGACCACTGCCTGCGCTCCCGCCAGTACGTCAACGTGGTGGTGGCGGGCAAGCAGCCTGCCCCCAACTTCCTCACCATGGAGCAGGCGGTCGCGCACTGCACCAGGGGCCTCGGCATTTGGGAGTGGGCGGGCACCGAACGGCTCGGCGAGGAACCCGACGTGGTGATCGGGACGGCGGGTGACGTTCCCACCCTGGAAGGACTCGCCGCGGTGGACCTGCTCAAGCAACACATCCCCGACCTGTCGATCCGGTTCGTCAACGTGGTCGACCTGATGCGGCTGCAGGACGAGAGCGAGCATCCGCACGGGCTGTCCAACAAGGCCTTCGACATGGTGTTCACGTCCGACAAACCGGTGATCTTCGCCTACCACGGCTACCCCTGGCTCATCCACCGACTGATCTACCGCCGCACCGGTGCCAACAACTTCCACGTCAGGGGCTACAAGGAGGAGGGCACCACCACCACGCCCTTCGACATGGTGATGCTCAACGATCTGGATCGGTACCACCTTGCCATCGACGTCATCGACCGGGTGCCGTCGCTGCAGACGAAGTACGCAACCTTCCGCCAGGACCTCGTCGACAAGCGGATCGCGGCCCGCGAGTACACCCGCGAGCATGGCGACGACATCCCCGAGGTGCGCGACTGGATCTGGCCGGACGCCCGCGGCGCCGTCTCGGGAACATCGGTCGCGGCGACCGCCTCGACCGGCGGTGACAACGAATAGCGCGGACCCGCTCCGCACCGGCGGGGGCCGCTGAACGATACTGATCCGCATGGTTGACGGGTGTCAGCTCTTGGCGTCGGTCCGGGTGCTCGACGTGGGCGGCGCCGAGTCCGACGGTGTGAGCCGGTTGTTGGCCGACCTCGGCGCCGACGTCGTCAAGATCGAACCGCCTGGAGGCGCGCCGTGGCGTGCCGCGCTGCCGACGGTGTCCGGTTCCGGCGTCCCGTTCGCGATGAACAACGCCAACAAGCGTTGCGCGACGCTCGGCGCAGCCGACCGCGACCGGTTCATCGAGCTGGCGGGCAACGCGGACATTCTGATCGACGGCGGCACGCCGGGTGGCGCCGACGCGTTCGGCACCTCGAGCGTCGCGCTGGCCGACCGGTTCGACCATCTGGTTGTGCTGTCGATGACCGACTTCGGCTCGGCGGGGCCCCATGCGTCGTGGCGCGCCACCGACGCGGTGCTCTATGCGATGTCGACGGCCCTGTCCCGGTCGGGACCCACCACCGGTAGGCCCGTGGTGCCACCCGTTGGCATCGCGTCGGGCACTGCGGCGGTGCAGGCCGCGTGGGCGGTTCTGGTCGCCTACTACCATCGATTGCATTGCGGCAGAGGCGATTACATCGACTTCTCTCGTTACGAAGCGGTCCTCCAGGCATTGGATCCGCCGTTCGGCACCGAGGGGCAGGCGGCCGTGGGGCAGAAGCAGTCCAACCAGTTGTGGCGCGGCAGGCCCAGGAATCAGCAGATCTACCCGACGTTTCGTTGTCGCGACGGCTACGTCAGGATCTGCCTGCTGTCGCCAAGGCAGTGGCGGGGGATGCGGGCCTGGCTCGGCGAGCCCGAGGAGTTCGCCGATCCGCGTTTCGAGACCATCGCGGCCCGCTACGCCGCGTCGAAGGAACTGAACGCGGCCATCGCCAACCTCTTCGCCGATCAGACGATGGACGACCTGGTGGCCGAGGGCCAGGCCCGCGGTGTGCCCATCGCTGCGGTGTTCACCCCCGCCGAGGCATTGGCATCGAATCACTTCCGCGACGTCGGGGCGTTGACCGAGATCGACTTCGCGGCAGATACCCGGCTGGCCGTGCCGTCCGGGTCGTTCGTCGTGGACGGTCACCGTGCCGGGTTCACCAGGCCGGCGCCGCCTGCCGGCTCCGACGACGCGGCGTGGCTGGCTCCGCGCTCCGAGCCCGCGGAAACCGTCGCCGGCGCCGCCGTCCGACGGCCGTTCGAACGCCTGCGCATCCTCGATCTTGGGGTGATCGTGGCAGGCGGTGAACTGGGCCGGTTGTTCGCCGACCTCGGCGCCGAGGTGATCAAGGTGGAGAGTGCCACCTATCCCGACGGGTTGCGCCAGACCTTGCCCGGACAGCGGATGAGCAGGTCGTGGGCACTGACACACCGCAACGAGTACAGCCTTGGCCTCGATCTGCGCCAACCGGAGGGCGCCGAGCTGTTCGGCAGGCTGATCGCCGAGAGCGACGCGGTGTTCGCCAACTTCAAGCCGGGAACTCTGGATTCACTGGGCTTTTCCTACGACGTGCTGCGGGCTCTGAACCCCCGCATCGTGCTGGCCGAGAGCAGCGCGTTCGGCGCGACGGGTCCGTGGAGCGCCCGAATGGGATACGGGCCGCTGGTGCGGGCCACCACCGGCGTCAGCCGGCTGTGGCGCTCGGATCTCCCCGGCGACACCGGCTTCTACGACGCGACGACGATCTTCCCCGATCACGTGTCGGCGCGGATCGTCGCGATCGCGGCGCTGGCAGCCGTGATCCGGCGCGAATCGACGGGCGCCGGCGCCCGAGTGCACATCTCACAGGCCGAAGTGGCGGTCAACCAATTGGCAACCGCATACGTCGCCGACGCGGCAAGGGCTCTTGGCCTGCCGGTCGTCGACGACGACGCGCTACACGCCGTCCTGCCGTGCTCGGGCGACGACGAATGGTGCGTGGTCTCGGTGCGGTCCGACGACGAGCGCGCCGCACTGGCGTCGGTTCTGGGCGTCACCGAACTACCGTGCGAGAGAACGGCTTTCACCGACGTCGTGTCGGCCTGGACGTCGGAGCGCGACAAGGCCGACGTGGCCCACCGATTGCAGGAGGCCGGGGTACCCGCCGGGCCGATGTACCGTGCGGTCGACGTGCTGCCGGATCCCCAGGTCTCCTACCGCGGGCTGTACGCGGAGATGACTCATCCGTTGTTCGATGCGCCGCTGCCCGCCGAGACGCATTCCGCGCCTTACCGGCACGTGCCCGACGCGGACATGCGCCCGGCTCCCATTGCCGGCGAACAGACCCGGGAGATCTGCGACAAGCTGCTGGGCTTGGACGCCAACGAGGTCGACCGACTCATCGCCAAGGGTGTCCTGTTCAGCGCGATCGAGCCGACCGAACCGACGAGGAGCACCGCATGACGACCCCGATCGACACCAGCGCAAGGCTGTTCGTCGGCGGGCAGTTCCGTACGGCGCACGAGGTGACGCCCGTGATCGAGGCCGCGACCGAGGAGCCGCTCGGCAACGGTTCGGCCGCAACGGAATCAGAGGTCGACGACGCCGTCGCCGCCGCGCGCGCCGCCCTCGACGGCTGGCGGGCAACCCCGGCGACCGAGCGGGCGGAGGTGCTGGCGCGGATGGCCGATGCCCTGGTCGCCAGGGCCACGACCACCAACGAACTCTGTACGCGCGAGAACGGCATGCCGATCCGGCTGTCGCGGGGCGCCAACGGCGCATTCCCCGCAATGCTGCTGCGCTACTACGCCGATCTGATCTCCCGAACCGACGACGAGGAGATCCGCCGCGCCGCGGTCGGCCACACCATCGTGCGGCGCGAACCCGTCGGCGTAGTCGGCGCCATCACCCCGTGGAACTATCCCCAGTCACTGGCGGCGATGAAGGTCGCGCCCGGGCTCGCCGCAGGCTGCACCATGGTGCTCAAGGCGGCCCCCGAGACGGCTTTGGACGCGATGATCTTCGGCGAGGCAGCCCAAGAAGCGGGTCTGCCGCCAGGAGTGCTGAACGTCATTGCCGGCGGACCAACGGCCGGCGCGCATCTGGTCCAACACCCAGGAATCGACAAGGTCGCATTCACCGGTTCCACCGCGGCGGGCCGGCTCATCGCCGAGATGTGCGGACGCCTGCTGCGACCGGTGACCCTGGAACTGGGCGGCAAGTCCGCGGCCATCATCCTCGACGACGCCGATCTCGAGGCCACGATGCGCGGCCTGCGTTTGGCATCCTTCGTCAACAACGGACAGACCTGCCACCTCAGCAGCCGCATCCTTGCGCCGCGATCCCGCTACGACGAGGTCGTCGACGCGGTGGCAGCCTTGGCCGATGGACTGACCGTCGGCGATCCACTGCAGAAGTCGACCGACGTCGGCCCCCTGGTGAGCTCGCGGCAGCGTGAGCGGGTGCTGAACTACATCGAGGTCGGCAAGTCCGAGGGCGCCAAACTCGTTGCCGGCGGTTCGGTTCCGACCGACCAGCCGCGCGGCTGGTTCGTCTCGCCCACGGTGTTCGCCGACGTGGACAACGCGTCACGCATCGCGCAGGAGGAGATCTTCGGACCGGTGCTGGCCGTCATCCCATACGACACCGAAGCCGAGGCGATCGGATTGGCCAACGACAGCGAGTTCGGACTGGGTGGCACGGTCTGGTCGACGGACACCGACCGAGCCACCGACGTCGCCAGAGCGGTGCACACCGGCACCATCGGCGTCAACGACTACGCGCTCGACATCCAGTCGCCGTTCGGAGGGGTGAAGGCCAGCGGCATGGGCCGCGAGCTCGGACCCGAGGGACTCGCGGCTTACCAGACCCTGAAGTCCATCTACCGGGTCGGCCCGGCTCAGTAATGCCCATCGACCCCAGAACGCCGGTGCTGGTCGGCTACGGCCAGGTCAACCAGCACGACGAGAACCCCGCGGTGGAGCCCATCGACCTGATGGAGCGGGCGGCTCGGGCAGCCGCGGATCCGCGCGTCCTCGAAGCCGTCGACTCGGTGCGCATCGTCAACCTGTTGTCGTGGCGGTACCCGAACCCCGGTCTGCTTCTCGCACAACGCATCCGCGTGCCCCATGCGGAGAGCCGGTACACCAGCATCGGCGGCAACGTGCCGCAGTCGCTGGTGAACCAGGCGTGCCTCGACATTCAACGAGGGCGGGTGGACACCGTCCTCATCGCCGGCGCCGAGGCCTGGCGAACGCGCACCAAGGTGCGTCGCGCGGGAGGGACGCTTGACTGGACCAAACAGGACGAGTCGGTAGCCGTCCCACCCGGCGCCGACGACACGTTCGAGATGGCAGGGCCCGTCGAGATCAAGATCCACCTCGACCGACCCGCATTCGTCTACCCGATGTTCGAGCAGGCCCTGCGCATCGCAGCGGGGGAAACCCCGGAGCACCACCGCCGCCGCATCGGTGAACTGTGGTCGCGATTCAGTGCGGTGGCGCAAGGCAATCCGCACGCCTGGAGCCGCGAGGCGGTGTCCGCCGAGGAGGTCTGGCAACCCGGGCCGAGCAACCGGATGATCAGTTGGCCCTATACCAAGCTGATGAACTCGAACAACATGGTGGATCAGGGCGCCGCGCTGATCCTGACGTCCGCGGAGAAGGCGGCCTACCTTCAGATTCCGTCGGACCGTTGGGTGTTCCCGCACGCCGGTACCGACGCACACGACACCTATCTGATCGGCGAGCGCGCCGAGTTCCATCGTTCACCGGCGATCAGGATCGCGGGCCGCCGCGCGTTGGAGCTCGCGGGCAAGGGCGTCGACGACATGGACTTCGTCGACGTCTACTCGTGCTTCCCGTCCGCGGTACAGGTCGCCGCTCGTGAACTCGGCCTGTCCCTCGATGACCCCGACCGGCCACTGACGGTGACCGGCGGCCTGACCTTCGCGGGCGGCCCCTGGAACAACTACGTCGGCCACTCCATCGCCACGATGGCCGAGCGGTTGGTCTCTACACCCGGCACCCTTGGTCTGATCACGGCCAACGGCGGATACCTCACCAAGCACAGCTTCGGCGTCTATGGCACGCAGCCACGCGAGGGCGAATTCCGTTGGGAGGACGTGCAAGCCACCGTCGACGAGGAACCGACCCGGGTGGCGGAGGAGGACTGGACCGGCGTTGGCACGGTGGAGTCGTGGACCACGCCATGCTCCCGCGACGGCATCCCGGAAAAGGTGTTCGTCGCCGTCCGCACGCCGGGCGACACGCGTGCGCTCGCGGTCATCACGGATGCCTCCGAGGCCGAAACCAGCACGCGCGAGGACATCGCCGGCGCGAAGGTCGAGGTTCGCGCCGACGGCACTGCGTCGCTCGGCTAGTGATCGGGTAGTCGCACCCGAGCCAGCTCCAGTACCTCTTCGGTGGTGAGCGGACTGTGCGGGTGATACGACAGACACCACGGCGTAGTGATCTTCTGGAACGGCGTGCCCTCTAGCGCGGCATAGAAGTTGCCCGCCCGCAGCTTGCTGATTTCGGGCACATGCCCACCCTTTACACGCGCGAACTCCTTGGCCACCGTGATCTGCGTCGACGAGTTGAGCAGCCCATAGAACTGGGTCGCGGCATTCCCGGGAATGTTGTTGTCAATACCCCTTGGAGCCTGAGTGGCGAACACCAAGCCGAGACCGTACTTTCGAGCTTGCGACGACAACGCCCGCGTGCTCTTGGTCGCCGCGGTAGTCCCGACAGACGGCGCGAAGTTCTGCGCCTCGTCCATCACCAGCAGGCCGCCGAGCGGCTTGTCGCCTGCTGGGTTGCGCTTGATCCACGCGAACAACGCCATCTGCAGCTGGTTGACGAATCCTGCGCGCTGTTCGTCGTTGGACAGTCCGATCAGGCTGATCACCGACACCCTTGCGCGATAGCCATCCGATGGAGTCATCAGTAGACCGGGATCGACCGGGGTACCCCCGCCGCCGAACATCGGATCGTTGACCTTTGCGGCACGCAGGTTTTGGCCCAATACCGCGGCTAGTTCATCGGCTCCCGCGATTGCGCTGATGCCATCGGGCAAGTCGCCGAGCAGCTCGATGAAGCCGTCGAGACTCGTCGACGGCTGACGTCCGTACCAGTTCAGTGCCTCGCGCAGTACTGCTCTCGCGTATTCCGCCTTGGCGGTTTTGCCGGAGATCAGAGCTCGCGGTTCCAGTGCGGCGAAAGCGGATTCGACAGCCACCTCGTACTCGTCGGCGTCGTCGACGACGCTCGCGAAGTCGGGCAGTGGCTGGAAGGACAACGGTCGACCACCCGCGCGCCGCGGCGTCCACACCACGACCTCCGTATTGGCGTGGTAGTCGCCGGCGCGCACCGTGTCCGCTGGGTTCCAACCGTTCGGCGGATCAGGCCACGCAAGACCGAGCCGGGCCAGGTCATTGTTGGGATCCAACACGATCGATGACACCCCGCGAAGCGCGCACTCTTCCACCAGACGGCGGATGAGGACAGTCTTGCCCGACCCGGAGCCCGCGAAGATCGCGGTGTGCTTGCGCAGTGCGAGGAGCTCGACGTCCAGCAGCTTTTGTGTGGCGTCGTCGATGCCCAGCGGGACGGCGGTAGGGGAGTGTTCGCGTTCGTCGACCTTGGGCTTCGGCGGAGTCGGTGGATCAGTGACGTGCGCGGGGTCGGAAATCCGCGGCTTGGTTTCCGAGCCCGGCGTGGTGTTTCGGTCAACCGCGGGTGGCACATCCGCGCCGTTCAGGAGTGCGGCGCGCATGAAGTGCAGATGGTGGGCGGGTCTGCGCGAGACCAGCCAACTGCGAAGGTCTGGATGGTCGTCGTCGAGAAAGTCGCGTAAAGCGATGACGGTGCGTAGTTCGGCGTTGGAGATCGGCACGGTACGCCCACCAGCTGCCTCGAAGGCGGCGACCACGGCAGCTGTCTTCACACCCCTTGGCCACGCGCCGTTCCGCAAGAAGACCAGCTTGCGCTTGTCGAGTTTGTCCCCGAAACCCGATGCAGCGCAAGCATTTTTGATCCGGCTCTGCACGGCGATCGCATTGCCGCTGGCGATGGCTCGAAACCCCCAGTGCCGTTCGTCATCGGTGGCGGCGTCGATGCTCTGCCTGAGGCGGGCATGTATTGGTGGGCGCTTGCCCGGCGGCGGGTCGAACCAGAACAACTGCTGCTCGTCGCCGTTCTCGATGATCCAGGCTTGTAGGGCCGCCGACAGCAGACCGGGCACCGTGCTGTCCTCGGCCTCGTGGTCGAGGACTGCGTCAACGACGGCGCGATCTCGGTAATCGGCGAACACGAGGTCGAGATCTTCGAGATCACCGGGGTCGGCTGGCCCAGGCTGCTTGATCTCGTCCTTCAAGTCGGCCAACTCTTCGACGATGTTGCGGTCCACACAGCTGCGGACATGAGCGTCGGCGCGCTGCAGAAGCCCTCGCGGTGTGAACTTCGGTGCGTCGTCGAACGCCTCGACCTTGATCGGCCAGCTTGGGTAATCCGGAGTGAACTCGACTGCGCGGTAACTCGCCGTGAACCGCCGCTCCAGAATTGCTCGCCCGATGTCCGCGCTCGGCAGCCCTTCGAGCTGCGGCGCGAGTCGGAACCTGTCGGCGACGCTTGCCACTGCTCTGCTTCTGATCGCCTCCCACGACGCGGGCAGACATGCCACCACCTCCGCGGTGCGACGCATGTCCTCACGGATTGCCATCATCCCGCCTGCAACGTGCTCGAGATCGCGGTTGTCGGTTGTGGTCGCCGATCCCGTTGCGCGATCAGCCGACTGCGCGAGCAGGCCGTCGAATTGGTCGATCGCCAGCACCGCCGGACCTGCCAGAGCGACGAGACGGGAGATGTTCCGCACGCATTCCTGCGCAGTGGACGGCGGTTTCCCGGAGATCCCCCACGTCTTGAGGTCGGCACGATCGATGTCATCGGTGGAACTGAGAAAGGCCTGCCCGATGTCCTGCACACCGAGATCTGAAACCCCGAGCAACACCAAGGCTCGCAGAGTGTTGTGTGTGGTCTTGAGGACCTGTGGGTGCACCTTGTTCAGGGCAACAGCGAAGGCGGACAACACCTCTGGTGTCAGCTCGCCCTCCCCGATGATGGCTCGCCGCTCGGCACGACCGATGTCTCCCGGTCCGTCATGTGCCACACCCGTCAGACGCCACAGCAGTTCCTTGAGCTGCGTTTCCCGCTTGACCGCAGGACGGCCCAGGCTGTCCAGGATGCCGATGCGGGCGGACTCCCAGAAGCCTGCCGCGTTGAGAAGGGGAATCAAGAAGAAGAATCCGCCCGCAGCTTGTATGCGTTCGCGAGCCTGGCCGAGCAGATGGGTCTTGCCGGATCCGGCAGGTCCTTGCACTACCACTCCGAGTGGGCTGGAATCCTGCGACCGCTCGGCGTCGGCGAATGCGTCCATGACTGCCTCGAGTGCCCGGTCGTTGACACCAGGAACGTGGAACGCCCCCTGCGAGTGCCACAGATCGTCAGCGGCCGGGGCGAACTGCAGGTGTAGGGAGCGCAGAGCGTGACGTTGCTCCGGAGTGATGATGGCCTCCGTCGTCGTCACCGTTGGATCGCAATCATGTGCTTGGGCTGGTTGCCTATCTCGACGGCGGCGGCATGGTCGGCCGCGGTCAACGTCTTCTGGTTGTCCTCCCGTACGAGGCTGACGCCGGGCACCAGGTACATCTGGGTCAGCGCGTCATCGAGGTCTGGCTTGGACACGTCGGAAAGTTCGGCGCGCAGGCGCACCAGATCGACCCAGCCACCCTCGTACGCAGCGAGCCGGACATATGCGGACCGCACCCTGGCCTCGATGTCATCGCCCAGGGGGTCGGGATCGCCCTCGGGCGCGTGTGCGTCCAGTGGCAGGAACACGTCGCCGGGGACAAGATCTTCCCGGTCGAAATAGCGGCGCATCGCGCGTAGTAGCGTGTACAGCGCTTTGCCCTGCCCCGATGGCCGAGCGGGCGTCTCAGCCCCGAACAACTTGGCGCACGTGGCCGCCCCCTTATCGGTCAACTCGAGAACCATTGACCGACCAACCGTAGTTACTTCGATGAGTCCATGGCCCTGCAACCGATCGCGGTCCCGCTTCTTCAATTCCGGTCCTAGCGTGGGCAATTCCGGATTCCTGACCGGCCGGGCTTCTGCCATCAGAACCAGCAGCACCGCCTGCTCGGTACCGGTCATTTCATCGGGTTCAAGGCTCACTACCGCTTCCCTTCATCGCTTCGCTTCTTGGCCAACAGTGTTTCGATTGTGGCGAGCACCCGTTGCGGGTCGTCCGCGACGTCTTCGTTGGTAAACCTTAGGACGGCGAAACCGTCGAGCAGCAGCCCGTTGTCGCGCCGACGGTCGGCGGCATATTTTGTCCGTTCGCGATGTTCGGGGCCATCGATCTCGACTACGAGCCGCTCGGTCTGCCACATCAAGTCGACGCGGATGGGTGGGGCCAGGTAATGAGGCTCGTAGTTGAAGTTCCAGACCCGCCCGGCTGCCCACTCGCAGTGATCGAGGAGTCGCGCCAACGTCTGCTCGATTTCACTGCCTGGATGTGGCCGGCCAGCGAGCGCTGGATACTCGATCGACTGGCCTACGCTCGGTGTCCTCCGGCGATGAGGCCTCGACTGCTGCGGGCACTGGCACCAAATAGGTGGAGAACCGATCGACGACGGGCAACGCGTCTCCGGTCAGCCACACGCCGAAGTCGCCATGATCGGTCAGCCACTCGCACGCGACGGCGACCCGTCGTTGCTCATCCTCGGCAAGCCCGTCGGCCGGCCCTACGAGCAGGACGACGCCTGCACGGTCGTAGGCGTCGCGAACGATCCTGGCCAGCCCGCACGCTCGGGTCTCGGGTTCGAACCGGTGCACCACGGCACGACCGGACAGGGCCGCCTCGGCGACATCGGCGAGGAACGGTCCGAAGTGTTCGGTGGCCGACGCCATTCGACGGGCCAGCTGCCGCACCACCCGCCGGTCGAAGTCACTGCCCGTCGAGATAGCCCCGGCCTCGGGCAGCCACGCCGGAAAGAGTTCGCGGGCAACCACTTCCAGCCGATCCAGGATGTCCTCGACGACCGCCAGCGCCGACAGCGGCGCCGCAGGGACCCGATAGCGGATGACGACCGGCGCGCCCTCGGGCAGCGGATCCAGGCTGACCGCAAGCTGCTCATCGGATGGCCCCGCGATCCTGACCACGCGATCGATCGGGAGTTGCGACAGCGACAGCGGTTCACCGCATGCCAGAGTGCTCACCCGGCCCCTTACCCGTAGGACGATCCGCCCATTCTGTCCTAGCGGTCGGGCTGCGGTGCCGAGGGACCGGCGTCAGCCGCCGAGTTCACCCAATGGCACATCGGCGTTCGCCAGTTTGTCGGGATCAACCGGTTTCCTGGCGCGAATCAGGGCCTTGATGTCGTCGAGTCCTTCCCAGACGTTCACGTTCATCCCGGCGAGCAGCCGCCGCTGCGCGTCGAGCCAGAACACGGTGAACTCGCGATTTTGGACGTCGCCGCGGAACACGACCCGGTCGTAGTCAGGGGCGTGGCCGACGTACTCCATGCCGAGGTCGTACTGGTCGGTGAAGAAGTACGGCAGCTCGTCGTAGGAGCCCGGTGTACCCAGCATGCCCGCCGCGGCCACCGCGGGCTGCTTGAGCGCGTTGGCCCAGTGCTCGGTGCGGATCCGCGTGCCGAAGAGGGGATGCTCGGCGGCCGCGATGTCGCCGACGGCGTAGACGTCGTCGTCACTGGTCTTCAATGACGCGTCGACCAGAACACCGCCATCGGCGGTCTGCAGCCCGGCCTTCTCGGCAAGGTCGGTGTTGGGCTTGGCGCCGACGGCGACGAGCACCGCATCGGCGTCGACGGACGAGCCGTCACCAAGCTTGAGGCCAGTCGCCTTGCCGCCATTGGTCGTAACGGCATCGACCGACGTCTTCAGCCGAAGGTCGACGCCGTGGTCGCGGTGCAGCTGGGCGAAGATCTCGGCCGCCTCGCGGCCCAGGGCACCGAGCAGCGGCAACTCCGCGGTTTCCACCACCGTCACGTCGACACCGCGCTCTCGGGCGCTGGCGGCGACCTCCAGGCCGATCCAGCCGGCGCCGACGACCGCGAGCTTCGCACCTTCGGTCAGCGACGCGAGGAGGCCGGACGCGTCATCGATGGTGCGCAGGTAGTGCACGCCCTCGGCGTCGGCACCCGGGATCGGCGGTCTGCGTGAGCTCGAGCCCGTAGCCAGCAGCAGCTTGTCGTAGTGCTCGTGCTCGCCGTCGGCGAAGGCGATCGTGTGCGCGGCGGGGTCGATCGTGGTCACCTCGGTATCGAGGTGCAGGTCGACGTCGTGCTCGCGATACCAGTCGGCGGTATCGACGGTGAAGTCGTCCAGCGCCTTCTTCCCGGCGAGGTAGTCCTTGGACAGCGGAGGACGTTCGTATGGCAGGTGGTCCTCCGCTCCGAACAGCACCAAGCGGCCCTCGAAGCCGTTGTCTCGCAGCGCCTCCGCGGCCTTGGCGCCGGCCAGGCCACCGCCGATGATGACGAACGTGGGCGAACTTGCCATGTCACTACTCCTTCTGATCGTGGGGTTGGACCACCCGTTCGCGGAGATCTGGGTCCAGCGAGACCCGCACCAGCGCCGCCGCCAGGCGTGCGTTGCTTCGCGACGCGAGTTCCCCGAGGTCGGCCGGATCGTCCGGCAGGCCGAGGTCAGCAGCCGCGGCCAATGCGCGGTCATCGAAATATGGCCGCACCCAATGCCATACGTCTTGAACCTCGCGCAGGAAGATGTCCGCTCCCGTCTGCCCGATACCCTTGAACCGTTGCAATGCCTTGGCGGCGGAAGCCGTGTCTTCTTTGCAGTTCAACGCAAGATTTCGCAGGTCGCCGTCGTAGGCGTCTCGTACCTCCGAGGCCATGTCGAACAGCCGGGTCGCCGAACTCTCGTCGTAGCGCGCGTATCCGGCCCGGCCGAAGGCATCGATGACGGTCTGCCTGTCGGCGTCGAGCACGGCCCGGGGAGTGCGCAAACCGATGGTGAACAATTCGTGGGCAGCCTTGGTGGCGACCTCCGCGCCGATCGGCTTACTCGCGAGCATCGTGAGCACCAACAGCTGGAACAGCGGCATTGGCTGATTCTTCATGTGTATTCCGGCTTCGAGCGCGTACGTGACACCCGCCGCGTCGAGCAGACGCCGCACGGTGTGTTTCGCCTCGGTCATCCCGGTTCGCGTACCCGGTGGCGGCGGTGACAAACGCCGCCTACTTGGCAGGCAGGCTGTTGGCATAGTCGATTCCCCGGGTCACCCAGGACTGCAGTTGGCGCTTCGTCTTGATGCCGTCGTCGGAGACCCGCAACCAGCCGCGGGTCTCGCGGCCCGCCATCACCATGGGCTCGACGTGGTCACGCTTGAGCAGCTCCTCGGTCGCGTCGGGCGGCACCCGCACCATGAGCCCGCCTCGACCGCTGGCGGCGACCGACATGTTGCCGCCGACCAGGAACGCCAGGCCGCCGAACATCCGCTTTTCCTCGATGCCCCGCTCGCTGGCCGTGAGCTCCCGTATCCGGTTTGCGAGATCCTCGTCGTAGGTCATCAGTCGAAATCCACTCTGACGGTGAGTAATTCGCTGCCCATCACCTTGACCATGGCGCTGCTCATGCTGGGCAACTTGCGCAGGCGAGCGATCGGGTCGTCGTCGGGCAGCAGATGGGCGGTGCCGGCGCGCCAACGTCCGCCGATCCGCACCCGCACCCGGGGGTCGGCCTTGATGTTCAATACGTAGTGCGAATGCTCGCCGTGTTCGGCGACCATCCAGAACTGGTTGTCCACCACCGCGCCGCCGACGGCGGTGTGGCGGGGTTGGCCGGACTTGCGTCCCGTGGTCTCCAGCATCGTGATCGGCATCTTCCTGCCGACCGGGTTGACCACGATGCGCTGGGCGGTGTGGACGACCTTGCGTTTCAGCTTCTGCAGATCCGGCACGTGGTGAACCCCCTCGATGCGCTGTCAGCCGACCGTCGGTGTCCATCCGAGTCTAGGCCCGAGCGTCTCGGCGAGGTCGGTGATGATCTGGACGTAGTCCGCTTCGTCGAAGGTGAACGGCAGGGCGAACGCGACTTCGTCGGCGCGCTGGAAGCCGGCGTGGTCGAACAGTTGGTCGGCCAACTCGTCGGAGGTGCCGACGTAGTCGGGGGAGAACAGCACGCCGCGCGGAGCCGGGCCGCCGGCGACATTCGGCCGGAGCCCCTGTGGGCTCTTCGTCCGCTCGAAGCGACTCGCCGCGTAGGCGCGGTAGCGGTCGATCTGATCGGGCGTCGCCGAGTCGGTAGGAATGACGACCAATCCCTGCGACACCCGGGCTCTTTCGGGATGTGTGTGGTGTGCCCGGAAGGCGTCGATCTGCTCGCCCTGGATGGTGGCGAAATCCCGCGACTCGGTGCCTTCGATGGTGACCACCGAACTCGTCAGATAGTTGATGCCCTGCTGACCGGCCCAGATCGCCGACGACAGGCCACCGCCGTACCAGACCCTTTCCGCCAGACCGGGGGAGTGTGGCTGCACGCCGCGGGAGTACTGCTCGATGCCCACCGTGCCCTCGAAATCGCTGACCGGTTCGCCGCGCAGGTAGTCCAGCAGTCGCACCACCCGGTCCTTGGAGAAGTTCTCCAGCTCGTGGGTCTCGGGGTAGAGCGCCTTCTTGAAGTGGTCGTACATCATCGGCGGTCCGACGGACACGCCGGGATTGATCCGCCCGCCGGACAGGATGTCGACGGTGGCCAGGTCCTCGGCCAACCGGAACGGGTTCTCCAGACCGAGCGGGATGACGGCCGTGCCCAACTCGATGCGCGACGTGCGCTGGCTGGCCGCGGCCATCATGGCCACCGGCGACGAGATGCCCGGTTGCAGGTGTCGATCACGCAGCCAGACGCTGTCGAAACCAAGGGCTTCCGCGCGCTCGATCACCTGCAGCGTCTGCTCGAGGCCGGGCCCGGGATCGGCCGCGTCGAACCGGCCGATCGTCAGGAACCCCAGCTTGCGCAACGGTTCTCCGCGTCGTGGCATGTGGTCACCCCTTCTCCGCGAGCAGACGCAAAGTGCCCTCAATGTGTCGATTTGAGGGCACTTTACGTCTGCTCGCGCTATTGAGACGTCAGGCTGCGACGGTGTGCGCCTCGGCGATGGGCTCCAGCGCCTGCGCGACGATCTCCGCGACGTCGGTCATCGGCTTGACCTCCAGCGCTTCGAGCACCTCGGCCGGCACGTCGTCCAGGTCGGGCTCGTTGCGCTGCGGGATGAAGACCGTCTTCAGACCGGCCCGTTGCGCGGCGAGCAGCTTCTGCTTCACGCCACCGATGGGCAGCACTCGGCCGTTCAGCGTGACCTCGCCGGTCATGCCGACGTCGGCGCGGACCTTGCGTCCGGTCGCCATCGACACCAGCGCGGTCACCATCGTGACACCGGCCGACGGACCGTCCTTGGGGATGGCGCCCGCGGGCACGTGCACGTGGATCCGGCGATCGAGTGCCTTCGGGTCGACGCCGAGTTGCTCGGCGTGCGCACGGACGTAGGACAGCGCGATCTGTGCCGACTCCTTCATCACGTCGCCCAGCTGACCGGTCAACTGCAGACCCGCCTCGCCGTCTGTCGAACCCGCCTCGATGAACAAGACGTCGCCGCCGAGACCGGTGACGGCCAGGCCGGTCGCCACGCCGGGCACCGCCGTGCGTTCCTCGGACTCCGGCGTGAAGCGCGGACGGCCAAGGTAGCCAACCAGATCGGGCTCGTCGATGACCAAGGGCGTGCTGTCCGCCGCGAGCTTCGTCGTCGCCTTCCGCATCGCCTTGGCCAGCAACCGCTCGAACTGCCGCACTCCCGGTTCGCGGGTGTAGTCGGCGGCGATCTTGCGCAGCGCGTCGTCGGTGACCGTGACTTCCTCGGCGGTCAGTGCCGCACGGTCCCGCTGCCGGGGCAGCAGGTATTCGCGGGCGATGGCTACCTTGTCGTCCTCGGTGTAGCCGTCGATCTGCACCAGTTCCATCCGGTCCAGCAGCGCCGACGGGATGTTCTCGATGACGTTGGCCGTCGCAAGGAACACGACGTCGGACAGGTCCAGGTCGAGGTCCAGGTAGTGGTCGCGGAACGTATGATTTTGGGCAGGATCAAGCACTTCGAGCAGCGCGGCGCTCGGGTCACCGCGGTAGTCGGAGCCGACCTTGTCGATCTCGTCCAGCAGCACGACGGGATTCATCGATCCCGCCTCGCCGATGGCGCGCACGATGCGACCGGGCAGGGCGCCGACGTAGGTGCGACGGTGTCCGCGGATCTCGGCCTCGTCGCGCACACCGCCGAGGGCGACGCGGACGAACTTGCGGCCAAGGGCACGTGCCACGCTTTCACCGAGCGAGGTCTTGCCGACACCGGGAGGGCCGGCCAGCACCATCACGGCACCGGACCCGCGGCCGCCGACGACCTGCAGCCCGCGCTCAGCGCGCCGAGCGCGCACCGCCAGGTACTCGACGATGCGGTCCTTCACGTCGTCCAGTCCGTGGTGGTCGGCGTCCAGGATCTCCCGGGCCGCCTTCAGATCGGACGAATCCTCGGTCGTGGTGTTCCACGGCAGGTCCAGGACGGTGTCCAGCCAGGTACGGATCCAGCCGCCCTCGGGGCTCTGCTCGCTGGAGCGTTCCAGCTTGCCGACCTCGCGCATCGCGGCCTCACGGACCTTCTCGGGCAGGTCGGCTGCCTCGACGCGGGCTCGGTAGTCGTCGGAACCGTCGGGTTCGCCCTCGCCGAGTTCCTTGCGGATCGCGGCCAGCTGCTGCCGCAGCAGGAACTCCTTCTGCGTCTTCTCCATGCCGGAGCGGACGTCGTCGGCGATCTTGTCGTTGACCTCGGTTTCGGCCAGCAGGTCCGACGTCCATTCGATGAGGCTCCGCAGCCGCTCGGCCACGTCTTCAGTCTCCAACAACTGACGCTTCTGCACGTCGGTCAGATACGACGCGTAGCCCGCGGTGTCGGCCAGGGCGGACGAGTCGGTGATCTTGTTGACCACGTCGACGATCTGCCAGGCCTCGCGGCGCTGCAACATCGCCAGGAGCAGCTTCTTGTATTCGGCGGCGAGCGCCTTCGCGGCGTCGTCCGCCGGGGTGTCGGCGACCTCGGTCACTTCCACCCACAGCGCGGCGCCCGGTCCCGTGGTTCCGGAACCGATGTGGGCACGCCGTTCACCGCGGACGACGGCGGCCGCACCCCCGCCGGGGATGCGTCCGACCTGGATGATCGATGCGATCACGCCGTAGGTGGGGTAGCGGTCGTCGAGCCTGGGTGCGATCAGCAGCTTTCCGCTGTCGCTGGCCTGAGCGGCGTCGACGGCAATGCGAGCGGCGTCGTCCAGTTCGACGGGTACGACCATCCCGGGCAGCACGATCGGTTCGCTGACGAACAACACCGGGACGGATGGGGCTTGCGCCATGTTTCCTCCAAAGTTGATGCTGTTGCGCTCAACCTTGGTGGGGTCCGGTTTGTTCCCGGGGTCAGGGCACCGCGGGAACGGGTGCCGCGGTAGCACGGCGCGCGACGACGATGGTCACCACGACCAGCAGGGCGGTCACCGACAGCGAAATCACCGAGGCCACGCCGTTGGCGGCGTCGACGGAGAGGTTGGCGATCACCACGAGGCGTACAGCGACTTCGAGCAGCAGACCGATACCCCACATCGCCGACAGCTGAACTTGGGTGCGCCGACGGCGCTGGACTTCCCCAGCGTCGGGGAGCGCATTCTCGTCGTTAGTGCGCAGCCGGTCGGCGACGACCTGCGTGAGCGGTGTGCCGATGAAACAACTGCCCAGGAAGATCAGTCCGCCGATGCCGTTGACCAGGGTGTTGCCCGCCAGTAGCAGCTTGGGATCGGTCGTGGACAACCCGACGGCCAGGCTCAGGCCGAAGGTCAGCAGAAGATAGAGCGCGAACGGGTCGAGTTTGCGCGCCTTGATAGCGCTGTAGAGGACCCTCAGACCCGACACCACAGTCGCCGACAGCAATGCGACGTATTCGGACGTCCCGACGGCGCGCAGACCGTAGTACGCGACCAGAGGCGGCGCGATGTCGAGCGCCATGGTTTGGAGCAGGGGGCGCAGGGATCGACGCGGCGCCGGAGCCGGTTCAGCTGCGGCGGCCGCGTCGTCACTCACGGCGGCAACGCTATGGACGGGGCCTGGCAGGTTCCTGTGAGGGAATAGCCGATCCTCAGCACGGGTCGTACCTCCCATGAGCAGAGCAGTCCGATTCGACACGTACGGCGGCGTCGACGTCCTGGAGGTACACGAGGTTCCGCGGCCCGTCCCGGCCCGTGGCGAGGTGCTCGTCGAGGTGCGGGCGGCCGGAATCAATCCCGGTGAGGCGATGATCCGGCAGGGCGCACTGCACGACAGGTGGCCAGCCACGTTCCCGTCGGGCCAGGGCAGTGACCTGGCCGGCGTGATCGTCGAGCTGGGTGACGGCGTGCAGGGGTTCGCGGTGGGGGACGAGGTACTCGGCTTCTCCGAGCAGCGGTCCAGCCAGGCCGAGTTCGTCGCCGTAGCCGCCGCGCAGGTCACCTCCAAACCGCCCGCCGTTCCGTGGGAGGTGGCGGGCGGCCTGTTCGTGGCGGGCACCACCGCTTACGCGGCAGTGCGGTCGGTGCACCTGACCGCGGGCGACGTCGTCGCGGTGTCCGCCGCGGCCGGCGGGGTCGGCACGATCGCCGTTCAGCTCGCCAAGCGTGCCGGCGCAACGGTTCTCGGCATCGCCGGAGCGTCCAATGACGATTGGCTGTCCGCACACGGCGTAATCCCCGTCAACTACGGCACACCCGTGGACTTCGTCGACGTGGCGAACCGGCTGCGTACGGCGTCGCCGTCCGGTCGGGTCGACGCGTTCCTGGACTTCTTCGGCGGTGGCTACGTCGAGATGGCGGTCGATCGGCTGGGCATTCCGGCCGACCGGGTCGACACGATCATCGATTTCGCCGCCGCGGAGCGATTCGGCGTGAAGTTGGAGGGCAACGCCGATGCCTCCGACGCCGCCGTGCTGGCCGAGCTGGCGGGGCTGGTCGCCGCGGGCGAGTTGGAGGTGCCGATCTCCGGCGTGTTCCCCCTCGATCAGGTGCGGGACGCCTATCGCACATTGGAGGAACGCCACACCCGCGGCAAGCTCGTCCTTACCCTGAAGTGATGACTGCCGAGTCAAACACCGTCGCGGGCAAGATCGTTGCGATCACTGGCGCCAGCAGCGGCATCGGGGAGGCCACCGCCCGGCTACTCGTGGCACGCGGTGCGGCGGTGGTGCTTGGTGCGCGTCGGACCGACCGCCTCGATCAGTTGGCCGACGAGTTGCGCGCCGACGGCGCCAGGGTGCTCACCCGAACCACCGACGTCACCCGTCGCGAGGATCTCGAGGGCCTGGTCACCAGTGCGGTAAACGAATTCGGCAGGCTCGACGTTCTGGTCTCGAACGCCGGCGTCGCCCACATCAGCCCGGTCGCCGACGGGGACGTCGACGGGTGGTCCGCGATGATCGACGTCAATCTCCGTGGCGTGCTGTACGGCATCGGCGCGGCGATGCCGGTGTTCCGCAGCCAGGGCAGCGGTCACTTCGTAACGACGGTGTCGACGGCGGGACTCCAGATCTCGCCGACCATGGCCGCCTACGCGGCGACCAAGAACGCGGTTCGCACCTTCATGGAGGCCCTTCGTCAGGAGTCGACCGACGGCGTGGTGCGCACGACCTCCATCTCACCGGGCTACGTGCGCACCGAGCTCGACGGGTCCATCACCGATCCGGTGCTCCGCGACCAGATCCGCACGGGCATGGACGAATTCGGCCTTCCCCCGGACGCCGTCGCCAGGGCCATCGCGTTCGCGATCGAGCAACCGCACGACGTAGAGATCGGCGACATCACGATCCGCCCAACCGTCCAGGGCTAGGACGGCAACGCCGCCTCGATGAGCATCTTCGCGGTGTGCCGCGCGGCGTCGATCGCCGCCTTCCTGGATCGACTGTCGTCGGGCATGCCACGGGATATCGAGACCGCTCCGACCATCAGCGCAACCACGCTCCACGCCACCCGTTCCCGATCGGATCGCTTGCCCTCCAGAAGTCCGGCGATCCGGTGGGCCAGAAGGGTGATCTTGCGGTCGTATGCCTCCCGCACCGAGTGCTGAGCCCGCGACACGTCGGCGCTCAACGCGGCCATGACGCAGCCAGAAGCGGGATCGGCGCTATGCGCGGTGCTGACGTACTCGTCGAGCAAGTCCATCAGCAGTGAACGCGCCTCTGTGACCGATAGCGCCTCGGTATCCGAGAGGAACGGCTCGCCGACCCCCGCGTCGACGACCGCTTCGAGCATCGCCTCCTTGGTGGGGAAGTTCGAATAGAACGCACCCGAGGTGACGCCCGCCGCGGCGGCGAGGCCGTCCACCCCAACGCCGTGGAAACCGGACTCCTTCAACGTGCGCGCACCGGCCTGCACCAACGCTTCTCGTGCCTTGGCCTTGTGTCCCGGCGGATATCTCATGCCGACTCGTTCCTGTGCCTTGCCTGCCAATCTGTCCTCGACCCCCATAGGATAGCAGTCGTTATATTACGATCGTTATTCTATGGCGCACACCAGTGCGCCCGACGAAAGGCAATTCATGGCAAGCGACCAGGCAGTCGAGTTCGCGAACTTCTTCGCCGACCTCAGCCAGCGATCCTCGAACCCGAACTTCGACCTGTCGACGGTGCGCGACATCGTCGAGACCATGCACGTGGCGACGAAGGAACCCGAAGGGGTCACCTATGCCGAGGTGGACGCGGGCGGGGTGGAGGCGCTGTGGTGCATCCCGGCAGGCAGCGAGCCGAATGCCGTTCTGCTGCACAACCACATGGGCGGCAGCGTGCTCACGTCGATGTACTCCGACCGCAAGGCCGCTGCGCACATCGCGAAGGCGGCGGGCGTGCGCTCGCTGGTGCTGAACTTCCGGCGTTCCCCGGAGCACAAGTACCCCGCGCAGGTCGACGACGTCGACACCGCGTACCACTGGCTGCTCGAACAGGGGTATCAACACAACAAGATCGCCAGTGTCGGGCATTCGATCGGCGGATACCTCGCCGTCAACCTCGCGTTGCGGCTGCGTGATCGCGGCGAGAAACTCCCCGGCGCCGTCCTGGCGATCTCGCCCCTGTGCGACACCACGCTGTCCGGCAAGTCCATCGACGCCAATGCCGATCGGGACAAGCTGCTCTCCCGTGGGTTGCTGGAGTTCTTCCGGTCCTGCTGGCTCGACGGAACGGGCGTGGAATGGACTGACCCGCAAGTGAATCTGCTCGCTGCCGATTTGTCGGGCCTGCCGCCGACCGCGGTGTTCTACGGCGAAGACGAACTGTTGGCCTCCGAAGGATTCGACTTCTCGGTGCTCGCCAAGACAGCAGGCAGTGACGTGGTCGTGCGCTCGGTCGAAGCCGGCCAGCACTCCTTCATCATCGGTGCGGGCAGGGTGCCCGAAGTCGATCAGGCCATCACCGAAATGGGCATCTGGCTACGTGGCGCGCTCGGTCTCCAGTCCGCGGTTGCGGCGTCTTGACCGACCCCCACGTCGACGGGGGAGATCGACGACTGGCTCATGGGCTCGAACTGCCAGGATGCGGCCCTAGTCCAGAGCTCGTCTCCCCGTGCCGTCCACCCGAACGGGCGATGGCACCGTCATGTCGACCGGCTATGAATCCTCATGAACCCTTGGCGTCTCCGAGACTTCCATGACGACGGCGCATCGTGCTGCCGCTCGTCGAACCCAACGCCGCAGCGGAGTACGGAGTTTCACCTCCGAAGGCCGTAATCTTGTTCGGACCGCCCGGCACCGGGAAGACCACGTTCTGGTCTTCATCGACGAGGTGGAGGAGATCGCAGGAGTTCGCGGTCGGGTGTGCCGACTGATCCCGCGCACGGCGTCACGAACGAACTGCTCAAACTGATCCCAGCGTTTCGTCAGCACGGCGAGCGGTTGCTCATCTGCGCAACGAATTCGGTGCGGTCGTTGGACTCGGCGATCCTGAGGCCCGGCCGATTCGACTACATCATTCCCGTCGGGCCACCGGATGCGAGCGCGCGTGCCGCGATCTGGGGTCAGTATCTTGGTGCCACGTCGGCGGACTTCGTCGAAGTCGCTGCGATCGCCGACACCAGGCCGACGTTGACCGACGCGATGCTCGCAGAATTCGACGAGGACATCGCCCATCGCACGCGACTGTGACGCCCGGCTGCAGACGAAAGAGAAGGGAACCTGCCGTTCGGGGGGGTAACGGCAGGCTCCCTAGTCTCTAGTGTCAGGCGCCTATGTGGTGGCCTGAGCTCCGAGTGTCCGTTGGATGTCGGGCATCATCTGCTGCAACTGCTGGCCCCAGTAGCCCCAGCTGTGGGTGCCGGTGGCCGGGAAGTTGAACACGCCGTTGGTGCCACCCGCCGCGATGTAGTTGTCGCGGAACGTCAGGTTGGTCCGCAGCGTGAACCCTTCCAGGAACTGCGCCGACATCAGGTTGCCGCCCGAGGTGCCCGAGTCCAGGTCCGACGGCGTACCGGTGCCGCAGTAGACCCAGACCCTGGTGTTGTTCGCGACCAGCTGGCCGACGTTGACCATCGGGTCGTTACGCTTCCATGCCGGGTCATCCGACGGACCCCACATGCTCTCGGCGTTGTACCCGCCGGCGTCGTTCATCGCGAGGCCGATCAGCATCGGCCACCAGCCCTCGGACGGGTTCAGGAAGCCCGACAGCGACGCCGCGTAGATCCACTGCTGCGGATGGTAGATCGCGTAGGTCAGCGCGGTGCCGCCCGCCATCGAGATGCCGACGACGGCGTTGCCGTTCTGCGACACGCCCTGGTTGGCCTCGAGATACCCGGGGAGTTCCTGGGTCAGGAACGTCTCCCACTTGTAGGTGTAGTCCTGGCCGTTGCCTTGCGACGGCCGGTACCAGTCGGTGTAGAAGCTGGACTGCCCACCGACGGGCATCACGACCGACAGGCCCGACTGGTAGTACCACTCGAACGCCGGGGTGTTGATGTCCCACCCGTTGAAGTCGTCCTGGGCGCGCAACCCGTCGAGCAGGTAGACGGCGTGCGGGCCGCCACCTTGGAACTGCACCCGGATGTTGCGGTTCATCGACTGGGAGAACACGTCGAGATACTCCACGGGGAGACCAGGCTTCGAGAATGCTCCAGCGGTCGCCGATCCCCCGACGAAGCCGATCAGCCCGGGCAGGGTGACTGCAGCCAGCAGTCCAATGACCAGCCGGCGCAACCACGTACCACGAATCTTTCGGACCATCTTCATAACGGCAACCAACCGCCTTTCGTTTTGCATGCCTATGCCGATCAAGCAATCGCCGTTGCTTTGCGAGCGCAAGTGAATCACGCGGATGTGGTTCGTCCTGGTCGTCAACGCCGACTAGCGACGTCGCGGTTGGCTAACGATTTCGACTCGGCGCCGACACATCGACCAGCGATTTCAGCTGTGACCTGTGTGAATCGTGTGACTTCTGTGACTGGGTGGGTGACTACGACTCGCCGCGTGCGAAGCGGTGCAACTGAGTGACGTGGCGTGGCGCCAGCTCGTCGAGACTCGTCACCCCGAGAAGCCGCATCGTGCGGTTGACCTGCGATGACAGGATTTCGATGGCCCGGTCGACACCGGCCTCACCACCCGCCATCAGCCCATACAGGTAGGCGCGCCCGACAAGCGTGAAGCGCGCACCGAGCGCGATGGCCGCGACGACGTCGGCGCCCGACATGATCCCCGTGTCCAGCAAAACCTCGCATGAGCCGCCCAACTCGCTGGCGACCGTCGGCAACAGGTGGAACGGCACGGGTGCGCGGTCGAGCTGCCTGCCACCGTGATTGGACAGCAACAGACCGTCGACGCCGAGGTCGACCACCGCCCTGGCGTCATCCAGAGTCTGAATACCCTTGACCACCAGTTTGTTTGGCCACTGCGACTTGATCCAGGCCAGATCCTCGAAGGTGACGGTGGGGTCGAACATGGTGTCGAGGTACTCGGCGACCGTGCCCGGCCAACGGTCCAGCGAGGCGAACGACAGCGGTTCGGTGGTCAACAGGTCGAACCACCACCGCGGGCGGGGAATGGCGTCGAGGACGGTGCGCAACGTCAACGTCGGGGGGATCGACATGCCGTTGCGGGTGTCACGCAGCCGCGCCCCGGCCACCGGAACGTCGACGGTCACCAGCAGCGTGTCGAAGCCCGCCGCCGCGGCGCGCTCCACCAGCGCCATCGACCTGTCCCGGTCCTTCCACATGTAGAGCTGAAACCAGTTGCGGCCGTCCGGGTTCGCTGCCTTCACGTCCTCCAGTGACGTGGTGCCAAGGGTTGACAAGGCGAACGGGATGCCCGCTCGTCCGGCGGCGCGGGCACCCGCGATCTCACCCTCCGTCTGCATCAAGCGGGTGAAACCCGTTGGTGCGATGCCGAACGGCAGCGCGACGTGACCGCCGAGCACTTCTCGGCTGGTGTCGACGTCGGCGACGTTGCGCAGAATCGTCGGGTGAAACTCGATGTCGGAGAACGCCTGCCTGGCGCGGGCCAGCGACAATTCCTCCTCGGCCGCGCCGTCGGTGTAGTCGAACGCAGCCTTCGGCGTGCGCCGCTTGGCGATTCGCCGTAGGTCCTCGATGGTCAGCGCATCCGACAGGCGCCGTTCCGTCGCGTTCAGGCGCGGCTTGCGGAACTGCAGCAGCGGGCTGAGCTCGCGGGGTCGGGGGAGGCGTCGCTTCATGATCCGCCTAGTCTGCCACCGCGGCGAGCGCTCGCCGGACGTCGTCGTCCCGCTCCTTGATCGTGCGGCCGATCTCCTGCAGCAGCAGCGGCTTCCGCAGCACCAGCTCCTCGACGAACTCGCGCTCGATCTGCAGCACCGTGACCTCGTCGACGGCATAGGCACCCGAGGTCACCGGTTCACGAGTCAACGCGGTTGAGCCGATGAAGTCGCCGGCGTCCAAGGTGCGCACCGGAACCATCGCGCCGTCCTCACCCGTTGCGACGAGGCGGACCCGGCCGCTGACGATGAAGCTCATCCGCGTCGGCACCTGGCCCGGAAACTGGATGGTCTCGTCGGTGCCGTAGCGAGTGAGCCGGGTGTGGGGGAGCAGCGCCTCGCGGTCGTCATCATTCAAACGCAATGTCGGGGCAACGATGCGCAACGAGCGCTCCGTCCGCTCCGGTGTGGCGAAGTCGTCGTCGACCCCGTCCAGGTGCAGCCCGGCGCGGCGTGCGCCGTACCAGAGCCAGCGCAGGAAGATCGCCTTCGCCGGGCCGGCTTCGGCGGGGGAACGCAGCGGAATCGTCGTCCTGTACAGACCGGCACCCGCCACCACGCTCGACGGAAGTGCACCAGGCCGTAGGTGGGGCAGCGTGACGGCCAGCCGCGTCAGCAATCCGCAGACGTCGTCGGGCGGATCGCTCGGGCCGAATTCGACTTCCACCGCGATGGAGTGCTCACCCGGCGGTCGGCTCAGGTTGGCGAACGACGCGGCCGCCAGCACCGAGTTCGGGATGATCTGCAGACCACTGCCGGTGTCGATGTGCGTGGCGCGCCAGTTCACCTCCACGACGCGGCCCCGTGCCGATGGCGTGTCGACCCAGTCGCCGAGTTGGAACGGCTGCTCGAAGAGCAGCAAGAGCCCGGAGATGATCTGCCCGACCGAGTTCTGCAGCGTCAGGCCGAGCACGATCGACGTGATGCCCAGCGCGGTGAACAAACCGCCGACGTTGGCACCCCAGATGTAGGAGAAGATGATCGCGAGCCCGATCGCGATGACCAGGAACCGCGCCACGTCGAGGAAGATCGACGGAATCCGCTTGCGCCACGACCCTTCCGGTGCCCCCTGGAACAACGTGGCGTTGAGGCCCGACAGCACCAGCACCAACAGGACGAAGCCCAACACGGTGGAGACGATGCGAACCGGGGTGGCGTCGGCGGACACTTGCGTGGCCTTGACGAGCAGAAGCAGCAGCGCCGCCAGCGGCAGGATGTAGTTTCGCACCAACCCCACCGGCCGGGCCAGCCCGCTGCCACGCCGGATCAGCCCGGCACGCACCTCGGTGAGGATGACCAGGCAGACGGGCAGTCCGATAGCGACCCCGACGGCCCAGTAGAACCAGGAGGCATCCACCACTCTGGTCATGTCTGGCGCTCCGTCAGACGCCAAATGGGTTGGGCGACACCGTCGACGGTGATGTCCCCTGCGGCGGTGAATTGCCGGGTGTCGCGCATCGCGTCGTAGACGTCCGACGTTACGTACACGCCGGGCTGCGGCGAGCCGCTCTGCAGCCGGTAAGCGAGGTCGACCGCGGCACCCCACATGTCGTAGGCCAGGCTGGACCGGCCCGACCAACCCACTGCTGACGATGCCGGTGTCGATGCCTGCACGCAGCTGCAGAGTGTGGCCCGTCTCGCCGTTGAAGCGGTCGACGATCCTGTGCATTTCGATGGCGAAGTCGACCGTGCGCCGGACGTTGTCGATGCGGGGCACGTTGAGCCCACAGCTGGCCAGGTAGCCGTTGTGTAATGTCCGGATCCGTTCGACGCCGAGGTTGTCTGCTGCCGCGTCGAACTGACGGACCAGCTTGTTCACGATCGACAGCGATTCGTCGGAGGTCAGGCCTGCGGAGAGTTCGTCGAGACCGACGATGTCGGCGAAGATCACCGTCACGTCCTGGTGGTCCTGGGCGATGGTCTCCTCGCCGTCGCGGTACCGCTGCACCACTGGTTCGGGCATCAGCGACAGCAGCAGCCGGTCGTTTTCGCGTCTCTGCTCGTTGAGCAGATCCTCCTTGATCGCCAGGTTGCGGCTCATGTCGTTGAAAGCGACTGTCAGATCTCCGAATTCGTCGCGGGAGGCGACCGGAAGGGTGGTGCCGTAGTCACCCGAGCTGATCTTCTGGGCGCCGGCTTCGAGGCGCCGGATCGGCCGGACGAACAACCGGGCAAGCAACATCGCCGCGATGCACACCACGAAGATGATCGCCACCGTCGACAGCACCAGCGTCCTGGTGAAGGCGGTGACCGGAGCGAACGCCTCCGAGGTGTCGATCTTGGCGACGACGCTCCACCGCAGTCCGGGGATGTCGGCGGGCGCGTAGGCCTGCAGCGTCTCGTGACCGAGGTAGTCGTCTGAGATCAGCGTGCCGCGCTGGCCGCGTTGCGCCAGCTTGGTGGCCTCGGTCGCGACCGGTTGCACGAGGGTGGTGCCGTGTTGGCGGATGGATTCTTGCGCCACGTCCGGTGGCGTGCCCGCGTTGACGACGTCGCGCTTGAAGGCGTCGGGGTCGTGGATGAACAGCCGGGAATCGGATCGCATCAGATCGTCGGGCCCGACGATGAAGGTCTCGCCTGTGGCGCCCATGCCGGAATCCTGCCAGCGTTGGTCCATCGTCATCAGCCGGTTGATCTTCGAGATCGGGAACTGCAGCGCCAGAACGCCTTCCACTCGACCTAGCGGTCCGACGGGCGAAACCAACCACGCGGTCGGCTCATCGGCCGGTTGGTAGTCGCCGAAGTCGGTGATCCCGGTGTAGTCGATGTCGTTGGATTCGAGCGCCTTCTGATAGGCCCCGGTGAGCTCACTGCCCTTGTACGGTCCGTTCAGAATGTTGGTGCCAAGGTCAACGCCCTTGTAGGCGCTGTAGACGACGTTGCCTCCGGTGTCGATCAGAAGGGCGTCCTCGAACTCGAAGCGGGTGACGATCTCGCGGAAGAAGTCGTTGAACCGGGCGTTGGCCGCGGACCATGCGCTGCCGTCCCTGGCATCGTCGAACTTGATCGACTGATCCCAGTCGGTGAAGGGCGCGGTGTAGTTGGCCTGTAGGTAACGCTGTGCGTTGGACGTGGGCAGCAAGGCGTCGACGTCTATCTGCTCGCCGGTCTGCGCCATCTCCGTCTTGCCGAAAACGTTGGTGTAGTAGTCGACGAGGGACTGCTGCTGGACCGGGTTGATGGTGGCCGCGCCGAGCTGGTTGAAACCCGCCGAGAACGCCTCCATCGCCTGCGTCGCGGTGGACCCTCGCGAGTAGATCACCAGCGAGTTCTTCAGATCGGAGAGTTGGCCCTGCAGCTGACGGCTTTGCGACTGCCGGATTTCGGTCAACCGGTCGAAGACCGACGTGCGCAGCGAGTTGCGGCCCGATTGATAACCGATGAAGCCGACGATCGCCGCGGACAGGATGCTCGTCACGAGCAGCATGACGAGGAGCTTGGACTGAATGCTCACCCGCGACAACGGCACGCGACGGCGACTGCGTTTGGTCGGCTGCGTCGATTCGGTTGGATCGACCTGAGCTGCGGCTTCCATCGTCGTCGTCATCGGTTGCAAAGACTAGCTCCCTAACAAGGCCGGGCGGTCGTAGTCTGCGAATGTCCAGCCGCCGTCGACAAGCCGGGGATGCGTCGGGCACGGTGGACGGGTGGCCGATCCGCATGACCTGGCGCGCTTCGTGGAGGCGCAGGCGCCCGTGTACCTCACGGCGGTCGAGGAACTCCGGGCTGGCCGCAAGCGCACCCATTGGATGTGGTTCGTGTTCCCGCAGTTGCGGCAGTTGGGCCGCAGTCCGACGGCCGTGCACTACGGCATCGCGTCCCGCGACGAGGCCGTTGCCTATCTCGCTCACGATCTTCTCGGGCCGAGGCTGCGGGAGTGCGCGCGACTGGTGGCCGCGGTCGCCGGGCGGTCGGCCGAACAGATCATGGGGCCGGTGGATGCGCTCAAGCTGCGATCGTCGATGACGCTGTTCGCCGAGGTGACCGACGACGATCACGACTTCACCCGCGTGCTGGAGCGGTTCTACTCCGGCGAACCGGACCCGCTCACCGTCGAGTTGCTTGGCTCGCGTTAGGGCGCGATGATCGCCCAGCCGTGCGCGGCGACCTCGACCACGTTCACCACTTCTTCATTGGGCATCCCCGAGCCGGCGACCAGGCACCCACCGTCGATTCCCAACTCCGGCAACGACACCCGCAGCGACGTGTCGTCGACGTTGAGAGCGACCACCAACGCGTCGTCGCCCGAATGCGTCCGGTAGACGTAGTGCCGGTTGGTCAGGTGCAGCGGTGTGGTGCGTGCAGCGTGCAGCCAGGCATTCCTGCGCCGTAGCCCGATCAGGTGCTGATGCAGCCGGAACACGTCGTCACCCAGGTTCTTCGCGTCGGACCGGCTGGCGGCGAACTCCGGTCGCACGGCGTCGTCGCCGCCGAAGCGCTCCTCCTTGACGCCGCGGTAGGCCCATTCGTCGCCCGCGTAGATGCTCGGGACCCCTGCGGTGGTCAGCAGCAGGACCAGTGCGTGCTCGACGTGGCGCGGGTCGGCGAGCTGGCTGGCGATCCTGCTGACGTCGTGGTTGCCGATGAACGTCATCGGCACGAACGTGTCGAGGAACTCGTCGTGGCGGCGCAGCGCCCAGTCCAGTTCGTGGAAGTTGCCGTCGTTGAGGCTGCTCCAGATCGCCTTCCACAGTTCGTACTGGGTGACGGAGTCGAACGTCGACGCCGCCACGATGGCGGGGTAGTCGCCGTGGATGACCTCGCCGACGAACCACGCGTCGCCGTACGCCTCGCGGACGCGGGGTAGCACCTGCGCCCAGAACCGGTCGGGCACGGCGTACGCCGCGTCCAGACGCCAGCCGTCGGCGCCGCGGCCCAGCCAGTGCGCCATCACCTCTGCGGTGTAGTCGACGACGTCGGGATTGTCGTGGTTCAGTGCGATGAGTCCGTCGTGTCCTTCGAACGTCTCGAAATGAGACTGCTTGCCGCGCCTACGGAACCATTGCGAGGCAGGATGATCGGGGCCGCCGTCGCGAGCTTCGAGGTAGTGGGCGAACTCGGTGCCGACGTGGTTGAAGACACCGTCGAGCAGCACGCGAAGGCCGCGGCGGTGCGCCTCGGCGACGAGGCGGTCGAAGTCGGCGTCGTCGCCGAGGCGTGGATCGATCCTGAAGTGGTCGGTCGTGTCGTAGCCGTGGGTCAGCGACGCGAAGAGCGGTCCGAGCGCGATTCCCGAGGCCCCCAGTTCGAGGGCGTGATCCAGCCAGTCGACGATGCGGCTCAGCCGGTGGTCGTCGGGCGTGGGTGCGGGTTCGGCCGGGTAGGCACCGACGAACCCCAGCGGATAGACCTGCCACCAGATCGCGTGCTCGACCCAGGCCGCTTCGGTCACGGCTGGAACTTCTTCGCGTAGAGGGCCTTCATCTGGTCGGCGAGCTCGGGCGCGGGACCGTCCGCCGCGATGGTCGGCGCGACCGTTGAAATTGGCAGCGGCGCAACGGGCGACGCCGGCGTACCCCATTCGGCGCGCCAGCCGGTGAGCTGAGCCGCCGAGGTCGCGTACACGATGCGGCCGAGGCCCACCCACGCGTGGGCAGCCGAACACATGGGGCAATGCTCACCGGAGGTGTAGACCGTGGCGCGACCACGTTCGGCGGGGTCGAGGTTGGAGGTCGCCCAGCGCGCGATCGCAAACTCGGGGTGCTGGGTGGCGTCCCCGTCCTTGACGTGGTTGCAATCCTCGAACCGGGTGACGCCGTCGGCGTCGACCAGCAGTGAGCCGAACGGCTCGTCGCCCGCCTCGAGAGCGGATCGGGCCAGCTCGACGCAACGACGCAGGTGGTCGAGGTCCTCGTCGCTGATCGCCACAGCCGGAGTGTACGCAGCCGCCGACGCCTTCCGGCGGCGCGTCAGCGGGTAACAGGCCAGTCCGAGCAGCAGCGCGCACAGGTGGCCCAGCGACGTGAAGTTGGGCCGAACCACCAGCGCAACGACGGCGATCACGGCCACTGCCAGGAGATACGCCCAACGCCAGCGCCGGGGAACCCGATAGAAGAGCACCCCGACGATGCCGACGACGAAGTAGCTCACGCCCACGTCGCGGGCGTCGATCAGCCGCGGCGATGCCTGCGCTTCCTGGATGCTCCAGTACAGGTAGCCCTCGCTGAGGTAGGTCGCGCCGACGTGGCAGATCAGTCCGACGGCCAGCCAGCGCAGGTGGCCGAGCCACCGCTCGGCCGGCGCCACGAAGAGCGTGAAGATCAGTACGTAGGGCCACCAGTACCTGCCGTCGATCCATAGCAGGCTGTTGAACAACACCCGAATGGGGTCCGACGCCAGGTGGTGCAGGTTCGTCGACGTCGACTGCAAAAGTCTCCGCAACACCGCTTGGGTCAGCGAGTGCTGCACCAGCGTGGTCGCCAGCAGTACGACCAGCCACGCGTAGGTCAGGGGAGCGCTTCGCACGTAGCTCCTGGTCACGTCCCACGCACGTTTCACGTTCACCGACGATAGAGATCGCCGCGCCGCGATGAGTCCGACACGCGGGGCGAGTCGTACTCGGTGGACAGTCCGACCGAGGAGGTGGTGACATGGACCGGCTCATCGAGGAAGGGGAGACCGTGGTGAACCGGTTGGACACGTTCCACGTCTGGCTTGGCGAGGTGCCCGCCTCGTGACATCTGGCTTCGACCGTCACTGTGTCGAGATCACCACGCAGGCAACGCTGTTGGCGGATCATCTCGACGGCGCCGACGTGACGACCCCGGTGCCCACGTGCCCCGGGTGGAACGTGTCGCAGCTATGCCGCCACGTCGACGGTGGCCTGCGCTGGGTCCACGAGATCGTCGCCACCAGCGCGACAGAGCCACCGCCGGACACCGCGCTGCGCGACCTGTCGGGTGCGACCAGCGATGACCCCGCCACGTTGGCCGAATCCCTGCGGGAGGCGGCCGCCGCGCTGACGGCGACACTGCAACACGCAGGTCCCGCCGCGCAGATGTGGTGCCCGGTCCCGGGCGGTGGCACCGCGTTCTACGCCCGCCGGTTCGTCCACGAGACTGCGATCCACCGCTCCGACGCCGCCCTCGCGATGGGCGTTCCGTACGCACTCGACGCCGACGTCGCGGGGGATGGCGTCGAGGAATGGCTCGAACTGGGCAGCATGCCGTTCCACTTCGAGGTGCACCCGTGGATGCGCGAACTGCTCGGGCCTGGCCGCAGGATCGGCCTGCACGCCTCCGACACCGGCGAGCACTGGCTGCTCGACTTGACCGGCGACGCGATCACGTGGCGGCGCGGTGACGAGCCTGCGGCGGCCGAGGTCCGCGGACAGGTCACCGACCTGCTGCTGGCCGTGTATCGGCGGCGGCCGATCACGGCGCTCGACGTCACCGGCGACGCCGGGCTGGTCGACTTCTGGCTCGAGCGGGTCGGCTTTGGGTGAGGCGGGCATTCCGGAGGAATGCCGTGACTCTCGCCGCGCGAGCTCGTAGCGTGTGGGGATGTCCACGCACCCCGCCTGGCAACCGACGGGCGCCGACGCCGTCGTCCGCTACCAGAGCACGGATCTTGACCGAGCGATCGAGTTCTACACCACCCAGCTCGAGTTCGGCCTCGTCCAGCGCGCCGGGCCGGTCGCGACGGTATCGCGTGGGCCGCTGCACCTCCTGCTGAGCGGGCCGCAGAGTTCGGGCTCGCGACCGATGCCGGACGGCCGTCGCCAGGAGCCCGGCGGGTGGAACCGCATCGTGCTCTATGTCGACGACCTCGAGACATTGGTCGCCCGCTTGCACGGCATTGGCACGACGTTTCGAAACGACGTCGAAGTTGGCCCCGGCGGTAAGCAGATTCAGATCCTCGATCCCGACGGAAACCCCATCGAGATTCACGAAGCGCCCGCATAGCGCCCGCGATCAGCCGCAGCAGCCGTCCTCCACCTCGAGCGGCACGCGCACGACGCGAGGATCGGCACGTCCGCTCTGGCCTTGACCAGGTCGAGTTGTGCTCCGATGATCGCCGCTTCGGCGTCGCGGCCGAGCCGTCGCAGGCACTCGTGGTAGCCGTGCAGGCTCCACACGTTGCCCGGATGCTGGCACGGCCGGCTCAAGGTGGGGTCCAGGCCGAGGTCGGCGGCGTACACCGCGGCGGCCTCCTCGACGCGTCCCTGCTCGAGCAGCAGCGCGCCGTATGCGTGTCTGGTCGGTTGCATCCAGCCCCACGGTTCGTCGTAGGGCAGTGAATCGTCGAGTTCGATCGCCCGGCGCAGCTTGCCGAACGCCTCGTCGAATCTGCCTTCCCGGTATGCGATCTCGCCGTCGAGCATCTCCTCGGCGATGGCCAGGATGTCGCGAGCGGTGTTGTTGAACACATATCGCGTGTCCGGAATGCGGGCGTAGGCCGATGCGAACGCCTCGCGTTCGGCGTGCGCCTGGGCGAGCTGCCCCTTGGCGGCGTGCGCGACGCCGCGGCCGTAGTGGATCGTCGCCGCGGTGGTGCAGTACAGCCCGACGTCGTCGGGCAGCGGTTCGGCGATCAGCTCGTCCCACCGACCGAACCGCACCAAGACGTGAATCCGCAACGGCACGAACGCTTCCAGCCAATCCGCCATCGGCGGCGACTCGATGGCGAGCAGGTCGGGGGTCAACTGTCCCGCAAGCTGGCTCGCCGCCCGCAGCGCCACCTGCGACTGGCCTTCGAACATCGCGGAGTACACCACGAAGTGAAGGTTGTGCGCGCGGTACAGCGAGTAGAAGTTCAGCGGCCCCTCTTGCTCGACGAAGCGCTGATCGACTTGCACCGCAGCCAGATTCGACACCACCGAACCGCGATAGTCGCCGCACAACACGTCGATGTGGCTCGGCATGTGCACCAGATGGCCCGCGTCGGGCACCAGGGTGCGCAACAGATCCGCGGCGGGGAGCGCGTCCTGCGGGGTGGCCGACATTTCCATGGTGTGCAGATACAGGTGCAGGATCATCGGGTGCTCGCGCCCGGCGGGGGTGGTCAGCGCGGCGTCGAGAAGGCGCTTGGCCGCCACCACCCGCGAACCCGGGGCCGGCTCACCGGTCGCGGTGTCCCACAACGCCCAGGCCGTGACGTTGACGAGCGCATCCGCGGCCAGCGCCGCCACGTCGACGTCGTCGGGGTGGGCCTCGGCCAGTTCGGCCATGGCGTCGGCGTAGCCGACGTGACCGGCGGCCAGCGCGTCGACGTCCGTCGCGTCATCAGTGGGGAAGCGGGCGCTCAGTGCGTCGATCAGACCACGTTCGACCGCGGACGCCCGGCCGTTGGCCGCAAGCTCGAGCTCCGTCCGCGCCCTGGCGACCGATGCCGCCAGGTCGACGGGGTCGAACGCCTCCCACGCCTTGTTGTAGTTCGGGCCGATCGCATAAGCGACGCCCCAACGGGCGATGGCGAGGTCGGGGTCCAGCGCCAGGGCACGTTCGAAGCAGCGGATCGACTCCTCGTGGTTGAAGGCATACGCCCACACCATGCCGCGGTCGAACCACGTCTGCGCCTGCGGTGACGGCGTCTCAATCGGCCGGTGATAGGACCCGAGGTCGTAGTACGTCTCGGTCTCGTCCAGTCCTGCGGACGCGGTAGCGGTCATGACTGGCACGATAATTCGTCCACGCCTTCGGGGCGAGCACCGCGAGCAGAGAGTCCCGTCGTACCCCAAACGGCCAGGGTGACGATCGCCGTCAAAGCACCATTGCCGCCGAAGTATTCGATGCTGCGCAGCAGCGCCACACCCGATCCCTGCGGCACGATCGCGTTGAACGTCGTGTAGAAGCCCGATAGCAGCGGCAGGCCGACGGGGCCTGCGGCTGCGGCGTTGCCGACGATCACCAGGAACAGCGTCACGACCACCGATGCGACGGTCCCGAAGGCGGCCGCCACGCCGGTCACCGCTCCACCGACCGCGATCGCGTACATCCAGAGGGCACCGAACACCTGCCAGGTGTGGGAGGTCAGCGCGCCTAGCACGGCATCGACGTAGAGCGTCACCCCGCCCGCAAGCAGCGCCGAATACCCGACCAGGCTCAGCGTCCGCAACGCCAGTGTGGACAGTCGTCGCACGCTGCCCATCAGGTATCCGAATGCGCTGGCGCCCAACGTGGCACCGATCGACAGGAAGATGACGGCGTAGAACTCGACGGTGCCCTGAGGGTCGGCCGGCGAGGTCGGTGCGACGTCCTCGACACTGGGCGTCAGGCCGGCCTTGGCCGCGATCCCACGGCCGACGGCCTCCGCGGCGTTGGCCACGCTGCGCCCGCCGCCACCGGCGACGTAGACCTTCAACTCGCCGGTCGGCCCGACGACGAACGCGGCGTCGGTCTTGCGGTCGTAGACCTCGCTCCGCGCGGCGGTGGCATCGGCCACCTGGGTCACCGTCAGGGTGTCCTGCCCGTGGATCGCGTCGACCACCTGCTGTGGCGCCGCCACCGCGACGTTCATGTGACGCAACGTCGGCTTGGCGAAGGCGCCGGAGTAGCTGGCGATCATGGCGATGACGAAGACCGTCAGCGCCAACATCGCAATGGCCATGTTGCGCACGTCGGTTCGCGAGACGCGCCGGTTGGAGACGGCCTGCATGGGAGTGTGGTGCTTGCCCACGGTGGATCCTTCCTGGGGTTCTTGGGTCAAACAGTGGCGGGCAGACGCAGCAGTGCATCGACCGTGTCGAGCGCGGCGGCGACCCGGCCTCGGAGGTCGGTGGCTTCGGGGTCTTCCATCCAGGACCGGAGGACTTCCTGGAATCCGCCGACCAGGAAGCGGCTGACCGCGTCCTGCCCGATGTCGGCGATCGCGCCGACGACGCCCATTCCCTGCGCGGCGATCTCCTCGCACGCGGGCAGGATTTCGGCCCGGAACGCGGCGACCACCCGTTGGGTGACGGCGCTGGGCACGACGTTGCGATACATGGCGCGGTGTTCGGCGGCGAAGGCGAACAGACCGGTGATCCGCGACCGAGCGTCGCCCTCGATGGCAGCAGCCGCAGCGGAGAACGCCACGGCGAACGCCGTCGCGAACGCGTCGTCCCGGTCGGAGAAGTGTTGATAGAACACCTGTCTGCTGACGCCGGCTCGCGCAACCAAGTCGCCGACGGTGATCTCGTCGACGGGTCGCTCGTGCGCCAACGCGAACGCGGCGTCCCGCAACAGGGTGCGAACCCGCTCGGCCCGGGGGTCGGCGCTGTGCGTGCGTGCAGCCATGATGACGAGCCTACGGGACTTCGTAGACAACTGACTACGAAATGTTAGGTAATCTAAGACACCCGTGATGAGCAGTGTGACGGCCGCCGCTTGTCGCCGTCAGATGGCCTGCAGCACAGCCGTCGCCACCGCCAGCACCAGCCCGATCACGGCCGGCGAGTTCCAGTAGCCCGATCACGCGCCACTGGACGGCCGAAATCCGGAGATGGTCGCGAATCTCCAGCGATTGTCTGACCCCGAACAGCTTGATGGAACTGGCGAAGAGAAACATTGCCGCGAGCAGGATCGTCGCTACTACGGTTGTGATGGCCATGATTCACCCACGCTAGAGACCGAGATACCTCGGGGAGGCGGAAATGATCCGATGCGTCCGGTTGTGGACCGGGCAGGAAGGCGCGTCGCACGTCGAGGTTGGACGCCTCGACCTGAGTCCGGGACGCAACGCCGACCTGGTATCGCCGTCGATGTCGGCGGCGCACGTCACCGTCGAGGAGACGGCCGGCGGTGGCACCTTGGCGTGGCACACCGCGCCGGTCCGCCAACTGGTCGTGACACTCAGTGGGACGCTGCTGTTCTCCACCCGCGACGGCGAGCAGTTCACCCTGCGTCCCGGCGACGTTCTGCTCGCCGAGGACACCGTGGGTACGGGCCATCAGTGGCAGTTGCAGGGCGCCGATCCGTGGCGACGGATGTACGTCGTCCTCGCGCCCGCGACCGACGTTCCGTTCGTCAGGGACTAGTCGGCCACATGCGCGGCGATGTCGTCTTTCGCGTGTACGGAGTCCACGACGGACGCGTTGATGACCGCTCGTCGGGGACCTTCCGTACTCGGGCGGCGGCGGAGGCGGAGATTGAGGACCTACTCAATCACGAGGTGGGCGGCGAGAACTGGGCACGTCGATACCGGAACGGAGGGTTCGTGATCCGTGATCACGTCGTCGCCACGGACTTCGAGATTCCTCCGCGCCCGTCACCGCGCGAGAGCTACGTGGTGACCAGCTCGCCGAAACCGAACGAAACGGGTTGGGACTCGACCATCGTCGACGTTCGTCGGCGTGGCAACCATGGAGAACACCAGCCGGTGTGCTCGTACGAACGGGATCACGCGATGTTCCAGACGTTCGAGCCATTCCGGCAAGGTGACCGGGACCTGGCGCTGATCTCCAGGCACTACACGAAGACGGCCGTGCTCGACATCGCCTCCGGCGAGGTGATCGCCGAGGAGGACACCGACGGCGGATTCTGCCCCGTCGGCTTCTACGTCCCGGACTGGTGGGACGTCCACGACGGCAGGACCATTCCGGGAAGCGAGCACTGGGACGACGACAACGAGTGGCCCACCGGTGATTTCGGATTCGTCTGGGGCTGCCACTGGGGTGACGATTCCGGGTGGAAGGTCCAGTACGTCGACCTGAGCCGCGTACAGGACGGTGTCATCAACCGGGACGCCCGATTCGGCTACACGAAGTTGGCGACGGCCGATTACATATCACCGTGCTTTCTTCTTGACCGGCAAGAAGACGAGCGCGTCGGACACCCACCGTTCATCGACATCTCTGCTTACTCGGGCAGGGCCCGCGTCACGCTGTCGACGGAGGTCGCCTTCGGCCTCGATAGTGGAGCGACGCTGCCCGAGGAGCTCGACTACGACCGGGCCACCGGCGAACTGATCGCACGGCCCGATTAGCGGCCCGCCACGCCTTCTCTGCGCGAGCAGACGCAAAATCCCCTCAAACACGCCATTTCAGGGGACTTTGCGTCTGCTCGCGGGAAGGAGTGGCCCGCCACTCCGGCCCGATTAGTGGCCCGCCACTATGTCCGCCTCGTCGATCACCACCGGATCCTTGGCGCCCGGCAGGAACCAGTACAGCAGGCAGACCAATCCGAAGAACAGATACCCAAGTGCCACAGTGGGATTCGCTGCCCACGCCACTTGAGGCGCATGGATGAGGCCGATGAAGGACAGCACCGCACCGACCGCCGAGGCGATCGCGGCGTACAGGAACTTCTTCTCCAGGATGAAGGTCACCATCGTGCCGAGGATCAGTCCGACCAGCACCGCGCCCTCGCCGAGAGTCTGCAGGCCCTCGTAGACCACGCCCGCACCGTTCAGCTTGTCCATTCCGACACCGGGCGCCGACGTGCCTGCGGCGTTGAGCGCGTTGTCGATCAGGCCGCTGGCCCACTGTGCGAGGTTGGGCAGAATGGCGGCCACCACCGCGACGGCGTGCAGGCGCGGCACCGCCTGGAACGCCTGCGCACCGATCAGCAGTCCGATGTACAGCAGGATCGGCACGATGGCCGGGACGGGCAGCAGCGCGTCGAGTACCCCGAACAACCCGAGGAAGCACAGCACCCCGATCACCGCGCCGCTGGCCAGTGAGTAGCCGGCGCGACCGCCCGCGTCCTTCCAGCCGGGATGGCCGATGTAGACCGCGGGCGGGAACGGCGAGCCGAACGCCGAACCGATGCACGCGCCCGCGCCGTCGGCGAGCAGCACGCTGCGCAGGTTGTAGTTGTCCCCGGCCGCGGCGGCGCTCTCCACGTTGCTCATCGCTTCGGTGAAGTTGTAGACGCCCAACGGTATTGCGGTGCCCAGAAGTGGGGCCAGGTGGGACAGACCCGACAACAACATGTCGACGCGCAGGTCAGGGACCCCAATGGCGATGTCGGACACCGCCTGGCCGACGTCGGGCGCCGACATGTAGCCACCGATCCAGCCGATCGCGGTGCCGACGAGCAGAGCGGCCAACCCGACCGGGATGCCGAACGGCAACTTCACGTCGGTGAAGAAGCCGATGAGGATGATCGCCATCACGGGCAGACCGATCCACGCGGCTTCCCACATCTGCGCGGCGGGCCGCATGGCGATGAAGGTGATGGAGATGCCGGCCAGTGTGCCGAGCATGGCGGCGCGAGGCGTGAGCTTGCGGATGTATGGACCGACGAAGGCGCCGATCATCACGATGATGCCGATCATGAACGCCCACGCGAGCCCGGCCTGCCATGCCTGCATCGCATCCTTGGTGTTCAGGTAGACCGGCAGCATCACCACGAACACCACGATGAACATGTGCGGCACGCTGGGCCCGTACGGCAATGCCGTGACGTCGGTGCGGTTTTCGCGCCGCGCCAGCCGGCGGGCCAGGAACGTGTAGTAGAGGTTGCCGAGGATCAGCGCGACGCCGAGCGCAGGTAGCACCGTACCGAGCACGTCGGTGGCCGGGACGGAGACGACGCCGATCATCAACCCGGTCAGCGTCAGCACGTTGACCAAGATGTTGAAGCCGAGCCCGAAGAACGCGTTGGTGTCGCCGCGGGTCCACCACGGAATGGTCAACGCAGGCTTGGACATTGCCGGATCGGCCGGGGGATCGGTCGGGGTTTCGGTGACGTCGGTCGACATGGCGAGTCCTCTCAGACCTGGGAAAGGGGAGCGGTGGTGATCTTCCGGAGAGCCCGGATGACGGCCCCGCTGTCGGCGACCCAGCCGAAGATGCCGCCCTGGGCCTTGACCATTTCGAGGCCGATCCGCTGGAACTCGGGGAAGTACGAACCGACGCAATCGGATACGACCAGGCACTCGTAGCCCCGGTCGTTGGCCTCCCTGGTGGTGGTGTGCACGCACACCTCAGTGGTGACGCCGGTGACCAACAGTTGGGTGATGCCCGCCTCGACGAGGATGTCCTGGAGTTCGGTGGCGTAGAACGCGCCCTTGCCCGGCTTGTCGATCACCACTTCGCCGGCGACCGGCGCCAGTTCGTCGACGATGTCGTGGCCGTACTCGCCTCGGATCAGGATGCGGCCGTACTTGCCGGGATCGCCGATGCGCTTGGACGGAGCGCCGCGGTTCAGCTTGGCCGGCGGGCAGTCGGACAGGTCGGCCCGATGGCCTTCGCGGGTGTGGATCACCATGACCCCCGCCGATCGGGCCGCCGCGATCAGCTCGGCCAGAGGTGGCACCACCTTGAGGAGTTGGTCGACGTCGTTGCCGAGGCTCTCGCCGAATCCGCCGGGCAGCAAGAAGTCTCGCTGCATGTCGATGACGATCAGCGCGGTCTTGCCCGCCACGAGTCGAAACGGCGACGGCTCAGCCGGTAGTTCGATGGGTTCGCTCATACCCGCTCCTCGATCACGGTCGATACATCGGACGACGACGACACCTCGCGCGGTTCGTCGAGAATCTGCGCGGCCAACTGCAGGACGGTGTCGTCACTGCACGCGGCGCCGAGCAGCATTGCGCTGTAGGGCCTGCCACTCGTGGTGACGCCGAGCGGAATGGCGACGCCGAGCAGGTCGAGCAGATTGCCGAAGTGGGTGTAGTGCCCGAGCATCGTGTTGCAGTCGATGGGCCGCGCGATCACCTCTTCGACGGTGAAGGTGGTTCCGATGGTCGGCACCACGAGCGCGTCCATGGTCTGCCACAGCCGGCTGACCTTGGCCTTGAGGTCCTGCAGGCGTTGTAGCGCCGCGAATGCGTCGACGGCCGTGTACTTCTCGCCGCTGCGGAAGATCTCCCGAACCACGGGGTGGATCGACTCCGGTCGCTCGGCGAGGAAGTCACCGAACTCGACGAGTCGTTCCGCGACCCATGGACCCTGGTAGAGCAGCGCACCCGCGGCCAGGAACGGCTCGAGGGAGACCTCGACGATGGTGGCCTTCTTGGCGAGGTGGTGCCGGAAACCGAGGTGGGCGGTACGCATCTCGGCGTCGCCGAAGAAGTCCAGCTCGTGGGCGGGCGGCAGGCCCACGCGGATGGGTGAGCCGTCGTATCGCGGCCCTGGGTCGCGTGACCACGCGTCGTCGTCATCACGCGCGACCATGACCTCGAGCACCCGGTCGACGTCGTCGACGCAGCCTGCCATGACGCTGATGCAGTCGAGCGACTTGCACGCGGGCACCAGCCCGACGGTGCTGATCAGCCCGCGCGACGGCTTGTACCCCACGACACCGTTCAGGGCGGCGGGCACGCGGCCCGACCCCGCGGTATCCGTGGCCACCGCGAACGGCACTTGGCCGAGCGCAACGGCCAGCGCCGAGCCCGAACTGGATCCGCCGGAGATCATGTCGCCGCCGTACACGCTTCGCGGCACCGGGTACGGCGTCCGAGTGCCGTTGAGTCCGGTGGCGAACTGGTCCAGGTTGGTCTTGCCGACGTACAGGGCACCGGCGTCGAGCAGCCGCCGCACCGCGGCGGCGGTCGTCGAGGCGACGTAGGCGTAGTCCGGGCACGACAACGTGGTGGGCACGCCCTCGACGTCGATGCTGTCCTTCACGCCGAACGGCACGCCGTAGAGCGGCAGGGTCCGTGCGCCAGGCCGATTCTCGATCGCTGCGGCGGCGGCGAGCAGTTCGGCTTGCGGCACCGTCGAGATCCAGGTCCCGTCATCGCCACGAGCGGCGATGGCGTCGGCCACCCGAAGTGCGGTCTTGGTGGGTGAGCCGGTACCTCCGGCGTGCGAGGCGAGGATCTCCGCCACCGACGGTCCGATGGAGGGACCGTGCGCGTCATAAGCCATTCCTGTCGATTTACGGCAAATTCATGCCGAACTCGGTACGGCTGTGTGTCGATCGTGTTAGCGATGCTTTCCGACGCCGAGGAACTTTCCCGGCGGCACGCTTCGTTGCGGGCCCATGGTGACCTTGACATCGAACGTTCCAGGCCTACCCACGCAAGCGGATCGACTCGTCGAACTCGGCGTACACCGGATCGCCGGGTGGCCGGCAAACCGACTTCGCGCCGCGGCGGCAGCGGCGGTCGGGCCGGGCTCGTTGCTTGCGATCCACCCAGATCTGGTGCCAGCGTCCACGCTCGCCCCACTGGTCTGTCTGGACGCCAGGGCGGGCTTCGTCGTCGCCGACATGACCGACGTCGACGAGTTCACTCCGGTGGTGGCGCTACCGGAAGCACCCGTCTATCTCGTCGACGGTCTCGACCGCGGCGACGCCATGGCCAACTGGAGTCCGGACGAAGCCGATCCGGCCATCGTGGCGGCGGGCCGAACGCCGCTGACCCTCACCGAAGGACTGCACTGGCTGCTGCACTGCCCGCAGGTGCTGGAGCGCGGACACTGCTTCATGACCACCGGATCGCGAAAGTGCAAGCCGCGCGGCGGGTTGGACGCCAGAACCCCGGCAATCTGGATCAGCAACGGCACCGGTCGCGACGGACCCGGTCACCGCGACGCACCGAAGGTCGGATGGTGCTGGGCGGGCAATCGGCACACCTGGCTGGGCTTCGCATCAGCCGCGAGTCGCCGGCCGATTCGTGCGATGGACTGACTCGACGAACGGCACCACCGCGCGCAGCCAGCCGTCGGGGTCGCTGGCGAACACCACGTGACCGGTGGGCAGGCCGGTGAACGCCGAACCGGGGATCGCGGCGTGCACCGCCTCGCCCCACCGCTTCGATGCGGTGAAATCCTTGGTGCCCCAGGTGATCAACACCGGGGCGGCGATGTCGGCTGCGCGGTTCCGAAGGTCGTGATCGGGGTGGGTGAAGCTGCGCCACAGTGCGGCCGCGGTGCGCGCACCGTCGCTGGTCTTCGCCCTCGCCACCACGCGCCGCACGATCGCCACGTCGTCCTCCGTCTTGGCGCGCATGTAGCCCCTGACGAACAGCGGGAAGACCTTGCCGACCACCGCCGGCCTGCCCATCGCCGCGCAGAACGCCCTGATGGCGGGGGTGTGGGGCGTGAAGCCGCCGGTATTGATCAGCACGACGCCCGCGATGCGGTCCGGCCGCTCGAGCGCCAGTCGGCACGCCGCGTACCCACCGACGGAGTTGCCGATCACGACGAGGTTGCGCAGATCGAGGGCGTCGACGAATTCGATTGCCAAGTCACCGAATTGGACTGCCCCGAGCGGTTCGTGGGGGACAGGTGAGCCTCCGTGACCCGGCCAGTCGAGCGCGATGACGCGGCGACCCGCGCCGAGCGCGTGGTGCACCGAGGCGTAGTCGGTCCGGTCGTGCAGCGCTGCGTGCAGCAGCAGAACCGGCGGGCCCGACCCGTCGTCGGTATAGGAGATCGTGGCCAGAGTCGTCGTCATGGTTGGCATCGCCGGAATCCTTTCACTGACCGGGCGGTCGGTCAGTTACACTAGGGCAGAACGTACGACGACGGCAAGGGGAGAGGCTGCACTCGTGACTCAGGCTTCGACTGAAGTGAAGGACACCAAGCGCACGGCGGCGGCTCGGCACACCCGCGCGAAGCTGATCGAAACCGGCCTGGAACTCGCCGAGAGCCTCGGCCTGGAAGGGCTCAGCGTGAACGCCGTCGTCGCGGCCGCAGGTGTCTCGAAGGGAACGTTCTTCCACCATTTCCCGGACCGCACGGCATATCTGGTGGCGATGCATCGGCGATTTCACGATGCGTTGTTCGACGAGATCACGTCGGCGATCGAGGGCATCGCGCCGGGGCGGGAACGGCTGACGACGATAGCGACGACCTATCTCGACGGCTGTCTGCGCGATCGCGGCGTCAAGGCATTGTTGTTGGAGGCGCGGGGCCACCGGCCCATCTCCGCTGAGGTGTTGCGCCGCAACGGGGCGAGCGTAGAGATCGTCGCGGCCGACTTCGAGGCGATCGGACGACCGCACCCGCGTCAGTCGGCGCGGCTGTGGGTGGCCGCGACGGCCGAATGCGCCCTGATGGAACTCGAAATCGGTCGGGCCGATCCCGAGGCCAGGGCCGCGCTGGCCGCGTTCGCAACGTGAGGATGCGGCACTAGCCACCGCGTCAACCACCGGGTCAACCGATCGATGCTCTCGGACGAGCCCGCCGCCGCGAGGTAGCCGTCGGGCCGCACCAGCAGCCAGCCGGGGCCGGGGCCCAGTTCGGCCGCCGCGGGGATGCGCACCACCGCGATACCCCAGCCGCGGTGTGCAGGCACTCGTTCCGGATCGCCGACGACGACCAGGGTGAACGTCGACGTATCGAGCAGGTCGTACAGCCTGCCCCCGTCGAGGCGCACGTCGGGCACGCGGTCACCGGCCCGCAGCCGCCCAATTCGCCCACCGCCCTTGGCCAGTGGGCGATCGCGGTACGACGCCGAGATCTGGCCCAGCCGGGGCGCCGCCTTGTCCTGTACCGCCGATCGGGCCAGCACCACGGGCGCCAGCCGGATCAGTGCCGCGTGCACGACGGGGTTCGTGGAGTTGAACACGGCCGTGGCGCGTTCGGTCATCGCCACCAGTTGCCTGATCACGGGCAGCCGGTCGGTCTCATAGGTGTCGAGCAAGCCGGGGCGAGCCTCCCCGCGCAACACCATGGCCAGCTTCCAGCCGAGGTTGATCATGTCCTGGATGCCTGCGTTCATGCCCTGCCCGCCTGCCGGGCTGTGCACGTGGGCCGCGTCGCCGCCGAAGAACACCCGGCCGGATCGCAGGGTGTCCATGTGCCTGCTGTTGATCCGGAATCGGGAACTCCAGTTGAGGTCGTAGAGCGCGGCGGGCACGTGCACGGTGCGGTCATAGAGGCGCTGGATGTCCTCGAGACTGGGCTCATCGGTGTCGCCCGTGATGCCCTCCGGGTCGGTGGCCATGAAGCGGAACCGGCCGTCGCCCATCGGGAAGACGGCAAGAAAGCCCTTGGGGGCCAAGAAGATCGACAGCTGGTTCGCCGGCATCTCGCCGGCTAGATGGAGGTCGCCGAGCACGTAGTTCTGCGGCAGCGACCTGCCGTGGAAACCCAGCCCGAGCGCCTTGCGGACGGCACTGTGCGAACCGTCGGCGGCGATCACGTACGAGGCGGTGACGGTCTCGGTGCGGCCGCCAGCGTGGCGGAGTACGACCCGGGCCGCGTCGTCGTCCTGGTCGATCGAGACGAACTCGACGCCGCGTTGCACCGTGACGCCTTGGCGGGCGAGCTGCTCGTTGAGCAGTCGCTCGGTTTCGGACTGCGCCAGCATCAGAATGAAGTTGAATTCGCTTGGCATCCGGTGCAGTTCGATGGCCGCCAGGCGCTCGCCGCCGGCGTGGAGCACGGTGGCCGAGGCCCGGTTGCCCAGTCGCAGCATCTCGTCGCCGACACCGCGGGGCCGCAGCAATTCGACGGTGCGGGCCTGCACGCCCAACGCGCGCGAGGTGGCCGAGGGTTCGGTGGCCGCCTCGACGATCCGGACGTCGAGGCCGAGGCGGGACAGTTCGATGGCTGCGGTCAGCCCGGTGGGACCGGCGCCGACGACGAGAACGGGGTTCACGGTGACTCCTCGGAGGCTAAGTCAACAACTGGTGACTTAGACGGTAAGCCCATCCGGGCGATCATGTCAACATCCGGTGACTTATCCTGGTGTCATGGCGCCCACCACCAGGACCCGCAACGCAGCCGAGACACGCGCCGACATCCTTGCCGCCGCGCGACTGCGCTTCGGTGCCGACGGTTACGAACGCACCACGCTGCGCGCGGTCGCCGCCGACGTCGGCGTCGATCCCGCCCTCGTCATCCGGTACTTCGGCAGCAAGCAGGACCTCTTCGCCGCCGCCGCGGAGTTCACCCTCGACCTGCCCGATCTCACCAAGATCGAACCCGACGGCGTCGCCGACGCACTGCTGCCGAAGTTCTTCGCCGTCTGGGAGGACGACACCACGTTCGTGGCGCTGCTGCGCGCCGCCATGACCAGTCCCACCGCGGCAGAGACCATGCGGGGGGTGTTCGCCACGCAGGTCGCCCCCGTTCTGGCGGCGGTCGCACCCGACCACCCGGCCGAACGCGCCGGGCTGATGGGTGCGTTCGTCATCGGGCTGGCGACCACGCGCTACGTTCTGGCCAATCCAGCGGTCGCCGACCTCGGCCACGACGAACTCATCGCATGGGCGGCACCCGTGGTGCGGCAACTGCTGGTCGGTCCGGCGCCGCGACTCTGATTCGACACCTGCACTAGAACGTGTTCTAGTGCAGGAATGCTGGACTTCACCGTGGAGAACCTCACTGCAGAGGAGGTCGCCCGGCTGCGGGCCGTCTATGAGCCGCTGACTCAATCGGTCCGCGAGCTGATCGACGCCACCATCCGCACCGAGGTCGACGCCGAATCGGTGGCCGAGGCCAGGGCAGCGATCGACGCGGCGACGGCCCGGCTGCGCACCCGCCAGCTCGACGGCGCGTTCGGGGTGCGGTTCAGCCCCGAAGGAGAGCAGATGCCCTGGGGCAACGCGGTGATCGGCATACGCAATCCGACCGCACCGCCGGTGGTGGTCCGAGAGGGCGCGCACGGTGGTGTCTTCGCCGACTTCCACCTCGGCGCGGCCTACGAGGGACCGCCGGGTCACGTGCACGGCGGCGTCGCGGCGCTGATCCTCGACCACGTGCTAGGGGAGGTGGCGAGCGGCTATCACAAACCGCGACTCACCGGAACGATCACGCTGCGCTACCTGCGCACCACGCGGCTCGGGCCGCTGCGCGCGGAGGCCAGGATCGACAGGACCGAGGGCATCAAGACCTTCGCAGTCGGTCACCTCGCCGACGACGAGGGCGTCACCGTAGAGGCCGAGGGCGTGTTCATCCAGCCGCGATGGGCCCGCGACCAATAGCTATCGCCGCGCAATATCGCTCGAGATGTTGACGAGTTGACTAGTGATCGTGCCGATTTCGGCGACGAGAAGGCGTGCCGTCGCATCGTCGCAACCGGAGAGTTCGCTGCGCACCCGCGAGGCGGCTTCCGTCAGCCGCTTCACGTCGACGTGCCACGGCGAACCAGGGGTGGCCGGATCACCGCACAGCGCTTCGGCATAGGCGTCCACCGCCACCGTGAAGTCCCGGCCCGGCGCCGACAACGGCTGCGCAGGCTGACCCGCTTCGAGCGCCGTGCACGCCCCGGTCACCGCGTTGAGCGCGGTCCGGTACGAACGCAGCCAGCGCCGGAAGTCACGGTCCTTCGACAGGGTCGCGCCGGCGGCGGCCTCGAACGCCCCACGGGCCCGAAACGCGCGTTCCCAGGCGGTCGAGAGCGCGTCGGCCGGGCGATCCAGCTGGTGCACGAACGCCTTGATCACCGTTGCGGCGTAGTCGATCTCGGTCTTGAGCAGCTCACCGGCGCGCTGTTGCAGCCGGTTCAGTGCGTCGTCGGGCAGAACGACGTGCGCGAGCACCGCCAGTGCCCCGCCGATCAGCGTGGCGAGCAGCCGGTCGCCGGCGGCGGCGGGCCCCGCCGCGCCTCCGACTTCGACGAGGAACACGATCATGGCCGCCAACGCGGCGCTCAGTGCGACGTAGCCGACCCCGGACACCGCGTAAGCCACGCCGAGGAACAGGACCGCGAGGGCCGCTGCCGTGAACCCGACGGGGTGGACGACCAGGATCACCGCCGAGGCGACCACGATGCCTGCGACGTTTCCGGCGACCCGGCCCACGCACCGCGTGTAGGTGTGCGCCGTCTCCGGGCGGAGCACCATCACGACGGTGAGCGGGATCCAATAGCCATGCGGTACCTCGGCGAAGCGCGCGATCGCGGTACCGATGGCGGCGGCTGCGCCGAGACGCACGGCGTGCCGCAGCACGGAGGAGTCCTTGGTGAGATTGCCGCGAACGGCCGCGGCCATCGTGCCGAGCCGCCCCGGCAACGCAGGCCGCCAAAGCGCGGTGAGGTCGTCGGGCCGGGGCGAAGCGCCGCCGAACCTCAGCTCCACCGCCTCCCGAAGTTGTTCCGAAAGCCGCTGTACGAAGGCCGCTTCCGGGCCATCTGCGGTCGCGGCGACCGCGTCGAAGCGACCCATCGCATAACCGGCGGTGCGGCCGTGAGGCCGATCGGGTTCGGCGACCGCCGCCAGCACGTCGGACGCGGCCGTCAACACGCGTGACCCGATGTCGCCGTCGGTCGCCCGCGCGGCGATTGCGATCACCGTGGCCGAGATCCGCTCGGGCAAGCCGTACCACGCCCGGTAGGCCAGCGGGCGCCGCCGGGCCTGCGCCTCGGTCAGCGTGAACGATTCGCGCAGCCAGATCAGGGGTTCGGGGTCGACGTGCCCACTCGGATCATCGGCAAGTGCGCGCGCGTCGGCGGCCAGCGAGCGGTACGCCCGTGCCAGTCCTTGTCGCTGCGCCCGCCAGCGGCGCTCCGGCCAGATGGCGACGAGTGCGGCCTGCACCAGACCGCCCGCCACGGCGAGCCCGGTGGCGGTGGCGGTGCCCGACCACGACGGCTCGGTCGGCGGCAGGGTCACCAGCAGCGCGCTCGCCGCCGCGGCGATGAGCCCCGCGTTGGCGCCGAGGGCCCATGCCAATCCCGCCGCGAAGCACCACACGCCCACGACCACGGTGAACACGACGTCAAACGACGAGAAGGCCGACGCCAGCAGCACCGCAACGCCCATCACCGCCGACACGCCGATCACCAGTGGTATCCGGCCGCGCGGGCTGTCGGGCAGCGCGATGGCGCCCGCTATCGCCGCGGCTCCCGCGGCGGCCGTCGCGGCGGGAGCACCGCCCCAGTACATCCCGGCAGCGGCCACCAGCAGGACGCCGAGCAGACTGCGACCGACGCCGCCCACGTCGGGCATCGTCGGCCGCACCGCCAGACCCTTCAGCACCAGGTCATTCTCACCCTTCGGGTTGACGCCAGCGGGGATTGAGTGCGGCGGTAGGTTCGTGGCGTGGAGAAGGTCATCATCACCTTGCGGCGCGAGACGGCCGACGAGGCATGGTGCGAGACGATGCGCACCAGGGTCGCCGACGATCTGCTCGCCCTCGGGGTGTCAGGGCTGGCGATCAACGTCCGCGACGGCGCAGTGCGCGACTCGCTGATGACGCTGACAACACTGGATCCCCCGGTCGTTGCGCTCGTCAACCTGTGGACCCAGCAGAGCTACGGCACTCAGGTTCGCGACGCCCTGGCCCGGCTGGCCGGCGAATGCGACCTGCTCGCCGCCTATCTCGTCACGGAGTCCGTCCCGTTGCCCGGCCCAGCCGTAGGCCAGGGCGAGCGCACCGACGGGCTGGCCAACGTCGCCCTGCTGCGCCGCCCCTCGGAGTTGGAGCTTGAGACGTGGTTCGCCCGTTGGCACATAGATCACACCCCGGTCGCCATAGCCACGCAGTCCACGTTCGGCTACACGCAGAACGCGGTGGTACGCGCCCTGACACCGGATGCACCCGAGATCGCGGCGATCGTCGAGGAGCTGTTTCCCATCGAGGCCATCGCGGACCTACACGCGTTCTTCGGCGCCGCCGACGACGCGGACCTCAACGACAGGATGAACAAGATGATCGCCAGTACGTCGGCGTTCGGCGCCAACGAGAACGTGGACACCGTGCCCACGAGCCGCTACGTGTTCCGCTCGCCCTTCGTCGCGGCGGCCGTCCGATGACGACGCTGTCCGAGGCCGCGGCGCTCGCGTCGGGGGAGAGCGGCCTGGCGATCGTCGCGACCCTTCGCGCCGACGCGACCATCCAGGCGTCCCTGATCAACGCCGGTGTGCTGGACCACCCGTCGACGGGGACTCCGATGCTCGCGTTCGTCACCTACGGCAAGGTGAAGCTGACCAATCTGCGGTCCCGCCCGCAGATCGCCGTCACGTTCCGCAACGGCTGGCAGTGGGCGACGGTCGAGGGCACCGCCGAACTCGTCGGCCCGCACGATCCGCAGCCGTGGCTGACCGACCCGGACGCATTGCGCCTGCTGCTCCGCGACGTGTTCACGGCCGCGGGCGGCACCCACGACGACTGGGACGCCTACGACCGGACGATGGCCGAACAGGGCCGCACCGTCGTGTTCGTCGCACCCACGCGCGTGTACACCAACGGCTGACGCATACGCTGCTGCCGTGCTCGTGCAGATCGACGATGCGAACGGGGTTCGCACCCTCACCCTCAATCGGCCCGAGGCGCTCAACGCGTTCAACGAGGCCCTCTACGACGCGGCCACGGTCGCACTGCGCGACGCCGACGAGGACCCAACGGTCGCCGTCGTCCTTCTCACCGGCGCTGGACGCGCATTCAGTGCAGGCAACGATCTGGTCGAGATGCAGGCACGCATCACCGATCCGGACTTCCAGCCGGGGGAGCACGGTTTCCCCGGCATGATCGAGGCGCTGACCAATCTGCGCAAGCCGCTGATCCTGGCGCTCAACGGGCTCGGCGTCGGCATCGGCGCCACCATCCTCGGCTACGCCGATCTGGTCTTCATGTCCACGACGGCCCGGCTGAAGTGCCCGTTCACCAGCCTGGGCGTCGCGCCCGAGGCGGCGTCGTCCTACCTGTTGCCCCAGCTCATCGGCAGGCAGAACGCGGCCTGGATCCTGATGTCGTCCGAATGGGTCGATGCCGACGAGGCGCTGCGGATGGGGCTGGCGTGGAAGGTGTGCGAACCGGACGACCTGCTGCCCGAGGCCCGACGGCACGCCGGAGTGCTTGCGTCCCGGCCGATTCCGAGCCTGATGGCGGTGAAGCAGACGGTGGTGGAGCCATTCCGCGCCCAGATCTCAGCCGCATTGGAGCGCGAGTACGCAGAGTTCGCCGAGTTGATGGGCGCCGCGGCCAATGCCGATGCCCTTGCCGAGTTCGCCGACCGCCGCGGAGCGTCGGACTAGTTCAGCGCGCTGCGTGTACTGGGCAGTCCGCGACCTTGGCCGCCGCGATGATGGCGCGCACGGTTCGACGGCACCGGCCGCAGTCGGCGCCTGCGCCGCACGCGTCGGCGATCTGCTTGGACGTCGAGGCGCCGTCGGCGACGAGGTCGCTGACCACCTGGCTGGTCACCCCGGTGCACAGGCACACGAACATCAGTGCACCTCCTCCTTGACGGCCATGAGGTGGGCGAGCTTGCCGACGAACACCGTCGGATGCGCGCCCAGCCCCGCGCTGGTCGTGCCCCGGTCGCGCTCCTGACTTCCGGCAAATCCCGGGTCGCTTCGCTCCTGCCCTCCGAAGGACATCCACTCGGCGGCGGCGTCCGGGTGATTGATCCAGCGTCTGGCGCTGATCTCGTCGTCGATCTCCTGCAGGATCAGCACTTCCTGCCCGTCGTCGAACGCCCGGTACACCCAGATCTTGCGGACCCCTGCCCGCTTGAAGTGATCTGCGGCACTGTGCACCTTGACCATCAGCGTCGCGACGTCCTCCACGGCGGTGACGACTCCGACGATCACCCCGGCGACCGCATCCTCGGGTGACGGATCACAGAGGTCGATCTTCTCGACTACCTCGCCGGCGAATATCGCCGGAATGTCGTCGACCCCCGAGATGTCGAACAATTCGAAAATGGCTGGCGAGCGCAATACTTCGCGCACCGAATTGGGGTGTCGCACGCCAATGGTGACCAGCACGCGTCCCGGCTCCCAAATGGACTCATAGACGACGACGTGATGAGCGGCCATTCCGGCCAAATGCGATTGACGCGTCGTGAGTGACGACCACATGGCGTCGACGTCGTCGACCCGATAATCAGCGGCCAGGATGAGCGAATGCAACTGGTAGTCGCCCATGTACTTCCGCCTCGACTTCGAGTGCGCCGCCCGGCGGGTCGGGTGGCGCTGCCAACGTGGTTAGCGGAGTCTAACCTTACTTAGGGCAGCCAGTCCATGTTCTCAAGGTCGGGCCAGGTTAGGCTAAGCGTGGACCGCCGGTCGGATCGCTCGAACACGCCGAAGGCGGCTGTCAATCAGTCGCTGTCGGACATCGATTGCACTAGCCTGAACGTGTCATACAGCCTGTGACACTCGACCAGCCGGCCCCCTTTCTAGGAGCGACCATGCAAGGCGATCCCGAGGTTCTCAAGCTGCTCAACGAGCAGTTGACTAGTGAACTCACCGCCATCAATCAATACTTCCTACATTCGAAGATGCAGGAAAATTGGGGCTTCACCGAGCTCGCCAATCACACTCGCGCCGAGTCGTTCGACGAGATGCGACACGCCGAGGCAATTACCGACCGCATTCTCATCCTGGATGGGCTTCCGAATTACCAGAGGCTGTTCTCATTGCGCGTCGGGCAGACGCTTCGCGAGCAATTCGAAGCCGACCTCGCCATCGAATACGAAGTGCTGGAGCGCCTCAAGCCGGCCATCGTCTTCTGCCGCGAGAAGGAGGACAGCACGTCCGCGAACCTGTTCGAGATGATCGTCGCTGACGAGGAGAAGCACGTCGACTACCTCGAAACCCAGTTGGAGCTGATGGACAAGCTGGGCGTGGAGCTGTACTCCGCGCAGTGTGTGGCGCGACCTCCGCACTAGGTGCATCGCACACCCGCGGACCCGTGGCATCGTGACGGGCGCCACCGTTGTCGGCTCGTAACATTTGTAGCCCATCTAACGATATGGTCCGGGGCGTTTCCGCAACGCCCCGGCCATGACGAGAGGTGGGTATGACCAGTTCACCGGCGCAGATCAGCGCCGATCCAGAGTCCGCCAGCGCACGGATCACGCCGCGGCAGCGCAACTTCATCTTCGGCGCCGTGCTGCTCGGCATGCTGCTGGCGGCGCTGGATCAGACCATCGTGGCGACCGCGTTGCCGACGGTGGTGGCCGATCTCGGCGGCGCGGGCCACCAGTCCTGGGTGGTGACGAGCTACCTACTCGCCTCGACGGTCGCCACCGCGGTGGTCGGCAAGCTCGGCGACATCTTCGGCCGCAAGGCCGTGTTCCAGGCATCGGTGGTCTTCTTCCTCGTCGGGTCCGTGCTGTGCGGGCTCGCAGGGTCCATGACGACGTTGGTCGCCGCCCGGGCGCTGCAGGGCATCGGTGGCGGCGCGATCATGGTGACCGCCATGGCCGTGATCGGCGAGGTGATCCCGCTGCGTGAACGCGGCCGCTACCAGGGCGCGCTGGGTGCGGTGTTCGGCGTGACGACGGTGATCGGCCCGCTGCTCGGCGGCTTCTTCACCGATCACCTGACGTGGCGATGGGCGTTCTGGATCAACGTGCCCGTCGCCGTCGTCGTACTGGTCGTCGGCGCGGCGGCCATCCCGGCGCTGGCCAAGAGCGCCAAACCCGTCATCGACTACGCGGGCATCCTCTTCGTCGCCCTTGGCGCATCCGGCCTCACGCTCGCAACCAGTTGGGGTGGCGGCGAATACGCGTGGGGCTCGCCCGTGATCATCGCCCTGTTCGCGGGATCCGTCGTCGCGCTGGGCATCTTCGTCTGGGTGGAAGTCAGGACCGCAGAGCCGATCCTGCCGATCCGGCTGTTCACCGACCCGGTATTCACCGTGTGCTGCATCCTCGCCTTCATCGTCGGCTTCGCCATGCTCGGCGCACTGACGTTCATGCCGACGTTCATGCAGTTCGTCGACGGGGTGTCGGCGACGGAATCCGGTTTGCGCACCCTGCCGATGGTGGCGGGCCTGCTGATGACCTCGATGGGCAGCGGCGCACTGGTCGGCCGCACCGGGCACTACAAGATCTTCCCCGTGGTCGGTACCGCGGTCATGGCGCTCGGATTCTTCCTGCTGTCGGGCATGGACGCGACCACCCCGACCTGGCAGCAGTCGCTGTACCTGTTCGTCCTCGGCACCGGCATCGGATCGTGCATGCAGGTGCTGGTGCTCACGGTGCAGAACACCGCGAAGTTCGCCGATCTCGGTGTGGCGACCTCGGGCGTCACGTTCTTCCGGACCATCGGAAGTTCTTTCGGCGCAGCCATTTTCGGATCGCTGTTCACCAACTTCCTGGCCGATCGCCTCGATCCCGCGTTGGCGGACAGTGGTGCGCCTGCCCGTGCTGCACAGTCGCCGCAGGCCCTGCACGACCTGTCGCCTGCCATGGCGGCACCGATCGTCGACGCGTACTCGGACTCGCTGGGCATGGTGTTCCTGTGCGCCGTCCCGATCGCCGTACTCGGCTTCGTCGTCGCGCTCTTCCTCAAGGAGGTGCCGCTGCGCGAGATGGATGCGGTCTCGGCCACCGACCTCGGCGAGGGGTTCGGCATGCCCAACACCGAATCGCCGGAGCAGATGCTCGAGGTCGCGGTGGGGCGGATGTTCCGCGACTCCCCGGAGATCGGGCTGCGCGGCATCGCCAGCCAGCCCGGGTGCCATCTCGACGTCGCAGCGCTGTGGGCACTGGTCCAGATCTACCGGCAGAACCAGGTGTTTGGGTCGGCGACGCTCACCGACATCGCCCGGCGACTGCGGGTGCCTCACGAGGTGCTCGGGCCGACGTTCGACGGCCTGGTCAGCCGCGGTTACGCGCTGCACACCGGCGACCGGCTGTTTCTCACCCAGGCCGGCCTGAAGGAGGTCGACGCCGCGTCGGCGGCCATGGCCGGCCGGATCGTCGAGAAGCTGTCCGGCTCGCCCGCCTTCCAGGGCAATCCCGACCGCGGGCAGGTCGAGGCCGCCCTGGAACGCATCGCCCACCGAATCCTGGTGCAGCGCGTCTGGGACGACGACCGGGCCCTGGTGCCCGCGTCGGGCTGACCGGGAAAACTAGAACGTGTTTCAGAATTGCCGTCTCCGGCGTACGATGCCGCCATGAGCCGAATTGGAGATTTCGCCGAAGACGACGCCGCCGGATGGATCGTCAATTCGCCCGACATCGGCGTCGCCATGGCCGGATTCACCCATGCGGTCTACCACAAGAACAGATTGCCGATGCGCGTTCGTGAACTCGCGCGCATGGTGATCGCACTCGACAACGAGTGCGTCGTGTGCCAGAACACGCGCGACTCCGACGGCATCGAGGCCGGCGTCGACGAGGACCTCTACGACCACGCGGCGCAGTGGCAGACCTGGCCCGGCTACAGCCCGCAGGAACGCGTCGCCGCCGAGTTCGCGCAGCGGTTCGCGGCCGACCACACCGGCCTTCGCGACGACGAGGACTTCTGGGACCGCTGCAACGAACAGTTCAGCCCCGAGCTGCTCACCGATCTGGCGTTGTCCTGCGCGATGTGGCTTGGCATGGGCCGGATGCTGCGCACCCTGGACATCGGCCAGAGCTGCAAGATCACGCTTTAGATCAACCCGGTCGCGTCGAAGATCCAGGACATGTCCGCGGTGGCGAAGTCCTCCATCCACGTCGGGGGAGCGTGGTTGACCAGGGCACCCATGTCCCAGTAGTCCTTCCACAGCGTGATCTTCCCGTTCTCGACCCGGTGCACCGTGACGAACTTCAAGACCGCCGATTCGCCGGTCTCCCAATGCCATTCCTCGTGATGCTCGTACATCGCGTCGCGGCCGTTGTGGAGAAGCAGCCCGTCGAAGTTCTCGTACGACGACAAGGGCTCCAGCCCAATCTTCAAGCGCTTGACGATGTCATCGGGCCCCTTGGCTGCGGCCGCCGGTCCCACCGGCATGTCGAGATAGATGCAGTCGTCGGAGACGCACGCCTTCACCGCCTCCCAGTCCCGCGCCGACAACGCCTTCCACAGGCTTAGAACCGAATCCTCAACCGACACTTGTCAACTCATCCTTCTCGGTGGGTAGAGCGGGGGACTTGTACGAGGCACGCAGGAATCGGCCGGTCCGTTGCCGTCCGACCAGATCGGTGGGCTTGCCATCGACGAACACCGGGCGGCCGCCGACCAGCACCGCGGTCACGGTGGCGTCGTTGCGGTTGACCATCCGGGGCAGACCGCCGAAGTGCTCGACGCGGCTCTCGGCGTAGCGCGTCGAGCGACTCGTCGAGGCGAACCGGGTCGACGATCACGACGTCGGCCCGGTCGCCGACGCGCAGGTGGCCCGCGTCGAGCCGGTACCAGTCGGCGAGCTCACCGGTGAGCCGGTGCACGGCCTGCTCGATCGTCATGAAGGGCGTGCCCGCCTTCTCGGCGTCCCGCACGTGCCGGAGCAGGCGCAGTCCCATGTTGTAGAACGCCATGTTGCGCAGGTGTGCGCCCGCGTCGGAGAAGCCCATCTGAATGGCGGGGTCGCGGGCCAGCTTCTTGAGCACGTCGGGCCGGTGATTGGAGATCGTGGTACGCCAGCGCAGTGCGCGGCCGTGTTCGACCACCAGGTCCAGGAATGCGTCGACCGGATGCAGACCCCCGCGGTCCCGGCCGACCTGGCCGAACGACTTGCCGATCACCGAATCGTCCGGGCAGTCCACGATGTCGGCGTCGAAGAAGTCGCGATGCCAGACCCGCACCCCGAACTTGTTCTCGTAGTCCTTGCGGAACTGGCGCCGATATTGCTCATCGCGCAAGAGCTCGTCGCGCTCCACCTCGTCGCGCAGGTGCAGCGCAGCGGCGCCGGCCCCGAACTCCTCGAAGACCACCAGGTCGATGCCGTCGGCGTACACCTCGAACGGCACGGGCAGGTGCTGCCAACGGAAGTTGCCACCAAGCGCGTTGACGATCCGCGCGAGCGGGCCCAGGGCCAGGATTGCGTACGGGTTGGCCTTCACGTCGGCGGCCGAGAGCAGGCTGGTCTTGAGTGGATTGCGGACGATGCCCAGCGACTGCGCCAGCTGCGAGGCGACGTTGAGCGGGTTCTTGATGTCGGGGCCGGACTGTAGGATCCGTCCCGCCCTGCGCAACAACGACTTGAGCCGCCGCAGTTCCCTCGGCTTGGCGTAGGTCGACGGGAGCGTGCGGGACCGGCAGGTGTCGCCGTCGAGCTTGTCGAAGAGCAACTGCTGGGACGACAGTCCGACGAAGCCCGCCCGCAGCGCCTCGCCGAGCATCCGCTCCATCTCGGCCTGCTCGCGTTTGGACGGCCTGACGGATCCGGTGGTCGCGCGGTCCAGTCCCATCACGGCCGTGCGCATGTCGGAGTGCCCGATGAACGCCGCGACGTTCGGCCCCAGCGGACGCGACTCGAGCGCGTCCACGTACTGCTCGCAGGTCTTCCAGGTCTTGTGGCGGTCCACGGCGCCGATGACGTGCTCGCGCGGGATCGCTTCGACACGACCGAACAGGTCGCCCGCGTCCACCCCGCCGACGTGGATGGTCGACAGCGAGCAGGATCCGAGCATCACCGTGGTCACGCCGTGCCGCAGCGACTCGGCCAGCCCCGGGCCGTCGAGTACCTCGACGTCGTAGTGGGTGTGGATGTCGAGCATGCCGGGAAGGACCCACTTGCCGGTCGCGTCGATGACGTGCGAGCAACCGGTCTCGTCGAGCGGATCGGGGGAGACGGCCACCACGTGGCCGCCCCGAATGCCCAGGTGGCGCACCGCCGACGCGGCGCCGGAGCCATCGAACCAGCGGCCGTTTCGGATGATCGTGTCGTAGGTCACTCCGCAATGGAACAGTGCGCGGACAGCCGTGTCAACGAAAAAGTGAACAGATTCCTGAAAATGTCTACCAGCCGCTCCAGGCGTCTGGTTGACGTCCGTCGGTGTCGGTGAAGCCGTACTCGCGGGCGAGCTGCACCGAGCTCGCCGAGTGCTGGTTCCAGCGCGCTCGATCCGGATCGGCGGCGATCGCCGCGACCCCTCGGCCGACGAACCGCGGGGTCTCCGACTCCATGAACGCGCCTGGCGCAGCGGGAAGGTCGCCTGGCCGCCCGGGTTGCAGCGCCGATTGCCAGTCCGCCTCGGTGACCCCGTAGTTGTCGAGCATCATCTCCGAGCGCAGCCAGCCCGGCGTGACCGCAACGGCAGTGCAGCCGAACGGCGCCACGTCGTGGCCCTCGCTGAACGCGAGCCTGTTCACCGACACCTTCGCCAGGTCGTAGAAGACCGAGAGCCGGTAGTTCTGGGCGTTGAACTCGGCGGTGCCGTCCGTCACCTCGACCAGCAGACCGCCCGGCCGCGCGACGAGCAGCGGGAGCAGGCAGTGCGACGTGATCAGGTGGGTCTCGATGCCGAGGCGCAGGGTGCGCAGCCCGTCGTCGAGGTCGAGTTCCCACATCGGCCGGTTCCAGGACGGCGGCGGTCCCTTGAGGACTTCGGCACCCCAGATGTCGTTCACCAGGATGTCGATGCAGCCGTGGTCGCGGCGGAGCCGCTCGGCCAGATCCCGCACCTGCCCGGCGTCCAGATGGTCGACTTCGGCGGCGATGCCCACCCCGCCGAGAGCGCAGACGAGTTCGGCCGTCTCCTCGATGGTCTCCGGGCGGTCGTAGTCCGACTTCAGGTTGCCCGCCACGCTGCTGCGGCCGGTGCAGACCACCGTCGCACCCGCTTCGCCGAGCGCCGCGGCGATGCCGCGCCCCGCGCCGCGGGTGGCTCCGGCCACGACCGCGACCCTGCCCTGGAGGGCCGCGTGGTCCGGTGTCGCAGACATGGGTTCAGTATTGGCTGTACAGGACTTCTCCAACTGCTGTTCAGCAGATCGGGGCATACTCACCAGGGTGACCCCCATGCAGCGCTACATCGCCGAGGAGATCGCCACCGACCACGTCGACGGACTGCTGTCCAGACGCGAAGCCTTGCGCAGGCTGGCGTTGATCGGCGTCGGCGCAACCGCAGCCACCGCCCTGATCGCGGCGTGCAGCGAGGACCGCAAACCCGCGGCCGACGCACCCGCCACGTCCACCGGGCCTGCCACCTCCACCGCGCCGGCGACCGAGAAGGCGCCACCGCCGGGCTCGGAGAACACGGTGGCCACCGAGCCGATCACATGGGCCGGACCGCAGGGCCAACTGCAAGGCGCATGGGCGGTCGCGCAGAGCCCGAAGGGCGCGGTGCTGGTCATCCACGAGAACAAGGGCCTCAACGATTGGGTGCGTTCCGTGGCAGGCCGGTTCGCAGGCATCGGTTACTCGGCGCTGGCCATCGACATGCTCTCCGCCCAGGGCGGCACCGGTACGTTCACCGACCCCGCGCAGGCCACCGCCGCGCTCAGCAAGATCCCGACCGAGGAGTTCGTCGCCAACATGAAGTCCGGCGTGGCCGAGCTGCAACGCCGCACGCCGGGTGCGAAGGTCGCCGCGGTCGGCTTCTGCATGGGCGGCGGCATGGTGTGGGAGCTTCTGGCCGCCGGTGAGCCGCAGCTCGCCGCGGCGGTTCCGTTCTACGGCCCGCTACCGGACGGCGCGGACTTCGGCGGATCGAAGGACGTCGCGGTGCTCGGCTTCTACGGCTCGGAGGACGCGCGGGTCACGGGCACGAAGGACGCCGCGCAGCAGGCGCTCACCAAGGCCGGACTGGTGAACCAGCTCATCGTCGAGCAGGGCGCCAACCACGCCTTCTTCAACGAGACCGGCGACCGCTACGACCCGACCGCCGCCGCCGACGCGTGGCAGAAGGTCCAGGACTGGTTCACCAAGTACGTCGGGTAGGCGTTCGGTACCGGCGGTGACCGGTATTCATCGCGCGTTCAGACGACCGTTCACCCCACGTTCGTGACCGCACATGCGATCCCGTTGTGATGAATCATGCGGGTTGTGCAGGTCGCGAACTTCTACGGCCCGCGCTCGGGAGGGCTGCGGACCGCGGTGGATCGTTTGGGCGCCGAGTACTGCGCCGCCGGGCACGAGGTGTACCTAGTGGTACCAGGCGCACAGGCCGAGGCCAGCACGCTGCCCTCAGGCGTCATGCGAATCAGCCTGCCCGCCAAGCAAATTCCCTTCACCGGGGGATACCGCGCCGTACTGCCCGGACCGGTCACCGCCCTGCTCGAACGGTTGGAGCCCGACGCGTTGGAGGTCTCCGACCGACTTACGCTGCGATCGCTGGGTTCTTGGGGCCGTGCACACCACGTGGCCACCGTGATGATCTCCCACGAGCGGCTTGATCGCCTAGTGGGACAACTACTTCCAGGTCGTCTGGCGCGTGCCGTGGCCGACGTGGCCAACCGCCGCACCGCCGCGAACTACGACGCGGTTGTGTGCACGACGGCCTTCGCCCGCGAGGAGTTCGACCGCATCTCCGCACACAACGCGGTCACCGTGCCGCTCGGTGTCGACCTCGAGCAGTTCCATCCCCGGCACCGGTGCGCGCAGGTGCGCGGCCGCTGGGCCGCGCCCGAGCAGACGCTGCTGGTGCACTGCGGCAGGCTGTCGGTCGAGAAGCACGCTCACCGCAGCATCGATACCGTTGCCGCGCTTCGCGATTCCGGAGTGGACGCGCGACTGGTGGTGGTGGGCGAGGGGCCGCTGCGGGCCAGGCTGGAGCGACAGGCCGCGCGGCTTCCCGTCGCCTTCACCGGCTACGTCGGGTGCCGCGACACCGTGGCGGCCATCCTGGCGTCCGCGGACGTCGCCCTCGCGCCAGGACCGCACGAGACGTTCGGCCTGGCCGCCCTCGAGGCGTTGGCCTGCGGCACACCGGCCGTGGTGTCGAACACGTCGGCGCTGGCCGAGATCCTCACCACCGACAGCGGGGCCGCGGCCGACAACGACCCACGGGCGATCGCCCACGCGGTGACGTCGATCATCAGCAGGCCCGAACGCCGTCGCAGACACGACGCGCGACGCCGTGCCGAGGAGTTTCCGTGGCCGAGGTCGGCCGCGGGCATGCTGAGCGCGCTCGGTGCGGGATACCCGGACGCGGGAGAGCGCGACCGCTAGGTTGACTCCAATGGGCGCTCCCACCCCCGGCCCCACGGACACCGAACGCGCCAGGACGCTGTGGTTCGCGCTCCTGCTCACGTTGACCAACGGTTTCATGGACGCCCACACCTACTACGTCCGCGGCGGCGTGTTCGCCAACGTCCAGACCGGCAACGTCATCTTCTTCGCCATCGACGCCTCCGAGCGCAAGGTGGCAGCGGCCCTGGCCCACATCTGGCCCATCCTGGCGTTCATGGTCGGCGTCGCGCTGGCCTCGCACATCAAGTCGGGACGTGTCGAGCGCTTCGTTCCGCACCCCCTGCGCTGGACCATGACGGTGCAGGTAGTCGCCCTGGTGGTGATCGGCTTCATCCCGGTAACCGTGGCGCACAGCTACGTCACGGTGCCGATCGCCTTCCTCGCGGCGGTACAGATGGCGCTGTTCCGCAACGTCGGCGATCTGGCCTACCTGCCGGTGGCCACGACTGGAAACCTGATGCGATTCATCGAAGCCGGGTACGACGGTGTCGTGGAGAAGGCAGCCCCGTCACGGCGCGCGGCAGGCATCTATGGCGCGCTCATCCTCGCCTTCGCCGGCGGAGCGTTGATCGGCGCGTTCGCCAGCCGCGCCTGGGCCGCACACGCGATCTGGCTGGCGGCGGGGATCCTGGCCATCACCCTCGTCCTGTTCATCGTCGACGAACGGGTGCTTCGGTGACCTACCATCCGAGGATGGTCAAGCGTCTGCTCATTGCCTCTGCGGTCGCGGTACTCGGCGGCGCCGGGCTGCCCGTCTCGGCCGACGCCGAGACGGGAACGCCGCCCTGCGCGTTCACGCTGTCCCCACCGCACGTCGTGCAGGTCTCGGGCGTCAACATGGTGACCGCGACGATCAATCCGGCCGCGTGCACGGTCGCCGCCGAGCCCACTCTCTCCGTGGCGTGCGTGCAGATGCAGGGCAGTAGCTCGACCGAGCAATGCGATTCGACCGAGGGCCCGGGTACCGCGCAGGTGTACTACTCCCCGTACCGGTCCGGCGCGACCTACACGTCGACCGGGCGCGGGTGCGCCTCGACGGGCAATCCGCCGCAATCGCTCTGCCAGACGACGGGCCCGCTCACCGCGACGCTCTAACCGTCACGCCGGCCGCGGCGCGGCCGACACAACGCGCACATCCGGGCGGGCCTCGAAGCGATAGCCATGACCCCGTACGCTCGTCAGAACCACTTGGTAGCGGCCTAGTTTGACGCGGATCCGGCGCATCGTGCCAGACCTCGCGCACCAACTCCTGGCGCGACACCGTGGAGCCGGCACGCGCGGCCAGGTAGCCGAGCAGCTCGAACTCCCGGGCCCGCTGGCGTATAAGGCCCACGCGACCGGGAACTACGTCGTCAACGGGACGTGGCCGCCGGCAAATGGATACTTCTGACGATTCGAGCCACACCCGCTCGGTGAGCGTGTCTACTGGAGGGCACCAACCGAACGGGGAACACGATGACCAAGATCGGTTTACTACTCTCGGTGTTTCTCCTGATGGGCGCCATTGCCACCGGTTGCAGCACGACGGCGCCGAGCGGCAGCACGGAGGGCACGGCGGCAGTGGCGGGGCCGACGATCAACATCTCGGGGATGTCCTTCGGAGATCCGATCACGGTGTCGCCCGGCGCGACGATCGCGATCGAAAACAAGGACACCGCAGAACATTCGGTGACCTCGGACCCGAAGGGCGCGTTCGACACGCACGTCGACGGCAAGACGCAGAAGACCTTCACCGCGCCGACGACGCCGGGGGAGTACGCGTTCATCTGCGTGTACCACCCGAGCATGAAGGGCACGTTGATCGTCAAGTAGGCGGTCACAGGCACCGGTACCACCAGGTTTGACCATGGTCGGTCACGGGCATCCTCGGAAACAGCGCGTACGTCAATACACGTGACGTACCAATGACCGAAGGAGCCCGAAGTGGGTACCAACACCGTGATCTTGATCGTCGTTGCCGTCGTGGCGATTCTCGCGCTGATCTTGCTGCTGGCCTTCGTTAGCCGTGGCATGCGTGACCGCAAGCGCCGGGCCGAGGCCGACCGCATCCGCGACGAAGTGCGCGAGGAGAGCACTCGCCTCGAGAAGCGCGAGGTCATCGCCACCGAAACCGAAGCCAAGGCACGTGCCGCACAGGCCGAAGCCGAGGCCAAGGCCGCCGAGGCGGCCCGCCTGCAGGACCGCGCCGGCGTCCACCGCGACCGCATCGATTCCTCGCGGGAGCACCTGGATGCCAAGCGGGAACGCGCCGACGCTCTGGATACGCGCACGACGAAGGACAACCAGAAAACCGATGACGCCGTGGACGAGAACCAGAACCGCGACCGCACCGAGCAGACAGGAACCGTCCGCTAGCCAGCGGCGCTAACGCTGTTGCAACTGCGCCGTCAGCGTTCGCGCCAGCCACGCCTCGAATCGGGCCACCGACCATCCGCGGATCCCGACGAACCGGTCGAACAACACGGGATCGGTTGCGAGCCATGCCACGTCGACGGCATCGGCCCGCGACAGATCGCCGCCCAACGCGTCCAATCCCACCAGCCTCTTGACGACCTGGCGGGCCCCGACGAGGCGCTGATGCTGGTACTCCTCGAGCAGACGTCGCGCCTCGTCATCGGAGTCGGCCGCGACCGCCAGCGCTGCGAACAGGCCTGCCACGCGCACGTCGATCGCGACCATGACGCGTACCCATCCGGTGATCAACTCGACCGGATCGTCTAGTGCGAGGAGGCCACGCATCTCGGGCCGATCCGCCAGCGCGACTGCGCGATCATCGTCGGCCACCGCCCAGTCCAGCGCCGTCTTCAACAACTCGACCTTGCCCCCGACCGCGGTAAACACCGTCTTGCGACTGACACCCGCGGCTTCTGCGACGGCATCAATGGTGGTCGCTCCGTAGCCGGCCCCGACGAACAACCGCGCCGCCGCGGACACGATGGCTCGCCTGGTATCCGCCGCCTGGGAGGCACGCAACTCCGAGCGGTAGTCACGCTTGACAGATTCACTCATTAAGGCCACTCTCTGTGTATTAATTACACTATCAGTTACCCTAAATGAGGGACGGATGCGAACCATCATCGTGGGCGCGGGACCCACCGGCCTCTTCACCGCCATCGCGCTCGCCCGCCGCGGGCACGAGGTGGTCCTCGTCGATCGCGATCCCGGGCCATCGGCGCACGGCGAGTGGCAACGCAAGGGCGTCATGCAGTTCCATCACGCACATACGTTTCGCGGTCAGGTCGTCGAAGCGCTGCGTGCGGAGATGCCCGACGTACTCGACGATCTCGTCGCTGCCGATGCAACGATCACGACCACTGCCGCCAACCGGCCGGTGGCGCTGTTGTGCCGGCGGACGACGTTCGAGCGCACGTTGTGGAACCGCGCGGCGGCACATCAGGGCATCACGATGCTGTGTGGTCACGTCGACCGGCTCCTGACTGACGACGGTCGAGTCGTCGGCGCGGCGATCGGGCGAGGCGTTGTCAGGGGTGACGTCGTGATCGACGCGTCCGGCCGGGCCAGCCGGTTCACCAATGGAATCCGCCCGCCCGCCGAAGGCGGGGACTGTGGGGCCGTCTACGTCACCCGGCAGTATCGACTACACCACGGCGTCCCGCCCGGCCCAGTGAACGGACCCATCGGCCTGTCGCTGAGCCTCGCGGGCTACCTGGCCATCGCATTCGTTCACGACGCAGGCACGTTTTCGATCAACTTCACCCATGACGGCACCGACAAGCGGCTGCGGGCGCTCCGCGACGACGTAGCGTTCGACGAGGCGGTGCGCGCCATCCCCCGGCTTTCGGACTGGATCGATCCGTTGCGCTCACAACCCATTTCGCCGGCGATTCCCGGCGGCCGGCTGTACAACACCTACCGGGGACAGCTCGACGTCGAGGGCCGGCCCGTGCTGCCAGGTCTGATCTCGGTCGGTGACGCCGTTTGCACCACCACGCCGTTGGCCGGTCGAGGCGTGACGTTGGCGCTGATGCAGGCGCGCGAACTCGTCCGCATCCTCGACGTGCACGGCCGCGACGTCCAAACGGCGACAAGGAAATTCGATCGATGGTTGGGGGAGCACGTTCGGCCATGGTTCAACGACCACCGCTACACCGACGCCGACCGGGTGCGTCGCTGGTCCGGCGGCGACGTCGACGTCAGCCGCCGGTTGCCGTCGGATCTGATCGTTGCGGCGGCCGAGGCCGACCCCGCGCTGAGGGAGTTCGTGGAGCCCTTCGTCGTGATGGACGCGCTGCCTGCCAGCTTGGCACCGGCACAGGCCCGCGCCGGGGAGCTCTATGCGAGCGGGTGGCGGCCGGCGGTTCCGGACGGTCCGACTCGCGCGGAACTCAGCGAGGTGGTGTCCAGGACACCGGCAGCCGCTTGATGCCGTGAATGAACGGCGACAGCAGTCGCGCCGGCTCTTCGCTCGCCTGGATGTCGGGCATCTGGCGATGGAGTTCCTCGAATAGGACACTGATCTCGCGGCGGGCCAGGTTGGCGCCGAGGCAGAAGTGGGCGCCCCCACCGCCGAAGCCGCCGTGCGGGTTCGGCGTGCGCGCGACGTCGAAGGTCCACGGGTCGGCGAACTTGTCCTCATCCCGGTTGGCCGAGCAGTACCACAACGTCGCCTTGTCACCCGCGGCCATCTTCACGCCGCTGAGCTCGCAATCCTCGGTCAGGGTTCGGCGCATGTAGATCACCGGCGACGCCCACCGCACGATCTCCTCGACCGCCGTCGGCGCGATGCCCTCGTAGTCGGCCCACCACCTCGCACGTTCGTCGGGATAGCGAGTCAGCGCGAGCACGCCGTGGCTGATCGCGTTGCGGGTGGTCTCGTTGCCCGCCACGACCAGCAGGATGAAGAACGACGCGACCTCGGCCGAGGTCAAGCGCTCGCCGTCGACCTCGGCCTGCACCAGCGCGGTCGTCAGATCGTCGCGCGGATTGACTCTGCGGTCCTCGGCGAGCGCGGTCGCATACGCGCCGATGTCGATCGAAACCTTGAGGAACTCCTCGTAGTCGGTGGCAATGTCCTTGTCCCCGAATCCGAGGATCACGTTGGTCCAGTGGAATATCCGCAGGTGGTCTTCCTCGGGGATCCCCATCATGTCGCAGATCACCTGCAGGGGTAGCGGGCCTGCGAGTTCCGCCACGACCTCGCCGGTGCCGTCGGGGTTCTCCGCGATCATCTTTTCCACCAGGCGGCGTGCTCGATCGCGCACCGAGACTTCGGTGCGGGCCACGACCTTCGGGGTGAACGCTCTGCTGACGATGTTTCGCAGGCGCAGATGCCGCGGGTCGTCCATGACGATCATGGACCCGAAGAACTCCGAGATATCCGGGTTCGCATCGTTGATGGTGATGCTCGGCTGTGAGCTGAAGACGTGCGGATGACGGCTGGCGTACCAGACGTCGTCATGCCTGGTCACTGCCCAGTGACCAGGGCCCCCCTCCACCCCCGGCGTCTCGAGCGGGGGGTGAAACGAGATCGGCGCCTCGCGGCGCAGCGTCGCAAATGCGCCGTCGCGGAAGTCGTCGTTCTGGACCCAGAACTTCCAGGCGCCCAGGTCGATGTCGGACAACGGCACATCCGGGGGAGCGGTTCCGTTCACCCGCGTCGCGATACCCACGTTCCCGAGCCTAGGTTCCGCCCAGGCAGCCGTCATGGATTTCTGAAACATGTTCCAATTCGCGACTGGGCGTGGTAGCACGATCAGGTGCGCAACCCACATGCAGGGCAGTCGTTTACGGCCTCGGACGAGGAGATCGCAGAGGCGTTGCTGGATGTCAGCATCCCGACGTTGATGTTGTCGCTGGTGCACATGTCCGGCGACCCCAGCCTGATCCGCGGCGAGCTCAAGCCCGCGGGGCTGTTCCTCAACGAGGTGCAGGGCTACATGTCCGAGGACGACAAGGCCACGGTCCGCAAGATCGCGCTTGAGGTGATTGCCGATTACCGCGACCGCGGCTGCCCGGAACCCGAGCCGATCGGTCCGGAACTGCTGCGGGAGATGATGCAGTGGCTGGTGTGTGAAGCGGTGCCCGAGGAGTACGTGCCGATGCTGCTCGAGGAGATGGAACTCGACGGCAGAGATAGCCGAGCCGCCCGGTCCACAAGAAAGGCCGACGACTTTCCGGTCGTCGTCATCGGGTGCGGTGAGTCGGGGCTGCTGGCCGGAATCCGCCTGAAGGAGGCGGGCATACCGTTCACCATCGTCGAGAAGAACGCCGGGGTGGGTGGCACCTGGTACCAGAACACGTATCCCGGTGCACGGGTCGACGTGCCCAACCACTTCTATTGCTACAGCTTCGAGCCGACCGACCAGTGGACACACTTCTTCGCCGAACAGCCCGAGCTGCAGGCCTACTTCCAGGGCGTCATGGACAAGTACGACATCGGCCCCCACGTCTTGTGGGAAACCGAGGTGACCGAGGCATCGTGGGACGACGCGACCGCCACGTGGACGGTTCGCGCCCGCGACCGCAACGGGACGACGACAGAACTTCCGGCGCGCGCGGTGATCACCGCTGTCGGACAACTCGACCGGGCTCACATCCCGACGATCGAAGGCCAGCAGGACTTCGCGGGACCGACATTCCACTCCAGCGCGTGGGATCACTCCGTCGACCTTCGCGGCAAGCGGGTCGCCATGATCGGCGCGGGCGCCAGCGGCTTTCAGATCGCGCCGACGATCGCGCCGGATGTCGAGCACCTCATCGTGTTTCAACGCACCGCCCAGTGGATGTTCCCGAACCTCGGCTACCACGACGTGGTCGGCCCCGGTGTGCAGTGGGCACTGAAGCATCTGCCCTTCTACGGCCGCTGGTACCGCTTCCTGCTGTTCTGGCCGTGGTGCGACAAGGGGCTCGACGTCGCGCGTGTCGACCCGGACTATCCGGATCAGCAGAAGGCGATCAACGAGATCAGCGAGGTTACCCGCATCATGTTCACCGACTGGATCGTCAGTCAGGTCGGCGATGACCTCGAGCTACAGGCCAAGGTGGTGCCGGACTATCCGGCGACCGGCAAGCGCACCCTGCAGGACAACGGCAGCTGGCTCAAGACCCTCACCCGCGACAACGTCGAGTTGGTGCGCACCGGGATCGACCACATCGAACCGGACGCAGTCGTCGCCACCGACGGCACGCGATTTCCAGCCGACGTCATAGTGTACGCCACGGGGTTCGAGCACACCAAGCTGTTGTGGCCCATGACGATTCGCGGTCGCTACGGCGAATTACTGAGCGAACGCTGGGGTGAGCGGCCGTCGGCCTATCTGGGCATCACGATTCCCGGCTACCCGAACTTCTTCTGCATGAACGGCCCCGGCACCTGGCTGGCCAGCGGCGGCAGCCTGATCTTCCACTCCGAATGCCAGATGCGTTACATCACACAATGTCTGGATCTGCTCGTCACGGGCGGACACGCCACGATGGAACCGGCTGTCGAGAAGACTACGGACTGGCACGAACGCAGCCAGGCCGAGATGCGCACGCTGGTCTGGTCACAGCCCACGATCAAGCACTCGTATTTCAAGAACAGCTTCGGCGAGGTGCACACTCTGTCACCGTGGCGACTCGTCGACTACTGGGCGTGGACGCGCGAGCCCGATCCGGACGACTTCGTGTTCCGTTAGGTCAGTTCCCAACTCATGTTCTTGGCGAACGTCCGTGCATCGTCGGAGATCGTGCCAAGCTCGTGGCATTTCTGGATGTAGCCCTGCACCATCACCAGGAAGTTCATCGGGTTGTAGGCGTCTTCCTCGTAGCTCCACTGGCCGTCGCCCGCGTACTTGAGCGCGGTGATGACGGGCGCGCCGTACACGCTGCCGTCCCCGGGGTCCTTCATGGTGTTCACGTTCTTGAAGATCACCCAGTCGTCTTCGGTGTCGATCGAGCACCACTCAACGGGGTAGATCGGCATCTCGCTGCCAGGGAACATGTTCATCGTCGAGACGATCCACTCGCGGATCGCTTCGCGACCGGTCATGTTTCCCAAGGCGTGCTCGACGTAGGTCGCGTCCTCGGTGAACACGTTGGCATAGCCGGACCAGTCCCACGTGCTGCCGACCTCGATCACCTGCTGCTGGTAGACCTCGAACGCGTCCTCGAGTTCCTTGCGAGACCACTTGCCCATCGGATCAGTCCTTCGGCTCGCTGCGTAATCCGTTAGCTCAGTTCCCAATTCATGTTCTTGGCGAACGTTTTTGCATCGTCGGAGATCGTGCCCAGCTGGTGGCTTCGCTGGATGTACTCCTGGACCATCGGCATGAAGTTCATCGGGTTGTACGCATCCTCTTCGTGGCTCCACTGCCCACCGCCCCCGTAGCGCAGGATGGTGATGCATGGCGCCTCGTGGATGCTGCCGTCGCCGGGATCCTTCATGCGGTTCATGATCTCGCTGAACACCCACCCCTTCTCGAGGTCGATCGAGTACCAGGTGACCGGATAGAACGGCATCTCACTGCCGGGGAAGGTGTCCATCGTCGACGCGATCCACTTGCTGATTTGCTTGCGGCCGGCCATCTTGCCGTAGAGGTGCTCGGTGTACGTAGCGTCCTCGGTGAACAGTTCGCCGTACCGGGCCCAGTCCCACGACTTTCCGATCTCGACGACCAGCTCCTGGTGGTGCTTGAACGTCTCCTCGATCTCCTCGCGTGACCATCCATTCGTAGAAGACCCCATCGGACCTAACTCCCTCTATTCGCGGCGAGAAACTAGAACCTGTTCTACCAGCCGGGGCCAGCCGCGGGGTGCGTTTCAGGAGACGGTCAATGTACGCAGTCGGGGCCACATCGACTCCCAGGCTCCCGTTGGCCGGTGAGGAGCCACCGACGCGAGCAACACCAGACGCAGCAGTATCACCTGGAACTTCGTCATCGCTGCCACGCCGACCACCAAACCCAACCACAGCAGCAAACGATCGTCGCGCACCCGTTGCCATCGAATCAGCAACCACACCAGTAACATCCATTGCACTGGTTCCAACGAGTACGGCGTCAACCAGTGCCCCACCATAACCGCCCACAGGCCGGTGGCCTGGGCCGCAGCGGTGAAAACCTGTGCGCGGCCAGCGCATCCGAGTTCGCGGGCGATCAGGCTGGCTACGATCACCGCTGCGGCCGTGGCCAGCACCGCTGGCAACCTCAACACCATCAACGATCCCGGCGCGACGGCCTCCGCCAGTGCGGCCAAGGCGGGTGCCACCGGCGGTTGATCGGCCGATGGCCAGCATGTAGACCTCGTCGAACCAGTAGCCGCTGCCCAATAGTGTTGCCGCGCAGCACAAGAGCGCGACCGCAGCGGCAATTCCCAGGACGCCGCGGCTGGCGAAGGGGGCGGCCGCTCGACCGTCGTCCGCCATTGAACCGACCTTATCGTGCGATCGCGCGCACGCAGTAACGCACCCGGCTTCGACACCGATACCGGATGTAGGGGTCACGTCATGGGGTCTGCAGGAATCGACGATGACCGTATCGGCGTCGAGGTGAACGGGCATCCGCCGCCGCCATCGGTCACGAGTAGGAGCGACACGAATGAAACCAATCAAGACGTTGGCCGCCGTGCTGGTCATCGGCGGGCTGGGCTTCGGCGCCTTCGGCACGGGTGCGGGCGTGGCGTCGGCCACACCGGTTGCGCCCATCCCGCTGAAGCCAGGGCACGACGACTGCGGGCCGTTCTGCGGGGACAACAGGGGACCGGGCCGACACGACGGGCCGAACTTCGACGGCAACTGGGACGGCCGCTGGAATCAGAACCAGCGCCATGACATCAACCAGCGGTGGGACGACCGCTGGGGTGCGCCGCCGTGGGGCTGGGGTCCGCCGCCACCGCTGCACTGGAACGGCGGTTTCCGCCCGCAACAGGTCGACTATTGGGGATACCAGGCGAGCCCAGTGTGGGACGACGGCTTCCACCAGTGGGGGATCTGGCTGTTCGGCCTGTGGATCCCGATCTTTGGGGCCGGCTTCAATTAGGCCGAACCGGATCGGTCAGCTTCGACGACGGCCTTGATCCGCTCCAGCGTCTTGCGCATGTCGCGGATGTTGCGCCGCCGTCGAAGCTGACCGCCCAGAAGGCCGAACAATGTGGTGAACAGGCCTTCGTTCATCCGGAACGACTCGGTGACCTCCGTCGTTTCGGGGCCACCCCCGCCTGGGGTGAACCGGTAGTGCCAGTTGTTCACCGCCCGATCCCCGAGTAACACCTCGAAGCCGAACTCACGGCCTGGCTCGCAGGCCGTGACCCGACACGTGGTCCAGTACACCGGCCCGATCTCGTTGCGCTTCACGTGGCCACGAAACTTCGCGCCAAGGGCAGGACCCGTCGTGCCATCGAGCCATTCGGCCTCCATCACCTCGGGTGAGAACTTGCCGGTGTTGCGGACGTCGGCGACGAGCTCCCAGACCTGCTGCGCTGGTGCGTTCATCGCGACCGTGACTGAAGCCTCCATCGTTGGACCTCCTTCTTCGGCACTGCTGTTTGACGTTTCGTGTTCAGCGGGGCTTCGTCGTCGGCGGTGGCGCCTGAACTTCGGGGCCGAGCGTGTAGACGTGGTCAGGGGTGACGACCTTGGTGATCGCGTTCGCGAGAGCGGTGCTTGGCTCGCCTCCGCCCGCCGCTGTGTCGGTGTTGATCATGATGACCATCGTCATCTGCTTCTCCGCCAGGTGAACCGCCACCGTCTGGTAACCGGGCAGGCTGCCGTTGTGGCCCACCCAGCCGGCTAGGTCGAAGATGCCAAGCCCGTAGCCGTCCTGCGGCGGCAGGCCCGGTGCGGTGACCGTCGTCAGTCGTTCCTTCTGCGTGTCGGGGGTGAGCAGCGCGCCGGCCGCCAGGGCCTCCGCCCAGGTGCGCACGTCATCCAGCGTCGAGACCATCGCGCCTGCGGCCCACGCCCAACTCGGGTTCCAGTCGGTCGCAGGAACCGCCGAATTCTGAGCATCCAGCGTGAGTCCCTGGGCGTGCGGTTCGGGAAATGCGCTGTCGGTCGGGAAACTGGTGTGGCTCAACTTCAATGGGTTCAGGATGTGGTCGCGGACGTAGTCGGGCAGGGCTTGCCCGCTGACCTTCTCCACCGTCAATCCCAGCAGGACGGTGTTGGTGTTCGAGTACTCGAAACCCTGGCCCGGCGCAAAGTCGTTGGGCTCGGCGAAGGCAAAGTCGAGCAGTTCGCGCGGCGTGTACGGGCGTTGCGGATCGTTGTACAGCGCCTGGTGGAAACGCTCGGTCGCGCTGTAGTTGTGGAGACCGCTCTGCATCCTGGCGAGTTGGCGCAGAGTGATCTGATCGCCCTTCGGGACGCCGTCGACGTACTTGCCGATCGGGTCGTCGAGCTTCAGCTTGCCCTGGTCGACGAGTTGCAACACCGCGGTGACGGTGAACGTTTTCGTCAAGCTGCCGATCCGCTGGTAGAAGTCAACCTTCATGGGCTCACCCGTAGCCCTGTCGGCGACGCCGAATGCGCGGACGTACTGGCCGTCGGGCCCCCACAATCCGACGATCAGGCCGGGCACGTCGGCGGCGTTCATGGCGTCGTAGATCGCGCCGTCCAGACGCTTCGCGACGGCGGGGTCGATGTCCTTGACTGGGGCCGCGGCGCTCGTGCCGGGCACAGCGCTCGACGACGGGGCCGCGGCACGTTCTCCCGTGCAGCCCGCGAGCAGGACTGCCGAAGCGGTTACGGCCACCACCGCACGCCATCGCAGTGTCGCCGTCATGGGATCCCGTCGTGGAGTGAGAGGAGCGCCGCGGCTTTACATTATCCGCGACGTGATGCCGCCCGAGTGGATATGGCGTTAACTGTCAGGGTGACCGACTACGGCGCGCGCGACATGGGTTGCGGCGACGACCTTCTCGCCCAGACTATGCGGGCGGCGCTCCGATGATGAAGGTCCGGTTCGGCGTCGGTCTTGGCCCCGACACCGGGCCGGCCAAGCTGGCCGGGGTGATCGACCAACTCGAGGAACTGGACGTCGACTCGCTGTGGTTCTCCGAGCTGGTGTACTCCGAAGCCGTCGATCCGTTCGTCGGCATGGCGTATGCCTTGGCACGCACCAAGAAGCTCAAGGTCGGGACGTCGGTCGTGGTGTTGCCCGGCCGCCATCCGGTGCTGGTCGCCAAGCAACTGGCCTCGCTGGCCGCGCTGGCACCGAAACGAGTTCTCCCGGTATTCGGATTGCGCTCGGCGATTCCGGCCGAACGGGAGATCTTCGTGGTCCCCGACGGTCAACGCGCCGCGGTGTTCGACGAGTCGCTGCGGCTGCTGCGCTCCAGCCTCGAATCGGACGCCGCGTTCTCCGGGGACTTCTTCACGATGACGACCACCGCCGTCGCGCCGCGGCCCGAGCGACCACTGGACATCTGGCTCGGCGGTGCCGCGCCCGCGGGGTTCCGGCGCATCGGTCGGTTCGCCGACGGGTGGCTGGGCAGCTTCCTCACACCGACGGAGGCGCGCCGGGGCCGTGAGCTCATCCAAGAAGCCGCCGCAGAGGCGGGCCGCGCCATCGAGCCCGACCATTACGGCATCAACCTCGCCGTCAGTGACGGTGGACTGCCCGCCGAGCTGTTGGAGGCGGTCCGCCGCCGCAGACCCGACGTCGATCCGACCGAACTCGTCGCCGACGGTTGGTCACAACTGCACCGCAGGATCGACGAGTACCTGGCCGCGGGGCTGACCAAGTTCGTGATCCGGCCCGTCGGGTCGCCAGGCGTCGAGCAGTTCATCACCCGGTTCACCGAAGAACTGCTGCCGCGCGAGAACTGACCGTACGACGTGAACCCAGAGGCCCGCCCCGTCGTGTCTCCAATGGGCTTACTCGAGCGAGATCCGGGTATTCCCGGTCGGAGGGAGACGGCGCCATGGATGCTGCGAGGTCGCAATCGCGTGGATGGTTCGTGCTGGCGATCGTTGCCATAATCGCAGCGCTCGTCTTGGGCAGCCCGCCGACTGCCCGCGCCGACGACCGCATGCAGTTCACCGGGACCACGATTGCGGGTGCGCCCTTCAGCGGTTCCAGCCTCGCCGGCAAACCCGCGGTGCTGTGGTTCTGGACGCCGTGGTGCCCGTTCTGCAACGCGGAGGCGCCGTCGGTGAGCGCGGTGGCCGCGGCCAATCCCGGCGTGACGTTCGTCGGTGTGGCGGCGCGCTCCGACCCAGGCGCCATGCAGGGCTTCGTCGACAAGTATCACCTCGGCTTCACCAACCTCAACGACGCCGACGGGTCCATCTGGGCGCGGTACAACGTGCCGTGGCAACCCGCCTACGTGTTCTACCGGCCCGACGGCAGTTCGACGTTCGTCAACAACCCGACCTCCGCCATGCCGCAGCAGGAACTCGCGGACCGGGTGGCGGCGCTGACCCACTAGGCATTCGGTGGGAGTTGACGGCCTGGGCTTGGCCTTCGGCGCCGGGCTGGTGGCGGCGCTCAATCCGTGCGGCTTCGCGATGCTGCCGGCCTACCTGACGCTGGTCGTGCGCGGCGGGGGAGACGGGGCGTTGCCCGCCCTCGGCCGGGCGATGGTGGCCACCGCGGCGATGGCGGTGGGATTCGTCGCCGTCTTCGGCACGTTCGGATTGCTCACGGTGTCCGCGGCGAACGCCGCGCAGCGCTATGTCCCGTACGCGACCGCGCTGATCGGCATTGTGCTTGCCGTACTCGGTGTTTGGCAACTACTCGGGCACGAGCTCAAGATGCCGGTCCGCGATCCGTTGGCGCGCAGCACCCGGTGGGGTCCCACGGCGGCGCTTGGATCGATGTTCGGCTACGGAATCAGCTACGCGCTCGCCTCGCTGTCGTGCACGGTCGGGCCGTTCCTCGCAGTGACCGGCATCGGCGCCGGTTCGTCGCGGGGTGGCGTGCCGGCGGTGCTGGCGTATACGGCGGGCCTGACGTTGATCGTCGGCACGCTCGCGGTGACCGCGGCGATGGCCGGCTCTGGCGTGGTGGACCGGCTGCGCCGAATCATGCCGTACCTCAATCGAATCAGCGGCGCGCTCCTGGTTCTCGTCGGCGCCTACGTCGCCTATTACGGGTGGTACGAGGTGAGGTTGTTCGCCGCGGGCGGCGACGGGCAGGATCCGGTGATCGCTGCGGCAGGCCGACTTCAGGGGGCGCTCGCCGGCTGGGTCTACCGGCATGGCGCGTGGCCGTGGCTGGTCGGGCTCGCGGTGCTGGTGTTCGGTGCCGCAGCGTGGACGTGGTGGTTGCGCAAGGCTAGCGCTCGGTCATCCTCGGAAGCTCCTTGATGATGCGACCGCGCACCAGTTCGGCGCTGATTCCCTTGATGCGGTCGATCCATCTGATGCTCTCGGGTACGTACCAGTGCAGGCGCGTCTCGTGGTGATACGCCGCCCACGCCGTCTCGGCGACGCTGGAGGCAGGCATCAGGCGGAACATCCCCTTCTTCGGCGCGGCGGCGACGACGTCCTCGTGCGTGGCCGGTGCATTGCGGCCGGAGTGGTTCGGCGTGTCGACGAGGATCGCGGTGTCGATCAAGCCGGGCAGGACGTCGGCGACCCGGACGCCATGCCGTCGCCATTCGATGCTGAGCGCCTCGGAAAGTCCCTTGACGGCGTGCTTGGTCGCCGAGTACACGGCGAGCTGGGGCATGCCGTAGGTCGCCGAGGAAGACGACGTCGAAAACATCAGGCTGCCCTTGGCCTTCTTCAGATAGGGCAGCGACCCGTACGCCCCGGTGAGCACCGCCTTGAAGTTCACGTCGACGACCCGCATCGCGGCGTCGTGCGGGACGTCCTCGAACCATCCGGACTGACCGATGCCCGCGTTGTTCCACATCATGTCGAGTCCGCCGTCGGGGTTGCCGGCGCAGAAGTCGGCCAACGCCGCGTCGAGGGCGGTCTTGTCCGTGACGTCGACTTGCCGCGTCCAGATCCGATCGGTACCGAGTTGATCGGCCAACGCGGTGATGCCGTCGGTGTTGCGGTCCACCGCTGCGACGCGCCAGCCGCGGGCGTGGAAGAGCTCGGCGCCTGCGCGGCCCATGCCGCTTCCCGCGCCGGTGATGAAGATCGACTTCGTGGTCGCCATCGCGAATCCTCCTCGGCCGTCGTCGACAGCCTCTCGAGGATTCAATACCGCATCCGCGATGGGATTCCGGGCGGCCCCGAGTCGGTACGGATACCAACTCGACATCGCATGCGGAGGAAACATGGCCCAAGTCGTCGTCGCCGGTCACCTCATCGTCGACCCGGATGGGCGCGCGGACTATCTGAAGGGCTGCATCGACGTGGTCCGGCTCGCCAGGACCGCCACCGGCTGCCTGGACTTCGCGATCTCGGCCGATCTGCTCGACCCCGGCCGGATCAACGTCTACGAGCGGTGGGAGTCCCAGTCGGCGGTCGAGGCGTTCCGCGGCGGCGGGCTCAGCGACGAGCAGGGCGCCGCGATCCTCTCCGCCTCCGTCTCGGAGTTCGACCTGGCCGCGCAGCGGACACTGACGTGAGCGAGTCGATGAAATCGGGCGGTGGCGGTATCGTGTATGTGCCCGTTCAGCAAACAGACGCTCAGACGATTCACAACAAACCCGGCAACCTCACCCAGCAATGGCGTTCCCGCCAGGCCATATTGGGGATTACGACTTCGTGACGTGGGTAATGGGGACAACGACCGATTCGCTGACGACTTCACCGTTCGGGTACTGTGCCAGGGACGCGCAGCGTACGGGGGGAGGCTCTCCAGCAACCGGAGCTTCGGACGACACTCAACCAGACGCAAAAGGCCGAAACTTGCCAAACCAAACCAGTGACACGCAGGACCTGAAGCCGCACTTCGAGAACGTGCAGGCGCATTACGATCTATCGGACGAATTCTTCCGACTCTTCCTCGATCCGACGCAGACGTACAGCTGTGCGTACTTCGAGCGCGACGACATGACGCTGGAAGAAGCACAGATCGCCAAGATCGACTTGTCACTGGGCAAGCTGGGCCTCGAGCCGGGCATGACCCTGCTCGACATCGGCTGCGGCTGGGGGGCCACCCTCAAGCGTGCGCTGGAGAAGTACGACGTCAACGTCGTCGGCCTGACGCTGAGCAAGAACCAGCAGGCCCACGTCGAAGATCTACTCGCCAAGTCGCACAGCCCGCGCAGCACCAGGGTGCTGCTCGAGGGCTGGGAGCAGTTCAGCGAGCCGGTGGACCGCATCGTGTCGATCGGCGCCTTCGAGCACTTCGGCCGGGACCGCTATGACGAGTTCTTCAAGATGGCCTACGCGTCGCTGCCCAGTAACGGCGTGATGTTGCTCCACACCATCATCAAGCCCAGCGACGAGGAGTTCGCCGAGCGCGGGCTGCCGCTGACGATGACGAAGTTGAAGTTCTTCAAGTTCATCATGGATGAGATCTTCCCCGGGGGCATGCTGCCGTTTGCCGCCACGGTGCAGGAACACGCCGAGCAGGCCGGCTTCGAGCTCACCAGAACCCAGCCGTTGCGGCTGCACTACGCGCGCACCCTGGAGATCTGGGCCGACGCGCTGAAGGCACACGAGGACGAGGCCATCGCGATCCAGTCGCAAGAGGTCTACGACAGGTACATGCGGTACCTCACCGGGTGCGCCGAGCTGTTCAACGAGGGCTACACCGACATCTGCCAGTTCACGTTGCGCAAGAACTGATCAGAAGCCGTCCAGCCCGGCGACGCGCAGGATCATCCGGTCGAATAGCCGATCGGGCAGGATGCGGCGCATCAACAGCAGACGTTTCGCGCCAACGCCAGCTGGATAGCGAGTACGTGGCCGCTTGCTCGTAAGGGCGTGCAACACGGACTCGGCGACGACCTCCGGCGGCGAACCGGTGGCCGCCGATCGGCTGACCTCGGTTGCCATCTTCTCCAGCGCCGGACCGTAACGGCGCTTGCCCTCATCGGTCAGTGAGCGCAACACGTCCTCGGTGTCGCGCTGCAGCTTGCCACCCATCGCGCTGCTCACGAAGCCGGGTTCGATCACCGCGACCGCAACCCCCAACTGGCGGAACTCGAGTCGCATCACGTCGCTGAGGCCCTCGAGCCCGTGTTTGGCCGCCACGTATGGCGCCATCAGCGGCACGGCTACCTTGCCCGCACCGGAGGTCACGTTGACGACCCGCCCGCGACCCTCGCGCAGCAGCGGCAGCAAGGCCTGCGTGACCGCCAGTGGGCCGACGAGATTCACCTCGAGTTGGCGACGGAACCCGTCCAGCGGGAAGTACTCGATCGGGTACGGCAGCGTAGTGCCTGCGTTGTTGACCAACCCCTGCAGTCCGTCGGCGCCGACACGAGCCTTCACCTCGTCGGCCATGGCCTGAATCGAGACGGGGTCGGTCACGTCGACGTGCACGGCGGTGAGGGACTGCGAGGCCGCTGCGCGTAGCGCGTCGCCGTCGGCCGCCCTGCGAACGCCGGCGAAGACGCGGAAACCGTTGCCGTCCAACATCAATGCGCAGGCTCGGCCGATGCCGGTGGACGACCCGGTGATGACGACGGATTTCATGGTGTCCTCCCTGGTCGTTGGGCCGTGATGGCAGTCGCACCGCAGAACGCGGAGGCCAGCACCTCGATGACGGTCTCGCGATCGGGGACGACCTGACCCGCCGCGATCAAGCGGGGGCGGGCCAACAGATGGACGGCGATCGGGGCGATCAGTTGTGGAATCAGCAGTTCCAGGGGCAGGTCGGCGCACCGGCCTGCCCGTATCTGGTCGTTAAGCCAGGCCCCGACCGTCGACGTGATGCGCGGCAGGATCCGCTCGCGGAAGAACTGCATGCCGATGCCGTTGGGCTTGGCGAGGATCTCGGCCATCAGCGCCTGCAGCACCGCCGTGTCGTCGGCGACGCTGTCGAACACCGCGGTGTAGATCTCGCGCACGCCGGATTCGAAGTCGACGAACGGTCGCGGCGACTCGGCGAGTAGGTGCTCGACGACGGGCAGGGGAGCGTGGCGGTCGAACACCGCGGCCAGTAGACCGTCGCGGTCGCCGAACGCGGCGTAGACCGAGGTGGCCGCGCAGCCGACGCGACGGGTGACCGCCTCGACCGTCAGCGCGGCGACGCCGTCGGCGACGATTAGCTCGGCCGCCGCGGCCACTGCCCGTTCGCGGACGCCGATTCGGCTCCCCGGGTCGCCGCCGGCCTCGCGGACCGCGTCGTCGAGCGCACGTCGGTTCTGCACCCGGCGGTAGACGGTCGAGCGGGACAAGCCGGCCCGTCGAGCGATCCGATCTAGTGACAACTCGGCGACCGGGGTGCCCGTTGCCTCCGCTTCGGCCATCGCGGCCGCGACGATGACATTGTCCATGACAGTGATACTAGACACTATATGCACTCGTATCAAGTGTCATAGTTCGCGTAGATTTGGCTCGAGGGCTCGATGAACAGCAGAAACGGATGGCTCCGCGTGCCGCGATCTGTGGTGCCGCTCCTGGCAGCAGCACTTGCGACGGCGCTCGTGGTGGCGGCCGGCCTATGGTGGCTCAGCACGCCCGGCCCCGCCGCGGTGCACCTGCACGGCGAGCCCATGACCGATGCACAGGCCGCGGGACTGGTGCTCGGCTCGGCCAGGCAGATCGTCGGTGTCGCCGCACTACGGGATGCGACCGGTGGCTACGCCTTCACGTCGTGCGAAAGCGAGAACAAGCCGCCGTATCAGGTCGTCCTCTACATGAATTTCCGCTTGCCACAAAGCAATTCGGTCAAGTATCTGGAAGACGTCGCGACTACCATGGCCGCACACGGCTGGGCGCGTTCCCCAACGCTTGGCGAACACTTCGGCCAGAAGCTGACCAAGGACGGCGTGACGGCGATCTTCCATCGCAGCGAGGAAGACCCGAACGTCGCCACCATGCGGCTCTACGGCGAGTGCCGCATCACCGCAAACCACAGCAACGACAACCCGGTTTGGACGGAAGTCACCGACCAGCTCCGCTGAGGCGGCTCAGGTCAGCACGCGACTGGGTGCGATTCGCAGTACGGCGTGGTGCCGGGGAAGCGGTAGCGATGGGTGGCGACCCAGCGGTAGGTCGCTTCTTGCAGACCCCGGACGCCAGGTAGCCGATAGATGCGAAGTGGCAGCCGCGTGCCCAACGCAACCGACAGCGCCGCGTTGATCGCTTCGGCGCCGCCGTACACCGCTCCCGACGAGTCCAGCCACCACGAGGACTTGACCATCGTCGATTCGGTCAGCCCAAGCAGCCGTGCAGTGCCCTCCTGCTGAAACGGCCTCGTCTCCAAAGCGCCCGTCCGGTCCAACCGCAGCAACAGGTTTCGGGCCCGCGTGCACATGCCGCAGGCGCCGTCGAAGAACAGGACTCCCGGCATGCCCCTATTGTCCTCCGGACCAAGGCGGACGGCCAGGCGGACCCATCTTCGCTCCGGCGGCGTCGCGGCGCCGGGCCGCCATGCCTGCGAGGGCCTCGAAGACCACCCGGTGCGCGGCGTTCACGGTGAGCTCGGCGTGGTCGTAGGCGGGCGCCACCTCCACCACGTCCACTCCCGCGACGTCGTGCTCGTAACAGAGTTGGCGAACCATGCGGAGCAGGTCGACGCTCGTGATGCCCCCGGGTTCGGGGGTACCCGTTCCCGGGGCGTGCGCCGGGTCGAGCACGTCGATGTCGACGGACAGGTACAGCTTGTCCGCCTTGGCCAGTGCCTCACCGACCGCATCGGCCATGACGGCCTTGAAGCCGCGTTCCCAGATCTCCTGCATGGTGTGCCAGACCATGCCCTGTTCCTGCATCCACTCGAAGGTGTCCTGCGGCGGCCAGTATCCGCGCAAGCCGACCTGGACGAAGTGCGTCCCTGGCACCGCCCCTGATTCGATGAGCCGACGCATCGGGGTGCCGTGGCTGGCCAGGTTCCCGTCGATGATGTCCGCCGTGTCGGCGTGGGCGTCGAAGTGGACGATGCCGACGTTGCCGTAGCCGTGCACGTCGGCCACGGCGGTGGCCGACGGCCAGGTGATCGAATGATCGCCACCGAGGACGACGGGCACGATGCCACGGGAGGCGACGGCGTGCACCCGCTCCTTGATGTTGGCGTGCGAGACCTCGGTCTGCCCGTGCGGGCAGAATGCGTCGCCGAAGTCGACGACCTCGAGCCAGTCGAAGATCTCCAGGCCGAGGTCCATGTGATAGGTGCCTGGTTCGTAGGCGGTGGCCCGGATCGCCCTCGGACCGAAGCGCGCGCCGGGCCGGTTCGTGGTCGCGACGTCGAACGGCGCGCCGACGATGGCGACGTCGGGCCGCCACGTCTCGAGCTGCTCGGTTTCGGTCAGAAATGGCCGGTGCCCGAAGGACACCATCCCCGAGTAGGGCAGATCGAGCTGCTCGGCCATGCCGGGCGGAAGCTCGCGGTGGGGCCCATGGTCGTGCGAATGGCTCATGGGCTGACAGTACCGTCAACCGGTAGGCCTTGACCCGCAACGGAAGTGAGTGCTGCGCGCAAGTGATCGGGTATCACCTGCTTGGTCCAATCCCGCGTCGAGAGCACGACGTAGACGTTGCGGCCCCGCACGGCGATCGTCCGCTCACCGAACTCGTCGACCCGGACCACTTCGAATGCAAGGGCGAAGCTCGTCGTCCCGATCGCCACGCACGTCACGCCGACGCCGGCCGTGTCCCGCCAGCGCACCGGCGCGAGGTAGTCGAGCTCCGCGTGGACCACTTGCACGTCGAGCCCCTGCGTGACCAACACGGGATACGTCACGCCCAGGTGGTGGAGGAAGGCCCCGCACGCCTCGTCGAACCAGGTCAGGTAGTGGCCGTTGAACACCACGCCCTGCTGATCGATCTCGGCATAGCGCGGCACGATCGGCATCGAGAAGGGTTCAGTCACACAGCACACTTTAAGATTCGGGTCGTGAGCACCCTCGAGCCGGACGCACCAGGCTCCGGCAGCGGCCCCAGCAAACCGCCGAGCGGCGCCTCGCCGGCTGGCAGCGGGCACTGCGGTGGGTGCTGTGGCTGACGTTCCTCGGCGTGGCGGTCTGGCAGTCACAGCGCGTGCGCTTCTCCGGCCTGGAGTGGGTCGCCCTCGTCGCCACCGTCGGCTTCAGCATCTGGTGCATGGCCATACCGCTTGGTAGGCCCAAGGTCGAGCTCACCAAGCCCGCGCACCAGCTTACGCGCTGTTCCTGCTGCTCATTCCTGGGCTGATCCTGGTGTGGCTCAACCTGACTCCGCTGCTGAACCGGGGCAGCGAGTTCCGCGTCGAAGCCGACGGCTCGGTCATGGCCCGCAGGGGCGATAGCTGGGAGCCGCTGCTCGAATGCCAGTACTCGTCGGTGACCGGTGACGGGACGACCATCAAGTTCACCCCGCCGGCAGACGGCCCGCCCGCGGTCGTGTTACCCGCGGCCCGCGTGTTCTGCCGGGAGAACGGCGCCCGGTTGACGAGCAAGCTGAGTGCGGAGTTCTTCGGCCAACTGCTGGCCGGGCGCGGGTTCTCCGTCGATGCGGCCACGCCAGGAGGTAGTGGCTTCACCGCAGTTCGCCACTGACCGCGGATGACAGACTCGAACCATGCAACTGGTCACGATCGACGACGTCCGCGCGGCCGCGGATCGCATCCGGGTTCACGTTCTGCGCACTCCGCTGCTCCCCGCCCCGTGGGGCGATCCCGACCGACCGCTGTGGATCAAACCAGAGAACCTGCAGGCCATCGGCGCGTTCAAGGTCCGTGGCGCATTCAACGCGATCGGCCGGCTCGACGAGGGCACCCGGGCACGGGGAGTGGTCGCCTACTCGAGCGGCAACCACGCCCAGGCCGTCGCATACGCGGCCGCAGTGTTCGGCGTCGCGGCTCACATCGTGATGCCCGAGGAAACTCCGGGCGTCAAGGTGGCGGCGACCCGCAGCCACGGCGCCGAGGTGGTGTTGTGCGGCGCGGGCCAGCGGGAGAAGGTCGCCAACGAGGTGGTGGCACGGACCGGAGGCGTGTTGATCCCGCCATTCGACCACCCGGACGTCATCGCAGGGCAAGGCACCATCGGCCTGGAGATCGCGGAAGATCTGCCCGACGTCGCGACCGTGCTGATTCCGGTCAGCGGCGGCGGCCTGGCGTCGGGCATCGGTACGGCCATCCGGGCGCTGTGCCCGCACGCCAGGATCATCGGTGTCGAACCCGAACTGGCGGCCGATACGGCGGCGGGCCTGGCCGCAGGACACCGGGTGGACTGGCCTGTCGCCGACCGCAACCGAACGATCGCCGACGGCCTGCGATCGCAGCCGTCCGACCTGACGTTCGCGCACCTGCAGCGGGTTCTCGACGACGTGATCACCGTGTCGGAGAACGACATTCGCGCGGCGATGCGCGAAATCGCCTTGCGCTCACACCTGGTCAGCGAACCCAGCGGGGCGGTGGCGCTAGCGGCTTACCGACTCGCGCCGACACCGCCGGGGCCGACCGTGACGATCCTGTCGGGCGGCAACGTCGAACCCGACGTTCTCGCAGAGATTCTCGCCGCGTGACCCGCTGGCGCGGCCGAACTACCAGGTGAGCACCAACGGCGTCGAGACGGTGCACCTTTCGTGCATGGAGTGCGCCCACGCGTCCTGTTCGGCGGCGGCCTTCAAATGCCTGCGGCGACCGGTCCACCCGCAAGAGCACGCCGCGATCGAGTGAGCGAATCCGAGGTTGTGCACGCATACCACGCCGTGCGCGCCGGGCTCGCTGCGATCCAGGTTCCCAAGTTCCACAACGAATGCGGTTGCCATGGTCCTTCTCCTTCGTCGACCCGACCTCGTCGTCCTGTCTGACGTAATCGCAAGCGATCAAGATCCATTATCGCTGCGGTACATGCCAGATTCGGTTTACGACAGGTCACAACTCGGCCAACGCGTCTGGCGGCGTTAGTGCACGCCCTCCATCAGACGGCTGATCCAGCCGGCGAGGCCGAGAACCACGATGCCCGCCAGAATCGCAACGGCGCCGAGGATTCCGAAGTAGGCGAACTCGCGCGTCGGGTCGTAATACCTGGCCAGGACACCGGACATCGACGTGCCGAGACCGACCGAGAAGAAGTACAGCGCCATCATCTGCGCGCGAAACGCCTGTGGCGCAAGCTGGGTGGTCACCGCGAGGCCGATCGGCGAGATCATCAGTTCGGAGACCGCGAACACCGCCATGATCGCGACGATGAACAAGGCGGGCACGGCCTTGCCGGTGGTACCCGACATGGGTAGGAAGAGCAGGAATGCGGCACCCATGCCGATGACGCCGTAGCCGAACTTGCGGGGCGTGGTCGGGGCGCGGTTGCCCAGCCGGGTCCACATCACCGCAAAGACGGGTGACAGCAAGATGATCCACACCGGTTCGATCGAGCCGATCCAGCTCGACGGGGCCGTCCAGCCGAATATCGACCAGTTCATCCGTTCGTCGGAGTAGACCGCCAGCACCGTGAAGATCTGCTGAAAGAGCGACCAGAACACGGCGTTGGCGATGAACAGCGGGATGAACGCGCGCACCCGGGTTCGTTCGACCGCTTGCACTTTGGAGCTGGTGAGCATCACGACGAAGTAGGCCACCGAGGCGACGACGATCACGCCGGTCGTCACCTGGGACAGGTTCGCCAGGGTCACCAGCCCGGTCGCCAGCACGATGGCAATCACGACGACGGCGAGCACGGCGACCACGGCGTACACTGCAATGCGATTGTGCGGCAACGGATTCGGAACATCGCGGCCGTGCGCGCCGAGATTGCGCCGGAACACCACGTACTGGCCGAGGCCAAGCGCCATGCCGACGGCCGCCGCACCGAACCCGTAGTGGAAACCGGCGTGCGTCTGCAACAGGCCGGTGATCAGGGGCCCGACGAACGCACCGAGGTTGATGCCGAGGTAGAACAGCGTGAATCCGCCGTCGGCGCGGGCGTCGCCCTTGTCGTACAGCGTGCCAAGCAGTGACGACGCGTTCGCCTTTAGTGCACCGGATCCCAGCGCTACCAGCACCAGACCGACTCCGACCCCGGCCAGACCCGGCACGATCGCCAGCGCGATGTGCCCCGCCATCACCACGACACCGCCGTAGAACACGGTGCGCTCCATGCCGAGCAGCCGGTCCGCGACCCAGCCGCCGAGCACCGTCGATAGGTAGACCAGCCCGCCGTAGGCGCCGACGAGCCCGGTGGCGGTGCTCTGCGGCAATGCCAGCCCACCTTCGGTCACCGAGTAGTAGAGGTAGTAGGCGAGAATCGTGAGCATCCCGTAGAACGAGAACCGTTCCCACATCTCGACGCCGAAGAGGTTGACCAGCCCGATCGGGTGTCCGAAGATGGTCCGTTCGGCCTGCTGGTCGCTGGTTGGTGCCGCCACGTTTTGCCACATTGCCACGTGGGCGGCGCCCTCACGGGGAGTTCGCGCAGCCCCGGCGAGCCCTACACCCGATCGCCCGGTAGTGTCACCGGGAAAGGTGGATCTTCACCACACTGTGCCGTAGCCGGCGCGGGTCCGTCCCGCCCCTACCGCCGTCGCGTGACGGGTCCACCTCGTCGTTCCGAAGGGGTACATGTGGACGCGGTTCTCGGCTTGTCGATGACTCCGACTTCCGTTGGCCTCGTCCTCGTCGAGGGCCAGGACGGCGACGGCGCCACGATGGACCGAAACGCGTTCGACGTGCAGGCCGGCGCACTTCCGACCTCGGAGCAGGCCACCGCAGCGGTGCTGCGGACCGAAGCCCTCGCCGCGACCCGTGGCCTGCGTCTGCACTCCATCGGCGTGACCTGGAGCGAGGATGCCGACGCCGAGGCGTCCCTGCTGATCAGGTCGCTGTCGGAATCGGGATTCGACAACGTGGTGGCGATCCGGCTGCCGGAGGCCACCGAGGCGCTGGCCCGCGGCATGGCAGAGGTCATCGGCTACGGCACGACCGCGGTCTGCGTGATCGAACCGGAGTCCGTGATCGCCCTGATCGTCAATACGTCGGACGGCGCGGTCCAGACCGCGTTCAACCACGCGATCGACTCCGAAGAGAGCCTGATCAGCTGGCTGAGCACGGTGTTCACGATGGCCGATTGGCAACCAGAGGCGTTGGTCCTGGTCGGCTCGGTCGGTGGCTTCGAATCGATCCTTCCGCAGCTTCAGGAAGCCCTGTCGGTGCCCGTGTTCGCGCCGGAGGAGGCCGATCTCGCACTGGCCAGGGGCGCGGCGCTGGCCTCAGCGCAGACCATCGAACTCCCGATCGTCGACCTTCCGCACGAGTTCGACTACCGGTTCGACCACGGCCAGACCGTCGCGGGTGGTCGGCACCGCCCCGACCGCGAACGCCGCGCGCCATCGAGCCAAGCCGGCGCGGTGACCATGTTGGTCGCAGGCGTGCTGACCTTCGTGGTCTCCGTATCGATCGCGGTCAGCCTGCAGTTCTCGCCACACAGGGACGCCGTGCCCAAGGACCCGGTGCCCGCCGCCGCGAGCGTGGCCGCGCCCCCGGCAGCGGCGCAGGCCGTCCCGCCCGCCATGCCGCCGCCGTTGAAGATTCCGCATTCGCCCGTCGTCGCCGCGCCGCCACCGCCCGAGGCGCCGGTCGTCGAAGCGGCGCCGCCTCCACCTCCGGAGGAGCAGACCCCAGCCGAGGCTCCGTATGTCGACCAGGCTCAGGTCGCCGAGACGTTGGCCCCACCGGCCGACGTGCCCGTGCAAGATCCGGCCCTGGCCACGCCGCCGCCGGCAGCCGTCGAACCGCCGCCCGACGCGGTGCCCGCGATTCAGTCCACGATTCCGACGAGGAAGCCGGGACTATGGGACCGCATCAAGGACCGGCTGCGCGGCGGAGGCGGCGACGACCCGGGGCCGATAGTGCTGGCGCCGCCGCCACCAGCGGTGATCGTGTCTCCGGGCCAGTAGCGGAACGGCAGCTCGGCACCATTGGGACGCAACGACCTTCGCATCGCCCTACGCGCAACGATCGTGCTGGCCGTCGTGCTGGCACTCATCGTCGTTGAGCTGTCGTCCAGATCGGGTGTGTTGTGGCGGCTGGTCACCTTCACCTATCAGGCCAACGTGCTGGCCGCGGCCTACTACGCGTACACGCTGGTGTCGCCCCGCGCGGATGCCCGCACCGGCCTGCGCGGTGCGGTCGTGCTCTACGTGGTGGTGGCCGGTCTGATCTGGAATCTGCTCCTCACGGATCACAGCATGGGATACACCCCGGCGAACGTGATTCTGCACGTCGTCGTCCCCGTGCTCGCCGTCGCGGACTGGCTGTTGATCGGCAGGGGAGACGTGGCCGTCCGTTGGTGGCAGCCCCTCGCCTGGCTGGCCTATCCGGCCGCATACGCGGGCGTGGCCCTGCTCGTACTCAACCACGTGGGCCGACGCGCGCCCTATTACTTCCTCGATCCGCACAGCGTCGGCATCACGATGGTGGTGGTCAACACCAGCCTGCTCGCGCTCGGTTTCCTCGGGCTCGGCTATCTGCTGATGGCCTTGGCGCGCAGGCCCGTGGCTAACGCGTAGCGGGCCAGAAGCGAACTAGCATGTAGGCAGGCTCGATAAATCGGAGGTTGGACTTGCGTGTAGCGCTGCGTCATGTGCTGTCGGTCGTGGGCATTGCGACCCTTCTACTCACGTGCTCGGTGACCACTGGACTGGCCGCGGCTCCCGGCCCCAATCCGGTCGCGAACATCTCGCCGTCCCCCGGCTCCGTCGTCGGCGTGGCCATGCCGGTCACGGTGACGTTCGCCGAACCCGTCCACGATCGTGCAGCCGCCGAGCGGTCCATCACCTTCGCGTCGCCGAGGACTCCGGCCGGTGCGTTCACGTGGCTCAACGACGAAGCGGTGCAGTGGAAGCCGACCGGCTACTGGCCCGCACACTCCACGATCTCGGTCACCGCACTCGGGTTCAAGACCACGTTCGGGACGGGTGCCGAGGTGGTCGGGGTTGCCGACATCGATGCGCACACGTTCACCGTGAGCATCGACGGCCAGGTGGCACGCACGATGCCCGCATCCATGGGCAAGCCGAAGCACCCCACGCCCGTCGGCTCGTTCACCGCGTTGGAGAAGCAGTCGCCGGTGATCATGGACTCGCGCACCATCGGAATTCCGCTCAGCGATCCCGAGGGCTACAAGCTCACCGTCTACAACGCCGTTCGCGTCACTTGGGGCGGCGTGTACGTACACGGGGCGCCGTGGTCGGTGGCATCGCAGGGCAATTCCAATGTCAGCCATGGCTGCATCAATCTGAGTGCCGACAACGCCGCCTGGTACTACGACCAGGTCAGCATCGGCGACCCGATCATCATCCAGGCGTAGCCGCGTGGAGGTTCTTCGCCGTCGGTGAGGTGACGACCGATCCGGCATCGGGGTAGGTGCCGAGTACTCGGTCGGCGGTCCCGGAACTCGTCACGGTGAACCAGTAGTGCTCGTTCTTGAAGTGATGCTGCCGATGGTTCTTCCAGATCGCCCGGTAGAAACGGCTTTTCGGCTTGTAGTCGCTGTGGACCAGATAGTGGCACCACTCGTAGATCAATCCGATCACGCCCACGCCGACCAAGTAGGTGAGCCCGAGTCCTGCCCGCGGAAACAGCCAGCACCGCGACGGCAACCGATAACGGGATCACCCACAGCAGCGCCCGCCACGGGATGAAGATCAGTGGCACGTCACGGGGATCGACGTGATGCTCGCGGTGCTTGCGGGCCAACAGCGAGTCGATGGTGACCGCTCCGACTCGCCTTGGCCGCCAGTGCAATACGAACACGTGTACCACCCATTCGAAGAACGGGAACACCGCCAGCATCACCACCGGGACCACCGCATCGGTGATCTGCCAGTCGCCGACGATGATTCGAGCCGTCAGTGCGCCGACCAGCACGGCGCCGATCATCCACGGCGACGGGTGTTTCCAGAACTCGCGGACCGCATCAGCCAGCGAGAAGCGACGGCGCTCGGTACGGCGCGTAGTGGTCGCTGCGGTGCTCATTCAACGTCCTCCAAAGTGTCGATCGCGGCAAGCAGTGCCACGGTTGCGGGTTCCAGCAATGCGCGCGCGGCCCGTTCGGCCGCTTCCGGATCGCCGTCGCGGATCGCTCCTGCGATGGCGCGGTAGGCGTCGGGGCGACCCACTTCGTCGGCCATCATCGTGGCCAGAGCAGGCAGCGCCGGTTCGTAGGTGGCCCGAAGGGTGTTGTACATCAACCGAAATGCGATCGAATCCGCTCCGTCGACGACGTGATCCCAGAACGTCAGTGCGTGCCGCTGACGCTCGACGGGATCGTCCTCGGCGGCGAGGGCCTCGATGGCGAGGTCGAGCTGGTCGACCAGGTCCTGTCTCCGGCGCCTGGCGGCGAGCTCCGCGACCTTGGGTCCGTTGTGCAGGCGGGTCTCGAGGATGCTGCGCACCACCGTGAAGTCGACCTCGCCTGAACGGATCAGCAGCCGGGGGAGCAGATCCAGGCCGGCATGCATGCGGAAGTCGCGGACCGTGGTCGCGTCGCCGTGGCGTACCTCGATCAGGCCGGTCTCGGCGAGCCGCTTGAGCGCTTCTCGCACCGCGGGTCGGGACACGCCGAGCACTTCGGCGAGGCGGCGTTCACTGGGCAGCGCTTCGCCAGGCTGCATGTCGCCACTGAGCACCTCGGCGACGATCTGTTCGAAGACGTCCTCGGGTACCGATCGACGGTTGACGGGTTGTAGCGCCATGGACCCACCATGGCAGGTCAGTGGTAAGAGGTCAAGTGGTCATACCAATGAACCGCATCAAGGTGCGCCTCACCGCAGCGCCGCGGCGGTCGACTCGTCGGCGGGCAGGAACGCTTCGATGCTGAGCTCGGCGGCGGTGAGATCCAGTGCGGTACCAAACGTCGTCACGGTGCTCAGGAACGTCAGCGGCGTTCCGTCGGGACCGTCGATCTCCAGAGGTACCACGACGCCGCCGAGGTCGGTGGCGTCGTCGAATCCGCCGGGGTAGGACTCGATCTCGGCCAGCAGCGCCGACAGTTCGTCCGAGCCGCTGACGGCGACCTCCCTGCGCAGTCGGCCGACGACGTGGTGCCGCCACTGCCCGAGATTGCGGATGCGTGGCGCCAGCCCGTCGGGATGCAAGGAGATGCGCAGCGCGTTGGGCGGATCGAGCAGGTGTGCCGCGACCCCGTGCATCAGTACCCCGGTGCCCGCGTTCGCTGCAACCATGTTCCAGCCGCGGTCGACGGCCAGGCACGGATACGGTTCGTACGCCCGGAGCACCTTGTCGATGCCGTCGCGCACCCCCGCCATGTCCGGGTCGGCCAGCGAGCGCTCCGCGTACACCGGCGCCAGGCCTGCCGCCACCAGGAGCTGGTTCTGCTCACGTAGCGGCACGTCCAGCGCCTCGGCGAGCCGCAGCACCATGGCACGGCTGGGAGCGGACCGCCCGGTTTCGATGAAGCTGACGTGGCGTGAGGACACGTCGGCCTCGATGGCGAGGTCGAGCTGACTGAGCCTGCGCCGTTGCCGCCATTGCTTCATCAACGATCCGAACGGTGGATGCTGCACGCCGACGGTGCGGACGTGAGGAGCAATGGGGCCAGTGGTCACGCAGACCAGTGTGGCCCAGCAGTGCGCGCCCATCCATTACCTCGAAGGTAATTGCTTCGCTTACCCGTGACCGGAACTCTGGTTGGTGTCCAGAGACCCAGGGCCGATCAGAGGAGCCACCATGCAGACCCGTCAGCCGCCGCAGGGCGTCGCGTCGATTCCGCGCTGGCTGCGGTTCGTGCTGAAGTCCGACCGCGCGGGCTCGTCGTGGTACGTCGGCCTCGGCTTCTTCTTCGCGCCGATACTCGCCATCTTCACGCCGTGGCCTGCCGTCACCACCGCACTGTGGATCGTCATCGCCCTGGCCGGGCTCTGGCTCGGACTACTGGGAATCGCGATGGCGACGGGGTTGGCGATGGCGTTGCGGTCGGGTGGGGAGATCCCGGAGGACTACTGGCGCTCGATCATCGACTACCCGGACATCGCTACTTCGCCGAAGCGCCCGTGTAGTCGACCTGCCAGTGTTTGATGCCATTGAGCCAGCCGGACCGCAACCGCTCGGGCTTGGCCAGCGAGGTGAGGTCCGGCATGGCATCGGCGATCGCGTTGAACATCAGGTCGATGGTCATCCGGGCCAGATTGGCACCGATGCAGTAGTGGGCGCCCGTTCCGCCGAACCCGACATGTGGGTTGGGATCGCGCAAGATGTCGAACTCGTACGGGTTGTCGAAGACTTCCTCGTCGAAGTTCGCCGAGCGGTAGAACATCACCACTCGCTGACCCTTCTTGATGGTCACGCCACCAAGTTCGGTGTCCTCGAGCGCGGTGCGCTGAAACGACGTGACCGGGGTCGCCCACCGGACGATCTCATCGGCGGCCGTCGCGGGCCGTTCCTTCTTGAAGAGCTCCCACTGATCGGGGTAGTCAGTAAAGGCCATCATGCCCTGGGTGATTGAGTTTCTCGTCGTCTCGTTACCCGCTACCGCCAAGATGATGACGAAGAAGCCGAACTCGTCGTCGGTGAGCTTATGGCCCTCGACGTCGGCCTGAATCAGCTTGGTGACGAGATCCTCGGCAGGGCTATCGGCCCGCTCGGCCGCCAATTGCATGCCGTACATCATCAGTTCGGCTGAGGCCGTCATGCCGTCGTTGGAGGCGAACTCCGGATCCTGGTCGCCGACAAGCTGGTTAGACCAGTCGAACAGCTTCTTGCGCTCGTCCTGCGGCACGCCCATCAGGCCCGCAATCGCCTGCAGCGGGAGTTCGCAGGACACCTGCTCGACGAAGTCACCGGAACCTTCCGCCGCGGCCTTGGCCGCGATGTCGCGGGCGCGCTCGGCGAGGTCGACACGCAGCAGTTCGATGGCGCGCGGAGTGAAGGCGCGCGAGATGATCTTGCGCAGGTGGGTGTGGTGCGGCGCGTCCATGTTGAGCAGCACGATGCCCCGGCTGGCGTTGATCTGGTCGAGCGACGAACCTTCGGCGTACCGCGGCAGCGCCGTCTTCTCCTGGCTGGAGAACACGTCACTGCGGCGCGACACCTCCTTGACGTCCTTGTGCTTGGTGACGACCCAGTAGCCGCCGTCGCCGAAGCCGCCGATTCCGTCCGGTTGCTCGTTCCACCAAATGGGTGCGACCTTGCGCATTTCGGCCAGCTCGGCGATGGGCAATCGTTCGGCGTAGATGTCTGGGTCGGTGAAGTCGAACCCGGCGGGGAGGTTCGGAATGGGCATGAACTTGCTCCTCGGACGACGTGATCTAGTGGCGGTAATGCATTGCTACACCACAGATCGCGGGTACCGAGGCGGGTTCTCAAAACTCCCAAGTAGAACGTGTTCCCGTATTAGATCTGTAACGAATTTCTAATGAACACGGATTGACCCAGAGGTACCATATGCCCCTGGAGTAACACCGAGAGGCCACCGAGATGAGTTTTGACATCCGAAGGTTTCTAACCGCGTTCGCGTGCGGCGTCGCGGTTGCTGCCTACGCACCGTTCGTTGCCGGGACGGCGTTCGCCGATCCGGTTGCACCCGTGCCGCTACCGGCGCCCAATCCCGTGCCCGGTCCGGCGCCAGCACCCGCGCCAGCACCCGCGCCCGGTCCGGCACCGGACTCGGTGCTGGCGCTCAGCGGCGCGAACGCCCCCGCGCCGACGGTCGACCCGGCAAGCCAGGCGACGTCCGGTCAGCTGGTGGCCCCGCCCAACGGCGTTCCGCACCTTGCCAGCCCCGATGCCTTGCCGCCGGGTTCGACGATGGATCCCACCGCGAAGGGCAACGATTCGCCGAACGTGAGCTATCTCAAGGATCTGTGGCAGGCAGTGCAGAACCACGACATCAGCGGCAAGGAGGCGCTGCTGATGGGGATCGCGCAGCGTGGCATGAACACGCCCTATCCGGATCAGGCGCCCGGTCCGAACGTGCCGACCTCGCCAGCCTCACAATCGGACCCCGCGCTGGCCCCTCCTCTGCCGCCCGCTCAGGCCGGCCCCCTGCCACCGGCTCCGCGCCGGCTCCCTGCCGCCGGCTGGCCCGGGCTAGTCCGCTACCGCCGGCTGCCCGTCCGCCGGCTAGTCCGCTACCGCCGACGCCCTAGCGTCGCGGGCGGCACGGTCGAGCAACTCGCGCACGATGTGCACGTGCGGTCGCTGAACCGGCGCCCAGATCGCACGGGTGGCCGGCGTCCGATGATGAATGAACGTGCAGAAGAGCAACCCGTCTTGACGTAGCGCGAACAACAGCTCGCCTGGCATTCCGATCCATGAGTCCCTCCGCAACAGGACGGCGTCGTCGCTGCAGCGACGTACGTCCCAGCCCAACACGGAGTCTTCGGTGGCAGCGCTCCTCAGGCCGAGCGCCGACCAGCCGGCGAGCAGCTGAGCGCGCGTCGCCGCGGACGCTTGCTCCAACGTTTCAACGGCCCACTGGTGGGGCGTCCAGTCCGGATGCGCGCTCGTGTCGACGAGGAATGCGTCGGCATAGTCGATGCGCGGCAGCGTGCTCAGGTGGCGTACGTCCTGCGGAACCTCGACTTGTCGGGCGGCGGTCCGCCAGAGCTGCCCGATGTGGCGGAGCATGGTCGGATAGACGACGAGGTGCCGCAACGGCGCGATCGCCGAAAGATACCCGGCGCCAAGCATTCCGTTCGGCTTGACGAGGACGGCCATCTGACCGCGGTATCCGCCGTTTCCGTCGGGCACCCAGCCGAGGTGCAGTACGCCATGCACGGTGCGGTTTGCGATCTCCAGTGCGGCCTCGTCGCCGGTCACGAACAGTGGTGTGAACGGTCCGGTCGTGACGCCGTCGAGCGAGGAGTCCACCAGGTCAGCGGGCAGCCGCTCGCGCAGACCGGCTACCCGCGAACCGATTCCGTCGTTCGACCCGTCGAGGCCGAACATCCGTCCGAGCGCCCAGCGGGCGGCGAACAACGCGTGCACCACGGGTGACGAGCGTTCCGCGTCGTACGACCGCATCAGTTTGACCAGGCGCGGGAAGTCGTCAGCACCGCCGGGCGTCGGCAGTGTCCAGACGTCCAGCACCCGGAAGTCGTTGGCGATCTCGTGAATTCGCCACGGCTGGCGGGTGTGTTCGGTGATGGGAAGCCTCGTTGCTTGAACCATACATAACTGTATGGTTCAAGCCGTCGTATTGTCAATGCACCGGCCGGCCCTCAGGAGAATCGATGCCTGCACCCACAGTGACCACGCGCGAGACGTGGATCGACGCGGGATTGGCGGCGCTGGCCGACGGCGGACCGGACGCCGTTCGAGTCGACGCACTCGCGCAGGCCCTCGGCGTCACGCGCGGCGGCTTCTATCACCAGTTCGACAGCAGGCCCGTGTTTCTCGAGGCGCTGCTCGACACGTGGGAACGCCGGAGCACCCACGAGGTTCTGGAGCGGGTGGAGCGCGAGGGCGGTGACGCCCGCACCAAGGCGGGTAGGGCGGGCATGCTGACGTTCTCGGACGCCCTGCTGCCCATCGACCTGGCGGTCCGGAACTGGTCGCGCAGCGACGCCGCGGTTGCCGAACGCTTACGCCGGGTGGACAACCGCAGGATGGACTACCTTCGCGCGCTCATCGCTACGTTCTGCGATGACGCCGACGACGTGGAAGCCCGTGCGCTGCTGGCATTCTCACTGGCGATCGGCAATCACTTCGTCGCCGCCGATCACGGCAAGCGCAGCCGCGCACAGGTTCTCCAGCGCGCCACCGCGCGACTGTTCGACTAAGCCGGGAGTGGACCGCGACCTATTCGTCCTCGGGGTCGGTGAGCATGCGGTTGGGGTGGTGGTAGTCGTTGATGCGGGGTTGGCCGGTGTCCAGGTGGGGTGGGGGGATCCATTCGACTTTCCCGTTGTGGATGCCCACCAGAACTCATACGTCGAACACTAGTTCGACACACTGACACGCCAACCCCGAAATGTGACACCTGAAACCACAGTGACACAAGAGTTTTCACGCGATCGCGAGCGTGCGCAAAATGCTGAGCTTCAGCGGTGTGTCGACCCGCAGACACGCACGCTCGCGGGCGTGCGGACGGGCGGGCGGGCGGGCGACACAGACGAAGTGCTAGCCGGCGATGGCCTCGACCCGCGCGGGCACGTGCTTGTGCCACGGTGTGCCCGCGTATGCGTCACGCCACTCCGTCGACGTCAGTGCGTTGGGCGCGACTCCCGGTGTGGTGGAACGGCCGTCGGCCTCCACGTAGTCCACGCCGTACCCGTTGGGCAACGACACGTGGCCGGCCAGCATGGCGTCACTGACCTCGACGGTGGCCTCGGCGCTGCCCGCCGCGGTGGTTATCCGGGCGCGGTCACCATCGGTGAGGCCGATGGAGCTCGCGTCCTCCGGGCTGATCCGCAGCGCACCGTCGACGTCTCGCTTGCGCCAGGTCGGATTCCGCAGAATGTCGTTCGCGGTGTACGCGCGGCGTTCTCCCGCGGAGAGCACCATCGGGAACTCCGCAGAGGTGAGCGCGGTGCGCGCGGTGCGCAGCCCACGGATCTCGTCGAGCATTTCCGGCATCTCCACCGCGATTCGGCGATCCGCGTGGGTGATCAGGGCGAAGTCGTCGTCGTACTCGTGCACGGTGAACGTCACACCCGACCGGCCGGACAGGATCGCCTCGAACAGCGCGTTGCCGTCGGCGTGACCGGCGCGCTGCACCGCTTCGGGATACGCCATAGCGGTCTTCTGAGCCAGTCCCCAGAGCGCGGCCGCGCCCGCGAGTCCCTCGGGCAGCGTCGGCCCCAATGTCTCGTACAGGACGTAGGGCAGTACCCGGCCCAGCCCCGGATTGGCGCTGACGGCGGCGAGGAAGGCCTGCGCGTAGGCGTCGAGGCCAACCGTGGCGGCCCGGCGAAGCGGGGTCAGTTCGGCGTCGTCGACGACCCCGAGTGCGCGAACCAGCCTCGCCCAGATCTCCGGTTCGGGCAGGGTTCCCGGTAGGGGAGCGAGCAGGGGATGGCGGAGGTGAAACGTGTTGTGCGGGAACTCGAGATTGAAGAACGTCGCCTCCGGCTTTTCGAACTGGCTCGCGGCGGGCAGCACGTAGTGGGCGAGCCGGGCCGTCTCGGTCATGGCGACGTCGATGACGACGAGCAGTTCGAGAGACTCCAGAGCCTCACGCACCGAGGCGGAGTCGGCGACCGAGTGCGCGGGATTGCTGCTCTCGACGATCATCGCCCGCTGCCGATCGGGGTGGTCGGTCAGAATCTCCTGCGGTACGACGTTGCTCGGCACCAGACCGGCGATGATCGGCGCCCCCGTGACGGGCGTCCGTCCGACCCCACCCACGCTGAAGAGCGGCGCGAACGACGAATGCAGATGCTGCCCACCACGTTTGGCGAAGTTTCCGGTCAAGATCCACAGCAGCTTGTTCAGGTACGAGCACAGCGTGCTGTTGGGCGCCTGTTGTATGCCGAGGTCCTCGAAGACGGACACGCTCGCCGCGCCGGCGATCCGGCGTGCGGCGGCACGCAGCAATTCCTCGTCGACGCCGCAGCACTGCGCGTAGTCACCGACCGGCACGTCGGCCAGCACCTCGCGAACGGCGTCCACGCCGTTGACATGGTCGGCCAGGAAGGCTTCGTTGCAGAGTTCGTCCTGCACCAGTACGGCGGCCAGCGCCGCGAGGCACCACGCATCGGTGCCCGGCCGCACTCGCAGGTGGAAGTCGGCGAGCTTCGCGGTATCGGTGATCACCGGGTCGATGACGATCATCGAGCGCGCCGGATCCTTGGCGATCTCGTTGAGCACCACCCTGGCCCGGGAAAGCTCTGCGACATCCACGGGTTCTTGCCGATGAACACCGCCACTTCGGCGTGCTCGAACTCGCCGCGGGTATGGCCACCGTAGAAGTGCGCGTCCACCCAGTGTTCGCCGGTCTTCTCCTGCGCCAGGGCATTCGACCGGTACCGCGACCCGATCGCCTTGAGGAACGCGCCGGCGTACGCGCCGCCGAGGTGGTTGCCCTGTCCACCGCCTCCGTAGTAGAAGATCTTGTCGCCGCCGTGCTCGTCGCGGACCTTCGCGAATCCCTCGGCGATCTCGGTGATGGCGGTGTCCCAGTCGATCTCCTCGTAGGTGCCGTCGGGGCGCCTGCGCAGCGGCGAGGTCAATCGGTTACCGCTGTTCTGGTAGTGGTCGAGGCGCAACGCCTTGTTGCAGGTGTAGCCCTGCGACGCCGGGTGGTCCTTGTCGCCGCGGATCTTCGCGAATCTGCGGTCCTCGAGCTGAACGACTATGCCGCAGTTGCATTCGCAGAGGATGCAGGCCGTGGACTGCCAGTCAGGCTTGGGCTCGGAATTCATCGGGAAGTTCCTTTTCCGGTCTCGGCTGCCACCAGGGTGCGCAACTGTCGGTGGACGAGGTCGAGTGGTTTGACGTCACGTGCGGTGCGCGCGACGACGATCGCGCCCTCAATGGACGTCATCAACAGCATCGCGAGTTCCTCGGCGCGTTCGGTGGAGGCGCCGTCGTCGGCGAGCTTCGCCGCGATCAGGTCAGTCCAGCGCACGAACGCCGCCGCGGCGCGGTCGATGACCGGCGGGTTGTCGGCCTCCACCGCGACGGCGACGACCGGGCATCCAGCGCGGAAGTCGGACTCGAGGAGCAGTCTGCGGAAACCGTCGACGATCACGTCGACGGCGGCGACGCTGGTGTCCGCCTTGGCGATTCGCGTAGCCGTGTACTCGGCGGCATAGTCGACGGCCTCGCAGAGCAACTGCGTGCGCCCCCCGGGGAAGTGATGGTAGGCCGAACCACGCGGCGCGCCGCTGTGTTCGAGGACGTCGGAGATGGCGGTCGAGTGCGCGCCGCGCTCCCTGATCAGCAGTGCGGTCGAGATGATCATTCGTTCCCGTGGGCTCGCCATTATGTAGAGCATCATACATAGCCCACCGCCCTTTCGGTGCCGATGATGCGACTACGGTGCGCTGCCCGAGTTAGCTGAACCCGCCTGTAGGTGACCTCGAAACACATGCGACGACGACGGCAAGCCCCAGCGACGTTGCTGGCTTCGGTAGCGGGTCGCAATGATCGCCGCAGTTTAACCCGTGGTGATCCGTTGATTTCCATACACCCCATCCACTTCTGTGGTATCGCTGTGTAATCGTTTGGTAGCAATTCCGCATTTGCTGTCAAAGATCTAGGAAACCCGGGGGGGTCTGTTCACGATGAAACATCGGTTGAAGAGTTTTTCAGTGGTGGTCGCGGTTGCACTGGCGGCGACCGGTTGCTCGTCGAATGACAAATCCAGTGATAAACCCGAGCCTTCGGGCACCGGCACGCAATCCGCGGAGGCCTCGGTGCTACGCATCAAGGACAAGGGCGTGACCGCCAAGGGCGGGACGGTGTACGTCCTGCAAGAATCGGATTTCGACTCGCTGGATCCGGCCAACAACTACCGAGTCAACTCCTCAGACGTCGGTCGGCTCATCTACCGGACGTTGACCTTCATCAAGGACACGCCCGGTGAGGACCTTTCGATTCAACCCGACCTGGCCGAGAGTCTCGGCACTCCCAGTGACGACAGGCGGACGTGGACCTACCGGCTGCGGGCAGGCCTCAAGTACGAGGACGGCCGACCGATCACCGCGCAGGACGTCAAATACGGCGTCATGCGCTCCTTCGACAGCGACGTGTTCTCGCTCGGTGCGACCTGGATGCCGGATCTCCTCGAGAACGAGACGAATTTCGCCGGCCCCTATGCCACGCCCGAGAAGGACCTCACTTCGGTCGAGACTCCCGATGACAGGACGCTGATCTTCCACTTCAGCGGGGCCCAGCCCGACGCGGATTGGATCATGGCGCTGAACTACACCGCACCGGTGCCCAAGGACAAGGACACGAAGGAGGCCTACGCCGATCGTCCGTTCGCATCGGGGCCCTACAAGATCGAGAACTACGACCGCGGTACGTCCCTTGCGTTGGTGCGCAACGAGAATTGGGATGCCGCAACCGATCCCAATCGGCCCGCCTACCCCGATCGCTTCCAGTTCGAATTGAACGCGGACCCTCCTGCGGCCACTGAGCGACTCATCAAGAGCGAGGGCAATGACGCATTCGCAGTGCCGTTGAACGGCGTACTGCCGGTGGAGCAATTCGGGAGAGCGCAGGAACCGTCGGTCGAGGCCCAATTCGTCAACGGTCCGGGGCCATGTGTCTCCTACCTCACGATGAATACGCAGACGGTCAAGGATCCCGACGTGCGCCGCGCGATAGCACTCGCCATCGACCGGCAGGGCATCCAAGATATCTACGGCGGTGAGCTCTTCGGCTCGGTCGCCGACTCGGTAATACCTCCGGACGTACCGGGTTACGCCGCAGTCGATCTCGGGCTGAAGCCCACCGGCGACCCGGAAGGGGCGAAGAAGTTGCTCGAGGGCAAGGTCGTCCCACCGCTCCACATGGCAGTCAGCGATTCGCCGAGCGCGGCCTTCGCCAAAGAGATCGCCCAGATCGAAGCCAACGTCAAGGCGGCCGGCCTCGAGGTGGTCCTCGACCGTCATCCCGACGAGGAGCTCTCCACCGTTGTCGACGCAGCGGAGGGTTGGGACATCGACCCGTCCGGCGGATGGTGCTTCGACTGGCCCACGGCGGCGTCTGTGGTCGTGCCTCTGTTTGGCCCCGACGACGACGGCGCCAGCTGGGGCTCGAACAACGTGGCGAAGTATTTCGATCCGAAGGTCTCCAAGCAGCTACAGGAACTGTCGTCGTCGACAGAGGAGTCGGCGGTTACCGCCAAGAAGTTCGTCGACATCGCCAACGAGATCCAGACGACCGCCTGGCCAGTCCTGCCGACACTGCACGAGAACGACCCGGAGGTGGTCGGCACGAGGGTGACCAACGTCGGCATTTCGCCGCTGTTCAGCGACATCGACCTCAACACCGTGGCGGTGAAGAAGTGAGCTAAACCGAAGCCGCCTCGTTCAGCTCGTTCAGTGTGTTGGTGGCCTCCAGGTACTCCTGGACCCACCGCTCGATGACCGCAGAGGTCTTCTCCACCTTGGTGAACTGCCCGACGACCTGGCCGACCGGGTTGAATGCAACGTCGACCGTCTCGTTGGGGTACTTGTGCGTCGCGGAAACCGCGAGTCCGGAAACCATGAACTGCAGCGGCATGCCGAGCGGCTTCGGGTTGTCCGGGTTCTCCCAGGCCTCCGTCCAGTCGTTGCGCAGCATCCGGGCCGGCTTGCCGGTGAACGAACGGCTCCGCACCGTGTCGCGGCTGCCCGCCTTCACGTAGGCGGCCTGCTGCACCGGCGTGTTCTCGGCCTCCTCGACCATGAGCCACTGCGAGCCCGTCCACGCGCCCTGCGCGCCGAGCGCCAGCGCCGCGGCGATCTGCTGTCCGCTGCCGATGCCGCCCGCGGCGAGCACCGGGACGGGCGCGACCTCCTTGACCACCTGCGGCCACAGCACGATCGAACCGACCTCGCCGGAGTGCCCGCCGGCCTCGCCGCCCTGGGCGATGACGATGTCGACGCCCGCATCGGCGTGCTTGCGCGCCTGACTCGGCGAGCCGCACAGCGCGGCGACCTTTCGGCCCTCGGCGTGGATGTGCTCGATCATTTCGACGGGCGGGGTGCCGAGCGCGTTGGCGATCAGCGTCATCTTCGGATGCTTGAGCGCCACCTCCACCTGAGGGGTGGCGGTCGCCTCGGTCCAACCGAGCAGTCGCATCGTGCTCTCGTTGTCCTCCTCGGACAGCGGCACTCCGTGATCGGTGAGGATCTTGCGGGCGAAGTCGAGGTGCTCCTGTGGCACCATGTCGGCCAGCATCTTCCCCAGCTCGTCGGCGGACAGGTTCGAATCCATGCCCTCGTACTTGTTCGGGATCACGATGTCGACGCCGTAGTGGTGGTCGCCGATGTTCGCGTCGATCCAGTTGAGCTCGATCTCGAGCTGTTCAGGGGTGAAGCCGACCGCGCCGAGCACGCCGAAGCCCCCGGCCTTGCTAACGGCCACCACGACGTCACGGCAGTGCGTGAAGGCGAAGATCGGGAACTCGATGCCAAGCTGGTCACAAAGGGCGGTATGCATGGCTGCTCCTTGGATGGGGGCGTCAGCGAGATGAGTGAAATTGAAACGTGTTCTAGTTTAGTACGGTACTCGACAGTGCGCGAGAACCGCCTTACCGTCTTTCGCACACGCGACTGACGCGCGCGAAGGACGTGGACGTTGACGCTTTGGCTGAACCAGACGCATTGGCTGAACCACTCGCTGGTCCTCGCGTCCGACTACCGCGTGCCGGACTCCGAGCGGGTGGGGCCCCTGCTGGAACGCAGGCAGGACTCGCTCCGCCAGTTGGGCGCGCACCACGTGCTGGTGTACGCGTCGACCACGGATCCGGGGCGGGTGCTGGTCATAATTGCCATCCACTCCCGTGAACCCGTGCTGGAACTGCTCCGCTCGCGGGTCTTCTTCGACTGGTTCGACGCGGTCGGAGTCGACGACATCCCCGCGGTGTTCGCGGGCGAGGAGGTCGAGCGACTCGTCGTCGCCGAGGACACCGAAGGCTCAGGGCCCGCGGCGCCCGAGGTAATGGTGTCAGTGGTGACCTCGGTCGATGACGTGCCGAATCTCGTCGGTCACGTTCGCGAGACGATCGACGAACTGCGCGTCGCGGGCATCCGCAAGGTCCTGATGTTCAGTGCGTTCGACGACCCGCGCGAGGTCATGCTGCTGTTGCAGATCGACGACGAGGCCCACGCTCGGCACTGGTTGCGCCACTCGGCTCTGGCCGCCGAATGGCTGCAGAAGGCGGGGATCGGCGCGTACCCACCCGTCTTCGTCGGCAGGTTCCGGCGGATGATCCGGGTCCAAGAGGCGGACCGAACGGGCGATCGCTGATGTACGTGTGCCTGTGCGCGGGCGTCACCAATCAGTCGGTCGCCCACGCCGTGGCAGCAGGCGCTTCGACCTCCAAGGAGGTGGCCCAGGCCTGCGGCGCGGGCTCGGAATGCGGCCGGTGTCGCCGCACGGTGCGCGCGATCATCGCGGCCCAACGAGCCTCCGCAGCGAGAACACGGGCATCCGACGCTCCGAGCCAGTGACGAGCAGGACGGGCCAACCGCGCCGGGCGGCTTCCGCGGCCAGCCCCGACCGCGGGTTCACCGGCCGCGGCCGACCGACTGCCAGCATCGAGGGGATGTCCTCGTTGCCATCGGCGTAAAAGTAGCTGTTCTGCAGGTCGACGTCGTTGCTGGTGGCGAAGCCTTCGACGGCCTGGGCTTTGCGGGTACCCCACACGATCGGCCGCACGATTCCGCCGGTCAGCCGTCTGTGATCGTCGACCTCGAAGTGGTTGCACACGACGTTGGTGATGCCCAGGTAGCGGGCCACCGGCTCGGCGTGAATGGTCAGCGCCGACGAGCTCAGCACGACGGTGTGCCCGCGGTCCTGGTGTGCGCGGACCACGTCGCGCATGGACGCGAACACCCGCGACTCGATGTGACGGCGGAACAGCGACTCCCCAAGCTCGTCCAGCTCGTCAAGTGACTCGCCGCGGAGATAACCGGCGGCGCGCACGACGAGGCGGCCGAACTCCATGCGTCCCAATCGGTATCGCAGCGACGCCTCGATCACGCCGAGGACCTCGCCGACCTGGGCCTGCCGGTGCCGGATGCGGTGCCCAGCGTGCGCCGTCGCGGTGAACCCGGAGACCAGCGTGCCGTCTAGATCGAAGAAGGCGCCGACCCGTGGACCCGCCCCGTCCGACGCGATCTCCGCCAGTTGGCGCGCGAATGGCGTCTCGGGGTCCATGGTCACTCCTGACGGGCGGGCAAGGGGCTGGTACCAAGTTTGCCTTCTCCTACCGCACCGCGACGGCCGACCCGCGCGGCGACGGCCGCATCGGATAGGTTCACTAAGGGCAGTTTCGTACTTGCCAGGTTCAGCCAGAGGCCTGCGCAAGCACGAGAACGGCGCCGTCTCGCATCCAGCGAATGCGGCCATACAGGGAAGATGGGCCTTGGACGAAGAACGCGAAGCAGCGACCGACAGCGCAATCCCCGCATCGGCATCGACGTGCGTGGTGAGCGAGCACTCGGTCGATGACGTGGCCATCGTGTCCGCTTCTGGCGTAGTCGACCTGCTGACCGCGCCGCAATTCGAGGAAGTTCTGCGCGCTGCCCTTGCCAGGAAGCCGAGGGGCGTCGTCGTGGACTTGACCGATGTCGAGTTCCTGGCGTCGGCGGGAATGGGTGTCCTGGTCGCAGCGCACGACGAGGCGGGGTCCGACACTCGGCTCTGCATCGTGGCCGAGGGTCCGGCGACCAGTCGGCCGCTGAAACTGGTCGGAATCGCCGACATCGTTCCGCTCTACGCCACGCTCGAGGAAGCGCTCGCTTCACTTCGCGGATAGACACGCTTACGCCGTGGTTCGACCGGGTACGCACTAGCTGCCATGATCGATTCAATGTCATCCGCGGGCGTCGACAACGCCGAGCGCTTCGAGCGCGTCGGCGTCGTGGCGGATGCCCAGACTGCCGCCCATACCCGTGACGAGTTCGCCGCGTGGCTGCGGGACTACTTCGATCTCGACGTGATGCGGTCGAGCGATCTAGTGCTCGCGATCAACGAGGCGCTCGCGAACTGTGCCGAGTTCGCCTATCTCGACGCGGCAAGCGCGGGCACGATGGACCTTCAGGCGTGGCATGACACGGTCGAGTCGACGATCACGGTCGTGGTGTCCGACAGGGGAGCGTGGCGAGACCCCGAGCAACCGCAACGGCGGCGTCGTGGTCGCGGCATTCCGCTCATGGAGGCGCTGTCGGACCGGAGCACGATCGAGACGTCCGACCAGGGCACCCTCGTGAAACTGGAGTGGGCCAACGTCTCTCGCGCAGCGGCCCGTTAGCGATCAGCGTTGGCGTAGAGGCCCTTGCCGGTGACCAGCGGCAGGTCCAGCGTGGTCCGGATCCCCGGGGCAGTCGCCACCACGTCGGGAATCGAGTTCACGATCCGGGCCGCCGCCGCGAGGATGGCCGCGTAGGGGGCGCCGCCGTTGCGGCTGGTGGGAATGATGTCGACGACGTACGAGGGCTCACCGGTGATCTCGACACGGTACGAACCGCCGGGGTGTGCGGGTTGCGCCCAGTCCGGACGGAGGTCGGCACGAAGCCGGGTGACGTGCTCGACGACGATGACCGGCTTGCCCTTGACCATACCCTCGATCTGGAAGCGCAGCGCCGCAACGGTTCCCTTGGCGATGCGGCCGGCGGCGACGTCCAGGTCCTCGGGAGCTGGCTCCTGTTCGACGGAGTCCCTGATCTCGTCGACCTCGACGCCAAGGCCCGCGGCGAGCTGCCTGATCGCGGTGCCCCAGGCGATGCTCAGCACGCCCGGCTGAAACAGCATGGGAAAGTCGCCGATCGCATTGCCGAAGCCCATCACGTCGAACATCACGGTCACGCCGTCGTAGGTGGCGTAGTCCGCGATCTCCATGGTGCGCACCTGCTCGATGGTCTGGCAGGTGCCCGCCAGGGCGAACGGCAGCAGATCGGTCGCGAAGCCTGGATCGACGCCCGTGATGAAGACACTCGAATCGCCTTCTCGCGCAGCCTCTTCGACGCGTTCGATGTACTTGTCGGGGATGACCTGCCACGGGTACTGCAACACGCCAGGCGCCGAGCCGACCACGTTGATGCCCGCACCGAGCAACAGCCGGATGTCGGCCATCGCATCCGGCAGTCGGACGTCACCCATCGCGCAGTAGACGACGCACTCCGGCTTGGCGGCGACGATGGCATCCAGGTCGCTGGTCGCCAAGATGCCGGTCGAGACGTTCAGGCCGGCGAGTTCACCGGCGTCCTTGCCCACCTTGGCATCCGAGGACACCCAGACCCCGGCCAGGTCGAAGCGGGCGTCGTTGATGAGTTGCTTCAGCGCGAGGCTGCCGCAGTTCCCGGTGCCGATGAGCGCGACGCGGATCGCCATGCTGTGTCTCCTCCCGACCGATGCCATCGCAGTATGGGTGTTCGCCCGCAGAATTGGAACAGGTTCTAATTCTTGCACTGGGTACGGTAGCCTGACCCGTCATGGGACGCGTGGACGAAAAGGTTGCACTGATCAGCGGCGGCGCACGGGGTATGGGTGCCGCACACGCCAAGATGTTGGTTGCCGAGGGCGCGAAAGTGGTAGTCGGCGACATCCTCGACGACGAGGGCAAGGCACTGGCCGACGAACTCGGTGACGCTGCGCGCTACGTCCACCTCGACGTCACCGAAGCCGACCAGTGGGACGCTGCCGTGGCGACGGCGGTGACGGAGTTCGGCAAGCTCAACGTGCTGGTGAACAACGCGGGCATCGTGGCGTTGGGTCAAATCGGCAAGTTCGACATGGCCAAGTGGCAGAAGGTGATTGACGTCAACCTGACCGGCACCTTCCTCGGCATGCAGGCCTGCGTCGGGGCGATGAAGACCGCAGGCGGTGGGTCCATCGTCAACGTCTCGTCGATCGAGGGCCTGCGTGGCGCCCCGATGGTGCACCCGTACGTGGCGACGAAGTGGGCGGTGCGCGGCCTGTCCAAGTCCGCGGCGATCGAACTCGGCAAGCACCAGATCCGGGTCAACTCACTGCATCCCGGCTTCATCCGAACGCCGATGACCAAGCACTTCCCGGACGACATGGTCACCTCGCCACTCGGTCGCCCGGGTCACGTCGACGAGGTGGCAACGTTCGTGGTGTTCCTCGCCAGCGACGAGTCGTCGTTCGCCACCGGCAGCGAGTTCGTGGTGGACGGCGGTCTGGTGACCGACGTCCCCCACAAGGATCTGTTCTAAGGCGCGACCGCTTCTAGGTACGGGCGCCCACTGTCGCGATCGCGTCGACGACCGCTCGCGGCGCGTCGAGCGCGACGAACGTGCGGGCGTCGGGAACCTCGATCAGCGCGCCGTTCGGGAAGAGTGCCACCAGCCGGCGTCCCAGCGACGGCGTGAAGCAGCGGTCGCGTTGTCCCCACACCACGGTGACCGGTTTGGTGAAACGAGGGAGCCGCGTCGCCACGTCGGTGAGGTCCGTCTTGGCCACCGCGCGCAGGAGCGTGGCCAGGTTGCCGGCGATCCGCGGATCCTGGATCGACGGTTCGACCCACGACGCGGTGAGCTCGTCGTGGTCGCGGCAGAGCAGGCCGAAACCGAGCGGTGAGCGGCGCAGCGCGGTGATCCTCATCAGGCTCATCAGGGTGCGGATCGACCTGGGCCCGCGCAGCATGGCGAAGACCGCGTCGAACGGGAACGGCGGGAACTTGTCGAAGGCGTCGCAGTTGGTCAGCACCAGCCGGCCCACGCGGTCCGGCTGGGCGTCGACGAGGAGTTGGCACAAGCCGCCGCCGGTGTCGTTGCCGACCAGGGTGACGTCGAACAGGTCCTGCGCGACCATGAACTCGTTGATCATGGCGGCCACGCTGTCGGGAGTCAGATCCACGCCTTCGTCGACCGGAACCGTGTGCGACCCGAGTGGCCAGTCCGGCAGGATGCATCGAAACCCGTTGCGCGCCAATTCTTCTGCCACCTCGAGCCACAGCCTATGGTCGACCAGGATGCCGTGGACGAACAGCACCGGGGGATGGGTCGAGTCGGCAGGACCCAACTCGCGGTACTCGATCGTGGCTCTTTGCAACCTCACCTGCGGCATCTCGGCTAACCTCCTGTTTGAACTTACGAACACTCAGTATGAAAGTTACGTGCAGACTGTATGAAAGTCAACGACGAGCCGGCGGCACGCCGCACGCAGGCGCAGCGCACCGCCGCCACCAGGGCGCGACTGCTCGAGGCGGGCAGGCACCTCTTCTCGACGGACGGGTACGCCGCGGTGTCGACGCAGGCGATCGTCGAAGCCGCCGGGGTGACGCGGGGTGCGCTCTATCACCAGTTCAAGGACAAGGCCGGACTGTTCGACGCGGTGTACGAAGACGTCGAACGCGAGCTGGTCACCAGGATCACCACCCGCATCGTGGCGGCCGGACCCGCCGACCAATTGGCGGCGATGCGCGTGGGCGCCCGGCTGTTCCTCGACGAGTGCTCGTCGCCCGACGTGCAACGGATCGTGCTGATCGACGCCCCGGCGGTACTGGGCTGGGATCGCTGGCGCGAGGTCGGCATGAAGTACGGACTCGGGGTGATCGAGGCCATGTTGGGTCAAGCCATGGCCGACGGCGTCATCCCCGAGCAGCCGTTGCGCGCCACCGCGCACGTCCTGCTGGGCGCCCTCGACGAGGCGGCCCTGTTCGTGTCCCGGGCCGCCGACGCCGACGAGGCGCTGCAGCAGATGTACGCGGTGTGCGACCGCGTGATCAGCGGCATTACCGGCGTGCGCTGAACCTCCCCGCCGGGCCATGCACAATGGTCCGACGTCGTGCATCTCGTAATTGATGCGTCACCTGGACCGGAGGGAGTGGCACCATAGCGCCCGAGCTGCGCCGAACCGCCGTTCTGGGCATCGTGGTCTCGCTTCTCCTGCTGCTGGTCAGCGCTGGCGACCTCCCACGATTCGCACATCCGCCCGAGCCGCCGGTTGGCGTCACCGAGCTGTCCTCGGGCTGGCAACTGGCGTCGGCACGCGACGTGACGGCGCCGGGATCGACCGTGTCGCGTGCCGGATACGAGGGCAAGGGCTGGCACGAGGTGCGACGAATGCCTTCGACAGTGCTGCAGACGCTCGAGGACGACGGCACATACCCGAATCTCTACTACGGCACCAATCTGCTCACCGAGGTGCCACAGGACCTCTACGAGCAGGAGTGGTGGTACCGCACCACCTTCACCGCGCCCGCAGGGCATGCCACCTACCAATTGGACTTCCCCGGGATCAACTACCGCGCCGAGATCTGGCTGAACGGTCACCGGGTCGCCAACGCCACCCAGGTGGTCGGTATGTACGCCGACCACGAGCTCGACGTGACGCCGTGGATCAAGCCGGGGCAGGCCAACACGCTGGCCGTCAAGGTCACGCCCGAGCGGGCGATGCAGGACGTCGACGGCGTGGAGCTCGCCGACAGCTGGTTCGACTGGATCAACTGGAACTACCTCGGATACCAAGGGCAGAAGAAGAATCCCGCCAACGGCAACTCGTTCGTGGCCGACCGCAATGCAGGCATCTGGAAACCCGTGTACCTGCGCACGTCCGGTGTGGTGGCCATCGGCGACTCGGCGGTGAATACCGAGCTACCCCTGCCGAGCACGGACACCGCACGGCTGACCATCCGCACGGGTCTGCGCAACTTCTCCGCCGACCGCGTTCGTGGCGTCCTGCGCGCCACGATCAGCAGGCCGAACAAGCCGGAGGTGCGGGTCGATCAACCCGTCACTCTCGGGCCAGGGGAGCAGCGCGAGGTAACCTTCGCGCCAACGAATTTCAGCGCGCTGGTGCTCGACCATCCCGACCTGTGGTGGCCGTACACGATGGGGACACCGAACCTCTACGATTTGCGGCTGGAGTTCCTGCAGTTCGACCGGCCCATCGACGTGGCCACTCAACGCTTCGGCGTGCGCACCGTCTCGCAGTTCCGCGACGACGACGAGCGCTTCCCCGAACTGGGCGACGGCGGCAGCTTCTACCTCAAGGTCAACGGCCGCGACTTCCTCGTCCGGGGCGCGACGTACACGCCCGACCTGCTCTACCGCAACGACCCCGACCGCGACGACGCGATCCTGGCCTACACCCGCGACATGGGCCTGAACATGTTGCGGCTGGAAAGCAAGATTCCCGCCGAACGGTTCGTCGAACAGGCCGACGAACTCGGCATCCCGCTCATGGTCGGCTGGATGTGCTGCAACCAGTGGGAGAAGTGGCCGCAGTGGGATTCCGAGGACCTGCGCGTCGCCCAGGACAGCATGCGGTCGCAGATCTCGATGCTGCGCTCGCACGCGTCGGCGTTCGTGTGGGCCAACGCGAGCGACGGCAGGCCGCCACCCGACGTGCTGGACAAGTATCACGGCATCCTGCGAGACCTGCACTGGCAGAACGCCGTAGTGGACACCGTGTCGTCTTACACCAGGAGCGCCGACGGCGGGCGGCTGTGGGACGGCATCCAGATGGCGGGGCCGTACACCTGGCGCCCGCCGACCTACTGGTTCAGCGGGCGCTATCGGGCGGCGCGCGGCGCGTCGGCCGAGCAGGGCGACAACGAACACATCCCGCCGTTCGCAAGCCTGACCAAGTTCATTCCGCCCGACAAGCTGTGGCCGATCAACGACACGTGGTACTTCCACGCCGGATCCAACGACGGCAACGCCGTGTTGGACAGCATCCGGCGCGTGATCAACCGGCGATACGGCCCCTCGACGGGTGCCGAGGAGTTCGCCCGCAAGGCCCAACTCGCCCACTACGAGTCGACCCGCGCGCAGTTCGAGTCGTTCGCCGCGCTCGGTTGGGCGGGCCACAAGATGACGATCTACTGGATGCTGAACAGCCACTGGCCGTCGTTCTTCGGCAACATCTTCGACTACTACCTGCGACCCGGCGGGGCGTACTTCGGCGCCAAGAAGGGACTACGACCGCTGTCGGTGGTGTTCGACTCCTATGCGACGGGTGACCACAGCCAGGCCAATGTCAGCGTGGTCAACCAGACTCCTAGCACCGCAACCGATCTCAAGGTCCGCGTCAGGGTGTACGACCTGCAGGGCCGGGTGCGCGACGACCGGACGTCACCGGCGCTGACCGTACCCTCCGGTGCCGCCGCGCCTGCCATGACACTGCCACGGACGGTCTGGGACTCGCGGGTGTTCTTCGTGCGCTGCGAGCTCCTCGACGCAGGCGGGGACGTCGTGGCCAACAACGTCTACTGGCAGTCGCAGCGGAACGACGACGTCGGAGATCCCAATGGGGACTTCGCCTTCCAGTCGAATCAGGCGACTTGGGCCGACATGACCGCCCTCAACTACATGGCCAAGGTGCCACTCGCGGTCACCGCGACCCGCACCAGCAACGGCGCCGGACAGCACCTCGTCCACATTCGGTTGCAAAACACCACGAACAAGGTCGCGTTCTTCGAACGGGCGGAGGTCACCGCCACCCGCGACGGCGACGAGATCCTGCCCATCGAGTACTCGGACAACTACGTGACGGTCTTCCCCGGCGAGACCACCGAACTCGACGCGGTGGTGCCGAGCCCGCTGGTCACCGCCAACTGGGTGCGGGTGAGCGGGTACAACACGCCGCCCGTGGTGGTGCCGGTCACGTAATCCCATTCCGCATCCCGCCGTACCGCATCCCGCCGTACCGCGCGAAGCCACCACGCCGTCGCCACCAGTACCGCCACGAACGCCAGCAGATACGCCGCGGGCAGCCACACGTCCCACCTCCCGCCGAGCCGTATCGACAGCAAGCCCGCCTCGGGCGTGCCGCCGCCGACGGAGACGAACCAACCCGCGAACGTCACCCAGAACGCGCACAGCGCCGTCAACGACCACCGGCTGCCGAGGGCATGCGCGCGGTGGCCGAGGTGAACCACCAACGGCGCGAACCACACCCAGTGATGGCTCCAACTGAACGGCGATACGGCGTCGGAAGCCATGCCGACGATCGCCACGCCAAGCACGGGGTGACCGCGCCGCCACGCCAGCGCCGCGATCACCAATGCGACGACGGCAAGGACGATGGCCGTCGCGGTCGCCGCCTCCGCCGGCCAGTGCAGACGGGTGAACAAGCCACTCAGGCTGGTATTGGCCACGGGGTCACTGGAGATCCGCGCCACGTCGTCGAATCCCCGCTGCAACCAAAAGTACGTCGAGTCCGTTGGCAACAGCACGAATCCTGCGACGACGGTGACCACGAAGGTGGACGCCGCGACCAGCGCGGCCCGCGTCCGGCCGATGAGGAACAGAAAGACGATGAACAACGCCGGGGTGAGCTTCACGCCGGCGACCAGGCCGATGCCCACACCGGCCCACTTGCGCCCCTTAGGTCCCATCAGGTCGGCCACCACCACGGCCAGGATCACCACGTTGACCTGTCCGAGTTGCAGCGACAACCTGATCGGTTCGAGCCATGCCACCAGGCCGACGAGCAGGGCGAACAGGCTCCACAGGCCCGTCGCGGCGGTCATGCCGAGACGGCCGAGCATGCGCAGGACCGAATACGCCACCAGTCCGACGTTGACCACCAGACCCAGGATCTGGGCGGTCAGCGTCGTAACCAGGGTCAACGGCAGGAAGCACAAGGCCGCGAACGGGGTGTAGTCGAAGAGCAGCGTGTGCGGATTCCCGGTCAGACCGGTCGAGTAGAGGTCCTGGCCGGACAGCACCCGACCTGCGCCGAACCGGTAGACGAGCAGATCGACCTGTCCGAACAGATCCGGCCACCGCACGTAGACCGCCGCGTACACGACGAGTGCCACCGTCAGGACTACCGGAACGTACGTACGAACAAGGGGGTTGGGTCGGGAAAGCACCGCAGCGAAGATACGGACGGCGACTGGACGCTTCCTGAAAGTCGGGGTTGCCGACAACACTGCGTTCGACGCCGGGGACAATGGTGGCGGCAGAACGTCACGGCGAGGAGTTCATCAATGACGGCAATCGACGAGCGGACCGCGCTTGCGCAGGCCACCGAGGCAGCGGGCTGGCACCGCCGCGAGGTCGAACGCGTCGACGTCTACCTCCGCGGCATCTCGCGCGTGCGGGTGATCTGGCAGGGCAACGACGTGATCAGTGGCGGTTCGCGTTTCCAGGACGACCTCATGGAGCAGTACTCACGCGACCCCAACACGATCAAGGGCTGGCTCAAGTAGCGGCGAGAACGAGCCAGATTCCCACGAACACCACCTGGCAGGCGACGCACAGCACGTGATCGGCGCAGATCGCGCGCGCACGCCGCGACTGTTCGGCAGATGATCCGTCGCCCCGGCCGAGGCGGACGGCGTTGGGCACGGTGTGCAGCAGCGCGAGCAAGACCGGCGCGACGGCGAGCGGCACCGAGACCAGGACCAGCCACAGCGGATCGCGACCGGCGACCACCCGAAGACCAAGGGTGACCAGCAGGACCGCCATCACGGCCGCGATGAGGTGGCTCATCGGGCGCGACGTCGTCGTCGCCCGGTGGTAGTAACCGGCGATGGATGCCAGGACTGACTCCGGCAGTTCGGCGACGCCCCGGTGGGCGAGCACCTGGACGTCGAAGATGAGATCCATCCACAGCACGGCGAGCAGGAAGCCGCTGCAGGCGGTGATGACCGCTATCGAGACTCCCATCGTGGGAGGCGAGACTACCGCCGCGATGCGACTCCCGCGGTGAGTTCCGCCGCCGCCGCAGGTCCATACTCCAGAACGAACGACTACTCCAGAGGAGGCACTCGTGCCCACGGCCATCGACGAACTCCACGACTTCATCGACGAGCGCGTCAGGGCGGTCGCGGCGCGCGACGCCAAGACCCTCACGGCCCGCCAGCACCCAGGGGTGTTGGCCTACGGCGTCCTTGGGGCCTTGTCATCGGTGGGCAGCGACGCCGTCGACAAGCAGATGAACGCCTGGTTCGACGGATACCGCGACGGACCGCGTTACACGGTGCACGACCTGCACGTCGACGCCGACGGCGCACTCGGGTACTGCGCGTTCGTCTACCACGTCGCAGGCAGGCTCAACGACGGCACGGAGGTCAGCATGGCCGTACGAGCAACGTTGGTGTGCAAGCGATTCGACGACCGCTGGCTGGTCGTGCACGACCACGAATCGGTGCCCTTCGATCCTGCGACCGGATCAGCCCTCACCGATCTGCAGCCGAACTGACGGAGTCCGGTCACGTCAGCCGCGCGTCGTTTCGCCGGCCTCCTCGGCCTCTCGCCTCCTCGCCTCCTCGGCCTGCACGTCCTCGGTGCCTGCCGTGCGGCGGTTGAGTACCAAGGCCCGCAACACCGAAGCGGCCACCGGGAGGATCGACGCGAACGCGATGGCCAGGACCATCAGCTCGAGATGGGCGTTGACGAACGGCACTGTGCCAAGGTGGTAGCCCACCACGGTGAGGCCCACGCCCCACGCGATGGCGCCGATGACGTCGTAGGCGAGGAACACGCGGTAGCGCATCCCCGACGCTCCGGCGATGACCGGCACGAAGGTGCGCACCACCCCGACGAAGTGCCCGATCACGATGGCCTTGCGGCCGTGCTTGGAGAAGAACTCGTGCGACGAGGTCAGGTAGTGCTTCTTGAAGATCCGCGCGTCCTCCTTCTTGAACAGCGCGGGTCCCAGTCGGTGGCCGATCAGGTATCCCACCTGACCGCCGATCACTGCCGCCACCGCGGCGCAGGGCCCGACCTCCCAGACGTCCACCGGCGCATTCGGTTGCGCGGCAATCAGACCGGCGGTGAACAGCAGGGTGTCACCGGGCAGGAAGGGAAACAGCATGCCGATCTCGATGAAGATGATGAGCATCACGCCGGGCAGCACTGCGGACGCGAACAGCCCGCCATCACCCAACCAGTACATCGGGTCCATGACCTGGGGCAGGGCCACGACAGTGCTCGTCACGGCCGCCGAACATAGCCCGCCGACGTTGCCGAACGCTGAACGGAACGCGACTACGGGTCTGCACCGCCCGATCGCGGGCGTCGTAGGGTCATACCCGTGAGCGCACGCGCGGGCATCGTCGTTACCGGAACCGAGGTTCTCACGGGACGGGTGCAGGACCGAAACGGCCCGTGGCTGGCCGACCGGCTGCTCGAACTGGGCGTCGAACTCGCCCACATCACGATCTGCGGCGACCGCCCCAAGGACATCGAGGCCCAACTCCGATTCCTGGCGTCCGAGGGCGTCGACCTCATCGTCACCAGCGGTGGGCTTGGCCCGACCGCCGACGACGTGACCGTCGCGACCGTCGCGCGCTTCAGCGGCAGCGAGCTGGCGTTGGACGCCGAACTCGAGCAGACGATCGCCAACATCCTCAAGGCGATGATGCAGGGCCGCGGCGGCGTGGACTTCGAATCCGTGCTGGCGGCCAATCGCAAACAGGCCATGGTTCCGGTCGGCGCCGACATCCTCACCCCCGTCGGCACCGCACCTGGCGTGGTGGTGCCCGGCACGCCGACGGTCGTCGTATTGCCTGGCCCGCCACGGGAACTGCAGCCGATGTGGCCACGGGCCGTGGAGACGGCGGCCGTGCAGCGGGCGATCGCGGGCAGGACCGTGTACCGGCAGGACACCATCAGGATGTTCGGCCTGCCGGAGTCCGGGCTGGCCGAGACGCTGCGGAACGCAGAGCAGAGCATTCGCGACTTCGAGCGCCTCGAGATCACCACCTGCCTGCGCCGGGGCGAGCTGGAGATCGTCACGCGGTACGAGCCCGACGCCGCCGACGTCTACACCGACCTGGTTGCGCTGCTGCGGGAAAACCACGCCAAGGAACTGTTCTCCACCGACGGCGCCCTGATCGACGAACAGATCGCAGCCCTGCTCACGGGCCGGACCATCGCGACCGCGGAGTCGTGCACCGCCGGGATGGTCGCGGCGCGGCTGACCGACCGGCCTGGATCGTCGGGCTACGTCGCGGGCGGGGTGGTGTCCTATTCGAACGAGGCCAAGGTGGACCTGCTCGGGGTCGACCCGCAACTCCTGGAGACCCACGGGGCGGTGTCGGAGCCGGTCGCCGAGGCCATGGCCGCCGGGGCGTTGCGACGCTTCGGCGCCGACACCGCAGTGGCGACCACCGGGATCGCCGGTCCCGATGGGGGAACGGCGGACAAGCCGGTCGGGACGGTCTGTTTCTGCGTCATGCTGGGCGACGGCACGAAGTCGACTCGGACCCTGCGGCTGCCTGGCGACCGGTCCGACGTCAGGGAGCGGTCGACCACCGTCGCGATGCACATGCTCAGACGCGCCCTGAGCAGCGACGCGGACTGACGTCGGTGTCGTTCTCGCTCACCGACGCTCAACTCGATGCCATGCTCGACGAGCTGCCTGCGCTGGCCGGGCGGCAGCGTCGGCTCGAGAATCTGTCCGGTGGGCTGACCAACCGCAACGTCAAGGTCACTACTGCGGCAGGGGTTTACGTGGCGCGGTGCTGCGACACCTCGTCGAACCTGCTCGGCATCGACCGCGATCAGGAGCACTACAACTCCCGTGCCGCCGCCGAGGCAGGGGTGGGCGCCCCCGTCATCGACTACCGCCCCGATCTCGGGATTCTGCTTCTCGGATTCCTCGACGGCAAGACGTTGTCCAACGACGACTTTCAACGACCGGAGGTCATCCCCAAGGCGGCCGCCGCGATGCGCACGCTGCATTCGGGACCGCGGTTTCGTGGCACCTTCGACATGTTCGCCAAGCAGCCCGCGTATCTGAAGGTAGTGCAGGACAACGGCTTCCGGATGCCGGTCGACTACCTGGACTTCGCCGAGCAGTTCGAGAGCGTGCGGCGGGTGCTGGCGGCCGACCGGACGACCGTGCCGTGCAACAACGACCTGCTGGCCGCCAACTTCGTCGAGGACGACGACCGCGTTTGGCTGATCGACTACGAGTACTCCGGCAACAACGACCCGTGCTTCGAACTGGGCAACACGTCGTGCGAGTGTCAGCTGTCCGCCGACCAGCGCGAGGAACTGGTGACCGCCTACTTCGGCCGCCGACTGCGGCACAAGATCGCCCGCGCCCGGTTGCAGGGCATCGTCGGGATGTACGGCTGGACGTTGTGGGGCTGCATCCAGAACGGCTCGAGCCCACTGGACTTCGACTTCTGGGGATGGGGCATGGAGCGCTACGAGGGTGCCGTCGCCGAATTCAAGGGACCCGACTTCAACCGATTGCTCGACGATGCGCAGGCATCGGACTAACGAGGGACATTCATGCCGACTGATACATTGCCCACCCCTGCTTCGCCCGCCCGCAGATTTCCCGACCGCGCGCACGTCGTCATCATCGGCGGCGGCGTGATCGGTACCAGCGTGGCCTACCACCTCACCAAACTCGGCTACACCGACGTGGTGCTGCTCGAACAGGGCCAACTGTCGTCCGGCACCACCTGGCACGCGGCCGGCCTGGTCGGGCAACTGCGCGCATCCGAGAGTGGCACCCGGCTCGTGCAGTACTCCACGAAGCTCTACACCGAACTCGAGGCCGAGACGGGACTGACCGCGGGCTACAAGCAGTGCGGCGGGGTGACGGTCGCGCGCACCGAGGCCAGGATGACCCAGTTGCGCCGCACCGCCGCCAGCGCCGCGGCCTTCGACCTCGACTGCGAACTGCTGACGGCTGCACAGGCTCTCCAGCACTATCCGGTGATGCGGGTCGACGACCTCGTCGGAGCCATCTGGCTGCCCGCCGACGGCAAGGCCAATCCGACCGACCTCACGTTGGCCCTGGCGAAGGGGGCGCGGCTACGTGGCGCCAGGATCGTCGAGCACACCAGGGTCGTCGGCATCACCACGGACGGCGGGCGAGTAACCGGAGTGCGCACCGACGCGGGAGCGATCGAGGCCGAGATCGTCGTCAACTGCGCCGGGCAGTGGGCCAAGCACGTGGGTGCGATGGCGGGCATGAACGTGCCGCTGCACTCCGCGGAGCACTTCTACGTCGTCACCGAGACGATCGACGGGGTGCACACCGACATGCCGATCCTGCGCGACCCGGACGGCTACACCTACTTCAAGGAAGAGGTCGGCGGGTTGGTCATCGGCGGCTTCGAACCAGAGGCCAAGCCGTGGGTGAGCCCCGACGCGATTCCGTACCCGTTCGAATTCCAACTGCTGGAGGAGGACTGGGATCACTTCCAGATCCTCATGGACAACGCCTTGTTGCGAATCCCCGCACTGGACGACACCGGCATCAAGAAGCTCTACAACGGGCCGGAGAGCTTCACGCCGGACAACCAGTTCATCCTTGGCGAGGCGCCCGACTGCGCGAACTTCTTCGTGGCCGCCGGGTTCAACTCGGTGGGCATCGCATCGGCCGGCGGCGCGGGCCGGGCGCTGGCCGAGTGGATCGTCAACGGCTCCCCGACGACCGACTTGACCGCGGTGGACGTGCGCCGGTTCGCGCCGTTCAACGGGAACAACAGGTGGCTGCGCGACAGGGTCGCCGAGATCCTCGGGCTGCACTACGAAGTGCCTTGGCCCAACCGGGAAATGGTCACCGCGCGGCCATTCCGTCGGTCACCCGTGCACCACCTGCTGGTCGCCGCCAACGCCAACTTCGGCAGCCGCATGGGTTGGGAGCGGGCGAACTTCTTCGCGCCCCGAGGCCAGGAGCCGACCATCGAGTACTCCTGGGGCAAGCAGAACTGGCTGCCGTGGTCGGCGGCCGAGCAGACCAGCACGCGCACCGCGGTCACGGTGTTCGACCAGACGTCGTTCTCGAAGTACCTGATGGTCGGCCCCGACGCCGAGTCGGCGTTGCAGTGGCTGTGCACCGCCGACATGGCCGTCGAGGTCGGCAGGACGGTCTACACCGGGATGCTCAACGAGCGCGGCTGCTACGAATCCGACGTCACCGTGACGCGCACGGCACCCGACGAGTACCTGATCGTCAGCAGCGCCGCCACCACCGAGCGGGACAAGGACCACATCCGGCGGAACCTGCCCGCCGGATCGCGGGCGCAACTCGTCGACGTGACGTCGGCGCTGGCGGTGTTCGGGGTGATGGGGCCGCGGTCCCGCGACCTGCTGGCCAAGCTCACCGATGCCGATCTCGGCGACGACGCCTTCCCGTTCGGTACCAGTCGACGAATCCCGTTGGGGTACGCGGAAGTTCGCGCGACGCGCATCACCTATGTGGGGGAGCTCGGTTGGGAGCTCTACGTCCCGGCCGAGTTCGCCGTCGGCGTGTACGAGGATTTGATGGCCGCCGGCGCGGAGTTCGAGGTGGCGCGAGGTGGTTACTACGCCATCGAATCGTTGCGCCTGGAAAAGGGATACCGGGCATTCGGACGGGAGCTGACCCCCAACGACAACCCCGTCGAGGCGGGACTGCTCTTCGCGTGCAAGCTCAAGACCGACGTCGACTTCCTCGGCCGCACGGCAGTCGAGAGGGCCAGAGCCGACGGCCCGCGCCGCCGACTCGTCGGATTCACGGTCGGATCACCGGAGGCCATGCTGTGGGGTGGCGAGCTGGTCCTGCGCGACGGCGTCGTCGCAGGGCAGGTCACTTCTGCGGCGTGGGGCGAGACCACGGGGTCATGCGTCGGCCTGGCCTGGGTCAGGCCCAGCGACGAGACCAAGGTCGACGCGCAGTGGGTCGGCTCAGGGGAGTATCAGGTGAACGTGGGCGGCACGCTCTACCCGATCGACGTGACGCTGCGGGCGATCTACGACCCGGCCAATGCCAGAATCCGCTAGACCGGTTGGGCCCCTGCGCCTACGGCGATGAAGTAGCCGACCACGCCGGCGACGCAGATCACCCCGCACAGCACCAGCGTGCCGACGGCGAACGGCCACGCGAGCTTGCGTCGCACCAGCTGCACCACCGTGACCACCAGGCCGGCCAGCCCGACGACTGTCGCGGCGACCAGTGCGGTACCGATCGCGGTGACAGCCCCTTCGGCACTACAGGTCTCGGGCGGGCAGCTGTCGAGGAACGCCAGCAGGAACAGACCCATCACCGCAGCGCAGCCACCGACCAGCACCGTCAAGATCAGGGCGGATATCGAGATCCACAAGTCGGCCTGCGATATGGGCGGCTTGGCGGGAGCCGGCGCGCCCTGTGGCGTCCACGTCACGCGTTCACCGGTTCTCGAGGCGATCCCACAACGCCATCACGTTCCCAAGGATCTCTTCGGCGCGACCTAGACCGGCCAGATGACTCTCGCCAGGAAGGTGATACAGCTCGGCGTCCGGCAACCGGGAGACGACGTGCTGGCCGTGCTCGAAGGGCACGATGTGGTCGCGGTCGCCGTGCCACCACCGCACGGGCCCCTTCACCTCTTCGAGGCGGAATCCCCAGTCCCGCGCGAACACGACGACGTCGGCGAACGGTGCGGCCATCTGTTTGCGGCTCCCGTTGAGCAGGTCGTCGAGGAACATCGCCTTGAACTCCGGTCGGGCCAGCAGCGCTCGGTCGGCCTCCGGCGAGACGCGCCCGTACATGTCCACCGCCCGCGACCCGACCGGCCGGATCAGCCGGATCAGCCCGGTCGCGACGAAGCTGAGGGGCACCCCGACCAGCTCGACCACCGGCGCCAGCGCCGCGCCGAGCGCCATCACCCCGCCGCCGATGGCGTCCGGCCCAGTCGTGGGTGCGACGCCGCCGAGGACCGCGGTCACCACGACGCGCTCGGGCATCGCCGCGGCGCAGGCCAGCGCGTAGGGCCCGCCACCGGAGAGCCCGACGACGGCCATCTCGTCGATCCCGAGGACATCGGCGATCGTGCGCAGATCATCGGCGAACTCGAGCACGTTCCGGTACTGGAACGGCGTGGACGAACCGATGCCAGGACGGTCGACGCCGATCAGCCTGATGTGCCTGCGTTCGGCGTAGTCGCGGGCTTCGGTGGGAATCTGACGGCGGGCACCGGGGGTGCCGTGCAGCCAGAACACGGCGCGGCCCTGTGGGTCGCCGAACTCGGCGAACCCGAGCTGACGATCGTCCCCGACGGCGACGTTGCCCTCCAGCTTGGGACGTGCGATTGGCATGACCATCCGCAAAGTGTCCCACGCACCGCATTTCCGTCCTCGAAACTGCTCAGAGATCGCGAAAAGTGGATCTCGGGCGATCTCTGAGCAGTTTCGGCGCAAGAACTAAACCGTTCTGCGATTTGACATCTCAACCCTCACCGCCTCGACGAACCGCGTCACCGACACCGATGGCCATCTGCACGGTGGGCTGTCGCGACGTCGAAAATTCCCGCTAGCCGGTGTTGCCAGGCCGGCGAATGCAACAATCTTTGGGATGAATGCCATGCGTGTGGTCGTCGCCGACGACGACGTCCTACTCCGAGAGGGTCTCGCGAGCCTGCTCGAGCGATCCGGCTTCGACGTGGTCGGCCAGGCGGGCGACGCGGCCGCGCTGCTGGACATGGTCCGCGATCTGCAGCCGGGGCTCGCCGTGGTCGACATCCGGATGCCGCCGACGAATACCACCGAGGGGCTCGACGCGGCGAAGACCATCAAGCAGGAGTGGCCGGACGTCGCGATCCTGGTGCTGTCGTCCCACGTCGACGTCGACCATGCGATGGAGCTACTGGCAGGCGGCCACTCGATCGGGTACCTACTGAAGAGCCGGGTGACCGACGTCGCGGACTTCGTCGACACCGTGGCCCGCATCGCCAACGGTGCATCGGTGGTCGACCCCGCCTTGGTTCAGGAACTCGTCACGGCGCGGCGGCGCGACGACCCGTTGGCCGCGCTCAGTACCCGTGAGCGGGAAGTACTGACGTTGATGGCGGAGGGTCTGTCGAACGCAGGCATCGGGCGGCGCCTCTGGGTCACCGAGGGCACCGTCGAGAAGCACGTTCGCAGCATCCTGACGAAGCTGGACCTGCCAGAGACCGGCGACGACCATCGGCGCGTGCGCGCGGTGATCATGTATCTCGACTCGATCTGAAGCCGGCTCAAGCCTTCTCGGCGAGCAGCGCCCGGATGGCCGTGGGGGAGAGCAAGTACTTGGGCAGGAACCCAAGTACGGGACTGGCAGCGATCATGTCGGCGAAGTCCAGCTCGGAGTGCGTCGAGATCAGAATCACCGACGGCGCCGGCGAATCCGCCTCGTGCAGTTCGACGGCCAGATCGAATCCACTCTCGGCACCCAGATCGACGTCCACCAGGGTGACGTCGGGCCGAAGCTCCCGGTAGCAGGTCAGCGCCTCAGCGCTATTACCCGCCACGCCGACCACCGAAATGCCCGCGCGCTCGAGGGCATTGGTCGCGGCATCGCGGAAGTCGGCGCTGTCATCGACGATCAGACAGCGCACTGATGACATCCGGAGTACCACATTGACCGAGTTTGGCAGAACCGTCGGCGCGCGACATTACTGCTAGCAGTAAACCGCGCCCGATAGCTGACCACTAGCATCGCGTTTGCAATGACAGAACGACCGGAATCCGCCACGGGAGCAGGTCACGCCCGGCAGCCGCTCCGAAGCCGGCTGCTCGCGCTGGTGCTGCACCCCACCGCCCCGCCGCTGCGCTGGGGCATCGTCGTCGCGGTGGCGTTCATCGTCGGCGAGACGTTGTTGGTACTGCACCTGAAGCGGATGGCACCAGAGAACGCGTTCGGTGCGTTATTCCTGCTCGGCGTGCTCGTCGTCTCCGCGGGCTGGAGCTTCGGGCTAGCCCTGGCAACGTCGCTGGCCAGCGCCGCGGTCTACGCGTACTTCCACCTCGAGGGCGGGGACAGCATCGTCCCCGCGCTGTGTGTGTTCCTGCCGCTGGCACTGCTGGCCAACGTCCTGGCGGGCCAGGCGCGGTTGCGCGCCGCGGAGTCGGAGCAACGCCGCAGGGAGGCCGCCGCCCTGGCCAAGCAACAGGCCGCGTTGCGCACGGTCGCCACGCTGGTGGCGCGGGGCGCCGATCCGGCCGAGGTGTATCCCGTCGCGGTGGTCGAACTGGCGCACGGACTCGACGTCGAGCACGTCGTTCTCGCCAAGTTCGAGTCAGACGGCCTCGTCGTGCTGGCCGGGCACGACCCCTTTGATCGCATGAAGATCAAAGTGGGAGAACACCTTCCGCTCGACGGCGATAGCGTGGGCACCCGGATTCGGCGCACCGGCGATTGCGCGCGGATCGACGACTATGCCGACGCCGACGGATCCGTCGTCACGCGTCTGCGCGGACTCGGGCTGCGCTCAGGTGTCGGGGCACCCATCACCGTGGACGGCTCGACGCGGGGCGCGCTGATCATCGGCTCGGCGCGCGAGGAACCCATGCCCGCCGAAACCGAAGCGCGCATCTGCGATTTCGCCGATCTGGTGGCCACGGCGATCGCCAACGCCGAAACTCGCGCCGAGCTGAAGGCGTCGCGGGCACGCATCGTCGCGGCCGCCGACCAGGCGCGTCGTGGGATCGAACGCGACCTGCACGACGGCGCCCAACAGCGCATCGTGTCGCTTGGCCTCGGACTCCGGACGCTGGAGGCGTCGATTCCCGAAGAGCAGCAAGCCGTCCGGGACCAAGTCGGGAACCTGGTCAACGGGATGGCCGATCTCTACACCGACCTGCAGGAGCTGTCCAGGGGCATCCACCCCGCGATTCTGTCCAAGGGCGGGCTTGGACCGGCGATCAAGACGCTCGCCCGGCGCTCCGTCGTCCCGGTCCGGCTCGAGCTCGCCGTCGATCGTCGACTGCCCGAGCCCACGGAGGTCGCCGCCTACTACGTGATCGCCGAGGCGTTGACGAACGTGGCCAAGCACGCCAAGGCATCCGAGGTCACCGTTCGCGCCGGGTTCGACCGCGGCGATCTGGTCGTCGAGGTGACCGACGACGGGGTCGGCGGAGCCGTGCCCGGTGGTGGTAGCGGACTGGTCGGGCTCAAGGACCGCGTGGAGGTCGTATCGGGGCGTCTCGACGTCAGCACCCCCGCCAGTGGCGGAACCACGGTCAGGGCAACGATTCCCGTCGACATTCCGGTCGACTCGGAGTAGCAGCTCGCACAGGCACCTTCCAGTTACCCGGTAGCCGATGGTGTCGGCAGCGGCAATGACACGGAATGGCCGCACAGACCAAAGTCATGAGCCATGACGACGACCGACTCCACCCGCCGTGCTCATCCAAGATCACGCCGCGGACTGAAGGCCCTGGCCGGCGTTGCCGGGGTCGCGGCGCTGCTCACCGCATGCTCGTCATCGGCCACCACACCAGCCCAACCACCCTCGGTCGCCCCCGCCACCGGCATCACCGTCGTCCTGGTGCACGGTGCTTGGGCGGGCACGTCGAGCTGGGACGGCGAGGTCACCGCCCTCGAGCAGAAGGGCTACGACGTGCGGGCCATCGCCAACCCGTTGCGGAACCTCACCACCGATGCCGCTTCCGTCGCGAGCTTCCTGCACACCGTCAAGGGCCGGTCGTCCTCGTCGGACACTCCTACGGTGGAGCGGTGATCACCGAGGCCGCGGCGAGCAGCCCGAACGTCAAGGCCCTGGTGTACGTCGACGCCGCAGCGCCCGACGTCGCGACCCGGCTGTGGGCCTCACAACGCGTCGCGTCCACGGCGGCCTTCGACACCCCCGCCACGGCGGCGGCCTGGAAAACCATCCCGTCGTGGTATTTCATCAGCAGCGGAGACAGGATCATCACTCCGACGTCGGAGACCGCCATGGCACAACGAGCGCACTCGCACATCACCGACTTCCCCGGTGGCTCACACCTGACGCTGATCAGCCACCCCGACGCGGTCACCGCCGTCATCGAGTCCGCCGCGGACGTCGCTCCGATGACGACGCCAACCCGTTGGGACCGCCGCCGCCAGGAAAAGGCCCAACGGATCGCCGCCGGGCAGCCGTACTGCGACGGCAAGATCATCGACCCTGCCAAGCTGACCGATCTGCTGCACGCCGTCATCCATCCCGGCGACCGCGTGGCACTCGAGGGAGACAACCAGAAGCAGGCCGACTACCTCTCCCGCACGCTGGCCGGTTGCGATCCGTCCCGCCTGCACCACCTGCACATGCTGATCTCGTCGGTGTCGCGACCGGAGCACCTCGACCTGTTCGAACGGGGTATCGCGACCAAACTCGACCTCGCCTACGCGGGGCCGCAGAGCGTGCGCATCGCGCAGATGGTCGAGGACGGCACCGTGTCGATCGGCGCCATCCACACCTACGTCGAGCTGTACGCCAGGATGTTCGTCGACCTCGCCCCGCACGTCGTGCTGTTGTGCGCGTCGGCGGCCGACCGCGACGGCAACCTGTTCACCGGACCCAACACCGAGGACACCCCGACCATCGCGGAGGCCGCCGCGTTCCGCGACGGCGTCGTCATCGTCCAGGCCGACCGGATCGTCGACACCGGCACGCTGCCGCGGGTGGACATTCCCGGCGACTGGGTCGACCTGGTCGTCGAGGCCGACCGACCGTTTGCGCTCGAGCCCCTCTTCACCCGCGACCCACGGCTGATCGGGCCGGTCGAGATCCTCAAGGCGATGATCGCCATCCGCGGCGTGTACGAACGGCACGAAGTCACCTCGCTCAACCACGGGATCGGGTTCGACACGGCGGCAATCGAATTGATCCTTCCCACCTACGGGGCCCAGCTGGGCCTGAAGGGCAAGATCGCCAAGTACTGGACGCTGAACCCGCATCCGACGCTGATCCCGGCCATCGAATCCGGCTGGGTGGAGTCCATCCACAGCTTTGGCGGCGAGGCGGGCATGGAGCGCTACACCGCCGCCAGGCCGGACGTGTTCTTCACCGGGCGGGACGGTTCGCTGCGGTCCAACCGGGTGCTGTGCCAGTTGGCCGGGCAGTACGCGGTCGACATGTTCATCGGGTCCTCACTGCAGATCGATCGCGACGCCAACTCGTCGACCGTCACCGACGGCAGGCTCCCCGGTTTCGGCGGCGCACCGAACATGGGTCACGATCCGCACGGCCGCAGGCACGCCTCGCCGGCCTGGCTGAGCCTCGCCCACGGCGAGGAGTCAGCCGTGCGCGGCCGGAAACTGGTGGTGCAGATCGCCCAGACGTTCCAGAAGGGCGGCATCCCAACGTTCGTCGAGACCCTCGACGCCGTCGCGGTCGGCAAGAAGGCAGGGATGCCCATTCCGCCGGTGATGATATACGGCGACGACGTCAGCCACGTGGTGACCGAGGAGGGGGTGGCGTACCTCTTCAAGGCCCATTCCCTGGAGGACAGACGGGCCGCGCTGGCCGCCGTCGCAGGCGTCACTCCAGTCGGCCGCACTGCGGACGCCCGACGCGTCGAGGGGTTGCGGCGCGATGGGCTCGTCGCCTTCCCCGAGGACCTCGGCGTCAGCACGAGGCAGGCGGACCGCTCGCTGCTCGCCGCCCGCAGCATCTCCGATCTCGTCGCCTGGTCGGGTGGCCTCTACGATCCGCCTGCCAGATTCCGGGACTGGTGAGCGCGGTGACCGCACCAATCCACGCACATCCGGCGGCGCCGCCGCCGATCACGCCGACGCGGATCGCCGACGCCGGGGTGCGGGCGCTGCGCGCCGAGGCGCGACTCACACCGAAGCCGGGCCTCGTCGATGAGCGGGGCGGTGCGAGTCACCCCGACATGAGCGTGGCCCTTCTCCTGACTTCCGCCGACGAACTGCGAGAGCCGTTGCAGCAGTGCGCCGAAGCGGTACTGGCGATGCCCCTCGGGCCCGAACTGCGGGCCCAGCTTGGACGAATCGGGCGGGCGGGGGAACGCCGGATGCTCGAGGTCACGGGTGGCGTCAACACCCACCGCGGAGCCCTCTGGGCGCTCGGCCTGCTGTCCGCGGGCATCGCCGTCACCGGGGACGCGGAATCCGCAGCGCGTTTCGCGGCCCGGCTGGCCCGCATACCCGACCCCTGCGCATCCGCCCCTGCCACGCCGTCACACGGCCAGCGGGTACGGCTGCAGTGCGGCACCAGAGGCGCGGTCGGCGAGGCGAGCGACGGCTTCCCGCACGTCGTCCGCGTCGCGCTGCCCGCCATGCGGATGAGCCGACACCGTTGCGAAAGCACCGAATCCACCGCGCTCAACGCGCTCATCTCCATCATGGCGACGCTCGACGACACGTGCGTCGTACACCGAGGCGGCACCCTCGGCCTGCGAATGGTGCACCGCCGCGCGGCGGACATCATGCGGGCCGGCGGCTGCGGCACCTCCGAGGGCAGGCGTCGGTTGGAGGCGTTCTGCGTCGAAGCCGACGACCGCGGCCTCTCGATGGGCGGCAGCGCCGACCTGCTCGGCGCCGCGCTCTTCCTCGACCTGCTCGCGCAACCCGAAGGAGTCTGACATGCAACAACTCTCGTATCAATTCCCGGCCGACCGGATACCGCAGCGTCGGGTACACGTCGGCGTCGTCGCGTCCGGCGATCTGGAGGTGCTGTTGGACACCGCGGCGGACGACTCCGACGACTCGGTCGCGGACGTCGTCGTCCGCACCAGCGTCGACGGTTTCGACACGGTGTGGGCGGCCACCCTCGAACGGTTCTTCGCCCACACCCCGATCCGGGGCCGATGGGAGCTCAACGACTTCGGCGCCACCCCCGCGGTCGTCACCCTGCGGTTGCGCCAAACCGCCGAGGCGGCAACGGACGCCGCATCATGAGCCAAGCGATTCTCGACTGGCAGCAGGTGCTGGCACGGCACAGCTTCATCGAAGGCGACGCCCTGACCAGGGCCCGGTCGCTGCTGGACCCACACGGGGTACGGGTGCTGTGCGGGCCGTTCGACCGGATCGAATCACCGTGGCTGCAACCCCAGGGCGTCGTGCCCCAGTCCGACGACGGCGTCGTCATCGCCCGAGGCACTGTCGGCGGCAAGCCGGTGGTCGTCGCCTCCATCGAGCAGGGCTTTCAGGGCGGGGGCATCGGCGAAGTGTCCGGCGCCAAGATCACCCAGGCGCTGCGGCTGGCGGCATCCGACAGCCGCGACGGCCGGACCACCGCGGCCGTGCTGTTGTTCGAGACCGGTGGGGTCCGGTTGCAGGAGGCGAACCTCGGCCTGAACGCCGTCGCCGAGATCTGTTCGGCCGTGCTGGATCTGCGACCACTGGCGCCGGTGATCGGCGTGATCGCGGGCGAGGTCGGATCGTACGGCGGCATGAGCATCGCCGCGGGGCTGTGCACGCGGTTGATCATCACGCCGGAGGGCCGCCTCGGCCTCAACGGGCCTGCGGTCATCGAGCAGGAGGCCGGCATCGGCGAGTTCGACTCGTCCGATCGCGCGCTGATCTGGAGCATCCACGGCGGCGAGCAACGCACCGCCATCGCACTGACGGATACCTTGGTCCCCGACGACGCCGATCTACTCCGGGCCGCCGTCGGTGACGCGATCGCCGCCGGAGTTCCTGCCGTCGAGGCGTATCGCAGCCGGCGCATCGACGTGCTCGCGGCGCGCAACGCAACCCTGGACCCCGCGCATCCGCCCACGCCCACCGACTTGCGCACCTGGTGGGGACCGGACTACACCGTGCCGCACCACACCGAGGTGGCCCCAGACACACCGACGGAGCCGACTGCGAGCCGCGGGCGTAGGTGGCTGACGGCGCTGGCCACCGCCGAACCCTCGGCAGTGATCCCTTCGGTGCTCCGCTCCGACGACCCCGACGCCACGTATCTGGCGGTCGTGCCCGATCCGCACAACCGGTTCCCGCGGGCCCGCAATGGCGAGGTAGGCCTGACCGAGTCATGGGCACTCGCGGCCGCGATCGACGACGTCGTCCGCGCCGACGCCGAGTCCGACGACAAGCGCGCCATCGTCGCGGTGGTCGACCTGCCCAGCCAGGCCTACGGGCGCATCGAGGAGATGGCGGGTCTGCACCAGGCGATCGCGGCCGCCGTCGACGCTTATCACCGGGCCCGCACCGCGGGCCACCCGATCGTGGCACTAGTCGTCGGCTCCGCCCTCTCGGGCGGGTTCCTGGCTCATGGCCTTCAGGCGCAACGGATTCTGGCGCTCGACGATCCCGGCGTGCAGATCCACGCGATGCACGAGGCGGCCGCCGCGCGCATCACCCTGCGCACCGTCGACGAATTGGAGAAGTTGGCGGCGCACATCCTGCCGTTGAGTTTCGACGTGCGGGACTGGGCGAAACTCGGCTTCTGCGACGGCCTGCTCGCCGTGTCCGACGCCGCGCACCCCGGCACTGACGACGTCACCGCCGTTCGCCATGCCGTCCACACCGCGATCGAAGATGCGCGCACCGGGCCCCGCGACCTGTCCAACCGCCTCGATTCGGCATGTGCGATCGATAACCGCGGGGCGTCGAGGGCGGTGCGAACCGCGATGACCGAGCAGTGGCACACTCCTGATCCGACATGAATCGGTCTCGGCCGCATGACCTCTTGCGCATCGCGCCGCTAAGCCCGCTGAGCCGCGGAGGCCCGCCGTGGGTGGGGTCGGCGTTGCGCCGCGCCCCCTGGGTGGTGGTCCGCCGGGATCGCTGCGTCCCTGGGCAGGTCGCCGTCGGAATCCGAGGGTCGTGCCGCTCGCAGCGGCACCCGACAATCGTCGACCTCGACGCGATCGTCGAATGCCTCTCGCCGGCAGACCTTCTCGAACGGGCGGATCAGCTGCCCGACGTTCCGGCCGCGCACGCACTGCGCGCGGCCGCAGGCGTCCTCGAACCGTCGGGCGTCGTGTGGGGGCCGGGCGGGAGCACCGGGTTCACCCTGGCAACCGGAGTGCCGGTGGTCACCGCCGACAGCGACCTGGACCTCGTGATCAGCGCCGACAGGCTTCCATCACAGGACGTTCTGTTGTTGTGGCACAACGCATTTAAAGGTCTGCCCGCCAGGGTGGACTGCCAGCTCGACCTCCCGGTCGGGGGTGTCGCGTTGGCGGAGCTCATCGGGGACGCCAGTCGCGTCCTCCTTCGCACCGCCGACGGTCCCGAACTCGTCCCACGCAACGGGCTGCCGTCGTGACGATCGCGTTCGTCTACCCGGGCCAGGGCGCACAGCATCCTGGCATGGTGAGCGCGATGCCGGACTCCACCGCCGCACGCGACGTGCTTCATCAGGCCGTCGAAGTCCTAGGACCGATCGACGCCCTCGACACCGCGGCTGGCCTGTCGTCCACCACGAACGCTCAACTGGCCCTGCTGATATGCGGCGTCGGGTCGGCTCGAACACTCACCGAAGCGTACGGCCTCACGCCAGATCTGGTGGCAGGCCACTCGGTTGGCGCGTTCGCCGCTGCGGTCACCGCGGGGGTGCTCGAGTTCTCCGAAGCACTCGCGGCCGTCCGATTGCGCGGTGAGGCAATGACTCGAGCGTGCGAACCCGGGCAGTGGGGGATGGCCGCGGTTACCGGCCTCGGCCGGCGCTCCGTCGACGAGCTCGTCGCCCGCGTGCACGCCGGTGCGGATCAACTGTGGATCGCCAACGTCAACGGCGCAGACCAGGTGGTGCTCGGCGGCACCACCGCAGCGCTCGCGACGGCGCGTGAAGCGGCACGGAACGCGGGCGCCCGGCGATTCGAACCGCTGGACGTGGCCGTCGCGTCGCACGGACCGGTGCAGCAAGGCACCGCCGAGGAGATGCGCGTCCAGCTGACCGCCGTGCCCCGACGTGAGCAGACCGCGAGCTACCTCACGAACGCAGGCGCGCGCCGCATCCGCAACGACGCGGAGGCCGTGCTGGACGACCTCGCGGATGCCGTGGCGAAGCCCGTGCAGTGGTACGACATCGCCCGCCTGCTCCCCGAATTCGGCGTCGACCGCACCGTCGAGATGCCGCCGGGACACGTGTTGAGCAGGCTGATCAGCTCCGCCGCGCCGCATGTCGAGGTGCTCGGCGTCGCCGACGACGGATTCGACGCCGTCGCTGCCCGCGCCCGCACTCAGTGAGGGAGCCGCGACGGGTTCTTCCGCAACGTCGGCGCCAGCCAGATGCACACGCCGAGGTTGTATACGCCGAGTGCCCCGTAGAGCAGGGTGTCGCGCGGGTCGAATCCGAGCATCCCCGGGGCGTGACGTGAGGCCTCGACGGCGCAGACGACGGTCAACACCGCCCAGCCGCCCGCCGCGATCGCGCTGAACCCGACCGTCGTCCAACGTCCAAGACAGGCCAGAACGGCCAATGCTCCGCCGGCCAGGAGGAGCCCACCGTGCAGCGGAGTGACGGCGAGACCAAGAAGCGGAATGCCTTCCGTGCCGAACCGCAGGTTGGCCATCGACCACGCCAGCGCAACACCGCCAAGCACGCCGATCACCAGCCCCTGTCCCAGCAGCGCCAGGTGAGCGATCCGGAAACGCGAGTTCACGCGCTCTACCAGTCCGCGGGGAGCCGCTTCGGTGAACTGCGTCTGTTGCGGCGCAGGGGGCATCGCCTGCCGTATCACGGATCGATGCCCTAGCACGAGGTCTAGCTTGCCGGTGCGCGACGGACGATGGGTGTGACGCAAGCTGATTGCCAGGCGATCTCTTTGCTGCTCACAGGCAGTTGACCGGCGCGCCGCCACGTGTGTTACGGCGAAAAGGTGTCGACGATCTGGTAAGGACGGCGCGCGACACGGGGGACCAACTCCCATCGCACTGACTCGAATCGGTATCGTCACAGGCGATGAACAGGCCTTTGAAGCGCGCCATCGCGGTCGGAGCCGCCGCGATGCTCTCGGCGACGGCCTGCGGCTCGAGCCCGGATCCGACGACTTCGATCACGGTTTACGCGGCGTCGTCGCTGATCAAGAGTTTCACCGCGATCGGCAAGGATTTCGAGGCCGCGAACCCCCGATACTCAGTCGAGTTCATCTTCGCGAGTTCGTCGGAGCTTTCGAGCGCGCTCGCGGCTGGGGACGGCGCGGACGTCTTCGCATCGGGCGACCGCGCCAACATGACGGTGGTGGCCAACGCGGGCGCGGTCTCCGGCACACCGGTGCCGTTCGCATCGGACAGACTCGTCGTCGTCACCCCGGCAGGCAACCCACGACACCTTGCGTCGTTCGCCGACCTCGGTCAGCCCGGCTTGCGTGTGACGGTCTGTGGCGCGCGCGGCTCATGCGGATCCGCAACACAGCTCGTCGAAGGGCGGACCGGCATTCAACTCCAGTCGGAGAGTGACGATACGACGCCGACTCACGTGCTCAAGGACGTGACCAGCGGGAACGCCGACGCCGGTGTCGTCTTCATGACCGATGTGACGGCCGCAGGCGACAACGTGTCGTGGTTCCCGCTTCTCGGAGACGCCGACGCGACGACCTCGTGGATCACGGTGATCAAGGGCACAGCTCAAGACCGGGAGGCGACGCAGTTCATCGCGGAGGTCACCGGTCCAAGGGGCCAGCAGATTCTCGCCGACGACGGCTTCATCGCCCCGCTGAAGACTCCAGAGCGCTGATGCCCTACTTCTGGGACGCCGATCGTGTAGGGGCCGCGACCAACTGATCGACGACGTCGGCCAAGCAGGCGAACCCGGGCGCCGCAGCCATATCGGCTGCAACGCGCTGGCTGGCTTGGCGGTAACGCGGCTGATGGAGCAGCGAGAGGATGTCACGGCGCAGGGCGCGTGGCGTCGGGTGCTCACTTCTGATCCGCCGCCCGACCCCAGACCACGCGACGCGAGCCCCGATCTCAGGCTTGTCCTCCTTGCCGCCCGTGGCGACGATTGGCACGCCGTAACGCAGTGCGTACTGGACGCCGCCGTAACCGCCGTTGGTCACGTAAACCGCTGTGCGGGGCAGTAATTCATCATAAGGCAAGAACGTTGCTGCCCGAGTGTTCGCCGGCAGCGGGGGCAGCGTGTCCAACGAGCGACCACCCGTGGCGACGACGACCAGGACGTCCTCGGCGGCGAGTGCTTCCAAGGTGGGAGCAATCGCTTGCCCGTAGTCGATGTTCGCGACGGTGCCCTGGGTGACGTGGACGACGGGCCGGCGTCCATCGAGGTCGCCCCACCACTCCGGCAGGGGTGCCTGCGAGCCGGTGGCCGACAGTGGCCCGGCGAAGTGAAGGGTGGGCGGCGCGTCAGTCCTTGGATATTCGAAGGACGGAACCGTGAACTGGACGAGGGCATCGGCGTGGCGGCCCCAGTCGGGGAATGTGAACGGCATGCCCGTGCCGTGTACCTCTCGGTAAAGGTCGTCGATGACCTGGTAGGGCCGCCGCAGCACTCGGCGGTTCACCACGGCCAGCGCGGCATTGCGTCGGCGGTTCAGCACACGGGCAGGCGGCAGCCCCATCCCGAACGGAGCGGAGTCGACGCTGTCGATGCACAGTGGGATGACTCCGAACATGACGACCGCTGGCCGCTCCGACCGCTGGTGCCCGAGCATGAATGCGGCGCCGAGGAATGCCGGTTCGGCGAGCACGACGTCGGCAGGACGGGCCGCAAGCGTGGCAACGAGCGTCTCGTACTGGGCCTTGGCCGGCCACGCAAAAACGTGTTCGAAGTCGAACGCCATCGCTTTGACGCCCTTCAACTTGGCGCGTTCCGGAAACTGTTCGAACAAGGTCTCGTCGTAGTCGACCTCGGTGGACAGTGGGACATGCGTCGCGCCCGTGGCGGCTACCTTGTCGGCGAAACGCGATCCGGTGACGAACCGCACGTCGTCGCCACGTTCGACGAAGCTCCTGGCCACCGTCAGTAGTGGTGTGACGTGGCCGTGTGCAGGAATGCTGGCGATGACGATGGATGCCATGTGTGCCCCCGAGGCTCCGGCCTTGCCTTGACTACGTCATGGTAGTATTCATTACTATGGCGCCGCAGTCAATATCTAAGAAGACGTCTCGGTCGTACCGATCCGAATTGCGCCAGCAGCAGGCGGAACAAACCCGGACCCGTGTTCTCGTGGCCGCCGCGGAGATGTTCGCCGCGGAGGGGTACGCCCGCACCACCGTGGCGAAGATCGCCGCCGCGGCCGGTGTCTCGCCCGAAACCGTTCAGGGCCTGGGCCCCAAGGCGGCCCTGCTCATCGCCGCCATCGAACACGCTGCGGTCGGCGTCGCCGGTGAGGACAACATTCTCAATCTGGAGATCGGCCGCAAGCTCCTGGCGATCGACGACTACATGCAGGCCGTCGACTTCTTCGTTGTGAACGTGGCGGAACTGAACGAGCGAACCGCGCACCTCGCACAGGCGCTTCTTGGCGGCTCGGGCTCCGATCCCGAGTTGGATCGGTACCGGATGCACTTGATCGCCAGCATCACCTCGCAGATCCGGCGGATCCTCGAGGTGCATCGAGACCGCGGATGGCTCCGTGATGACGTGCCGTTCGACGCGCTCGTTCAGACGGTCGCCGTTCTGAGCAGCGTCGAAACATACCTGCGAATCATCCACGACGGTTGGGCTATGGCCGCCTACCGGGCGTGGCTCCGGCGGATGCTGGAGGAGACGGTTTTCGTTTCACCGCAACCGAATTGACGGTACCGGTCAGCTAGCACCCACCCAGAGGGCCGGCGTTCGGTCGGCCCACGGTGCGGCCACTTCGAGCTGCCGCGCGAGTTGCAGCAGGATCGTTTCGTCGGGCGCCATCAGCTGCACTCCGACTGGCAGTCCGTCAGAGCTGACCCCGAGCGGGAGCGAGATCGCCGCCCATCCGGTCACGTTCGCCAGGGTCGTCCAGCCCGTCGTGGCGAACTCGACGTCGAAGAACTTCCTGGTGGTGCCGCGGGGTTGATCCAGCAGCGCATAGGGCGGCGGGGGAGTCAGCAGCGTCGGCACCAGCAGCACGTCGTGCCCGGTCATGCCTGCGGCGAAGCGCCTGGTCTGGGCGTGTACCGCGCCGATCGCCTCCGCGTAGGCGAGCCCGGTGGTGGTGAACCCCTCGCGCACCATCACCCAGGTGCTCGGTTCGAATTCGTCCTCACGAGGCTCGCGGCCAAGGTACGCCGTCGCGAACGCGTGCAGTTCGGCGTTGCTGACGGTGTGCAGGACGGCGATGGCATCGGCGACGGCGTCGGGGTCGATCCTCGGGGCGCCGGTCTCGACGTGGTGGCCGAGGCCGGCCAGTGCGCGGGCCACCGATTCCACCGCGGCGACCACCTCCGGGTGGGTGGACGTGCCTGGGAACGGTGAGTCCGTCGTGGTCAGGATCCGCTGCGCCGCAGGCGGTTCGGCGATCGCATCGAGGAACGGGGTGTCGGGCGGCGGCGCCGAGTACGGGTCGCCAGGCACCGTTCCGGAGATGACGTCGAGAAGTGCGGCGCTGTCGCGGACGGTACGGGTGAGGGCGTGTCCATTGACCAGGCCTTCCATGCCTTGGCCGGCGCCGGGCGCGAACGACGAACGGCCGCGCCGCGGTTTGAGGCCGACCAGCCCGCAGCAGGACGCCGGTACCCGGATCGAGCCGGTGCCGTCGCCGCCGGACGCCGCGGGCACCACGCCGGCCGCCACTGCCGCCGCGGATCCGCCGCTCGACCCGCCAGGGGTGATCGCGGGCGACCACGGGTTCACCGTCGGCCCGAACAGCGACGGTTCGGTCGTGCAGTGGTTGCCCCACTCTGGGGTGTTGGTCTTGCCGAACACGACCAGACCCGCGGCGAGATACCGCTCGACGGTCCACGCGGTTTTGAACGCCACATGAGTGCGCAGTGCCCGTGAACCCATCGCCTCCGGTGTGCCGGCCAGCGACGAGCCGAGGTCCTTCAGCAGGAACGGCACCCCTGCCAGCGGTCCGGCGTCGCCATCGCGCAACGCCCCGGACTCGTCGAGCGCGGCGGCCTGGGCACGACCGCGCTCGAACAGGTCGGCGATCACCGCGTTCAGGCCGCGCGCGGTCTCGAGGCGGGCGATCGCAGCGTCGAGCAGTTCGGTCGCGGTAACGTCGCCGTTGGCGACGAGCTCAGCCTGTCCGATCGCATCGATGCCCCCGAGTTCGACCGCCGCATTCCCGTCCATGGCACGGATCTTGCGCGGTGCCCGATGCTGCGGCAACTCGGACGGTCAGGACGTCGATGATCTCGGTTCTGGCTCGGGCTCTGGCGTCGGCTCGGGAACGTCGCCGTTCTTCTTGTCGACGACCCGGGTCTTGTAGAGGCTGGCGATCGTGGTGATGATCAACGTCACGATGATGACGCCGAGGCTCAGAAGCGTCGGAATCTCCGGCACATGGACCGGCTCGCCGCCGTTGATGAACGGCAACTCGTTCTCGTGAAGCGCGTGCAGCACCAGCTTCACGCCGATGAACGCCAGGATGAAGGCCAGGCCCTGCGAGAGGTAGACCAGCCGCTTGAGCATGTCGCCCAGCAGGAAGTACAGCTGCCGCAGACCCATCAGCGCGAACACGTTGGCGGTGAATACCAGGTAGGGCTCCTGGGTGAGCCCGTAGATCGCGGGGATGGAATCCAGCGCGAAGAGCAGGTCGGTCGTGCCGAGCGCGACGATGACGAGGAACATCGGCGTCATCAGCCGCTTGCCGTTGTCCCTGACCCACAGCTTCAGGCCGTCCCACTTGTCGGTGAGGCTCAAGTGGTTGCGGGCGAAGCGCACGACGAAGTTCTCGGCATCGTCGTCGTGGTCGGTGTCGCGGACGAGAGTGATCGCGGTGTAGACCAGGAATGCGCCGAAGACGTAGAAGACCCAGGAGAACTGGTTGATCGCCACTGCGCCGAGCGCGATGAAGATGCCGCGGAAGATCAGTGCGAGGATGATGCCTACCAGCAGTGCCTGCTGCTGGTATTTCTTCGGCACCTTGAAGCTGGCCATGATGATCAAGAAGATGAACAGGTTGTCTACGGACAGGCTGTACTCGGTGAGCCAGCCAGCAAAGAACTCCACTCCGAATTGGCTGCCGTGGAAGAGCCACACCCAGATCCCGAAGGCGACCGCGAGGCCGATGTAGATCGAGAGCGCGGTCACCAGCTCACGCTTCGATGGTTCGTGTGGTCGACGCCCGATCACCACGATGTCGAAGAGCAGAACGGCAATGGTCACACCGAGGGTGATGATCCATTCGAGTTGAGTTACGTGCATACGGTGGGCCTCCGGACGTCAAAAAACGGCCGAAGTCTCTTCCACCGCAACATGCGGCCCACGGAACCGGCTGCCCATCGTTGGACAACGTGATGACGACGCCGCGGCGAAGGAATACTCCCCTCGCGTTCAGTCTGTCAGACGGACCGGCCCCTGCGAAACCCAGGCTTCACGACGTCCGTGCCCGACGCCTTCGCTCCGAGGCCGCCGCGTTCGGCGGCGTTGGTGAGCCCCAGGGCGATCAGCACGTCGGCGGCGGTGATGAACAGGCCGACCCAGTACATCCACTTGAGCTCCGGCTCTGGTTGGGAGGCAAAGTAAACGACGAGGAAGATCGGTCCGACGATGCCGCAGAGGAAGACGAACGCCTGGACGCGGACGTAACGCCAAAACGTCGACAAGGCTGGTCTCCCGTCCAGACGGCCTACAGATGGCGACAAGCATATTGTGACCAACCTCTCGGCGGTTAGGCTGCGATCGGCAACCGCCCGACCACACCGAGGTGACGATGATCCTGGACCTGTTGACCCCCGCCGTCGAGATCGGGCTGGTGACCACGAACCGGGACGCCATGGTCGCGTTCTACGAAGGGTTCCTCGAGCTCGAGCCGCAGGGCGAGGTCGAGTTCGCCGACGGGACGCAACGGCGCTACTCGTTGGGCAAGAACGTCCTCAAACTCGTCACCTATACGACCCCACCCGCACTGCCTGCCCACCCGGGCGGCGGGCACGCGCAGGCAGGTCTGCGCTACTTCACCATCGGGGTCAAGAACCTGCGTGACGCTGCCGCGAAGATCCAAGCCGCGGGTTACGAGATCGTCGAGCCGCCAACGGAATTCGAGCCAGTTCCCGGCATGGGCTTCATGTTCATCGCCGACCCCGACGGCAACTCCATCGAGTTGTTCGGGACCCTGTAGTTCGGGACCTGTAGTCGAGAAAGGCGATGTGGCCATGTTCCGCATGATCATCGAGGACGTGTTCGCCATCCGTGGGCGCGGCACCGTCGCGACCGGCCGGGTGGAGTCGGGGCAACTGCGGGTGGGCGACGAGCTCCGGGTCAACGGCAGCCTCACGGTGACGGTCTCCGCAATCGAAGCGTTTCGCAAGAAGCTGGACGAAGCCACCGTTGGCGACAACATCGGCGTGCTCTTGAAGTCGGTGGAACGCAGCCAGCTCAACCGGGGCGACGTCCTGACCTCGTCGACTCAGGTGTTCTGAGCGGGCACCACGACCGTCAGCTGGTTGCCGCTCCGCTCCACCCGCAGACCGGCACGGCGGGCCACCGCAGCCACCCCGGCGGCGTCGGTCGGCTCGGACCGGGAACCGGCCAGCACCCGAGCCAACCTGCCCTTGTGCGCCTTGTTGAAGTGAGTGATCACCGTGCGCTGACCGTCTGCGCGCTCGGACAGCACGTCGACCTCGACGGCGCCGGGTAGCCGTCCCAGCGCGGCGTACGAGCCGGACCGTAGGTCGACGATCAGCTCGTCGCGGGCCAGCTCGGTCAGCACGGGTTCCAGCACCGGCCGCCAGCGGGCGGCCAGCGTCGGTTGGCCGGGCAGCTTCGAGCCCGCCGAGAGCCGGTAGGCGGGTACGGGGTCGTCGGCGCGCAGCAGCCCGAACAGCGCGGACCCGACGGCCAGCCGCGCCCGTGCTCGGGAAGCGGTTGCGCCACGCAGGGATTCGACGTCGAGCGCGTCGTAGAGCACGCCGGTGTACCTGTGGATCGCGGGCAGTGTCGGTGCGGTGCGCAGGGCGGCGTTGCGGTCGATCTCGGCGTCCTGCGACGCGGAGATGCCAAGCGCCCGCCGACACGCAGGTGGGTCGGCGGCCAGCGCGACCAGTTCGTCGACGAGCGTGCTGCGCAGGGGTCCGAGCCCGGGGGAGCCGAGCGCCTCGATGCGCAGCGGCGGCCCGTCGCCCCCGACCCGCTTGGTCTCCGACGGCGGAAGCAGCACGATCACGGGCGTCGACGTTAATAGAGGTCCGTCAGCCGTACGCGAGCAGCAGGGGGACACGCTGCTCGGCAGTGCTCAGCGAACCGTGATGCCCGATCAGCGCCGACTCGAGCGGCTCGACGGTCCGGCGCACGATGGCGGCGGATCCGCGGGCAGCCGCGATGACGTCACCGATCCTGGGGCGCACGTCGTCGGTCACCCGCGCCCCGAACCATCCTGCGGCGACGGCCTCGTCGCGCGACACCACCCAGGCGCGATCGGCCAGCGTCTCGCGCCAGGCGGCAAGGACGTCGGCGGCGGCACCGTCGTCGACGTAGACGTGGCGGGCGCGCGCTTCCCCGCCGATGGCCTGCACGCCTGCCAGCAGGGCCTGGCAGTCGTCGACGTCCACCGCGTCCGACGGATCCACGGCGACCATGCCGTGGTCGGCCACCACCGCGAGCAACCCGCCCGGCGGGAGACCTTCGACCACGGACTCCACCAGTCGATCGACCTGTCGCAGCTGCATCCGCCATGCCTCGGAGCCGGGGCCGTACAGGTGCCCGACCAGATCGAGGTCGGCGTGGTAGCCGTAGCAGAACCCGCCGCCGGCGACCGCCGCCCGTACCTGGGCCGCCAGATCGCCGATCGCGTGCACGCCGACGTAGCGACCGCCGCGCAGAACGGCGCGGGTCAGGCCGGAGTCGGCGAACTTCGCGGCCGACACGACGCTGACCGCGAAACCCGCCGATGCGGCCCGCTCGAACGTGGTCGGGATCGGCTGTACCCGCTCGGGTTCGGCGGTGTCGCGCAGGTCGTCACCCCATGGGTGCGGGCGCCAACTGAGTGCGTTGATCACGCCGGCGTCGGGCAGCCGGAACGTGTAACCGACCATGCCGTGCTCACCGGATACGCAGCCGGTGCCGACCGCGGCCAACCCCGCCGCGGTGGTGGACGGGAACCCGACGCTGAGCGTCTGCCCTCGCAACCCGGCGAGGACGGGGGCGTCGGCGGCGTGCGCGTCGAGCAGCTCCGCGCCAAGACCGTCGATCAGCAGCACGCATGCACCGGCAACGTTGTCCGGCAGGCTGATCCGGCTCGCGAACCCCGCCGCTCCCATCGCGGTGAGCACGGCGGGGACCACCTCGCTCAAGTGCGGGAGCGCCGGATCGGGCGCCGGAAGGTTCACGAAGCAGGCCTGCGGTGCACCGACACGGCGTAGTCGCCGCCGGTGAACTCCTCGCGGCTCCACGTCGCCCAGCGGGTGACGGGTTGCAGGCCGGCCTGCTCGGCCACTTCGTCATAGCGGTCGAGCGACAGCCGATCCGGGCGCAGCGAGAACCCCGATACCAGCAGCCCGCCCGGCGCGAGGCGGGCCGCGGCGCCGCGAAGGACCTCGTCCTCGGTGTCCGGCGCCAGGAAGATCATCACGTTGCCCGCCAGCAGCACCAGATCGAATTCGGTGTCGACGGCTGTCGCGAGGTCGACGAGGTCGGCCTCGAGCCAGCTGAGTTCGGGCTTCTTGGCGCGGGCGGTGGCCAACATCGCCGGGTCGACGTCGACGCCGACGACCGAGATTCCGCGTGCCGACAATTCGACCGCCACCCGGCCCGTGCCGCACCCCGCGTCGAGCACACGGGTGCCGCCCGTCTCCGCGAGCAGGGTCTCGACGAGATCCGCCTCGCCGTGGATGCTGTGCCCACTGGCCGCGAGCGCACGCCAGCGCGCGTCGTAGTCGTCGCCCCGGGGCGCGGAGGTGTCCTGCCAGCGTGTGCTCATCGGTGTCGATTGTTCCACCCCGATGGCGTGCAGCCACCCGGCTGCATGTATCGATGTGGAACCGCTGGTTAGCCCGCGACGATGGAATCGCCCTGCACGGTAACCGCTTTGGCCGTCAACGGCTTGTCCGCCGGACCATGGACCACGGCGCCTTCGAGGCTGAACTTGCTGCCGTGACAGGGGCAGTCGATGGTGCCGTTCTCCACCTTCGACACGTCGCACCCCTTGTGTGGACACACGGTGGAGAACCCTTTGAACACCCCGGCGGTCGGTTGTGTCACCACGGTGCCGTTCACGATCACACCCGACCCGACCGGGACGTCGGCGGTCTTGGCCAGGGCGGTCGCGGTGCCGGGCGCCGCGGCGCCCGACGATCCGGTCGCCGCCGGGCTGGACGACGCGGCCTCCGGCTTGTTGCCATAGCTACTGCAGGCGGCGAGCGCGGTGGCGGCGAGGCCGAGCCCCGCGCCGGCGATGACGGTTCGGCGGGGTTGGCTGATCTCGTCGAGATGCATGGGTCACTCTTTCGTTTGGGCTGGGCTGTAGCGCGCTGGGCTGTAGCGGGCTGCAGAGCGATTGTGGCCCGCCGGGCTGTGAACTGCAGACCGGATCTAAAAATGAACCCCGCTGGTGTCGAAGAACCACAGGGCAGACGTCAACCACACGAAGACCAGGCCGAAGAAGACCAGACCCCCGGCGATCGGAAGCACCCAAGGGGCCAGTCCCTTCCTGGTGAGCAGAAGCATTTTCGTCACGAAAGCGCCATAAAAGAAGCACCCGAAGAGCGAGTGGAACAGCACCCGGGTGTCGGTCGCCTCGAATCCGAGGGCATAGAGGCAGTGCACCACGACGGGGACGCTGACCAGGACGGCCAACCGACCGGACCAGACGTGTGCGGTGCCGACCCAGGACGGCACCCTGCCGCGGGGGAGCAGGCCATACATCACGAACGCCGACCCGAACTGGAACACGGCCAGCGCGACGGCCAACGTCGCCATCCACGCCTTGACCGCCGTGCCGCTGGAGAACCCCGCCACGTTGATCGCGAAGAACTGGGGCTCGTGGACCTTGCCGAACACGCCGAGCCCGACGGCCACCGCCGACCCGATCAGCACGGCGATGAACGCCGCCACGCCGCCGGTCGTGCGCGTTCTCGCCGATCTCGTGGTCTCGAATGACGTCGTGGTCTCGAATGACGCCGTGGTATCGAATGACGCCGTGGTCTCGAACGACGTGGTGTCATCAGATGACATCGTCGCCACCCTGCACCTTCGTCGCCGTCACGGTCTGGCCGTCGAGCACCGAGGTGCCGTCGGGGGACAGCCCGGCCGCCGGGGCCGTTGCGCCGTCGGCTCGCCGCTGTACACCGGTCACCCCGCCGTTCGGGTCGACGATCCAGCTGTTGCGTTCACCGTTTGCCTCGTAGACGTACAAACCGGCGGGCGGCGCGACCTCGGGCGTGGTGAACTCCCACTTCTTGGCGCCGATCCACAGCGTTCCGACGATCGAGCTGCCCTTGAGTCGGCCCGCGAGCCGGCTGTTGCCGTCCTTGCTGGCCAGCGACACGGTCCCGTCGGTCGCGCTGCCCCTCAGCCACGCCTCGACGTGGTTTCCGTCGCAGGCGTACGCGATGGCCTTGGCGCCGCTGACCGAGATCTCCAGGGTGATGTGGCCGGTCGCCGTCGGGATCTTGCCGACGTAGTTGGCCTTCGCCGGGAACTGCACCGGAGCGGGCGTGCTCGGCGACGGCGGGGCGGGCGCGGCCGTTACGGTCGCCTGCGCGACCGGCTTGGCCGACGGTGCGTCCGGGGCTTCCTTGGAGACGTTCGCCAACCACAGCCCGCCACCGAGTGCCGCTACTGCGGCCAGAGTCACCAGCGGACCGCGGATTCTGTTCTTTGCCATGAGTCGAGCATGCTGATCCGGACGTCCCCATCCTTGGAGAAAGTGTGGAGATTGGGTGGAGATTCCAAGGTGACATCCCGTGACGTTTGGGCACCTTTCCGACGGGCTACCGTAGGCCGATGCGTAGCGGCGAGATCCTTGCCGGACGGTATGAGCTTCGAGGCGTCCTCGGCCGAGGGGGAATGGCTGCTGTCCACGACGGCTGGGACAACCGGCTACACCGTGCGGTAGCGATCAAACTGCTCTACTCAGAGTTCAACGCCCAACCCGACATGCGGCGCCGATTCGAACACGAGGCTCGCGCGGCGGCCGCACTCAGCCATCCCAACATCGTCGCGATCCACGATTACGGCGAGCACGACGGCATGCCGTTCATCGTGATGGAGCGGCTCCCAGGCCGCACCCTTGCGGATGAGGCCGTGCACGGCCCCCTGCCTTCCGCGAGGGTGCGTGCGGTGCTCGACGACGTGTTGAACGCACTGACGGTGGCGCACGGCAGCGGCGTGCTGCACCGTGACCTCAAGCCCGCGAACATCCTCGCCTCCACCGCGGGCGACGCGATGAAAGTGGCCGATTTCGGCATCGCCAAGACCATGGGCGCCGCTCCGACCGCGACCGGCCACATCGTGGGCACGATGGCCTACTTGAGTCCGGAGCGGGTCGCTGGAGCGCCTGCCTCGGTCGCCGACGATCTCTACGCAGTCGGTGTGCTGGCCTACGAGGCGCTCACCGGGCGTCAACCTTTTCCCCAGGACAGCCCGGCGGCCCTGGTCCACGCGATCATGGACGCCCCGCCTCGGCCTCTGGCCATGTCGCGCCCCGACATCGAACCAACCCTCGCGGCAGTGATCGATCGCGCGATGGCCAGGGACCCGCGGCACCGGTTCGCGGACGCCGAGCACATGCGTGCCACCCTCGGCGGGGGCCTCCGGGCGCCGACCAAGGTGCTCGTCCAGCCGCTGGCGCCGTCGGCGACCTACTTCGCGCCTGCTGCGCCGCAGCGTCGCCTCTCGCGACGCACCCGGTTCGTGCTGGTGGCCGGCGGCGCTCTGATCGCGATCATCGTCACCGCACTCGCGGCAGCGCTCGATTCCCCGCCGCAGGCGCCTCAACCCATCGGCACCAGCACCACGGCCATGCCCACTCCCACGCCCCCTCCCATGACGATCTCGACGCCGACCACGCCGGCCACGCCTGTCGATGAGCAGCCGCCGCCGAAACCCAGGAAGCACGGTCACGGCCACGAAAAACACGGCGAGGACGGCTAGTTTCAGATCGTCGCACGTGGGACGACGGTTTCTGGGTCGTCCAGCAAGTCCACAGCGTTTCGAACACGCGAACGATGCGACGGCGCTGCTACCCTGCAAACGCTGCCGGATGCCAGTTCGCCACAGGCGGACCGCCCGCGCGGCCAACGCAGATGGCGCGAACGAAACAGCAGAGTTCATACGAAGAGAGTGTTGTGCGCAGCGGAGAGATCAAGGCCCTCACCGGCCTACGGATCGTCGCCGCAGTGTGGGTGGTGCTGTTTCACTTCCGGCCGCTGCTGTGGGCGGTGGCCCCCGACTTCGCGAGCGCGCTCTCACCCATCCTGGACTGTGGCGCGCAGGGCGTCGACCTGTTCTTCATCCTCAGCGGGTTCGTCCTGACCTGGAACTACCTGGACAAGATGGGTCGGTCGTGGTCGACGCGCGAGACCCTGCGCTTCCTGTGGCTGCGGCTGGCACGGGTGTGGCCGGTGTACCTGGTCACCCTCCATCTGGCCGCGCTGTGGATCATCTTCACGCTGAACGTCGGGCACGTGCCGTCCGAGAACGTCGGAACGCTGAACGCGACCAGCTACGTCAGGCAGCTCCTGCTGGTGCAGCTGTGGTACGAGCCGTTCTTCGACGGCACCAGCTGGGACGGGCCGGCCTGGTCGATCAGTGCGGAATGGCTGGCCTACCTGATGTTCGGCCTTCTGGTGCTGGTGATCTTCCGGGTGGCGCGTGCCACGCGGGCCAGGAGTCTGCTCTGGCTGGCGTTCGCCGCCTCGCTGCCTCCGCTGGTCTTGTTGTTGGCGTCTGGCCACATGTACACGCCGTGGAGCTGGCTGCCGCGCATCGTCATGCAGTTCACGGCGGGAGCGTTGGCGTGCGCCGCCGTGCGCAAGCTCAAACCGAGCGATCGGACGCGGACGGGCGCCGGGTACCTGTCGGTTCTGCTGATCGCGGTCCTCGTCGGCGTGCTCTACCTGTTCGCCGCGCACCCGCTGCCCACCGTGCTCGATGCCAGCGGTCTCGTCGACGTGCTGTTCCTGCCCCTGGTGGTCTCGCTCGCGATCGGCTCGGGCACCCTGCCCCTCCTGCTGTCGACCCGGGTCCTGGTGTATCTGGGGCAAATCTCGTTCAGCCTCTACATGGTGCACGAGTTGGTGCACACCGCGTGGAACTGGTCGGTCAAGCAGTTCGATCTCGTGCTGACGCCCGACGCCGTCGGGAAGTTCACCGTCACCGGCCTGATCGCGCTCGCGTTCGTCGGCGCGATGGTGCTCTATCACGTGGTGGAGGAACCGGCCCGGCGTTGGATGCGCAGAATGGTCGACGTCAGAGAAGTGACCGTGAAGCCACTGCCGGAACGGCATGCCGAGCAGGAGAACGGCAAGCTCCAATCGGTCGACGATTCCGCGGAAGACGAGTCGACGGCCCGCTCGGCGCGCGCTGGATGATTCCCGCGCATAACCTGTGAATGGCGTTGTGCCGCAGAATGTGTGAGGCGATTCCGCAGCAGGCCGGGTGCGGAGTCACGTTGGTTGTTCATTAGGCTGGCGATGCCCGTCGGTAGTGGAGGTAACAGTGGGTCGTCTGACCGTGTTTGGTGTGTCGTGCGCTCTTCTCGTCGGCGCGGTCAACGCCCCCTCGACGCCCTTGCAGTGGTATGAGGCAAGCCGGGATGCGCCACTGAGCCACATCGCCGTCATCGGCGACTCGTACACCACCGGCAGCGACCAGGGTGGCAATGGACCGAAGGGGTGGACCGCTCGCGTTTGGCAGACGCTGTCGCGGCAGGGCTACCAGATCGCGCCCGACGTGGCCGCCGAGGGCGGCGCCGGCTACGGCGCACGGGGCAATCACGGCAGCATCTTCGAAGACCTGACCCCAAGGGCGGTCCGCCCCGACGACAAACTGATCGTATTCTTCGGCTCCCGCAACGATCAGGGCATCGACCCGGTCGGGCTGGCCGTATTGATCCGCGACACCCTGGACCTCGCGCAGCGCACCGCACCGTCCGCGCGCATGCTGGTGATCGGGCCGCCGTGGCCGACCGCCGACGTGCCCGACTCCGTGCTCCAGATCCGAGACGTGCTCTACGGGGCGGCCAGGGCAGAGGGTGCCACGTGGATCGATCCGATCGCCGAGCAATGGTTCCTCGGCAAGCCGGAACTCATCGGCAAGGACGGCGTGCACCCCACCGACGCGGGCCACGCGTACATGTCGGACAAGATCGCGCCGCTCATCGCGGCGCAGTTGACGCGCCAGGTCTGAGCCGAAGGGCCGGAGGCCTCAATCCTGGACGGCCTTCGCGATGGCAACACACCGGGTGAGCTCGGCCCGGTCGGGCTCGGTGCCGTCGGTCAGCTCCCACATGGCGTTGTGGATCATTCGCACCACCACCCACGCCCTGGCGCGGTCATCGGATAGGCCCGCCGCGTCGACCAACGCATAGAAGCGCCTGCGCACGCCGTCCCTGGTGTCGCCGGCGAGTTCATCCCAACGGTTCCAGAGCATCGGGGCGATCTCGTAGTGCGGGTCCCCGTTCAGCGGCTTGGGGTCGATCGCCAGCCAGGGCTCGCGCTCGCCTGCGAGCACGTTCTCGTAGTGCAGGTCGGTGTGGATGAGCGTGCCCGTGCTGGCGGGATCGGCGCTCAGGTCGCGGCCGAGGGCGATCGCCTGTTCCACCAGCCTGCGGGGGAGGGGCGCATTGCGAGGCAGCGCATCGAGGTCGGTGGTCCATCGTTCGACGAGGTCGGTGAGCCTGCGCAGCTGCGGCAGGGCCGGCACGTGGATCCGCGGGTACATCGAGGCAACCACTTCGCACGCCTCAACGTCCCAGAGCTCGTTGAGGTTTCGCGGTTGCAACCGCTCGAGCAGCATGGCCCTGCGGTGCGGCTCGGCACTCAGCAGCCGGACGGCACCGTTGCCGGCCCACCGCCGAAGGGCCAGATGCTCGTGCTCGGACTCGGTGTCGGGGAAGCCGACCTTGAGGACGGCAGGGACGCCGTCCCCGGTGCGCACGGGCAGCACGATCGAGCAGAACCCGTGGGTGGCGGCGCCGTCGACGGTCAGGTTCCACTCGTCGCGCTGGCTTGCGACCAGCTTGGGCAGGCCCTCGACCCAGGTCTGCCACTCGGGACCCCTGTCAGCCATCGCACGGACCCCAGCGGGCAGTTCGATCACCGGTCTAATCGTTCCATCCCGGCCCCAGAACCCGGGAATGCCCACCTGCCAACGTATGTTGCGTCACACATGACCGCGACCTTCAACCCGCGCACCCTGCTGTCCGAGAGTCGAATCGGGGTGCTCGCCACCATCAAGGCCAACGGCATGCCGCAGCTGTCTCCGGTGACGCCGTACTACGACCAGGACGCGGACGTCGTCTACGTGTCGATGACCGAGGGACGAGCCAAGACGGCCAATCTGCGCCGCGAACCCCGTGCGGCGCTCGAGGTCACCAGCTCCGACGGTTGGGCGTGGGCCACCGCCGAGGGCTCGGTGACGATTACGGGACCGGGCACCGACCCGCACGGCGCCGACGTCGAGGCGCTGGTGGATTACTATCGTGCCGCCGCGGGCGAGCACCCCGACTGGGACGAGTATCGATCGGTCATGGTCTCCGACCGCAGGGTGCTGATGACGCTGACGGTCGAGCGCGTCTACGGCGAAAAGATCAGATGAGAAGGATTGGCGCGCAACCTATTTCGCCGAAGGCTCGAGGCTTCCGCTGGTTAGAAACCCCAGCGGCCGCGTCGCGGCGCGTCGCCGGGGGTGGCGGAGTTGGTCTTCGGACCCTGGCGCGGCGCAGTTGGTGCGACGCTCATCGGGGCGCGGGTGACGTTGATCTGCGGGCCGCTCTGTGATTGCGACGGCGACGAGGAGCGCGGCCACTGATTCGACCCGGTATACCCCGGTCCTGGGCTGACTTGCTCGGGCGGCGGGGGAGGCGGCGGTGGTGGCAGTGGTGGCGGCGGCGCCGGGGGCGGCACCGCAACACTCGCCTGGGTGGGCGCGATGGTGCTTGGTGCCGAGGGGGAGTTGCTCGGCGACGGCGTGACCGTGGTGGGCTCGACCGCGGCGTCGGGCCCACGCAGCAGGGCCAGACCACCCCAGCCCAACAACGCGGCGACCGCCGCGACGGCGAGCGCGATCACGATGGGCTTGAGAGGGTTGCCGCGCGGTGGCCGCACCCTGCCGGTGGCCAACCTGCCGACATCCGACAACACACTGACGGGGCGGTCGTCGTACAGATCATCGACGACGGGTTCGGGCTCACCGCCGATCTCCTGCGGGATCTCGGGGTCGTCCCGCTCGGTCCACGGGCCGTGGGAGTCGCCATATCCGCGGAAGGACCCGGGTGCGGATCCCTCCAGGGGTGACGTGACGGCAAAGGGCCGGTCGAACACCTGAATCGTCAGGGCCTCGTCGGCGGCACGGCGAATCGCCCGACGCTTCGCGAGCCGACCGACGCGTGCCACCGGTCAAGCTTAGCCACGCGATCGAATCGATGGGCTACGAGATCAAGACCCATATGGCGACGTAGTGGCAAACGGCCGCCGCCGCGGTGAAGGCGTGGAAGAACTCGTGGTAGCCGAACGTGTGTGGCCACGGGTTGGGCCAGCTGAACCCGTAGAGAACGGCGCCGATGTTGTACAGCACTCCACCGGCGGCGAGCAGGACGACGACGGCAAGGCCCGCACCGTGCAAGAGCGTTCCTGCGAACCAGATCGCGGTGTAGCCGAGCAGCAGGTACAGCGGCACGCCGACCCAGCGCGGCGCGGACGGCCAGAGCAGCTTGAGGGCCACCCCGGCGGCCGCGCCGGCGTAGACGAGCGTCAAGACCTGAACGCCGGTGTGCGCGGGCATCCCCAGGAGCACGAAGGGCGTGTAGCTGCCGGCGATGAAGACGAAGATCAATGCGTGATCGGCGCGCTTCATCCACTTGTACTTGACGGGGGAGCGCCAGGTCACCCGGTGGTAGAGCGCGCTGACGCTGAACATCGCGACGATGCTCGCGGAGTAGAAGAGGGTGCCCCAACCCGCCTTCGGTGAGACGCTCCAGGCCACTGGCACCAGCGCGGCGCCCGCCACGATGGCGATCGCCGCGCAGCACAGATGAATCCAGCCGCGTGCACGCGGTGTGCCGAGCAGGTCGGTCACGGTGTCTGCGAGGACCTGAGGCAGATCCTCGTCGACGTCGGTGTCCGCGCGAACTGCCGCCAATGAGTCGGCGCGTCCGGGGATCACGTCGGCGCTTGTCGGCGATGAGCGAGCGTTCAGGACGTCTCCGGTCTCGAAAGCGTGCCGTTGCCAGGAATAGCTGGGTGCCGCGGCGCTGCGAAGCCCGAAGTAAGGCTACAGATGCAAACCCACGGTTGGGTGAATGGCACGCTGCGCGGGCGTGCTCTGGCAAATTCCCGCCGGTCCGCCGTGCGCGGCCGCCTGCCGGGACCCGATAGCTTGTCTGCTGATGAACACGCTGATCGACTTCGACGACGCGCCGGTGTTCGGCATCCCCATGGTCGGCGAGTTCGGCGGCGTCCGCGTGCGCGAAGGCATGTTGATCGAAGGTCCGCAGGGCTGGGGCGAGTTCAGCCCGTTCGACTCGTCCGACGACCGCGAGGCCGCGCGGTGGCTGACGGCGGCGATCGAGGGAGGCACGGTCGGGTGGCCGGATCCGCTGCGCGGCCGGATTCCGGTCGCGGTCACGGTGCCCGCGGTCGATCCTGCCCGCGCATACGCGATCGCCGCGGAATCGGGGTGCCCCGCCGCGGACGTCGTCGTCGCGAACCGTGCCGGTTCGCTCGCACAGGACGTCGCTCGGGTCGAGGCGGTGCGCGACGCACTCGGTCCACGGGGCGCCATCCGCTGTGACGCCAACGCGATGTGGACCGTGGACGCCGCCGTTGCGGCGATCGCGGCACTGGCGAAGGCGGCCGGTGAACTCGAATACGTCGAGCAACCGTGCCCCACTCTCGACGAGTTGGCCGCCGTCCGGCGGAAGGTCGACGTGCGGATCGCCGCCGACGAGTCGATCCGCCATGCCGAGAACCCGGTGCGAATGTCACTGACCGACGCCGCGGACGTCGCGGTCCTGACGTGCGGGCCCCTGGGCGGCGTGCGACGCGCGCTGCGGGTGGCCGAGGCTTGCGGCCTGCCGTGCGTGGTGTCCTCCGCGCTGGAGACGAGCATCGGGTTGGCATCGGGCCTCGCGTTGGCAGGGGCACTTCCGGAGTTGCGCTTCGCGTGTGGCCTCGGCACCAGGTCGCTGCTGACGGGCGACGTCGTCGCGGGGCCTCGCTCACTCGTGCCCGTCGACGGCTACCTGCCGGTCGCGCCGATGCCGGCATCACCCGACCCGGCGCTCGTCAAGCGGTACGCGCTCACCGACGAACACAGGATCGCCTGGTGGCGCCGGCGACTCGGCGCGGTCCGTACCGCCCTGTGACGACGGCCGCCCGGTTCTAGGCAGCGGGTAAGAATCGCGCCGATCGGATCCCTCCCGCTGTGCATCCCCTTCCGGCATGGTGTGAACGACATCGATCAAGAGACGAAACGTTCGGGCGCGCAACACATGTAGGACGGCGCGTCCGATGAACTTTCTGCGCCAGGAAGGCATGCCCATTCACGCCACCACCTCGAGGCCCACCACAAAGGTCCCGGCATGAGCACCGTCAGTCTGGCAACGCCGTCGACCAACCCCGGATACGCGCCAAGCGTGACCAACCCGTCGCCGCCTCGCGATGTCTTTCTGCCGGGCAGTGTTCGGCGCCAGACCGTCTTCGGCACGTTGCGGCGCCGGCTTCGCTGGCCGCTCGGGATCTACACGACTCCGGTCGTGATCCTCATCGTGTGGGAGATCCTCGCCAGGACGGGTGTCCTCAAGCCGACGTACGCACCGGCCCCGACCGACATCGTCAGCACGACCGTGAATCTGTGGCAGGACGGCGTCCTCGGCCCTGACCTGGTGATCTCGGTGCAGCGTGCCGCAGTCGGTCTCGCGCTCGGGTTGACCGTCGGCATCGTGACCGGAGTGCTCGGCGGCTTCCTCCGCAGCGGCGAGTATCTGTTCAACGGTCTCGCACAAATCCTGAACACCATTCCGCTGCTCGCGGTGCTCCCGCTGTTCGTCGTGTGGTTCGGTATCGACGAGCTGACGAAGATCTTGCTGATCGCCTTCGGTGCAGGCGTGCCGATGTACCTGAACCTGTTCGCCGCGATCCGCGGCGTAGACCAGCGTCTGATCGAGATGGCCCGCACCACCGGTGCCGGTTCGTGGCGTGTGGTCACGCGCGTGTTACTGCCCGGCGCCCTTCCAGGGTTCCTGGTGGGTCTTCGTTTCTCCCTTGCCTACAGCATCCTGGGTTTGGTGGCCGCCGAGACGGTGAATGCCGATGAGGGACTTGGGTTCCTGATCACCCAGGCCCAGACGTATCTGCAGACGAACAAGGTCTTCGTCGGCCTGGTGATCTATTCGATCCTCGGCCTAGTGGCCGACCAGTTCGTCCGGATCCTCGAGCGGGTGCTGTTGCGGTGGCGACCCAGTTTCGAGGCAGCGTGAGCATCGTCTCGCTGCGCGCCACCGCGTCAACAGACGGGTGTGCTGGTCGAGCAGGTCGTGCGCAAGTTCGGTGACCGCGTCGTTCTGGACCATCTCGACCTCGTAATCGCGGACGAGGAACTCGTCGTCCTGCTGGGTCCCTCGGGCTGCGGAAAGAGCACCCTGCTGCGACTGCTGGCCGGGCTGGACACACCGGACGGCGGCCGCATCGAGGTTCCCGCGAAACGGGCGATCGTGTTCCAGGCCGACCGGCTGCTGCCCTGGCAGCGCGTTCTCCGCAACGTCACGTTGGGCCTGCGCGGTTCGGACGCCGACCAGCGGGCCCGCAAGGCACTGAGCGAGGTGAACCTGGCCGGCCGCGAAAGGGCCTGGCCCAAACAGCTTTCGGGTGGTGAGGCCCAGCGCGTTGCGCTGGCTCGCGCGCTGGTTTCGGAGCCGGAGCTGATTCTGCTCGACGAGCCGTTCGCATCGCTGGACGCGATCACCCGGGTGCGGATGCACGATCTGGTACGCGAGCTGCGCCGCAAGCATCATGCCTCCATGCTGCTCGTCACCCACGACGTCGATGAGGCAATCGCCCTGGCCGACCGCATCGTCGTCATGAGCAGCGGACGCATCGGCAACGCGCACCGCGTGCAGCTCTCGCCTGCAGATCGGGAAGCGAGCGTAGCCCGTGAGGAAATCCGGGCAGCCCTGCTGGTGGACCTTGGCCTGGCCAGCCAGCACTGAACGTTTCGTCTCATCACATAGATACACAGGAGAAACCATGCCCCACAAGCCGATTCGAGCCATCGGCGCAGCGGTGCTGCTCACGGCAGCCACCGTGCTGGCCGCCTGCGGCTCCTCGTCGAAGACTTCCGATGCGCCGCTGAGCAGTGGCTCCGGCTCCGGCAATCACCCGGACTGGAGCCAGTACACCTTCACCATCGGTGACAACGGCGGTGACGGCAGCGAGGAACTGTCGAAGATCACCGGCGTGTTCGACGACGCGCCTTACAAGGTCAAGTTCGCCCGGTTCGATTACGGTCCACCGTTGGTGCAGGCCGCGGCGACCGGCGACATCGACCTCGGTTCCGTGGGTGACGTCCCGCCGATCACCGGGGCGGCAAAGCAGTTCGGCTTCAAGATCGTTGCCGTCCAGCGCGGAGCCGACGCGACGAAGGCGGCCGAGAACATCATCGTGCCCAAGGATTCGCCGATCCAGACGCTGGCCGACCTGAGGGGCAAGCGGCTCGCCGTCCCGCAGGGCAGCTCTGCTCACGGGTTGGCGCTGCTCGCCCTGAAGAGCGTGGGCCTGACGCCCAAGGACGTCGAACTGGTCTACCTCAGCCCGGCGGCAGGCGGCACCGCGTTCAACACCGGCAAGGTGGACGCGTGGTCCATCTGGAACCCGCAGTCCGCGATCGCGGTGAAGGACGGCGCCAGGATCATCGCCAAGGGTCTGCCGCCGATCGACCAGGTCAACAACTACTACGTGGCAAGCGAGAAGTCGCTCAACGACCCGACCAGGCGCGCGGCCCTTGCCGACGTGCTCACTCGCGTTGGCCGCGAATTCAACTGGGCGCAGCAGAATCCCGACCAGTACGCCAAGGCCATCGCAAAAGAGACGGGTGTTTCCGTCGAGGACGCCAGGGTGACGGTGGACGCCTACCCGTTCAAGATCACCCAGTTCCTCCCCGAAGACCTCAAGGCCGAGCAGGCTCTCAGCGACGCCTTCTTCGAGGCCGGCGAGATCACGACGAAGGTCGACGTCAACACCATCTATGACAACCTCCTGCCCGACGGCTTCGACAGCTCGAAGGCGCCCTAGTGGGCGCGACGCAGCGGGAACTGCACCTCAACGCCTTCCTCATGGAGGCCGGTCACCACGAGGCGGCTTGGCGGTTGCCACAGAGCAACCCGCGCGCCGACTTCGATCTGCAGCACTGGATCGCACTCGCCCAGTTGGCGGAGGACGCGAAGTTCGATTCGCTGTTCCTCGCCGACGGACCCGCGCTCACCGGTAGCGGCGAGTTTCGGCCACCCGGCCAGCTCGAGCCGCTGACGCTGCTCACCGCGCTGTCGCAACACACCAGCCGGATCGGGCTGATCGCGACCGTGTCGTCGACCTACAACGAGCCCTACAACCTGGCCCGCAGGCTCGCATCGGTCGATCACGTCAGCGGTGGGCGCGCCGGATGGAACATCGTCACCTCGGCGGGCGCCGACGAAGCCGCCAACTTCGGTCTCGTCGACCGCCCGGACCACGCAAGCCGCTACGCGCGGGCCGACGAATTCCTCGAGGTCGCAAAGGCGTTGTGGGACAGCTGGGAGAGCGAAGCGGTTCTCGCCGACAAGGAGTCGGGGCGATATGCCGACCCTTCGCGCCTGCACGCCATCGACTACGCCGGACGTCACTTCCAGGTCGCGGGGGCCCTGAACGTAGAGCGGCCGCCGCAGGGGCACCCCTTGTTGGTGCAGGCCGGCTCCTCGGAGGACGGGAAGGACTTCGCCGCCCGACACGCCGAAGCGATCTTCACCGCACACCAGACCTACGAGCGGGCGGCCGACTTCTACCGTGACATCAAGGCACGTACGAAGGCGGCGGGCCGTGACCCCGACGGTGTGCTCGTCCTCCCGGGCATCGTGCCGTTCATCGGTTCCACCGAAAGCGAAGCCCGTGCGCTGGCACGGCAATTCGACGAACTGCGAATCCCGGAATACGGTCTGGCGCAGCTGGCGTGGAACTTCGAGACGGACCCGTCGGTGTTCGAGCTCGACGAGCCGCTGCCCGACTTCATCCTGGCTCGCCCGAAACTCGAGGGCTCCCAGAGCCGTTCGGATCTCATCATCGAGCTGGCTCAGCGCGAGCACCTGACGGTTCGAGAGATCTTGTCGCGTCTCGGCGGTGGCCGTGGGCACTTCACCTTCGTCGGCACCCCGGATCAGGTGGTGGACACTATCGTGTCGTGGTTCGAAGGGGGCGCCGCCGACGGGTTCAACGTCATGGCGCCGGCGCTGCCATCCGGGCTGGAGGCCTTCATCGAGCACGTGCTGCCGATCCTGCGGAACAAGGGACTGTTCAGGGAGGAATACCAGGGCACCACCCTGCGCGAGCACTACGGGCTTCCCGTGCCGACCAACCAGTTCCAGTAGCACGATGCACACTTTCGGTGTGAAATCTCCTGACTCCGCTGCGGCAGCCCTCTCGATCACGCGCCTGTACAAGGTCTACGGCGGTGGTTTCACCGCGGTGTCGAACCTCGATCTAGAAATCGCCGACGGCGCATTCTTCGGCCTTCTCGGCCCCAACGGCGCAGGCAAGACCACCCTGATCGGGTCGGTGTGCAACATAGTCAGACCGACCTCGGGGGAGCTGACGGTCTTCGGCCACGATTACAGGACCAGGGAGGCGCGGAGCCTCATCGGGCTGGCCGAGCAGGAGATCAACGTCGACCGCTTCCTTTCGGTCCGGCAGCTCCTGATCTACCACGCCGGCTACCACGGCATCGGACGCAAGACCGCCGTCCGCCGCGCCGACGAACTGCTGGCACTCTTCGGCCTGGAGAACAAGGCGGACGGACGGGCCTACGAACTGTCCGGCGGCATGCAGCGCCGTCTGGTTCTCGCCCGCGCGCTGATCCACGGGCCGCGCCTCCTGATCCTCGACGAACCGACGGCCGGGGTCGACGTCGAACTTCGCGCCGAAATCTGGCGGCTGGTCAAGGAACTCAACGCTGCGGGGACGACCGTCCTGCTGACCACCCACTATCTGCAGGAAGCTGAGGCGCTGTGCGACGAAATCGCCTTCATCCTCGGCGGCCGGATCGTGGACCGTGGGTCGGCGGCATCCCTGCGCGACCGGTACGAGACACACGACATCTCCGAGGTCTACGACCGCGTCATCACCGGCGGTGCCGTCCGATGAGCGGCATCGACACGCAGACGATCAGGCCGTACGGGGGCAGGTTCGAAGCCGAGCGGCCGCCGTTCCTCTGGCTCGCGGAGCGCGAGATCCTCCGTTTCCTCAACATCTGGCAGTACTCGATCGCCGGTCCGATCCTGTCCACGGTCCTGTTCGTCATCGTCTTCGGCTCGGTGTTGGGCAGGCACGTCGACGCGATCGACGGGGTGCCCTACGGCCAGTACATCGTCGCCGGCCTGTTCGCGCAGGCGATCGTCAACGTGGGGTTCTTCAACGGGACGACGAGTCTGTTCGAGGCGCGTCGCGACAAGTACATCAACGACGTCTTCGCCAGCCCCCTGCGGTGGTGGGAGATCAACGCCGCCCTGGTGACCGGCGGGATCGCCCGCGGGGTGATCGTCGGCGCGGGCGTTCTCGTCATCGCGTTGCCTCTGACCCACAGCGGCGGCGTGGCGCGCCCAGTAGTGTTCGCGCTCGGCACCATTGGAGTGCTGGTGGTGGCAGCGCAGGTCGGCGTGATCGCGGGAAGTTTGGCCAAGTCCTTGGACCACGTGTATTCGATGGAGGCGGTCATCCTGCTGCCGCTGGGGTTCCTCGGCGGCATCTTCTACTCGGTGAGGCAGCTGCCACCGGTGTGGGATCTGCTGAGCCGGATCAACCCGGTCTTCTGGCTGGTCCAGGTCGAGCGGATCGGCTTGCTGGGTCATGGTGACGTCGGAGCCGCGTCCGCGCTGATCGTGGTGTGGTCCTTGGCGGCGGGCCTGTCGATCTGGTCGGCGATCATCTTCGGCACCAACCGACTCAAGGCATGAACGAGTGAAAGAGGGATAGCGATGACGGATCATATTGCGGACACGAGCCTTTCGACCGACGTCTTGGTCATCGGTGGCGGGCCGGCCGGAACGTGGGCGGCGATCAAGGCGGCGGAGGCGGGTGCCAACGTCGTACTGGCCGACAAGGGCTATACCGGCGCCAGTGGCGCCACGGCGTCGGTCGGCACCGGGGTCTGGTACGTCGACGACGTCCCCGAATTGCGCGAGGCGGCGATGGCGAGCCGCGAAGCCCTCGGCGGATACCTCGCCGAACGGGACTGGATGGCCCGTGTCCTCGACGAGACCTACGACCGCATGAATGAACTCGCCGAAGTTCAGCGTTACCCGTTCCCGGTCGACGCGGACGGCAAGCCCATCCGCGACGACGTGCAGGGGCCCGAATACATGCGCAGGCAACGGATCCGCGTGCAACGCCTCGGTGTCCGCATCCTGGATCACACACCGGCGTTGGAGCTGTTGGTCGATGACGAGGGCGTCGTTTCCGGCGCCGCGCTCCTGGAACGTGCATCGGGGTCGACCGTCCACGTGGAAGCGGGCGCGGTGGTACTCGCGACGGGTGGCTGCGCCTTTCAATCCAAGACGCTTGGTTGCGACGTGAACACCGGCGACGGCGCACTCATGGCGGTCGAGGCGGGGGCGGTGCTGTCGGGGATGGAGTTCTCCAACTCCTACGCGATCGCGCCCAAGGGCACGTCACTGACCAAGACCGCCTACTACTCGTGGGCAAGTTTCTACCGCGCCGACAAGACGGTGCTGGAGGGCGCGGCCAACTACGGCGGCCGGTCCGTGATCGCCAAAGCCCTACTCACCGAACCAGTCTTCGCCCGGCTCGATCGCACCAACGAAGCCGAGCAGCACGCGATGCGCAAGGGACAGCCCAATTTCTTCCTGGTCTTCGACCGGCTCGGCATCAACCCCTTCACCGACTACTTCGAGATCACCCTGCTCGCCGAGGGCACGGTCCGCGGCACCGGCGGCGTACGGATCGCGGACTACGACTGCTCCACCGACGTGCCCGGTCTCTACGCGGCAGGCGATACCGCAACCCGCGAACTCATCTGCGGCGGCTTCACCGGCGGAGGCAGCCACAACGCTGCCTGGGCAGCGTCCTCCGGTAGCTGGGCGGGGCAGGCTGCGGCCAAGTTCGCAAGACGCCCCAACCATGGCACCAGGACATTGCGGGTCATTGCCGAAGCCGGCCTCCGGCCGCGCACCACCGTCGACGTCGACTACCGCGAAATCGTTGCCGCGGTGCAGAATCAGGTGTTGCCCTACGAGCTCAACTACCTCCGCCACGGCGATCGATTGCGGCCGGCACTGCAGACCCTGCACGAAACCTGGTCTGCCCTGCGTGACGGTCTCGGCGCCACCGGCGAGGAGGTCTTCCGGGCGCGTGAGGCGGCCGCGATGGTGGCACACGGCCGGTGGATGTACCACGCCGCGTTGCAGCGCACCGAGAGCCGTGGCATGCACAAGCGTTCGGACCATCCCGCGCAGGATCCGGCACAGCGCTGCCGGCTGCTCACCGGTGGACTCGACGAGGTCTGGAGCCGCCAGGAATCTGCGCCGAGCACGCTGACCGGCGGGGGACGGGCGGCGTGATCGAACTCGTCGACCGGAACCGCTGCATTGCATGCGATCTCTGCGTCAACGTGTGCCCCACGCGTGTCTTCGAGCGTGGCGGCGACGGGATTCCCGTGATCGCACGGCACGACAACTGCCAGACCTGTTTCCAGTGCGAGGCATACTGCCCGGCCGACGCGCTGTTCGTCGCACCAACGGCGACCCCGGCTCCCGCGGGGTCCCGATTCCACGACGTCGCCGAGTTGGCCGCCACCGGTCTGCTCGGCGGGTACCGCCGGGAACTGGGATGGGGCAAGGGCCGTGCGCTCGGCGCCAGGACCGCCGTCGGCCCAGAGCTCCCCGGCTGAGTCGACCGCCGGACACTGACCCGGATGATCTACCGGTCGCTGGATCCCGTTGACCGCCAGGATAATTGACCGCCGGAGTGGTCACGGGACGAACTGCTGCCCACCGTCGATGTCGTATGTCGCACCGGTGAGCGCGGTGTTGGTCATGAGGTGAACGGCGAGCGCGGCGACGTCGGCGGGCCCGACCACGCGGCCGATCGGGAGCGTATCCCGCAGCTCGTCCCTGCGCTCCTCGAGTCGGTCGCCGAGCAGCGATGCCGACAACGGGGTGTCGACGAAGCCTGCGGCGATGAGGTTTACCCGAACTGGTGCGACCTCGAGCGCGAGGGCCGCCGTGAACGGAGGCAGGGCGGCGGTGGCCGCGGAGACGATCCCGAGGCGATGATCGATGCGCCGCCCTCCGGTGCCACCCATGAGGATCAGGGCACCCCCTGGTCTCATCTTGCCCACGGCATTGCGTGCGACGTCCAGCGCCAACACGATGTGCCCACTCACGGCCTGGCGCACCTGGTCTGAGTCCATCTCGAGCAGGGGCCGGTAGCTCGGGCCGCCCGCCGTGACCAGCACGTGGTCGATGGGCGACGGCAGGTCGTCGAAGAACTTGGCCAGGGCAGTCCCATCGTCGGCATCGAAGGCCGCGGTGCGTTGCGCGCCGACTTCCAGCGCCGCCCGTTCGAGCCGGTCAGGATTGCGACCGGTGAGGATGACGTCGGCGCCCTCTGCCCGGGCGCGTCGAGCCGTCTCCAGGCCGATGCCTGCGCTGCCGCCGATCAGGACGACGGTCTGTCCGGCGAGTTCCGGTTCTCGCTGGGCGGCATCGGGATTGGGTCCACTGGCCATCATTGCTCCTCGGTCCTGCTTACCAGTTGGTCATTCAGACGGGCGCGATCCGCTCGGCGATTGACGCGACAATGCGGACTGCCTCGTCGGTCACGTCGAACCCCACAGCTTGAACGTCGATGACCAAGTTGGACCGCGCCGCAATCGCATGCTGGCACGACCAGCTGTCGGGTGCGGATTCGCTCTGCTTGATGGCAGTGATTCCGTATTCGGTCACCGGCGCACCCAGTAGCCATGTTTCGCTCCGTGCCGCCGGGAACGAGATGGTGATCGGCTTACCGGCGCATGGCTGCCATGCCCGGGTGACGGACTCGACGAAGCTCTGTGCCGTACGGGCATCCACGAACTGGACGACCGCCTGGTCGACGTAGTGTTCGTAGTCCTTCCCTGGCTCCTGCATCATCGAGCCTGCCAACGCGACGTAACCACTGCCGTGGTAGGCGGCCGCGGTCGAGTTGAACATCGCGGTGACGCATTCGGGGTCCGAAACCATCTGTCCCCTAGTGTCGCTGGATATCGCGTCGTAGGTCGCGGTGATCTCCAGACCTCGTCCACCGGTGATGGCCTCGGCTTCACGCTCGCGCAGGAGCAGGACGTCCAACTGCGAGACGTCCGTCACCGCCGTCGGCCTCGGGTCCGCTCGTGGCGTGCCATCGACGGTGTGGGCGCAACCGGACAGGACGAGACAGGTCGCCGCGACGGCGCCCATCACTACCCACCGGCGAATCTTCAACTCGGACCTCCAGGTCGAGCCTATTCATTCGGGTTGGACATTACGCCAGGAAGCGCTGGACGTACGGCGCGAAGCGGGCGCGCAGGTCATCCTCGTCGAGCCCGAACATGTCGCACGACGTCGCCACCCTGCCGAGCCGGCCGCGCTGGTGTGCCGACAGGTAATCGGCCATCGCGGTGGATGCCTCGTCGGTCACCGGTTCTCCGGCGAGGGCGTATACCGCCTCGGCGCCGCCGAGTTCATCGGCCATGAAGTCGTCGAAGCGGAGGTCGGTCGATCGGTCCGGCCCGATGAGGTCGCGATCTCGGACGAGAGCGGCCAGCATCAGCTCGAGGCGGTCGACCCACGATGCGGCGATCTGATCGACCGGCACCGGGCTGCGGTGCATGCGCGCGGAGTAGGTGATCATCGCGATCATCGACAGCACGACCGGGACCGGGTCGCGGTGCGTGCACACGACGACCACGCCGGGGAAGACCCGGTCCAATACCGGCAGCTGCTCGAGGTGTTGCGGCGACTTGAGCAGCCAGCGCCGCCCTCCTCGCAGGAACTGCAGCGCTTTGAGCTGGGTCGCGAGGTGCTCGTAATGCGGTGTCTGGTCGTGAGCGAGGTAGTAGTCACGCCACCGTGGCACGTCGGAAAGGGTCTCCAGCAGCATCGTGGAGACGTCGTTGGCGAGCAGCTGGATCTCCTCGTGCACGTGGTCGGTGGTCATCTCGTGCATGAGCGGGAAGTAGGGCATCACGACGTTCATGACGCTGACGGCGACGTCCATCCGCGTCTTGCGCGGATCGGGTTCGGCCCCCGCCTCGGCAGCCATTGGGTACGGCTCGACGCCCTCCCAGTAGGGCAGGGTGCGGAAGGTGGAGGCGGCTCCCAGCAGGTTGTGCAGGTGGGTGGTGCCGGTGCGGGGCAGGCCCGCGATGACGACCGGCGGCAGCAGCTCGATGTCACCGATCTCCGGGTGTCGCGCCAGGAGATCGGTGAGCAGCAGGCGGTTCTTGAGCAACTGCAGCAGCTGCGCGTAGAAGTTGACGACTCCCGCGTCGTGCATGCCACTGATCTCGCGCAGTGCTGCCAGATAGACGTCGAGACGCTCCCGGTAGTCGTCGGGACCGAAGTCGTCCAGCCCGGTATCGGCAGATGCCTTGGCGTGCAACATGTCTGAGTCGAGCGGGCAGTCCGGGGCCATCGCCGCCATCATGTCGCGGATCAGCTCGGCATCTGGGCTGAAGCGAGGCTCGGCGAGGTCGTCTAGATGGACGAGTCGTGCTGTGGCGTCGGTCACGGCGACTTATGTTACCCTGAGTTCCGTAATGACGACAGACCTCGGCCGTCCCCGCGATCCACGCATCGATGGCGCCGTGTTGAGTGCCACGGTCGAGCTGCTCGCCGAGAGGGGCTACCCCGACCTCTCCGTCGACGCGATCGCGCGGCGCGCAGCCACCAGCAAGCCTGCGATCTACCGGCGCTGGCCGAGCAAGGCGCACCTCGTGCACGAGGCGGTGTTCCCGATCGGCGACGCGACCGCACTGCCCGACACCGGGTCGCTGGCCCGCGACGTGCGCGAGATGGTGCGGCGCAGCGCCGACGTGTTGACCACCCCGGCCGCACGGGCCGCGCTGCCGGGGCTGGTCGGCGAGATGGCCGCGGACCCGACTCTTCACACCGCGCTCTTGGCACGGTTCGCCGACATCCTCTCGACCGGTCTGACGGACCGCCTCACCGACGCCGTGGCGCGCGGGGAGGCCAGACCCGACACGACGGCCGACGAACTGGTCGAAGCCGTCGCAGGCATCACCTTCTTTGCGCTGCTCACCCACGCAGCGGCGCTGGACGACGCCTGGGTGGAGCGGACCTCCGCCCTGATCACGAGAGGTATCAGCACATGACCCAACCGACGCACGAGTCGACCGCCGCGTGGCGCGAGCTGCTCGACACCCTTGGCAGCCTCGACCGCTCCTTCCTCGACGGCGACCGCGCCGTCAGCGACGACCGGCACATCGCCGACGGCTACCGCATGCTTGCGACCACGCTGGGGGTGGCGTTGGACACCTACCTCTTCGCCGAGCCGAGCCGGCCGATGTTCGTCGAGGTCAACACGCCGTTCCGGCGCGACCGGCGGTGGGGAGGCGACAACACCGACGCCTACTACTTTCTGTGCCCGGTGGATCCCGCGCGCCGCTATCGCATCAGCGGCAACCGAGGCGACAGCGTCTACTTCTCGGTGACTGCCTACAACGAACCGTCACCCGGCTCTTGGTCGGACCGCATCGTGGCGATCCGTCGTGACGACGATCTCGAGAGCTCGGGTGCCATCGATGCGGAGGGCAACTTCTCCTTCGAGCTCGGACCGACGCCCGACGCGGCCGTGCTGATGACGCGCGACTACCAGGCAGACCCGGTCACCGGTCGCCCCGTCAGTTGGCGCATCGAGGCGCTCGACGAGCCCGAGCCCATCCGGCACGGGGACGCCGAGACCGCAGCCGCCCTGCGGGCCAGCGCCGCCTGGCTCCGGACGATGTTCGCAATCGTGCCGCTCGCGGTGGGAGCGCGCGTGGACGAGGCGCACACCCTCGGACACGAAGTATCCCAAGCCGCAAACCAATTCGCGGACCCATACCAGGTACCCGACGCCAACTTCGGCTGGTCGGCACGCGACGCCTGCTATGCCTACGGCAGCTTCGTGCTCGACGAGGACGAAGCCCTGGTGATCACCCACCGACCGCCGGCGTGCAGGTTCTGGAACCTGGTGGTGTGGAACCAGTTCATGGCCAGCCACAACGTGACCGACGCACGCAGCTCGGTCAACGGCCACACCGCGGTGCCCAACGCCGACGGCTCGGTGACGATCGTCGTCTCCAGGGGGCTGACGGCACATCCGAACTCGCTGACCACGCTCGACTATCCGTGCGGCAACCTGGCCTTCCGGTGGTTTCTCGCCGACCAGGTCCCGGCGCGCCCGGACGTGCGACTGGTGAAGGCGGCCGACGCACCGACGCGGGTGGCCTGACGATCTCGCGTTGTCACCCGAACTCGCCAGTGCCTTGGGTAGTTTCGGCATCATGCCCGACCTGACGAACCGCCAGATCCTGCTGCGCCGCCGCCCAACCGGCTTGGTGAAACCCGATGACACCGAGGTGATCGCCTCGCCCGCACCCGAGCCCGCCGACGGCGAGGCCCTGGTCCGCACCACCTACGTGGGAATCGACGCCGCCGCGCGGACCTGGCTCAACGACCAGCCCGGCTACCTTCCGCCGGTGCAACTCGGCGAGGTCATCCGGGCCGCGGGCATCGGCGAGGTCGTGGCCTCGCGCTGTGACGCCTATGCCGTTGGCGACGTGATCACCACGCTCACGGGTTTCCAGGAGTACGTGATCATCCGCGACGACGTGTTCAGCACGCCAGCACCCGGCGGGGGCAAGGTCGACCAGCGTGCGGTGATGTCGGTGTACGGGCCGACCGGTGCCACCGCCTACTTCGGGATGGCCGACATCGGCAAGCCTGCGCCGGGGGAGACGGTCGTGGTCTCGGCGGCGGCGGGTGCCACCGGGTCGGTCGCAGGGCAGATCGCGAAGATCGCAGGCGCCAGGGTGGTCGGGATCGCGGGCGGGCCGGAGAAGTGCCGAGCCGTGGTCGACGACTTCGGGTTCGACGCGTGCATCGACTATCGCGAAGGCAACTTGAAGCAGGCCCTCAAACAGCACTGCCCACGCGGTGTCAACGTCTACTTCGACAACGTCGGCGGCCCGATCCTCGACGCCGTGCTCGGCCGGCTGGCCCACAAGGCGCGGGTCGTGCTCTGCGGCGTCATCTCCAGTTATCTGACCGGTGAACACCCCGGACCGGCGAACTACGTGAACATCCTCTCCAAGACCGCGACCATGACGGGATTCAACGCACTCGACGAGTGGGGCCGCTACGAAGAGGCCTTCGCTGCGCTCGGCACGTGGGAGGAGCAAGGCCTGCTCGCGCACCGCGAGACCATCTACGAAGGCATCGAATCCTGCGTCGACGCCCTCAATGGACTGTTCACCGGGGCCAACATCGGCAAGATGCTGGTCAAGCTCGGCGAGCCAAGTTGAGCCGGACGGTGTGCATCGCGCGATGCAGCTGGGACTTCACGGCCGGTTCGGTGATGTCGAGGTCCGCGGCGATTTCCCCGGTCGTCCTGCCCAGGTAGTAGGCCTGACGAATCACCTCACGAGGCAAGGGCTCCAACCGATTCAAGGCTTCACCGACGACGTCGCGATCGAGCGGTTTCATGGTCGGTTCGTCAGCGCAGGCAGTCACGAAGACGGCGAGGCATTCACGGCCAGGGACGGGATCGCCGTCTGCGGTATCGGAATGGTGCCTGTCGCGTCCTGATTCTCGAGCAAATAAGTGAGGATGAAATCGTGCGACGTCGCCAGGTGCTCGCGCGTAAGCCGGGCGGCAAGGGCGGCATCACGGCTCTCGACGGCGGCGAGGATGCTCAGATGTTCGTCTACCAGGTGCTCGGTCTGACCGACGACCTCGATGTGGACGTACATGTATCGATCCGTGTCGCGTCGCAACCGCTCGACGAGCTCGATCATCCGCGGGCGGCCGGCGCGGCGGTAGATGGCGGCGTGAAACTCGGTGTTGGCGGCCAACCACGTGCGGGTGTCGGCGTACTCCGCCATGGTCTGAAGCTGCTTGCGCATCAGGAGAAGATCTGCCCGGCCGACGTTCGGAACGGCGATCTGGGTGGCCAGCGGCTCGATCGCCTCGCGAAGTTCGTACAGCTCCTGCAGTTCTGCGATCGACATCCCGGTCACGACGGCGGTCGCGTTCGACGACGGCTGGACGAGTCCCTCACCGACGAGTATCTGGATCGCGTCGCGCACCGGAATGCGGCTCACGCCGAACCGCTCTGCGGTGCTCTGCTGAGAAAGTCGCGAGCCGGGGGCGAGGTCGCCCTGCAGGATTTCGGACCGCAGCTCCGAAGCCACACGCGCCGCGGCATTCTCGTGCGCCATTCCGCCTCCCTGGATACGATCTAGGGCTAGTGTATACGCCCGACCTGGGCGGACGCTGAGACCGCGGCGGGCCGGGGGACTGGACGAGCGCCGTACTCGCCCAGTCCTACCGGCTCAGACCGCCGCAACCGCCACGTAACCCAAAGCCCTGTTCTCCGTTGTGATCCGGACCCTCAGCACGAGAGCGTTGGCCGCGGTGAACACGATCGCGGTCAGCCACGCCGAGTGCATCAGGGGGAGTGCCGCCACTTCCGCCACGACCGCCGTGTAGTTGGGGTGGTGCATCCACCGGTACGGTCCGCGTCGCACCAGCGGTGCGCCGGGAATCACGATGACGCGCGGATTCCAGTGCTTGCCCAGTACCGTCGCGCACCACCAGCGGGTGACGGTGCTGAGCACCACGACACCCAGCATCGGCCAGCCCAGCCAGGGGATGAACGGTCGGTGCAGTGCCCAGACCTCGACGACACATCCGACGAGGAGAAGCGTGTGCATCGCCATCATCGCCGGGTAGTGACCGCGGCCGAATTCCTTGCCGCCCTGCGCAATCGACCAGGCCGCGTTGCGTCTAGAGACGACGAGCTCGATCAACCGCTCGACGCCCACCGCAAGGATGAAGAGGTAGTACCACATGGTCGACCCCTACCAGCTCAGCAGGAGCAGTTCGAAGCTGAAGCCAGGCCCCATCGCGAGCATCACGCCAAGTGAGCCCTCTGCCGGTGGCTCGGCGACGGTCCGGCCAAGGACGTCCAGCACCGACGCCGACGAGATGTTGCCGTGTTCGCGCATGGAGTTCCAACTGTGGACGAGAGCCTCCCGCGGAAGTTCGATCGCGTTCTCGATCGACTCGAGAACCTTGGGACCACCCGGATGGCAGACCCAGGTCGAGATGTCCTCGGTGGTCAGCCCGTGGTCGGCGAGGAAGTGGTCGACCTCCTCGGCGAGGTACGTGTCGGCGATCTTGGGGACGTCCTTGGACAGGACCAGCTGGAATCCATTGGAGGTGACGTTCCATCCCATGACGTCGACGGTGCCGGGGAAGAGCCGGCTGCGGGTGTCCAGCACCGTCGGGCCCGTCGTCGCGGTTGGGCTGTTCGGCACCCGGTCCGCCCCGGTGAGGACCACGGCGGCCGCACCATCCCCGAACAGGCACACGCCGATGAGGGCCGGGATCGACGTGTCGTCGTGCTGAAGCGTGAGCGAACACAGCTCGACCGACAGCAATACCGCCACGTGGCCTGGGAACCCGCGCAGGTAGTCGTGGACGCGGGCCATCCCTGCCGCGCCTGCGACACAGCCCAGCCCGAACAACGGGACCCGCTTCACGTCGGGCCGTAGGCCGATGCTCGCTGCGATCCGCGCGTCGATGGTCGGCACCGCGATACCGGTGCTCGACACCATCACGATGGCGTCGACCTCGTCGGGTGCGATGCCCGCCGCGTCGAGCGCGTTCAGCACCGCCCGCTGGCTCAGTTCGGAGGCGACGTTGACGTACTCCGCGTTCGCCTCGGTGAAGCCGGACATGCTCGGGTAGCGCGAAACCGGGAGGGCGAGGTTGCGGTACTCCACCCCTGCCGTTTGCGCGAACCGCATGAACTCGGGTCCGCCGACCTTGGTGAGCTCGCGCGCCACCTCCTCCTGGGTGTACTTGTGCGGTGTGAACGCCACCCCGGTACCCGCGATGTTCGGCGCACCGCTTCTGTTGAAAGCAAGCGTATCCACTGGCGTGGAATGTGTTTTGTTTGTCATACCCGTGTATACGTTTTTACGTTGGCCGATCGTTCATCGATTTGGGCCGATGTGAAACTAAACACGATCCATTTCGCGGCCGAAACACGGGTAATATACTGCCGAGTAACATCCATTATCTGCCTGGTCAGCACGATATTGATGCATCGATCCACCGTCGGCTGACAATAGCCTGATTTTCCGCTGTGAACTCGCTGCGCATCCTTTGTTGATGCGCAATTCCGATTTGCTCGGAGCCGCCTGAAATGGCGCTTGTTTTGGCTCACTCGAATTATGAGCGGGGCCACTCAATTACTCGCGAGTGACGCGGTACCCCCCAGCTGATCAGAGTGATCCGGGCCACTCTGACCGAAGGACGAAGGCCCGTCTTGGCAGACTGTGCGCATGGCACAGATAACGATGCGCGGAAACCCCATCAATACGGTCGGCGAGCTGCCGGCCGTCGGATCCCCGGCCCCCGGCTTCAGCCTTACCGGCACCGATCTCGGCGTGGTCAGCGACGAACAGTTCCGCGGTAAGCCCCTGTTGCTCAACATCTTTCCGTCGGTCGACACGCCGGTATGTGCGATGAGCGTCCGGACCTTCAACGAGCGCGCCGCTGGAAGCGGCCTCTCGGTGCTGTGCGTGTCGAACGACCTTCCGTTCGCGCAGAAGCGGTTCTGCGGCGCCGAGGGCATCGAGAACGTCGTGACGGCATCGGCGTTCCGCGACACCTTCGGCACGGACTACGGCATCGCCATCGCCGACGGGCCGTTCGCTGGACTCCTCGGCCGGGCCGTGGTGGTGGTCGGCGCGGACGGCAACGTCGCATACACCGAATTGGTCCCCGAGATCGCCACGGAGCCGAACTACGATGCGGCGCTCGCAGCACTGAGCTAGGCGGATCGAAGCTCGGCGGTAACCGTTCGGTCACGGTGCTGCAACTCATTGGCGTTGTCGCACGGGACAATTGGGTCTTCAGCACACGGGGCTGAGACACTGATCGCATGAGACGTACCTTCGCCTTCGTGCTTGGCCTTGCCCTCTTGGCGACGACCCCCGGTCTCGCCACCGCTGACCCGTACACACGGCCGGCGGCGCACCAGCAGGCCATCGACTACGTGATCTCGCGTGCGCTCTCGCAGCGCGGCGTGCCGTTCTCGTACGGAGGCGGCGACGCAAATGGCCCGACCCGTGGCAACCCGAACGTCGAGAATGGCGAACTCCAACCGGTGCAATCCGCTGTCGGAGTCGAGCAGGTGCCCACCGGCGCCGGATTCGGTACCGCGCCCAGCAGCATCGGGTTCGCGCCCGCTCTCAAGCCCGTCGGCTTCGACGCCTCCGGCCTGGTGTTGTACGCCTTCGCCGGCGTCGGCATCAAGATGCCGCGGACCTCGGGCGATCAGTACAAGGTCGGCCAGAAGATCGCGCCGGCGCAGGCCCTCCCCGGCGACTTGATCTTCTACGGCCCCGACGGGTCTCAGAGCGTTGCGATCTTCGTGGGCAATGGGCAGATGGTGCAGGGCACCGAGCCCGCGGTCACGCTGTCGCCGGTGCGTACCGAGGGCATGGCGCCTTACCTGACCAGAATCATCTCGTAAGCCCCAACCGCGGCCGACGCAATCATCTAACCGCCTTCCACCTGGCGTAGGCCGCGGGCAGGCAGACTGCGCACGGCCGGTAACCGGCCGCGACGGCGGTCCGTTCGTCGGCGAAGAACACCCGGTGGGCGACGTACCCACCGGCCTCGACTGCCCGTCGCGCCGAGGGACAGTCGAGTCGGCCGTAGAGCTTGCCCCGGCGGTGCCCGCCCAATGTGCCGGGCGTCGCGCTGACGTACGGCCGACGGTGGCCGTCGAGCAGCGTGTAGGACTTGGCTTCTGCCATCAGGCGGCGTCGTGGAAGACGAGCCCGAGGGTGAACCGGGTGCCGGACCGGATCGTCGAAACCCCGTGCCGCACTGGAGCCGCGGACCAGCCCCGCCGGGATTCGACCGGTCGGTCTCGGGTGGTGAACACCAGCCCGTGACCATGCGGGATGAGGGTGGCGGTGCCGCGCGACTGGGCCCTGGGGCGCTGCTCGTAGAGCAGGAACTCCCCGCCGGTGTGGTCGACGCCCGGGTCGTTGAGGTTGATCACGACCTGCAGCGGAAACACCAGCTCGCCGTAGAGGTCTCGGTGCAGCGCGTTCCAGTCTCCGTCGCCGTACTTCAGCAGGATGGGTGTCGACTTCGTCTGGCCCGCGGCGTGGCACATCTGTAGCCAATCCTCGAGGCGGTCCGGCCACGGTGTCTCCCGGCCGAGCTTGGTCCACCAGTCGCGCGCGATCGGCAGCAGCCTGGGGTAGAGCGCCCGCTTCAGCTCCACGACGGCCTCGGGGAACGGCTCACCGAAGTAGCGGTACTCGCCCTCACCGAAGCGGTATCTGCCCATGTTCACCGTCGACCGGAAGCGGGTGTCGTCGGGATAGAGCGCGGCGATCTCGGCGGCCTCCTCCGGGCTGAGCAGCGGGCCGGTCAGCGCGCACCCCAAGGCGTCGAGGTCGTCGCGGACGGTGTGCCAGTTCGTCGCCGCGACCCTGTCCCGCCACGGGGCGCTCATGCTGCCGCCTCGAGCGTGAGGAGGGCGCGCTTGGCCTCGACTCCGCCGAGATAACCACCCATGCTGCCGTCGCTGCGCACCACTCGGTGGCATGGCACGACGACGGGCAGCGGGTTGGTGGCGCAGGCGCTGCCGACGGCACGAACGGCCTTCGGGTTTCCCGCGAGTCGCGCAACCACCGCGTAGCTGGCGGTGTGCCCGTAGCCGATCTCGGGCAGGTGGTGCAGGACGACGCTGCGGAATCCGGCCGATAGGCGCCAGTCCAGCGGGACGTCGAAACCTCGCCTGTCGCCTGCGAAGTACTCGTCGAGCTCGCGAGCGATGGTGTCCAGCCGCGCGGGGGCGAGCAGGATTCGCGGGCTGACCCGGTCGGCGAGGGCCTGCAGGACGGTGTCGTGGTTCTCGCTGGCATAGGCAACCCTGACGAGGCCGAGTTCGGTCGCGGCGACGAGCAGGGGCCCGACGGGGCTGTCGACGATCCGGTATGCGACGTCGAGGATGCCGTCGCGCTCGGCGGCGGCGGCGAGCCGGGCGCGCAGGCCGGTCAGTTCGTCGGGGGTGGCGTCGGTGATCCGCGCCAGGTCGCGGACGAGGTCGGGCTGGGTGTTCATCGTGTTTCTTCCTTCCTGGACGTGCCGGCGTGGGCGGTGACGCCCGGGTACGTGCGTCTGAGGGTGGCGATGCCGTCTGCCGCAGAGCGGCGGGCGGCGTCGGTGCTGCCGCCGAGGATGGCGGCGACGTCGGAGTAGGGCAGTCCGCCCAGGTAGTGGTAGGCCACCGCCTGCTTCTGCTTGTCCGGCAGGAGTGCGAGCGCGTCGGCGAGGTCGTCGTCGGGCTCGGCGTCCGGGGCGCTCGGTGTGTCGGGGACGTGGTCGGTCGGGATCGCGTGCCGCGTCCTGGCGCGCGTGACGTCGATCGCCTTGCGGTGCGCGATCGTGACCAGCCACGCCTCGACGTTGGCGTCGGCCGGGAGGTCGGGATAGGCCTTCATGGCGGACAGGAACGTCTCCGACCACGCGTCGTCGGCGTCGACCGGGCCGAGGACGGCACGGCATACCCGCAGCACGGTGGTGCCGTGGTCGGAGACGACCCTCTCGAAGGCCTGCTTGACTGCCACGTTCTGTAAACGCCCCGTCATCGGATTTCGTGAGGTTCCATCCTGTCTGAGCTTCGTCAGGCCTGCGTAATGAGGCCCAACTGCTGTAGAACCGTCACGCCGTCGTCGAGCCCGATCTCCTCGACGATGAGGCCGTCGACGACCTTCAGGACCGTGGTTCCGGTGAAGCGCATCGTCTTTCCGGTGCCCGCGGGCAGCGCGCCGATCGGCATGTCGTCGAACGCGACACCCGTCTGGGTGCCGCCGCCGATCCACTGGCCCACGACGTAGTCGCCCTCGCCGATCAGGTCGGCGGTGGCCCCGAAGGCCAGGTCCGGGAACGCGGCCCGGAACTTCGTCGCGAAGGCGCGGACCTCCTCACGTCCCTTGCACGGGGTGTGCAGCGAGTACTCGAAGCGGATGTCCGGTGCGGCGAGTTCGTCGATCACCGCGGGGTTGAAGTCCGGACCCCAGAATTCGGCGAACCACCGTCCGACGATGGCCTTGTTCTCCTCGATCGACATGTTTGTCCCTTCCTACGTTCGGATTACGTAGCGCCCCGGGTGGAAGCGCTCAGCCTGAAGACGCGGGCGCACGGCCGAACGTGAGGGTGCGCCGCGATTCTTCTGCCCTACTGCAGACCGGAGATCAGCGAGCCCTGAAACGGAATCCGCTCCGACTGGCTGACCTGGTCGCGTTCGAGCTCGAGCAGCCAACGCTTGCGGTTGGTCCCGCCCGCGTAACCGGTGAGCTTCCCGTTGCGTCCCACGACGCGATGGCATGGCACGATGATCGACAGCGGGTTGCGGCCCACCGCCGCACCGACCTCCTGGGCGGTGACCCCGCCGCCGATCTGCGCGGCGAGCTCGCCGTAGGTGGTCGTTTCTCCGTACGGGATCTGCGCGATCAGATCCCACACGGCGCGCTGACGTGCGTCCTCGTGCGCGACGAGGGGCAGCTCGAAGTGCCGACGCGCACCGGCCAGATACTGGGCCAACTGCGCGGTCGTCTCGTCGAATTCCTCGTCGAGGCGAGGCCCGAACGTCGCCGGGTTCGGCAGGTACCAGTGATGCGGGAAGTAGAGACCGCGAAGCCCGGTCGCGTCTCGGACGAGTGTGAGGTCGCCCAGTGCCGACGCGACGACGGTGTGCCACGTTGCGGACGCGGGCGGATGAATTGACATGACGATCTCCCTCTGTGTCGGGTTACACGGAGAAGACGTCAGCGGCGCGACGGACGTGAGCCGGCAACGCAGAGCGCCGTTTGAGACCCCCGGCTACGGCAGCACGCTGCACAGGGCGTCCAGCGCGCCCGCCCACGCACTGTCCGACGGCGCGGCGTAGCCGATCACCAGCGCGTCCCGCTCGGGCAGCTGCCACCCGGAGCCCGCGACTTCGTAGCGATACTCGGCCATTCCGCTGACCGCGAGGCCCCGCCTGGCCGCCGCATCCACCACCGAGCGCTCGGTGCCGCGCGGGAGTTCGAGGACCGCTTGCAATCCCGCGGCCATGCCGGTGACGCGAACACCGCGCTGCGCCAGTGCCGCCACCAGTTCGTCGCGGCGGCGCCGGTACCGCAGCCGCATCGAACGCACGTGACGGTCGTATGCACCGGATGCGATGAACTCCGCGAGCGTCAGCTGTTCCAGCGCGCTCGACCAGTCGACTGCCCCCTTGGCCACCAGGATGTCCGGGACCAGCTCGTCGGGCAACACCATCCAGGCAAGCCGCAGCGCCGGGGCCAATGACTTGCTCACCGAGCCGAAGTACACCACCCGATCTGGGTCGAGCCCCTGCAGTGCGCCCACTGGTTGACGGTCGTATCTGAATTCCCCGTCGTAGTCGTCCTCCAAGACCAGACCGCCGGTGGCACGCGCCCAGTCGACGACCGTCGCGCGCCGGTCCGGGCACAGCTCGACCCCGGTCGGGTATTGATGCGCCGGCGTCAAGAGCACCGCGCCGACGCCGCGCAGGTCCGCCAAATCAGCTGTGCGCGCGCCGCGTTCGTCGACGTACAGGGGCGGGATTCGAAGGCCAGCGCCGGTCAGTAGGTCGCGATAGACGTCGAAGCCGTACGACTCGACGGCCACCGCGCGTACCCGGCGCGCCTTCAGTGCCTGTGCCATCAGCGTCAGGCCGTGGTGGAATCCGGCGCAGATGACGACCCGTTCGGGGTTGACGTACACCCCGCGGGACCGTGCTAGATAGTCTGCGAGGACGGTGCGCAGCTCGATCCGACCAGCGGTGTCTCCGTAGCCGAAGGCGTCGTGCGGAGCGGCTGGTCAGCGCGCGGCGGGCCGCGGTAAGCCACTGGGCGCGGGGAAACTCCGACAGATTCGGCGACCCTGGCATCAGCGGGTAGGTGGGACGGACGCGGGCCGGTCTCTTCCGGGACGCCGCGACGGTGGTCGTGCGCGGGTCGGCCCGCCTGGCCACACGGGTTCCGGAACCCTGCTGCGCGGTCAGCCAGCCCTCCGCGATCAGTTCGGCGTAGGAGTCCGCCACCGTATTGCGGGCGACGCCAAGGTCGGCGGCCAGCGATCGGGATGACGGCAGCCGGGTGCCGGGCGCCAGACGCCCAGTGCGTACGGCGTCCCGCAGGGCGTCCATGAGGCTGGCCCGCAGCCCGGGTCCAGTCAGGTCCAGGTGCAGGTCAGAACCAAACGCGGCAGTCGGCACCGCCGCCGAATTGGCCCAGGAATCATTCATGAAAATGGACCATAGCCCTACGCCAGTTAGCCCGTAGCGTCGGAGGTGCGATTTGACTCAGTCCAAGGACTGGCCGACGAAGGAATACCACCATGCGAACCCAACTCATGCACGCCGCATCACTTTTCGCGGCGGTGGCCGCCGCAGTGGCGATCGCCGGCGCGCCGACGGCGGCGGCCGCGCCGACCCCGCCCCACAAGACCTGCGCCGCAACGGGACCGGGAACCACGGGCCAGTTGCCCGGGAACGTCGAGGTCGACAACGCTCCACCCAAACTCACCTGCTATCCCTACGGAAACCTGCCCTTCCTGCTCGGCGGCCACTGAAACCGTTTGGCGGTCAGCGATGTCGGCGCTGCGTGGAGTGCCTGAGCGACAGCTGCGCTCTGAGGCTGACCAGCGCCAAGAGCACGGTCGCCGCGGTGTACCAGTAGACCGTCGGCGCCAAGCCGACGGGCTCCGCGAGTTGGCCTGCGACGACGACGGGCACCCCGAACGCGAGGTAGCACACCACGTATATGGCGGCGACCATCCCGGCCCGCTGGTGCGCGGCCGCAAGGGGGACGACGAGTCGCAGGGCTGCGGTGAACGACGCCCCGAAGCCGCCACCGGCGATGGCCTGCCCGATGATCATCACCGCGAGGCTGCCGACATGGACGCCGCCGACGATGCCGATCGCCCCGACGATCGACGCGTAGATGCCGGTGGTCATCGCCCGCCGGGGGTCGAGCCGGGCGAACGCCAGTCCGGTGACGGCCGACGCTGCCGGCGCGATGAACCCGGACACGCCGTTGAGTAGGCCACTGTTCAGTCCGAAGACGGTCCGAACCATGCTCGGGGCGATCCCACCGGACAGTCCCGAGAGCATCCAGACGGCGGCGATCACGGGCACTGCCGCAGCGAATTCCCTTCGGGCAGTTGGCGGGATGGCCATCCGGGGGACCAGCGAGTGGAGCGCACCCGGTGTTCGTGTGACGGTCTCGGGCGACACGGCGACCACGGCGATACCGAGGATCGTGACCACGACGAGGACGATGAACGTGACGGAATTCGCCGCAGCCACGAGCTGGATCGCGACGCCCGTCAGCAAGGAGCCGACGGCGAGCCCGCCCGTCAGGCCGATGCTGCCGAGGATCGCGCCCACCGGCTTCCGGTTCGGCGGGGCGAGTTCGACGAGGGCGGCGGTGAATGCGGCCGTTGCCGCGCCGGTGGCAACGCCTTGCACGATGCGGGCCACGATCACCCATCCGATGTCGGGGGCGACGAGGAACAGCAGGTTCGAGGCGAGCTGAATGATCAACGCTACCAACAGAACCGGCCGCCTGCCGACGTGGTCGGAGAGCGACCCGACGGTGAGGACGGCGGCGAGGAAGCCGATCGCGTAGACGGCGAACGCCAGCGCGAGAAGCGCGGCGGGGAAGCCCCACTGCTCCTGGTAGAGCACCAGCAGCGGCATCACCGCACCCGCCGCGAGATACAGGCTGGTGAACGCGACCGCTTCACCGGCAAGGGTCAGTCCGGCCGGCAGTCTCGGGCGGCGGGCGGCGGGCGGTGTCTCGACGGATTCCAGGGGAGGAGGTGACACCGGACGCGTTAGGCGTTCGGCGTGTGGCCCGGGACCATCCGAGTGGTCACCCCGAACCGGTTCCACGCGTTGATGGTCGTGATCGCAGCGATGAGGTAGACCAACTCGGTGTCGTCGAACTCGTTCGTGGCCCGCGCGTACACCGCATCCGGGACGAAGCCATCGGTCAGTACGGTGATCGCCTCGGTCAGCTCGAGCGCCGCAATCTCCTTGGCCGTATAGAAGTGCTTGGACTCCGCCCACGCGTCGAGTTGGATGATGCGCTCCGCCGACTCGCCGGCCGCCAGCGCCTCCTTGCTGTGCATGTCCAGGCAGAACGCGCAATGGTTGATCTGAGACGCGCGGATCTTGACCAGGTTGAGCATCGTCGGTTCGACGCCCTTCCCCGCCACGGTATCCAGGCGGAGCATGGTCTTGAAGACGTCGGGGGCCAGCGTCTCCCAATCCACACGAGGTGCGTCCTCCCGGACGCGCTGGGCGGCTTCTGGTGCGTCGTTGATCGTCATACCCGCAACGCTAGGCCCCCGATGGCACAGAGAAGTGGTCCATTGTCGCGGTGAAATCCTGGGCCACTTCGGTCGCATACAGTTTCGGTCATGAAGATCTGCGTGTTCCTCGCTGCCGCCGACCTCGACGAGCGCTACACCCGGCCGGCCCGCGAGTTCGCCGAGCTCATCGGCAGGGGTGGCCACACCATGGTCTGGGGTGGATCCGACACCGGGCTGATGAAGGTGGTCGCCGATGGAGTGCGGGAGGCAGGCGGGCGGCTCGTCGGGATCTCGGTCAGCCTTCTCCGGCAGTACGCCAGGAAGGACGCCGACGAGATGGTGATCGCCAAGGACCTCGCCGAACGAAAAGCGTTGATGCTGGCCGGATCTGATGCGGTGGTCGTGATGGCCGGCGGTCTCGGCACCCTGGACGAGGCGACCGAGACTCTCGAGCAGAGGAAGCACGGACTGTACGACAAGCCGGTGGTGCTGCTGAACACGGCGGGCTTCTACGACGGGTTGATACTCCAGCTCCGGCGGATGGAGGAGGACCGGTTCCTGCCGGTTCCCCTGGCACGGCTGGTGTACGTCGCCGACGACGGCATCGACGCGCTCACCTACCTCGAGGAGTCCGTTGCCCTTGGGTCACTCGACTCGTAACAGCTGCATCTCCGCCAGGCGTCGTGCCAAGTCGTCGACCTGCTCGATCAGGGCGTCGCGTTCGATCCCGACGAAGCCATCACTGACCACCGTCGCGAGGTCTTCGGCCAGTGCATCGCGATCGCGGGTGCCGTCCAGCAGTGGCAGCAGATGGCGATCGACCCCCGACAGGGGCACCGTCTCGTGCCAGCGGTTGAAGGTCGACGCGTCGCTCGTCCACTGCGTCAGCTCCGCCATCCGCCTCGCCGGCTCGTCCAGTCGCAGCCGTGCGGGCGAGGAATCCGGTAACACCGGTTCAAGCCGGAAACGCGCCGCTCCCTGCGGGATCAGGACCCCCATCAGGTCGTCAACGTGGTTGGCGAGGTCGGCGCTGGGGTTGAAACCGGCTTCGACGAGCCGCGCGTGCACCTCGTCCACCAGTTCGTCCCTCGACAGCGTCCACGGCCAACGGGCACTGAGCGCGTCCAGCGTGGCCTTGATGCCCGGATCGTTGGTGAACAGCGTCGCATCGGACACCACGTACTCCTGCCGCGAATGGTCGAGGCTGGTCGGTTCGTCGACGGGCGGCACCCACGCGGCGACGTGCAGGCGGCGGTAACGGCTACGGTCCGGGTTGTACCGGATCTGCGGTGCGCGTTCGGCATGAACCAGTAGCGACTCCCGGAACATCCGATTGAGGACGAAGTCCAGGTACTGCTCGATCAGCACTTGGACGCCGCCACACTTGGCGGTCAAGTACTCCGCAACCTTGGGACCGAAGTTGCCGGGGAACATCGTCTCTGGGTGCGCTTCGGCTAGATAGGCGAGGCCGTGGGCGCCCGCACGTCCCACCATCTCGTAGAAATAGCACGGCGCGTTGAATGCCGCGAGTTCGTCGTGCAACAGGTAGGAATCCGCGAAACCCAGTGCGTGCTCCCGGGATACGGCCACCACGCGGGCCAGGACGCTGTCGGCGGTGGCGACCTCCTCGAGAAAGTCGATCATGCCGCGTGCTTCCCGCGCCTTCTCGTCGGGTGTCGCGCTTGCTCCGCTGGCCAACAGCATGGCGTCGCGGAGCACCTCCTTGGACTTCCAGCCCGGATACACGTTGTAGCTGACGTAGGCCACGCCGTCGGGGGCCAGGAGCGTGCGGATCGCGGACAGCAGCGCTTCCTGCACCTCTGGGGGCACCCAGCTGTACACGCCGTGGGCGATGACGAAGTCGAACTGTCCCAACGCTGCGAAATCCATCCGCGCGATGTCCCCGACGAGCAGCTCCAGGTTTTCGATGCCAAGCGCCTCGACGCGCGCACGCCCTTGATCGATCTGCACCGGGGACAGATCGACGCCGACGACCTTCGCGCGCGGATGCGCTGCGGCGAAGGGGATGACGTTTCCCCCCGCGGCACAGCCGAGTTCCAGAACCCGCGAGGTCGATACGTCGGGGGTCTCGAGCCCGAACAGATGCGCGATCGCGGCCAGCTGCCCCGGCGCCGACTGGGGAAACGAGTTCGACGTGTAGGGCGTTGCGTCGTAGTCCGCTCGCACCAGGTCAACCGCGTCGCCCAAGCCGTTGGTGACCGGCACCTGGTCAGTCGGCTGAATCAATGCCTGCGCCTTTCGTCTGCAGAAACCCCGGCATCGCCATTCGATCACCCGACGTGGCGGTCCGTCCAACTCGTCGCCGCTCACTTCATTTCCATCGGCCGAACATCCGGTGACCAGTCCGTCGGAGACGGGCCCTGAGCGCGCCACCATGCCGGTTCCGCCGATAACGTCGTCAACCATGCGCAGAATCGCCGTCATCGGGTTGGTCGCGATCGGGTCCTTGCTGGCGTCGGTGACGCCGGCCGCCGCCGAACCGGTCAGCTTCGACCTGCAGGCGCACCGCGGTGGCCGCGGCGAGACGACCGAAGAGTCGCTGCGTGCCTACACGAAGGCACTGGAGCTGGGCGTCAGCACGCTCGAGTTGGACATCGTCCTCACCAAGGACAACCAACCGCTGATCTGGCACGACCCGAAGATCGATCCGACGAAGTGCGCCGACACCGCGCCGGCCTTCCCCGGCGACCCGATGTATCCGTACGTCGGCAAGCTGGTGGTCGACCTGACTCTGCAGCAGGTCCGCACCCTCGATTGCGGCAAGTTGCTTCGCGACTTCCCGACCGCCGAGGTGGTGCGGAACAACAAGATCGCGACCCTGCCCGAGCTGTTCGCTCTCGCCGACTCCTACGGCGCCAACGTCCGCTACAACATCGAGACGAAGGTCGAAGCGGGCGCACCCGGAACGTCGGCTGCCCCTGAGCAATTCGTCGACGTGATCCTGGCCGCGGTGCGCGCGGCGGGCAAGGTGAACGACGTGGAGATCCAGAGCTTCGACTGGCGAACGCTGCCGATGGTGCGGCAGGCGGAGCCGTCGATACCGTTGGTGGCGCTCTGGGATGAGACGACGTGGATTCCCGACTCGCCGTGGACGGCGGGGGTGAACCCGGCCGTCGTCGGTGATCCGATCACCGGTGCCATGCAGGTGGGCGCCAACATCCTGTCGCCGGGCTACTCGGTGCCCTACGGGCTGACGACCAAGGATCCGAACTTCGCGCTGGTCGCCGACCGGGCCTTCAACGACCGCGCGCACGCGTTGGGGCTCAAGGTCATTCCCTGGACCGTCGACGACCCGGACACCATGCGGGCGCAGATCGCGGCGGGAGCCGACGGCATCATCACCGACTACCCGACCCAACTGCGCAAGGTGATGGCCGAAGTCGGTCTACCGCTGCCCATGGCCTACCACCGCGTCAGGTGAGCCCGGCCCCGACGATCGGGGTGGAGTCGCTGCGCTCCAAGGACTTCCAGACTCGACGTGTACTGTCGGATTAGCTCGTTATATCAGCTAAGTATCTGGTGCTCGGGAAGGACTCAACATGGCGCGGACGGACAACGACACGTGGGATCTCGCTTCGAGTGTGGGAGCCACCGCCACCATGGTCGCCGCCGCAAGGGCAATCGCAACCAGCGTCGACGACCCGCTCATCGACGACCCCTTCGCCGAACCGCTGGTCCGCGCGGTGGGCGTGGACTTCTTCGCCCGGTTGGCCAGCGGTGAACTCGACGCCGCGGACGTCGACGCCGGCCACCCCGGCTGGGGCATGCAGTTGATGACCAACATGATGGCTGCCCGCACCCTGTACTTCGACGACTTCTTCCACGACGCGACGCGCGCGGGCATCCGTCAGGGCGTGATCCTGGCATCCGGCCTGGACGCACGCGCCTACCGCATGCGCTGGGCCGATGGCACGACGGTCTACGAGATCGACCAACCGCAGGTCCTCGACTTCAAATCCGCCACACTCGCGGGCATGGGCGCGTTGCCCACCACCAACCTGAAGTTCGTTCCCATCGATCTGCGACACGACTGGCCGGCCGCACTCCGCGCGGCGGGCTTCGACACCGGCCAACCCACCGCCTGGATCGCCGAGGGCCTGCTCGCGTTCCTCCCGTCCGACGCCCAGGATCGGTTGTTCGACGAAATCACCGCGCTCAGCGCACCGGGCAGCCGGTTGGCCACCGAAGCGTTCGGGAACACACCCGACGTCGATTCGGCGCAGGCACAGGAGAAGATGCGGATCTTCGCCCAACGGTGGCGCGACCACGGCCTGGACGTCGACCTCACCGATCTCTGGTACCACGGTGACCGCAACGACGTCGCGAAATACCTTGACACACGGGGCTGGCGGTCGATCGGCACCACGATGCAGCATCTCCTCGTCGTGAACGGACTCCCGCCGGTGCCCGACGACGAGGAGGATGGCGCCTCGGTCGCCGACAACGTCTACTACACCTCGATCCTGGCCTGAGTGCCAGCGAACTGACGTCCCTGCGCCGCGTAGCGTGGTGCGGGTGCGTCTGCTAGCCGTCCGCGCCGCCGCGATGATCTGCACGGCCGCGTTGGTGTTGAGTGCGTGCGGGGGAGACGGTGCCGGCGGCTCGTCACCCGCTGGGGCGGGTGCTGGGCCGTGGCCGCCGTCGGCCGGCCGCGGACCATGCGCGGTGACCAAACAGGAGGACGTGCCGGCGCGGATGCGCGACGGCACCACACTGCGGGCCGACGTGTATCGGCCGCAGACCTCCGAGCAGGTCCCGGTCATCCTGATGCGCACGCAGTACGGCAAGTCCGGTGCGCAGGTTGACGCCATCGCGCTATCAATCGCCGGACTGGTTCGCTTCGCACTGCTATCTGGTTGTCGTGCAGGACATCCGGGGCCAGGGCAAGTCGGACGGCGTCTTCAGCGAGTTCACCCACGACCAGAACGACGGCTACGACTCGGTCGAATGGGCGGCGGCACTGCCCGGTTCCAATGGCAAGGTCGGCATGTACGGCTCGTCGTACGTCGGCGCCACGCAATGGCTTGCCGCGGTCACCGCTCCACCGCACCTGGTGACGATCGTGCCCGCGAACACCGCATCCGACTACTACGACGGCTGGACCTACGAGGGCGGCGAGTTCAGGCTGGCGTTCCTCTTGCCGTGGGCCATGGGACTTGCGAATACGGCGGCGACCAACCGGGGCGACAGCGCGACGGCGGCCGAACTCAAAGCGGCGACAGCCGATTCGACCAGATGGATCGACTACCGGCCGTTCAAGGACCTGCCGCCAATGCAGCCGAACAATCCTGCCGTCGCACCGTGGTACTTCGACTGGATCCGTCACTCGACGCGGGACGATTTCTGGCGGCAATTCAGCATTCGGGACCGCTATGGGTCGGTCAAGGTTCCGGTGCTCGACGTCGAGGGTTGGTACGACGCGTTCCTCGCCGGCGGCGTCGAGAACTTCGCCGGAATGGTCGAGCGGGGCGCCACCGGCGACGCGCGTGACAACCAGCGACTGATCATCGGCCCATGGGACCATGTCGATTGGGGGCGCCCGGATTCCACGCCCGCACCCATGCTGAAGGCCATCGGAGCCGGCGCCGACAGCCCGATCAACGAAATGATGCTCGCCTGGTACGACCACTTCCTCAAGGGCAAGGACAACGGCGTGGCGGGCAAGCCCCGCGTCGACTACTTCGTGATGGGCGCGAACAAGTGGAGATCGTCGACGGGTTGGCCGCTGCCGCAGACGCAGTGGACAAAGTACTACCTATCGGGTGCAGGCGGTTTGGCCGATCGCCACGGCGCCCTTCACCTCCAGCCGCCGGGCGCCGAACCGCCGGATGTCTACACCTACGATCCCGCCTACCCGGCGCCGAGCCTCGGCGGACATTCGTGCTGCGGCGCACAGTCCGGCCCGCAGGGTCCCTATGACCAGACGCCGGTCGAGCAGCGATCGGACGTGCTGGTGTACAGCACCGAGCCGTTGACGCGCGACACCGAGGTGACCGGACCGGTGACGGTCAGCCTGTGGGCCCAATCATCGGCTCCCGACACCGATTTCACCGCGAAGTTGACGGCGGTCCACCCCGACGGGGAAGTCGTCAACCTGAACGACGGAATCATTCGGACGCCGTTCCGGGACTCGCTGTCGGACCCGCGACCGGCGCGTACCCGGCCAGCCGTACGAGTATCGGATCGCCATCTGGCCGACCAGCTACGAGTTCCGCACGGGCGACCGCATCCGGGTCGAGATATCCAGCAGCGACTACCCGCAGTTCGCGCCGAATCCGAACACCGGAGAACCGTTCGGGCAGAGCGCCAATGCGCAGCCCGCGACGCAGACCGTCCTGCACGACGCGGCGCATCCGTCGGAGATCACGCTGCCGATCATCCCGGCCGGCGCCCCCGGATCCGACACCTTCCCGATGCCCGGTGCCAACTAGCCGATGTTGACGAACGGACTGACCGCGTCGTGGGCGAATTGGGCGATGTTGACCGCTGGATTCCCGTCCGGGTAGCTCACCGTCGCCAGAAGGTTGCCGCCCGCGTCCGCGAAGTCGCCGTCGGCTCGGCCCTGATGCGTCGTGGAGGTCACCAGGATGATGCCCGAAGTGTCGGCTTGCTTCGCCAGTGGTACCGAGAACTGGGCGTTTTGAACGGTGCTGTTGGCCCTGTCTTCCTCGATGATTCGGTCGTTGGGAAAGCCGAGCAGCAGCAACATCTTTCGCATCTGGCCGGCCTCCGTATTGCCATTCTGCGGATTCCCGCCCGTCACGATCACCGGCGACTGGGGGAAGAACTGCGCGACGGCGAGGCCGGTGAGGACACGGCGCCGGAGAATAGTGCGCATCGTGCCGTTCGGGTTGAGCCCGTATCCCAGAATCACGATGGCCGGTTTCGAGAAGTCCTTCGCCGGGGGAGGCGGCGCCGCCTGGGACACCGCAGGCGTTAGACCGTCGAACGCGATGGCGGCGGCAAGGGCAAGGGCACCGGCTTTCCATCGGCTTCGCATGAGTCCTCCGCAACTGCTGTGACAGATGTGGTTCATGTTACTGCCGTTGTGGCGGTAACGAACGCAATCAGGACGATCCGTCCGCGATCTCGACGAGCGAATCAACGATCTCGTCCAGCGGACGCGTCGTGTCCAATTCGTGCGTAGCTCCGGAACGCAGCAACGGCTCGACCTCGGCGATGTCCCGGAGGATGTTGACTTGGTCGGCAGCCGACTTGCCGAAGCCGTTGGTGGTTCGCGTGCTGAGCCGATGGAGGATGACGTCGGTTGGTGCGGTCAACAGGACGACGGCATCGAAGCGGTCATAGAAGCGGCCTTGATTCGCGACGGTGCCCTGAACGAACAAGTGGCCGACGCGCGGGCTGGACAACAGTGCATCGATTCGCGGCTCGCGCCACAATGGTTCGCCGTCGACCACACTGATCCAGTCACCGTAGTCGGTGTCTACGGTGTCAAAACCGCGCCGCGCCAACTCCACCAGCGCGACGGACTTGCCCACACCCGACATGCCGGTCACCAGAATCAAACCCACTCCTGCAGTCTGACACCGCGAAACACCCGCCAGAGAGGACGCGCCACCTCGTGCCGCGCTCAGCCCGATAGCGGCCGCAACAGGTCGGCCGCCTCGGTCTGGTAGGCGTGTTCGGCCCACCCCAGCGGCGTCGACCCGAACCGCGTGTCGGTGATCGTCGGGTCCGCACCCGCGTCGAGCAGCCGCTGGATCAGCTCGAGATCACCGGCCCACGCCGCGTCGTGCAGCGGCGTGGCGCCCTGGTCGTCGCGAGCATTCGGGTCGTCGGGGACGGCCGGCACGACGAGTTCGACACCGGAGACGTCGACGCCGTGGCGGGCGAGCAGGTCGAGCCGATCGGCGAACCCGTGCTCGCCGGCCCAGGCGACCTGCCGCTGCCACATCTGCTCGCGAGTCTCCATCGCCTCGCCCAGTCGGCGCTCCCACGGGCTCGGCCCCGCGTCGGCCAGCCCGTGCTCGAACAACAGCTCCAGGTGCGAATCGTCGGGGCGGAACATCCGGTTGTAGAGCGTCTGCTGATCGACCGGATGCGCGCCCCGCTCCAGTAGCAGCGGGGCCAACACCGAAGCGAACGGGTGCCGCGGCTGGCGACGCGGTCCTTGCTCACCCTCGCCGAATACCCCGGTCAGCGCGGTGAACGGGGTCGACATCCCACACCACAGGTACCCCGAATTGGGGTCGGCGCCGCCGTCCAGCAGCAGTGCGCCTGCCGCGATCACGTCGTCCTGGCTGCGGTCCAGCGGCGCCCGCGAGTAGCACAGGTACATCAACGGAACCCAGCCGAACGGTCCGCCGGTGGCCGTCGCGAGGCCGGGCCGGATGGCGAGATGACGGGCCAGCGCAGCAGGGTCGGCCGCGGATGCGGCGGCCCACACGTGCCGCTCGACCAGCTCGGGATCCGCGGCGAGCAGTTCGGCGGCGGCTTGCCATCGTGGCGGAGCGTCGGTCTCGTTGTACCGCAACGACGCCCACGTGCAAAACTGGTCGGCCGGCTCGAGCGAATCCTCGTCGATCCCACTCGGATCGACGGTCAGCTCGGCGGCGATGTCGAGGTAACCGACGAGCGCGGGCCAACCCATGAAACCGTAACCACGGGCCACGGTCAGCTGTGCGTCGTGGAGCGCGAATCGGTCCGGGGCATCGACGAGCGCGGCCTCGGGTCGCGGGTGGTGCCGCCGGACGATCTCCAGTGCCTGGCGATCCGCGGCTCTGATCCCGCGCTGGAGCCGCCTGGCTTCGTCGCGGAGCCGGTCGAGCGAGGGGTTGTTTGGCAGCCTGCTGGCCATGACGGCCTCCTCTCAAACGCCCGGCGTCCGCGAGGTCGGTCCGAGAAGAGGTCGGTCACGATCACTAGTCACATGCAGGGAGGCTGAGTCTCTTCGAGCGGACGTCGGGCGGTCCTGCGCGCCCGTTCCGTACGCTAGTACCCCGACGACGCGGCGGCGCAAGCAGCCTCGGGTCAACCGCCGTGCTACACCCCCGCGGGAGTGCCGTACTACACACCCGGGTCGGATCCCTGCTTCTAAACCGCGTGACTCTAGTGTGCGCGTTCTTCTTTCGCTCGCCGAACGAGCGCCAACATGGCCTCTGGTTTGTCGGACGCGACCGATAGGTCGACAACCGTTGTCTCATAACCCGATTCGCGCTCGGAAAGTATCACCCAGATGTCCGCCGACGCGCTGTTGTCCCGGCCAGGTCGCCAGTACGTCACACTGTGCCGCTTCAGCTCCTCGAGTGGGATGAGGTGAACGAACATTGGTCAGCCCCCTATCTGCATGCCCTGAGCCCATGATGGCCCGGATCACTGCCGACGGGGAGCAGGAGACGGTCCTACCGCGGAATTCCTTGCACGATCCACAGATTCGCGTTCAGCCGTGCAGCTCTCGGTAACCACGAATGGCGCCAGGATGCAGCGGTATCAGGCCGGTCTGGATCATCGACGGTGGGGCGAGGTACTGCAGCCCGCGAACGTAGGGAGGCACCAGTTGTGCTGCGTCCGTCGCGAGAACGTCCACCACCGCGGCGACGACGTCGTCGGCGATGTCTTGGCGGCACAGCAGCAGGTCCGGCACGCCGATGGAACGCAGGCCCGGCGGCACGTACGCGCCCGTGGGCACCCCGCGGACGAGGTAAGGGTAGCCCGAGATCCGGGTCATCGGCGCCGCCAGTTGGCCGAGGTCGAGCATCCGCAGTGGCAGCGTGGCGTCCAGGTCGGCGATGGCCGGCGTCGGTACCCCACCCGACCACACCAACGCGTCGAGGCTGCCGTCCGCGAGGCCGGCCAGTCCGTCCCGCAGTCGGTACTTCACCATGTCCACCCGGTCGTGAAGGCCGGCCGCCTCGAACAGCACCTCGCTGGTCATCGCCGCGCCCGACCCGGCCGGACCGATCGAAACCCGCCGTCCCGCAAGGTCTGTCAGCTGACGAACGGCAGCTAAGTCCCGCACGACCACCTGCAGGTAGTTCTCGTACACCCGGGCCACCGCTTGGGGCGCCGTACCGGCGGGTCCGGTGGCTCGATCCCGCTCGGCAACGTCGGCCAGCGCGAGCCCCATTTCGAAATCGCCCGAGCGTAGGCGCGCGAGGTTCTCGACACTGCCCTCGGTGGCCACCGCTTCGACACCGATGTGCGAATAGCGGGCGCGGACTTGCTTGGCCAGGATCTCGGCGAATGTCAGATACAACCCGCCGTGCTCACCCCCGGCCACGCGCACCCGTCCGCCTGGTTCGCTGCGGATGCACCCGGCGACCAACGCGGCCGTCCCGACGATGAACGCACGCCGACTCGTCACCACCGCTCGGTCGCCCATCACGTCGATGCGCTCGACGCAGGCAAGCGGTAGCGGACCAGAAGACCGCCCTCTGGTGCTCTCTCCACCGAGATCGCACCACCATGACCCGCGGCGATCTCGCCGGCGATGGCCAACCCGAGGCCCGTTCCGGCGCCACCGTCCTCTCCCCGCCAGAATCGCGCAGCGGCCCTTGACAAGTCCTCCTCGGGCAGGCCCAACCCGTCGTCGCTGACGATGAGTTCGACGGCCGTGTCGGTGCGCGCGGTGGTCACGGTGACCTCGGTTTCCGACCCGGCGTAGCGCAGCGCATTGTCCAGGGCGACGTCGAGCAGCTGTTCCACGTCGTGGCGAGCGAGCTGCACCGAAAGCCCGGGTTCATCCGAGCGGTGTCTCAGACGCTGATGTTGGCCTGCGGCAACGGGTTCCCAGAACGCGATGCGTTCGGCGACGACGTCGTCGACGATCGTCGACTCCTCCACCACCTTGAGACCCACCTTGCGGCTGCCGCTGACCTCCTCCTCGCGCGCCAGGCGTAGCAGCTGTTGCAGCAGGTTCTCCAGACGGTCCAGCTCCTTGGTCATCGACGCGTACGTCGACCGTCCCGGCTCGGCGACGTAGACGTCGAGGCTGTCCGCGCGCAGACGAACGGCGGCAAGGGGATTGCGCAGTTGGTGTGACGCGTCGGCGACGAGTCGTCGTTGACGGTCCAATGAGGCCCGCACCACCTGCGCCATCGTGTTGAACGCAGAGGTGAAGTGGCGCAGTTCCGGCGGCCCAGCCACGTTGGCCGGCGCTCCGGCGACACCTTCGGTCATCTCGGCGACCGCGCGCTCCAGCCCGTCCAGCGGGCGCAGCACCCACCTCGTCAGGCCGCGGGCCACCAGCACGCCGAGAACGAGCAGAGCCAAACAGCCGACCGCCACCCACAACCAGCCAATGCCGATGTCGCGCGCCGCGACGGTGGGGTCGACCGCCATGACGACGGCGCCGACCAGTTCCCCGTCTTGCCGGACGCCGGCGGCGGCCAGGACACGCTGCCGGTCCCAGGGCAGAAGGCGATTCCACGGCGCCGCAGGCGCATCGACGAGGGCATGGTCGGCCGCCGTCGCGACACCGGGGTCCGATTTGTCGAGCCCGCGTGCGGCGGCGGTTCGACCATCGGAGTCGACGATGAGCAGACCCTCCCCGTACACGTCGTAGTAGCGGTCGACCAGACGTTGCAAGGGCACGTTCGGCATGGCGGCCGAATCGGCCAGCGCGGCGAGCTGCCGACCCCGTTCGGCCGCGAGTGCACCGGTGTTGCGATCCGCCAAACTGAGCGCCAGGGGAACGGCCAGCGCCGCGATCGCGAGGAGGGTCAGGACGACGAGTACGGCACGAAATCGCAGACCCACGTCAGGCGTCCAGCCGAAAACCGAACCCACGCACGGTCGACAGCGGCAGTCCGGTCAGCTTGGCCCTGATCTGCCCGATGAAGAAGTCCAGCGACCTGGACCGGCCGATCACCGCGGTGCCCCAAACCTCGAGCATGAGCTCCTCGCGGCTGACCGCCTCACCCTGACAGGCGGCCAGAGTGGCCAGGATCTGGAACTCGGTCTTGGTGAGCGCCTGCGGAGTTCCCGCCAGTGTGACTTCCCTGCGCTCGCGATCGATGGTGACGGGTCCCGCGACGACCGGACCCGGTGGGGGAGAGGTGTCGCCCCCGACGCGGTGCACCCGTCGCATGACGGCCTGAATACGGGCCAGCAGCACTGCTTTTCGGACCGGCTTGACCAAATAGTCGTCGGCGCCGGCGCGAAGTCCCAACACCACGGCGCCGTCGCTGTCGCGGGCGGTCATGATGATGACCGGCACGGTCGAGGCCCGACGGAGCGTCTGCAGCACGTCCAGACCGTCCATGTCGGGCAACCCCAAGTCGAGCAACACCAAGTCGCATCCCTTGACACGGTGGAGCGCGTCGGCACCGCGGCCGGTTCGGACGACGGTCGCGCCGGTCTGGCCGAGAAGCTCGGCCAGCGCCGACGCGACACCCTCGTCGTCTTCGACGAGCAGCACTCGCATGTGGCTGATGCTACGAATCCTTCCCCGAAACGGTGACGGTATTGGCGGGCTCGAGTTTTTCGGCAGTGAGTTCGTTGGTCTCCCGCTCCAGGTGGGAGCGAGCAGAGGATTCGCCCATGAAGACGTAGACCAGCAGTGAGATGAACGCGGCGCCGGCCACGTAGAAGAAGAACCAGCTCTCGTGGCCGGCGTTCTTCAGCCACAGCGCGACGTACTCCGTGGTGCCACCGAAGATCGCGACGGTGAGCGCATACGGCAGCCCGACGCCGAGCGCTCGGATGCGGGCGGGGAACAGCTCCGCCTTGACCACGGCGTTGATCGACGTGTAGCCCGACACGATGACCAGGCCGATCATCATCAGGCCGAACGCCGACAGTGCGGAGCCGGCACTGGCCACCGCGCTGAGCAGCGGGACGGTGCACACCGTTGCGCCGAGCCCGAATGCGATGAGGATCGGACGTCGGCCGACCCGATCGGACAGCGCACCGACGACGGGCTGCAGGCCGACGAAGATGACCAGCGCGATGAAGTTGATCCACGTCACCTGCTCCTTCGGCAGGCCGGTCGTGTTGATCATGAACTTCTGCATGTAGGTCGTGAACGTGTAGAACGCGATGGTGCCGCCGAGGGTCAGCCCGACCACGGTCAGGCACTCCCGCGGATAGGTGAACAGGATCTTCAAGCTGCCGCGTTCGGTGTCGAGGCGGACGCACCTCGCCAAAAGCAATGACCATGGGCGAGGCGGTTAGACGCGGTGGGTGCCGTCGCGGACGGTGCCGACGAGGTCTTCGAACAGGTCTTCAAGCGCCACCATGGCGACCACGTCACCGTGGGCGTTGGTGACGAGGGCGAGGTGGCTGTTGCTGCGGCGCATCCGTGATAGTGCGTCGGGCAGTGGCAGGGTGTCGCGTACTCGCGGCAGCGGGCGCACCGTCGACCGGTCGACGACGGCGTCGGGGTCGTCGATCAGCGGCAGTACGTCTTTGATGTGCAGGTATCCAATGAAGCGGCCAGACTGATCGGTGATCGGGAACCGTGAATACCCGGTCTCGGCTAGTGCGCGTTCGATCGCATGGACGGTCGGTCCGCTGCCTGCGGCCGTGACCGGCACCGCGTGGATCTCGGCCAGCGGCACCGCGACGTTGGCGACGACCCGGTCGCGGATCTGTAGGGCGCGGGCGAGCCGCAGGTGCTCCTCGGGGTCAAGCAGCCCCTCCGCGAGCGATTCGGCGATCATTTCGGACAGCTCGATGGTGGACACGGTGATGTCGAGCTCGTCTTTGACCTGCACACCCGCCGCTCGCAGCGTGATGTTGGCGCACCAGTTGTAGAACGCGATTACCGGGCGGGCGACTCGCATCCAGATCAGATAGGCCGGGATCAGCAGCATCGCGGTCGATTCCGGCCCGGCGATGGCAATGTTTTTCGGCACCATCTCGCCGAGCAGCACGTGCAGCACGACCACGATGGTGATCGCGACGACGAACGAGACGGTATGCAGCACAGTTTCGGGAATTCCGAAGGCGTGGAACGGTTTTTCCAGCAGGTGCGCGACGGCCGGTTCACCGATGCGGCCCAGCAGAATCGAGCACACCGTGATGCCCAGCTGCGCGCCGGCCAGCATCAGTGAGAGGTTCTCTCCGGCGCGGATCACCGTGAGGGCGCTGTGTTTACCGGCTTCGGCAAGGGCCTCGAGGCGGTCGCGGCGCGCTGATATCAGCGCGAACTCCGAGCCGACGAAGAACGCGTTGGCGGCGAGCAGCAGCACTGTCAGCAGCACCCCGAGCGGCTCGCTCATCGGCGGCCGTCCTCTTGGGTGCGGGGGTTGTGGTGCCCGAGCTCGACGACGTCGAGCAGGTCGATGCGCCGGGCATCCATCCGCGTGACCGTTGCGCGCCACCGGATCGGGTCGTCGTAGGGCGCGGCGGGGTTGAACGCCCGCAGCTCGACTGACTCGCCCTCGACGGGGATGTGCCCGAGCTCATGCAGCACCAGCCCGCCGATGGTGTCGTAGTCGCCCTCGGGTGCGCGGTATCCGGTGGCCTCGGCCACCTCGTCGATGCGCAGCAGCCCCGACACCTGCCAGCCGTCGCCGGCGGGCATCACCACCGAGGCGGGGTGGTCGTGTTCGTCGCGCACCTCGCCCACGATCTCCTCGATGAGGTCCTCGACCGTCACCATCCCCGCCGTGCCGCCGTATTCGTCGACAACCAGCGCGGTTTGTAGACCATTGGCTCGGATCGGCACCCACACCGCGTCGCCGTCCAACGTCGAGGGCACCATGGCGACCGGCTGCGCCAAATCGGCCAGCCGAGTTCGCGCCCGTTCGGCGCGTGGCAGCCGAAACGCCTGCTTGATGTGCACGATGCCGAGGGTCTCGTCGAGGTCCCCCTCGACGATTGGGAACCGGGAGTAGCCCGTTTCGATGGCCTTGGCGATCAGATCGGCGACGGTGTCGTCGGCATGCAGCACCTCGATCTCGGTGCGCGGCGTCGACAGCTCTTCGGCGGTGCGCGTTCCGAACCGCAGGGATCGTTCCACCAGCGTCGCAGTGATCGGATCCAGTGACCCGTGGCGGGCCGAATTGCGCACCAGTGCGCCCAGTTCCTGCGGCGAGCGCGCCGAGCGCAGTTCTTCGGCCGGTTCGATGCCGATGCGGCGCAGGATCGCGTTGGCGGTACCGTTGGTCAACCGGATCAGTGGGGTTAGCAGCATCGAAAAAAGCACCTGCGGCCCGGCTGAGGCGCGTGCGGTGGCTACCGGCCGCGCGACCGCGAGATTCTTGGGCACCAGCTCGCCGAACACCATCGATACTGAGGTGGCGATCAGCAGGGCCACGACCAACGCAACACCCACCGAGAGGTCTTCGGGCAGCCCGAGCGCGGTGAGCACCGGCCGCACCAGGCGGGCGATGAGCGGTTCGGCCAAGTACCCGGTGATCAGCGTGGTGATCGAGATGCCGACCTGGGCGCCGGAGAGCTGAAACGACAGGGTGCGGTGGGCCCGCTGCACGACCCGGTCGCGTCGCCCGCCGGCGCGGGCGTTGGCGTCCACGGTGCTGCGTTCCAGCGCCGTCAGCGAGAACTCCGCGGCCACGAACAGCGCGGTCCCGGCGGTGAGCGCCACGAAGGCCACCAGCTCAAGCAGCGTGACAACGACACTCATCGTCGTCTCTTTGGATGATCGCCGGGCCGGGTGCCCGGCCGTCTAGAGAGAGGCTCGGCGTCCGCGGGTTCGGCCGCAGCATCCGCGCCGCAGATGGGGCCCTCGGCCCGCAAGGCCGTGGCCTCACCGGTGCCCTGCGGCACGTGGCCCCTTTTCTCTCTGTTGCGGGCCGTCCGATGTTTCGAACGGCTCTGAAGCTTTCATGATACCTGCGGCTTGCCGACCGAACGATCCGCGCATTCACCGCAATCCTTGCTGCTGCTCGCTGCTCGATGGTCCGCAGGCCAAAGCTCGGCGCGGCCGGGCTCCTGCTCGCCCCCGTTACCGGCGTCACAACATCTGGTGGGAACCGGCGGCGGATTCGGAGCTGTTGCGGAAAACCCGAGTGGTGGTGCGTATTTGGTCGATCGCGATCAAGACGGTGTGACGATCGAGGTTGGACTCGACGTCATCCGCCTATAGCATTACTGACCGCCGACCGAACCTCTCTCAATGCGTTGCCCTGGGCTCAAACTGCGGCACTTCGAGAACGACGGCGGCTTTGGTTGGGTTCGTCGGTGCGTGCCAGGACTTGGGGTGCTTCACGTAGATCGATGGCCCGGGGGCTTACCGCTCGGACGCGACGTTGGTAGCGCCGCTTTCAGCCACACCTCTGTTCAAAACTCGTCGTAACCGTCCTATGTCACGAACGCGTTCTCAACATTCAGTCCACTGAATACAATTGAACATCACTAGTCACGGCAACTAATGGCGATCAGTATCTGCTGCAAGACGATTTGCACCCGAGCGCCGAGGGACCGATGCCCATCAAGGTCACCGACAGCGTCAACGACGCTCGGCGTCCGAACTTGTCGGCGTAGCGCCCGAACATCCAGCCGCCGAGCGGCCGAACCAGGAAGCCGACCGCGAAGATCCCGGCCGTGTTCAACAACTGCGCCGTCGGATTCGACGACGGGAAGAACACGCCCGCGAAGTAGATGCTGAACGCCGCGTAGGCGTACCAGTCGTACCACTCGATCAAGTTGCCGAGCGATCCTCGCATCACGTTGCCCGCCACCGACCTTGCCCGCGGTGCTCGATCGGTTGTCGGCTGTTCTGACTGCATGGTTCTGGCCCTCCCTTTGCCTGTAGGTGTCGACCATGATGTGAGGGCGGCCACAGAGGGTGGTTCGCCTGGCGCTCCACGGCGGGCAGAGGAGATGTTCACCAAGCGTTTCCCGCTGGTTCGATCCCTCAGTCGGCCGAATGGAGCGGGTTGCGCGAGCATCCAATGGTGCCCACGAACCGCTTGACCGCTCCCGGGGAGATCCCCGATACCGGCATACCGCCCGCCCTGGCCGCCAGCATGACGATGGCCGAGCAGTACGACTGGCATCAGGCCAATCTCCGCCGCCACCGCGTGTCGCGGCGGAACTTCTTGCGTGGATCAGCCGCTGCGGCGGCGGTCGCCGCGGTGGGGCTGTCGCCGTTCGGTCGTCGCGCCTATGCCGAGGACGTGCAACTGGCGGTGGCAAACCGGCGGGTCGGCTATGGCAGCGATGCCTCCAGCCAGTTGCGCCTCGCGGCGCAGCTGTCGCGAAACCCGAAGGCCACCAAGGTCTTCCTCGACCACGGGCCGACACCGGCGCTGGGCGCGAGCGTCGAGGCGGAGGTCCGCAACCTGGTGACCCAGATTCCCGCAGGCGACGGCGGGGTGTTGGGGGCCGAACAGTTCTACGCCCACGCTCCCGTTGACGGCTTGCCCGGCCGCATGCCGCACTTCTATCAGTGGCGCACCGCGGACGGGTTCATCACCGACGTCCGCTCGGCGACGACCGCGATGCCCAGTGCGCGAGATGCGATGGGCCCGTTCCGGTTCACCATGATCGGCGACCAGGGCACCGACGAGACACCACTGCTGCCGCCGGGCCTCACCCCCGGCGACTACGACGACAACTACTACAAGGCCGACAACGATCCCACCGTCCCGCACACCACCAACGTGATGAACCAGATCATCGCGTCCAATCCGGACTTTCACGTGCTCGCGGGCGACATCGCCTACGCGGACCCCGACGGTGCGGGGAAGCCTCCGAAGTTCATGAAGTCGGGCAAGCCTCCGTCCGGCTTCGACAGGTTCAACCCCTTCGTGTGGGACGTCTACTTCGGGTTGATCGAGGCCAGTGCGTCGACGACGCCGTGGATGTTCGCCACCGGCAACCACGACATGGAGGCCGCCTATCCCGTCCACGGCTACGGCGGGCATCTGGCGCGGATGGACTTTCCGAAGAACGGTCCCAAGGCGTGCCCGTCGGTGTACTCGTTCACCTACGGCAACGTCGCGGTGCTGTCATTGGACGCCAACGACGTCAGTTACGAGATCAAGGCCAACACCGGCTACTCGGACGGCAGCCAAACCTCTTGGGTGGACCGCACATTGGCCGCGCACCGGGCCAACCCCAACATCGACTTCATCGTGTGCTTCTTTCACCACTGCGCGTACTCCACCACCGCAACCCATGCCAGTGACGGCGGGGTGCGTGCGGCCTGGACCGCATTGTTCGATCGACACCAGGTCGACTTGGTGCTTCAGGGCCACAACCACGTCTTCGAACGGACCGATCCGATCCGGGCCAACAACCCGACGCGGGTCGCCGGCGACAACGCGATCGTGTACCCCGCAACCGACGGCACCGTCTATTACACCGTTGGATGCGCGGGACGGCCCCGCTACGACTTCCAGCCCGACGAACTGGAGTCCTACCGAGGCAACGAACTCGCCAATACGTTCGTGCCCAACAGCTACGTCTGGACGTCGCAGGGCGGCAAGCGCGACGAGGCGGTCGGTTGGTCGCGGGTGCGGTTCCGCAACTACGCCTTCATTCGCATCGACGTGCGCCCCGGGTCGTTCGTCAGCGAGATGGACGTGGTGGCCGTCGACGAATATGGCCGGGAATTCGACAAATTGACCTACCGCCGCGACGTTGGCGCCTGATACTTCGGCCGGTTTGGCAGCGGCTACTCCCCGCGGGTCGGCCGGGCCTGCAGTTCGGGCGCCGCAGCGGCGAACAGCGCCGCGCGGTCACCGGTGCGCGGCGGGTAGATCCGCACCGAGTTGATGGCGGCCTTGGTGGCCTTGGCCTCCGCGCCCGTCGCGACGACGTGGCGGTCCCAGCCCTCGGTGTAGACCGCGCCCGCCGGGCCAAGGTCGAGCACCGTGACGTACCACGGGATCCGCAGACTGAGCATCGGCTCACCGACCAGATCGCCGATCACGTTGTAGCCGGCGTATCGGCCCATCGGTCTGCCGTGCTGACAGGACATCACCGAGACGTGCTCGTCGTCCATCTTCGCGGCGGCCACGTCGCCGGCGGCGAAGACGTCGGGGACACCCTCGACGCGCAGATAGTCGTCGACCGGCACCCGGCCGAGCCCATCCCTGGTGACGGGGAACTGGGCGGTCAGCGGGCTCGCGCGGATGCCTGCACACCACACCACGGTTGCCGCGCGCACCACTTCGCCCGTGGACAGGGTCACCCCGTCCGCATCGACCGCCGTCACGCCGACCCCGGTCAGCGCCTCGACGTCGAGGTCGGACAGCGCAGCCTCGATCACCGGCCGGGCCGAGGAGCCCATGTCCGATCCGACGAGCGGGTTGTGGTCGACGAGCAGAACCCGCGGAGTCACCGCGCCCGCGAAGACCTCCGAGAGGCGCCGGGGCAGTTCGCATGCGGTCTCGATGCCGGTCAGTCCCGCCCCGACCACCACCGCGGTGCCCGCGCCGGGAACGGTCGGGTCGGCGGCCAAGCCGGCCAGGTGAGCGGCGAGTTTCGTGGCGCCGTCGAAGGTGTCGACGTCGAACCCGAATTCCCGCAGACCAGGGATGTCCGGCCGGACGACCTGGCTGCCTGACGCCAACACCAGCCGGTCATAACCGTATGTCGTCGTGCGACCGGCAGTTCTGCGCCGTCACGGTCTTGGCGGCGGAATCGATGGCGGTGACCTCGGCGACGCGATGTCCGACGCCGACGGGATCGAGCACTTCGCTCAACGGGATTCGGCAGGCAGTGAGGTCGCGCTCGTAATTGCGGACCCGAATGTCGTGGAACGGCCGATTGCTGAGCACGGTGATGTCGACGTCGCCCGCGGGCAGTCCGAGTTCGTCTACGCGGCGTGCCGCGCCAAGGGCCGCCCACAACCCGGCGAAGCCCGAGCCGACGACCAGAACGTCGCTCACTGGCGCTTTCGCCTAGGGCTGCGGAAGCGGGGGAGCGCCCGGCGGCGGCGCTGCCGGAACCTCCGCAGGCAGCGCGCCGTCGATCGCGTCGCTGACCGGTACGGGGCCGGGCGGAGCCGCTGGCGGCGGCGCATCATCTGGAGCGATGCACGCCAGAACGGGTTGGGGCGTCATCGACAGCATCAGCGGATCGCAGTCTGCGTGAGCCGTGGCCGCCAGGCCCATCGCCGACGCTGCCATGACGGCGCCGGCGAAGGCGATCCCGGCCGCGTAGATCGCCGATGTAACGGGCACAGCGTGCCGTGGTCCAGTCATGACAGGTGAGCGTAGTTCGTCGGTGTCGGTTCCGTCGCCCGTAGCGATTTCAGTGTGGTGCTGACGCAAGTTCGTTCGCCGCCACGGCGAGAATGTCGTTGGCGTGACTGAGGGCGATGAAGTGACCACCTCCGCCGATCGGGTGCCAGATCGCCCCCGGCGTCTTGTCTGCCACCGTCTTGTTGATGATCTCGGGTACCAGGGTGTCAGCGTCGCCCTGCCAGAAATGAACCGGGCGTGTCACCGTCGTCATGTCGAACGGCCACGCCGTCGTACAGCATCGTGGCGTCGACGACGAGTCCGTCCGCGCCGTGGCGGAAGCATTCTCGGCTGGCCCGCAGAAACGAGGCCATGACCTCCTCGTCGGCCAGCACCTCCCGATCGGCCGCGTTGACGCGACTTCTTGATCGCCGTCGCGTAGCGATCCCCAAAGTGCTTGGCGCTCATGCCAAGTACCTCATACATGAGCTTGAAGCCGGGCTGGAAGTGAAGCGCCAGGCGACCGCCTAGCGCGTCGACGCTACTGAGATACTTCGCCGACCAGTTCGCTCCGAAGGTTCCGTAGCTGGCACCGCCGATACAGCTGACATGGACGAGGCGCGCAGGGTCGAGGTACGCCGACGCCGCGAGGGCCCAGGGCCCACCTTCGGACCAGCCGCTCACGGCGAATCGGTGCGCGCCCAAGGAGTCGGCCAGTGAAAGGAGGTCATCGGCCCAGCCCTCCCAGGTGCGGCCCGGCTGAGGGTCGGACCCGCCGATACCCGGCCGGTCCGCGCACACGAACCGCAATCCATTGGCCTTCGCCTGCGAATCGAAGAGCTCGGCCTCCAGGCGGCTCGAGGGACCGCCGTGGTTGTGCAGCACGAGTGGCCCGGCCGGATCACCAGCTTCCAAATAGGTGACGGTCCGGCCGCCAACGCGGACGCTTCCCTCTGTTGTCACCTGGACTCCTCGCGGTGATCGCCGATGAGGCACAATTATGCAGGTGACGACGCCGCCGCAGGGTCCGAGACGACCGGGCGGTCGTGGCGAACCAATCCGGCCCGAGCCGCCGACCACGAGGCTTCCACGCCCTGGTCAGCCGGAACCACCGACCGAACAGATTCGATCGCGGTTTCGCCCGCGCGACGTCCCACCCACCGAACGACTTCAACGGCCGCCCGATCCGGCCACCCAACGAATTCAGCGGCCACCCCCACCTCCCGGCCCGCCGCCCGCCACCGCCGCCACCCCAGCCCCCGCCACTCCGTCAGGATCGTCCCAGTCCGGAGCCGGAGACGCCGCGCCGCTCCTGGCTGCGTGACCCGCGATCGATCGCCCTGATCGCACTCATCGTCGTGGCGCTCCTGGCCGGCGGGCTGGCCGGGGCAGAGCTCTACGCGCGGAGCCGCGCCGACAGCGTCCTGGTCGAGGTCACCGAATGCGTCGTGCAAGACGGAGCCACGGTTTCGTTCGGCGTGAACCCGCCGTTCCTGTGGCAGCACATCACCGGCGCACTACACCAACATCTCGGTGACGACCGACGGGAACCAGGTTCAGGACGCCAAGGGGATGAAGGCCGAGGTGTCCGTCGCAGACGTGCGGTTGCAAGGCACCGCGGATTCGAAGGGGACCATCGGTTCGCTCAATGCGACGCTGACGTGGACCGCCGCGGGCATCAAGGACACCGTGGCCGACAACCTTCCCGGGGTGGGCAATTTGGTCACCGGTGTGACTACCGACGCGGCCGCGGGCACCCTCAAACTCGACGCCGGAGCCATCACCGTCACGGCGAAGCCGGTCGTCGTCAACGGCGACCTAGGGCTGCAAGTCGTCGACGTCGCCGGCCCGCTGGCCAAGGACACCATCCAGACGGCACTCGATGGTCTCACCTCGAAGCTGAACTCGAAGTACCCGCTCGGCATCCACGCGGACAGCGTCGAGGTGACCGACACCGGCGTCGTCGGAAAGTTCTCGACCCAGAACGCATCGATTCCCCAGGCAGACGCCAACGCGTGCTTCGCGCGACTCTGAGCCCCTTTCCTCAACCCGTCGTCCAGATTCGGAGCTTCTCGGGGTTGCGTATTGCCCAAATGTGCTTGATCCGGTCGCCCGCGACGTCGAACGCGAACACCGTCACGGTGACGCCGTCCAGCGCAGCGACGAGACCGGGCTGACCGTTGACCGTCCGCTCCAGGATCGTCAGGTTCGGTGCCATGCCTACGAAGTCGACGTAGTGGCGCGCGATCTGCTCGCCGCCCTCGATCGGGGTGAGGCGGGCCCTGGCAAGCCCGCCGCCGTCGGCGATCGACGTGGCGTCGGGGTCCAGAATGCCGATGAGCGCGTCGATGTCCTTGGCTTCCCACGCCAACTTGAACTCCTTGACGATGCCGGCCTGCTGACTCGTCGGGGTCGGGGGAGTCTGCGACTCGTCAATCCGACGGCGGGCCGAGGTGGCCAGCTGGCGACACGCCCCAGGCGTGCGCCCAACGATGTCAGCCACATCGGCGAACGGGAAGCGGAAGACGTCGTGAAGGATGAACGCAACGCGCTCGGCTGGAGTCATCGATTCGAGCACGACCAGGAACGCCATGTTGATCGACTCGTCGAGGGTGACCCGGTCGGCAGGGTCGGCGGCGGCGCCCGTCCACCCGCTGATCCACTCCGCGCCTGCGGGCACCGGTTCCGGGATCCATTCGCCCACATAGCGTTCCCGTCTCACCCGTGCCGAGCCGAGCAGGTCGAGGCAGATCCGGCTGGCGACCGTCATGAGCCAGGCGCCGGGGGATTCGATGGCTTGCTGCTGTTGCCGGGACATGGCGTACCAGCGGGCGTAGGTCTCTTGCACGACGTCCTCGGCATCGGCGAGGGAGCCGAGCAGCCGGTAGGCGAGATTGATCAGCTGACGCCGTTCGCTCACGATCGCGTCCAGACCGGGATCTGTGCTCATGGTGCCACCAGCCTTCCTCGTGCCCGCCTGCCCATTCGACGAAATGGCACGCCGGACTGTGAGGTCGACACCGCGCCTGACATTCCGCGGGGTCGCTTCGTCGTATTGGTGAGGACGCACGAACAACCAAGGAGATCACCATGGACGCTCGACTCGACATCTTCAACAACGACCTGGCGATGAAACTCATCAAGCACTTGGTCTCGGCGAACAAGGCCATGGCAGATGCGGGCTTGCCGATCACGACCCAGGAGCTCGTCAAGATCCGGGCCAGTCAGATCAACGGCTGCGGCGTCTGCCTCGACATGCACACCAAGGACGCCGCGCAGGCGGGGGAGACCCCGGTGCGGCTCAACCTGGTCGCGGCATGGCGGGAGGCGACCGTCTTCACCGAGGCGGAGCGCGCGGCCCTGGAGCTCGCCGAGCAGGCCACCCGCATCGCCGACGGCGGCAGGGTCACCGATGACGTCTGGGCGAACGCGGCCAAGCACTACGACGACGACCAGCTCGTCGGACTTGTCTGCCAAATCGCGCTCATCAACGCCTTCAACAGGCTGAACGTCATCCTCCAGCAGCCGGCGGGTGACTACCAGCCCGGGCAATTCGGCTAGCGCACGACGTGGGGTCCGCACGGGCCAAGACAAACTTCCCGAAAAGTGCGGCATTTGGCACGCCTTGGTCCTCCTACCCATGAGCGCGGCCCAACGGGGGTCGCGACCACGAATGAGGAGGATCAATCATGTCGATCAAACCCAAGCATCAGAAGTTGCTCGCCGCGGTAGCGGCGATCGGCGCAATGGTGTCGCTCACGGTCCCTGCCACCGCGCATGCGGACACTCAAACCGTCCGTCTGCAAGGCGGCGGGCTCCGGTTCTTGGACGCGCACGAGATATCGCAGCTGGACTTCAACGTCGTCACCCGCCCATTCCAGGGCTTCGACACCACCCAGCAGTGGAGACTGACCGACGCGGGCAACGGCACCAAGACCATCCAGCAGGTCAGCAGCGGCCGCTTCCTCGACGCACACGAGATCCAGGAACTCGATTTCCGTGTGGTCACCCGCCCGCAGCAGAACAACGACACGCAGCGCTGGCGCGTCCAGGACTTCGGCGGTGGCTTCGTCACGATTCAGCAGGTGAGCAGCGGCCAGTTCCTCGAGGCCTCACTCAACGGCGACTTCCAGGTCGTGACCCGACAGCCCGGCAGTGACCAACAAACCTGGCGGATCGGCAGCCCGTAACCAAAGTTCAACCCGGCCATTGCTGGGCGGCCCGGGTGGCCAGTTCCACCCCGGCCGTCTCGGCGTGCATGGCTTCGAGGGCACCGGTGGCGATGGGCGAGAGTCGCGCAGAGTCACCGCCCGTTCGTCGGCTCAGCCAAGAGGAGACGATATCGGCGTCGCATCCGGCGCGGTCGGCAGCGAGAGCTGGATGTTCGACACGTTCAGCCCGCCCGCCGTCCAGATCGTCTCGTAGGTCGCGGCCGAGGCGACGATTTGCAGAGTCACCGTCTCACCGGGCCGAAGGGTCTGAGCCACCGACTCGAGCGGGATGGTGATCGTGTGCGACTGCCCGTCCAAGGTCACCGGGATCGGGGTCACCTGGTTGCCGAGCACGAGACCGGTGCTGTTGTCGACGAGTTGGGCGTAGACGTGGCGGCTGATCCCCGTGCCGGCGTAGGTCATCGTCAGGGTCGGCGCACCCACGACGTAGGTGGTGGTGGTCACCGCGGGGACGGTGAGGTTCAGTGCGTTGAGCGCCGCCGTACCGCCGAGGGGCGCCAGCAGGAGCAGTGGTCCCGAGCCGCCGAGAACCGGTATCAGTGGAAGGACGCCGCCGCCACTCGATGCGACGAGGTCTGGACCCTGCTTGGCCGGGTAGACGTTCGACGAAAAGTATTGCCCGCGTTGGTCCACCCACTCGAACTGCGGGCCGGTCACCGCGTTCGGGTCCTGCTTGACGTACTTGGCGAGCCACGCGAGGGTGTTCGCCCTGACCAACACACCGTCCGTGCCGTCCAGCAGATTGTTCGCGCACAGGCCGTGGCCGCCGCAGAACCAGAGCACCTTCGTCGGGACGCCGTTGGCGATCAGCGCCAGCGCGTTCGCGTCGGCCTCCTGCAGCGTGAAGAGCGTGTCGACCGTGCCCTGGATCAACAGGGTCGGTGCGGTGATGCTCTTCACCAGATCGCCCGGGCCGGGCCCCGTCAGCAAGTCCACGTCGACCTGCCTCGCCTGTCCGAACAGTGCGGTGTAGACGAGAGCGGGGTAGATCCCCGGGTTCACTCGGGCGCCCGTGAACAACAGCACGGCGCCGAGCAAGGTGGTCAAGCCGGTCTTGGTCGCCTGACTCTTGTAGAGCGAGCTGGGCAGCGTGTTCCACGCGATCGTGGGCACGATGGCGTCGACCCGGTGGTCGGCGGCCGCGGTCACCAGTTGGATGCCGCCTCCGTACGACGCGCCAACCATGCCCATCCGCGGATCACCGGGGGCGTCGAGTTTGACCTCGGGCTGGGTGGCCAGCCAACTGATGATGGCCGACATGTCGCGGGCTTCGAAGGCCGGGGAGTCGATCTCCAGCTGGCCGCCCGAATTCCATTCGCCGCGAGGGTCCCAGGTGACGACGTTGTAGCCGGAGGCACGCAGCGTCGCGACACTCACGAAGCCCCCAATGTCGGTGAGAACGTCGTCGAGCAGTTCGCCGTTGAGATTCGTCGAGCCGGGCATGCCCAGACCCGGACCGTTGAGGACGGTGGGCGCCTTCTGGTCTGCCCCAAGTCCGATCGCCGGCATGAAGTGGACATAGATCTGAGTGCCGTCGAACGAGATCACCTTCACGTCTCGCGACACCGGCGCGCCGGGCGACGCGCCCCACTGCACCGGGTAACCGATCAACGGATGGACGATGTCGCTGAGGACCGGGATCAGATGAATCGCCGCGACGATCGGGGTCACGAACACCGGTCCGAGGATGGGCACCTGCTGCAGCCATGCCAGGGGCGGCGTCTGCTCGATCGCCAGAACCGGTGGTTGTTCCAGGGCGACCGACGCAGCCAGCGCCGGTGCAGCACCGGCGCCCGCGTCGAGCCCATTCGTCTGCGGATTGGCAACCGCAAGGGCGGGCGACGTCCCGAAGGATTCCTTGCGCGCGGCCGCAAGCAGCGTCCACATCGCAGGCGATTCCGGCGGTGACCCTGGCGCGTTGTCGGCGAACGGGCTCGCGATCGAGGTCACCAGAGTCGATATCGCGGTGGCCACGACCTCGACGGGATCCTTCGGCGCCGCGGCGGGCGGCTCCGCGGTGATCGGCACGACGGTGGTCGGCTCGACTCGGTCCGGCGCCACCGTGATGGGCACGTCCACCTTGGGTTCGGCCACCACCGAGACAGGGGACGTGACGGCATCCTTGTCCGCGACGCCGCGCGTCTCCGCGGTCGGGGCAGTCTTCGGCGTCGGCGACGCCGCAGGCTTATTGGCACTTTCGAGCAGCCGTGACTTGTTCGATCGGCTGCCGGACCCGGACTTCGCGACGTCGGCCGAAGCCTCGGCGTCCGGGGTTGACTTCTCGTCGCTGGAATCCTTTGTGCTGCTGAGCGTTTCGGTTCGTTCGGAGTCGTCTTGCGGCTTCGTCGAGGTTGGCTTGGCGTCGGCCGGCTCGGATGTCTTGTCGGCTGTGGTTCTCGATGTCGGCTCGGCGCCCGACGAGCTGCCCGACGAGCGGTCGGTCGTCGCTGACGTCGGCTTGGCCTTCGAGGGTGACGAGGACTCAGAGCCACCGCTCGTTGCCGATGAGGACTCGGACCCGCCCTGTCCCGACTGGTCGGCTGCCGCAACCGGGGTGCTGTACCAAATCACGGCCCCGACTCCCAGCGCCGCAGCCAGTCCGCCAATCCGACCGATGTATGCCGATGCCCCCATGCCGACCCCCTGGTCGCAACCGTCGGTAACGCCATTTGTTACTGACGGGACGGTATGCGACACCGCCGCGGCGATAGCTCCGTTTTCGCCAAATGGTGCGACGAATCCAACGTACTGCGGGTTACGGTGCGCGTGAACGACGTGACGCCCGACGGGGAAGGCGCTAGCCTTGCTCGGAAGTCGGGTCCGGTGCCTCCGCAGCGCTCATCGAGTGTCGGGGCGCCACCAGAGAGGACAGCCGGGATTCATGGTCGTACGACACAGCGCCACACCATCCGCCAACGCCCTGAGGCTCGCAGCCGCCGGGGTGATCGTCGCAGGCGGGGCACTGGCCCTGGCCGGCCAGGCCGGAGCGGATCCGGCGATGCCGGCGAATCCGGGTGCGCCGCCCCCAGCTCCCGGCCAACCGGTGATGATGCCCGTCGATGGACCGGTGGATCCACCACCACCTCCGCCCGCCGGCCCGCCGCAGGTGCCAGAGATCGCCAACCCCCAATTCGGCACGGGATCGGGTCCCATCGGCAGCCTCAGGGACATTTGGCACCAGGTCCGCGACGGCAACACCCCGATGGACACGTCTGACAATTCGTTCGCGCCGCCGCCCGGAGCCGGTCCTGCGCCGAAGCTGCCACCCGGATTCACGTCGCTGACCGACCCCTCGTCCTCGACGCCCGCGTTGCCCGCGGCCACCGGGGGAGGGCCGCCGCTGCCGCCTGGCTACTATCCGTTGAACGGGCCTCCGCCGCCCGGGTACGACGCGCCCGCGTCGCCCGTTCCTGCAGCGCCGGGCGCTCCCGCGGCGCCGGGCGCTCCGGCCGCGCCGCCGATCATTCCGCCGGATCCGCCGACGCCGTAGAAGTTCAGGACTGTCCCGCGAGCCACCTGTCGAGCTTGCGACGGTCCCGTTTCGTCGGCCTGCCGGCGCCGCGGTCACGAGCTGCGACCGGAACGGTCGAAGTCGGGGGCGGCGTGGGCGTCCGATCGAGGTAGCAGGTCACCGCGTCGGCCGCACCGACCCGTTTCTGGATCACCCGTACCACCTCGACGATTCGCGTCGTGTCGCCGATCCGGGCCCGGACCTCGTCACCCGGCGAGACCATCGTGGCTGGCTTTGCCGGCCGATCGTTGACCCGCACGTGCCCGCCTCGGCATGCTTCGGCGGCGTCCGGCCGGGTCTTCGTCAGCCGGATCGCCCACAACCACCGATCCACGCGAGTCGACTCCACGACATCCATCATCTACCGCACGCGGGTCCACGGTGCCAGGCCGATGCCAGCGGCGACCGGGTCTGCGGATCGAGTGGAGCGGCGAGCAGGACCGGCGCCTGCGCCATGAACCGCGGGGTGCGGCCACGGTGCTCGTCGGCGGCGTGCACCGTGAATGGGTGCACGACGTACATGTCGCCGGGAACGCCGGTGGCCAATGCGACGTCACGGCCGGTGCTGGCGGCGTCGACGAGCAGCCCGCATTCGTCGGCGCCGATCGGCTGCTCGCCCAGCACGCCCAGCGCCCCGCGCGGCTGCCAGCCGCCTGCGCCGCACAGCGCATCGAGCGCTTCGGCCAGCCTGTGACTCCTCGCCAGAACGCCAAAGGGTCCTTCGCCGGTCAGGTCCGCGGTCCACACCACCGGCTGGGTCCATGTCTCAGCGTTGTCCTGGGACAACCCGATTCGCGTCCACAGCACCTGCCGAGCGGCCTCCGCGGTCTCGCGCGGCGCCGCCTCGTCGACCTTGAGGAAGCCGTTCTCAACGAACGAATCGACGTCGGGCATGTCGTCAGCGTTGCGCATCGGCGACCCGTCGCGCCAACGATTTTCGGCGGTCAGCGCTCGCGCAGAACCTGGTGGAGCCGGGCGGCGCTGCGAGTCAGGTGGTCGCGTTCGGCGAGGTTCGGCGCGGCTGCGGCCGCGTCGACGTAGAGCCTCGCCGCCGTGACCAGGTCGCCGTCCTGCTCGTGCAGGAACGCGGCTGCGGCGCGGTACCGAGGCACCGCCGGGTCGACGTCGGCGAGTGCGGCGAGCCCGGCGGGGGCGCCGTCGGCCTGACCGACCGCGACGGCACGGTTGAGCCGCACGACCGGGCTGTCGGTGAGGGCGAGCAGCTCGTCGTACCACTCGACGATCTGCACCCAGTCGGTCTCCTCGACGGTGCGGGCGTCGGCGTGCAGGGCGGCGATCGCCGCCTGCGCCTGGTACGGGCCGAGCGTGTCGCGGACGAGTGCCGCCTGGAGCAGGTCGACGCCCTCGGCGATCAGGTCGCTGTCTCCACGCCGTGCGGTCCTGCTCCGCGAGAGGAACGAGACTGCCGTCGGCGCGGGTGCGGGCATCGCGCCGGGCGTGGTGCAGCAGCATCAGCGCGAGCAGTCCGCTGACCTCGGCGTCGTCGGTGACGGTGGCCAGCCGTCGGGTGAGCCGGATCGCCTCGGCGGCGAGGTCGACCTCACCCGAGTAGCCCTCGTTGAACACCAGGTACAGCGTCGTGAGCACTGAGGCGAGCGAAGCGACGGGAAATGCACTGGGCGGCGAGGTCGCCGGGCGGATCGAAGCGGACGTCGGAGACGGTTCGCTTGGCGCGGCTGATCCGCTGGGCCATCGTCGCCTCGGGAACGAGGTAGGCCTCGGCGATCTGCCGGGTGGTGAGACCACCCACCGCCCGCAGGGTCAACGCGACCGCCGATGCCGACGTCAGCGACGGATGGGCACATAGGAAGTACAGCTCCAACGTGTCGTCGGCGTTCTCGGTGGGACCCGGCGGCGGCTCTGCGAGCAGACGTTCCTCCCGTCCGCGCCGGGCGGCGTCGGCGCGGACGAGATCCAGGAACTTCCGCCACGCCACGGTGACGAGCCAGCCCTTCGGATCGTCGGGTTCCTCGGTGCCTTCGTCGGACGCTCCGCCCGCCCAGCCGGGCCAGCGGGCGAGCGCCGCGACCAGGGCCTCCTGCACGGCGTCTTCGGCCGTCGCGAAGTCGGCTCCACGACGAACGAGGACGCCCAACACTGCGGGGATGAGCTCCCGCAGCTGGCTGCCACCCGGCTCCTCGGTCACTCGGTGACCGTGGGCGCCGCGGTGAGGAACGGCCTGATCTCCAGCCACTCGTAGATCGGCTCGCCGCCCTGGCCCGGGGCGGCGGACAGCTCGCCGGCAAGCTCGAGGGCCCGTTGGTAGGTGTCGACGTCGATGACCATCCAGCCGGCGATCAGGTCCTTGGTCTCCGCGAACGGGCCGTCGGTGACCGGCGGGCGGCCCGGACCGTCGTAGCGGACGAACGTGCCCTCGGCGGATAGCGCCTGCTCGTCGACGAACTCACCGGACTCCTCGAGCTTCGCGGCGAAGTCGCTCATGTACTTGATGTGGGCGTCGATCTCCTCTGGCGTCCACTGATCCATCGGGACGCCGGGGTGTGACCAGTCCGCGCCGGGCACCGCGAGATTGTCGGGGCCGCTGGAGCGGCGGTAATGCTTGAGCAACAGGTACTTGGCCATGATGTTCTCCCTCGCTGCGATGCGGCCCATTCTGACCGCACTCACCCCTGGGACGGAGCCACGGGGGAGTTCTCGACATCGCTGAGCAAGATTTCTTCCTCTCGACTTCGCGAGTACCTTTGAGTTGGCGAACGGATCGAGTAAGCGAGGCCCGGCATATGCGCACATTGCCCTCGTCGAAGGCGGTCAGAAGCGCTGCGCTGGTGGTGGCCGCCGTCGCGGCCATGTTCGGTTTGGGTGTGGACGCCAGCGCCGCGGCGGACCCGACGAACGACATCGCGACCTGTCACAGCGCGGTGATCTCGGGGGTGGATACCGATACCTGCGTGGGCAACCCCAACGCGGCCGGTTCATCCGATCCTGGCTACAACGTGATAGTCCGACCGCGAATCTTCTTCGGTATCGGTGCTGGCTTCTAAGGCTGAAACCTCAACGGGCACATGCGTTCGCCGGGGCCGGGGAGCGCCATCCAGGACTGCTGCGTAGCATCGGAAACGGTAATCGCCGGCACGCACTTGGGGGTCGAATTGGACGTCATCAACGGCAACGACGGCACGTGTTCTCTTGCCCATGGGTTCGCCCGGATCGCGCGTTCCCTTGCAGCGGTTCTGGTACTCACGTGCACGTTTCTTGCCGTCCCAGCCGCGCCCGCGTCCGCAGACCCCTGTCCCGATGTGGAGGTGGTGTTCGCCCGCGGCACTGGCGAGCCGCCTGGTGTCGGCGGCATCGGGCAGGCGTTCGTCGATGCACTGCGGGCCAAGACCGGCGCCAAGTCGGTCGCGGTATATCCGGTGAATTATTCGGCCAGCGCGGATTTCGCGGACAGCATTCAGTTCGCCCTGACGGTGATCGACGGGATCAGAGACGCAAGCGGCCATATCCAGGCGACGGCATCCGGATGCCCCAACACGCGAATCGTGCTTGGCGGATTTTCACAAGGCGCCGCCGTGGCAGGTTTCGTCACCTCTGCCGACGTACCCCCAGGCATACCCGCTGCGTTCGTGCCCCCGCCGATGCCACCAGAGGTGGCCAATCACGTCGCCGCGGTGGCCCTGTTCGGCAAACCGTCGAATCAGTTCTTGACCGACGCGGGTGCGCCACCGATCACGATCGGCCCGCTGTACGTGCCGAAGACCGACGACCTGTGCGCACAGGGAGACACCATTTGCAATGGTGCGCCACCTGGACCGCCGACCGGGGCGCACGGCTCGTATGGCGCCAATGGCATGACGGCTCAAGCCGCCGGATTCACGGTGAGTCGGCTCTAAGCCATGTCGGTGACGCAGGGATTTACCCAGAGCGTAAGGTGATTATGTCTACTAAGTATCCGGATTCGGTATTCAACGCTGGAGTCGCGCTAATGACCTTGTTCAAGACCACCGTGCTCGCCGTCGTCGTCGTAGGCGGCCTCCTCGCATCCATCCTGGGCCTGGGCGCTGCGACGGCGACCGCCGACCCGGCGCTGCCGCCGGCTCAAGGCGAAGTGCCGCCGCCCAATGCGCCGCCGAAGCCCGCCGAGGTCTGGGATGGGCAGCCCGTCGTGTGGACTTCGGGCTGGGGAGGGCGCTGGGGCGTGTGGATCAACGGGGGCTTCATCACGCTGTCGTCCAACATCAACACCGGTGGCGGCTAATTTTTGGTAGTTCCGAGCAGTTCGGACGGACGAAACAGCGTCTGGCGCAACCTGATCGGTCCCGGCAACCGAGCCGTCCACACCGCAGACGCGGCACGCAAGCCCTCGTGGACTAGTAACTGGTCAGCAGGTCGGCGAGCTCCTTGGGGCGACTGAGCGCGACGCAATGACTGGCCGCGATCTCGTCGGGAGTGATGCCCAGCCGCTCCGGTACCAGCCGCCTGAACAAGTCGGGCGGGAAGAAGCGATCCTCACTGCACAGGACGAACTTCGTCGGCACGTCTGGCCAGGCGTCGAGCGGCCAGGGTGCCGCCATGGCCGCCTCCGACGGGTGCGCCCGCTCCTTGCTCAACGCTTCCTCGGCCAAACTCCGCGGCACGTCGTGGTAGAAGCTCACGTACGGATCCGCGTTGCCGGTGAGGCCGCCGTCGCGCCGAGCCTGCTCGTCCACGGCGCGCCGGAAACCCGTGTTGTCCCACCAATCCTCCGGCGGTTCACCGGGCGATGGGACCATGCCGGCGACCAGAACCAATGCCCTGCCGCCGAGCCGGTCGGCGACCAGTGGTGCGGTGAATGCGCCAAACGACTGGCCTACCACAACCAAATCCCCACGGTCACCGACGGTTTCGATGACTGCGTCGGCGTAGTCCTCCAGCCGAGCGGAGTCGTCGTCCGCCGGAAGGTCGGGTGCCACGGTCTGGTGTCCTCGAGCGCGCAGCTCGGCCTCCACCAGGTGCCAGTACCACCCGACATCTCCTGCGCCGTGGATCAGAACGAAGGAGCTCACGATTCGTATCATGGCAGGATGGCGTCTTTCAGTGGCGGCCGTCTCCGTTGAGCAAACAGCTGGTCAACCGGGCTGTGTGTTCGCTGAATCGCCCTAATTGCCTTTACCGAGGCGGCTAGGCGTTAGCCTCACTGGAGGCGCCGGCCAATTGGCGCCAGCGGCCGCAACGTGCGACTGCCGAATCAGCGAGCCGTTCCCGCCGGTCCGGGCGAAAGGTGATGACGATGAGTGCCCCTCGACAATTGAGCGATCGATTGCGCTCCGATGCCCCGGTGCGCCGCGTCCGCAGGACAAGGGTGCTCGTGGGCGCCAGCGCACTCGCCGCTCTCGTCGGACTCGGCACCCTCGGCATCACGCTCGGCGATCGATCGACGCCTTTGATGATATCCGTCAAAAACGTTGCCACGTCGACTATCTCGACCACCAGCCAGTTTTTCACCACCCCACCCCCCGCGCCGCCCGCCGGCCCGCCCGCACCCGCCGGTGCTTCGACCACCACGTCGGCGGCCGCCACCACGTCGACGTCAACGACCCCGCCCGCACCGCCGCCACCCACACCCCTGGACAACCTGTACAGCGTGCTGCCGCCCGGCTACAACTCGACTCTGTGCGGGCCGTCCGCCACCCCGGCTCCGCAGGCGCTGGCCACGGTGGACTGCCGCCAGCTCAACGCTGATGGTCCGTCGAGCGCGCGATTCTCGCTGTTCGCCGACGCGAACACGCTGGCCAGTCAGTTCCAGAGTGGCGTCAACGACAGTGCGGTCTCGCAGTGCCCCGGCAGCATTGATTCCCCCCGCTCGTGGCATTACGACGCCACCCCGGCCTTCAGTGCCGGGTCGCTGGTGTGCGGAACCCGCAACAACGTGCCCGACCTGATGTGGACGAAGAACGACGCTCTACTGCTCGGCGACGTGCAGGGATCAAGCCTCGACAGCCTGTACGGATGGTGGTTGAGCCTGGGCTGAACCGGTCGGCCGGTCACCCCCGTGAATGCGGCGTCACCCAAATGGATGAGATCGGGCTACTCTTCATAGCAGATTCACATCGAGGAAAGTTCTCCATGCGGGTGCCAGGCAGCGAATCAAGGGCCGCGCGATGGTCACGGTCGAGGATTTCTCGCGCCTAGTTGCCGAGATCTACGCCTCGACAACCAGTCCACAGAGCTGGGCGGTGGCACTCACCGACATCAGTCGCATTCTCGATGCATCGGGCTGCGGACTCCTGACGGGCGAAGGAACAAGCCGCTCGGTGATGATTGCCACCGTCCCCCCGGACGCTCACAAGGTCTACACCGAGTACTACCGCACGATCGACTACGTACTTGATGCCGTGGAGCAAGGTCCCGCCGGTCTTATCCGAGGCGGTCAGGCACTCGTTGCGCTCAAGACCCATTCAGAGTTCGAGGCAGACTTCATGCGCCCGTTTGAAATGGACGACGGAATGTTCATCCGACTGAGGGCCTGCGCGACACCCACGAACTTTCTCGTTGCGGCGCCGAAACGGCCCGAACCATTCGATACCGCCGAGCGAGTGAAGCTAATGAGCGGCCTGGTCCCACACCTGCAACAGGCCCTGCGTACGCAGGAGAAACTAGCGGCGCTGGCCAACAGCACCGTTGAGCTGGCAGGCGCACTAGAGGTCGTCCGGCACGGAATAGTCATCGTCGCAGGCGAACACCTGGTGATAAACCTGAATTCGGCCGCCGAACGGATCTTTCGCGCCGAAGACGGGCTTTGCATGCGGTCAGGACGCATCGCCGCAACAAGCACGCACGCCGAAGAAGAGCTGCATTGCGCCATACAGGATGCCCTTGCCGGAGAACGTTCCACCGTTCGCACAGGCAGGTCGCTCACCTGTTGGCGACCCTCGGGTAAGCGGTCCTATGTCGTTCACGTTCTGCCCTCCCACCGCCATGATGCCGATGAGCCACTCAGGCAGCCAATGGCCTTGGTTCTGATCGTTGATCCGGAGGACGAACCTGAACCCGCCGCAGCGCTGTTGCGGCGGCTCTACCGTCTCACCGAAGCCGAAGCCGAAGTTGCGCTGCACGTGATGCATGGCGCGGACCTGAAGCAGATTTCGGAGGAGCTGTCGATCTCACTGACGACGGTTCGCACCCATCTGCACCACGTCTTCGACAAGACCGACAGCCACCGCCAAGCTGAGCTCGTCCGCCTTCTGCTCGTACTAAGTCCGTGACCACGCCACGCCAGCAAACTTGTGGGTGGTACAGATTGGAATTGCGGGCCGCCAGAGTGCTGTCTGCCGTCAATTGCCGCCGCCGCACGCCATCGAGCGGCCTGGGTCCGCCGCGAGCCCCACTCAGGTGGGGTCCCGCCGGATGCCAGTCGAGGCTGCGTCGCTCACTTCAGATTCAGCGTGACTCCAGCATCGTCGAAGACATCCCGTACTGCATCGAAGAACGTGCCCTGCCCTCGCCGGACGTCCTGCAGATGGCGCCGCGATACATCGCTGTGCTGCCACTCGAACTCATAGGGCTGACGCTCCGGGGTACCGAATCCGCCGCGTAGGCAATCGGCTAGCGCATCGAGATTCTGTCCGAAGTATCCGCCGGGTCCATTGACGGAGCGGCCGACTTCTCGATAGAAGTCCTTGACCGACTTGATCTTTCGGCCGTCGATCAGGTAGATCCGCGGAACGCCTGAGGCGGGCTTTGGCGTCATGATTGCCTTCCCGCGTCATTGACCAGACAGAAGGAGTCGTAGTGATCGTTGGTGTAGAAGTACTGGCGTGGATTGGTCGCCGGCGCTCCACCGGTGATGACGCGCCTCGTCGACCGGTTTTGGGCCCCTGGGGTGATGACGGTGTACTCGTGGTAGTAGCCCCTGGCCCGGCCGGGCAGATGGCCCTCGCGGTTACCGAAGACCACACCGTCGTTGCGCGGAAAGGGGAACGGGCCATTCGACCGAATGACCCGCACCGTGTCGGCCACTTCGGGCGGCAAGGTCGCCAGTGGGCAGGTCGGCACACCGGCCGTCGTTGACGGCGTGCCGGAAGACGTTGTCGTCGATGGATTCAATGACTGCGTCCGCAGTAGCGCCCATCCGCCGACGATGACGATGAGTGCGCAGAGTGCGACGAGTGCGAACCTGCGTCGAGTCACCTGCGCTCCTCATCGTCGGCCACCGTCCACTACATCATCATTGGACATCAGCGACGATGCGTTCGATGGTGCGCCGACACCCTGCGCTCGTGGTTGGACTGCTGTCGACGTAGTACCAGACCGCACCCAGAGCTTGCTCAAAGGCCCAGGCCCGTCCTCTCTGCCATTCCGCTTCATCGCACCCGACGCGATTCCTGAGTAGTTGGCGACGCTCGGCATCGAGGAGATGCCAGGCACTCACCAGGTCGAGAGCGGGATCGGCTGCACCGAGGCCTCCGACGTCAAGAACCCCGACAAGGCGTCCGTCGGCAACCAACGTGTTCGGGGGGATGAGGTCGCCGTGGTTCATGACGTCGGGCGTATCGCCACGGGGTATATCGCGCATCTCGGCCCAGACGGATCGAAGCGTTGCGACGTCAATCAGCCCCTCGCAGTGGGTCAAGCATTCCTGCATCCATTCGTCGTGGGAGAACAGGTCGCCGCCGCGCCCGTTACCGTCATGGGTTCGCCCGCGGGTATCCATGGCTCGCACGGCATTGATGAATTCGCCCAGATCCGTGGCGAAAGAATTGGATTCACTACAGTGGTCGGCTGTGGCGGGCTCGCCGGGAAGCCAGGTGTTGATCGACCACGGAAGGGGATAACCGATACCGGGTTCGCCGATGGCGATCGGTCGTGGGGTGGCGAATGGTGTGTGGCCGATCAATTCCTCGGCGGCCGCCGCCTCATGCCGTAGTTGCGCCCGAACGGCAGCCACATCGTCGTCGGGTATGAGCGGAAAGCGTGCCACGAACTGGTCGCCAATGCGGAAGATGGCATTTACCGTGCCTGGACTCGACACAGCTTCGACGTGCAGATGTTGCCACTGTGGGAACTGCTCGGCGACCAGTGTCAGCACCGTAACCGGCGAAACCGACAACTGGCCGGGATGCATCTCCACGGCCCGCAGCGTTGCACGTGCCGCTGATCGCCGACAACCGAATTACCGGGCCGTGACCAGCGCTCACAGTCGCCGAAGCCGCAACGGTCACCGTCCGACTGTGCCCGGCCCACCTGAATCTTCCCTAAGAGTTCAGATTACATAGCCGATCTCACAAGATTACGATATATCGTGATATTGACGCGATACTGCGTCGGATCGAAGTTTGAGGGACCTTCACGATAGGGAGAAAGACATGTTTCACGGCGGATTCCCCGGCGGATTTGGCTTCGGGGGAGCGGGTTTTGGGCCTTTCGGTGGCGGCTTTGGCGGCCCCGGGTTTGGTGGGCCCGGGTTCGGTGGCGGCTTTGGCGGCCACGGGTTCGGTGGCGGCTTTGGGGGTGGCTTCGGGCCGGGCTTTGGTGGAAGGGGCAAGCTGGCAGCCGCGGCCACGGCGGCCCTATTGCTCGACGGTCCGGCCGATGCTGCCGAAATCACCAGGCGGGCATCGGAGGCCACCGACGGGGCGTTCACCCCGCCAGAAGGTGCCGCCGAGATCGGCATCGGCCTGCTGGCCGGTCGAGGTCTCGCCACCGTCGAGGACGGCGAGGCGACCCTGACCGAGTTCGGCGAGAATCTCCTGGCCTGGCGCGGCATCAACACCGAGACCGCGCACGCGTTCTTGGCACAGGCCTCGAAGTTCGCAGGCTTTCTCAAGCTGCGCAAGGAACTCTTCGAGCTCGGCGGGCTGGCCCGCACGATCGTGTGGTCCGGTACCGACGAACAGAAGCAGAAGCTCGAGGAAGCCCGGACCAAGCTTCTGGCGGCCGTTACCGAGGCAAAGAAGTCGTTGTACTCGGCGCTCGCTGAATCCTGATTCGCACGTCTCCCGGCGCGGCCGTGCCTTGCGCACGGCCGCGCCAGGGCCGACGCGGTTGCCGGTCAGGATGGGGTCATGCGCGCACACCGGTGAAGTAGTGGCCCTTCTCGAGGTCGTCGATGAGTCCAGGCCCCGTCGGATGCCAGTCGAGGAGCTTCTGGGTGATGGCACTGGAGGCTGGGGCGTCGACGGCGAGAAAGCCTGCCAGCCAACCGAAGTGCTCACCGGACTGGTCCGACGCGATGGACGCCACGGGGAGGTCGAGATGCCGCCCGATCACCTCGGCGACGTCGCGAATCGGCACGCCCTCGTCGCCGACCGCATGCAATACGGCGCCCGGGGGAGCCTGCTCGAGCGCGAGGCGGAAGAGCCGGGCGGCGTCGTTGCGGTGTACGCCGGGCCAGCGGTTGACTCCGTCGCCGATGTAACCCGACACGGCCTTGTCGCGGGCAATGCCAACCAGGGTCGACATGAAGCCGTTGTCGCCGTCGCCGTGAACCGTCGGCGGAAGCCGCAGCACGGTCGAGCGGACGCCGCGCGAGGCCATCGACAGCACGAGCGCGGCGTTCGCCTGCCGCCCGAGCGGGCCGTTGCCCGTCGCGGCCGGATCGACGTCGCGTCCATCCTCCTCGGTCGCCACCCGCCCGAACGCGACGCCAACCGTTCCGGAGGCAATGACGAACGGGCGGTCGGTTCCTGCGAGCGCGTCACCGAGGGTCTCGATGGCGAGTCGATCCGCAGCGACTGCGCTGTCGAAGTCCCCGGAGAAGGCGACGTCGTGCTTGAACGCGAGGTGGACGACGCCGTCGGACGCGGCGGCCACGCCCCGCAGGTCGTCGAGGTCGTCTAGGGAGCCGCGGTGCACTTCGGCGCCCGCAGCGCCGAGGGCGTCGGCCGAGGCATCCGAGCGAGCGAGCCCAATGACCTGATGGCCTGCGCCGATGAGTTCGGGAACGACGGCCGAGCCGATCCAGCCGGACGCGCCGGTGACGAGTACGCGCATGAGAAACCTCCACGATGTGATGTCAGCTGCTGTCATCACCACCGTAGCGCTGATGTCAGTTGCTGTCATCAACTAACATCGCTGCATGGGCCGATGGGAACCGGATGCGGTCGGCCGCCTCCAGCAGGCGGCGCTGGAGTTGTACGGCGAGCGCGGGTACGAGCCGACCGCCGTGGCGGACATCGCCGAGCGGGCGGGGCTCACGGAACGAACGTTCTTTCGGTACTTCACAGACAAGCGCGAGGTGCTATTCCTGGGCTCGGAAACACTCCAGGAGCTGTTCGAGAACACCGTCGCGAGCGCGCCGGCCTCGCTCGCGCCCATCGACGCGGTCGGGGAGGCCCTTCAAGCCACCGTCGAATTCTTTGTCGACCGTCGCGAGCATGCCAGTCGGCGCCAGGCCGTGATTGCCGCGAATCCGAGCCTGCAGGAACGCGAGCTGATCAAGCTGTCCGCACTCGCGGCGGCGGTGGCCAGGGCGCTGCGCACCCGCGGGGTCGCCGATCCCGCGGCGATGCTCACCGCCGAAGCGGGTGTCGCGGTCTTCAAGATCGCCTTCGAACTCTGGGTCAACCAATCCGACGACCGCGATCTGTCCGTCCTGATGCAAGAGACACTCGACCAACTCAAGGCCGTTGCCGGCGGGGGATCCGGGGCGTCCCGTTCGTAGCTGGCCCCGAACTCGGATCCATGGGCGATATCACGTTGGGCCGAATTCCCTGGCGGCAATGGGGGATTGAGCTATCGCCATGGCCACGATCGTTGGGGGGCGTGCCGGACGTTCCCAAGATCGGGTAGTCGACTACTCATGCGCAGAGATGCTTCGGCCGTCAACCTGGTGGTAGCACGCTCGGAATCACGCCCGCTGCTTTAGGTGTGCGGATGTCCGTGTCACACAACCGACATCCATCACTGAAGAAAGAACAGGCGATCATCATGCAAATTTTCCGTAGCGGTTCCGCCGGCTTGGTTTTATCAAGCGCGTTGGCGCTCGGCCTCTTCTACACCGCAGCCCCAACTCTCGCCGACGACTCATCGTCCAACGTCGTGATGCTCGCCAACACTCAAACCGGAAAGTGCCTAACGATTGCCGGTGGCGTCAGCACCGAGAACAACGTCGTAGCCTTGCAATTCACCTGCGACAGCCATCCGTCGCGCCGTTGGACACTGAATGAGATGTCCGACGGCACCGTCAAGATTCAAAACGTGCAGACGGGCAAGTGCCTAACGATCGCCGGTGGCGTGAGCACCGAGAACAACGTCGAAGCCTTGCAATTCACCTGCGACAGCCATCCGTCGCGCCGTTGGACACTGAACCAGAGATCCGACGGCACCGTCAAGATCCAAAACGTGCAGACAGGCAAGTGCCTAACGATCGCCGGCGGCGTGAGCACCGAGAACAACGTCCACGCCTTGCAATTCACCTGCGACCGCCATCCGTCGCGTACCTGGAGGATCGTCCACCAGGGCGGTGGAAACATCGACGACAATTGAGACCGGACCAGCCAATACCGGCACGTCGACCGCCGCGGCGACGGAAGCCGTTACCGGACAGTCCTTCTCGACATCGGCGCTCAGCTCGAGGCGGCGAGGACCTTGATGGCGAAGACGAGCGTGTCACCCTTCAGGATTCCAGCGCTGGGCTGACCGTCGGGGTAGCCGTCGGCAGAACTCATCGCGACGGCGACCGTGGAACCGACCTTCTGTCCTGCGATGGCCTTCTGGAAGCCCGGCACGACTCCGTTGAGCGGGAACTCCGCCGAGGCGCCCCGTTCGTAGCTGCTGTCGAACACGGACCCGTCACGTCCGTTGACGCCCATGTAGCAGACCGACACCGTCGCCGTGGGCGCGACGACCGGACCGTCACCGGCCTTCAACGTGTGCACCTGGGTCTGAGTCACGCTGAACGGTGCTCCCACGGTGACGCGCGGCGCCGTCGTATCCGTGGATCCGGTGACCGCGACGTTGCCAGTGGTCCCAGGCAGCGTCCACTCCGGTGTGCCACCATTCGCCGGCGCTGCCGTTGGGCACGAACCGGCTGCAGTTGCCGGTGCGGCGGAGGATGCGATGACGAACGACGCGGCACAGGCCACGAGCGCGATGGAAGAAGACACGCGAGGGAAGTTCACGGTCGTCACGGTACAGCGCCCGTCTTCCCGCGAACGGCAAGATCCGTTACGGTGCTATGCATACAGTATCCACGCTGTACCGAGGTTTGGAAGGGTCCGCATCGCCTTGTCCACTCTGCTGCTGCATCACCCCTGCTTCGCCTTCCACAACACCGGGGCGGGCCACCCGGAGCGACCCGACCGATATCGCGTCGTCGAGGCGACGCTCGGACATGAACAGTTCGACCCACTGGTGCGGGAGGAAGCGCAGATCGCCGAACTCGACGCGACGCGCTACGTCCACTCCAACCGCTATGTCGACGAACTGGAAGCCATTCGACCGGTCGACGGCTACGTCCGCCTCGACGGTGGCGACACGGTGATGGAGCCGTCGACGTGGGAGGTCGTATTGCGCGGCGTCGGCGCCACGCTGCAAGCGGTCGACAAGGTGCTCACCGGTGAAGTGCAGAACGCGTTCGTCGCGTGCCGACCGCCCGGCCACCACGCGGAAACCGAACGCGCGATGGGCTTCTGCCTGTTCAACAACATCAGCATCGGCGCGCGCCACGCGCAGAGGAATCACGGGTTGGAACGCGTTGCCATCGTCGACTTCGACGTCCACCACGGAAACGGCACACAGGAGATCTTCTATGAGGATCCGAGCGTGCTCTACGCCTCGACGCATCAGATGCCGTTGTTCCCCGGCACGGGCGAGGCAGACGAGTCCGGCGTCGGCAACATCTTCAACTCGCCGCTGTCCGCGGGCGACGGCGGCGCCGAGCTGAGCGAGGCCTTCGAGCAGCGAATCCTCCCGGCGCTGGACGCGTTTCGTCCAGAACTGATCATCGTGTCGGCAGGGTTCGATGCGCACGAACGCGATCCGCTGGGGTCACTGCAAATGACGGCCGAGGACTTCGGTTGGGTGACGCGTGAGCTGATGAAGTCCGCAGAGAAGAACTGTGACGGCCGGCTGGTGGCGGTCCTCGAAGGCGGCTACGACCTGGTGGGCCTTTCCGAGTCGGTCAGCGCGCACGTCGGCGAACTGATGAAGGGCTGATCCCCGTCGGCAGGTGTTGAATGCTCCGCGGCCTAATACTAGAAGCTGCTGCACAACAAGCGATCTCGGAGACCCGTGTCATTCCGCGCGCGCGTCGACAGCCGGTCCGGTCGGTGGGCAGGAAATTGGTTGGACGGGCTTCGGTCGAGGTTGATAACGTGTGCGAGACCGTGACACCACGCGAGGAGGTGAGCCCCATGAACGCAGTAACCATGTGGGTGCTCCCATTCGTGTTCACGGTCGGGCGATTGACGTAGGTGTCGCCGGGAGCGCCTGAACAAGGCACTCCCGAAAGGCAACACCATGTATTTCACCTCCACGACGTCGTCGAACGGCGTCATTGAACGCACCTTCGCCCTGGATGACGTCACGGGTGTGCTGTGGTCACCGGAATCCGGTTCCAACGGCGCGCCCCTGATCCTCGCGGGTCACCCCGGCGGCATGGACAAGAAGGCCCCGCCGCACGTGGCGCGAGCCCATGCCTCGGTGACCACACACGGTTTCCATGTCGCCTCCATCGACGCACCCGGACACGGCGACCGGCCGCGAAACGCTCAGGACCAACGCCAGATCGCCGAATTCCGTCAGGCTAGGGAAGCAGGCAGCACGTACGAGTTCGGCCGGATCCTCGCCGACTACAGCGCATCAGTGGCCGAACGCGCCGTCCCGGAATGGCGGGCGACCATCGACGCCTTGCTAGCCCTGCCCGAGATCGGCGCGTACGCGCCGATCGGTTACTCCGGCATGTCGCTGGCCAGTGCGATCGGGATACCGCTGGCGGCGGTCGAGCCGCGGATCACCGCTGCGGTCTTCGGTTGGGCGTCCGCACACGACGCCATGCTCGAGGCGGCGAAACGAGTAACCATCCCGATCGAGTACCTGCTGCCGTTGGACGACAAGGAGATCCCACGCGAATTCGGTCTCGAGTTGTTCGACGCCTTCGCCTCAGCGGACAAGGTGCTGCTCGCCTTCCCGGGCGGGCATCACGAGGTGCCCACGGATGGCCGGCTCGACACCCGGTTCTTCCCCCGGCATCTCGGCCAGGCCACCGACACGGCTTCGGACTGACGGCCCTTCGCGCGCAGCAGATTCCGAACACCAGGAACCCCGGCACACGCCCGGATACGATGCGACCATGACCAGCCTGTGCGATCTGTCCGCAACCGAGCAATCGGCGTTGATCCAAAACGGCGAACTGTCCGCGCGGGAGCTGCTCGCGGCGTCACTCGCCCGGATCGAGGCGACGAACGGTCAGGTGAACGCCATCGTGACGCTCGACGCCGAGGCTGCCGAGCAGGCCGCGAACGCCGCCGACCAGGCGTTCGCCGCCGGGCGGCTGCTGGGACCGCTGCATGGGCTCACCCTTGCGGTGAAGGATCTGCACGCAACCGCTGGGATGCGCACCACGTACGGCTCACCCGCGTTGGCGGACTTCGTTCCGGACGCGGACGAACTGGTGGTGGCCCGGGTGCGGGCGGCGGGCGCGGTGATCGTCGGCAAGACGAACACCCCAGAGTTCGGGGCCGGGTCTCACACGTTCAACGCGGTCTTTGGGTTGACCCGCAATCCGTATGCACTCGACCGGTCCGCGGGTGGCTCCAGCGGCGGGTCGGCCGCGGCGCTGGCCTGTGGGATGGTGTCCCTGGCCGATGGCAGCGACATGGGTGGCTCGTTGCGCAATCCCGCGTCGTTCTGCAATGTCGTCGGCCACCGGCCTTCACCCGGCCGGGTTCCCACCTGGCCGACCCAAGACCCGTGGTTCACGCTGCCGGTTCAGGGACCGATGGGCCGAACGGTCGCCGATGCCGCACTACTGCTTTCGGTTCAGGCCGGCCCTGATCCGCGGCCCGTGGTGTCCTTGCCCGAACCTGGTTCGACCTTCGCCGCCACGTTTCCCGCCCGGCTCGACGGCCTGCGGATCGCGGTATCTCCCGACCTGGGCGGGGCGGTCGTCGTCGATTCTGAAGTCGCGGCGATGGTCGAGGCGCAGATCGCGACGCTCACCGGCCTCGGCGCCACGGTGACGCGCGCCAGCCTGGACTTCACCGGTGCGGACGAGGTGTTCTCCACGCTCCGGGCACTGAACTACGCGCAGCTCTTCGGCCAACTGGCCGAGCAATCGCCGGAATTGGTCAAGCAGGCCATTCACGCCAATGTCGCGCACGGGCGCGCGTTGACCGGGTCCGACGTCGCCCGCGCTGACGCATTGCGCGGCGCGATCTACAACCGGGCGCTGGCGTTCTTCGGCGAGTACGACGCCCTGGTGCTACCGGCATGCCAGGCGCTGCCGTTCGATGCCAACCTCGAGTACCCGGACAGCATCGCCGGCGTTCCGATGGAGAACTACCTGGCGTGGATGAAGGCCGCGTACTTCGTGTCGGTCACCGAATGCCCGGCGACTGCGGTACCGGTCGGATTCTCCGGGGCCGGACTGCCGATCGGCGTTCAAGTGGTCGCCCCGCCACGCGACGACGTGCGTGCACTGGCGGTCGCGCACTGCATCGAACAGGCCACCTGCGCTGGTCAGCGCCGCCCAGAGATTGTGGTCCGACCGCTCATAGGCTCATCTTGAAGCCCTCGTGGGTGGCGGTGAAGCCCAACCGCTCGTAGAAGCGGTGAGCGTCAACCCGCGACTTGTCGGACGTCAACTGCACTAGTGCGCACTGGCGGGCGACCGATTCGCTGATCGCCCACTGGATCATCGCCGCGCCGAGACCCCGGCTGCGATAGTGCCTCGAGACACGTACACCTTCGATCTGAGCCCGGCGTGCACCGCGACGGGACAACCCCGGTATCACGGTCAGCTGCAGCGTCGCCACGATCTGCAGCGCATCGACGGCGACTACGAGTAGCTGGCGGGGATCGGCGGAAATGTCCTCGAAGGCGCGCTCATACGGGCCGTAGCCGGTATCGGCTCCCTCACGAGTGCTGCCGAGCGGGTCGTCGGCCAACAGGTCGACGATGCTCGGCAGGTCCGCCGCCTCGGCTCGGCGCAGGGTGATGGCGGCCCCATCGGAGAGCCGAACAATACTGTCCTTCAATGCAATCCCTTCTCCGTCTGGTCTGTGCCAACCGCTCATTGAACGTCGCTACATCCGTCGGCGACGGTACCGAGGTCATCGGGACGGTCGCGATTGGGGGTGTAAGGGTCGACGAGCCGTCCCCGGGGCGCCCGCACGGGCCGGCGGGCAGGATCGCGGTGTGCGATCGGTCTGAGCCGCTCGCTCGATCACTCGCCGAAGTCTCATGACTTCGGCGGGCTGGGGGCCATCGCGGACCGTGGGTGGAGCGTATTTGCCGTGCCACTGTCAGCTAACCCATTTCGAATAAGCGCAGCAAACCGCTGTACCTGCCGGCGCCGCTGGTGCATGCAGGCGCCGTCACGGTGGCCGGCGCCTCGCGTTGGGTGCTGTTCGAACTGATCGTCCATTTCGATGCGCACGTCCACGTGATTGCCACACGGCGCCTCAACCGCCACACAACTTGGCGCAACCGGCAAGGATCGCTTGCCCAAAAGATCGTATGTACAGCCCATTCACCATCGCTCGACACTGGTTCGACTCAACTGAAGTTCATACTTTTGGTTTTGACTCGACAGCTATTTCCTACTGTTGGTATGGTTTCAGCCATGGCTATCGCTGCACTGCCAACTTCGCAGGCCTCCAAGAGCAGCATCAAGGGCGTGACAGGTGCCCACATCCGCCACGCAATGCCGGGCGACACATGACCGTCCCAGCCGAACCGTCCTGTATTTCTCGCTATCGCTCAGACCATCGCTACGAGCGATCCCGAGTTGCTCTCTACCCGTGGCGCGACGTTCGACGCGACTACCTCTTCGCGCGACCAACACAGGAGTTCGCATGGAAGCTGTCGTGATCACATGCTGACCAAGGTGCGGACCGATTCCGACGGACACGCCGCCTTCGTCGGGTCGGCCGATCGCCGTCCCATTCGCGCGTTGCCGGCACGGGCGGTCAGCGCCACCGTGCGTCGTTGTGCGTTCTACCGGCGAAGTCTGACCCAATCGGCACTGCTCGGTCCGTACGGCGACGCCCGCTATCAAGCGCGACTGGCCCAACACGCCGATCGGTTGCCTGCACTCGGTGACCACGATCGCGACGTGCTGCGCGCCATGACGGCATCCGGCGTGGCCGTGCGACCAATCCAGTTGAGTAGCAATGTGATCGACGCCACCAATGCCGTCATGGATCGCCTCCGCGGGCGGCACGGACGAGTGCCGTGCGTCCAGGCGGAGTTGTCCGAGCGGGCCGAAGACATGGCAGTCTTCGCGCACGGGCTGGCTCCGCACCTTCTCGACATGGCTGAGAATCACCTCGGCCTGTCACCGCGCTTTCTCGGCGTCGAATTGAAACGCGAGCTCGTTGGGGCTACGAGCCGCCAACATGATGCGGTCCGTCGCTGGCATCTCGACCACGAGGACCGCCGCATCTTCAAGGTGATCGTCTATCTCAGCGATGTCAACTGCGGGACAGGACCTTTCGGCCACATCGATTGGCAACACACCCAGACGATCGTCGATGCCATCAAGCACCGCTACCGGCCGGTGAGCGACGAACACATGGCAGCCATAGTGTCGCGCGACCAGTGGCATCAGGTCACGGGTCCGCGGCTCACTGCTGTCTACGTCGACACCGGTAGGGTGTTCCATCGCGTCTTTACACCGACTGAGGGGGAGCGGTATTCGGTGAGTTTCGCGTACTCAAGCCACAATCCGTACTACACCTACTCGAAATTGATGCTGCCCAAGGCTGCGTTGCGTCGGCTGTACGATGGTCTATCACCACGTCAGAGGGCCAGCCTCGAGCTCAATACCCGCTGATCCCCACTACATACTCGAAGGCAGCGAAACCGTTGTCGGTCAGGCAAGTTCGCCGCCGGTGAGTGTCGGGTGCAGGTCTACCGGGCTGGTGTGGCATTGCCGCCGGCCCGGCGCTATGGGTTCTTTCACGAACAGGACGCGCGGCAATGCAGGGGAGTGCCTTTCCAGGCCGCGGACCTGCACAACGTCCCGGCGCCCTTGACCGGAACCCGATCACTGGTCCAGAGCGAGAGCGTTGAGAGTCACCCACGGGTCAGAAGAGGCAGCGTAGCGGGGCGGGGTCAGGCCGGAGGAGAGCTCCCTATCTACAACTTCGTCGTCGTGTACTTCAACGACGCGGGTGGCGCGTCGGACTCTGCGCCAGCAGGGGAATAGGTGCTTGGGATGCGGGGGTTGGATTGTCAATGACACCACCAGAGACTGCCGCGTTCGAACTCGGCCGATTCGGCTTCTTCGGACTTAGCGCTACCCCCGACCAGGCTCACGAAATCGAACGGCTGGGCTATGGCACGATTTGGGTCGGCGGTTCCCCGCCCGCCGAGTTGTCGTTCGTCGAGCCACTTTTGGAGTCGACCACCGAGCTGAAGGTGGCCACCGGCATCGTCAACATCTGGACGGCGGCCGCCAAGCCGGTCGCCGAGTCGTTCCACCGTATCGACGCCGCCTATCCAGGCCGCTTCCTGCTCGGAATCGGGGTCGGTCATCCCGAGGCCCACGCGCAATATCGCAAGCCGCACGAAGCACTGGTCTCGTACCTCGACGAGCTCGACGAATACGGTGTGCCGGCGAATCAACGAGTGCTCGCCGCGCTCGGTCCGCGCGTGCTGAGGCTGTCGGGCGAGCGCACTGCCGGGGCGCACCCGGCCAACGCCACGCCGGAGCACACCGCACAGGCCCGCGCGATCATCGGACCGAACGCGCTCTTGGCGCCCGTGCACAACGTGGTGCTGACCGCTGACGTCGATGAGGCTCGTGCGATCGGCCGCACTGCGCTGGACCGCTACTTCGACATGACGAACTACGTGAGCAATTGGAAGCGGCTGGGTTTCACCGACGCCGACGTCACCCGGCCCGGCAGCGACGAATTCATCGACGCGGTGGTCGCCCACGGCACGCCTGACGACATCGCAACGCGGTTGAGCGAGCATCTGACCGCCGGCGCCAACCATGTCGCGATCCTCGTGCACGGCGGACCGGAGGCGGTACTGCCGACGCTGTCGGCACTCGCTGGGCCGCTTGGCCTTGGTGCTTGAGGAGACTGCGCAGGTGATCTACGGTCGGCCAAACCCTGCTGCGGCGAGGTCGTCGCGGGTGAGTGGTATTGCGCCTGAAGTGATTCCGCCAGCGCCGCAGAGCACTTCGACTTGCGCCTCCATCGCCGTTGGATCAGCTGGATGGTGCAGGAGAATATTGCAGAGGTCGTCGCGCAAGGCACATCGGGCGCATTCGCCGCGACGGTAGAGTTCGCCTTCTTTGTCGGCAGGTCTTACAGGTGAAATTGCGGCGCAGGTCAGACAGCCGGCCGCGGGGCAAACAGTAGGTGGGTTGGGCCGTTCAGGTCGCCCCTGTGACGGGCTTGTTGTTGGATTCCAACAACGTCATGCGAAATACTCTGCTGCGCAATCTCATCGGCCATGAACCAGTTCACCGGGTCCGGTCATCTCGGCTGCGGCTTAGCGCTGGTGCCGCGGCGATGTCGCGCGAGTAGGCCGCCGAGCGTGGTCTGAAGGATCTCGCCGTACATTTCGGCGAAGTCCACTCGGGAGCCCGCGAGCCGGGGGTCGGCGGTGGCCTCGACGACGGTCGGCGTCGGGTTGCTGAACGGCCACAGGCCCACCAGTGAGACGACGGCGTACCGCGTCAGCGTCAGCGCATCGTCCGCGTCGAGGGTCGGAATCCGGTGTCTGATCAGGCCCGCCAGCGTGGTGCGGTGTTCCAGGTCGACGAGTTTGTAGGAGCGCACGGTGCTGGCGGAGACATTCCGCTCCAGGACGCTTGGCAGCAGACTCCACAGTTGACACAGAACCGGCCGAGCGGCGAGGGAGTCGGCCCACGCCTGCATCACTCGGTCGGGCTCGCAGGGCGGGGACGGCCACTCACTCGCCAGGGCCTCGAGCCAGGACAGCCGCAGCCGGTTGAGGACCTCCAGGAAGACGCCCTCGCGGCTCTCGAAGTAGCGCACCACATGCGTCTTGGACACACCCAGTCGGCGCCCAAGTTCCCGGAGGCTGATGTCCTCGGCCGACATCTCGGCCAGCAGCGCCTCCGCGGCGTCCAGGATCTCCTGCCGACGCAATTCTCGCTGCTCGGGCCGCCTTGCACGCTGGAAGGCGAGCACCTCCACGTCGTTCATCCAACCTCCTAGTGCGCGCCGGACCGATGGCAGCATCGAAATAGCGGCCCGTCGGACACTTGTTAGGTGTCCGATGGACCGCTACAGTTGCTCTGTAACGGTCCATCGGACACTACCGAATGAGAGCTGTCACATGATCGATTACGACAAGCCGCAGGCGGCACTTGCCGAGGAGTTCGGAGTTCTGGTCACCTTCGGCGCCTCGGTTGCCCTCGTCCCGTGCATCCCAGCACAACACCATCGCCGCCTGAGAGGGGAGTAGGACGACCGTGCGGGAAGCCCGTATCACTCTTGGACGCACGGACGTCTCCATCCGGCCGATCGGCCTGGGCTGCATGGGTATGTCGCAGTTCTACGGCGACGCCGACGAGGAGGAGTCCGTCGCCACGATCCACGCCGCTATCGACGCCGGGATCGACTTTTTCGACACCTCCGACATCTACGGTGCGGCAGGCGCCGCCACCGGTCAAACCCAGAAGGGCTTTGGGCACAACGAGGAACTGCTGGGCCGCGCCGTCCGCAGCCTGCGTGACCAGGTGGTCGTAGCCACCAAGTTCGGCGCGCGACCCGCCCCGGAGGGCGGGGTGGCCATCGACGGACGTCCCGAGTACGTGGCCGCGGCCTGCGACGCGAGCCTGCGTCGCCTCGGTGTCGACCACATCGACCTCTACTACAGCCATCGCCTCACGCAAGACCCCAGCGTGCCCATCGAAGACACCGTCGGCGCGATGGCCGACCTGGTGACCGCGGGCAAGGTGCGCGCGATCGGGCTCAGCGCGGTCGGGCCGGACCTGCTTCGCCGGGCGGCCGCAGTGACACCGATATCGGCCCTTCAGAGCGAGTACTCACTCTGGGCCCGCGAGGTGGAGCACAAGGTGCTTCCCACCTGCCGCGAGCTGTGCATCACGTTCGTCCCCTACAGCCCCCTGGGGCGAGCCGCGCTCACCGGCCGCTTCACCAGTGACACCTCGTTCTCCGGCGACGACTTCCGCTCCACTCTGCCCAAGTTCCAGGGAGAGAACTTCGCGGAGAACCTCCGCGTCGTCGAGGAACTGAAGGCGTTCGCCGACGAGCGGGGTCACGCCCCGGGGCAGATTGCGCTGGCCTGGCTGCTAGCCCAGCCCTACGATATCGCCCCCATCCCCGGCACGAAGAGGGCGGCGTATGCACGCCAGAACGCCGCCGCCACAGCGGTTCCGCTCAGCGCGGACGACGTCGCGTTCCTCGCGGACCTGTTCGACCCCGCGCGGGTGCGCGGCGGACAGTACGGAACCCTCAACGTCCGCCCTCATTCCGCCCGCCCTCCGGAACAACACGCGATTGAGGAATCACCATGACCGCCGACGCGAGACCGCCCGTCGCCCCGAGCAATTCGCTGGTCTGGTGAATGTTCATCTTCATCGCGACGAACAGGGTGCGGCCAGGTCTGCTTCCCGCCGAACGCCGGCGGGTTCCCGGCTGGGTGGAGTTCATTCAGAGCCACGAACCGCGCCTGATCGCCTTCCACGAATTCCTCAGCCGGGACGGCACCGAGGTGGAATACGTCCAAATTCACCCCGACACTGCATCTTTCGAACATCACCTTCAGGTGCTGGCCCTCGCAGATGAGTCCTACCGGGTGACGCTAGAGGCCACCACCGCCGTGCGCATCTATGGCAGTCCCACCGACCACATTCTCACCACCTTGCGTCAATCGGTAGGCCCGCACGTCCCGATCACCGTCATGCCGACTCATCTCGGCGGATTCACCAGGTAGTCATCAACACGGCCTTACAGCTGACAGCGTCGATTGAGGCTGACTCTGCCCAGACGCGCGTTGCCCGAGGCACACCAAGCGACAAGCCAAACCGGAGTCCAAAGTTATTGCAGCCCTGGCTGCCAACGCATTCGGCGAGTTCGACCGCTACCCGAAACCCTCGCTATTCGATCTCGCCGTATTGAGTCAGTGCGTGACGGTCCACGGTTCGCGGGCGAAGACTTGCTCGACCATCGGACGGAAGAACTCAAGCGGACGGTTCTCGAATTGCGCATCGAAACAGTTCTGGTCGTACTTCTCGCAGAACTCCACGCAATCGTCGAACCACGGGTGGCCGCGATACTTTTCACGGGCGTCCCGGACCCCACCCATGTGAGGGGCGTAGTAGTACTGCTGGAATTCGGGGTGGACCTTGACGATCCAGGCCACTCGTTCCGACACGTAGGGCGCGATGACTGCTGCCGCAAATGCGCCATGTGCATGTGGCGCGTACGTGTCACCGATGTCATGCAAGAGCGCCGCGACGACGTAGTCGACCGATCGTCGGTCCTCGAACGCCCGGGTTGCCGACTGCAGCGAGTGCTCCAGTCGGCTGACCGGATATGCCTGCTGCCCATCGGCGAGGGCTTCCACCAGTTTGAGGACGCGGGGCACCAGTCCAGCGTTATTTGCCTCCTCCGCGCGAATGATGAGGGCATAGTCTTCCGCGGTGCCCTCGGCCATTGTGCGGTAGGTGGCACGTGTTTGCGTGCTCATGACCGACTCCTCTCGACACGCTTCTGATCAAGGGTAGCTCTGGCTTGTTTCGCCCGCGTGTCGTCCGAAGGACGTCCTCTTGGCGTCGTAGCAGGATCCCGGTTGCCGACATTGGCTCGGTGACGAAACCCGCTGGGCTACAGCGCAACAACGGAAGCTACCCAGAGTGCGGGTTAGTTGTTTGCGGCGTTGTCCACGAACTCTTCATCCCAGTCGTTGACGTGCGACTCTTCGTGATGCTGCTCGTCGTGCTCGTCGTCGTGGCCAGGCTCTCGATGCTCGAGGTGTTCAGTCCCGGGCACTCCGCCAAGGGCCGTGATGACGTCTTGCAGCTTCCGCGTTTCCTCTTCGGTGGGGGTTTCTCCGGCCTCGAGGTCGTCGATGAGATCGGCACGTAGTCCCGCCCCGTTGGCGACCTCCTCGGCTGACAATTTTGCGTGGATGCGCACGGAGTACAGCTGCTGGCCCAGACTCGATCCTGGCGCCGCGGCGGCGCGTGTCATCAGCGTGTCGTAGCGCCGGCGTACCTCGCTGAGCGCCACGACCACCGACGCTGACGGCCTGTTGCGGGCTGCCGCTTCGGTCAGTGCGGCGCGCAGCTTTCGCAGGCCCGATAGGACGACCTCGGCGCGCTTGTGAAACTTCTTGTCCTCTGGAAACGGCAAGGCGTCGATCGCGACGGTGTACATGTGCATCGATGCCTCAGAGAGGCTGACGATGACCGACGATTCACCTTCATCTGGCACTGGTTGCTCCATGGGGCCTCAATTCGTTGACTGTCGATCCAGGTGACGGCGGAGCCGGTGAGCAGGGCTACCCCGATGCACTTCTCGGGTGGAGTCGGGGTCGAGATTAGCGTTCCACAACGCCCCTCGCGAGCTGCGAGCTGCCCACCCCGTGGGCACGACGAACCCTTGATGCACCACCCGGGGCGCCGGTCGGACCGCGCAGCCCTAGTCTGAACCCGCATTGCCTGGCTCGGGCAGGACGGGAGGCAAGATGACCGGAGTGGCGGCTGCGACCGAGACGCGTCCGGAGCCCAGCGAACCCTACGACGACGCGAAGCCAGCACCGTCAGCTGAGCCGGACCGCCGCCGACCGAGCCGGTTCGGCGCGATGGGTGCGTGGCGCATGATCGGGTGGCTGGCCTGCGCTGTCGCGGGCGGCCTGACCATCGCCTGGTTCGTGTTCCTCAGTTCGGGGGAGAGCGGATCGAAGGCGCAATGGTTCTTTGGCGCCGCGGTCCTGTGCGTTGTGATCGTCACGATGTGGCAAACCGTCAACATTCAGCGCCAGGCGAATCGGAGCGCCGCCGATTCCGCCCAACGACTGCAACAGAGCCTAGCGATCGCCGAACAGCGCGCGGCACGTGAGTTGGCGTTGACCCAATCCCTGCACCAGGCCGAGCTCGAGGCGCGGCAGACGATGCACCGCGCCGAGATGGAGTCTCGATGCGAGCAAGCCCGCATCGAGCGCCACTACCTACACAACCAGCTGCAGAAACAAGCAGCGATCGACGTATCACGCTCCGTCAACGCGATGACTGCGATGCTGGCAACCTTGTGGAATCGGGGCGCCGGCATTCTGCGCATCGAGGACAGCGACGAACGTGAGCAGGCCATGAACCCGGTCTTTGAACAGATCAGCCAACTAGTTCACGACTTTTCAGTTGAACTCGACAACGCCCAACTGTTGGCTGAGGATGAGCGGCTGCAGGAAGCGCTCCACGCAGTCAACGAAGCTGCGGTGATGGCGATTCGGGTCGCTGAGGACGTACATGCTGCCGTGGTCGACGGTCGGGTTCCGCAGCCCAATCCCATCCCGCCTGCCCAGCAGCTCATGCGTGAGCGCGCCGCACAAGCGCGCCGCCTCGCATGGGATCTGCTGCGAACCGGACTCGAGGCCAGCGGTAAGGATCTCCCGCGGGTGAACCCAGATGCTCTCCGGCACGACGGCGACGACGTGATCGATCCGTCGCTGTGATCGAGGGTCCAAGACGGGGGATCGTTACCGGGATCGGGAGAAGACCCAGGTGCGCAGGAGCACGAACCGGATGAGGGTCGCTGCGAGATTGGCCAGCACCAGCATCGCGACTTCCACGGATCGGGATGGCTCGGCGACGAGGCTGTGCAGGGCGTCCAGTGATCCGCTGGTGATGCCGAGGGTGATCGCGAAGACCATCAGTCCCTGAAGTTGGTGGCGAGCAGCGCCGAGGCGACCACGCACGCCGAACGTGAACCGGCGATTGGCGGACGTGTTGGCGACGGCGGTGATCAGCAGCGCGATCAGGTTGGCGCCCTGAGCTCCCAAGAGTCCGTGCAGTAGCACGAACAGGACGAGATAGGCTGCGGTGCAGGCGATTCCGATGGTCCCGAAGCGCAGCACCTGTGCCAGCGGTGCTACCGGCGCCGGGGCAGGCCCGGCGGGTGCCAGATCGGCGGCGATCGCCTTTACCGGGACCGCTCCCGTGGCGAGTTCCTTCAGCATTCGGGCGACACCCTTGAGGTCAGCCGTGGCTGTCGCGACGATGTCGACCTTGCTATCGGGGTCATCGACCCAGTCAACGGGCACCTCGTGGATGCGCAATCCGCTGCGTTCAGCCAGCACCAAGAGTTCGGTGTCGAAGAACCAGCCGGTGTCCTCCACGTACGGTAGGAGTCGCTGAGCGACCTCGCTGCGAATGGCCTTGAAACCACATTGGGCATCGGAGAAGTGCGCGGCTAGTGTGGATTTCAGGATCAGGTTGTAGCAGCGCGAGATGAATTCCCGTTTCGGACCCCGCACGACGCGCGACGACCTGTCCAGCCGTGTACCGATCGCCACGTCGGAGTGTCCGGAGATCAGCGGCGCGACGAGCGGTCCAAGCGCCGCCAGGTCGGTGGACAAGTCGACGTCCATGTAAGCCAGCACAGCGGCATCCGAGGCCGACCACACGGCGTTCACTGCGCGTCCGCGGCCCTTCTGCTCCAACCGAACCACGCGAACACCCGGGAGTGTATCGGCGAGTTCGGCAGCGATCCGGGGGGTCTCGTCGACGCTGGCGTTGTCGGCGATGGTGATGCGCACCGAATAGGGGAAGTGCTGATCGAGGTAGCTGTGCAGCCGACGTATCGAGCTTTCAAGCGCGGCCTGCTCGTTGTACACCGGCACCACCACGTCAAGCACCGGCACCCGCAAGATGCGCGCCATGGCGGCCGCATCGGGTCGCGACTCGAAGCCCGACAGCAGGTTCCGGTCGATGTCGTGTTCAACCATCGCGTTCGTCATGAGACTCATCGTCGGCCCCGTCGATGAGTACGGCGTGGGTCCAACCTACGACTCCGCTATGAGAGATACCGGGTGGTCATGGTTGCGATGCAGGCAGTTCGTCGTCGACGAACCGGTCGCGGCTGGCCACCATTCCGGCGACGTAGGTGACCGCGAGCGCAACGAACAGCACCGCCAGAGACCACGCCCACTGTTGGGTCCTGCCGTAGAGGACACCGAACAGCAGCGGGCCCGTGCCGGCGATGATGTAGCCGATCGACTGCACGAACGACGACAACGCCGCGGTGGATTCGGCGTTGCGCGCCCGCAGCCCAATCATCGTCAGCGCGACGGGAAAGGTTCCGGAGCCGATGCCGGCGAGCACCATCCACAGCCAGGCGCCACCTTTGGGGGCGAGGGCCATGCCGACGTACGCGACGAGGGTGAACAGGCACAACGCCGTGATTGCCGTGCGCAGGTGGGTCGAAGCGAAAGTCGGCACGAGCATCGACACCGGAATGGACACCGCCGAGAACAGGGCGACCATCCATCCGGCGGTGTGGGGGCTGATGTCGTGGCCGTGCAGGAACTTCGCGAACCAGCCGAAGGCGATGTAGGCCTGCGTGGACTGGAAGGCGAAGAAAGCGGTAAGGGCCCAGGCCGTCGGACTCTTGGCCAGCCGGGTCGCGGCGACGCCACGCGGTGCCGTCACCTGACGGCGATCGGCTCGCAGAGTCGGCAGCCACGGCAGGATCGCGATCGCGTTGATCAGTGCCCAGGAGCCGAGGCCGAGCCGCCACCCGTCGCCGAGGTCGCCGATCGGAACGGTCAGGCCGGCCGCAATCGTCGTACCAACGGCCAATGCCGTCGTGTACAAAGCGGTCATCCGCCCGATCTGATCGGGGAAGTATCGCTTCACCAGGCTCGGCAGCAAGACGTTGCTGACCGCGCCGCCGCTGAGGGCAAGGACGCTCAGCGCGGCGAACATGGGGCCAGTGTCGGCGACGGCGCGCAGCACCATGCCCGCCGTCGCAGCGATGAGCGCTGCCACCAGCAACCGCTCTGGCCCGATCCGACGAGCCATGCGCGGAGTCAGCGCACCCACGGCGGCGAAACAGACCACCGGCAGGCCCGTGATCAATCCATCCATGGCTGCGCCGGTGTGCAGACCGTCCTCGAGGTCGTCGAGTACGGGGCCGATGCTCGTGGCTGCCGTCCGCATCGACAGCCCCGTCAAGAAGAATGCGACCACCAGCAGGCGGCTCGGCAGCAGCACGGCGCGACGTTACCGTGCCCACCGATTGCGCTGCGAGCCTGGTTGTGCGAGACGGCCTATGCCCGCTGAGCGGTGCGGAGACTGATGAAAATGGCGGTTTGAGAATCCCTTGGATGGGGCAGGCTGAGGTCATGGGAAAGCTCATTCGTCGTTCGTCAATCCTGACGGCCACTCTTGCGCCAATCGTCGCCCTGTCGCTAGTGACCCCGGCAACCGGCTCCGCGCAACCGCTCGGTTGCCAGAATGGTGAGTGGTGGGATCCGGTCGCCAACGTGTGCAGGCCGCCGGCAGTGCCGTTCCCGCCGAACTGCGGGGACGGACAGTACTGGAATCCGGTTTCCAACGCCTGCCGGCCGCTTGGCCAGGTCTAGGTATTCCGCTGTCCCCAGTCCTCGGACCAAGTTTGGACAGATCGTCGGACTGGTATGCGAGCCCTTCCTGACGCTCAGAGCGTCGAGGATCTCACCACGCTGCTGAGCTCGGCAGGGGAGCGCTGCAGCTCCATCCACTGCTGACCCATCAACTCCTCGGCAGACTCGGGCGCGATGAATCCGTCCAGCGACATCGACACGCTGAAGAAAACCTTTCCGGCCATCAGCCCTCAACTCCCTTCCGAACGATCTCGGTGACGTAGGCAGCCAGCTTGCTCAGGGTCTGCTGGCCACCCTCGATCGCGTGGTACTTCTCGACCGCCTCGTCTCGCAGCTCCTTGGTGGGGAACACCGTGCGCATCTCGATCCGGGTCGCCGCGCCGTCGGGCGCGAACATGAGGACCGACTCGAAGGCGTTCGGGTCGCCGCGGGACTCACCGTGGCGCAGCGCGATCCGCTCCGGCGGGGCGATCTCAGTCCAGGAGATCCATTCCTGGTAGTCCGTCCCGTCCGGTCCGTGCATCACGAAGTCCCACTCGCCGCCGACGCGGAACTCGAACGCCCGCGTGGTGGTGGTGAACCCCTCCGGTCCCCACCATCGCGACAGGTGCCGGACTTCGGTGAACGCCTCGAACACCAGATCCCGTGGGGCACTGATGACCCGAGAGATCACGATCTCGCGGTCGGCCGTCGCTGATTGGGCCGGCGCGTCCCGTCCTGTCGCTGCCATCGGTCAGTCCTCCTGCCTTGCCTGCTTGAGGTCCTGCACGTATGCGTCCAGCCGGTCGAAGCTCTCGTTCCAGAACCGCTCGAACCCGCCGGTCCACGCGTGGACCGGTCGCAACTGGCGGGCGTCAAGGCCGTACAGGCGCTGCTTGCCTGCCTTGCGGTCCCGCACCAGCCCGACCTCCCGGAGCACCCGCAGGTGTTTGGACGCCCCAGGCTGGGTCATCCCCAGCTCCTGGGCCAACTCGGTCACCGGCCGCTCACCCGCCCGCAGCAGTACCAGGATCTCCCGGCGCTGCGGCTCGGCGATCGCGTTGAAGACGTCCGACGTCGTCGCTGCTCGTGCCATGAACGCCATCATATTCCGATATCGGCATGCGTCAAGCCTTGGCATCAGGCGGGTCTTGTTCAGATGACGATCGTGACCCCTGTCTGCGGCTGCGGACACGCGTATCCCGAAGACGGCACGCGCGACACGTGAGTCATGCGCCGCCGCCAACTCAACTCCGACACGGACAACGATCCGTCGGCCGCCAGTTCCATTGCGGCAGCTGCCAAGTCCAGTGGGACCGGAACGTCACTCTACGGCCGCAGGATGTCGGCCGGGGAGGGCGTCAAGTGGGACCCCGCGGACCACTGGTGCGTTGCCGGCGAGTTGCTTGCGGCGCACCCGGTCGTCCATGCTGGGCCATCAAAGGTGAGCTCATCGAGGTCGCTCGGTGAGAGCAGCCCCGGATTGGAAAGGCCTGCAGCGCAGTACGGTACGGCGTGAAGTTTACCGGGCTGTCGCTCCCTCGAGCTGCGGTGGCGCGTAGGGCTGCGGCGTGATGGGAGACTGTGATGGGCTCGTTCGATGTGCCGCTTGACGATGAACGCACCCAACTCGATGCGTTCGTCGAGGAGTACCGGAGCGCCCTCGAGCTAACCCTTGACGGCCTCACCGAGGAACAGGCGCGCCGCAGGCTCGTCCCATCGGCCACGACGTTGCTCGGGCTACTCAAGCACGCCACCTGGATGCAGCAGGTGTGGTTTGAGGAGTGCGTCGGCGGCGCTTCCCGTGGGGAGCTCGGCCTTGTGCAGAGCGTGGACGAGTCCTTCCGGCTCGGCGACGGCGACACCGTTACCTCGGTCATCGCGGCTCACCGTGACGCCTGCGCGACGGCTCGCGCGGCGGTCGCCGACATGTCGCTGGATGACATCGCGACTGGTCATCGGGCCGGGCCACGCACCTTGCATTGGGTCTATTTGCAAGTCTTGCGCGAGCTGGCTCACCATTGCGGGCACGCTGACATCCTGCGCGAACAGGTGCTTGCCGGTCGCACGTAAACAGTGCTGGCAGCGCGGTGCGGGTTAACGTGAGGACGTGGTTTCTTCGTGGGTCAGCCCGAAAGCGCGCAAGGGGATCAGCAGCCGCATGGCGGGGCGTGGACTCTTCGCCACCGAGTGGCCATTTTGTCGGCGATCACATTCGGTCGTGGTGTGGATACGCGTTCGTCTGCAGTACATCCCGTGCGGGGCGCGCAACTCGCACGCTCCTAGCACTGTCGCCGACGCCTGGCCCACGGAACGACAACGAGTAGCCCGTTCCGCGAGCCCAAGCGACGTAGCGGCAGGTGTTCGAACTGCCGTCGGTAAGCACGACACCGACTAAAACCACCATGGCCACCCGGGATTGACGTTGGTGCGCCGGGGCTCGGTTTGGATCTGATTGCTGCCGTTCGTTTCGCAGTGCGTTGTGGTCGGCGAAATCCTCGTGCAGTCTGGGGCCGCCTCGGCCGCGGGGGCATACAGCACTCCCATGAGGACGACCCCGGCTGCGACGAGCGAAGTCGTCTGAATAGTGGATATAAGCATGATGATTGGTTTCCTTTCCGTCTGGAGTACGCGGTTTGAACGGTCATCCCGCGCTTGTCGTGGCTCTTCAGTCACGCACTTCGATGGTGCCCTGTACCGCCAAGGCGCGAAACGGGCTGACTGGCCAGTTCTCGGGCCAGCTGGCAGAGATTGCACCCGTCCGTCGGTGCGCGCTAGACCCTCCACCTGGCGCAGCCATCCGAGACCTACCCATCACGATCGACAAACTGCTGTGGCCACAGAACATTTCGAGTCCGCCGTAACGGCAATCCCTCGGGGATTCGCCGGCAATTACACCCGGCGCTCGACCAGTCATGGGGGAGAAAGCATCCAGGCGACTGCCAAAGACCATCCGGTTGGCCGATGACACATCGTCTTCCGACACATCAGGATGCAGTGGAAGGCGCAAGCCATGCAGTTTCGTACAAGCCCATCAGGGAGGCAGCAAAAATGAAGCGAAGTCTTATGTGTGCCATAGCTGTTGGCGCCACGGCCGCTACCGTGGCCCTAGGCTCAGGTGTCGCGACGGCCGACGGTTACGCCGGCCAGAAGTATTCCGACGCAACAGCCGCGGCTGGCGGCGCGAAGCAGACGATTGTCATCGCCAGCCGGGTCGGCAGCCGACTGGCGCTGAACGAGTGCATCGTCACCCGCTCGCAGAAGGCGCCGTTCCTACACGGCAACAAGTTCAAACATGTGACCGACTTGGTGCAGTTCCATCTGAACTGCAACGGGCGTGTCGCGTCGCCGACCAAGCCGGGTAACTCCTCGGCCAGTCCCGAAGGTCGCGCTGCAAAGGCCGCCGAGCAGGACGCTGCTAACCAGGAGAGCCAAGAGAGATCCTGATCAGAGTGACGATGCTGGGGGACAGGATGATTGAATTAGAACGTGAATCCTGCAATGACGAGGATGGCAAGAGCGACGAACCAGAACCCGATTGCGTCTACGAGGCCAACCGGCTGCCACGACCGCTGCAGACTCGCTCGGGCGCAGGATCTCGGATTGGCGCCGCGGCAACAGCACTCCCGAGGACTGACCCTCAGATGCCCGCCGAGCAAGGGACTCTCTCAGCCATGGGAAAGTTCATTCGTCGCTCGACGATCCTGATGGCTGCGTGTGCGCCAATCGCCGCCCTGTCGCTAGTGATCCCGGCAATCGGCTCGGCGGAGCCGCTCAATTGTCAGAACGGGGAGTGGGATCCGGTCGCCAACGTGTGTCAACCGCCGGTAGTGCCGTTCCCGCCGAATTGCGGGGACGGACAGTACTGGAATCCGGTTTCCAACGTCTGCAGGCCGCTTGGCCAGGTCTAGGGTGATGGCACAACGCTTTGCTAGTCCGAGTGCCACTGCAGTGTCAGCCAATTGAGGCGGGCTTCACGCGCGGCGGCATCCGCATCGCCGCGCTCGGCGAGATCGACGATCTTTGCGTGTTGTGCAACCGACGACCGGCCGCTCAACGACGAGAACCTGGCGCGCTCCATGCGCCTGAGCAGAGGCGTGTACTGGTCGAGCACCGACCGGACGGCCAGGTTGGCACAGACGTCAACGGCCACGCCGTGAAATTCGTCGTCGGACTCGATGGCCATGGCGACGTCGTTGGCGCGGAGCGCGGAAGCGAACCGTTCATTGGCATCCCGCATCGCCGCGAGGTGTTGGGACCCCATCACGGGCACCGCCTCGCGCACGGCGAGCTCGTGCATTGCCGCGGCGACTGCCTGGGCGTCCCGCATGCTCTGCGCGTCCAGCGGGCTGACGATCGTGTAGCGACCCGGCCGGGTTTGCACCAGGCCCGCGGCGTCTAGCCTGGCGAGCGCCTCACGAATCGGCGTTCTACTCACGCCGAGCCACTCGCTGAGCTCCGCGTCCACGAGCCGTTCTTCGGGCTCGAGGGTGCCGTCGACAATCGCCGTCCGGATAGCGGTGAAGGCGTCGTCGCGCAGGAGCTGCCGCTTGGGCGCTGCGGATTTACGTGGCACGGGCATGCAATATTTTGCGCTCACTGCGGTCCGGCCTGTCAAGCGATCATCACTGGCAGTGACGCCGTGAGCTGCACTGAGATGGCGGTACTAATCGACGGCCATGTGCGATATATTGCGTATTGCATCGACGCAGCCACGCCAGAGGAGTTCACGGATGCCGATTGAGGATTTCGACCGATACCCGCTGACGTTCGGGCCGAGTCCGATCCACCCACTCGAACGACTGACCGCGCATCTGGGCGGCGCACGGCTATGGGCCAAGCGGGAGGATTGCAATTCCGGGCTGGCCTACGGGGGTAACAAGACCCGCAAGTTGGAGTACATCGTTCCGGACGTCCTGGCGCAGGGGGCCGACACACTCGTCTCGATCGGCGGGTATCAGAGCAACCACACCCGTCAGGTCGCGGCGGTGGCGGCCAAGCTGGGCCTCAAGGCCCGCTTGGTCCAGGAGAAGTGGGTTGACTGGCCGGACGCGGTGAACGACAAGGTGGGCAACATCCTGCTGTCCCGCATCATGGGCGCCGACGTCCGATTGGACCCTGCGGGATTCGACATCGGGATCCGCTCCTCGTGGGAGGACGCACTGCGCGAGGTGCGGGACGCAGGCGGCACGCCATACCCGATTCCGGCCGGTGCTTCCGAACATCCGCTGGGCGGTTTGGGATTCGCGAACTGGGCCTACGAAGTGCAGCAGCAGGAGGCCGAACTGGGCGTGTTCTTCGACACGATCGTCGTCTGCACCGTCACGGGATCCACCCACGCCGGGATGATCGCCGGATTCGCGGGCCAGGACCGACCACGCACCGTGCTCGGCATCGACGCTTCGGCGACGATTGAGAAAACACGGGCCCAGGTGGCACGGATCGCCCGCCATACCGCCGAGCTGATCGGTTTGGGACGTGACCTGCGCGACGACGAGATCATCGTCCTGGAAGGGTGGGCAGGCGATCTGTACGGGATTCCGGTGCAGTCCACCCTTGATGCGATCAGACTCTCGGGCCGACTGGAAGGCATGATCATCGACCCCGTCTACGAGGGAAAGTCGATGGCTGGCCTCATCGACATGGTTCGTGACGGCACCATCGCCAAAGAATCCAACGTCCTCTACGCCCATCTCGGTGGGCAGCCGGCGCTCAACGCGTACTCCGGGCTGTTCAGCTAAGAGCACGCCAACCGCCGGGTTGGGCGCAGGGCCAGAGATGTTCAGAGGCCGTGCGCTTGTCGGCTCCATGAATTGGCCCCGGCGCGCACGGTTCGCGCTTTCCTTGGGAGCATCGACGCTAGCGACACCGTCGCGGCGGCTGAACAGCTCCAGGGGTGGGTGTACAGATCTTCGACCAATCGCAATGCTTTCAGTAGGTGACGTCGTCGCCGATCGCGGGGCGCTTGCGCCGGGCCGGCGAGCATCGTTATGTGGCTCGTCGAGGGAGAGGGGAATCTGATGGGCAAGGCCCGACTAGGGGCGATAGCCGTCGACTGCGCGGATCCGGCCGCGCTCAGCGAATTCTATAAAGCGGTGCTGCACTTGGAGGTCGGGTTTTCCTCCGCCGATCTGGTGGTCCTCACTGGCGCCGGAGTGTTTCTCTCGTTCGAACGAGTTGACGACCACAAGCCTCCAACGTGGCCCGAGGATGTCGTGCCCAAGCAGTTGCACCTCGACCTGGCTGTCGACGACCTCGATCCGAAGAGGCGCGGATCGTTGGTTGCGGAGCTATCAAGGCTGAAACTCAGCCCAATCCCGATCAGTGGCGAGTCCTGATAGATCCTGCGGGACATCCATTCTGCATCACGACGCTGATGCCATGACCGCCGTCCGTCACGTGCATTAGGTCGAATCGCGTTATGTGGCAACAAGACATGGCAACTTCGACCTCCGTAATTGAGCATTACCGGCTGTGTGAGCTGACGAATTCCACTGGTGTAGCAGTCTGGATGGGGCGAAATGCTCACGGCCAATGAAGACTCGTCTTCGGCGGGGGAGTCGTAGTTTGTGGCCAGGTGGTGCAGGACTCGTTCATTGAGGGTGGCGAGCATGTCGAGCTCAGCCGGAGTAAGCAGGTCGATGAAGTTCCGGCGGACGTCCTCCACGTGCCTGGGTGCCGCCTTCTCGATGGCGGCGCGACCGGTCTGCAGCAGGCAGACCATGGTGCTGCGGGCGTCGTCGGGGTTGGGCTCGCGACTGATCAGCCCGTCCTTCTGCATGGCAGATCATGCGAATCTAGCTGCACAGCCGCGATGAACGCATTCGGAAAATCACCACGATCGGCGCACTGTTGTACCCAGATGGCCTCCGCGACACCGTCTCCCGCGCCGAACTCACAGGCAATCGAACCCGTAAGAGGCAACGCGCAGACATCCGCCCGATAGTTTTCCGGCAGGTAAGGACGCGCAGCGTCGTAGTAATTCGCAAGCAACGCCGTCAGCGCCGGCTGGCGACTTTCAATCCACGGATAGACCAAGGCGGGCGCATTAATGAAGTGATGATGAGCATCGACGATATCCACATTTCGCAGCGTATTGATTTCGCAGCATAGTGCGGAGCCCTCGCGACTGCCGGCGGGAGCTGCACCGCAGCGCGGGAACGCGCGTGTCATGGCACGCGCGTCCGTCGGCGAGTACTGATGGCCGTAAAGGTGCAGGCTTACGTCAACGCATGGCGGGCCTCGCTTGGCACGCTCGTCGGACGGGACTTGATGGCGGGCGTCGTAGACTTGCTGGCGATGATCGTTTCGAAACGCAGATCGTCGTCACGGCATCTGATTCGGATGCCGTTTCTTGGTTGCGTCTTGGTGGTCGCTTCGTGTTCGACACACATTGCATCCGAGGCCGCACCGGCTCTTCTCGTGCGTTCGGCTTCAATACGAACTGGCGGATGCCGGTCAGACCTACGGCGTCAACGTGGCTGTCACCAGTGTGGACGCCCGCAACGTCAAATTCGACTCAAGGCCGACGACCAACCAAAGCCCTGATATGACCCTGTCTCCACCACCTCGCGCCGAGGTCTACTTAGTGCAGAACCGCCTCAACCCGATCTCAACGCGAGCCGCGCTCGAACTCACCGATGACAATTTGCGCTGCACAGTCAAGGAGTACTCGAAGTGGGTCGAGAAGGCCTTGGGGATTTCAGATCTCAGGTCTCGGCTTCAAGCAGGCGAGGCGGTCGTGGCGTTTGATTTCCGGCGTGATCAGCTGAAGATCAAGTGGCTCAAGCAATTTCTGAAGGCGGGGTTTTCCGTCAGTGAAGGCGGCTCGCGCCGTTGGCTGGTGTCCCTCGTTTATCCCACCGGAGTCCTGGCATTGGTGGAGGTGGTGGACGGCTGGGACGTCCACAATGAATGGCGGTGGGCTCTGCCTCCGACCTGACCCGCGGGTTCCGAAATCAAGCACGACCACGGCCGCACCGCGTCTACCGTTGCTTGGTGATCGTCGAGCTTGCACTACTACCGGTTCGCGCCGGGAATGAGCGATGAATTTCGGTCGGCGTTCGCCGACTCCTCCCCAAAGAAAATCGCGCCGCCGACGACTAGCGACACGGCGGAAGTAGGGACTGTCATGAAGATCGGCTTCGTCGGTCTGGGAGACCAGGGCACCCCTATGGCCCTTCGCCTTCTAGAGGCGGGGTTTGAGCTGGCCATCTACGCCCGCCGTCCTGCGGTGATCGAACGCTTTGCCGGTCTCGGCGCGACGGTGGCCACCACCCTCAACTCGCTGGGCGCTGCATGCGATGTCGTGTCCGTGTGTGTGGTGGACGACGATCAAGTGCGGGAAGTGGCCCTCGGCGACAATCTGCTAGCTGCGATGCAGCCGGGTTCTGTCCTGGTGGTCCACAGCACGGTGAGTCCCGATACGTGTCGGCAATTGGCAGCCGTGGCCGGCGAGACGGGCGTTTCGGTCGCCGACGCTCCGGTAAGCGGCGGGCGGATGCGCTCCTACAGTGGCGATCTCACCATCATGGTTGGTGCAGACCCGGCAGTATTCGTCCGTATCGAGCCCGTTCTGAGGGCTTACGGGTCAACGGTGAAGCGCATGGGACCGGTAGGCAGTGGTCAGCTGACTAAGCTCATCAACAATTACTTCACTGCTGCGCACATGGAAACCGCGGCCCATGAGTTGCGTTTGATTCGGGCACTTGGCGTGGATCCAGTGGCCGCGGCTGAGGTGCTGGCCACCTGCTCGGGGTCCAGCGCTGTCTTTGCGATGGCCGCGGCGAACGATGTTCATGGTGTCCAGCACGATGAAAGTTGGAATCACGACATGCAGCTCCTAGCCAAGGATGTGACCTTGTTACGGCGACTGCTTGTTGGCACATCCGTTGACGTGAGCACTCCGACGGATGTACTGATTGACACCAGTATGAGCCGGTGGCTGCCATCCAGGTAAGAAGGTGTACGTCGAAAAGGGGCCACCAAGAATCGCCGCGTCGGATCTCATCAGCTGTCGGCCGATGGGAAGTACACCCATCGGGCGGTTTCACCGAAGAAGTCGGCTCGTTCTTCCGCCGAGAGGTCGGCGAGGGCGGCCTGCATGGTGGACACCATGGTTTGGCTATCCCATAGCAGATGGTCGATGGGGTAGTGACTGGCGAACATGCACCGGCGGGCGCCGAAGATGTTGATCGCCATTCGTATCCATGGGCCGATCACTGTTAAGGATGTGCCCAAGATGAGTGCAATCCCCTGCAGTTTGAGGACGACGTTGGGAAACTCACTGACCGCTCTGAGGCGTTCTTCCCAGCGCGAGAAGCCCCCAGCGGTGAGGTCAAGTGGCCAGCCGATCGCTTCCAAGACGAACGTGGTTTCGGGGAACGACGCGATGAGATGATGAGTGGTGGGTAGCTGTTCGTCGTATACAAGCAGATCCCATACCAGCCCCGCGTCGGCGACGCGTTCAAACCCGCGTAACCAGGCTCGGTCGCCGAGATAATCGCCGCGCGCACCCAGGCGCTTGATGGGGTCGACCGACCAATACAGTGGCTGGCGAACCGCCCGGACGATCGGCAGATCTCGATACCGCGCGAGAACGTCGGGCAGATCATGAGAATCTAGCTGCACAGCCGCGATGAACGCATTCGGAATAACACCACGATCGGCGCACTGTTGTACCCAGATGGCCTCCGCGACAGCGTCTCCCGCGCCGAACTCACAGGCAATCGAACCCGTAAGAGGCAACGCGCAGACATCCGCCCGATAGTTTTCCGGCAGGTAAGGACGCGCAGCGTCGTAGTAATTCGCAAGCAACGCCGTCAGCGCCGGCTGGCGACTTTCAATCCACGGATAGACCAAGGCGGGCGCATTGATGAAGTGATGATGAGCATCGACGATATCCACATTTCGCAGCATATTGCGGAGCCCTCTCGACTGCCGGTGGGAGCTGCACGGCAGCTCGGGACCGCACCGGAACTGAGCCAGGCACCGGACAAGACGCCGACGGCGGGGTTTGGCGGCGCGTGCACCGGTTTCGGTGGAGGTCGCCGCCGCACACCCCAACGCAGGCCGTCCATGACATGGCGCCAACTCCGCGCTCGATCGCATCAAAATGCAAGGCAGCAAGCGATTTTCGCGGCGTCCTGCTCAACCGAGAGCGCGGCGGCGGGGAGGGAAGTGTCACGCTGATTCATCTGATGAAAACGGCGACGTTTACTGTTAACCCTCCGTATTCGATTCCGCCGTAATCCCAGTCAGTAATGACGTGAGGCGGAAGCGTGGGAGCTCGCGTGTTCGCGCCCGGGGCGGAGCGTTGTGTGACGTGACGGACCGCGCACAGATAGCTCGTCGCTTGTGTGCTGATCGTTTACCGAAAGGGGAATGACTGGCCGAGGTGGCGCAGCGCCGGACCGGTTTCCGTCACGTGCATTGGGTCGAATCGCGTTACGTAGCAATAAGACATGGCAACTTCGACCTCCGTGATCGAGCATTACCGGCTGTGTGGGCTGACGAATTCCACTGGTGTCGCAGTCTGGATGGTGCGAACCGCTCACGGCTGCTGAAGGTTATGAAGGCTCGTCTTCGGCGGGGGAGTCGTAGTTCGTGGCCAGGTGCTGCAGGACTCGTTCGTTGAGGGTGGCGAGCATGTCGAGCTCAGCCGGGGTGAACAGGTCGATGAAGTTCCGGCGGACGTCCGCCACGTGCCCGGGCGCCGCCTTCTCGATGGCGGCGCGGCCAGCCGGCAGCAGGCAGACCATGGTGCTGCGGGCGTCGTCGGGGTTGGGCTCGCGGCTGATCAGCCCGTCCTTCTGCATGCGCCGCACCTGGTGGGAGAGACGGCTCTTCTCCCAGCCCAGTGCGTTGCACAGCGCGTGAGCGGGCATGCGGTCCCCGTCGAGAGCCGAGAGCACCGCCAGGACCGAGTAGTCGGCTCCGGACAGGCCCGATTCCTGCAGGCGACGGTTCAGGTGGACCTCGATCTGATCATGCGCGTGTATGAAGGCGCCCCAGGCGCGGTCTTCACGAGCGTTCAGCCACTTCGGTTCCACGACCTCCATACTACCCCGATTGGTTGACGCGTCACCAATTCCGGGTATGGTTGAGGAGTCAACCTTTCCGAATCAACGAGACGGGATACGTCATGAGCAGCATCAGCATCATCGGCCTGGGGAACATGGCCAGCACACTGGCCGACCGGGCGCTCGCAGGCGGCAACGCAGTCGAGATCATCGGCCGCGACCCGGCCAAGGCCAACGAATTAGCCGCCGCGCTCGACGGCGCCACTGTCGGGACGGCCGGCACCGCCCCGGCGGGGGACATCGTCATCCTCGCCGTGCCGTACGCCAGCGCGGCGGCGGTGGTTAGCGAGTACGGGGACGCACTGCACGGCAAGGTCATCGTCGACATCACCAACCCCGTCACCCCCGATGCCAAGGGCTTCGTCACCCCCGACGGCAGTTCCGGCGCAGCAGGAGATCGCCAAGGCCGCCCCCGCCGGCGCGCATGTCGTCAAGGCGTTCAACACGCTGTTCTCCAACGTTCTGGCGGCCGGCTCAGCCGAGGGTCGCCCGTTGGACGTGTTCATCGCCGGCGACGACGCGCAGGCAAAGGCACGTGTGTCGGCGTTCATCGAGAGCCTGGGACTGCACCCGATGGACGCCGGGCAGCTGCCGATGGCGCGGGCACTGGAGAACGCCGGCCTGCTGGAGCTGGGCCTCATCACCCACTCCGTCAAGCACACCAACTTCGTCCTCGGCGTCAGCATTCTCAGCTGAGCGCACCCGCACCTACCCCCAGAAGGACAGTCACATGCGCGTTTTCGTCACTGGCGGGACCGGCCATTCCGGTTCGTACATCATCCCCGAGCTCATCGCCGCCGGGCACGAGGTCACCGGCCTGGCGCGGTCGGACACGGCCGCGGCGGCCCTGTCCGCGCTCGGCGCGAAGGTGCGTCGCGGCAGCCTCGAGGATCTCGACGGGCTCAAGGAGGCGGCCGCGGACTCCGACGGCGTCATCCACGTCGCGCACCGACAAGACCTGCTTCCGTCCGGTGGGATTGACGCCGTGACGGCCGTGGAGTTCCGAGCAGTGGCTCGCCTTCGGCGAGGCACTCGCGGGAACCGGAAAGCCGCTGGTCACCGCAGGCAGTATCGGCAGCCCCGGGGAGGGCCTGGGCCGGCCGGCCACCGAGGACGACCCGGTCCTTCCCGGCGGCGAGGAGCACAAGGGCACCCTGCGGTTTCGTAATGCCGTGGAGGGAGCCGTAGTCGGCCTCGCCGAGCGGGGAGTGCGGTCTTCGATCGTGCGGCTTCCCCTCATCGCGCACAGCACGACCGATCGTGCCGGCTTCCTCCCGGGGCTGATCGCCGTCGCGAAGGAGAAAGGCGTCGTCGGCTACCCCGGAGACGGCGCGAACCTGTGGGTCGCCGTGCACATCCGCGATGTCGCCTCCCTATTCCGCTTGGCGCTGGAGAAGAGTCCGGCTGGCAAATCGTGGCACGCGGTCCAGGACGAGGGCATCCCGTTCCGCAAGATCGCCGAGGCCATCGGCAGCCGTCTGGACCTGCCCGTCGTGAGCATTCCCGCGGACGTCCTGATGCTGCCGGGATACTTCGGGTTCCTTGCGAATCCGGTCACGATGTACCTCCCGGCGACCAACCTCATCACGCGCCAGACCCTGGGCTGGGAACCCGCTCAGCCCAGCCTGCTCGCCGATTTGGACAACGGCCATTACTTCTCCGCCAGCTGACGGCCTAGGCGCACCGACCAAATCTCACCCCTCGAGGAGTAACCATGACCACGTTCGCCCCGCACCGCGACACCTTGGAGTCCTTCGTCGACTGCATCAACGGCGGCGCAGACAAAGACACCCTCACCCGTTTGCTCGCCGAGGACGTGGTGCTGTACGGCCCGTTCGGCGATGAGCCAATCACCGGCCGCGAGGTCGCCGTGGAAACCATAAAGACCGTCAACGGACTGTCGTCCGACGACACCTATATGGAGGTCCTCAGCGGCGAGACCCACCACGCCGCACACTTCCGGCTGCAAGTCGGAGACGCCGCGGTCAACGGCATCTTCTTCGTCCTGCTCGACGCGGACGGCAAGATCGCCGAGGTGAGCATCTTCTACCGCACGCTGCCGGCCGGCGTTGCGCTGCAGCGCAACCTTCGCCGGCGTTGCATTGCAGCTGCAACCTTGCGGATGCACTCAGCGACCTGTCCCGGCACGACGAGTGTGAGCGCCTCGCTCGACCTCGTCACGGCCGACTCTGAGAGTCTCGACATCCTCGTCAACAATGCGGGCGCCATGTGGGACGAGCCGTTGGCGACGTTCCCGGACGCAGCCTGGGACACGGTCATCGACCTCAACCTGAAGTCGCCGTTCTGGCTGGTGCAGGCGCTGCTGCCTGCACTTCGCAGCGCTGGGACCGCCGACGATCCCGCGCGGATCATCAACATCGGCAGCATCGCCGCCATCCACATCCCTGAGCGGCCCAACTACTCGTACTCCAGCAGCAAGGCTGCGCTGCATCAACTCACCAGAGTGCTCGCCAAGGAACTGGGCCCGCAGCACATCACGGTGAACGCGGTGGCGCCGGGACCGTTCCCGTCGACGATGATGGCGGCAACCCTCGACGAGTTCGGCGAGGCGATCGCGGCGTCGGCCCCGCTGCGCCGGATCGGCCGCGACGACGACATGGCGGGTGTCGCCGTGTTCCTCGCCAGCCGGGCAGGCGCTTACCTGACGGGCACCGTCATCCCCGTCGACGGAGGGATCGCCACGACCGCGTGAGCTTCGGCGACGACGCCGGACGCCGAGCTTCAGGGTATTGGTGGTACCTCCCTTCAGCTTGCGGTGCGGGCCTACGGTGAGTGGATGGCCGCCACGCTTGATCTGCGCACCGAGATCCGAGAGTTTCTGAGGTCGCGTCGCGCCCGCATCGCGCCTGAGATGGCCGGCCTGCCCGCCTACGGTGGCAATCGTCGGGTCAAGGGTCTGCGTCGAGAGGAGGTAGCGCTACTCGCTGGGGTCTCGGTCGAGTACTACGTGCGCATCGAGCGCGGCAGCCTGGCTGGCACCTCGGAGGGCGTGCTCGACGCGCTGGCCACGGCCCTACAGCTCGACGAAGCGGAGCGCGATCACCTGTTGCATCTCGCCCGCCAGTCCGGGGCGCCCGGCGGTCGACGGCACCGCACACCTCCCGCGACGGTGCGTCCGGCGCTGCAGGAGGTGCTCGACGCCATTACCGGTGCACCGGCGTTGATCCGCAATGCGCGCCACGACGTGCTCGCCATCAATCAACTTGGTCGCGCACTGTATTCACCGGTGCTGGCCGACCCGCGACGGCCCGCCAACATGGCGCGGTTCGTGTACTTGCATTCCCGCGAGGCCGAGACGTTCTTCGTCGACTACGACCAGGTGGCGCGGAACGCGGCCGCGATGTTGCGCATGGAAGTGGGCCGTAATCCCCACGACGAGGAGCTCATCGCCTTAGTGGGTGAATTATCAACGTGCAGTGAGCTATTCCGGCAGCAGTGGGCATCTCAGGACGTGCGGCTAAAGGGATACGGGAGCAAGCGTGTGAACCATCCGGTGGTGGGGCGGCTCGACTTGAACTTCGAGTCCATGGATCTGCCCACCGAATCTGGCCTGCAGTTGAATGTCTACACCGCACCTGCGGGAGGGCAGGCCGCCGACAATCTGGCCCTGTTGGCGTCGTGGGCGAGCCAGGAGACGTTGGCGACCGGCTTCATGCGGCCACCCGGGACCTGATCTGGTCAGCGGCAGCAGCTTAAGGGTGGCGTACGGAGAGGGTCTTGGGCGGCAGGCGATAGCGTCCGCGGATGCGGTCGACGCGCGGCGATTCTTCAGGTGCAATACGTAGTTGCTTACTGGTAGCTCGCCTTATTCGATACCGCGATGTAATCGGCATGCGGCCCTGGGAACTGCGGTCGAATGGCGAAGGCGCCACGCGGAGGATCGTGCGCTACGCCCGCAGGTGAGGCGGCGGGTGAGGTCACTCGAAGCGTCCATGATTCATCTGATGAAAACGGAGTACTTTACTGGTAACTCGGCATATTCGATGACCGCCGTATTCCTGCGCGTGCGGTCGCTGTGGAACCGTCGAGCGGCGCTGATGGGGGAGGCCGGTGAATCACGTCGTTCGGCGCCGAAATGTCGTGGCGGTTTCAATTGAGCAAAGGAACCGCAGCCGACCCGCGATGCGAGGGCCGATATCGACTGCGTGGCTTTAGTGTTGGCTGCTGTGGCCGGACTGGACAGTTGTGTGACGCGCTGGAGGGTGGCGCTGCACGTAGTAGTTGCGTTGCTGATAGTTGTCACCTCCGGACTGGCGATCACCCCGCTGGCTCATGCGGCTGCCGCCGCGGCGAGGCTGTCGGTGTCATCGACGTGGCAGACCGGTTTCATCGCTCACTTCACCATCGTCAACGCGAGCACGGCGCCGATGACGGATTGGCGGCTCGAATTCGACTTGCCGGCGGGTGAATCCGTCTCGCATACGTGGAGTAGCACCCTCGTGCAATACGGCACGCACTATGTTCTCACCCCCGCGAATTGGAATCGCATCATTGCGCCGGGCGGTTCGGCCACAGGTGGTCTGAGAGGCGTGCTGACCGGCTTCTACACGCCACCGTCGAATTGTGTGCTGAACGGGCAATACCCCTGCACCTAGAGGCCTTTGTGCGCCGGGGTTCGACCACTCCGATGCCCGCCGACTGCGTGCCGCTTGAGCGATTCGGTCATAGTCCCGGCCGGGCGAGCGGTTCAGCCGAAATTTGACCCACACCGAAGGAAGACGCGAGAGTGAGCCCATGAGGACGATCGCATACCGCCACACGGCAGTCGTCGGCCTGGCCGTCATCGCATTGATCACCGTGGGCTGCAGCAATGGCAAGAGCGTCGACGCGTCGGCGCCGCCGCAGGTCGGGTTGATCGCCACCTCCGAGACTGCAGCCCCGCCCACCGAAGTGAAGCTCACCGGGGAGAGAGACGTCGAGGTGACGCTGACCGGTCCGATTGCGGCCAAGTACGCGTCGGCAACCGAGAATCAGCGGCAGGCTCTCGGCAAGCCACTGACGGGTGACCGCAATGCGGGAGCACGGGAGAGCGGTGTGGTGTTCCAGCAGTTCCAGGGCGGCGTGATCACTGCCAAGAACGACGAAGCGGGCACGCCTGGATATATCACCTGGGGCAAGATCCGGGAGGCCTGGAATGTCCCGCGCGACCCAGAGGGCGTGCCTGCGGTCACCGGCGACAACGGCTCAGTGGGTCCGCTGGGCGCGCCCACCAGCGACGAGAACACCGTCGGCGATCTCCTCGTTACGACCTTTGAACACGGCAAGATCGAGTACGACGCGAAGACGGACCAGGTCGAGGTGACGGTCAACGGCAAGGTCGTACCTTCCGGGCTCTGATGAACACGGCGCAGGTGTACTCGCAACCGCTGTCGGGCATGCAGCTTGGCGAAAGTCGCTAGGGCACTTAGCAAGTCAAAATCAGCCAAACCGGGGGACCACTCGGTGTTGACGGACTCATTCCAGGATCGCCCGCGCTGCGCGCTCTGCGATCAGCATGACCGGCGCGTTGGTGTTCCCGGAAGTGATGGTGGGCATCGCCGAAGCATCAACCACTCGAAGGCCGGCGACGCGGTACACGCGACAGTCGGTGTCGAGCACCGTGGCGGCCGACCGCGGAACACCGCGTGTGTCAAAGGCTCCCATCGCGCAGGTGCCCACCGGATGAAAGATGGTTGTACCGAGTTCACGGGCCGCCTGCTGCAGGTCTTCGTCGCTCACCAGTTGCGGGCCGGGAAGCAATTCTTCTGGGCGGTAGCGGGCCAGGGACGGCGCCGCCATGATCTGCCGGGTCATCCGGAGGCCGCGCACGGCGGCTTGACGATCGGCGTCAGTGGACAGGTAGTTGCAGACGATCTTCGGGTAGGTCAGCGGATCTGCACTGGCTATGCGCACATGGCCCCGCGAGCTGGGTCGCAGATTGCACACCGAGGGTGTGATCGCTCCGAAACGGATGCAGAGGTTCGCCGAACTTGGCCAACGACAAGGGCTGCACATGCCACTCCAAATCGGGACTGGCCAGCGCGGGATCGCTCTTGGCGAAAGCGCCCAGCGTGGAGGGCGGCATGGTCATTGGTCCTGAGCGCAGCAGCAGGTACTGAAGTCCCATGCCTGCACGGGTGATCCAATTGCGGTACAGCGTGTTGACGGTGCGGGCGCCCCGCACCCGGTAGACCGTTCGCAGCTGCAGGTGGTCCTGGAGGTTTTCACCCACGCCCGGCAGATCGACGGCCACCGGCACCTGATGCTGGGTGAGCAGCCCGGCTGGGCCCAGACCCGAGGCCTGCATGAGATGCGGCGACCCAATCGCACCGGCGCTCAGGATCACCTCCCTGCGGGCCTGGACGTCGATGATCTGGCCGTCTTTGAGCAGCCGCACACCGGTGGCGCGGCGCTGAGCCGTGATCCAGGCACCGCGACGCTGATCTTCGTGGACCTGGTCGTCCATCAGCAGCTTCAAGGCCTGGGTGTGGGTGTAGACGGTGAGATTTGGTCGGTGGGCGACGGGATGCAGGAAAGCATCGGCCATCGACCAGCGACGGCCACGCCGTTGGTTGACGTGAAAGTACGCACTGCCGGCGTTGTCTCCTCGGTTGAACTCGTCGATCGGGGCGATGCCCACCTGGGCAGCGGCGGCCTGCCAGGCGTCCAGGATCTTCCAGCGCACCCGCGGCCGCTCGACGGCGGATCTCGCCACCGGCGCCGTGCCACTCGTCGGCTCCGCCGAAGTAGTCTTCCAACTCCTTGTAGATCGACAGTGTCTCGCCGGCACCGTCCGGGCCACCCCAAAGCCAGCGATCGTCACCGGTGGCCTGGGCCCACAGGTCGTAATCGCTGGCCTGTCCGCGCATATGGATCATGGCGTTGATCGACGAGGAGCCGCCGATCACGCGGCCCCGCGCGTAGTGAATGCTGCGGCCGGCCAGACCTGGGTCAGCCTCGGTCGTGAAGCACCAGTCGGTGCGGGGGTTGGCAATTGTGTACAGGTAGCCCACCGGCACCTTGATCCAGAACCAGTTGTCTTTGCCGCCGGCCTCAACCAAGAGCACACGGTGATCAGGGTTGGCGCTGAGCCGGTTGGCGAGCAGGCAGCCCGCACTGCCTGCTCCCACGATGACGAAGTCGAATTCGGCGACGGGGCTCATTTCCGACATCGTTCCTCCCTGGCGTCGGATGCGTGTCCTAGTGTGCGATGCCCACCCGGCACGCGCACGTTCCCGTGTGTACTGTGGCAGTCCACCGTGTCGTCTTCGTCGGGAGAGACTAAAACTTCGTGGCCAATAGTTGTCGCAAAACTGGACGCGAGAGCAAGTCGTCGGGGTCGAGCGAGCGAGAACGGCATTCCTCGACTTGGCCCGTGTCCGGTCTCATCGTTGTTGGCGGCAATTTCCTTGTGTCCGCCATGTTGTGTGGGACATATCCGACGGCCGCCGTCTCACTTTTGTTGACGGTTTTGACTCTGAGGGCTCGCCAGTCGCCGGGTAACTCTGATCCGGTCGATGATGACGACCTTGTCGATCGAGGTCTCCAGGATGCTCATGACGCGGGCGAGCATCCGTTTCTAGTTCACCGGAGTCCGCGCAGTGCGGCGGACTTGTGACCGCCCTGACACGTGGCCTGCCCGCCGCGAAACGGCTAATCAGTTGCGCAGGTCGCGATTTGGCCGCAGCCTCCCCGCCGCATGCCCCCCGCTACCCTGCCCGAAGCCGCGCAACCACAAATCCCGCGTCCACCACATGGGGTCCAAGGCCCCCATCAGCACGGCGTCATGCTCGTTCACATCGGGTGCCGAAGGATATCTGCTGTTCGACGTATACGCTGAGAACGCACGGTGTCTGGCCATAGCGCGAACGCGATGGAGGAATACAGCGAGGTGAGTCAGGCATTGCCTAGAGGCACGCAGTGGTAGCTGTTTCGGTGCTGGTGCTTTCGGGTAAGGGCGGCACAGCGAAAACGCTATGGCAGATGATGCTGGCGGGGGAGGCCTCGCGCGCCGGGATCTCCGCGTTGCTGGTCGACGCAGACCCAGAGCGAAATCTGTCTAATCACTTCGGGGTGTCGCAGCATTCGACCGGCTTGGGTTCAGTGCTAGAGGATGCCAATATCAGTTTTTGGGGGAATCCCGACCAGGGCGCGAAGCGAATCGATGAGGAGATCATTGGAACTAGATGGCCCGGCATCGATTTGTTGCCTGCCGGTGCTTCCTTAGGCCGTGTTGCGGGATTTGGCGTACCGGACACTGGATTGTTACGGGCCATCTTTGACGTTGCCGGCATCTTCGGCCGTTATGAGGTTGTTCTGATCGACACCGGCGGCCGCACCGGCTCTCTGGAAGCCCTAGCAATGCATCTAGGTGATGTTGCGTACGCGCCGATTACACCGACCCTTGATGCGGTACGTAAAGCCATCGAGGCCCGTGACAGAGTTGAGCGTATCCAACGAACACATCCGCTCAAGTGGTGTGGTGTCGTTTTATCCGGCTTCGACCGTAGAAACGGTATCGACCAGTCGATCAGGGAACGGGTATACAGTGAATTTGGCGACGAGGTCCGTGCTGAGCTGCCACGGCGGGCCGTTATTAATGAGGCCTTTCAACTCGGAAACCGACTCGGTGATGGCTCCGACGCAATCGCGAGGAATCTCGCGCAAATCTTCCGAGATTTCCTGGAACGCGACCTGCTGGGTCGGACCACGAGCGACTCTCAGTAACCGAAGCTTAAGGCACAGTATCAGCTCCGCGTGCGGTGCTCGATTTGTGGCCAGGCTGCTGGTCTTGGCGTGTTCCCGGTGAATGAGCTTGAAACTAAACGCCAGCTCTACTCAGAAACTCGCGACGCTCCGTCGTCCGCCAGATTTTTTGCGAGAACCGCCAGATATAACGAGATAGCACAGCCCGATAGGCGAGAACCGTTGGGCGGCACGGCAATATGCAGTGGCTTTAGTTGACATAGTACTGGCAATAACCAATGCGAGTTATATTGCAGCGCAGTTTATGTCAGCGCAGTCCGGTCACCTCTTCTAGCGTGGTGTGAGCCAAGATTGGAATCTGCCGTCCGATGTGTTCTGCCTTAAAGGGGTGGTCCCGTATCCGGCGTTGACGTGCTCGGCGAGCATGTACAGGCGTACGTAGTCGTGCACAGACGATGAACATCGGGCAACCACGGTTGAGTTCATTCACCGCTGGTGCCGGGTCAGCCGTAGCTCAGGGTTCCGTCGGCTCAGTTCCACCCGGTGAGCCCAACCGCACCATCACCGCTTTTCGGACGGCGTCGGTCCGCACGCCAAGCGCGGTGAGCACCTCATCGGTACCGGCCGCGGGATCGCTGATCAAACCCAGAACAAGATGCTCGGTACCGATATAGGTGTGGCCCAGCGCCAGTGATTCGCGAAGCGAATATTCAAATATCTTCTTGCTCTCCACAGAGAACGGGATATGTCCCGACGGTGCATTCTCACCACGCCCGTAATGCGCAACGACATGGCGCCGCACCCCTTCGGATTCAACGCCGAGCACAGCAAGCACGACACTGGCGGTCGCGTTGTCGGCTGTCAACACGCCAAGAAAGAGATGATGCGGTTCGACGTGGTCCTGCTTGAGGGCGCGGGCCTCCCCCTGCGAGAGAACTACCGCCCGCCGCGACGAGGCGGTGAAGCGCTCGAACATGCGCTCAAGCATGCCTTAGCCATGGCCTGATGCCCAAGGAATCGGCAATCCTCCACCCACGTCCGATCCCCAGACTCGCATGCATGTCGCGAGCCTGAGAAAGCAGATCACCCAATGGTCATGACCAAAGCCCTTGCCGAAACCGGCATTGCGCCCGAGGCCGCCATCATCGATTAGTTACCGACCTATTGGTCCATGGTGCCCAACATTGAGGAGATCGCGAGCATCGTGATCGCGTCGCCCGCCTCGTCGTGTGACTCACAGTTAGCAAGGAACAACTCGCACCTGTCGAGCACGCATCATTACCAGTAAAAAGTGTTCCAGTGCTGCAGGATAATCGAATCAAGAGTGCCGCCCTGGACTGTTGAGGAGGTCGTACAGCGGGTTCAGCTCGGCGGCAGAGCGGGTCTCGGTGCCGGCGCCATCGACGTAACGTTGTGAAGTGACCATGGACTCATGGCCGAGGAGCTTCATCAGCGTGTAGACGCTTACGTTGGCGTTGACGAGCTCCGTGGCGAAGGTGTGGCGCAAACCATGAACCAGTGCGCCGGAGGCCCGTTCGCCGTTGATGCCCGCTTTCTTGAAGGCCCGCAGGACCCGATACTGCAGCGTTCCCCGGGTGATGCGCTCTCCGCCGGCCCCCAGGAACAGGGGAGCAGTTGTGGAGAAGCCGTGAGCGCGTCGCCGCTTGATGCCCGCCTGCGTGCCTGCGGAAAGCGAGTGGCGCGCGTTCGAAGATAGTCGTCGAGAACCGCGAGAAACTCTTGGCCGATGGGTATTCGGCGGTCCTTGTTGCCCTTGCCGCGGACGTGCAACACGCCACCGTCCTCGGATCGCCGAATGTCGCCCACGTTCGCGTTAAGAAGCTCATCGGCCCTGAGCCCGGCCAGCAGTGAGGTGAAGAGGAACGTGCACAGGGTGTTCCACGTCGACCAGCAGCGCCGGATCGAGGCCGCCGAGTGGGTCTGGCGGCGCGATGAGCGCCGAGGCGTCTACCAGACGCGTATCCAGTCGATGAGCATGGCCGCCGGGAAGTTACCCAGAGCAGGGTCGCCGCCGCCGGGCCCGCCGACGGCAAGGGTGAACATGGGAGAGAGCCAATAGCCGGGGTTGTTGAACGGCCACCGTAAATCGCTGGGGTTGCCGTGGACGGGGATGGGTTTGGGCGGCACCGTAAAGTACGGTTTGGCACCGTCGACGTAGTCCCGCCAGAATTTGAAACCGTCCTCGTCCCAGCGCATGCGCCAGGTGTGCCAGCCGCCGTCGACCAATCCGGGGATGGATCTGCCTTCCCAGGTTTTCCCGTTGGAGGCGGCGTGCACGGTGGTTCCCGCCGGCCAGTTCCCGTTGCCGTACCACTCGAAGAAGTCGACCTCGCCGTCGGGCAGTGGATCCTCGTTCACCGCCCAGAACGACGGCCAGGCGCCCGGGGTCAGGCAGTCGAGCTTGATGCGCGCTTCCCAGGTGTGGCCGATGGGGACCCGCCAGTTGCCGCGCAGTTTGCCGCTGAAGAACTGGTCGTCCTCTTGGGTGGCCAGGATGACGAGGTTGGAGTTGCCGTCGAGGAACACATTGCGGCGATCGTCGCGGTATTGCCCCGCGACCGGCGGCCAGACGTCGTCGGGCCAGTTCTGCACCGTCCAATTCCCCGCAATGGGGGCTGCGCCAGACGGGCCGTCGAACTCGTCCTGAAAAAGGTAGCCGCCGGGACCGGCGTCGGCCGGCGGCGCGGCGGGTACCGGCACCCCCCCGGCGGGTGACGCGTTCGCGGTCAGCGTCGGCACCGGGACCGCAGCTGCCAGCGCGGCGATACCGGTCATCAACATCAGATTGCGACGATTCATCTCAGGCACCGCTAGACAATAGAGGCTGATACTGGCCGATGCAGGCGGACCGGTCGCGTTTCGCTTCTGAGATTGTGGGCGCGCCGAGTTCCTGCCCACGGGTGTAGGTGGCCGCGAATTGGGTTCGCCCTACCTCCGGGCCCGCACGCGGCTCACTCAACACGTCATCTGCGCCCAGCACCAAGGTGTCGCTGATCTTGCCGACGGCGTGCGCCGGGTGGCCCGGAGGCAATTCCCAACGGTGAATCCTGACGGCCTGGCCGGATTCGAGCGCGGCGACGGTCTTGCCGCACTCGTCCCAGGCGTAGAGCGCCGACTCAGCACCGTCACGCCCGAGCATCGAGCACATCGACGCACGGAACTCCTCAGCCGCGGTGAGCAGATACTCGCGCACTGCGGCGTCACCGACCGGGCGGCTAACCCGTGCCATGCCAGCGACTCAAAGCGGCCCGTTGGTGCCGCTCAGACTTGGGTTGCGCCACCATCTCCGGATCCAACGTCCGGACCATCGCGTTCATTGAAACCTCAAGGCAGCGAGTCGCATTGCTCAGCACGGCGACCTGAGCCGCCGGGGTCTCCGGATCTGCCAGAGCCGCATCAGTGCGCTTACGCAGCACCGCCAGGCGGTCGGCCATCACCTCGACACTGGCCAGCGTGGTGCGCTCGATTCGGGTCCATTCGACGCCTGGCGGTAACGCCGTGATGAGCTCGTCGATCAAGCGTCGACCGGGTGTTTGGCGCCCGGAACGTCCATGATTCATCAGATGAAAAACGTCCATGATTCATCAGATGAAAACGGCGTACTTTAGTTGACATAATGTGGCTTATCGGCAATTGGTAGAGATGGGGGTTGATCGGCAGATTGACGATTTGGGTCCTGAAGTGGCCATTCCCGTACTCATCACGTGCCGCGCCCGCCTCCACGGTCCGTGCTCCTCTGCACGACGACTGGCAGCGCCGGACGAACTGTTGAAGTTTGTCGGCCGTCGAACGCGCCAGCGCAATTCGAGGGCTTGGTCCCGGAAGCCGAGCGCCTCCGATGGACCCCCCGGCGGCCAGCTCGGCCGACCCTGTCCCTTCCACTTCCACTTCCCCAGACGCTTCAATACGTCACAGTGACGAATTGGCATGGTCGGGCTGCCTGCTTAATCCACTGTGCTGCAAGCGCTTACCTGCGCTAGATGGACGGAATCGTGTCATCGGACCACAGTGTCGGCCGAGTCGAGCCGCACTTGTCGACGCCGTGGTGGCGAGGTGCCGACCTCATCGCGCTCGCACATTCTCCGGCGTGTCCCAGCCTGCCCCGGTGCCATCGACATGCTGGACTTCGGAGTCCCATGGCACCGCGTACCTGCCTGCGATCAGATCCTGCATGTACGTGTACGGGCAGTCCCCGGCGCCGCCGTCGACGGCCGTGTAACCGCGGTGTCCGAGTTGATAGATGTTGTTCTCGACGCCCCACGTACGTCTGGCCTCATCTGCTCGCGCCGGGATGACCTCGGCGGTCACTACTCTGTCCGGAATGCCATCACCGTGCACCAGTATCGCTCCATCGATGTCGCAAACCATCGCTTCTCCCTGCGACCAAAGGTTGTTGTGATCGGGGCCGGCGAGCGACACCGACGCCGTGTAGGCGAGATTCTGGAAAGCGTTGGCCTGATTGGTGATCTGCCACGCCTGCCGGATCGGATACGTATATCCCGCGGTCCGCAGAATGACATTGGCGCCCTTGTAGGCGGCCTCCCGAGCCATCTCCGGCAACATTCCATCGTGGCAGATGAGGAGAGCCAATCGGGAGCCCGCGGGTCCGTCACACACCGGGATCCCGAGATCGCCTGGGGCCCAGGGTTCGGCAGGAACCCATGGATGCATCTTTCGGTAGTACAGCCGTTCGCGGCCCTCGTCGTCGAAGATCAGTCCGCTGTTCCACGGAGCTCCGTCCGGATTTCGCTCCATGATCGAAAAGCAGCCCCAAACACCTGCCTCGCGGCAGGCATCGGCGAGCAACGTCATCTCCGGTCCATCCCGATCGCACAGCAGCGAGTCGTCGAGCCAGGTGTCCGGGTCCAGACCGTTGATGCTGTACTCCGGCATCACCATGAGATCAATGGCCGGCATTCCCTTCTTGGCGCGTTTCACGACGCCCGCGAGCCGCTCGGCAGTCGCTTTCAGGTCCGCGGATTCACCCACGGTGGGCACCCGTGCCTGCACCAACCCCAGCACCAACGCTCCAGAAGTCGGATTGAGCCCATCCAGTCCTGTCATCGTGCGACCCCTCTCCCCTCTGTCCCGGCGGTCGTCGGCGCCAACAGTTCCGGCCACTGATCCCTCCACGGCCGCGACTGTTCAAACAGTGCGGCCGCGATGAGAACTTCGCCATCTGCCAGATGGCCACCCACGATCTGCATTCCGATGGGAAGGCCATCGTCGGTGGACCCGGCAGGCACCGACATCGCCGGTTGCCCGGTCATATTGAAGACGTTCAGGAATCCCAGCCAGCTAGCCGAATCCACCATGCGGTTATCGATCAATTCAGGTCCCTGCATACCGAGGGGAAACGCCGGCACCGAGAGCGTCGGCGTGATCAGCAGATCGTAATCGCGCATGAATCTCGCCAGCTGGTTCACCACTCGCTTGCGCACCATCTGGGCGGTTGTGAAATCCTCTGCTGTCCAAGGATGTTCGATCAAGTCGACGAGGTGCGGCGACATCCGGTCGCCGTAGTCAGCGACGAGCTGCCGCATCCCGACGAGATCACTGTCGGCCATCACAAGCGGCCAGAAGTGGTCCCGCGGGTCGTCGATCCCCGGATCAACCTCGAGGACAGTTGCACCCAGCTGTTCGAACGTCGTCACCGCATGTCCGACGACATCCCGGACTCGCGGATCGACCGGAAGGTAACCGAGATCCGGCGAATAGGCGATCCGGAGGCCGCCCATCCGGCCCGCGGACGTGTTCGCAACGCATCCAGTCCAGTCCACATCGCCGGCGGGCAACGAATGGCGATCCCGCGGATCGGGACCAGCAATCACTGACATCAGCAGCGCCGCATCTGCGACGGTGCGTGTCATCGGCCCGATGTGCTCGAGTGACTCCCAGCTCGAGACGCCCGGATAACGCTCGTCACGGCAGCCGGGATAAAGCGGCACCCGACCCATCGACGCCTTGAACCCCACGAGCCCGCAAAGCGATGCGGGTATCCGGACGGAACCACCACCATCGCTGCCCAACGCGAGCGGTGCCATTCCGGTAGCGACAGCGACTGCGGAGCCGGCCGATGATCCGCCTGGAGTGAGGTTTGGATTCCACGGGTTGCGTGCCGCGGGTGACACCGGATTGTGGCCGACGGCGCTGTACCCGAATTCCGGGACAGTCGTCTTTCCCAGGATCAGCGCCCCGGCGTTCTTGACGCGTTCCACCACGATGTCATCTTCGTCAGGTATCCAGTGCGCGTACGCCACCGATCCGTTTCGGGTGGTCACACCTGCCGTCGCTATCAGGTCCTTGATGGCGATGGGGACCCCGGCAAGCGGTCCCAGATCATCGCCGCGCGCAACGGCCGCATCGACTGCTGCCGCCTGTTCGTGCGCCAGGCTGTCGGTGCGCTCGACAAATGCATGCAGCTCGTGGTCGAGCGCGTCGACACGGGCGAGGCATTTCTCGAGTACCTCCACCGCAGTCACCGCCCCGGTGCGGATCATCGACGCGATCTCGACGGCAGATGCTCGGTCCAGTTCGGTCTGCGAGGCGGTGGTCACTGGGGCACCTCGATCTCCGTGGTGGTCCGAGCCGCTGGACGGGTGCGACGTTCGGGGAGGACCGCCTCGACAATCACGTACGCGACTGCGGCGCAAACCATCCCGGCGAGCGCCTCACTGAGTTGTGGCGCCCAGAGGTGCACCGCGTAGGCGCACGCGGCGCCGATGATCCACGCGATGAACGGTTGTGCCCGCAACGCCTTGGGTTCGCGGGTCGTGGCACGGCCGGTAATCAACTGATCGACGATCAGCACCGCGCCGATGGACGGAACGAAGATGCCGAGGAGGTTGAGCCAGGTGCCGAAATGGCTCCACACACCGGCGAGTGCGATCACCAGCCCGAGTGCACCCAGGATGATGGTCAGCAACCGCATCTTGGAGCCGGTGAGTTGACTCCACCCAACTGCTCCGTTGTAAAGGCAATGCGCGCACACAGATCCCAAGTTGACGAACACGAAGATCACCGCGAGAACGGTGAGGACGGCGCCGTGTTCGGTGAGAATCGGCATGAAGTCACCACCATTCGTCGCAGGGGCGGATGCAGCACCGGCGGCCACCACGATTCCGCCGACGACCATGGCGATCATGTTTGCGATCGGGAAGGCGCTGGATGTGGCGACGACGGCATCCTTCCCGTTGCGCGACCATCGGGTGAAGTCGGCGGTCATCGTTCCCGAGTCGACGAACCCGGCGATGACGATCGTGACAGCGGCACCGATCGAGACAACAGTGGCGTCGCTTGCACCCCGGAACGAGGTGATCGATCCGAAACCGTGGGACCGGGTGGCAATCACGACGGCGACGATTCCCAGCGCAATGAAGAGTGGCGCTGCCACGAGACCAATGACCGACAGCGCACGAATCCCGATGAAAGTGATGCCGATGTAGAGAAGACCGGCGATCAGCGCGAGAAGGGTCGCATTCCAACCCAGGGAGGTCTGGAGGGTGGCGCCCGTCAGACCGGTCTGAAAGGCGAACCAGCCGATCACCACAGTCGACAGGAATCCGGCAACGATCTTGGCACCGTTGCGGCCGAACGTCTCTGCCGCACTGAGCGCAAAGTTCTTGCCGGTCTTGCCTGCAAGGTAGGAGAGCGAGCCGACGTAGGCGAACAACACGAGATTGCCGATGACAATCGAGATGATGCCCTTCCAGAATCCGAGACCATAGACGATGGTCCCGCCGAAGATCGCCGAGGTAAGGACCATTGGGAAGCCGAACCACACGGCGGACACCGAGAAGACCGAGCGTCGGTGCGATGCGGGAACGGGGACGTTCTCGAACTCTGCTTCGAGTCCGTCGTGGCCCCCGTGCTCAACTTTGGACGACACTTCAACTCGCGTGATCATACGAGTCCTTTCTGAACCAATAAATTGCTGTCCGCTTGATTGATGAACTCCGTCTGCACCGCACAACTGGGTGCGACGAAGGAGTAGCCCGCTGCGCTGAGGGCGGCGCGCACCGCGAGCAACAATGCCGGTGCGCCCGGGGTATCGCTGTGCAGACACACGGTGCGGAGTTGGGCACCGTGTGGCCCGTTGAGCTGTTCGAGGGTACGAGACACCACCTTGTCCGGCCCTCCGATGAGATCCGTTGCACGGTCATACATCTGAACTTCGCCCGCGAGGTATGGGCGATCCGCGAAGGCTTCCGGCACGACTCGCAGACCACCGTCGGCCGCCCGATGATGGAGTTCGGACCCGGGCAGAACATACAGGTACAGGTCCGGATCCCAGCTCTCCACCGCACGACACAGCGCATCTGCCAGTGCCGCATCGCGATTCACCATCATGTACAGCGCGCCGTGCGGTTTGACGTGCTGCATCCTGACACCGTCCGCGCGGATGAACGCGTCCAGAGCGCCCATCTGATACAGACAGAGGTCGTAGGCCTGTTGCGGCGTGGTGGGGATCTCCCGGCGCCCGAAACCTGCGCGATCGTCGAGTCCGACATGTGCACCGACTTGCACCCCGTGAGATGTCGCGAGTTCCACGGAGGTCCGCATCACTGCTGGGTCTCCTCCATGGGCACCGCAGGCGATGTTGGCCGACGTGATCAGAGGCATCATCTCCGGGTCGGCGCCGTAGACGTAGACGCCGTAACTTTCACCCAGATCGCAGTTGATGTCGATGTGCATGTCTCAGCTCTCCGCACGAAGCGTCGACGCCGCCGACTTTCGCGGGTTCGAGGCCAGTTCCCAGGCCCGCGCGAAACGGAGCAGGGCACGCTCGGAGAATTGCCGCCCGAGTACCTCCATCCCGACGGGAAGCCCGGTGTCAGTGAACCCGACCGGGATACTGATCGCGGGTAGGGAGGTCTGCGATGCGATGACCGTGTTCGTCGGGAAATCCAAGGCGGTCCACCGTTTCGCCGCCAGGTCCGCCCGTGTCGGGGCGGGCACCTGCACGGTGGGATAGACCAGAAAGTCGATGTCGGCTTTGGCCATCATGGAAACGAGGGTCCGGCGCCACTCTTCCTGTCGGATGCGGCCGCGCAGATACTCGGGGTTGTCGTCCACGTTGTCGGGGCCGTCACCGATGTCCTTCAGCAGGTCGGTGAGATGGTGGAAGGCGTTCCGCGCCACGATGTCTTTCACCGATGTCGCGGGCGCCGCCGGACGCTCGCGGAGGAATGCGTCGATGTCTTGCTTGGAGCGCAATGTGTAGAGAGACGTCTCTCGTACCCAGCCTTCCAGATCACCGAGGTGCAGGTCTTCGATCACGCCGGTACCGAAGCGGCTGAGATCTTCGATCGCCGAATGGATGACACTGTTCGTCTGCTCCTGGTCGCATCCTTCACCGAAGGCATCGGCCAGGACGCCTACCCGATATGTGGCAAGTGAGGTCGAAGTGACGTCATCGAGCGACGCGTAGTATTTCCCGACGTCCGGGTTCGCGGTTGCGACACCCGTATAGGCGTCGGAGGCGTCGTAACCGACAATCGTGTCGAGTACGTGGGCAAGGTCGGCGACGGTTCGCGCCATCGGGCCCGGAGTGTCCTGAAAGTGGAGCAGCGGCGAGAAGCCGGTTCGGGGAATCAATCCGGTCGTGACACGCAATCCGAAGAGATTGGTGAACGAGGAAGGTAGCCGAATCGAGCCGCCGGTGTCCTCGCCGATCCCGACGAGACACAGGTTGGCCGTGACCGCCGCCGCCGTTCCCGCGCTCGAGCCGCCGGTGTCTCGATCCACGTCATACGGGTTCTTCGTGTGATCTGACCGGGAGGAGAACGAGAACCACCCGGCTGCGAAGTCGCACATCGAGGTCTTTCCCAAGATGATCGCTCCGGCGTCGCGTAGCCGCTGAACCACAACGGCATCGGTGTCCGGAATATAATCGGCGAACAACCCTGAGCCGAACGCCGTGGGGATGCCGCGGGTTTCAGCTTGGTCTTTGATCAGGACTGGCACTCCGTGGAGCGGACCAACGAGCCCGCCCGTCCTGGCATGGATCTCGTCGATGCGCGCGGCGTCCTGCATGGCTTCGGGGTTGACCGTCACCACCGAATTGATCTGGAGCCCACTGGGATTGTCCATCGCGTCGATATCGTCGATGCGGCTCAGATACCAGCCGGTGAGCTTGGCGCTCGTGGTTTCCCTGCCCTTGATCATGCGATGGAAGTCGTCGATCGTCACTTCTGCATAGTTCATGTCCTGCTCCTTGCCCGAGGCGAATGCGACATCGAGAGCGTCGACGATGGCGTCCGCCGTGTGTGCGAGATGATGTCGCGTCGCTTCGAGGAGTTCCTCGAGCCTGCCTTCACGCATCAAACCGAACATGTGCTCGTGCTGGCGCCGTGCGTCTTCGAGCGCGTGCGCCACGTTCGCGTAGATCGCCATGTAAGGCTGGACACGGTCCCACGTGTTCTGGATCAATTCACTGAGATGCCGGCTGCCCGCGCAGTCGTAGAACGTCTGGTGGAACTCACGGTTGAGTTCGCGCCACTCGACTGCAGCGATGTCGGGCTCGGCCATCTGGTCCAGGATCTTGCGCATCGTGACAGTGGACTGGTGGTCCAACCGCGACAACGCCCACTCGGTGGCCAGCAACTCCAGGGTGAGTCGGATCGCGAAGAGCTGGCGGATGTCCTGTGCGTTGAGGCTAGTCACGGTGACCGCACGCCGATCGAACTCAACCAGCCCTTCGTAGTGGAGTCGCTTCAGGGCTTCTCTTGTCGGCATCGTGGAAACACCGATGGATTGTGCGAGCGACCTGATGGACACCCGCGTTCCCGGGGTGATGCGACCGTCCAGAATCCTGCGACGAATCTCCTGGTAGACGCACTCCGCGACGGTCTGCGTCACCGAGTCTGTGCCATTGCGATATCACTCCGTCCTTGATGCTTCGTGTGATCACACTTGTCCCGAGTGTTGTCCAGATCGATGACACGGATGTGTGGGTCCTGTTACGACCGCGTGACGGCGGCGCGCCACAGGTGTCGCACCCACACGTCGCAAAGGCGTTGAATCAGTGGCAGTTTCACAGTCATCTGGCGATCAAGGAGCGTTGTCTGCCTGTCGTGCAGCGCTCCACGGGCGTCGGCCGCAGCGCAGCAGCAATGGCGTGTCTCCGTATGAGTCCAACCAGTTTTAGGGTCCCGTGGCTCCTCCGCAAGTTCAATTTCCGAGGGCCCAATCTCACTCGGCAGATCAGATACTGTCTCGCCAGCGATATAGCACTCGCACCTCATGAACACGCATCACTACCAACAGATCACTGCGGGTTGCATTAGATGCAAGGGGCTTGGAACCGTCGCCCGGTGGCGCTCGCCCCCTGGAGATCGTGACAGCCGCCGACATTACGGCCAGTACCATCCACCGCGGTCCTGGCGTGCACTACGCGCTGATCGGATCCACCGGTGAGCACACCCTGCAGCCCTATCAGATCACCTTCGACGCCGGCGCAGGCTATGTCACCGACCCGATCCGCCACCCGGGCGAGGAATTCGTCTACGTTCTGTTCGGACAGGTCTATCTGCACCTCGGCGACGATCAACACCTGCTGACGCCCAATACCTTTGCGCGTTTCGACAGCGGCATCCCGCATGCCTTCTCCAACGCCTCGACGACCAACATCGCAGCACTCATCGGCGCCGGCACCCCGCCGTGGTGAATTCCGTCCCCTGTCTATGCCGTCGCCGATTGTCGATTCGTCGTCCTCGTTGAGTGTGCCTGCCTGGCGCACTATTACGTCAACGTGAGGTATTGACCACGCCTGAATGGACGGCGCCCCACCGGTCTAGGACGGTGGATTACCTTCCCAGGCAACGATTTCCGCCGCAGGAAGTCATTTCGGCAACAGCAAGCTTCGGCGGAGCATCAGCACCACGCCAGTAGTGATCGATCTCGATTAACCGCTCGTCGCTGATCCCGAAGTGATGGACGATCTCGTGGAGCACGACGCGCCTCGCATTCCGCAAGACGGCGTGGTTTCAGACTGATACAACCTCGATCAAGTCGTGCAACCCGGTGAAGTCGTCCGGATTACGCGTGTAGAGCCGGGCAGAATGCGCATGCGCGGTCGCCGCGATTAACAGATCCATCGATCGCGCTAGCGGCTGTCGTCCAGCGTCTACCACAGCTGCCGCCATCTGGCCGTAGCTCGCCGCGACGGCCTCATCCATGGGTAGCGCATCGAAGGTGCGCTGCAGCGCCAGCAGGCGGCGCAGACGCTCGGCCCGCACCGCTGGCCCCTGGGCGACCAGCACCCCAAAATGCAGCTCCGCCAGAGTGATTGCACTGATCGCCAGTTCCCCGTCGAGCGGTTCAACATCGGTGGCAATTACCACGCTGGTGTCAAGGATTGCTCTCAACGACTTGCCCAAGGGTCGCGGACCTGCTGGTCGACCATCCCCCGATCAGTGTCCCAGTCGGGGTCTGCTGGTCCGCTGAAGAGCTCGGCGACACTGCCCCACTGTCGCCAGGCTCGAGGAGTCGCAGGCACCAGTCGCGCCCCTGGCCGGCCGGCCACTGTGATGGTGATTTCCTCGCCCTCCTCGGCACGGCGCACGAGCTCGGAGGCGTTCTGCCGAAGCTCACGCAGTCCCACGGTCTCCATGCAGGCTAGGGTAGCACATGTGCTACTCTAGCGACGAGGCGTCCCCACCGATGCCCCGAAGGATGTGCACGCCATCCCCGTCGACGTCGGCGAGATGTTCTTCGGCATCCCTGAGATAGCGGCACATCGTGTGGCGTCAGGCCTTGGCGAGGACGCCGCCGTCGACCACGACCGCGGTTCCGGTGATCGCGCTGGCGAGGTCGGAGAGCAGGAATGCGACCGGGCCGCCGATCTCGCGCGGCTCGATGGGACGGCCGATCGGCTGAAAGTCGGGCAGTGAGCGTTCTAATTCTCCTCGCCCGCCCAACATTTCGTAGTGCGGCACATTCAGCGGTGTATCCACGAAGCCCGGACACACGACGTTGGCCCGGACCCCCTGCGCTGCGTGGTCGAGGGCGATCGCCTTGGTCAGCATGAGCACCGCGCCCTTGCTGGCCGCGTAAAGCGCCAGCTTCTTCTCCGCGCCGATCGAGTTGATCGACCCGATGTTGACGATCGAACCCGAGCCTCGAGCGATCATCGACGGCAAAACAGTGCGACAGCACAGATAGGTGCCGCGCACGTTCACCGAGAAGATCGCGTCGAACTCGTCGACGGTGCTGTTCGGCACGTCGTTGGGGATCAGCACGCCGGCGTTGTTGACCAGCCCGTCGATGCGATCCCACTGCGACATCACCTCGCCGACACCGCGCTTGACGCTGTGCTCGTCGGCGACGTTCATCTGCAGGGGATGCCACCGTGCGTCACGACGGACCGCCGCCAACGATGCGACCTCATCGTCGTCGCGGCCGACCGCGACGACGATGGCCCCCTGCTCATACAGCACATCGGCAGTCGCGGAGCCGATGCCGCCGGCGGCGCCGGTGACGATGACGACTCTGTCATCCAGCAGTCCCATCACATCTCCTGATCACGTTGTGGCAGTGGTTAATTCGCGGCTACGTCGTCAGAGACATCGTTCGACAGCACACTGCCTGGCTCGTCGGACAGTGTATGCGGAGCGAGCACCAGGTAGCTGATGAAGACGATGACCCCGATGCCGAGCAGGACCGCGGCGATGATGACGGCGGTGCGAAAGGTCGCCGGCAACAGCAGTGCGCTGAGCTCATAGGCCAGCCAGATCAGCGACCCCCAGATCACCCAGGGCGCCGAACGGCCCAACGTGAACACGCCGTCGACGTGCGGCAGACGATGGCGGGTTACCGCGAAGAGGATGACGGTGGCCAGGTAGATGACCGCGGGCAGGATGGTCGCCGCGGTGAACAGGTTGGACAACGCGGCGCTTTGGTGCCCGACCGCCAGCATGATGATGACCAGGCCGGCGAAGATCAGTAACGTCGCCGCGATCGGGCTGTCGGTGCGTTTGACCACTACGCCGAAGACGCGGCTGGCCGGAAACCGGCCGTCGCGCGCCATCGCGAACACCATCCGCGATCCGGTCAGCATGATGACGAGGGCGTTGGCGAACAGCGAGACCACAAAGATCGCCAGGAACAGGTCTGTCAGTGCGCCGCCAAGCCGAGCGTGCATGATGTCGGTGATCGGGGTGGCGCTGTTGCTGATCTCGGTCACATCAGGCATCGCCACGCAGAGTGCGATCAGAAACAGCAGCCCGAGTACGCCGGAGGCGGCTGTGGCGCGGATCATCGCCTTGGGCACGACCTTGGTTGGATTCTGGGTCTCCTCGGCGAGGTTGGCGATCGATTCGAACCCGACAATGGTGTACGCGCCGAGCAGGACCGCGAGCATGAACGGACCGTTGAAGCCGTAGTACCCCGGCCCACCGTCGGCGACACCGGTCGAGGTGACATTGGCCAGATCACCGTGGCCGAAGCCGGCCATGACCAGAAGCACGATGGTCAGGCCTGCGACCCCGACGATCTCGGTCACCACGGCCGCGGCATTGATGAGCGCAGCGAGTCTGGTCGAGAAGATGATGACGCCGGCTTCGATTGCCGCCATCGCGATCGTGAGCGCCTGGGCCACAGGAAGACTCGGTTGGAGCTGCAATAGCGGCATCAACGCCTGGGTGACGAACCCGTAGTTGACGGCGACCACGACGACGGCGAGGAAGGCGTAGGACAGCCAGCCGAAGATCCAGCCGGCTTTGGGCCCCGACAGCCGCGAGGCCCACTGGTAGGAGAAGCCGGCCAGCGGGATCCGCGCGGCGAAATGCGCGTAGATCAAGGTGATCAGCATTTGCCCGAGCGCCGCGGGGATCCACATCCACAGGCCCCGCGGTCCCGACGTCGTCAAGAGGAACGCGAAGGTCGTGAAGATACCGCTGGTGATCGAGATGAAGGAGAACCCCACGGCGAAGGAGGTGAAGGACTTCAGGGTTCGGTCGAATTGCTGCTTGTATCCGAACTGTTCAATGCCGCCATCGGGTGGGTTGCTCATGCGGGTTCCTTCGGTCAGCCGTGATGGACAGGAACCGGGGCGGCCGTGCGCCACGCCGGAAGTTCGGTGGTGTCGGCGAACAGGGCGGGCACACCGCCGGTGTGCCAGAACACGATTGGCCCGTCGGTGGCGGCCCTGTCCATCACCGCGTGCAGCGCCTTGGCACTGTAGACGAAGTCGGTGAGTACGGCCTCGGTGGACGCCAGTGCGGCGAAGGCTGCCTCACAGCCAGGCGTCGGCACCCCGTAGGCCTTGCCCCGATAACCGTCGAGCACCGTCGGTGCCACCGGGCCGGGGTCCAGCCCCAGCAATCCTCCGAGCTCCACCTCCAGCGCGGTGACCTCAGCGGTGAGATCGGTCGGGGTCTTGGCCACACCCACTCCGATGACCTCGGGCCCGACGCCCAGGACACGATGGGCGAAGTCCAGCCCGGCCTGCGTACCACCGGTCGAGGTGGCGTGCAGGATCGACGTCGGCCGGATTCCGGTCTCCTCGAGTTGGCCCAGCAGCTCGAGGTACGCGCCCACGAAACCCAGCGCCCCGACGGCGGTCGAGCCACCCATCGGAATCACCAGCGGCCGGCGGCCCTGCCCGCGCAGCTCAGCGGCGAGCTCACCGGCCGCGGCTTCCAGCTCAGTCCAGGAGTCGGTGCCGGCGAAGTGAAGGCTTGCGCCGAGCGCGGCGTCGAGCACCAGATTGCCCGTCGGTCGCAGCGGCGCCTCGCCCCCTAGGACCAGATGGCAGTCCCAGCCAGCCACCCGTGACGCTGCGGCGACGGTGCGCGCGTGATTGGACTGCGCGGCGCCAACCGTCACCACTGTGTCGACGTCGCCCTGTTCGCGTGCGCGCCCAAGGAGGTACTCGATCTTGCGGGCCTTGTTGCCGCCCAGCGCGAGACCAGTTGAGTCATCGCGCTTCAACCACACCTCACCCCCAACGGCAGCCGAGAAGCGCGGCGCAGGTACCAGCGGTGTCGGCAGATTCGCGAGCTGAAGCCTGGGTTGGCGGCTCAGCGCGTCAGCGAGCGCGTCGGGTGTGCAGACCATCTAGAAGCGCACCGTCTTGCACTGATCGGCGATCGCCGGCCGGCCGACAGATGCCGATTGCGTCTGACTGCTTGTCAATGCGTCGCGAAGCCGGGGTCGAACGCCTTCCACTTGCCCTCCAACACTCTGTTCGGAATTTCGTACATATCATGGATCGATGTTCGGTATAGCCAAACACCAATGGGATCCGCAGTCAAGAGGCCGCCACGCCCGTTTTCCGGGGCCGAGGCGACAGGAGGTAGGAGGCGTCGCACCTCACCGCCCTCCGTCAGGCCGATATGGCACACCACCCCAACGCAATTCGTCGCAACATGACGAGCACGAAGGGCTTCACGATGTGTTCTGACATCGATTGAACCGATAGTCTTCACGACGACACTGCGGTCGACGGCCCCGAAGGGCCGAATGCGGGGCGACACGGCCGTTTGCGACGGTGACAGCCCCGACACCACCGGCAGATTCGCGATCTCGAGCCACGCCCGGGCCCAGAGCCCATCACTGAGCATGCCTGTTCTACCGGCGCTGACCGGACTTGCCGAACTGTCGTCATTCTTGTTCGGCCATTGGGCAACGGTAATGTAGGTCAGGCTCGCGTCACCGGGTTAGCGAAAAGGAGGTCGGATGAAAGCCGCCACCACCTCAGGGGTGGATTCCGACCTCACGCCCATAATCGGTCAACGATTACGCGAAATGCGTAAGATGCGTGGACTCAGTGTGCGTGAACTGGCCCGGATATTGGGGGTGTCGCCCTCGACGCTGTCGGAGTTGGAACGCGGAATTTCCGGAATTTCGTTGCAGCGCTTGCAATCGGTGGCCGCCAGCCTGGGTGTGAACATCGCCGAGTTGATCGCTCATGAGTCGACGTCGCCCGGTGGCGCTCGCCCCTTGGAGATCGTGACAGCCGCCGACATTACGGCCAGTACCATCCACCGCGGTCCTGGCGTGCACTACGCGCTGATCGGATCCAGCGGTGAGCACACCCTGCAGCCCTATCAGATCACCTTCGACGCCGGCGCAGGCTATGTCACCGACCCGATCCGCCACCCGGGCGAGGAATTCGTCTACGTTCTGTTCGGACAGGTCTATCTGCACCTCGGCGACGATCAACACCTGCTGACGCCGAATACCTTTGCGCGTTTCGACAGCGGCATCCCGCATGCCTTCTCCAACGCCTCGACGACCAACATCGCAGCACTCATCGGCGCCGGCACCCCGCCGTGGTGAATTCCGTCCCCCTGTCTGAGCCGCCGAAACCGTAAGGGCGCAGCGCGACGGCGATCGTCGGCTGCGCGAGAATGCCAAGCGGAACCACTCCCCTATGATCCTCCAGATCCCGTCCGAAGCGTGGAATGCGGGATCGCGGAAACCGGGCCCCTCCTAGCCGAAATCGCCCGTGTCGAGTAAAGTTCCCACCTTCGCCTCGTGCGGAGTTCTTCAGGAGCATCGATGCCCAACCATCACCCCTCACGTTCATGGCGCGGATGTGCGATGTGCAAGCCCCATAAGCGTCGCGGCGCCGGTCGGTCAACCAAGGATCCCGTCGCCGTGAAACGCCGCATCGGATACACCCGCCGTTACGGGCGGCGCACCGTCGGACGCGACTGACCCCTTCCCGATTCTCATACGCCGACTCTGGTTTTCGTACTGTGACGTATTGATTGCGGCTGTCAACCCGCAGTCAACAACCTCGCCTGCACGCGCTGACCGCCGCTTTCGCCGCCGACCACGCCATCATCGTCATCCAGAGCGACGTACAACGGATGTTGCTGGTCGAGTAAGGTGCTGGCGATGTACGCCGTTGACGAGCGCGACCGGGTCGTTCCGCTCGACGACCTACCGCAGTCGTCGGTCGGCGCGCCCTGCCCACTCGTGATGCAGGACGAGTTCACGGCGGTCGTCGCGTACTACGTCGAGGCCCCCGAGCCGGACTGGACCGGCGAGACCGTCGACGTCGTCGATCCCGAGTCGAGCGCGGAGCCCGTCGCGATCGTCCGGTTCCGCGGCGTGTGCGCCGCGATATTCGGGCCGCCGAATGACGAGGCGTTCCACAGCCACCCGCTCGCTGGTCGCGGGCTCCACCCGTACTCGGCGGCTGCGATCCACGACTCGTCGTGGATCCGGATCCTCGAACGCATGAACTCGGTGCACCCGGATCACCGGCCCGAGCGGTACGCGCGGCTTCGACACTTCGTCCTCGCGTACCACGACTCGACGTTCGAGTGCGTCGCGACGGGCTACGACTTCAGGCTCGCGAGCGGGCCGCTCGATCGCCTCGCAGGACAGATGCTGGCGCTGGTTCGAGAGGGCATCCGTTGACTGCTGGGCAGAGCGGATGGTCAACACATTCTCGGTGCAGAGCGGCCAGCGTCTAGTTCCTCCCATCCGCTTGCATTGGGGAACAATGAGGTTCGACTGACGCTGTGACGTATTGATTGCGGCTGGAGCGGATGGGGCGTCGTTTCATGGTGATCGTCGGACGCCGAACGGATGCTGGTGACCGATGGCTCGAGGCTCGGTCAGCGGATGTGCCCGCCCATCGATGCGGTGATGATGGCGGTTGGGGTACGCGATGCCAGCAGGTACGCCCGCTCCTGCGGGGTCAGGCGGCGCCGCGCCCGCCGCCACTGCACAGCGGTGCGGCAAAACGCCAACAGCGTCGACGACGACACCCGCCGGGAACGGTGCGACGAGATAAAAACCATGACGAAACTCCTTCGAAACGAAACCGGAAGCGGCCACGACCAATGCGGATGCCGTCCAGAACCGAAAACCACCAGCACGATGTTCCGCGTGAGCGACCCGACACGCCGCGACGCGGGAAGTATTGCTAGCGAATAGTTTTCAACCTCCGGACAATGGAACCGGACCGCGACAGAGCAGGAACAACACCGAACCTGCAGACGGCGGTTTATCGCTGGTACTCAACGGTGTTCCTCACCTCCTCGCGGCCAGGACGCACGCGGGCGTCGTGTCACAGCAACACGGGAGAGACGCGCGGACAACACGCCCGCACGGGCACCCCTCTCGTCAGAGCTTCAGCACTGCACGGCGTGTCCCCGACCGAGATCCTCGACCGCGGAAGCCACTTGGGCTCAACCCTTGATCCGGGAGGAGCTGAACTGACCAGGGGCGTCTCTCGACGTTCGGGGTCAGCGGCCAATATCCGAGCAGACGCCTCACTTAGCGAGGTGCTTGCACCTGCAATCGTCGACACCAGACCCGGTGCTGTCAATCCCGTTAACGGCTTCTATACGCAGTGCGCTACGCGCTGCCGTCCTTGAGTGGCACATTCTCGGTGCTGAGCGGCCAGCGTCTAGATCGTCCTATCCGCTTGCATTGGGTAACAACGAGGTTCGATTGACGCGCGGCCGGACACCTCGTTCAGCGCATGACGGCGTGCACCGTGCCGCACCGGCCGAGTGTGGCCAGGCTCTGGTAGAAGCGTTGGCCTTTGCGGCCGCCTCCGCCCATCTCCGGAACCCACCAGTCCTCGGCGTATTCGACCAGCAGCGTCCGCCCATCGTTGGCGATGACTTTGATCTTGACGATGGCGGCGAACGACCACATCGGATAGTGGACGATCATCGAAACCGTATAAATCTCGTCGCCGGGCTTCACGCGGGGACTGATCCCCTCGATGATGCATTTGTCCGCGTGGACCTTCACCACGTCATCGGGGATCTTGTTGATCGTCCCGAATCCTGGTACGTCCGACGGAGCCGGCCGCACACCAACCGGCGGGGCCGTTCGCCCACCGGCCTTCGCCGCACTCGAACTCTTGGATGCGGGCGCGGGTGTCGGCTTCGGCGGCCCGGCTGGGTGATTGAGCGAGGAGAGGTACGGAAGCAGCTGTGCGGCGAGCTTTTTGAGCTCCTTGGCTTGCGGATCCTTGCGCGGCGACTTCTCGATCTGACGCAAGATCTCAATGCCCTTCTCGAGGATCCCATGCGTAGCGCCCGGTCCGGGCGACGCGGTGCCACCCTTGGCCGGCGGGCCGCTCGTAGAGCCCGTCTTCGCCGACGGCGGCGACGGCGCGGGCTCCGCGAACGCGGGTCGGCCGGAGAGCAGCGCTCCGGCGCTGGCGATGATCCCAGCCACCGTGGTCGCAGCGAGCCCGAGCTCGGCCAGTAGTGCCGCGATTGCCGCGCCGATCGCCGCACCTATCGCGGCGAAGAAGGCTCCGATGGCGGCGAGTGCTTCGGCCGGAAGCAACGCGATCACCAAGGCTGCGATCGCGATCGCGGCCATCGCCGCGACAACGCCCTTGCCGACGACGCCGAGATCGTCGGCAAGCCGCTGCAAGAACTCCTTGGCTCGTTCCAACAGCTTGTCCACGGCCTCTTTGGGAACGAAGATCGGCGGGGGCGGAATCGTGCTATCGCAGCAGAGCAAGTCGTACAGGATCACGCCGGTGTTGACGGGATCCGCCCATGTGCAGATCACGCAGAACTCGGTCAGGCCGACCGGCACGGGGAAGAGATACGGCGCGGGATCCCATTCGCCGGCATGCCAGTTACGCGGCCGCCCGCCCATCCAGTCCGGCGCGTTGGGGGCCAGCGTCCGCAGGCTCGCCAGGTATCCAGCGAGCTGAGGTGGGCCGGAGTCGGCGCCGCGGACGGGTTTGATCTCGAATACTTCGTCGCTGTCCGAGGCCAAGATGTCGGTGCGCTGCGTGCCGCTTCGCGCCCAATCGGGCCTGGCTTGCAACGCGCCCAAGACGTAGGGATCGGTTTGGGCCAGGGTGCCGCCGATCGTCCCCATCTTCCCGCGCGAACTGTAAAGCCACCAATCGACCAGCAGGTAGCTGGAGATTGGATGGGACTGCTTGTATTGCAGCCCTAGCCAGTGACCGAACGCCGATCCGATGTCCGAAGACGAGGGCCGCGACTCCCATCCGCTCGGGCAAGCCGGCATCGGCCGGCCGCCACACTGTCGCTGGATCAGCGGGCCGGCCGCACTGGCGATACTTGGTGCCCGGCCTGCAAGGACTGCGGCTGCCGCCGTGTCGGCTTCGCGTTCGTGCGCCGAGTCCGCAGGGCCCAAACCCTTAGGTGCGAGCGTTGGGTCGCTCCCCTGTTGCTGCACGACATGGGCGAGTTCGTGAGCAAGCAAACGCTGTCCCTGCATCGTGCTGGGAGCGAATTGGCCTTCGTCGAAGACGATGTCGCTGCCATATGTGTAGGCCAGTGCGCTGATATCCCGGGCTGACTGCGCGGAGCGACCATCCGTGTGCAACCGGACACTGCCGAAGTCGTGGCCGAACCGCGACTCCATGAACGTGCGCATGCCGGTATCGAGCGGCTGGCCGGGACCGTGGAGGACGTCGTGCACGCTTGCGGGCACATTGTCGGCTCCGGCAGCGGGCCCGTGATCACCACGCTGGTCCGTACGGCAGCCTGGGCAGCCGCCGCCGCAGGCGCAGGCAGCCGCCCGTTGAATCTTGGGTGAGGACTGGCGCGCCGACGTACTCGGCACTGCGCGGCCCGGGGTCGGCGCGGACGATCGCCCTGGCTCTCGTACTACCGCGGCGGCAAGTGCGGTCATCGTCTAACCTCTCGCGCGGCAACGCCCGGCATCTTGATGGAAACCACGCTGCGCTCAGCGGTAATCGTATCGCCGAGGAGGTTTGCAATGCGCCGCAACTGCGATCGAGCGGGCTTGCTTCGGCGGTACGCCTGTACGGCGGCGAGCGCCTTCCGTCATCCCAGCCGAACGGGCGTCGTCGATGGCGGTCATATCCGCCGTGCACGTCGTCTCCTGGATCCCAACCCGCACATCCCTTCGGGATCGATGTGCGGGCACCATCTGACTGGCATGGGCCCGAAGTAGTACGGCTTTGGACACTGCGGGGCACAGTTATTGCGATCGCCCGGCGGCGGATTGCCGCCGTTTGGCCAGCCGTGGTAACCGGCTCGTGCCCACTGCAGGCTGGGAACATAGTTCCCAGCGGCGGCGAAGAAAATGCCGGGTCCCTTATAGAAATCGATGAGCTCAATCATGTGGTCTTCGTCGTAGTTCGATCCCTCATCCTCCTCAAGGTTCTGCTGACAGAGCCTGCACATCGTGCCGAAGATGACGTAGTTCGCCGTGCCCGAGTAGTAGCAGTGCTGCCCGACTTGGACGGTTTCGCCACAACGTGGATTGCCGCCGGCGCTAGCACAGACAGGTTGATAATTCTGGTAGATCCACGCGTTGTTCTCGTGATAGAGCGGCATGATGTCCCAGGTCGACGAACCTGAGATGAGGCTGTTGAGAGTGCCACACACCTCCTCTTGCTCGTCTGACGAGAGCCTCGTGAAGCTCGATGTCACGCTCGCTACCGCATCCTCGAGCTGTTTCGTGACGTTGGGGCCGCACAGCGGGCCTTGGGGTCTGGGAATCTCCTTGACGACGGGCTTGGGAGCCGGTGGCGCAATGAAGCGGATGAGGACCGAACGGTTGAGGGCGCGGGCTTCCGGTGTGGTGTTGTCCGTGAGGTATGAGCCGTATCCGGCCGAACCGACGTGACGAACCTGCGGCGCAGCACTCGGGAATAGGCTGGCCACGTTCGCAGCGCGTTGGTGACGAAGTGTGGAGTTGCGACTCTCCCAGCCGGTGCAGTCGGCGTAGCCAACGATCTCCATTGGGAGCGTGGTCTTTTCGATGTTATCGACCCAGTAGTACTTGCGAAGTTCTGAGAGGGTCGACGACTTGATCGTTGTTTCGTCAACACCAAAGTCGGTGATCATGATGGCATCGGGACCGGCCTGCTTGATTCCACGAAACTCCGCGAAGACCACATCCGGATCGAGAATGCCCTTGTCTGATTTCGATCTCTCTTTCTCACCAGGCTGATAGCGGCAGGCGGGGTCCTTGATGTCGACGTCGCCGAGAGTCAGTTCGATCTGCTTTTGGTTGCGCTCTCCTACAGGCGTGCGCTGAAGAGAGGGTGCCGCCCGGCCCTGTTGGACAACGTGTGCCAGTTCGTGAGCGAGAAGTCGGCGACCGTCAACAGAGTCCGGGGAGAACTCGCCGGGCGCAAAGACAATCTTGTCGCCCACGGTGTAAGCCCGAGCACTTACGTCACGCGCTGATTGCGCTGCGGCTGCGTCGGTATGCACGCGAACGCCGGAGAAGTCCCGGCCGAAGCGAGCTTCCATGAAGCCGCGAATACCGGGGTCGAGGGGCTGACCGTTGGATCGTAGATTCACGTGCACGCTGGGCGGAGCCGAGCGGATTACCCCTGGTTCATGGTTCGCCGAGTGAGTGGCCGAACGGTGAAGTTCATCATCGCCTTGCTCGGTGCAGGCCGGACATTGACTGTCACTGCCCCGACACGAGCATTTGCGTTGCAGGAAGTCGACGCCGGGTGCCATCTCAGATACGGCGGCAGACGACCTCGGCGGCTCGGCCATGCGCATGACATGTTCGGCGATGCGATCGGCTTGTTGTTCCTGGCGGTCCCCGGGATCGCTGATCGGGAGGCTAGCGGCGGACGGGCCGGCGGTTCGGGGCGCCGTGCATCGAGGGCATCCTCCTCCGCATGCGCACACTTTGCGGCGCACTGCTGGTCTGGCGCTGCTGTACGCGATGATCTCGGGAACGGCGGGGCGAGCCGATCGAGCCGAAACACGGGCGGGCGCGGGGCGGACGGATCGGTGGGTCGAGCGCACTTGTGCGGCGAACATGACGCTTGGTTCCCTCCCCTCCCAATTGCCCTGGAATGGCGAGAGTCGCTGCCCGGTCTCAGCGGCCGATTGCTGAAGCAGTCTATCTAGAAGTTTGATGCAGTTGCGAGGATCTCGTCGGCCATCGCGCCTTTTCGCTGGACGCGGGTTGCGGGACGAATGGAGCATCGGCGGAATTCGGCCCGTCGCACCGGGGCTGTTGCTGAGCATCCGCACGCCCACAGAAGCGGAAATGAGTAGTCGAATACTCGCTACTGCCGGCGGGAACAGCGCGATAATCTTCACATCCGACAATTTGAGGGGGCGGTTGGTGTGACATCAGAGGCGGTGCTGCTTACGGAGCAAGTATCGGATCGCAAGGTTTCTGCGCTGCGCTTTCGATCTTGCCGAAACCTCGGCGGCCGCCTGTCAGCATCGCTGCGGTGACGCCGCCGTCATGGATGATCCGTCTGCGGTTCGTCACGGCTGCACCGCCAGGCATGGACGCGCTGGTTTGCGCGATTGCCTCAGCGTTTGCGCGGCGAGCGGGTGAGCGTCATGCAGAGCACAGGAGTTTTGGTTCGGCTGCTGGGTCCGTTTCAGATCGTGAAATTGGGCGAGCCGGTGTCGTTGCGGTCGGGCGGCAAGGCCGAACAGCTGATCAGCTGTCTTGCGATGCAGCCCCTTTGCGGAGTTCATCGCGAGACTCTCGTTGACACGATATGGCCAGACGCCTCGCCGACGCTAGCCAGCCAGTGCCTCAACACGCTCATGCATGGGCTCAAGACTCAACTCGCCGACGCGCTCGGAGGAGAACCGCCGATCGTGCGCACCCAAAGCCACTACGTCCTCAACCTGGACGGCGGTTTGGAAGTGGACGTGGTGGAGTTCGAGGCAGCCGTTGGCGTCGGGCATCGCTTGCTTGCGGCGGGATCAATTGCAGAAGCAATCGAATCGTATAAACGCGCCATCGTTCTTTATCGTGGCGACCTCACGTCGGGTACAGACATATCCGGCCTGTTGGAACGTGAGCGATTACGTGCGATTTGTTTGAATACATTGGCGCGGCTGGCGGATGCACACTTCGAACTCGCCAACAATGAACAGGCACTGGCCTACGCGATTCGGCTATTGGCGGTTGATCCGTGCCGGGAAGACGCGCATCGGATGGCGATGCGGGCATACGTCCGGTTGGGGGCTAGAGCCCAGGCGCTGCGCCAATACAGTCTGTGCCGCACGATCCTGGCCAGCGAATTCGACGCCGCGCCGGAGCCGGCGACCGAGGAACTGTTCAATGTCGTTCGCACCGAACCTGGTCTGATCTGAAAACTGTGCGGGGCCACGAAGGGGCTGGCGCAACGCTGCGCATAGCCACCTCACCGAAACCTCATCGGAAGCTCATCGGCGACTCACCGCGCGGTAGCGCAGGCTCATTTGGAGCTGAGCGACTGGCGGTACAACTGACGTCTGGATCGAGTCAACGAGGACCCATGACCGAGGGTGATCCGACCGACAAGCTTTCGGCAAAGCGTGAGTTCGTCCTAGTCGTGCGAGTCGTCGTCGAGGCTGGCGGGAAGGTGACGGGTGAGCTTGTCGATCCCTTCTCCGAGCAACGGCGACGGTTCGCCGAACGCGCGAACCTCGTCGACGCCGTCAGCGCGTGGATCGATGACGCCATGGCAATGGCCATGATCGGCGACGACATCCCAACCGAATAAGAGACCGCCGACAGAGGCCAAAGCGTCTGTTGCACAGATGTTCCCGGTGTTAAGGAGTCGCGAATGACAACACCACCGCTAAGTTACCCCGGCGTCTACATCCAGGAGGTCTCGAGCGGCGTTCACACCATCACTGGTGTGGCGACCTCGATCACCGCGTTCTTCGGCCGAACGCAGAAAGGGCCGATCAACAAGGCGGTCCGGTTACTGAGTATGTCGGACTTCACCAGGGGCTTCGGCGCGCCGCACCCGGAAAGCGACCTCGCACAAAGCGTCCGAATGTTCTTCGACAACGGCGGCAGCGACTGCTACGTGATTCGCCTCGCCAAGGGCGCCAACGCCGCAGCGGTAAACCTGCAGGACCTCGACAAGAAAAACGTCCTGACCGCGACGGCGACGAGTCCCGGCGCGCTGGGCAACGGCCTCTGTCTGGAAGTCTCCTACGCCACCCCGAAGCCCGACGAGACGTTCAACCTCGTCGTGATCCAGGAGGACGGCGGCCAGGAGGTTGGGCGCGAGACGTTCTTGGGCCTCACAATGGATCCCGCGTCCCCGATGTTCGCCCCGAACGCCGTCACGCAGGGTTCGGCGCTGATCAAACTCGAGTTGCACGACGACGCCAAAGCCGGCGGAGCCAACGATCTCACCGTGATCGGCAACAGCTTCGGCGGTTTCAGCCAAAGCCGCGTCTTCACGACCACGCCGATTGCCGGATTCAGAACCGAATTCGAGGCACTGCTCACCAGCACCCCGAACTTCACGGCGACGGTCGACGGCAACCAGGCGGTCGACATCAGCCTCGCCACGGTCCTCGGCGCCGCCGCGCCTGCGATTGCGCCTGGCTCCGCGTGGAGCTTGAACGACATGACCACCCGCATTGCGCAGGTGATGAACGAACAGCTGAACGCCGCCGTCACCGGGCTGTCCGTCATGGTCAGCTTCGAAACGCAGGGCAACTACTCGGCGTTGCGCATCGCATCGTCGAGCGGAAACCAACGAACAGTTCGCATCACCCGCGCCGCCGACCTGACCAAGGACCTGGCGACCGCGGCGCTGCTCGGCCTGGACCAGGGCGGTATCGAGGCCGCCCGGTACAGCAATTTCCGTCCCGCACCGACGGGCGCGGTGGTGGCCGACCTCGCCGCGATCGTCAAACTCGCGGGCCTGACCCGCGACGCCATCGCATCCATCGCGATCGACGGCGAAACGCCAATCCCCTTGAGCTTTACCGCGCTGTCAGCCAACCCCACCGACGCCTGGTACGTCGATTCCAACGGCAAGGTCGACGGCCTCCGCCAGAAGCTGCAAGCTGTCGTCCAGACAGATCAACAACACCACTGCCTCGTCGTGGCGCGCCGAGCTTTGGGGGTACCACGTCGCGCTGCTCGCGAAATCCGGCTTGCCGAACAAGGCGCCCGCAGGCGTGGTTTCTGCCGCCGATACGACATTGGGCGGGACCAACTTCGCGCTCAACGTTCGCCGCTACTCGCTTGGGATGTCCGGTACCAGTCCGTTCCAAGTGGCGCCCGTCGCGGCGGACAAGGGCGACGACGGCGCGGCATTCACGCTGGCCGAATTGCAGGGCGTTCAGGCCGACCAGTCCGGGCTCTACGCCCTGGACGGGGTGGACCTGTTCAATCTGATGGTCATCCCCGGGGACTCGGGAATTCCGTCGGCGGTGCAGGAGACCTTCTGGGGGCCCGCCAGCATCTACTGCGCGAACCGGCGAGCGTTCCTGCTCATCGATCCGCCAGCAGGCTGGGTGAAGACCACCTCCGACGGCAGCAAGCGTCCCGAGGTTGCGAACAACACGACACTGATCACCACGCTTCGCAATACCGTCGCCAAGCAGAGCAGCGCGGTGTTCTTCCCCAACCTGGTGTACAACGCCAGCGGTGTACGCAAGACCATCGCACCGTCGGGCGCCATCGCCGGTCTGATGTCACGCATCGACGCCACCCGGGGGGTCTGGAAGGCACCCGCGGGCATCGAAGCCGATCTGCGCGGGGTCGTCGATCTGGAGCTCAACCTCACCGACGCGGAAAACGGGGTGCTGAACAAGCAGGCCGTCAACTGTTCGCGCGTCTTCCCCAGCGGCATCGTCAACTGGGGTGCCCGCACGACGGACGGATTCGACGACCAAGGCTCCGAGTGGAAGTACATCCCGATTCGTCGGCTCGCCCTGTTCCTCGAGGAGTCGCTGTACCGCGGCACCAAGTGGGTTGTGTTCGAGCCCAACGACGAGCCACTCTGGGCGAAGGTCCGGCTCAATCTCAACGCATTCATGATGGGACTCTTCCGCCAGGGCGCGTTCCAGGGCGGCACGCCCGACAAGGCGTTCTTCGTCAAGTGCGATGGCGAGACGACCACCCAAGCCGACCGCAATCTGGGCATCGTGAACATCCTGGTCGGGTTCGCGCCGCTCAAGCCCGCCGAGTTCGTCATCATCCGCATCCAGCAGATCGCCGGTGACCTCAACTAAGGAGCGCCATCAATGGCCAATGGATTCGTCAAGAACGCCCACCGCAAGGATCCGTACAAGAACTACAAGTTCCGCCTGGTCTGGGACGGCAAACCGGTGCTCGGCGTCTCCAAATGTGGTGCGCTCAAACGCACCACGTCTGTGGTGCCCCATCGCTCGGGCGGCGACAACGGCAGCGAGACCAAGTCCCCCGGCCGCACCCAGTACGACGGGCTGACCCTCGAGCGCGGCGTCACCCACGACCTCGAATTCGAGGCGTGGGCCAACCTCGTGCATCCGTACAGCGGCGACGTGGCGATGGACCTCGTCAACTACAAGAAGGAACTCACGCTCGAGGTGATGAACGAGAAAGGCCAAGTCGCACTGCGGTATTTCCTGCACGACTGTTGGGTCAGTGAGTTCACCGCCGTGCCGGCGCTCGACGCCAATGCGAATGCGATCGCGGTGGAGATGATCAAGATCGAGCTCGAGGGCTGGGAGCGCGACGTCGACACCAAGGAGCCCGACGAGGCCGCTCCGGTTCCCGCCGGATAGCCGCCGGCGATGACTGCTGCCCTGGAGTTTCGGCGATTCGGCTCGCACGCCGGCGATCTGCAGATCGACCTGACCGCCGTGCGCCCGCACGCCATGACCGATGCCCTGGCAGCATGCGCACTGACCGACGTCGACCGTGAAGCGCTTTGGGATCTGCCCGTCGGCAAACGGATCGAGTGCCTGCTGACACTGACGAGCGCTGACGAGTTCGACGTCGAATTGCGCTGCACTGCATGCGGATCGGTGTTCGAGGTCAGTCTCGCGGCCGCCGAACTTCTCGATGCCGCAGCCGCGGCAGGCACGGGCGTCATCCAGGTCGGTGACGCACGGTTTCGCCGGCCCGCGGGTCGCGATCAGCTGGCCTGGCTCAAGCACGCGCGGACCGACGACGTGACGTTGATCGATGACATCGTCGCAACGCTGGCAATCGATGACAGCGACTGTCCGCTGGCCCAGCTCGAGGCGGCGTTCGACGCGGCCGACCCGCTGCTGCGCGCTCCGGTCACCGCGGCGTGCCCTGAATGCGGCCACGAGGAGGAATACGAGACCGATCCTGCCGGCATGGCGCTGAATGATCTGATCCGCGCTCAGGATTCGCTGTTCGCCGCCGTCGATGCGCTCGCCTCTCATTACCACTGGACTGAGGCGGACATCCTCGCCCTCCCCGAGTGGCGGCGCGCCCGGTATGTGCAGATGATCGACACGGGTGTGGGCTGATGGGCTACTTCGCTAGCCTCGCCCGCCAGAGCGGCTTCGCGCCCGCCGCGAAGCCCGCGATGCAACGCGGACTCGAAGTCAATCTCACCCGTCCGGCGCAACCGGCACCCGCGACGTCCCCGTATTCGGTGACGGCTCCCTTACCCGCTTCCGGTTCGCCCAGCCGTGTTCGGCCGGCCGCCGACCGGCGACCGACGTCATTGCAGGACGCGAGCCACGAGTACGTCGTGCAAACCGCCGCTCCCCCAGTCACCACCGAGGCACCCCAAGCCTTCACCGCCTCACAGCCGTCGCCCGCGGTGCGCATCGCACCCGCCGATCCGGCGACTTCGACCGCGGAGCGCCGGCTTCCCACCCTCGCCGATGTGCAGGAGTGGGTTTCGCAACCTGCCGCCGACGCTGCGGGGCACGAGACCGCGGCCGTGCCCTCGCCGTCGCGGCCGCTCCGCGCGGACCCGCAGCCCCCCGCCGCGGTGCTCAACCGTGGCGGGGCCGACGACTTCACCCTCGAGATCGGCACGATCCAGATCGTCGTCGACCAACAACCAATGCTCATCCAACCGGTCGCACCTGAACGGCGTTCTGCGCCAACGCCTTCAGGCTTACGCGACCCCAGTCGGTACTACCTGCGTTGAGTGGACCATGGCGCTGGCAAATACGGGACGGGCAATCGCAGCGGTGACCCAGACCCTTCAGGAGCGGCTCACCACCGCCTTGGGGACGGCCATCGACCAGGTCAGCGTGGGCCGCCCAGAGCCCCCGCAGGGCCAAGTCATCACGCCGCGCCTGAACCTCTTCCTTTACGAGATCGACGTCGACGGCCACCTTCGCAACGAAAGCCTCGACGAAGGTCAGCCGCCACCGCTGTGGCTCGTGCTGCACTATCTCGCCACCGCCTTCGACGACACCGGCGAGAGCGACAGCATCAAGGCCCACAACATCCTCGGTGCGGGGCTGCGCGCTCTGCACGCCGCCAACTTCCTGCAACCCACCGCGGGCACCATCGACGCCCTGCGCGACAACCCCAACGAGCTCAAGGTGACATTCGACGCCGCCGGCGTCGACCTGATTTCGAAGCTCACGCAGGGCCCCGACATGAAGTTCCGGTGCTCGGCGGCTTTCGAGGTGCGGCCTGTCCTCATCGCGCCGGCCGAACCGGCCTCCTACTCACAGTTGGTCGGCATCGACTACACCAAACCCGCCATCATCGGTGAGGAGGGTGTCCGGACCACCGTCCAGCCGTCCCTGGGACCGACTCTGGATACGATCTCGCCCGCCAAGTTCGAGGTCGGTGACACGCTGGAGCTGACCGGCAACGACCTTCACCTCGAAGGCATCACGATGCGCCTCGGCCCCGCAAACCTGCCGATCACCACGCGCACAGCCAATTTCGTTCAGTGCACCGTGCCTGCGACGCTCGCAGCGGGCAACGTCGTATCGGCCGGAAGCCTGCCCGTGATCGCCGTCCAGCCCGTGCTCGCCGGCCATGAGATGTCCAGCAACGCCGTGACCGGTGGGCTATTGCCGCGCGTCGACGCCGTCACCGTCACCGCGGGCGCCCCACCCGTCGTCGAGCTCACCGGCGTGCTCCTCGGGGCCGACACCGACAGCGTGTTCGCCGCCCTTTCTCGCAACGGGCGCGTCGTGCGCGTCTTCGATCAGTTCGCTCGGCCGACCGCGGACCAGACGACGCTGAACTTCGATGTCACCGCCACTCCCGCCGTACCTGCGGGCGTCTACCGCGTCATCCTTCGCGTCAACGGCCAGCAGGCCCGCAACAGCCCGGAGGTGACGCTGTGACCGGGTCCACCGCCGAGGCCTGCGCGTTCTCGCCGTCGCTCGCCGCCGCCGACCCGCTGGCCAATTATTGGCTGCGCCAAGTGATGCTGCGTCTTCGTCGCGAAATCTGCTGGATGTGGTACGAACGCACCGGCGCCGAGCCGACCGGGATCACACCGCCACGCATCGACACCCTGTCCGACAGCCTCGACCGGTCCCGCTATTGGGACGACAAGCAGCACTTCTTTTACGACGATCCGACGGCGCGCTACCTCACCGACGAGATCTCGACCGCTCCACCCACCGCCGAAGGTGCGCCCACCCGCGGCTCGTTCGGCTGGGTGGTCGATCAACTCGCGCTCGACCCTGCGTCCATCTTTTTGCTGAGCCTGGGGCTGACCGCGGCATTCGACAGTGCGGCTGGCGCCGTGATCGCCGCCTGCCACAACGATGCCAATCGCACCGCACCTACTCTCGCACTCGCCCAACAGCTTTGGCATATACCGGAGGACATTCTCGGGCTGGCCGATCCGGCGGGCGTGCTCTTCCGGTACGGGCTGCTGTGCCGCACCGTCGGTGGCGATGACTGGCTGGCGCCCGTGTACACACCCGACCTGGTCGCTCGCCGGCTGCTCTTCCCTGACGCAGCCCTCCCGCCACAGCTGGCACCGGTGGGCAGTGCTCGTCACGCCGAGCTCTCCCCTTCGGCCCACCTGACCGCGCTGCAGGCTCGCCCCGATGCCCAGGATCTGCGCGTCATCTCCGTTCAGCTGCCGCGCGGAGCAGCCCTCGATCCCGTGCTGGCCGCCGTCGCCGACATCTCCGGCCGGGACATCGTCGAAATCCGCGGCGGATCATTGTCCACCGCGGCGACGCTGTGTTGGCTCGACGGCACCGACATGCTGGTGCGTTCCCGTTTCACACCAACGGATCTGACAGACGTCCCGAACATCCCGCTGACGATCTTCACCGACGCCGACGTTCCTGCAGATCTTGGGTCGGCCCGCCTCGAGATCCCCCCGATGTCCTACAACGAGCGCGTCGCGTACTGGACGGAAGCGCTCGGACCCGCTGCGGCCGGTCTCGGACCGGTGATCGCCGAGACGGCTCGGCGCTTCCGCTACGAGGCCGAGACGATCGACCGCGTCGCGCGCGGCATCGACTCGCTGCACGGCGACACTTCGCCTGCCGCCATCACCGCCGCGTGCCGCGCTGCTGCCCGCCTGGAGCTGGGCGACATGGCCCAACCCGTCGTGCCCCGATTCGACTCGACCGACGACTTGTTCCTGCCGCCCAAGCAGGCCGAGCAGTTCCGGGAAGTCCTGCACGCCATGCGCAGCCTCACCGAGGTCCACTACGGATGGGGCACCGCACGGGTCTGGAACGAAGGCGGCATCTCGGTGCTGTTCGCGGGACCGCCCGGCACCGGCAAGACGATGGCGTCAGAGATTCTGGCCGCCGAACTCGACTTACCCATGTACCGCATCGACCTGTCGCAGGTCGTCAACAAGTACATCGGCGAGACGGAGAAGAACCTCAAACGCATCTTCGACGCTGCCGACGTCTCCGACGCGCTGTTGCTGTTCGACGAAGCCGACGCGATCTTCGGCAAGCGCATGGAGGCCCGCGACGCCCACGATCGCTACGCGAACCTCGAGATCAGCTACCTGCTCGACCGCATGGAACGGTTCAAAGGTCTTGCCGTACTTGCCACCAACCGCAAGAAGGACCTCGACGAAGCGTTTCTGCGACGTCTGCGCTACGTCATCGACTTCCCGCTGCCCGGCGTCGAGCAGCGCTTGCGCATCTGGCGCCAGTCCATCCCCGCCGGCGTCGACGCGTCGAAACTCGACTTCGACTTCCTGGCGACACGATTTCCCATGGCGGGCGGACACATTCGTTCCGTGGTGTTCAACGCGTGTCTGCAGAGCGCGGGGTCGCAACGCCCGCCGGCCCTTGGCATGGAAGCGCTCGTGGTTGCGCTCAAACGCGAACTCGACAAGATCAACCGGCCCGTCAGCCTGGATCTCTTCGCTGATTACACGCCGATGATTCAAAGGATGGAACGTGAAACCGACATCGATTCACATTGACCGTGTCCAGGTGCGGGTCCGCGGTGGCGCGCCGCTTGACCCCGCACACCTGGCAGACCACATCACCCGCGCGCTCGCCGCTCGCTACCGCGGACCCCTGCCGCCACAGCTCACCACTTCGTTGACCCGTCAGCTGGCCGGGACACTCGCGCCGACGGGGCATCCCACGGACGTCGATCGGCAGGAGAAGTAGCCATGTCCCGATTGCTTCGCGGTGCCCTCGTCGAATACGGCAGCGACTTTCTCGGTCCGCTGCCCAACGTCGTGATCTTTCAGTTCAACCCCGAAACCCTCACCCGCAACGTTCAGGTCCCGCCACGCAACACCAGCGCCACCGCCCGGGAGAACAGTCAGGCGGGCGAGCCGCCGGTCGAGAAGGTGACCGTCAACGCCGTCTTCAGCGCGGCCGACGCACTCGCCAAGAACGAGAAGGTCGCCCGCGCAGTGGGGGTCGGCCCACAGATCGCGGCACTGGAGAAAATGGTCTATCCCGCAGGAAAGCTCAGCGGACTGGTTGGAGCAGCGCTGGATGCGATCGGCGACCTCGCAGGCGGCCTCGGAGCCGCGGCGCCTCCTACGCAGCCGATCCCTCGTGAACCCCAGCCCCGCATCCTTTTCATCTGGGGTCTGACCCGCGTCTTGCCCGTCGTGATCGAATCCATGACGATCACCGAGCAGCAATACGACTACCTGCTCAATCCCGTCGAAGCCCAAGTGTCCCTTGGGTTGGCAGTCGTGCCGCCCGGTCAATGCTCCGACGACGTCATCGGCAAGGGCGCACTCGAATACACCAACACCGCCAAGGAGGCCCAGGCCGTGCTCAACCTCGCCAACACCGCCTCACTGGCTACCGACCTCATCCCGATCTAGGAGTGCATGTGTTCCTTGACAACTCGCGGTACTTCAACCAGCCCACGGTGAACGTCGCGCTCGGCGACGGCCGCACGGTCGCAGCGTTGCAGCCGCGCGTGCTGCCCGCACCTGCCGGGGTGACGACCGATCTCAAACGCACCGACCGCCTCGACATCATCGCTTTGCGCCAGTACCAGGACGGCACCCGGTTCTGGCACATCGCCGACGCCAATAGCCTCACCGACTCGCGACGACTCACCGAACCACGCGGTGATGACGCCACCACGTCACTGACACCCGTCATCACGGTCCCGGACAAGTAGGACCACATGCCGACCATCGACTACCGGTTGTTCTTCAACAATCAGCCCGCCAAACGCGCACAGCTCGACGGTGTCGAGTCGATCCGCGTCGAGCAGGACGTCGACATGGCCTGGCAGGCAACACTTGAAATCCCCGTTTGTTCCAGTGATTCAGGGAAATGGGCCAAGGAGGACGACAAGAGTCTTGCCGACTTCGGCCGGGTCCGCGTCGAGGTCAGATTCGGCAAAGACCCGTGGGCGGCCCTGATCGACGGACCCATTGTCGGCTTCGACAACAACATGAGCTCCGAGCCCGGCCAGAGCAGCATCACCGTACGCGTCCAGGACGACTCGGTGCTGCTCAACCGCGACGAATCCGTCGACGCCTACAAGGACAGGACCGACGACGAGATCGCCCGCAAGCTCCTCGGCTCGATACCCGAAATCGCCTCCGTGCGGGTGGACTCCGTGCCACCACCCGACACCAAACTCACGCCCGTCGAGATGCAGCACGGGACCGCGATGCAGCTGCTGCGGGCGCTGGCCAAACGTCAGAACATGCACGCCTACGTGCTACCGGGACCGAACCCCGGCGAAAGCATCGGTGTCTTCGCGAGGTTCCCGACCACCAAAGACGGTCTGCCCGACATGATCCTGATGGGCCAAGACCGCAACATCGGCCGCTTCGACGTCAAGGACCGCGGCACCCAGCCCGGCAAGACCGTCGGCTACTCGGTGTCCATCACCGACAAGAAGATCGTCAAGAAGACGTCCAGCTTTCAGCGCCTCGACCTGCTGGGCGCGCAGCAGCCCACCAAACCCGCCAACGCCGCGACCTATCTGCTGCCCGCAGACCTTGTCGACTCGGTCGATCTCGACGCCGCCGTGCAGGCCTCCACCGACGCCGCCAACTACCAATTCGAAGCCTCCGGCGAGGTCTTCACCCAGTGCTACGCCAAGGTCCTCACGCCGTACCGACTCGTCACCGCCACCGGCGTCAACGGCATCCTCAGCGGCGACTACGTCGTCACCGGTGTGGTGCACACGCTCAACCGATCCGACTACCAGCAGAGCTTCAAACTGCTTCGCAACGCGCGTTCCGCCGGCTCGAACGCCCCCGCCGGCCTGATGGAAAAGGTGTTCTGACATTCACGCATTCGAAGAGCTCGTCGTCGACCTCGACGAACATCGCCGCAGTCACCACTACGGCAAGTACCGCGGCGTCGTGACCACCTCTGATGACCCCGACCGGTTGGGCCGTGTCAAAGCGCACGTGCCGGCTATCTACGGCGACGAGCAGGACTCCCCCTGGTGTGTCCCGGTAGTGCCGTTCGCCGGTGACGCGCACGGCCTGCTACTACTTCCGAAACCTGGCGACGGAGTATGGATCGAGTTCGAGGCCGGCAACATCTCCCACCCGTTGTGGACCGGATGCTGGTGGGCCAAAGGTGAACTGCCCGAGCCCAACGGGGTCAACCAGTACGTGCTCACCACCCCGAAGGGTCTGCAGATCGTCCTCGACGACGACGCCTCCGAACTCAAACTGATCCATCCTGGCGGCGGCGAAATCACCATCGCCGCTTCGAAGATCACCGTCGCCATCGCGACGGCGAAGATCGAACTGTCCGCCGCGGGCGTCTCCGTCAACAACGGCGCCATGGAGGTCCGCTGATGCCCGGCCCCGTCCTCACCACCACCAGTACCGTCCTGTGCCCCCACGGCGGGCGGGCGATCCTCGCGACCGCCAACGCCCGGGTCACCGCCGGCGGCGCACCCATACTGCTCGACACCGACATTCACCCCGTCGTCGGGTGCGCGTTCGTCGTGGCGCTCAAGCCGTCCCCGTGCATCCGCATCCAGTGGGTCGCAGGCGCGGCGCGCGCCCGCATCGGCTCGGCCCCACTGGTGACGAGCAGCATCGGCGTCTGCTACAGCCCAGAAGGTGCCCCGCAGGGCGTCGCGATCGTGGTCAACACCCAGCCGAAGGTGTCCGCACAATGATCCCCCCCGACGGCCGCCATCTGTCATTCCCGTTCCGCGTCGGGCCGGAGGGCCGCTGCGCCGTGACCGCATCACTGGAGGATCACGTCCACGGCGAGGTGCTGCAGCTGTTGCTCACCAACCCCGGCGAACGGCTCTTTCTGCCCGACTTCGGCGGCGGCGTGCGTCGCCTGGTCTTCGAGGGTGGCGGCCAGACCACCGAGGCTATGGCGAAGGCCATGATCAGCCAAGCGATCTCGCGCTACCTCGAGCAGCGGGTGACCCTGCAGGAGCTGACCGTCATCACCCAAGGCGGCGCCATCATCGTCGACCTCGTCTACCGCGTGGCCGGCGTCGAAGATCCCCGGCGGCTGCGCTTCGAGCGGAAGGGGGGCTAGCGGTGGCCATCCCCAACCAAGAAGCGCTGGCCGAACGGGCCCGCAACCTCGGCCCGCTCAATGGGCTGCGCCTGGTCCTGGTCGACCTGAGCCCACCCGCGGCGCCCACCGAGGCCCGGCTCACGCTGTACTTCTTCAACAACAACGAGATCTCCAACATTCTGGCCGCCGCGGCCACTCCCGCCGGAGCCCGCCAAACCTTCCCCATCACGGGCGGCCGCCGTGTGCCTGCCGGTCCGTTGACCGGCCAAGTGCAAACCGTCGCCGTCACTGGCAACCCCGCCGACGACTTCGTCGAACTCACCGTCGCGCCGATCGGTGACTATTCGGTGTACACGCTGCAGATCGACCACCCGAACATCGACCCGATCTTCAGCTCGTTGCGCTTCAAATTCCGTCCCGGCTGCTTCAACGCCGACTGCTCCCCCGAGTGGGCACCGGCCGCGCCCGCCCCGATCGACCCCCGAATCGATTATCTCGCGAAGGATTACGACTCGTTCCGGCACACCATGATCGCCGCCATGAGCGAACGGGTGCCCGGGTGGCGGGCCACCAGCGAGGCCGACCTCGACCAAGTCCTCATCGATCTGATCTCGGCGGCCGCCGACGAACTGTCCGACTTCCAGGACCGCACCGTGCAGGAGGGCTACCTCGGCACCGCCCGCCGCCGCGTTTCACTGGCCCGCCACGCCAGGCTCATGGACTACCACATCCACGAGGGCAACCAAGCCTCCACCTGGATCGCGCTGGAGCTTGCCCCGGGCCTATCGGGTGTCGTCGGCGGCGGGACGGTCACGGTGCGATCCGGTGTGACCGACCAATCGCCGACCACCCAGACCTTCGTCAACGCCGAGGAATGCACGCTCGACGCCCTGGTCAACACGCTGCACCTCTACACGTGGAGCGACGCCTTGCCTTCTCTCGAAAAGGGCGCCACCACAGCCGATCTGCGCCTCGACGTCCCTGGCCAGCCCGCGGCAGACCAGTTCACCCAGATGGTTCAAACCGGCCAAGGTGCGGCGCCTGCTCGTCCAGGAGCATCTGAACCCGTCCACCGGCCAGCGCGCCGACCGCGACCAGAAGAAGCGCCAACTGCTGGAACTGACGTCGGCGCAGACGTTGCAGGACCCGCTGACAACCGAGTTCCTCGTCCGCGTCACGTGGCGAACCGAGGACGCTCTGCTGACCAACTACTGCTTCACCGTCGACTGCACCCCCAAGGTCGCCGACGTTTCGTTGTTCCACGGCAATCTGCTGGAAGTCCTGCACGGCGACGTCGTCCACGTCGACCTCGCACCGCAGACCAATCTCGTGGAACTGCCGCCGGGGCGCCTGGCGTACCGCGATACCCCACCCGACGGCGACACTCCGCCGGTCTCCACGCTCGACGTGCAGGTCAAAACCGCCTCCGCGACCACGGCCTGGCAGGAGCGCCCCGATCTGATCCACAGCATCGACGTGGATGCGCACTTCGCGGTGGAAACCGATGAACTGGGCTTCAGCACCCTCAACTTCGGTGACGGCGTCAACGGGCGCGGGCTGCCCGACGGCGCGCACGTCCTGCTCACGTACCAAACGGGTTTCGGCCCGGACGGCAACCTCGGCGCCGACAGCATCGCCCGTATCGTGGCCGGTCCACCGGTCCTGCAGGACGCGGCCTGCTGGAACCCGTTCGACGCGGTCAACGGCCGCGCACCCGAGTCGGTCGACCGCATCATCCGACGCGTCCCCGAACAGTTCCGCTTCCGCCAGCTGCGCGCCGTCACCCTCGCCGACTACGTCAACCGCGCGCAAGAACTCCCCGAGGTATCCCGCGCCTCAGCCAGCTATGGCTGGACCGGCAGCTGGCGTACCGTGCGCGTCGCCATCGATCCGGTCGGCGGGCAGCGTCTCGATGAACAGCTGCGCCGCAAGCTCGCCCGCCATCTCGACGCCGTGCGGTTGATCGGCGAGGACCTCGAGCTGCGCCCACCGATCTTCGTGCCGCTGGAGATCCACGTCAGGTTGTGTGCCGCCGCCGAGTTCTGGCCCGAGGATCTGAGGTTCCTTCTCGAGCAAGAGTTCTCAACCGGTTTCGCCGCCGACGGGCGCCAGGCGTTCTTCAACCCCGACGCGTGGACGTTCGGGCAGCCGCTCTACGCCAGCGAGATCTTGGGCCGCCTGCACGCGGTGCAAGGCGTCGAGCATGTGCTTGACCTGACCATGAAGCGCTGGAACCATCCGGCGTCGCCGAATTCGGAGGTCATCCGGGTCGCCCACAACGAAATCATCAGTGTGGTAAGCGATCCCGACCACATGGAGGAAGGCTTCATCGACTTCGACTTGCGGGGAGGGCGACGCTGATGGCTGAGTGCCCCAACGACTGCCGTACACCGCTGGTGTTCCCACTGCCCATCCACAACCGGCCGGGTCTGAGCCGGATCGGATACCGGATCGGCACCTACACCAAATTCCGGGAAGTCCTGCTGCACTACCTCGACCAGAGCCCGGAATTGGCGCCGTGGACTTACCGCGGGTCCGACGACCCCGGCATCGCGCTGGTCGAAGCCGCGTCCGTCGTCGGCGACATCCTCACCTTCTACCAGGACCTGTACGCCAACGAGGTCTACCTGCCCACGGCCACGCTGTCCCAAAGCGTGGCCGGGCTGGTGCGGCTGGTGGGCTACCGGCTCAGTCCGGGGGTCGGCGGCAACGCGACCTTCGCATTCCAGATCACGGGCAGCACACCGATTGCCGTCCCGGCGCGGTTCCCCATCACGGCCGATCTCGCCGCCTTGCCCGACACCGTCACGTTCGAGACGACTATCGAGCTCGCCGCCGTACCTGCGCTGAGCAAGTTCGCCCTCTATCAGCCCTTCACCGTCGGGTCCATCACTTCCGGTGCGGATCGGTTGGCCATCGACACCGCTGCCCTTGCCGGCACGGCGCTGGAGAAGAACACCCGTCTGATGCTCATCTCCGGCGACTATCGCCAGATCGCCGTCATCGACGACGTCGAACACCATTTCGAACAAACCGAAATCACGCTCAAGGGCGGGTGGCAGGGACCCGCCGCTGCCACCATCACCGCCTACGTGCTGGGCCGCGACTTCCGCCACTTCGGCTATAACGCGCCAACCACGCAGACCGTCGTCAAATCCGGTACCGCTACCCAGGAGCCGGTCAGCTTCAGCCGCACCGTCGGTTCGCTGCACATTCTGGGTTCCGGCACCCTGGGTTCCGGCACCTCGCCGAAGCCGTCGACCTACAAGTACAACCCGCTCCCGGACGGGTCGTACTTCCCGCTCGACAGCGCCCCCGACGACATCTCCGCCGGCGCCACCTTCCTGCTCAGTCTCGACGTCATCTCATTTCTGCCGTTCACCTCCGGGGCAGAAAACATCTTTGCGGCCGTGCCAGTGGTGTCCGCCGAGAAGGCGAGCATCACCGTAGGGCCGCTCACCGGTGCCTCCACCGTCATCCATCTCAACGGGCTAGTCACCCACGGTTTCCTCGATTACACCGACATCCGGTCTGTGCAGATTCACGAAACCACCGGTGGACCGTTCACCCTGCGCGCGCCACGCCGGCCGATCCCTGGACCGACATCGCGGCTGTTCTTCTACGGCAACGGGCAGGACTACCGCACGCTGGATGGTCGCCTACTTCAACTGCAGCGCAACAAGCCCGACCCCGGGCAGCCCGAAGCCGTCGAGCAGGCCACGGCGACGATCACCCCGTCCCAAGTGGGCGATCTCGCCCACGTCACGCTGCGGCCGGTCACTCTCGCGCCCGCCCCCCAACGTTTGGGCATCGGCGAGTTCCCGCTCAGCTTCCCGAAGGACGACCCGCCGGTGTGGGTGTACGCGAACGTCGTTGCGGCCACCCAGGGCAAGACCGAGAAGCCGGTCGTGTTGGGCAACGGCGACTCCCGGGCGTCGTATCTGACGTTCCCGATACCCAAAGTCCCCCTGACCAACCTCCTTTCGGCTTCGGCCACGCCGCCGCAGGTCCCGCAGCTGGTCGTCACCGTTGACGACATCGAGTGGACGCCCGTAGCCAGCCTCATCTCCGCCGGCCCCAAGGATCAGGTCTACATCGTCCGCGAGGACTCGACGGGTAAGAGCTTCGTCCAATTCGGTGACGGTGAAACCGGTGCGCGACCCCCCTCGGGGGTCGGCAACGTCGCCGCGACGTATCGCACCGGCATCCAGGCGCACGGGCCGCTCAAGCCGGGCGCCTCGGCGGACGCAGGCGCGAAAATCCGTGGTCTGGACGCCATCTCGATGCTCGATGACGCCACCGGTGGCGCACCCCCCGAGGACCCAGCCAACGCCCGCCAGGCAGCGCCTGGCAAGATTCAAAGCCTCGGGCGCCTGGTCAGCCTGCGCGACTTCGAAACAGAGACGCTCGGCATCCCCGGAGTGACGGCCGCCTCCGCCGCCTGGCAGATCGTCGACGGCGTACCCGCCGTGGCGGTCACGGTACTCACCGAGACCGGCCGCTCGGCCGAGATCAAATCCATCACGACACTTCTCAACAACTACAACATCTGTCGCGGCCCGCAGCGCTTCCCCGTCGTCGTCATCCCCGGCCGACGTGCATGGACCTATGCCGAGGTATCGGTCGCCTTGGTGCCGTCGTACCAGGAGGCCGACGTCTTCGACACCGTCCGCGACGCGCTGAACGAACTGTTCTCGGTGTCGCGCGGATTCGGTGCCCGCGAATACCGCTCGCGCATCGAGGGAATCATCCAGAACGTGACTGGCGTCGCGTGGAACGACGTGACCGCGCTCGGCAGCCTGGGGCCGTCAGACGACCCCACAGCGCTGACGCTGCCCGCTCCACCGCGCGCCCGCGTGGACACCTTGCCGTGCGACGCGACAACGATGTTGGCTCTGTATCCCGCCCACCTCACGCTATCCGTGGTAGCCGCTCCCGTCGAGGTCTGCTGACATGAATGTTCCTCTCTACGAACGACTTCCCGAGATCTACCGAATCCGCGATGCAGAGATTTCGCCGGCCGGGCAGCTGCAGTCCTACCTCAGTGGCTTCGAGCAGACCTTCGGCGACGTACACGACAACATCGATCAGCTCTACCGCGACCTGTTCATCGAATCCTGCGACCCGTGGGTCATCCCCTACATCGGTGCGCTGCTGGGCACATCGGTCCTCGCGGGTGATACGTGGACCCTTCGCGCCGACGTCGCCGACACCATCGCGCTGCGCCGCCGTAAGGGCACCATCGGCGCGATCGAGCTCCTGGCCTTCAACCTCACCAAGTGGGGTGCGCACGTCGTCGAGTTGCGAACGAACATCGCGTGGCACCAACACCTCAACCATCTACGTCCCGATGCCGGCGGGGCGCCACCCGCGTCCTTCCGCGGCGGCACCATCGCGCTGCGCGATCCCGCCGCACTGTCGCTGCTTGGCACCCCGTTCGACCCCTACGCCTACTACCCCGATGTCCGGCCGCCGGCGCCGTACGGGCTGCGCATCAACCTTCCCAACCTCGCGATCTTCCTGTGGCGCCTGATGGCGATGCAGGCGCCGGTGACCCGACCGGTCCACCGCGGCAACGGCACCAACGCCGCGCCCGGCCCCGGCGAGGCCGCCGTCGCCGCCCGCTTCGACGTGCATCCCCTCGGGCACGCGGTGCGCCTGTTCAACACGGCACGCTATGCGCCCGACCGCCAGCCGCCGGTCGTCACCGAGGTCGACGAGACTCCCGGCCCGATTCCGCCGACCCGCCTCGACTCGGGTGACCCCGGCGCCAACCCCGACGCGTACGTGACCGTGGAAACCTATGACCCGACGGACCCGCTGCTGGCGGATCTCGACGTCGCGGCCACCGGTCTGCAGTTCCACCTGCCCGACGCCACATTCGCAGGCAACACCTGGACCTTCCGCGGCGCGAACCTGTGCGCCTGGGAGACACCGCTGCAGCCGCCCCTGCGCGACCGCGAGATCGCCATCGACCCGGTGATCGGTCGCGTCGTGCTCGGCGTCGCCACCAACGCGCAAGCCGCCGCGTTGCGCGACGATCTGCTGCTCACCTACAGCTACGGCGCTACCGGGCCGGTTGGCGCGCATCCCATCTCGCGGCCAGGGCCGCCGACCACCATCGCCGAGGAAACAACCACGTTGACCACCGTTCGGCTGCGGGAGAATCCCGACGGTCTACGCGACGCACTGGCCAACATCCAGAACGCGAACCAACCCGCGGTCATCGAAATCGACGACAGCTTCGTACACGACCTCGACCTGTCAGCCGTCGCCGGCATCTTCACCGAAGCCGGCCACCCGACGCTGCGCCTGAACCGCTCGCTGGTGATCCGCTCCACCAGCGGAAACCGGCCCATCGTCAGGCTCGCGCATCCGCTTCGCTTCCGTCCCCGCGACGTCTTCGACGCCTCACCCGCCCAGCAGCTGATCCTCGACGGCGTCAACGCCGCCATGATGGTCCGCCTCGAAGGCATCTACCTCACCCGCGGGTCGGCGTTCCCCGCCGGCGAGCCGTTGATTGCGCGCGTTGCGCTGAACCGCCTCGAGATCACCGGCTGCAGCCTGGAACCCGACGGCCGGTTGCTCCTGGACAACACCCGTGCCCCGATCCTGCCCTCGGTAGACCTGCGCGCCGACTACGGCATCACCGATCCCAACGAACAGACCGCGTTCAAGGAGACTCCCGAGGTCATCATCGACAGTTCGGTGACCGGCCCGCTGCTCATCGACCCGCCGTACACCCTGACGTTGCGGCGCGCCATCGTCGACGCCGGGAAGGGCGTGGACGTCGACAGCTCCACCACGTTCGCCCTGACATCGGCTTCCGACCCCACCGGCGGTTGGGGCCCGCCCACGCAAATCACCGAAGGCCTGACCATGTTCGGCCGCATGCGCGTGCAGACCGCGTCCGGACAGGGTGGCATCTTCGTGCACCGCCTCGAAGTGCAGAACAACCAGAAGGGCTGCATCAAGTTCAGCTACTTCTCCGGCGAATCCGACCGGCTGCCGCAGAACTTCGCGTGTGTGCGAGCACCCGATGCCCGGCTGCTGTTCTCCAGTGAGACCTTCGGTCAGCCGGCCTACGGGCAGCTCTTGCTCGCCACCGACTTCGCGATCCGCGAGCGCGGGCCCGACGACGACCAGATGGGCGCCTTCGGTTTCCTGCTCGAATCCCACCGCTGGCACAACCTGCAGATTCGCATCCGCGAATTCATGCCGGTTGGCGTCCGGCCGCTACTGGTACCCGTGACCTAAGGAGGATATCGGTGAAGGGCGACTTTTCTCGCTGGGATGACCGGCGCCGCAACAACTTCAGTGGAGTGCTGCAGCAGCAGGGCCGCGCGCTGATCGATGCCGACTTCACGGCGCAAAGCCTCATCGTGACCGATTGGCAGGACACCGCAGCCGAGGACATCATCGGTGCGGCGGTGGCCGCGGTGCCCGAGGACCTGCCCAACAGCTTCAAGATCGACCACGCCGTCGTCCAAGGCGGCGAGGTCATCCTGACTGTCGACCCTGGCCGGGTGTGGGCCGACGGGCTGCTCGTTCACCTTCCCGACGACGCCGTCTTCGGTCGTGTCGCCACCTACCTTCAGCCGCCGATCCAGACTCCACCGGCTGACGTCACCACCATCGCCGCGGGTGTGCGCGATGCCGTCGTGCTCGAGGTCTGGCGCGAATCCGTCAACGCGTTTCAGCTGCCCGACTTGCTGATTGAACCGGCACTCGGCGGACCCGACACCGCAGAACGAATGTTGACTGCTGCGGCTTTTCGCCTGTATCGCATGTCCGACGGTGACACCTGCACCAGTATTCCCATTGCCGATGACTTCTCCACCAAGGGCCAGCTCACCGTCACCCTGCAGCCCACCACCGCTACCCCAGGCGACTGTCCGGTCGTGGAGGGCGGCGGATACACCGGCTTCGAGCACCACCTGTACCGGGTCGAGATCGCCGACGTGGCCACGGGCGGACCCATGTTCAAGTGGTCCCGGTTCAACGGCGGCCTCGTCGGCCGTGGCGTGTTCGACGCCGCCGCCAAGCGCCTCAACATCACCGCAAACCTCGCCGCCATCACCAGCAGCGGCCTGAGCCAGTTCTATTTGGAGGCTGAAGAATTCGACGACGACCGAGGCGTCTGGGCCGTCACTTACGGTGCGCCCGTCACGCTCAACAGCAGCAACCAACTGGTCCTGCCCGCCACGGCAACGTTCGGCGCCATCCCCTCCTCCCCCACATCCGTCTTCTTTCGGCTGTGGGACGGCATCAAGGCGGTCTCCGCATTCCCGAACGTGGCCGCCCCCGTCGAACTCGAAGACGGCATCCGACTCGAGTTCGACGCGCCCCCCGCCGCCCCGTACACGCCGCGCGACTATTGGACGTTCGCGGTGCGCGCAGGCGGCATCGGCAATCCCGCGATCCTCATCGACTCGCAACCACCCCAGGGCATCGTGCACCATCGCGTCGCGCTGGGAGTGATCACGTGGAACGCCGCCAAGGACGTCAGCGCGGCCGCCGGTGAGATCAGCGACTGCCGTCACACCTTCCCGCCCTTGACCCGCCCAGCCGGTTGCTGCACGGTGCGCGTCCGCGAAGGCGACTCGATCCAGAAGGCCATCGACAGTCTGCCCGCCGACGGCGGCGAGGTGTGCATCTTGGCGGGCACCTACCGGCAACACGTCGTCATCAAGGGGCGAAGAAACATTCGCGTACACGGCTGTGGCCCCCGCACGGTCATCGCGCCGCAACCCGGACGGGCCGCGGCCCCGGTGATCCACATCGTCGACTCGCGCGGCATCACCATCGAATCCCTGGCGATCGAAGCCGAACCCCAGGGTCAGGGCATCCTCCTGGACGACGCCGGCGCTCAGGACGTGGGGCGGTTGGCGGCCAACCGCATGCCGGGGCTGCGCGACATCAGCCTGTCGAATCTGCGCATCACCGCGCAGGCCCGCAGCGCCATCGAGGCGCACACCGTCCGCACCGTGCAGATCGAACACTGCGACATCCGGATGCTGGACGTGCCCGGCGCCTGGCCCGGCATCTTCTTCATCGGCGACGACAGCGTCCTGGCCTGCAATCAGATTCGGGTCCGGTCCCGCCGCCAGACGGACGACGGTTCGACATGGCCGCTGCCGGCGTCCGCAGCCATCGGTGGCATCCAGATCGGCGGCACCAGCGACGGTGTCCGCATCATCGACAACCTGATTCAGGGCGGGATCGGCAACGGGATCACGCTGGGAAGCGTGATCGTGGTCGACCGGGACGGCAATGACGGGGGCCGGCGCATCGGCTGGGTCGTCAACCCCGACGACCCCTGCAATCCCTGCAAACCGGGCACCGTGGTCTTTCCGCCGTCTCGGCCCGACGACGACTCCCACACGGTCTCGGCGGGGGCGCTCACCGACATCCTCATCGAGCGCAACCGCATCCTGGACATGGGCCTCAACGGCATCGGCGTCGCGGCGTTCTTCGACCTGCAGAACGACCGCGAGACCATTTCCGTCACAGGCCTGTCCATCCTCGGCAACGTCATCCGCGGCTGCCTGCGCCGTCCCATCGAAGACATCTCCGCGGCCATGGTGAACCGAGCCGGTTACGGCGGCATCGCTCTCGCCGACGTCGAAACTCTGACGGTCTACGACAACACCATCGAGAACAACGGCCCCCGCCGCATCGACCCGGTGTGTGGCATCTTCGTGCTGATGGGTCAGGGAGTCGAGATCTCCCGCAACACCATCGTGAACAACGGGGCCCGCACCGAGGAACCGGTCACATCGGCCAAGCCCGGCCAACGCGGCGGGATCGTCATCGTGCACGCGCTCGCTCCGTTCTCGGATGCTCCCGCCGTCAACCTTGCGCGCTTCGCGTCGGTGGCGGTGCAGAGCGACCGTCCCGCCGTGCGCGTCCACGACAACGTCGTCGTCGCACCGTTGGGACGCGCGCTTTCGCTCACCGCGCTCGGCCCGGTGTCGGTGGCGGCCAACGAGCTGGTGTCCCAAGGGGTCATTTTTACGCGCTCCGCAACGATCGATGCGCTCATTGCGGCCACCGTGTACATCGGCAACCTTGGCCGCAGCGTCGACTCCACCGATTGGCGCGCGGGATTCAAGACCATCCGGTTCGGCAACTTTCAGAACGATCCTGGGTATGCCGTCGGCGATGCGGCGATCACGCTGGTGTCCCGCGGTCTCGTAGCCCCCGCGGTCCGGCTCTTCCAGGGCGGTCAGGTCCTCTTCAGCGACAACCAAGTCACATTGGATCTCGTCGAAACTGGGGTGTCGCGCGCCGCGTCGTCGATCGCCATCCACAGCCTCGACGACATCGCCTTCCACGGCAACCAATCGATGGCCCACCTTGCCGATGACTACCTGACCACCAACACGCTCCTGTTCGGCTCGTCGCTGCGGGCCATCGACAACCGTTGGGAGGAGCCGGTCGGCAACGCCGCCTACTCGGCCATGACCCTGGGCATGATGAACGCCACGGTCAACAACGTCGCAACACACTGCATCGTCGCCCTGGCTCCGCCGAAGCTCCTCATCCCGTCGCCGAACATCGTTCTGCTCAACCAGTTCTCCGACGACCCATGCGCTTTGAACACCCGGATACTCGCGCACTTCGGTGCCATCGTCGGACAAGGACAGTAGTAATGAACACCTCATCGCGCGCGAATCGCATCGACGTCGCCGACGTCTCCGGCACACTGGAGAAGCTGATCGACCAGTTCGACACGAGCCGCAGTGCCGGACTCGAGGACCTGGTGCGCGTTCGCGCGGCGAAGTTCAACGGAGTAGCTCGGGACCGCGACCGCCTCGCTACCCAACTCGGCGCCGAGGATCCTCGCGTCGTCGCGCTCGACCGCAGCCTCGCGCTGCACAACGACACCCTGGCGGGCTTCCGATCCGAAATCGCCCTCTCTTCGATAGATCCGCCGCGCGTCGATCAGCGCGGCTGGGCGATCCACGGCAGCGTGTACGACACGGCTCGCTCTCCGCTGCCCGGTTTGACCGTCGCGTTGTATCAGAGGAATACCTGGGTGCGCGACTTCGGATACGCCTGCACCGACGACAACGGCTACTTCGTCCTCACCGTCGCCGATGCCGTCGCAGCAGCTGAGGACGCGTTGTCCCTGCGGCTGTTGCGTTCTGAGGACATCGTTCACACCGATCCCCGCCCCGTCGCCGTGCGCCCGGGTCAGGTCGAGTATCGCGAGATCATCGTCGACGAAGCCCCCGACACCTGCGGGCCGCCAGTGAAAGCCACAGCGCCGCCGCCGAGTACCTCCCGACCCACGAGCTCCGCGCGCGCCGGCGCGGCGCGCAAGGCGCCAGCCAAAAAGGCCACGGCGGCAGACAAACCCGCCCCCACGCGGCGCCGTAGCACCCCCCGCAAGAAATGACTGCCCCCGTCGCGGTCGCCGAAAGAATCGCCTGCGGCGCAGAGCCGAGGCCGAGCAGCCAGTCAAGTCACCCGCCCTCCCCGTCCGGTGTTCACCCCGCCGGTGGTGCTGCAACGCAAGTGCGCATGCGGAGGTTCCTGCTCGCAGTGTGCCGAAGAGAAGGCGAACGGACCACCGCTGCAAGCGAAGCTGCAAATAAGTAGTCCAGGCGATGCCTTCGAGGCCGAAGCCGACCGGATGGCCGAACGCGTCGTCTCGATGGGTTCCGCACGGCCTGGTCCGGCGGTTGCGGGATCGCCCAGCGCGGTTGCTCCAAAGGTGTTGCAGCGCAAATGTGCCTGTGGTGGCGGCTGCTCCGGCTGCAAACAGGAGGACGAGGCCCTGCAGCGCAAGGCGGCATCGAACGAGGCGGCGGGTGCCAGCACCACCGATGTCCACCCACAGGCGTTGGGCAGCGGAACTCCGCTCGACGTGCGCACCCGGTCGTTCATGGAGTCACGGTTCGACGCGGACTTCAGCGGCGTCCTGATCCACACCGGCCCGCGCGCGGACTCGGCGGCGCGGTCTGTCAACGCGCTTGCCTACACGATGGGTCAGGACATCGTCTTCGGCGATGGGCAGTACTCGCCGACCACCACCGTCGGACAGCGTCTGCTGGCCCACGAACTCACCCACGTGCTGCAACAGCGCTCCGGTGCAACGGCATCCCTACAGCGCCAGGCCGTCGACGGCGAAGGCGCCGCCTCCGCGCCGACGAAACCGTCGTCAATACCGGAGCCTCCGTCACCACCGTTTTCGGGCGCACAGTTCGAAGTCATTCCCGATGACCCACCCTGCTCGCAAGCGCCGAAGGGTCTTGGAAAGGCGCTGTCCGAAGTGACTTGTCCTGAGGCTACCGAGGACATCGGCTTGACCGGTACGCACTTCCACTTCTGCCTCGGGTCCGACGTTTTCCTCTTTCCGAATACCCCCACGTCAGTCATGAAGTTCGCCCGTACGCAACCCGCGCAATCGACATTCGCAGTGCACGGGTACGCCAGCCTCGACGGCCAAGCCGACGACAACAGGCGGCTGTCCTGTCACCGCGCACTGCGCGTCGCCCGCGACCTGATCAACTCCGGTGTTCCCGCCGAGCACATAGAGGTTGCACAGAAGGGCGCGACCGAAGAGTTTCCGGGCGGACCCGAAGCGAACCGCGTTGTGGTCGTCAAAGCCGACGCGCCACCGGCGGCCACACCCACCGGACCGAGTCTGCCCGTCACCACCAAGGCACAGAAGGAAGCTGTCGTGGAGCGTGCACGGGCGCGGCTTCGCGAAGGAACGTATAGGCTGGGAGCCGACGCCTACATTTCGTTCTGGACCTGCGGTCGGATCAAGCGCGCAAGTGACGCCGTGGACCGGATGCGTGTCCTGGTCCAGGGTGATCCCGCACTGGCGAAGACGCCCAGGGCGCAGGGAATCGCTGAGAACCTCGGCACGAACGTCATCGCTCTCTCCGATGCGGCCCTACAAGCCGACAATCAGGACGACTGTGTGACCGAACGGCTGGTGGACATGGCATTTCACCAGATGACCCTGAACACGATTGACACGTTCGCGCTGCGTCATGCCGGATCGCGATTCTTGCTCGGTCTGGCAGGACTCGACATCTGTTCGGGAACCGGGATTCCCGACGATCCCATCCCCGATACGGACCCACTGGCCAATCACGCCGCACCAGCGTGCGCCACCGCGCCGTTGCCCACCCGGTTCGACCAACAGCCGCACGGCGCACCTGTCACCTTCACCGCGGAGCCGGAATGGACCGCCCAGGGCGGACCCATCCAGTGGCGCACCGATTTCGCAGCCAACCGCGCGCTGATCGTGGTGCCCAGATTCCCGATCAGCGGTACAGCGACCGTGGAAGCTCACGGAAAGCCAGATGAAATCGGGCAGTATGAGGTTGGCTACCTGCAAACCATCACCGAAGATACGGCGACGGTGAGCTATGCGTCCGGCCATACGCTCGAGCTGAGGGTTCCCACACCGATCCGCGACCGCGAACGGCTGGCATCGAGAGAACCGTGGTTTTCCTCAGAGTTCGTGTCCGCGCCCGAAGCGTCGACCGGTATCGCAACGTCGCGGATGTTCAAACAGGTGATCACCGAGGTGCCGATCGCATACGAGGCTCCAGAGAACCGGAACAGCATCCAGCGAGGAAACATCATCGACACCGCAACGCGGCACATACACTTCGTGACATGGCTCGTCGCCCGACGCAAAGCCGCGCCGCTCGATCGGTTCGCTACCCACTTCCTGGACGGGCGGGAGTTCGACTTCAAACAGGACGTCGATGTGCTCGGCGTCGCCGGTGAGGGGACGTTCAAGACTGATGTCGCAGAAGCAGATCCGGACAGCGCCGCAGTAATGCAGTTTGGCGGGCCGACACCAGACGATCTGGGACCGAACGACCTGAACATCGTCACCAGCCCGCCGCCGCGCGAAGTCGCAGGAAAAGTGCTGCCGTCGGAGTATCAGCGCATGCTGCGCGACATCGTCGAGGGGCTGGATCCGCCGAGGCTTGGCCTTGGGCATTCTCCGCTCGAGGTCATCGTGACCCTCAACCGGGAGACCGGCCGCGTCGCTCTACCGGATGAGAGGACAAAGCCTGTGGAGGTCACCAGTCCGACCGTGCCGCGCAAGCCCCGGAGAGATCTTGCCCACGAGGTGCTGATCCGCGCGCGGAAGCGCGACTTCCTGCAACGCCCAGACACCCCGGCCATCGTCAAGAAGGATCCCAGCGACCGTTCCGAGGACAAGATCGAGCGGATCAAGATCACGCTGGCTCCGAAACCCGACGTTGTGCTCATCGATCGGCCCGGCGTCAAAGCGGCGATGCGGGAAATGTGGCGACGGACCGAGGTTGACGAGGCCAACGACGATCCGCGGGGTCATTCCTTGACGATCTACATCAGCCGCCAGGGTGCACTGCGGCCCCTGATCGCCGGCATCCAGCGGGGCCTGAAACCGGAAATCATTCCCCACCCCGACGGCAGCGCAGAACGGAGATTCGGCGAACCGTGCGGCGAAACCGCCACTGATCCCGCCAACGACACGCCGCTCGGTCAGATTCACACCCACCCAAACCCGCCGACCCCACCATCGCCGCCCGACCACGAGAAGGCGCGCGAATCCGATACTGCCCACGACGGCGAGGCGCACTGCGGTATGCAGCACTTCATCATCGCCGACACATTTGTCATGAGGTATGACGCCGACTCCGACACCACGCTGGGGTCCCGAAAGGACGTCATCGGCGAGTAAGAGAAGAACGCCTTGAGACGATGCCGTCTTGGCGGCTCACACTGACACGAGTCGCAAGGCCGGTTTGTGGCAACGGACACACGATGCGGCCGGCGTGCGGCATCGTTGGAGATATGACCAGCCCAAAGATTCCGAGCCCGAAGGACATCAGGGCCGCCGCGCAGGCGGCGGCAGAGACGGCGCAGTCGGTGGCCAGCGGCGCGATGCGAATCCCGCCGGCCTCGATGGCACTCGCGAGTCAATTGCCAGATCTCGTGGAGAATCTGGCGACGACGACCGAGCGCCTCAACCAGGCCATCGATCGCGCGGAACGCTACCTCGCATTGGCCGATCCGCTGATCCGCACCATGGACGCGATGCTGCCCCAACTGGAAGCGCTCGTCGCGACGGGCAACGACGTCTTCACCGCGGTGTCGTCCATCCCGGGCGTCTCCACTCTGGGCAGGTTCGCCACTCGCGGGTCGGACGAACCACCGAAGCCGAAGCCGCCCCGAGGTTCCTCCGCCCGACGGGAATCCTGATCACCCCCCCGCAATGCGCGCCGCGGCGGCGGAAGGTCATCGCGGTGTGTGCTTCTGCGGTCGTCACACTGAGCGTGACGGTCGGCTGCACTACGACATCGAGCCGGCTGGCCGGGCCAGAGGATCCCGCGACGACCCTGCCGGTACCACCCGGCATTCCTCCCTTCCCGCTGCCGAGCGACATCCCGCCAGTCCCCTTGCCGAGCGCCGTGCCGACCGTGCAACTGCCAAGCGACGTCCCCGACGTCCAACTCCCGAGCAACGTCCCGCGAGTTGAGCTACCTTCCGACATTCCTCCGGTGCCACTGCCCGCCGACATCCCCGCCATCCACTTCCCATAGCCGAGGAGACCTACGAGATTGACTGTGGCCATCGACGATGAAGACGTGCGGTTGGCGGTCTACCACGCCCTGGCTACCACCGGCGCCTGTCCGGACCCAACGACGCTCGCCGCACTGCTCGCCGCTGGCGAACGCGATGTCCGAAACGCGTTGCGGCGCTTGACTGCCGCGCGGCACCTGGTGCTCGACGACGACGACCACGTCGTCATGGCGCACCCGTTCGCGACCATCCCACTCGGCTTCTCGGTGATGGGCTCCTCGACGTTGTGGTGGGGCGGCTGCGCATGGGATTCGTTCACCATCCCGCACCTGCGTCGACGCATGGATTGCCCGCACCTCCAATCGGCCCGGCTACGTCATGGATCTGGAAACGCTGTGGCGGCTGGCCCGCGGCTGGTACGCCGGTCGGCTCGACCGTGGCTATCGACGACGCGAGCCAGCTGACGCCGCTGCCTACTTTCACCAGGTCGGACTCGACGGCGGGTTCTGGGGGCTGTGAGCAGACACCGACGTGGCGCCTCGCGGCATTAACGGACCTTCACGTGTTCACCAATGAACATTCAAGGGCACCGGCGACAGTAAACATGTCTGGCCAAGCATGTTCAGACATGGCAAATCATCAGTACACCAGACGATTCAGCGCAGTCGTGCGTTCGCGGAGCGAAGGGTTGTTGATGAAGAGATTGACCATGTCGAGCTGCAAGGTCATTCAAGTCGAGGGTTTGAACAATTCCAACATCGACGCCAGCGGCAAGATGATCGACCCGACCAAGTTCGACACCGTGTACGTCGACGTATCCTGCCGCGGAGGATGATTCGTTCAAGCAGAGGTGCGCCGGCTGGTGTCGTGACCGCCAGCCGGCGCTCCGAGTGTCGCCGACATCTGATCGGCGATCTTGCGGGTGAACTCGCCCGCCACCTTCAGGTGGCTACCAAGGCGCTGCTTGGGTGCCGAAACGTTGATGGCGGCGATGACGTCGCCGCGGAATCCGTAGACCGGAGCCGAGACGCCGACCAGCCCCGGTTCGAACTCCTCGTCCACCGACGCGTAACCCAACCTGCGGATCAGCGCGATGTTGTCGAGCAGCGCCGAGAGCGTATACCGCGCCGGGCGGAAGTCGTCGACGCCGTGGTTCGGGATCGCACTTGGCACCGGCGCGGGTCGATCTTGCTGAGGAAACCGCTCCCACCACCGCGTGATGGCCTCGTCGTCCCACTCGCTCATCAGCGTACGACCCGCTGACGTCGTGTACGGGTCGACCAGCGTTCCCTCCCAACCGATTCCGCGGAACGCATGGGTGGCGAGCTCGCTGTGCAGCGTGAGCACCTTGTTGCCGCGCAGCACGCACAGGTGGGTGGTCTCGTTCAGGCCGGCGACGACCTTGCGGAGGAACGGCACCGACAGATGCGCGAGGTTGGTCTCGGTCGCATGCGTCGCGAGCGAGAACAACCGCCACCCCGGCCGGTATGCCTTGGTGTCCTCGTCCCGCGACACCAGCCCCGCGTCGGCCAGCGTGGCGAGTGCACGTGAAACCTGCGCCTTGTCGCGGCCCGCCAGCTCCGCGATCCGGGAGACACCGAGGCCCGACACCCGCGCCTCGGGTGTGGCGAGGACCTCGAGGAGCTCGATGTCCCTGATGAGGCCCGAGCCGTAGGTACGTTGGCCACTCATGTTGAGGATGGTGCAACAGTCATTGTTCAAATGTCAATGGCCGAGTAACTTCGACTCCGATCCCAGTGTCGTGAATCACAGAAGGTGCGAGCCATGACCAGACCCACAGACCAAGTCACACCAGCGGAACCGATCGTCGGTCCGAAGGCGTGGCGGTTCCTGAAGAAACTCACCGCCGTCACGGCGGGCGGCATGTTCATCGACGGCTACATCTTCGCAGTCATCGCGGTGACGATGGCGCTGCAGACGTTCAAGGACGATCTGGGCATGACACCGACCTGGGCGGGCCTGATCTCGTCGGCGACGCTGATCGGAATCTTCTTCGGCGCCATCACATTCGGCTACATCACCGACAAGATCGGCCGGAAGGTCATGTTCCTCGCGGACCTCGCCGGCTTCACGATCGCCGCGGTCCTGCTGTTCTTCGTGCAGACGCCGTGGCAGATGTTCGTGCTCGGCCTGGTGATGGGCCTCGCGATCGGCGCCGACTACGCGATCGGCTCGCCGTTGGTGTCGGAGTTCGCGCCGACCGCGCTGCGCGCCCGGCTCACCTCGTTCCTGCAGATCGCGTGGAACCTCGGCTACGTCGTGGCATTCCTCATCGGCTTCCTTGTCACGCGAGCGTATCCGGACCAGTGGCGACTGGTCCTTCTATCGGCGGTCATCCCCTCGGCACTGTGCTTGATCGCCCGGCACGGCCTCCCCGAATCGCCGCGTTGGCTGATCTCGAAGGGACGTCGCGATGAGGCGGAAGCGGTGCTCGCCCAACTGGATTGGACGCTGGACTCAGGGGACTTCGTTGAGGAGCAGTCGACGAATACCAAGTTGAGCGTGCTGTTCTCGCGCGACTACATCGGCAGGACGGTGTTCGTCTCGCTGTTCTGGCTCTGCCTCGTGCTGCCCTACTTCGCGATCATCTTCTTCCAGGCCGACGTCCTGGCCGCGCTGCACCTCGACAACCCGATCGCGGCCGCACTGCTGGGCACGTTCGTCGCCCTGGCGGGTGCACTGCTCGGCTGGTTCCTCGTCGAGCGGATCGGTCGCCGGAAACTCCTGATCGTCCCGCTGTGGATCACCGGCATCGCACTGCTGATCGTGGCGTTCGACGCCGTATTGCCGGTATGGCTCGTGGCGATCTCGTTCTTCGTCTACCTCTTCGCCTACGGTGCGGCATCGATCCTGTGCGGCGTCTACCCGATGGAGCTGTTCCCGACCGCGGTGCGGACCACGGGCGTCGGCTTCGCCAGCTCCGTCAGCCGAATCGGGGCCGCGACCGGCACGTTCTTGCTGCCGATTGCGCTCGCGCACTGGGGCGTCGGCGTGACGATGGCCGCAATGGCCGCGGTGTGCTTCGCCGGCGCGATCGTCTCGCAGTACATGGCGCCCGAGACCACCGGGCGGACGCTGGTCGATATCAGCTCACGGGAGGCGCGGGGCCGGACCCGGCCACAACCCCCAACCCTGCGGGGTGGCATCACCCCCCAGGTCGCCTGAACGACAACCACTTCCGGAGGGAGACTCATGACCAGGCACACCGGCGTCGAACTCGGCGAATCGTTCGTCGACCCGGGCGTCAACGCCGCGCACGTCAACACCGTGCTCGGCCCGCGCGGCAGCGCCGCCGAAACCGCATGGGCGACCAGCCTGGCCACGCCCACCGCGGGGCACGAGCCGTTCGTCGTGATCATGCGCCCCGGTGTCCCAGTGCAGCCGTTCACCGTGTTCGTGTCCAAGGCCGCGCCCGCCAACGACCGCCACGGGAACCTGATCTGGGGCGCTGCGCAGGCGGGGGTGGCGGCCGGCGTCGCCGACAGCGTCGCGAACGGCACCATCGCCGCCGACGAGGTGACCGACCTCCGCTTGATCGTCGCAGTGTGGGTGAACCCGGCCGCTGACGATGACGACGCGGTCTACCGGAACAACCGGCTGGCAACGGCGACCGCGCTGGCCAACGGGCAGGACCGACAGCCTCGCGTGGAGACCGTGCTGAAGACGCGTGGGCAGATCTCGAACCCGTTCTTCACCCCTGCCGACGGCGGCGCCGCTGGCACGGAGCCGAGCCAGGAGATGCCGGAGTGAAGATCACCGCCATCCATACCCGCCGGCTGAGACTCGAACTCGATCCGCCGTTCTTTGCCGCATGGGATCCCGCGCCACGCAGGCACTTCGACGCAACCGTGGTCACCGTCGAGACCGACGAGGGCATCGTCGGGATCGGGTCGGGCGACACGATGGATGGCTTCGCGGCGTATGAGGAACTGTTCATCGGCACCGATCCGCTCAACATCGTCGAACAGGTGCGCCGAATCGAGACCGTCAACTTCCACGCCGGCCGGTTCTGGCCGCTCGAGGTGGCGTTCTGGGACATCATCGGCAAGGTCGCCGGCCTGCCGGTCGCGCAGCTGTTCGGCGGCGCCGCGAAGAAAGTCGCGGCGTATGCGTCGACCGGAGAGCTGCGCAGTCCCGAGCAGCGGGCCGAATCCGCGCTGGCGATCAAGGAAGCCGGCTTCCAGGCGATGAAGATCCGGGTCGACCCGCACGACTTCGCCACAGGTTTGGCCGCGGTGCGGGCGGCACGGGACGCTGTCGGCGACTCGCTGCGAATCATGGTGGACCTCAATCAGTCCTGGCGCATGGCCGGTGACACGCAGACGCCGCACGACTTCGTGGCCGCCCGGCGCGCGGTCGAGCAGCTGCGCGATCTCGACGTGTACTGGGTCGAGGAGCCGCTCCCCTACGCCGACCGAGAGGGGCTGCGACGGCTGCGTACCGAGACCGGCGTCCGAGTCGCCGCTGGCGAAATGATCTCGTCGTTGGCCGAGGTCGTCGCCTACCTCGAGCAGGACGTGCTCGACGTGTACCAGATGGACGTCGTGCTCGCGGTCGGCATGCTGCGCGCGCGGATGCTCGCCGAGCTCGCGTTCCACAAGAATCGACGGTTCACGCCGCACTCGTGGACCAACGGGATCGGCCTGCTCGCGAACCTCCACGTCAGCGCGGGAGTCGGCGGCGGACCGTACTTCGAGTTCCCGTACGACCCTCCGGGTTGGACGCCCCAGCGACGTGACTTCATGCTGACCGCCCCGATCGAGATCGACAATGAAGGCTGGATTCACGTGCCCGAAACCCCAGGAATCGGCGCGGAACTCGACGAGGAGGCGTGCACCCGATGGGCGGTCTGAACGTGCCGAACCAGCTGTTCATCGACGGGAAGTTCGTCGACGCACTCGGGGGTGAGACGTTCGAGAAGGTCTCGCCGATCGACGGCACCAGCCAGGGGCATGTCGCATCCGGTCAGACCGGCGACGTCGACCGCGCCGTCGCAGCGGCGAAGGCGGCATTCGACGACGGCCGATGGTCCGGGCTCAACCCCACGGAACGAAAGGCCGCGCTCCTGCGGTTCGCGGACGCACTCGAGCGGGCGAGCGATCGGATTGCCATGGCGGAGACACTCGACGTCGGCAAGCCGATCTCGGACAGCCGTTCGGTCGACGGACCCGGCACCGCCAACACCATCCGGTGGTACGGCGAGACTGTCGACAAGACCTACGACGAGATCGCGCCGGCACCGGCCAAGCGGCTCGCGCTGATCACCAGGGAGCCGCTCGGCGTCGTCGGCGCGGTGGTGCCGTGGAACTACCCGTCGCTGATCTTGTCGTGGAAGGTCGGACCGGCTCTTGCCGCGGGCAACACCGTGGTCGTGAAACCTGCCGAGCAGTCACCGCATTCGGCGCTGGTCATCGCCGAGGCCGCCCAGGAGGCGGGGCTTCCCGACGGGGTCTTCAACGTCGTCACCGGGTTCGGCGAGACGGCGGGCCGAGCGCTCGGTGTGCACCCGGGCGTTGCGAAGATCACGTTCACCGGGTCGACCGCAGTCGGGAGGATGTTCCAGCGGTACGCGGCCGACTCGAATGGCAAGCAGGTGTCGATCGAGGCGGGTGGCAAGTCGCCACACCTCGTGCTGGCGAGCGCGGGCGACCTGCAACGCGTCGCCGAGACGGTCGCGTGGGGCATCTTCTACAACGCCGGCCAGACCTGCAACGCCGGTTCCCGGCTGATCGTGCACGAATCACTCGCCGACGAGGTGGTCGAGCGCATCGCCGAATTCGCCTCGGCCACATTCGTTCCCGGTGATCCGCTCGACGCTGGGACCAAGTTCGGCGCGATCGCCGACGAGCGCCAGTTGGCAACGGTCAGCGGCTACGTAGAACAGGGCAGGCAGCGGGCACGGCTGGTCATGGGCGGATCGCGGGCGCGCGTCGAAACCGGCGGCTGCTACCTCGAACCGACGATCTTCGCCGACGTCGACAACGACGACCCGATTGCGCAGGAGGAGATCTTCGGCCCGGTGCTGACCGTCTCCACGTTCGCGGCCGAAGACGAGGGCGTGCGACTGGCCAACGACACGCGGTACGGCCTCGCGGCGTCGGTATGGACTACAGATCTCGCGGCGGCCCATCGGGTTTCCAGCCGGCTTCGGGCCGGCACGGTGTGGGTGAACACCTTCGACGAGTCGAGCGTGATCACGCCCTTCGGCGGATTCGGCGACACCGGAGCGGGCCGCGACAAATCTCTGCACGCCCTCGACAACTACACGGCACTCAAGACGACTTGGATCAACTGGGAATGAGCATGACGACACAGACCATCGGTTTCATCGGCCTCGGCCACATGGGCGGGCACATGTCCGCGAACCTCCTCACCGCGGGACATCGGCTCGTCGTCCGCGACGTGAATCCCGAGGCAGGAGCACACCACGTGAAGCTCGGTGCGCGGTGGGCGGATTCGGTCGAGGAACTGGCCGACGAATGCGACGTCGTCATCACGATGTTCCCGGGACCCCCGCAGGTGGAATCGGTGATCCGGGCGATGGCGCCGCACCTGAAGCAGGGCGCCGTGTGGATCGACATGTCGACGTCGACCCCCGCGGCAGCTCGCGTCGCGGACGAAACCCTCACCGCCCGAGGCGTCTCCAGGCTCGACGCGCCGGTCGCCGGCATGGCGAAGGGTGCCGCCGCCGGGACTCTGCAGATCTTCGTCGGCGGCGACGCCGACGTGTTCGTCCGGGTGCGGCCGCTGCTCGACGTCATGGGCGACCCAGAGCGGGTCCAGCACGTCGGCGGGCACGGTGCCGGCTACACCGTCAAGCTCATGCTCAACCAGCTGTGGTTCTCGCACCTCGTGGCGACCGCCGAAGTGCTGCTGGTCGGGATGAAGGCGGGTGTCGACCTTGCGACCCTGCACGCCGCGTTGACGGCCGGCTCGGCGAACAGTCACTTCCTGGAGAAGGACCTGCCGTCGGTGTTCGACGGCGACTACGACGACTCGTTCGCGATGAAGCTCGCGTGCAAGGATCTCGGCCTCTCGATCGACCTAAGCCGGGATATCGGTGTACCAGTGCCGTTTTCGGCGCTCGTCGAACAGACCTACCGCATCGCGCTCGCCAAGTACGGCCCGGACGCGGGCGAGATGACGCCGATCAGGCTCGCCGAGGACGTCGCGCAACTGCAGTTGCGCCTGCCGGAGTTGGAGGCCGTGTCGTGAGCTGCTGCGCGTACCCCCATCCTGTCGGCGGTGAATCCTGGGACGTGGTGTCCCGCAGCCGCGTCGTCAGCGGCCTCGGCGCGGTGACCCGGCTTGGGGCGCTGCTCGAGGAGCGCGGCGCACGACGGGTGCTCGTCGTCACCGATCCCGGCCTGCGGAAGACCGGCATGATCGACGACATCGCCGCATCGATCGGCGGCGGCATCAGCGTCACGGTGCACAGCGACATTCCCGCGAACCCGACGACCGCGTCAGTCGACGTCGCGAGCGATGTCGCCAGGGATGCCCGCGCCGACACGATCGTCGCCATCGGCGGCGGCTCGGCACTCGACGCATCGAAAGCGATAGCGCTGCAGGTCAATCCGATGGATCCGCTGCCGATCGTGGCGATCCCAACCACGGCGGGTACCGGTGCGGAGACCAACGGATTCGCCGTGATCGAGACCCTCGACCATCGGAAGGTGTACCCGGGCAGCGAGCAGACCATGCCCGCTCTGGTGATCCTCGACGCCGAGCTCACCATCGGACTGCCCGCCGCCGTGACGGCCGCCTGCGGGTTCGACGCCATCATTCACGGTGCCGAGTCACTGCTGTCGCGCAGCGCGACGGCGATGTCGCGCGCCTATGCCGCAGAATCGCTCCGGCTCACCGCGCCGACGCTGGCCACCGCGGTCGCGGACGGGTCCGACATCGAGGCGCGCAGCCGGATGCTGTTCGGGGCGCACCTGGCAGGCAAGGCGCTGACGCTGAGTGGGCTCGGCATCGTCCACGGCATCGCACACTCGATCACCGCAACGCTCGGCACCCCGCACGGCGTCGCGCTCGCGTCGATCGCGGGTCCGGCCATGCGCTTCGGCATCGACGCGGCGCCCGCGGCGTATGGTGATCTCGCGCGTACCCTCACCGTGGAAACCGGTGCTGCAGCAATCGATCTCATCATGGGCATTGCCACCGAGGTGGGGCTGCCGACGACGAGCGGCGCCGTCGGCGTCACCGGCGACCTCGTCGACACGATCGTCGGCAAGACGCTCGAGGACGCCGTCACGAACAACACGCCGCACCGCCCGACCGTCGCCGAACTCACCCACCTCCTGGCCACGGGGGTGTGAAGACCGGATCAGCCAGCGGCTTGGAGTCGCTCCTTGCCGTCGCCGGACGTCTGCCGCTCGATGTCAGAACGAACCATCATCTCGACGAGCTCGAGGAACGACACCTTCGGCTTCCAGCCGAGCACCGCGCCTGCCTTGCTGGCATCGCCGATCAACACGTCGACCTCGGCGGGCCGGACGTAGGCCGGGTCGATCTCGACATACGGCCTCCAGTCGGAGATGCCGACCACGCCGAACGCAGTGTCGAGCAGTTCGGCAATGGAATGCGTCACGCCAGTGGCGATCACGTAGTCGTCGGCCTGGTCCTGCTGCAGCATCATGTACATGGCCTCGACGTAGTCACCGGCGAAACCCCAGTCACGCTGGGTCTCCAAGATGCCCAACCCGATCTCGTCCTGCAGCCCCAGCGAGATCCTGGCCACGCCCTGGGAGACCTTGCGCGTAACGAATTCCACACCACGCCGCGGTGATTCGTGATTGAACAGGATTCCCGAACTGGCGTGCAGGCCATAGGACTCGCGATAGTTGATCGTCAGGTGATGGCCGTAGGCCTTGGCCACCCCGTACGGGGAGCGCGGCCACAACAGCGTCGTCTCCGACTGGACAGTGGCCTGGACCTTGCCGAACATCTCGGCACTCGATGCCTGATAGAACCGGACCTGCTTGCCGGACAGATCCTGATAGAACCGGATCGCCTCCAGCATGTTGAGCACGCCGATGCCGTTGACGTCAGCCACCATCTTGGGATTGGTCCATGAATACGGCACGAGCGAACACGCCCCGAGGTTGTAGACCTCGTCTGGCTCGGCCAACCGAACCGCCCGGATCAGGCTCGAGGCGTCGATCAGATCACCCGAGACGAACTTGAGCCGAGGTAGGTCCCGAGTGAGCGCCTCGGCCTTGGGATTGTTCTGACCGCGCAGCAAGCCGAAAACCTCGTAGCCCTTCGACAGCAGGAACTCCGCGAGGTAAAAGCCATCCTGGCCGGTAATGCCGGTGATCAGCGCCGACTTTCGCACCGCCGTAGTCTCCTTGAGCTCGGACATCGCCATCGAACCCCAATCCAAAGCTGACTTCGTGAAAGAGCCTTGTGCCGCAGCGCCATTCCACGCGGACGGTCTTACCGTCGCCAACGTTAATTTTTAATGCAGGACGCGTCACTTTGCAAACTCGAAACCGACGGTTCTTGCGATGTCACAGACGATTCATAACCTGTGAATTAGCATCGCCACCAGCGCCTGGAGCTACTTCGGTGATGAAACTATCGCGGCAGGCTAGCAAACTTCAGCGCCGGCTAACAATGGCGACATCGCGCCGAGTGCTGACAGGTTCGCAGTGGATGGTTGCCGCATAGAGTTTGGCAACACAAACACGGCTGAAATTTCATCGCCGACCACGATGAGAAGTAACCGATGGCAATCGCGAGTGAATTTCTACGTGTTTCCCGGCGAGCCGCGGGACCGACTCATACGCGCTGGCCTACGCGACTACCGCTAAGCATCGGTCCATTACCTCGCGCATCCGGCCGCCGACGTAACAGCGTTACCCTCCTTCTTGCAGTGACTCGCCGACGGGTGTTGACCACCGAACACGTTCGGAAACTGCAACCGTTGTCGGCACCTGAAAAGAGCAGCCATGCAAGCACACGACGAGCCAGACGCTGCTGCGCCGCAGGTGCCAGTCGACCCGCCGCCCGCCCCGGCGCTCATCACCGCCGCCGCGCTAGGCGTGGACGGCGAGCACGGACCCATCTTCTCGGGCGTCGATCTCGAGCTGATCTCCGGCTTCCACGCCGTCCAGATGCCCGGCTGGCAGGGACAGACGGCTCTGCTGTTGACGCTGGCGGGACGACTCAAGGCCAGCCACGGCACCGTGACCGTGCTCGGTGACACACAGCCGCGAGCCATCCGCCGGCACTGCTCGATCGCCGCGTTCGACGACATCGACGAGCTCGACGAATCCGTGACGGTGCAGACCGTGCTGGCCGAGCAGCGCCGGTGGTTGGCACCGTGGTACTCGCTGGTGCCGGGCGAGGCCGGCCAGGCCGAACTGGACGAGGTGTTCGGCGAGAATCCCCCGCCGTCCCCGAAGGCCCGCATCGTGGAGTTGTCCGACCTGGACCTGTTCCTGCTGCGGATCACCCTGGCGCTGCTGTCGAATCGTCCGATCCTGGTGGTCGGCGACCTCGAACAGGTCCGCGATACGTCGCGGCGGGCGGTCGCGGTCGACCGGCTCGGCGCGATCGCCACGCAGCGCACAGTCGTCGTCGGGGTGACCAACCCCCTGGGCACCGACGCCCCCGAGCACCATCTACACGACCGCCGCACGCCGGCCGGGAGGGACTGACGATGCTGGCTGGACTCGCACTCGGCTCGGAGATCAAACGGTTCGGCCGCAGCCGGATGACGCGGGCGGCGATCGTCGTGCTGATGCTGCTGCCACTGGTGTACGGGGCCCTGTACCTGTGGGCGTTCTGGAACCCGTTCGGCCAGGTGAACAAGATGCCCGTGGCGCTGGTCAACGCGGACCGCGGCGCCGTCGTCGCCGGACAGCAGGTCAACGTCGGCGCCGAGATCGCCAAGAGCCTCACCGAAGACGACAGCTTGGACTGGCACGTCGTCGACTCCGAGCAGGCACGCAGCGGAGTCGAACACGGCACCTATTACTTCATGCTCGAGTTGCCCTCGGACTTCAGCGAAGCGGTCGCGTCGCCGATGACCGGGCAGCCGAAGAAGGCCAACCTGATCGCGGTGTACAACGACGCCAACAACTACATCTCGTCGACCATCGGCCACACCGCGATCAGCCAGGTGCTCAACGCCGTGTCCACCCGGATCTCCGGGCAGGCCGTCAATCAGGTGCTCTCCGAGATGCTTTCGTCCGGGGCGGGGATCAAGCAGGCCGCCGACGGTGCCCAACAGCTCGCCGACGGCGCGGGCAAGCTCGACACCGGCATTGGGCAGGCAGACAATGGCGCCGGGCAGCTGGTGTCCGGTCTGGACACCGCGCGTTCGGGCTCGACGCGGCTGTCGGCCGGGGCCAGGCAACTCTCCAGCGGAATCGACCAGGCCACAGACCCATTGCTCAAGGTGACCAAGGCGCTCTCGCTCGTCGGCGGCAACACCGAACAACTGCAACAAGGCGCCACCGCGATCGGGCAGGCCGCCGATCAGATCCACGCGATCGCCTCGGCGCAGGACGGCGCCGCGGCCGTGGTCGCGTCGGTGATCCAACAGCTCTCCAGCAGTTCGGATCCGATCGCGAACGGTGCGGCCGCGTCGCTGCGCGGAGTGCAGGACCAGCTGCAGGCACATCAGTTCACACCCCAGATCCGCCAGCAGCTCACCGACGCACAGAACGCTGCGATATCGCTGACGTCGACGCTGCGCACACCCGGCAGCCCTCTGCAATCCGCGCTCGACCAGGTGGGCGGCACCGGACAGCAGCTGACCAACAAACTGACCCAACTGCGCGACGGTGCCCAGCAGCTGGCATCCGGCAATGCCCAGTTGGCCAGCGGCATAGCCCAACTCGACGACGGCGCACGACGCCTGAAGGCGGGCACCGTACAGCTCGAGTCCGGGGCGGCCCAACTGAAGGCCGGGTCGACGGAGCTGGCGACCAAGCTCGCCGATGGCGCCAAGCAGGTACCCAACTGGACACCCCAGCAGAAGGACGCGATCGCCGACACCATCGGCGGTCCCGTACAGCTCCACGCCTCGGACGAGAACGCCGCGCCCAACTTCGCGACCGGCATGGCCCCGTTCTTCCTCACGTTGGCCTTGTTCTTCGGTGCGCTTGTGCTGTGGATGGTGCTGCGGCCGTTGCAGAACCGCGCGATCGCCGCAGAGGTGCTTGCGATCCGCGTCGTGCTCGCCAGCTACCTACCCGCTGCGGCAATCGCGTTGTTCCAGGCGATCATCCTGTACTGCGTGGTGCGGTTCGCTCTCGGCATGCACGTGGTGCACCCCATCGCAACGCTGGGCTTCATGATTCTGGTGTCGTTCGCATTCGTCGCAGCGACCCAGGCGATCAACGCGCTCGTCGGCCCAGCGGTGGGCCGCGTGCTGATCATGGCGTTGCTCATGCTGCAGCTCGTCAGTGCCGGCGGCATGTACCCCGTGGAAACCACGTCGCAACCCTTCCAGACCCTGCACCGCTTCGACCCGATGACTTTCGGCGTCAACGGACTACGACAACTCATCTTGGGTGGCATCGACGGCCGGCTGTGGCAGGCCATCATCGTGCTGTTCGGCATATGGGCTGTCGCACTGGTGATCTCGTGCCTGTCCGCAAGACGAAATCGGCTCTGGAACCTCAGCCGGCTGATACCGGCGATCAAGATCTGAACACAGGCAACCCGTCGTATCAGACGCTGGCCGCCATTCCCCCAGTCACGCACAGGGTTTCGCCCATGATGCCCTCCCGGATGGGTCGGCGGACATGGCGTTTACGCGAGGTGCTCCGATTTCGGACCCACTCTTACTATGCAATCACTCTCATCCGCCGCCGGGCTCCGCTAGTCTGCTGCCGTGGGACTCCGGGAGGTGAAGACGGCACGGACGCGCGAGCACATCGTCGACGTGGCAATCGAACTGTTCGTTGCTCAGGGCTATGACGAGACGACGATGGAGCAGATCGCCGAGAAGGCAGAGGTGGCCGCGTCCACGCTCTACCGCTACTTCACCAGCAAGGATCTGCTCATCCTCGACCGGCTGCTGGTGTTCACCGACCTGGGCGGCGAGCTCGCGGCGCGTCCGCCGGACGAGCCCCCGGGAGAATCACTCGCCGTCGTCATCCGGGATTCGCTTGAATCCTTCGTCGACGACCCGAGGAACACCGCCCTTCGGCAGGTCATCGACGGGGTGCCCGCTCTGCGCGCGCGCTTGCTCGACCTGGGCCGTGACGCATGCGCCGGCCTCGAACGGGCCCTTGCCGAGCGGATGGCGCTGCCGTACGACGACCTGCACGTGGTCATGACCGCGCGCGTTGCACTGCAGGTCTACGAGATCGCCGCCGACCGCTGGATGTCCGGAGATCACTCCGCCTCGCGCACAGCCGTTCTCAACGACGTCCTGGTAACACTTGCCCAGCACGACCTCATTCTGCCCACGCCGTTCACCCGCACGCCCTGACGGCGGTCAGGCCTCGGTAGTCCGGGATACTGCCAGGCGGGCGCGCTCGCGACGAGCCGCCAACTTCACGTTCTTCCCGAGGAGCCGTCGAAGTCATGACTCGGCGCTCACCGGTGGGCTAGACGGCTTGTCGGTGCAGCCCCAGATCTACCGGCAGCTGCTCTGACACTGGTGGCGTTTAACCCTGGCTTTGAATCATCCCGATGCAGGAGCCGAGATGCCTGGGAGTGCACGGAACACCGTTCACCGTCCCGACTCCGTTGGGGTTGTTGACGATGTTGGCACCGGGTGGCGACGCTTCGATTGGAACGGTCGGTCCGCCCGGCGCCAATCCGCCCGCCTGGCCTTGGACGCACACGCCCTCGAATCGGGTAGGCACAGTGCCCCATGGGCAGTCCTTGGCGGCGGCCGGCGAAGCCACGACCAACGGCGCCACGGCGAATGCCGCCGCACACCCGAAGACAAGGATCCCGCGCTTCATGCCAACCATCGCACTCTCCAAACGACTCGTCATCTCGGCCTACTGTAACCCCTACCGCCACCCTCCCGCGCCTTCCGCCCCAGGAGCAACATGGCCGCTCGCCTGGACTGAAATCGTCACGTGACGAAGGGGATGCCCCCGGCTACTGCTCGCCCAGCCCCATCAGCTCGGTGACGCCATGGTCGCGACCAGCGGTGTAACCACCGTCCACCGCGATGGCCTGGCCGCTGACGAAGCTGGCGTCGGCCGACAGCAGGAAGGCCGCCACCGAAGCGACCTCGTCGGGGCGGCCGAAGCGCCGCAGCTTGTGCTCGTGCCGCAGCCCCTCGCGCGGCCCTTCGAATCCCGGCATACCCATCACCGAGTCGAACATCGGCGTCTCGATGAAACCTGGGCAGATGACGTTGACCCGGATGCCGCTCGGCCCGTAGTCGATGGCGGTGTTCTTGGTCAGCAAGACGACGCCGCCCTTCGCGGCGTTGTAGGCGCTGCCCCCAGCGGTGCCTTCGATGCCTTCGATGCTGGCCAAATTCACGATCGCACCCCGCTCGCCGTCCACCCGCTCCTGCTGCACCATCTGGGCAAGGGCGGCGCGCGACACCACGAAGGTGCCCTTCAAGTTGATGCCCACCACCCTGTCCCACTCGTCGTCGGGTAGCACGTGGACGGGCCCACCGCCTGCGACGCCGGCTGCGTGCACGACGCCGTCGAGGCGTCCCGCAGCCATGACCACAGCGGCTACCGCGGCTGCCACGGCGTCGGCGTCGAGCACGTCGGCCGCCTGATAGCTGAACCGGTCGCCCACGAGTCCGTCCGGCGGCACGAGGTCGACGCCCACGACGCTGGCGCCCTCACCGAGCAGACGGGCGACCGCGGCCTCGCCGATCCCCGACGCGGCGCCGGTGACCAGCACGCCCTTGCCCTCGAACCTGCTCATCCGCCATCCCCTCGGTTGCGACCGAACAACACACTAGATCGACCCCCACAACTCCTACGCGGGTGTCGCGACGATCGCGAGCGCGTCCCCGCCGACCGACACTCCGTCCGCACCGATGCGATCGGCCAGCCTGGCGCGCAATTCGTTGGCCGCCTTCGCGGTGAGGATCAGGTGGTTGGAATGGGTGAACATGTAGTCGAGCCATCGTTCCCGGGAGTACTGATAGCTGCACGAATACGTATGCTGCGCAACGGCGTATCCTGCTGCCGTGAGTTCGGCGATCAACTCGTCGGGCTCCCCCGCGGTGCGGCTGCTACCAGCGTCCATGAAGTCCGCGTAGATCACGGAGAGTTCGTCCCAGGTCGGCTTGGTGGGACGGAGTCGATTCCACAGCAGCGCGAGGCGGCCTCCTTCACTGAGGACGGCACGCACCTTGGGCAGGGCGATCGCGGGATCGACCCATTGGAAGGAGGCGGCGAACACCACCAGGTCGAAGCGGCGTCCTGCGGGGTCCCACCTTTCAAACGTGTCGATCTCGATGGGTATCTGCTTCAGCCGCGCCAACGCGGCCATCCGGGCATCGGGTTCCACGGCCAGCACCTGGGCGCCGCGATCGGCGAATTGCTGCGACGCAATGCCGGTACCCGCTCCGACGTCGAGAATCCGACGGGGACCGCAGGTCATCAGGTCGTCGATCATGCCGTCCGGATAGCGCGGACGGTGCGTATCGTAGGCAGGCGCCGCACCGCCAAAAGAGTTGGCGCGCAGACGGTTTGTGAAGAGGGTCATTTGTCGAGCCACTCGACCGAGCGTATCGAGGCAGTCTGTGAGGCCATTGCGTATCGCCGGTGAATCGTTGCGCGGTTACAGACCGGGCAGCTGGAACGGGTTCGTCGGAGCCGGGCTGGCGCCAGGCAGTGCGAACGGCGCGGCGGGGGCGGGATTGACGCCTGGTAGCGCGAACGGCATGGCGGGTGCGGGATTGACGCCTGGCAGAGCGAACGGCATGGCCGGTGCGGGATTGGCGCCGGGCAGACCGAACGGCATGGCCGGTGCGGGATTGGCGCCGGGCACGCCGGGCAACTGCAGCCCGAATGGCATGTTGCCGTTGGCAATCGATGTCATGACGCCCGGGCATTGGGTCTGGATGGCCATAGTGGCGACGAAGCCCGCGATGTCTGGAGCGAGGCCGTTGTGCCCGCTCAATTCCGTCATTATGGAGGCCAACTTCGCGCCGGGTTGCACCAGCATCGGGCAGATCGACTGACCGATTCCGGCAATCGCGGTGCTGACCGGGCCGTTGTTGCCGATGCCGACCGTGTTCAAGGTGGTGGTCACCGCGTTGCCGACCCCGTCGGCGCGCGCGGGCGCGGGCCACATCGCTGCAGCGGCGATGATGCCCAGCGCAATCACCAGCGGACGAAGTATCGCCGTCGCCACGCCAATGGCATTCACCCACAGCACCAGCTGGCGACCCACCCAGGGTTGGCGGAGCGTCGGCGAGGTCAATCGAAGGTGCGTGGTTACTGAGGTCATCCGACACTCCCTGGGTAGCCGCACGAGTGCGCATCGCACTCATTTCACTTTGGTAACAGTGGGCTACAACTGTCACGTTTACAACACGATCAGGTCAAGGTTCGCACTCTATGCGTTTCCTTTTCGTGCCCTGAATTACATCGATGCGACACTCACGCGTTTCGGAGAGCCCGAATGCGGACCCCTCCGCGCGGATCGCGGCGGCCGCGCAGGCGCGTAGGACTAACAGCCAGATGCGAAGAGCGGGATCCACTTTCCGTGGAACGAGAATCCCCATTGCTGCAGGCCCGGGTCCAAAATGGGGCTCACCGATTCGCCCTGATATTGAAACGGTGGCGGAGCGGGCGCATCCGGCGGAAGCAACCGTCGCTCGCACGTTGGCTCCGTGTCCGTCGGGTCGTCGGGCAGCTGCCACGACTGCGCGTCCGGCGGCGGGGGAACGACTGGCGGCGGACGGTGCCACGGCGGCCGACCTCCGTTCGGCGGATGCCCACCCGGTCCACCGGGTTCGTGGTTCGGCGGACCACCTGGTCCACCGGGTTCACCGGGTTCGTGGTTCGGCGGAGGCATACCAGGGTCGTTGGGCGGTGGAGCACCACCAGACCCGCCCTGACCCGTGGTCGGAGGTCCGCTGGGAGCACCGATCGTCGGAGCCGATGGATCAGGCGCACCGGTACCGCCCGAGGACGGAGAAAGCCCACTCGTGCCGCCCGACGACGGCTCCGGTTCACTCGACCCGCCCGACGACGGCTCTAGTTCACTCGACGAACCCGCCGACGAGCCCGAGTCGCTCGATGCGCCCGCCGACGAGCCCGAGTCGCTTGGGGCAAGGGGAAATGGTGACGCCGCGGCGTTCACCACGCCTGCGCTCAACCCCATCAAGGTCACTGCGACGCCAACGGCCATCACGACGGGGCCAATCAAGAGCTTCGTTCTCAACGCGGGACTCCCAGCAAACCGTTCACGGTGCGCACGCCACACGCGGGACCCGTCGCATCCCCGCGACCGACGCCTCGCTACTACCCTGACTCCGATCTCGACCGTACGCCCGAATGCCTAGGTAGAAGCTGTGTAGAGGGTATGCAACTGACGCCGTGCACTGCCGGCCGCGCCGGTGTGGGCCCGCTGGCCCACTCGGCAAGATACGACCGGCCAGCGAATTCGCCAGTGTGGCAACACTCACACTGTTAGTGTGCTATCTATTAGCGTACTATCAATATATGAGCGCATCCACTCCCAACCTCCTGCAGCGCATCGCCTACGCCTACGGACGACGCCTGCCTGACTCGATGCATGCCTGGGTCACCCACGATCTAGCCGGCGACGGCGCGGTGCGCCGGCAACTGATCCGGGCGGCCATACCGGCGTTTCTGGTTCTCGCCCCGTTCTGGCTGCTACCCGCGTCGCTCTACGTGCACCTCGAGATGACGGCGCCGATCTTCGTCTGGGTCCTGCTGATGTCGCTGGCATTGAACAAGGTGTGGCGCCGATACCGGTTGGCTCAGCACGACCTCGACCCAAACCTGGTCGACACGATCAAGCGCCGGAAGCAGGCGCAGATGCACGAGGACTACATCCGGCGCTACGGACCGCGCCCGGAGACGGCCAAGTGGCAGTCCAACAGCAGTCCGTTCTAACCCCGGTCGCGGATCGGATGGCAGTATTTAATCCTTCGTCGTCATTGCTGCCACTGTTCGACGTGTCCGCACCAGCGGATATTCACTGGTATGGCAAACGCATTGACCGTCTTGGTCCTGACGACGATGGTCTTGTCACCCGTCGGACTGTTGGCGGCGCTCGCCACCCGATGCGCCCCCCGATTGGACGCTGAGCGGGCACCGCGACACCGCCCGGTGCACCACCACTATCAGGGGCAACCGATTCGTTGAGCCGCTAGCCACCGGACCCGCTCTGCGGCGGGACCGCGGTGGCACCGGGGAGCGGTATCCGCGGAACGCCGGGAGTACCGATCCTCCCGGCGAGCCACGGCAGCGCGTTGGCGAACTGCTGGGCCCCGGATGGCCAGTCGTGCTTGGTCGGCTCCGCCACCACCGAACACTCGATGCCGTTGCTGCTGGCGACCGCACACAAGTAGTTGGCCCCCTCTGAAAGGCCCACCGGGGCTCGGACCCGTCGGCGCGCCGACACCGACCGTTCCGTCGCGGTACACGGTTGGGACGTTGGGATCCGACACCGAGAACCACCCAGCCACTCCGGTGTAGGGACCGTGGGCGTTCATCACGGTGGTCGGGTCGAACGATTCCCAGGCCTGCTCGTCGCCGCCGAACAGCCGGAAGACCGTCTGGTCCTTCGAGCCGGCATTCGGGGACACGTCGCCGTCGATGCCGACGAACGTGCTGAACAATTCCGGGTACTTCGCCGTCAACGTCACCGCGCACGTGCCACCCATCGACCAGCCGGCGACGCCCCAATTCGCCGGATCCGAGCTCACCCCGAAATGTGAGATCACATAGGGCACGACGTCTTTGGTCAGATGGTCGGCGGCATTTCCACGGACGCCGTTCACGCACTCGGTGTCCTTCGTGAACGAGCCCGACGTATCGACGAACACCAGCACCGGGGCACACTCCCCCGTGCTTGGCCGCGAAATCGTTGATCGTCTTCTTTGCATCGCCGCTGTTCATCCAGTCGGCGGCGCTGCCGAACTCGCCGCCGATCATCATCACCGCCGGCAGCTTCGGTGGAGGGTTGGTGGCGTACCAGGCGGGCGGCAAGTAGACGTATTCATCGCGGTGCTTGAACCCCGACGCGTCGTCGGGGGTCGTCATCGTGACGACGGTGCCCTCCGCCGGCTTGTCGCCCCGCTCCTGCATCGCCGCAACGGACGCCTCGTCGGTCGTCTCGCCCGGCACCCCGCCGGTGAGGTGACCCCAGGCGGCCTGCACCGTCGGGGCGTATCCCGTCCAGACGTTGACGGCCGACCCCGCGCACACCACACACAGGATCACGGCCAGCACGGACACGCCGCGCTGCCACCATCGAATGTCCCGCCACCCGAAGGCCAGCACTCCAACGGCCAACCCGGTCAGCGCAATCCAAATCCACAACGGTGGCGGCATGGTTTCACCGGACATGCCAGCGAACCCCAGATACCAGTTCGTGGCCACCGCAACTACGGCACCGAACACGAGGAACGCCGGCACCCAGAGCAGACGCCAGCGGCCCGTACGCCATCCGATCGCCAGCACGAGTGTTGCAACGGCGATGACCTGCACGGTGATCGGTACCCAGCCATCAAGCAACGAGATGGGCTGAGCGGACAGAGTCACCTCGCTAGGCATGGGCGACACCGAGCCAGTCGTGAGGCATATGGCAAAGCGTACCGAGGTTCGTGAACTGCTATTGGTCGGCGATGCGCGACGGGCAGTCATTCTGCGCGGGGCCGCCGTTGAAACGGGCGTTGATCCACGCATCCGCCCCCGAGGCGTCGATCTCACCGTCCCCTTGGTCGGGTTGGAGCCAAATTTGGATGACGTCGCCCATCCGGCACGCCTTGGTGAGTGCCTGATCCGTCCATGCCGGCGGGATCAAAGCGTCGTTCCCCCCGTACATTACGAGCATCGGGGCCGCTGTCGGCCCTTGCGGCAAGCTGGACTTCTCCAAGTACCCGCGGAGGGTGTCCACGGCGGCGGGGCTGCTGGGTTGCATCTCGTCCGGAGTCAATTGACCCACGATCTTCGCGCGTTCTTCGGCTGCCTGCCCGCGGCACGCCGACAACACGTCCCACTTGTCGGCGACGATGCCCCGCCGGTAGTCGTCGAGGTTGAGGTCGGGGTATTCATCCTTGAGCGAGGCGAGGATCCACTGCAGCACCGGCATCTGTTGAGCAGTGAGCGTGCCCGCTGCCGCAGCGTCCGCGAAGCCGGTGATATCGGCGGGGGGTGACACGCTGACCGCGCCGACGAGGTTCAGCCCCCCGCCATAGTCGGTCGCCAGTTCGTTGGCCGCCCACGCCGCTTGTGCACCTTCGTTCGTGCCGAGTGCCAGCCATCGGTCCGAGGCCTCGGGGACGAGTTTGCGAGCCGCCCGCACCGAATCGATGATGTTGTAGCCAAGCGCCGTCGAATCCAGGTACGGATGGCGCCACTGGTCGACGCCAAGCCCTTGGTAGTCGGTCATCGTGACCACGTAGCCGGCTTGCACCAGGCCCGAGATCGGCCCCACGAAATTGAGCAACATCGAGTCGAGGGACGGCGCGCATTCGGTTTGAATGCCCGTCGTCGAATGGCCGTACGCCACGATCGGCCAACCCCCATCGGGAGGCGTTCCCTGCGGGACGAAGACCGTTCCGGAGACCTGCGTCGTGCCGTCGAATGCGTTGGTGGACGTGTAGGTAATGCGGGCCGCAAGCGACGTCACCGACCAGAGCCGTCGGTCCAGCGTCGGCAATGTCTCCGCCGACAACAACGTTCCAGGACCGGACCCGCTGAAATCGCCGTTCAAGTGCACGCCGGCGGTTGCCTCCGAGGTGTGCGCGCCAGTAGCCGTCACATCGGGCTTCTCGCATCCCGCGGTGGAGAACGCGATCGCCACAACCGCACACACCAACACGCCGATGGTGATTATGCGGTGCGTCATCGTCGACAAGATTAGCGCGAGGCTCGAAAGTAGCTGATCAGCCGCCACAGTGATTGCTAACGGACGGCGGGCCTGCCGACGTTCACAGGAACCGTCGAGGAGTTCCCAGCTAATCTCTATGGGACTTGGTCATGCACCGCACGACTAGCAAGTAGCTGGCCTCGCAGCGACACGCACATTGTCGCCGCGGAGCCAATTGTTGCATTCAGCGAACACAGTGCGAGGATGGACGGCGTGACACTTGGGATGAGCTCGCGGACTGAGGTCGTTGCTGGCATCGCTATCGCGTTGGTTTGCCCGGTCGTCGCGGCTCTGGCCGTCGGAGGCAGTCTCAGCGTGAAGCTCGCCGTGGCGGGTGTGCTCGCACTGATCGTCAGCATCTACGTCGGCCTTCGCCACCCACTGTGGCTGTACTGGGGCTTCGCCCTGGTGCTGGGCGCGCTGCCGTTCGGATACTTTCCCGGCGTCCACATCCCTCTTTATCTGCCGTTCGCCGCGGGAGCGGTGCTCGCCGCCATCGTGCACCAGTCGCACGGCGTGCCCTTCCATCCACTGGAGAAGGCCGTCGTACTGCTGATCCTCGTTTCGGGCCTTTCGCTGGTGTTCACCGCACGCGGCCTCATCGACGTGACCGCTTTCGTGAGGTGGATCATCGCGACGGCGGTGATGATCGCGGTATTGCGGCTGTCGCGAGAGAACCTGGCGCGCTTCGGACGCATCTACGTCTACGCCGCGACGGCCAACGCGCTTTTCGGCATCGCACAGGTGGTTGCGGATCCGAATCACAGGCTCATCAAGTTGCTGCACATCTTCGACTACGACCGCGAGGCCACCGGCCGATTCGCAGCCAACGCCGAGGGAGAAGCAACGTTCACCAGGCTCGGCGCGACGTGGGTTGACCCGAACGTCGCCGGCATCGGATTGGTGCCCGCGCTGGTGATGGCCATCGTTCTGCTCAAGGGCAAGTTGCGCGTGGTCGTGACGGCCATCCTTGCCGCGGCCATCTGCCTGACCCTGAGTCGAGCGGCGATCGTCAGCGTCGTGGCAGGGGTCATTCTGGTGATGATCTTCCACACGATGCGCGCCCGCACTCGCCTGATCATGCTGAGCTCCTTCGCGATCATCGCGGCTGCCGCGCTGGCGGTGCCCGCCGTTCGCACCCGTCTCTCGAACACCTTCGGCAGCGAAGACACCGGAGCCCAGGATCGGTGGAGGTCGTTGGCCGCATTCCCGGACACGATGTCGGGTCACTGGACGTTCGGGCTCGGATGGGGTCGAAAGGAATTCGTCGACGGCGCCCTTGCCTTTCAGTTGAACTACGTGTCCAACTCCCCGTTGATCGCAATTTATCGCGGCGGGATCATCGTGGGCCTGGTGTTCCTCGCGGTCATCGTCATGGGCTGCATCATGGGTTGGCGGGCGTTGCGCTCCGACTCGTTGCCAGCTGCGATCTACGGCGGCGTTTTCATTTCGTTCTGTGTCATCGCCCTGAACCTCGACCATCCCGTCGTGGACATTCCGCAGAGTGTGTCGGCGTTCGGGATCTTCATGGCTTTTCTGGTGTACGTGGATCGGTCACGCCAATCACCGGATTCGCCGCGCGACGCGACGGAGGTTTCCGGTGGCATGGTGACCGTTCCCTCGTACCGCTACGTGCTGCAGTAGCGACGACCCGCCGCCAGACTTACGGCTCGGTGTTCACCGCCGCGCCGTCGTCGTCGGGTTTGGGCTTCGCTCTCGGCCGATAGATCGCCATCAAATAAATGGCCAGGATCGTCGCGTCCGTGATGACGGCCGCGATCGATGCGCCGACCGCCCCGGCGAAGGCCAATAGGGCGACCAGCCCCAGCTTGACCGGTACCAGCCCGAGGTTGGCGACCAGCCGGATGAAGTCGCGCCGCTGGGCGTAGAGGATCACCTGCAGAATCGAAATCATCGTCCGCATGGCGCAGAAGCCGGCCATGATGAGCATCGCCACCGCCAGCTCGGTGGGAGCGGGCGTGAAGAACAGCACGATCCCGGTGATGGCGACGAGCAGCCCGGTGCCGCCGCTGATGACCAGCGTATTGCGCAGCGGCGGACCGGCGGACGGGTCTCCGCCGCTGAGCCGTAGCGGCTCGTGGAAGGTCATGCCGTACGCCTGCCCGACCGCGGCGAGTGCAACCGCCACCGTCACCGTGAGCCGGTAGTAGCCGACGGTCGTGTTGTTGGTGAGAAAACCCAGCAGCAGGACGTCGCCCTGAAGGTAGAGGCACATCCCCAGCATTTCGCCGATCAATGCCGCGATCACCTTGAGCGGCCCGGGTATCCCCGGACGGTGCCCCCATACCTGCACGCCACCGACGACGAAGACGAAGAGGTACTGGGCGCAATAGATCAGGGTCGCGCCGACGAGGGTCGGATGGGGTGCGCCGAACATGTAGACGCAGGCCAGGGCGACGCTGACCGTTCGCCGAATGGTGTCGACCCGCCAGTAGCGCTGCGGATGGCCATCGCGGACGGACTGGCTCAGCCACGCGTTGTACGCGATTTCGCCGCCGGCGACGACCAGTCCAGACCACGCGATGTAGTTCACGTCGATGAGCGCGACGCCGATCCCCGCCAAGGTGAGCCCGACCAGGTATCGCGCCGTGCGCTCGGCCAGGAAGCGCTTCGTGGACTCCCGCATCGCGCGGACCATGAATGGCTGATCGAGCGGAGGTCCCACCACCGCCGACAGCGCGAATCCCATGCCGTACAAGCCGTAATCGGCGATACCGAAGCGCCCTACCAGCACCAGCGTCCACAGGATGCCGACGCCGCGGCCGCCGTACATCCACACCGCGGCGAACAGGGTCTTCGAGGCGTTGCTCTGGGCAGCTTTCGGGGGGTCCTCCGGCGTGGACACCTCAGACACTGTGGCGCTGTCGGTCCAACATCAGAAGAAGAGCATTCGAAAGCGGCCGCTGTACTGCAGTGCGTCGGGATCCCGCTTGCCGATCACCTTGGCAGGCACGCCACCGACGACGTCGAGTTCAGCGACGTCCTTGTTGACCACCGATTGCGCGGCCACCACCGCACCGCGGTGAATGTGACAGGGAAGGATCATCGCGCGACTGGCGATCCAGGCGTAGTCCTCGATGACGGTCGGAATGGGAACGGGGGGAAAGTCGGGGTGATTGATGTCGTGGCCACCGCCGAGGATCTGGGTGTCGCTGGCGATCGAGACGTTGTCTCCGATGTAGATCCCGCCACGGGAATCCAGAAAGCACCGGAAGCCGATCGCCGAGTCGTTGCCAATCGTCAAGAATTCCACGTCGTAGACAGTGGTGCCCCGCATGATCGTCGAACCCTTGCCGATGGTGGCCCCGAACAACCGCAGGAAGTTCTGCCGGATCGTGTGCGACGGAATGTAGGTGACGATCATGTTGAACAAGACCATTCCGACGAAGTTGCGCAGCTTGCGGGCAAAGGTCATCCCTGGCCAGATCATGTCCAATATCCGGCCGTCGGGATCCAGGATCCATTCCGCTTGGGGTGGCACCTTCAGTCCAGGAGCGGCGGCAAGCTTTCTGGCGATGTCAGCGGGATCCGCGGCGTCGGGTCGGGACTTCACGTATCTCTTTCCTCTCGTCGTCGATCCGGATAAACCATAGCGGTAACGACGCCGTCGAACGACTCATCGGTTTGCCAGCCGCGTTTCGCGGGAGCCGTGGCGGCCCGTGATATCGGCAATCCCGCCGCGCAATCCCACTGCCGCGTCAAGGAGTCGCGGCTGCGACCGCCGAGCGCCTCAGGGCAATTCCTGTATGCGGACGGTGTTGCCCGCGGGATCGCGAAAGGCGCAGTCGCGGGCGCCCCAGGGTTGGTCGGTGGGCTCTTGCATGACTTCGGCGCCGCTGGCCTGCACTCGTTCGAAGACGGCGTCGAGGTCGGTGGTGGCCAGCATGATGCTGGCGTAGGTGCCCTTGGCCATCATCTCGGTGATGACGCGTCGCTCCTCGTCGGTGACTCCGGGGTCCGCGGCGGGAGGCGTCAGGACGATGTTCATGTCGGGCCGGCCCGCGGGCCCGATGGTGATCCAGCGCATGTCGTTGTAGCCGACGTCCTTGCGGACTTCGAAGCCGAGAGCGTCGCGATAGAACGCCAAGGAGTCTTCGGGGTCTTCGTGCGGGAGGAAACTCGCATTGATCGTCATGTCCATGGCGATCACGCTAGGGGCAGCGCGGTGACGGACGCTTCTCGATTCCTGATCGGTCTGGTCACTTGTTTCTGGACGCACGGCGGTATCCCGTCCGTCGCGCCGGCTGCCTTGTCCCGATACGCGCTCGGCGGCATCCCGACCAGTTCGGTGAAACGGGTGCTGAAGGTGCCCAGTGACGCGCAGCCGACGGCGAAGCAGACCTCGGTGACCGACAGGTCGCCGAGGCGCAGCAGGGCCATCGCGCGCTCGATGCGCCGCGTCATCAGATACGAATACGGCGACTCGCCGTACGCCAGCCGGAACTGACGGGACAGGTGCCCGGCGGACATGTTCACGCCGCGGGCGAGGGCCTCGACGTCCAGGGGCTGCGCGTACTCGCGGTCCATCCTGTCGCGGACGCGGCGCAGCAGCTTGAGGTCGCGCAGGTGCTGTGCCGCGGTGGGACTGCTGGTCACCTGCGCGATGGTGCCACGTCGCCCAGGAGTTGCCTAGGTAGTGGCTGGGACGCGTCAACAAATGATGACGCCTGCGGCGGGTAGTTGTCGTGGCACGATCGAGAACATGATTACCGGACTTGCGCACAGCGGCGTGTGCGTTCAGGACTGCGACGCGGCCGTGGCGTTCTATCGCGACGTGCTCGGCATGACGGTTTTGTCACCGCCCTATGTCATGGACGACGACACGATCCGCGACGACATGGGCGAGCTGCTACCCGACCCGAGGATGAAGGCGGCGATCGTCGGGTTCGGCCCCGACGGTGACCGCGTGCTCGAAGTGATCGAGTACCTCGCCGACGACGACGGCGACGGGAACGCGCGAGCCGGCCTGGCCGATCCCGGTCTGTCGCACGTCGGACTGATCTGCGAGGACATCGAGGCCACCCGAGCGGATCTGGAGAGCAAGGGCGTGCGCTTCCTCGTCGAGGGCATCGCCGACGTCGCCAACGTGCGCACGACGTGGTTCGTCGACCCGTGGGGCGTGGTCTTCATCCTGGTCGAGAAGAGCAAGCCCGCCCGCCCCTACTTTGCGCAGTGGGGCTGAGTTTCGGGCTAGGCCGCGGAGCTTTCCAGGATGTGCACGCCGCAGGCGGAACCGAGTCCAATGACGTGGGCGAGGCCCACTTTCGCATTCGCGATCTGACGGTCGCCGGCCTCACCGCGCAGGTGGTGGCAGACCTCCCAGATGTTGGCGATGCCGGTGGCCGCAATCGGATGGCCCTTCGACTCCAGGCCGCCCGATACGTTCACCGGCGTCGAGCCGTCACGCCAGGTGGCACCCGAGTTGAAGAAGTCGGCGGCACCGCCCTCCTCGCACAGCATCAGGTTGTCGTAGTGGACGAGTTCGGCGGTCGCAAAGCAGTCGTGCAGCTCGACGAGATCGAGCTCGCCGGGGCCGACGCCGGCCTGCTCGTAGGCGATGGCGGCGGCCTTGCGGGTCAGCGTGTTGACGTTCGGCAGGACCTGGCAGCCCTCTTCGTACGGGTCGGTGGTCAGCACCGACGCCGCCACCTTCACCGCCCGCCGGCGCTGTTCGAGCGACAGTGACTTCAGTGTCTCCCCGCTGCACACGACCGCCGCCGCGGCGCCGTCGCAGTTGGCCGAACACATTGCGCGTGTGTTCGGATAGGCGATCATGACGTCGTTCATGATCTGCTCCAGCGTGAACCGCTTCTGGTAGGACGCAAGCGGATTCAGCGTGGAGTGGGCGTGGTTCTTCTCGCTGATCTTGGCGAACAACTCGAAGCTGGTGCCGCCGTACTTGTGCCCGTACTCCATGCCGATCTGGGCGAAGACGCCGGGCATGGTCTCGGTGCCGATCCGGCCGTCGATCGGCGCGACCGCGCCGTAACGGCCTGCCGGAGTCCAGGTGTCGGCATCCTTCTTCTTCGTGCCACCGCCGCCGAGCAGGCCTGCGCCGGAAAGCTTCTCGACGCCGACCGCCAGACCGTAGTCGACCTCGCCGGCCTTCACCGCCATGATGGCGGTCCGCAGCGCGGTGGCACCGGTCGCGCACGCGTTTGCGACGTTGTAGACGGGGATGCCGGTCTGGCCGATCTGTTTCTGAAGCTGTTGCCCGATACCGGCATTCGCGTTCATCAGGTTGCCCGCGGCGATCACGCCGATGTCTCGCATCGTCACTCCGGCGTCGGTCAGCGCACCCGTCGCGGCCTGCGCGGCCAGGTCGACGATGTCGAGGTCGGGGTGCTTGCCGAACTTGGTCATGTCGATCCCCAGGATCCAGACTTCGTCGCTGGCGCTCATCGTCGATGCTCCTTCGGTAGAGGCGTGGTGGGGTGTTCGTCAGCCGACGGGCTCGAAGCCGAACCCGATCGCCTCGGTGCCTTCGGAATCGGCGCCAATCGACTGGGTGGCAAGCCGTACCGCCATGCCGTCGCGGACGTGGTCGGCGTCGGGCTCGACGTTGATGAGATTGGCGCGGACGTGGGTGCCGCCGCAATCGACCACGGCCGCCACGAACGGAGTGGGGATACCCGGTGCCGCGAAGGCGACGATCGTGAACGCGCGCACCGTGCCCTCGGTGGCGATCGGCACGGGCTTGAACTCGGTGGCAAAGCAGTTGGCGCACGCGTTGCGTCGGTCGAAGTATCGTGCGCCGCAGCCCGTGCACTCCTGTGCGACCAAGTGCGGTTCGTCGCCGTCGAGCACCAGATAGTCGACCAAGGGTATTTGCGCGGCCATGCGAACCTCCGTCGTCGGTGCCTTCGACGTTAGTACCTCGATTTGCCTGCGACGGCCGGGGGTCGCTTTACCGGCAGCGGTTGCGGTGGGGGCCGTGGTGCCGGCAGCGGACGAGGTCGGTGGTGACGCGCTTCGTCGCGTTGGTCTGGTGTTGGAAGGCCTGGTGCTGCACCTGGGCGCTGACCGTGGGGATGTTGTAACGGCCGATCGTGTCGGCGTGGCTGGCGCCGGCGGTGCCCAGGGCGATCAGGGCGGGCGCGGCGAGCAGGGCGGTGCCGGCGGCGAAGCGGCGGTTGAGGGCGTTCATGTCAATCTCCTTGTGTGCTTGCGCTTTTAAGTTTCTCGGCCGGTGCGTTCCGGCGATGAGATAACTGTGTCGCAGCACGAAGAAGATGTATGTCCGCCAACCGGTCACTGCACCGGAGGAAACCCATGTCCCCCGATTGGTGGACGAGGAAGTGTCGTGTCTACGTTCCGCGCTGAGTCTGCTGGACCGGCCCCGAGGTGCCTGGGTGGCGGATCGTGTCGTGCCCGAGCTTGCGGTTGTGCATGGGCTCGCGCGTCGACTTCTGGTGTTCGAGCTGCCGGATCAGTTCGTGCTTGGCGTCATTGAGCGCGCGCGTGATGTCGGGGTTGTCGGCCACCGCTACCAGGGGCGTGAGGCCCGGCAAGGTCGTCCGCAGCGTGACGCGCTGATTCTTGCGGCCGCGGTCCTGCAGCGACACTTCGAGACTGACGTCATGCGGGTCCCACCGGCCTAGGTGCGGCCCAAGCGTCGCCAACGCCTCCAGCACGTGCGGACGTTCCTTGGCGACGAATCCCACACCTACGTGTAGGACGTACTCGCCGAGCGGATTGTGCGTTCCGTCCTTGGACCTTCTCATCGTGACCTCATCTCGGGCGATCTGGTTACTGGGCCATCGCGGCCAGCAGCTCAGGTAGCGGCGCGGTCGCGATGCCGATGGCGCCGTCGCCGATCCCGTAGGGAATCACCAGAGTGTCGGCGTGGACGAGCGCGCCGCAGGAGTAGACGACGTTGGGCACGTAGCCGTTCTGCTCGTCGGGGGTGGGGCTGAGCAGCGGGCGTCGTAGCCGGCCGAGTACCCGCGTCGGATCGTCGAGGTCGAGCAGGAGCGCGCCGATGCTGTACGTCCGCATGGGCCCGACGCCGTGGGTAAGCACCAGCCACCCCGCGTCGGTCTCGATCGGCGGACCGCAGTTGCCGAGTTGGAGCACCTCCCACGCCTCGGTCGGCTTCTGGCAGGGCGACGCGCTCGTCCAGACCGCCAGATGGTCGGCGAAGGCGACGGTGTTGGTCTCGCGGTCCGACCGCGACATGGCGGCGTACCGACCGTCGATGCGCCGGGGGAACAGCGCCAGGCCCTTGTTGGCCGCGGCCTTGCCGACGAGCGGCCGGGAGGTGAAGGACCGGAAGTCGTTGGTCTCGAGCAGTTGCTGGCTGATGCGAGATCCGCTGTAGGCGGTGTAGGTGGCGTAGTAGGTGACCGACCCGTCGTCGTCGACGAACCGGACGAACCGGGCGTCCTCCATGCCGGCCTGCTCGGCGTCCATCGCAGGCCACAGCACGCGCTCGGAAAGTGAAGTGTCGCTGGGGAATTCGACGGCGTAGAAGCGTGCGGCGATCGTGCGGATCAGCGCGACCGTGCGTTCCCCGTGTCCACGGGTGCTCAGATTGGCCCGGAGATCGTCGAGTCGCTCGTCGAGGTCGGCTCGCGTGAAGCGGTCGCCGAGCGCGTCGAAGACGTAGTTCGCGGCCTCGCCCGCATTGCCGACGCGGCCGAGTTCGCCGCGGAACACCGCTGCGTCGAGCAGCGCGCCCGAGACGCGTCCGGTGCCGGCGAAGGGTGCGGGTTCGTCGATCGTGGCCCGGCCCGCGGTGTCGACGACCCCCGTGCGGAACCCGATGGACGAGCGATGGCCTTCCCCGATCCCCCGCACGCTCATCACGAAGCGCAGACTGCCCGCCGCCGTGTCGGCCTGGTCGGGGTGGGCCACGATGCTGGGGTTGCACAGTGCCGCCCCCTCGATGGCGTACTCGCTGGTGAAAGTGGCTCCCAGCAACAGCATTCGCGTATCGGAGAGCTGAATCTCGGGATCGAGGCGGTCGGCGAGCAGGTGGGCGTGCCGACGAAACGTGCCCGCGAGGTCGCGGTGGCGTGCGTCGAAGCGGTTCGATGACGTCGTCCAGGGACGAACGAACGTCGTCGTCGGTGAGGGCGAGGATGCGCGCGAGCACCACTCCCGCGCGGGACTCCTGAAGTTCGAAGCCCTCCTGGCCGGGCACGAAGAGCTGCGTGATCACCCGCGCCGGGTTGGCCGCGACCCGCTGCGGGCTGCGGGTGACGAGCCCGGCGTAGGTCAGAGTCATTGCGGGACGGGCGAAAAGCGCTGCGCGTGTTGCAGTGTGGAGATCACGGCCAGAGTCGACTCCGCACCCTGGTTGAGGTTGACGGAGTCGGCGAGCAGCCCGTCGTATCCCCCACCGGTCTCCGGGTCCCACATGGGCAGGTTGGAATCGTTGTCGCCCTGGAACCAGGCAGCCGCGGACCGGATGCCCTCGGGCCAGATCGCCCGCGGATCGGCGGCGGCGGCGCGTGCGCAGGCGTCGGCCAGGGTGGCCACCTCGATCGGCTGCTGGTCGAAGGCGGGCCGGCTGTCCTGCGGTCCCCGGCCGCCCACGGGGGTGGGCGACAGGTGCCCGTCGGCCGTTTCGTAGTCGAGCAGCCACTCGAGCAGATCCAGGCCACGTTGTTTGAGATCCGGGTCTTCCAGCGCGACGCCCGCGGCGATCATCGCCTCGGGCAGAATCGCATTCGCGTAGGTGAGTCGTGGCTCGGGCCAGGGCCATTCGGACTTGTCCGTGGGTCTCGCGACGGTGCCGGCGTAGTCGGTGAGCAGTCGCAAGGCCAAGGCGTTCTCGGGCTCGAAGCTCAGGAGTTCGGCGGCGCCGACGGCGGCGAACGCCATCGCCCGCGGCCAGGGCGACCTGGCCTTGGCGGCACGCTCGAACTGGATCACGGCCAGTCGGCGTACCAGGCTCACGCTGCTGTGGGCGGCGGCCGTGCCGAGCCCCCAGATGCAGCGGCCCCAGTGGTCGTCGGTGGTGGGTTTGTCGGTCCAGTTTCCCGCCCTGTCCATCCGGTTGCGACAGTCGCCGCTGTAGGACTGGGCGTCGTTCAAGAACTGCAAGGCCTTGCCTGCGAGGCCCTTCACGGGGCCCGGTGCGTCGGGCTCGCGGGTGGTGACGACGAGCACCCTGGCCATGTCGTCGGTGCAGTAGCCATGCTCGCGGCGGGGTTCGGTGAGCAACGCATGCTCGAAGGTGGCGCGGTGGTCCGTCATTCCAAACAGATGGGCGAACACCGGGTTGGGCGCGGGGGCGGTCATGCCAGTGTCGATCGGGCGGCCAGCGCCTGTTGCGCCACGGCGACGTAGGCGTTGGCGACGACGGGCCAGGCGACCGTCGGGGCCAACCCACGGGCTTGGGTGGCCATGGAGTCGGCGGCGTGCGGATCGGTCAGAAGTCGGCTCAGTGCTGCGACCAGTGCGTCGGGATCATCGTGAGCGACGACGGTGCCCGCGCCACTGCCGAGCATTTCGACGGCGTGGGGGAAGGCGGTGGCGACGATGGGCCGGCCGCTGGCGAGGGAGTCGACCAGCACTCCGGAGGTGACCTGGTCCTTCGAGTCATAGGGCAGGACGACGACGGTGGCGCTCTGGACGAACGTCGTGAGCTCTTCGGGGGTGCGGTACACCGCGTCGAAGGACACCGAGGTCGGCAACGCCGACGCGCTTGGCCCGTGTGATGAGGGCTTCGCGGTAGGCCTCCCCCTCGGCGGCGAGCACCTTGGGGTGGGTCTGGCCGGCGATCAGGTAGTGCGGCCGACTGGGCAGGTTGCGCAGCGTGGCCATCGCGTCGATGACGCGCTCGATGCCCTTGCCCGGTCCGAGCAGGCCCCACGTCAGGATGGTGGGTCGACTCGGAGGCTTCACGGCGGCGGTGCTGGGGAGCGCGGCACCGTGCGGGATGGTGACGACCTTGTCGCGATCGACCGCGAAGCCGGCGCACAGACGCTGCAGCGCGGCGTCGGACATCACGACCACGTGATCGGCCAGCGCCACGACCCGTTCGAGCACCGAACGTTGGTGTGGCGTCGGATCATTGGACACCGTGTGAGCGATCACGATGGACGGGACGCGCAGGTTCTCCATGATCTGGACGACTTCGTCGCCGTCGGGCCCGCCGTAGATGCCGTACTCGTGCTGGATGATCGCGACGTCGCTGTGGTTCAACAGTTCGGCGGCCGCGCGTACGGACGAAGGCTCTCCGTTGACGAGCTCGCCGACGACGTCGGGCTTCGCGGAGACGTCACCGTCGGCGATGCGCACCACGCGGACCGTGGCGCCCTTGGCTGCCAACCCCTCGCCCAGGGCAGCGCTGAACGTCGCGAGCCCGCATAGTGTCGGCGGGTGCGTGCTGAGGATCCCAAAGCTCGGGACGTACGAAAAGTGTTGCATCCCAAAGGGAGCAATCAACGGCTGAACCAACGATGGAGCATTCAAAATTATCCCGACTGGCGGTTGCCACGTTTGTCCGGCGTGAGCGGATGCTCGGGCAAATCAGCGTGAGTAGCTGAGCCATTCCGGATGGGCTGGTGAGTACCAGCACCCCCGACACTACACCCTAGGTGGGCAAAGGGCGTGGTCGAGGGCACCTTCGTCAGGTCAACCGACCTTCGACGAACACGCTTTGCAGGGTGGCGTCCTCGAGGTCTGCGGGCACGTGGCGGTCATTGCGTGCCATCAGATCCTGTGCACTCACTCCCGTCGCCTGCCAGCCGTGCGCCGTGAGCCAGTCGACGACCTCGTTGCGTTCTTCCTCGTAGAGCAGGTTCCCGGAGGCGGCGACCTCCGGCCTGCCAAGTTTCGCGGCCACTTCGCGATACCGCTGCATCAGCGCCTCCCGCCGCGCGAAGCTGTCTGCGCTGAAGAAGTCGTTGGTGAAATCTTCCACCGCGACCCGGCTGCCCGGCGCGCTGAGGCTGGCGATCCGGTCGAAGAGCAGGTCCTGCGCGTCGGCGGTGAGGTAGGGCAACAGCCCCTCGGCCGACCATGCGGTCGGCAGTGCGGGGTCGAATCCGGCGGCGCGCAGTGCTGCGGGCCAGTCGTGGCGTAGATCGACGGGTACGCCGACATGCGTCGTCGCGGGCGAAATGCCGTGGGACTCCAGCGTCGCGTCCTTGAAGGCGAGCACCTTGGGTTGATCCAATTCGTAGACCACGCTGCCCGCGGGCCAGTCCAGCCGCCAGGCTCGCGCGTCCAGGCCTGCGGCGAGGATCACGGCTTGCCTGATCCCGTCTCGGGCGCCGGACAGAAAGAACTCGTCGAAGAACAATGTGCGGCACGCGATGTAGCCCCTCATCGCCTGCATGCGCTCGCCCATCCGCGGGTCGATCTCGGTGAGCTCGGGCGGGATGTCCTCTTCGCGCGCATACAGATTCGCAATGCCATCGCCCGCTGCGTCCAGGAACATCTGCGCATACGGGTCGCGGATCAGCGGGTCGTCGCTGTTCGTCTCGGCGGCGCGGCCGGCAGCCACGCCAAGCGCGGTGGCGCCCACGCTCTCCGTGATGTCCCAGGTGTCGTTTTCGGTTCTGCTCACGAATTAATTATATCAGCTAAGTATCGTGCGATCGGCGGCGGCATCACGTCGGCGCGTTGGCCGGCTGGAACACCCCGGAGTTGTCCGATTCGTCCTCGGCGCGAATGACGTGGACGACGGCGTTGATCAGCGCCAGGTGGGTGAACGCCTGTGGGAAGTTGCCGAGATGGCGGCCGGTACGGGGCTCGATCTCCTCGGCGTAGAGCTGCAGCGGGCTGGCGAACGACAGCAGCTTCTCGCACAGGTGCCTGGCTCTGCTGAATTCGCCGATCTCGACCAGGGCCGAGACCAGCCAGAACGAGCAGATGGTGAAGCTGCCCTCTTCGCCGGCCAGTCCGTCGTCGGTCTCGTGGGTCCGGTAGCGCAGCACCAGACCGTCCTCGGTGAGCTCGTCGGCGATCGCCAGCACGGTGGCGCGAATCCGCGGGTCGTCGGACGGCAGGAACCGGGTCAGCACCGCGAGCAAGAGTGAGGCGTCAAGCGCGTCGTCGCCGTAGCGCTGGACCAGCACGCCACGGGAGTCGACGCCGTTGGCCAGGACGTCGGCCTTGATCTCCTCGGCGATGGCGCGCCACTGTGAGGTTTCGCTGGTCCAGCCGTGTAGCTCGGCCAGCTTCGCCCCGCGGTCGAGTGCGACCCAGCACATGATCTTGCTCGAGGTGAAGTGCTGCGGCTCGCCGCGCACCTCCCAGATGCCGCGGTCCGGTTCGCGCCAGTGCGCGATGGCCTCTTCGACCTGGCTCCTCAGCACCGGCCACAATGCCTCGGGGATCTGCTCGCGCGACTTGGCGTGCAGGTACACCGAATCCAGCATGCTGCCCCAGATGTCGTGTTGCATCTGGTCGAACGCGCCGTTGCCGATGCGCACTGGACGCGAATTGTCATAGCCGGAAAGGTGGTTCAGCTCCTCCTCGACGAGGCTGCGCTCCCCTCCGACGCCGTACATCACCTGCAGCGGATGCGGGTTATCGGTGTTGGCTCCGGAGACGTCGGCGATGAAGGAGAAGAAGTCATCGGCCTCACGGTCCAGGCCAAGGGTGTACAAACCCCACAGCGCGAAGGTGGAGTCGCGGATCCACGAGTAGCGGTAGTCCCAGTTGCGTCCGCCCTGAGGGGTTTCCGGCAGCGACGTCGTGCTCGCCGCGAGCAGCGCGCCCGTCGGTGCGTAGGCCAGACCCTTCAGGGTGAGCGCGCTGCGCTGCAGGTATGACCGCCACGGGTGATCGGGGAAGTCGCCGATGTTGATCCATTGCCGCCACATCTCGCTGGTCTTCCACAGCTTCTCGGAGGCTTCCTCGTAGGTATGGGGCGGGGCGTTCTTCTTGGAGAAGCTCAATGCGACGAAGACGTCGTCGCCCTCGGTCAGTCGTGTCCGGGCCCGGGCCTGACGGCCCTCCAACCCGATCCGGAGGTTGGTCGTCAGACGCAGCGTCGGATGGGCGTCGGGGTTGTCCTTGGCCATCGCCACTGCCTCCCCGTAGCCACTGGCCGAGTACTCCCAGCTGGCAGTGTTGCGGTGGTAGTCGAACGACGGCTCGCAGTCCATCACCAATTCGACTGTGCCGCTGACACATTTCACCGTACGCAGCAGGATGTGCTCGGCATCCCAGTCCGTCGGGATGCGGCGGTGGGTGTGTGACCGCGTGTCGAGGTCGTGCCAGGGTCCCATGACCAGTGCGTCGCGCACGATCATCCATCCGGTGTGGGTCTGCCACGTGGTCTCCAGGATCAGGCTGCCCGGGAGATAGCGGCGGGCGGCCGGCACCGACACCCCGTACGGGCTGATCCGGAAGTGGCCCGCACCGCGGTCGAGGATGGCGCCGAACACGCTCGGCGAATCGGGGCGGGGCGCACACAGCCACTCCACCGACCCGCTGGAGGAGATCAGGCAGGTGTTCTCGCAGTCGGAGAGAAACCCGTAATCGGCGATCGGCGGAAACGCGTTCCGCAGACTGTTCGACGCGTCGTGCAGCGGGGCGGTGGCGCTCAACGCCAGGGCGGCGCCGTTCGCGTCGGCGGGCGTGGTGCGTGACAGGACCATGGCGACATCATCGACCGGTTACCCGCCCGCCGCACGTTTTTTGGCCGCCCGTTACCCATTCGACGAGAGAACAAGTGCTGCCAAGGATGCCCAAGACGTGCGTTCGAGACTCTGCGCAAACGGATCTGCCCGGTTGACGTTGTCGCAGATCGAATACCGAGACGTACGTCACGCGCGGCCCCGGCGGCGTGTAGGTCAGCGGTCGAATCCTCAGCCCCGCAACATCTTAACGGCAGCGGGTACCAGGTCTTGCCGTGTAGGCAGTCGGTAAAGCTATGACGGTCTAGCCTGTCCGGCCCGACTGGCGCTGATCGGGCTCGGCTGCTGGGCGATGAGGCGCGTCAGCGCAGAGCGTGCGACGGGGCAGGTTTGGGCGACGACACCGAGCAGCGCGGTCAGGCTCGGAGAGCGGTGGTCGGATCGGAATGCCAACGTCAGGCTGGGCAGGGCGACCCGCGGACGAATATCGCAGATCCAGATATCCGGGCGTGGGGCGGTGCGCACGTCCTGTGGGCCCAGACCGACGCCGAACCCGCACGCCGCGAGGCCCATGAGGGTCTGCGCGTTAGCTGCGTGGGTGACGCCGGGCCAGGCACCCAAGTCCGGAAGCACGTCGCGCAACGCCTTGATGACGGCCGGTTCATCCTGAGGCGGTGCGATGACGACCGGCTGGCGCCGTAGCTGATCGAGGCTGATCCGGCGCTGGCCGGCGAACGGGTGGCTGGTACTCACGACGCCGATCAGGTAGTCGCGGCTGACCGCCACGCTGACCAGCTGCTGGACTCCACGCCCGCGTGGCGCGCCGCGGCAGATGATGACATCGAGTTCACCGGCCACCAGGGCCCGGCTGCTTTCCACCGTGACCATCTCCTGCAACTGCAGCCGCACCTCGGGGTGTTCGGCCCGGAATCTGCGCAGTATCGGCGGGAGCAACGACAGCAGCGCGGAGCTGATGAAACCGATGCGCAGGCTGCCGGTTTCTCCTCGCGCGGCGCGTTGGGCATCGAGGGCGGCCGCGGTGAGCTCCTGGTCGATGCGACGCGCCCGGGCCAGCAGAGCCTCGCCGGCCGCGGTGGGAAACACGCCTTCTCTGGTGCGATCAAACAGCCTGAAGCCGACCTCGCCTTCCAGCTGAGCGATCGCCTTGGACAACGGCGGCTGAGCGATGCCGACCGCCGCGGCCGCCCGGCCGAAGTGCTGGTGTTCTGCCAGAGCCAAGGCGTACCGCAGCTGCCGGACATCCATATCACCACGATATCCAAAAGATATGGCTGTGACTCAATCATGGCATGGCCGCTATCAGTGCGCGGGCGGCCGCGTTGACTTCAGCACACGAGCAGCAACGCGGATAACGGAGGCGATTGCTTGCATGAGAACTACGAGCAGTACTGACGACGGAAGCAGTTGATAGCCGTGGTTGGTAACCGCACCACGGCGCGAATTCGCCACGACCAGTTGCCGCGTTTGCCTGCTCAGTCTCAGCCGAACAGTGAGTAACCGAGGAAGCCGTGGCGGCCCAGACCAGACCGCCGTCAGAAAGGTGACCAGCCATGAATACGTCAACCCCGCACATACCCGAGGCACTGACTTCCCCGAGCCTCAACAGGGGAACCGCCTTTGATGCCGAACAGCGACACGCGTTAGGTCTGACAGGCCGGCTTCCCTCGGCGGTCCTCACGCTCGAAGACCAGGCACAGCGGCTGTGGCAGCAGTTGCAGAGCTTGCCGACCGACCTGGCTCGTAATCTGCTGCTCGAACAGGTGCACAACCGCAACGAGGTGCTGTATTTCAAGGTGCTTTCCGAGCACCTGCCCGAACTGCTGCCGGTCGTCTACGACCCGACCGTCGGGGCCGCCATCGAGCAGTACTCCGATGAATACTGCGGCCAGCGTGGGGTTTACCTGTCGATCGACCGCCCCGACGAGATCGCCGAATCCTTCCAGACGTTGGGTTTGGGACCCGACGATGTTGACCTCATCGTGTGCAGCGACGCCGAGGAGATCCTCGGCATCGGCGACTGGGGTGTCGGCGGGATTCAAATCGCGATCGGGAAGCTGGCGATCTACACCGCCGGCGCCGGCGTCGACCCGTGTCGCACGATCGCGGTATCGCTGGATGTCGGCACCGACAACGAAACCCTGCTCAACGATCCGTTCTATTTGGGGAACCGCCACGCCCGGCACCGCGGCGCCGACTACGACGCATTCATTCGGTCCTACATCGAAACCGCCCACGAGTTGTACCCGAACGCGATGCTGCATTTCGAGGACTTCGGGCCCGAACACGCCCGCGACATCCTCGCCACATACTCGCGGGACTACTGCGTGTTCAACGACGACGTGCAGGGCACCGGCGCGGTGGTGATGGCCGCGGTGTACTCGGGGTTGAAAGTCACCGGCAGGGCGATGCGCGAGCAGAAGCTGGTGGTCTTCGGTTCCGGCACCGCCGGGGTCGGTATCGCCGATCAGTTGCGCGACGCGATGATCGCCGACGGCGCCAGCCACGAGCAAGCCACCGCCCAGGTCTGGCTGGTCGACAAGCAAGGGTTGCTGTTCGACGACATGGACGATCTGCGCGATTTTCAGGCGCCCTACGCCAAGAACCGCAAAAAGCTCGGCGTCGCCGATAGCGAGCGGGTGGGGCTGGTCGAGACCATCAAGATGGCCTCCCCGACCATCCTGCTGGGCACCTCGACGGTGCACGGTGCGTTCACCCGCGACGTGATCGAGGCGATGGCCGCATCCACCGAGCGGCCGTTGATCTTCCCGATCTCCAATCCGACCGAGAAGATCGAGGCAATGCCGGCCGATGTGCTGGACTGGTCGGGCGGTAGGGCGCTGGTGGCGACCGGCATCCCGGTCGACCCCGTCGAGTACAACGGCACCACGTTCGAGATCGGGCAGGCCAACAACTTCCTGGTCTTTCCGGGCTTGGGCCTGGGTGTCATCGTCGCCGGCGCGCAGCGGGTCACCAAGGGCATGCTGGAGGCCGCAGCGAAAGCCGTTGCTGCCGAGGCTGATCCGAGCGCACCTGGTGCCGCGTTGCTGCCGAATGTGAAGAACTTATGGGCGCTGTCAGCGGTGGTCGCCGAGGCCGTCTACGCCGCCGCCCACACCGACGGTGTGGCGACCAAGAAACCCGACAACCTGGTGCAAGCCATCGCCGACACCATGTGGCTGCCCTGCTACGACGACGGTCGGGACAAATGAAAACCGATACGGGTCCCGAAGATCCTGAAAGTCCCCATCGGCATCGACGCCTCGGGCACCCGGCGTGAGACCGATTCGATGGGTGAGATCGAGGTCCCCGCCGACCGGTATTGGGGCGCGCAGACGGCGCGGTCGCTGATCCACTTCTCGATCGGGAATGACCGCATGCCCAAGGAGGTGTATCACGCCTACGGGTATGTCAAGAAGGCCGCCGCGGCCGTCAACGCCGACGCGGGTCGGCTGCCCCGCTGGAAAGCCGACCTGATCGCCCACGTGTGCGACGAAGTGATCGCCGGCGCACCTCGACGAGCACTTCCCGCTGTATGTGTGGCAGACCGGCTCGGGCACCCAGTCCAACATGAACGTCAACGAGGTGATCAGCAACCGTGCCATCCAGCTCGTCGGCGGGCAACTGGGTTCCAAAGACCCGATCCACCCCAACGACGACGTGAACATGGGCCAGTCGTCCAACGACACCTTCCCCACCGCGATGCACATCGCCGCGGTGATCGAGATTCAGACTCGGTTGTTGCCGCGGGTGCGCGCGCTGCACAGCGCGATCAGCGCGAAAAGCCTGCAGTGGCACGATGTCGTCAAGATCGGCCGCACCCATCTGGAGGATGCGGTCCCGTTGACGGTGGGCCAGGAATGGTCGGGCTGGGCGGCCCAACTCGACACCGCGGCCAACCGGGTGTCGGCGTCACGACACGAGCTGTACCGGCTGGCCGCCGGCGGCACCGCGGTGGGCACCGGGCTGAACGCCCCGCACAACTTCGGGCCCGACATCGCCGCCCAGATCGCCTCATTGATAGGCAAACCGTTCGTCACCGCGCCCAACAAGTTTGAGGCCCAGGGCGGCCTGGACGGCATCGTCGCGGCCGCGGCGGCGCTGCGCGGCCTGGCCGTCACGCTGATGAAGGTCGCCAACGACATCCGTTGGCTGGCTTCGGGTCCGCGCACCGGGATCGGCGAGTTGAAGCTGCCGGCCAACGAGCCCGGCAGCTCCATCATGCCGGGCAAGGTCAACCCCACCCAGTGCGAAGCCATGGTGATGGTCTGCATCCAAGTCCTTGGCGACGATTCCGCCGTCGCGTTCGCCGGGTCACAGGGCAACTTCGAACTCAACGCGATGCGTCCGATCGTGATCAATAACTTCTTGCACTCGGCGCGGATTCTGGGCGACGCCGCCGAGAAGCTGCAGACCTATTGCATCGACGGTGTTCAGCTGAACAAGGACCAGATAGACGAATACGTGCACCGCTCACTGATGCTGGTCACCGCGCTGTCACCGGTCATCGGATACGACAAGGCGTCGGCCATCGCCCATGACGCTGACCGCACTGGCCGCACCCTTCGCGAATCCGCGTTGGACTCCGGGGCGATCACCGCCGCGGACTTCGACCGGATTGTCAACGCGGCCACCATGGTCGGGCCTTTCTAGACTCCACCCGAGACCGGAGGACGGCGATGACTCAGACCGTGATCGAACACGTACTCAGACGCCTGAGAGCCCTTGGGATAGCGGACATCTTCGGGTACCCAGGCGCGACGACCTCGGCTCCGCAGCGGCCGTGACAACCTCGGACAAAGCCCAACTTCAGCTGCTGATCGTGGCGGTCGCCACAGCGCGCTCGATCATCGCCGACGCGTCATCGCCGGCGTTCGTCGCGGGCCACTCGACCGGCGCAATCTCCGCTGCCGTCATGTGCGGGGCACTCACTTTTGCCGAAGCGCTCGCCGTGGTGCGCGAGCGAGGAGAGCTCATGCAGTCACTGTTCGCCACGGGCTATGGCATGCTGGCGCTCAACAGACTTCCACTGCGCCAATCGGTTTCGCTGGTAAAGGAACATAGCGAGCCTAACGACCCGCTCTGCGTGGCGATCATCAACCACCGGATGGTTCGGGTTCCACAGCAGCACCTCGGCCTCCTTCTCGTAGGCCTTTCCGTTCGGAAAGCTGACCAGCTCGAGCTGCATGCCCCACGGGCTCAGAAAGTACACCCAGTGCTGTCCTTCGCTCGCGTTCCGGCTTGCGGTCGGTTCGCCAAGGATGCGAACCCCTTCGGCGCGTAGGTAATCGACTGCGGCGTCCATGTCGTGGACGTAGAACGCGAGGTGGTGGCCGCCGAGGTCGCTGTTGCGCGGGATCGGAGACTGGCCGTCGGCGGGCGCGTATTCGAACACCTCGAAGTTCGCCCCGGTGCCACAGCGGTAGAAGCGAAGCTGCCGCATCACCGTGCGTGGGTGGACGTTGAGATGCTCGCGCATCCAGTCGTCGTCGTGCTCGAACGGACCCAGCGTGTAGACGTGAGTACAGCCAAGGACTCGGACGAAGAAGTCATGAGCCTCCTCCAGATCCGGCACGGTGAAGCCGATGTGGTCAGTGCCAACCAGGCCTGGTAGCGCCATGTCTCTCCTCTATCCCCGTCGATCTGCGACAGCGCGGTCCGACCGAGCTGCCCGTGTTCCTACTCGTTCGATGACGTCAGCCCCGCGGCACGCGCGGCGACCTCGTAGAGGGTGACGTAGTCGTCGTCCCGGTAGCCGTGGCCGATCGCGGTCTGGATGAGTTGGTGGGTGGAGGCGGCCAGAGGGAGGGGCACTTCCAGCGTGCGGGCCGCCGCCAGCCCGAGATCGAAGTCCTTGCGCAGGTTTTCGGAGGTGAAGGTGGGCGCGTAGTCGTGTTCGCGAATGGCGTTGCCCTTGTGGCGGATGAAGGTCGAGGCCAGTACGGAGCCGTTGATGAAGTCCAGGAACGCCGTTGCGCTGACTCCGCCCTTCTGGGCCAGCACGGTGACTTCGGCCAAGGCCTCGGTAATCATGCCCAGGAAGAGATTGTGGCCGAGTTTGACCAGTCGGGCCTCCTCGTTCGCCCCGGCGTACACGACGGTCGGGGCGATCGAGGCAAGGTGGTGTTGGACCCGTTCGAAGACGTCGACGGGTCCCGAGGCCACGATGGCGGCTCCTCCTTCGGCGACCATGGCGGGGTTTCCACTGATCGGGGCGGACAGGAAACCGACGCCCAGCGCGACCGCCTCGTCGCGCACCTGAGTGGCCGCCTCCGCCGATACCGTCGAGCAATCCACCACGACGGACGGTAACCCGTCTCCGGTGAGGAGCCCTTCGGGACCGAGCGTGACGGCCAGCAGATCCGTCGACGAGGTCACCGTGATGAATACGACGTCACAGCTTTTGAGATCACCGATCGTCTCTGCCGGCTGGGCACCGAGGTCCAGCAGCGGCTTCGTCTTGGTGGAGGTGCGGTTCCAAACCGTGAGTTCAGTACCGCTCTTGAGCAGCTGAGTGGCCATCGCGGTGCCCATTCGGCCGGTCCCCAGCCACCCGATTCGAGGTGTGGTGTTCATGTTGTCTCCTTTCAAGAGAACGAGTTTCACATCAATGTGTCTTGTGTCAGAGCAACGTCGTCATCGGTTGCTCGATCGCAGCCACGAAGGCCGTGAGCCACTGGGCGCCGAGCACGCCGTCGAACACTCGGTGATCGCCGGACAACGTGACCGTCATGACCGTCGCGACGCCCAGTTGTCCGTCGGTCACCACGGGCCGGTGGGTGACGGCACCGACGGCCAGAATTCCCGATTGCGGCGGGTTGATGATCGCCGCGAATCGCTCGATGCCGTACATCCCCAGATTCGAGATACAGAACGAGCCACCCTCCAGCTCCGCTTGTTCGAGCCGGCCCTCCCGGGCGCGGGCCGCCAGGTCGCGCGTTTCGGACCCAATGACGCCCACTGTCTTGCGTCCGACGTCGCGGAGGACGGGTGTGACCAGTCCGCCGTCGATCGACACCGCCACGCCGACGTCGAGTCGCTCGTAGCGTCGTATCGTGGTGTCGTTCCACACGGCGTTCGCGTCGGGCACCGAAGCGAAGGCGCGACCCACGGCCTTGATGACGAAGTCGTTCAGCGAGAGCCGGTCCTGCAGGTGTTCGTTGACCGTGCGCCGCAGATCGAGAAGTGCGTCGACCCGACAGTCGGCTTCCAGGTAGAAGTGCGGGACGGTGGTCTTGCTCTCCGTGAGCCGGCGCGCGATGGTGCGGCGCATGGGGGTGAGCTCGACGTCGGTGTGGTCGGCGTCCACCGGTGACGGCGCGGGAGCACGTGCCGGGGCGGAGGGTGCAGGAGTCGTTGATTCGGCCTCGGCGTCGGCTGCGCCGTTGGAATCCGGAGCGCGAGCGGGATGATTCGAGGTCGCGACGGACGATCCGTCCGTTCGGTCCGCTGCCGTGCATGGTGGCCAGGTCGATGCCGCGTTCGCGGGCGAGCTTGCGCACCAAGGGAGTGGCGAACCGGCGCGTCCCGTTGGGGGCCGCCGGCGCTGTGCCACCGTCCAGTTGCGGCGGATCGTCGGGGTCGGGTGGAGCGGGGACCTCGGCCTCCGATGCCGCCTCGGGTTGCGCCGACGTCGTCGACACCGCGTCCGCGACCGACTCACCGTCTTCGGCCAAGATGGCGATCGGATCACCCACCGGAACGGGCTGACCGGGCTGGACGAGCAGCGCGGCCACGGTGCCGCTGCTCTCGGCAAGGTATTCGACAACCGCCTTATCGGTCTCCACCTCCGCCAGCGGCGCACCTTCCTCGAGGACGTCGCCGACGTTCACCATCCAGGACAGCAGCACGGCTTCGCTTATGCCGGTGATGAGTTCGGGCATTCGGACCAGGACGGGCATCAGCGTTCACCGCCCCAGTTGCGTCGCATCTGGCCGAGTGCATCGGCGACCTCGGAGCTCAAGACGATGGAGGCACGTTCGAGCACCCGCGAGATCACCGGACTGGCTTCACTTCCGGTGACTCGCGTGACGGGCGAGTCGAGCCAGTCGAACAGGCGCCGATTGATTTCGTCGGACAACCAGGCGCCGTACGAAGTCCCGTACGCGCCCTGCTCGACGATCAACACGTTGTTGGTCTTGCGCACGCTGGCCTCGATGGTCTCCCAATCGATGCTGGCGCGGTCGAGCCACCGTAGGTCGATCAGCTCGCCGTCGACTCCCGTCTGTTCGATGGCCTGCTCGCACTCGGCCACCATGTTCAGGTAGCTCAGCACCGTGACGTCGCTTCCACTTCGGCGGATGGCGGCGCGGCCGAGTGGAAGGTAGTAGTCGGGTTCACCGTCGGGCACGGGTTGGCGCTTGCCGTATAGGTCGGTGTGCTCGATGACCAGCACCGGATCCTGCAGCGCCAGAGCCGTGTTCATCAAACCGATGTAGTCGGCCGCGGTCGACGGCGCGATGATCCGCCACCCGGGGCTCGTCGCGAAGATCCCTGCCGGGTCCATGAGATGTTGAGATCCGTAGCCGGTGCCCAACGCGACCTTGGTGCGGAGCACCAGCGGGACCGAGCCGTCGCCGCCGAACATGTGCCTGGCCTTGCCGATCTGGTTGAACACCTGGTCCGCTGCGACCCATAGGAAGTCCGGGTACATGAACTCGACGATCGGCCGGAAGCGGCCGTCCAGTGCCATGCCGCCGGCGAGTCCGGCGAAGGCGTTCTCGCTGATGGGCGTTCCCAGAACGCGCTCGGGTGCCTCGCGGAGCGCGCGTTTGGTGGCGCCGTTGGTGCCGCCGCCGAGGCGGTGCACGTCTTCTCCAAGCACGACGATGCGCGGATCCGTCTGCATGCGGCGGCCGATGACGTCGGAGATCGCATCGACGAAGCGTTTCTCGGTGGTTGGCTGGTCGAGGTCCAGGGAGTCCGTCGCGGCCAGCCCGTCGAGTTCTCTGGCATCACCGCGCAGTCCGTGGTTCACGGTTTCGGGATCTGGCCACAGCGACGGGATGATGCGGCTCCGGCCGTCGACCTCGGGATCGGGCTCGACCAGTGCGGCGACCACGTCGCGCATGGCGGCCACGGCTTGCTCTCGGACCGCGGCGAACTGTTCGTCCGTGAGGTGGCCGAGTCGACGCATCTCGTCTTCCAAACGAGTGATCGGATCCCTTGCGCGCCAATTCGTTTCCTCTTCCTTGGTGCGGTAGCCGAAGGCACTCCCCTCGTACGCGCCATTCTGATGAAAGAAGCGGTAGACCTGCGCCTCGATGATCGTCGGTCCGCCGCCTGAGCGCATCACCTCGGCGGCGGCCTCCATAGCCAGATGGACGGCGAGTGGGTCCATCCCGTCGACCCGCCACGCGGGGATGCCGAATCCCAGGCCTCGCCCGGAGAGCCGGTGCTCCCGTGTCGACTCGTCGACGGTCGTGGCCACGGCATAGAGGTTGTTCTCGATGAAGAAGTTGAGCGGGATGTCCCACGCTGCAGCCAGATTCATGGTCTCCAAGGTCGAGCCGATGTTGACGGCGCCGTCACCGAAGTAGCTGATCGTGATGTCACGGGTGCCTGCCGAACGTTGGGACCAAGCGTTGCCTGCCGCGAGCGGCACCCCGCCACCGACGATCGCATTGCTGCCGAGCGCACCCGCCTCCAGCCACTGGAGGTGAATGGATCCGCCGCGTCCTTTGCAGAATCCTTGGGCCAGCCCGAGTATTTCGGCAAGGGTGCGTTGCAGCACCTGCTCGACCGCGTCGGTGACCATCGCCGTTGGGTCGAGCGTTCCCTTCGTCACGTGGCTGATCGCCTTGGCGAGGAACTGGTGGTGGCTGCGGTGCGAGCCGTTGATCGCGTCGTCGGGTAGCAGGCCGACGATCGATCCGACGGCTCCGCCCTCTTGGCCGATGCTCGAATGGGCAGGTCCGTGGACCAGGCCATCGGAGGCCAGTTTCAGTACTGTCTCCTCGAAGGCGCGGATCAAGTGCAGTTCGGACAGCATCGTTGCCAGCAAAGCCGGATCGGCCTTCTTCCAGTCCGCGGCGGTGCTGCGCAGCTCGATCCACGGTTGTGCAGGGTTCAGGCGTCGTTGCGCTGGCATGTGTCCTCGTTCGTTGGTTGATGTGGTCGAGCGACTGTTCAGAACGGCAGTCGGCGGCCGTCGCGGACGTAGGTGCCCGACGTCGCGATGTTCTCGTCGGAGTGCACGGCCTTGCCCTTGGCAAGGTGTCCGAACATCTGGATGCCGAACCCGCCGTCGAGGTCGTCGACGATGCGCTTCTTCCACGGCCGTCGGATGACCTGGGTGGTGAGCCGCCTGACCGTGCGCGGCTGGGTCATGATGTGGTCGGCAATCGTGAAGGCCCGGTCGAGAAGCTCCTCACGGGGCAGCACTTCGTTGACCATGCCGTAGGTCAGTGCCGTCTGGGCGTCGATCGACTCACCGGTCAGCAGCGCGTAGGCGGACCGCTTGACGCCGAGCAATTCGGTGAAGCAGCTGTGGATGCCGTCGCCGGGAACCGAACTGATGCCGTAGTGCAGGTCGTAGATGCGAGCGTCGTCGGCGCACAGCGTGAGGTCGCACATCAGCAGAATCTCGGAGTGAAAGCCCGATCCGTTGAACACCCCGATGGTGGGTATCTCGATGTCGTTGACCAGTGAGCTGACGTTGATCCGACCGTCCTTGTAGGCATATTCGTAGGCCCAGTGCGCAAGGTCGTCCTGCTCGATCTCGAAGCCCGTCGGATCGGACTGCATCATGAAGTCCTCACCCGAGCCGGTGAGGATGAGCACCTCGTTCTCGGGGTCTGCGCCAACGGTTTTCAGCATCTGGCCGAGAGCTCGGTGGTTCTGGACACTGAGCTGTACCGAGCCGCCGACCGTGTGCGCCTTGGCGAGCAGCACACCGTCGTCGCGGCGCTCCAGGGTGAAGAAGTCCTCGAAGAACTTGGCGTATTCCTCGAACTTGGGGGTGGGAAGGAAGTCTTGCAATGACACGTGCTCTACCTTTCTGTGTTTCGTTGCGGTCAGACGCCGACGCGTGTGCCGTGTTTGGTGAACAATCCGGCGATGCCGCGCGGTGCCGCGATCACGACGACCACCAGCACCGCGCCGAAGACGAATTGATTCCAGGTACCCGCGACGTTGACCAGCAGCAGCTGCAAGACCGCCTGGGTCAGCACTGCGCCGATCAGCGGGCCGTACCAGGTGCCCTTGCCGCCGATCACGGCCGCCACGACCACCGCCAGTGACACCTGGAAGTCGAAGGTGCCGGTCGGCTCGATGAACAACAACTCGGAGGCGTAGAGGCAACCCACCAAACCCGCGATTGCCGCGCCGACCACGAAGGCGACCAGTTTGATGCGCAACGTCGGAATGCCCAGCACCTCCGCGGCGTCCTCGTCCTCGCGGACGGCCACCAGCGCGCTGAGCCAGCGGGTGCGTTCGACGTACCAGCACAGCGCCGTCGCCAGAACCGCGGCGCCGAGGAATAGCACGCAGAACAGCCGCACCGAATCATCGAGTGAGGCAGTGGGACTCTCCAGGAAGAGGCCGTTGGCCCCACCGGTGATGGACAGCGTCGTGGCGAGCTGCTGAAGCGCCAGGGTAAGCACGAACGTGGCCACCGCGAAGTAGTCCCCGCGCAGCCGAAAGCCGGGTATCCCGACGAGGAGGGCGCCGGCGCCCGCGACCAGAACCGCCGCGGGCAGCGCGTACAGCGGGTTGATCTGCAGCGTGGTGGAGAGAATGGCGGTGGTGTAGGCGCCCAGGCCCATGAACATCACGCTGCCGAAGTTCATGTAGCCGACGTAGCCTCCGAGCAGGTTCCACGCGCCTGCCAGGGCGACGTACATCAGCACGATGCCGATCATCTTCACCGACGCGATGTCCGGGGAAGCCAACGCCCAGCCCAGTACCGCCGCCGTGCCAGCGGCTGTCGCGCCTCCGGACAGCCAACGAGGGAGCGGTCGTCGAATCGCGTGCCGGGACGTGGCAGCGGTGGGCGCCACGACGAGATCTGCGCGTGTCGTCACAGCGCACGCTCCTTTCCGGCGGCCAGGCCGCCACCTCGAGCCACCATGGCTGCCAGGAGCAAGCCGTAGACGACGACGGAAACCCAGGTCAGAGGCAGGAGCTGATTGAACGCGGCCTGACCGATGCCGAGCGTCAGGCCGCCCGCCAAGGCAGCCAGTACTCCGCCGGTGCCGCCGACGAGCACCACGATGAACGCGTAGGTCAACCAGATGATCTGGGTAGCAGCGGAAAAGGGGAACAACGTTGACAGCAACGAGCCGGCTGCCGCCGCCAACGACATGCTGAGGGCGAACACGAGTGCCGAGTACCGCGTGACGTGCACGCCAAGGATTCGCGCGGCGTCGGGGTGTTGAGCCAGCGCACGAACGGCACGCCCGGGCATGCTGAATCGCAGGCCCAGATAGACCACGGCCAGGAGCAGCAGCGCGCAGGCGGCGGTCACCACGTAGTCCGACGGCACCGCGACACCGCCGATGGCCACCCGGGCGTTCGAGTAGTCGGCCACCAGCGACCTGATGTCCCCGGACCAGAACTGTGCCGTTGCGGCCTGAGCCATGACCATCACCCCGAAGAGCGCCAGCAGACCGGCTTCCGGCGAGATCGCCTGGGCCCGTCGAACGATCAACAGGTAGAGCAGCCAGCCCACCATGCCGAACACTGGCATCACGACGACGGCGGTGACGATCGGACTGAGCTGCCAGCGATGGTAGAGCTCGTACGCAGCGATGCTGCCACCGAGCACCGCCACGCCATGGGTGAGGTTCAGGACGCCAAGTACGCCCAGCGACAACGACATTCCGAGGCCCGCCAGGGTGTATATGAGGCCGAGCAACACCCCGGTGGCCACGACCTGCGCAACGATCGTCACGAGTGTGCCTCCTCGACGTAGTCGGGTTGCGGGGTTTCGGTTGCGGGGTCAAGAGCGAGCCAGTCCCGCACCAGTGCGTCGAGGTCGTCCCCGAAGTCGGCCGTCGGTCCGCAGCGGTCTACAGCGCCGGACTTGAGCACGTACACCGTGTCTGCGACTGCCAGCGCGGCACGAACGTCCTGATCGACGAGAATCACCGTGCGGCCCTCGTCGCGCAGTTGGGCCAGTTCCCGATACATCAGCGTCGCGACGAGCGGTGCGACGCCTGCAGACGGTTCGTCGACGAGCAGGATGGCGGGATCGGCGATGAGTGACCGGGCGAGCTCGAGGATGCGTTGCTGGCCACCGGAGAGGCTGCCTGCGGGGGCGTTGCGCTTGTCGGCCAGCGCCGGGTAGCGCTCGTAGGCCGAGGCGACGGCGTCCCTGATCTTTCGTGACCGCCTTACGCTCCAGCCGCCGAGTAGCAAGTTGTCGTGCACGCTCATCGCGGGAAAGACCGAATGACCCTGGGGCAGAAAGCCGATGCCGAGACCGGCCCGCGCATGCGCGGGCGCGTGGGACACGTCGAGCTCGTTCGAGCCGTTCTGCACGTAGACACTTCCCGAGGTGGGAATCAACAGGCCGGCAAGCACGCGCAACGCGGTGGACTTCCCCGATCCGTTCGGTCCGATGATCACCGCGAGTTCGCCAGGTTCAGGCGTGAAGTTCAGCCCGCGCAGAATCGGTTGTCCTGGCGAGTATTCGGCGACCACCTCGCGCATCGTCAAGGTGGCGCTCATGCCGCACTCTCCGGTATCGGAGTGCCCAGATAGGCCTCGATCACCCGCGGGTCGGCACACACTTCGTCCGGGCACCCTTCCGTCAGTACCTGTCCCCCGGCCATGCACAGAAACCGATCCGAGAGCGAAACCAGATCCGGCACCTCGTGACTCACGATGAGGAACGCAGTGGTCCCAAGGGCGGCCTGCTCGAAGATCAACCGATGGAGGGTCTCCTTGACGTGCGGATGCACCCCAGCGAAGGGTTCGTCCATGAGCACCACACTGGGACGGTGCGCCATGGCCCTGGCGAATTCGACGAGCTTGCGTTGACCGCCCGAGAGCTCACTGGCCACGCGGTCGGCGAACTTCTCCAGGCCGACCGTGGATAGCCATTCGTCGACGTCCTGGGTGAATTGCCGCACGTGACGTCGATCCGAACGATGCGCGACGGCCACGACCATGTTCTGGCGCACGGTGAGCGACGTGAACACGTGTGGATTCTGAAAGGTGCGGGCCATGCCGAGAACAGCCCTGATGTGGGCAGCCTTGCGCGTGACCTCGGTGCCGCCGACGTACACGCGACCACCGTCCAGGCGGTAGGCGCCACTGAGGACGTTGGTGAGAGTCGTCTTGCCGGAACCGTTGGGTCCGATGACGCCGAGCACGCTGCCGCGCGGCACGTCCACGCTGACGCCCCGCAGCGCGTGGATGCCTCCGAAGCGTTTGTGGACGTCGTCGGCACGCAGTGCGATGTCAACCGAAGTGGTCATGTCGGAGTTCGCCTTTCGCCGCTCAGGTGCCCGGGGTCAGTTCGAGTGCCGACTCGGCAACGGCCGCCGGCCACACCGGCCGGACCTGGCCGCCAACGCTCTGCAGGACGACCTGTTGAAAGTCGGACGTGCCGTTGGCGGCGAACTTGACGGTGCCGACCGCGGTGTCGAAGCTGTGGCCGTAGACGTAATCGCGCAGCTTGTCCTGATCGAGGGTGTTGGCTCCCTCGACTGCTTGCTGCAGGATCTGGAGGGACGCGTAGGCGACGGCGGCATAGGCGGGAATCACTTTCTGGTTGCGCTCGCTTGCCAAGCGCTGCAAGACGTCGAGACCGGGATATTTCAGCGTGGGCCAGGTGACGGTCGTGCCGAGCACCCGTTCGGTGGCCGGTCCGAGCTCTGACCAGTTGGGCAGAGTGAGAACCTGTGAACCGCAGGCGCACAGCAGTTTTGGCTCGAACTGCAGGGTGTCGATCGTCTTGAGGACCGTGCCTGAATCCTCCGGTAGGCCGAGTACGAAGAACAGGTCTGCGCCAGCGGCTCTGGCCTTGTTGATCGCTGCGGAGAAGTCGGTGGTGTCGCTGCCGTACGTCTCGTCGAAGACGACCGGGAGGCCGGCCTGACGGGCGTGCCCGCGGGCGCCGCCCTGCCCCTTGTAGCCGTCGCGGTCGGCGAGGGTGAACGGGTTGTTGTTGGTCAGGATGCCCACCCGTTGCGGCCGTTGTGCGGGCGGCAGACTCGCGATCGCTTCGAAGACGCCCCGCGTGTAGTCCTGCGGTTGGTACGGGTAGGCCGAGACCATCGCCCCTCCGGCGGCGTCGTTGAGGCCGGTGTCGGTGAATCCGCCGTTGAACAAGAGCTTTCCGGAGGACTTCACGATCGGTACCACTGCCGCTCCCACGAACGTCCCGTAGGGGGCGAGGACCAGATCGACGCGGTCGCGGGTCAACAGCGACTGATACTGCGTCGCCGCCGTGGCGGCGGTGCTGTTGTCGTTCCTGATGACCAGCTCGACCTTGCGTCCGAGCAGTCCGCCCTTGGCGTTCACCTCGCCGGCCCAGGCGTCGTAGACGGCTTGGTACTCGGAGGCCGGTGCGGCCAGTGAGCCGGTCAGTCCGAGGGTGCCGCCGATCTTGATGGGAGTGTCACCACCCGAGCCCGATCCGCAACCGGCCATCAGCAATGTGCTCGCCGCCAGCACGCTCAGCGTCCGCGTGAGTCGCCTTGGGCGTCGACAGATCTCGATCTCCATGAAGCCACACCTCGTTGTTGGCCGAGCGCTACACCAATGTGAGCGCGATCACTAGAACGTTCAATATACTGCACACTAGTGTGCAGTCCTGTCAAGGGCGAAACTTCGGCCTGTCCGTGCTCGAAACGAATGGATCGCGTGTCCAATTGGTAAACGAGTCGAGAAGTCGCTGCTCGCGGTGTACAGTTCGACGTACTAACGTACGCTTTACTGCACGATCGGAGGGCGCAATGTCGGAAGGTGCCGAAGCGGCCGTCCGGGGACGATCCGGCCTCGGTGGCCGCCTGCGACAGGTGCGCGGCGCCCGCGGGCTGTCCGTACGCGAGCTTGCCCGGCGTGCCGGCTGTTCGGCGAGTCTGTTGTCCCAAGTCGAGCGTGGCGTCACGACTCCGTCCGCTGGCGTGGTCTACGCACTGGCCAACGAACTGGGCATTTCCCTGGACTTCCTCTTCGGCACCGAAGAGGTCGTCGTCGCCGATCTGCCCCCGATGCTTGGACCCGATGGGGCGCACCCTCATCATCATTTGAACGGTCTGCGCGACAAGGTGAGTGGGTCCCCGCGCCCCATGGCACCGTGGGGAAGGGCCGATGGACCAGACGGCAGTGGCATCGTGCAGCGAGCGTCGCACCGCAGCACCATCGAACTCTCCACGGGACTCCGCTGGGAGCGGCTGACGCCGACTCACGACAACAGAGTCGACTTCCTGGACGTCGTCTACGAGCCGGGCGGCCAGTCGTCGGAAACCGGGCAGGCCGTACGTCACGACGGCCGCGAGTACCTTCGCGTGTTGACCGGCGAACTGGAGGCGGTCATTGGCTTCGACACCCTGAGACTGGTCGAGGGCGACTCGCTGGCGTTCGACCCAACCACCCCGCACATGTATCGCAACCCGACTGCCAAGGTGGTCCGCGCCCTGTCGGTCGTCGTGCACGATTTACCGGAGTGACGCCGTCGTCGGATTGCCCTGCCCACATCACGCCACGTCTGTGGCGGCGACCGACATGATATCAAATGGGTTGCTACACAGAGGATCTGCGAAAATATCTAGGCGGCTTCTCCCGCTCAGCCGAGCCGCCGTCGTCGGCCTCTGGCACCAGAGGGACGTGAAGATGACGCAACTCAAAAGTCGGAGATGGCTCCTTCCACATCGGAATAGTCCTTGCCCCGACTGGGGTTTGGTGAATGCACGTTCGGGCCATGATTGCGGTGTTCATCGCCGACCGCCGTCGATGGCCACGTCGGTACCGGTGATGTAAGAGGCTCGGGGGGACGCCAGGAAGCCGATGAGGTCAGCGATCTCCTGCACTTGCCCGGCGCGACCTAGTACGGTGGCCTCGCCAATGGCATCGAACAGTTCCCGTTCGGCTGCGTTGGTGTAGACCGGTCCTGGCGAGATGGAGTTGACGCGGACGCCGGCGGGTCCGTATTCGGCAGACCAGGAGCGGGCCAGCGAGGCCAGGGCGGCTTTGGTGGCGCCGTAGGCAGCGGTTGTGGGCTGACCGACGGCGCCGGCACGGCTGGCGACGTTGATGATCACGCCGTGCCCGCGGACCACCATCGGCGGCGCGAGTACCGACACCAGCAGGTAGGGCGCTTGCACGTTGGCGGCGAACAGCTGAGCCAGGTTGTCGGCGGACAGCTTTTCCGTCGGGCCGAACCAGGCAAATCCCGCGTTGTTGACCAAGATGTCGACGTCACCGACCTCGGCGGCCAGCCGCAGCGCCTCTGCGGGTTGGCCGAAGTCGGCTCCCACGAATCGGGCTGAGCCTCCGGCATTTTCGATCTCTTTGACCACAGCGATGCCGCGCCCGGCGTCGCGGCCGTGCACGATCACGGCTGCCGCCTGCGCGGCCAGCTGTACCGCGGCGGCCCGACCGATCCCCGATGTCGCCCCGGTGACCAGCGCAACCTTGCCTTCCAGATTCCGATCGACGGTGGGACTCATTGTGACTACTCCTCCAGCGCGTGTACCGATCCGTGTGATCCGTACCTTCAACTAATTAGACCGACCTGACCAAAGGTGCCAACATCGCACACGTGCGCTGCCGACACCCAAGCGTGCTGTGCGATCCACAGGATCAATTGCTTTGCCCAGCGGGGCTTATGGTGTTCCGTGCTGCGGCGTGGAAGGGCTCGCGTTCGCCGGGTATCGGACCGTGAAACTGTCAATTCAATTCCTGTGCAACGTCATTACGCAAAATCCGGCATCGCCCACTCTGACGATTCACAAAATCCATCGTTCCCGGCTCGTCACTTCCGTACCACCACGATATCCAAAAGATATGGCCGTGACCCAATCACGGCATGGCCGCTATCAGCGTGCTGGCGGGCGCGTTGACTTCAACATCACGAGCAGCAACGCGGAGAACGAACGGAGGCGATCACATGACCGATAATGTCGCAGCCGGCCACCGAGGGCGGACCTGCGTCCGACGGCCACATCGGCGTTCTCCGACATCACGCACCTCCAATCGTGCAGTAAAACATACGCACAGCGGCCCCCGGCAATACACCGCTGATCGTGAGTTTTCGATGAACGAGGCTCGTTCACAAGCATTTGAGGCATCGCAACCGCCCAATCACTTCAACATCACACTTGACATCGCTGCACATAAGCGTGCAGTATCATGAACAGCACGGGCGGCAACGCCGAGAACGGAGGCGATCACGTGACCGAGAATTCGGACTCGGGAACATTCGGCCGATACCAGGAGGTTCCCGTCGAGCATCTGGCGCCCGAGATGAAAGCGGCCTACGAGTTCACCCTCGGGATGCGCGGTCATCTGCCCGGCCCGAGCAAGATCTGGTTGGCCAATCCCAGGCTGCTGCAGACCATCACACCCACCGGCGCGTACTTTCAGACCGAATCCACGCTGACCAAAGCCGAGATCGAGATCGCCACCAATCTCATCAACGGAAAGTGGCACGCTGCCTACAGCAACTCCGAACACGAGCAGATCGGGCAGGTCGCCGGTGGTTTGGCGCCGCACAAGGTTCAGGCGTTGATCGCCGGGTTACCAACGTCTTTCGACGACCCGCGCCAACAGGTCGTCTATGACCTCACGTCGGCGTTGATCGGCCCGCGCGTGGTGCCGCAAGGACTTTACCAGCGGGCGCGGGAGCTGTTGGGCGACAAGGGCATCGTCGATGTGACCGTCCTGCTGGGTTGGTTCACCGGCGTGTCGCTGACATTGGCCGCCTACGACGTCCCGTCGCACGCGGCGGGTCTCATCCCATAGCCAAACAACCGTCGCGCCGGACGGCCGACAACGACAACCAGCACACCCTCGACAAGGAGCAGCGACCATGACCAAGCCAAGCCAAACCCTGGGCGGGCGGCTACCGCTTGCCGATCCGGCGACACTGACCGGCGCACAGCGCGACCTGTTCGAGGCGCTGAAGGCCACCTGGGAGCCGTTGAGCAACAAGGCGGGGATCCAGATGACGGACGCCGACGGGCGGCTGATCGGCCCGTACAACACCTTCCTTCTGCACCCCGAGGTGGTGGCGAAGTTCTCGGAATTCCAGGCCGCCGAGGCGACCTACACGACGCTTCCGCCGCGGGTGCGCGAAGTGGTGATCATCGCGGTGGGCGCCGTGTGGGGTGCCGACTATGAGCTCTACGCCCACCGTGCCCTGGCGCGCAACGCCGGCCTCTCCGAGATTGCCGTCACGACACTTGCCAACGGCGGTATCCCCGACGACCTGAGCGAACACGAGAAGATCGCGGCGCGTCTGGCGCACCAACTGTCAACCAGCCACCGCATCGACGACGAGCTGTATCGCGAGGCCGAACACGCCTTCGGCACAACGGGTTTGTTCGACATCGCCGCCCTGATGGGCGAGTACCACACGGTGTGCACGGCGCTCACCCTGTTCGAGGTACCCGCGCCGCACTAGACCACGTGCGACGGCGTCGGTGCACAGCCACTCAAGCCATCACGACCAGAAAAGGAGACCACCATGGCAACCACCGCACCGGCGAACATCACCACCATCGCCCGCTTTCCGGAGCACTACTTCCTGGAGAACCTCGCCGTGCGCGCCGACGGGTCGATCCTGGTGACCGTTCTCAACCACAAGCAACTTTGGTATGTGCCCGCCCCCAATGGCAGCCAGCCCGTCACCCCGGCACTGGTGCATACCTTGGATCACTTCGCGATGGGCATCGTCGAAACCGAGCCCGACATCTTCTACGTCAGCACGATCGACCAGGCCACCCTGGAGCGCTTCGACATGCGCGGCTGGATCCCCGGCGCACCCGTGACGCCGACCCGGGTCCTGACCTTCGACCGGCCCGCCGGTCTCAACGGCTCGTGTCTGCTCGCCCCCCGCGTGATCCTGCTCGCCGACTCGGTGGCCGGGTTGATCTGGCGAGTGGACCTGGCCGACGACGGCCTGACCGCGACCGCCTCGGTCTGGCTGCAACACCACACCATGGCGCCCGATCCCGACAACGGGTTCACCTCGCCGCTCGGCCCGCAGCCCGGAATCAACGGCATCCGCTTCGCGGCACGGACCAACGCCGTGTACTACACCTCCTCGGCGCAAAAGCTCTTCATGCGCGTGGCCGTCGACCCGGCTACGCGCACGCCGCTCGGCCAGCCCGAAGTCGTCGCCGCCGACATCACCGCCGACGACTTCTGCCTCGATGAAAACGCCGCCGTGGCCTACCTGACCACCCACACCGACAACAGCATCGTTCGCGTGGAGATCGGGTCCGGCGCCGACGGTGCCACCCGCAGCGTCGTGGCGGGGGAACCCTTCGACGAACAACTCGTCGGACCCTCAAGCGCGGCCTGGGCGCGCGGGCCCGCCGACTACGGCCACATCGCCTACGTCACCACCGACGGCGGCCACACCGCCATCGAGTACCACCGCCCGGGCAGCGACGAAATCATCCGCCCCGCACGCGTCGTGCGGGCGCAGTTCGACCCAGAAAGGCCCGCACGATGAGCGCCACCTGACACCCCCGCCAACGAACGCCTTCCCACCGACAGGAGCAGCTCATGGCCACCACCATCCGCGCCGTCAAAACCGGCACCATCCGCATCCGCCCGTCACACCGCGCCACCGACATGAGCAAACCGAGGTGGCGCCGCCGGCTGGCGATAATCCTCGACCGCGACTGGACCCAGCCGCTGCCGATCTACACCTACCTGATCGAACACGACGAAGGGCTGCTCCTGCTCGACTGCGGCGAGTCCGCCCGCAGCACCAAGCCCGGCTGGTTCCCGTGGTGGAACCCCTTCTTCAGCACCGCGGTAGACATCCACGTCGAACCCGACGACGAGATCGGCCCCCGGCTGCGCTCACTGGGCATCGACCCGACCAAGGACCTCAAATCCCTGGTGCTGTCCCACCTGCACCACGATCATGCCGACGGCCTGGGCCACTTCGCGGGCACCGACATCGTCGTCTCCGACGAGAACTTCAAAGCCGCCCGCCCGCGCATCACCGGTTCCCTACTCGGCGCCGTCCCCGGACAGTGGCCGTCCTGGTTCGCACCCCGCCGCGTCACCCTCGACGGGTCGCCCGCGCAGTCATTCGACCGCAGCTACCCGCTGACCGCCGACGGGACGGTCTTCGCCGTCCCCACCCCGGGTCACATGATCGGCCACATGTCGGTGGTGGTCCGCACCCCCGAGGTGACCTACTTCCTCGCTGGCGACGCGACCTACGACGAGGAGCTGCTCAAGCAGCGCATCGTCGACGGATTCTCCGAGAACATCGGGGTGTCGCTGAACACCTTCGACCGCATCGCCGCATTCGCCCGATCCGAACCGACCGTGCTGCTGCCCGCCCACGATCCGCTCGCTGAGCAGCGATTGGCCGAACGCATCACCCTCACCGACGACTAAGCACAGCGATCGGACTACCAATCACGCTGGGGCACCACAGAAGACAGGTCACAACCGGTGCCATCCAAGTCGACGCTCGGTAATCCGTCGGTCGCGGGTTCGCGCCCGCCCGCCCCACGTCAGAGACGCCCTGAGGACGAGATCCGTCAAGGGACCCAGCTGCCGCCCAGCCGTCAATTCCTACAGTGCTTGTGGTCGACGGCCGGGGCGTTGGGGTCGATGGGAGGGCAGGGGGCTAGCTCGTCGTCATCGATGTCCGGCGGAATCACGTCGTCGGTGGGAAGCGGGGCCCTCGGCGGCCGCGGATAGGGGTTACCCCCCGGACCATGCGGACCCGGACGGTGGACGGCCGGGACCGCCGGGCCCCCGGCCCGGTACGGGATCGTGGCCCCCCGGCCCGGCAGCGGGATGATCGGGACCACCGGGCACCTGACCGGGCACACCCCCGCCGGGGGCCGCAGGCGGGGAGTCTCCGCCGCGGCCGTCGGCGCCTGGACTTTGCGCAGCACCGCCCGGGCCGCCGGGACCCAGCGCTGGCGGCGCGCCCACGGGTCCGCCGGGACTGCTGGGTGCCCCATTCGGAGCTCCACCGGGTGCGCTCGAAGCGCCGGGTCCTCCGCCGGCCGGCGCGCCCACCCCGCCGGGTCCTCCCCCGGCCGGTGCACCCCCCACACTGGCACCACCACCAGCGGGGCCGGCCGAGACGCCCCCGCCAGGACTCCCACCACCACCGCCGAACGAGAAACCGCCTCCACTCCCCCCGCCGCCGAACGAGCCGCCACCGCCGCCGAAGGAGCCGCCACCGCCCCCGAACGAGCCTCCCCCACTCCCGCCGCACCCCCGCCGCCACCGCCACCTCCGCCGCCACCGGCCAAGGCGAATGACGTGGAACTCCAGCCGATGGGAGCCATCGGCTCTGGGTTTGCCCGTGCGACAGCGGTGTTCGATGCGAACAGGCTCAGTCCGATACCGCCTGCGACGGCGGCGCCGACGACGAATTGTTGTGTCTTCACGTCACGCTTCCTTACCCGGGCGACGGTACGCCCCGCGAGACCGACGCTAGGTGCGCTGTCTGCGAGGCAGCTAGAAAGCCGCTGCCGCATAGCGTCAGGCGCTCAGCCCGACTGGACCTGCGGTAGCTTTCGCCGCGACGGTGTCGGCTGACGCAGGGGGTTCTGAATGGACGATCTCAAACCGTTCTCGCCGTCGATCGACTGGAGTAACGGCCTTGTCGATTCGCTGATCTGGATCGGCGAGGCCTGGGCGATCGCGGCACTCGGCACACTCGCCGTCCTTGCGCTCATCGCACGGTTCACCGTCTGGGGCCGGCAGTTCTGGGCCGTCACCGGCGCGTACTTCACCGGACGGCACAGCGTGCGACCCTGGATTTCCTTGAGCGCCATGCTGTTGTCGGTGATCGTCGGGGTGCGCCTGAGCGTCTTGTTCAGCTATCAGAGCAACGACCTGTACACCGCCGCGTCGATCGCCGTGCAAGGTCACCTGACCGGCAACCAGGCAGTGAAAGACTCTGGGGTCTGGGGCTTTTGGCTGTCGCTGATGCTCTTCGCGTTGTTGGCGGCGATACTCGTCATCCGCATCATGGTCGATCTGTTCATCACGCAGCGCTTCATGCTGGCCTGGCGGGCGTGGCTGACCGACCGGCTTACCGGCGACTGGCTGGACGGGCGGGCCTACTACCGGAGCCGGTTCATCGACCAGACCATCGACAACCCGGATCAGCGCATCCAGTCCGACATCGACGTCTTCACCGCCATCTCGGGCCCACAACCGAACACCCCGCATCAGACCAGCAACGGCACGCTGTTGTTCGGTGCGATCTCGTCGATCGTGTCGGTCGTCTCGTTCACCCAGATCCTGTGGAACCTCTCCGGTCCCGTATCGCTCTTCGGTGTCGAGCTGCCGCACGCCTTGTTCTGGTCGGCGTTCGTCTACGTGGCGGTCGCAACCGTCGTCGCGTTCTGGCTGGGCCGTCCACTCATCCGGCTGTCCTTCAACAACGAGAAGTTCAACGCCGCGTTCCGCTACGCCTTGGTGCGGTTGCGCGATGCCGCCGAGGCGGTTGCCCTGTACCGCGGCGAGAGATCGGAGCGGACGGGGTTGCGCGCGCGGTTCGAGCCGGTGCTGTCCAACTACAAGCGCTTCATCAACCGGACCATGCTGTTCACCGGATGGAACCTGTCGATGAACAACATCATCCTTCCGCTGCCGTGGCTGCTGCAGGCGCCGCGACTGTTCGCCGGCCAGATCCAGCTCGGCACGGTCATCCAATCGGGGGCGGCGTTCGGGTCCATCCAGGAGGCGCTCTCGTTCTTCCGCAACTCCTACGACGTGTTCGCCGGCTACCGCGCATCCATCCTGCGGCTGCACGGGCTAGTGACCGCCAACCAACAGAGCCGCGCGCTGCCGAAGTTGACGGTCACCGCCGACGCGGACGATGCGGTCGAGCTCGACGCCGTCGAAGTCCGCGACCCTGCCGGTGTCCAGCTGATCAGCGACCTGCACCTGCGTCTGGATCCGGGCGAGTCGCTGATCATCACCGGAAAGTCGGGCACCGGCAAGTCCACGCTGTTGCGCAGCCTGGCCGAGCTCTGGCCGTTCGCCTCGGGCACGATGCACTCCCCCGGCGGCGAGCACGAAACGATGTTCCTGTCCCAGCTGCCCTACGTTCCGCTCGGCGACCTTCGGACGGTGGTGTCCTATCCACGCGAGCCCGGCGAGCTTCGAGATGACGTCGTGCGGGCGGCGCTGGAGGCGGTGGCGTTGCCGCGCTACACCGACCGGCTCGACGACGAAGCCGACTGGGCCAAGGTGCTCTCCCCCGGCGAACAGCAGCGCATCGCGTTCGCCCGGGTGCTGTTGACCAAGCCCAAGGCGGTGTTCCTCGACGAAGCGACCTCCGCCCTCGACGAACCGCTGGAGTTCATGATCTACAGCCTCGTCCGCCGCGAACTGCCCGACACCGTCTTCGTCAGCGTCACCCACCGCAGCACCGTCAACCGGCACCATCAGAAGCACCTGGAACTGCTGGGCGAAGGAGAGTGGCGGTTGGGACGCGTGGAAGGTGTCGAGCCGGTACCGGTTTAGCGGACTGCCGCCATCCTGCGAGACGTTGTCGCGCACGGCTTGGTGCGGTCGGTCAAATCAGTTAACCCGGCGCCGCAGTCCAGCCACCCGCCCTCGGCTCGCGATCCTCGGCGTCGAGCGCCGCCTTCGCCGCGGACAGCGCTCGGTTACGCCACTCGTACAGCACGGCTTCGCTGACACCCTCCCGCGCTGCGAGCCGTGATGGGGCAACGCCGACAAGCATTTCGAGTACCACCGTGAGCCGGCCGAGGCTTGACCTGCCCTGCTCGCCGCGTTGGGCCGGGTGCTCGGCCAACGGTTGTGCGAACCACGCGAGCACGCGGACGAAATCGCGGTCCGTTCCGAAGAATGCGTTGCGTCCGTGCAGCATTCGGTGGTTGTCGACGAGGAGGGTCTCGCCGGCACGGACCGTGACTTCGATCACCGGCTGACGCTCGAGCTCGCGCGCGAGCGCCACGCCGATCTCGTCCGTCGCTGGCATCGGCGAGTGCGTCCATGTCAAGTGACCGCCAAGCTCGGCGACGGTGGGTCGCGTGACGTCGCCGAAGTAGAACCGGTGCAGGCGCGGCATGCGCGTGAGCGACTCGTACAGAGCGCTGTCGGTGCGCTCGAGGCGGTCGAGCAGCGCCCACCCGTCGAGCAGCCGGGTCTCGCCGCCGATCGCCGCGGCGCGCCGGCACACCATGATCTGCAGGCCGGGCGGCGCACCGAGGAAGTCCTGGCTGTCGGTGTGAAATGGCGTGAACGCCGCGCTCCCCGCGAACGACTTCGCGGCCGCCGTGGGCCGGATCGACTGCCGCTCCACCATCTCGGGCCACCTACCGACGAGCTCCTGGACGAACATCCACGGCTGAGCTGGATCGCGCCCAATCGAGGGAACGACTGCGTAGCCGTGCTCACGGAAGTGGTCCGGCAGCTCGGTCATCGGAAGCGGACTCCGCCTGTCGTGCAGGAGATTTCAGCGTCGATCAATTCGCGCGGGATCGGAAACAGCTCGACCAGCGGCGTGCCGCGCGGTACCTCGATCGAGGTCCCAGGCACCAGTTGGAACACGGCAGGCGTCGCGTGGAAGCCGTCGGTGTGAACCACGCCGCGAAGCACGTCGTAGCCGACCCCGCACACGCCGTCGAGCAGCGTCGAGACGCCGGGCGACGTGCCAAGCAACGACGCCGGCTTGACGAAGAAGTTCGGCTCGCCCGGCGGGTGCGGCGTGAAGTACTTGGACAAGTACAACAACGCACCCGGATGGCCGCCCACGTCTGCGCCGAGCCAGCGCTCCCACGTCGTTCTGACGCCGCCCGCGTATGCGGCGAGTTCGTCGGGATCCGGCGTGACGGTCACGTTCGAGCCGTCGAAGGTCGCGGTGAACGAGACCGCGTTCGCCATCGTCAGCCGATCCGGATCGCTGCTCACCGGGACGACGCCCCCGACTCGGTGCAGGCGCAGCGGTCGGGCCAGCTCCACGCTGCGCGGCCCCGCGTCGACGATCGTCGCGCGGACGTCATCCGCGGGCGGGGAGGTCTGGCGCGCGAATTCCTTGCGATACTTGCGCGCCACCGCGCCGCGTTTCTTGGTCTCGAAGTAGTCGGCGTCGTAGAAGTTGCAGTGCGCCCGGCCGACGTGCGGTACGTCGTCGAGGGTCCCGCGCGCGAACTCGACGGAGTCGGGCAAGGCGCCGAGGGTGGCGACCTCACCGTTGAGCACGAACGCGTCGACGCCGGGCGCGGGTACGACGTTCAGTACCACGGGCACCAGCCCGCTGGCGTCGTCGATGATCGCCTGCTCGATCGAAAACGCCAGCGAGCGCCGGTTCGCGTTCGCCGACAGGCGGATTCGCACGCCGTCGCGGGTTCGCACGAACAAGCCAGTGAACACCGAGATCCCGCCACGCGTGTCGACGACACCGCGCTCGAGCCGGCGCAGCCACTCGCTGTGAGACCTCAGCGTGCCGTCGGCGACGAGCACCGGCAGCGTCGCCCGCATAAGCCGGTCGAGCCCGTCGCCGCGCTCGATCCCCACGACGGTCCAGCTGCCCCGCCGCTTGCGCAGCGAGATCCTCCGATGCAGCACGAGCTGGTGGCCCCACGCGTTGCCGTGGAGCAGCGGAAGGCATGCCTGCGCGGCACGCACCGGCACCGAGCCGTCAAGTGTCGGCGAGCGTTTCACCAATGATGCGAAGCCGTCGAGCACGTCCACCACGTCGTAGGCGATGCGACGCGGTGCCTCGGGGACGGCGGCCAGCGTCAACTGCAGCCGCCTCCGCCGCCGCATCCCCCTCCGCCGCCGCAGCCTCCGCCGCCGCCGCAACTCGAGCCACCGCTGCTGCAGCTCGATCCGCCCGAGATGCCCGCTGCTGTATAGGCGTGCGCAGGCGGGATGAACGCCTCGAACATCAGCGGGTACATCGGCAGCACCGCGGCGCCGCCGATCGCGACGGCAAGGGCCATCTCCATCGGGTGCGTGCGACGGCCGCCCGTGACGTCGCTTTGCATCGACACCGTCGCGTCCTTCAGCCAGGCGAGGTACTGCTTCGGCAGCGACGACTTGCGGTGCGCCACTGCCGCGATGATGAGGGTGACGAACCCGACGACGAACATGCAGATCAGCAGGACGACGGGTGTCGGTGCGTCACCGTGGCTCAGCGCCGCGCGCGTCGAGATCCTGACCAGGCCGATCAAGATGCACACCATGCCGCCGAGCAGCGTCACGACCGCCAGCAGCACTCTCAAGAGGGGCGGGCGCACGAGCCCGAGCGCGCGGATCTCTTGTTCGAGAGCCGGTTTCGCGGCGTTCGCGACCATGGTCGCGGTGGTGCGCACCGATGACGGTGTCAGCGGAGTGTGGCCAACGGCGGAGAGGAACTGCGCCATCAGCGGGTCTGGTCGGCTCGCCCTGGCGCCGAGCTGGAACTGGCTCGTCGCCTGATCGAACACCAAAGTGCCCTCGCTGGTGGCTGCACCGACGAGCGTCTCCGCGACGGCCCTGGTTCCACCGCGCAGATACGCGATCGCCCACCATTCATCCGGCTGCGGGATCCGACCGATCGTCAGCCGAGAATGCGTGTCCTCCGCGCCCGTTCGCTGTCGGTCGAACGAGCGGCCGACGGCTTTGCAGATCTTGAATGTCACGATCGTCACGAAGAGAGACATCGCCAGATAGAGGAAGGCCCACCACTCGACGGCAGGCAAGTTGAACGGCCAGACATCCAACATCAGGCGTTGCCCCTTTCGGGAGTCCAGGCGTCCACGTCGTGTAATGCCGCGTCGAGCAGCTTCGCAAGGGTCGTGTACGCGGCCGCCGGGTCCTCACGGGGGCGCAGCAGCGACGTGATGTCGATGCCGTATGCCTTTGCGGCACCGTCGAGTACGGGCTCCAGATGGTCGTCGACGCGCTCGCCGCGCAGCGCGAGCAGCGCCCAGAGCGGACTGCGGAGCTGCTTGACCTTGTGCTCGACCGCGCCACCGAAGTGAGGTTTACCCGCCATGTCGGTGGCGACGCGTCGCATCCGGATGCGGATCTCTCGAAGCTCCTGCTCGACGCGTAGCCGGATGTGCTCGTCGGAGATCGAGAGGTCCGTGAACGGGTTCGAACCCGTGATCGCGACGCTCGTCCTGGCGATGTCGCCGTACAAGAGCGGGAAGCAGTCCGCGGAGCGCTCGATCTCGTCCTTCGTCAGGATCATCGCTTCGATGCGCGCCGAGAACCGAGCGAGTTCGAGCGCGGGTCCGATCGCGGCGAGCAACGCCTCGGAGTCGTCGTCGAGCACGACGATCAGATCGACGTCGCTCGTCTCTTCGAACCAGCCGCCGCGCACCGCGCTCCCGTGGACGATGAGCCCGACCAGGCTCGCGCCGCACAGCTCGACGAGCGTCGCAGTCAGCTCGTCGAGCCTGTCGTTGACCGCAGACGTCAGAGACTTCAGCATCGTCGCCTCCCTTCGTGTATCGACACTGCGGCGCGCGAGCCGATGCCCTTGCGCGCACACACCTTTCGGCCGTCCGTGAGCGTGGCCGAACCGTAGAACGGGGCACTGCGCGGTCGCAGTGTGTTCGGGGTGTCAAGCCCCATGAACCGTGCACGCAACACCAAGCGGTCGACCGCCGCCGCATCGGCGAGCTCGGCGTCGTCGAGCGCGGCCTCGGCGATCCGCCACGCGTCGGCCGGCGCCGCGCCGGATGGCGGTCGCGCGGGCGGCAACGCGGCAGCGGCGATGCACCGCACACGGCTGCCGGCTCGCGACAGGTTCGCGAGCAACGGCAGCGCGTCGTCACATCGCTTGCGGTGCAGGATCCCCCGCGCGCGCTCGATGGCCACGGAACCGATCCGCGTCGCGAGCGGCGTCGGCGCGGAGGCGATGCCCGCCAGCTGCGCCGCGAGATCCCCCTGCGCCGTTGCGAGCTCACGCGGATCGCCGTCGAGATCGTTCCGGCTGCGAACACGCGGTTCGCTAGACGAGCGCGGCAGCGCGCGAATCTCGGCCAATTCGCTTGTGAGGGCGGCGAAGTCGAAATCGGCGTCGCGCTCGATCATCACCGGCACGGCAGGGCACTTCGCGACGAGCTCGAGCACACCGGGCGGCACAGGATGGGCATGCGTGTCGAAGTAGAACCCATCCTCCCAGACCCCTCCGGCCACGTGGACCATGCCGACCCGATCCAGCGGGTAGTCGGCGAGCACGGCGACCGGATCGAGCCCCTCGTTCACGGCGTTCGCGTAGAGGTTGCCAACGTCGAGCAACAGGTCGCAGTCGGTGGCCGCGACGACCTCCTGATAGAACGTCGCCTCGTCCATCTCGTCGTCGGGCCACAGCACCGACCACGCCACGTTCTCGAGCAGCAGCGGCACGTCGGGCAGCACGCGGCGCACCTTCGCGACGTTGCGCGCGACGACCCGGATCGCCTCGCCGGTGCGAGGCAGCTGCGTGAGGTGACCGACGTCGACGCCGCCTGCGCGCGTGAACGCCACGTGCTCCGAGATCACCCCGGTGCGCAGCTGACGCGCGAGCGCCCCCAGTCGCCGCGCGCGGTCGAGGTCGACGCCGTCGGCGCTGCCGAGCGACAACTTCACACCGTGCGGCACCACCGGCCAGATCTCGGCGATCGCGCATGCTTCGCGCCGGCTCTCACGCTGCGCGTAGCAGGTCTCGGCGACGATTTCGACGAAGTCGACCGTGGCTGGCGCGGTGACGAGATCGGCGGCGAGCTCGGCACGAAAGCCGAGCCCGACGCTTCCCTCCCCCAGTGGACCTGCCACGGCCGAAGCGTACTTCCGGCGACGTGATCGCGCAGCGAACTCGCAGCTAGCGTTCAGCTCGCGTCGTCCTGCAGTCTTCCAATTTTCACGCGGCAGATTCCGTGTGTATTCCGCTGCCTAGCTGGGGCCCCGGTTAGGGTGGACGCCGTGGGGGGCGTGTTCGTAGCGGGCGCAGCGCGTGTGACACGCGCTCCGTCAGTCCACTACGGCGCCCACTTGTGATTGTGTACAAGGACACCGCCGCCGTCGTCGTGCCTGGTTGAACCAGGCCCGGCGATCTCGTCGAACTCAGCGCGATGGTTTGTCGAACGTACGGCGCGTCGCAGGCGGCGATTCGGATCGCGATGTCACCGTGGACGAGACGTAACTTCGACGCCAGGCAGATCAATGATGAACCAGCGCAATTCCTACACCGTCGTCTGCGAATGCTGCGACTTGGACGTGCCCGAACGGCTTGCCTCAGCTCTTGTCGACGCTGACCAAGTCGTTTGTGGGTGGCGTTGCCGAGTGTGCACCGGTCATCAGGGCGATGCCATGAAGACGGCTCAGGATCACGCGGCCGAGCTACGTCTCCAGTTGCGCATGACGGTTGAGGAGTTGCACGGCACGCAAGGACTCGCCGAAGACTGCCGGAGCAAGATGCAAGCCGCCTTCAGGGCACGCGACGCCGTGCTGCGACAGTTCGAGCGACTGGCGCGCTATCACCGGGCGACGGACCACGGGTGCATCTGCGGCAAGCACAACTGCGAAACGCTTGCCGTCGTCGACGCCGATTGGATCAACGATCGGATTGCCGCGATGATCCGCCAGGACCAGGCCGGCTAGCGGGCCTCGCGCTATGCGGAGTACCAGACCAAGACCGAGCGATTGATTCCGGTCTTCGGCCTCGAGTAACGATCAGTGGGGCAGGACTGCAGGCACGCGCTCAACGGCGCGCCGCCTGGCCGCCAGCGCCGCCAGGGCCGCCGAGGTCGCGCCGATCACCAGCCACATCAACGCCTGGTTGACCAACGAGTAGACCCGGAACTCGGCCAGCACCTCGGCGGGGAAGCCGTCGAGCACCAGCCCGTCGGGCCCGGCCAGTGGACCGGGCACCTCGTGGAAACTCGGCAGCAGCACCATCGCGGCCAGGATCACGGCGACGTAGCCGCCGACCGCGGCCGCAACGGCCCGCCACATCCCCCACCGGCGCGACCAGGCCAGCCCGGCCGCCAGCGCCAAGCACGCCGCCACCACCGAGACCACCGTCATCGTCAAGAACGCCGAACTTCGCGCTCCAATCGTGTCCGGCAGCCCGACCGTGGGCGGATTCGCCGGATACTTCAGGCCCGGCGCCAACACGATGGCCACGAACATCCCCGCAGCGAGCACCAACGCCAGGCCGGTGGGATTGGGCCGGAAGCCCCGTCGCTCCAGCACGCCGCGAATCACGGTGTAGGCGACGGCGAACAGGACGCCCATGGCGATGCCGAACGCGATGACGCCCACTGCGGCACCGACGTTCTCTTGCACGGCGCGGGTGAACAGCTCGTGGCCGTGGTCGTGATCACCGCCGGCGAGTTGGGCTTCGGCGTGCTCGCGCGCGCCCTCGTAGTCCACCGCGGCGCCGATCAGCGGCTCGATCATCACCCGACTGAAGGCGTACGCCACGACGCCGGCGACCGCGCCGGGAACGAGATATCCGACGGCAGAGCGAGATTCGCCAGTCAGTGGCATGGGAACCCCAGCAGGTGACGTGCGTCGTGCACGAACTCGTGGACGTGGGTGTCGGAACCGAACACCGACACCGCACCCTGGTCGTAGCCGATGAAGTAGTAGACGATCAACGCGAGCAGCATCAGCACGGCCAGCCGGACCGGTACCTCGAGTGCCGCGGCAGCCGCCCCTAGGTTGACGCGGGGAACGCGAAGGGCGGGGTTGGCTTCGGTCATCGAGGAGTCCTCTCGGTTCTAATGGTCTCGGTATTAGTGGTCGTGGTCGTGGGCAACGGCGTGGTCACTGGCGTCGGTGAGCACCGGAGCGGTCAGCAGCTGGTGCCGGTCGACGAGCTTGTCGAGTGTCGCGACCCAGTGGTCGTAGTACTCCCATTGCCCCCGTTCGGATTCGGGGGCGCCCTCCCACTCGCTGATCGTCGCGATCAGGCCCTCCTGAAACTCGCTCCAGGGGTAGTGCCGGAACTCGGACAGCGCGAGCGCCAGGCCGAAGGCCCGACGCTGCCATTCGTGCTCGAACTGCGGCGCTGCCTGATCGGTGGTGCACGTCTCGTGCAGCTTCATGACGCCGGGCCTGCCAACGCGACCCCGATCATCGCCTCCGTGGTCACCAGATCCATCAGCATCTCGTCGGTGAAATCCTCTGTCCCAGAGGGCCGCTCGGGGATGACGAACCACCGCGAGTGCCCGCTGGAGTCCCACACCTTGATCTCGGTGTCAGCCGGCAGGTCGAGCCCGACTTCGGCGAGCACCTTGCGTGGTTCGCGGGCGGCCCGCGACCGGAACGTCGGATCCTTGTACCAGTACGGCGGCAGCCCGAGCACCGGCCACGGGAAGCAGGAGCACAGGGTGCAGATCACCAGGTTGTGCACCCCGGACGTGTTGGCCACCGCCTGCAGGTGCTCCCCCTCGGCGCCTGCCATGCCGTCGGGAAGGTCCATCTCGGCGATCGCCGCGGGGGTGTCGACGACGATCTTCTCGGCGAATTCCGGATCGGTCCAGGCCTTTACGACGATCTTCTTGCCGTTCAGCGGCGTCATCTCGGTCTCGAAGTAGGCGAGCACCTTGTCCACGGTGTGCGGGGTGATGACGCCCTTCTCGATGAGCAGCGACTCCAGGGCGGCCACCTTCTTGGCGCTGGCCTCTTCGCGGTCGGGCGGGTAGGCGAACTGGTCGGTCATGATTCCTCCTCGATCGGTGCCAAATAGGCTTCGAATAGCTCGGCGTACAGCTTCAGCGGGCCGTCCTCGGCGCGTGGGCCCCAGATTTCTGCCGGGTCGAACTCGACGATGTAGATCGGCATCGGGTCGCCGATGCCGTCGCCGGTGTGGACGAAGTAGGCGTAGTCGCCCTCGAAGACGCGTTCCACGGTGCCGGTCCGGCTCGCGCAGGTATCCCGGCAGTCGGCTGTGCGCGTCGGCGGGGACGTTGGTGATGCGCACCGTCGACCCGACCGGGAACTTCGGGTGCGCGACGTCGCGGCGGGGGCTGTCGCCGAGCCGGAGATAGGCGATCACCTGGTCGTCGATCGCCGGCGCGTCGTCGGGGCCCGTCGCCGGGGTCAGTTCGGCGACCTTGGCGGCGAGTTCCTCCTCGCTCACGTAGCCCTTGTCGACGAAGAACTGTGTGATGCCGCCCAACCACTTCTCGTAATAGCGAAACTTGAAGTAGTCGAAGGGATTCATCGCCTCGGCGCCGGTGCGCAGGTCGGCCCACGTCCATTCGTCCTCGAAGGCCGTCGGCACCTCGTCGATGGGATACTCCGGCAGCGCCGAGCCGAGATGGTTCGACAACCCCATCATCGCGACGTGGATGCCGAAGATCCGCTTCTCCCAATCCTCAACGAACACACGCTTTTCCAGTGTCAGCGGTTCCGGCAGGCCCTCGAGGCCGCCGAGATAGTGCTGCAGTTTCATCAGGCCGGGCTTCCTTCGGTCGGCGGGGTTGCGGGGCTCGTCGCGGTTGTCTCGGATGTTTTAGTCATGGCACCCGCGAGGTACTCGGAGAGCAACCCGAAGGAGGCTCCGAGCACGCAGGCCACGGCGGCGACCAGGCCGGGGTGGGAGATGGTGGTGACGGTGACGTCGTGGCCTCGTCCGGCGACCGTCGACACCGTGGAGGCGAACCCGACGACGACGGCCGGGGTGGTCGCCAGCAGCGGCACCCACGACGCCTGCACCATGACTGCGCTGCCGATGCCGACGGCGATGGCGGTGACCAGCAGGTTGCCGCCCATCAGGTAGGCGGCGTACAGGCTGGCAGTGGCGATCACCACGCCCACGAGGTTCGACGACACCGACTTGATCCAGCCGGCGACACCGCCGCCGACGAAGAAGAACGACGCCCATGCCAGGAACACCACCCAGATGGGCACCGTGACGACATCTGCAGTGAATGCGACGGCGACCCCGCCGAGTACGCCGATGCTGAGCGTCAAGGCTGTCCGTGAATCCATGAAATGAGCTTCGGATCAGCAGGTTTCGCTGACGTTACGTCCGGATTGCTCCAGCCGTCAGGTCCGGACACGAATCGCGCAATTCCGGACCTCGGCGCGCTCGCATTGCCGTCGTCGCAGGCCAGGGCTACGTTGGCCTCACCTTGGGGTCACGAAAGGACAGCCACAGGTGTCCAACGAAAAGAGACCGCAGCGGCTGCACGAGGCCGCAGGGCGCCGGCCCGCGAAGGCGAAGGGACCGAAGGCGCCCAAGACCGTCGTGTTCGCGCTGTACGACAAGGTGACGTTGCAGGACGTCGCAGCACCGCTCGAAATATTTGCCCGTGCAAACGATTTCGGGGCACAGTACCGGGTGCATCCTGGCCTCGCCGACCGGTGAGTCCGTCGATACGACGTCGTTCGTCTCGCTGAAGGTCGACATGCCGCTCGCGGAGGTGCCGGACCGGTTCGACACGCTGATCGTGCCGGGCGGGGTGCCACCCGACTTCTACTTCACCCCCGGTGAGCACGACATCCCCGAAGAGCAGACGCCGGACGTCGTCGCGGCGGCGTTGGATCTGGTGGGCGAACTGGCGCCGCGGGCGCGCAGGGTGGCCTCGGTGTGCACCGGCGCGTTCGTGCTGGCCGCACTCGGCTTGCTCGACGGCCGTCGCGCCACCACCCATTGGGCGCACTGCCAGGAACTGGCACGCACCTACCCCGAGATCGAGGTCATCCCGGATTCGCTGTTCGTGCAGGATGGGCCATTCATCACCGGTGCGGGCATCAGCGCCGGCATCGACCTCGGACTCGCGTTGGTCGAAAGCGACTACGGTCCGGACGTGGCCCGGCGGGTGGCGCGGTGGATGGTGGTGTTCCTCCAGCGACCAGGCGGTCAGGCCCAGTTCAGTGTGTGGACAGAATCGGAGCGGCCGGTATCGAGCGGGCTTCGCGAGATTCTCGACGCGGTGGTCGCCGATCCCGGAGCCGACCACTCGATAGCGACCATGGCTGAGCAGGCCGCGGTGAGCGAGCGGCACCTCGTGCGCATGTTCCGAGTTCAGGTCGGGATGACGCCGGCGCGGTTCGTCGAGCAGGCGCGCCTGGAAGCGGCGAAGGTCTTGCTCGCGACCGGTGACCACGGCCAGGAAGCGGTGGCGCGGCGGGCGGGTTTCGGGTCGGCGGACACCATGCGACGCACCTTCCGTCGCGCGCTGGGTGTTTCACCCAGCATGTACCGCAGTCGGTTTCGCACGACGGGCATTCACAAGAGCTTCTAGATCGGCGGCGGGGCAGGCGGCGCTTGGGCCTGGATGGACCCCCGATTGGATGACCGTGCCGAGCTGGGCGGAGAGTGGCACGGTGTGCCGGGAGCGGTCGGTCCTGGGTTTCAGACGTGTCCCCTGATGTAAGCGCCAGAAGTTCCTCAGTCGCGGTCTTGACGAGGCAGCAACATTGAAGCCAAGGTCTCGCGCTCTTGACGGGCGCCCGAGGGATCACCGGAAACATTCTCGGCGATGTCGATCAGACGGTTGCGCACAATGTCGACCTTGTGCATGTGAATCAATTCCGGGACGACCTCATGGTCGACGGTGGTCGCCAACACGGATTCTTCTTGGCCGCCGAGAACCATTGCCCGAACCCCATCGGTGAATTGCGAGACCGAAAGGATGCGACCGGTGCGGTTATGGACAACCGACACTTGTACCTTGGTCATATCTGCCTTTCAGTTGCGCGACAACTCGTTTCAAGACTGTGGGCGAATTCGACCTCTGCGATTTCTCATGAGATTGGGAGAGTCTCTACGTTTTGTAGGACAAATGCTCTACACGTGTCGAACGATAAGTTATTGGTGATGGATATCATGTACGCCTGTGTCAGATCCACGTGTTGAATCTTTTCACCCTGAATGAGAGTCGCATCTGCCTGGTTGCCGAGCCGCCCGAAAACCGTCAGGCTAAAGTTCACGACATCGAAAGCGCTGTATCCATGAATGAACCACCGAACAGTTGAGTTGGGCGCGATGTCTACCGAACCCAGTAACTGAGCCGCCATGATGCGCACCTCCAAGCGTCAATCACGCCCCGCGGATCTCTCCACCGGTTGCAATTCTGCCGGAAGTCTCCGCATGCCACCGGCGGATTCGAATTTTGGAACCGGAAGAGTCAGTGTTGGGCGCTAGCTCCTTACCCGAGGGCTAACGATGAGAGTCTGCGCAACAGCCCGCCTAATGCTCCATTAGTCGCGAGGCGAAAAGACTCAGCCTGCCGCTCGATTCTGACGCTGCCTCTGAAGCTCGTGCCCCCGGCGCAGGTGATCGAATCTATGACCACGGGCCTAGCCAGTAGTCCGCCCCTGGCTCATCCGGTCGGTCCCCGTCGACGGCGTGCGACTGACCGCGTCGGCCAACACGATTCACGTCGGCCGCAAGACCGCCACCGCAGAGGGCCGCGTGCACGACCCGGATGGCAGGTGGTGGCGCATGGCACCACCACCTGGATCATCCACCGGCAGCTATTACTTCGTGCCGAATATCTTCTCCTGCATGGCGGTGTCGCCGAATATCTGGCCTTTGACGATCTTGCCGCCCTGGAGCGTCCACACGTCGGCCTCCTGGCTGGTTTGTCCGCCGGCGGTGACTTCGCTGAGCACGACGACGACGTCGCCGTCCCCGAAGTACTCCTTGGGCGCCACGGATGTCTGCTCCCCGACCAGTCGCTGCAACATGACCGCGAGCTCGGCCTTGCCCTTGAAGGTGCCGCTGATCACGCTGTTACCCGTGGACACCCACACGATGTTGTCGTCGAAGACCGCCATCGTCGCCTCAGGGTCGCCCGCGTTGAACGCGGCGTAGCCACCCTTGATGATCTCGACATTCTGATTCGCCATTGAAATCTCCCCCTGAATAGGTTGGTGCCCTGGCCGATGCCTGGCACGAGAAGTATCTGCCTACTCAGATGGACCGGCAAGAGTACCGCCCTACTCAACTGTCGGTGAGTTCGACTAGGCCGGCGAACCCGACTCGCCGTCGAAGTCGTCGGTGTCGAAGACGAACTCGCCTGCATCGGCCCCCGGAGTAAAAGGAGTCGCACCATTCCACCGACGGCTACCGGTGGGCAGCCGATGACGGTACTTGGCTGGCGCTTTGCGCAGAGCCTGGCCAGCGACGGCAACATCGTCCTCAAGGCTTGGTAGGGGCAGGCCCGTCGCTGAACTCCTGCGCGAGTTCTGCCCTCCGTGTTCACCACGTGCTCGCCGATATAGCGTGAAAGCGCGGTGAAATCACGCAACTTCACCTCGATGCCGACGTTGGCGTGATGAACGTGCGAAAGCTGTTCGCCGTCCTGATTCCACGGCCGCGTCGACCAGGTGCCCAACTTCTCGGCCGACCACCACGTCACGCGCCAGGACAGGCGCAGAACGGGCACTCCCCTATCTTCTGTGGGCAGTTCACGGCAGGCAAGCTCACTGCGGACCATGGGCCGCCGCACTTTCGAGTACTCCACTACGTACCCGAAATTGGCATCGGCGTTGTAACTTCCGGTGGAAAATGCATGGATCGTCGGCTAAGTGGGATCGAGCAGTCGAGGCAAGGGGGAAGCCGTGAATATCCAACAGGTCTTCAACGACCCGGCGATGAAGGACGAATTCCTCGACCGATTCCGTGAACTGGCCGCGGCCGCCCCAAAGGGCGGGGGCCTACAAGGGCTCGACGGCGGCTATCGCGTCGACGACGCCCGGGACGTCGCCGAGGGTATTGCCGACGGCAGCCACGAACCCGGGAGCGATCCGGGTCTCGAGGCGATCGTCGAACGCTTCAGCCGCCCGGTGTATCTCGTTCAAGGCGGGACCTTCACCGTGCCGCCAGACGACTTCCCGAATAGCGACGTCGTCGCTACGCACCTCAACCGCGCTCGCAGCGCGCTAGAGGCCGTCATCCCGAGCGCCGGTCGCATCGACGTACGGAATCATCGCCTGGATTGGGTCGGTACGGGATGGGTGATCGGCCCGGGGCTGGTGGTGACCAACCGCCACGTCGCCGCAGAGTTCGCACGAAGTCACAACGGCGGTTTCGCCTTCCGGCAGAACCTCAACGGCTCGGCGGTGAAAGCCACGATGGACTGGCGCCATGAGTTCGGGCAGAAGGACGAGTCGCGCTTTCGCGTGACCGAGGTGCTGTGGATCGAGCCCGAGAACTCGGTCGACGTCGGAATCCTCCGGATCGCCGACAAGGGCGAAGACGACGAAGTTGCACCTTTGCCCATCGGCCTGATGACGCGCGACGAGATCGACGACACCCCTCAGGGCACGTGGGTGGCAGTCATCGGCTATCCGGCGTACGACAGCAGGAACAACGCCGCAGACCAACAACGCATCTTTGACGGCGTCTTCAACGTCAAGCGCCTCGCGCCGGGCCAGGTGACGCTGTTCCAAGGCCAGTTGCTGCTCCATCACGACGCCACGACCCTGGGCGGAAACTCCGGATCGGTGGTCGTCGACCTGGCCAGCGGAAAGGCAATCGCACTTCACTTCGGGGGGATCGAGGGCGCCAGGAACGAAGCCGTACAGGCCGCACGGCTGCAGGACATCCTCACGGAGCAGGGTTGGTGACCGACGCGATGGACGACATTGCTTCGTGGGAGGAACCGTCGACCGACTGGACGGCGGGCGTCCCAGCCCGGGTGGTCGACGTGCTCACGTACGCGTACGGCGAACGAGACGAGATCCGCCGCGTAGCGAGCCACGTCGGGATCGAGTGGGCTCACGCTCCAGCGGCCGTCTCCATTCGCGAACTATGGCAGTGGGCGCTCCGACGAGCCGCCGACACGCGAAGTGTCATGGACCTCATTGCGGTCGTGCTGCACGACGATGCGAGCTTGCAGTTCAGGGCACCGTTGAGCCAGTTGCTCGGCGATCGGTTGGGTGAGGTCAACGCCCGTATCGTGGGGCGCCACGGGCTTCCGCCGGCGCCGGCCGACGGTCGCGACACAGTGCTCGACAGCATCAAAGAGGTCGACCCGGCGAGGATCGACGCCAACCGCGGCGGGCTGCAGGCCATTACCGCGGTCGGGGGCGGATTCGCCGAACCTCGGACGAAGCTGAACGCGACTCAGGACTTGATGCAGCGGACGGCAATGATCAGGGTGGCCGGCCAACCCGCGGGCACCGGCTTCCTCGTTGGCGAAAGGCTCCTAATCACGGCCGCCCACGTCCTAGACCGTCACAGCTGGCCGCCGCGCCGCCAGCCCGGCGACGTCGAGGCCGTCTTCGATTTCATGTACACCACGGGTCGAAGCTACGCGGAGACCGGGACCGCGGTATGCGTAGCCGCCTTCGTGACCGGAAGCCTCCCCACCGAAGACGAGGCCGCGGATCGCGTCGGCGCCGATTGGGACGCCCCCGCGGATCGACTGGACTTCGCACTTCTAGAACTGGCGGCCCCGGTTCCCGATCCCTCGCCCGACGTCGGTATCGGCGCCGGCCCGCGGGGCCATTACGAACTGCATCGACAGAACTACGACTACGACGCAAATCGCAAGTACATGATCATGGAAAGCGCCCTGGGCGATTTCCTCAGGGTGACCGACTTGGACGTTTCGCCAACGGTCAGCGCCGGACGGACGCGGATGCGCTACCACGGGATCACGATGCCCGGCGCATCGGGTTCGGCGATCGTGGACGTCCGCGGCCGACTCGTTGGCCTCCACCACTACGGAGGCACAGCCAGGAATCAAGGCGTGCCGATTTCCCTCGTGGCGCAAACGCTGCTAACGGGCGTTCACGCCGAACGGTTCCGTGGCGGACCAGTCGCTGCCGCGCCGCCCGTCGACCCGTTCAGGACGAGTGCTGTGCAGGGTCGTCGTCCGTTCGTCAACCGCGTCGACCTCCGCGAGGCCATTAGGGACATGGCTCAACCGGACGGGGTGCGTGTCCTCGCCATCAACGGTCAAAGCGGTGCGGGTGTGTCCTACTCGTATCTGCTCGCATCTCATGTGGCCAGTCGCGCCGCGCTGTGCCGTGAGCTACGTGCCGCCGCACCCGGCGGGCTCCGCGCATTGAGATTCGACCTCCGCAAGTACTACACCAACTGCGAGATTGCCGTCGTCCGGCAGACGATCGCGCTCAAGCTGATGGCCGATCTCGGAATGATTCAGAACGACACCGATCCGCTCGCGCAGAAGGCCCACGACACGTTCGCGGTCTTGAGGGAAATCGGAGGAAGACTGGGGCACTCCGACAAGATGTGGTTGGTCTTCTTCGACAGCATCGACGATCTCACCATCGTCGAGCAGGGAGAGGTCGACGAGTTGATCCACGGACTGATGGATCTCGCGGACGAAGTACCACTCCGGATCGTGCTCGCCGGCCGGGCTGCCGAGGGGTTCGCGAACGAACACGCCTCTTCGGCAGCACTCGACTACGCAGAAGGATTGAACCGTGGCCACGTCGAGGAGTGGCTACGCGGCAGAGCCGCCGAGGAAGGACACCTGATCGACGAGGTGCGCCTAGCCGGCAAATTGACGGAGCTCTTCCCACCCGATCGGGGATTGCCGGAACCCCGCAAGCTTGCGGCCACGCTCCCCAAGGCCCTATTCGAGGTCCTCGCCCCATGATCGACCAGGAACCGGCAGACGCGCTGCTACTCGAAGAAGCCCGGAGCGAAGAACTTGCACAGTCCGCGCTAGTCGAGCGGCTGGCGGTGCAGGCCGCCTTCGATCCCGAACGTCTAGGCGACGACGACGGTAGGGCGGTGCTCGAGCTGCTCTGCGACGAGCTCCCCTCGGGCGAGTACATCCTTCGGGATCGCGTACGAATCGAGGCACTCGCGCGGATGCTGAAGCGGGGCGGGCGCGCCGACCTCGCCCAGATACGGCACTCCGTCGCCTTGACGTCCACCCACGCACTGCAGCGCATGCTCGACGCGTTCGTGCTTGACGCCGGCCCGCCGCTCGAGGCTCGCGATGAGGACGATCTGGTGGCCTCGCTGGCGGTCTGGCGCTGGGCCACCGAGGCCGTCGCGATGGCGGGCAAGGCATCCGACGTGCCGGTCGAGCCGACGAGGGACGCGATCGAGAGTCGGCTCGCGTTACTCGGCGTCACCCGCGCCGTTCGGCTGCTCGCCCGCAGCGGCCTCATAGGTCGCGACGCCGAACTCGCCCGACTTCACCACTACTGCCGATCCGGTTCGAGGGAGCGGAGTCTGGAGGCCGAGCCCGCCATGGTCGTCCACGGGATCGGCGGGGCCGGCAAGTCCACGCTCGTCGCACGCTTCGTGATGGACCTCTACGAGCGCCCAGACGGCGACGACATGTCCTGGGCGTACTTGGATCTCGACCGGCCCACGTTGGCGTCGTGCGATGCCGACGTGGTACTCGCCGACATCGCTCGACAGGTGGCTGCCCAACGCCCCGATGAACGCCGGATGCTCAGGCGCGCCGAGGAGGTCAACCGCCGCCGCATGAAGGGCGCCGGGCTCGAATCCTTCGATGAGGTGTGGTCGTATCGGGAGGCCGCCAGTGACTTCTGCAAGGCACTAGGTGGGATTGGCGCGGACCGGCTGGTGGTGGTGCTCGACACCTACGAGCGGCTCGAGCGCCACCGACCAGAGAAGGCAGCCGAACTAAGGGACCTGTTCGCGGTGCTGGCTGCGGAATTGGCCGGGTTCCGACTGATCGTCTCGGGCCGCCTGCCTGCCCCAGCGTTCGTCGACCCATCCCGCCACGACCGGCAGATCCTGGTGGACGATCTGACGCACGACGCCGCCGTGGACCTGTTGCGCCACTTCGTCTCGCTCGAGGCGAACGACGCCCGGCGACATTTCACATCACCACCGGACGAACTCGCCCGCGACGTGATCGCCGTGGTGGGGGCCATCCCTCTGACCTTGCGCATCGCGGCCCGCGTTCTGGTGGAGGAGGGCCCCGAAGCGATCACCGACGCGGCACGGCGGGCAGGGACCCTGGACCGCGTCCGCACCGAGTTCATTCGTGGATTCCTCTACCAACGGATTCTCAACCATGTCACCGCCAGCCCGCCGGTGACGACCGACGAGCTTCGTCAACTCGCGCGCGCCAGCATCGCGCTGAGGCGCACCACCGTCGAACTCGTCGAACAAGTCCTGATGCCAACCATGTCGCCACCGGCGATCGCCAGCTCCCGGCAACTGTTCGACGCGCTCGCGACCGAGGTGGCCTTCATGGATCTAGCGGATGGTCACCTTCGACTGCGCGAGGAACTGCGTGGGCCCGCGCTGGCCGCGTTGCGGATGGCCAAACCCGCATTGGTGCGTCGGGTCCACGAACGAGCGGCCAGCTACTACGCGGCGGCACCCAACGATCCGGCGAACCGGCTGGAGCTCGCCTATCACCGGCTTGCCTCGGGAGCGTCAATGCTGGAGTTCGACGCTGAGCTGCTTCGCGAACTCACGCCGACGATGGACGAACTCCCCCGATCCGCGACGCGGCAGCTCGAAAGGGCGTTTGACGACGACGCCGCGCTCCTTGCCGCGCGGGATCTCGAGCGTTGGGAGCGCAGGATCCTTCCGAAGGCCGATGCCGCACTGCGCGATGGGCGTCTGGAAGAGGCGCGTCAACTCTTGGAAGAACGGGCCGGCCGCAACAGGGGAACCGAACTGCACCGCCTGCAGTCGCGACTTGCGGAGGCGGAAGGCGACGTAGATGGCGCCGCGGCCGCTGCCGCCCGCGACTTCGACGCAGCGACCTTCGTAGCCGACCCCACCAGGTTCGCCGCCGCCGCGATTCGACTCGCCGGACTGCACGAAATGCGCGGCGCGGCAATCGATGCCGATGACGCGCTGCGCACCGCCGGCGAGGCAGCACTGCTCGCAGGTCATCCCGACCTACGACTGCAATTGCAGCTCAACCGCATCAACACCCGCGAGCGCACCGGAATCGACGACCATGAGTCCCGCTGGCTACACTGCCTCGCGGCGCGCGCCCTGATGCAGCGCACCGATCCATCGGAGCTGGCCACCAACACCGCACTGGTGCGGTTGCTCGCCGCCGCCCTTGGCGACGAGGAGCCGGACCGAATCCGCGAAGCAGCGCGGCTTGTCGGACTTGGACACGACGAGGACAGTGCGCGGGTTGCCGCGTTGATCGACGCGTTGAGCGAATGGGATGCCTCGCTGGACGTGCCGGGCACGCTCGCCATGAGAGCGCAGCTGCCCCTCAACGGCGACGATCCCGCGGCCATTCGGCAAGCGTGGACGACTTTGGCCGGGCTCGGAACTGACGCGGGTTATGTGCTGGACCAACTGTGGAGGCAGGCGCCGCCCCCACCGCAGGTCCGCGAGTCGTTACGAGCGATCTACCTGTGGTGGGGCAAGAGCACCGGACAGCCCGTGGAAACCGGCGATGCGGCCCCGCAAAACGACTTCCTCTCCGAGTTCCCAATCGATTGGTCCCGGCCCGAGATGCGAAGTCTCGACGACCTGTTGTTGACGGCGTACCCGACCATGTCGGACTGTCTCCTCCTCGCATCGCGGGTCGGTGTAAATCCAGCGCAGCTGAGCAGCACGCGCTCCGTACAGGCGACCACACGGGAACTCCTTGAGGCGGCCAGCCGCCGCGGCCTGCTCGAAGTGCTCGTCGACACCGTGTTGGCCGACCCGCACGCGGCGTCCATTCACAAGCCGTTGCGTGCGTTGTTGGGCGATGCGTGGCTCTCCCGGCACGACTCCCGCGTCGCCGTACTCGCTGGCGGCGAGGCGCACGGGACACCCGCTGGCGACGACTCACCGGAGCAGCGCACCGGTTACGACCCCAGCTTCGTCGGGCCACACATTGCCGCGCCAGTGGGCGTCGATGCCGCCGACGCGGTGCTAGTCGACGGATCCCCGACGGTCGACTACACGCACTTCTCGCTGGAGCTCAGCAAGAGCCGTCGGCTCAGCCGGTGGGTGGCCTGGAACATCGACGGCGCCGCACTGCGCAAGGTCGGTGACCCCGACGTCCCGCGCGAGAACGTCGAGTTCGCCATCGACCCGCGCATCGCACCGGATCTGCAGACGGGCAACGACGTCTACGCCAGCGGCCCCCTTGACCGTGGTTGCATCGCGAGACCGAACGACCTCTCATGGGGCGAGCACGATGAAGCCGTCGCCGCCTACCGCGATTCCTACTTTGTGACCAATGCCATCCCGCTGTTAGACGACCCCAATCAGCCACGCCTGCACGGATTGTGGGTACGAATGGAAAATGCGCTCCTCGACCAAGTCGACGACGAGAACCCGCGCGTCTCGGTCCTGGGGGGACCCGTGTTGGCCGACAGCGACCCGTCGTATCGGGGCGAATTGCAGGTGCCTGTCGAATATTGGAAGGTGTTCGTCTATCAACGCGATGGCGAGGTCCGCACGCGTGCCTTCGTCCTGACGCAATCGATCGGCCGGGTGGCGTCACCCGACGTGTTCTTCGAAGAAGTCATCGTGGAGCACGCCCTCGAGGACATAGCCAAGAAGGCGAAGGTCGTCTTCGACCCCGCCTTGTTCGAGCTCCAGCGGCGTGGTCGCAAGTTACCCAGACCCATCGACGTGCCAGCGGTGAGGCATGGGTCGAAACTCGACTGGTGACGTCAACCGCTCGGGAAAGTGTCGAACGCCGGATTCGCCCCGACCGAGTCGGCGATCGTGCCGACGTCGGCGGTGGACAATATGTGCGTGGACACCAAGCCCGACGTCGTCGCATGGGCGAGGGACAACGGCTACACCGGCTCGGTGTAGCCGACTTCTGGTCGAAGGCGACGAGCTGGTCTCGGCGGTGAACGGCAAGCGGTACGGGATCGGGTCGCTGTCCGTGCCGACGTTGGCCGAATAGGGTCCTCACATCGACGTTCCCGACCGCGCTCGCACCACGGTGCGGTGTGTCACCGGTCGGTGCGCTCACCAAGCATCTGGCCGAGGCGCAGAGCACGAGCACGAACCCGTTGATCAGCGAACTGGCCAAAGTACGGGGCACCGGCTTCGGCTTGACGTCGTCGCCGCAGGAGGTCGAGACCGAGACGACGCAGGTCCTCAAATCGTCGATGGGCACGCTGAAGGCGAAGGCGCCCGACGACGCGCAGGCCTACCGCGATTTCGTCCTCGATGTGGCGCGAAGTCCGTCGGGGCGGCGGCGAAAGACACCAGCGCTTCTGAGAGCGCCGCGATCCAGACGATCGACGCTGCCCTTGCGACGCCCAAGCCTGTCGCCCTCAACGTCGCTCGAGCGCGGACGCAATTCCCGTACGCCCGAAATCGTCGCCCTTCTATAACGGGGGCTCGCGTGTGTCGAGCGTGAGCGCGTACGAGAGGCAATCGCCGAAGTTCAATCCAGCCCGGTGCCTTCGCGGAGGCGCACGGCCGCAGACCACTTCGAGAATTGCCCACCTACGAGCGACTTTGTCGCTGAATACTTAGGTGTGCAACGTATTTAGCGACAATGTGGTCTTGCGTCCTGTGGACAACTCCGGTCAACGCCGGGTGCTGCGAACGCTCGGTCGACGGCATCAACGTTTTGATCGACATGTCGGCCATGTGTCGGCGAGCATCGCCTAGTTCGATGAGCTCCAACCCAAGCTGCTCGCGCTCATCCCACCGCAGATCGCCTATCAATAGACCCCGCGACGCAACTGGCCGTCGCGTACGACGAGTCGAAGACGACTACTTCCACCTAGCGCCCCGAATCGTTCAGCAACCCGGGGTTCCTGCGGACGGCGGACGCGCACGCTTCCTCCGCTAGTTCAGCGTTGGTGGTGGTTGGGGCTGGAAGGGTTGGTACCACCACCAGTCGGCGCGCTCGCCCGTGGGTCCGGGACACGGCGGGACCGCGGGTGGGGGTCGGGTCGGTGGGCGGGCCAGCGATCCTGGGCTCAGCGCTCGGCCGGCGCTGTCGGTGACCGATAGATCCTCTGGAGGTCCGGTGATGGTGATGACGCCCCGATGGTGCAACCGGTGGTGATAGGGGCAGAGCAGCACCAGGTTGTCCAGCTCGGTCAGGCCGCCGTCTTCCCAGTGCCGGACGTGGTGGGCGTGCAGACCCCGGGTGGCTCCGCATCCGGGAACCGCGCACGTGGGGTGGCGATACTCCAGGGCACGGCGCAGCCGACGGTTGATCAGGCGCGTCGCCCGCCCAGCACCGATGGGCTGCCCATCGCGTTCGAACCACACTTCACCGGTGGCATCACAAGTCAGGTATCGGCGTTCGGCGTCGGACAGCAGTGGCCCCAGATGCAGTCCAGCGACCTTGTCCTTGACATCCAGATGTACCACCACCGTGGTGCGGTGCCCGTGCGGCCGGGCGGCAACCTCGGCGTCCCATCCAGCCTCGACCAGACGCAGGAACGCGTCGGCGGTGGTCGGCAACGGCGGCCGCTGATCCGACCCGCGACCGTCATCATCGTGCTTCCATTCGGCGATCAGCGCATCGAGATGAGACTGCAAGGCCGCGTCGAACGTCGCCGCCTCCAGATGGCCAAGTGTGATCCGCCAGCACGTGCCCTCGTCGTCGGAGGTCTTGGTGATCGAGGCCCGCGGCTCGGGGTCGGCATCGGGTTCGGGTTCGGGTCGCGGTTCCAGCTTGACCGCGGTGCGCAGCTGGTTGACCGTGGCGCAACGAGCCAACTCCGCGTAGTGCGCATCGGATCCATCGGCGGCCCGCCCGGCGATGACCCCGACCTGATCCAGCGACAGCCGGCCCTCCCGCATCCCTTGGGCGCACAGTGGAAACACCGCCAGTCGGTGGGCGACGGTGGCGATCGTTTTGGCGTTTCCCGATGACGAGCCGGTCTTCCAGGCCACCAACCCCGCGATCGACCGCGCCCCGGTGGCGCCGCACAATTCGTCGCGGTCCAGCTCGGCGACGATCTCCACGATGCGCCCATCAATCGCGTTGCGCTGACCGGTCAACTCCGCCAACTCCCCGAACAACACCTCGACACGCTGATCCCCACGCACCACCGGCGCGTCAGACGTTGCGGTCGAGGACATAACTCCATCCTTGCACCCGGGTCCGACAAATTTCGGAATCACATTTAGACCGCATCATCGAGATCCCAGTACTTGGCTTGCCTCAGCACCTCCCGCTTGAAGCTCGACCTCAGCGCGTCGATTACAGCGAGTGCTCGTGACGTCAGTTCCTCTCGGATACCACTCTGTGCGTGAGCATATGGAATGAAGGCGCGCAGCAGATCGGGCGCGTCTAGCGCGACCTCCAAGGGAAAGTGATCCTCGCACAAGGGCGTGCCGCCGATCGCCTCTTGGACACGCGCCGCGCTCCACCGCAATGGGTCACCGCTACCCGTCTCGAAGAGCTCGAACAGCAACTCCCGATGACTGGGGTCGGTGAACGGCGCTGCGGAATCGGTGGCGAAGAACCGGTCGCACCACCGCTCGTTCGTCTCCCAGTCCCCGGCCGGTGGCCTGCGCTCACCACCTTCGGGCAGCCGACTTATCACCCACTGAACCAGCGCCCGGTAGAGCGGCCAGGTTTCGGTCTCAGGTGAGAATGTCGGCTTTTTGATCGCATCCTCGATCCACGCCCGCGCGTCGGCCAGCCTCATCTCGAAAACGTCGGTGTCGGCGCTGGATTCGGCTGCGCGCGTGAGGACCTCGTCGATCGGATCCGGTACAGCGTCTGCATCGGCAACGCTGCACAACAGGTTGTAGTCGATCCGCACCGCGATGGTCAGCTCATGCCCACCATCGAGTCGCATACCGATCACGAGTTCATCGACATCACCGAGCACGTGGGTTCTGCGCACTGCCCGGTACACGTCGACCCGCGGTAGAGCGGTGATCCATCCCGGCAGATGATGGCCTCGTTCAGCCACTTCGCGTCGGCATCGAAGTTGTCGCGCGGGATCGTCGACGAGAAGTTCGGCGATGGCGGCCAGTAACACCGTCGTCTCCCGATTCCGCAGACCGACCAAACCGGTAAGGACGCGATCCAAATGATTCGTATCGCGCCGGCCGGACGTCAGCGATAGCAGCGGTTCGGGATTCCCTACATGAATTGCCAAGCTGGCCAAACCGAGCAGGCCGAGTGGATGCCCGGCCGCCAGGGCACCGCGTATTGCGTCCCTGAATGTCGTGTCGACAGAACTCTCGCCCTTGCGTGCTCGTCGTTTGTTACTCCGATCGCGGACGCTACTCACGGGCAGTGACAACGCCGGCGCCGTTCAGAGACCCTTCCCGTCCAGCGCCTTCATCAGCGAGGGCCGCCTGCCGTAGTCCTGGCGGATCTGCGCGATGAACGACGCGAAATCGGCACTGCGACCACCTCGTTCATAGAGTTCGGCCATCGTCGCCAGTATTGCGGCGATGTCGGGATAGAGCTTGGAGTTGGGGTGCCGCAGATCGTTCTCGAGCTGCGGCCGGTACAGGTCTGCTGCCTTGACAGGCCGAGCCTCGGCGCCTCGGTCGGCCAATTCCCGCCACGCCCAACCGGGGCCATAACGGTCTGCCGCCTGCCATGCGGCTTCGACATCACCCTCGCTCAGCGAGAGCTGAACCAAGACCGCGCCGGCGGCGTAGCGGTCAGACGCTAGTTGGCGCGCGTGGTCGAAGGCCCAGGCGCGTTCGGTATCAACACGGTCGACGCCGGCCGCGAAATCGAGCAGGACACGGTAGGCGCCCACCGACGGCTGCCGCACGAAGTCCGCACGGAGGACGCCGACCGCGTCCTCGATGCGGCCCAGTCCCTGGTACGTCCGGGCGACGTCGTCTGGGCTCAGCCAAAATTCGTTGCCACCACCGTGGCTGCTGATTCGTCCCTCGGCAACGGCACGATCGATCCACGCCACCGCCTCCTCGGTGCGGCCGGCTGCGCGCAACCGGTCGACGATTGCCCCGTACTGCGGATGTTCTCGCTGAGCAAGCAAGTCGACGGCCCGGTCGACATCGCCGTCGTGATCGGCGAGCTCCAGCAGCATCGCGTCGACTTCGAACCGCCCCCATTGATCGCGATCTTCGAGCTTGCGGTCCAGCGCCGCCACCGCCCGGCGATAGGTCCCGAGCGCCCGTTCGTCGAACGCGTCCACGAAGTCCGCCAAGACCAGCGTCGGCCACCCCGGCGAGTCCGCCCGGAATTTCACCAGCCACGTCGCGAGTTTGACCGGGTCTGGCTTACCCAGCCGGCAGGCCCGCGCGTAGAGGTCGGCGGCCCGTTGGCACTCATCGCCGATCGAGCCCGAGGAGTCGTCAACGTGCTCAATGATCTTGCGCAGCCGGGTCAGTGCCCGCAGCAACGCCGGCCGTGCGACTTCGGCGGCCCCACTGTTGAGGTGGTTCTCGAGTTCGTCGAGCATCTCACTGGCCGCTTCCGCGACCTCAAAGGAACGTCGGTAGTCGACAAAGCCCCGGAACGCCAACGTGTTTCGCACGTAGGCCTCCAGCTCGGCTTTGGCTTGCGTGTCGTCGCCTGAGAGCGTCGTGGCGCGAATCTCCAGCAGGCGGCGCACCCCGCCATCGCGCTGCGCAAGTGTCATGACCAGTTCACGCAGCTCATCGACGTCCATCGCCTGCACCGCTGCTTCCAGCGCTGCCTCGGCCGTACTGCCGGCGGTGTCGTCACCCGCGACCCGTCCGGTGTCGATCGCGGCTAGCCCGGTCGCAACGAGATGCTTGCAGAAGTTGCCGTCAGCATTATGCGGGCAGGTACAGGACCCGTCGGGTAGCGGACCGGACCAGTCGAGCTCCACACTGTAGACCCGCTTTGCCTGGATCGAGGCGTAGGCCTTGAAGGCGGTCGTGCGGAGCCCTCGGACATAACGCACGTAGTCCTCGCCCCGGCCGTAGACCAGGTCGCCGGCCACCTTGAGCAGCGTCGTTTCGGAGAGCGCCACGTCACCATGGTGCCCGATTCGTGGCGAGACTGAGCGCAGACTTACGAAGCAGCCGCCGGTCGTGTCTGGTTGACTTTGGCCATGCGATTGAGGCGACGCACGACGTGGATGTCGGCACTGCTCGTGTTGGCGTTTTCGGTTCTTCCGATGGCCCCGGCTCGCGCCGACGTGCCGCACTGGTCGGGGCTCGATGCGCGCTTCTTCGCCGACCCGATACCTCCGCAGGGAACCACCGTCGCGTCAGTCCCGCTCGACCCCGCCTTGTCACTGCGCGGCGCCGGCCCCGCGTACCGCGTGCTCTATTCCACGGTCGACCAGCACGACCAGCCCGCCGTCAGCACCGGCGCGGTGTTCCTGCCGCCCGGCCCGGCACCCGCAGGCGGGTTCCCGGTCATCGCGTGGGCGCACGGCACCGTCGGCCTCGGTGACGACTGCACCCCGTCCGCGCTGCCTCGTACCCCACGCGATGACGAGTACCTGTCGCACTGGCTGGGCGAAGGCTACGCCGTCGTCGCCAGCGACTACGCCGGCCTGGGAACACCCGGCCTGATGAGCTACCTCAACAGCGTGACCACCGCCCACGGCGTCGTCGACTCCGTGATCGCCGCCCACGACATGGGACTACCGCTGTCACCCAGATGGGCCATCGTCGGCCAGTCCCAAGGCGGCGGTGCCGCCATCAGCAGCGCGCGCTGGGCCACCGAATTCAGCCAGGGCACCGGGCTGGACTATCGCGGCGTCGTCGCGACCGGCACCCCCGCCAACATCGACAAGCTCGTCAACGAGACCGGCCCAGACTTCAAACTGCCCGAGCTAGGGCCGATCGCCAACGCCTACACCGCCTACATCCTTGCCGCGCTGCGCGAAGCACGACCCGACCTCGACGTCAACAGCGTGCTCAGTCCCGCCGGACTGCACGCCGCCGACCGTGCCGAAACCGTCTGCACTCTAGCGCTTTCCGAGGAACTCGCACACCTGACACCGGCAGCCTTTTTCACCGCGCCCCTGAATTCGATTCCCGGCATGTCCGACGCGCTGTACGCGTTCATGGGCACGCCGTCCACCGGTTTCGACCGCCCCATCTTCCTCGGTGTCGGTCTCCTCGACCGCGACGTGCCACCAGAGTCGACACTGTCGTTCTATCACCAGTTAGTCGCCAACAACCAGAACGTCACCCTGCACATCTACCCAGAAGAAGACCACAGCGGCACCGTGCTCGCATCCCTGGTCGACTCCACGCCGTTCCTGCGTGAAGCATTCGCCGCCAACGACTAGGTGCGCGGCTTCTGCGCCTCAGGGCCGTGGCCAGGTCTCCGGCAGACCATGGCCGCCGTCGGCCACCACAACCGTCCCGGTGACGAACGAGGCCGACTCGTGGGCGAGAAAGAGCACGCACGCGGCGATCTCCGCCGGGGTGCCACTGCGCCCGATCGGTCCCGCCGCCGCGGCCGCGGCTTCGAACTCCAGCTGAGAATCGGTGGCGATGTAGCCGGGCGCAACGACGTTCACGGTGACGCCGGCTCCGACGACCTCCAGGGCCAGCGCCCGCGACAAACCCACCAGGCCCGCTTTCGCGGCGGTGTAGGTCGACTGGCCCGGCATCGCGTTGACCGTGCCCGTGGTCGACCCGATCGAGACGATTCGCCCGTATCCGGCCGCTGTCATCATGGGCACCACCGACCGGCACATGAGAAACGCCGTGGTGAGGTTGCGGGCCAGCGCCGCATCCCAGTCTGCCAGCGACATCTCCGCGACATCGTCGTCGGCGTCCCAACCCGATGACACCGACGTCATGCCGGCGTTGTTGACCAGCACGTCGACACGGCCCCACCGGTCCACCGCGGCGCGCACCAGACTGTCGGCCGCCCCGTCCACGGTCAGGTCGGCGATCACCCCGACGGCCGCGTCGCCGAGTTCTGCGGCCCGCTGATGCACGCGCTCGGAGGTGGCACCCAGCACCACGCGGGCACCCTCTGCGACCAGCGCACGTGCCACCGCCGCACCGATGCCGCCCGGCGCTCCGGCGCCGGTCACGATCGCCACCCGGTCCCGAAAGCGCGTCACCGTCTCAACCTACCCGGGTCGGTCGGGCGGGTGCCGTCTTGACCGGCCCGCAGGGCTTTCAGTGTGTTGACACCCGGCCCACGGCAATAGACACCAAAGGTCCTCAGGCGCAATCACTTTCAACGGGCGGTCGTCGATCGTTCCCAGATTGCCTACCGGCTAGCAGGGGGCACTAAATGGGTGTCAGCGATGACGTCACCGGTCCGATGGCGCGCGAACCTGGAACGGCAAGTACATAGTCAATCGAAGGAAAGTCCACTATGCGAATTGGATTGAAGTACATCACACCGATGTTGGCGGCGGGCGCTGCCGCGGTCGCTATCGGTGCCGCACCGATCGCCGCGGCCGCTCCCGCTCCGGTCCAGCCGGCGACGGTCGCCGCAGCCCCCAGCGTGGAGGCGGCCGGTTTTCACGGCGGCGGTGGTTGGCACGGCGGCGGCGGTGGTTGGCACGGCGGCGGTTGGCACGGCGGCGGTTGGCACGGCGGCGGCTTCGGGCGGCGGCTGGGCGGGCCTTGGGGCGGGCCTTGGTTCCATCCCTGGGGCTGGCGCTGGTAAGCGGCCGATAACGCGCGCGGTCGAGGTCGTGTTGTCGCGGCCTCGACCGCGCTCCGCCGGCAGTCGTCAGGGTTGGGGCGCAAAACGGTAGCCGTGGTCGGTCGGTGGCCGACCCACACACTGAGATGCCCGGGTATGCGTCCCGGCGTCATCTGGAGGTGGACGTCGCGTGTGAGTGCCGTGTCGGTGTCTACCGCATCGGCAAGCGCGGCGTCGATGACGGGCTGCACGGAATCGGCGAACGAGGGTACGTGCAGCGGATCGCTTGAGTGCGACCAGCATTCGATGTCGCCGGCGCCGAACAGGTAGCCGGCGCGGGGGAACGTCGGATCCATTCTCCGTCAAGCAGGCGCGGGTTCCAGCCGACATGATCGACGTGCAGGTCGGCCGCCGTCCACTTCTTCATCGTCCCCCGTAGGCAAGGGGCGGCAATGGGCGGGCGGGGTGAGCCGGGCACCGTTAATCCCGGTATGTCGAACGTGGTCATGGCGGCCAGGGCATAGACCGACGCGTCGGTACGCGAGTCGAATGCGCCGAGCCAGCAATATGCCGACGCCCACAACACGCCCTCCAACCCGTGCAGCCGTTGACCAATGCGTTAGCGAAGGCTAACGTATCGACGTGTGCCTGACATGCTGGAGGTCGCAGCAGAGCCGACGCGACGCCGGCTGTTGCAGCTTCTGGCAGCGGGCGAGCTCACCGTCACCCAGCTGGCATCGCGGTTTTCAGTCACCCGCTCGGCGATATCGCAGCATCTGGGAATCCTCGCCGAGGTCGGTCTGGTCACCGCCCGCAAGCAGGGGCGGGAGCGGCATTACCGGCTCGACGAGCGCGGGGTGCTGCAGCTCCGCGCACTATTCGAGTCGTTCTGGAGCGACGAGCTCGACCGCCTCGTCGCCGACGCCAACCAACTCCAAAAGGAGACTCCACCATGACGTTTGAGAAATCTGTGGTTGTGCCGCTGGACCCGGACGCCACGTTCGCTCTCATCACCCACCCCGAACGGCTGCGGCGATGGATGGCCGTTGCCGCCCGCGTGGAGTTACGGCCCGGCGGTGACTATCGGTGGACGGTGACGCCGGGGCACACCGCGGCGGGCACCATCGTCGACGTGGAGCCGGGCAAGCGGGTGGTGTACACGTGGGGTTGGGAAGACGGCGACCCGGCGCCGGGCGGGTCGACGGTGACGGTCACGCTGACGCCGGTCGACGCCGGCACCGAGGTACGGCTGGTGCACGACGGGCTGACCGACGAGCAGGCCGCACACCACGCGGTGGGGTGGAACCACTTCATGGACAGGCTGGTGGCCGCAGGCCGGGACGGGGACGCGGGACCCGACGAATGGGCGGCGGCACCCGACCCGATCGACGAATTGCTCTGCGCCGAGGCGACATTGGCGGTGCTGCAGGGTGTTCTGCGTGACCTGGATTCCGATGACCTGACCAAGCAGACGGCGTGCACCGAATACACCGTCGCGCAGCTGGCCGACCACGTGATGGGCTCGATAGCGTCACTCGGCGGGTGCGCGGGCGCCCGGATGCCGCAGCGCGATCAGGATGCGCCGCTGGAAACTCAGGTCGCGGATGCAGCTCAGGCGGCGCTTGAGGCCTGGCGTCGACGGGGGCTGGAGGGTACGGTCGAGCTGGGTCCGCAAGAGCTACCCGCAGCCATGCCCGTCAATATCCTTTCACTCGAATTCTTGGTTCACGCTTGGGATTTCGCCAGAGCCACCGGCCGAGATGTGGTGGTCTCCGAGCCGGTGGCGGACTATGCGCTGCAACTGGCGGGCAAGGTCATCACTCCTGAATCGCGTGGCTTCGCGGGCTTCGCGGACTCGGTCGAGACGGCGGCTGACGCCGCAGTGCTGGATCGGCTCATCGCGTTCACCGGCCGGCAACCGGCCGTTGTCCAAACATCCGCCAACTAACGAAAGGTCCGTCATGCCAAAGAAAACCGAGTACGAGCAGGGCACACCGAGCTGGGTCGACCTGCAGACCACCGACCAGGCCGCGGGTAAGGAGTTCTACGCGTCGCTGTTGGGCTGGAGCTATGACGACCAGCCGATGCCGCAGGGCGGCACGTATTCCATGGCGCTGCTGAATGGCGAAACCGTCGCGGCGATCGCGCCGATGGCGCCGGGCGCGCCGGAAGGCATGCCGCCGATGTGGAACACGTACATCGCGGTGGACGACATCGCTGCGACGGTCGAGAAGGTCGGCCCGGCGGGCGGACAGGTGCTGATGCCGGCCATGGCCGTCGGCGATGCGGGCACGATGGCGTTCGTCGCCGATCCGACCGGTGCGGTGGTCGGGCTGTGGCAGGCCAATCAGCACATCGGCGCGACGCTGGTCAACGAGCCGGGGGCGATGATCTGGAATGAATTGATCACGGACAAGCCGGAGTCGGCGCTCGCGTTCTACGAGGCCGTACTCGGCGTGGGCACCGCGACGATGGAGATGGGCCCGGGGCAGACGTACCACCTGCTCAAGGTCGGGGATACGGAAGTCGGTGGCTGCATGGAACCGCCGATGCCCGGCGTGCCGAACCACTGGCATGTGTACTTCGCGGTGCCGGACGCCGACGCCACCGCTGCGCAGGCGAGCTCTGCGGGCGGGCAGGTCGCCGTCGAGCCGTTCGACATCCCAACGGTTGGACGATCCGCGGTCTTGACGGACCCGCAGGGGGCGATGTTCAGCGTGTTGACACCGGCGGCGCAGCAATAGGGGCACATGTGTTCTACGAATGACAGTCACGGAACTCGTTGCGGTTCGGCGCAATTGGTTTCGATGCGTGGTCATTGCGCCTAGCATCGGCGTATGGAAAGGCTCAGCGGCCTTGACGCGAGTTTCCTCTACATCGAAAGCCCCACCCAGCCCCTGCACGTGTGCTCGATCCTTGAGTTGGACACCTCGACGGTGCCCGGTGGCTACACGTTTGAACATCTTCGCGACGAGCTGGCCTTAAGGATCGCGGCGATACCCGAGTTCCGGGCAAAGCTGGCCGACAGCCAGCTCAATCTGGACTATCCGGTGTGGGTCGAGGACGAGGAGTTCGACCTCGATCGTCATCTGCTGCGCATCGGTCTGCCGTCGCCGGGTGGGCGCCGGGAATTGACCGAGGTATGCGGGCACATCGCGACCGCGCCGCTGGATCGCAGCAGGCCGCTGTGGGAGATGTGGGTGATCGACGGCGTCGCCGACACCGACCCGTGCGCGGGCGGCGTGTTGGCGGTGATGACCAAGGTGCATCACGCCGCGGTGGACGGAGTGACCGGCGCCAACCTGCTGTCGCAGCTGTGCAGCGTCGAACCCGACGTGCCGCCGCCGGACCCGGTGGAGGGTTCGGGAGCGCAGGCCCGCTGCAGATCGCGGCGGGCGGCCTGGTGAGGTTCGCCTCCCGTCCGTGGCAGCTGGCCAATGTGTTGCCGACGACCGTTGCGACGATCGCGAAGACGCTGCGGCGTGCGCGCGGTGGCCTGCACATGGCCGCGCCGTTCGCGGGCCCGCCGACCCGGTTCAACGCATCGGTCACCGCCGACCGCAACGTCGCGTTGGCCCAGCTGGACCTCGAGGACATCAAGAAGGTCAAGGACCGCTTCGACGTCACGGTCAACGACGTGGTGATGGCGTTGTGCGCGTCGGTGTTGCGGTGGTTCTTGAGCGATTACGGCGAGCTGCCCGCCCGGTCGCTGGTGGCGATGGTGCCGGTGTCGGTGCACGAGAAGTCCGACCGCCCGGGCCACAACCAGTTGTCGGGAATGTTCTGCAGCCTGGAGACGACACATCGCTGACCCCGCGGACCGACTGCGGGCGATCGCGCGGGCGGACGCTGCTGCCAAGAACCACAGTTCGGTCATCAGTCCCGACGCTGTTGCAGGACTGGGCGCAACTGGCCGCCCGGGCGGTGTTCGGCTCCGTCTTTCGGCTTGTCGCCGACTCGCCGCTGATCGGACACCCGGTGCACAACCTGATCGTTTCGAATGTGCCGGGTCCGCAAGCTCAGCTCTACTTCTTGGGCTGTGAAGTCGAGGCGATGTATCCGCTCGGTCCGCTGTTCCACGGCTGCGGGCTGAATGTGACGGCGATGTCGCTGAACGGAAAGCTGAACGTCGGCGTCATCTCCTGCCCGGACCTGCTGCCCGACCTGTGGCGACTGGTCGACGACTTCGACGTTGCGCTCGAGGAGTTGCTCGAATGCACGGGTCCGGCGCGCAAGTGAGGTGCGGTGCCGTCCAACGTCAGCCCCCAGACTTCTTGTGCGCCACGCATTATCGGTAGATGCGGTAGGCGTGCACGGTCTTGGTGGGCAAGCCGTTAGTCGCGGTCCCGCGCGTAGGACCTCCTGCCGGCGCTGCTCTACCAGTACCCGATGATCCGCCCCGCACCGACGGCCGTCAGCCAGCTGGCCAGCGATATGCCACCGATGACCGCGAGTCGCCGCGCTTCGGAGCGGGACAGATCACGGGCTGTGTGGGCCCTCCACGCCGCCGTACAGCGCAGCGCGGCGGCGTTGGCGAGTCCCAGTCCGATTGCCGAGAACTTCACCAGCAGAACAGGATTCCCCTGATATTCGAGAGCATTGGCCGCCAGGAGGCAGACACCGCTGGCGGCGGCGAGTGCGAAGCCCGCCATCGCCACCGGGGCGGCAATGGTGGTGATCGCCGCCAGCGGCGCGCGGCGCCCTACCCCCAGCAGCCTCAGGTCGAGAATGAGTACGGCACCAAATAGCGTCGCGACGCCGAGGACATGAATCACGTTGACCACGGGATAGGTCCATGGGCCGGAGTCGCGCATGAACGTGCCGAGCGCAGACGACTCCAGCCAGGCGAGCGCGTCAGGCATGCGCGCGCGCTGTCAACCGGCCACGGCCCCGTCCGCCCGGCGGCGCCGCCGGACTAGGCATCAATTGCGTTCGGGGTAGACGTCGAAGACTTTGCCATTCCACGTGAGGCGTTCCGTCTTGATTTCGCGCGTCGCCTCGTCGAGATGGCGGTGGCCGCTTGCGGTCACCGTGGCGCCGACGGGAATGACGTCCTCGGTGAGGCCTGCGTCCGCGGTGCGCGTCGACGGGGCCAGCACCACGTCCCATAGGTCTTCATCGACTCTGATTTGCGCCGTGCCATGCGGCCCGGCCAAGCTGACGGGCGTCGCGAGCGTGCCGGTGATTTCGAATTGCTCGTCCTGGTATTCGCTCCATCCGTGGTGGGCGCTGACCGGCGCTGCCATCGCCACGGCCATGAGCACGATGGCGGCCAGGATGGTGATCCAATTGGAGTTTTTCCGCATGTTCGGACCTCCTGGTGCCAGCGTAGTCGCGCACGGATGAAACTGGAACTCGAAGCCGGTGGTCGCGGACGCGTCGGGTGCTATCGCATGCAAGATGCCGGGCGGCCGGCCGGAGGTGATTCCACAGACGATTACGGGTACTAGGTTGTGTGGCCATTCCACGAGCAGTAGTAAGCCGGAGGTGACTCGCCGATGCGCACGGGCTTGAAGCGGGCCGCCCTAGCGCTTGCCTCGGCCTTGATCTTGGTCGTCGCGTGCGCGAACGACGTCGAATCTCGCGGTCAGCCGAACGTCGCCGGACTCGACGACATTGCCACCAACCTCGATGTGCCGTGGGGGGTCGCGTTTCTGCCCGACGGCAGCGCGCTGATCGCCGAACGTGACAGCGGCGCAATCAAGCGCATGTCGGCGCCCGGCGTGGTGAATCAGGTTGGCGGCGTCGCCGGCGTCGCACCGCGCGGGGAAGGCGGTCTGCTCGGTCTCGCCACGTCGAATCAAACGGTCTTCGCATACATCACGGCCGCGCAGGACAACCGCGTGGTCCGGATGCGCTTCGACGGGAGCGCGGTAACCGAGCAGTCGCCGATACTTACGGGTATTCCTGCGGGTTCGAACCACGACGGCGGGCGCATCGCGTTCGGCCCCGACGGCAAGCTCTATGTGGCGACGGGTGAGAGCGGCAATCCTCAGCTGGCGCAGGACCGGTCGTCGCTGGGCGGCAAGATCCTTCGCATCAATCCCGACGGCTCCATCCCGTCCGACAATCCCGATCCGGCATCGCCGGTCTGGTCATTCGGTCACCGCAACATCCAGGGGTTGGCGTGGGACTCCGCTGGCCGACTGTGGGCCACGGAGTACGGCGCGAATCGGTTGGACGAGCTCAACTTGATCCAGCCGGGCGGCAACTATGGGTGGCCCATTGCCGAGGGCCGTGCGGACACCGCGGGGTTGATCGACCCGGCGATCCAGTGGTCGACCGACGAAGCGTCACCCTCCGGACTGGCTTACTTCGGCGGTTCCCTATGGGTCGCGGCCCTTCGCGGTCAGCGGCTCTTCCAGATACCGGTCGGGGCCGACGGCTCGCTGGGCACTCCGGCGCCGCTGTTTGTCGGGCAGTACGGGCGTTTGCGGACAGTTGTTGCGGCACCGGACGGCACGCTTTGGTTCACCACCAGCAACCGCGACGGGCGGGGGCGACCCCGCGACGGCGACGACCGGATCCTCCAGTTCCGGCCCTGAGCCGACCGCCCATGCGCACCGGAGTCCCCATGTGCGCCAACAGAATCCCTGAACCCGCTACGCCGACGCGCGGCTGGCCCGGCGTCGTGGGACGCGGAGCGGTCGCGGTTGTTGTCGGCGACCGGATCTTCCCCAGGCCGGATGCCACCTGAAGTCGCCCGAACCCGGTAGGTTTACCGCCACACCGAGACAGAGTTGAAGAGGAATGATGGCAGATCAGCCGCTAGACACGTCCACTCGACTCGCCGTGGAACGCACACGCCTGGCCAACGAACGAACGCTGATGGCGTGGATCCGCACCGCCACGTCCCTGATCGCCTTTGGTTTCACCATCTTCAAGTTCTTCCAGTACCTGGCGACGCAGGAGCATCGCCACACGATCGTCAGTCCCTGGGTCGTCGGGATGGCGATGATCCTCGTGGGTCTGACGGGCCTGGCACTGGCCTGGGTTCAGCATCGTCAGCAGATGAAGGCACTGAAGGCGACCGTGGGCACCATGCCGTACTCGATATCCGGAATCATGGCCGGCTTGATCGCGGTTCTGGGTGTCATCGCCCTCGTCGTCGTGGCCCTGAGGCTGTAGACCCAGACTCCCGTGACGTCGTGTAACTCGCCACTCGGTTTGGCGACCGACGTCTGGTGGTCGCTGCCCCGACGCCGATTCCGGTGTGAGCGCAAGCTGCCGGTACCGGTGCGCGCACGTGACGTCATGTCTGACGATTCCAGGGCACCACTGCCCGCGCCTTACCCTGATGACACTTCAGCGACGCTCGCCACTCGCCGCCTGGCCG
>CAVTXO010000008.1:0-1493584 GCA_963738695.1 uncultured Actinomycetota bacterium | reverse complement strand
AGCTGGCCTTCATCCGTGCTGACGACGGCGTCGAGCATGATCCGTGCGGCCCTTCCAGCATCATGGCGCGCTGCCTCGTCGCCAAGGAGTGGCACCTCTGGGCGGGTAGCGAGCCCGTGCGCCTGTCGGTCGAACGCATTTCGCAGTTCACGGTCCTCCTGGTAGCCAATGGCTGGCAACCACGCTTCGTTCGTGAAATACGTGCCATTCGCGGCGACGGACGGATCGATCCCGCGGTTGGGGAACCCGCGTGGCTCGAAACGCACCTCAAAATCGAGCCGCACCGAGCCACCGGGATGAAGTGGCGTGTCGAAGACATAAATCCGGTGACCGAATTCTTCATCAGAGCACATCGTTCGCTGGTCGATCGAAGCGGACATCGGTAGTGTTGACCGCCAAGCTCGTCGCGAAATGCAGGGCCTTGATCGCCTCGGCCGTCGCGTTCATGAGATAGAACGTGCCCCGGACGTCGACTGCGCGGCGTCGCGGATAAAGATCGACCTCGACCTCGAGCCTCGTCACACGCGGCTGCGGAACGTCCTTGTACTGCCCATAGCGCCGCTCGTAGTCGGCGCGGCGCGCGGCGCGATCGGACGCGCTGTCGTACGCGTTCAGGACGTTGGTGTTGTAAAAGATGAACCCGCCCAACGTCAGCATGAGCGCGAGTGTCGCCGAGACGACGCCCGCGGCGCGAGGCGTGAAGCGGCGGCGCGCCAACGCGAGCCTCGCTCCAAGATGCGCCTCCCTGCCACGCACCCAGAAGGGTCGCCGACCGCTGCCAGCAGCGCCGCCCACGTGGTCCAGTACACCTTGAACCAGAGCCACGCGCCGATGAACGGATCGAAGCCGCGGATGTCCGAATACATCCAGCCGGGATCGGACCCGTAGACGAGCAGGTTGTGCTGGAGTCCCAACGCCGGGCGGAACGACGATGAACAATAAACGCGATGACGACGACGAGATGTCCGATGTACTTGTGATTCACCAGCGAGTGGACGACAAGAGCGAGTAGAGCGACAGAGGAGGCAATCAACGAGCTGAAGGCCAAACAGCGTTCTGACATACAGCCCGATCTGGAATCATCGTGGCCCAGACGCATTCTGGGTGAGCACCCCCGCGGCCATCATCAGCATCTGCAGAACGACGAGCACCAGGCTCAGTCCCACGAACTTGCCGCAGAAGAACCCAGTCCGGCACCGGCGCCGCGTCCGTGATCTCGTTCAGGCGCGCTTCTCGTTCGCGCCAGACCAGCTCGCCTGCGTAGAACACAATGAGCAGCGGCACGATGACCGCGTTGATCTCCTCGAGACTCGTCAAGGGAGCCGCGAGAACCGCGATGATCCGCTCGGTCGTGGCGAAGAGCGGCACGCCCATGTGCAGGATCGGCATCCCGCTGAAGACAAGAAACGCCGCCGTCACGACAAGCACGAGGCCGCCCCACCCGCTCACGATCGCGTGAAAGGACTCCCGGCCGACCGCGAGCATCTGGCGCGCGTGCGTCGTGAACCGAATGTCGCTGGACCCGCGGTACGGCGATCGCGGCGACCCGAACCAGTGTCTCGCATTCGCGCCACAGCACGCGCCGCCTGCGCTGGGGCCGCGGTGTGGGGTGCGCCAAACGAAACCGGACGTGCGTGAACGCGAGCACGGCCAGTGCAACACCGATCCACAGGACGCGGTTCGAGAGGAGCGACCCTGCAGTCCGATCAGGCGCGTGCTCCGTTCGACCGGGGTCCAACGCATCGACAGCTCGCTCAGCACGGTGGCGCCAAGAGGATCCAGCAGCTTCGCCAGCTCCCATTCCCCCACGTCTGGCGACGACACCCCAACTGAACGCGCACGCACCGAGGAGCAGCACGCCGCCGACGTAGCTCACGACGCCGCGCGTCGGGTGAGCGCCGCCATCGAGAAGAGAATCGCAGTCGCGACAAAGGCGTTCGGCAGCAGCAGGAACACGTACGCACCGAGATAGGCAGTCGGACGGAACGGCCCAAGGAGGTGAGCTCCGGATCGTGATTGATGCAATCAGCAGCAATCCGAGCGGTACGGCAGACAGGATCACCGCGTAGAGGACAAAGGCCGCGAGAAATCGTCCTCCGAGATACGCGGCTTGCCGACCGGCGTCGTGTAAAGGAGCGGGTCCATCCGCGTCTGGGCGTCTCGCGCTGCGGCATCGCCGGCGACTGCGCGGCGATCAGCAGCCCCATCGTGCTTCCGAAGAGCGCCATGACCGCGATGATGAACGGCCCGTTGGCGAACGAGCCGTCGATGCGTGCGTAGTCTGTGCAGTTCGCTCGCCGGTAGAACGTGAGCGCAACAAGACGGCGAAATACAGCCACGTGGACGACGCGGCGCGACTGGTAGCTCAGTTCGAAACGGAAGATCTGCCAGAGCGTCATCGGACAGCCTCGAACGCTGTCGGTTCGCCTGGTGCGTAGTGGCCAGCCATCGTGCTGAAGTACACGTCCTCCAGATCCGGCTCCACCGCCTCGAACCCCGTCGCGGGCGACGTTCGGCTGTGAACGCGCACGACGGTGCGTCCTGCGAGGAGCTTCGTCGAGATCACCGACTGCGCGAGTTCGAGCCCGGGCAGCTCGGTCTTCTCGATCACCCGCCGCCAGATCCGCCCCCGCATGGCCGCGACCGCCTGCAGCGGCTCGGCTTCGAGCAGGATCGTCCCCTTGTCGATGATCGCCACCCGGCTGCACAACTCCAGCACGTCGTCAACGATGTGCGTGGAGAGGATGACCACGGCGTCTTCCCCGAGCTCGCTGAGCAGGTTCAGAAAGCGCGCGCGCTCGGCGGGATCGAGGCCGGCCGTGGGCTCGTCGACGATGATCAGCGTCGGGTGGCCGAGCAGCGCGACCGCGACGCCAAAGCGCTGGCGCATGCCTCCGGAGTAACCGCCGAGCTTCTTCTTCCGCACGTCATACAGGTTGGTCTGGCGCAGAGAGCGCCGACGATCTCCCGGCGCGCCCGCCGATCGGTGATGCCCTTGAGCACCGCGAAGTGGTCCAGCAGCCGCTCGGCGGTCACGTGCGGGTAGACCCCGAACTCCTGCGGAAGATAGCCGAGCGTCTCGCGGACGCGGTCCTTCTGCCGCAGCACGTCGATGTCGCCCCGAGCCGGTCGAGGATTCCGAAGTGGATCGACCCATCGTCAGGCTCCTGCAGCGTCGCGATCGTGCGCATCAAGGTGGACTTGCCGGCGCCGTTCGGGCCGAGCAGCCCGAACATCCCTTGGGGAATCGTCAATGTGATGTTCGTTCAGCGCCTGAACGCCGTTGGCGTAGCTCTTCGAGAGGTTCCGAATCTGCAGTTCCATGGCAGCCTTTCAGAACGAGATGTGCGTGCGATCACGTTCGCCGGCGCTCTCGGTGTCGCGAGGCCGCGGCCCAGAGAGCACGAGGCCGGCGCCCGTCCAGAGCAGAGTGGCCGTCGCCCACTGGCGGAGATCCGGCAGCGCCCGCCACACCACCACGGTTTCCCCGCTAGGGAAGATCGCTTCGGTCTTCAGGGATCCGGTCCTCGCCGTGAGGAGCGCGTCGAGTCCGTAAGGGCCGTCGAAGAGGCCCAACAGTACGCGTCCGGGCGCAGTGGCCAGCCACTCCGCGTTCGCCTCCTCGCTGACGCCAACAATGAGATAGAGGGCGAGCACCGTTCCGACAATCCACATCACGGGGTGCCGCGTTCCCAGCGCCAGCGCGCTGGCGAGCAGGTACGTGCCCGTTGCCGCGGTGAAGGGGACGAGCCAGAAGAGTCGCTCCGGCGTCCATCGCACTGTCTCTACGAGGCTCGCGTCGATCGTGCCTCCTGCCGGGAAAGGGAAGGATGAAACGAGACGAAGCGACTCCTCGGCCATCACGTTTCCGCCCGAGAAAAGAGTGAGCGCGAGCAGCGAGAGCACGAACAGCGTGACGGCCCCCATCAGCCACAGCCACCCGGCGAAGACCTTCGCGAGCGCGTGCCAGCGGCGATCGACGGGAAGCGTCCACAGGAAGCCGGGCCCGAAGCGCTCCTCTCCCATCCACACGCTGATGGGAAGCAGCAGACCCAGCATGCCGAACAACTCTCGACGCTCGGGATGAAACGCGATCACCTCGCCAGGTGCCAGAACCGCGGTCGCGACGAGCAGGGTCGCCAAGGTGGCCACCGCCGCCGCGACGATGGCGGGCCGGCGGAGGGCAAATCCAACGGCGCGCACCTGCGACAGCACGACGGCGCGCGCGCGAGGCGTCGAATGACGTGCGGCATCGATCATCGCGAGAGCTCCCCGGCGAGCAACGCGAGTGTCGCGTCCTCCAGCCCCACCGGCTGCACTTCGCGCACGAGTGCCCCGGCGAGCGTGAGGCGATCGATCAGCCCCGCTGATCGCCGACGAGCGTCCACTGGGCCTCGCGACCGCCGTTGGCGCGCACGCCGGCGACCAGAAGGTCGCGCGTGGCCTGCCATCCCTCGGGCACTTCGACGCGGTAGCGTCCGACGGTGCGCTGCAGCTCGTCGCGCGACATCTGCGCCACGAGCCTCCCGTCCCGGAGCACGCCCACGTGGTCCGCCAGACTTTCGAGCTCGTGAATCTGGTGCGTCGAGACTAGGATGGTGGTCGGCGCATCGGCAAGGTGCTCGGCCAGCAGCGACAGCGTGCGGTGGCGCATCACCGGATCAAGACCGTCCGTGGGCTCGTCGAGAAGAAGAACGGGTGGCCGATGCGCGAGCGCGAGCACCAGCTGCAACCGCCGGCTCTCGCCTTTCGACAGCGTGCCAACTTTGTGATCCAGCCGCAGACCGAAGGCGCGAGTCAGGCGATCGGCATACGCGTAATCCCACGCCGGATAGTAGGCGGCGACGTGTGCGAGCAGCGCACCGCACGTCATCCAGCCGTACTCGTGGTCGGTGCGCTCCGGGACGTAGCCCACCTGCGCACGCGCCTCGGCGCCACGGCGAACCGTGTCCAGTCCGAGGATCTCCGCGGTGCCGGCGTCCGCGCGCTCCAGGTTCATCAGCACTTTGAGCGTGGTGCTCTTGCCGGCGCCGTTCGCTCCGACCAGGACGTACACCGCGCCATCGGGAACGCGAAGGTTGACGCCGTCGAGCGCGGTCTCGCGACCGTATCGCTTCGACAGCGCGTGGGTGGCCACCGCATCGCCACCGCTCATTTCTCCTCTTCCTCGCTTCGCGGTAGACGCCGGCAGGAATGGCTCTTCCTCTTCCTCGGCCGCCACCTTCCGGATGGTCTTGATCAGCTCCTCGACGCTCAGCCCGCTGCGCCGCGCGTCGAGCAACGCCCGTTTCGCCACGTCCCGGGCAAGTCCATGGCGGTCGGCGCGGACGTCAGGCGCAATGAACGTGCCTTGCCCCCGTCTGACGTAGAGGACGCCCTCGCGCTCGAGCTCCTGGTATGCCTGCAGCACGGTTCGCGGATTCACCACGAGCTGAGCGGCCAACTCGCGGACAGAGGGCACCGGGTCGTCCGCCCGGAGGGTGCCAACGACGAGAGCCCGTCGCACTTCGTCCATGATTTGGAGGTACAGCGGCCGGGCATCGCGAGCGTCGAGATTCACCAAAAGCATGGGGAATGGCTCATTGTCGCACTGTAGCGCATGAGCGCAACACTATACCAGACGCGGAAGTCGCGGAGTTGGTTCCTTAGAATTCACAGGGCCCGCGCGGGCATCTCGAAAGGAAATCCCTCCCCATTGCCTTACTGGCCAGCCTCAAGCGCGGGAGCGCGGCAACTGCTGAGGAACAGCTGCTAGCTCGATTTCCGGCAAGCCGGTGGCGCGGCGCACGTCAGGAGGGTGGGATGGGAACCTGCGTGCCGAGAATGCGCCTGATATCGAGAGTTTCGGTCGGCGAAAGGTGGGGGTAAAAACGAGGGCCGGGGGCAACAGGAATTTGGATCGTCAAAGCGCTTTGGTTTCAGTGACTTAGATTGGCGGAGAGGGTGGGATTCGCACCACTGCTCGATGTTGAAAACAAAGAACTTAACGAATTTTGGCTTCCTCAGAATCCGCCGAGATCCGCTCGAAAGCCCAGGTCGAGACACGTATCGAGCACGTGGTCAGTGGGCCTCTCGCCTCTCGGGAATGCCCGTACGAGGCCGCCGCGTCTGCATAGTGGCCTCTATCAGCAGGGCGCGATTGATCCGGTGCCGGTCCTGCAGGCCGATGACGAGCCACCTTCCCCGGCGGTAAAGGTCGCTCCCGCCGCACGAATCAGGAGGCCTATGCCATCCGTAATCGGTGACTATCGGATTCGGCGCCGTTTCGGACGCCGCAGTGCAAGTCACCATGGCAGGACGGCTCGCCCCATCCGAGCCGCGAGAACGCTCAGTACCAGCAGCGTCAATCCGTGCCACGCGAGCACGGCCATCGCGCTCTGATGCGGGCTGGCGAGGCACGTCACCGCGTTCGTCATGCCTGCGGCCGCGAGCACGCTGAGGGCCACGCTCACCCTGGGATTCAGCGGTGCGCCGCGGCGGAGCATCAGCGTCAAAGCCGCAGCGAGCGGCAGCGCAGTCAACGTAATCATCGGCACGCACAACAGCTCGTGTCGATCGGCCAGCCCCGCCAACCTCACGCCGCTCCACTCTGAAGGCACGCGTGCGAGCAACGTCGCCAACCATGTCGAGACGCCGAAGGCCGGCAGCACGAATACCCACCGAGAGTACCCAGGGACGACCGATGCAAACGCGGCAACGCTAGCGCAACACGCCATCAGGATCGCGGCCGCCTGTTGTGCGACGAACGCCCGATTCGCCGTATTGATGGAGAAGTCCTCTTTCGACGTGAATATCAGCGTTAGCACGCTCGCATAGAGCATCGCCGCAACCGACCACAGAGCCGCCCTCATCCACGGGCGGCGGAGTGGACGCACGCGCTCAACGTCCAGCGCCAGCCGCTCGATCAGGCGTTCGGTCTTCACGAATCTGCAGTCCCCTTCAAAATGACGCGCAGTGCCGCCAGGGCTCGATGAGTCGCTACTTTCAATGCGCCGACGGTTGATCCCGTGGCCGCCGCTGCCTCCTTGAGCGACAGTCCCCGCAGTTTGATCAGTTCAATCGCCTCGCGCTGGCCCGGCGGCAGCGCGCACATCGCCTCGCGCAGCGCCAACGTGTCATTGCTGGTGATCGAGGCGGGACTTCGTCAAAGCCTGGGAAAAGGTTACACGCTCGTCGTCGGCCTCAACCTCGCGCGACTTCTGGCGCGCATAGCGGCGAGCCCCGTCGGCCAGACGATGCCGCACGATTGCGAGGAGCCAAGGCGTGAACGGCCGACGCGGATCGTAGGTCGCGCGGAACGCGTGGAGCGAGAGCAGGATGTCCTGCACGAGGTCCTCGACATCCTCGCGCCCCGCGAATCCCCGGCGATGCGCGACGATTCGGCGAAGGTAGGGCGTGACGGTCTGCAGCAGTTCGAGATAGGCGGCTGAGTCACCCTCCTGCGCTGCGTGCATCAACGCAGCGAGCCTCGCGTCGTTGATGAAGAGCTGAGTCATAGTCGGGCTGCGCCGAAAAGCGTTCTCAGTCTACGCCACAACGTAACCTTTCGCGGTGCTCCTCCGAACATCACGCTGGCGGCCGCTACGGCACGCCGGCGGCTGCACTGCCGCGCCGTCAACTCATCGTTCGATGGAGGAGCCTCATGAAAAGACGTCTCATCTTTATCCTTGCGCTCGCCGCCGTCATCGGGATGCCTGCGTTGATGGAAGGCGATCGAGCGCTCGCCAACGGCGGCCGATCATTCTTTGGTGCTGTCTACACGATGTCGAACGCCGCCGATGGCAACGCCGTGTTGACCTTCTTTCGTCTGCCGGACGGCCGGCTGCTTCGCGGAGGCGCGACGCCGACAGGAGGGAACGGAAGCGGAACCAGTCTCGGGAATCAAGGCGGCCTGGTGTTCACGCGAAACGAGCGCTGGCTGCTGGCCGTGAACGCCGGCAGCGACACGGTAACGGTCTTCGAAGTCGGCCATCTCGGCCTGCGCCGCCGCGACGTGCAACCGTCAGGTGGCAGCCAGCCCATCAGCATCGCAACGCATCGCAATCTCGTGTACGTGCTCAACGCGCTCAGCGATTCGATCTCGGGATTCCGCCTGACGAAGCACGGCACTCTGCAGCCCATTCCGGGATCGATCCGTTCGCTGAGCACGAGCGGCGTCGGGCCGGCGCAGATCTCGTTCGCACCGGATGGCGACGTGCTCGTCGTGACGGAGAAGAACACCAACAAGATCGTGACGTTCCCCGTGGATCGCGACGGGGTTGCCGGCGATATTCGGGTGCATCCGTCGAGCGGCGAGACACCGTTCGGGTTTGCGTTCGGCAAGCGGGATCAGCTCTTCGTGTCGGAGGCCTTCGGCGGAGCGCCGGATGCCAGCGCGGTGTCGTCGTATCGCGTCGACGAGGATGGCGGTATCGAAACGATCAGCGCGTCGGTCGGGACGACGGAGACGGCGGCGTGTTGGGTTGCCGTCAGCCCGGACGGCCGGTTTGCGTATGTGACGAACACGGGCAGCGGGTCGGTGTCTGCCTACGCGATCGATTTCGACGGGACCATCGAGCTTGTCGGCGACGGACGCACCGGCGTGACCGGGGATGCCAGCACGCCCATCGACCTTGCGATCACCGATAACGGGAGATTCCTCTACACGCTCAATTCAGGCACCCATACGATTGGCGTCTTTCGTATCGGACACGACGGCGCCTTGACACCGCTGCGGTTTGTCTCTGGGCTTCCGGAGAGCGCGAACGGAATGGCGGCACGCTAGGAAAGCTACCGAAGTGCCGCCTGAGAGGGCTGACAGACGGCCAGTGAAAGGAGAGGGCGACTGGATTCGACCAGCGCCCTCTCTTCCCAAGGCGAGCCTCGACCAGACTGAGTTGCTCTCTGTCTTGCGCAGGATAAGGACCTTCCGAGGCTCCCGGCTCTTGCTTGAGCCTGACGGAATCGCCCTCGATGAGACGTGCAAGGCCCGCAAGCGCGTCCCGAAGCGTACACCGTCATTGGAAGAGATCGAACAGATAACGTGAGCCGCCGCTCGAACGTTGGTGAATCACGGCGTTGCACGGCTCGCCGATTGAGGGTTCGCGCCCGTCCGTCCAGGCTTGCGACCGTGACGACGCCGCTGCTGGAGCGTGGTGAATCCGTCGTCAGGACTGTCTACCAGCATGTCCGCGATGACGGTGAGTACCTCGCGCGCCTGACGAACCCGGTGTGGCTGAAGAATGGTCAGGGCTCGCTTCACTGCGGCCTCGACCGTCACGTCAGACGGGCTCATGAATCGCTGCGCGGCGGGACGGGCGCGCAACTGAATGCGCCGACTGTCACTCCTGTCTCGTGTGCGTTGGAGAAGTCCCTTCTTGACGAGCCGTTGCAAGACTCCTGTGATAGTGCTGGGGTGCAAGTGAAGAATCCGTGACAGCTCTCCTGGGGAGAGCCCCGGACGGTCGCGGACGACCCGCAGCACCAGCCGCTGTGGACCGGTGATCCCCAGCGTCGCCTCCATCCATTTCGATCGACTCTGGAGACCATGTTCGACGTTCCACAACAACCGCATGAAATCCAGAACCGGATCGAGAGCGATCGATTCAGTCGTCAACGACGCCATCGCCAATTGATGTCGCACTATCGCCTCGAACCGTCGGTCGAATCGGCAGCGTGCTCACGCCAACGACTGCGGTCACTGGCAAGCCCCACATCGTCGTGGTCACCGGCGCGTCGGTCCGAAACCCCGCCGACGAAAGCAGACCCGTCACGTCAATCGGCCGACAATCGACCAGGTGCGGCCAGCGGCGATGTACCCACTGAAAGAGGTCGATCATGATGTTGGTATGGCCGGCGTCCACCAAAGCGACGACGCTGAGTCGCCCACCGGCACGGAGGACTCGTCGCACTTCTGCGAGTACGTCACGGATGTCGGACTCGAAGAGCTCGAGGGTAAAGCTCGTGAACGCGGCATCGAAGACCCCAGAATGAAAACATAACGCGCGCGCATCGGCAACGGTGAGACTGACATTCTCGAGAGCGGCGGACGCGACCCGTGCCCGAGCGACCGACAGCATCCCCGGTGAGAGATCGACGCCGTAGACGCGACCGCCCGGAGTAGCAGCCGCTGCCAGACGGACAAGCCCATGACCGGTTCCAAAGCCGATCTCGAGCACGCGCTGGCCCGGCAATACCCCCAGCGCCTTAATCCCAATCTCTCGAATCGCATGCTCACTCGCATCGGACAGAAGATCGTAGTGATGACTGATCCGATCGTAGAAATGCCGTGTTCGATCGAGCGCGGCGAATGACTCTCTCATGACTGACGCGGATCCTCCCGATCGAGATCGGTTCGATGTCCAACTATTCGAACGGTGCGGCGGTCCCTCGACGACGCTGCATGAAGCGCAATACCTCGGTGAGCGTCACGACGCCCAACACCTGTTGCGCCTGTTCACGACTGACGATCGGAACGATCCCACCGCCGTGGGCCAGGCGCTCCAGCACGATGTCGGACGGATGGTCGGGATGGGCGTGGACAACAGCCCCATCGACGAAAGCACGTACTGGCTCGAGCACTCGGCCGGACGCCTGTACGGTCGCCAGGCGTTCGGACGTCAGGACGCCGACGAGGCAATCAGGCGAGCCAATGACGAAACCATGGGCGCCATTCTGGCCTGCTGTCTCCAGTAGGTTCTGCACCGACATGTCAGGCGGGACGATCATGACATCCGCGCGCATCACGTCGGCTGCGGTCCACGACGCCGGCCCCATCCGAGCGGCTGGTGACGGCAGATGCACATGATCCTGTTGCAGCAACGCGTGATAGACCGGTGTCGGCTGGAACCGACGCGAGATCATGAAACTCAGCAGGTTCGCGACCATCAGCGGCACCAGAATCTGATAATCCTGAGTTATTTCGAAAATCATGAAGACCGATGTCATCGGTGCCCGGATAATCCCGGCGAACAGCGTGCCCATGCCGACGAGCGCATACGCGCCCGGATCCGCCGTGTGGAAGGGAGCGAACTGGTGCACGAGCGTGCCGACAGCCCCTCCAGCCATCGCACCGATAAAGAGGCTCGGAGCGAAGATGCCGCCCGCGTTGCCGGACGTGTAGGACACGGTCGTGGCCACCAGTTTCATGACGCAGAGGAGCACCATCGTCTTGAAGACGAGCCCGCCGTTCAATGCGAGATCGACGTACTCGTAGCCCACTCCCATCACTTGCGGCACAAACAGCAACATCGCCCCGATGATCACACCGCCCATCGCCGGCTGGAAGGGGCGACTCCACGTGGGCAGGCTCAGCACCCACGCTCTGAGGCCCAGCAGACGACTTGCAGAACGACCACCGAGACGATCCCACCGACGATCCCGAGCGCGGCATAGGCCAGCAACTCCGCGGGATGCTGCAAGTGGTACTCGGGCACACGAAACAGCGGCTCGTTGCCGAGAATCGAACGCTCCACGACGACGGATGCAACCGAGGCGACGACAGCCGACCCGAGCAGCGACGCATTCATGTCCCCGATAATCTCTTCCAGGGCAAACAGGACGGCGGCAACTGGGGTATTGAACGCTGCGGCAAGCGCTCCTGCGGCACCGACTGGAACGAGATCCTTGATTCGAGCTGGTGACAACGGCACCCACTGTCCGATGACCGACGCGAGGCCGGCACCAATCTGGACGGAGGGCCCTTCGCGGCCCATCGAGTGCCCCGAACCGATGCAGAGGACGCCGGTCAGGAACTTCCCGAGCGGCACACGCCACGGGATAATGCCGCCGCGCAAGTGATAGGCGGCTTCGGTCTGCGGCACGCCGCTGCCGCGCACGTCGGGAAAGATCGATGTGAGCAACGCGCCGGTACCCACGCTCACGACGACCGGCACCAGGAAGAACCGAACCGCCGATGGATCCAGGCCGAAGAGCAGGCGGGTCGTGCGCTCGATCGCGACGGTGAACAGGACAGCTGACAGGCCAGCCAGGACGCCGACCACAATCGTCAGCGCCAGGAACAGCTGGTGTTCCCGGAGCCGCAGTTGTTGTGGAGAGAACGATGGAGCCATGTCTACCGATCTGCTTCGTGGCGCTGGCCGATCAGAATGAGCGCGCGATCGAGCGACGACGGCGCGCCGCACGTCTTGGCCGACTGCTGTGCCATGCGGGACACGAGGTTCACGCCGGCGGCAATCGCCTCCGGAGAGCGTCGAAGCGTCCGGCGACTGAGGGCCGGTTCGAAATCGCGTGCTTCGGCGCGGAGGGACGGCAGAGCGTCGTCGGGAGCCTGGCCGTTGGCAGTCCGCGCCGCCAGGCAGGCGTCGATCCGCGCCGTCGCGGCTCGAAATATCGTGACGAGGCGATCCTGGCGTTCGGCAGGTGTCAGTCCGGGGCGAAGCGGATCCCGCGTCAGTACCGAGGTCGGTAATCTCGCGGGTCTGCGACACCGCAGCGGATCGCGGCGTCGAACGGAGATAGCGCTGCGCGTTGGCATAGTCTCCTTCTTCGAACGCGGCCTGCCCCGCACCGATCACTGCCACCTGGTTCTTCGGCTCAGCGTCCAGTGCCCGCTGGAAGTGTTCGAGCGCGCGGCGTGGCTCTCCCGCGCTCAGGTACAATCGGCCGGCCTGCGTCTGTGACGCCACATCATCCGGCAGATTGGCGCTGAGCACGAGCAGTTCCGAGAGCGCGCGTCCGTGCTGGCCGTGCGCCAGCAGGTACTGAATCAGCTCGATCCTGACGTGGCGACGAACGGTCTCCTGCTCCCCGGACCACACGCCGTACAACGCATTCTGGTAGTACCGGACGGCGCCCGTCAGATTGTTGCTGCGCGCGTCGAGCCGGGCCAGCCGCAAGTTGATCTCCGGATCCTCAGGGCTCGCCTCACGAATGCCCAAGAGCACCTGGCGTGCGGCATCGTCCTGCCCCGCCGCGGCCAGCGCCCCAGCCAACGCGAACTGGTACGGGCGCTGGCCGCGATCAATGGCGGTCGCTCGCCGGAGCGCGGTGATCGCGACCTCCGTATGACCGGAGGCGAGATCGCGCTCGCCTCGGTCATACCAGGCGCTCGCGTCCCGCTGTCGCAGGTCGCGATTCGCGTGGGCGACGGCCCGCGTCAGGAAGAAGCCGGCGACGACCACCGCGGTCAAGAGGATCAGCGTGACGATTTCGCGGTGGATGAACGCGACATCAACGCTGCGCTCGCACCTGTCGCAGTGGCCATCGACGAGCGGACCACCACAGCCGTCACAGGTCGTCGTGACGACGGGCTCATCCATGCCTGCGCGTGTTCGTCACCCACGTCGATCTCCTTTCCCCCTTCTCTTAGAGGCCTACCAGTGTGATCGTTTGAGGTCAAACTATCGTCGCACCGGCTGGTCCGTACTGGCCGCCGCGCAGAGTCACCAGTCGCCCTCAACGAGTAGAACGTCTGTAATAACGATCGATGTCCGCCTGACGCCTCAGGCGATAGCGCGCGCACGACGTTCGCGTGGTGCCGACGCGAATCGACAGCAAGTTCTCTGCGGAGGCGGACGCAAAGGCGTCCTCATCCGTGTCGTCGTCGCCGACGTACAGGCGCTTGATCGCAGTGGAACAGGCGACGGGCGTGTTGCAACGCGACCCCCTTGTCGGGGCCGTTCGGGGTAGCAGCGTCATCGCCTGGGTGCCCCCGATGGCTCGCGCGTCCGGCAGCTCCCGCACGGCCTCGATCGTGCGGAGCGCCCGTCGCTTGTCGCGCGCGTGTCGGTAGTGAATCGTCACGGAATAGCGCTTCTCCTCGACGACCAGACCGCGGTGTGTCGGCAGGCGCTCGGTCAGCCGTCGTGCCCAGTCGCCGACGCGCGTCGGGGGCGATGGCCGTGCGGCGCCGGCTCGTGACCGAAGTTGCCGAAGACGTACCAGATCGGAATGCCCTCGAGCCGTTTCGCCACGTCGTCGAGCCGCCGTCCGGAAATCACGACGCACGGGTAACGGTGGGCGATGCTCGGTGAGCAGGCGGCGGGTCGTGGCCGGCAGCCGTGCGCGCGCCGGCGTCGAGGCAATCGGCGCCAGCGTGCCGTCGTAGTCGAACGCGAGCAGCACGATTTGGCCTCGCGAAGTCGGTGAGTATCGCGCGATTGCGCGGGTGCAAGAATGTCGGCGCATCGGTGCTCACACCGACATGTCTTCCCATCCCTGCACCGAATAGTGCAGCGGCTTGGTCCAGAGGCTCTCGAGCCCTTCGAGGATGTCGGAGGCCCAGCCGAACACGTTCCGTCCGGCGACGACCCGGCGCTGGCCCGCATGCGCGCCCCGTCGCTCCTCCCTCGGCATGTCGATCGCCCTGCGCGAGCGCGTCGGCGAACCCGTCGACGTCGTAGGGGTTGATGATCAGCGCGTCCTCGAGCTCCTGCGCCGCGCCGGCCAGCGCGCTGAGCACCAGCACGCCGTCCTCATCGTCCCGCGCGGCGACGAACTCCTTCGCGACCAGGTTCATGCCGTCGTGCAGCGAGCTGACGACGCAGAAGTGGGCGAGACGATAGAGCGCGACCAGGCTGAACGCTCGTCAGCGCCGTCTTGTGATACGCGACGACGGGCGGACCGCCGCGAATCGCGTGGCGCGCGTTGACGTCGGCGACCGCCTGGCCGATCTCCGCCTCGATCGCCGCGTAGCTCTCGAGCTCCGATCGCGACGGCACGCCAATCTGGACGAACGTCAGCCTGCCGCGCAGCTCCGGGCGCCGCGTCATCAGCGCGTCGATCGCGGCGAGCCGCTCGGGGATGCCCTTCGTGTAGTCGAGACGATCGACGCCGAGCCCGATGATCGTCGGCCCGAAGGTCGAGCAGCTCCGTCAGCCGCTGCTGTTCCTGCGGCAGCGCACGGATCGGCCGCGAATCGCCTGGATGCGATCGTAGTCGACGCCGATCGGCACCGACGACGACCGTGGTCGAGCGCCCGCCGAAACGTGACGCGCGACGATTCGGTCTCGACCTCGGCGTCCAGCTCCTCCTCGACCGCGCGCAGGAAGTTGTCGCGGTCGCGCTCCAGCTGGAAGGCGAGCAGATCGTTGGCGAGCAGCCCCGCGAGCAGCTCGCGCCGCCACGGGCAGATGCGGAGTCGATCCGGAGTAGGGCCACGGGATGTGCCAGAAGAGCGCGGTCCTGGCGTCGGGCCGCAGCGCCCGCAGTGCCGGCGCCACCAGCGCCAGGTGATAGTCCTGGATGAACACCGGCGCGTCGACGCGTCCGAGCTCCGCGTGGACGGCCGCGGCGAACCGCGCGTTGATGTCCTGGTAGGCCGCCCAGTCCTCGGCGCGGAACTTCGGACGCACGTCGACGACGTGGCAGAGCGGCCACAGGCCCTTCGTTCGCGAAGCCACCGTAGTAGGCGGAGAACGTCGGCTCCTCGAGCCAGAGCCGGCGAAGCGTGTACGACGGACTCTCGGGAGGGACGCGCACGTGGTCGGCGGCATCGACCACCAGCCGGTCCGCCGAGCCGGCCCCATGCGCAATCCAGACGCCGCCTCGCTCCCGCATCAGCGCGTCGAGCGCGATGGCGACGCCACCGGTCGCGGCGTTCGCGACGATCTGGCCGTCGCTCGCCTCGCGTGTGCAGGTACGGCTCGCGGTTGGAGACGACCATGAGCGGGCGTGGCTCGTGCGCATCGAGCTCGCCGGCGCGCGCCAGTCCCTGGCGGAACAGGATCGGTCCGACGAGCTCGTGGATGGCGATCGAGCCCGACGAGCAGCAACTGGATCTGGTTGCCCCACCCCGGAAACTCGGTGGCGACGACGGAGGCAAACCCGAGCGTGATGCCGGCCTGCGAGACGAGACCCGGTCCACGCGTACTTCCCGATGCGGCTCGTCGAGACCCGCCAGCGTCCACCCGACACGCGAGGCCGGTGTGGATGAAGCCGAGCCGGACCGACGGACAGGGCGAGCGCGACGTACCCGATGGCGGCCAGCGCATCGAGCCGGAGCGACGCGCCGACCGCCACGAAGAAGACGACCAGCACCGGCGGCGCGCCACGCTGCACCGCGGCGCGCAGCGTGTCGCCCTGCGCGACCGCCAGGTTCTCGATCACCAGCCCGGCGGCCACGGCGGCCAGGAGCGGCTCGAACTGCTGCGTGCTGCCGACCTGGCTCAGCACCGATGCAGACGCCGAGCAGCACCAGCGTGACTTCGCGGCCGATGTAGCGCATGTAGAGCGCGAACAGCGCGCCGACCAGGACGCCGAAGGCGACGGCGCCACCGATCTCCCACGCGAATCGCACGAGGACTCGACGGCGTCCGCCTTCCCGCGTCCGAACACGACGCGCGCGATCTGCATCAGCAACGAGAACAGCACGAGCAGGACGAGGTCGGCGAGCACGACCATCGCGAGCACCGTCTCGCTCAGCCGTCCGCGCGCGCCCGGTGTCGGTGATCACCGCCGCGGTCATCGTCGGCGAGAAGCTGACGACGATCACGACCAGCAGCGCGAGCATCGCCAGCTGTCGCACCGCCGGTCGCCTCGGGCGCGATCGGCAGCCACGGCCACGCGATCCAGAGCAGGACGGCCAGACCGGCCATGGCGAGAGCCAGCGTCGTCGCCGTCATCTGGACGATGGCCGCGAGCCGTCGGCCCAGGCGCTCGAGGTTCAGCGTCAGGCCCGCGATGAGCGCGATCAGCGTCGTGGCGATGCCGGTGATCACCTGGAGCTGGCGCGCCATCGATTCGGTGATGACGTTGCCGAGCTGCGGGCCGACGACGATGCCGAAGAGGAGATACCCGGTCAGCCGCGGGAGATGGAAGCGTCGCAGCAGATCGCCGGTGACCCAGGCGCCCACGAGCGCGAAGCCCAGGGCGAGCGCGGTCCCGGCCGATCCGGTTGGCGTCGCCGATGCCGAGCCTGCGCACCCAGATCATGGCACCACGGTCAACGCCAGCGCCGCGATGCGACTCACGCGCTCACCTGCAGGCATCGCGCTCGGAGGCGCCGACGTTGCGTGTCCGGGCGAGCTCGGCGATGATTTCCGAGCCAATCGTGCCGAGCACCACGATCGTCAGCAGAACGGTCGCGTCGGGACCGGCGGCCCGAACGATGTTCAGCGCGAGCGCGACGCCAAAGACGCCTGGCGACAGAAGCCGCGAGTCCGCAGCGTCCGCGGCTCGTCGGCGTCGGCCGATGCGAGCGGCCATGCACCCCCAAGAAGCTTTGCCGCCGTTCGCAGAACGACATAGACGGCCGCGCGCCGGACGTGGCCAGCGAGAAGTCGGTTCGTGCGCCGGCCACGACGAGCACCAGCACGAGCAGCGAATGCTGAACGTAGAGCACATCGCGACGCAGCGACTCGCGTGCCTGACCGCCGGCGAGCCTGCCAGAAGATTCCGGCCACGAGCCCGCTCAAGAGCGCGGACAGCGACAGGTAATCCGCGACTCCGCCAATCAGCAACATCGCGGCGAACGCGAACACGCGCTGCTCGGTGTCCGACGCCGCCCGAGCGAGCAGGAGCCATCCGCCTGCCGGACAGCAGCACGGCGATGACGATGGCCTGCCCGACGAGTGCGAGGGCCGCGACGCTCCGCCTGGATGAAACAGCCCGAGAAGGAGCCCACCCGCCAGAATCGGGAGAAGGACGTCGAGCTCGAGCAGTCCCGCGCGGACGCCCCCGGCTCGTCCGACGCGAGGCCGGCACCGCCAGTGAAGAGGCGGCGCACACGCCGAGGGACCCGGCGATGATCCAGAGCGGAATGTTCCGTGGGCCAACACTGACGGCGCCACGAGCGCGAGCGGCACCGCGACGAGCAGCGCGGCGAGTGCCGACTCGAGGAGGCTCACCGCGACCGTCGCGTCGGCCCCGTCTGCCACGCACATCGATGCTCAAACCGACGAGCGCGCCAAGCGCCGCGAGTGCGACCGGTATGGCGGGATCGAGAAGCGAGAGCACGCCGGGCGGCAACACGCTGATGCCGCGGGGGCCGAGGATCATGCCGACAAGCAGCAACGAGGCGACGGGAACCGACGAGGCCGACCACCCAGCCAGAGGCACGCGCGACGGCGGCCGTCCGCCCGGCCGCGGGGGCGCGATCGCGACGTCGTCGAGCTGTGCGTCTAGCGGGTCGTAGCCGCCCAGCTGGAGAGACGTCATCGAGTGAGCGTCGTGACGAAGTGCGTCGCACCACGCGTCACGCCGACGAGCACGGGCGTCCGCTCCGGCGCTGCATGAACGCCGTGCGCACCTGGGCGGGTGTCGGCGACGAGATCTCCCCGATGAGCGTGATCACGTCTCCGGCAGCGAGGCCGCCGCGTGCCGCAGCTGATCCTGGTTCGACCGCGAGAAGCTCCGTGCCGCGCGACGACGCGACGCATGCGCAACCCGAGCGCTGCGGTTGGCTCGGGAGGAGTCTCTGGCGCCGGCGCGGTCAGCGACACGTCCGTCAGCTCGCGGTGCCGTCGGACCCGCAGCGTCAGCACATCGCCGGCGCCAAGGCGGGCAAGCCGGACGCGCCACTGCTCCGGTGTCAGCACCGCATGGCCCGAAGACGCTTCGATGACGTCCCCGGCGACCAGTGCATCGGCGGCAGGTCCTTGCGGATCAACCCAGCTCACAACCACGCCCACGTCAGCTCCTGTGGCCGCGGACAGATCGGTTGTGAGCGGCTGCACCTGGATTCCGAGACTGCCCGCTTGCGTGACCGGCTTCCTGATCAGTGCGCTCCGCTTCAGCGAAGACCGTGTTCGACGGCACAATCACACGGCGCGCGGCGTACTCCGTGACCAACCCGACGAGCTCCCCGGCCGTCGTGAACACAATGGAGCCAACCGGAATCTCGTGGGAGTTAATCGCCCAGATAGGCTCAGCCCACAGGGCGTTGGGCAACGGCTCAAGAGAGCCGACAAACACTGGCCGCAGGGTGATCCGTTCTGTCGAGGCCTCGGTGGCTATCAGATACTGCGGCCGCTCGAGCCGCCGAGGTACCCAGCGCGTCAGCGAAGGCATTGAGAGTGCGGTTGGTACGCGAACAACGCTCAACCCCGACGCCGCGTCAGTCGCAACCACCCGGCCACGACTGTTGAACGCGTCTGATGGGCCGTCCGTGAGCAGCGCAATCGCCAAATCGTCGCGAAACCGCAGCGCACTCACACCTGACGTCGTCGACGATCGATCACGAGCCTCGTCCAACAACACCAACGAGGATTCGAGACGGCCTTGCAGCTGGAACACTTCGGATGCCAATGAGTCCAATGTCGGCGGCGGAGCGAGTTGCGAGAGAAGCGGCTGGGCAGGGTTTGGCGATGCGGGTAGATCGGGAAACCGAATCCGCGCGAGTATCCACAGCGCAGCTGCGGCCACCAGCGCGGTCGTCAGCAACAGGCGGGTTTCACGTGAGACCCGAGGCCGATACGAGGGTGGAGCATCCATGGAAGCGTCGGCGTCGCCCTAGCCTACCTGATGACAGAGCTTTCGAGGCAAACGCCTCCCCTCCCATCCGCACGCGCACACGCGGCTCAGGCGATCCCTTCTTGAGTAAATAGAACCGCGGCATCCGCGTCTATCGGGCAAAGGGGGGAGACACCTGCGGAGCAGAATCGCGCAGGGCGACCGTTCTCGAAGGCGATCAGGCGATATACTGAGCACAGCTGAGAAATCAAAAGGGTGCAGCGGGCTCCCGCTGCAGGCAACTGGATGGTCGGGCCGCCATCCTCGTGGTCGTTGCGAGACCAGGGGATGACTTGTTCTGTTCGCGAATCGTCCGCACGTTGGCCCCTTGACCTGTATCGGCGGAATCACATCCTGCAGTCCATCGCCGGACGCGGATATTCGCCCCGGGCCTCGTACGGATTTTCGTCCAGTCCGACCCTCTCTTGCTCCCAGGCTGCCGACAATCCTGCCGGCGTCTCGCCATGCCACTCATGCCGCAGCCCAACGATTGGCCCTCGAGGCTGGCGGCGTTCCGGAGGCGAGATGCTGTTCAAGATTGCATTCGTGTTGCTGGTAGCGTGGCTGCTCGGCGTCTTCGGGCTGTACAGGATTGGCGATGCCATTCACATATTGTTTCTGGTCGGTGGACTGTTTTTCCTGCTCGCTGTCGCCAAGGCTCGAGATGCTGCCACAACCCGTCAGCGATCCGATAAGCGGCCTGATAAATCATGACGCACACAGGTTCCCCAGTGGCCCGTTCTCAGAGTAACGCGCCGTGATGCGAGAGGAGACTAGCGCGGCAAGCGAATTTCCTCGCGCGCTGGAGAGTTACCCGTCCGCGGCGGATCAGACGCTTGCGGCCGATCTCGCCATGCGCGTTCAGATCGAGCCCTTCAATGTCATCGCCACAGGTGTGTTTTTCTTGGCGATTCTCCACACGTTTGCGGCGGCCCGCGTCGCGCGTCTCGCACATCGGATGCAGCTCCGTCACGATGAGCGGGCACGCGCTCTCGGCCGAACGGCGTCGCCGAGTGTGCGCGTGGAGGCGCTCCACTTCCTCGGAGAAGTCGAAGTGGTATTCGGGTTGTGGGCCGTGGTCCTCCTCATCGCGACCGCAATGTACGCCGGATGGGAGACGGCCAGACACTACGTCAGTGAGACGGTCTCCTACACGGAACCCCTCTTCGTCGTAGTGATCATGGCCCTCGCATCGACGCGACCGATCATCGGATTCGCCGAGTCGGCCCTGCGGCGTGTCGCCGCTGCCGGCGGGGCAACGCCTGCCGCGTGGTGGGTCGCTATCCTAACCATCGGTCCGGTTCTGGGTTCGTTCATCACCGAACCCGCGGCCATGACGATTTGCGCGCTGTTGCTCGCGCGGCAATTCTACGACTTACAACCCTCCACCCGCTTGAAGTACGCGACGCTGGGGCTGCTGTTCGTCAACGTGTCGATCGGCGGAACGCTGACGCAGTTCGCCGCGCCGCCGGTGCTCATCGTGGCGCGCACGTGGGGATGGGACATCCCGTTCATGGCGGCGAATTTTGGCTGGCGTGCCGTCACGGCAATCGTCGTCTCGACGGCGGTCTACTTCATCCTCTTTCGGCAGGAGTTACGAAGTCTGGCCGCCCGATCGCCGGTATCCGAAGTCGAGCTACCCGACGACGATGCGCTCGGATCGGGGCTGCTGCCCGTTCCGCCATGGCTTGTCGCCGTACACCTCGCATTCATGGCGTGGACGGTCGTCAACGCGCACTACCCAGCGCTGTTCTTGGGCGGGTTTCTATTCTTCCTCGGATTTGCTCGCGCCACCTGTGCGTACCAGAGCCGAATCGAGCTGAGAACTCCGCTGCTTGTCGGCTTCTTCCTCGCTGGGCTCGTCATTCACGGCGGGCTCCAGGGGTGGTGGATTGCTCCCGTGCTCGGCAGGCTTGCTGAAGTGCCGTTGTTCTTCGGAGCCACAGTCCTGACGTCCGTCAACGACAATGCCCTTATTACGTATCTGGCCACACTCGTCCCGAATCTCGGCGACGAGCTGAAGGTCGCAGTCGTTCAGGGAGCCGTGGTCGGCGGGGGACTGACGGTGATCGCGAACGCCCCGAACCCGGCAGGACAGGCATTATTGGGCCGCTTCTTCCATGGGGCGATCCTGCCGATCGGACTATTAGCCGGCGCACTCCTTCCGACCGCCATCGCTGCGCTCGTGTTCCGTATCTTGTGACCACCGGCTGCCTAGCGTACGGACCACCTTCTTCAAAGACCTCCAGTCGGCTGCACGCACCCTGAGTCCTCCCGAGCACGCCCGTGAACCTTTCGGCCTGTTCTGCGACTACAGCGATAGAGCCATGGTGCCGACCACCCGAACACAACCCCACCGACGACGAACTCCTGGCGATACGCTGCCAGCTCGGCGAGCCTGCGGCGTTCGACGATCTGATCGCGCGCTGGCACAGCGCCACTTTGGTCGTTCGTCCGTCGGCTGGTCGGCGACGACGACGCGCGCACGGGAGATCTTTCAGGATGTCTGGGTCCGCGTAATTCGCGGCATCCCGCAGCTGCGTGACGGCGTCCAAGCTTCGGGCCTGGCTGTTCGGCATCGCGCGACGGACGCTGATGGATCGGCTTCGCCAGGAGTACGCGCAATCCCCGACGGTCGACGTCGACGTGGACGAGATTGCCGCCGAGACTGTCGGCGGGCGAGGACGCTGAGGATCTTCAGGAGCTCGAGCGCGCGCTCGCGCGACTTCCCATCATCGAGCGGGAAGTAGTGACGCTGTTCTACCTCCAAGAACTATCCCTCAACGAAGTCGCCGAGGCGCTGAAGGTGCCGGTGGGAACGATCAAATCGCGCCTGTTCCGCGCCAAACGGCTGTTGCGGCAGGCCATGACCGCACGAGGAGTACGTCCATGACCGATCACACCCACCGGCGCGTGATCGATGACCTCCGCCGGATCACGGCATCGGAGCTGTCTCGCCCGGCGCGCACTGGGCTATGTCGGGCTTCTGCTGGCGGCGTCGGCGATGACCGTGGTCGTCAGCGCGTTGTTGGTCACCGAGCCGTCACTACCGCTGCGGGCGTCGATCGCGCTCGGCGTCCTGGCCGTGATCGGCGCGAGCTGGGTGGCGTTCGCGTTGTGGGTGCTGACGCACAGGCGAATCCTGTTGGGCCGTCATCGCGTCGTGGCAGGCCGTATGGCGGTCGGGTTCAGCTGCCGTGTTCTGCATCGGCGCGCTGGCCGTGGGATATGCGACGTCGAGCAGGAGCGCGTTCGCGGCTGCCGCGATGGGCGTGTTCATGATCGTGATTGCGACGAGTGATGCTAGTGCGCGTGACAGCGCCGTGTCGAGCAGCTGTCGAAACGGCGTGACGAACTCGAACGGCAACTCGGACGGAGGCATCCAGTGAGAACAGGATCGAGAGCACCGCGTCGCAGCCGTCGCGGCTGCGCTGTTGGCGCTGAACACAGGCATCGTCCACGGGCAGCTGCTCGACGCGATGCCTCCGCCGTGACGACGCCGCGACGGTCAAGCCATCGAGGTGACCACAGGGTTCGTTCGCGTCCCGGAGCTCAGAGGGCCTGATGGCACATCGTCAGGCACCATCGACCTCGCCGTCGTTCGTCTGCGGCGGTCAGACGCTCCAGTGCGGTCGAGCGCCCACGTCATTCTCGCGGGAGGTCCCGGCGACTCTGGAGTCAACCTCGTCATGGGACTCGCGCGCCAGGGCAGTTCGGCGATCTGGCAATTGTTCGACGGAGACGTGATCGGCATCGACCAGCGGGGCACCGGGCGCTCACGCCCGAACCTCGAAACGAACGCGCGCTACGACCTTCCGCTCGACAAACCTGGCGCGGTGGCGGAGTGGCTGCCGCACATCGATCGCGCCAGCCGGAAAGTCGCCGGCGAGTTTCGCGCCCGCGGCATCCGCCTCGAGGCCTACAACACCCGCGAGAGCGCCGACGACGTGGCGGACGTGCGGCGGGCGCTGGGCTACGAGCGGCTCACGTTGTGGGGTCGGAGCTACGGCTCCCATCTGGCGCTGGCGACGGTCGCTCGTCACCCGCGAATCGTCGACCGGCTCGTGCTGGTGAGTCCCGGAGGGTCCGAATCATACCTGGAAGCTGCCCTCGCAAGTCGATGTCGTCATCCGTCGCCTGGTGGAACGAGGCGCTACGGACCTCGAAGCACACATTCGACAGGTCCTGGCCCGGCTTGACCGCAGAACCCGCGAAGGTAGCTCGTGAGAAATCCTCAGAGCGGGACGCAGACGACGATCGTCCTCGGTGCGTTCGACGTGCAGTGGATCACGGCCCAGGCACTCGGAGACCCGAGGCTGCTGGCCACGTTGCCGCTCGCCTTCCGCGAGATGGCCCAGGGGAACTTCGAGCGCATGGCACAGATCGCGTTGGTGCGCCGCTCGCGAGCCGGCGTGGAGTCGGCGATGAAACACATGATGGATCTGAGCTCAGGCGCCTCTGTCGAACGGCAGCGCCAGATCGAGAGCGAAGCGCGCGAAGCGCTCCTGGGCAACGCGATCAATTTCCCAGGCATGTTCGCGGCCGACGCGTGGGCACCCGTGACGGATCTTGGCGAGGAGTTTCGCCGGCCAGTCCACAGCGGGATCCCGGCACTCATCCTCGTCGGCGACCTGGACCCGCGCACGCCCGTCGCCAATGCGCGGGAGATCGCTGCGACCCTACCTGCCGCCACCGTCGTCGTGCTCGAGAACGCGACGCATCAGTTCGATGTCTTCGGATCGCCAGCGATTCTCGCCTCCTCGCGCAGTTCCTGCGAGGCGACACGCTCGCGACAACCACGGTCACTCTTCCCGCCATCGTTTTCCAATGATGAACTGCCGAAAAGGCACCGTGGAGCGGCATCACGGCTGCTGTCGAACGACTTCGTAATCGCCCTGCCTCTGGGAATCGCGAATGCCCCAGTAGACCGTGGCCGGCGATGCCGATGAGTACCAAGCCGAACCCGACACCGAGGGCATGGCCCTGGTGAGCGCGGGTGCTGAGAGGCTGCGTCCATAAAGGAGAGAATCAGCAGATTGGGCATGCAACTGCAAGAGCATCTCCGACCGCGATATTCGGGAGTGGGGCAAGAGCCGTGGCGCCGAAACACGTGAAAGCTCTGGCAGGCTGGTCGTTGCTGCCAGGAGTACGAGCCCCAATCCAGCTGCGTCCCAAACCCGATTTTTCACCGAGGACATCGCCGTATCGAGCGAGACGCATTCCGGCCAGGCCATGACAAGAGCCGTGCCGAGAAACGGCAACTAGACCATGCTGCGGGCCCCACCTGACGTGCAGAATGCGACGCACCACGCTTCGCCGATGTGGCGTCAGTATCAAGCGAAAGCGGATCCAACCTTGCGCGGGGTCGCAGATTCGTGACAGATACTCCTGGAGACCGGGCGCAGTCGACGGATTCAGGATCAGACCGACATGGCCGTCTGGTCGGATCAGACAGATGAAGGTCTGGCCCAAGCGGTAGAGAGACGTAAAGTCGCCGTTGACGTCTATCAGCGTCGTCGAGGGCGACCGCGTCGCGTGTGTGACGAAGTCGCATACTTGATACGCGTCCAGGTCTAGCGTCCGCACTCGTGCCACGAGATTCTCACTCTCGGCACCAGACAAGAGCACGATCGGTCGCAAGGTTCGCATGAGTTCGAACAACGTGATTCGCCCTCCTGCAGTACCGTTCGAACACCACGTCCGGCGCTCGGTCACCCGCACGGATTCGGCGCCAGCGCCATCGCGTTCCGCGATCGACCGAGAGCGAACGCCGACGGTAGTGGACGTGCAGCTGCGAGAGCTTGCCAAACATGCGTCGCTGCACCCACGGCATGCGCAGGATCGGCAGGACGACGCCGTCGCGCAGCGCACGCAAGATCGGATTCGGCGCGAAGAACAGGCTCGTGGTGCGGTCCGTCTCTCGCAGCACTTCCCGCGCGTGTGGAAGACGCTCCTCCCCATACGTATCGAGCAGCGCGTTGGGCGCGCCGTCCTTAACCCTCGCGATCTTCCATGCCAAATTGACAGCGTCCTGCATCCCAGTCGTGATCCCCTGTCCGCCGGTCGGACTGTGGATATGGGCCGCGTCTCCCGCGATGAACACTCGGTCGACGCGCATCCGATCCACCATCCGACAGTTGATCCGGAAGTCAGAAAGCCACAGAGGGTCTCCAGCGATCGTCGCGTTGATGCCTGGTGCCCGCTCCGCCATGAAGCGACGAATGTCATCGAGCGTCACCGGCTGCTCTTGGCTGTCATTTGTCACTTCGACGAAAAGCCGCCAGGTGTCCGGCGCCGGAAGCGGCAGGGCCGCCAAACTACCGGCCCGGTGCAGCCAGACATGGTTCTCTTCGTGCGGCAACGAGCCACTCAGCCGAACGTCGGCCATGAAAAACGCGAGCGGGTACAGTTTTGCCGCGGAACGCAATCCCGGCTTGCTTGCGGACGACGCTGTGCGCACCCTCACAGCTGACGAGCCACGTCGACTGAATCTCGTCGCATGAACCGTCAAGGCGCTGCACGCGCGACACGACTCCGGCCGACCCTCGATCGTAGGCCAGGAACTCGGTCTGCCATTCGATCGATCCACCGAGTTCCTCGAGGAACGCGATTAGGAGCGCTTCCGTTTGACTCTGAGGAATCAGAATGGCGCGCGGCTGGAATGCGTCCCTGCCGCTGACATGCTGCGGTGGAACAAATCGCAGTTGCACGAGCCGCTCGCGCCCGTCATAGAGGTTGACGGTTGTCGGACTGCCGCCCACCGCGATGAACCGATCGACGATGCCCAGGCGAGCGAGGACTTCCGATACTCGATACTGGAGGCCGATGGCCTTCGAATGCTCGGATGGGCCTGAGCGTTTTTCGACCACGCGTACGGCCAAGCCGAGTCGTCGCAAGTGACAGGACAGCGCGAGCCCGATTGGGCCAGCGCCAACCACGAGGACGTCGCAGCGCTCATGTGCTATCGCCTCGCGGGTCACGAGCTAATAGTAGGCGGAAACCACGACCGCGACGGGCGGGTAACCATACTTGAAGCATCGATTGGGTGGGACGTAGAACCATGGATAGAACTCGCGCGTCTCAAGAGAAAGCCTCGCAAGCGACGGGAGGCGTCCAGGGAACGAAGCTCTGGGTCGCACCGGCAGGATCGGCATCGTCGCCAGTGATACCTGCTAAGCAAAATGGTGAAAGGCCTCAGTTTCACCTTTCGACACCCTCGGATTGCCTCAGCATCATCCATGACCTTCTTCATTCGCCATACGGCGAAAGAGCGAACGCATTTAGAGGCGGAACATTCGACGCGTTGACGGTCTTCGCGCGCACTCGTAGAGGGCGATCAGCGTAGAGAGTTCCACTCGCATTTTCACCGGCGTCCAGAGGTGTTGACATCCGCCACGTGTACGTCCGACGGAGTCGAAGTTGAACGGCATGGTCGAGCGATCGCACCGAGTTCGCGCCGACGCGTTGTCCCTGCTTCTCGACGGAAGATATCGCTGACGATATCCAAACGAGACGTTTCGACGGCCAGGGCCCCGTCGGTGGGAGGGCGGAAACGGGCCCTTCGTCGCTATTGATGCGCAGAATCAGGCCTGATTTCGCATGTCTGGCAGGCGAAAGTGACGTCGAAAGACCAATGAAGGGCACGCGAAAGCCATCTGATGTATATAAATTGTTGATTTAAAACGATTTATTTGGCGGAGAGGGTGGGATTCGAACCCCACGGGACCCTTTAGAATCTGTAAGCTACAGATTCTAAAGTGCCGCACATTGCCGCCAATGCCACCGCTGCCGTGGCGCCTTGCACCTGGTTGCACCAACCGGACTCCTTGGACGATCACGCGACGAAAGGAGCGGAACCCAGTGACGTGGGCATGGTCTTCTGATGCGCGAGTGCAAATACTCGATAGCCCGAGCTTCTTCAGCGAGCTCACGTCAGGCGTGCCGAACGCGTGAATCATCGAGTTTCTCACGGCGTAGAGCAAGTCGTCCGTGTGAGTGTCTAACTCCCCGCCGTTTTCCGACTTGAGGAAGGCCTTGAAGCGTTTTCCTACCTCTCTCCCATCTGAGCGCTGCCCTGTCAGTTTTGGAGAGGTGTTGCCAGTTCGGAGTGCATCCGCGCCAAACCCTCTCCGCATCCTCCGCTGGAGCCTCGAAGGCACCGTGCAACCGATCGCGTTGTCTTCATCGTCATCCCGTTTCACCATACCGGATTGCTCATCGTCCTGCGTGATGGGTACCATTGGGAATGCGACAGGGGCGGCTTTGGCAAAAGGCCACTGGCGAGCGTCGCTCATTCGGGTGTCTCCGTCGGTCGCGTCTTGAAGGCGCCGGACACGACGGGATCGATGCGGTCGGCCTGCGCCAGCGCCCAGCTTGACCAGGCCTCAAGGTCGTCGGCGGCCATGGGATCAGCGGACGTTGCGTTGAGGAGCCTGAACGGCTTCGACATAGGCGCGAATCTGCTGCGCCTGATGCAGGGCCAGCGCCTGTCCGAGAAGGTGGTCGACACGCGCCTTCTCGAGCTTGGCGAGTCGCTCCCGTCGGCGCCGCTCTTCCTCCGCCTTGCGCTTTCGCTCTGCCTCTTCCAGTTCGGCCTTCCGCTTGATCCGCCAGGAGTGGGCGGAGAGTGCGCCGTCGCGCACGGCCTGCTCCGCGAATACGACGATCGCCGCCGCGACTTCGCGAAGACGGCGCTCAAGCGGCGCGCCGGCCTGGTCTTCCCAAGAAGGCCCTTGCTTCTCGCCCGACCAGCGGTGTGCGATGCGTAAGCCGCATCTTGTCCTTCGGCCCCCGCGCTGTGAAGCCGTAGCCCTGCCGCTCCCGCTCGATGTGCTTGGCCGCCGTCGTGGAGTCGAGCACGAGCGGCACGCTGGTCGTGCCGACGGTGATCGAGACATCGCGGCCGTACTTGTCGGAGATGCTCGGCCACATGCCGCAGCGGGTCAAACAGACGAACAGCGCGTTGAGAATCCGGAACCGGCGCACCTCGAACGGTGTGTTGAAGATCGGCGCGTTCCAGGACGACGGATAGGGATCGGCGCGCTGCTTCCGGGCCCGCTCGTCGTCGGCGCTGAGCAGCTTCTGAATCTGGGAGTGCCAGCCATGACTGTCGCGCAACGGCAGGGGCGCCTTGGCCACGAGCGCCGCCGCCTGCGCCCGGACCACTTCCATGTCGGGCGCAAACACGGGCGGCGGCGGAATCGGCTCGGCGAGGATCTCCGCGTCTTCGGACCCGCTGCGATACCAATCCCGGCCGATGTGGACGATGTCGGATTGACCTAGTGCCCGCGGCGGCAGGTCGGGCCGCGTCACGGGCTTGCCGGCTTGCTTCTTGGCCCAGTAGCCGCGCGCCGGCACGGGAATGTTCGCGGCGACGCAAATCTTGGCGAGGCCGCGATCCGACAGTGAGAAGCTTTTCGCCAGGCTCTGCATTGGTTCCGACCAGGCAAGCTCGTAGAGTGACTGACGCGTGAACGTGTGAGCCATACGGACCCGGCGCGCGGGTTGGCGCGTGAAAGACCACGGCTCGTGCTGGTCGGCGAGACCAGACGCTCTTCGGCGCGACGCCGTGTTCGTCTTGATCGTAGCCCACGTCCTCCTGTGCGGTTGTGCGAATCCCTTCACCAGCCCACGGCCATCCGCTGATCAATGCTGAACACCGACTACTGAGCGACCGAAGAGATCGCCGTTTGGAGATTTACGACGGACACAGAACCGCCTTCGTCTGCCACCGCTGCATCCCGAAGATAGTCCCCAGGTCGACACGTGAACACGATGACCTGGTGTTGGTGGTCGCCGCGCAGATGCGCGCAGCTTCTCGCGAAACCAACCCAGCCTCTCCTCATCGCTGTGTACCAACTGGTCGTCAAGGATCAGCGCCGTCTTCAGATGGCCTGCGACGGCGCAGGCGGATCAGCGTGGCGAGCTGCTCTCGAGTTCCGACCGAAAGCTCTGAGACGTCGCGCGAATCACCCACTGCGGCGATACCGTCAGTCTTCAGGTCTGGGTCAAGGCCGAGCTGACCATATCGACCACGGGTCAACGCGCGAAATGTCTCCGTGACAGGCCCGGCGAGCGTCCGTCCGAGGTGAGAGCTTCGGGCCGCTTCCGCCTCCTGAATCGCCTTGAGGAGATAGAGGGCCGCCTTCTCGTTCTTCTCCTGCTCGACCACCTCGTCGTGGGCGTACTTGACGGACTCCTCCTGCTGGGCCAGTTGCTCGGCACCGACGTGTCCGGCGACGAGGTGCAGCTGGCCTTTCGCAGCGTTCAGACGGCCATCGCACTCCTCGAGTTTCCGCTTCAGCGCTTCAAAACTCTCGACGGCAACTGCGAGCGGTGTCCCGTCAACTTCGGGTACCCGAAACACCGGATCCTCGAGGGCCGCCTGACGTTTCGATTCAATCGCCACACGGTCGATTGCTTTCAGCTCCCCCTGCTTCGATGCGATCTCCGTTCGGACCTCGGCGACGGCCACTTCTGCTTCTGACAGGGCGACTGTCGCAGAGCTCAGTACCTGATTGTCACTCTCGAGTCGTTCGTCCAGCAGCGATTTCGCCTCCGTGCGCTGGCGAGCGCCTCGGCGTCGGCAGATGTAGTCCGCGGTGGCGCCGACTCAAGCTTCTTCAACTGTTCATCGATCTCAGCGAGTTCGGCCTCGGCCTTTTCGCGCGCGACAGCCGGTTCCTCGCCGACCAGCGACAACAGCCGTGCGACTTCGGGACGCATGGCGTCCAGTTGGGTCTGGAGCATCGCCACCCTGGTGGACGCTTCAGCCTCTTCGCTCCTCGCTCGATTCAGACCTGCGGTCGCATCGGGGACGGATAGATGCACGATGTCTGGCGTCCGGCACGGCATCAATCTGCTGCCGCACATTAGCAAGGCCAGCGAGGTCACATTGCTCATTCGCTACGTCCGATTGCGCCCGAGCCGAGGCGACCTCGTTGATCAGCGCATCGTGCGCCAACCGCAGCACCTTGAGCTTCTCCGTTGCATCGCGCACCGCATCGTCTGCGCCCTGACGTAGGCGCAGCTTCAGCGCCTCGAATCGTCTCTCACCATCGTCAATTCGCTGGCGCACGGCAGGAAGAGTGCCGCCTGACGTCTCGACGGTAGCCATGTCCACGATCAATCCGCCGGGAGACATCTGGCTTTCGAGAGCCGCCAGTTCAGCGCGGCGGCCTTCCAGTGAAGCGGCCGCCAGAGATGCCGCCGCAGCCTGCAAGTCGTCCTTCTCCGCGTCAAGGCGAAGTTGCTGTGCCTCGGTCCGCCGACGCTCCATGTCGGTCAACGCACCTTCGTAAGCGGCCAGATCTGGCAGACGCGCTTCCCGAAGCGAGGGCAACACTTCTACTGACCATCGTTCAGATAGACGTCGGTGGTTCTCATATCCCTCCGCAGCAGTCCGCGCCTTGCTTCTCAGGACGCTCCAGAGCGACAGGCCGACGATCGCGCCTGTGACAGCGGCCAACATCGCGATGAGCGCCGACGGTGCGATTGCCGAGCGAAGCACCAGCGCCACCACCACTGCTGCAGCGGCACCGACGGCCGCAGGCACGAGCAGCGAGGGCTCAGCGGGAGCCGCCGGTGCCGGTGTCTCCGCCAGCCCGGCCTCCAGCTTTCTCCACGAGGCAATCTGTTCCTTCGTCGGGAGCACTCGACCGGACAGTTCCTGCTCGATCTGCGATGCCTTGGACCGGTTCGCGAATGCGGCATCCCGACACCGCGTTGCCCGGTCTTCATGGGCTTCGAGATCGCGCACCTGATCGCGAACCAATTGGGTTTTCAGATGGAGTTCGACCGCTCGTAAGAGATCGAGGTCACCTTGCGCCCGCTGCACGTCTGGCAGTGCGACCGAGTCTGGGGCATCGCGTCGAGCAATGGCTGCGGCCAGCGCTTGATCCGCCTCCTCCAGACTTGCGAGTGCCTCTTTTCTCTTCGATAGGGCACTCTCAAACACCGCCAGAAGCCGGTCGGCAGTCGCCTGCTTGTCGACTAGCTGTCGGAGCCTTTCGGCGCGCGTTGCGTACTCCAGCGCGCGCTGCGCCGCAATGGTCTGGGCGGATCTCGTTCCAGCAGTGGCGGCGCTGGCGTGCAGTTCCCGCTCCAGACTGGCTCTGTCCGCGACGGCCCTCTCTGTGGACACTACGTCTTTCAGCCGCGCCTCGATCGATACCTTGCGACCTTCCAGTTCAGCGCGCAGTTGCTGCGCCGCGGCGGCGGCCATCTGCCCCGATTGAGCCTCGGCCGCAGTCGCCCGCGCGACCTCCTCCGCAGCAGCCTGCAGGAGCACCTGTGTCGCTCGCAACCCTGGCCGCGGCGCCACTCTTCTCCGTCTTCAGACCGTCGAGCCTCGTCAGCCTGTCCGCGAGAGCAGCCTGCAATACCTCTAGCTCCGACATGAGCCCGTCGCTGAGGGTCAGACTGTTAGCACAGTCATCCACCACCTTCTGCAGATTGGCCCTTACTACCGACCTCGCTTCGCGCTCCTTCGCAGCGCTCCATGTGGCCTCCGCAGCTTGCTTCTGCTGCGAGCAGCTGCAGGCGCTCTGCTCTGGAGCGTCACGACACGCTCTTCGATGGCCTTGCCCTTACTGTCGGCGTCCCTCAGGTCACGCAGATGGTCCTCCTGAACCTTGAGGTGTTCCTGGAGCCTGACGAGCGGCGAATCGGCCGTCTTCTTGAACTTTTCTCCCGGTGTGAAGATCGCGTCGACTCGTTCGGAGAGTCGCTCGACGACCCGAGCGACGAGTGGGTCCTTCCCGAGGACGCCGAGCGCGTTGGTCACCAACGCCTTTCCCGTGTCGTCCTTGTCATCCGCGAGGCTCGCATCGAGGATGCTCTGAACTTCGCCTTGACGGCCGAGGAGCGCGGTCACCAGGTAGCTGGTCGGCTTCGATCGGCGGGCCTTTTCCGCCCGGCGGCGCAATGCCCCAGCAAAGCAGCTCCCGCAGCGTGCCTTCCACTCCATTGCCTTGCGCGATCTCGTGGAATCGGGGGGATCCAGACTGTCGCTCCGCTCCAACACCGACTGGGACCCAGAGCCAAACGTCTTGCGCACCCGCCAGAGCTTGCCGCCGCTTTCAAACGTCAAGGTCACGCGCGCGGGCGCAGAGTCATCCCACCTGACGTAGCTCTTGCCCTCTTTGGACTTGGTCGGCACGAGCAGCGCGGCGCGAATCGCCTCTGCCAGCGTCGACTTGCCGAGATCATTCGGTCCGTGCAGAACATTGAGACCGGATTCGAACGGAATCGACGCCGCACGGATCCCTCGGAAGTTCTCCACCTCCAGCTTCACGATCCTCACTGCGCCGCCTCGCTCGACGAGCCGATAGAGGAGCTGGAGTGCCCGCTGCGCTTCGTCTGACTGTGGCGCCTCCTGAGCCAGCCTCGCCGCGACGATCAACAGTGTCTCGGGTGCGTCCTTCATGACGTCCTCGACGGGACCGATCTGCAGTCGCAGCCGGCTCCGATCGAGGATGAATGCGCCTGCGCGGCCGGACGTCGCGAGGTTGCCCTTCAAGAGGCTGGTCAGCGCGTCGACTTCCTTTTCTTCCGCGACGGAGACCGCCATATCCAGGTGCAGGCGCAGCACGGTCGACGACAGGTCTTCGCTTGCCAGGCGTCGCAGCTCGTCGAGGCTCGTCACGGTTTCGTCCCGCCAGGTCCAGCGCGCGACGCGCTCTCGCACGCAGGAGCGGTCGCGTCCCTGGCCGCCTGAGCGTCACCATCACAACGCTGCCGGCGCCGACATCTCCGAAGCTGGTGGGCTCCGGCGCACCGGGATAGACGATGGGCGCGACGCCGTTCTCCGGGATCTCTCGGTAGCCGTGCGTGTCACCCACAGCGAGATAGTCGAGACCACGCTGCGCGGTCGCGTCCCGCGCGATGGGAAAGTTCGTCTGGTAGCCCGGCAAATCGAACGTCGAGCCGTGAACGAGCCCGACGCGGATTCGCCGATCGCCGTCCGACTCGGCCGGCAACGACAACGCCAGATCTTCCGCGCCAGCGGTCGATCGGCACGGCGCGGCATACAGAACCGCGTTCTGAGCCAAGCGTGAGCTCAAAGCCATCGCAATCGACGACGTGCACCCAAGCCGGAAGCAGCTGCCGGAATGGATGATCTCTGATGAAAAACGGACCCTTCGATTGAGCGGATCGTGATTGCCAGGAAGGAGGACGACCGGGCGGCTCCAGCCCGTGGCGGACCGTGAGCGCTTTGGCGAAACCCTCTCCACCAGTCCTCCGAGGGGTTCGGCGTATCGAAGATGTCTCCAGCCCACAACACCGCGTCGACCGCGTACTGCTCGGCGAGCGCCAGGATCTGCTCGACGACTGCGAGCCGCGCGCGCGCGAGCTTACGGCGATCGTCCGCGATCGAGCTGGCTGAACTCGCAGCCCAGGTGCAAGATCGGCGGTGTGGAGCAGCTTCAGCATTCGCCATCACCGTGCGGCGATCTCGAACTGCACGTCCAGGACGCGGACCATCGTCCGGCTTCTGGAATCGGCGTGCGAACAGCCGCTCACGCCATCCCTCTGTACTCCTCGTCGCCGCCGTCTTCGAGCCGCTCGATCTGACGGTCGATCTCGCTTGCCTTGCTTGTTCAGCCTCTCGATCTGCTGTGTCTGTCTCGATGCCCGATCTGAGGGCTCAGCGCCTTCTCGCGCTTCTTCTCGAGTTCCTGAATCCGAGCGTCGAGCGCGGCGCGCTTGCGGCGCATGATGCAGGACCTGATCGGCCAGGTAGTGATCGAGTTGCCGAAGCATCTGCTGGAAACGCGCTTGCTCCTGTGTCGAGACGGCTGCCTGGTCGCTGAATACCGCCTCGTCGACGGCGTCCTGCAGATTCCGCCAGCCGTCCGGTTCTGCAGCAGGACGACTGTCGCGTACCGGCAGATTCAGGAGCGTTTCAACGACTGAGGCACGCGAGCGGATCCTCGCTGTCCTTCCATGACCGCAGTGGTGAGCAGGTTGTCGACCGGCTCGATCCCTCGATAGGACGCCTTCGTTACCACGAGTCGGCCGCGACGCCCGGCAAGCGGTCGCAGATCATCCGGCACCGACTCCGTTGAGCGGCCTCAAACACCACGCGGAACGGACTCGCCGTCGCGCGGCGCGCGTCCTCAATCGCGGCCTGCACGACGGGATGCCCGACGTGCAGGACCTCGCCTTCGCTGATGTCTCGCGAGTCGCCGATGATGGCGACGAAGCCGTCGCGGTAGCCGTCTGGCAGCGAGGCCGACGGCTGAACTCGATACTCCACTCTTCCTGATGAGCTGCGATCGCTCATACGGATGTGCCGGAGCTGTCGAGGAATGCCTTCGTGATTTCGTCGACATCCCGGTCCAGTCCCTCGAGCTCCGCCGGCAGCGTCGCTCTGGTACTTCGCGAACACCTGCCTGACAGCGTCGTCGAGCCGCGATTCGACGAGCCCCGATGCCCGCTCCTGCTCTTCGTCGAACTCCCGGCGCCGCTCTTCCATCGTCGATGCGCAGATGGCGCAGATCGGCGGTCACGTCATCGATCGACCGGGCACGGCTGTAGATGCTCCGCAGCTCCTTTTCGAAGTCGACGCTGACGCTCGCCACCAGCGACTCCGGCGCGGCGTGCGACGGCTCGTAGAGAACCGCGTCGGACGCGTCGAGGACCTTGCCGAACAGATCGAGCTTCTGCGTGAGGATCTCGAGCGTGAGCCGTCTGCGCTTCGTTCCCTGCGGCCAGGAAGCTGACGACGGTCACGCCGCGCTTCTGACCATAGCGATGGACCCGGCCGATGCGCTGCTCGATTCGCTGTGGGTTCCACGGCAGGTCGTAGTTGATGACCGTGTCGCAGAACTGAAGGTTCAGCCCCTTGGCGCCTGCCTCGGTCGAGATGAACACCTTCGAGCGCTGAGCGAACTCGTGGACCAGCGCCAGGCGAATCGCCACCTCGCGGCTCGGATGGTGCGGCGCCGGAATCGCGTGACCGACCTCGGCTTCCCATCGCGTCCAGGGCGCGCTCGGCGTCCGGCGGTCTCGTTGTCGCCGCGAAACAACGTGACGTCGGCGGCGTCGAAGCCGTGCTCGAGCAGAAGCTTGCGAAGGTAGTCCTGCGTCGTGAGCGACTCGGTAAAGATGACCGCCTTCCCGGTGCCGGATCCCTGCTCTCCGCGCTCGCGGATGATTCGCAGCGCGTCGAGCAGCCGCTGCGCCTTGCTGTCGTGACTGAGCGCCGCGGCTCGGGCTCGCGAACTCGCTCCACGACCTCGAGCTCCGCGCGCAAGCGTTCGTCCGTCTCGGGTACCGGCTCGCGGTCGTCGGCAGGTTCCGCATTCAGCGCGGTCGTCTTTGATGTCTTCCTTGCTTTCAGGCTCGAGGTTTCCCTCGAAATCGTCGGCAATCTCGCGAAGCAACTGCTGTGCCGTCGTCGGAGACCGTGTAGCCGCGATTCGCCAGTCGGTCCCGCAACCGCTGCGCCACGCTGCGAAGGCTGACCGACAGCGCCTCGAGAGACGATGCCATGCGCCGGTGGAAGCCGATCAGCAACAGGTGCCGCTGGTTGCCGCGGAAGGCGTGCAGATCCTCGCGCATCAGCCATGCCGTCACGTCGTCGTAGAGTGCCTTTCTCCTCGGGGCTCATCGAGTACTCGAAGACCCGCGAGATGGCGTTCGACGAACGGGACTTCGAGGAACTCCTGCGCCTGCCGCCGCAGCGTTCGCTGCAGCACGGTCTGCAGGCGGCGCTTCAACTCCGGCGCCTGGTCGGGCAGCACCGAGCGATCGCCCGTATCGCAGAAGACCTCGCGGAACGTCGGCAGCCGGCCGAGCAGCATCCCGGTCGGTTCGACGTACTGGACCAGCCCCCACAGCTCTGCGAGCGAGTTCTGGATCGGCGTCGCGGTCAGCAGCAGAACGGGCGAGCCTCCACGCTTGACCACTTCGCGAACCCGGCCGGCCGTCTGCGCCTGCTTCGAGTCCTCGTCGTAGACGCCCTCCTTGTCGTAGCGCTTGTAGACGCGCGGAGAACACTTCGTGCGCCTCGTCGACGACCACGAGGTCGAAAGGGTCGGCCGCCTTCAGAACGGAGGCGCCCTTCGGGTCCTCCGGCCAGCTCGCGATGGGTGAGGAAGACGCCAGTACCGGCGAACGCTTCAGGATCGAGTCGGCCCTCGCGCGTCTCGATACCGAACAGGGTGTACAGCTCGGTCTGCCACTGGCCGAGCAGCGACTTGGGCACGATCAGCAGCACGCGCCGCATGCCTTCGGCCATCAACTGCGAGATGATCAGACCGGCTTCGATGGTCTTGCCGAGCCCGACCTCGTCGGCGAGGATGCAACCTCCCTCAGGAATCCGTCGCAGCGCGAACACCACCGCATCGATCTGATGTGGGTTCGGATCGATGCGCCCCTGGCGCTGGCAGGCCGCGTAGCGGCGCTGCTCGTCAGGCCGCCGCAGGCGGACCAGGTCTTCGGCCAGCAGTCGGCGTTGGATCGGCCCTAGCTCGTTCACAGTCATCACACCGTCGAGATCTGGGAGGCGCTTCTCACATCCGTCCGTGAACATCTCGTCATTCGGCTAGCCCTGTTCCGCCCTTTAGCGGACCGCCCTGCCATTCTTCGGCAAGCGCCTTCCAGTCTGCCTTGGGTTCTGGCGGCGCGCGTAACGACACCAGAACGTGGGCGGCGCCTTGTAGCCCTGCGGCGACGATTCATCGGGTCGCGCGGGAATCGCCATTCGGTCATCGAGCCGCGTTTCCTGTCGCGCCTTGTCATGACATCGCCTATCTTGATGGTCGCAGCGATCCAGAATCGCCTGTTAAGCGAAATGCAAGGGGACAACATTGCACATCTCTACGATCTACGCGAGCGGCTTTCGGTGCTTTGCACCGGGCGCGCCCCTGTCTCTAGCACTTTCGTCGGGCCTCAACATCCTCGTTGGACCGAATGACGCCGGCAAGAGCGCGATCATCGATGCCGCGCGCTATGTGCTGTGGACGCGCGGCGACGACTTCATCCGCCCCGACCTCAACGATTTTCATGTCGATGCCGCTGGCGCACGCGCCTGCGACTTTGTCGTGCGCTGCACTTTTGACGACCTGACCGCCGACGAGGAATCACGCTTTCTCGAATGGTGCACGAACGAGAAGGGCACGCTTCGTCTGCATGTTTGCATGCGCGGCGCTCTCCGCGCCTCGCCTGGCGGAGGCAGTGTTGTCACCAGCCAACATCGCGCCGGCGCCGAAGGCGAGGGCCTGCCTCTAGACGGTGAGCTGCGAGAGTATCTCAAGGCGACCTACTTAAGGCCATTGCGCGACGCCGAGCGCGAGCTGCGCGCCGGGCGCCGATCGCGGCTGTCGCGCATCCTCGGTGCGATGCCATCGATGGGTCCGGAAAGCAAACCTGCCATGCCTGGTGCCGCAGCGACGCTGCACGACACGCTTGCTGCGGCCGACGGGGCGGTGCGAAGCAACACCGCAGTTGGTGGTGTCGCGACCAGCGTCAACACCGATTTCCTCGACAAACTGTCGTTCGCCGACGATCCATTGGTCGCAACGCTTGATCTTGGCGCGCAAGGGTCGTTCGATCAGATTCTCGAGCGGTTCGAACTATATTTGAATGCAAAGGTCGGCGCCAAAGCGTGTCCCGCGGGGGCTCGGCTACAACAATCTCCTGTTCATGGCCGCCGAGTTGCTGCTTCTCCAGTCGCATTCCGATCAGGTGCCGTTCCTGCTGATCGAGGAACCCGAGGCGCACCTCCACCCGCAGCACCAGACATTGTTCATGGAGGTGCTCGCCGCACGGGCCAAGAAGCCGGACTCTGGAAAGGGCGAGACGCACCAGCAGGTCCAGATCCTGCTCACCACTCACAGTCCGCAACTCGCCGCCGGCGCCGAACTCGGGACGATGACGATGGTCGTCGGTCACCGTACCTACCCGCTGGGGGAAGGGCACACCCGACTCGAGCCGAACGACTATGAATTCCTGCGCCGGTTCCTCGACGCGACCAAGGCGAACCTGTTCTTCGCCCGCGCGCTGATCGTCGTTGAAGGCGACGGCGAGAATCTGCTATTGCCGGCGATTGCCGAGAAGCTCGGGCGTCCACTCAGCCGCCATGGCGTCTCGATCGTCAATGTTGGACATCGCGGACTGTTTCGCTACAGCCGCATCCTTCAGCGCAAGACCGGGTCCGCCATTGGCGTGCCGGTGGCGCTGATTCCGGACCGTGACATCCCGCCCGCGGAGGCAAAGACGCTCGTTGGCAAGCGCAAGACCGAGAACGAGTTGACCGGATCCGAGATCGCCGCGCGCATGAAGACGCTGCGCCGCGACGTCGGCGATCCAGTCGACGCATTCATCGCCGACTGCTGGACGCTCGAATTCGACCTGGCGCTCCGACCCGAGCTTGCCGAGAGTGTTCACCAGGCAGTCCAGCTCGCCAAGACGACGAGCCGAACGCCACGAGCGGCTCGCGAAGATCCGCGACACCGCGAGTGCTGCCTACGCCGCATGGAAGGCGGACGGGCTATCGGCGGTTCAGATCGCGGTCAAGATCTACCAGCCGGTGTTCGACCAGGAGGCATCCAAGGCCGAAGTCGCTGAGCAACTCGCGGCCATCCTGCGCAAGCGCACCGACACCGTCCAGGAAATGCGCGACCGGCTGCCGCCCTACCTCGTTCGCGCCATCGACTATGTAACCGGCGGCTATGTGCCTGGCAGCCCGCCCGTGGCGGACGAACCGGACGCGGAAGACGACGAGCCGACCGCGGCGACTGCGGCGGCGGCACCCGATGCGTGGCACGAGGCCGACGGAATAGCGCGATGTTCGACGTCCTGCCGCTCACTCCCGAACTGCTTGCGGCGCTTGGCGACGAACTTGGTGGCTGCGATTTCACCGACCCGAGCCAGATCGACTTCCTCACCAACACGGGGCCCTGCGACGTCCAGGCCGCGCCCGGCAACGGCAAGACGACGCTGCTCGCCGCCAAACTCGCTTTGCTCTCGCGCAGCTGGATCAGCCGCCAGCAAGGCGTGTGCGTCATCTCGCACACCAATGCCGCGCGAACCGAGGTCGAGGTTCAGATCGCCCAGCATCGCGACCGCGGCGCGGCTCATGGCGTATCCGCATTTCACCGGCACGGTGACCGCTTTCATCAACCAGTATCTCGCCTTGCCCTATCTGCGCGGGCTCGGCTGGAACGTCCGCCAGATCGACGACGACGCCTTCGCGGCCGAGGCGCTGCGGCGCTACGCATCGTGGTGGGCACTGAAGAGCCATGCCAAGACAGGCACCGGCGACCGTGGACCGAATGGGTCGCTGGCCTCGATCTCGATCCCGGCTTCGATGACAGCGGACCCGACGCCCGACAAGTCTTGCAGTGCGGCGCCGCAAAGGTCAGCACGGCGCCGACACACCACTGCGGCATCGCGCTGGCCGAACTGAAGGCGGCGATGGTCAGAGCGGTCTCTATCGATACGCCGACATGACCGCGCTTGCTTGGCGCGCCCTCAAGGCCAACCCGGCGCTCGCCGACCGGCTGCGCGCTCGTTTCCCGCTCGTCATCCTCGATGAAGCGCAGGACACCCATGGCGAGCAGCTCACGCTGCTCGAGCACCTGTTCAAACACGACGACGCCGCGTTCCAGCGGCTCGGCGACAGCAACCAGACGCTCTACGACGACGACGGCGCAGCGCCTGCTTATTGGACGCCTGCGGTGGAATTGCATTCCGCTCGACACCAGCCGTCGATTCGGGAACGAGATCGCGGGCTTTGCAAGCCGCCTGACCGCGCGCAGGCCGCAGACCATCATCGGCGCGGGCACGCGTCCAGCTTTGCGCGTGCTGTTCCTCTTCGACGAAGCGACGATCGGCGCGCGTGCTCGGCGCTTTTGCCGAGGAGGCGCGCGTGCATTGGGGCGACACCTGCGGCACGCGTGACATCTGGGCGGTTGCCTCGCGTCACAACATGCCCGGCAAGAAGAAGGGCGCGTGGCAGCCCAAGAGCCTTGTCGATTATCACCCCGCCTATCGCAGCGAGGCCGGGACGCGCCAAAAGGCCAACCTCTTGTGCCGCCAGCTTCCAGAAGGCGGCGGTCCACCATGCCGCGGCGCGGCCGCCCGCCGAGGTCGCCGAGATGCTCGCCATCGGCGTCGCGGGGCTGGTGCGTGCCAATGGGTGGAAGTCGCCGAACGACCGGCCGATTGTCTCCGCGCACAATGTCTGGGTAACGCTCGCCCATCGCGATCTCGCCTTGCCGCGCAAGGTACGACGGCTGCTGCGCGACCATGTGCTCGCCGGCGACGCGGTCTGGGAAGAGGCCACGTGGCTCACGTTCCTCGCAAGCACTACAGTCCCTGACTCGCACCGCATCCCTCCTGAGGCGGCTGCCGCAATCGCGACTTTTGCCGCTTCGTCGCCGAACAGAAGGCGGACCCGGCCGACCCCGAACGCCGCTCGACCAAGCAGGTGCAGATTGACGACGTCACGCTTCGGCTAGGCTCGATCCATTCTGTCAAGGGCAAGACCGTCGACGGAATCCTCGTGCTCGAGAGCGAGGTGTGGAAGGGCGCGGCCGCTGCAGAACAATGCATCGACCTGACAACGGTGTTGCCGCGCGCTTTCGGCATCAACAACGAGCGCCTTCACCGGTGTCGGGCTAACCGCAGCGACCAATGTCTTCGTAGCCGTGACACGGCCGCGCGAGCTGCTGGGGCTCGCGATGCGCAAGGCGACCGCAACCGCGCCGCTAATCACGGCCGCTCAGGAGCAGGGATGGAAGTTCATGGATCTAGTCGCAGCGGCCGAGAGTAGTAGCGAACGTTAGCGATGGACATCAAAGCGGTCCGAGGTTGGGCGTACGGGTGGAGCCGGGGAGTCGCCTGCAGGTGCGGCGACAGCTTCGCGGCCGTTCCGGGTCGAATTGCGCATCGCAACAGATGAGGCCGGAGAGATTTTCATCTCGACGAAGAGCGACGGCCTCATCTGCCGAGTCGCCACAAGCATCCGGTGACACTCGGTAACGATGTGTCATCGGCTAAGCAACCGCTAGGCTTGAACCCTGGTATTCATCGGCTTGCTCATGAACCCCAGGGTCAGCCCCGGCGCTCGGGGATTGCGGCGTGTCTGGCACCTGGCTCGAAGGCCGTACAGGAGCAGAGAAATGAAAGTAACCCGGTCAATCGTGTCGCGGCGAAACTCAAACGCATTGGGGGTGCCGAACCCTCCGAGTCTCGCGTGCTGAATCACCTAGAGTTGCGACAATGGTGGGAGCATCTGGACCCCCACAACGCTGCTCGGCCTGAAAGGCCGACGCGCGACGCTGGCGCGGCGGAGCGCTGCGCTCACGCTTCGCTTTGGTCACCGCGCAGCCGGCCGTCTACCGTCATGGAAAACCAAGGAAACACTGACACGGGACACGTCGAGTATCTGTCCGCTGCGGCGACGGCCGCGACGCGCGTGCCCTCGCGGCTGCCCGAAGGGTATCTGGAGGCGCTCGCCAACCTCTACCAAGGGATTCTTGAGGCGATTCGATCTCACATCGAGGGCACGCCACTGCAGCCGTCGGCGTATGACTTCCCCACTGCGGTCGCTAGGCCACTGAACCCCGCTTGAGCTCTATCCAGCTGGTGACGTCCTCTTCGACCCACGCCACCACGTTCGGGGAGATGCGATGATGCCTTGGAAACTCACCTCGCCGTTCCAAGCGCCAGATGGTCGAGCGTGACAATCCCGTTCGCTCGCGCACTGCCGGAAATCGCAGGAGCTTCAATGGCGCGCGAACATCCGCGAATTCCGCGAGCGACACTTTCGAGCTACTCGCCGAACGGCCGTCGACGACTGACTGCCCTGCTGCGATCCGACCCTGACAACACCGTTGGACTTTGCGGGTAGTTCCCTCATGTTCGCCCCCATCTGATCGCCGCACAACTCAGACACATCCAAGTGTGATCGCTACGGAGCACGCGTTGTGCCAGCGCGCGTCAGTAGAAACTCGTTCGTGTCACGCGCATTCGAACGGCCTCGCCCTCTCAAAACGATTGGGTGCTCTCGAAATGAGTGATAGACCCTGCGAAACACCTCAGCCGGCCTGTCCTCGTTCATCGCCTGTCACGCGACATCGCCAGCTGTCTTCACCCCTGCCAGACCGCGTTCGGAACGCGGCTCGTATTCGCGCACGCGTTCGCGTCATGGAACTTGCACTCCGAGACATGCAACAACGTAGAGGTGATTCGGTCATGGAACGACTGCAGACCGTACGAACAATTCGCGCGACGACGACGCCGCTCGGGCCCCTCGACGCGCGTGACGCGACGAGGCTCGACAGTCCGCGACTATCCCCCGGTCGAGCAGCTCCTGTTGTGCGCCGTCGTCACGGCGGCGTACGGCACCGCCTGGCTCCTCGAGTCGGTCACGCGCGTGTCGCGGCGCATCACCGCACGATGCCCGTCCCGCGGACGGTCGCAGCGCGGTTAGCAGGATCTCGCCGCGAGAGCGAAGACGACGTGACGTTTCTGTGCTTCCGGAGGTGTCCGATGATCCGTGTGACCCGCCGTGCCCGCGGCATCGTAGCCGCGACGGTTGTGCTCGCGCTCGCCCTGTCCCCGACCGTCCTCTTCGCCCAGAGTCCGTGGGAACGCGCGGCCCTGAACCTCGAGACGACCTTTACCGGCCCGCTGGCCCGTTCCCTCGCGCTCGTGGCGATCGTCGTGGGTGGCCTGATGTTCATGTTCGGTGAGGGCGGCGCGAAACGCCAAATCTCCGGCATCGTCTTCGGTGGCGGCCTCGCGCTCTTTGCCGGCCAGTTTCTCGCCTGGTTGTTTTGAGGAGATGGCAGCCATGACAACCACGACGACTCGCCCGATCGTGCGCTCGGTCCACAAAGCCCTGCACCGGCCGTTGACGGTCTGCGGCGTCGATCGCCGGCTCTTCTTTCTAGCCCTGCTCATGGGCGCCGCGACGTTCAATCTCTTCTATTCCTTCCTGGCCGGCCTGCTCGTCTCCCTAGGCCTCTACATTTTCAGCCTGTGGATGACACGACGCGACCCACAGATGCTTCGCATCGTGCTGGCGTCCGCGCGGTACCGTCCACGCTACGATCCCGCCAAGTACGAACCCCACGCGATCACGGTGCACCGATGGTGAGCCTGCACCGCATTCTCCGCGACTACCAGGCGACCGGTAGTCTGAACAGCCTCATCGCCGTGTGGGGCTTCCTCGACGATCACACGTTTCTCACGAAGGCCGGCCACCTCGGTCTGGTCTATCGTCTCGCGGGTATCGATTTCGAGTGCCTGGATCACACCCAGCGACGGGACATCGTCCATCGGTATGAGGCGGCGGTCCGCGGCCTCGACGAGTCCTGTCGCGTGTATCAGTACCTTGTCGAAGCGTCGCATGCCGCTGCTGGAGCCAGCCCCCTGCGGTCAGCCCGTCGTGCACCAGGCGGTGCACCGACGCGCGGCGTTTCTGAACGAACGTCGTGACGACCTCTTCGAGCTCTCGCTGCATCTGGTGCTGGTCTACGAGGGCCTCGACGTGCATCGCTCCGCTGCTCGCCGCGCCCGAGACCTCTGGACAGATCCTCGATCGACGCTAACGCGGTGGCTCTCCCCTCGGGCGACGCTGGCCCTCGTCGCCTCGGACATCGACCGCGCCCTGGCCCAGCTGCACCACACGGCGGCGGCCTTTGAGGTCCAGCTGCGAGATAGCGTGCGTCCCACGCGGCTGCACAAAACCGACGCCTTTCAATTCCTCCGGCGCTTGGTGAATTACACACCTCGCCTGACAGACCGCACGCTCAAGTACGACACGCACCTGGACTATTTCGTCGCCGACAGCAGCCTCGACTGCCATCGCGACCACTTGGAACTGGACACCGCGCGCGTGAAGGTGCTGACGATGAAGGAGCCGCCCAGCGCGACCTTCCCGCAGATCCTCGAGGACCTCTACACCCTGCCGGGTGAGTTCATCGCCTGTCTGGAGTGGTGCCGCATCCCCAACGACCGCATCCGGCGCAGTCTCCAGGCCCGCCGGCGTCACTTCTTCAACAAGCGGGTGTCGATGGTGAACTATGTCGCCCCCGACGCGCGGCCCGACGAGGTCCTCGTGGACGAGAGCGCCACGTGCCACAGTCCGGCAGCTCGGTGACGCACTGACCGACGTCGAAGTGCACGGGCACTTCTTCGGCGACTGTTCCCTCTCGCTCGTCCTCTTCAGCGAGGACGCGCGCGCCCTCGAGCGGTCGACCGCCGAGGCCCTGAAGGTGCTCGCCAGCCATGACGGCGCGTTCATCGACGAGACCTACAACCTGCTGAACGCCTGGCTCGCGATCGTCCCCGGCAATAGCGCGCAGAACCTGCGACGGCTGCCGGTGCTCGAAACGAACTATGCCGATCTCAGCTTTCTCTTTACCTTGGATACCGGTGAGCCCCGCAGTGCACATCTTCACGCGGAGGCCTTGGCGGTCCTCGAGACCGAGCACCAGACGGCGTACCACTTCAATCTGCATGTCGACGATGTGGGCCATACCCTCGTCCTGGGGGCCACCGGCAGCGGGAAAAGCTTTCTGCTGAACTTCCTCATCATGCACGCGCAGAAGTACGAGCCCCTCACCGTCATCTTCGATCTCGGCCAGAGCTATCAGAAGCTCGCGACGCTCCTGGACGGGCACTACCTCGCGCTGGCGCTGAGGCACCAGGACACCCGCATCAACCCGTTCGCACTCGACCCGACCCCGGAGAACCTCCACTTGATACCGGTTCGACGTACGCCAGGACGGTCCGCGGCCTCGCCGGCGACATCCCGCTGGCGGTCACCGGTGGCTTCCGTTCCCGCGCCGCGATGGCCGACGCGGTGCATGCCGGTGAGTGCGATGTCGTCGGTCTCGGCAGGCCCACCGTCACGACGCCCGACGCCGCCGGGGTGATCCTCGACGGGCGCGCCGAAGCCCTCACCGTCCATCGCGTGCGCTACGGCATGCGCGGCGTCCTTGGCAAGCTCGTCGACCTCAAGACGCTCGACGGGCTCCTCGAACTCAGCTGGCACACCGACCAATTGCACCGCGTGGGCGCTGGGCTCGAGCCCGACCTCGAGCGGAGTCGCCTCGCCACCACGGTTGCGATGGTCCGCCGCAACGGTCGGGTCTCATTCGGGCGCAAGCGGGGCCTGTAGACGATGGGGGCGAAGTGGCATGAATGCCTCCCGGTCGTCACCAGTCGGTAACTACCGAGGGGATCTTCGTTCGTTTCGCGCCGTAAGCCTTCTGTAAGCGATTCTCCGCCACGGCAGTGGCAGGCTGAGTACCAAGATCATTGACGAATGGCGCAAGGGGATCAGCACTGTGCAGGCGAAGACACCGGAGGACGTGGACAACTTGTTCTTCGAGGCCATGAATCGAGGGGACATCGACGCAGCCGTCAATCTCCACGAACCGGATGCCCGCTGGTATCTGGATTCCGGCGAGGTCATCATCGGACTGGCTGACATCCGCGCCGGACTGGCGAAGTTCCTGGATCTGAAGCCGACGTTCACCGCCGAGGTGACCGCGTTCCCGACCGAGGATGGCGACGCCGCGATCCTGTACTCGACCTGGAACCTCGTCGGCACGGACGCCGAGGGCCGACCGACGACCATGGAGAACAAGAAGAGCCGTGAGCTGGTACGGCGCCAGCCCGACGAGTCCTGGAAGTTCGCAATCGTCTCGGCGGCGAAGGACTAGGCCTGACGCCTGGTCACGACGACGCGGCCACCCTTGGCAGGTGCGAGGGCGACCCCGCGCGAGCGCCAGCGTTCGTCGCGATCAGTGGTTGGAACCAACGTGAATTCGCGCAGCATCGCTCGCAGCACGACCTTGAGTTCCATGGACGCGAATGCCGCGCCGATGCAGCGTCGTGCCCCGCCGCCGTACGGGATCCACTCGTTGTTGTCGGGTCTGGCGCCGACGAACCTGTCCGGGTTGAAGCGGAGATGATCGGCGAACAGCGCGTCGTTGTCGTGCATCAGCCCAATGGCGATCAGCACCGTCTGGCCCTGCGGTAGAAGCCACGGGCCGAGTTGGTACGACGGCGCGACGACCGATCGGAACGTGGTGTCGATGACGGGTCGGGAGCGCTGCACCTCGAGGATGGTCGCGTCGAGTAACTCGTCGCCGCCGGCGTCGATCTCGTCGACGAGCCGACCCAGCAGCTCGGGGTGGCGGCGGAGCCGCTCGACCGCCCAGGCCAGCGTCGTCGCCGTCGTCTCATAGCCGGCGGTGAGCAGCGTGACGAGCTGATCGGCGATCTCGTCGCGGTTCATCTCGGAGCCATCGTCGTAGCGGCTTTGCAGCATCACTGCCAGCACGTCGCGGCGATCGGCGAGATTCGGGTCGGCGCGGGCGGCGGCGATGAGCTCGTCGACGATCAGATCGTATTGGTGGCGGGCTTCGAAGAATCGGCCCCACGGACTGCACTGACCCCAATCCCATTGCGGGATCGGCACTATGGCGAGCATCGAACCCAACGCCACCGCCTTGGGGAGCATCTGCTGCAGACGGTCGAACTGGGCGCCCTCCACGCCGAACACCGCACGCAGGATCGCGTTGAGCGTGATGCGCATCATCGATGGCAAGGTGGGGAACTCGCGACCCTCCTGCCAGGTGGCGAATTCGCGGACCGTCTCCTCGGCGATGACCGCCTCGAAGGACTGCAGGCGGCGACCGTGAAACGGCGGCACCAGTAGCTTGCGCTGGGCTCGATGACGGTCGGCCGTGAGCACGAACAACGAGTTGGGGCCCATCACCCGGCCGAGGCTCCCGTCGATCGTGTCGAGTTCGGCCGGCGGAGACTTGAACATCTGCTTCACGTGGTCGGGGTCGCTGATCACCACCAGCTGGCCGAACACCGGCACGTCGAGCGTGAAGTCCGGGCCGTACCGCTTCTGCATCCCCTGCAGTCCCGCGCGCCTGCCCGCAAGCGCGGCGATGCCCTGAAGGATGCGCGGCAAGGGTGGCCCGGGGGGCAGCGTCAGGAGCGGCTCGGCGCGATCGAGTCCAGGCATTGTTGTCATGTCGAGCGGCATTGTCTTTGGCGCGTCTGTCCTGAGGGTGTATTCGGGGTGTATGTCAAGAGTCACCGCGGGGCCGGCCGCCCCCGGCATTCCGCCGGCGACGAAGGAGTGCGAATGGCGCAGCGACAAGCCGTCGATGACGGCATCGCCGACGCCACCCTGGCGCTGCTGCGGACCAGGGGCCCCGGTCAGTGACGGTCGAGCAGTGTTCAGCGGCGAATCAGGCTCGGTCCCTTGGTGGTTGATGACGGTCACGTCTCGGCGCGGATCGGATGGCCGACCTTGTCGTACCCCTCTGCGATGATGACGTCATGTCCTTGACGGCATGCTCCGAGGCTGCGGTGGTGCGCCCTGACCAGCGTCTTGAGGGGTTGTTCGAGGAGTTGGCCGAGCTGGCCGGTCAGCGCAACGCGATTGATGGACGCATCGTGGAGATCGTCGCGGAGATGGATCGCGACGAGTTGTGCGGCGCCACCGGGGCGCGGTCGATTGCGGCGTTGGTGGCCTGGAAGCTGGGCGCGTCATCGGCGAACGCCCACACGATCGCCACCGTGGCGGGCCGGCTGGAGGAGTTTCCCCGGTGTGGGCGGGGCATGCGGGAGGGCCGACTGTCGCTGGATCAGGTCGGCGTCATCGCGGCGCGGGCGGGTGAGGGCTCCGACGAGCACTACGCGGAGTTGGCGCGCTGCGCCACGGTCAACCAGCTGCGCACCGCGGTCAAGCTGGAACCGCGACCCGAACCCGATCCTCGGCCCGAACCGCAGGCCTCGATCACCAAGACCGCCGATGAGGAGTTCACCTATTGGCGGATCAAACTTGCGCACCTGGACGCCGCGAAGTTCGACGCGGCACTGGCGTCTCATCGTGATGCGCTGATCGCCGAGTGGAAATCCGACCGCGAGGAGCGCGAGCAGCCATCAGAGGGCGCGCCGCCGTTGCCGGGCACCCTCGAGGCGTTCCTGCGCCTGGTGGAGGCCGGGTGGGACGCCGAGGCGGCCCGGCGCCCGCACGGGCATCACACCACCGTGGTGGTGCACGTCGACGTTGAGCAGCGCGCCGCGGCGCTGCATCTGGGTCCGCTGCTCACCGATGCTGAACGCCAATACCTGACCTGTGATGCCACCTGTGAAGTCTGGTTCGAACGTCACGGCGTGGTCATCGGCGCTGGCCGAGCGACCCGCCAGATCAACCGGCGGCTTCGCCGCGCACTCGAGCACCGCCATCCCACGTGTGCGGTTCCGGGTTGTGGTGCCACCCGCGGTTTGCACGCCCATCACATCCGGCACTGGGAAGACGGCGGTCTCACCGAGCTGTCCAACCTGGTACTGGTATGCCCTTATCACCATCGGCTGCACCATCGCGGCGTCATCACCATCACCGGGCCCGCCGACGATCTCAGCGTCACCGACAGCGCCGGCCGACCACTGAGCACGGGATCGCTCGCGCGCCCGCCGAACCTTCCCCCGCCCGCGGTGCCACCCTGCCCCGGGCCCACCGGCGAGCGCGCCGACTGGTGGTGGTACCAACCATTCCAGCCGCAACCACCACCATCAAACAATTAGATTGATTACCGGGGCGGATTCGCCGCACCGCGTTTTCGGCCAATCCTTCTGCCGCCACCAATGACCCCAGCTTCACGTCGGGGTTGTCCCGTTGGAACCCCTCCAGCCGCCACGGGGTGGAGAACAGCACGAGCAACACTCCATCGGTGCGAGTCAGGACTTCCGCTGACACCTGTTTGTTCATGAACTCGGCGTCCACGGGCGTGCGTAAGGTTGCGCCGTGTCCAAGCTCCGGATCCGTTGCGGCGCCGTCCTCGCGGCGTTACTCGTCGCAGTGTCGAGCGCAGGCGTCGGCCGCGCGGACAGCGACCCGAATGCGCTCTGGCGCATCGTTGGAGACCAATGCGTGCCCGACCAGCAACAGCACGCCGAGCCGGCCCCGTGCGCAGCGGTGGACCTCGCCGGGGGCTCAGCGGTGCTCAAGGATCTCGTCGGCGCAACGCAGTTCCTGCTCATCCCCACGAGGCGCGTCACCGGCATCGAGAGCCCGTCGGTCATCGAACCCGATGCCACCAACTACTTCGCGGCCGCGTGGCGGGCTCGAACGTTCGTCGACCAGCGCGCCGGGTGGACGCTGCCGCGGGACTGGGTGAGCCTGGCGATCAACTCCGTGCTCGCGCGTTCTCAGACTCAGTTCCACATTCACGTCGACTGCGTGCGCGCGGACGTGCGTGCGGCGCTGAGCGAGCACGCGGCCGAGGTCGGTACTGCTTGGGCGCCGTTCCCGGTGCCGCTCGCCGGGCATCGCTACGATGCGGTCGCGGTCGCCGGGGAGGATCTCGATGCGGTCAATCCGCTCGTCCTGCTTGCCGACGGCATCGCCGGTGCGCGCGAGACCATGGCGGATCGAACGCTGGTGGTGGTCGGCGCATTTGGCGCCGACGGTCGGCCGGGCTTCGTCGTCCTCAGCGATCGCGCCGATGCCGCCACCGGCAATCTCGCGGAGGGCGAGGAACTTCAGGATCACTCGTTCTGCCCGCAGCCGCCGACTCAAACGGACTGGCTGCCGGGAAGCGGCAAATAGCGGTGCGACCAGAGCGGGATGCCTAGGGTTGGGGCCAGACCGAAGGAAGGGTGCCCGTTGACCGCTACCGTCGTCATCGCGTTGGGGCTGCTGCTCGGTGCCGGTTTGGTGGTCAGTCAGCTCCTTCGGCTCAGGACGTGGCTGAGCAGGCCTCCGCCCGAACCTCCTCCCGGCACCGACCCCGATACGAAGGAATGACGATGACTCCTGTCGACCGAGCCAGGGGGATGCGTGATCTGGTGCGCGCTGAGGCCGCCGAATCCGAGCGGATCCGCACCATGTCGCAGCCGATCGTCGACGAGATGTGGGCCAGCGGGCTGATGTCGGCGTTCAACCCGATACCGGCGGGTGGAGTCGAGCCATCGTTCACCGAAATGATCGAGACCTGGATCGAAATGGCTTGGCAGGACGGCTCGTTCGGCTGGACCGGCATCGCGAACCTGCCCTCGTCGTTCGCGGCGGCGACCTACCTTCCCGACCGGGGTTTCGAGGAGGTCTTCACCCGCAACCACAACCGCGTCGCCATGGGTGGCCAGTTCGCCCCCAACGGTCAGGGCGTGGTGGTCGACGGCGGTTACCGGTTGACCGGAGCGTGGAGCTTCGGCTCGGGAACCGGACACTCCGACTACGTCGCCGCGGGTTTCATCCCGCTGGACAACGGTGAAATGCGCTGGATCAGCGAAGGCGTCCCCGAACTGATGGTGGCCCTGCTACCCCGCGACGAGGTCGACTTCACCGACGGCTGGCACGTTCAGGGTCTCAAGGGCACCGGTTCCTACGACTACAACCTCGCCGACGTGTTCGTCCCCGCGTACCGGACGTTCCGGTTGTTCACCCGTGAACCGCTGCGGGGTACGTCGGCGGCCGGCCGGATGGGGATGATGTCCGTCACCGCCGCCGGCCATGCGGCGTGGGCGCTGGGAGTCGCCAAGAGCATGCTCGACGACGTCGAGGAACTCGCGGCCACCAAGTACCGGATGTCCGATGTGGGGGAATCGCTGGCCAGTCGCCCGACCTTCCAGAGGAGCCTTGCCCGTCACGTCGCCACCTGGCGCGCGGCCCGGCTGCTGGTGCTCGACGCCTTCACGACCGCCGAGGCCGCGACCGCCATAAATGAACTGACCCCCGAGATGCGGGCCGACATGCGGGCGGCGGCGGTGTACGCCACCGACGTGGCCCGCGAAGCCGCGGAGTGGGCGCACCTGGCGGCGGGCACCACGTCGATCCGGGAGGGGAGCAGGCTCGAGCGCGCGTTCCGCGACATCTATACCGGCACCCAGCACGCCTTCATCAGCGAGAAGGTCGCCATCGATTCGGCTCAGGTCTGGCTCGGCATCATCGAGGACCACTTCGCGCTCTGAAGGGCCGTTTGAGCAACCGAATCGGCCGCCGTTCTAAGCGGTTACCCGAAACAGCGTCCAATTGCCGGGCACGCCTTTGAGCTCGTGAGAGCCGCGGTCGTCGAACTCCAAGCCTGACCCGATCACGAGGTCGCGCAGCGTGCTGGACACCAGCACGTCGTTCGGGCCGGCCAGTGCGCTCACCCGCGCGCCGATGTGCACGGCGATCCCGCCGATGTCGTCGCCGCGGACCTCGCACTCGCCGGTGTGCAACCCGGCGCGCACCTCGATGCCGAGCGCCTGCACCGCATCGCGGATCGCCATGGCGCAGCGGATCGCTCGCTGCGGGCCGTCGAACATCGCGAGAAAGCCGTCCCCAGATGTGTTCACCTCGCGGCCCCGAAAGCGCGACAACTGCGCCCGCACGACGGCGTCGTGCGCATCAAGCAACGCGCGCCAGTCACGGTCACCCATCTCCGCCGCCCGGCGCGTCGAGCCAACAATGTCGGTGAAAAGCACCGTGGCGAGAACCCGATCGTCGGCCACCTCCGCCTGGTGTCCGGTGAGGAATTCGGCGATCTCCCGGAACGACGCGCGCCAGGGTTCCACGCTGTGGAAGAGGTTGCGGCCCGGCACCTCGACGTACTTCGCGTCGGGTATGTGCTCGGCGATGTACCTGCCCTTCGCGGGCGGAACCCTCACGACGTCGGAGTGGTGGACGACGAGAGTCGGCACACGGATTGCCGGAAGGACCGCCCGCACGTCCAGTTCGGAAAGGATCGGCAACATGAGGGCGAGGGTCCGCGGGCTGGCCGCCAGGCGTTCGGCTCGGGCCCACGTTGCCCGGATCTCCTCGTTCCACGGCATGTCCGGGTTTGCCAGATGGTGGCTCTTTCCGCTGCCCCACATGCGGACGAACGCGGCGTGAGCTTCGTCTCGAACGAGTGTGGTGCCACCCGTATCTGCGTAACCGTCGAGCACGACCAGCGCGGTGGTGCGGGACGGATGTGTCGCCGCGAACAGCGCAGCGGGCGCGAACGCGAAGTTCGACGCGACGAGAACCGCTTCGCGACTACCGAGGTCGTCGAGCACCGCGGTGATGCTGTCGGCCCATTGCTCCAAGGTTGGCAGCGCGTCCGGTGTGACGGGGTCGGATGCTCCCGTGCCCGGCTGGTCGAAGTAGATGAGCCGACCGAGCGATGTCATCGCCTCGATCCACCCCTGAAACGATGGCAGCTCCGGACCAACCTCACAGTTTGTGAACCAGTTCGGGACGGACACGATGTCGCGAGGACCTTCGCGCGAGGCGCGATAGGCAACGCGCAAGTCGCCGTTCAGCGCGTAGCGCGTCTCGGAGAACACGGCGGAAGTGTAAGCCGACCAGTGGGTCGAGAGGTGCGTATCGGCAGCGTTTATGCTGCTCACGAGCGATTCTTTAAAGTGTACTTTGCGCAATCGCTGCCATCATCTGTTGAAGGCGTTCTGGGGTTGGCATGACGAGCAACTCCGCGACGGCACTCTGATCTGGACTGCACCGACCGGTGAGAAGACCGTCACCCACCCCGGCAGCGCGTTGATCTTCCCCGCCCTGTGCGTGCCGACTGGACCCCTCACCAAACACCGTCACCGATGGCCGCTGCGCCGACAAGACCGCGATGATGCTCGGGCGCACCCAACACTGCGCCGCCACCATCGCTGCCGAACGCCGCGCTAACCGCTGACGCTCAGGCGCGCGCCCGGATCAGTTAGGGGCTGCCGGGCGGACGCGGGACAGCCGGCGGCTGCTGCTCCTCGCCCAGGCCAATGCATTCACCGGTGTTGTGACCGGTGCAGGGGATTCCCTGGATCTCCGGCACGCTGCTCTCCGCCGGGGCTGGCATACACATCCCGGTGGCGGGGTCTTCCACCTCACCGCTGGGGCACTGGGCTACCGGTGTAGGCGTGCTGGTCGTTTGGACGAAGACGGCGACCGCCGGGGCGGCCGCGATCGCGACCGCGAATCCACCGGCAAGGATTAGTCGTCGTACTGGGTTCTGAAGAGTTGTCATCGTCACGCTCTTTCTGTTGTTGCGCCTGGCTCGAAACGTTGCTTCGAGGCCAAGGTGCCAGAGCGCCTCGGTCGTCCCAGTACGGGTTGGAGGTCCGTTCCAACGCCGTGGCTAATCATGGTAGTGAGCGAGCGCACGCCACATTCGCTAACAGAAAAATTCGAGGTGTACCCCTGGGGAATCACAGGGTCATGAGCATCACCACGTAAGCGGTCATTCCAGTCGATGTCGATGTACTGGTCGTCAAACCCCCGCACCGCTTCGTTGGTTCACGGTCACGACCATCAGCCAGTCGATCACCTTGCCGCGCGTGTTGACGAGCGGCGATTACCGGCGACGGCTCAGTGCGCCGTGGGCCGAATGTCGCCAAAGCCGCCCTGTATCCCAGGACGATTGCGGCGGGCACCGTCATTTGGACCTCCCCGGCAGGGCAGAAGTACCTCACCACCGCCGGCAGCGCATCGTTGTCCCCAGCCTGTGCGTGCCCACGGGCCCGCTGCCGGAAGCGGTCCCGCGACCGCAGTCATCGAACCAGTGCACGGCCATGATGCCGCGCCGTCACCGCACCCGCGTCGAAGATCACGCCTTCCGTGTCGCGGCCGAACGGCGCGCAAACCAGCAAGCCCGGTGCCGCTATCCGGTCAAGGACGGGCCGCGCGCCAGGAGTGGGGGACCTCAGCCCACCACCGTTCTAACGGCCGTGTGTGAGCTGAACACGAATGGGTACTCGGCGTACATGTGTTCACTGAAGCTGCGTGACTTCACGCGATGGAGCGAAGCGCCGGCCAAGCACGTCGAGACCGCGTCGACGCCGAAGATCAACATATTGCGCGGGCTGGCGGCACGGGCGACGACACCCCTCCTGCCGGACGACTACCTCAAGTTGCTCAACCCGTTGTGGTCGGCTCGAGAACTGCGTGGCGAGATCCTTGACGTGCGGAAGGAAACCGAAGACTCCGCCACGGTGACGATCAAACCCGGGTGGGGTTTCTCCGGGCATTACAAGCCGGGCCAGTACGTTGGGATCGGGCTGCGGATCGACGGTCGATGGCATTGGCGGTCCTACTCGCTCACCTCGATCCCGCGGCGAGACAAGAAGCTCATTTCGATCACCGTCAAGGCGACTCCGGAGGGGTTCCTCTCAACGCACCTGGTGAACGGCGTGGAGTCCGGAACGATCGTTCGCCTGGCAGCGGCCAAGGGGGACTTCGCCCTTCCCGATCCTCCGCCTGCCAAGTTGCTGCTTGTCACGGCGGGCAGCGGCATCACCCCCGTCATGGCCATGCTCAGGTCGCTGAAGCATCGCGGTCAGCAGGCCGACGTCGTGCACATCCACTCCGCCCCCTCGACACAGGACGTGATCTTCTACGAGGAGTTGCGCCAACTCGGCGAGGACAGCGACGACTACCGGCTGCACCTGCAGCTGACCGATGACATGGGTCATCTGGATTTCGAGGCTGAACTCGACGGACTCGTCGCGGACTGGAAGGAGCGGCCGACGTGGGCATGCGGTCCGCCCGCCATGCTCGACAAGCTCGAGCACGTGTGGAAAGAGGCCGGCGTTCCCGAAGATCGTCTGCACATGGAGCGCTTCGTCATCGCGAGAACCGACAAGGGTGGCGAAGGCGGCACGGTCACGTTTGCGTTGTCCGACAAGACCGTCGAAGTCGACGGCGCCACCTCGCTGCTGGAAGCCGGCGAGCAGGTGGGCATCCAGATGCCGTTCGGTTGCCGGATGGGCATCTGCCAAACCTGCGTGCTGCCTTTGGAATCGGGTCACGTACGGGACTTCCGCAACGGCACCGAACACAGCGAAGGCGATCGAATTCAGACGTGCATCTCCGCGGCATCCGGCGACTGCACCCTCAACGTTTAGGAGACCAGACATGGCCATCAGCGACATCAAGGAGTACGCCCACCTCACGCCCGAGGACGTAGAAGAACTGGGCCGCGAGTTGGACGCGATCAGAACCGATATCGAAGAGTCCCGCGGCGAGCGGGACGCTCGCTACATCCGGCGCGCCATCAAACTTCAGCGCGGGCTCGCGGCAGGAGGCCGAATCGCATTGTTCGGCAGCCGAAACAAGGTCGCGTGGACGGTCGGCACCGGCATGCTCGCGCTGGCCAAGATCATCGAGAACATGGAACTCGGGCACAACATCACCCACGGTCAGTGGGACTGGATGAACGACCCGGAGATTCACTCCACCGAATGGGAGTGGGACACCACGTCTCCGACCGTGCACTGGAAGAAGTCGCACAACTTCATCCACCACAAGTACACCAACATCGTCGGGCTCGACGACGACATCGGTTACGGCATCATGCGGCTCACCCGCGACCAGCGCTGGGAGCGCTGGATGATCGGCAACCCCATCTACAACCTGCTCCTGGGGACGCTGTTCGAGTGGGGAGTCGCCGCGCACGGCTTGGAGACGACGAAGTTCCGCAAGGGCGAGAAGAGCAAGGGCGAGGTGCTCAAGGACCTGAAGATCATCGGCAAGAAAGTCGGCAAGCAGGTCGGCAAGGACTACATCGTCTTCCCCGCCTTGACCGGACGGGCCTGGAAGCACACCCTCGGCGCGAATGCCGTGGCGAACCTGATCCGCAACTACTGGGCCTACATGGTGATCTTCTGTGGCCACTTCCCCGACGGCGCAGAGAAGTTCACCCGCGAAGAGTACGAAGCGGAAACCCACGCCGAGTGGTACCTGCGCCAGATGCTCGGCTCGGCCAACTTCCACGCCGGACCGTTGATGGCGTTCATGAGCGGCAACCTCTGCTACCAGATCGAACACCACCTCTTCCCCGACCTGCCGAGCAACCGGTACGCCGAGATCGGGGAGCGGGTCAGAGCACTGTGCGACAAGTACGACCTGCCCTATACGACGGGCCCGTTCCTGCGGCAGTACTCCCAGTCCTTCTGGACGATCCTCAAGCTCGCGCTGCCGAACAGGTTCTTGAAGGCGACTCCCGACGACGCTCCAGAAACGCACTCCGAGTTGAAGTTCCGCATTCGCAAGGGAGTTCGCGAAACCTTCGGCATCGATCCCGAGAGCGGACGCCGGCGAGGATTGCGCACGGCCGCCAGGGAGCTCGAGACGGCCGGCACCGCGACGGGATGATCAGGCGACGGCGATGAGCCGTTGCAGCGTGGCCAGCTGATCGGCGTAGTCGCCCTCGAGTTTGGCGAGCAGCGTCGTGATGCCGGCCTGCCGGTACTTCACGACCCGCTCGGCGATCTCGTCGTCGGTGCCGAGCAGGTTGGTCAGCCGGCCGAGATCGAGCGGCACCGCAGCCCGGGCCTCGTCGCGTCTGCCCGCCTGCCAGAGTTCGGTGACCGCTTCGACACCTTCTCCGTATCCGAGTCGGCTGAAGGCGTCGTTGTAGAAGTTGCGGCCCCCTGCCCCCATCGCACCGATCGTGAACGCATACCCGTCGGCGTGCCTGCGCGCGGCGGCGTCACCTTCCTCGCGGGTGGCGGTGAACTCGACCGCGACCGGGGCGACGAGGTCGAGATCGGCCAGCGTGCGGCCAGCGCGGACGGCGCCGTCGCGCAGCGGGCCGAAGAAGACCTCCGCGGCCTCCGGGATGAAGGCGTTGCCGAGCCAACCGTCTGCCGCCTCCCCGGTCAGTCGCAGGTTCTGCGGGCCCATCGACGCCACGTAGACGGGCACGTGGTCGGGACGCACCAGCGGACGCAGGATGCTACCGCTGCTGTCCGGCAGCGGAAGCGGGTAGATCTCGCCGGCGTGCTCGAGACGGTCGCCGCGGCTGACGGTCCGGACGATCTCGATGGTCTCGCGCGTGGTCTGGACGGGACGGCGGAACCGGACGCCGTGCCAGCCCTCCATCACCCCGGGGCCCGAGGTGCCGATGCCGAGCATGAACCTGCCGCCCGACAGTTCCTGCAGGCTCAGCGCCGACGTCGCCAATAGTGCGGGACTGCGCGAACCCAGTTGCACCACAAAGGTTCCCAGCCCGATGACCGACGTCTTCGCGGCCAGGTACGCCAACCCGGTGAGTGCGTCGTAGCCCCACACCTCGGGCACCCACAACGACGCCACGCCGACCCGTTCGGCGGCCATGGCGAACTCCGTGGCTCCCGGTGCGCGCGGCTCTATCAGGACTCCGACCTTCACCGTCGCTCCCTGGTTCGTTTCCGTCGATCGTCTAACTCACTATGGCAGGCTGCCCAGCATGCGCTACAGCGATCAGCCGACGGTCGAGGTGACGCAGCGGGTCAATTGCGACGTTCCCACAGCCTGGGCACTGGTGACCGACATCGGCCTGCCCGCGCGGTGCTCACCCGAACTGCAGAGCGTGGAATGGGTCGGCGACGCCGACGGCGTGAAGGTCGGCGCCCGCTTCCGCGGCAGCAGCGAACACGCGGCCTTCGGCGCCTGGCAGACCGAGTGCGAGGTCGTCGAGGTCGAGGAGGGGCGTCGCTGGGTATACGACGTCCACGGTCCGGAGGGCGTCTCTGCGACATGGGCTTTCGAAGTCGAGCCGACGAGCGATGGCGTGCTCATCCGGCAGTGGGCCCGAATGGGGCCGGGACCATCCGGGCTCACGCCCGCGATCGTCGCACAGCCGGAAAAGGAGGCCAGGATCGTCTCGAAGCGACTGGCCGAATGGCAGCAGAACATGCAGGTCAACCTGGACTGCATCAGGGATAGCGTCGCAACGTGATGCCGCCAGTGCGATGAATTTCGTGCTCCGTCCGCGTCTATATGGGTATGAAGACAGCACCGATCGTGTCCGTGCAGGAATGGGAGCAGGCCCGCGAGGCGCTTCTCGTCAAGGAGAAGGAGGTGACCCGCGCGCAGGACGCACTGGCCGCGGAGCGCAGGCGCATGCCGTGGGTCGCCGTGGACAAGGAGTACGTATTCGACGGTCCGGACGGCAAGGTGACCCTTCTCGACCTGTTCTCTGGCCGTCGTCAGTTGATCCTGTACCGCGCGTTCTTCGAACCAGGCGTGCACGGCTGGCCCGAGCACGCCTGCCCCGGCTGCTCGCTGATGGCCGATCAGGTCGCTCACGTCTCGCACCTCAACGCCCGCGACACCACCCTGGTGTTCGCCTCGCGCGGTCCGCAGCCCGAGATCGCGCGGCTCAAGGCGCGGATGGGGTGGGACATCCCCTGGTACACGATCACCGACGGGTTCGACGCCGACTTCGGCGTGGATGAATGGCACGGCACCAACGCGTTCATCAGATCGAGCGGCGAGCGCGGCGAGAAGGTGTACCGCACCTACTTCCTCAACAACAGGGGTGACGAGAAGATGGGCGGGACGTGGAGCTATCTCGACATCACGGCGCTCGGGCGGCAGGAGGACTGGGAGGTCTCGCCGGAGGGGCGACCGCAGTCGCCGCCGTATGAGTGGTGGAACTGGCACGACGAGTACCCGGACGCGACATGAGCACGCGCATCACCGTGGCCGGACGGCGGACCTGCGCGCTGATGGCAGCGTGTTCCGCTGTGCTGCATGGTGTTTCACTCGGCCACGTCGCGAATGCCGCGGCCGCGGTGCTGATGGTGGCGATGGCCGCCGCCTGCCTCTACTGCGCGGGTGACCTCTGGATCCGCGGAACGTCGAGAGCCTGGGTGATGGTTGCGTCGATGAACCTGGCGATGGTCGCCGTCCACCTACCGCTCTCGGCCGGGCATCACCACGGTGGCGGAATCAGCGCCGGGGCAGCCGTGCCGGGGTCGACCGTCATGACCCTGGCCACCACGCTGGCGCTGATCGAGGTGGTCATCGCCACGGCGGTGCTGTACGTCCGGACCCGCTCGCCGCAGGCCATTTTCCAGCAGTCGGTCTGAACCGCGCCGCGACCCGACCGCCTATCCTTGCCGGAGTGTCCGAACCCTCGAGCGACGAAGTGCGCGAATTGCGCGCCCGCCTCGACGGTCTGACGATCCGCGACGCCGCCCGGCTGGGCCGCCGACTCAAGGGTCTGCGTGGCCAGGTCAGCCCCGAAAACCTCCAGCGGACTCGCCGCGCAGTTCACCGCCGCCGAGGCGCTGGTCGCGACCCGCATCGCGGCGGTACCGACGATCACCTATCCCGACCTGCCGGTCAGCGAACGCCGCGACGAGATCGCCGAAGGCGATCCGCGAGAACCAGGTCGTCGTGGTCGCCGGCGAGACCGGGTCGGGCAAGACCACCCAGCTGCCCAAGATCTGCCTGGAACTCGGCCGCGGCATCCGCGGCACCATCGGCCACACCCAGCCGCGGCGACTCGCCGCGCGCACGGTCGCCCAGCGCATCGCCGACGAACTGCACACCCCGCTCGGCGACGCCGTCGGCTACACCGTCCGCTTCACCGACCAGGCCAGCGACCGCACGCTGGTCAAGCTGATGACCGACGGCATCCTGCTCGCCGAGATGCAGCGCGACCGCCGTCTGCTGCGCTACGACACGCTGATCCTCGACGAGGCCCACGAGCGCAGCCTCAACATCGACTTCCTGCTCGGCTACCTGCGCGAACTGCTGCCGCGCCGCCCGGACCTCAAGGTCATCGTCACGTCGGCGACCATCGAGCCGGAGCGCTTCGCGGCGCACTTCGGTGCGCGGCGCGCCGATCGTCGAGGTGTCCGGCCGCACGTACCCCGTCGAGATCCGGTACCGGCCACTGGAAGTCACGGTGTCGTCAACAAATGATGACGACCCTGACGACCCCGACCACGAGGTGGTCCGGACCGAGCTTCGCGACCCGACCGAGGCGATCGTCGACGCCGTCGCGCGAACTGGAAGCCGAGCCGCCCGGTGACGTGCTGGTGTTCCTGTCCGGTGAGCGCGAGATCCGCGACACCGCCGAGGCCTTGCGCGGCCTACTGTCGAAACACCGAGGTGCTGCCGCTCTACGCGCGGCTGCCGACGGCCGAGCAGCAGCGGGTGTTCGCGCCGCATACCGGACGTCGAGTCGTGCTCGCCACCAACGTCGCCGAGACCTCGCTGACCGTGCCGGGCATCCGCTACGTCGTCGACCCCGGCACCGCGCGCATCTCGCGCTACAGCCGCAGGACCAAGGTGCAGCGGCTGCCGATCGAGCCCATCTCGCAGGCCTCGGCCGCGCAGCGGGCGGGCCGCTCGGGCGCGTACCGCGCCCGGCGTGTGCATCCGGCTCTACTCCGAGGCCGACTTCGAATCCCGGCCCCGCTACACCGATCCCGAGATCCTGCGGACCAACCTCGCCGCGGTGATCCTGCAGATGGCGGCGCTGAATCTCGGCGACATCGAGGACTTTCCGTTCCTCGACCCGCCGGACAAGCGCAGCATCCGCGACGGTGTGCAGCTGCTGCAGGAACTCGGCGCGTTCGACCAGCACGGCGCGATCACCGACCTCGGCCGCCGGCTCGCCCAGCTGCCCGCTGGACCCGCGCATCGGCCGGATGATCCTGGCGGCCGACGCCGAGGGCTGCGTGCGCGAGGTGCTGGTGCTGGCCGCGGCGCTGTCGATCCCCGACCCGCGGGAGCGGCCCGTCCGACCGGGAGGAGGCCGCCCGGCAGAAGCACGCCCGGTTCGCCGACGAGCACTCCGACTTCGTCTCCTTCCTCAACCTCTGGCGCTATCTCGGCGAGCAGCGAAAGGAGCGGTCCGGCAGCTCGTTTCGGCGGATGTGCCGCGAGGAGTTCCTGCACTACCTGCGCATCCGGGAATGGCAGGACCTCACCGGGCAGCTGCGCAGCATCGCGCGCGACATGGGCATCAGGGAGTCGAACGATCCGGAGCCGGCCGACCCGGCGCGCGTGCACGCGGCGCTGACCGCCGGGCTGCTGTCGCACGTCGGGGTGCGGGAGGGCGAGACCCGGGAGTACGCGGGCGCGCGCAACTCGAAGTTCGTCCTCGCGCCGGGCTCGGTGCTCAGCAAGCGGCCGCCGCGCTGGATCGTCGTCGCCGACCTGGTCGAGACCAGCAGGCTGTACGGCCGGATCGCCGCGCGCATCGAACCGGAGACCGTGGAACGCGTCGCCGAGCATCTGGTCCAGCGCACCTACAGCGAGCCGCACTGGGACGCCAAGCGCGGCGCGGTGATGGCCTTCGAGCGCGTGACGCTCTACGGCCTGCCGCTGGTGGCGCGCCGCCGCGTCGGGTACGCCGACGATCGACCCGGTGCTCGCCCGGGAGCTGTTCATCCGGCACGCGCTGGTCGAGGGCGACTGGCAGACCCGCCACCACTTCTTCCGCGACAACGCCCGGCTGCTCGAGGAACTCGCCGAGATCGAGGAGCGGGCCCGCCGCCGGGACCTGCTGGTCGGCGACGACGAGATCTACGCGCTCTACGACGCGCGCGTGCCTGCCGACGTCGTCTCGGCCAGGCACTTCGACGCGCTGGTGGAAGAAGCAGCGGCACCGCACGCCGGACCTGCTGACGTTCACCCGCGACGACCTGCTGCGCAACGACGACGCCGACGCCGACCGGCCGGACACCTGGCAGGCGGGCGACCTGTCGCTGCCCGTCACCTACCGGTTCGAGCCGGGCGCCGCCGACGACGGCATCACCGTGCACGTTCCCGTCGAGGTGCTGGCGCGCCTCGGTGGCGACGAATTCGCCTGGCACGTACCGGCATTGCGCGAGGAGCTGATCACCGCGCTGCTCCGGTCGCTGCCGAAGGACCTGCGCCGCAACTTCGTGCCCGCGCCCGACACCGCCCGCGCCGTGCTCGCCACGCTGGACCCGGACGCGCGGAACCGCTGCTGGAGGCGCTGCAACACGAATTGCGCAGGCGCACGGGCGTGCTGGTGCCGATCGATGCGTTCGACCTCGACAAGATCCCCGCCCACCTGCGCGTGACGTTCGCCGTCGAATCCACCGACGGCGCCGAGATGGCGCGCGGCAAGGACATCGACGCGCTGCAGGAGCGGCTGGCCGCGCCGGTGCAGCAGGCGGTCGCCGGCGCGGTCGCCGGCGATCTGGAACGGACCGGGCTGCGCGCCTGGCCCGACGACCTCGACGAACTGCCGCGCACCGTGGAGCGCACGAGCGGCGGTCACACCGTGCGCGGGTTCCCGGCGTTGGTCGACGCGGGAGCTGCGGTGGACGTGCGCGTGTTCGCGACCGCAGGCCGAACAGAGCGCCGCGATGGGTCCCGGTACCCGACGGCTGCTGCGGCTGTCGGTCACCTCACCGGTCAAAGCCGTTGAGCGGGCGCTGGATCCGCGCACCAGGCTGCTGCTCGGCGCCAACCCGGACGGCTCGCTGGCGGCGCTGCTCGACGACTGCGCCGACGCCGCGGTGGACGTCGCTGGTGTCCGCCCCGGCCTGGACGCGGGCCGACTTCGCCGCGCTGCGGGAGCGAGTCGCCACCGCGCTGGTGCCGACCACGCTGGACGTCGTCGGCCGCGTCGAGAAGGTGCTCGCCGCCTGGAACGACGTGCAGGTCGCCCTGCCCGACACCCCGCCACCAGCGCAGGCCGACGCGATCGCCGACGTCCGCGCTCAGCTCGGCCAGGCTGCTGCCCGTCGGCTTCGTCACCGCCACCGGGGCCGCGCACCTCGCCGATCTCACCCGCTACCTCACCGCCATCGGCAGGCGGCTCGACCGCCTGGCCGCAGGGTGTCGAACGCCGACCGCGACCGGATGCTGCGGGTGCACGCGGTCCAGCAGGCCTACGACGACCTCGTCGCAACGCTGTCGCCGGGCCGCGCGGCCGCCGAGGACGTCCGCGACATCGCGCGAATGATCGAGGAGCTGCGGGTCAGCCTGTGGGCCCAGCAGCTCGGCACCGCGCGGCCGGTCAGCGAGCAGCGCATCTACCGGGCGATCGACGCCATCCAGCCCTGAATGGTGGCGCGCGCCGTGCAAGGATCACCACAATGCTTCCCGCCGACAATCACGTGCACTCCCAGTTCTCCTGGGACACCGGGGTGAACGCGTCGATGGAGGACACCTGCCTGCGCGCCGTCGAGGTCGGCCTGCCCTCCGTCGCGTTCACCGAGCACGTCGACTTCATCGAGTGGGGTGCGCTCGACAACCCGCCCGCCGGCGGGAACGACAGCGGCCCGGCGGTCATCGGGTCCCGCAAGCGCGTGCTCCCGCTGGACGTCGACGGATACCTGGCGAGCGTCGAGAAGTGCCGCACCCTGTTCCCCGGACTACGCATCCTGTCGGGCATCGAGGCCGGCGAGCCGCACCACTTCGCGGGCAGCGTCGCCGCGGTACTCAAACAGGGCCAGTTCGACCGCGTCCTTGGCTCGCTGCACTCGATCGTGCACGGTGGAGAGCTGGTCTACGCCGACCGCGTGTACCGGTTCCTGCCCGCCCACGTGGTCGTGCGGGACTACTTCTCCGAGCTGCTGCGGCTCGTCGAGGGCTCCGACGTCTTCCAGGTGCTCGCCCACTGCGACTATCCCCGCCGCTCTTGGCCGACGCGCATGGCGGGCGAGTACCGCGAGGCGGACTTCGAGGAGGAGTACCGCACCGTCTTCCGGGCGCTGGCGGCCTCCGACCGGGCACTCGAACTCAACACCAGCAGCCCGCTCGCGTCGGCCACGTTGATGCGGTGGTGGTACGAGGAAGGCGGCGGCGCGGTCTCCTTTGGCAGCGACGCCCACGTTCCGCTCCGGGTCGGGGCACTGTTCGACGTGGCGGTCGGCATCGTCGAGGAGGCCGGGTTCCGGCCAGGCCGCGACGAGTACGACTTCTGGCGCCGCTGACCGGTCCGCTACGACAGGGACTCGTCCAGTTCGCCGAGCGACGCGATGAGCGCGCTGTTGGCCGAGTAGTCGACCGGGCAGGCGATGACGCTGACGGTGTCGTCGTCGAGTGCCTGGCGCAGGGTGGGCAGCAGCTCGTCGGCTGAGGTGATGCGATAGCCCTTCGCGCCGAAGCTTTCGGCGTAGGCGACGAAGTCCGGGTTGCCGAACTGGGTGTCCACGTTGTGGCCGATCTCCAGGTCCATCTTCCAGCTGATCAGCCCGTACGCGTCGTCCACCCAGATCAGGATGACCATCGGAGTGCCAATGCGTAGCGCGGTCTCGATCTCCTGCGAGTTCATCAGGAACGCCCCGTCGCCGGTGGCGACGAGCACCTTGGCGGCCGGCCGCGCGAGCTTGGCCGCGATCGCCCCGGGCAGGGTCCAGGCCATGGTCGACAGCCCGTTGGAGATCAGGCAGGTGTTGGGCTCGTACGTCGGGTAGAGCCGCGCCATCCACATCTTCAGGGCGCCGGTGTCGACCAGCACGATGTCGTCGCGTCCGCAACGCGGCTCGGGTGTCGGCGACGATCCGGGCCGGCGCGAGCGGAAAGCTGTCGTCGGCACGCCCGCGCGTCGAGTTCGGCGGCGAGCAGCTCGCGGATCCGCTCACCGCCGGCCGCAGACGGGTGCTCGCGGGTCACCGCGGCGGCCAGCGCGTCGAGGCTGCGTCCGATGTCGGCGTGCAATCCGACCGCGACGTCGTAGTGGACGTCCACCTCGGCCGGGAAAGCGGTGGATGTGGATGATCTTCGTGTCGCCGCGCGGGTTGATGCGGACGGGGTCGAACTCCTGCAGCTCGTAGCCGGCGGCGACGATGACGTCGGCCTGGTCGAAGCCGAAGTTGACGTAGTCGTGACGCATGAACCCGACGGCGCCCAGCGCCAGTGGGTGATCGTCGGGCATCACGCCCTTGCCGTGGAACGTCGTGGCCACCGGGATGCCGAGAGTCTCGGCGAATCGCCTGCACCGCCGCCTGACGCATCCGCCCGCGCGGCGCCGTGACCGGCCAGCAGCACCGGATTGCGCGCCGCGGCGCAGGATCTCGGCGGCCCGGGCGATCTGCGCGATCGACGGGTCGTCCGGCCGGGGCACGTTGACCGGCAGCGGCTTCGGCTCGGCCGCGGCCTCGGCGGACTCGACGTCCTCGGGCACGGCGAGGTAGACCGCGCCCGGACGCTCGGTCTGCGCGAGCTTGAACGCCTTGCGGACCATCTCCGGCACCGCATCCGGGCGTTGCGACCAGTGCGGACCACTTCGTCACCGGGGCGAACATCGAGCACCAGGTCGACGCCCTGGTGCGACTCCTTGTAGCTGCGCCGCATGCCGACCTGCGCCGAAAGTGCGAGCAGCGGGAGTGGAATTCGTCGTGGCGTCGGCCGACGCCGAGCAGCAGGTTGATCGCGCCGGGGCCCAGGGTGGCCGAGCACACGCCGGCCTGGCCGGTCAGCCGGCCGTAGACCTCGGCCATGAACGAGGCGCCCTGCTCGTGCCGGGTCAGCACGTAGTCGATCGACGACCTCGACAACGCGTCGACCAGCCGGATGTTCTCCTCGCCGGGGATTCCGAACACGTGCGTAACGCCCTCGTTCTCCAGGCATTCGACGATCAGCTCGGCTGCGGTACGACGGACTTCGGCCATCAGCCGAGCCTATCCCCCGGGGTGGTCGTTCGCGACGATGAGGCTGAGCAGGTCGAAGACCACGGTTGCAGCTGCCACACAGGTGATTTCGGCGTGATCGTAGGCCGGTGCGACCTCGACGACGTCGGCGCCGACGATGTTGATGCCCGTGAGTTGCCGAAGCATGCGCAGCAGCTCCCTGCTGGTCAGCCCGCCCGCCTCCGGTGTGCCGGTACCCGGCGCGAACGCAGGGTCGAGGACGTCGATGTCGACCGACAGGTACACCGGCAGGTCGGCCACCCGACGCCGGACGACGTCCACCGCCGCCTCGATCCCCATCACATCGAGGTCGCCTGCTCGGATGATCCGGAAGCCCATCCGGGCGTCGTCGGTGAGGTCCATCCGGTCGTAGATCGGGCCGCGGATGCCGATGTGGATCGAGTGATCTTCGACGAGGAGCCCCTCCTCGAACGCCCTGCGGAAGATGGTGCCGTGCGTCACGGGCGCGCCGAAGTAGGTATCCCAGGTGTCGAGGTGAGCGTCGAAGTGGACCAGGGCGACGGGCCCGTAGACGGAATGCAGGGCCCGAAGGTTGGGCAGCGCGACGGTGTGGTCGCCGCCGATGGACACCACCTTGCGGTCGCGGTCGCCGATGATCTCCCGCACGTGGCCTTCGATCTGCGCGCATGCCTCCGCGATGTCGTACGGGGTCACCGTCACGTCGCCGGCGTCGACGATCTGGACCTCGTCGAGCGGCGCGACGCCGAGCTCGACGTGGTAGCCGGGGCGGAGGGTGCGCGCCGCCTGCCGGACGCCCATCGGGCCGAATCTGGCCCCCGGCCGATAGGACGTGCCGCCGTCGAAAGGCACGCCCAGAACGGCGATCTCGTAGTCGTGCACCTCGTGGACGTCGGCGATCCGTGCGAAAGTGCCCTTGCCCGCGTAGCGGGGCACCTGTGCCGATGGCGTAGCACCGACGAGTGGGTGGTCACTGTTGGACATGGTCGCCATTCTCGCTGGGTTTTCCCCAAACCGCGCGTCGGCGCCTGCGTTCAGAGGTGCCTGGACCGGTTGACGAACCGGCCCTCCTTGGGCGAGAAGAGCCATCCGCCACCGGCTTTCGTGCCGCCGTCGACGGCGATGTTCTCGCCCGTCACGAACGACGACAGGTCGGATGCGAGGAAGAGCGCGACGCGGGCCTGGTCGTCGGGCCAGCCTACCCGGCCGACCGGCGCCCACGACGCCCAGAGGTGGTCGGCGTCCTCGTAGCCGGTCAGGTAGTCGACCTGCGGTGTCTGCGTCAGGTCGCATCCGATGCCGTTGACGCGGATGCCGTGGCGCCCCATCGAGACCGCCAGGCTGGTGCTGAAGTGCGCGGCGGCGGCCTTCATCGCGCCGTAGACGGGATCCTTCGGGTAGCCGCGCATGCCCTCGACCGAGTGGACGTTGACGACGCAGCCGCGGTGCGCCCCGATCATCGACGGGATGAAGGCCCTCGTCACCGCGAATACGTGGAGCAGGTTGATGGCGTACATCTGGTCCCAGGTGTCGGCTGACGAGTCCTCGAACGCGACCAGCGGGCGGTAGTCGCCGACGTTGTTGACCAGCACGTCGACCCGGCCGTGTTCGGTCAGCACCACATCGGCCAGTCGGGCGACGTCCTCGGCCGCGGTCACGTCCACCACGTGGGCGCGGATCACGCCACCTTCGGACGTGACGTCGGCCCGCACGCGTTCGGCGCGGTCCCGGTCGATCTCGGCGACCTCGACGTGGGCGCCGTGCTGGGCGAAGAGGCGCGAGATCGCACCGCCGATGCCGTCGCCGCCACCCGTCACCACCGCGACGCGGCCGTCGAGCAGCCGATTCCAATCCGCAATGGCCGCCGGTGCGCCGTCAGACATGCTTGGTGACCCACTGCGCGGCCAACTTCACCAGCCCGGACTCCGGATAGCGGACGTGCGAATTGAAGTCCTTGCCCTGCGAGCAGATCGGGTCGTTGGTGTTGCACAGGTCGGCGGTCCTGGCACCGTAGACCGGGCTGAGAATCGTCAACGGCTGGCCGAGCCGGGCGGAGGGATTGCCGAACACTGCGACCGCGGCGACGTGGTCGGCAGCCGAGGCGGGCATCTGGGCCGTGATCGCGACTCCGCCGATCGCGGGCGCGGTGATGCCGTCGATCACGGCCGCGCCCTGGGAGTACCCGCCGAGGACGATCTTCGTGGACGGGCACTTCGCCACGGTGGCCTGAACGTGATCGATGGCATCCTTGGCGCCGTCCGCGACGGCGAGGAAGTCCCATGACGCCGGGTAGTCGACCGCATAGGTGCGGATGGTCTTGCCCTTGACCATCGGGCGAAGTGAATCGACCAGCGCTTGGCCCACTTTGCCGATTCCGGGCGGTTCGTCGGTGCCTCGCGCGAACACCACCTCGATGCTCGGACACTTGTCGGCGGCGGCGGCCGTCGGCATCGCGATGCAGGAAATGGCCGCGACCGACGTGAGGACCGCGGCGGCCGTGACCGCACCAGTGACAGACAAGGCCCCTCCTCGACCTGGACTCAGGCTAATGGAAGCATTTACCCCAATCACCACTGTTGTCACTCTGGACCCACAAAACGTTACCGAGGCGTTGCACTCACGTCGGTGGTGCGGCGAAGATCAACAAGCTCGCCCTCGTCGTTTAACAAAGGCCATTGCGTTATCTGTGTTAACTCGCTCTGGCGACACGTAACACCGCCGGTGACCTGGATAACGCTCACCAGAGGCCAGGTACTCCTTCAGGCCGCCAGTAGCTGTTCGACGACGAGACGGCCGAGCTCTCCGGTGGCTCCGGTGATGACTACGGACATGAGTTTGCCTTTCGTGCTGCGATTAGCCGCTGCGAATGAACGGGGGACGTGCCGCGGTGTTGGCGTGCTGGACCTAGGGCTTGGGGTTGGGTTGGGTGCGCAGGCGGATGACGGGCAGTTCGCGGTCGGTTTTCTGCTCGTATTTCGCGAAACGGTCTGCGGTGCTGGTGATGTGGCGCCACGCGTGCTTGCGGGCGTTGCCGTGCAGCTGTTCGGCGCTGACCGCGATGGCGCGCCCGGCGATCTGGATCTGCACGGTGTCGGGGTGCGCGGCCAGGTTGTAGTACCAGGCGGGGTTCTTGGCGGCCCCGTTCGCGGACGCGACGATCAGCCAGCTGTCGGCGCCGTCGGGGAAGTAGGCGACCGGGGTGTGGCGTGGGGTGCCGCTCTTGGCGCCGACGGTGGTCAGGACCAGCGCCGGCATGCCCATCACCTTGGTGGCGTTGCCGCGGATCCGGTTCATGTTCCAGCTGTTCATCCAGGCCATCAGCTTGCCGCCGGGTTGGCGGGCACCGCGGGTGCCGTGGGGCGTGTCAAAGCTCATCAATTCTCTCCCTCTACTCTCGTTTCTCACTGGTTGACAGCCGGCGCAGCCGGTATTCCGGGCCGGTCCTCGTTCGGGACCGTGGTTCGTTCAGGGGTGTAGCGGATCGCGCAGGCGGGTGGTCTCGTGGCGGTGTTGGCGTGCTCCGATGAGGCGGTAGGCCAGTCGGGCGGGCGCGGGGATGGCAGCCAGGAAGTCGCTTCGTTCCTGTGGGGTGGCACCTTCGAGCAGGTAGCCCAGCACGACCAGGCGGCGGGTCAGGGGTATCGACACCAGTCCCCGTTGGCCAACCTCCCGGTATTCGGCGGCGGTGATGACGAGCTCCACGATCGGCAGGACCGCCGCTTCCTCCTCGTCGAAGTGCTCGTTGAGTCCGTTCGAGATCTGCTCCAGCAGCGTGGTCAGTGGTTTGCTGGTGTGCGTGGTGGGCGCGTCCTGCCACGCGGGCAGCGCGGTCGCGGCTTGCTCGAGGAGCACCGCGAGGCCGTGATGCTGGCTGTCCATGCGGGCGAGCAGATCGGCGTGGAACCGGGTCCGCACCGAAAGCCTCGGCCACAGCAGTTCGTCCTCGCCCACGTGGTGGTGATGGAGCATGGCGAGAACTTCGCGGGCATGCCGGGCCACGGTGCGGGCCCGAGTGACGTCGCCGCCTGCCACCGCAGCGACGAGTTGGGGCAGCAAGGCGCACTCGCGGCGGAACATGCGGTGCACGATCACCATGTCGCTGGTGTCGCACAGCTTTTGCGCGGCGCTCGGCGCGGTCATGGCGGCCCAGGCCGGCGCGTCGATGGGCCGCTGGGGGTCCCTATTGTGGATCTGGGCGAGGATGCGCTCGCGGGACAGCTCGGTGTTCTCGTGTGCACGTGCGTGCGCCTGCACGTTGCTCACCAGCTCCTCTTCGGTTTCCCCGGTGATGACAGCGCCGGACGGACCGCAGGTCAGGCTGATACTCATGGCGATGCTCCTCTAGAGGTTGTGCAGGATGTCGGACCGTCGACGCCGAGTGCGCCGAGAAGCATGTGCCGGCCGGAACAACATCAGAATCATTGACGATATTAGTCAATAAAACTGACTATGTAAAGAGCAGGTGACGCCCGCCGACATGAGTGGGTCGCCAGCGCTCGGGGACCGCGGGCGGATATGCAGCGCGGCTACGGGTTGTGCGCGTAGGGGTCGGTGATCTCGCGGAGCTGATCCAGGATCTGGTGCAACAAGGTGAAGTTGCGGGTGCCCAGATAGGCCCTCCACTCCGCCAGGATCTCGGCCGATGTCGCGATGGCCACCTCGGCGGCTCGGCGGCCACGTTCCTCGATCACGATCAACCGGGCGCGCCCATCGGTCGGATCGGGAACCCGGCGGACATAGCCCAAGCGTTCCAGTTGATCAACCAGCACCCCAGCGCTCTGTTTACTCACTTGCGCCTGATCAGCTAGGTCGGTGAGCCGCGAACCATCCGAGGCGATGCGTTGAAACACCCGGACCTGAGCAAGCGTCCAGTCATCGAACCCGGCCTGCTGGATGGCCCGGAAGATCCGGTCCTCCATGTACCGGTAAGGGATGAACAACGCCACCCCTAGATCCACCCGCTGCGCGTCGTCCATACCGTTCTCGGCTCCATCGCCCACCCGCCTCATGAGGAACACACATTACGTCACCGCCGCCGGACCAGATCACCGCCGACACGACCGCCACGTCGTCTCCGCAGCGCTGCGCCTACTGCGTCCTGCAGGCGTCCGCCGTGCCCGTCGGTGACGTTGGTGCCTGTTGCCGTTAGCGCGATTCTCTGACTATATTAGTCAAAGAAACTGACTAATAACAATCCACGATCTCCGAACATCAACGCGACGACACAGACAGAGCGAAATAGAGGGAGCAGCACCATGACATCGACACCAACCCTGGCGGGCAAGCGGGCCCTGGTCACCGGAGGCAGCCGCGGCATCGGCGCCGCGATCGTGCGGCGCCTCGCCTCCCAGGGCGCCACAGTCGCGGTCAACTATCGATCCGATCGGGCCACAGCCGACGCCCTCGTCGGCGAACTGACCGACCAGGGGTGGGCCGCCTCGGCCTTCCCCGGCGACGTCAGCGACGCGGCGCAGACCCACGACTTGGTCGACGCGGTGGTATCGGAGTTCGGCGGCCTGGACCTGTTGGTCAGCAACGCCGGCGTCGAGCACTTCGGAGCGCTGCAAACCATCACCCAGGCCGACTTCGATCTCCTCTTTCAGACCAACGTGGCCGGACAACTATTTGTCACCCAGGCCGCGGTGGCCGCGATGACCGACGGCGGCCGGATCGTGCTCAGCTCCTCGGTCAGTGTGCGCCTGGCGGTCCATCACCATGCTCTCTACGCGGCAAGCAAGGCCGCCATCTCGGCTATGGTGCGCAATCTGGCTCCCGAACTCGCCGAGCGAAACATCACCATCAACGCCATCGCGCCGGGGGCTGCCGCCACCCGGATGGCCACCCGCTACGCCGCGAACTACACCCACCCGGCACTGGCCGACGTCCCGTTCGACGCGCTCATCCGTTCCATGAGCGCCCTTGGTCGGTTGGGTCAACCAGGCGAAATCGCCGCCGTGGTCGCGTTTCTGCTCTCCCCAGATGCGTCCTATGTCACCGGCACCACCATCGAAGCCGACGGCGGCTGGAACTAAACACCCGCCGCTCAAAACCGCGCCACCGCCTCCATACACGGCGAAGGAACCAGTTCGCCGCTCGTCTCCCGGACTCCGCGTCCGGCGTCGGGACTGTGGCGGCTGGCACCCGAGGGGCGGCCGCCCGGGGCCGACGGAGAACCGCGGGCCGATATCCCCCTACCGGAGCAGCCAGTATCGGCGAATCCCGCAGCGGACAGCGGAAGGCCATGAGTGATGAAGCGTCTGACCTGGACTTTTGCAGCGAATATTGACAAGCTCCCGCGCCACGCCGACGTCTTGTCAAAGGAGGTAGGCGTGTCCTGTCGATCTCTACTGCATCTCGACAGCGTCGGTCGTGCCGGGCTTCTTCTGCCAGGGCCATCGGCCCGTGATCTCGAGCTCGAGGGAGAAGCTGAGGAACGTCCGGATAAGCACGATGCCCCCGAGCACCGCGACGCTTTGCGCATCGGGGGTGACGGCCACCGTGCGAATGATGTCGGCGGCGACGAGGAACTCCAGGCCGAGAAGGATTGACCGCCCGAGTTGTTCACGCAGGATCCGGTACGTGTCGACCGACTTGCGCAGCAGGCGACCCAGGGCCATTCCGATGGCCAGCACCGCGCCGACCGCGATGATCGCCACCCCCACGCCGTCGAGCACCTTCCCGACGTCTCGACGACTTCGATGAAGCCCATGGCAGCAGGCTAACGGCGCTGCGCGGCCGCGAAGCCACTCCCGTAGGTTCGTGGGGTCATGCTGGCTCTTCTACTGCCTCTCGTGGGGTTCGCGTTCCTCGATTCGCTCAACGTTCTCAACCTGGGGATCACGACGGCAGTCGTGTACGACAGCCGGCTGAAGCGGCGGTCGGCGCTGCCGTCGGGGTTGAGCTTCGTGACCGGCGTCTTCACCGCGACCACCACGTTCGGCGTGTGCACCGTGCTCGGCATCAACTTCCTGACCGATCGCACCGACTTCGACATCACCCCGACCGTCCGCTACTGGGGGCAGTTGGTGTTGGGGTTGGTGCTGATCGCCGTCGCGAGCATCCGCACCTCCGCGCGGCCGACGGCACCGCTGTGGGCGATCGAGGCGGGTAGGCGCAACCCGTGGATGCTCGGCCTCGTCGGGCTGGTGATCGGGTTCGGCCAGGCGCCGACCGCGGTGCCGTACCTGAGCGCCCTGACGATGCTGTCGGCCCGCGATCCGCTGCCGACGGCGTGGCCGGTGATCGTGATCGTCTACTGCGCGGCCACCTTGGTGCCGTCGCTGCTCGTTCTCGCGCTGTCGACGAGCCGGACCATCCGGGCGCGGCGCGTCCAGCGCGGATTCGTTCGCGTGCTCACCCGGTACGGGCCGACGACGGTGCGGTTGTTGTTCCTCGGCATCGGCACCGTGCTCGTCGTCGGTGCGCTACTGCACTACCGCGACCTGTTGTGAGTCGGGCGTCCCGGTCGTCAGGGCAGAGACTCGATGACGCCATGCCCGACGAAGGCGACGTCCCCGCCGACCTTCACCGATTCGACGTGGCTTGAGGTCCCCTCCGGGTGGACGCGCAATCTGCTTGGGCGGCCCGCGAATCGACCCTGATTGAGGACGAAGGTGTCGCCGCCCCGGACCAGACCGTGGCGAAGGCGGTAGGCGCCGATCGTGCCGGCGGCGCTACCCGTCGCGACGTCCTCGACGATTCCGTCGTTGTTCCAGTGCCGCACCTCGACGGCCGAATCGTCGAGCAGGACTGCGAACTCGGCGTCGACGCCCCGGAGCAGTTCGGTGATGTCGTCCGAGATTCGGGCGCGCGCCAATGCACCGGGGCGCACGGGCACGATCAGGTAGCGCAGCCCGGTGCTGACCACTTCCATGGGCAGATCCGCATCGAGATCGCCCGGTGCGATGTTGAACGCCGCGGCGATTGCGTGCCGATCTTCGGTGGTGCCGAGGAACTCCGGTTCACCCTGATCGAGCAAGCCCGAGTAGCCGCCGTCGGTGGGCTCCGTCGTGATCTCGACCGTCTTGCCGGGTAACTCGAAGCGCCAGCTTCGGGCGCCAGAGGCCCCCGACTGTCGGTGCAGGACGGCCGCCGCACCGATGATCGGGTGTCCGGCGAAGGGCAGTTCGTCGAACAGGTCGAAGATCCTGGCCCGGACGACGGCGGCCCGGTCCGTCGGCTCGATGAACGCGGCTTCGAAGTGCCGCATCTCCTGGGTGATGCGCAGCATCTGTTCGGCACTCAGCTCGCGTGCGTCGGGAAAGACGGCAAGGCTGTTGCCTCCGAACGGTTTTCGGCTGAAGACGTCGACGTGAACGAAGGCGAGACTCACGACTGTTAGGTCGTGTAGTAGTCGTTGCCGCGGGAGAACTCGACGAACTTGCAGGCTTCGTCGCCCACACTCCATGCGTCGTGTCCCGGTGGCAGCAGCATCACGTCACCCGCCGAGAACACCTCCTCCGAGCCGTCGGCCATCCGGACACCGAGCGCGCCGCTGACGACGAGCGCGACGTGCGGCAGCTCGCACAGTTCGGTGCCCGCGTAGTCCTTGAGGTCGTTGGACCAACGCGCACCCTTGCCGAAGGTCACCTCCGTGACCGATACGCCGTCGAGCTCGGCCGTCCGCTTGGAGATCAGCCCGTGTACGTCGCTCTCGACATCGGCGAGGCGTGCCTTCTGCATTCCGGGGTGGTAGTGGCCCATCCCGTGATTGCAACACGCGTGCACTTGCACCAGGCAAATGCTGCACCAGACGGCACGGGTCAGGCGGGCGTACCGTCCGCGACCCGCGGCTCCCGCTCCGCCGACGCGGTGTCGAGCACCAGCTCGGCGACCCGCGCGCGGTGCTGCTCGGCGGTGCCCAGCAGCGCGGCGTCGGTGGTCGCGCGCTTGAAGTACAAGTGCGCCTGGTGTTCCCACGTGAACCCGATGCCGCCGTGCACCTGGATGGTGTCGGTCGCGACGCGCGCGAACGCCGCCGAGCACGTGGCCTGCGCGATGCTCGCCGCCAGCGCGGGATCGTCGGACCCGTCGGTCAGCGCCCAGACCGCGTGGTACGCGGTGGAGCGGGCGTGCTCGAGGTCGACGAGCAGGTCGGCCAGCCGGTGCTTGACCGCCTGGAACGACCCGATCGGCCTGCCGAACTGCAGCCGCGTCTTCGCGTACTCGACCGACAGGTCGAGCAGATGCTGCGCGGCGCCGACCTGCTCGACGGCCAGCAGCGCCGAACCCACCTGCAGCGCATGCTCGATGACGCGCTGGGCCTCGCCGGCGTCGGCCACCAACCGGGCGGGCGCGTCGGTGAACTGGATCGTGGCCTGCGGCCGGGTCAGGTCGAGCGTGACCAGCGGGGTGCGCTGCACGCCGGACGCGCGCGGCGTCGACGACGTACAGCGCCACGCCGTCCGGCCCGTCCGCGGCGACCAGCAGGTCGTCGGCGGCGCCGCCGTCGACCACCCGCTCGACGGTCCCGGTCAGCGTCCAGTCGTCGCCCGACGCGCGACGCGGTGACCGAGACGGCCGCCGGGTCGAACGCGCCGGCGCGGTCGGCCACGGCGAACGCCGCGGTGCGGCGGCCCTCGACCAGCTCGGCCAGCAGCTCCGTCGCGGACCGGCCCGGACGACGCGGCGACCAGTGCGGGGATCGCGAGGAACACCGTGCCGAACACCGGCCCACACGCCAGCGACGGCGCCGAGCTCCTCGACCGCGACGGCCTGGTCGACCAGCGAGCCGCCGACGCCGCCGTCGGCCTCGGGCACCGACAGCCCGAGCACGCCGAGCTCGGTGCCCAGCCGCGTCCAGACCTTCGCGTCGAACGGGGGATCGGACTCCATCAGCCGCCGCACCGTCTGCTCGTCGAAGTTCTCGGCGCAGAACTTGCGTGACCGCCGCCCGCAGCTGCGCCCTGCTCGTCGGTGAACGTGAACTCAGCCGAGTTGCGGCTGATCCGCAAGCTCCTCAGCCACGGGGGATCTCCTTCCACGGCATGCCGGCATCGGCGCGCAGATCGCCGGGCAGGCCGAGGATCCGCTCGCCGAGGATGTTGCGCATCACGTCGGAGGTGCCGCCTTCGATGGTGTTGGCGCGGCTGCGCAGGAACCGCTGCTGCATCGGACCCCGCCAGTCGCGACTCGGTCCTCGTCGCCGCCGTCGGCGTAGCCGTGGTACAGAACCCCTTCTGGCCCAAGCAGATCCATGCAGAACTGGTAGATGTGCTGGTTGAGTTCGGCGCCGACCAGCTTGCCGATCGAGCCCTCCGGCCCGGGGCCGCCGACGGTCGCGGCCGCGCCGCGACCGCTCGGAGGTGAGGCGCTGCGCCTCGGCGCGCAGCCACAGCTGCGGTCAGCCGGTCGCGCAGCACCGGGGTCTGCAGGTCGGGCCGCGACGCCCACAGCGACACGGCATCGGCGATGGTGCCCGCACCGCGCCGGCTGCCGCTGCCGCCGAGCGCGCTGCGCTCGTTCATCAGCGTGGTCATCGCGACGTCCCAGCCGTTGCCGACGGCGCCGAGCCGGTGCGCGTCGGGGATGCGGGCGTCGGTGAAGTACACCTCGTTGAACTCGGCCTGCCCGGTCAGCTGGCGCAGCGGCCGGGTCTCCACGCCCGGCCCGTGCATGTCGATGACGAAGTACGACAGCCCCTTGTGCTTGGGCACGTCGGGATTGGTGCGCGCGAGCAGCAGGCCCCAGCGCGCCCGGTGCGCGAGGCTGGTCCAGACCTTCTGCCCGTTGATCACCCAGTCGTCCCCGAGCCGTCGCGGCACCGCCGAGGTGGCCAGCCCGGCGAGGTCGGAGCCGGCGCCCGGCTCGGAGAACAGCTGGCACCAGATGTCCTCGGTGCTGGCCAGCGGTCGCAGCCAGGACCGCTTGACGTCGTCGCTCTGCGCGTGCTCGCGGATGGTCGGCGCTGCCATGCCGTAGCCCATCGGGTTCAGGCCCAGCGGTACGGGACCGCCTGCGCCCTGCAGGATCCGGTCGGCGACGGCCTGCAGGCCGCGCGAGACGCCGAGGCCGCCGAGCCCCTCGGGGAAGTGCACCCAGGACAGGCCCGCGTCGTAACAGGCCGCGAGGAATTCGGGAATCGGGACCGACTTCGGATCGTGCTCGGCGACGACCTGTCGCGCGAGGTCGGCGACCCGGTCGGCATCAGCAGCGTTGCTCATCTGGCCACGATAGGAAATCGACACCCGTCAACTGACACCGGGGCCAGTTCTACCGCGCCGACACTGCTGTCATATCGCGAAATGCGCCGCGGACGCGAATCTGGCAGCAGTTTCGAGGATTGGGCTTCACGAGCGGTGCTGGCGTACCGCCTGCACCCATGGATCGGCGAGCATCACCATGACCATCTCGATGATCTCGGCATCCGGTCTCCCGTTGCGGCCGCCCAGTCGCTGCGCCGCTCCCTCGATGCGCTGCAAACAGGCGCGAAACGCGCCGCCTGCGGCATCGAGATAGATGGCGGCCGCCTCCATCTGAGCGTGATCGGTGAACTGCACGGGCGAATGAGCAAACTCGGGGGACAGGTCCTTGGCCCGCTCCTGCACCGTCCACGTGAGATTGCGCATGAACTCGACGTCCGGCGGGGGTTGGGACGAATCATCTTCGGCCATAACGATTTCCAGCACATAGTCGATCTGGTAAAGCGCGTCCACAGCGCTTTCGATGGGCCTGATCTGCTCGCCGGCGCGGACCTCAGCCGGCGGAATGGGGATCGTCAGCAATCTCGACGACGTGGCCATCGCCGTCGCCCGAACGACGTCGGCCTGTGCTTGCCGCGCGACATCCTGGGCATAGGCCTGCGCGTTGTCGATCTCGGCTTGCGCGGTCTGTCGCGCCAGATCGATGTCGGCGTCCGCGGCTTGCCGCGCGGCGGCCACCTCTTCCTCCGCGGCTTGCCGTGCGGCGGCGACCTCGGCGGTGGCTTGGCCACGCGCCGCCGCAACCTCCGCAGCCGCATCGGCGCGCACCTTCTCGGACTCGCCGCGGACCCGAGCGACCGCTTCCTCCCCGGTCGCCCGTTCCGTCGCCCGCTCTGCCACGCGCTGCTCGGCACGCGCCTCCGCAGCGCGCACCCGTTCCTGGGCCGCCGTCTTCTCGGCCTCCGCGTCGGCGCGAACCTGGACGAGCTGGGCTTGCAGCTGTTGCAACGCCTTTTCCCCGGTCGCGCGTTCCGCCGCCCGCTCCGTCATGCGCTGCTCGGCACGCGCCTCCGCAGCGCGGACCCGTTCCTGGGCTGCCGCCTCGGCGGCGGCGGCATCGGCGCGAGCCTTTTCCGTCTCAGCGCGCGCCAGCTGCACGGCCTGCTGATCAGCCGCCCGTTCCCGTGCCCGTTCACCGTCTTTGCGTGCCGACGCGGCCTCCACCGCGCGGATCCGTTCCTGCGCTGCGGTGGCTGCGCGCGCAGACTCATCGGCTTCGGCCCGCGCCATCGACGTCGCCGCTTCGGCGTCCAGCCGACCCTGGTGTGCGTCGCGTGCCTGGCTTTCGGCCTCACGGCTTCGTTGGTCGGCCTCGACGAGCTGCATCACCAGCGAGGGACGGGGCTTGGCGGGCCCGTGGCGTTGGCGGTGCGCGACGAGGTCACGCTCACTCATCGCCGCTATCGCGACCGACTCCGGCCTTGGCCGCAGGCCCAACCGCTTGGACGACTCGACCGATTCCACCGCCGCGCGTCGCGTCAACCTGGCCCACTTGTCAACGTCGAGATCCTCGATGTGTTGTCGCGTGGTTGTCACCGGCGCCGCCTCCTTCCCCCGGTCTCTTCACCCGCCGCTGAGGGTGTTTCAGCGGTCGCCGGTTCTGGGGCCGCACCGGTGGCGGGCGCCGCTGCGCGCCGCCGCCTCGGCTCGGACCCCAACCCGCTCGAAGCGTGGCCTTCGGTGTTTGATGCCTGTTGGTTCGGTGGCGGCGTCGGCGTGGGCGCGGCAAGCGTGGAAAGTGGTCCGCTCTGTTGCGCCAGCACCAGCAGAAGCTGCTCCTGGTGGACCGCCACGGCCTTGGCGAGGGTGTCATCGCCGAGCCGCTCGGCGTCCCGAAGCAGCCCCCGCAGAAGCTCCAATGTCACCTCCGGCCCAAGGCCCAGGGTCGCGCCCTCGCTGGCCGCAGGTTCCAGCGCGGCGGTATCCACCACCTGCCACCACTGGTCCCAGCAGCGCGCCACCGCCTCCGCGCGCTGCTCGGCCTCGCGACCTTCCTCGTAGTGACGTTCTCGCTGATCACGTTCGGCGAGCGACCGCTTGCCGGCCTGGCGAGACGCGTACAGCACAGCGCACAACACGATGACCGCGGCGACCACTGCGGCCGCGCCTGCGAAGCCGGCGGAGAGGATGAAGTCCCGTGCCGGCGGAAAGGCGATTGCTAGCTCGACTTGGCTCACCCGGTCAGTCTCGCATCTGACGGCGCCCTCCGATGCACGGAAAGTATGTGACTGATTGGAAAGCGGAAAGTACCTTCCAGACAAGCCCCGCACGTCGCGGAAGCGAGTAGTCCCGGCCGCACTACCAGGTGTCGACGAATCGGCCTCGTGGAGAGTCGACTTCGCGCTCCGCGGCCGCGGCGAGGGTGGTCGAGATCAGGCGGCGGGTGTCGGCCGGGTCGATGACGTCGTCGATCTCGAACAGCTGGGCGGCGTTGAGCGCCTTGGCATTGTCCTGTGCGGCGGCGGTGGCCCGACGTACCCGCTCCTCGCGTTCGTCGTCGTCGGTGATGGCCTCGAGTTCCCTGCGAAGGCCCAGCCGGACGGCACCCTCGAGCCCCATCGGACCGAGGTGGGCTCCGGGCCACGCCACGGTCAGCAATGGCTCGTGCAGGCCGCCGCCACACATCGCTTGTGCGCCAAGCCCATAACCGCGGCGGAGGATCACCGCGACGAGAGGCACCCGCAGCGCGGCCCCGGCGACCAGCAGGCGCGAGCCGCGGCGAACCAGCGCCTCGGCCTCGGCGGCAGGACCGACCATGTAACCCGGGCAGTCGACCAGCGAGACGACGGGAATCCCGAACGCGTCGCACAGTTGCAGGAAGCGGGCTGCCTTGTCCGATCCGTCCGCGGTGATCGCCCCCGCCATCACGCGCGTGTTGTTGGCGAGCACGCCCACCGGACGGCCGTCGATCCGGGCCAGCGCGGTCACCATCTCGGGCGCGAACCGCTCCCGCAGGAACGTCACGGAGCCCTCGTCGGCAAGCGTCTCGATGATGGGTCCGACGTGATAGGCGCGACGTGCGCGCTCGGGAACCATGGTGCGCAAGGCACTTTGGTCGGCGACGGGGCCCGGCGGCCCCGCAGACGTCGGTCCCTGGAAGTAGCCGATGAGCCGCTTCGCGACGGCGACGGCCTCCGCCTCGTCGGCGACCACCACGTCGACGACGCCGTTGGGTGCCTGCACCGAGATCGGACCGACCTCGTCGGGACGGACGTCGCCGAGGCCGCCGCCCGCGATCATCGCGGGCCCACCCATCCCGATGGAGGTGTCCTCGGTGGCGACGATCAGATCGGAACACCCGGCGATGACGGCGTTGCCCGCGAAGCACCGGCCCTTGACGATCGCCACCCGTGGCACCAGCCCCGAGAGCGCGGCCCACAGTTTGAAAGCGCGGACGTCGAGGGCGGAGACCACCGGATAGTCCGTGTCGCCGGGCCGCCCGCCGCCGCCCTCGGCGAAGAAGACGGTTGGCAGCCGCATCCGCTCGATGACGTCGAACAGTCGGTCCTTCTTGCGGTGGCCGACGGCGCCCTGCGTCCCCGCCAGCACGGTGTAGTCGTATGACAGCACCGCACAGGCACCCCCGTTGATGCGTGCCGTGCCCGCGACCAACCCGTCGGCGGGGGTGCGGGCGATGAGGTCGTCGACGTCGCGCCGGAACCGCTGCGGGGCGATCGCGAACCGGCCGTACTCGACGAACGACCCGGCGTCGATGAGGTCGGCGACGTTCTCCCGCGCCGTGCGCCCGTTCGCCGCGTGCCTGCGTTCGACCGCGTCGGGCCGCGCCGCGTCCTCGGTCAGCGCCGTGCGCCGAATCAGCTCTACGTGGTCGTCGCGCAGGGGCTCGTCGACCGTGTCGGTCACCGCGGAATCCCTGCGGAGATGGCGTCCAGCAGTGCCGGATAGCGCTTGGCCTCGCGATGCCCGCCCGGCTTGCCGCTGCTGACGACTCCGGCCGCGAGCTGGCGCTGCGGGGTCGGCCCACACCGCGATGTCGACCAGCCCGGTGTGCCCGAATGCGGCGGGCGCATCGAGGCCGAACGGCCCGAACCGCTTGGAGCCCAACATGAATCCGGTGCCCCAGCGCAGCGGCATCATTCCCATCGCGAGGTCCGGTCGTAGTCGGCGGGCCTGCGTGGTCGCCGCGCGCAGCGTCTCCGGCCGCATCACCCGCACGCCATCGAGTTCACCGCCGCGGCGCCAGATCTCGGCGAAGCGGGACAGCTCGTCGGCGGTGGAGACCGTGCTGGACGACGGCACCACGCTGGTGAGGAACTGCGGGGTGTTCGTGTACGGGATGATCTGGTGCGTCGTCCCGCCCACTGCCAGCTTGAAGGCCGCCGCGATCGGAGGTGGCAACGGCTTGCCCGTGGCGTAGCTCGGTGCGACCAGCGGAACATCTTGGGGTGCAACGCCGTAATTCGTCCACCGGAACCCGAGCGGGTCGAGGATCTCGTCGGCGAGGACGTCGCGAATGTTCTTTCCCGTTGCGGCCGAGACGATCTCCCGCACCAGCGGGCCCCACGTCAGTGCGTGGTAGACGTGCACCAATCCCGGTCGGTAGATGGGTCGCAGATTGCCGAGCATTGCGCGGGCGTACTCGCTGTCGTCGGTGCGCTTGAGGTCGGGTTTCGGGCCGGTGGCGAACGGGACTCCCGCGCTGTGGGTCATCACGTGCCGGATCGTGGTGCGGTCCTTGCCGTGGCTGGTGTAGCTGGGCAGGTACTTGCAGACCCGGTCGTCGAGCGAGAACACCCCGCGTTCGACGAGCATGTGTACGACGGTCGTCGACATCGCCTTGGCCGCGGAGTACACGCAGAACGGCGTATCGGTGCGCACCGGCGTCTTCTCTGCATCCGGCGGGTCGTCGGGACCGTTGCCCCAGCCGTGTCCGATCGCCCGGTTCAGCACGACCTTGCCGTTGTGCCGAAGACACACCTGGATGGCGGGGTGCATGCCCGCCCGGTACCAGTGCCTGGCGGCCTGCCAGATCCGCTCCATGGCTGCGGGGTCGACGTCCGAGTGGTCCTCGTCGCCGATCGCCGTCACTGCGTCCAGGTCGGTGGGAACCCGAATGCGCCCATCTGATTTGATCCGGCCGGTCATTCCGACTTCCTGCGCAGCGTCGCGGCCAGGTGGTGCTGCAGCGGCTGGCCCACCGCGCCGAGTCGCAGCGTGTAGATGAGCTCGTCACCGTCGACGCGGATCGAACGGCCAAGGGCGGCCACGTCCTTCGCCGATGCAGTGAGCCCGATGCTCGTCGCGGTCAGCTCCATCTGGATCGTCGTCCCGTCGATCGCCAGCGTGCCCTCCTCGATTTCGGTGATCCCGTTCGGGTGGGCCAGCACCAACTCCGCTCGACCCGGTGACGGCACCCGCACGAAGCCGACCTCCGCGTGCAACGGCCGGCCGTCGTCCTTGGCCGTGGTGCGCTGGTGGTAGACGAGGAACGGCTTGCCGACGTGTCCGAAGGTGACCTCCTCGAGATAACCGAAGGACTCGATCGTCGGATACTCGCCAGCGCCGGACCCGGCCCAAGTGCCCAGTAGGGGAGCGAGCGGAGCTATGCCGGGATGCAGATCGACCACGGAGTTAGGGTACGGCGACGCATCAAGCCGCCCCAGTAACCGCCTCCGCGGTATAACTAGAACGTGTTGCATTTCCGCCCCGCGGACTCGGCGTGAGCCGTAAGCGCGTCGTCGTCGCCGGACTCGGTGACAGCGGTGTGCTCACCGCGATCCGGCTGGGCCGGCGCCAAGACGTCGAAGTCGTCGGGATCTCGGTCAAACCCGCGCTGGTGAGTGGCCAGGAACTCGGCTGGCGGATCAGCCGGCCGGACCACTGGGCGCGGCACAACTGGATCTCGTTCGACCGGTTCCGCGGACTCGACCGGGTCAGAACCGTCCACGGCAGGCTGACCGGGGTCGACCTGCCCAACCGGACCGTCTCCGTCGAGCGAGCCGACGGTTCGACGGTGGCCGAGCCGTTCGACGCGCTCGTCATCTCCACCGGGGTGACCAACGGGTTCTGGCGCCAGCCGACCCTTCAGTCCGCCGACGACATCGGTGCCGACCTGCGGGCCGCCCATGACCGGCTCGCGGCCGCGACGTCGGTGATCGTGGTCGGTGGTGGTGCGGCGGCGGTCAGCAGCGCGGCCAACGTCGCGCTGACCTGGCCCGACACGCGCGTCGGCCTGTACTTCCCCGGCGACCGCGCGTTGACGGGACATCACCCGAGGGCGTGGGCGCGGGTCCGGCGCCGACTCGACGAAGCCGGAGTGACGCTGCACCCCGGACACCGCGCCGTGCTGCCCGACGGGTTCACCGGCGACGAGATCACCGGCGATCCCGTCGAGTGGAGTACCGGGCAGCCACCGGCGTCCGCCGACGCCGTGCTGTGGACGATCGGACGGGTGCGGCCCAACACCGAATGGCTGCCGGAGGAGTTGCTCGACGAAGACGGCTTCGTGCGGGTCACACCTGAGCTACGGGTCCCCGGGCACGCGAGCGTTTACGCGCTCGGCGACGTCGCCGCCACCGACCCGCTTCGGAGCTCGGCCCGCAACAGAGCCGACGGTTTGCTCGCCCACAATGTCATTGCCGAGTTAGAGGGCGGGGAACTGCGCTCGTATCGACCTCCCGGCGGCCGCTGGGGTTCGGTGATCGGCATCCAGCGCGACGGGCTTGAGGTCTTCGCCCCGAACGGGCGGGCCTTCCGGTTTCCCGCGTGGTCGTTCGAGAGCATCCTGATGCCATGGATCGTGCGGCGCGGCATGTACCACGGCGTGCGGAACCGCGACTCGATCCGCTGAGCGCAGGACCTCGGTATGGTCGACGCATTGTCCCCAGACCTAGGACGAGGGTGCGGTGCTGAGCCCTGACTTCCACCCCGCTGCGCCAGGTAGGCAGCTCTCGCTGCTGTTGGTCGAGGACGACCGTGCCGATGCGGTGCTCGTGGAGGAGTTGATCGCCGATGCCGCCGCGAACATCGAACTGGTGTGGGTTCGTTCCATGGCCGACGCCGAGCGGGAGCTGGGGAACGCACGCCCGGACTGCGTATTGCTGGACCTGAACTTGCCGGACGCGAGCGACGTCAGCGCGCTGGATCGCTTCGCGAAGTGGGATGCCACCTTGCCGATCGTCGTGCTGACCGGACGCACCGACGAACAATTCGGGGTATCCGCCCTGGCGTCGGGGGCGCAGGACTACCTGGTCAAGGGGCGCGTCGACCCCGAGATGCTGTGGCGTGCCCTGCTCTACGCCATCGAGCGGAAGCGCGCCGAGCTCGTCACCGTCGACCTGCACGCGAGCCAACTCAGGGCGCAGGAGAACGCCCGGCTGGTGCGCGGGCTCCTGCCGTCGCCGTTGCTGCTGGAGAACCCGGGCATCGACATCGTCGCCCAGTACCGGCCGAGTTTGCAGAACGCCCTGCTGGGCGGCGACTTCTACGACTTCGTGCAGACGCCGGACCGGACGATCCACGTGATGGTCGGCGACGTGGCCGGGCACGGTCCCGACGAGGCCGCCCTCGGCGTGGCCCTGCGCATCGGATGGCGGGCACTGACGTTCGCCAACCTGCGGGGTAACGAACGGATGGGGCAGCTGGATCGGTTGCTCGGCGCCGAGTCCCCGGCCAAGGGGATCTTCGCGACGGTGCTGAGTCTGGCGTTCGCGCCCGACAGCAGACGCTTCACCGCGGTCCGCGCCGGGCACCCCGGCATGCTGGTGCACGGAGCCGGCTCGGTGCAGTGGCTGGAGCCGAAGGCGGGACCGGCTCTCGGCCTGAACGCCACGGACTGGCCGCTGAACGAGCTCGAGTTGCCCGAAGGCCACGCCCTCGTCCTGCTCACCGACGGCCTGTTCGAAGGGCACTCGGGGCAGGGCAACGTGCGCCTCGGCGAGGAGGGACTGCTCGAGTTGGCCCGCTCGCTGGCGGCTCTGCCGGGTCAGGAGTTCGTGAACGCGCTCATCGACGGCGCCGAGGAACGGGCCAAGGCGCACGGCGGCCTCAGCGACGACATCGCGGTGGTTCGCGTGGAGCACACGGCGTGACGACGGAGCCGCGGCGGGGGTTGAAGCTCACGGTGCAGGGCTGGGTGATTCTGGTAGTCGCAGTGATGGGCGTGGTGGTGCTCGCGGGCGCGGTTGCCGGGGCGATCCTGCTCAACCGCACCGACGACCTGTCGCGGCAGCTGATCGACGACATCCAGCCGTCGCGGGTCGCCGCCTACCGGATGCAGGGCGCCATCCGCGATCAGGAGACGGCGACACGCGGTTACGCGATCTCCGCCGACAAGCAGTTCCTCGACCCCTATTACGACGGGCAGCAGTCCGAGCGGGTGGCCGCCGACGGCATCCGCGCCCGGGTGGGGGACCACCAGGACCTGATCGCCGACGTCGATGCGCTCGAGAAGGCAGTGGCCAACTGGCGCGTGACCTTCGCCGAGCCACTCATCGCCAGCGTCAAGCCCGGTGCGCGCGGCCTCGTCGACAGCGCGACGATCGAGCGGGGCAAGATCGAGTTCGACGGCATCCGTGCGCTCTTCGACGTCCAGAACCAGCATCTGCTGACCGCGCGGGAGGACGCCATCGGCGACCTCGACGAGATGCGTACCTGGCGCGACGGCGTGCTGGTGGCTCTGGTCGTCACGTTCTTCGCCCTGGCGATCACGCTGGCGATCCTGGTCCGAAGCGCGGTAACCCGACCCTTGATCGCGCTTGCGGCGGCGTGCCGGCGGATCACCGAGGGACGGTTCGACGAGCGCATCATCCCACAGGGGCCCAAGGACATCCGGCGCATCGCGACCGACGTCGAGGACATGCGTCAACGGATCGTGGCGGAGCTCGAGGCAGCCCGGTCCGCCCGCGAACAACTGGACGAGCAGGCCGTCGAACTCCGGCGCTCGAACGCCGAACTCGAGCAGTTCGCCTACGTGGCGTCGCACGATCTCCAGGAGCCGCTGCGCAAGGTGGCGTCGTTCTGTCAGCTGCTCGAAAAGCGCTACGGCGACGAGCTCGACGAGCGCGGCAGCGAGTACATCGGCTACGCCGTCGACGGCGCCAAGCGGATGCAGGTGCTCATCAACGACCTGCTCACCTTCTCGAGGGTCGGCAGGCTCAACACCACTCATACCGAGGTGGACCTCGGTGCCGCATTGGACGTCGCACTGGACAATCTGTCGACCACGATCGACGAGTCCGGCGCTGCGATAGAGCGACCAGCGTCGTTGCCGCGGATCACCGGTGACTCGACTCTGCTGGTGATGCTGTGGCAGAACCTGGTGGGCAACGCGGTGAAGTTCCGCAAGGAGGGCGTCGAACCCAGAATCGTCGTCGAGTGCGAGGCGGGCACGGGCGATCACGACGGCGCGTGGTTATTCACCCTGTCGGACAACGGAATTGGGATCGCCAAGGAGTTCGTCGACAAGGTCTTCGTCATCTTCCAGCGGCTGCACGGGCGCGAGGCGTACGGCGGCACCGGCATCGGACTGTCGCTGTGCAAGAAGATCGTCGAGTACCACGGCGGCGCCATCTGGATCGACACGTCCTACACGTCGGGAACCCGGTTTCGATTCACCCTGCCCATGGCCGTCGTGGAGGGCGAGGCCGAGCCCGAGGCCGCCCCGGACGGCGGAGCCGCGATGGTTCTGGAAGGATCACCGGAATGACACCTGTCGGTCGTGCCATCGACGTCCTGCTCGTCGAGGACGATCCAGGTGATGAGTTGATCACGCGAGAGGCCTTAGAGGCCAACAAGATCAAGAACACCCTCCACGTCGCCCACGATGGGGAGGAGGGCCTGGACTTCCTGTACAAGCGGGGCCAGCACGCGGGCGCACCACGTCCCGACCTGATTCTGCTCGACCTCAACCTGCCCAAGTACGACGGCAGGCAGTTGCTGGAGAGGGTGAAGTCCGACCCCGACCTCTGCCACATCCCGATCGTCGTGCTGACCACCTCCTCGGCGGAGGAGGACGTCCTGCGCAGCTACAAGCTGCACGCCAACGCCTACGTGACCAAGCCGGTCGACGTCGATCAGTTCATGAGCGCGGTCAAGCAGATCGACGAGTTCTTCGTCGAGGTGGTTCGTCTCCCGCAGAGCTAGCGGTGCAACGACAGCTGTCCGTGCTTCCCTGCTGCACGCCTACGCCCACCCCGAGCGGCCCCTGCGCGGTGCAGCAGGCCAAGATCGGCGCGGACGAGGACATTCCGCACCTGTCGCGGGAGTTCATCGGGAAGTACGTGACGGACCTGGAACTGCTCGACGTGTTGACGCGCTGACGCTTACAGCGGGATGAACTTCTCGCTGTTGAGTTCACGCCACACCTTGCGGGCGAACCGGCGCACGAAGCCTGCCGACATGTGCTCGATCAGGTCGAAGTCCGCGATGACGTAGCCGTCACTGGCGCGATGCCATACCTCGGCCAGGCATAGCTCGAGGGCGGCCATGGTCGTGACGTGCCCCGGCGCGATGGCGTCGAGACCGTCGTCGGGGATGAACGCGGGAAAGGCGGTGTGGACGCTGTGGCCGACGGCGCGAACGTGGATCTCGAGGGCCAGGGGCGATAACGCGCGTCCCTCGCGAAGCCGCTCGCGCAGCGCCTCCACCTCGACGAGTACGGCCTTGTCGTGCATGCCTAGAGCATAGAAGAAACACGTACGTAACAATGTATTTACGTGCCAAAGGCCTCCGATGGGCCTCCGGTAGGGTTCGGGCAGCCCTGAACCGCTGGGAGGCGCCATGTCGGGACGGACGTTCTCGTTCGAAGTCAATCGGACCACCCGCGCGTCGGCCGCGACGCTCTTCCGGCTCGAGACCGACGGTGGACGCTGGTCGGACTGGGCCAGGCCACTGGTCATGACGTCGAGTTGGGAGCGCCACGGCGATCCGGCGCCCGGCGGGATCGGCGCCATCCGCAAGGTCGGGATGCCGCCAGTGCTCATGCGGGAGGAGACCGTCGAGTACGAGCAGGACCGTCGCCACGTCTACGTGCTGATCGGGCCGTCGACGCCGGCCAAGGACTACCGCGGCGAGTTCGTCGTCACCCCGAACGCGTCGGGGGGCACCGATCTGCGCTGGAGCGGATCGTTCACCGAGGGGATCCGCGGCACGGGACCGATCATGCGGGCCCTCCTGCGGGGTGCGATCTCGCTCTTCGCCGTGCGACTGATCAAGGCCGCCGAACGCGAACCGGTCAGCGACCCAACGGGCTGACGCCCCGACGTTGCGCGAACACGGCCAGAGGCCGTCGCGACCGGCCTACGATCAGGAGAGCCGCGTGAAAGCGGCAGGTCTGCGGGCCGCTAGGAGGTCGGCGATGGCACGCCGGACGGACGGGTACCAACCCGCGGTCACGCTCGCCGTCCTGGTCGTCGTCGCCACACTGGCTCTGCGCGGCTACCTGCCCGGCATCGATCGGACGCCGCCCGCACGCGACACCGACGACCCGGCCGCCTCGACGTTCGTCATCGCACTGCTCGTCGCCTCGGTCGCGATCGTCGGACTCGCGGTCATCGCGCGGTTGCGGCGCGGAAGTGCCGCGGCCGCAGCGAGTTCCGGCCGATCGGAGTGGATGCGCGGGACACGGAAACGGCCGACCTGGCGTCTACTGTTGCTCGCGTTCGCCCTGGTGGCCGCATGGCTGCTGGCCGTCATGGTGCTCACCCGACTGGGAGCGGGCATCGCGGTCGGCCCGCCCAACGTGCCCCCCGGAGCGACACCGACGACGCCCGCGCCGGCCACCGGGACCGCCCCGCCACCGCAGCCCGCCGAACCGTCCGGCGACTCGAACCTGTTCGGCCCCTTCTACGTCGCCACCGTCGCCTTCCTGGTGCTCCTCGTCGTCGGGACGATCGTCTCGGCACGCAGGCGGCGGGCAGCCGTCGCGTCCACGGTGTACGACGATCCGCGCGCCGACGTCGACGCACCCGACGCGGGATCGGATTCGCTGGTGCGCGCCGCGGAGGTCGGGCTCGAAAAGGTCGGCGATCTCAGCCGCGAACCCCGCAAGGCGATCATCGCGTGTTACGCGGCGATGGAAGGCGAACTGTCCCACGTCCCCGACGCGATGCCGCAGGACTTCGACACGGCCTCCGAGGTGCTGGCCCGAGCCGTCGCACACCGTGCGCTCGGACCGGGCAGCGCGACGCAGTTGGTGGATCTGTTCGACGAGGCGCGATTCAGCCCACACGTGATGACCGAGGCGCACCGCGACGAAGCGGTGCGGGTGCTTCAGCAGGTCCTCGGCGAACTGCGGAGCACCGCGTGAACAAGATGATCGTCGCGGGCATCGTCCTGCTCCTCGCCGCCTCGGCGCTTTCCCTTTCGCTGCCCGACCGACGGCTGGTGCCACCGATGATCGGTGCCGTGACCGCGGTCGCGCTGCTTACCGTGCGCTGGCTGCTGACGCGCGACGCCGCCACCCTCGTCGACGAATCGAGGGCCCGGGATCCGAGCGAGACCCTGCGGCGCTGGCTGTCGCGGACCGAAACCCTGGTCCAGCGTTCGGAAACCAGCCGATCGGACTGGGACAAGCATCTGCGCCCCATGCTCGCGCGGCAGTTCGAACTGGCATCCGGGCAACGGAAGTCCAAGGATCCGAGGGCGTTTCACGCGACCGCCATGATGGTGTTCGGCGATGAACTCTGGAAGTGGGTCGACCCCGACAACGTCGACCGGCGCGGCGGCGACGAGCCGGGACCCGGCCGGACGGTGCTCGATGAACTGCTACAGAGGTTGGAGCGGATATGACCGAACACGCTGAGGCCACCACGACCACCGCGGCCCACTGCGAAGCGGTTCTCGACGAGATTCAACGCGTGGTGGTCGGCAGGCGCGCGGCGCTCTCGCTCATCTTGACCGCCGTGCTGGCGCGGGGGCACACGCTCATCGAGGACCTTCCCGGCCTCGGCAAGACGCTCATCGCGCGAGCGTTCGCCGCAGCTCTCGGACTCGACTTCAAACGGGTGCAGTTCACCCCCGACCTGCTGCCCGCCGACCTGCTCGGCTCGACCATCTACGACATGCAGTCGGGGCGGTTCGAATTCCGTCCAGGACCCATCTTCAGCAACCTACTGATGGCTGACGAGATCAACCGGACTCCACCGAAGACCCAAGCGGCACTGCTCGAGGCGATGGCCGAACGTCAGGTCAGCATCGACGGCGTCACGCACGGACTGCCCGACCCCTTCGTCGTGCTGGCCACCGACAACCCGATCGAGTACGAGGGCACGTATCCGCTGCCCGAGGCGCAGCTGGACCGCTTCATGATCAGGCTCGAACTGCGCTACCTCTCCGACACCGACGAGGTCGCGATGCTCCGCCGCCGCATCGACCGGGGCTCACCCGAACCCAAGGTGAACCAGGTCGTCGACGCACACGACCTGCTCGCCATGCGCGAATCCGTCGAGGAGGTGACGGTGCACGAGGACGTCCTGCGCTACGTGGTGTCCCTGGCCGGTGCCAGCAGGCAACATCCGCAGATCGCGGTCGGAGCGAGCCCGCGCGCCGAACTGGACATCGTCCAACTCGCCCGCGCCCGAGCGCTTTTGGCGGGCCGTGACTACGTGATCCCCGAGGACGTCAAGGCACTGGCCGTGCCCGCCATGGCCCATCGGATCAGCCTGCGTCCCGAGATGTGGGTACGGCAGGTGCGCAACTCCGACGTCGTCGAGGACTTGCTGCGCCGCGTTCCGGTGCCAAGGACACGCGGCGCGACGTGATCGAAGTCCGCACCACCCGGGTCGAATTGCGCTGGCAGGCATCGCCGTTGGCCCGCGCGATCACCACCTGCGCCGCGGTCGCCCTTGCGGTCGCCGTGCTCGGATCGACGTGGCAGCTGGTCGCATTCGTGGCACCGATGCTCGGCGTCCTGCTGTCGATCCGCTGGCAGCGGCAGCCTTCCGACGTACACGTCCACGCCGAACCCGGTGTGCTGAGGTGCTTCGAGGCCGAGCAGGTGCGGCTGGTGGTGTGGGCGACGGCCGGCGACGGCGTGAACGTCGAAATCGCCGTCGCGGCAGGCGACGGGATGCAGGTCGACGTGACCGAGGACGACGACGGCAGGCTCGAGGTCACGGCTTCGGCCGACCGCTGGGGCCGCTACCCGATCGGGCTGCAGGTGAAGGTGCTCGCGCGCGGAGGACTGGTCGCGGGTACGGCGACCGTCGACGTCGCCGACGTCTTCGTCTTCCCGGTGGCTCCCGCACAGTCGACGGTGTTGCCGCGCATCGAGTTGCTCGACCGGTTGGGCACCCACCTCACCCGACACATCGGTAGGGGCGTCGAGTACGGCAACATCCGCCCGTACGTGCCGGGTGACCAGCTGCGTACCGTCAACTGGCCGGTCAGCGCGCGGGTGGGCACCCTGCACGTGACGGAGCGGCTCAGCGAGCGCGCCGCCGACGTCGTCGTGCTGGTCGACTCGTCGCTCCAGCCACGGGGTCCGGCGACCGAGGCGACCGAGCGAACCGTGCGGGGCGCGGTCCAGGTGGTGCAGCACGCGTTGCGCAGCGGAGACCGCGCCGGCGTCGTCGTCCTCGGGGATCGTCCCCGGTGGCTCGGCATCGACATCGGCCGCCGACAGTTCTACCGGGTGCTCGACGCGGTCCTCGGCGCAGGCGACGGCTTCGAGGACACGACGGGCACGTTGGCTCCGCGCGCGGCGGTTCCCTCGGGAGCGATCGTGGTGGCCTTCTCCACACTGCTCGACACCGACTTCGCGCTGGCGCTGATCGAACTGCGCCGTCGCGGTCACGTCGTGGTGGCCGTCGACGTGCTGGCTGGGCCGCCGTTCGAGGTCGAGCAGGACCCGCTGATCGCCAGGATGTGGTCGCTGCAGCGGTCGTTCATGTACCGGGACATGGGGACGGTCGGTGTCGACGTGGTGTCCTGGCAGGGGGACAGCACGCTGGATCAGGTGATGCACGTGGTGCCGGATCACCGGCGCGGTGTGTCGGGTCGGAGATGACATGGCGACTGCTGGGCTGATCACCGGTCGCACGCTGTCGACGGCGTTCGGGTTGGTGATGGTCGCGGCGACCGCCATTGCCGCCGACGGTCCTTCGCTGTGGGTGGCCGCAGTGGCGGCGGGCTTGGTGGCGCTGGGTTTCCGCTTCCCCGCGGCCGCCACCCTCGCGGTGGTGCTCGGTGCGCTGGTGATCGCGCTGACCGACCCGCCGCCGATGGCCGCCGCACTGGCCGGCGTGGCGGCCACGGCCTACCTGGTGCTACGCCACGCGCGGAACGTGGACTCCGCGCTCGCGGCCCCGACCGTCATTGGTGCGCTGAGCTTTTCGGCGATCGGCTTGGCCGCGGTAGCGATCCCGGTGAGCGCGCCCTGGTTGCCGCTGGCAGCGCCCGCGGTGGTCGTGCTCAGCTACGTGATCGTGGTCCGACCACTGCTGGCCCCTCGCGGTCCTAGTTGAAGATCGGCCCGTCCTGGCAGTTGGGTTGGGACGGTGGGCATTCCGGCTCGACCTGCTTGGGTGGCACCTTGGTCACCGTAAACGTCGGCGGCTTCGTCGGTGAGGACGGCGGCGGCTCCGGCTCGGGTTCCGGCTCCGGCTCCGGCGCAGGCGGCGTGGTGACGGGTTCGGGTTCGGGGGGTTCCTCCGTGGTCGGCCGCGGCCGGGTCGTCACCGGGCGCGACGTGGTGGTGACGGGCTTGGACGTGGTCGGCGGTTCGGGTGCACTCGCGGGCGCGGGGGTGCTCGGTGGCGGTGGCTCGTAGGTGGTCTCGGCGGTGGGTGCGACGACGGCGGTGGTGGTGGTGAGCAATGCGGGTGGCAGCGTCGTCGGGGTGTCGCTGGGCGCCGGGCGCCCCGCGACCGACGGCGTGGTGGTGACCACCGTGGTCGTCGTGGACGGGGCCAGCCGTTCGGGCGAGTTGGCGGGGGCCACGCGGAACGCCGCGGGTGCGGCGAGTACGGCCGCCGCGCCGACGCCGAGCACCACGAGTGCCGCACCGACGCCGGCGCGCTGGCGTCGGGCCCGGGTGGCCGACCCCGACCGTCCGCCGGCGGACCCGGCGGATCCCGCGGGCCCGTCGCCATCGAAATCGCGTGGTGGCCACCAGGATTCGTCGTCCTCCGGGCCGGACGGTGCCGATTCGGCGTCGGGTACGTGAACCACCGCGCGGTCGAGGGTACGTTCGCGCAGCCAGGCCGGCGCGGGAATGACCATCGGCGTGGCACCGAGCAGCGCGGCCGGACTGACCATCCTTGCGCGTTCCTCCTCGCAGACCGAACACCCGTCGATGTGCCGGGCCACCCGCTTGCGCATCAACACCGTGAACTCGCCGTCCCACCGATCCAGGATCGCGGCCAGTTCGGGGCAGCGGTCGGGGTCGGCCGTGGTGCGCCTGCACACCAGCAGTGCACCCAATGAGCGCGCGATGGTCTCGCGGAGACGTTCGACCAGGGTGTTGGCGTTCTTGGGCGTGACGCCGAGCGCATCCGCCAGTTCCGGACCGTCGAGGCCCTGGCGGTAGGCCAGTTCGAGCACGGTGCGATCGCGGTCGCTCAACCCGCCACTGGCGTCCCTGATCAGGTCGGCCAGCTCCGATCGCTCCGCCAAGTGTCGCCAGGTCTGCTTCGCCGCTTGGCATTTCGGGTAGCTCCTCGCTGAGCTGTTCACGTTTGCGGGCCCGGATCCGGGCCAGGGCCTCGGAACGGGCGATCGCGTACAACCACGACCGCAACCGATCCGGTTCGCGGAGTTGGACCAATTTGGTTGCCGCGGTGACGAACACGTCCTGCACGCAGTCGGCGGCAGCATCGCGGTCGCGCAGCATGCCGACGCAGAAGTCGTGCAACCGATCGGCATAGCGGTCGTATATCTCGGCGAAGGCGGACCGGTCGCCCGCGGCCGCGGCGCGTGCCAGCGCCGCGTCGTCGAGATTGCCCATCGATAGCCGGGCACTGGTCATCGGTCCACCCCCATGGCGCGTGGAACGCGCGCTGCTGTGCACATCATCGGTGTTGCCTGTACGTCTCGTAGTGAATTCGCCGGCGTCGCCGTCACATGGGTAGGAGTGATCGGCGGCCTGGAATCCCTCACTTTTCGTCTCGGCTAAGGTGGCCGTTCGATGACAGGTGTCAAGTCCGTGGGCGAGCAGGCCGGGGTGGACGAACGAAGCTGGATCGCTCGATTGCTGGACTTCGACCGTCGACGGCGACGTGTTCACCGCTCACAACGCGACCAGAGGGCCCGGTGAGCGGCTGTTCGGCGGCCTGATCGCCGCCCAGTCCCTGGCGGCCGCCGGCGCCACAGTCGACCCGGAGAAGCTGCCGCAGTCGCTGCACCTGTACTTCGTGCGCGGCGGCGAGTACGACGTCGACGTCGAACTCCGGGTCGAGCGCACCCGCGACGGCCGCTCGTTCGACACCCGCCGGGTGACCGCGGTACAGCACGGCAAGACCATCCTCGAGATGATCGCGTCGTTTCACCGACCGGAGTCCGGCGCCGACTGGCAGCCCCCGGTCGTGCCGGCCCTGGAATTCGACGACACCGTGCCCAAGGCCTCTCGCCTCGAATTCGCCGAGCGTTTCGAGATTCGCAGCGTGGCAGGCTGCGACTCCGTGTTCGTGGTGCCGCCGTTCTGGATCAGAACCACCGACGTGATCGAGGACGACCCACTGATCCGCGCCTGCACGCTGACCTTCCTGTCCGACTTCGGACCCGTGCCGGTCGCCCGGCCGCCGGGCACCGAACTCGGCCCCGACGTCGGGTACGCGGCCAGCTTGGACCACGCGGTCTGGTTCCACCGACCGTTCCAGCCCGACCAGTGGCACCGCTACGAGGTGAGGTCGCGCAACAACAGCGACTCCCGGGGGCTGGTGGTGGGGTCGCTGTACTCCGGCTCGGGGGCGCTGGTGGCGAGCACGACCCAGGAAGCGCTGTGGCGGGTCTAGGGCCCCACCTCCGTGCGCGCATGCCGGCCGGCCTGCCAGAGTAGATGTGTGAGCACCCCGTACCCCCCGGCGCCGGAAGCGGCGCCGACCTGCTACCGGCATCCGGGACGCCAGACCTACGTCCGCTGCGCGCGCTGTCAGCGCAGTCCGTGTGCCCCGACTGCATGCGCGTCGCCCCCGTCGGCCATCAGTGCCCGGAATGCATCGACGAGGGAGCCAAGTCGGTAAAGCAACCGAAGACCGCCTTCGGCGGAAAGCCGACGAGCGTGGCGTGGGTCACCTACGTGCTGATCGCCGCGAACGTGATCATGTTCGTCCTGCAGAAGGCAGTGCCCGGCGTCTACGAGCAGTTGGTGCTCTGGCCGAGGGGAATCGCCGCGGGCCAGTACTACCGCCTTGGTGACGTCGGCCTTCCTGCACGCCGACCTCATGCACATCCTGTTCAACATGTGGGCGCTATACGTCATCGGCCCGGCCCTGGAACGGTGGTTGGGGTCGATCCGCTACATCGCCCTCTATGCGTTGAGCGGACTGGGCGGATCCGTCCTCGTCTACCTGATCACGCCGCTCGACCAGCCCACCTTGGGTGCGTCAGGCGCGATCTTCGGGCTCTTCGGCGCGACGTTCGCGCTGGCCCGGCGGTTGCACTTCGACGTGCGGTGGGTGGTCGGGCTGATCGTGATCAACCTGGTCATCACCTTCGTCGTGCCGTCGATCAGCTGGCAGGGCCACGTCGGCGGGCTCGTCACCGGGCACGGTGGTCGGCGTGGGCCTACGCGAACGCCCCCCGCGAGCACAGGACCCTCGTCCAGGTAGGCGTTACGGTCTTCGCGGTGGTGCTGTTCGCGGCGCTCATCTGGTGGCGCACCGCCAGTCTGCTCACCGGGGTGGGCTAGGGGCTGGGCGGCGCCCCGCAGCGATCCTTCAGGTCGGCCAGTGGCTGCCTTATGCCCGTCAAGTCGGTCTTGATCTGCGGATTGGCGGCCAGGTAGGCCTTCATCTTGGTGGCGACCTGCGCGCGCGACAGACCCTTCAGGCTCGTCATGTAGTCGTTCACGTCGGGGTGGGTGAACAGGTACGCCGAGGTCGCCGCCGACACACCCGAGCGCACGCCCTCCAGATCGGCGGCCGTGCAGTTCGGTGGGTTGGCCGCCGGGTCCTGGTCGGCCAGTGCCGATGGAACGCCGCCGAACAGGGCCGCGCCGAGCAGACCGCCCGCGACGATGTGCCGCCTGCCAGCAGCCGCAGTGGTGCGTTCGGATAGTGACATTGGCTTGCTCCTTGTTGTGTGAATCCCGAGTTTGCCGTGGTGGTCGGCGCGCGGTGTGGCACAGCAAGCGGATTCACAGGTTATTCGGGTGTGGCTCACAGTCTGTCGATGGGCCGGCTCACAACGGTGATGCGGGACAAGGCCCGCCGAACACCTTGATAACAAGGCGATTACGGGGCGGCGTGGCCGCGCAGGGCGGTTCGCCGCTGCTTGTTATGTTGCGCGGACACGACAGGAGAGGGTGGGCCGACCGGTGCTGGTGATGGGTGTTTCGGGAACTCGGCGTGCGTGGGTGCGGAGGCTGACCGCCGTCGTTGCGGCTGCTCTGCTGGTGCCGGGACTCGTCGGCATCGGGCCGATGCCGACTGCAGCGGCGTATTCGCGCGACGGCCTGCCGGTCGAGCTGCTTGGAGGTGCCCTCGCCGTCGATGGGCCGCGACATCAAGGTCCAGTTCCAGGGCGGCGGTCCGCACGCCGTCTACCTGCTCGACGGGTTGCGCGCCCAGGACGACGTCAACGGTTGGGACATCAACACCGCCGTGTTCGAGTGGTACTACCAGTCCGGCCTCTCGCTGGTCATGCCCGTCGGCGGGCAGTCCAGCTTCTACTCCGACTGGTACCGGCCCGCGGTGGGCAGCGCAGGCACTACGACCTACAAGTGGGAGACGTTCCTCACTCAGGAACTGCCCGCGTACCTGCAGGCGAACAAGGGCGTCGCGCCCACCGGCAACGCCGTCGTCGGCCTGTCGATGTCGGGCGGCGCGGCGCTGACCCTGGCCATCTGGCATCCCACCCAGTTCATCTTCGCTGGCTCCCTGTCGGGCTTCCTGAACCCGTCAGAAGGGTTGTGGCCCACCATGATCGGCTTCTCGATGAAGGACGCGGGCGGTTACAACGCCACCGACATGTGGGGGACGACCACCGACCCGGCCTGGCGCCGCAACGACCCGATGGTCAATGTCGGAATGTTGGTGGCCAACAACACCGCGGTCTGGGTCTACTGCGGTAACGGACGATCCTCGGATCTCGATGCGCCGGGCGACTTCGGCGTCCAGTACAGCGCGCAGTTCCTCGAGAACATCACCATCGACACGAACAAGCAGTTCCAGAAGAACTACCTCGCGGCGGGCGGCCGCAACGCCGTGTTCAACTTCCCGAACGACGGCACCCACAGCTGGGGCTACTGGGGTTCGCAACTTCAGGCGATGAAGCCGGACCTGCAGCGGGTGCTGGGGACGCCGCCGCCTGCGTAATCGCCCACAATTGGGTACAAGGGTGGGATGGCGAATGTCGACGTGTCCGTTTCCTCGGCTCTTACCCCGGAACAAGCGTGGAAGTTGGCGTCGGACCTTCATCGGTTCGACGAGTGGCTGACCATCTTCGGCGGTTGGCGCAGTCCCGTCCCCGACGTCATCGAGAAGGGCACCACGGTGTCGTCGTGCATCAAGGTCAAGGGGTTCCGGAACACCATCCACTGGGAGGTGACCGAATACGACGCGCCCCGCCGCATCGCCCTACGGGGCCGCGGGTTCGGCGGTGTGCGCATCGCGCTGACCATGACCGTCACCGAGGAGGGCCCCGGCACCACGTTTCACCTGCTCGCCGAATTGAAGGGCGGGCTGCTCAGCGGCCCGGTGGGTGGCCTGGTCGCGCGCGTCATCCGCTCGGACGTCGAGCGGTCCGTCAAGAACCTGGTGGCGCTGGGCGGCTAAACCCGGCAGCTGATCTCCATGCTGTCGCTGTCCCTGGCGAGGAAGTTGACGCTGACGTATCCGTGGTCCGGGTCGCGCACGTGGTCGAGGTACGGCTGGGTGTCGGCCATGTTGGTGTTGTCGGCGACGATCAGGGTGCCCGGCGCCAACCGCGGCTCGAGCAGCTTGATCACCGGAAGGTAGAGCTCCTTCCAGCCGTCGAGCAGGACGAAGTCCACCGGGCCGTCGAGCGACTTCAGAGTCTCCAGCGCGTCGCCTTCGAGGACCGAGATGACGTCGGCAAGGCCGGCGTCGGCGAAGTTCTTCTTCGCCGCGGCGACCTTGGCGGCACTCAGTTCGGTCGTGACGACGCGGCCGCTGCCGTTGTCCTTCACGGCGGACGCCAGGTGGATCCCGGACAGCCCGAGTGACATGCCGAATTCGACGATCGTCTGTGGGCGGGTGGCGCGCACCAACGAATAGAGCAGCCGGCCGGCCTCCGGTGTGACGGGCAGGTAGAAGTCGCTCAACGCGTCGGCGCGTTCCTGTGCGCTGGCCTTCGCCATGTCGACCGGGGGACCGCTCTCCCGGAGGGTGGCCATCTGTGCCTGGGACTCGGAGTACATCCGGTCCAGTGCCGAAGCGACTTTGGTGTCGGTAAGCGTGGTCATGGATTCGACGCTACGCGGCGACGCCGTGCGTGTCCGGTGTCCCCAAGGCTGATCTGCTCCTCGCGTGCGCGGGCAACTCAACTCTCGAGGAACGTGAAGTTCTCCTCGAGCGGGCTGCGCGGCACCTGCAGATCGTTGGCGGGAAAGTCCGGGTCCGGGTAGCCGATCGACACACCGCACAGGATCCGCATGTCCTCGCCAATCCCGAGCTGTTCGTGGATGACGTCCGGATAGCCCGCGATCGACACCTGCACGCAGCTTCCGATGCCCCTGGCGGTCAGCGCCAACATGAATGTCTGCAGGAACATCCCGACCCCGAGCGCGTCGACGTAGCCCAGGTCGCGATGCATGCAGACCACGGCCCCCAGCGGCGCTCGGAAGAACTCCCAGTTCCGCAGCACCGCAATCCGTCTCGCTTCCGCATCGTGGCGCGCAACTCCCATCGTGCCGTACACCAGCGAACCGAGTTCGCGCCGGAAGTGAGTGAACTCGTCCGGAAGTGACGGGACCTTCGGATCGTCCTTCGCCGCCTCTTCGAGCATCGCCTCGACCAGTCGGTCGCGGGCGGGCCCCGAGTTGAACACCACGCGCCACGGCTGGATGTTCGAGTTCGACGGCGCGCGCACGGCAAGCTCGAGGGCTTCGAGCAGCAGATCCTTCGGCACCGGCTTGTCACGAAGGAACAGTCGGGTCGACCGGCGGGCCTCGATGGTGTCGTCGAGGTCGTACATCGATGTCTCCCTTGGGGTTACGGGTCTAGATGGTGGTGACGTAGCCGCCGTCGATGCGGACGTCGGCGCCGGTGGTGTTGCCCGAGCGATCGCTGGCCAGGAACACGGTGAGGTCGGCGACCTCCTGCGGGGTGGTGAACCGTCCCGTCGGCGCTCCTGCGGATACGGCGGCCACCACGTCGTCGGGGCTGGCGCCGCTGGTCGCCGCGAACTGGGCGGCCACGCCGTCGTCGGCGAGCCACAGGTCCGTTGACACCGGGCCGGGGCTGACGGTGTTGACCCGAATACCCTTGGGGCCGAACTCCTTCGACAGGCTCTTCGCGTAGTTGGCCAGCGCCGCCTTGGTGGCGCTGTAGTCGACGATGTTCCACTCGGGCAGCGTCGCGTTGACCGAGCCGATCATGACGATCGCACCGCCGCCGCGGGCCAGCATCTGGGGGATGGCCTCGCGGGTGGTGCGCACCGCCGACATGAAGTTCACCGACAGCGCGGCGTCCCACTGCTCGTCGGTGACCGACAGGATGCCGTCGAATCGCGTTGCCACCGCTCCGGCGTTGTTGACCAACACGTCCACGCCACCACGTTCCGCGGCCGCGGCGATCAGCGCGCGAGGCCCTTCGGGTGTGGCGAGGTCGGCGGTGACGAAGGTGGCCGAACCCGCGGCCTCCAACGCCTCCAGTTCCGGGCTGTTGTGCCGGGCGCCCGCGACGACGTGAGCCCCCGCCGCTGCGAATGTCTGGCTGACGGCCAGACCGATTCCCTTGCTTGCGCCGGTGACGACGACGACCTTGCCGGTGAGGTTCATGTCCATGCCCCATACCTTTCCTCGAAGCCGTTGAGGATTCTCCAAGACCCCCCACGCACCCTTGCCGACATGACGAAGAATTCGCACCCCCGACGGCCGCACGTAATCGCGGTCGGTGTCCTCGCACTGGCCACGGTGACGTTGGCGGGGTGCTCGGCGACCGGCGGTTCGACCGCGTTCCGCGCGGCGTCGGACAGCCCCGCAACGACGGCGGTCGCGGGGCCCCCAGTGGTCGCGCCGGTGGTGTACACCGGGACGGGCGCCTTCCGGTCACCCTCGGGAAACATCTCCTGCGCGATGTTCGCCTCCGACGTTCGCTGCGACGTCGCCGAACACAACTGGGTGGCGCCGCCGGCATCGCCTGACTGCCACCTGGATTGGGGTTCCCGGTTCAAGTTGGAGCAGGGCGGCGCGTCGGTCTTCGACTGCTACGCCCAGGATCTGCCCGCGCCCGAGCAGATCCTCGGCTACGGCCAATCCAGGTCGTTCGGCTCGATCACCTGCGACAGCGAGTCCACGGGTATGACGTGCACCGACGGCAGCACCGGTCACTACTTCCGCATCTCGCGCGAGAACTACGAGATCGGCTGATGACCGCGATGACGACGCGCCACGCACTGATCGCACTCACCAGCGCGGTCGTGGTGCTCGGCGCCGCGGCGTGCGGAACGTCGAACACCCCCATTGCGATCACGACGCCAGGCCAGCCCACGCCCGTTGGGGTGGCCCGGTCGGCGTGCACCGACCTCGGCGGAGCGATCGACTCCAACCGGATCTGCAACGTCCACGACGCCAAGCCCGGTTACGTGGTCAGCTTCACCTTCCCGGACGACTATCCCGATCAGCAGGCGGTGACCGCCGCCCTCACGAAACAGCGTGACCAATTCGTCGAGCTGGTCGGTGAGCGGCCCACGCGCGACCGTCCGTACGAGCTGACCATCACCGGGACGGCGTACCGATCGGAGGCGTCGGGCACCCAGAGCCTGGTGTTCAAGGAATTCAACGACACCGGTGGCGCCCACCCGGAGACCTACTACGAGGCGCTCGACTACGACGTCGGCAAGGGCGTTCCGATCACGCTGGACACGCTGTTCAAGCCAGGTACCGACCCGGTGGGCGTACTGGATCCGATCGTCGCGCCGGAGCTCGCGAAGCGCGTTGGCGGCGACGCCAACGACAACGTCGTCGGCGCGGAGGTGTACCAGAACTTCGCGATCACCGACGATGCGGTGATCTTCTTCATCGGCCAGGGGATGTGGCTCATCGAAGCCGCTGGGCCACAGGAAGTCTCGGTGCCCCGAGCCCAACTCGACACGGTGCTGACGCTCCCGCGCGTCGGCGGCGGCGCGCCGCCGTGCGCATCGGGTCAGGTCTCGGTGACGGCAGGCAAGTCGACGTCCGCGGCGACGCACCGAGCGACGCAGCTGGTGTTCAGCCTCGTCGACGGCGCGAATGCCTGCACGCTGACCGGCTACCCCGGAGTCGACTCCGGCGCAGGCGGGCCACTCATCCACGCCACACGCACGGTGAGTGGGTACCTGGGCGGCGTGCCGGCCGGCGTGCCGACCACCGTCACCGTGTCGCCATTCCAACCGGTGCATGCCGTGCTGGAGGGCGACGCCGTCGACGCCGGCGGCAACCCATGCCCCACCTACACGGATCTCCTCGTCACCGCGCCCGACACCACCTCGACCGGCACCGTTGCCGCGACGATCGACGCCTGCGCCCTCGAGATCCATCCGGTCGGTAGCGACTTCTGATGGTGCCATGATGGCCCGATGGGCACGCGAGGAGTATCCAGGCCGACCAAGGCCGACGTCGCCCGGATGGCGAACGTCTCCGCGGCCACGGTCAGCTACGTGCTCAACAACGTCGAGGGCCAGACGATCTCGGCGCGGACCCGGGCGGCCGTGCACGCCGCGGCCAAGGAACTTGGCTACCGGCCGAACCTCGCCGCGCGGAACCTCGCGGTCGGGGCCAGCGGTGTCATGTTGTACGTCGTGCCGCGCATTTCGCTCGGCGACCTGTTGCTCGAGGTCGGCAGCCGGCTGACCGCCGCGCTCGCGCGTCACGGCGTGGTCCTGTCGCTGCAGTTCGAGACGGACGACGGCCAAAACGTGGTCGACGCCGTTGCCGACCTCAATCCCATCGCGGTCACCAGCGTCTTCCCGCTCGGCGGCGCGGCGCTGGAGGCGGTCACCGCGGCGGGCATTCCGCAGATCCACCTCGGCAGTACCCAGCTGCACGCGATGGGTGCCCTGCATCTGACCGTCGGCGAACTGCGCGTCGACCATCTCGTCGGCCGCGGCCACCGCAAGCTGGCGTACGCCAGCTCCGACCTACCGAAGCTACGTCCGCTGGCGGAGTACTGGCTGGAGGGTCTTCGCGTGGCGGCCACCAAGCGGGGGCTGCCCGAGCTCACCGTCGGAAGCGTTGCGACGGACGGCACGGACGCCGCCACCGTGGTCAAGGGCTGGGTCGACGACGGTGTCACCGCGGTGTGCGCGCAGAGCGACGAGACGGCCTTCGTGGTGCTGCACGGGGTGCGGCAGGCCGGCCTGCGCTGCCCCGAGGACCTGGCGGTGATGGGGGTCGACGCCACCGTCCTCGGTGCGGTGAGCGGCCCGCCGCTGACGTCGGTCGCGTTCGACGCGGAGACCGTCGTCGACGTCTCCGTCGCGGCGATGATGGCCGAGTTGGGGTATCGGTCGGAGGCCGAACCGAGCAGCGCCAACGTCGCGCGACTGATCCAGCGCGCATCGACGTAAAGACGGCGATGTCGGGCGATGGCATTGTCGGGCGGTTGCCCCGCCGTGTAACTTACGCGTGTAAGCGACGGACTTCGAGAGGCGGCCTGCCGTGACCGTTAGTGCGACCAGCGACGTCTATTTCGACCCGTACGACGTCGAGATCAACGCCGATCCGTATCCCACGTTCAAGCGACTCCGCGAGGAGGCGCCGCTGTACTACAACGCCCAGCACGACTTCTACGCGGTGAGCCGCTATGAAGACGTCAACCGGGGCATCGTCGACCACGAGACCTTCAGCTCCGCCAAGGGTGCGATCCTCGAGCTGATCAGGGCGGACTTCCCCATCCCCTCCGGTGTGCTGATCTTCGAGGACCCGCCGATCCACGACATCCACCGCAAGCTGCTGGCCCGGATGTTCACCCCGCGCAAGATCGCCCTGCTCGAGGAGAAGATCCGCAACTACTGCGCCGACTGCCTCGATCCGATCGTTGGGGCCGGCAAGTTCGACTTCGTCACCGACCTGGGCGCCGTGATGCCGATGAAGACGATCAGTGCGCTGATCGGGATCCCCGAGGGCGACCAGGAGAAGGTCCGGGATCACGTCACCGGCCAGATGAAGACCGAGGCGGGCCAGCCGATGAAGGCCGCCGAGGAGGGCCTGGTCAGCGGCGACATCTTCGCCGACTACATCGACTGGCGGGTCGACAATCCGTCCGACGACATCATGACCGAATTGCTCAACGTCGAATTCGTCGACGAGACCGGGACCACCCGCCGGCTGACCCGTGACGAGCTGCTCATCTACCTCAACGTCGTCGCCGGTGCGGGCAACGACACGACGACGCGTCTGATCGGTTGGGCCGCAAAGGTTTTGGCTGAAAACCCCGATCAGCGCAGGCAGCTCGTCGAGGACCCGACGCTCATTCCCAAGGCCGTCGAGGAGCTCGTCAGGTTCGAGCCGCCTGCGCCGCACGTCGCCCGTTACGTGACCCGCGACGTGGAGATCCACGGTCAGACCGTGCCGCAGGGCGCCGTCATGATGATGCTGATCGGCGCGGCCAATCGCGATCACCGCCAGTTCCCGCCGGACGGCGACGTCTTCGACGTCAACCGCGAGGTTCACGCGCATCTCGGCTTCAGCGTCGGCGCCCACTACTGCCTGGGGTCCTCCCTCGCCCGCATCGAGGGGCGAATTGCGTTGGAGGAGATCCTCAAGCGGTTCCCGGAATGGGAGGTCGACCTGGCAGGCGCCGTGTTCTCCACGACGTCGACGATCCGCGGTTGGGACTCGATGCCCGCGTTCGTCGGCTGACCGCGCGTCAGCCGTCGGCCGACTGGCGTTCGCGGTAGGCGGCGACGTGCTGGCGGTTGCCGCAGTTGCCGGTGTCGCAGAAGATGCGGGACCTGTTGCGCGACATGTCGATCAGCACGGCGTCACAGTCCGGGGCGGAGCAGATCTTGAGCCTGCGCAACTCCCCGGCGCGGATGAGGTCGGCCAGTGCCATGGCCATCTCGGCGCCCAGACGCTGGGCCACGGGATCGTGGATCGAGGCCAGGTGCAGATGCCACTCCGGCATCTCGGGGTGACGCGTCAACCACGGTGCGGCATTCGTGTCGCTGAGCAGAGCGTTGACCTGACCGACGGCCCGGCCCTCGTCGTCGCTGACCGCCCAGATGCGCCCGAGGCGTGCCCGCAGGAGGTGCACGGCGTCCAGCTCGGCGTCGTCGCGGTCGCGTCTGCCCGTCGTGCCGTACGAGTCGAGGAACTCGGTCAGTGCCGTCTGGTCCCCGAGTTGCTCGCCGTCCACGCGATCGCTGTTGACCAATGCGGCTGCGCTGCGCAGCGTGATCTCGGTGTCATGGGTGAAAATCATCGATTTCCCGATTTCCCGACCTCCGGCACTGAACTGAACGTCACTCAACGTCACGACCAAACCTCGATTTTACTCATTACGTCGGAGTCGGCCGGCGATCGCTACGGAAGCGGCAAGAGTTCTCGCGGAAGAGCGCGGTGAGCTGCATTACCCTGGTTCGCAACCGTCCAAGAGGGGGAGCCGATATGCGCATCAAGCCACTGCCCTACGTCACCATCGAGGTCGATGACCGGCTACGGCGCAGGCTGCGGTCCGCGGGGGAGCGGTTGCGGCTCAACGTCAGGGCGTACCTCCTCAGCGCGGCCGATGACGTCGACGCGGCCGGGGACAAGGTCCGCGACCTGTGCGACGCCGCGGTGACCCGCGTGGACGACGTGGTGTCGAAGGTCAACGACAAGCTCGACCCCACCGCGGCGACCCGAGAACCGGTCGAGCGGGACTCTCGACTCGAAGCCAGCTGACGACCCCTCTACGGTTGTAGGCGGCAGCTCACAACCGTGCCTGTCGCATTACCAATGAAGGGATGCCGAGGACGGTGTTGGGCCATGGGCTGGTCGTCCTCTTCGCGCTGTGCGCTGCCATCTTCATGGCGATCGGCATCGTCGTCCGCCAACGCGCCACCCTGGACGTGCCGTCCGATCAGGGTGTCAGCGCCGTCATGGTCACCACGCTGCTGCGCCGACCGCTCTGGTGGGCGGGCACCGCGGCCGCCGTCCTCGGCTACGCCTTCCAGGCGCTGGCCCTGGTCAAGGGTTCACTGATCCTGGTCCAGCCGCTCCTGGTGTCGGCGCTGCTGTTCGCGTTGCCGATGAGCGCGCGCCTGGCGGGCCGACGCGTCACGCGCGGTGAGTGGCTGTGGGCGGGCCTGCTCACGGTGGCGCTCGCCGTGTTCGTGTTGCTCGCCCGCCCCGGCCCGCCGGACCGTGGGGCCTCGCTGCTCGTGTCGACCATCGTCGCCGTGGTCTGCGGCGTGATCATCGTGGCCTCTGTGGTGGTGGCAGTCCGTCTCGACGGCTGGCAGCGCGCCATGCTGCTCGCCGTCGCCGTCGGCGTGCTGTTCGGTGTGGTCGCCGTCGTGACGAAGGTCAACACGCACATCTTCAACGAGCGCGGCGCGCTGAGCCTGCTGGCCACCCCAGCCCCGTACGCGCTCGTGGTGCTCGGCGTCGTCGCCACGTTGTTGCAGCAGTCCGCATTTCACGCGGGTGCGATGCAGACCTCGGTGCCGACGATGTTGGTCCTCGAGCCCGTCGTCGCCGTCTTCCTCGGCGCCATCATCCTCGGCGAAGGTCTCGACGCGGGTCCGTACGAGGCCATCGCGCTCACCCTGGCCATCGCGGCGATGACCGCCGCCACCGTCGCCCTCGGGCGCGACGAGGGCGCCTACGAGGCCGAACTCGAGTTGAAGGCGGCGCGCCGCTCGGCGTGAGTCAGCGCAACAAGGAGGTGTAGTAGACGACGCCTGCCATCGTCGGTTGATCGTCGTCTGCCGGCGGGATCGCCGGAAAGCCGTGTGCGCTAAGAAGTGTCGACATCGGCGTGCCGACCGACTGCCAGCCGCGGGCGTCCAGGTACTCGCCGACCTCGTTGCGCTCGCCCTCGAAGCCGAGTTCGCTGAAGTCGAGGTCGAAGCCGTGGTCGCGCCACTTGTCGGTGGCCTCGCGCATCTTCTCCCTGGCCGCCTCGAGGTCGACGTCCGCGTTGGTGGGGATGGCCTCGGTGCCCAATCGGCTCCCGGGCGCGCTGAGTGCAGTGATGGCATCGAGCAGACCGTCCTGGGCCTCCGGTGGCAGATAGCCCAGCAGACCCTCGGCGATCCACGCGGTTGGCGCAGTCGTGTCGAGGCCGGCGGCCTTCAGCGCGGTCGGCCAGTCGTCGCGCAGGTCGATGGCCACCGTGCGCAGGTCGGCCTTCGGTGCCGCGCCGAGGCCCGCGAGCGTCGTCGCCTTGAACTCGATGACGGCCGGCTGGTCGATCTCGAACACCGTCATACCGGCCGGCCACTCCAGCCGGTAGGCGCGTGCGTCCAGGCCGGACGCCAGGATCACGGCCTGGCGGATCCCGGCCGCGGCGGCGTCGGCGAAGAAGGCGTCGAAGTACCGGGTGCGGGCCGCCATCGCGGTGGGCATGTGCTGCAGGCTGAAGCCGGATCCGTCGACGTCGACCTCCGCGGCCGCCAGTTCGCCGGTCGCCAAGCGGGTGAGAAAGCTCACACCCACCGCGCGCACCAAGGGTTCGGCAAAGGGATCGTCGAGCTGGTTGGCGTTGGTCGCGATCGCCCGCGCCGCCGCCACCATGGTCGCCGTGGCTCCCACGCTGGTGGAAAGATCCCAGGTGTCGTCGTTGGTTCGTGTCATCGTCTACCTCTCAGGAGTATTACTTAGTCACCATAACGAATGGCGGGCGAGTGTAGTTCCTCACAGGGAACTGCCAGTTCAAGCGTCTCGGGCATATCCTTAGGTTTGCTAATGTTGTTGGCGACAGGCGAGGCATAAATGCCAGCCACGCAGAACTCCCGAGAAGTACGTAGAGGATGCCCATGTCGACCGATTCCCGCGAAGCGCGCCTCGAGCGCCGCATCGCCCACCTGTACACAACCGACGAACAATTCGCCGCAGCAAAGCCCGACGGCGCCGTGAGCGCCGCCGCCGGCAAACCCGAACTGCGCCTGCCCGACGTCGTCCGCACCGTCATGGAGGGCTACGCCGACCGGCCCGCCCTCGGCCACCGAGCCGTCGAATACGTCACCGACGCCGCGGGCCGCACCACCGCGGCGCTGCTGCCCCGCTTCGACACCGTCACCTACGGCCAGCTCTGGGACCGCGTCGAGGCATTCAGCGCCGCGCTGCGCGACCAGCCCGTCCACCCCGGCGACCGGGTCGCCATCCTGGGCTTCACCAGCGTCGACTACACCGTCGTCGACATCGCGCTGACGCAGCTCGGCGCGATCTCCGTGCCGTTGCAGACCAGCGCACCGCAGACCCAGCTCCAGCCCATCGTCGCCGAGACCGAGCCGTCGCTGATCGCGTCGAGCATCGACTACGTCGACGACGCCGTCGAACTCGCGCTTTCCGGACCCACACCCGCGCGGCTGGTCGTGTTCGACTTCCAGCCCGAGGTCGACGATCAGCGCGAGGCCCTCGACGCCGCCAAGGCGCGTCTCGACGGCAGCCCGGTGGTCGTGGAGACCATGGCCGACGCGCTGGCCCGCGGCCGAGCGCTGACCCCGCCGAAGTCCGTCGTCGCCGAAGGGGACGACCCGCTGGCGTTGCTCGTCTACACCTCCGGCAGCACCGGCGCTCCGAAGGGCGCGATCTACCCGGAGAGCAAGGTCGCCAACATGTGGCGGTCGGCGGCCAACGCGCACTGGGACGAGAAGCTGGGCGTCGCGCCCGCGATCACGCTGGCGTTCCTGCCGATGAGCCACGTGATGGGCCGCGGCGTCCTGTACGGCACGCTGGCCAGCGGCGGCACCGTGAACTTCGCCGCCCGCAGCGACCTGTCCACCTTCCTCGACGATCTGGCGCTGGTCCGACCGACGCAGATGAACTTCGTGCCGCGCATCTGGGACATGCTCTACCAGGAGTACGTATCCCAGACGGACCGCGGCGTCGGCTCCGACGAGGTGCGCACGAACCTGGTCGGCGACCGCTACGTCACCGCGATCACCGGCTCGGCGCCCATCTCGCCGGAACTGAAGGCCTGGGCCGAGGACTTCCTCGACATGCACCTGACGGAGGGCTACGGCTCGACCGAAGCCGGCGCCGTGTTCGTCGACGGCCAGATCCGGCGCCCACCGGTGCTGGACTACAAGCTGGTCGACGTGCCCGAGCTGGGCTACTTCAGCACCGACGTGCCGCATCCCCGCGGTGAGCTGCTGGTCAAGTCCGACCAGATGTTCCCCGGCTACTACAAGCGCCCCGAGGTCACCGCCGAGGTGTTCGACGCCGACGGCTACTACCGCACCGGCGACGTGGTGGCCGAGCTCGGCCCCGACCAGGTGCGCTACGTGGACCGGCGCAACAACGTGCTGAAGCTGTCCCAGGGTGAGTTCGTCACCGTCTCCAAGCTCGAGGCGGCCTTCGGCGACAGCCCGCTGGTGCGCCAGATCTACATCTACGGCAACAGCGCGCGGCCCTACCTGCTGGCGGTAGTCGTGCCCAGCGAGGAAGCCCAATCACGTTACGACGCAGCCGAGCTCAAGTCGGCCATCAGCGCCTCGCTCAAGGACACGGCACGCACGGCGGGCCTGCAGTCGTATGAAGTTCCCCGGGACTTTCTCGTGGAGAACACCCCGTTCACGATGGAGAACGGCCTGCTGACCGGCATCCGGAAGCTGGCGTGGCCGCGGCTGAAGGAACGCTACGCCGCCGAGCTCGAGCAGCTCTACGCCGATTTGGCCGATGGCCAGGCCGGTGAGCTGCGCGAACTTCGGCAGAGCGGCGCCGACCGACCGGTGCTGGAAACCATCAGCCGCGCCGCGAGTGCATTGCTCGGCGCGGCCGCTTCCGACGTCCAGGCCGATGCCCAGTTCACCGATCTCGGCGGAGACTCGTTGTCCGCGTTGACGTTCGCCAACCTGCTGCACGACATCTTCGGTATCGACGTGCCGGTTGGCGTGATCGTCAGCCCGGCGAGCGATTTGGCGTCCATCGCGGCGTACATCGAGGCGCAGCGGGCGGGCGGATCCAAGCGGCCCACGTACGACGCCTTGCACGGCCGAGACGCGACCGAGGTGCACGCGAGCGATCTGACCTTGGACGAGTTCCTCGACGCCGCAACCCTTTCCGCGGTAGCGTCGCTACCTGGCCCGAGCTCCGAGGTTCGCACCGTATTGCTCACGGGTGCAACCGGATTCCTCGGCCGCTACCTGGCCCTGGAGTGGCTGGAGCGGATGGACCTGGTCGACGGCAAGGTGATCTGCATCGTTCGTGCGAAGTCCGATGAGGATGCGCGCGGCAGATTGGACGCCACGTTCGACAGCGGTGACCCGAAGCTGCTCGAGCACTACCGCGAGCTGGCGGCCGAGCACCTCGAGGTGTTCGCCGGCGACAAGGGCGAGGCCAACCTCGGCCTGTCCGAAGAGATTTGGCAGCGGCTGGCCGACACCGTCGACCTGATCGTCGACCCCGCCGCGTTGGTCAACCACGTGCTGCCCTACAGCCAGCTGTTCGGGCCGAACGTGCTTGGCACCGCGGAGCTGATCCGCATCGCGCTCACGACGAAGATCAAGCCGTTCGTCTACGTGTCCACGATGGCCGTCGGCGCGGGGATGAATCCCGCCGACAATACCGAGGACGCCGACGTCCGCGTGGTCAGTGCCACCCGCAAGGTCGACGACAGCTACGCCAACGGCTACGGGAACAGCAAGTGGGGCGGTGAGGTGCTGCTACGCGAGGCCAACGAGCACTACGGCCTTCCCGTCTCGGTGTTCCGTTGCGACATGATCCTCGCCGACACCACCTACGCCGGACAGCTCAACCTGCCCGACATGTTCACCCGCATGATGCTCAGCCTGGTCGCCACCGGCGTCGCACCGTCGTCGTTCTACGAGCTCGGCGCTGACGGCACCCGGCAGCGGGCGCACTACGACGGTCTGCCCGTCGAGTTCATCGCCGAGGCCATCTCGACGCTGGGTGTGAACGTGCAGGACGGATTCGAGACGTACCACGTGATGAACCCGTACGACGACGGCATCGGCATGGACGAGTTCGTGGACTGGCTCATCGACGCCGGCTACTCGATCCGGCGCGTCGAGGGCTACGGTGACTGGCTTGCGCGGTTCGACACCACGCTGCGGGCACTGCCCGAGAAGCAACGCAATGCGTCGCTGCTGCCGCTTCTGCACAACTACCAGTCACCCGAGCACCCGATCAACGGGTCGATCGCCCCGACGGAGCGGTTCCGGGCGGCGGTGCAGGACGCGAAGATTGGGCCGGACAAGGACATTCCGCACGTCACTGCGCCGGTGATCGTCAAGTACATCACCGACCTGCAGCTGCTCGGCCTGCTCTAGTTGCCTAACCCCGCACGAGACTGCGGTGAGATCGCGGATTTCGACGAATTCGCGATCTCACCGCAGTCTCGGCGGTTTGGGGAGCCCGGACCTGGGATCGAGGACTGCGGCGAGCACCTCCTTGCCGACGGCGCCCGTACCCCACTGGATGATGCGCAGTGCCATCTCGGTGTCCTGTCTGTTCAGGCGCCCACCTGCAACTTGGCGGCGGCTGATTCTGGCATGGGCTCATACCGGCAGAAGGAGCGGGTGAACGAGCCAACGCCGTGCGACAGCGAGCGCAGGTCGATGGCGTAGCGAGTCAGTTCGATCTCGGGGACCTCGGCGTTGACGACGGTGCGCTCGCCGTCGCCCGGCGCGGTGCCGAGCACCCGACCGCGACGGGTGGACAAGTCGCTCATCACCGCTCCGACAAGGGTGTCGGGTATTACCACCGAGACGACGTCCACCGGCTCGAGCAGGCTCACCGTGGCGGCCGCGGCGGCTTCGCGCAGCGCGAGCCCGCCCGCCATCTGGAAGGCGTAGTCCGAGGAGTCCACGCTGTGCGCCTTGCCGTCGACCAGCGTCACCCGAATGTCGACCATCGGGTAGCCCGCGCCGACACCCTTCTCCATCTGCGCGCGGACCCCCTTCTCCACGCTCGGAATGAACTGGCGGGGAACCGATCCGCCGACCACCTTGTCGACGAACTCGAACCCCGACCCCTCCGGAAGCGGCTCCACCTCGATGTCGCAGACGGCGTACTGGCCGTGCCCGCCGGACTGCTTGACGTGCCGTCCGCGGCCAAGGCCGATGACGGCGAACGTCTCCCGCAACGGGACCCGGAGTTCGACCGTGTCGACGGAGACGCCGTAGCGCCTGGCCAGCCCGTCGAGCACGACGCCGGCGTGTGCCTCGCCGACGCACCACAGCACGATCTGGTGCGTCTCGGGATTCTGGTCGATCCGCAGCGTCGGGTCCTCGGCGGCGAGGCGGGCAAGGCTGACGGCCAACTTGTCCTCGTCGGTCTTCGCGTGCGGCGCAATCGCGATCGGCAGCAGTGGCTCCGGCATGGTCCACGGTTTGAGCACCAGTGGCCGGGCCTTGTCCGACAGCGTGTCGCCCGTCTCGGCACGGGTGAGTCTGCCGATCGCGCAGATGTCGCCAGCCACCACCGACGGCGCCACCCGCTGGCGTTTGCCGAGCGGAAACGACAGCGCGCCGACCCGTTCGTCCTCGTCGTGATCGCCGTGCTCCGCACCTGCACCCAAAGCCGAACCGGAGAACGACGACAAATGGCCCGACACGTGAACCGTCATGTCGGGGGTCACCGTGCCGGAGAACACCCGGACCAGGCTGACCCTGCCGACGTAGGGATCCGACGTCGTCTTCACCACCTCGGCGAGCAGCGAGCCCGCCGGGTCACACGCGAGTGACGGGCGTGGCGCGCCTGCCGGGGTGAACACCTCCGGCATCGGATGTTCTGGGGGCGAGGGGAATCCGCTGGTGATGACGTCCAACAACTCGGTCGTGCCGACACCGCTGGAACTGCACACCGGCAGCACCGGAAAGAAGGACGCCTTGGCCACGGCCTTCTCCAGATCGGCGATCAGAACCGAGGCTTCGACCTCTTCGCCACCGAGATAGCGCTCCATCAGCGTCTCGTCCTCGGACTCCTCGATGATGCCCTCGATCAGGGTGCCGCGGAGGTCGGCGATCCCGGCGGCGACCCCGTCAGCGGTGCCGGACAGCAGCCCGACCACACCATCGCCGCCAAGCACGTACAGCGGAAGGACCTTGTCGCCGAAGGCGTTCCGCGCGGCCGCGACCGCGGCGTCGTAGTCGGCTCTGGCGTGGTCGAGTTTGGTGATGACCACCGCGCGGGGCATGCCGACCTGGCTGCACTCCAGCCACAGCGACTTGGTCGGCTCGTCGACGCCCTCATTGGCGGCGATGACGAACAACGCGCAGTCCGCGGCGCGCAGGCCGGCACGCAGCTCACCGACGAAGTCGGCGTAGCCCGGGGTGTCGATCAGGTTGACCTTCACCCCGTCGTGCACCAGCGATGCCAGTGCAAGGCCGACGGAGCGCTGCTGCTCGATCTCGGCCTCGTCGCAGTCACAGACCGTGGTGCCGTCGATGATCGATCCCGGTCGTGGCAGTACGCCAGAGGCCACCAGCAGGGATTCGACGAGGGTGGTCTTGCCGCCGCCGGACGGCCCAACCAGCACGACGTTGCGGATGGCGGCCGGACTGTCCGCGGTCGGAGCGGCGCCGTTTACACGAGAAGTGTTCGTCTTGTCTGCCATGACGTCCCCTCTGGCCCGATCGATCCACTGTTCACCAAAACCGGCGATCGACACAAGGGACTGCCAAAACAAACGAAAGAGGGGCACCCCTTGCGGGGCGCCCCTCTTCGATGGTGTCGAACGTTACTTCACGTCGACGTAGACGGTCTTGTCGGTGACCGTGGTCAACCGATCGTCACCGGGGTTTCCGGAGTCGGTACGGCTGAAGGTCTGCCCGGTACGGACGGCGACGACGGAGGCCTGCTCGAGCGGGGTTGTTCCGATGCGGTTCACGACCACGTTGTAGCCCTGCGACTGGAGCTGGCTGATTGTCTGTTGCGCGCTGCCCGGGCCACTCGGCGCGGCGTCGGCGGGGGCTGCGAGCCCGAGGACGGCCGCCGCTAGACCGCTGGCGACGATGGTGGCAAATCCGAACTTCTTCATTCCTCTTCTGCTTTCTTCCTCTTCATCCGCTCTCGAGCCGTGGTACGGGTATCGCGGTTCGGATGTCTTCCTCGACCGGACTCAGGAACTTCTCAGCTCGGTCATAAGGCTTAAACCAACAGGTCAATGGTTTAATTCCGGTGGCAGAAATTGATCGACCGGTGGCAGTAATCGAGCTAGGAACGGGGGCCTGTCACCGAGCAGGGACGCGAACTGGCCGTGATCGGGCTCTCACTGACCCAGCAAAGTGATCAGGCTCGCCACGACGACCACCTCGTCACCGCGATACTCACCACTGGACCGTCGAGCGCGATCCGGTCGTACTGCGTGTACTTCTGTCGCAACAACGCGTAGCCAGTGGCCATTTCCTCGCCGGCGTCGTGGACCGCGGCCAGCCCGTCGGCGCGCACCCACCACAGTTGGTTCCAGTCCTCGTCGTAGTGGTCGACGAGCATGCTGACCCGGGGATTGGCCGCGATGTTGGCCAGGCGGCGAAGTCGCTGGGTGGACTTCCGCTTGGCGTCGACGGCCGTGTAGACCTTCGCGCCACTCGAGACTTGGTTCACCGCGAATACGACGGGCACGACATGCGGGGCCCCGTCCGGTCCCACCGTGGCGAGCACCGCGACCGGAGCCGTACCGAAAGACGCCGGGGCGTCGAACTCGGTCATCGGCGGGCAGGGCCGGGACGATCTTGCGGGGCCACGCTCATCGGCGACCGGGTGACGTTGATCTCCGGACCCTTCTTCGGCTTTGGCTCACTACGCGGCTGGTTGTACACCGGCGGTGCCTCACTCGGCGGCGGCGGCGGTGGTGGTGGCGGCGGTGGAGGAGGCGGAGGCGGAGGCGGAGGCAGGGCGCTGGTGGTCTCCGGTGCCGTCGCGGTCGTCGGCGCCGTCGACGTGTCGGTGGGTTGGGGCACTTCGGTTTCCGACGGCCCGTGGATCGCGAGCAGGACGAGCGACACCACTAGCGCGATCAGCGCGACGGCAACGGCGGCGATCGCGATCAGCGCCTGCCCGGTCCGGTACCACGGCGTCGGCGGAGGCTTGAAGGTCCAGGTGTTCGCGTTGAACGCGTCGAAGCGGTCCCCGTCGGGGTCCAGCTGGGGCAGGGCGACCGTCTCGTCTGCGCCCGCGCCTTCCCAAGTGGTGGCATCCCACGCCTCGTCGTCCCACCCGATGCCGTTGGGTTCCGCGGACTCGTCGGGTGCGACGGGCTCAGAGTCGTCGAACAGGTAGCCGAACCCGTCGGGGGCCCCGTTCGTCGCATCGGCCAAGTCTTCTTGCCGGGCTTCGGGCACCTGAACGGCGATCCGGTCGGTGTCGACCGAATCGCTCAACCGAGAGTCCCCTCCCGGATCGGAATCCCCCGAGGCTCCACTTTCAGCCACACACTGATGCTATGCGTCACCACGGCGAACGTGTGGCTGAGGGGAAAATGTCCCCGCGTGGCGCGCGCTCGACCGACGTCTGTCTGGAACGCCCGGCGGGCTGACAGATCTGTGGGTATCGTCACGCGAGGCCGGTTCGTTCACCGTCGCGACCTGCTGCCGCCACGCCTCCGCCACCGCCGCGCCATGCGCCCGTACGAAGGTTCGCCAATGAAGAACTCCCGGCTCGCAGCGGCCGCCAGCGCTGTGGTTCTCCTGGTCGCGGGCGGGCTCATCGCTTGCGCGCCACCGGAGAAGGAAGCCGCGGGCGAGAAGACGCAGTCGGGAGTGAAGGCGGGCGAGGCCACGTCGGCGGCCGACTTCGGCGGCATGGACGGATTGATCGCGGCCGCCAAGAAGGAAGGCGAGCTCAATGTGATCGCTCTCCCGCCGGACTGGGCCAACTACGGCGCGATGATCAAGGCGTTCGGCGACAAGTACGGCATCAAGGTCAACTCCGAGCAGCCCGATGCCGCCAGCCAGGACGAGATCAACGCCGCCAACCAGCAGCAGGGCAAGTCCACCGCGCCCGACGTATTCGACCTCGGCCAGTCGGTGGCGCTGGCCAACACGGCGATGTTCGCGCCGTACAAGGTAGCGACGTTCGGTGACATCTCCGATTCGTTCAAGGCGCCCGACGGCGCCTGGGTGAACGACTACGGCGGCTACATGTCGATCGGGTTCGACTCGTCCAAGGTGCCGCCGATCGCCGGGGTCGACGATCTGCTGAAACCGGAGTTCAAGGGCAAGGTCGCGCTCAACGGCGACCCGACGCAGGCCGGCGCCGCCTTCTCCGGTGTGGTGATGGTCTCGGTGTCCCAAGGCGGTTCACCCGACGACATCGCGCCCGGCGTCGAGTTCTTCGGCAAGCTCAGGGAGGCGGGCAACTTCCTGCCGGTCGACCCGACGCCCGCGACCATCGAGTCGGGCCAGACGCCGGTCGTGATCGATTGGGACTACCTCAACGTCGCCGAGACGAAGAAGCTGCCGTCGTGGCAGGTCGTCATCCCGCCGAACGCCGCGGTGGCCGGCTACTACTTCCAGGCGATCAACAAGGATGCGCCGCATCCCGCCGCGGCCCGGCTGTGGCAGGAGTTCCTCTTCAGCGACGAGGGCCAGAACCTCTACCTGCAGGGCGGCGCCCGTCCCGTGCGGGCCACCACGATGGCCGCCAAGGGCACCATCGACCGGGCCGCGTACCGGGTGCTGCCGCCCGTCGACGGCGCGGCGACCTTCGTTACCGTCGAGCAGAACCAGGCAGCCACGAAGTATCTGGAGGCCAATTGGGCGAAGGCGGTCGGCTGATCCTGTTTCGTCGCATCCGGGACGCGCTGCCCCTGCTTCCATTCTTCGTGATCGTCGCGATCTTCCTGATCGTCCCGACGGTCACCGTCATCGTCGGCGCCGTCGTCGACGAGGGCAGGTTCTCGCTGGACCGCCTCGCGGCCCTGTTCTCCGAAACGTCGATGTCCGCCCTCGGCAAGAGCGTGCTGCTGTCGGGCAGCACGGCGCTGCTCGGCGCATTGTTCGGTGCGCTGCTGGCGTGGCTGATCGTCAGCCGCAGACCGGAGTCGCTGGTTCGTCGCACAGTGGTGTCGCTGTGCAGCGTGCTTGCCCAGTTCGGCGGTGTCGCACTGGCCTTCGCGTTCCTGGCCACCATCGGCCTCAACGGCGTCCTGACGCTGTGGGTTCGGCAGAACCTCGGGTGGGACCTCGCGGGCTCGGGCTGGCTGTACGGCCTGCCCGGGCTGATCCTGGTGTACACCTATTTCCAGATCCCGTTGATGGTGATCGTGTTCCTGCCCGCGCTGGAGGGGCTCCGCGCGCAGTGGCGTGAGGCCGCGGTCAGCCTCGGCGCGTCGACCTGGCAGTACTGGCGCGAAGTCGCGATCCCGCTGCTGACCCCGGCCTTCCTCGCTTCGCTACTTCTGTTGTTCGCCAACGCGTTCGCCGCCTACGCGACGGCAGCCGCGCTGGTGAGCCAGGGCAGCCCGATCGTGCCACTGTTGATCCGGGCGGCGTTGACCAGTGAAGTGGTGCTCGGGCAGGCCGGGTTCGCCTACGCCCTGGCGCTGGAGATGATCGTCGTCGTCGCGCTGGTGATGGCGGCCTACAACCTGTTGATGCGGCGCACGGCGAGGTGGCTGCGGTGAGGCCGGGCGATTCCGTATTGAACCGCATTCTGCGCGGCGGACTTTGGGTGCTGTTCGCGGCGTTCTTCCTGTTCCCGCTCTACGCGATGGCGGACTTCTCCACCCGCAATCTCATCCACGGCGGGCGGACGCTGACGGCGTGGGCGAACCTGTTCGCCGACGACGCGCTGTATCAGGCGATCGTGACGTCGCTGCTGCTCGCGGTCCTGACCGTGGCGGCGATGCTGATCCTGCTGGTGCCGACGATGGTGTGGGTGCGGCTGCGCACGCCGTGGGCCAAGGGGGCCGTGGAGTTCCTGTGCCTGCTGCCACTGACCATCCCCGCCCTGGTGATCGTGGTGGGACTGAAGAACGTATACCTGTGGGTGACATACTTTTTCGGCGAATCCGCGCTGACCTTGACGTTCGTCTACATCGTCGTGGTGTTGCCGTTCGCGTACCGCGCGATCGACGCGGCGCTGTCCGCGATCGACCTGCGGACGCTGTCGGAGGCCGCACGGTCACTCGGCGCGGGGTGGCCGACGACGATCCTGCGCGTGGTGGTGCCCAACATCTGGTCGGGCATCCTGTCGGCCGCGTTCATCTCCGTGGCCGTCGTGCTTGGTGAGTACACCATCGCCTCACTGTCCGGCTTCCAGACCCTGCAAGTGCAGATCGTCGCGATCGGCAAGAGCGACGGGCCGACGTCGGTGGCCGCGTCGCTGGCCGTCCTGCTGTTCGGTTTCGTTCTGCTGCTTGCCCTTTCATTGGTAACCAGGCGGAGGCGTTCGGTATGAGGACAGGTGCCCAGGCTGGATCGACCACGGGGGTCAGCGTCGAACTCAACGACCTGACCCGGGTCTACGGCACGGTGCGGGCGCTCGACGGCCTGACGTTGCACATGGAGCCTGGCGAATTCGTCGCCCTGCTGGGCCCGTCGGGCTGCGGCAAGACCACCGCGCTGCGGATCCTGGCCGGCCTCGACGAGGCGACGTCGGGGACGGTGTCGGTGGGCGGGCGCGACATCACGAAGGTGTCGGCGAACAAGCGCGACATGGGCATGGTGTTCCAGGCGTACAGCCTGTTCCCGCACTTGACCGCGCTGGAGAACGTCGCGTTCGGGCTCAAGGTGCGGGGCAAGGCCAATAAGGACCGCGTCGCCCGCGCGGGGGACATGCTCGACCTGGTCGGCTTGTCGGCGCACGTGGACAAGTACGCCGCCGAGATGTCGGGAGGGCAGCAGCAGCGCGTCGCGCTGGCCAGGGCGCTGGCGATCCAGCCGAGAGTGCTTCTTCTCGACGAGCCGCTGTCCGCGCTCGATGCCAAGGTGCGCACGCAGTTGCGCGACGAGATCCGACGCGTCCAGCTCGAGGTCGGCACCACGACGTTGTTCGTCACCCACGACCAGGAGGAGGCGCTGGCCGTCGCCGACCGGGTCGGCGTGATGAGCCAGGGCAGGCTCGAACAGCTCGATCCCCCCGCGAAGGTGTACGCCGATCCGGCGACCCCGTTCGTCGCCGAGTTCGTCGGGCTGAACAACAAGGTGCCCGCCGTCGTCGAGTCCGGCCGGGCGCAGCTGCTTGGCACGTCGATTCCCACGCTGGCGGGCTCGATCGCCGGCGGCGCCGGCACGGCTCTGCTGCGGCCGGAGGCGGTGACCGTGACCACCGATCCCGCCGGCACCTCGACGGTCCGGTCGGTGGCGTTCCTCGGGCCGATCTCGCGGGTGTACGTCGCGCTGGCCGACGGTGCGGTCATCGACGCGCAGATGGCCAGCTCGGCCGCCAAGGTCTTTGCGCCTGGCGCGTCCGTCACCGTCGGTGTCGAACCGGGCGGCGTGCTCGTCGTATAGCTCGCCCGCCGAGTTAGACGTCCTTGACGGGATCGATGCCCAGATCCCGGTAGGTGACCAGCGCGGCGAACGGCACGTTGCGGGCGGCGAATCGCCTCGCGGCGACGTCGCCCCGGTCGACCATCGGGATGACGCCCACGACCACGGCGCCCACCGCGGTGACGCGCTCGAGCGCGATCTCGGTGGAGCCCCCAGTGCTGATCACGTCGTCGACGAGCAGCACGCGGGTGCCCGGCTCCAACCTGGTGCCCTCGATCCACTGCTCGCGGCCGCGCTGCTTCTGCTCCTTGCGCACCGAGAACCACGCCTTGCCCGTGACCATGGCGATGCCGATCGCGAGAGGATCGGCGCCCATGGTCAGCCCACCGACGGCGTCGAACTCGATGCCGGAGTTCGTGGCGAGATCGGCGACCGCACGGCTGACGATGGTCAACCGCTCCCCGGTGTCGATGGCGTGCTTGCCGTCGATGTAGTCGTGGCTCAGCTGGCCGCTGGCGAGTTTGAACGGCTCCTCGCGCCGCTCGTGTCCCCTGGTGCGGATCAGGTCGAAGGCGGCTTGCCAGGTGTCGGGGTGGTCGGACATGAGGCGATGGTATTGCACCGCCACCGATCGAACGGCGGTGCGTTAGTCGCCTTTGGTGCGGCGCGCCAACTCGACTGTGGCCGCACGCAATTCGTCTATCGAGTCGATCGGCGCGGCGTATCCGACCCGGGTGTATGCCACCCCGCGCTCGGTGATCAGCCGCAGATCGAGGCCGTAGCGGTCGGCGCCCGTGCAGGTGGCCTCGACGGTGTCGGGGTAGCCGCCGAGCGTGCGGGCCATCGCGGCCAAGGACGTCGCATGGTCGGCGTTGAGGTGGTCGACGGCGCCCGCGGCGGCAGGCTTGACCCGATCGGGCCGTGCCGCGTCGTAGTCCGCCGCGGTGGCGGAGTCCATCCGGCCGTAGCCGCCGACCCAGCGGACCCGGTGCACGCGCAGCACCCACAGCGTGAAGTCGCTGAAGTCGACGTAGTACTTGGCCGCAGGCACGGCGTCCAGGTGTGCCTGCCTTGCGGTCGCGTGCTCGTCGCCAGCCGGGGACTCCACCACGCCCGCCAGCGTGATGCGCCCGTTGGCGAGCGGATCGGATTCCGTCGCGGGCGCGACGATCGACAGGCTGGCCCGGTGATCGCCGATGAGGTTGCGGCCGTGTTCGGCAAGATTGGATACGCACAGCACCGGCGCGCCACCGTACAAGCCGTACGTCACGAACGACGCCCACGGATCGCCGTCGGCCGTCAACGTGGCCAGCGTGCCGGTGTTCGTCGATGCGGCGATGGTGCGCGCCTCTTCCGCCGCCGACGGCCGGACGGCATTGGCGATTGGGCTCAGGGGAGGAGGGACCGACGGGGCTTCGCCCGGGTCGCCGTGATCGCGGGTCGCCACGCCGGCACCCTACACGTCAACCGGCAACCAAATCCTTTACGGAAGTGCAGTTTCGTGTGCGACAATCAGCTAAAGGTCGTTCACCTGCAATCATGCGCTCTAGTTTGTTCCGTTCGATAAGAAACGAGAGGTTGTGCCGACCCCCGCGATACGGCTTCTACTCTGCGTTGGCGCGCTTACCGCGACGCTGCTGCTGAGTGTCGCGGGTTCGGGTCTGGCAATCGCAGAACCGGAAACTACTAGCAACTCTGGCGAGGCGGGCGGCAGCGGTGAGACCGGCCCCGTCAGCGAACCCGCACCAACGGTAGCGACGCCGACCGAACCAAAGGGTCTACTCGGTCAGTTGCACGACTTCCTGCACCGACCGCACAGCGTCTTCGGCAATGGCAGAGTCCCCGGCCAGCCGCCGACCACCATCCTGACGGCGCAGGGACACCCCAAGTCCGGCGAGACGACGCAGGACGAGTCCAAGGCCGCCGCGTCCGGCGAGGAGCCCACCAAGCCGGAGTCCGGGCCCGTCGAGGAACCCACCAAGCCGGAGTCCGGGCCCGTCGAGGAGCCCACCAAACCCGAGTCCGGGCCCGTCGAGGAGCCCACCAAGCCGGAATCCGGGCCCGTCGAAGAGCCCACCAAACCGGATCCGCCCGTCGAGGAGCCGCCAGTCAAGCCCGAGCCCCCGGGCAAGCCGGACCCCACCGGTGAGCACCCAGGCAAGCCGGACCCCGGACCACCCGATCCACCGGCGCCGCAACAGAAGTCGGCGGGCAGCCTCTACCGCGTGGTGCTACCGGGTGCGTTCACGTTCTCGATCCCGGTGCCCACCTTCCCGGGAACCGCAGACCTGCAATGGTCGTGGGATCTGTCCAACCCGGTCTCCGCCCTTACGTCGATTGGGAACAACGTCTCCCAGCTGGGCACGCTGATGCAGAACGTCGTAGCGCCGTTCAATCCGTTTCCGAAGCCGCCCCCGAAGCCGACGCTGCGAATCCTGGAGGAGGAGCCCGTCGTCGAGGCCTCCGGCGGCAATGACCCGCCGGTGGGGGTAGGTGCTCCCGACCTGCCGGTGCTGCGGGCGCCGATGGCGCTTCCCGCGCCGCGACTGGGCCCACCGCGCCCGCTCACCGAACTCGTCCCCGCAGGCGCATCGTCGCCGCAGGTGCTCGGCGTCGGGTCGGCGGGCGTGCAGGGGCCCGGGATTCGCGGGTCCGTCACGCCGGGGTCGGTGCAGGCGGCTGAGCCCGGCCCGGGCAGTACCACTTCCCCGATGGGCAACACCGCCTTCCGTCAGGGTTACTCGCAGTACCTGCGCACCGCCAGGGTCGCCGAGCTCGCCACCCTCGCGCTGCCAGGCATCGGCGGCCTGCTGATGATCACCGCGAGTGGCGGCGTGATCGGTTATCGCCAGGCAAACTCCGGCCGGTTCGTTCGTGCGGACGCCGGGCGCTTCCTTCGCTAACTTCGTTGCCCACCGTTCATTTGCCCGTCATCTATGCATTGCCTCGCGTGGGTGATCCTGCACGACGATGAGCGCGTGCGTTTGCGGCGGGGGAACGGGTGTCGGCCGGCGCTGTTCGCCGCGACCGCGGCCGCGGCATTGTCGTTCGACGTCGTCTCGAAGGTCGTCGCGGTGGGCGTCCTGACCCCTGGCCGGCCCTTGCCGCTGTTCGGCGACTCGGTCTCGATGGCGCTGATTCGCAACTCCGGCGCGGCGTTGTCGTGGGGCGGTGACCATCCGGTGGCGTTGACGTTGTTCGTCGCAGCGGCCGTCGGGGTGATCGCCTGGCGAGGCGTCAGCGTGGTCTCCCCGACGGCGGCCGTCGGACTGGGGCTCGTTCTCGGCGGTGCCGGAGGCAATCTGGCCGACCGGCTCTTCCGCGCGCCTGGTCCGCTGCGCGGCGCCGTCGTCGACTTCGTCTCGATCGGGTGGTCGCCGACGTTCAACGCTGCGGACGTCTGCGTGCTGAGCGGCGTGCTCGTGCTGGCGTGGCTGCTGCTCGCCAAGTCTGCGGCCGCGGCGGCCCAATTCGGCTGGGACGACGCCGACGACCCGATCTGATCCCGTCAGGCGTCAGCCGCCAAGCGCGGCGATGAGATCCTTGATCTTGGAGTTCTCTTCTTCGCTGGCCGGCTCTTCGGCCTCGACGGCTTCGATGACGTCCTTGCGCAACCCCACGCCGTTGGCGGCTTCCTTCGTCGAGAGCTTGGCGCGTCCGCGCGCGACGTACAGCCGCTGGCCCAGGGTGGCGCCGGGTCCGTGGGCGGCGCGTTCCTGAAGTTCGTCGTAGCGACTCCGGACGCCGCTCAAGGCGATGATCACCGACGGCGTGACCCTGCTGCGGGCGGCCGCCTCGGACAGTGAGTTCTGCAGCTTGCGGAGCCCCGCGAGAATGACGCCCGCGTGATGGGGGAACGTGTGGTCGCTCGGGTCGGGGAGAGCGTCGATGGCGACCGCATACATGTGCATCGCAGCATCGGACATTCCAACGATTACTGGCGCTTCACCATCATTCGCCGCTGACTCAGCCACAGCCACTCGATTCTTCGTCGAAACTCGAAGCGCTTGTCGGAGCACCACTCCGACAAGAGGTCGCGGAAACCGTAACGCGTCCCGACAGTGGATTCAACCGGTAGAGCCGGCGAATTCTGGAGTACCTTGCGGCCATGGCCGATGTCGCGGAGGGCAGGTACCAGTTGGGCTTTCGCGTGGTGGGCGGGCCGACCACGGTGATCGACTTTGCCGGGCGGCGAATGCTCATCGACCCGACGTTCGACCCGCCGGGTGAACATGGCTACCTCACCAAGACGGTCGGCCCGGCCGTCGACGCCGCCGCGATCGGAGCCGTCGACGTCGTCTTCGTCAGCCACGATCAGCATCCCGACAACCTCGACACCGAAGGGCGCCGCGTCGCACTCGCGGCGCCGCTACTGCTGACCACCCCGGGTACCGCCGAGCGGCTCGGACCGCCCGCTCGCGGGCTGGAGCCATGGCAGACCGTCGAGTTGCCCGCGGGCGACGGCGTCGGCCCGGTGACGGTGCAAGCCGTGCCCGCCGTGCACGGCCCGGCCGACGGGCAGCGAGACGAACGCGGGTTCGTCAACTGTGAGGTCACCGGTTTCGTGTTGTCCGCACCCGGAATGCCGACGGTGTACCTGAGCGGGGACAACGCGTCGATCGGCGCGGTCGCGCAGATTGCCGACCGGGTGGGACCCGTCGACGTCGCGGTGCTATTCGTCGGCGCCGCGCGAGTGCCCGCAAAGGAACGTGGCCGTCCGCTCACCTTGACCAGCGCCCGCGCCGCGGCGGCCGCCGAGATTCTCGGCGCGAAAGTGGTGATACCGGCCCACATCGATGGCTGGGCGCACTTCAGCGAGGGCATCGACGACCTGACCGTGGCATTCGACGAGGCGGGCATCGCCGATGTGCTTGCCGTCGCGCCGCCTGGTGAGTGGATATCGCCAAACCCAAACCGCGAAGGTGATTGATCTTCGGCGGGCGTGGGTAGGTTTGAACCTTGATGGAGCACACCACTGGAGCCGACGGCATGGTGGAGCACCCGACCGCAGATGACTTCGGTCACGCGCGGACGCTCCCCGAGGATCGCACCTGGTTCAAGCACGCCGTCTTCTACGAAGTGCTCGTTCGTGCGTTCAACGACTCGAACTCCGACGGCTCCGGCGATCTGCGGGGCTTGACCGACCGACTCGACTACCTGAAATGGCTTGGCGTCGACTGTCTTTGGCTGCCTCCGTTCTACGATTCACCGCTGCGCGACGGCGGCTACGACATCAGGGACTTCTACAAGGTGCTGCCGGAGTTCGGCACCGTCGACGACCTCGTCACCCTCCTGGACTCGGCGCACCGGCGTGGTCTGCGGGTCATCACCGACCTGGTGATGAACCACACCTCCGAGTCGCACGAGTGGTTCCAGGAGTCGCGGCGCAATCCCGACGGGCCCTACGGCGACTTCTATGTGTGGAGCGACACCAGCCAGCGCTACACCGACGCGCGAGTCATCTTCGTCGACACCGAGGAATCGAACTGGACGTTCGACCCGGTGCGCAAACAGTTCTATTGGCATCGGTTCTTCTCCCACCAGCCCGATCTGAACTACGACAACCCGGCCGTGCAAAACGCGATGATCGACGTGCTGCGGTTCTGGCTCGACCTTGGCATCGACGGCTTCCGGCTGGACGCCGTGCCGTACCTGTTCGAGCGGGAAGGCACCAACTGCGAGAACCTGCCGGAGACGCATGCGTTCCTTCGGCACTGCCGCAAGGTGATCGACGACGAGTTTCCCGGCCGGGTGCTGCTGGCCGAGGCCAACCAGTGGCCCGCCGACGTGGTGGAGTACTTCGGCGACCCCGAGATGGGCGGCGACGAATGCCACATGGCATTCCACTTCCCCCTCATGCCACGCATCTTCATGGCGGTCCGCCGCGAGTCACGGTTCCCGATCTCGGAGATCATGGCGAACACACCGGAGATCCCGGAGATGGCGCAGTGGGGCATCTTCCTGCGCAACCACGACGAGTTGACGCTGGAGATGGTCACCGACGAAGAGCGCGACTACATGTACGCCGAATACGCCACGGACCCGCGGATGAAGGCCAACGTCGGCATCCGACGGCGGCTGGCCCCGCTGCTGGAGAACGACCGCAACCAGATCGAACTCTTCACCGCGCTGCTGCTGTCGCTGTCGGGATCGCCGGTGCTGTACTACGGCGACGAGATCGGCATGGGCGACATCATCTGGCTCGGCGACCGCGACGGCGTCCGCACCCCGATGCAGTGGACTCCGGACCGCAACGCCGGCTTCTCCACCGCCACGCCGGGCAGGCTGTACCTGCCGCCCAACCAAGACGCGATCTACGGCTATCAGTCGGTGAACGTCGAGGCCCAGCGCGACATCTCGAATTCGCTGTTGAACTGGACGCGCACCATGCTCTGTGTGCGGCGCCGTCACGACGCATTCGCCGTCGGCGCGTTCCGGGAGTTGGGCGGTTCCAACCCGTCGGTATTGGCCTTCGTACGGCAGCTCGACCCGGACGGCGAAGGCGACGCCGTGTTGTGCGTCAACAACCTGTCCCGGTTCCCACAGCCCATCGAGCTGAACCTGCAGCACTGGATCGGGTATACGCCGGTCGAGATGACCGGGCACGTCGAGTTTCCGTCGATCGGCCAGCTGCCGTATCTGCTCACCCTGCCGGGGCATGGCTTCTACTGGCTGGAGCTGCGGAAACCGGTCCGAGAGTCCATGGAGCGGCAGCGATGAGCGCTCGCGCGAAGAGACGGGGGCAGATGTGATTGCAGACCTGCCGTGGGGCGAGTGGCTGCCCGCCCAGCGCTGGTACGCCGGGCGCAGCCGCGAGCTCGCCCAGGTACAGCCCGGGCTGGTGGTGGCGCTGGCCGACGACCTCGACCTCGTGCTGGTCGACGTCGGCTACACCGACGGCTCGGCCGAGCGCTACCAGGTTCTAATCGGTTGGGGCACAGGGCCGATCGAGGAGTACAGCGAAGTCGCGACGGTCGGCGCCGTCGTCGACGACGACACGGCACGGACCGCCTACGACGCGATGTACGGCCCGTCCGCCGCACGGCAGCTGCTGTCATTCGTCGACCGGTCCGCGTCGTTCGGACCGGTGCGATTCACCCGCGAGCCCGATGCCGAGCTACCCGAGGACGCGATGCCTCGGATCGCCGGTGCCGAGCAGAGCAACACCAGCGTGGTGTTCGACGACGCCGCGATCCTCAAGGCGTTCCGTCGCGTCACGCCGGGTGTGCATCCCGACATCGAGCTCAACCGCGAGCTGGCCCGCGCGGGCAACCCGCACGTGGCTCGGCTGCTCGGCTCGTACGAGGCGATCGTCGACGACGAACCGTGGGCGCTCGGCATGGTGACCGAGTTCGCCGCCAACTCGGCCGAGGGCTGGGACATGGCGACCGCGAGCACGCGTGACCTGTTCGCCGAGGGCGACCTGTACGCCGACGAGGTCGGTGGCGACTTCGCGGCCGAGTCCTACCGGCTCGGGGAGGCCGTCGCGTCGGTACACCAGACGTTGGCCGAGGCGCTCGGCACGTCGGAGGCGCCGTTCCCGACGGCCGCACTGCTGGATCGGCTGCACGCCGTCGCCGAGGCCGTGCCCGACCTCGGGGAGTACGTCACCACGATCGGGGAGCGGTACCGCAAGCTGGCCGAGGAGACCATCGTCGTGCAGCGGGTGCACGGCGACCTGCACCTGGGTCAGGTGTTGCGCACCCCCGAGCGGTGGCTGCTCATCGACTTCGAGGGCGAGCCGGGACAACCGCTCACCGAGAGGCGGCGGCCCGACTCGCCGCTGCGGGACGTCGCCGGGGTGCTGCGGTCCTATCAGTACGCCGCCTACCAACGCCTCGTCGAACGCGGCGACGCCGCGCAGGACAAGCAACTCGCCGCGCGTGCCCGCGAATGGGTCGAGCGCAACACCACCGCATTCTGCGAGGGCTACGCTGCGGCGGCGGGCTCCGATCCCATGGATCAGGCCGACGTGCTCGCCGCGTACGAACTCGACAAGGCGGTCTACGAAGTCGGTTACGAGGCCCGACATCGCCCGGGCTGGTTGTCCATCCCGATGGATTCGATCGCCCGACTCATCGGCTGACGTTGCTTACGCCGTCGTCAAAAGCGAGCAAAAGCGGTCGAATCCGCAGTTCGCAGTGGACGATCTGCGTATGGCAGACGCCGATTTTTGCGTGGTGGGCGCCGGTTTCGCCGGTTTGACGGCCGCGCTGCGGATCAAGCAGGCCGGGCACTCGGTGGCGCTGCTCGAAGCCAGGGACCGGGTCGGCGGGCGGACGTTCACCGAGGTCCGCGACGACGGCTCGTGGATCGATCGGGGTGGCGCCTGGATCGGGCCCGGCCAGGACCGCATCTACGCCCTGATGAACGAGTTCGGGGTGCGCAGCTTCAAGCAGTACACCGGCGGCGAGTCGATGATGGTCGTCGACGGCAAGCAGTATCGCTACAAGGGCACGATCCCGTGGTCGCTGAGCCCGTGGGCGTCGGTCAACCTCGGTGCCGCGTTCGTCGAACTCGGCCAGATGTGCAAGTCGATCCCGCTGGAGGCACCGTGGGAGGCGAAGAAGGCGGCGAAGTGGGACCGGATCACGCTGGCGCAGTGGCTGGAACGCAACGCCCCGTCGCGGACCGCCCATGACCTGCTCGAGACGGCGATCGCGGGTACCTATACCTCGGCGGCGTCGGAGGTGTCGATGCTGTTCGCGCTCTACCAGATGGCATCCGGCGGCGGCCCGTCGTTCGTGTTCGGCATCGAGGACGGGTCTCAGGACTCCCGCCCGGTCGGTGGCATGGGCGCCATCTACCGCGCGGTCGCGGCCGAACTCGGCGACAGCGTGCATCTCTGTGCGCCCGTGCGGCGGATCACCGCCGACGACGACGGGGTGACGGTCCGCTCCGACGAAGCGACAATCCGCGCGCGGCGGGTGATCGTGGCGGTCCCGCTGGCGATCGCCAGCCAAATCATCTACGAGCCAATGCTTCCCGTCGAACGGTCGTTCCTGCACCAGCGGATGCCGGGCGGCGCGATCATCAAGACCTCCATCGTCTACGACGACCCGTTCTGGCGCGCCGACGGCCTGTCCGGGCAGTCGGCGGCACCGGGGTTGCCCGCGACGGTCACCATCGACGCCTGCACCGACAAGGCCAACCCCGGTGTCCTGTGCGTGATCACGGAAGGGCCGCTCGCCCGCGAGCTCGGGCACATCAGCGAAGCCGACCGGCGCGCGGCGATCCTGAAGGATCTCGCCGCCCGGTTCGGCGAGAAGGCCGCCGCGCCGGTCGACTACGTCGAACAGGTTTGGACCGTCGAGCGCTATTCGGGCGGCGGGATGATCAGCCACGCGCCGCCCGGGGTGCTCACCCAGTTCGGCCGCGCGCTGCGCCCGCCGTGTGGACGGGTGCACTGGGCCGGAACCGAGACCTCGGCAGTCATGTGCGGGTGGGTCGACGGCGCCGTTCGGTCTGGTGAACGCGCCGCGGCCGAGGTGATGCGGTCCGAGCGGGTCGCCGGGTAGCTGGCATCCGCAGCAGGCTCGCCGTCGGCTCACAGGTCGGCGCAGGGTAGTCATGTTCACTTGGCGATGTGACAACGACGTTAAGCGATTTGCAGACGACGCCGACCACCTCCGAGTCCGAACCGCCACGGCCCACCAGGGCATCAGCCACCACGTGGAACCGCCTGGGCCTCGTCCTGCTGCTGGTGGGCACCGCGGTTTCCTACCTGTGGAACATCACCATCAACGGCATGGGCAACCAGTTCTACGCTGCCGCCGCGCAGGCCGGCTCGACGGATTGGGAAGCGCTGCTATTCGGTTCGCTGGACCCGCGAAACTTCATCACCGTCGACAAGCCGCCACTGTCGCAGTGGGTGATGGGGTTGTCCGGTCAGCTGTTCGGGTTCAGCAGCGCGAGCATGCTGATCCCGCAGGCATTGATGGCCGTCGGCGCCGTCGCGCTGCTCTACGCGGCGGTGACACGGATCAGCGGGCCCCGAGCCGGGCTGCTCGCCGGCCTCACGCTGGCGCTGACGCCGGTGGCCGTGCTCATGTTCCGGTTCAACAACCCCGACGCCGCGATGGTGCTCCTGATGACGGCCGCGGCGTACTGCACGGTGCGCGCGCTGGACTCCGGACGCGCGGAGCAGCACGGGAAAGGACACGGCGCCAGGTGGCTGGCGCTAGCCGGTGTCGCACTGGGCTTCGCGTTCCTGGCCAAGATGCTCGAAGGCCTCATGATCGCGCCCGCCCTGGCCGCCGCCTACCTGGTGGCCGCGCCCGTCTCGATGTGGAGCCGGTTGCTGCACGTACTGGGCGGCGTGGTCGGGCTCATGGTGTCGGCGGGCTGGTTCGTGCTGCTGACGCTGTGGTGGCCCGCGTCGTCGCGGCCGTACATCGCGGGCTCGACGGACGACAACTTCATGAACCTGGTGCTCGGCTACAACGGATTCGCCAGGGTGCTCGGCCGCAACCACCATGGCTTCGACCAATCGAATGCGGAGCTGGGCGCGCAGGCGGGCAGCCAGGTGCGCATCGCGACCCAGGCAGGAGGCGGCTTCGGCGGGTTCGGCAGCCAGTCGCAGGGCTGGACGCGGTTGTTCTCCGGCGAGTTCGGCTTCGAGATCGGCTGGTTGATCCCCGCCGCACTGCTGGCCACCGTATTGGTCGTGGTCGCGCGTGGCCGCGCCCCGCGCACCAACCTGGTGCGGGCCGGCGCCATCCTGTTCGGCGGCTGGCTCCTGGTCGACGGGCTGGTGCTCAGCTTCATGAGCGGCATGATCCATCCGTACTACAGCCTTTCCATCGCCCCTGCGGTCGCGGCGATGTTCGCGATCGGGGTCGCCCAGATGTGGGCGCGCCGTGAAACCTTTTGGTGCCGAACCGGACTGGCGGCGATGCTGCTCGGGACGGGGCTGTGGAGTTGGTGGACGCTCGAAGGCAACCCCGACTGGCTTCCCGGCCTGCGGTGGGCCATCCTGGCGCTGACGGCGGTGGCTTCGCTGGCGTTGCTCGGGGTGCTGGCGGTCCGGTCACGTCGCGGCGTCGTCGTGGCGCTGTTCGGCGTCGCGCTGGCGGGCGCACTGGCCGGGCCCGCGGCGTATTCGGTCGCGACGGTCGGGGTGGCGCATCAGGGCGGCGGGCCGTCGGTCGGACCGGCGCGGGCGAACGCGCGCGGCTTCGGCAACTGGGGCAGCGAAGCCGACAGCCCGGAACTGGACGCCATGCTGGAGGCCACCACCACGCGGTGGTCGGCCGCGATCGAAAGATCTTCGGCCGCAGCCGAACTCGAGTTGTCCACCAACACCGCTGTGATGGCGATCGGCGGCTTCTCCGGGACCGATCCGGTGCCGACGCTGGCCCAGTTCCAGGACGACGTCGCCCACCATCGCGTCGCGTTCTACGTCAGCGCGAACAACAAGGGACGACATGGCCCTGGGTCTCGCGGGCGCGCGCACACCGACATCGCCACGTGGGTGGCGGCGAACTTCCGCTCGGCCCAGGTGGGCGACGCCACGGTGTACGACCTGTCGTCGCCGAAGTAACTACCGCACCAGCCTGCGCAGCAGGGTGGAGGCGACCGCGACACCGAGAGCCGCGGCCACCACCAGGATCCCGATGTCCAGCCAGGTGTTGCCCGGGATGCCGAGCAGCAGCGCGCGCAACGCGTTGACCTCGTAGCTGAGCGGGTTGATCGCGGAAAGCCAGCGCAGCCAGTGCGGCATCACGTCGACCGGATAGAGGGCGTTGGATGCGAAGAACAACGGCATGGTGATGGCCTGGCCGATCCCCATCAGCCGGTCGCGGTTTCGGACCAGACCTGCCAACGTCATCGACAGGCACGCGAAGAACGACGAGCCGAGCACGACGACCGCCATCGCGGCGAGGATGCGCAACGGGTTGGCGGTGAGCTGGATTCCCATCAGGAAGGCGATCACCAGCACGCCGATGACCTGCGCGACCGACCGCACCCCCGCCGCGAACGCCTTCCCGGTGATGAGCGCCGAGGCGGGCGCGGGTGTCACCATCAGCTTGGCCAGGATGCCCGCATCGCGGTCCCACACGATCTGGATGCCGTAGAAGATAGAGATGAACAGCGCCGACTGCGCGATGATGCCCGGCGCGAGGAAGGCGAGGTACGGCACGTTCCCGGTGTCGATCACGTGCAACCGGGAGAACGTCTGCCCGAAGATCAACAGCCACAGGGCGGGTTGCACCATGCGGGTGAACAGCTCGCTGCGGTCGTGCGTGAGCTTCTGCATTTCGACGAGCGCGAAGGCGCCCATCCGACGCAGCAGTCCACCGACTCGCCTCAGTCCGCGAGGCGCCCTGATCAGCTCGACGTGCGCTGCATCAACTGACACGGCGGGCCACCCTTCTGCTGGAACGGATCTCGCGCAGGCCCTGCCTGGCGGCGTCCTCCGAGAGGTCGGAGCCCGCATGGTGCCGGAAGACGTCCTCCAGGCTGGCCGTCGGTGACACCGCAGCCTTCAGGTCGGCGGGCGTACCGACGGTCTGCAACACGCCGTGGTGCATGAGGGCGACGCGGTCGCACAGCGCGTCGGCCTCCTCCATGTAGTGGGTGGTCAGCAGCACGGTCATGCCGAAGTCGTCCTGCATCCGTGCCACCTGTGACCAGACCCCGTCGCGCGCAATGGGATCCAGGCCGACGGTGGGTTCGTCGAGGATGAGCAGCGATGGCCGATTCACCAGGGCCTGCGCGAGCTCGAGCCGTCGCACCATGCCGCCGGAATAGGTCCCGGCGAGGTTCTCGGCGACGTCGAGCAGTTGCATCGAGGCAAGGGCCTCGTCGACCCGTTCGCGGCGCTGCTTGCGTGGCACGTCGTACAACCTGGCGAACAGGTCGACGTTCTGCCTGCCGGTCAACGCCGATTCGATCGAAAGCTGTTGCGGCACATAGCCGATGTTGTGCCGGATGTCCATGGTGTCGCGGCGGGCGTCCAGTCCGAAGATGCGCACCTCGCCGTGCTGGACGGGCGTCGAGCGTGGTGAGCACCCGCACCACGGTGGTCTTGCCGGCCCCGTTCGGCCCGAGCAGTCCCATCGTCTCGCCCGCGCTGACCTCCAGGCTCAGATCGTCCACCGCGGTGAACTGGCCGTAGTCGTGCCGCAGGTGCCGACAGTCGATCGCCGGAGTGGTCATGGTTGCTCCTGGTGAAGTAGGCGGGTGAGCTCGGCGAGCACCGACATGCCTTCGATCAGGCGGTCGATCTGACCGTCGTCCAGGCGTTCGAGCGCGGTGCCGAGGGCGGCCCGACGGGCCGCGCGGGATTCGTCGGTGATGCGCTGGGCCGACTCCGTGAGACGGAGTCTGCCGACGCGACGGTCGTCCGGGTCGACGGTGCGGACCAGCAGTCCGTCGGCGGCCAGTCGTGACACCAGGGTCGATGCGGTGTTGGGCGCGAGGCCGAGTTCTTCTGCCGCATGCCGAACCGAGATGTCCGGCCGCCTGCCGACGAGCCGGAGCAACTCGGCCTGCGACTCGGGCAGACCCGTTCCGATCGGGGGCGGGCCGCCCGCCCTGCGCGCCTTGCGGCGAAACCGGCCCACGGTGCCGAGCAGTTCGGCGGCGAGATCGGTCCTGGTGTCCACGCCAACCACAATACCTCTGTTGCAGAGGTAACTAAGCAAGCTGGGGGAAACGTTCAGCAGCAACTCCCACGTTCCGACGATCTCGAGGAAGTTCCAGTTGGACTCCCGCTCGGTGAGCTTCGCCCCGACCTCCGCCAGGGCGCTGAATGTAAACGCTGCCGGCCAGCCGCGCCGACGGTCGCGTCGAATGATCAAGAATGGTCGGGCACGGGCTCCAGCACGATCAGCGAGCGGGCACCCACCGACACCGAGCCCGCCGCGGCGATCCGCTCCTGCGTGTCGGCGATGGCGGCCTCGGTGTCGATCACCGGCCGCCACGCCGCGCCGAACTCCTTGGGCGGCAAGGTGAACTCGATCGGCTCGTGATGCGCGTTGAAGCACAGCAGGAACGAGTCGTCGACCACCCGCTGGCCCCTGGTGTCCAGATCGGGAATGCCCTGGCCGTTGAGGAACACCGCGACCGACTTCGCGAAGCCGGCGCCCCAGTCCTCTCCGGTCATCTCGTCACCGTCAGGGGCGAACCACGCGATGTCGGGTAGGCCCGCCTGCCCGCGCCTGCCCACCGGCTTTCCGCTGAAGAACCGCCGCCGCCGGAACACCGGGTGGGCGGCGCGCAACGCCGACACCGTGCGGGTGAACTCCAGCAGGTCGACGTCGGCCTTGGCCCAGTCAATCCAGGTGACCGCGTTGTCCTGGCAGTACCCGTTGTTGTTGCCGCCCTGGGTACGGCCGAGTTCGTCGCCGTGCGTGATCATCGGAACGCCCTGGGACAGAAGCAGAGTCGTCAGAAAGTTACGTTGCTGGCGCGACCGCAACGCGGAGATGTCCTCGTCGTCGGTCGGCCCCTCCACACCGCAGTTCCACGATCGGTTGTGGCTCTCGCCGTCGTTGTTGTCCTCGCCGTTGGCTTCGTTGTGCTTCTCGTTGTAGGACACCAGGTCGGCGCAGGGTGAACCCGTCGTGCGCGGTGACGAAGTTGATCGACGCGACCGGCCGCCGCGCGTTGTGCTCGTACAGATCGGCCGACCCGGTCAGCCGGTAGGCGAACTCGTCGAGGGTGGCCGGCTCGCTACGCCAGAAGTCGCGGACGGTGTCGCGGTACTTGCCGTTCCACTCGGTCCACTGCGGCGGGAAGTTGCCCACCTGGTAGCCACCGGGACCGACGTCCCACGGTTCGGCGATGAGCTTGACCTGACTGACGGTCGGATCCTGTTGCACGAGTTCGAAGAACGTCGAGAGCTTGTCGACGTCGTAGAACTCCCGGGCCAGGGTGGACGCCAGGTCGAACCGGAAGCCGTCGACGTGCATCTCGGTGACCCAGTACCGCAGCGAGTCCATGATCAGCTGCAACGAGTGCGGGTGCCCGACGTTGAGGCTGTTGCCGGTGCCGGTGTAGTCCATGTAATAGCGCTTGTCGTCGTCGACGAGCCGGTAGTACGCGGGGTTGTCGATACCCCGCATCGACAGCGTCGGGCCTTTGTGGTTGCCCTCGGCGGTGTGGTTGTAGACCACGTCGAGGATCACCTCGATGTCCGCCTCGTGCAGCGCGCGGACCATGGCCTTGAACTCCTGGACCTGTCCGCCGGGCGTGGCGCTGCTGCTGTACTTCGGATCGGGCGCGAAGAACCCAATGGTGTTGTAACCCCAGTAGTTCGACAACCCCTTGTCAATGAGCGTCGAGTCGTTGGCGAAGTGGTGCACCGGCATCAGCTCGATCGCGGTGACGCCAAGCGACTTGAGGTGATCGACGATCGCGGGGTGCGCGACGGCGGAGTAGGTGCCACGGATCTGTTCGGGGATGTCGGGGTGCGTCGCGGTCAAACCCTTGACGTGGGCCTCGTAGATCACGGTGTCGGCGTACTCGTGTTTGGGCGGGTGGTCGACGCCCCAGTCGAAGAACGGGTTGATCACCACCGACTTCGGCATGCTCGCCGCGGAGTCGTCGTCGTTGCGGCTGTCCTCGTCGCCGAAGTTGTAGCCGAACAGCGTCTGATTCCACTCGAAGGTGCCCTCGATGGCCTTGGCGTAGGGGTCCAGCAGGAGCTTGTTCGGGTTGCATCGCGGGCCGGCGTGAGGGTCGTAGGGCCCGTACACCCGGTAGCCGTACCGCTGGCCCGGCTCGATGCCCGGCATGAAGCCGTGCCAGATGAACCCGTCCACCTCGGGCAGGACCACCCTGGTCTCGACGAGCCGTCCCGCTCCATCGTCACCGAACAGGCACAGCTCGACGCGCTCGGCGACCTCGCTGAACACCGCGAAGTTGGTGCCGGAGCCGTCGTAGGTGGCGCCGAGCGGATAGGCCTTGCCGCGCCAGATCTCCTGGGCGACGACGTTCCGACTCGCGGCTGCGGTCAAGATGCACCCTTCCTCCGTGGCTGGGAACCGATCAAGGCGACGATACGGGGCAGGCGGGTGCGGGAGCATGGCGGGCGAGACGCTCGAATTGGAGGCGAAACCGTTGGTCACCCGTCCTGATCTGCCCAGTTACCGAACATTGCAAACTACCGTCGATGGCGGTGTGGTTACCGTCACGCTGCACCGGCCCGATCAGCGCAACGCGATTGGTGACGGTATGCGCGAGGAGTTGGCCGATGTCTACGTGCGACTCGATCACGACGACGCCGTCCGCGTGGTGGTGCTGACCGGGACTCCGCCCGCGTTCTGTGCGGGGGCCGACCTCGCCGGGGGCGACCGCACCTTCGAGGCGCCAGGGCCCGGCTTCACCGCGGCGGGCGTCGACGTGCCCGCCTGGTCGCTGAGCAAACCGGTGATCGCCGCCGTCAACGGTCACGCGCTGGGCCTCGGCCTGACCCTGGCGTTGCAGTGCGACATCCGATTCTTCGCCGCCGACGCCAGGTACGGCGTAGTTCAAGTGCGCCGCGGCGTCGTTGGCGACGCGTATTCGCATTGGGTGCTGCCCCGCATGATCGGCATCGCGAATGCCGCCGAGATCCTGTTGACCGGCGCCACGTTCGACGGGCACCGCGCCGTCGCGCTCGGGCTGGGCAGTCGGGTGCTCGACGCACCAGCGGTGCTGCCCACAGCGCTGGAGCTGGCGCACGACATCGCCGAGAACACCGCGCCCATGTCGGTGGCGGCCAGCAAACGGCTGCTGTGGGATTCGTTCGACTTGGACCGCGACGCCGTCGGCGCCCGCGAAACGGAGATCCACCTCGCGGTGATGGGGCACGCCGACTCACGCGAGGCGATGCGCGCGTACCTGGAGCGTCGGCCGCCGAACTGGACTGGCAGGCCCGTCGACCCAACCGCCCCCGGGTAGGCTCGCGCAACGCAGCTGGTTTGTCGACGTTGGGCCCCTGAGCCCGGCGCCGACATCGCAAGAGGGAACCCGGTGAGAATCCGGGACTGTCCCGCAGCGGTAAGCAGGAACGACCGCCGTCATCGGCACTGGTTCGCAGGACATCTGCGGCTGGGAAGCCACGGCCATTAGGAGCACGAGTCCTCGTGCATGCCTGCGAGTGGTTCATCGCCTCGTGGAATGGGCAGTGGCCGAAGCGGTTACTCCTAGGAGATGACCGCACTCGGCTCGACGTCCGTTGGCGGTGACCATCCCGTGCCAATGAAGGACGCCAGAATGACCGTCTCAGACACATTTTCCACCACCATCACCGGATCCCCGCGCATCGGGCCCAACCGCGAGCTCAAGCGGGCCGTGGAGAAGTACTGGGCAGGCCGCATCGACCGCGCCGAGCTCGAGACCGTCGCCGCGACGCTGCGCCGCGACACGTGGCAACAGCTGGTCGCCGCCGGCCTCGATTCCGTTCCGGTGAACACCTTCTCGTACTACGACCACGTGCTCGACACCGCGGTGCTGGTGGGTGCCCTGCCGCCACGGGTCGCCGACGTCGGCTCCGGTGATTCGGCTGACCTCGACCGCTACTTCGCCGCCGCCAGGGGTAACGACGAGATCGCGCCGCTGGAGATGACCAAGTGGTTCGACACGAACTACCACTACCTGGTTCCCGAGATCGGCGCGGACACCCGGTTCGCGCTCGACCCCGCCAAGGTGCTCGGCGAGCTGACGGAAGCACGTGAGCAGGGTGTGCCGGCGCGGCCGGTGATCGTCGGACCGATCACGTTCCTGGCGCTGAGCAAGGCGGTCGGCGGTGCGGGTGCTCCGATCGGCCGGCTCGACGAGCTCGTCACCGTGTACGCGGACCTGCTCGAGCTGCTGGCGAACGAAGACGTCGACTGGGTGCAGTTCGACGAACCCGTCCTGGTGACCGACATCCTGGACAACGCCGCGCAACTGGCCGAGCGCACCTACGGGCTGCTGGGCGGGTTGGCGAAGCGGCCCGCGCTGTTCGTCGCGACGTACTTCGGCGAGCTGACCGACGCACTGCCCGCCCTGGCGCGGACCCCGGTCGAGGCGATCGGCGTCGACCTGGTCGCCGGTGGCGCCGCGTCGGTGGCCGCGGTGCCCGAGCTGGCGGACAAAACCGTCGTCGCGGGCGTCGTCGACGGCCGCAACATCTGGCGCACCGATCTGGAGTCGGCGCTCGGCACATTGGCGACCCTGCTGGGAAGTGCGGGTGCCGTTGCGGTCTCCACGTCGTGCTCGACCTTGCACGTGCCGTATTCGCTCGACCCGGAGACCGACCTCGACGATGCGCTGCGCAGCTGGCTGGCATTCGGAGCCGAGAAGGTCGCCGAGGTCGTGACGCTGGCGCGCGGCCTGCGCGACGGGGGTGACGCCATCGCGACCGAGGTCGCCGCGTCCAACGCGGCGATCGCGTCGCGCAAAGCCGACCCGCGCCTCGACAACGGGCAGGTCCGCTCACGCATCTCGTCGATCGTGGCGTCGGGCACCAAACGTGGTCCGGCCGAGCAGCGGCGGGCGGCGCAGAACGACCGGCTGCACCTGCCTGCCCTTCCGACCACGACCATCGGCTCGTACCCGCAGACCTCGGCCATTCGCATCGCGCGTGCGGCGCTGCGGTCCGGGGAGATCGACCAGGGCGAGTACGTCAACCGGATGAAGGCGGAGATCGAGGCGGTCATCGCCCTGCAGGAGCGGCTCGGCCTCGACGTCCTGGTGCACGGCGAGCCGGAACGCAACGACATGGTGCAGTACTTCGCGGAGCAACTCGAGGGGTTCTTCGCGACGCAGAACGGTTGGGTGCAGTCCTACGGCAGCCGGTGCGTGCGGCCGCCGATCCTCTACGGCGACGTGAGCCGCCCGCATCCGATGACGGTCGAGTGGATCAGCTACGCACAGTCGCTGACCGACAAGCCCGTCAAGGGCATGCTCACCGGTCCGGTGACCATCCTGGCGTGGTCGTTCGTGCGCGACGATCAACCACTGGCCGATACCGCAGCGCAGGTGGCGCTGGCCATCCGGGACGAGACGATCGACCTGCAGGCCGCGGGCATCGCGATCATCCAGGTCGACGAACCCGCCCTGCGCGAGCTGCTGCCCCTGCGGTCCAAGGACAAGAGCGACTACCTGCGCTGGGCGGTGGATGCGTTCCGCTTGTCGACGTCGGGGGTTGCGGACTCGACCCAGATCCACACGCACCTGTGCTATTCGGAGTTCGGTGAGGTGATCGGGGCGATCGCCGACCTGGACGCCGACGTGACGTCGATCGAGGCGGCGCGTTCGCACATGGAGGTGCTGCCCGACCTCAACGCGGCGGGCTTCTCCAACAGCGTCGGACCGGGCGTCTACGACATCCACTCACCGCGCGTGCCCAGTGCCGACGAGATGGTGACGTCGCTGCGCGAGGCGCTGAAATCGGTTCCCGCCGAACGGCTCTGGGTCAACCCGGACTGCGGGCTGAAGACGCGCAACACCGACGAGGCGACGGCGTCGCTGCAGCACATGGTGGCCGCGGCGCAGCAGGTCCGCGGCTAGGCGATCGCGACGCCAGAGGCGCGTAGCGCTTCGACGGCCTCCGCGGTCGTCGTCGGTGACACCCCAGCGGTCAGGTCCAGCAGGACCCGGGTGGTGAAACCGGCGGCGACCGCATCGGCCGCCGTCGCCTTGACGCAGTAGTCGGTGGCGATGCCGACGACGTCTACCGCGTCGACGTCGCGCTGCCGCAGCCAGTCGGTCAGCGTCGTGCCGTCCTCGGAGTGCGAGCCCTCGAACCCGCTGTAGGCCGCCGAGTATTGGCCCTTGTGGAAGACCGCCTCCACGGGCGTCGCGTCGAACGCCGGGTGGAAGTCCTCGCCGGAGGAGCCGACGACGCAGTGCGGTGGCCAGGAGTCGCGGTAGTCGGGGTCGTCGGAGAAGTGGCTGCCGGGATCGATGTGGTAGTCCTTCGTCGCGACGACGTGGTCGTAGTGGTGATCGGTGAGCAGCTCGGTGATGCCCCGCGCGACGTCGGCGCCGCCCTCGACGGCCAGGGAGCCGCCCTCACAGAAGTCGTTCTGGACGTCGGCGACGATCAATGCGCGCATGCGGCCACCTTATCGAGCGCCGTAGGCAGTTATCCACAGTCGCGGTTTCATCCACAACCAGGCATTGTGAGCTGTTTCTCGAACGTATGTGCGATTAACGTGGAGGTGTGTCCGCTGATCGCCCGTTCCTCACCGCCGAGGTGGCGCGTGCCCGGGTGGCCGCGGACCTCGAGGCGATCGATGCGGCGTTGGGTCGCTTGCGAGAGACGTCAACGGATTTGGTGGGCAACGCGTTTCGGGTCGAGGTGGCCGAGCGGCTGGAGACTCAGCAGCGAGTCAACCGTGGATTGGCCTACCGGTTGTTCGGTGAGGTCGCCGATCCGCCCGACGGGGTCGATGATCCGGCATTGCCGGCCGGGGTGAAGGTGCGCGACGTGCTGGCCCGTCGGTTGCGCATCGCGCCCGCCGAGGTACGGCGCCGGTTCCGGGTCGCGGCCCGCATCACCGCGCGGCGCACGCTGACCAGCACCCCGCTGCCGCCGGAGTTGCCGACGCTGGCTGATGCGGTCGAGGCCGGCGCGGTCGGTGAGGATCACATCCGGGAGGTGTGTCACGCCCTCGACGTGCTCCCGGCGGCCGCCGCCGAGCACAAGGATCGGGCGGAACGCACGCTGGTGCGCCATGCCCGTGAGCGGGACGCCGCCTTCGTCGCGATCGTCGGGCGGCGCATCGCCGACACCCTGAATCCGGACGGGCTGTTCGACGACCGCGATCGGATGAATCGGCGCTCGATGACGTTGGGCCGCCAAGGCCCGGATGGGATGAGCCGACTGTCCGGATGGGTCACCCCCGAAGGACGGGCGTACGTCGAAACCCTCGGGGCGGCGGTGCGGCCGGGCCATCACGTCCCGGGTGCCGAACAGATGGTGGTCGATGCGCAAATCGATACCCGCAGCGGCCCGCAACGGTTGCACGACGCGTTGGTGTTGGGGCTGCGCGCGGGCATCGAATCGGGAAACCTGGGTACTCACCGCGGGATCCGGGTGACCGTCATCGCCACCGCGACCGTGGAGCAGTTGGAGCAGGCCGCGCGCGCGATGGTGGATCCGGACGTGCCGATGCCGGCTCCGGCGCGCACGGGCGGCGGCTCGTCACTGCCGATGCGGGACCTGATCCGGATGGCCGCCAACAGCATTCACTACTTGACGGTGTTCGAGGGGCATTCCGAGCGGCCCATCTACCTGGGGCGCAGCACCCGCATCGCGACCGCCGATCAACGCATCGTCTGCCACGGCCGTGACCATGGCTGCACCCGGCCCGACTGCACCGTCCGCGGCTACGACTGCGAAGTGCACCACACCCCGGATTGGAACCCCGACGGCGCCACCGACGCCGACAAGCTGCACTTCGCCTGCGGATCCGACCACCAGATGGTCACCGATGGGCACGCCACCACCACCGTCACCTCCGACGGACGACTGGCCTGGTCCATCGGCGACGACCCACCCGACGTCAACCACATCCACCACGACCACGAACTGCTGGACGACGACCCGCCGCCGGATGACGGATGCTAGCCGCCGAACAGCAGGTAGAGCCCGGTGAACGTGTAGCCGACCATCACCAGCATCATCGCCAGCTGGCCGGTCACCTGATGGCCTTTCGGCAGGAGCCGCAATGCCCGGTCGTGCGCGGCGACCACACCCGCGACGTGCGCCGGCGAGCACGAAGCACACCTTGAGCGTGGCCAGCACCGCGGGATGCATGGACAACACGTAGGCCACCTGAGCGTCGCCGAGCCCCAACGGGTTCCAGCCGCGGCCGAGCGGGTCGGCCAGCTGGATCACGGTCTGTTGACCGCGCTCGACGAGGTAGGTCAGGTAGTGCGCGAACACGTAGCCGATGACGATCGGGATCAGCGAGTGCGCCATCAGACCCGGCAGTTCGCGTCGCTTCGTGCGGTCCACTCCGCCGACGGCGCGCGCCGCGAGCCAGAACGTGGTGCCGACCACCGCGGCGAAACACAGCAGGCCTGCGGTGCGGATCGCGACGGCGCCAAGCGGCATCGAATCCGCATGGGCGTCGACGAAGTTGCGCCACTGCGGCATCGCGGAGAAGCTGTCGAACGCGGTCGACCCCAGCAGCACGGCCAGCACCGCGATCGTGCCGGGCCGGACCGGCATCGAGGGGAGGTGATCGAACGGGTTGCCGATCGCGATCCGGCCGTCGGGGTTGCGGCGCATGGGCGACAAGCGCGACGCGACCACGCCGTAGACCTCGAACGGGTCGGCCCGCGCGCACCACCGGACGCCGAAGACCAGCGTGCCCGCGAGCGTGACCGCCAGGTATAGCAGCAGCCAGATCTTCACCGCGGCAAGCGATCCCGGGTCGGGGCTGGCCAGCTCCAGCCACACGAAGGCGAACAGGCCCAACGCGGCGGGCCAGTACCCCAACCTGGGTGGGTAGGTCGTCGGAGCGGGCCTGCGCGACAGGGGCGTCAGCCGGTACACGGTGCGCACCGGCGAGATCGCGCGCCAGACCGGCCCGACCGCCAGCGACAGCGCAACCAGGCCGACCCACATCAGTACGTAGAAGACACCGAGCAACGGATTCTGGTTGTTCTGCGGACCGAAGACCGCGCCGACCGCCACCCAGATCGCGAACAGCAGCGCGACCATCGCGGCGGCCCACCGGGTGGCCGGCGCATCGATCACCGCCGCGAGTTTCGCGGGCAGCGGGCGGCCGGGCTTGGCCGGGTCGAAGCGCGGCCGCCGCCACGCGAGCGCGACCACCGCGAAGGTGAACGTCAGCGCCCATGCCGCGCCGATCAGCGCGTAGGTGTAGGGGATCGGAAGATCGGAGGAGCCGCCAAGACCGTGGGCCAGGACCGCCGTCGACCGATCGCCGATCACTGCACCGTGACGGTCGCGATGATCTTGTTCAGTTGGTGCAGTTCGATGTCGACCTTGCCGGGCACGGTCGACCGTGAACTGGAAGGACTGGGCGGGCTTGGCCTCGACGTTGAACGTGTGCTCGGGGGTGGAGTGCACGTGCAACTGGTCGACGGCATCGCTGTTGACCCGGACCACGATGGTCTGCGCCACCTTGGCCTGCAGCTCTGCGTTGGTCGGGGTCACCTCACCGCCCTTGATGGTGACGTCGATGACGAGCCTGGCCGGCGGCGCCTGCTGGTCCGACATCTGCGGCGCATCCGTCGACGCGGGCGCACCACCGGGCGTGCTGGTGGTGACGTCAGGGCCCGTCGAGCCACCGCAGCCTGCGGCGAGCAGTGCGGCGGCGGTGAGTGCGGTCAATGTCCTGAGGATGTTGCGGTTCGTCACGGGGAACCATCATGGTCGCTGGCGGCCTCGTTCTCACGCTGAGCCGCCGCATCGCTCTCCTCGGCGCTCTCCTCGGCCTTGTTGCGGCGGTCGCGCATGGCCACGAACACCACGACGGCCACGACGACGACGGCGGGCGCGAACGCGGGGAGCGCCAGCAGCAGCGTGTGGTCGGCAACGACCGTCCACGGGTGTCGTCACCCCTGCGGCACCGGTTGCTTGGGGGTGGCCTCGGTGTACGACTCGCGTGCGTTGATCCGTCCCGCACCCCAGGTCAGCGCGGCGATCAGCACCAGCGTGCAGAACAGCACCACCATGGACGCCGCGGTGAACAACCACGACGGGTGGTTCAGGTTGCGCTCACGCTGCAGGATGGTGATCTCCTGAACGAACGGGCGCGTGCTCGACGCAAGCGCGGGCGTCTCCACCGCACCGATGCCGGGGTCGGCGGGCAGGAAGATCGGCACGCCCGCCATGGTGTGGCCGTCCTGGACCCGCAGCAGCGTCTTCCACGACCCCCAGACGGGGATCGGTTGTGTCGACCGGTAGTGCCCCGCACCGACGCGCTCGAGCTTGTCGATGGCCAGCCCGCGGTCGTTGGCGATGCCGCCCTGCCAGGAGAGGATCGTCACCCACTCGGGATCGTCACTGATCAGGTCGCCAGGGGTGATCCGCACGTCCGCCGAGACCACCCGTTGGCCGCTGTCACTTGGTAGGTCGGTCAATGCGATTGTGGCGCTGGCATTCTCGGGCACGGTGGTGCGCAGGCCGTTGGCGACCGCGCCGCCGATGACCAGGACGGTCAACACCACCGCGGTGATGCCGACGGCGGGCCGGGGCAGCTTCTGGCCGGTGAGCACCATCGCCAGCAGGCCACCGCACACTCCCATCCCGATGGCCACCGGCACCGCCATGCCGAGGGCCTCCGGCCACATGCTGGTCGGCCACGGGTAGCGGTAGACCGCTTCGATCCAGAACGACTCCAGCCACAGCCCCACGGTGCCGACGCCGAGGCCCGCGACCGCGCCGAACAGGATGGGGCGCTTGACGAGTGGCGTCAGCCCGATCAGTTCCACCACCAGTGCGGGGCCTAGGTACAGGGCGAACCAGCTGGTCGGTCCACCGAGGATCGGTCCGACGATCAACGACACCCCGCCGCGCAGGACGATCGCCAGCGCCGCGGCGATCAACGCAGCACCGCGGCCGAGCACGAGCCGGGCAGCCACCGCAGCGAGGGCGGCAGCGGCGGCGATCATCATCGGCTGCTGCACGAGCCGGAACTGCTCGACTCCGAAGTCGTACTCGATCTGGAACACCGACAGCCCGATGAACAGACCGCCAAACGACAGATACCGCAGCAATTTGAGGAACCATGGTGTCGTCTTCGACGCTCGGGCCCCATGGCCCGTCTGCCCTCGTACTCCAACAGCAGCACGGCGATCAGCGAGAGTCCCGCGCCGCCGATCAGCATCAGATGGGTTGGGCCCCAAAGCGTGACGTCCTGGCCGAAGATGCGATGCCAGATGTCGTCGAGCGGGAAACCGATCAACGCGTAGAGCCCGCACATCGCCATCAGCAGGCCGCCGACGGGAGCGAACCAGGTGCGGGTGATGCGCACGGCGGCAGGCCCCGGTTTGTCGTAGGGCAGCACGATCGCCAACGTGCCCGCGATGAAGAGCAGGAACAGCCCGAACAGGATGAAGTAGTGGGCCGGGTTGGCCAGCGGCCCTGGATCGCGGCCCTTGCCGATGTGCAGGCTGACGTCCCAGATGAAGCCGAACAGCGCGGCGATGATCGTCGCGGTGAACAGGAAGACCTGCAGCGCCACCCACGGTGGGCGCTTGAACTTGGTGCCCAGCCGCTCGGCGAGGTTCTTGAGCCAGGTGATGCGCCGCATGCGGTGCAGGTAGCCGATCCACAACAGGCCGCCGGTCACCACCATGGCGGCGACCGACATGCCGATGACCTGGTCGAGGGCGGCGCCGCCACCTTCGTTGGCTGCCGCCAACGACTGCCAAGACTCCATTGCGCATTCCCCTCGGTCGAATTCGAGCAACCGTTCCTACCCGTCGGTAATATTGCCAGAAATCACCCAGGCGAAACCAGTGGTACCGGGTAATTACCTGCGCTATCCGCCGTTCGACGTACCGGACCAGCTGCTCCTGCATCGTCGCGTAGGAGATCGCGTCCGGAAACGTCAGCCCCGCCCGGGTGGCGACCGCGACCTGCACGGCCGCGTGCAGCGCCGCGCGGTACGGCAGGGAGCCGGTGGAGACCCGGCGCACCCCGAGCGCGGCGAGGTCGACGGGGGACGTGCCGGCCACGGCGAGCACGTTGAGCGGCCGGTCGATGGCGCGGACGAGCGCGCGAAGCACGTCCGCGTCGGAGATGCCGGGGACGAAGATCCCGTCGGCGCCTGCATCGACGTAGCGGCGGGCGCGCTCGACGGTGTCGGCGACCGTCGCGTCCTGGCCGAGCCAGTAGGTGTCCACTCGCGCGTTGACGAAGATCTCGGGTGAGCGTGCCTTGATCGCGCGGACCTTGGCTGCGTGTAGCTCGGGGTCGATCAACGCCTCGTTGGTGCTGTCCTCGACGTTGATCCCGTCGACGGGTAACAGGGCGACGTAGTCGGCGACCTCGTCGGGGTCGGCGGCGTAACCGTCTTCGATGTCGAGGCTGAGGTGGCAGTTCAGCGGGCGCAGGGCGGCGGCCAGCCGCAGGTTCGCGTCGCGCGTCGACCCACTGCCGTCGGGCGCACCGTGATTGGCGGCGACGCCGAAGCTCGTCGTCCCGATCGCGGTGAACCCCGCCTCGAGCAGCGCGAGCGCCGATGGCACGTCCCAGGCGTTGGGCAGCACCAGCGGTAGATCGCCGTAGTGCAGATCGCGGAACGTCACCTCTTACTCGACCCCAATGGCCACCTCGGTCGACTTGATGAACACCGTCGCGGCCTTGCCGGCCGCCAGGCCGAGGTCCTCTGCGGCGTCCTTGGTGATCGACGCCGTGACGATCTGGTCGCCGCCGTCGAGGCGGACCTTCACGGTGGCCATCACTGCGCCGAGCGTGACCTCGGTGATGGTGCCGGTGAGCTGGTTACGTGTGGAGAGTCGCATGGCCGAAAGCCTAGGGCGGATCGGGCCTGCGCCAGGCCGATATCGGCCTAGCCTGATCTTCGATGAAGCTCGCGGCCCTGCACCTTCGGCAGCGCGACGGCGTGACGTGCGGTCCGGCCGTTGCCGTGGTGGCGGGCGCGCTGCTCGATCCGGCCTACCGAAGCAGGCTGACCGGTCGCGGCGCGTCGGCCCGGCTCTGGTTCGACGGTGAACAGGGCCGGGTGCACGACAAGATCAACCGGGTATGGCCGCGCAGGCTCGGCACCACGCCGATGGGCCTGGCCAGGGCGATGAGTGTGCACAGCGCCCGCTACGGCGTGCGGTACGGCTGGCGGCCGTGTCGCGGCTCCAGGGACGGGATGGCCGACGTGCTGGCCGAGGTCGACGCGCAGTGGCCGGTCGCCATGCTCGTCGGCCGGTTCATCCCACGGCACTGGGTGCTGATCGTGGAGGCGGAGGGGGACGTGCTGCGCTGCTACGAGCCCTCGTCGGGTGCGGTGCGGCCGGTCGGCGTCGATGCGGTGCGGGCGGCCCGGCTGACCGGACTGGGGTATCCGCGCGCGTTTGCCTTCGTCCTCCCCAGCCGAGACCAATCGAACATATGATCGATAAGTGGGTGAGCTCCAGTCGATCGGCTACCACGGCCAGCCCGTCCAAGAGGCGTTTCGCCGGGTCGAGCCGCCGGTCGCGGTGCTCGTCGACCTTGCGGCGGTGTTCCCGCGCGAGCCGCACCGCGCGGGTGGGTACCACCCGACGGGCCTGCAGATGCACGCCGTCGTCGAGGGACGGCTGAGCTGCTGGGGTCTGTGCGAGCAGGGGTACTGGTGGGGATGGGTCACCTACGAGGTCGCCTACGGCGCGCAACGCAGGTCCGTCACGCACTGGATCCCGGCCTGGACGCTGCGGCGCAAGTCGGGCTGAGCCGACTCGATACGGTGGAGGTCATGGCCCGAAAACTCGCAACCGCCGACACCGTCGAACTCCCCGAACTGCTCGACTTCGTCCGGCCGCGGCATCGCATGATTCTGACCACCTACCGCGCCGACGGCTCGTTGCAGAGTTCACCGGTGACTGCGGGCGTGGACGGCGAAGGCCGGATCGTGATCGCCAGCTACCCGCAGCGGGCGAAGTCGGTGAACCTGCGGCGCGATCCCCGCGCCAGCGTGACCGTGTTGTCCGACGAGTTCAACGGCCCCTACGTCCAGGTCGACGGTGACGCCGAGGTGGTGCTGTTGCCAGAAGCCGTCGAACCGCTGGTCGACTACTTCCGTGCGGTCGCGGGCGAGCACTCCGATTGGGACGAGTATCGACGCGCGATGGTCGACCAGGGAAAGTGCCTGATCAGAGTCACTCCGACCCGATGGGGACCCGTCGCGACGGGTGGCTTCCCGCCGGCCAAGTGAGGGGCGCCGACCGGGGTCGCGTTGCGGTGGCTAGCCCGTCAAACTATAGTCTGGACACATGTCCAGAGCTCTGCCATCGACTCTGGCCCTGGTGAACTGACCATGCGGATTGCCCTCCTGTCCTACCGGAGCAAGACGCACTGCGGTGGGCAGGGTGTTTACGTCCGCCACCTCAGCCGCGGTCTCGTTGAACTCGGCCACGACGTCGAAGTCTTCTCCGGTCAGCCCTACCCCGGCGGTCTCGACCCAAGGGTGCGGCTCACCAAGGTGCCGAGCCTTGACCTCTACCGCGAGCCCGACCCGTTCCGCGTCCCGCGGCCCAGCGAGATCCGCGACCGCATCGACATGCTCGAGCTGATGACCACCTGGACGGCGGGCTTCCCCGAGCCGCGGACGTTCTGCCTGCGGGTCGCCCGCATCCTCGCCGAGCGCCGCGACGAGTTCGACGTCGTGCACGACAACCAGAGCCTTGGCACCGGACTGCTGGACATCGCCCAACTCGGTCTGCCCGTGGTCGCCACCGTGCACCACCCCATCACGCGCGACCGCGTGCTCGACGTCGCCGCGGCCAAGTGGTGGCGGAAACCGTTGGTACGCAGGTGGTATGGCTTCGCCGAGATGCAGAAGGAGGTGGCCCGTCAGATCCCCGAACTGCTGACCGTGTCCACCACGTCTGCCGCCGACATCGCCGAGGACTTCGGCGTATCGCCGAGCCAGCTGCACGTGGTGCCCCTGGGCGTCGACACCGAACTGTTCCGGCCCGCCGAGCACCGGGTGCGCAACCGGATCATCGCGATCGCCAGCGCCGACGTGCCGCTCAAGGGCGTCAGCCACCTGCTGCACGCCGTGGCCCGGCTTCGTGTCGAGCGCGATCTCGACGTCCAGCTCGTCAGCAAGCTCGAACCCAACGGGCCCACCGAGAAGCTGATCGCCGAGTTGGGCATCTCCGACATCGTGCACAGCTGCAACGGCATCAGCGACGCCGAACTGGCCGGCCTGCTGTCGTCGGCCGAAGTGGCCTGCATCCCCTCGCTCTACGAAGGTTTCTCCCTGCCCGCCGTCGAGGCGATGGCCAGCGGCACCCCGATCGTCGCCAGCCGTGCGGGCGCGCTGCCCGAGGTGGTCGGCACCGACGGTGAGTGCGCCCGGCTGGTTCGGCCCGCCGACGTCGACGACCTGACCGCGGTGCTGGGCGAACTGCTCGACTCACCGCTGGAGCTGCGCCGCCTCGGCGCCGCGGGCCGCCGCCGCGCCGTCGACGTGTTCAGCTGGGAATCCGTTGCCGCGCAGACGGTGTCGGTGTACGAGCAGGCCATGACGCGGACCACCTCGTGCTGACCGTCGACTTCGACCGGCTGGGCATCGGTCCCGGAACGTCGGTCATCGACGTCGGCTGCGGCGCGGGCAGGCACGCCTTCGAGGCGTTCCGCCGGGGCGCCGACGTAATCGCCTTCGATCAGGACGGCGAGGGGCTCAACGACGTCGACGCGATCCTGCAGGCCATGCAGCGGCAGGGGGAGGCGCCCGCCTCGGCCACGGCCGAGGCGGTCAAGGGTGACGCGCTGGACCTGCCGTATCACGACGGGTCGTTCGACTGCGTCATCGCATCGGAGATCCTGGAGCACGTCCCGGCCGACGACCGCGCGATCGACGAGCTCGTCCGGGTGCTCAAGCCGGGCGGGATGCTGGCGGTCACAGTGCCGCGCTGGCTGCCCGAGAAGGTCTGCTGGCTGCTGTCCGACGAGTACCACGCCAACGAGGGCGGCCACATCCGGATCTACCGGGCCGACGAACTGCACGCCAAGATCGCCGCCCGCGGTATGCGCTTCGACCATCGGCACCACGCGCACGCGCTGCACTCACCGTTCTGGTGGCTGAAATGCGCTGTGGGCGTTGACAAGCCGAATCACCCCGCGGTGAGTGCCTACCACAAGCTGCTGGTCTGGGACATGATGTCGCGGCCTTGGCTGACCCGCAACGCCGAGGCGGCGCTCAACCCGCTGATCGGCAAGAGCGTCGCATTGTATTTCCAGAAGCCGGCGGTGGGTCATTGAGGTCTCATGAGATCCCTGGTATCCCAGGCGTTCTGACGCCTGCGCAGTGCCGCCAGACCGCGGAGTCGATCGCCGCGACCCAGGAGTCCTCTGGTGCGTTGCCGTGGTTCGACGGCGGCCACACCGATCCGTGGGATCACGTCGAGAACGCGATGGCGCTGACGGTCGCCGGACTCTGGGAGCAGGCGCGCGCGGGGTTCGACTGGTGTCGCATCGAGCAGCGCGCCGACGGCTCCTGGCCGATCCAGCTCCGCAACGGAGTGGTGGAGGACGGCAACAGCGACAGCAACTTCTGTGCCTACGTGGCAACCGGTGTGTGGCACCACGTGTTGGTCACGCGGGATCGCTGGTTCGCCGAAGTGATGTGGCCGGTGGTGAGCAGGGCCATCGACTTCGTCCTGACGCTGCAGCTCGACGGTGGCGAGATCGCCTGGGCCAGAAGCGATGACGGAATCCTGCCGGAGGCTCTGCTGACCGGGTGCGCCAGCATCTACCACAGCATCCGGTGCGCACTGGCGCTGGCGGACTACCTCGGGGAGTCGCAACCGGAGTGGGAGGTGGCCGTCGGCAGCCTCGGTCACGCGATCGCCGAACACCCAGAGTCGTTCGTCACCAAGGATTCCCATTCGATGGAGTGGTACTACCCGGTGCTCGGCGGAGCGTTGCGCGGCGATGCAGCCAGGGCGCGCATCGACTCTCGTTGGGACGAGTTCGTCGTGCCGGGCCTCGGCATCCGCTGCATCGACCATCGGCCGTGGGTGACCGGCGCGGAAACCTGCGAATTGGTGATGGCGCTGGACGCCATTGGGGACTCGGCGCGCGCGCACGAACAGTTCGCGAACATGCACCACCTGCGCGAGACCGACGGCTCGTACTGGACCGGTCTGGTGTTCGCCGACGGCAAGCGGTGGCCCGAGGAGCGCACCACGTGGACCGGCGCGGCGATGATCCTTGCGGCCGACGCGCTGTCGTCGACCACGCGCGCCAGCGGTCTCTTTCGCGGTCGCGATCTGCCGCGCGGTCTTGAGGCAGGATTCGACTGCGCCTGTGCGGCCAGCGAGCGCTGACCTCGTCAGCCTGCCGCCAGCTTGAGCACCCGGTTGTTGCCCCCGTCGACGACGTAGACGTCGCCCGCGGCGTCGAGCGCCGCCCTTCCCGGGTTCTTGAGGCCGGTGAAGGGCAGCTCGGTTTGTCCGGTCGCCGTCGGCGCAGACACCGGCGCGGCGGCGGTGAATTGCTTTCCCGCGCTGCCGATCTCGTAAGGGCCGTCAGGAATGACGGCGGTCATGGAGGCGTCGAGCGCGATCCGGTACCGCAGCGTCACGGTCTTGCCCTTCGGCAGCGGCTGCACGTTCGTCGACGTGACGAGGTAGTCCGTGCCCGTGCCCGCGGACGGATGGTCCATCTGCGTCCAGTCGCCGGTCGCCGCGTCGAAGCGCTCGATGGTGCCCTTCGCGATCGAGTTCGGGTTCGGGGCACAGCTGCAGTGGTCCAGCACGATCACGACGTCGACCGCCGGATAGGAGACCGGGGAGTCGTTGCACAGCGTGACGTCGACCTCGGTCGGGGCGCTGCCGGGCGTGACGGTGTTCGAGGGGATGGCGCTCATGGCGACCGAGATCGTGTCCGCCGTGGGCACCGACTGGAACGCGGTGGCGGTCGGCACGGGTGCGGTGGCCGGGTTGACCTGGCAGCTGCCGGCCGGGTTCGCGACCGACGTGCCCGCAGCGGTCGGCGGCGTGGCCGGAGTGGTCGTCGAACACGCGGTGAGGGCGAACAGGACGAGGCCTGCGGTCAGAACGAAGCGGGTGGGGCGTCATACCAAGATTCTGTGGACCACGCCTTGGCGAATTCTTGCACGGCATGTTGAATGATCAGCTCCCCGGCATAAGGAGCACAACGGCCATGCACGGACTTCTCGGAGTCAACGGGTGGGAGTTGCGCACCTGCGCTCGCCGCGGGCACATCACCTACGCGCCCGACGACGCCGCGCTCGCCGAGCGGCTCAGCGGTACGTCCGGAGTTGGCGAGGTGTGGCGCTGCCTGCGCTGTGGAGAGTTCATCCTCGGCCCACCCCACGGCCGCGGCCGCGCGGAGGACGCACCGCTGGTGCTCCGGGGCAAGGCTTTACGTCAGGCCATCATCATCCGCGCGCTCGCGGTGGAACGCTGGATCCGGGCGGTGCTCATCGCGCTCGCGGCCTGGGCGGTGTGGAAGTTCCACGGCGCGCAGGGTTCCATCCAGGCCGCACTCGACCGCGACCTGCCGCTGCTGCGCAGCTCCGGGCTCAAGGTCGATCAGATGACCGCGATCCACGAGCTGGAACGTGCGTTGGCGGCCAAGCCGTCGACCCTCGCGCTGCTGACGCTCGCGCTGGCCGCGTATGCCGCGCTCGAACTCGTCGAAGGCGTCGGGCTGTGGTTGCTCAAACGGTGGGGCGAGTACTTCGCGGTGGTGGCCACCTCGATCTTCCTGCCGTTGGAGGTGCACGACCTCACCAAGGGCATCACCCTGACCCGTGCGCTGACGTTCGCGATCAACGTGGCCGCCGTGATCTACCTACTCATCTCCAAGCGCTTGTTCGGGCTGCGCGGGGGGCGCAAGGCCTACGACGACGAACGGCGCGGTGAACAACTCCTCGACGTCGAGCGTGCCGCGGCGAGGACCTGACAGAGCTTTCATAGGTAGGCCCGTCAGACTTACCGGGTGCCGCCGAACGCACCGACACCGCCGTCACCCCCAGTCCCCGATCCGATCCAAATGCCGAGGCTTCCGGACCCCGACTTCAACAAGTTTGGCCATGGCGTCTCGTTGCTCGGCGGGTGGCTTCCGATCACCATCGAGATCCTCACGATCATCGTTCTGCTCGCCGCCATCGGATGGCGGGGCCGACGGTGGCGCATGGTGTGGATACCGGCGAGCGTCGGCGTGGGCGTGGTCGCCGCGCTCGCCGCGCGGACGTACATGAACTCCGAGGGGCTGGCGTCGGACCCCGCGCCGTTCACGCTGTGGGTGTGGACCGCCCTCTGTGCCTGCTCGATCGCCCTGGCGGTACTGGGATTTCGGGACGCACCGTGGTGGCGGCGCGGGCTATCCGTCGTGGCGATTCCCCTGACCCTGATCTGTACCCTCGTGGTGCTCAACCAGTGGGTCGGCTACTACCCGTCGGTGCAGAAGGCCTGGGGAGACCTTACGGTCGGCCCGCTCCCGGACCAGATCGACGCCAACGACCTTCCCGGACTGCGCAATACCCACCCCGACACCGGCAAGGTGATACCGGTCGACATTCCCGACAACGGTAGCGGTTTCAAGCACCGCCGCGAGTACGTCTATCTTCCGCCGGCCTGGTTCGCCGGCGCCGTGCCGCCCAAGCTGCCCGCGGTGATGATGATCGCAGGCGAGTTCAGCAACCCGACCAACTGGATGCGCACCGGCAATGCGATTCCCGTGATCGACGGCTACGCAAAGGCGCACGGCGGTGCGGCACCGGTGTTCGTCTTCGTCGACTCCAGTGGCAGCTTCAACAACGACACCGAGTGCGTGAACGGGCCGCGGGGCAACGCCGCCGACCACTTGACGAAAGACGTCCGGCCCTATGTCATCTCGCAATACGGAGCCTCGGCCAACCCCGCGGACTGGGCCGTGGTGGGCTGGTCGGCGGGTGGCACCTGCGCCATCGACCTGACGGTCATGCACCCCGACCTGTTCACCACCTTCGAAGACATCGGCGGCGATCGCGGCCCCAATTCGGGGACCAAGCAGCAGACGATCGACCGCCTCTACGGCGGCAACTCCGCGACGTGGGATGCCTACGATCCACGGACGGTCATGGCCGCCCACGGCCCGTACGCCGGCGTCGCGGGCTACTTCGACGACTCGCAGGAACCGGCCGACGACAAGACGAAGAACCTGCCCAACAACCCACAGCACCGGCAGGCACCCGTGGGGTTCGGCGGCCACGACGACGCCGACGAGTTCCGCGAAAAGGGTGCAGTGCCAGACCTTTGTGCGGCCGCGCTCGCGGTGAACATCGGATGCACCCTGCACGTGTACACCGGCTATCACACGTGGCAGTTCGCCGCGAGGGCGTTCTCCGATGGGATGCCGTGGATCGCTTCGCGCGTGCACGCCGCCGCGGAACCCGCCGGAGGCACCGCTTAGTTCAGCGGCTCGCCAGGAGTTCCGGAGGTGCGCTCCAGCAGCCGCAGCGAACCGACGGCGGCGACCTCGGTGAACGCGCCGGTGCTGAGCGCGCGGAGGTAGATCCGGTACGGCGCCTGCCCGCCGTCGTTCGGGTCGGGGAACACGTCGTGGATGGCGAGCGCACCGCCGACGGTCCACCCACTTGGCCCAGCCGTCGAAGTCCTGCTGCGCGGCGGCGTCGGTGTGGCCGCCGTCGATGAACAGGAACCGCAACGGAGTTCGCCAGGTGCGGGCGATCACTGCGGACTTGCCGACCACGGCGACGACGTGGTCGTCCAGCTCGGCGGCGTCCAGGGTGTGCCGCAGCGTCGGCAGCGTGTCGAACAGTCCGGTCACCGGGTCGACCATCGACGTGTCGTGGTACTCCCAGCCGGGTTGGTGTTCCTCGGAGCCGTGGTGGTGATCGATGGTGTAGAGCACGCCGCCGGTCTGCTGGGCGGCGGCGCCGAGCATCACCGTCGACTTGCCGCAGTAGGTGCCGATCTCGACGCCGACGCCGTCACCCAGATGGCGCACCGCCGCGTCGTAGAGCGCGCGGCCCTCGTCGGACGGCATGAATCCGGTGACCTCCTCGGCGAGCCCGAACAGGCGTGCGGCGGCGGTCGGCAGATCGGTCTCGGTGCGGCTCATTCGGGCCAACTTACCGTTGCCGGTAGGTGGGTGTTGTAGTAGCGTCCAGACACGTGTCCGATCCGGCCTTGGAGTCGACTCGGCGCCGTCTGACCGCCAAGCAGGCCGACACCGTCGACCGCCTGGGCAAGGCCGCGGTCGACCTCCTGAACCGCGAGGGTTTCGCGGGTCTCACCGTGCGGCGGGTGGCCGCCGAGGCCGGCGTCGGCGCGGCGACGGCCTACACCTACTTCTCCTGCAAGGAACACCTCGTCGCCGAGGTGTTCTGGCGCAGGCTCGCCGCCGCGCCGCCGGCGGCGCACGACACCGGCGAACCCGCCACCCGCGTGATCGACGTGTTGCGTGACATCACGCTGTTGGTCGCCGACGAGCCGGAGTTCGCCGGCGCCGTCACCAACGCACTCCTCGGCCGGGACCCCGACGTCGAGGTGCTGCGCCAGCGCATCGGGCGCGACATTCGGGATCGCCTGACGGCGGCGCTCGGCTCGGACACCGACCCGGACGTCATCGACTCGCTGGAGATGCTGTACTCCGGCGCACTGGTCCGCGCGGGGATGGGATACGCGTCCTACGCGGACATCGCCCGCCGACTGGAGAAGTCGGCGCGGCTCATCCTCGGGTAGGTCGCCAGACTGCTCAGGATCGCCAGCCCCGCCGTGACGGCCGGCTCGACGATCTCACCCACGTCGTGGTCGTCTTCGACGAAAAGTGCCGTCAGTTCCCGCAATCCGCCGAGCAGGATGAGGGCGAGCGGCCGCGAGATCGGGCTCAACCCGGCGCGCTGGAAGCCCGGGCTGTCGCTGATGCCGACGAGCATGTCGGTCAGGTGCTGCATGGCGAGGCGATTCAGCGGCCGGGCCAGATCGCCGAGCGCAGGCGCCTCGCGAATCCAGCTCAGCGTGATGGCGGGCCGGGACTCGATGTGTTCGACGTAGGCGCCGACGGCGGCACGGACCTGTACGTCGGGGGTCGTCTCGGGATCGACCGCCGTCGTGATGTGTGCGATCAGGGCTTCGTTGTTGGCCCGCAGCAGCTCGACGAAGCACTCCTCCTTGCTGGCGAACTCCCCGTAGAAGGTGCGCTTCGACGTCTTGGCGTTGCGGACGATGTCGGCGACCGTGGTGTCGCGGTAACCGCGTTCGACGATCGACTCGGCGAGGCCGTCGAGCAGCCGTTCCCGGAACGGGTGCGCACCGGGACTCGCCGGCGCATCGTCGGTCACAGCGATCGCCATCCCGTCGTCTCCCAACCCTTGCGCACGTGCGGTACTGCGCTGTACCGTACAACACACGCCGATGGTACAGCGCAGTACCACGCAATGGGTTGGAGAGTCCTGTGAGCCAAGCGACCATCATCGACACCGTCCGCGGCGACCACGGCGCCGCCCCAACCGCGGATGCCCAAGTTCGTGCAGGGCATCGCGTACGCGGTCTCGCGGCAATGGACCGTCGATCACATCGCTCGACGCTACGGCGACGTGTTCAGCATGCAACTGCCGGTGTTCGGCCGGACCGTCGTGGTCACCGACCCGCTGATCGCCAAGCAGCTGTTCACCGCGAACACCGACGACGTCGGCAACATCCAGCCCAACCTCAGCCGGATCCTCGGCTCGGGTTCGGTGTTCGCCCTCGACGGCGCCGAGCACCGGCGGCGCCGCAAGCTGCTCACCCCGCCCTTCCACGGCAAGAGCATCAAGAACTACGAGAAGATCTTCGAAGAGGAGACGCTGCGCGAGTCGGCCAGCTGGCCCGACGGTGCGGAGTTCGAGACGCTCGAGCCGATGATGCGAATCACGCTGAACGCCATCCTGCGTGCGGTGTTCGGCGCCGACGGCGAGCAGCTCGACGAACTGCGCCGCATCATCCCGCCGTGGGTCACGCTGGGCTCGCGGCTGGCGGTGCTGCCGCTGCCGTCGCGGACGTACGGCCGGTGGACGCCGTGGGGTCGGCTGGCCGCAATACCGCAAGCAGTACGACGCGCGTCATCGACCGGCTGATCGACACGGTCAAGGCCGACCCCGGCTTCGAGAGCCGCGACGACGTCCTGACCATCCTGTTGCGCAGCACCTATGAGGACGGCTCGGCGATGTCCCGCCGCGACATCGCCGACGAGCTGCTCACGCTGCTGGCCGCGGGCCACGAGACCACGGCGTCGACGATGGCCTGGGTGTTCGAACGGATCGCCCGACACCCCGACGTGCTGGCCAAGCTGGAAGCCGAAGCGGAGACCGACGGCAACGAGTACCGCCAAGCCGCCATCCTCGAGGTGCAGCGCGTGCGCACCGTCATCGACTTCGCCGGACGTCACGTGTACGCGCCCAGCTTTCAGTTGGGCGACTGGGTGATGCCGCAGGGCTATTCGATCACGGTTGCCATCGCGTCGGTCCACGAACGCGAGGCCGACTACCCCGACGCCGAGCGGTTCGACCCGCAGCGGTTCGTCGGCAGCCGGCCGTCGGCGTCGTTCATCCCGTTCGGTGGTGGTACCCGGCGCTGTGTCGGAGCGGTGTTCGCCAACGTCGAGATGGACGTGGTGTTGCGAACGGTGCTGCGCCACTTCGCGATCGAGACCACCACCGCGCCCGACGAGAAGTCGCATTCCCGCGGGGTGGCCTACACCCCGAAGGGCGGCGGACGCGTGGTGATGCGTCGTCGGGCGACTCCGCTGGCCTGACTCGGTGAGCTACTGAGAAGCGGTTTCCCGCTTCGGCAGCTTCCAGCCGGCCCGCGGGAAGTGGCAGGTGTACCCGCTGGGGTACCGCTGCAGGTAGTCCTGGTGCTCCGGCTCGGCCTCCCAGAAGTCGCTTGCCGGAGTCACTTCCGTGACCACCTTGCCCGGCCACAGACCGGAGGCGTCCACGTCGGCGATGGTGTCCAGCGCGACGGCCTTCTGCTCGTCGTCGGTGTAGAAGATCGCCGACCGGTAGCTGCTGCCGACGTCGTTGCCCTGGCGATCCTTCGTCGTCGGATCGTGGATCTGGAAGAAGAACTCCAGCAGCGCCCGGTAGTCGGTCTGCGCCGGGTCGTAGGTCGATCTCGATGGCCTCGGCGTGCCCGGGATGATTGCGGTAGGTGGCGTGGGCGTTCTTGCCGCCGGTGTAGCCGACGCGCGTCGACACCACCCCCGGCTGCTTGCGGATCAGATCCTGCATGCCCCAGAAGCAGCCGCCCGCCAGGATCGCGGTCTTGGTGTTCGTCATGCCTGTGCCTCCTGATTGCTGAACGAGCGTCTTGAACTCGCCGTAACCCTCGGCCTCGAGGTCGTCGAGGTGGATGAATCTCAGCGAAGCGGAGTTGATGCAGTAGCGCAACCCGCCCGCCTCCCGCGGTCCGTCGTTGAACACGTGACCGAGGTGGCTGTCGCCGTGCGTCGAGCGGACCTCGGTGCGCAGCATCAGGTGGCTGAAGTCGCGCTTCTCGACCACGTTCGCCGACTCGATCGGCTTGAGTGAAACTGGGCCAGCCCGATCCACTCTCGAACTTGTCGGTCGACGCGAACAGCGGTTCCCCCGACACCACGTCGACGTAGATGCCCGGTTCGTGGTTGTCCCAGTACTCACCGGTGAACGGACGCTCGGTGCCGTTCTTCTGCGTCACCTGGTACTGCTCGGGAGACAGGGCATTCACTGCCGCGGGGTTCTTGTTGTATGTCTTCGCCACTGGTCCTCCTATGGTTGGCACTCCTATAACCTGAAGTGCCGTTTAGTTAGTTCCCGCTAACGGACCTCGTCGACCATCGTCACGATTTGGTCAGCAATGGCCTGCGGTTGGTACAGCATCTGGTTGTGTCCGGTGCCCGGCACGATGACGTTCGTGGTGCCCAGCGCCGCGGCCAGCAGGTCGTTCGCCTGGTGGATCTGGGCTTGGGTGTAGTTGTCCGGCTTCAGTGCCCACGGCGCCGCGAACTTGTCCGCGCTGAGCACGATCGCGGGAACTCGCGGCAGCGGCGGGGCGGCCGCGATCCGGTCGAACGCGTCCTTGGCCAGGATCGCCTCCTCCCCGGGTGCGACCGTCTGCCCGTCGGTGTTGAACGCCGCGTTCTGGTCGGGTCTGCCGAGGCTCAAGAGGAACTCCGAGGTGGGCTCGGAGAACACCAGCCCGCTGACCATCTGCGGCTGCTCGCGGGCGAGCAGGTCGAGCACGAGCGCACCGTACGAATGGGAGACGAAGACCATCGGTGTTGGGAGCCCAGCCGCGCGGATCAGGCTCACCACGTCGTCGACGTCGGACTGCACGGTGTGCGGCTGCGTCACAGGTGTCGACCGGTCGGCGCCGTCGGGCCGGGTGTCGGGCCGGTCATAGGTGCAGATCCGGGTGGTCCTCGCGACGATGGGCTGCACCGAGACCGGACTCGGGCCCAGCTTCGCCTGTTCGATCACGTCATAGGGCGACTTGCGGATCGGGTCGTCGGGCGGCACCGCGGCGTTCCAGGCGTCGGCGTAGCTGCCCTTCCCCGGGATGACGAACACCGTCGGCGAGCCCGCACCCTGACAGTTCAGGAACAGACTCCGACCGCCACCGATGTCGACGAGCCCGGCGGGATCGGTGTCGTCGGCCGCGGCCTGACCGGAGCTTCCCGATCCGGCGGCGAGGATCAGCAGGACAGCTACGGCACAACCCCGGATCCGCATCCGGTTACCGTAGGCGTCGCTCGACAAATGACGGTAGAACGTGTTCTAGTTCTGGGTGTGACGGGTAGCACTTTCAGCCGCGACGAGCTGGTCCATGCATTCGCTGAATTCGAAGCGACGGTGGGCCGGGCCGCCGAGACCCGGGACTGGGATCCGTGGGTTGAGCAGTACACCGACGACGTCACGTACGTCGAACACGCCGCGGGCACCATGCACGGCCGCGAGCAGGTTCGGTCCTGGATCTGGCAGACCATGGAGAGCTTCCCAGGTAGCTACATGACGTCGTTCCCGTCGCTGTGGACCGTCATCGACGATGCGCGAAGCCGCATCATCTGCGAGCTCGACAACCCGATGCGCGACCCCGGTGACGGCACGATCATCAGCGCCACCAACATCTCGATCGTCACGTATGCCGGCGACGGGCTGTGGTGTCGCCAGGAGGACGTCTACAACCCGTTGCGGTTCGTCAAGACGACGATCAAGTGGTGCAAGAAGGCCAAGGAGCTGGGCACGCTGCCCGATGAAGCGGAGTCCTGGATGCGGCAATACGGCGCGGGTGCGGTGTGACCGTCCTCGTCATCGGCGCCAACGGCTACCTCGGCTCGCACGTCACGCGCCAACTCGTCGCCGACGGTCAGGACGTCCGGGTCATGGTTCGTCCGACGGCCACCACGATCGGCATCGACGACCTGAAGGTGACCCGGTTCCTCGGCGACATCTGGGACGACGACGTGCTGCGCGAGGCGATGGCCGGCTGCGACGTCGTCTACTACTGCGTCGTCGACACCCGAGGCTGGCTGCGTGATCCCGCACCGCTGTTCCACACGAACGTGGACGGCACCCGAAACGTGCTCGAGGTCGCCATCGAGCCGGCGATCGCCGCCACCCTCAAGCGCTTCGTCTTCACCAGCAGCTACGCGACGGTCGGACGGCGTCGCGGCCACACCGCCACCGAAGCCGACATCGCCTCCGAGCGTGGCCTTCCGCCGTATGTCCAATCCCGGGTGCAGGCCGAGAAACTCGTCCTGAGCTATGCAAGGGAGCACGGCCTGCCCGCCGTCGCGATGTGCGTGTCCACCACCTACGGCGCGGGCGACTGGGGCCGCACCCCGCACGGCGCGATCATCGCGGGAGCGGCCTTCGGCAAGCTGCCGTTCGTCATGGACAAGATCGAGCTCGAGGCCGTCGGTGTCGACCGACGCAGCGCGCGCGATGATCCTGGCCGCCGAGCACGGCCGGATCGGCGAGCGATACCTGATCTCGGACAGGATGATCAGCAACGCCGAGGTCGTGCGCATCGCCGCGGAGGCCGCAGGCGTCGCCCCGCCGACCAAGAAGGTTCCGCTGCCGATGTCGTATGCACTCGCCATCGCGGGCAGCGTCAAGGCGCGGCTGCGTGGCACCGACGAACAGCTCTCGATGGGCTCGCTGCGGCTGATGCGCGCGGAAGCGCCGGTGGATCACAGCAAGGCGGTGCGTGAACTCGGTTGGGAGCCAAGGCCGGTCGAGGAATCCATTCGCGAAGCCGCCAAGTTCTGGGTGGGCCTGCGCGAGGCCAAGCGCACGAGCAAACAGGCGGGCTGAGACTCGTAGGGTTGACGCCATGACCGTGACCCGTTCGATCCTGCTGTTCGTTCTCGCCGCCATCGCCGAAATCGGTGGTGCCTGGCTGATCTGGCAAGGCGTCAGGGAGCACCGCGGCTTCCTCTGGATGGGGGCGGGCGTCGTCGCCCTGGGTGTCTACGGCTTCGTCGCCACGGCGCAACCCGACGCGCACTTCGGCAGGATCCTCGCCGCGTACGGCGGCGTCTTCGTGGCGGGATCCCTGCTGTGGGGAATGGCACTCGACGGCTTCCGGCCGGACCGCTGGGACGTCGTCGGCGCCGTCATCTGCCTGGTCGGCGTCGGGGTCATCATGTACGCCCCCCGCGCCGCCTAGCCGAGCCCGAGCAGCGCTGTCCGCATATTTGGCAACCGTATTCGTTGAACGCCGCGCCGAGCGGTGTTTAGTGCATGGCCTGCGTGAACCAACCGGGACTAGCCTCGAATGCGTGACGGAGAAACTGCACGTCGACCTCAGCGGGGCGCCGCAGACCATGCTGGCCACCTTCTACGCCAAGGCACTGGACGCCGATCTCGAGACGCCGGTCCTCGGCGACCGCTACGCGAAGGAGATCGTGGACCGCATCGACTACGACTGGACGAGAACCGCGATCACGGCTGCGAATTCGCCGGCGGTCACGACCCGTAGCGCGCACTTCGACAAGTGGGCCCGCCAGTTCCTCGCGAGCCACCCCGAAGCCGTTGTGCTGCACCTGGGTTGCGGGCTGGACGCGCGCTTCTTCCGGCTCGATCCTGGCCCCGGCGTCGAGTGGTACGACGTCGACTACCCGGCCGTCGCCGACCTGCGCATACAGCTCTACCCGCCCCGCGAGCACTACCACGTGGTCTCGGCGTCGGTCACCGACCCGGCCTGGCTGGCCGACATCCCGGCCGACCGCCCGGTGCTGGCAATCGGGGAGGGCCTGACGATGTACCTGACGCAGGAGGACGGCGTCGCGCTGCTGCGCCGGATCGTCGCCCACTTCCCGTCGGGGGAACTGCAGTTCGACGCGTTCAACCGCCTTGGCATCAAGTCGCAATGGACCAACACGGTCGTGCGGCGGTCGGGCGCGACGCTGCACTGGGGCATCGACGGGCCTGAGGACGTCCTCGAGGCGGTGCCCGGGGTGCGGCTGCTGGCCTGGGTGTCGGCGGTCGAAGTGGACGGCTTCGCGAAGGTGCCCTGGTACTACCGGGCCACGCTGAGCGCGATGCGGCACGTGCCCGTACTGCGCTACATGGCGCAGTACCACCGCTACGCGTTCGGGTCACTGGGCTGAGCCGACGCGCCGGCCCAGCACGGGCTGGCGTCGCATGCCGTTGTCGAAGCGTGGTTCCCACGGCCAGCGGTGGCGACTGTCGGCCCACACCAGCTGCCTGGCCCTGATCGGACGTCCACGGTTGATTGCGATCGCAATCCCCATGTGTGCGTCGGGGTGGTCCACTTCCACGACCTCGATCGCCAGGCCATCGAGCAGGCGACACCGTGTTCCTGGAGCGGGGACCCCAGCAAGGAGCGAGTGCATCGCCCCGTGGTTGAGCAGTCGCGCCGCGCGTTTTGGCGCCAGCCCGGTCATCAACAATTCGGGTAGTCCGCGCTGCCGCAGCCCAACCGTGTACGAGTACGGGGCCCGGTCGTCTTCGACGGCCTGTATTGCCCAGCCGTGTTCACGAATGGTCGAGCGCAGAACGTCGAGATAGTCGGCGAGCGTCTTTTCGGGGTGGTCGCACTGCCAGCACATGTCGGGCCTTCCTTCATTAGGAGTTGGGCCCAGCCTGGTTCGGGAGTGCGACACCCGTCACGACGAATTGTGTCGCGGGCGTGAGTTGTCCACAGCCAAGCGTTCATCCACAGGTGTGGGTGCCGTCGACTGCAGCCGATCGAGCACGTGAACGCCCCCGGCAGCCGGCGTGGACGTCGCGCCAAAGGTGGGTCACCGAATCCGACGCCTATCGGTCGTTGGGATTGAGTGCGCGGAACGCGACCCCCGCGGCGGCGCCGGCGATCAGCTGCGCCACCAGGTAGACCCACAACGTCGGCAGGGCGAACATGTCCATCACCGCGCCGCCGAAGACGACGGCGGGGTTGAAGGCGCCGCCCGAGATCCCGCCGACGGCAACGGCGCCCGCAAGCACGGTGAAACCGATCGCGAGCCCGTAGAAGGAGTTGTCCGGGTGGTCCTTGCTGGTGGCGACGTTGAGGACGACGTAGCACAACGCGAAGGTGAACAGCAGTTCCGCGACGAACGCGGCCACGACCGCATATCCGGACAGGGTCAGCGGATTTCCTTGTCCCGGCCTGACTGCGGTCACTACGCCCGCGGCCAGCAGGCCCGCGAGGACTTGGGCGACCCAATAGCCGATGGCGTCGCGCAGCCCGATCCGGCGACGGACCAGCACCGCCAACGTGACTGCGGGGTTGTAGTGGCCGCCGGAAACGTGACCGCCGGCGTAGACCATCACCATCAGCACCGCCCCGATGGCCAGTGGAGCGAGTGAGCTACCGCTGCGCACGCTGGTGCCGATCGTGAGCACCAGAAAGAACGTTCCAATGGCTTCGACGGCGAATTTGACTCCGGCGCCATGGCTTTGAGCTACTTCGGTGGTGTCGGGGGCGGTGGTCGGTGGCAATGTTTCGGAGTGCATGGAAACAGGATCGCTTGCAAGGTCACCCGGCGTCCTCAGTGCTGGCGCCAATCGGCGCTGCCGGTAACCGGAGTCCGTGACTACCGGTTATCTGTAGCCCGCGTCAGCCGGCCGTCAGCGCCTCGATGACCTCTCCGTACAGCCGCGCCTTGATGGCGCCCATCGTCGGGCCGGCCTTCGCGGCCAGCTCCCCGGCCCGCGCGACGGCGATGTCGAGGACCTCCTCCTCGGTGCCGACCCCGGCCACGATGCCTGCGTGGTGGGCCTCGTCGCCGCCGTATCGCCGCCCGGTCGTCATCGCTTCGTGTGCCGTCGCGATCGGCAGCCGCGCACGGATGAGTGCGTTCATGCCGGGCGTGAAGGGGATGCCGAGATCGACCTCCGGCAGACAGAAGTAGCCGCGATCGGAACGCATGACCGACAGGTCGTGGGCCAGGGCGAGCATGGCGCCCGCCGCGAACGTGTGTCCCTGCAGCGCGGCGACCATCGGCGCGGGGAACGCCAGCACGCGCGCGAACAACGCATGCACCTCACTCAAATTGGCCTCGGCGACATCGGGGTTGGCGGCCATGAAGTCCAGGTCGAGACCGTTGGAGTAGAACTTCCCCTGCCCGATGGTGACCACCGCCTTCGGACCGTCGACGGCCTCGACCTCGTCGAGCGCGGCGTTGATCGCCACCAGCCGGTCCGGGTGGAAGCGGTTCTCGTCGTCGCCGAGCGTCAACACGAAGACTCCGTCGCGGCGGTGCAGGTCGGTCATGGCCCCGATTACACCACTTCACCGTGCTGCACAATCGGACTGTGCCAACCCCAATCATGCCCACCCCAATCAACGGTCAGATCTCCCACTGGTTCGACGAGGTGCCGCCCAGCCGGCCCGCGCTGCCGGGCGACCGTGATGCCGACGTCTGCATCGTGGGTGCCGGTTACACCGGGCTGTGGACGGCCTACTACCTCAAGCAGGCCGACCCGCGGTTGCGCATCGTGGTCCTCGAGGCGAGGTTCGCGGGTTTCGGCGCATCCGGCCGCAACGGCGGCTGGCTGTCCGGTCTGGTGCCCGGCGACCGCAACGCGATGGCGAAGCAGTACGGCCGCGAGCGGGTGGTGGCGTGGCAGCGCGCGTTGAACGAGGCCGTCGACGAGGTCGATCGACGTCGCGGCCAGGGAGGGCATCGACGCGGGCGCCGTGAAGGGCGGCACCCTGGAGATCGCGCGCAATCCGGCGCAGGCCAAGAGGCTGGCCGCCTCGCTCGCCGAGGAGCGCAAGTGGGACGTCGACGGCGTCGAGCCGTTGACGACGGCCGAAGCGGCCAAGCGAATCCAGTTCGATGGCGTGGTGTCGGCCTACTACACGCCGCACTGCGCACGGATCCAGCCGGCGAGGCTCGCCCGCGGCCTGGCCGACGCCGTGGAGCGGCTCGGCGTGCAGATCTACGAACGCTCGCCGGTAACCGAGATCGCCACCGGGCACGCCACCACCAAGTCGGGCACCGTGCGGGCACCCATCGTGCTGCGGGCCACCGAGGGATTCACCGCCGCGTTGCCGGGTCTGCGCCGCCGCTGGCTGCCGATGAACAGCTCGATGATCGCGACCGACCCGATCAGTCCCGACCTGTGGGCGAGCATCGGCTGGGACGGCAGGGAAACCGTCGGCGACACCGCGCACGGCTTCTTCTACGCCCAGCGCACGGTCGACGACCGCATCGCGATCGGCGGCCGCAGCGTCCCGTATCGGTACGCGTCGCGCACCGACGTCGACGGCCGCGTCCCCGAGCGGACCATCCGGCATCTGAGCCAGGTGCTGCACGACGTGCTGCCCCAGGTCCGCGACGTGCCGATCGCCCACGGGTGGTGCGGCGTGCTGGCGGTGCCCCGCGACTGGGAGTCCTCGGTCGTGCTCGACCGGGCGACGGGTCTCGGCTGGGCGGGTGGCTACGTCGGACACGGTGTCACGGCGACCAACCTCGCCGGTCGCACCCTCGCCGACCTCGTCCTCGACCGGCAGACCCCGCTCACGGAGCTTCCGTGGGTCTGCCACCGGTCGCGCAACTGGGAGCCCGAGCCGATGCGCTGGCTGGGTGTGCGCGGTCTCTACGTCGCCTACAAGCTCGCCGACATGCACGAGGATCGCGGCCGGGCCGGCACGTCGCCGATCGCCCGCCTCGCCGACGTGATCACCGGCAGGCCCTAGGTCCAGGAATCACCGACACGATTGGATGCGTTGCCCAACACATGACCGACCGCCCCGTTCTCCAGCCCACCGCCGAACATCCGATCACCATCGCGCCGACCGACCGGCACGTCACCGTGCGAGTCAACGGTGAAGTCGTCGCCGAGACCGACGCCGCCCTGACGCTGCAGGAGTCGACGTACCCCGCGGTGCAGTACGTACCGCTGGCCGACGTCGTCGAAACCGCGCTTCGTCGCAGCGACACCACCACCTACTGCCCCTTCAAGGGCGAGGCGAACTACTACCACGTGACCGTGGGCGGCGACACCGTCGACGACGTCATCTGGTTCTACGAGCAGCCGTACGCCGCGGTCGCCGAGATCGCCGGGCACGTCGCGTTCTACGCCGACAAGGCGGACGTCGTCGTCGCCTAGCTGTCGGGCATAGCCTTTCGCTGTGTCCGTTTCCGGCAGCGTCGTCTTCGATGGCCCGGTTAGTCCCGCGCTGACGTTGTCCCCATTGCGCCGCGGCCCGGGTGACCCGTGCTACCAAGTGGTCGACGGCGCCATCTGGCGGACCAGCCTGATGCCCAGCGGCCCGGTCGCCGCCCGAATCGTCAAGGCCGCCATCGACAGCGTCGATTGCGAGGCGTGGGGCGACGGGGCGGAGGAGTTCGTCCAACGGCTGCCCGCGCTGCTCGGCGCCCACGACGACGCGACGGGATTCGCACCCGACGAACCGACCATCGCCGCGGCCCACCGCACCGTGCCGCACCTACGGCTCGGGCGGACCGACCGCGTGCTCGAAGCCATCGTCCCCGCCGTGCTGGAGCAGCGGGTCGCCGGCAAGGACGCATTCCGCGCGTGGCGCCTGCTGGTCACCAAGTTCGGCACGCCCGCGCCCGGCCCCGCGCCCGCCCGGATGCGGGTGCCGCCGTCGGCCGACGTGTGGCGGGGCATCCCGTCGTGGGAGTTCCACCTGGCCAACGTCGACCCGGGCCGGGCCAGGACGCTGGTCGGGTGCGCGCAGCGGGCCGATGCGTTGGAACGGCTGTCGGCCCGTCCCGCCGAGGAGGCCCGCGCGGCGATGACGTCGCTTCCCGGCGTCGGTGAATGGACCGCGGCCGAGACCGCGCAGCGTGCGTTCGGTGACGCCGACGCGCTGTCGGTCGGCGACTACCACCTCGCGAAGGTGGTCGGTTGGACGCTGCTCGGCCATCCGATCGACGATCCGGCGATGGTCGAGCTGCTGGAACCGCTGCGCCCGCATCGGCACCGCGCGGTGCGGCTGCTCGAGGTCAGCGGCGTGGCGCGAAACCCGCGGTTCGGTGCGCGGATGGCCATTCCCGACCTGCGCGCGCTGTAAAGGTGTAACCCGCCGCCGACCGGGTAGGCCTCCCAGTGACGAAGCCAAAGGAGGCTCACATGCCAGGATTCACCATTCCCGGAATTTCGGACAAGGACAGCCGCGACATCGCGGACCTGCTGCAGAAGCAGCTCAGCACGTACAACGACCTGCACCTGACGCTCAAGCACGTGCACTGGAACGTCGTCGGCCCGAACTTCATCGGTGTCCACGAGATGATCGATCCGCAAGTCGAGTTGGTCCGCGGGTACGCCGACGAGGCCGCCGAGCGCATCGCGGCGTTCGGGGTCTCACCGCAGGGCACTCCCGGTGCGATCCTCAAGGACCGCACGTGGGATGACTACTCGGTCGGCCGTGACACCGTGCTCGCGCACCTGGCGGCCCTGGATCTGGTCTACACGGGAGTCAACGAGGACACCCGCAAGGCCATCCATACCTTGGAGGACCTCGACCCAGTCTCGCAGGACATGCTCATCGGGCACGCTGCCGAACTCGAGAAGTTCCAGTGGTTCGTCCGCGCGCATCTGGAGAGCGCTGGCGGCCAGTTGGCGAGCAGCGGAGCCACGACCGAGAAGCAAGCCGCGCGAAACGCGAAGAAGAAGGCTCCCGTCAAGTAGCCCGCGGCTCGCCCCGACCTGCTCCACCTGCTCCAGCGCGTCGTCGCGAACCGGACGGTCGGCGAGTTCCTCGTTGCGGCCGAACAGGAATGGATACGCGATGCCCGCGATCGCCGCACCGACCAGTGGGGCGAGCCAGAACAGCCACAGCTGCGCGGGGGCGCCGTTGCCGTTGAAGAACGCCACCGCGGTGGAGCGGGCGGGGTTGACCGACGTGTTCGAGATCGGGATCGAGATCAAGTGGATCAGCGTCAGCGTCAGTCCGATCGCGATGCCGGCGAAGCCCTTTGGCGCCCGGTCGTCGGTGGAACCGAGGATGACGAGTAGGAAGACGGCGGTCAGCACGATCTCAGTGATCAACACCGCCACCATCGAATAGCCGCCGGGGGAGTGGTCGCCGTAACCGTTGGCGGCCATGTTGCCCGTGGCCGTCCAGCCGTCCTGGCCCTTGGCCACCACGTAGATCACCAGGCCGCCGACAGCGCCGCCGATCACCTGGGTGATCCAATACCCTGGCACGGCCTTCCACTCGACGCGATGGGCCAGCGCGGCTCCCAGCGTGACGGCGGGGTTGAAGTGCCCGCCCGAGATGGTGCCGAAGGCGTACACGCCGGTCAGCACGGTCAAGCCGAATGCCAGTGCGACACCGAGGAATCCGATGCCGAGGGACACGCCGTCGGCGGCGAACTTGGCGGCGAACACGGCGCTGCCACAGCCGCCGAGAACCAGCCAGAACGTGCCGATGAATTCGGCTGCAAGCCGATGCATCATCGTTGGTGCGGTCATGGCGACAACCTCCTCCTCGGCAACTCTGCGTTGAGTTGGCAGTGCCCTGAGGGTGACACGCGCCCAAATGAATTCGGAACGGTTGTGGCCGAATCTTTCCCCGAAGGAGACCGCAGCGGCTGTCTGATCGTTACTCGCGCAGACGTGCACCGACCCATTCGACCAACGGCCGGGCGGCCTTCCAGTCCGCGCGAACCGCATCGAGCAGCTCGGGCGTGTGGATGATCGGCTCGAACCCGTAGTCCTTCGCGACTGTCAGGGAACGGTGCCGCAGCAGCTCGATGCGTGGGTGGTCGACGTCGTAACCGCGTGGGGCCGTCTTGAGTCGGTCACCGTCGACGGTGAACCCTGCCTTCTCCAGCTTCGTCAGGATCCGTTGCAACTGCTTGCCGGTCGCGTCGTCCGCGACCGAGGCGCGGATCAGCCCAAGCGCGGCGGCGCTGGCGTCGTAGAAGCCGGCACCGGTACGGACGCCGCGCGCCGCGATCTCCACGTACCAGCCGCAGGCGGGACCCACCCCGACGAAGGCACCCTGGTTCGTCTTGTACGGCGTCTTGTCCTTCGCGAACCGGACGTCGCGAAACGGGCGAAAGACCTTGACCTTGCCGAACTCCGGCTCCAGGGCGGCAGTCAGCGCGGTCATCGGCGCCCTCACGCTCTCGAGGTAGACCTCCTTGTGCGCCTCCCAGAACGACTTGGTGTTGTCCATCTCGAGGTCGTCGTAGAAGTCGAGCGCCGCTTCAGAAAATCCAGTGAAGCCGGTCATCATCCCTACTCGCCCATGGCCAACTGGTCGACGGGATTGCTGCGGTTGACGATGAGCGGATCGACCTTGGTGAACGGAAAGGCAGGCAGCCTGATCGAGCCGAGGTCGTTCTCCTCGACGATTTCGCCGTTGGTAAGTGAGGTGACGTGTCTAGAAGTCATGGCCGAACGCTAGCCGTCACCGCGTCGCTCGATGGACGCTTCGTCGGGCATCCGCGCTCGAAGACTCTCGTAGATCGGCGGCGATTTCACGACATATGCGGCGAACACGGCAGCGGCGGTCGCGGCCATCATCGGCACGAGCGTCGCGGTCGTAGCGGTCATCTCCGTGACGACGACCATGCCGGTCAGCGGCGCGCGCACGGTGGCGCCGAAGAACGCAGCCATTCCGACGAGCGCCATCGGAACGGCCAACTGTGACGTGTCTCCTGGCCATACGGCGTTGAAGCATCCGACGAACAGGAGTCCCCACAGCGCACCTACGGCCAGTAGCGGTGCGAACAGTCCGCCAGGCACCGCCGCCGAGTACGACAGGGGGCCTGCAACGAACCGCACCGCAAGGATTCCGATGATGGCGGAGACAACGAGGTGCTGTCCTCCGCCGAGGATCCGTTGTGTCAGGTCCTCGCCGCCGCCCACCGCGAGCGGGTAAACGAACATCGCGAACCCGATGATCGCACCGATGATGGCGGCCTTCGCCAGGGTTGGAATGCGGCGTATCGCACCGACGTGGTCGAGGAACCACAACACCAACCCGTTGTAAACGGCACCCAGACATCCTGTCAGCAATCCGAAGACGACGAAAAGTGGCAACCAAGCCAGCGCAGGCGCACCGATGGGTTCGACCTGAAAGTCGGCGTGGTTTCCCAGGATCACCCGTGAGCAAGCCACGGCTGCAACGGCCGAAAAAAGGGTCGCCAGAACCGTTTTCACCCGAAACGACTTCGTAACCTCCTCGAGGGTGAAAAGGACTCCTCCGATGGGCGCGTTGAACGCTACCGCCAGACCCGCGCCGCCCAACGCCGTCTGCATCATCCTGACCTCGGAATCGGGCAACCGGGCGCGCCGGGCCGCTTCGGCTCCGATCGCCGCACCCATGTGCACCGTCGGACCCTCGCGGCCCAGTACGAGCCCAGATCCCATGCTCAACACACCGCCGATGAACTTCGCCGGAACCAAACGGATGAGCGGAGGCCGCGCCTCCCCCAGGAAAACCGCTTCGACATGCTGGATGCCGCTTCCGGCGGCCAGTGGCTCCCACCGCACGATCAGGGCGGCCAGTGTGGCACCGGCCGCGGCGGCGGCCATGGGTACCAGCCAGCCGGGCCCCGGCAGCTGGTGAGCCCAGTCGACGAGGTCGATGCGCAGCTCGTCGGCGGTTTGCAGACACCAGCGGAACGCGCCGCCGACGAACCCGATCACCACGCCCGCGACGATCGCCGTCACGCAGATGTGTACCGAACCCCGCATCGAATCGTCGGGCTCATCGTGACCTGCCGTCGGTGCCGTCATCGTGCTGTGGACGTTACCGGGCAGCCGTCCTTGAGGAGGCCTCAACTATATACCCCCATGGGGTATATAGTGATGTCATGACCGAGGTCAACCACACGCAGCACCAGATGCACGCCGAGCACGGGCACGAAGGCCACGGCCACGGCGGTCACGGGGATCACGTCGCGCAGTTCCGCCGGCTGTTCTGGATCATGCTGGTGCTGTCGATCCCGACCGTCGCGCTGTCGCCGATGTTCGCGATGATCCTCGGCTACTCGGTGCCGGATGTGCCCGGCGTCCGATGGGTGTCCCCGGTGCTCGGCACGGTGATGTACGCGTGGGGCGGTCGTCCGTTCCTCACCGGTGCGGTCAGCGAAATCCGTTCCCGCAAGCCAGGAATGATGCTCCTGATCGGGCTGGCGATCACCGTGGCGTTCGTGTCGTCGTGGGGCGCGTCGCTCGGCGTGCTGCACCACGGACTCGACTTCTGGTGGGAACTCGCGCTGCTCATCGTCATCATGCTCCTCGGTCACTGGATCGAGATGCGGTCGCTGGCGCAGACCACCTCGGCGCTGGACTCGCTGGCGGCGCTGCTGCCCGACGAGGCCGAACGCGTCGACGCCGGGCGGGACGGCGAGGTGCTCACCACCGTCGCGCCCGCCGACCTGCGCGTCGGCGACGTCGTGGTCGTGCGCCCCGGCGGCAGCGTCCCAGCCGACGGTCGGGTGGTCCAGGGCGGCCGCCGACGTCGACGAGTCGATGGTCACCGGCGAGTCCCGGCCCGTCCACCGCAGTGTGGGCGACGCCGTCGTCGCGGGCACCGTCGCCACCGATTCCGGGTTGCGCGATCGAGGTCACCGCGGTCGGCGACGACACCGCGCTGGCGGGCATCCAGCGACTGGTCGCCGACGCGCAGAACTCGTCGTCACGCGCCCAGCGCCTCGCCGACAAGGCGGCGGGCTGGCTGTTCTGGTTCGCACTGGGCTCGGCGGCCATCACCGCGGTGGTGTGGAGCTTCGCCGGCCAGCCGGAGGACGCCGTCATCCGCACCATCACCGTGCTGGTGATCGCCTGCCCGCACGCCCTCGGTCTGGCCATCCCGCTGGTCGTGTCCATCGCCACCGAGCGGGCCGCGCGCGGCGGGGTGCTCGTCAAGGACCGGATGGCGCTGGAGAGCATGCGCACGGTCGGGGCGGTGCTGTTCGACAAGACCGGCACCCTGACCAAGGGCGAGCCCGCCGTCACCGCGGTCGCTGGCGATCGGCACGGCCGCTCCGAGGACGAGGTGCTGTCGCTCGCCGCCGCCGCGGAGTCCGACTCCGAACACCCGCTGGCACGCGCCATCGTCGAGGCCGCACGGCGCAGGGACCTCGCGATGCCCGTCGGCAGCGGACTTCACGTCGTCGCCCGCGGTCGGGGTCACCGCGACGGTCGACGATGCCACCGCCGGCGGAGCCGGCGAAAGCGTCGAAGTACGCGTCGGCGGACCGCGGCTGCTCGCCGAGGCCGGCCAGGCCGAACTCGCGGCGACGGCGCAGTGGCACGCCGACGGCGCCATCGTGCTGCACGTCCTGGTCGACGGCACCGTGGCGGGCGCGCTCGCGCTGGCCGACGAGATCCGCGACGAATCCCGTCAGACCGTCGACGCGCTGCAACGGCTCGGCATCGAGGTCGTCATGATCACCGGCGACGCGGAACCCGTGGCCAGGTCGGTGGCCGCCCAGCTCGGCATCGAGCGGGTGTTCGCCGGGGTGCGGCCGGAGGACAAGGCCATGCACGTCGCCGAACTGCAGGCCGAGGGCCGACGAGCGCTTGCGCGAGGAGACGACCGGCCATGCACGGTGGCCATGGTGGGCGACGGGGTCAACGACGCGCCCGCATTGGCCCGTGCCGACGTCGGCATCGCGATCGGGGCGGGCACCGACGTCGCCATCGGCTCGGCGGGGGTGATCCTGGCCAGTTCGGATCCGCGCTCGGTGCTCTCGACCATCCTGCTGTCACGCGCGTCGTACCGCAAGATGGCGCAAAACCTTTGGTGGGCAGCGGGATACAACCTGATCTCGGTGCCGCTGGCGGCCGGCGTGCTGGCCCCCGTCGGGTTCGTGATGCCGATGTCGGTGGGTGCGCTCCTGATGTCGATGTCGACGGTCGTGGTCGCGCTGAACGCGCAACTGCTGCGGCGTCTGGACCTGAGCCCCGAGGCCAGCGTCAAGGCGCTCGATGGTGAGCGTCTCTAAGAATCCGGCTAGGCTTTCTGGCAAATCCTGCTGACATGGTCTGTGCAGCACCATGAAATTGACCCGGATCTACAGCAAACTATCATGATCAAAACCACAGTGACTTGCGCGACACCGCCAACCGGGCAGGGTCGTCGCCGATGGGCGAAAGTTCAACGGCGACAACGCCTTTAGTTCCAAGCCTCGGTGGCGGCGCATCGGGGCGATTTGAGTACCATGACGTTAGTTAGGTTCGACTAAGTTGGCATGTCAGGCGGTGTTTGTCATATCGTTTCACCACTCGTGGCGAGTGGGACAAAGGCCGTCGTTCAGTGCTGCACGGAGGCACCTCCATCGCCCAAGCCAGGCAGACGCCGTCGTTGACGGTTGCCATGCACAATGGCTTCGTGAAGGCGTCAGGTGGGATCGGTGGGAACAGTGCCCAAGTGGGCTGTACAACCCCGCGTATGAGCACGACTCCTGTGGTGTCGCGATGGTCGCCGACATGCACGGACGTCGCAGCCGCGACATCGTCGACAAGGCGATCACCGCCCTGTTGAACATGGAGCACCGCGGCGCTCAGGGCGCAGAGCCGCAACACCGGCGACGGCGCGGGAATCCTGCTGCAGGTGCCCGACGAGTTCTTCCGCGAGGTCGTCGACTTCGAACTGCCCGCCGAGGGCAGCTACGCCACGGGCATCGCGTTCCTGCCGCAGTCGTCCAAGGACGCCGCGGCCGCGTGCGAGTCAGTCGAGAAGATCGTCGAGGCCGAGGGCCTGAAGGTGCTCGGCTGGCGCGAGGTGCCGACCGACGACTCGCTCGCTCGGTGCGCTGGCGCGCGACGCGATGCCGACCTTCCGTCAGGTGTTCATCGGCTGGGGCGAGCGGAGCGACGGGAAGGGGTCGGGCGCGTACGGCATGGACCTGGAGCGTCGCGCGTACGTGGTGCGCAAGCGCGCCGAACACGAACTCGGCACCAAGGGCCCTGGGCAGGACGGCCCAGGGCGAGAAACCGTCTACTTCCCAAGCCTTTCCGGTCAGACCTTCGTCTACAAGGGCATGCTCACCACCCCGCAGCTGAAGGCGTTCTACCTCGACCTGCAGGACGAGCGGCTGACCAGCGCGCTGGGCATCGTGCACTCGCGCTTCTCCACCAACACGTTCCCGTCGTGGCCGCTGGCCCACCCGTTCCGGCGGATCGCCCACAACGGCGAGATCAACACCGTCACCGGCAACGAGAACTGGATGCGGGCGCGCGAGGCGCTGATCCACACCGACGTCTTCGGGTCCTACGACGACGTCGACAAGATCGTCCCGATCTGCACGCCGGGCGCCTCGGACACCGCGCGCTTCGACGAGGTGCTCGAACTGCTGCACCTCGGTGGCCGCAGCCTGCCGCACGCCGTGCTGATGATGATCCCGGAGGCGTGGGAGCGCCACGCGATCGATGGACCGCGCCCGGCGGGCGTTCTACGAGTACCACTCCGTCGCTCATGGAGCCGTGGGACGGCCCGGCGTCGGTGTGCTTCACCGACGGCACGGTGATCGGCGCGGTGCTCGACCGCAACGGCCTGCGGCCGTCGCGCATCTGGGTGACCGACGACGGCCTCGTCGTGATGGCCTCGGAGGCCGGCGTGCTGAACCTCGACCCGTCGACGGTGGTGCGCAAGATGCGCCTGCAGCCGGGCCGCATGTTCCTGGTCGACACCGCGCAGGGCCGCATCGTCTCCGACGAGGAGATCAAGGCCGAACTCGCCGCCGAGCAGCCGTACCAGGAGTGGCTCGACGCGGGCCTGTTCCACCTCGACGACCTGCCGCAGGGCGACTACGTCCGCATGCCGCATCACCGAGTGGTGCTGCGCCAGCAGGCCTTCGGCTACACCTACGAAGAGCTCAACCTGCTGGTGGCGCCCATGGCGCGCAACGGCGCCGAGGCGCTGGGCTCGATGGGCACCGACACCCCGGTCGCGGTGCTCTCGGCGCGACCGCGGATGCTCTACGACTACTTCCAGCAGCTGTTCGCCCAGGTCACCAACCCGCCGCTGGACGCCATCCGCGAAGAGGTGGTGACCAGCCTGCAGGGCATCGATCGGCCCGGAGGGCGATCTGCTCAACCCGAACGCCGAGTCGTGTCGCCAGATCGTGCTGTCGCAGCCGATCCTGCGCAACGCCGAGCTGTCGAAGCTGATCTGCGTCGACCCCGACCACGAGGTCCGCGGCCACAAGCACGGGCTGCGCGCCGCGGTCATCCGCTGCCTGTACCCCGTCGCCGGGGCGGCCAGGGCCTGAAGGAGGCGCTCGACGACGTCCGCGCCAAGGTCTCGAGCCGCCATCCGCGACGGCGCCCGCATCATCGTGCTGTCCGACCGCGAGTCCAACGAACAGCTGGCGCCGATCCCGTCGCTGCTGAGCGTCGTCGACCGTCCACCACCACCTGGTGCGCGAGCGCACCCGCACCCAGGTCGGGCTCGTCGTCGAGGCGGGCGACGCCCGCGAGGTGCACCACATGGCCGCGCTGATCGGCTTCGGCGCCGCCGCGATCAACCCCTACATGGCATTCGAGTCGATCGAGGACATGGTCGACCGTGGCGTCATCACCGACATCTCCAGCGACAAGGCCAAGGCCAACTACGTGAAGGCCGCGGGCAAGGGCGTGCTGAAGGTGATGTCCAAGATGGGCATCTCCACGCTGGCCTCCTACACGGGAGCCCAGCTGTTCCAGGCGATCGGCATCAGCCAGCAGGTGCTCGACGAGTACTTCACCGGGCTGCAGCTGTCCCGTCGGCGGCATCGACCTCGACGACATCGCCGACGACGTCGCCGCCCGCCACGCGCTGGCCTACCTGGATCGGCCCGACGAGCGCGCGCACCGCGAACTCGAGGTCGGCGGTGAATACCAGTGGCGCCGCGAGGGCGAGTACCACCTGTTCAACCCGGACACCGTGTTCAAGCTGCAGCACGCCACCCGCACCGGGCAGTACTCGATCTTCAAGGAGTACACCAAGCTGGTCGACGACCAGAGCGAGCGGTTCGCCTCGCTGCGCGGTCTGCTGAAGTTCCGCACTGGTGACGAGGCCGTGCGTCCACCTGTTCCGCTTGAACGAGGTCGAATCCGCGGCCGAGATCGTCAAGCGGTTCTCCACCGGCGCGATGAGCTACGGCTCCATCTCCGCCGAGGCGCACGAGACGCTCGCGATCGCGATGAACCGCCTTGGTGGCCGGTCGAATTCGGGTGAGGGCGGCGAGAGCCGTCAACCGCTTCGACCACGACGAGAACGGCGACTGGCGCCGCAGCGCCATCAAGCAGGTGGCCTCCGGCCGGTTCGGCGTGACCAGCCACTACCTGACCAACTGCACCGACATCCAGATCAAGATGGCCCAAGGCGCGAAACCCGGTGAGGGCGGCCAGCTTCCGGGGCACAAGGTGTACCCGTGGGTGGCCGAGGTGCGGCACTCCACGCCGGGTGTCGGGCTGATCTCGCCGCCGCCGCACCACGACATCTACTCGATCGAGGATCTGGCGCAGCTGATCCACGACCTGAAGAACGCCAACCCCAGTGCGCGCGTGCACGTGAAGCTGGTGAGCGAGAACGGCGTCGGCACCGTCGCCGCGGGCGTGTCCAAGGCGCATGCCGACGTGGTGCTGATCTCCGGGCACGACGGCGGCACCGGCGCCACCCCGCTGACCTCGCAGAAGCATGCGGGCGCGCCGTGGGAGCTCGGTCTGGCCGAGACGCAACAGACGTTGCTGCTCAACGGACTTCGCGACCGGATCGTCGTGCAGGTCGACGGCCAGCTGAAGACGGGTCGCGACGTCGTGGTCGCCGCGCTGCTCGGCGCCGAGGAGTTCGGCTTCGCGACCGCGCCGCTGGTGGTCGCGGGCTGCATCATGATGCGGGTGTGTCACCTCGACACCTGTCCCGTCGGCGTGGCCACCCAGAACCCGTTGCTGCGTCAGCGCTTCAACGGCAAGCCCGAGTTCGTCGAGAACTTCTTCCTGTTCATCGCCGAGGAAGTGCGGGAACTCATGGCGCAGTTGGGCTTCCGCACCGTCAACGAGATGGTCGGACAGGTCGGCGCGCTGGACACCACCCAGGCCGCCGAGCACTGGAAGGCCCACAAGCTGGACCTGTCGCCGGTGCTGCACGAGCCCGAGTCGGCGTTCATGAACCAGGACCTGTACTGCAGTTCGCGTCAGGACCACGGTCTGGACAAGGCGCTCGATCAGCAGTTGATCGTGCAGAGCCGCGAGGCGATCGACAGTCGGCACACCGGTGCGGTTCTCCACCACGATCGCCAACGTCAACCGCACGGTCGGCACCATGCTCGGCCACGAGGTGACCAAGGCCCATGGCGGACAGGGACTTCCGGACGGCACCATCGACATCACGTTCGACGGCTCGGCGGGCAACAGCTTCGGCGCGTTCCTGCCAAGGGGCATCACGCTGCGGGTGTACGGCGACGCCAACGACTACGTCGGCAAGGGCCTGTCGGGTGGCCGGATCGTGGTGCGGCCGTCGGACGGCGCGCCCGCCGACTACGTCGCCGAGGACAACATCATCGGCGGCAACGTGATCCTGTTCGGTGCCACCAGCGGCCAGGCCTTCCTGCGCGGCGTCGTCGGCGAGCGGTTCGCCGTGCGCAACTCCGGCGCCCACGCGGTGGTCGAGGGCGTCGGCGACCACGGCTGCGAGTACATGACCGGTGGCAAGGTCGCCATTCTCGGCCCCACCGGCCGCAACTTCGCGGCGGGCATGTCGGGCGGCATCGCCTACGTGTACGACCCGCAGGGCGCGCTGCCCGACAACCTCAACGCCGAGATGGTGGAACTCGAAGCGACTGGACGACGACGACGTCGACTGGCTGCGCGACATGCTCGTCGCGCACGTCGACGCCACCGATTCGGCTGTGGCCCAACGCGTTCTGTCCGACTGGGAGTCTGAACTGAAGCACTTCGTGAAGGTGATGCCGCGCGACTACAAGCGCGTGCTGGCAGCGATCGCCGAGGCCGAGCGCATCGGCGCGACCGGTCAACGTCGACACCGCGATCATGGCGGCGGCCCGTGGCTGATCCTCGCGGCTTCCTCAAGCACACCCACCGCGAGACCCCGCAACGCCGGCCGGTCCCGCTGCGACTGCGCGACTGGAAAGAGGTCTACGAGGACTTCTCCCACGACGTGCTGCAGGATCAGGCCGCCCGCTGCATGGACTGCGGAATCCCGTTCTGCCACAACGGCTGCCCGCTGGGCAACCTGATCCCCGAGTGGAACGACCTGGTCTACCGGGACCGTTGGCGCGACGCCATCGAGCGGCTGCACGCCACCAACAACTTCCCCGAGTTCACCGGTCGGCTGTGCCCCGCGCCGTGTGAGGCGTCGTGCGTGCTCGGCATCAACCAGGACGCGGTGACCATCAAGCAGGTCGAGGTCGAGATCATCGACAACGCCTTCGACGAGGGCTGGGTGGTGCCGCTGCCGCCGGACCGGCTCACCGGCAAGAAGGTCGCCGTCGTCGGATCGGGCCCGGCCGGTCTGGCGGCCGCGCAGCAGTTGACCCGGGCCGGTCACGACGGTGACGGTGTTCGAGCGCGCCGACCGCATCGGCGGCCTGCTGCGCTACGGCATCCCCGAGTTCAAGATGGAGAAGCGTCACATCGACCGTCGCCTCGAGCAGATGGCGGCCGAGGGCACGCAGTTCCGGGCGGGCGTGAACGTCGGCGTCGACATCACCGCCGCAGCAACTGCGCGCCGACTTCGACGCCGTGGTGCTGACCGGTGGTGCGACGGACTGGCGCGACCTGCCGATCCCCGGCCGCGACCTCGACGGCATCCACCAGGCGATGGAGTACCTGCCGTGGGCCAACCGCGTGCAGAACGGCGATCCGGTGGTCGGCGACGACGGCGAGCCGCCGATCACCGCCAAGGGCAAGAAGGTCGTCATCATCGGCGGCGGCGACACCGGCGCCGACTGCCTGGGCACCGTGCACCGTCAGGGCGCGGCCAGCGTGCACCAGTTCGAGATCATGCCGCGGCCCCCGGAGGAGCGGGCCGACTCGACGCCGTGGCCGACCTACCCGCTGATGTACCGGGTGGCCTCCGCGCACGAAGAGGGCGGCGAGCGCGTCTTCTCGGTCAACACCGAGGAGTTCGTCGGCGCCGACGGTCACGTCACCGCGCTGAAGGTGCACGAGGTGTCGATGCAGGACGGCAAGTTCGTCAAGACTCGAAGGCAGCGACTTCGATCTCGAGGCCGACCTGGTGCTGCTCGCGATGGGCTTCGTCGGCCCCGAGAAGCCGGGCCTGCTGACCGACCTGAGGGTCGAGTTGACCGACCGCGGAAACGTGGCACGCAACGACGACTTCCAGACCTCGGTGCCCGGCGTGCTTCGTCGCCGGTGACATGGGTCGTGGCCAGTCGCTGATCGTGTGGGCGATCGCCGAGGGCCGGGCCGCGGCCGCCGGGCGTGGACCGCTACCTGATGGGCGAGACGGCGCTGCCCGCGCCGATCAAGCCGACCGCCGCGCCGCAGCGCTGATCGCTTGCGTTCAGCGTGACGGTGGCGTTACGTTCGCGTCGGGGTGCCCCCGTCCGTGGACACGTCCCGAGGCCAACCTGTCGCGCATCTACCGCAAGCTAGGCATCCATTCACGCGCGGAACTCGCGCGGCATCTGAGACGCGGCAGGCGTAGGAATTCGCCCAGCTAGCATCCCAATAACCCCATTAGTCACACCAGAAACATCTGACTTTTACTCGGCGCGTCGCCTGGTGTTAGCCAGATCACAGGTGTCTAATGACTTGGCGGGGGTCGTGCGCTAGTCTGGCCCCACGGTGCAGCCATACCGACCGCAGGAGAGAACACCGTGTACATCAACCCGATGTCCCGGTCACAGATGAGCCGAATCGCCTGGTCATTCTCCGTCACCCGGTGAAGTGCCGCGAATTTCCGGCCAAGCACGAGCGTCTGATCACCGCCGACGAGCTAATTCGCTACGGCGTCTAGCAACCGTAACTCGGCCAATGCGCCGAGTCCGGCGATTGTTTGCTTAGGCTTCATATCTACTTTGTCGTTAGTTAGGCAGTGCGCGGCGGCGGGACCCTTAGCTGGCGAGCCCCGAATCGCGAATCCGCTCGGCGAGCGGCTCCAGCACGGCCGGGTCGTACGGCGGCGGCAGGTAGATGATCGCGAGATCCAGCCCTTCCTTGCCGAGCGCTCCGGCCTCGTCGACCACCTTCGCGTAGTCGCGGTCCGCGCCGAGTCGGACGTGCGAGGACAGGGTGATCTCCTTGGGGTCGCGGCCGATGTCCGCGCAGCGGGCGTGCAGAACGTCGCGCTTGTGGGCGAACTCCTCCGGCGTGCCACCGACGAAGTTCCAGTGGTCGGCGTACTTCGCGGTGATGCGGCAGCGTGCGCTTCTCGCCGCTGCCGCCGATGCAGATCGGCGGATGCGGCTGCTGCGGCCCCTTCGGCTCGTTGCGCGCGTCCTTGAGCTGGTAGTACTTGCCGTCGAACGTCGTCGTCTCGTTGGTGAGCAGGCTGGTCAGCACCTCGCAGGCCTCCTCGAAGCGGTCGAAGCGCTCCTTGATGCTGCCGAGTTCGATGCCGTAGGCGCCGGACTCCTCCTCGTTCCAGCCTGCGCCGATGCCGAGCTCGAGCCGGCCGTTGGAGATGACGTCGAGGGCGGCGGCCATGTTGGCCAGCACGGCGGGGTGCCGGTAGTGGATGCCGGTGACCAGCACGCCGACCCGCAGCCGCTTGGTGGCCTGCGCCAGCGCGGTCAGGGTCGTCCAGCCCTCCAGGCACGGGCCGGAGGAGTCGGAGAAGATCGGATAGAAGTGGTCGAACGTCCAGCCGGACTCGAAGACGTCGATGTCGTCGGCGGTCTGCCAGATCGGCAGCATCTCGGCCCAGGTGGTGTTCTGCGGGGATGTTTTGAAGGCGAATCGCACTTAATCGAGCCTAGACCCGGAAGCTGGACGTTGCCCGATGAGTTCTGTGACAGTGCGGGGTCAGTATGGGCATGATCGACATGACCTCGGCCTGTGCGCGGACGACGCACGTGCTCACGTCCATTTCCGACGACCGGCTCGCGGAGTCGACCCCGTGCGAGAAGCTGACCCTGGGTGAACTCGTCGCGCACGTCGGCGGGCTCGGGGTGGCCTTCGCCGCCGCCGCCCGCAAGGACTTCGGCGAGCTCACCGACGCGCCGCCCGCCGACGGCGGCTACCGCTTGGACGACGATTGGCGGACCCGCTATCCGGCGGCCTTGGCCGGCCTCGCGCAGGCCTGGCAAGACCCGGCCGCGTGGCACGGCATGACCCGGATCGGTGGCGTCGATCTGCCGGGCGCGGTGGCCGCGTCGGTGGCGCTCACCGAGGTGGTGATCCACGGCTGGGACCTCGCCGTCGCCACCGGACAGGACTACGACGTGGACGACGACGTCGCCGAGGCGGTGCTTGCGAACATCGCATCGTTCGCGGCGGACGGCCCGGTCGAGGGACTGTTCGGCCCCGCCGTTCAGATCAGCGACGACGCACCGGCTTTCGAGCGCGCACTCGCACTGAGCGGGCGCGAGCCGGGGTGGCGGGTCTAGGCGATAATCCGAAACCCTAAGGACCGCATGTCGTCGTCACCCAGATAGACAACGTAGAACGGAGGGATGCCCCCTTGGCATTTCCATCACGACGGCACATCAACTTTCGTCGAGGCAGCGGGCATCAAATCCAAATGCTCACCGGGACAGAATCATTGGTACCAACTGCCGATACATCGCCGAATGGAAGCGCGGTGGACGCACCCCTCGATGTAGTCGAAGCATGACAATTCCGAATTGCCAGGGCATCTCGGGATCGGCCAACGGATTACACCACGCCGGCATGAGCCCGCGCGGCTTTCTCGGCTAAGCCTGCGGTCGATGGAGAGGCGCGTTATGCAGCAGCTGGCATTTGCACCCGGTTGTGGGTAGCTTACGACCGCCGTATCCGCGGCGGGTCTAATTTTCCGCACTGCGGTCGCGATTGTGTTGGGGTATTGCTTCCTCAGAAGCTATCTCACCCAGGCGAATGGGGTGGGCGATGGGGCGGTTCTGGGTGCGCGCGGCTGGCAGACCCTCGAATTCGCGGAGCGCGTGCTTGAGGGAGCCGCCACAGAGGCTGTCCACGTTAGTAAGGCAGAACCGCCCCTGGCAGGGCCCCAGCCCAGCTCTTGTGTTGAGTTTGGTTGAGCGCAAGAGATTTTTCGGTGCTGTGTTGGGCGCGCAAATGCTCGAGGGTAGTGCCTTCGCAGCGGCAGATGGTGGTATCGCCGGTGAGCCAATCGTGCCAGCCATCGCGAATTGGATGAGCGGCGGCCAATCTGGCGACGAAGTGCTGGGCGGCCGAACGCTTGGTGAAAAGTCTGCGCGAGATGCGTTCGCGGTGTCCTGTCGCGGCGACGCCAGCGATTGCTCCTTCGACTGCGGCGGTCTGGGCTCCTCCGATGCCAGTGATCTCGCCAGCGGCGTAAACCCCTGGAACGGAGGTTTGTTGAGTATCGTCGACGGCGACGAACGTGCCACCGAAGGTCATGTGGGTGTGACAGCCGGCGGCGTAGGCCAGCTCCAGCGACGGTGTGAAGCCATGACCTACGACGATGGCATCGACCGCAACGGTTCGCTCAGTCCCAGGAAGTGGCGACCATTTTGCGTCGAGGTGCGCGATGACCGCGGCTTCAACGTGGGTGTCGCCCAGTGCACGCACCACCGCGTGCCCGGTATGAAAAGGGATCCGCTGGCACAGCATGGAAGTCGCATAATCACTGACCTCGGCCAACTTGTTGCGTTGGGCAACGAGGCGATGTGGACGCGACAGCCAACCACGAGCAAGCGTGGCCAGGGTGTTGGCCTCCAACACCCCGACAACGCGGGTGCCAGCACCGGCGAGCGATCGCCCGACCGGCAACAGGAACGGTCCGGTGCCCGAGATTGCCGCACGGCGCGCGATAGCGACTCGCTCGGTACTGGCGAGGGTTTGGGCTGCTCCCGCGGTGAACACGCCGGGTAGCGTCCAGCCGGGGAACGGCACGACGCGGTCGTGCGCTCCGGTGGCCAAAATCAGCGCATCGGGTTCCAGCGTTTGTCGTGGGCGATCGCTGCCGTCGATAGGGCCGGTGATCACATGCAGACGGGGTACCGACTCGGGCCGGTGCTCGAGAAGGAACACGAAGCTGTTCGCCCACCAATGGCAATGCGGGTGGCTGAGTACGGTATCGCGTCGTGTGGCGAACGCTTCCCAGTCGTGGTGCACCCGCTCGGGATGGGCCGCGTGGTAAGCGTTGGGCAGTTCGCGGTTGTACTGTCCGCCGGGTTTGTCGTTGAGGTCGATCAGGACAGTGTCAGCGCCGCACGCCAGGGCCGCCTCGGCGGCGGCGAGGCCAGCGGGTCCGGCGCCGATTATCGCTACGACTGTCATGGCACACAACGGGATTGGCAAGTGACGGTATCACCGTCATGGGCGCGCCGGCGGCAGAGGCGCACATCGGTGTGCCCGTTGACGGTGGCGAGACAGTCGAAGCAGGCGCCGATGCCGCAGAACAGGCCGCGCGGCTTTCCTGTCCTGTCGGTACGCCACGCTGTAATACCGTTGATCAGAAGGATTCCAGCAAGGGTTTGTCCCGCGATGCCGTGCAGCACTTCGTCCCCGAATGTAATCGTGATCAGGGTATCGGTGCGCTCGGTGTCGTCGTCCGCGTGGGGTATCAACCATCCGCTCATGACGCCGCCTGCGCGGTCCGGCCGAGCACGGCCGGCCTGTCGACGCGGAAAGCGTCAGGGGGCAAGGGCGGTTCGCCTTCGAGCAGAAGTGCGCCGAGCAGTTTCGCAGTGCCGATGCACAGAGCGATGCCGGAGCCTTCGTGTCCAGTGACGTGCCACAGCCCGGATTTTCGCGGGTCTGGGCCGATGATTGGCAGGTGGTCATCGACGTACGGACGGAAACCGCCGTATGCCCGCATTATTTGGACGTCGGCTAGGCGAGGGAACAAGCGGATGGCTTTTCGGGCCATCTGCTGGAGGCTGTCGTAGTCGATGCCAGTCTGCAGCGGGACACGCCGCCTGGACGAGCCGATCAGTAGCGGTCCGGCTTTGGTGGATTCGACCACGGCCGAGGTTTGCAGCGTTGCTGCGCCACTTCCCACGGCACCGACGTAGTCGGCGTCGTACACCTTATGAAGCACCGTCGGCGGTTGCGGTGTGGTGACCATGATGTCGCCACGGCGCGGGGTGACGGCGATAGGGGCGCCGAGGACCTGTGACACATCGGCCGACCACGGACCAGCGCAGTTTATGACGGCGTCTGCCTGCAGTGCACCGGAGGTGGTGTGCGCGCCGACCAGTACCCCCGATTTGAGCACCGGTCCCGTAACGGCAACGCCCGCATGTACTTTGGCGCCGAAGTAACGCGCATGGCGCAACAGCGCATGCGCCGCTCCAACGGGTTGAACCTGTGCGTCGTCGGGGTAGTGGTAGGCCGCCGTCAGGTCGCTCGTCAAGTAAGGCTCAGCGGCATGCGCCTCCTCGGCGCTCAGTCGGTGGTTGCGGACACCGGCGTCGTTTTGGGCACGTGCGAACGCGGTGAGTGAGCTGGCGCCCTCGACGGTGGTGGCTACGACGATGCCTCCTTTAGGTTCCCACTCGATGAGATCGGCCGCCAGCGGACCGCAGTCCTCGCGAATCGCTTCGACGACGCTTGGCCACAGCCCGCGCGACAGCTGCGCCAACGCCAGTTCGGGTCCGGGCGCTTTCTCCGACAGCAGTACGTTGCCTTCGCAGTGGGCGGTGGTCGCTGTGCCGGGGGAGTCACGATCGATCACGTCGACAGACACGCCGCGGGATGCCAGCTCGCGCGCGAGTGCGCATCCGATGATGCCGGCGCCGATGATCAGTGCCCGCATGTCGGGACCCAGCAGTTGTTTATCATCGGCCGCCTCTACACCACGAATCCGGCGGGGAATGGGTCGCTGGCGTCGAGCATGATTTGGTTGAGCCCGGTGATCCAGGCTCGGCCGGTGATTTGCGGGATGATCGCCGGCGTGGAACCGACCGGTGGTTTCGCCGACGATGCGCCCGATGAACCGAGATCCGATGAAGGATTCATGCACGAAGTCTTCGTCGATGCGCAATTCGCCGCGCGCGTGCAACTGCGCAAGCCGGGCGCTCGTTCCCGTGCCACACGGTGAGCGGTCAATCCACCCGGGATGGATCAAGGTCGCCGATTTGGCATCGGCGCCGTTGGTGCCGCTGTCGTAGGCGACCACGTGTTTACACCCCCGTATTCTGGGATCCAGTGGGTGTGTCGGGGCGACTTGCGCATCGACAGCGCGGAGCACTTTTAGGCCTACGCCGATTAGGGCGTCGCCGCTGCCCTGGTCCAGAGTCAATCCCAGCTTGTGCACAGGCAGCATCGCGTAGAAGTTGCCGCCGAAAGCCACGTCCACTGTTAGGGGGCCGATATCCGGTACGTTCACCCGGGCGTCAAGCTGGGCCACGAACGCCGGGACGTTGATCACCGAGACAGCTTCTGTCCTACCGTCACGGACCTGCACACGAGCGGTGACCAGCCCGGCTGGGGTGTCGAGCCGGATCGTCGTCACCGGTTCGACGACGGGCACCATGCCGGTCTCAACCAGGACGGTCGCGACTCCGATGGTGCCGTGCCCGCACATCGTCAGACATCCCGACACCTCGATGAATAGCACGCCCCAGTCGGCGTCCGGCCGCGTTGCAGGCTGCAGGATCGCCCCCGACATCGCTGCGTGCCCCCGAGGCTCGTGCATCAGCCACTGGCGCACATGATCGAGGTGGTTGATGAAGTAGTGCCGCCGCGCGGCCATGGTGTCGCCGGGTATCGGACCGATACCGCCGGTGATCACCCGGGTCGGCATTCCCTCGGTGTGGGAGTCCACCGCTGAGACGGTGCGTATGGATTGCATTGCGAGTTTAGAAGCGGACGGCTTCGACGAACTTGCGCAGTTCCTCATTCGTGGTCTGTGTGAAGGCCTCATTCGGGGAACCGTCAAAGGCGATGCGCCCGTTGTCGAAGAACATCAATCGGTCCGCTGCCTTGGCGGCGAAGGCCATGTCGTGCGTGACCAGCGCGACGCTGATGCCCTCGTCTCGTTTGAGTCTGGTAAGTACGCCCAGCACTTCGGCGGCGACGGGCGGGTCCAACGCCGAGGTGATTTCGTCGCACAGCAACAGCCGGGGCCGCATCATCAGGGCGCGAGCAATTGCGACACGCTGACGCTGACCGCCGGACAACTGGTGGGGTTTGGCGTCGAGTGAACCACCCATACCTACTTCCTCGAGTGCCGCTTCGGCGCGCTTACGCAGTTGCTTGGTCTTTTCCTTGTAGGCGATCTTCGGTGCGAAGGTCAGGTTGGACAGCACGTTCATGTGCGGCCACAACGTATAGGACTGAAAGATCATGCCGATCGTCGACTGGGCACTGTGCCACGCCTCGGTGGGCGCGCCATCCTCGACGACGCGCTGACCGTCGAAGTCGATGCTGCCTGCATCGGCCGCGGTGAGACCAGCGATGACACGAAGCAGGGTGCTCTTTCCCGAGCCACTGCGTCCGATGATCACGGTGATCTCGCCGGCGTGAAAGTTCAGGCTGACTTGGTCGAGCACCGAAGTCGCACCGAACTGCTTACAGATCTGGTGCACGCTGATAAGTGCGTCCGCCTGCGGTTCTGGCTGATCACTGCTGGTTGCTGGGCAACGGGAAAGCGCAGCGGCGCGGTTGGGGTTGGGGTTGGCGATCTGCGTCGGGTTGTTCATGCGGCGACCCGTCGTTTGTTTCGGCGTGTGGTGGTGGACGGAGCGTCGTCGCGTTGCTTGGCGCGGCGCTCCAGGTAGCTCACGAACAGCGACACCGGGAAGGCGACGACGAAGTACAGCAACGCCGCGCCGGTGAGGATTTCCAGTGACCGATAGGTTTGGGTGGCAGCCGTGTTGGCGGCGAACATCAGGTCGACGACACCGATGACAGATACCAGGGCGGTGTCCTTGAATCCATTGATAGCGATGCTCAGCAGTGCGGGCAGCTGCTGGCGCAGCGTTTGCGGCACGATGATCCACACGACTTGGTGGGACCGTGGAACCTGCAGCACCTTGGCGGCCTCGAGCTGCTCGACTGGGATCGACTGGAACCCAGCCCGATAGACCTCCGCCACCTGCGCGGTCAAGTTCGCGCTGATCGCGATGACCGCGGCGATGAAACCTGACAGGCGAATGTCAAGCAACATCGGCAACGCATAGAACATCCAGAACAGCTGGACGAGGATCGGCGTGCAGCGGAACAGCTCGATGTAGGCCTGGGCGATCCAACGGATCAGGTCGAATTCAGCCATTCGCGCCAAGGCGACGGGCACCGCTGCCACCGCGCTGATGACGATGACCAGCAGTGTGATCGAGACGCTGGTCTTGAGTCCGTCGAGCAAATTAGGCAGGACATCCCAGATGACGCCCCAATTCGTCAACCCCACGTCACGATCCCATTTTCAGTGCGCCGAGGTTCTGAACTTTGATGTAGCCCACCTTCTCGAAAGCGCGGTCACGTTCACCGGAAGCGATCGACTGACGAATCGCGACGTTGAGCATCTGAAGGGAATGCGCGTCGATGTCCGGTATTACTCCATAGGACACCGGCGCGATCCAGATCGGTGTTTCCGGTACGACGATCGCCAAAGACGGATCGGACCGCACCTGTCCGAGCGCCGTGCCGAAGTCGGTGAATTGTCCTGGTGCCCGTCCCGCCTTGACCGCCTGAATGGCGTTGGCCCACGAATCCACGCTCAGCGTCGGAAAACCAGCCGCCTTGACTGCTGCTTCGTGCGCCGAGCCTTGTGAGGACGCCACCGGTTGGCGGGCGTTGAGGATGTCTGCAGTACTTCGGAGGTTGCTGTCGCGTTTGACCACCCAGACGCCGTTGTCCTCGTAGTACGGGTCGGTGTACATGATGGTTACGGACCGCTCACCGGTGATGTCGAGTCCCGCGGCAATGTCGTATTTTCGGGCCTGCAGACCGGCCACGATGGTGCTCCAAGACGCCGGCACCGGGGTGAACTTCACTCCGAGACTCTTGGCGAACGCCTCGAGCGGCAACAGGTCCGGACCTGTCCACGCGCCATTTTTCTCTTCGACCATCGGCGCGAACGCCGCGACGCCCACCCGAAGCTCACCACGGCTCTTGACTTCATCGGCCCACCGACCTTGGACTGCGGTAGCGGCCGAGGAACTACCGCCGGTCAACTTCGCACCTAGCAGCCCAGCAACGACGGCCACCACCACCAGCGCGATGATCCCCAGCGACTGTTTCGTTGACTTCTTCACTGAACGGTCTCCTTGGCATCTGAACATCGGTCATGACGCGAGTAATTGTCGACAGTAGAACAATCCACGACGATGCGCCACCCTTAGGCCATCGTGTCAAATTATGCACGTGTCGACAATATTCAATCCCGTGACAGTGTGGAACGGCGGTCCGCCGGGAAACCGCACAGGCGATAGGTCCGTGCCAACAGCCGTCCGCGCGGCGGGTCTGCGTCGGGCGACAACAGGCCGGGTGCCAGCGAGCCCAGGGTAGGTCCGGGTTTCAGCCGCAGCGCGGGCGTGGGAGGCGCCGGAGGACTGGACAGGCAGCGATGGATCTCGTCGGCGACGAACATGCCGTCGAGGGCTGCGATGTCGGCGGTGTCGACTAGGGGCCTTATGGTGGCCGGGTCGAGCTCGATTCCCGCGCTGCAGGCCAGTTCGTGATCGGGGATCCAGTCACGGGTGAAGACCACTGTGTCACAGCCAATTACCCGCCGCTCGCCGCTCTCAAGGTTCTCGATCTCGACGGCCTGCACCCTGGGGCGTCCGATGATGCGGGTCACCCGGCTGCGCGTGGCGATGGGCGTACGAAATATCGCGTGGCCACCGAGATTGAACACGCGGTAGGACTCCGGTGACCAGTATTGAGACGTCATCAATACCGGGGGCACACTGGAACCCATGGATCCCGTAGCCGCGCTGCGACAGATCGCCTACTACAAGGACCGCGCCCGCGAGGACTCGCGACGGGTGATGGCCTACCGCAACGCCGCGGATACCGTCGAGCGGCTCGACGACGCCGAGCGCGAGAAGCACGGCAAGGCCAACAGCTGGCAGACGTTACCTGGCATCGGCCCGAAGACGGCCAAGGTGATCGCGCAGGCGTGGGCGGGCCGCGAGCCGGAGTCACTGGTCGAATTACGCGAGGCGGCAACCGATCTGGGCGGTGGCGAGATTCGCGCTGCGTTGAAGGGCGATTTGCATCTGCACTCCAACTGGTCGGACGGGTCGGCGCCGATCACCGAGATGATGGCCACGGCGCTGTCCCTCGGCCACGAGTACTGCGCGCTGACCGACCACTCGCCACGGCTGACGGTCGCCAACGGCCTGTCCGCCGAGCGGCTGCGCAAGCAACTCGACGTGATCGACGAACTGCGCGAACGGTTCTCGCCGATGCGCATTCTCACCGGCATCGAGGTCGACATCCTCGACGACGGCAGCCTCGATCAGGAGCCAGACCTGTTGGAACGCCTCGACGTCGTGGTGGCCAGTGTGCACTCCAAGCTGTCCATGGACTCCGCGTCGATGACGAGGCGGATGGTGCGGGCGGTGTCTGAGGGCCACGCCGACGTCCTCGGCCACTGCACCGGCAGGCTGGTGGAGGGCAACCGGGGCACCCGGCCGGAGTCGAAGTTCGACGCGGAGAAGGTGTTCACCGCCTGTCGCGATCACGGCACCGCGGTGGAGATCAACTCGCGGCCGGAGCGACGCGACCCGCCGACCCGGTTGCTGAAGCTGGCACTGGAGATCGGGTGCGACTTCTCCATCGACACGGATGCGCACGCGCCAGGACAGCTGGACTTCCTGGGCTACGGCGCCCAGCGCGCAGTGGCCAGCGGCGTGCCCGCCGAGCGGATCGTCAACACCTGGCCGGTGGACAAGCTGCTCGAGTGGACGGCGTCATAGCTCTCGCCATGGCCGCAGCGCGACGTCGGCGGCCCTGCGCAGCGCGGCCGATCGCGCGTCGGGGTCCTCGGGCGCGCCCGCGTCGGTAATGGCTTGCACGGCACCGGTAATGGCGCCGACGAACGCCCCGACGATGGCTCCGGCGGTGACCTCGTCGAGCTCGTCGGGGTAGGCCGCCCGCAGGTGGCGCGCGATCTCGCGCTGCGCGTCGAGTTGCAACTGCAGCCCGCGTCCGCGCACGGCGGGAACGGTCTGGATGAGCCGGAACCGCAGCGCGCCCTGCGCGTCGGCGAAGTCGTGGCCGGCGTCCATGACGTTGCCCAGCGCGCGGAGCAGGACGTCGCTGGGGCGGTCGCGCGGGCCGCGTGTCGCGATCGCGTCGACGGCGGCCTGGACCCGCGTGTCGGCGCCAGGGAACAGGAGCTCCTCCTTGCTCGCGAAGTAACCGAAGAAGGTTCGCGTCGCGATCTGGGCCGCGGCGGCGATGTCGGCGACGGTCGTGCCGTCGTAGCCGCGCGTCGCGAACAGCTCCATGGCGGCATCGAGGATCGCCTCCCGTGTCCGCGCGCGCTTGCGTTCGCGCAGTGTGCCTGCATCGCCGTCGGCCATCATGCATCAAGTGTATAACTGCATTGAGTGCAAAATTGCAATGCATGCAGGAGGGTGTCGTGGCGGCGCGGAAGGTGTTGGTGGTCGGGGCAGGCGTGGCCGGATCGACGGCCGCGTATTGGCTTGCTCGACATGGCATGGCGGTGACGGTCGTCGAACGTGCGGCGGCGAACCGCTCCAGCGGCAACCCGGTCGACGTGCGCGGTCCGGCGTACGGCGTCGCCGAGCGGATGGGCGTGCTACCGCGGCTGCGGGCCGCGGCGACGCGGGCGACGGGGATCAGCGCGGTCGACGACCGGGGACGCCGGATCGGGTGGATACCGATGCAGCTCGGGGATGGCGTCGAGATCCCGCGCAGCGACCTCGCCGCCATCCTGGCCGACGCCGGCCGCGACGCCGCCGAGTACGTTACGGCGACACCGTCGTCTCGCTAACCGACGACGGCGACGGCGTCGATGTCACCTTCGAGCACGCCGCGCCGCGCCGGTTCGACCTCGTCGTCGGCGCCGACGGATTGCATTCGCGGGTAAGGGAACTGGTATTCGGAACGGGCTTCATCCAGCACATGGGCCTCTACGTCGCCACCGTCGAGCTAGCCGATGTGGCGTCGACGAGCGACACCGTCCTGATCCACAACACACCCGGGCGGGCCGTCGCCGTCCATCCGGCCACCGGTCGCGGCGGTCGCCGCGTTCATCTTCCGGAGCCCCGAGATCGACCGGGCTCGACCACCGTACGACACCGCCCGGCGGCGGGACGTCGTCGCCGCAGGCATACGCGGGCGTGGGATGGCGAGTTCCCGAGCTGCTGGGAGCGCTTCCGCACCGCCGACGACGTCTACTTCGACTCGGTCAGCAGGGTCCGGCTGGACCGCTGGTCGCGCGGGCGGATCGTGCTACTCGGCGACGCCGCCTCCTGCCTGTCGCTGTTCGGCGAGGGATCCAGCCTGGCGATCGCCGGCGCGGCGACGCTTGCCGACGCGCTGGCCGCCGACTCGGCCAATCCCGTTGCGGCACTGCAGGCCTACGAGGCAGCGCACCGGAGGCTGACGACGCCACGCCAGCGGTGGATGGGCGCGGGGTCGCGGTTCGTCGTTCCCTCCAGCGCGGTAGGCATTCGTGCCCGCAACACCGCAATGCGGCTCTGGGCCGCTGGTGTCGGACGCTCAGTCGGGCAGGTGCGGCATCTCCAGGCCGGGGTCGCGTCCGAGTAGCACGCCCCTGGTGAGGGAAGTGTTGCCGTAGCGTCGCCGCACCCGGTCGACCGCGTCGTCGATGGCGACCGTGTCCGCGTGTGCTTCGAACGGAAGCTCCAGCTGCTGGGCGCCGTCACGGTCGATGTTGGACACCGCGAAACCCACCAGGGTCAGGCCCCGCTCGGCGATCAGCGGGCCCGCCGCGGTGATCAGTCCGCGGGCGGCGGCGAGGATGTCATCGGTCGACGCCGTCGCACGCGGCATGGTGTGTGACCGGGTGGCCCGGCCGAAGTCGTCGAACCGCAACCGCAGCACGACCGTCCTGCCGGTGCGGTCCGACTTGCGCATCCGACGGGTGATACGGTCGACGAGGTTGATGACGACGGCGTCGATCTCGCTGTCCGACATGGTGTTTCCCGCGCGGCCCAATGCCCGTTGCGCTCCGACCGAGCGGCGCCGCACGCCGGTGACGACGCGGCGTCGGTCGACGTTGTGTGACAGCGCGAACAGCTGACGGCCCATGCCGCCGCCCACCATCGACCCCAGCATCGCCTCGCTGAGTTCCGCGACGTCGGCGACGGTGTGGATGCCGTGGGCGTGCAGCTTCTCCGCGGTCTTGGCGCCGACGCCCCAGAGCCGACGCACCGGGAGCGGGTGCAGGAACGCCAACTCGCGGTCGGGCGGCACCAGCAGAAGGCCGTCGGGCTTGGCCTCCTGGCTGGCCACCTTGGCGAGGAACTTGGTACGGGCGATGCCCACGGTGATGGGCAGGCCGACGCGGTCGCGGACCTGTTCACGCAACCGCGCCCCGATCTGCACGGGCGTGCCCGAGACGCGGGCGAGCCCGCTCACGTCGAGGAAGGCCTCGTCGACCGACACCGGTTCGACCAGGGGAGTGGTGTCACGGAAGACCTCGAACACCGCGTCGCTGGCCCGGGAGTACGCCGACATTCGCGGCGGCACGACGATGGCGTGTGGACACAACTGCCGCGCCTGGCGCCCGCCCATCGCGGTGCGCACGCCAAAGGCCTTGGCCTCGTAGCTGGCGGCGAGCACGACGCCGCCGCCGACGATCACCGGACGGTTGCGCAGCGCGGGGTCGTCACGCTGCTCGACCGACGCATAGAACGAATCGAGGTCAGCGTGCAGAATCGAGGCCGTGGCCAACTGCCGCACGAACACATGTTCGCATTGGGGTCCGACGGGCTACTGGGCTTCGCCGTAGATGCTGGTCAGCCAGATGTGAGTGAGCGTGTCGACGATCTGGTCCCTGGCCGTCGCGCCCTCCTCGTCGGCGAGCGTCCCCATGATCATGCGTTCGTTCATCAGGTTCAGCGACGTGGCCAGATCCAGCGCCGGAATGGTGTCTGGTGCCGCGCCCCGCGCGCGTTCGGCCGTGATCAGGACGGCGGTCTGGTGGATCCACTTCTGCATGAACCGGCCCCAGGACGTCCGAGCCTCCAGGCTGGTGGCGACGGCATCTGCGCCGGCCCGAGCCATCGCCGGATACGCCGCGAAGGCGTCGAAGAAGATCGTGATGCCGATCCGGAAGGCCCGGCGCGGATCGGAAGGCAGCGTGTCCATGGCACCGTGGAAACCCTTGTCCGCCTGCTGGATCAGCGGGTCCAACAGCGCCAGGAGTACGGCTTCCTTGGACGGAAAGTAGAAGTAGAACGTCGGGCGGGACAGGCCCGCGCCCTTGGCCAGGTCGTCGACCGAGATGTCGGCGAACTTCTTGTCCTCCAGCAGCCGCGCGGCCGTCGCCAGAATCGCGGCCTCGCGATCGTCGCCGGACGGTCGCGTGGAACGACGGCCGCGTCCGGAGCGGGCCGGGCTGGTGGTGGTCACGGCGGTTACTTTACTGCATGTCGAGTTTTTCAACACCGTGTTGACCTATTCAACACCGTGTTGATAACGTGTAGCCATGACCGAACACCTCGACGTTCTGATCGTCGGCGCCGGCATCTCCGGCATCAGCGCCGCCTGGCATCTGCAGGACCGCTCCCCTTCGAAGACCTACGCGATCCTCGAGCGCCGCGAGAACATGGGCGGCACCTGGGATCTGTTCAAGTACCCCGGCATCCGCTCGGACTCCGACATGTTCACGCTCGGCTTCCGGTTCAAGCCGTGGACGTCGGCCAAGGCCATCGCCGACGGGCCAGCGATCCTGGCCTACATCAAGGAAGCCGCCGCCGAGAACGGCATCGACAAGAACATCCGGTACGGCCACCAGGTGACCGCCGCCGACTGGTCGGACGCCGACAACCGCTGGACCGTGACCGTCGACACTGGCGGCGAAGAGATCACGATGACCTGCTCGTTCCTCTTCGCCACGACCGGCTACTACAACTACGACGAGGGCTACTCGCCGACGTTCGAGGGCTCCGAGGACTTCGCGGGCACCATCGTGCACCCGCAGCACTGGCCCGAGGACCTCGACTACGCGGGCAAGAAGATCGTCGTGATCGGTAGTGGCGCCACCGCCATCACGCTGATCCCGGCCCTGGTCAACAGCGGCGCAGGCCACGTGACGATGCTGCAGCGGTCACCGTCCTACGTCGGCTCGCTGCCGGATGTCGACCCGATCGCCGTCCAGGCCAACAAGTACCTGCCGAAGCGGGTCGCCCACGTGGTCAACCGGTGGAAGGCGATCGGCTTCAGCACCGTTCAGTATCAGCTCGCGCGCAAGTTCCCGAAGTACATGCGCAAGACGCTGCTGACCATGGCGCAGCGGCGCCTGCCCGAGGGCTACGACGTCGAGAAGCACTTCGGGCCCAAGTACAACCTGTGGGACCAGCGGCTCTGCCTGGCGCCCAACGGCGATCTGTTCAAGACCATCCGCAAGGGCAACGCCGACGTGGTCACCGACACCATCGAACGGTTCGTCCCCGAGGGCATCAAGCTGACCTCCGGTGAGGTCGCTCGACGCCGACATCATCGTCACCGCAACGGGTCTGAACATGCAACTGCTCGGCGGCCTGGCTCCTACACTCAACGGCCAGCCGATCGACCTGACCTCACTGATGACCTACAAGGGCCTGATGTTCTCGGGCATTCCGAACTTCGCCATCACCTTCGGATACACGAATGCGTCGTGGACGCTGAAGGCCGACCTGGTCTCCGAGTTCGTCTGCCGCGTGCTGAACTACATGGACGCCAACGGTTTCGACAGCGTGGTGCCCGAACATCCCGGCGCAGGCGTGGACGAACTGCCGTTCATGGACTTCACTCCCGGCTACTTCCTGCGGGTGATCGACCAGTTGCCGAAGTCGGGTTCGCGGGCGCCGTGGCGGCTCAAGCAGAACTACCTCCTCGACCTACGCCTGATCCGCCAGGGCAAGGTCGACGACGAGGCGCTGCACTTCACCAAACACCGTGCGCCCGTGACGGTTTAGTCAGTCAGCGCGAGCAGACGTAAAAGTGCCCGAAACGCCCTAGTTTCGGGCACTTTTGCGTCTGCTCGCGGACGAAGTTCAGCCTCCGAGACGACCACGATCCCGTCGTCGTCGCAGTAGGCGATCTCGCCGGGAACGAACGTCACACCGCCGAAGGTGACCGCCACGTCGCGGTCACCTTCGCCGGTCTTGGTGCCCTTGCGGGGATTGGTGCCCAGCGCCTTGATCCCGATGTCGATGGTGCGCAGCGTCGACGCGTCGCGCACCGCGCCGTTGACCACCAGCCCCGCCCAGCCGTTGTCGGCGGCCAAGCCTGCGATGAGGTCGCCGACCAACGCGGTGTGCAACGAACCGTCCCCGTCGATCACCAGCACGCCGCCGTTCGCCCGGCTCCGACAGCACGGACTTCAGCAGCGCGTTGTCCTGGAAGCAGCGCACCGTGGTGATCCGCCCGGCGAACATCGTCGTCGCGCCGTAGTTCTGCAGCTGCAGATCGCAGCTCCGGACGTCGGGGTAGATGTCGTCGACGAGGTCAGCGGTGGCGCGCGGTTCGATGGTCACGATTCGATGCTAGCCACCACGATGTCGCGGACGAACTGGGCCAAACCCGGCTCGACGTCGTCGTAATAGCGGGTGAAGCGTTCGTCGGCGACGTACATCTCGACGAGACCGCGGTGCATGTCACCACCGAATTCGTAGAACCGCTCGATCGACGCGCGGTGCCGCGCCACCAGGTCGTCGGCGACCGACGAGCCGGGCAGCACGCCGTCGCGCTTGGCCTGCGCCAAGTCGGCCAGCAAGGCGTCGCCCTCGGCCTTGACGTCGATCCAGTCCTGTTTGGTCATGCGCGAAACCCGTTGGCGGGATTGCTTCCACGCCTCGGTGTCGCCCCAACGCCGCTCGGCTTCTTCGGCGTAGTCGTCGCCGAACGCGCTGGTGCCGAAGATCTCGATCTGTTCCTCGGTCGACAACTGGATGCCATCGCGGTGTGCGTTCATCAGTTCCTCCACTGCTTCGATGGTGTGCCGCAGCCGCTCGGATTGCTCGAGGAGCAGTTCGTGCTGGCGCCGCAGATGGGCGAGGACGTCGACGTTCGGGTCGTCGAGTACGGTCCGGATCTCGTCGAGCGGCAGGCCCACCGCGCGATACACCAACACCAGGTGCAGTCGTTCGACGTCGGCGTCGGTGTACCCGCGATAGCCCGCCGCGGTCCGCACGCTGGGCACCACCAGACCGATGTGGTCGTAGTGGTGCAGCGTGCGGACCGAGATTCCGGTCAGGTCGGCGACGATGCCGACGGTCTTGGCGTCCACGGGTCGACTATCACCCCTGACGTCGCGTCAGGGTCAAGTCGAATTTCGTCAGTCCTCGGAGTTGCGACGCGCCAGCAGCACGACGACGATCGCCAGCAGTCCCGCGGCGATGGCCGCGACCATCGGCACCCGGGACAACTCGAGTACCGGGGTGGGGCTTGGTGCGGGAATGCTCGCCGCGGCGGCGACCGTCGACTTCGCTTGTGCGGCAGTCTCCTTCGCGGCGGTAGTGGCCGGCCGGGAGCCGTTCGTCTCAGCCGCCGCGGGCGGCGGCGACGCGGCGGGTGCCTTCTTGGCGGGTGCCTTCTTCGCGGGCGCGGCCTTCTTGGCAGCCTTGGCAGGCGCCTTCTTGGCCGCCGCCTTCTTGGCAGGGGCCTTCGCCGGAGCCTTCTTGGCGGCCTTCGCGGGCGGCGTCTTCGCGGCAGGCGGCGGGGTGGGATCCACCGCCGGCGGCTGATCTCCCGGCAGCTCGTCCGGTCGATCCTGCGGGTCTGCCATCTGGCTGCTCCTTTGCAGTTCTCGTCCAAAGCTCGATCGGCGTGTGGCCGGGCAGTGCTCCCCATCATGCCAGTCGAGCTAACGGCGCTATCCCGTGACCGCCAGCGCGGCCGCCAAGGTCAGCGCCACGGCCATGCCCGCCAACTCGATTTGCGACCGCAATCGCGATACGCCTGCGGTGGCACGGTGCGACCTGGCGGCGGGCAGCCACCAGGTGCGGTTTCGCCACGCGAGGACCGTCAGTGCCACCGTCACCAGGATCTTGGCCGACAGCAGTCGGCCGTACCCCGTCGCGTACAACTCGGCGGCGGAGTGCAGCCTGACCGCGGTCGCGACGACGCCGCACCCCACCAATACCGCGACGCACACCAGGGACACCTGCGAGAAGCGCGGCAGCACCCTGGCCCACTGGCCGCGATGGTCGACCACCAGCACCAGCGCCGCCAGAGCGCCGCACCACAACGCGGCGGCGAGCGCGTGCACGGCGACCGCGAGCCCGCCGACCGGGCTCTCCGACAGGTGGCCGACGAGGGTACGCCCGGTCAGGCCGACCGCCGCCACGCCGGCGACGACGACCCCGATGGCCGGCTTCCATCCGCTCCGGGTTGCGACGGTGGCCACGACGCCGACCACCGCCGCGGCCGCCGCGCACATCAGCCCGGCTCGGCCCGGCGTCGTTGCGGTGGCGAACTCGACCGTGGTGCCGACGCCCACCCGTGCGGCCGACAGCCCCGCCACCTGCGCGGCCGTCGTCACCAGGCGAACCAGTTCGGCCACCGCCCACACCGCCGAAGCGAGGATCAACGGGCCGACGGCGCGCTCGGCGAGTTCGCGGCGATACCGGCCGGTGTCGAACATCGGGACCACCGCGAGGCCGAGCGTGACCACCGCCGCACAGTCGGCCAGCGCACGAATCAGCGTGCTGCCCAAGGAGTTCTGCGGGAACGCCAGCGCCCACGCGGACACGGAGGCGGCGGCGACGACGGCGCCGCCGCCCGCCGTGGTCCGCAGCCGCGTCAATCTCGCCGTCGGACCGCCCACCATGCACCCGCGCCCACGATCACGACGGCCACCACCGCGAACGGCCAGACCGGTACGCCGTCGCTGGCCGGGCCCGTCTCAGCCAGGTGCGGTCCCGGCGTTCCAGTTCCTGCCACGGTCAGCTGGAACGACCACGACCCCGACACCACGTGACCGTCGGCCGAGGTCACCCGATAGTTCACCGTGTAGGTGCCCGTTGGACCGAGCGGCAGCAAGGCGACGCTGGCGACGGCGCCCTGCACGTCGGCCGGGCCGGTCGACCACAGGTTGTCGTCGGGGCCGACCACCGTCATCGCCGCGAAGCTGGTCTGCAGGTGCTCGTTGAACGTGGCGCTGACCCGCGCGGGTCCCTGCTGCAGTGTCGCGTCAGGGGCCGGGTCGGTGGAGATGCGGATGGCGTGGGCCGAGGCCGCCCCGGCGCCGAGGAGCGCCAGGACGGCCAGCGCCGCGACGACGAGCGCCGCGCCCGTCAACCTGCGAATCACGTCCGTCGCCGCCCGACGACGGCGATGGCGACGCCAACGGCGGCGAGAACCAGGGCGCCGCCTGCCAGCCAGCGTGCGGTGTCGTCGGCTGCCACCGGTGCCTGGGCGACCGACTGCTGGGCCGGCGGGGCGGCAGCGGCAGGAGGCTGCGCCGTTGGCGCATTTGCCATGTGGTCGTCGTCGGGCGCCGCCGGTCCCGACAGCTTCAGTTCGGGCACGGGGAACTCCGGCTCGCCGCCGCCGGGAAGCGGCGGCTGATCCCACTTGACGACCTTTCCGTCCGAGTACGTTTGGGTGGCCGGGAAGCTGACCGATGGTTGGTTGGGCAGCTTCACCGAGACCCGGAACAAGGCGAACTGGTCCGGCGAAATGCCGACCGACGGTGCCGCCGTCCATGTCACCGACCGGACCGTTCCCGCGGCGGTATCGCGGTCCAGCTTGGCGGTCCAGCCGGGCATCAGCTCGGCGCGGGCCGAGTCGACGTTGGGTAGCGCTACGCTCAATTGCGTTGTCAAAGCGCCTGTTTCGGATTCGCCAGGAACATTGAAGGTGAGGATGGTCGTGCTTCCGGGCGCGGCGCCCTCGGCGTCGACGTGGACGTGCGCCCAGGCCGGCGCGGCGCCGGAGATCAGGGCGATGGACATGGCCGCACCAGTGGCGGCGGTGGTGATGAGGGCGCGCGAAAACGCCCGATGAATGAATCGCATTTCTGCTGTGGGCCTTCTGTGGGTAGGGACGGTCGTCGGTCAGCGAACGGCGCTGACCGGCGGTCCCCGATGCGACATCGACGCGGCGAGCAGCAGCGCGGATCGCAGTGGCTGATCGGCTTGGCCGAACGCAGGCGATGGCGCTGCGGTCGCACGGCTGGGTGCGGGCCGATCGACCGCCCGCACCGCGCGTGAAACCGCGCCGCACAGGTATCCCGCGGCCGCGATGAGCGCCGCGCCACATGCGACCGCGGCGACGTGGGCGACCACCATCACCACGTCCGATGGACTACCGGCGCCGTGGTGGTGGTCGACCGTGCCAAGCAGTAGATGCCCGAAAAGCTGCCCCGCCGAAAGCAATCCGAGCAGGACCCTGAACCGGTCGCCACCGCCGACGGTCGCGGAGAGTGCGCCGACCACGACGGCCAGTACGGCGAGTTGGGCCGTCGAAGCGCCGGACGGCGTCCCGCCACCGGCCGCGGCGTGTGCGGCCGTGGCCAATGACGCGGTCAACCAGCCTGCAGCCAGCCCGCGCAGCAGCGCCGCGGGCGAGGTGGAGCAGGCCGTCACGGTGTTCAGACCAGGCCGAGTCGCGCCATCAGGTCGGCGTCGATCCCGTCCAACTGATCGGAGATCGCACCGTGGGCGGCCCTTCGGCGCGACACCGGCATGTTCTCGGCGGCGGTCACGGCCGCCGACAGATCAGCTGAGCCGATCGTTCATCGCGGCGACGAACTGCTTGGTCTCGGCGTCCTTGGGCTTCACCTCTGCGACCTTGCTCAGTGACTGCTCGGCACCGGCGATGCGCGCCGACAGTGCGCCGCCGGCACCGGAGAACTGTCCGATCTGGCTGAGCGGGATGCCCAGCCGGTCGGCCTTGCGCTGGTCGACGACGCCCCGCGCGGCGATCGCGGCGCGGTAGAGGATCGGCACCACGACCGGCGCAAGCAGTCGCGAGACGGTCAAAATACGGCGAATGCGCGTGGGGGACAGCAGCCTTCCCTCCTGGGCGGCCTTGAGTTGTGTCTCAGCAACCTTGAGCGCGGACCTGTCGCTATCTCGCTGGGCCTTCAGGCCTGCCTTGATGGCAGCGGACTGACGCTTGCCGTCGGCCTTGATCCGGCGGGCCTCATTCTTGGCGGCGAGCCTGGCTTCCAACTTGGCCTTGGCCTTGATGGCGCGAGCCTCGGCCCGCCGCGTGGCGCGGCTTTTCCGGCGCTTGAACAGGCCCATCCCGGCTGCCTCCCAGTCAATTCCGTCGAGATCCCGCGATTCTGGCTGCACCGCTGTCGCCAACCCTATCGCCGGGGTGGGCACTTGGCGGCGTTGCCCCCGAGCGAGCCGATTCCGCGGGTCCGACCAGCAAATAGACGACTGCGTCTATGCAACAATCGGCAGACATCAAATCAAAAGAGGGATGACGCCGCGAGGGGGTGGTGAGGACGGCTTCGCGAGCGCGTGTTGCCACAGCAGCGTGCCTCATGGCGTCTGGGCTTCTCGTAGCGGGTACCGGCGCGTCGTTGGCCCTTGCCGAACCCGAGACCGGGCAGGGCGGTACCGGCAGTCCGCACGTGGGCGGGTCGACGTCCAGTCCGCACGAGGGTGGGTCGACCGCCACCAAGGAGCCGACCACCGGCGCCGCCGCCACCGGAGCGGTCGCTCCCGCCGGCGCCGTGACCGGATCGTCGGGTAACGCAGGTGCGGAGTCCAAGCCGGCGTCTGAGGTCGGCGATGGACGCAACGGTCTGCCGGCAGGACACCCGACGGGCACGTCGGTTCCTGGCGCAGCAACCGAACCCAGCAAACAATCACAACATGCGTCCGGGGCTCCGTCACAATCCGGAGTGGCCGCTCCCAGCGAACAAACCCCTGGTGGTACCTCACCGGTCGCCAGTGACCCGAGGGGTACCGCTGTGGTGGACGTGCCGCCAGTGGTCGAACCACCGGTCGTGGGTCCGGAGCCGGGCCCGGAGCCACCCACGGACGGGGAGTCCGCGGGAATCCCCGATGACCGCGATGCGTCGAAGGATCCGAATCATCCGCGCGGCTGGCATCACCCGCACGACCCCAACGATCCGAATCATCCGTACGACCCGAAGGACCCGAAGGACCCGAATCACCCGCGCGGCTGGCATCACCCGCATGACCCGAACGATCCGGATCACCCGCACGACCCCAAGGACCCGGATCACCCCGGGGAAGGGCATCACCCCGGCATCCCGTGGTCGTGGTGGAAGGGCTGCCCGCCCCCGGGCCTGCCGCCGGGCAGTGGCGGCAGTGGCGGTCACGGAGGCGCCAATCCCGAGCCCCCGACGTTTCATCCGCCAAAGCCGCCGGGGATGCAGCTCCCCATCCCGCGTGAGGTGGTTCCCGACCTGGAGGACATCTCCGTGCCGTTCTTCGACGCGGTCGCAGGCCTGGCGACCGCGGCGTCGGACCTGCCGTTCGAACCCCTCACCCTGCCCGTCATCGTCGTCCCAGGAGGCGGCGCGGGGGCGGGCGGCGGCGGTGCGGGTGGCGTAGGCGGCCCTGGGGCCGCCCCACGACCGGGCATGCCGTCCGGATCGAACCCACCGGCGTCACGTGGCGGCTCGACGGAACCGCCGCAGTCGGGCAAGCAGCAGTCGCCGCCTGCATTCAACGCGGGCAATCAGGCGATGCCGCCACCGTCGTATCGGATGGGCTACGGCGAGTATCTCCGGACCGCTGGTCTCGGCGAAGTCGCCGCCGTAGCCATCCCTGGATTCACCGGCATCCTGGTCCTCACCGGGGCCGGAGGTCTGATCGGGTACCGACAGGCGCGTGCCGGGCGCTCGGTGCGAAGCGGCGGAACTGCCCGCTTCGTGAGTTGACGGCCCTCGCCACGCGCTGCCGGGCGACGGTCGTCGCGCGGCTTACCGAGAGTCGAATCTGGCCACCCAGCAAACATCCAGCCGGGTATGTGCGAGAATTTGGCTAGTCCGGTTCGCGCGTTGCCTATCACGATGAGGGGCGGTGAGGTCATGGTTTCGCGTGTGAAGATCGCCACCACGGCCTGTCTACTAGCATCTGGGCTGTTCATGGCGGGTGCGGGTGGTGCGGTCGCGTTTGCCGATCCCGAGTCCGGTGCAGCGTCGGGGGACGGCAGCGCATCCCAACCCGACAAGCAGCCCGTGCAACACCCCTTGCGGCAGCTGATCCGCACGCTCTTGGGCCAGAACCCGACCGCCCAGCCCGGAACCGCCGCCACGACACCCGGCACATCCGGCACATCCGGCACCGGAACGGCCACGGACCTGCCGCCCGTGAGCGTGGTGGGCGACGGCCGCGGCGGAATGCCACGGACCACGCCCGCCGAAGGCACCGAGGGCACCGACAGCAAACAACCGTCGGAAACGACACCGCCCGACGGTGTCCCAGCGACCACCGGTTCTGGCGAACAACCCGCGGCCAAACCCGACGACACGCCACAGGGCGGTTCGACGCCAGCCGAGTCCCACACGAGCACGCCTGCTGGGACAGCTGCGGCGGCAGACCAGACCCACGCGGCAGAGCCGACCACTCCTGCCGCAGCCACACACACCACGGAGGTCGCACAGACCATGGTGGTGGAGCCGGTCCCTGCGCAGGCCCCGCTCTTCAGCTCGCGGTGGTTGACGGTGAGTTTCCCAAGCCCGGCCGCGAGCGCCACCGCTCCGCTGGTGGGCAATGCCGCGGCGCCGACGCAGGTGCAGCTGTCGCTTGCGCCGCTGCTGATCGGAATGTCGTCCCAGCTGTCGTTGCTACCTCAGTACCTGTCGCTACCCGACCAGCTGCAGGCCCCCATCCAACAGCTCACCGATGTCGTTACCGGCTTGGCCACGGCCGCATCCCAACTGCCGTTCGCACAGCTGACCGTGACGATCAACCTGAATCCGTCGCTGGGCTCCAGCGTGACGACGGCCGATGGCGGTGGCGGCAGTAGTTTCGACCACGGCAGAGGTGTGATCCGTCGCGGTACGCCACCCGTGCAGTTCGCACCCGTCGTCACCGGCGGAGGCGCGACGGTTCCGCAGGACCCGCTGGCACCGGCGGTCATTCCTCCCCCGCCTCCGCCCGCCTCAAGCAGCGATGTCGAAGAACTCACGAACTCCTATCGGATGGGGTATACGGAGTACTTGCGCGCCGCGGGCACGTGGAAGGTCGCGGCGGTGGCACTTCCGGGCGTGACCGGCATGATGGTCATGGTCGGTGCTGGGGGACTCCTGGGATACCGCCAGGCGAGAGCGGCACAGACCGTACGTTCAAGCGGCACAGCCCGTTTCACCACTTGATCCGATCCGTTGCGCCAGTGAGAGCGAACGCGTCATAGTAGAGATTCGTCGAGAGGGGGTTTGAATGCCTGCTAGCCGTCGCGTAACGCGCGCCGTCAACGAAGTGCTTGATCTCGCTCCCAGACGTGGTGAGGTGTCGCTCGCCCGCCTGGTCGATGCCGTGGCCGAGGACCGTGGACGGCCGATCGAGCTGGAGATGGCCGATCTGCCCTCGGGCGTGTGCGGCCAATGGCGCCAGTACACCGATCGGGACGTCTTCCTGATCCAGAAGGGTCTTCCCGCCGGCGACCGCACCCTGGCCCACGAACTCGGCCACCTCGTTCTTGGGCACGAGGGCATCTCGGTCGTCGAGGCCGCCCGCGACACCGTCGAACTCGCCAGCTCCGACCTGATCGGCTACATGCTCAACCAGCGGACCGGCTGCATGGGACCTAGCGGCGAGGACGCCGAACAGGAGGCCGAGGACTTCGCGCGCCCTGCTAATCTATCGACTCGGCCGGCTGCCGTCCGACCGTTCGTCCATCGTGCAGGTGCGGCTCGGAGAGGCGTTTGGTTGATCGTCTGGGTGATCGCCGGTCTGCTCGGACTGGCGACTGGCCTACGCATCGGCTGGGCTCTAGTCAACAAGCAATCCCTCGTCAGCGCCGCGATGATCCTGGCGCTGGGCAGTCTCGGCCTGGTAGCCGCACTGAACTGGCAGCCGCTGACCCTGCTGATCGACACCGTGCTGCACTGGCCCAACGTCTCGACCGTGCTCAGCCAGGTGGCGCTGATCGCCTGCGCCGCGGGCAGCTGCGTGATGATCACGTCGGCCTCGTCGAGCCGCAAGCCCGCCACGATCCGGCGCATCGCGATGATTCAGTACGCCGTGGCCACGGTGATCGCAGTGCTGACCTTGCTCGCCTTCTTCACCGCGCCGCAACAGCCCGAGATGGCGCCGGAAGAGTATCTGCGGCGCAACCTGGGTTCCGGTGCCACGTCGCTGTCCTGGCTGCTGCCGCTGCTGTACGTGCTGCTGGCGTTGACGCTGGTCGCGTGGGCGGGGGTCGCGGCACTCCAACCGCACCCGCCGGGGCCGGGCATTGTTCGTCTTCACCGTCGGGATCGCGCTCATCGTCCTGGCGAGCGCCTTCTTCCTGCTGCGCGCGGCGGGTAACACGCAGTTCGTCGGAGTGGGCGCGGCGGCGACGCTGTTGGGCTGCGCGATGCTCGTGGTGGCCAGTGGCTCGCTGCTGCCCAGCGTCGAGGACTGGTTCGGCGCCAGACGCGAGCTCCGGGTCATCCAGCCGCTGCTCGACGAGCTGAGCCGACGTCATCCCAACGTCGGGATCGGTGTGCGTCCGAGGGGCCCGCTGTTGTTCCGTGTCGCGGAGCAGATGTCGCTGATCTCCGATGCGCTCTACCTGGAGGCCACCGCCGCCATCGAGGGGGCGGACGGCGAACGGGGCTTCGACCGCCTCGTCGGATCCGGAGGCGCAGTCGGTGTCACCGGAGGAGCAGGCACGGCGGATCGCGGAGTGGATTCATGCCGGTCGGCAGCGCTGATCGCGACACGGCAAACGCCCGTTTTCCCGGTCCGAATTGGCTACGCCAGCCATCGTCGTACTCCGACCGCGAGTGGATCCTCGCGATCGCCGATCAGTATCGAAACGCTGGACCGCAGGGTCGACGTTGCCGCAGCCTGATCGGATCATCGAAGCGATTTCGCCGGCTGCGGCGACTGCCGGTACCCGCAGGCTAATCGTCCAGGTGCTCGATGGCGGCGGAGCTCGTCGGCCTTCTGGACCAGGTCCTGCTTGGCCTCCGGGGACAGCCCGACGGTGCGCGCCGCAATACGGCGGATGCCCTCGTCGCGCATGTTGGCCAGCCAGGTCAGCTCCTTGTCGAGCTTCTCGTAGTACTCGTCATCGGTGAAGTACGCAGGCTTGATCCGGAAGAAGTTGGCAAGTGCGGCCATCGTGGTGACGGAGGGATTGGTCCGGTTGCCTGAACGCAGTTGCGAGAGGTACGGAGCCGACATGGTGACGCCTTCGGCCTTGAGGGCCGCGATCACCTCGGCCGACGTGTGGGGACCACGTCCTGGCGGGTAGACGGTGTCAAACAGGCGATTCAGCCTGGCGGCGAATGTCATGCTCATCGATTAATCCTCCACTTAGCGATACTGCGGTCGTCTTGTTGGCGGCGTATTTGCTGATCATCGTAGCGAGAGATGTGCCGACAGCCAAGTGCAAACCACCGTAAAACTCGACATTACCCCCTACCCGCACCCGCCGCCACGCCGTCTAGCAGCGGTTCTCGTGCCAAATCAGCGCTGTTCGCGCATGCCACGGGCAAGCAAATATTAACGCTCGAGTTGTTTTGCCCACCTCGCAAGGCCGTCGCACATCCGTCACAGCAGGCTCATAGGTCACTCTCGGCTATCCGCCGATCGACCGCGAACGCACCGACTTCGTCATTTGCTTGAAAATCGAACGTATCGACATGACGGGTAGCTGCGAGCTCGACTTTCCCGCACGTCGCCGCGCGGGGCCGGCTGATTCTGTGGGCCGTCCTGTCCGATTGCTGTCAGTAGCCAGGGCGTCGGAGCAGCTGATTCTGGCGACGATTCCGCTGCTGGGGCGCCGCCTCGGGCGTTGCGACGGCTCCTGACGAACCGGACGGCGGCGGTGATCACGGCGGCGGCCGTCACCCCGACAGTGGACGCCACGGCGACCCACGGCCAGGCCGAGTGCGTTGTCGAAGAGCATCCACAGGCCGAACAAGAGGAACAGCAGGGCGGCCATCCTGTGCAGGAAGCGTTCGGGCAGCCTGCGGTGCAGCAGCCTGCCCACCACGATCGCGACGCCGTCGGCGAGCACCATTCCCACGGTGGCCCCGATCCACACCCCGGCCCAGTTGTGGTCACTGGCCAACGCGACGGTGGCGAGCATGGTCTTGTCGCCGAGTTCGGCCAGCACGAACGACGAGATGACCGCGAAGATCACGTATCGGGGTTCGGGTACCGGCGTCACCTCGTCGTCGTCGCCACCGCGACTGTCGCGCCAGGTCCAAGCCGCGAACAGCAGGAACGCGATGGCCGCGACGAACGCGATCGGTCGTTCGGGCAGGGTGAGGCCGACGAAGTGGCCGATCGTGACCGACAGTCCGTGAACCAGGAATGCCGCGATGGCCACCCCGGACAGCACGACCCACCAGCGGTGACGCAGGGCGTACGTCATGGTCATCAGCTGGGACTTGTCGCCGAGTTCGGCGAGGAAGACGACGCCGAGACTGACGAGAGCGGCGGTGAGCATGGCGAAACCTTTCGACGTTTCGTCCGGTGTGCCACGCGCTCACGCCGCATCCGGACATTTCGTCGAAGGTCTCGCCCACCGCTTGCGCGGTTCGCCTGCCGGGCTTGACGCCAGTATGTCGACACGACGATTGGGGGCTACTCCCCTTCGCTGATGATTCGACGATAGCGGCCCCCGAGCGGTGGCGCCAGCGTCGAGGCCGAGTTCGGGACACCCGTATTCGTGGTTTCGCGACCCGAATCCTTGGCTTCGAAAACCCTTATGCCGCAAGCAGCATCGCCAGAGATGGCGGTGTCGGGATGACTGATCGGGTCGACGCCGACACGGCTGACCATCGACGTGATGGTGCCGTCGGATTCGGCTTCGACCCAGGCGGCCCGATGTTCGAGGCCGAGATGCGGAATCCCCGGCAGCAGCACGCAACCCGACGCCGCGCCCGATGCACTCGGGCAGCGACGGCATGGTCTCCGACGGTGGATGCAGCATCAGCAGGGCAGGTGGCAGACGGTGCGCGAAATAGCCTGGGGGAATGGCCGATTCACCGACGACGGTGCCCTCGGCGAGCACCAGGCCGACGGTGCCGGGCGCTGGCTCGTCGGGCAGCTCCTCGCGCGCTCCGAAAATCGTTGTGGTCGCCAGCAATCCGGGCAGCGACGCCACCCGCACCGCGACCATCAGCAGTTGCGCCCACTCCTTCGTCGAATCGGGCCACCTGCCCGAGACCACGAATCCCTTCAATGCTCCGCCCGCGTGGAAGGGCGCGACTTCGACGGCTCCGCCTGATCCTGTATCCATGTCGCCTCCGATCGGTGATCTGCGCGTGCCCCGACACGGCTGTGGGTCGATCCCGTCAGCATGCGTCAGGTCGCCGGCCGCGGGCAAGCGGACACGCGCCAGCCAGGTCAGTGGTCGCGGCGTGCTCCGCGTCCCGAGACGGTCCAGACCACGCGGTAGGAGCCCGCCGACGGGCACCCAGCCGAACTGGCGCGAGTCGACGACGCCTGGCGCCCGGGGATTGTCGGAGCGGGCCTCGAAGGTCGCGGTGCGGCCGGCGCCGCGCACGTCGCCGACTCGCTTGACGAGCCACCGCGACGGCAGCGTCGGGTCGCGGAACACTCGCAACTGGGCCCGCCGCGCCCGGCCGCCGCGCAGCGCGAGGAGTCCGTCGCCCGGTTGCAAGCGATGGCCGCATCGAGTCCTCGACGACGCTGAATCGGCGCAGCGGCCAGCCGCCGCGAGGGATGGTTGACGCGCCACCCCCAAAGGGTAAGTTAAGGCCATGCTGCATCGACTCTTCTCCAACGCCACCCCCGCCCACGCCCACTGCGACCTGTACTGCGGTGTCTACGACCCCGCGCAGGCCAAGATCGAGGCGCTCTCGTGCCTGAAGACGCTTCAGAAGTACAACGATTCGGACGACGACCACTTCCGGACCCGCGCCATCCTCATCAAGGAGCAGCGCGCCGAAGAGGTCAAGCATCACCTGATGGTGCTGTGGGCCGACTTCTTCACCAAGGAGCACTTCGAGCAGTTCCCCAATCTGCACCAGCTGTTCTGGGACGGCGTCCACGGCGCGGGCGACGTCAAGAAGTCGACCGACGTCGCCGTCGCCGAGAAGCTGCTCAAGACGATCGACGAGATCTCCGACATCTTCTGGCAGACCGAGAAGGCCAAGGGCATGGGCGTCTACCCGCCCGCCTGATCAGGCAACTCGACGAGACGACGACGGCCGGCCCGGCGCGCACTAGCGCCGGGCCGGCCGTCGTCGTCTGCGCGACACTGGCGCGGGGTTTAGGTCAGAACAGCACGATCAGCGCGAGAACGCCAAGCAGCAGAAGGGCGATCACGCCCGCGCGCACGCATGGCCATCGGCTGGGCGCGGGTGTAGACGTGTGCGGAGGAGTTCCACTCCGAGGACGGCACGGCCGACCCGGTCCGAGCGGATGTGCTGCCATCACGAACTCCTGACCTGCACGATCAACGTTGTCCCCCAGTGAGATCTGTCACAAGCGGTCGGTTGTGACGCCGATCATAGCCCTTGCATGCGCAGGCGTGAAAATCGGGCCGGGACCGCGGGATTGTCAGGGGTTTCGCCGGCCGGACAGCGGGTAAGCCCAGTGATATCGCGGGGCATGGTTAGGTCGCCAACCCTGTTCGCTCTTGGCGCGTACGGCCTGTTGATCGATGCCGTGCGATATCCCCAGGGTTATCCCCAGTCAATTTCAGCGAAGACACAGATTCGGCGGTTCAGGGCACGTTCGCCCGCTGGAGGCCTGTGGATGAACCTGTGGAAACTGTGGATAGCCATCCGAATTGCTGGGGTTTGCGTGGATGCGCGGGCGCGGTGGGCGTGCCAGCATGGTGCGCATGGGCCGAGTGAGGGATCGTCGATGTCTGAGGACGAGTCGGCGGCCGAAGTCGCCGACGTGCCCGCGACGTTCGACGAGTCGGTGGTGCTGCTCGACGTCCGTGAGGACGACGAGTGGCAGCGCGGCCACGCCGCGGGTGCCCAGCACATCCCGATGGGCGACGTGCCTGCCCGCATCGACGAGATCGACGCCGACGCCACGCTGTACGTGGTGTGTCACGCAGGCGGGCCGATCGCTGCGGGTCGCGCAGTACCTGGCCCGCAACGGATACGAGCCGATCAACGTCGAGCGGCGGCATGCTCGCGTGGGCTGGGGCCGGGCGTGCCGTCGTCACCGACGACGGCGGCGTCGGCACCGTCTGAGGGCCGTAGGCTGGTCGCGTGATTCAGGTCTGTTCGCGGTGCGGAACGCGGTGGAACGTCCGCGACCGTCAGCGCGCGACTGGTGCCCGCGCTGCCAGGGCACCCTGCTCGCGCCGACGGCGGACGCGCCCGATCAGCGGTGGGCGACAGCGGCCCACCGCGCGCAGGCGTCGCAGTCCGGGCCAGCGCACGGCCCAACGCCTCCCGCAGGGCTACCGCTGGATCGCGGTCCGGCCCGGTGCCGCGCCGCCGCCACGTCGCGTGCGCGGCCCGCTGGGGCCCAACGCCCCGCTACGCGGTCGATCCCGCGCTGGGGTCTGACGGATCAGTTCGACGGCCAGTACGACGCCGGCCACGCCGCAGGCCAAGCGGTGCGCTCCGGACCGTCGGTCGCGATGGTGCGCGCCACCCTGGTCGGCCACCATGGTGCTCCTCGGCGTCGCCGCCGCTCGTGCACATCGTGCGGTACGCGCTGCTGCTGATCAACCGCAGCGACGTTGTTGAACCCGTGGGTGGCCGGGATCGTCGACCTGGCTCGGCGTCGCAGCCAGCGTGCTGGCGCTGTTCGCGGTCGTCGCCAGCGTGGTCGTCCTGACGAACTGGCTGATCGCGCGGCGGGCGCTGGCGTTCGCGCACCGCGACACCACGGATCCGCGCTCGGCGTGGGAGATGCGGGCCGGTTGTCTGGTGCCGTTGGTCAACCTGTTCTGGGCGCCGGTCTACCTCATCGAGTTGGCCGACGCCGAGGGCCGCCTCGACCGGCTGCGGCCCACCATCGTGACGTGGTGGTGCGTCTGGATCTTCAGCACGCTGGTGTCGGTGTTCTCGATCGCCACCAGCTTCACCCGCGACGCCCAGGGCATCGCCGACAACACCGTGACGACCATCGTGGCCTACCTCGTCGCCGCTCGCCGCACTGCTGCTCGCCCACCGGGTGTTGCTCGGGCTTCGAGAGCAGGCCCGTCGACCGGCCGGTCAAGCGCTGGGTGATGGTCGCCGACGAGTCGTCGCGACCGATCCGCGACGAGCCCGCAGCGCCGATGACCGCATCGACGAGCCGAAGTCGCCGGTCGCGGTTGAAGCCGAACAGCGGGAACCGGCAGCATAGCCTCATGAACTCGGGCGACGGCACGCTCGGCGGCCACCCCTTCGTGGTCGCGCACCGCGGAGCGTCGGCCGACCGGCCCGAGCACACCGTCGCCGCCTACGACCTCGCGCTGCGCGAAGGCGCGGACGGCGTGGAGTGCGACGTCAGGCTGACCCGCGACGGCCATCTGGTGTGCGTGCACGACCGCAAGGTGGACCGCACGTCGAACGGCACCGGACTGGTCAGCGAGATGACGCTGGCGCAGTTGCGCGAACTGGATTACGGCGCCTGGCACGCGAGTTGGCGGCGCGGACGGCAGCCAGGGCGACACCGGCCTGCTGACCCTCGACGACCTCATCGCGCTGGTGCTCGACTGGAACCGGCCGGTCAAGATCTTCATCGAGACCAAGCACCCGGTGCGCTACGGCGCGCTGGTGGAGAGCAAGGTGCTGGCCCTGCTGCACCGCTACGGCATCGCCGTCGCCCGCGTCGGCCGACCTGTCCCGTGCGGTGGTGATGTCGTTCTCCGCGGCCGCGGTCTGGCGGATCCGCCGGGCGGCGCCGATGCTGCCGACGGTGCTGCTCGGCGAGACGTCGCGGTATCTCGGGCGGCAGCGCCGCCACCACCGTCGGCGCCACCGCGGTGGGTCCGTCGATCGCGACGCTGCGCGAGCACCCGGAGCTGGTCGACCGGGCCGCCTCGCACGGCCGCGCGCTGTACTGCTGGACCGTCGACCACTACGAGGACGTGCGGTACTGCCGGGACGTCGGCGTCGCGTGGGTCGCCACCAACCATCCCGGGCGTACCAAGGGCTGGCTGCAGAACGGGCTGACCGGAGCGGGCCTCGACCAGCCGGACGGCTAGAGGCTGCCGCCCGCGGCCTTCGGCGCGGTGGCATCGGCGGCGGCCGCGCCGATCTCGCGGGCCACGAAGTCCTCGAGGTGGAACAGGTTGGCGCCGGCGCGCTCGCGCGACCCGGACCAGCGTGGTGATCAGCGCGACCTCCTCGACCTGCTCCTTGAGGAACCACTGCATGAACTGCTCGCCGAGGTAGTCGCCCTCGTCGCGGGCGACGCGCGGCGAGCCGGCTGATCTGCTCGGTGACCGCCCGCTCCTGATCGAGCGCCAGGCGCAGCGCCTCGGTCGGCGAGTCGAACGTGTTGCGCACCGGATCGGTGCCGGGGATCTCGACCTCGACGTCGCGATCGATCAGGTACTGCACCAGCATCATCGCGTGGTTGCGCTCCTCGACGGCCTGCGCGTAGAAGTGCTTGGCCAGTTGCGGCAGATCGGCGCCGTCGAAGTGAACGGCGATCGCGATGTATTGCTGCGACGCGGTGAACTCGGTGCGGATCTGGTCCTGGAGCAGGTGGTGAAATTTCGTGTCGAGTGTCGTCGCGTCAGTCATGACGGCCACGATAGTGCAGGTCAGATGGCACTGTCATCAAAGGTATGCCTAATTCAGGCAAGCTTGACCTAAGTGCTGTGACGCTCGCAACAACGGCAAACGCAGTGTTTGCTGAGGCGTCGGTAGGCAAGGCTTGGCTACGGTTGGCCTGCCTCGAGCACGTCGGCTGGGACGGCTTCGTCGGACGCCAACGCGCGTGAACAACCGGCTCGCCGCGTCGCTGTTCCACACCACCACCGAGCCCGAGTCGCTGCCGGTGAACTCACCGATCGGCACCGTGGTCGTCGTGACGGTGCCGTGCAGCGACCACGCCAGCCGGGCCAGATCCCAGACGTGCGCACCGTCGTCGACCGTCACCGATCCCGAGGCGGCGTGTGCCATCGGATACCAGCGCAGCGGATTCGCCAGCACCACCGGGCTGGTGGCGCGGTGCATCAACGCCGACATGAACTGGCGCTGGTTGATCATCCGGTCGAGGTCGGCCCGCGGCGTGGCGCGGGTGCGGACGTAGCCCAGCGCGGTCCGTGCCGTCGAGTTCCTGGCAGCCGGCGGGCAGGTCGATGCCCGCGAGCGGATCGCTGATCGGCTCGGGCGGACACATCGTGACGCCGCCGACCGCGTCGACCATCTGGGCGAAGCCGTCGAAGCCGATCTCGGCGTAGTGGTCCAAGCCGCATGCCCGTCGCCTGCTCGACGGTCTGCGCCAGCAGCGGCGCGCCGCCGATGGCGAATGCGGCGTTGATCTTGTCCTCGCCGTGGCCGGGGATCTCGACGTAGGAGTCGCGCGGGATCGACACCATCGTGGTCGGGGTGCCCGATCCGAGGCCGGGCACGTGGACCACCAGGATCGTGTCGGTGCGGCCGTCGCCGATGTCGCCGCCGGTGGCGAGTTCGGCCTGCTGCTCCGGGCGTCAGGTCCTGGCGGCTGTCGGAGCCGACGAGCAGCCACGTCGTGCCGCGGCCCGGCGCGGGCCGATCGGCGTAGTCGGCCAGTGCCGGCGATGCGGTGCAGGTGCGCGTCGAGCCAGAAGCCGGTGCCGACGACCGCCGCGACGGCGACGCAGCAGGATGACGAGCGGGTAGACCACCAGGATCCGACCCCAGCGTCGCTTGCGGCGTGGCTTGCGGCGGCGGGCGGTCGGCGGTGGCGGCGCGGCGCGGCGGAGGTGGCGGTGGCGGCGGCGGCGGCGGGCGCGGCGGCCGGTGGCGGCGGCGGGGGCGGCGGTGGACGGGGAGGCGGTGGCGGCGGTGGCCGGCGTCCGGCGGTGGCGGCGGACTGCGTAGCGCGGGTCGCGACGGATCGACCTGCGACGGTTCCCGCGGCGGGACCGGCCGTCGCGGGTCCGGCCCCGGTGCGGGTGGCCGGTTGTCGTTCACAGCCAAGAATCTACGGGCTGCGAGCCGCCGCGTCAGTGCAACCAGCCGAGGTGACCCGCGGCGAGCGCATAGCCGACGAACGCCACGGCGTCGATCAGGCCGTGGGCGACGATCAGCGGCCACAGCCGGCCGGTGCGCTGCCACACGTAGCCGAACACCAGGCCCATCACCAGGTTCCCGAGGCCCGCGCCGAAGCCCTGGTAGAGGTGGTAGGCGCCGCGCAGCAGGCTGGACGATCACCAGCACCTTGACCGGGCGACATGCCGAGCTGGCGCAGCCGCGTCATGAGGAACGCGACCACGATGACCTCCTCGGCCCACCCGTTGGCGAACGCGACCGCGAGCAGCACGGGGATGCGCCACCACGTGTCGGTCAGCTCGGACGGCACCACCGCGACGCCGATGCCGAGCGCCCGGCCCGCGACGTAGAGCGCCGAGGCCGGGCAGTCCGATCAGCGCCGCCAGCCCGAGCCCGCCGAGCAGGTCGGGGCGCCAGCGGAATCGGCCGAGCCCGATTCGTGCTGGCCCGAAACCGCTGCGCCACAACAGGTACAGGCCCAGCAGTGCCCCAGGCGACGAGCTGGAACACCGTCGCCAGATTCAGCGCCAAGTTGATCAGGTCGATGGGCGAGAGGCGTGCGGTTGAGCGCCACCTTCTGGCCGGAGAGACCGAGCAGCACCGCCTCGATGAGGCTGACGAGTGCGGTGTAGGCGGACAGCCCGAACGTCACCGCGAGGACGACGGCGATCTCGATCCGGATCGTCCGCTGGCTGCGGCGTCGGTGCGGCTCGTCCGCGGCCCGGTCACCGGAGCAACGGTAGCGGCCGTCGACCATTCCCCGGTCGCTTCGCTCCTGCCCTCCGGCGACCGTTCGGTCAGATGCGGCGCGCGCGCAGCCCGTTGAGGAACGGGCATCCCATGAGCACCCGGATGGCCTGGCTCAGGCCGGTCACGTCGTCGACGGGCTTGGCGAACGGCAGCCGCACGTCGTGGTCGCCGTCCTCGTTCTCGACCCGGAGCTGCACGCCGTAGCGGTCCAGCCCGAGTGGACGGACGCGGCCGCGGCGCAGCGGCGTCGGCAGACGGTTGGCCAGCCGGTCGACCACCTCGCGGTGCGCCGACTCGAGGTGCTGCAGCCAGCAGGACTCCAGGGCGCAGAACGGATCGGGTTGCGCGTCGAGCAGCGTGCTCAGCCCGACCGACTCGGCGCCGGTGGAGTCGGCGACGACGACCGAATCGATCTCGAGGCGCATCAACGCGTACGGCGTGTCACCGCCTGCCGCTTCGGTCGCGCCCGTGTTCACTTGCAGCAGAGCGGGATTGGGGTTCTCGGTGGCGATCAGGTCGAGCAGGCCTGACACGTCGCGCGAGGGGATGTGGTGCAGGCGGCCGCGGATCCACACCAGCGACCGCACCGGCTCGCGCAGCGGCAGCGGTGCGTAGTCGGTCATCTCGAGCACCGCCTGCACTCCCCGCGCGCCTGCGGCGACCACCATGCCGTTCAGCAGGCCGTTGGCGGGCACCGTGATGGCGAACGAGCCGTCGTCGAGCAGGTGGTGCACCGGCGTTGCGGCCGGGTTCGACGCCCTCGACCGCCAGCATCGCGCCGCCCCCGCGTGCGCACGCGCTGCGGATTCGTTCGGCCGTGCTCGGTGCCAGTACGGTCATCGCGTCGCCTTCCGGTTAATGAGGTAAGCCTAACTTAACTAGCCGCACGGAAGTCGGCGCAAGGCCTTTCGAATCGACTTCCGGTGGCCGCCGACGGCCGAGCCGATAGGGTTGACGGGTGTCACGCGTCGCCTACCTCGGACCGCGCGGAACCTTTTCCGAAGCGGCGCTGGTCGCAGATGTCGGCCCGCGGCGTGCTGCCCGGGACCAATCCGACGAGATCGCAACCGTCAGTCACCCCGGCCGCGCTCGACGCCGTGCGCGACGGCGACGCCGACTACGCGTGCGTGCCCATCGAGAACTCGATCGAGGGCTCGGTGCTGCCGACGCTGGACAGCCTCGCCTTCGGGCGCCCGCTGCAGATCTTCGGCGAGCTCACGCTTGGACGTCGCGTTCAGCATCGTCGTCGCCGAAGGCACAGTCCGCGGCCGACGTGCGACCGTGGCGGCGTTCCCGGTAGCAGCGGCGCAGGTGCAGCGCTGGCTGGCCGCACATCTGCCCGACGCCGCCGTCGTCCCGGCCATCTCGAATGCGGCTGCGGCGCAGGACGTCGCTGGCGGGCCGGGCGGATGCCGGCGTCAGCACCGCGCTGGCCGCGGACGTGCTAGGACTCGACGCTGCTCGCCGACGGCGTCGTCGACGAGCCGAACGCGCGCACCAGGTTCGTGCTGGCCGGGCCGCCGGGCCCGCCGCCGGAGCGCACCGGAGCCGACCGGACGTCGGTCGTCCTGCGCCTCGACAACGTCGCCGGCGCGCTGGTCTCGGCGATGACCGAGTTCGCCATCCGCGACATCGACCTGACCCGCATCGAATCACGGCCCACCCGAACCGAGTTGGGCACCTACGTGTTCTTCCTGGATTGCGTCGGGCACATCGACGACGATCCGGTGGCTGCAGGCACTCAAAGCGTTGCACCGACGTTGTAAGGACGTGCGATATCTGGGTTCATGGCCGACGGGCGCGGCAGCGGTGGCCGTACCGCCGCCGATGCGACGAGGCGACGGCGTGGTTGACGGGCCTGCGGGAGGGAAGGCAATGACCGGCCGTCTGGTCCTGGTGCGGCACGGTCAGTCGCACGGCAACGTGGACCGCCGCCTCGACACCCGTCCGCCCGGCGCCGCGCTGACCGAGCTCGGCCATCAGCAGGCCCGCGACGTTCGCCGCGAACTGGCAGCACCCGATCGGGATGGTGGCCCACTCCCATGGCGTTGCGCGCGACCGAGACCGCGGCCGACATCGGCGAGCAGCTCGGCGCTGGCGCCGCACCGGCTCGAGGGCATCCACGAAGTACAGGTCGGCGAGCTGGAGAACCGCAACGACGACGACGCGATCGAGCAGTTCAACGCCATCTACCAGCGCTGGCACGAAGGCCATCTCGACGAGCCGCTGCCCGGCGGCGAGACGCGGCCAGCAGGTGCTCGACCGCTACCTGCCCGGTGGTGACGCAGCTACGCCTGCGCCATCTCGACGACCACGCCTGGACCGGCGACATCGTGGTGGTGAGCCACGGCGCCGCGATCCGTCTGGTCGGCGCGGTGCTGGCCGGCGTGGACGGCAGCTTCGCGCTCGAGCACCATCTGGCCAACACCGAATGCGTCGTGCTGAGCCCGATCACCGACGATCGGTGGAGTTGCGTGCAGTGGGGCACCCTGGTGCCGCCGTTCTATCCCGAGTCCGACGTGCACCCGGTCGAGGACGCGCTGCAGGGCGCCGATCCGATGGGCTGACCGACGGTCAGACCGCCGACGGCGCGTCGTCCTGCGCGCACACGTGCAGCCGATGGCGGCGCAGTCGAGGCGGAACGCGTGCGCCACCTCCGGGCTGCTCGCAGTCGGCTTCGGTGCACTCCGTCTCGAACCCGGGCGTGGTGGACGAGCGCGCCGTGGCAGTGCTGCAGACCGTCTCGGCAGTCCCGGCACCCTGAACTCATGTCCCGTTCATAGCACCAGACGCCGACGAATCCGCATCGCGCGCGCGCAGTCACGCCCAACCCAGTTCGTGCAGCCGATCGTCGTCGATGCCGAAGTGGTGGGCGATCTCGTGGACGACCGTCACCGTGACCTCCTCGACCACCTCGTCGTCGGTCTCGCAGATGTCGAGCAGCGCGTCGCGGTAGATCGTGATGGCGTCGGGCAGTGAGCCGGCGTACGACGAGTCGCGTTCGGTGAGCGCGATGCCCTCGTAGAGCCCCAGCAGGTCGGGCTCCTCGGGATGGCGGGCCTCGACCAGAACCACGACGTTGTCGATGCGCCGCGGTCAGCTCGGGCGGAATCTGGTCCAGCGCGTCGGACACCAGCTCGTCGAACCGTTGCGGGCTCATCCGCACGGCCATCGCCGCTACGCCCCTGGCGGCAGCGGATCCGCCGGCGCGGGCCCGGAGCCGGGCCGGGCGCAGGCACGGGTCCGGCAGCCGGCCCCGGTGCGGGTACGGCGCGAGTGGGGGTGCCCCGTCGGCGGGGGCGGTGCCCCGTCGGCTGGGGGCGGTGCCCCGTCGGCTGGCGGCGGTGCCCCGTCGACGGGTGGGCCGTCCTGTGGCGGTCCCAACGGTGCCGGCGGTGGACCGTTGAGGAACGTGTTGCCCTGCAGCGGGGGCGGGCCTGCCGTCTGGCTGGTTCGCGTGGTGCCGGTGTCGGTGGTTCCGGTCTGCTGCTGGCCGGGCAGGTGCTGGTTGCCCTGGCTGCTCTGGCTGCTGGCTCTCTGATCGCTGAGGTCGATCTGCGACGACTCGGCTCGACGTGTCGATCGGCGCGGGCATCGGGATGGGCGGCAGGTTCAGCCGCTCGTCGGGGATGTCCGGTGGCGGCACCGGCGGCTGCCCGTTGATGAGCAGCGGGCCCTTGGCGCTGTTGAGCAGCGTCGACCAGCCGCCGTTGCCCAGCGTGGCGCCGATGCTGCACGACACCTGGTGGCTGCCCGCCGTCCAGCTCGGCAGCGAGATGGTGCTGTAGATCAGGGTGAGCGTCGTGTTGCGCAGCTGGATCGGCGCCAGGTACGCGTCGGTCATCCGGGTGCAGGCGTCCTTGACGAAGGCATCCTGATCGGCGTCCGCGGGCAGCGGGCCCGGGAACTTCTCGCGCGAGGTTCACCGAGCCGGTGACCTCCATCGGCGTGCGGCGCGGCGCAGTCGACGGGGATGTCGGTCGGCTGGTTGGTCGCCGGGTCGATGCCGAGGCACGTGCCCGCCGACCACACCTTCGACTGATCGACGTCGGCGATCTTGCCCTGGAACGACAACTGCTGGTTGTTCGGGCCCGGCAGCTGCAGGCCGCACAGCATGCGGCGCTCACCGGACTGGCGCCAGCGCCTTGTCGCCGGACCACAGCAGGCTGACGCTGAACTTGCCGTTGGGGTCGAACTTGGGGCCGAGATACTGGCGTGCGGATGCCTGGCACTGCTCGGAGCTGATCTGCTGGATGCGGGCGGGCGACGGCGGGGCGGCGTCCGGCCCGTACTCGCTGCCGGGGAACGTCCTCATGTCGATCGCCTCGGAGACCTCGAAGCGGTGCTCGTCCTTGCAGTCGACGATCTGCGCCGCGTCCGGGGTGCGCTCCGGCCAGTTCAGGCAGTCGCCGCTCTTGGCGTGGTCGAACGTGTCGCTGCCGCGGGCGCCGAGGACCGTGCCGCAGTCAGCCGATCGGGCTCTTGCCGTCCTCACCTGCGGGCAGTGCGGTGATGAGACCGGCGATGAGCAGGCCGCCCAGCGCGGTGAGCAGCAGGCCGCGTCGCGTCGAGGTGGCGTGCAGGCTCTGCCACCAGGCCGTCCGGTCGGGTGGCCGATCGGCCTCGTCGGCGAGCAGGTCCTCGCGATCGGGTGCGTCCAACATCGGCTCCATTGTGACAGGCGCGTCGAGGCCTGTGACAAGAGATGCAGTTGTAATGTTATGGGGTTGTGCCCGGACGGCCTGCGGCCGCGATTCTGGCGTGCCGAAAGTAGGGTTGCGCCGTGATCGACCTCAAGCTGCTGCGTGAAGACCCGGACCGGGTGCGCGCGTCGCAACGGGCGCGCGGCGAGGACCCGGCCCTCGTCGACGCGCTGTTGGACGCCGACGCCACGCGGCGCGCCGCGATCTCGACCGCCGACAACCTGCGCGCCGAGCAGAAGGCGGCCAGCAAGCTGGTCGGTGCGGCGTCGGCCGACGACCGACCCGCCCTGCTGGCGCGAGCCAAGGAACTGGCCGACGGGTCAAGGCCGCCGAAGCCGACCAGGCCGCCGCCGAAGTCGCGTTCACCGCCGCGCACATGGCGATCGTCGAACGTCATCATCGACGGCGTCCCGGCGGGCGGCGAGGACGACTTCGTCGTGCTCGACACCGTCGGCGAGCCCGCGTGCGATCGAGAACCCGAGGGACCACCTCGAACTCGGCGAGGCGCTCGGCCTGATCGACATGGAGCGCGGCGCCAAGGTGTCGGGCTCGCGCTTCTACTTCCTCACCGGGTTCGGCGCCCTGCTGCAGCTCGGCCTGCTGCAGCTGGCGGTCCGGCTGGCGACCGAGAACGGCTTCACCCTCGTCATCCCGCCCGTGCTGGTGCGCCCGGAGGTCATGTCCGGCACCGGTTTCCTCGGTGCGCACGCCGACGAGATCTACCGGCTCGAGGCCGACGACATGTATCTCGTTGGCACGTCGGAGGTTCCGCTGGCCGGCTACCACTCCGACGAGATCCTCGACCTGTCCGACGGGCCGCGGCGCTACGCGGGCTGGTCGTCGTGCTTCCGCCGCGAGGCGGGCAGCTACGGCAAGGACACCCGCGGCATCATCCGCGTGCACCAGTTCGACAAGGTCGAGGCCTTCGTCTACTGCAAGCCGGAGGACGCCGAGGCCGAGCATCAGCGGCTGCTCGGCTGGCAGCGCGAGATGCTCGCCCAGATCGAGGTGCCGTATCGCGTGATCGACATCGCCGCAGGCGATCTCGGCTCGTCGGCCGCCCGCAAGTTCGACTGCGAGGCGTGGGTGCCGACGCAGGGCACCTACCGCGAGCTGACGTCGACGTCGAACTGCACGCACGTTCCAGGCGCGGCGGCTGTCCACCCGCTACCGCGACGAGAACGGCAAGCCGCAGACCGCGGCGACGCTCAACGGCACGCTGGCCACCACCCGCTGGCTGGTCGCCATCCTGGAGAACCACCAGCAGCCGGACGGCAGCGTCCGGGTCCCGGAAGCGCTGGTGCCCTACGTCGGAAGGTCGGTGCTGACCCCATGATCGACACTCGAACTTCGACGAACTGCGGACCTGGTTCGGCTTCGGCGTGGCAGGCAACTTCGCCGGCCACCTCGAGCAGGCCGGCGAGGCCGCGGACTTCGTCAACGTCGACCTCGGAGCGGCGGAATCGCGCCGAAGGGCATCTTCCCCTGGTACGCACCGGGTTCCGACAGCTTCCTCGGCGAGTTCCCGCTGTCGCACGACGCGATCATGCTGCCCGAGAGCGACACCCCGCTCAACCTGCAGATCGAGCCCGAGGTCGGCCTGGCCTGCCAGGTGATGTGGCAGGGCGACACCGTGGTGTCGCTGCAGCCGTTCGCGCTCGGCGCGTTCAACGACTGCTCGATCCGGCGGCCCAACGCGCCGAAGATCAGCCACAAGAAGAACTGGGGCCCGGCGTCGAAGGGCGTGGCCGCGCAGTTCTTCGACATCGGCGACCTGACGCCGGACGGGCCGACGGCGACGCTGCGGCTGGTGTGCAACCTGCGCACCGCCGACGGCCAGGAGCACGCCTACGGCGTCGACAGCCCGCTGCTCGGCTACTCGTACTACGGCGAGGTGCTGCTCGACTGGATCACCGAGCGCCTGGCCAATCAGAAGGGCTCGCCGGAGACCCCGCTGGAGGACGTCGGCGCGCTCATGGTCGCCAGTGGGCATCCGGCGAACGTGCTGATCGGAATCGGTGCGACGCGCTACACCGCGCTCGGCGAGTCGACCTTCCTGCAGCCGGGCGACCAGGCCATCGTGCGGGTGTACGACACCGCATCCGACGCGTTCTCCGAACTGCGGCAGATGGTTTCGGCCCGCTAGGGCGGTCAGTCCTCGAGCAGTTCGTCGAGCACGGCGACGAACTCCTCGGCGCGCAAGGCGTGAACGCCGGGCTCGGCCTGGTGCCGGGCACGTCGAGCGTCACCAGCGTCGACTTGATGGGCCGCCACACGTCCAGCGGAAGCCAGCGCCGCAGGTCCGAGCTGCCCCAGATGCGGAACCGGTTGATCAACAGGCCCAGTGACTCGGTCTGGTAGCCGCGGATCGACCGCAGCGGAATGACCTTCGACGTGCCCGACGGAAAGTGGTAGCGGCGCAACGTGATCGCCTGACGGTCCAGCTGGATCAGGCCGTCGTCGTACTGCAGGCCGGCGGGCTCATGTCGCGCTTCGCGCTCCTCAGCTCGTGGCCCTTGGACGTCAGGCAGCGGCCGTTGGTCAGATTCCACGACCAGCCGTGCAGGTTGCACGTCAGCGTCGTGCCCTCCACCACGCCGAACTTCGACAGGTCGGCCTTCAGGTGCGGGCAGCGGCGCTGAATCTCCCAGCCGTCCAACGTGATCGACGCGGTGTCGTCGTGCGTCTCGGCGAACCAGCCGTCGGCGTAGGCGATGCGTTCGTCGGTCAGGCACTTGAAGAACGTGTACAGGTACTCGTTGTAGCCGCCGACCCGCCAGGCGCGGAACCGGGTGGACAGGAAGATGGTGTTCACCCAGTCCGGCTCGTCGTCGCGCAGCACGGTGCGCACCAACTCGGGCGCGATCTCGAAGCCGTAGCGGAACTTCTCGTCCGGAATCGGTTCGCGCACCGCACGTTTCGGAAAGTCCAGCACCACCGTTTCTTCATGGCCTCGCCCCGATGCGCAGTTCGACCGGGTAGCCGATGCCGTCGCAGATCTGGTCGCTCTGGCTCATGATCGGCTCGAACCTGGCCCGCAGCGGTTCGAGCAGCGACTCACCGGCGGCGGGCGCCCAGCTGCGCCTTCTCGGCGGCCAGCACCGGCGCCATCCGCTGGGCGTAGGCCTCGATGTAGGCGGCCTTGCCGGTGGTGAAGATCGCCTCCGCGTCGTCGCCGGAACCGGGTGGGTCAGCGAATTCAGTTGTGGCGCCAGTGAAATCCGCCGTCGACCCGGGGATCATCAGCAGGCCGCGGTCGTGGCCGTTGCGGCGCAGCTGATCGAGGAACACCACCTGGTCGGGGAAGATGTTGGCGGGGTCGCCGTGATCGTCGTTGAGGTCGCGCAGTTCGGGATCGAGGAAGCACGGCGGCCCGGCGGACGGCACCACCCACGTCGCGTCGACCTGCGCGATGTACTGCCTGCAGCGGTCCATCTGGCGCTGGCGCTTCTGCGTGCCGAACGCCTCCTTGGCCCGCGCGGGCATGTCGTAGACCATCGGGTACCAGATGGCGCCCGAGTACTGCAGCATGTGCACGTCGACGTGGCCGAATTCGGACGTCCAAGACTTCCAGATCGACGGGGCGCGCGTCGTTCATGTTGAACGCGACGGTCTCGCCGTCGGAGACCACCAGGCCCGAGTCGCCGATCGGGCCGTCGGCCGGGGCCCGCAGCGCGATGATCATCACGTCGAGGTCGCCCTTGGGCCCGCTGACGCGGTGCTTCACCGAGTCGGTGGTCTCGAAGAACCGATGGAAGCCGAGCGTCTCCAGCTCGCGGCGCAGATCCGGCACCGGATAGTCGGGCAGCAGCACGACGGCGTCCTTGTTGACGTGGTCGCGGAGGTTGGCCGGGTCGAAGTGGTCCTTGTGCAGGTGTGAGACGTACAGGTAGTCGCAGTCGCCGAGCGCGTCCCAGTCCAGCCCGCTGTTGTCGGGGAACGGGAACCAGGACGCGAAGTAGGCGGGGTTCACCCACGGATCGCACAGAATGCTGCCGGCGTTGGTGTCGATCCGGAAACCGGCGTGACCGACGCTTGTGACCTGCACGAATAACCTTTCCAGTGGTGCCTTGCTCGCCATGGAGTTTAGCCGGAAGCGGGGGCTATTCCTCCCAGCGCTCGCGGTAGTGGGCGCCGGGATACACCTTGACGAACTCCGAGCCGTCGGCCACGGAGAACGTCACGCCGCCGAGTTCGTTCTGCCAGACCGCGTGTGCGGGCCTTCCTGCGGCGATGGCTGCGACGGCGTCGGGCACCAGCACGGGTGCGGTCGGAAATGTCACCGCCCAGTTCTACCGGCATCGCGGCACGGCACGACTTCGTCGGTCCGGTGGCCTAGCACTAGGCTGGGTTTGTGGAGCCGGTATACGGGACTGTCATTCAAACCGCCCGCCTGGTGTGGCGGCTGCAGGGGCTGAAGTTCACCGTGTCACCGGCGTGGAGAACCTGCCCGTCACCGGCGGCGCGGTGATCGCCATCAACCACACCAGCTACTTCGACTTCACCTTCGCCGGGCTGCCCGCCTACAAGCAGCACCGCGGGCGCAAGGTGCGCTTCATGGCGAAGAAGGAAGTGTTCGACAGCAAGATCACCGGCCCGATCATGCGCAGCCTGCGGCACATCCCGGTCGATCGCGACAGCGGCGCGGCGTCGTTCTCCGAGGCATGCCAGAAGCTCAAGGAGGGCGAGCTCGTCGGCGTCTACCCGGAGGCGACGATCAGCCGCAGCTTCGAGATCAAGGAGTTCAAGTCGGGGGCGGCCAGGATGGCGATCGCCGCCGACGTGCCGATCGTCCCGCACATCGTCTGGGGCGCCCAGCGGATCTGGACCAAGGGCCATCCCAAGAACGATGGTGCGCCCGAAGGTGCCGATCTCGTGACCGTCGGCGAGCCGATCTACCCGACGTTGCCCGCCGCCGAGTTGACTGCGCTGCTGCACTCCCGGATGCAGCACCTGCTCGAGCGCGTGCAGGACGCCTACGGCCCGCACCCGCCGGGCGAGTTCTGGGTGCCGCACCGGCTGGGCGGCGGGGCGCCGACGCTGGCGGAGGCCAACCAGATGGACCTCGACGAGGCGGCCGAGAAGGCCGCCCGCCGCGCCGAACGATCCTCGCCGGACGAGTCGCCGGGGTAGATGCTGACATGGAACCGGTCTTCCGCGCACTCGAGATCGCGGCAGGACGGCGGTGCGGGTCACCGGGACCCGGATCACCTACCGCGGACTGGAGAACATCCCGTCGTCCGGCGGGGCAGTGGTGGCGATCAACCACACCGGCTACATCGACTTCCTGCCAGCGGCACTTGGCCGCGATGTACCGCAAGCGCCGGATGCGGTTCATGATCAAGGCGGAGATGCAGGACGTGAAGGTCGTCGAACTTCCTGATCAAGCACTCCAAGACCATCCCGGTGGACCGCCGCGCCGGTGCCGACGCCTATCCCGTGGCCGTCGCGCGGCTGCGCGAAGGCGAACTCGTCGGCGTCTACCCCGAGGCGACGATCAGCCGCAGCTTCGAGCTGAAGGAGTTCAAGACCGGCGCCGCCCGGATGGCGCTCGACGCTCAGGTGCCGATCATCCCGCTCATCGTCTGGGGCGCCCAGCGCATCTGGACCAAGGATCATCCGAAGAACGTGGGCCGCAACAAGATTCCGATCACCGTGGCGGTCGATCCGCCCTTCGAGCCGTCGGGCACCGTCGACGCAGGTGATGGCGGAGCTGCGCGCGGAGATGAACGCGCTGCTGCATCGAGTGCAGGAGGACTACCCGCACCCGCAGGGCGAGTACTGGGTGCCACGCCGGCTCGGTGGCAGCGCGCCGACGCCCGCAGGAGGCCAGGGCGCTCGAAGCGGCCGAGCTCGCGGAGCGGGCCCGCAAGCCGGTCGGAGACGAGCTAGTGCTGCCCGCACTGATCGCCACCGACGTCGACGGCACGCTGCTCGACGACGACGAGCGGATCACCGCGCGCACCAGGGCAGCGGTGCACGCCGCCGTCGACGTCGGGCGCGCACTTCGTGCTGGCGACGGGCCGCCCGCCGCGGTGGGTCGCGCCCGTCGTCGATGCACTCGGCCTGGCGCCGATGGCGGTGTGCGCCAACGGCGCCGTGATCTACGACCCGTCGACCGACCGGATCCTGTCGGCGCGCACGTTGTCGCCCGAGCTGCTCGCCGAACTGGCCGAGATGGCGCTGCGGGTCATTCCCGGCGCGGGGCTGGCCGTCGAACGCGTGGGACGCACCGCGCACGACGCGGCGACACCGCAGTTCGTCAGCTCACCGGGATACGAGCATGCGTGGCTCAACCCGGACAACACCGAGGTGTCCGTCGAGGACCTGCTGAGTGCGCCCGCGGTCAAGCTGCTCATCCGCAAGTCGGGCGCGCGCAGCGCGGACATGGCCGCCGCGCTGGCCAAGCACGTCGGCCTCGAAGGCGACCTGACCTACTCGACCAACAACGGGCTCATCGAGGTGGTGCCGCTGGGGATCAGCAAGGCGACCGGCGTCGAGGAGGTGGCGCGCCCGCTCGGTATCACGGCCGAGGACGTGGTGGCGTTCGGCGACATGCCCAACGACGTGCCGATGCTGCGGTGGGCGGGCCTCGGCGTGGCGATGGGCAACGCGCATCCCGAGGCGATGGAGGCGGCCGACGAAGTCACCGCACCCAACACCGACGACGGCCTGGCGCGGGTCCTCGAACGCTGGTGGCTTTAATACCGCGAGCAGACGCAAAGTGCCCTCATTCGGCCCGAATGAGGGCACTTTCGTCTGCTCGGCGGGGAGATCAACCCGCGTCGATCGGGGTGAACCGCTCGAGCTGCACCGGCAGACCGGGATTGGCCGGGTTCGGCAGCTCAACGGGGACACCGTCGATCACGCGCGTCACCGTGCCCTTCTCGCGGTCGAAGTTCAGCGTGCCGTGCTGGAAGTTCTGCACGATCCACTGCGGTTCCTGGATCTCGCCGCTGGTGGGCAAGCCCGAGAGCGCCGCGTTCGAAGCCCAGCGACGCCCAGGCGTCGTAGATCGCTCCGGTGACCGGTTCGGCGCCGCTCGCCGGGCGACCAGTACATCGCGCCCTTCTCGAAGTTCGCGTACCGGCTGCCGCCTCCGCCGGACGCCTCCGGCGACGTCGGTGAGCCGAGCGCGCTGGCGTCGCCGCCGATCGAGGCCCACTTCAGGAAGATCGCGCCGCCGCGCAGCGAGTCGGCGAGATCCAGCGGGCCCGGCGGGGCGTTGAACCGCGCGGCGGTCTCACGCAGCAGCGGCATCGCGGCGTATGCGGCGTTGCCGGGGCAGTCGGTGTTGCCGACGTCGCGGTGGGTGAAGATCGTCGGGCAGGGTCGCGACGGCGCCCTTGGCGAACGTTGGTGAACGAGCCGCCCGCCGAGGCGAGGGCCACGGTGCCAAGCGGGTCCACTTGGTCGAGGCCGAGGCGCCAGCCCAGCAGTCGCCCGGTGGTGCGCAACTGGATCGGCGTCGGCGGGACGGTGTCGAAGTCGCCGATCATCGCCACGCCCCAGGTGTTCTGGTTGAAGCCGCCGGTGTGTGCGCCCTCGACGGGTCGGGTCATGCCGCCCGCGCGGCCTTCGAAGACCTGGCCGTACTTGTCCACCAGCGCGTTGTAGGCGATGTCGCACCAGCCCAGCATGCGGGTGTGGTACTCGTAGATCGACCGGACGATGCCCGCCGAGTCCTCGGGTAGGTAGTCGTTGCTGCCCGCCGTGTGGTGCACGATCCCGGCACGAACTCCGTTGTCGTACACCGTGTTCTCCGCACTTCATCGCCTCGTCCGCGCCCCACTGGGCACGGCCGATGATGTTGGGCGGCTGGCCGGGTGGGGCGGTCGCCGCCTCCGGTGGCGCAAAGGTCACGTCGACGGGTGCCTGCGGCGGGCTGATCAGGACGGCGTTGAGGTCTTGGGCGAACGACTGCTCGGCGTTGGCGGGCACGTAGCCGAGCCCGGGTTTGTCGGCGCCCGCGGGTGTGGGACCGGTCGGGGCGACGCCGACGGGCCGCGTGACCGCGATCTGCACGGAGGTGGTGCGGCCGACGAATACCGGGTCGGTACCACGCGCGGTTCCGTCGCCGACGCCGTCGAGCGTCTCGGCCTCGTACCAGGGGCCCCAGGATCCGTCGGGTTTCTTGGCGCGCACCCGCGCCGACGTGCCGGTCAGGTCGTCGGCGGTGAGCGCCACCAGGGAGAACGGCGTTTCCTGGTGCACCTCGCGGACGGTCTCGCCGCCGCCGATGCCCGTCAGCGAGCTGTTCGACGATCAGCGGTGCGGTGGCCAGTGGCCGCTCGCGGTCGCCCGGCAACCCGTCGAGTGCCCACGGCAACATCACGACGGTTGCTACCACTGCCGAGAACATCAGCGGCGGCAGGTTGCGACACGGCACGGACTGATGTTACGTATGGGTCAGTTGTTACCAGAGTTTCAACACGGGTTCGCGTGGGTATAATGTTGACCGCACCCTGCAACGGCACCGCAGAGCCAGTTCCGAGCTTCTGCGGTGCCGTTTCGTACAGGACCTAGGCCGGTGGGGCCGCCGCCGCGGCTGCGGCGGCTGCGGCTGCGGCGCCGGACTTGCATGGCACCCGTGATGGCCGGCATCACCATGCCCTTGAGCAAGTCGATCGCCTGGCTCGCGCCGAGCGCTCTGGGCGGCGCTGCCCAGATCGCCGAGCAAACCTCCGCTGCCGCCGCCACCGGCCGGCGCCCCGAGCCCGAGCGACGGATCGCCGCCGAGGATCGGGTAGGTGCCCGCCGACGGGTCGAGCCCGAGCCCACTGTCGCCCGGCAGGCCGGTCAGGCCAGGTGTGGTGCCCAAGGGGCTGGTCAAGCCGGGCGTAGTAAGCCCCGTGGGACTGGCCAACCCGGGAGTGCTCAGCCCGGGGGCGGTCAGCGCGGGGTTGGTCAGGCCGGGATCCGTCAACGAACCCGGGGTCGCCGAGACCGGCGGAACGCTGAGGCCCGGCGTGGTTGCGCCAGGAGCGGTCAGCGCGGGGTTGGTCAGGCCCGGCGTGGTCAGACCTGGTGTCGTGAGCCCTGGTGTCGTGAGCCCTGGCGTCGTCAGGCCGGGTGTCGTGAGTCCTGGTGTCGTCAGACCGCCCGGTGCGGGTAAACCGCCGGGTGCCGTCAGGCCGCCGGGTGCGGTCAGGCCGCCGGGAGCGGTGAGGGCCGACAGCCCGCCGGGAGCGGTGAGGGCCGAGGTCAGCCCGCCGAGCGACGTCGGCGCGCCGCCCGCGCCGCCGAGCAAGCCCGACGGCAGGTTGACCCCGAACTGCGAGAGGCCCTGCGACAATGCGCCGAGGAGCTCGTTGGGCAGATCGGTGACGAGTGAGGCCTGGACGAACTCGCGGTGCTGCGGTGCGGCGTCGGTGGTGCTGGACGCGTCGGAAAGTGCGGACACTGCGACTGGACTTGCGACGGCCAGGGCGGCGACTGCGCTCATGGCTGTCGAGAGCTTGCGTCGACGTCGGTTCGGCACGGAAGTCTCCTCAAATATCGTGACTACGTGTGTTAGTGCTCGTGTGTGTGTCGGTCCGCCGGTGCCGACGAACTCGCCTGTTGAATCCGTCAATACCGACGTGGTCGATGGTACGGATGTGACACAGTGAAACTGGAGTGACGATGCGGAATCGTGAGCGAATTGCGACCTGCGGCCATGGGGCGCCGGGCCGACCACGCATTCGGGTCCGAACACCTCCGTCGGATACCCTTGCTGCCGATGACCTCCTGTCCCCGGTCGCTGCGCTCCAGCCCGCCTTGACCTACTCGTCGTCGGCTCCGGATTCTTCGGCCTGACGATCGCCGAGCGCGTCGCGACACAGCTCGACAAGCGCGTTCTGGTGCTGGACCGCCGGCCACACATCGGCGGCAACGCGTACTCCGAAGCGGAGCCCGCAACCGGCATCGAGGTGCACAAGTACGGTGCGCACCTGTTCCACACGTCCAACAAGCGGGTGTGGGACTACGTGCAGGCAGTTCACCGACTTCACCGGCTACCAGCACCGGGTGTTCGCGCTGCACAACGGGCAGGCCTACCAGTTCCCGATGGGGCTCGGCCTGGTGTCGCAGTTCTTCGGCCGCTACTTCACCCCCGACGAGGCGCGTGCGCTGATCGCCGAGCAGGCCGCCGAGATCGACACCGCCGATGCGCAGAACCTCGAGGAGAAGGCCATCTCGCTGATCGGGCGCCCGCTGTACGAGGCGTTCATCAAGGCACTACACCGCCAAGCAGTGGCAGACCGACCCCAAGGAGCTCCCCGCCGGCAACATCACCCGGCTGCCGGTGCGCTACACCTTCGACAACCGCTACTTCAACGACACCTACGAGGGTCTGCCCGTCGACGGCTACACCGCGTGGCTGGAGAACATGGCCGCCGACGACCGCATCGAGGTCCGCCTGGACACCGACTGGTTCGACGTCCGCGACGAACTGCGCGCGAGAGTCCCCGGATGCCCCCGTCGTCTACACCGGTCCGCTCGACCGCTACTTCGACTACGCCGAAGGCCAGCTGGGCTGGCGCACGCTCGACTTCGAGGTCGAAGTGCTGGACACCGGCGACTTTCAGGGCACCCCGGTGATGAACTACAACGACGCCGACGTGCCCTACACCCGCATCCACGAGTTCCGGCACTTCCACCCCGAGCGGGACTACCCGACGGACAAGACGGTGATCATGCGGGAGTACTCGCGGTTCGCCGACGACGACGACGAGCCCTACTATCCGATCAACACCGAAGCCGACCGTGCGCTGCTTGCGGCCTACCGCGCCAGGGCCAAGGCGGAGACGGCGTCGGCCAAGGTGTTGTTCGGCGGTCGACTGGGCACCTATCAATACCTGGACATGCACATGGCGATTGCGAGTGCGCTGAACATGTACGACAACATCCTGGCGCCGCATCTGCGCGACGGTGTCGCGCTTCACCAAGACGACGAAAGCAGCGGAGCATGAGTGACATTCCGTCGGGCGCGCTCGACGCCGGACCGTCCAAGGCGGTGAGCCTGCTGTCGCGGGTCATCCTGCCGCGTCCGGGCGAACCACTCGACGTACGCAAGCTCTACGTCGAGGAGTCGACCACCAACGCGCGACGCGCGCACGCCCCCACCCGCACGACGCTGGAGATCGGCGCCGAGTCCGAAGTGTCGTTCGCGACCTACTTCAACGCGTTCCCCGCCAGCTACTGGCGGCGCTGGTCGATCCTCGAATCCGTCGTGCTGCGGGTCGAGCTCACCGGCAGCGCACGCATCGACGTCTACCGGTCCAAGGCCACCGGCGCGCGGATCACGGTCGGCGGCACCGAGGCCTCCAGCGCGGACGCGGACACTCCTGCCGTCACCGAGTTCGAGATCGGGCTCGACCCGTTCGAGGACGGCGGCTGGATCTGGTTCGACATCACCACCGACACCAAGGTGACGGTGCACAGCGCCGGTTGGTACGCACCAACGCCTGCGCCGGGCCGTGCTCAACGTCGCGGTCGGCATCCCGACCTTCAACCGGCCGGCGGACTGCGTCAACGCACTCGCGGCGCTGACGTCGGATCCGTTGGTGGACAAGGTGATCAGCGCGGTAATCGTATCCGATCAGGGCACCAGCAAGGCCAAGGACCATCCGGGTTTCGCGGCCGCCGCCGCCGCGCTGGGCAACCGGCTGTCGATACACGACCAGCCCAACCTCGGCGGCTCGGGCGGCTACAGCCGCGTGATGTACGAGGCGCTGAAGAACACCGACTGCGAACAGATCCTGTTCATGGACGACGACATCCGCATCGAGCCGGACTCGATCCTGCGGGCACTCGCGCTGAACCGGTTCGCCAAGGTCCCCGACCCTCGTCGGTGGCCAGATGCTCAACCTGCAGGAGCCGTCGCACCTGCACGTCATGGGCGAGATGGTCGACTCGGACAACTTCATGTGGACCAACGCGGTCAACACCGAGTACGACCACAACTTCGCCAAGTACTCCGCTCAACGACGAAGAGGAGTACCGCAGCCGACTACTGCACCGTCGCATCGACGTCGACTACAACGGCTGGTGGATGTGCATGATCCCGCGGCAGGTGGCCGAGGAGCTCGGCCAGCCGCTGCCGCTGTTCATCAAGTGGGACGACGCCGACTACGGGCTGCGCGCGGGCGAGCACGGCTACCCGACGGTGACGCTTCCCGGCGCGGCGATCTGGCACATGGCGTGGAGCGACAAGGACGATGCGATCGACTGGCAGGCGTACTTCCACCTGCGCAACCGGCTGGTCGTCGCCGCCATGCACTGGGACGGCAACATCACCGGCCTGATCGCCAGCCACTTCAAGGCGACGTGCAAACACCTTCTCTGCCTTGAGTATTCGACGGTCGCCATCCAGAACAAGGCGATGGACGACTTCCTGGCCGGCCCCGAGCACATCTTCTCGATCCTGGAGTCCGCGCTGCCCGAGGTGCGCAAGATGCGCACGCAGTATCCCGACGCGGTGGTGCTGCCGAGTGCGACCGCGCTGCCGACGCCGTCGGACAAGCGGTGGCGCAAGAAGATCAAGATCCCCACCGGTCCGCTGGCGATCTCGGTGCGGTTGGCTCGCGGTGTCGTGCACCAACTGACGCCGCACGATCCCGAGCACCACCGCCGCCCGCAGATCAACGTGGCCACGCAGGACGCGCGCTGGTTCTCGCTGTCCAAGGTCGACGGCGTCACCGTGACCACGGCCGACGGTCGCGGCGTCGTGTACCGGCAGCGCGACCGCGCGAAGATGTTCGAACTGCTGCGTGAGTCGTTGAAGCGCCAGGCGTTGCTCGCCCGCAAGTTCAACCGCATGCGCAAGGTCTACCGCGGTGCGCTGCCGGTGCTGTCGAGCAAGCAGAAGTGGGAGACCGTCCTGCTGCCCGCCCCAGAAGCTAGAAGATGAACGTCGCGACCACCGACGCTCCGCGAGGTGAGGACGCGGTGCTGGTCGCGGTGCAGCGGGGGATCGCGGTACCGCCCTGGCGTGCTGACCGGCGCCCGTGCGCTTGTCGCACTTCGGTGAGCACAGCGCCGGCTGGGTAGGGGTCTCGTTGCTCGGCGCACTGCTCGCAGCCGCGGCGCAGGCGTGCCTGGTTGGCGGCCGGGGCCGGTGCGTTCGTCGCTCACGCCGTGCGCGGTGGTGATCAAGCGGATCGTCAAGCGCGAACGGCCCGCACCACCCCGCGATCGCCGTCAACGTCGGCACGCCGAGCCGGCTGAGCTTCCCGTCCGCCCACGCCACCTCGACCACCGCCGCGGCCATCCTGCTTGGTCGCGCGACGGGACTGCCGTTGCCGTGGGTGCTGGTGCCGCCGATGGCGTTGTCCCGCTTGGTTCTTGGCGTGCACTACCCGACCGACGTGCTCACCGGGGTGGTGGTCGGCGCGGTGGTCGCCAAGGCCGTCGGGGCCGTCCTCGGGCGAAGGAGACGCCCGTGAGTGAAGAAGCCGCAGCCGGTCGGCGGCCCGCCCGAAGAACCTGGCCACCGGCATCGTCAAGGCGATGCGCCCGCGCCAGTGGGTGAAGAACCTGCTGGTGCTCGCCGCGCCGCTGTTCGCGCTCGGCGGCGACGTCCACTACGACTATCCGCGACGTGCTGATCAAGGTCAGCATCGCGTTCGTGACGTTCAGCCTGGCGGCGTCGTCGATCTACCTGATCAACGACGCACGCGACGTCGAGGCCGACCGGGAACACCCCACCAAGAGGTTCCGGCCGATCGCGGCGGGCGTGGTGCCGGAGTCGCTGGCGTACGCGCTGGCGGTCGTGCTCGGCAGCGGCGTCGCTGGTCATCTCCTGGTTGGTCACACCCAACCTGGCGCTGGTGATGGCGCATCTACATCGGCATCCAGCTGGCGTACTGCTTCGGCCTCAAGCATCAGGCCGTGCTCGACATCTGCATCGTGTCGTCGGGCTTCCTGATCCGCGCGATCGCCGGTGGCGTCGCCGCGAACATCCCACTGTCGCAGTGGTTCCTGCTCGTCATGGCGTTCGGGTCGCTTGTTCATGGCGGCGGGCAAGCGCTACGCCGAGCTGCAGCTCGCCGAGCGCACCGGCGCCAAGATCCGCAAGTCGCTGGAGAGCTACACCAGCACCTACCTGCGATTCGTCTGGACGTTGTCGGCCACCGCGGTGGTGGTCTGCTACGGGCTGTGGGCGTTCGAGCGCGACCGGCTCGCCGGCGGGTCGTGGTACGCCGTGTCGATGATCCCGTTCACCATCGCGATCCTGCGCTACGCCGTCGACGTCGACGGCGGCATCGCCGGCGAGCCCGAGGACATCGCCCTGCGCGACCGCGTGCTGCAGCTGCTGGCCGTGGCGTTGATCGGAACCGTCGGTGCCGCAGCCTTCTTCAGCTGACCGGCGAGCTCCGCCGCCAGCCGCCGGCGGCGCGCTGGCCCGCATTCCCCTACGACGTCACGGTCCGGGTCAGCCTCTGGCTGAGCGTCGTGGTGGTCGCGGGCTGTTCGGCTGGGGCGCCTGGCAGCGCCGCTGGATCGCCGACGACGGTCTGATCGTCCTGCGGACGGTACGAAACCTGCTGGCGGGCAACGGCCCGGTGTTCAACGAGGGCGAGCGGGTGGAGGCCAACACATCCACGGTGTGGACCTACCTCGTCACCCTCGGCGGCTGGATCGGCGGCTCGGTCGCAGCTCGAGTACGTCGCGCTGGTGCTCGCCCTGGTGCTCAGCGTGGTCGGGATCGTCTTAGCGATGCTGGGCACCGGGCGGCTCTACGCACCGGGGCTGCGCGGCAGGCGGGCGCTGCTGCTGCCCGCAGGCGCGCTGGTGTACATCGCGATTCCGCCCGCACGGGACTTCGCCACCTCCGGCCTCGAAAACGGTTTGGTACTGGCCTATCTCGGCCTGCTCTGGTGGATGATGGTGTGCTGGTCGCAGGCGCTGCGTCTGCCACGGCTCGGAGGCGGGGTGGCCAGGCGCACCGCAGGAGAAGAACGCGACGCAGCTGGACGTTCGACGCGTGGTTGGCGTTCGTCGCGGGCCTGAGCGTCCTGGTGCGGCCGGAGTTGGCGCTGATCGGCGGCTGGGCGCTGGTGATGATGCTCGTCGCCGCGCGCGGCTGGCAGCGGCGGCTGCTGATCGTGGTCGCGGGCGGCCTGCTGCCCGTCGGCTACCAGATGTTCCGGATGGGGTACTACGGCCTGCTGGTCCCTGGCACCGCGATCGCCAAGGACGCGTCGGGCTCCAAGTGGCAGCAGGGCTTCCTGTACCTGACCAACTTCAACCGGCCCTACCTGTTGTGGGCGCCGATCATGTTGCTCGCGGCGATCGGCCTGGTGCTGTTCGCCACCAGGACCATGCCGTGGTGGGCCCGCCACCAGATCCCGCAGGGCTACGGGCCTGTCGCGCGGTCGGTCCAAAGTCCGCCTGCCGTAGTGATTTTCATGCTGCTGAGCGGCGTGGTGCAGGCGGCTCTACTGGATCCGCCAGGGCGGTGACTTCATGCACGGCCGGGTGCTGCTGACCCCGCTGTTCTGCCTGTTGTTGCCCATCGCGGTCATTCCCGTCGTGCTTCCCGACGGCACCAGGATTCACCCGGTGCGACCGGATACCTGCTGGCGGGTGCCACCAGTGCGATCTGGCTGGCCGTCGTGGGGTGGTCGGTGTGGGCGGCCAATTCGCCGGGGATGGGTGCGGACGCCACCAGGGTCACGTACTCGGGGATCGTCGACGAGCGCCGCTTCTACTCGCAGGCGACCGGTCACGCGCATCCGCTGACCGCCGCCGACTACCTGGACTACCCGCGGATGCGCGCGGTGCTCACCGCGATCGACAACACGCCCGGTCGGCGCGCTGCTGCTGCCGTCGGGCAACTACGACCAGTGGGACGTGGTGCCCGCGATACCGCCGCCGCCCCCGCCGCCGGGCGCGCCTTGCCGGTCAAGAACCAGATCGGCCCGCACACGGTGTTCTTCACCAACCTGGGCATGCTCGGCATGAACGTCGGGCTCGACGTCCGGGTCATCGACCAGATCGGGTTGGCCAATCCGTTGGCCGCGCACACCGCCCGGCTCGACGACGCCCGGATCGGTCACGACAAGAACCTGTTCCCGGACTGGGCGGTGGCCGAGGGCCCGTTCCTGAAGGAGTATCCGTACATCCCGACCTATCTCAACGAGGACTGGGTGGCTCAGGCCGAGGCCGCGCTGAAGTGCCCCGCGACCGACGCCATGCTGACCTCGGTGCGCGGCGACGATGGGGCCGCGGCGGTTCCTGTCGAACCTGCTGCATGCCTGGGAGTTCACCGAGTACCGGATCGATCGGGTGCCGCTCTACGAGTTGGCCCGATGCGGGCTGACGCCACCTCCGCAGAAGGCTCCGCCCTACACCGGCCTCCCGGCGACGGGGCCATGACGGACCTTCCGAGACTTGTTCGGCGACCGGGTTTTCTGCTTTGGTTATGACTTGAGTAACGCTCCAGTCATGTTGAGGCGATAAGCAGTCGAGTGATTCTCACCCGGCACGAGCTGTGCCATGGGAACCGCCGCCGCGACGCAGGTCAACGGCTGTGCAGCGACCAGGACGACTCCGTACGAAGAGAGAGAAGCCACGCAGGTGTGGTTCACTACATGGGCAATCGCGGCCGAGATCCGAGGGACAGGTCCGTGTGCGGCATACAACAGATTGGATAGGTAGAGGCATGGGTTTCGTTGGGAAGATGGCGCGCCGCTTTGCGGTCGCGGCCCTGGCAGCGGTGACGCTGCCCGGACTCGTCGGCGTCGTCGGTGGCTCGGCGACTGCTGGCGCGTTCTCACGTCCGGGTCTGCCGGTCGAGTACCTCGATGGTGCCTTCGGCGGGTATGGGGCACGACATCAAGGTCCAGTTCCAGAGCGGCGGGGCCAACTCGCCTGCGGTGTACCTGCTGGACGGCCTGCGCGCGCAGGACGACTTCAACGGCTGGGACATCAACACTCCGGCCTTCGAGTGGTACTACAACTCGGGCCTGTCGGTCGTCATGCCGGTCGGCGGTCAGTCCAGCTTCTACAGCGACTGGTACAAGCCGGCCTGCAGCAAGAACGGTGCATGCCAGACCTACAAGTGGGAGACGTTCCTGACCCAGGAACTGCCCGCGTACCTCGCGGCGCAGAAGCAGGTGAAGCCGACGGGCAGCGCGGCCGTCGGTCTGTCGATGGCCGGGTCGGCCGCGTTGACGCTGGCGATCTACCACCCGGAGCAGTTCCCGTACGCGGCGTCGCTGTCGGGCTTCCTGAACCTGTCCGAGGGCTGGTGGCCGATGCTGGTCAACATCTCGATGGGTGACGCGGGCGGCTTCAAGTCCGACGACATGTGGGGTTCGACGGGCGACGCGAACAGCGCGTGGAAGCGCAACGACCCGATGGTGAACATCCAGACGCTGGTCAACAACAACACCCGCATCTGGGTCTACTGCGGTGACGGCACGCCGTCGGATCTCAGCGCGGGCGTCAGCGCGGTGCAACCTGTTCAACGCGAAGTTCCTCGAGGGCTTCACGCTTCGGACCAACAAGACGTTCCAGACAGAACTACATCGCCGCGGGCGGCAAGAACGGCGTGTTCAACTTCCCGCAGAACGGCGTGCACGACTGGCCCTACTGGGGACAGCAGCTTCAGCAGATGAAGCCGGACATCCAGCGGGTGCTCGGTGCGACGCCAGGTGATCCCAACGCGGCACCCGTCACCGCCGCGGCTGCCACCACCGGCGGCTAGGCACGACTCCACGCGTAACGCGGCCGACGGCGGCGACCCCCTCGGGGGTCGCCGCCGTCAGTCGTTTCCGTCGCGGCCCGTTGAGGTGATGTGATTCACTACAACGCGAGCGACCCGGGACACGTGGCAACTGACTGCGACAAGTTGAGGTGGGTATGAGGCTGCTTTCGGTGCTGATTCGAGTGATGTGCGTGTCTGTCATTGGCCGCGGGGTTGTGGGCGGCGAGCTCCGACCGCCGCGAGGGCCGCAGGCGTCGAGTACCTGATGGTGCCCTCGGCGGCGATGGGCCGCGACATCCCGGTCGCGTTCCAGGCCGGCGGTCCGCACGCGGTCGTTCCTGCTCGACGCGTTCAACGCCGCACCGGACGTGAGCAACTGGGTGACCGCGGGCAACGCGATGAACACCCTTGCGGGCAAGGGCGTCTCGGTGGCTGCGCCCGCGAGTGGCGCCTGGAGCCTCTACACGGACTGGGAGCAGGACGGCAGCAGGCAGTGGGAGACCTTCCTGTCGGAGCGAGCTGCCGGACTGGCTGGCCGCCAACAAGGGCCTTGCGCCCGGTGGGCACGGCATCGTCGGCGCCGCCCAGGGCGGTACCGGCGCCTTGATGATGGCGGAGTTCCACCCCGACCGTTACCGCTACGCCGGTTCGATGTCGGGCTTCCTGACCCCGTCGTCCACGACGTTCAACGGCGCCATCACCGCGGGTCTGGCTCAGTTCGGTGGCGTGGACACCCGCAACATGTGGGGATTGCCACAGCTGGGCCGCTGGAAGTGGCATGACCCCGACGTGCACGTCCAATTGCTGGCCGACAACAACACCCGGCTGTGGGTCTTCAGCCCGGCGACCCTGACGTGCAGCGACCCCGCCGCGATGATCGGCTACTGCGACCAGGCCCAAGGCAGCAACCGCACCTTCTACCAGCACTACCGCGGCCGTCGGCGGCCACAACGGGCACTTCGACTTCCCGACTGGCGGTCAACACGACTGGGGCAGCCTGGGGCCCGCAGCTTGCCGCCATGTCGGGCGACCTCACCGCCGCCATCAAGTAGGCCAACCTCAGTCAAGGCGCCAGCAAACAGTTCTGCGGGGCCGCTTCAGGCAGCCGGTACCTTGGAGGAGTGCGAAACCCGGTAAGGCCGAGAGTCGAGGCTGGCAAAGGCGCTATCGCCTCTCGGCGACTCCGCGTCGGGCCGCGTCGCCCCGGTGTTCGGCAGCTCGCTGGTCGCCTGTGCCGCGTTGCTGGTCGGCGGTTGCGGCATGGGCGACGGCGTCATCGCCACCATGGGCATGCCCACCTCGGAGACCGCTCCCACCGGTTCGGACGCGCCGTCGATCGCCGCAGCCGCCAGAACCCGCGAGCGGAGTGTCCGGTGCCGTGCAGGCGACACCCAAGCAGCGCGGCATACCTCGATGCGCTGACGGCGGCGGGCGTGCACCCGTCGAGCGAACTGCTGGCGCTGAGCATCGGCTCGTACGTGTGCCAGGCCCGCGCTGCCGATCAGACCGATCAGGCGGTGTGGGACTTCGTGATGCCGATGGTGCGCGGTGACGTCCGCGACTCGCACGTCAGCTCGCAGGCGCCACCGGCGGGTCAGGTCAACTCGGTGACGGCCGACTACATTCGCATCGCGACCGAACGACTCTGCTAGCAGGAGACCTCACTCAATGGCCACCACCCGCCGACGCAAGCGTCACCGCATCCTCGCCCTGGCCGCCGCCGGGGCCGTAGCCGTGCTCGTCGCGGTCGTCGTCGCCGCGGTGGTGGTCTGGCTGCGGCAGCCCGATACGCCGTCGATCGCGATTCCGCCGAGCAGCGGTCCCACCGACCGGGCCCACCGGCGGCCCGTCGACCCTCGGCAAGCCGCGCCCGGAGTTCCAGGACGCCAGCTGCCCCGACGTCCAGTTGATGTCGATTCCCGGGACGTGGGAGTCCTCGCCGCAGATGGATCCGCTCAACCCGGTGCAGTTTCCGATTGCGCTGCTGCTCAACGTGACCAACCCGATCCGGGCCGCGTTCGGCGCCGACCGGATGGCCGAGTACACGGTGCCGTACACCGCGCAGTTCCACAATCCGTTCTCGGCCGACAAGCAGATGTCCTACAACGACAGCCGCGCCGAGGGCACCAAGGCCGCCGTCGGTCCAGCTCACCGAGATGAACAACCGCTGCCCGCTGACCAGTTACGTGATCGTCGGGTTCTCGCAGGGCGCGGTGATCGCCGGGGACATCGCCAGCGACATCGGCAACGGCCGCGGACCCATCGACGCAGGATCTGGTGCTCGGCGTGACGTTGATCGCCGACGGCCGCAGGCAGGACAACGTCGGGCAGGACATCGGTCCCAACCCGCCGGGCCAGGGCGCCGAGATCACGCTGGCCGAGGTGCCGACCCTGTCGACGCTGGGGTTGACGATGACCGGTCCGCGGCCCGGCGGCTTCGGGGCGCTGAACGACCGCACCAATCAGATCTGCGGGGCCGGCGACCTGATCTGCGCCGCCCCGGAGTCCGCGTTCTCGATCGTGAACCTGCCGCAGACGCTGGAGACGCTCAGCGGTGCGGCCGGGGCAGCCGGTGCACGCGCTGTACAACACCCCGGAGTTCTGGAGCCTGGACGGCAAGACGTCCACCCAGTGGACGCTGGCGTGGGCGCAGGGGCTCATCGACGAACGCGCCGCACCCGAAGCACGGTTGAGTAAAGATCCCGCCGACGATTTGGCCTGTGCCGCTGTAGCTCGCCTAACATTAAGAGAAACGTAAGAGTAGTGTTCGGGCGCGACGCGAGGACCTGATCAGACCCCATGGTGCGGCGTCCGACGAGCTCTGATCCGAGGCGCGTGGTCGGCGGCCACCCCGGTACGATTCTCGGGGTTTGGCGTACCGGCGGACGGCCGACGACGCGTCGGCCCGGCTAATGCGCGCGGCGTAGGCCCGGCGAACGGGCCACGAAACAGCTTTGACAGGAGAGTGAAATGGGATTCCACAACCCGTTCCTGAAGGACGGTCTGATCCGGTTTCCCGACAACGGCAGCTCGTCAGCCACGTCGAGAAGTGGGCGAAGGTCCGTGGCGACAAGCTCGCCTACCGGTTCCTCGACTTCTCGACCGAGCGCGACGGCGTCGAACGCGACCTGAACTGGGCCGACTTCAGCGTCCGCAACCGCGCCGTCGCCGCGCGCCTGCAGCAGGTGACGGAGCCCGGCGACCGCGTCGCCATCCTGTGCCCGCAGAACCTCGAACTACATGATCGCGTTCTTCGGCACCCTGTACTCCGGCCGCATCGCGGTCCCGCTGTTCGACCCGGCCGAGCCTGGACACGTCGGCCGCCTGCACGCCGTCCTCGACGACTGCCAGCCGACCGCCATCCTGACCACCACCGACTCCGCCGAGGGCGTGCGGAAGTTCTTCCGCAGCAGGCCCGCCAAGGAGCGTCCGCGCGTCATCGCCGTCGACGCGGTGCCCGACGAGGTCGGCGCCACCTGGGAGCACGTCGACGTCACTCCGACACCATCGCCTACCTGCAGTACACGTCCGGCTCGACCCGCATCCCGACCGGCGTGCAGATCACCCACCTCAACCTGGCCACCAACGTGGTGCAGGTCATCGAGGCGATCGGCGGCGACGAGGGCGACCGCGGTGTGTCGCTGGCTGCCGTTCTTCCACGACATGGGCCTGATCACCGCCATGGTGTCGCCGATGATCGGCCACTACGTCACGTTCATGACGCCCGCGGCGTTCGTGCGCAGGCCCGGTCGGTGGATCCGCGAGATGGCGCGCAAGCCCGAAGGCGACACCGGCGGCGTCATCTCCGTCGCGCCGAACTTCGCCTTCGACCACGCCGCCGCGCGCGGCGTGCCGAAGGACGGCGAGGCGCCGCTGGACCTGTCCAACGTCAAGGCCATCCTCAACGGCAGCGAGCCGATCTCCGCCGCCACGGTGCGCCGGTTCAACGAGGCGTTCAGCCCGTTCGGGTTCAAGCCGGAGGCCATCAAGCCGTCCTACGGTCTGGCCGAGGCGACGCTGTTCGTGTCGGCCACCCCGGTGGACGAGCCGCCGAAGATCGTCCACGTCGACCGCGACGAGCTCAACGACGCACCGGTTCGTCGAGGTGCCCGAGGACTCGCCGAGCGCGCGTCGCGCAGGCGTCGGCGGGCAAGGTCGGCGTCGCCGAGTGGGTCACCATCGTCGATGCGGAATCGGCCACCGAGCTGCCCGACGGACAGATCGGCGAGATCTGGATCAGCGGCCAGAACATGGGCACCGGCTACTGGGGCAAGCCCGAAGAGACCGCCGCGACCTTCCAGAACATCCTGAAGTCGCGCACCAATCCGTCGCACGCCGAAGGCGCCACCGACGACGCGACGTGGGTGCGCACCGGCGACTACGGCGCCTTCCACGACGGCGAGCTCTACATCACCGGCCGCGTCAAGGACCTGGTGATCATCGACGGCCGCAACCACTACCCGCAGGACCTCGAGTACTCCGCGCAGGAGGCCAGCCGCGCGCTGCGGACCGGCTTCGTCGCGGCGTTCTCGGTGCCTGCCAACCAGCTGCCCGCCGAGGTGTTCGACAACGCCCACGCGGGACTGAAGTACGACCCCGACGACACCTCCGAGCAGCTGGTCATCGTCGGCGAGCGTGCGCCGGGCGCCCACAAGATGGACCTGCACGCCGGTCGCCGACGACATCCGTGCGGCGATCGCGGTGCGTCACGGTGTCACCGTGCGCGACGTGCTGCTGACCCCGGCGGGCGCGATTCCGCGCACCTCGAGCGGCAAGATCGGTCGCCGCGCGTGCCGTGCCGGCGTACCTCGACGGCAGCCTGCGCAGCGGGAAGATCGCGAACGACTTCCCCGATCAGACGGACTGACGCCACCACGCTTTTCGACCAACGAGCCGGTGGCCTGGCCGAGGCGGGAGATTGCCATGTCCGACACCACGATCTGAACCAGAGGGCACGCAACCCGCCGCGACGCGCCGGCCAGCCGCGCACCGACAAGTCGGTCGCCGAACTGCGCGAGTGCCTGCGCAACTGGATCGCCAACGCCACCGGTCAGTCCGCCGACTCCATCGACGAGTCCGCGCCCATGGTCGAGCTCGGCCTGTCCTCGCGCGACGCGGTGGCGATGGCCAGCGACATCGAGGACCTCACCGGCGTCACGCTGACGGCCACCGTCGCGTTCCGGCATCCGACGATCGAGTCGCTGGCCACCGTGATCGTCGAGGGCGAGCCCGAAGAGGATGAACGCCGACGACGGACGAGGACTGGTCGCGCACGGTCGACGAGGGCACCGCGAACATCGCCATCGTCGGCATCGGCACCCGCTTCCCCGGCGACCTGAACACCCCCGACGAGATGTGGCAGGCGCTGCTCGAGGGCCGCGACGCCGATCACCGACCTGCCCGAGGGTCGCTGGGAGGAGTTCCTCGACGAGCCGCGGATCGCCGAGCGGGTCGCCAAGGCGCGCACCCGCGGCGGCTACCTGTCGGACATCAAGGGCTTCGACGCCGAGTTCTTCGCGCTGTCGAAGATGGAGGCCGACAACATCGATCCGCAGCAGCGGATGGCCCTGGAGCTCACGTGGGAAGCGTTGGAGCACGCCAGGATTCCGGCGTCGAGCCTGCGCGGCGGCTCCGTCGGCGTCTACGTCGGCACCTCCAACAACGACTACAGCTGCCTGTCGGTGTCCGACCCCGCGGTCGCGCACCCGTACGCCATCACCGGCACGACGAGCTCGATCATCGCCAACCGGGTGTCCTACTTCTACGACTTCCGCGGCCCGTCGATGGCCATCGACACCGCCTGCTCGTCATCGCTGGTGGCGGTGCACGAGGGCGTCAAGGCGCTGCGCGCCGGCGATGTCGACGTGGTGCTCGCGGGCGGCGTCAACGCGTTGATCACCCCGCTGGTCACCATCGGCTTCGACGAGGTCGGCGGCGTGCTGGCGCCGGACGGCCGGATCAAGTCGTTCTCGGCAGACGCCGACGGCTACGCCCGCTCCGAGGGCGGCGGCATGCTGGTGCTCAAGCGCGTGGCCGACGCCCGCCGCGACGGTGACGAGATCATCGCCGTCATCGCGGGCAGCGCCGTCAACCACGACGGCCGGTCCAACGGCCTGCTCGCGCCGAACCCCGACGCGCAGGCCGAGGTGCTGCGCAAGGCCTACAAGGACGCGGGCATCGACCCGCGCACCGTCGACTACGTCGAAGCGCACGGCACCGGCACCATCCTCGGTGACCCGATCGAGGCCGACGCGCTCGGCCGAGTGGTCGGCAAGGGCCGCGCGGCGGACCAGCCCGCCCTGCTCGGTGCGGTGAAATCCAATCTGGGACACCTGGAGTCGGCCGCAGGCGCGGCCAGCCTGGCCAAGATGGCGCTGTCGCTGCGCAACGACAAGCTGCCGCCGTCGATCAACTACAGCGGGCCCAACCCGTACATCGACTTCGAGAAGATCCACATCAAGGTCAACGACACCGTCACCGACTGGCCGCGCTACAGCGGGCACGCGATCGCCGGCGTATCGGGCTTCGGCTTCGGTGGCGCCAACGCTCACCTGGTGCTGCGCGAGGTGCTGCCGACCGATCTGGTCGAGCCCGAGCCGGAGCCCGACGTCGCGATCGTGACGCCGGCGACGGACGAGGCGGCGGCCGTCTACGTCGGCGGTGTCCGGATGGACGAGTACGGCGAGTTCATCGACGATGAGCCGATGCGCGACGAGAATCAGGCTTCGATGACGACGCCTTCGTCGTCGCAGACGATTCCGGCGAGCCCGAACTGCCCGGCCTGACCGACGAGGCGCTGCGGCTGCTCGAGGTCGCCCGCGAGGAGCTGGCCGCCGAGACCGACGCAGCCGAACCGGCGAAACCACTGGTGCCGCTGGCGGTCTCGGGCTTCCTGACCTCCCGCAAGCGCGCCGCGGCGGCCGAGCTGGCCGACTGGATCGACGGCCCGGAGGGCCGGGCGTCGTCGCTCGAGTCGATCGGGCGTTCGCTGTCGCGACGCAACCACGGCCGGTCCCGCGCCGTGGTGCTGGCCCACGACCACGACGAGGCGGTCAAGGGTCTGCGGGCGCTGGCCGAGGGCAAGCAGAGCCCGTTGGTGCTCGCCGCCGACGGTCCCGTCACCAACGGACCGGTGTGGGTGCTGGCCGGATTCGGTGCGCAGCACCGCAAGATGGGCAAGAGCCTGTATCTGCGCGACGAGACGTTCGCCGAGTGGATCAACAAGGTCGACGCCCTGGTGCAGGACGAGCTCGGGTACTCGGTCGTCGAGCTGATCCTCGACGACTCGCAGGACTACGGCATCGAGACCACGCAGACCGTCATCTTCGCGATCCAGGTCGCACTCGGTGAGCTGCTCAAGGCGCACGGCGCGAAACCCGGTGCGCTGGTTGGGACAGTCGCTCGGCGAGGCGGCGGCCGCGTACTTCTCCGGTGGCCTGTCGCTGGCCGACGCCACCCGCACCATCTGCTCGCGTGCCCACCTGATGGGTGAGGGCGAGGCCATGCTGTTCGGTGAGTACATCCGGCTGATGGCGCTGGTCGAGTACTCGCGCCGACGAGATCAAGACCGTCTTCTCCGACTTCCCGGACCTCGAGGTCTGCGTGTACGCCGCGCCGACCCAGACGGTCATCGGCGGCCCGCCGGATCAGGTCGACGCGATCATCGCGCGCGCCGAGTCGGAGGGCAAGTTCGCCCGCAAGTTCCAGACCAAGGGCGCCAGCCACACCCAGCAGATGGACCCGCTGCTCGGCGAGCTCGCCGCCGAGCTGCAGGGCATCGAGGCGCTGCCCGTTGCAGACCCCCTACTTCTCCACCGTCCACGAGGGCGGCTTCATCCGGCCGGGCGGCGAGCCGATCCACGACGTCGACTACTGGAAGAAGGGCCTGCGGCACAGCGTGTACTTCACGCACGGCATCCGCAACGCCGTCGACAACGGCCACACCACGTTCCTCGAGCTGGCGCCGAACCCGGTGGCGCTCATGCAGGTTGGCCTGACCACGGCCGCCGCGGGTCTGCACGATGCGCAGCTGATCGCGACGCTGGCGCGCAAGCAGGACGAGGTCGACTCGATGACCACGGCCATGGCGCAGCTGTTCGTCTACGGCCACGACCTGGACTTCCGCACCCTGTTCTCTCGGGCGTCCTGCGCAGAGCTGACTACGCGAACATCCCGCCGACCCGGTTCAGGCGCAAGCCGCACTGGCTCGACGTCCGGTTCTCCGCCGACGGCTCCGGCGTCCTCCCCGGCACGCACGTCGCCATGCCCGACGGCCGCCACGTCTGGGAGTACGCACCGCGCGGCGCCACCGATCTTGCGGCGCTGGTGAAAGCCGCTGCGGTGCAGGTGCTTCCGGACGCCAAGCTGACGGCCTACGAGCAGCGCGCCGTGCCGGCCGACGACGCCCGGCTGGTGACGACGCTGACCCGCCATCCCGGCGGCGCGACGGTGCAGGTGCATGCCCGCATCGAAGGCGAGTCGTTCACGCTGGTGTACGACGCGATCGTCACCCGGGCGGCCAGGCCAGCGCGCTGCCGACGGCCGTCGGTGCGGGCGCGGCCGTGACCGAGGTGGCGTCGGTCGAGCCGGCCCGACGAGCAAGCCGAGGACGACGCCGCCATCCTGAGCGACAACCTCACCGCCGGTGCGGGTCTCGCGGCGGGCTTCGCCAAGTGGTCCCCCGACAGCGGGTGAGACCATCGGGCAGCGGCTCGGCGCGATCGTCGGCGGCGCCATGGGCTACGAGCCCGAGGACCTGCCGTGGGAGGTGCCGCTCATCGAGCTGGGCCTCGACTCGCTGATGGCGGTGCGGATCAAGAACCGCGTCGAGTACGACTTCGACCTGCCGCCGATCCAGCTGACGGCCGTCCGCGACGCCAACCTCTACGCCGTCGAGAAGCTGATCCAGTACGCGATCGAGCACCGCGACGAGGTCCAGGAGCTCGCCGAGGTCCAGAAGACGCAGACCGACGAGGAGATCGCCGCTGCGCAGGCCGAGTTGATGGGTGGGGCGACGACGGTGGCCGAGCTCGAGGAGATGCTCGCCCAGAAGGCGGCCGAGTCGGCCGAGTCGTCCTGCCGACGAGCTGGAGATCCCGCCGCCGCCGACGAACCCGGCCGGTCCCAAGGCCGAGCGCGGCGGGTGCGGCGGCCGGGGTGCTGAACCAGCAGGCCGTCGCCGACGCGCTGAACTCCGACGTGCCGCCGCGCGACGCCGCCGAGCGGGTGACGTTCGCGACGTGGGCGATCGTCACCGGCAAGTCGCCTGGCGGCATCTTCAACCCGCTGCCCGCACTCGACGACGCGGCGGCCGACAAGATGGCGCAACGGCTTTCCGAGCGCGCCGAGGGCACCATCACGGCCGCGGACGTCAAGAAGGCCCAGACCATCGAGGAGCTGGCCACCACGGTGCGCGAGTTCCTCGAGGCCGGTGAGCTCGACGGCTTCGTGCGGACCATCCGCAAGGCCGAGTCAGCGACGACCAGGTCCCGGTGTACGTGTTCCACGCCGCCGGCGGGTCGACGGTGGTCTACGAACCGCTGCTCAAGCGGCTGCCCGCCGCACACGCCGATGATCGGTTTGGAGCGGGTCGAGGGCTCCATCGAGGAGCGCGCCGCGGTGTACGTGCCGAAGCTGCTGGAGCTGAACGGCTGGACTCCGGGGCGAGCGGAGCGACGGGGATAGGAAGGGCAAGCCGTTCATCCTCGCGGGCTGGTCGCTGGGTGGCGCGCTGTCCTACGCGTGCGCGATCGGGCTCAAGGCCGCAGGTGCCGACGTGTCGTTCGTCGGGCTCATCGACTGCGTGCGGCCGGGCGAACCGATCCTCCACACCAAGGAGGAGACCCGGAAGCGCTGGGACCGCTACGCGAAGTTCGCGGAGAAGACCTTCAACGTGCGAGATCCCCGAGATCCCGTACGAGCACCTCGAGACGCTCGACGACGCCGGTCAGGTGCAGTTCGTGCTCGACATGGTCAGCCAGAGCGGCGTGCAGATCCCCGGCGGCATCGTCGAGCATCAGCGCACGTCGTACCTGGACAACCGGGCCCTCGACACCGTCGACATCAAGCCGTACGACGGCCACGTCGTGCTCTACATGGCCGATCGGTACCACGACGACGCGATCACGTTCGAGCCCGCCTACGCCACCCGCAAGCCCGACGGCGGCTGGGGCGAATTCGCGAAGGACCTCGAGGTCGTGGCCATCGGGGGCGAGCACATCCAGGCCATCGACGAGCCGTACATTGCCAAGGTCGGCGCGCACATGAGCGAGGCGATCAACCGGATCGAACGAGCGAGATCGAGAATGACCGCGGAACATCTCCGCGACCCAGCCACCCGCCCGTCCACCACCGCGGAGAAGCTGGCCGAACTCCGCGAGAAGCTGGAGCTGGCCAAGGAACCCGGTGGTGAGAAGGCCGCCGCCAAGCGGGACAAGAAGGGCATTCCGAGCGCCCGCTCGCGCATTCACGCCCTGATCGATCCCGGCAGCTTCTTCGAGATCGGTGCGCTGGCGAAGACTCCCGGCGATCCGAACGCACTGTTCGGCGACGGCGTGGTCACCGGCCACGCCACCATCAACGGCCGCCCGGTCGGCGTGTTCAGCCACGACCAGACGGTGTTCCAGGGCACCGTCGGAGAGATGTTCGGCCGCAAGGTCGCCCGGCTGATGGAGTGGGTGGCCATGGTCGGCTGCCCGATCATCGGCATCAACGACTCCGGCGGCGCCCGCATCCAGGACGCCGCGACGTCGCTGGCCTGGTACGCCGAGCTGGGCCGCCGCCACGAGCTGCTGTCCGGCCTGGTGCCGCAGGTCTCGATCATCCTCGGCAAGTGCGCGGGCGGTGCCGTCTACTCGCCGATCCAGACCGACCTCGTCGTCGCGGTCCGCGACCAGGGCTACATGTTCGTCACCGGCCCCGACGTCATCAAGGACGTCACCGGCGAGGACGTGTCGCTCGACGAGCTCGGCGGCGCCGACTACCAGGCGCAGGTACGGCAACATCCACCAGGTCGTCGAGGACGAGAAGGCGGCGTTCCAGTACGTCCGCGACTACCTGAGCTTCCTGCCCGCCAACACCTTCGACACCGCGCCGATCGTCAACCCCGGCCTCGAACCCGAGATCACCCCGTACGACCTGGAACTCGACGCGATCGTGCCGGACGCCGACAACACGGGCTACGACATGCACGAGATCCTGCTGCGGATCTTCGACGACGGCGACTTCCTCGACGTCGCCGCGCAGGCGGGCCAGGCCATCATCACCGGGTACGCCCGCGTCGACGGCCGCACCGTCGGCGTGATCGCCAACCAGCCGATGTACAACGCGGGCGCGATCGACAACGAGGAGTCCGACAAGGCGGCCCGCTTCGTCCGGTTCAACGACTCGTTCAACATCCCGCTGGTGTTCGTCGTCGACACCCCGGGATTCATGCCGGGTGTCGAGCAGGAGAAGAACGGCATCATCAAGCGCGGCGGCCGATTCCTGTACTCCGTCGTCGAGGCCGACGTGCCGAAGGTGACCATCACGGTGCGCAAGTCCTACGGCGGCGCCTACGCGGTGATGGGCAGCAAGCAGCTGACCGCCGACATGAACTTCGTGTGGCCGACCGCACGCATCGCGGTGATCGGCGCCGACGGTGCGGCGCAGCTGCTGGTGAAGCGCTTCCCCGATCCGACCGCGCCCGAGGTGCAGAAGATCAAGGCCGACTTCATCGAGGGCTACAACCTCAACCTGGCGACGCCGTACATCGCCGCCGAGCGCGGCTACGTCGACGCGGTCATCGAGCCGCACCAGACCCGGCTGCAGCTGCGCAGCGCCATGCGACTGTTGCGGGACAAGCAGATTCAGCGGGTGCAGCGCAAGCACGGCCTGATCCCGATCTAAAGCCAGTCCCTGGGTGCACCGTGGCTGGTCCGGACCCAATCACCGCGCCCGTGGTACCGAGCGCCGGCCATCCACGACGATTCGCTCGCGGTCGTCGTCGTCGCTCCACTGTCGCGCAGTAATTCGCGTGGTGACAATGCCTTTGCCTGGATTGATAAGCTCGAACCGCGATCATTTCTGGTTTGCCTGTGGAAGTATTTCCCACGCGGATGGTGGACTGGGACGGGGAGGGTGATTCGATGGATGATGGGCGCTTGATATCGGCCGATCCGGCGATGCACGAAGCCATGACACGGCGGTTGTATCGACGATCCGTCGTCACGGGTCGGATCACCCTGCCAGCCGTGCCGGGCATGATCGACGAGTACGTGACGATGTGCGCCAATCTCTTTGCAGGCGTTGGCAGACCCTTCACGCCCGGCGAACTCGACCACGTCAGGGAGGTGCTGGCAGGTCAGTTGGCGGAGGCCTTTGCCGCGTCGCCGAGGTCGAACATCGTGGTCTCGTTCGACGCTCCGATCGGCACGGTGCTCAACTACCACGTCAAGGCCGAATGGTTCACGGTCGAGGGTGCCTACGAGAACTGGATCAGCACCCGCGAGCCGCCGCTGTTCGGCACCGAACCGGATGCTCGGGTGTGGGCGTTGGCGAGCGAAGCGGCCGATCCGACGACGCTTCCGATACTCGACATCGGGGGAGGGACGGGACGCAACACGCTGGCCCTGGCGCGTCGTGGCCACTCGGTCGACGTGGTGGAGCTGACTCCGAAGTTCGCCGACATGATTCGTGCCGACGCGGAACGCGAATCGCTCGACGTGCGCGTCATCCAACGTGACGTCTTCTCGAGGATCGACGATCTCCGGCGGGACTATCAGCTGATCCTGCTCTCCGAGGTGGTGTCCGACTTCCGGACGACGCAGCAGTTGCGCGGCATCTTCGAGCTCGCCACTCAATGTCTTTCTGCGGGAGGACGTTTGGTCTTCAATGCCTTCGTGGCGCGCCACGGCTACGTACCCGATGACGCGGTACGCGAACTCGGACAGCAGTGCTACACAAGCATCTTCACGCGGCGCGAGCTCAGGGCTGCCGCCTCCGGATTGCCCCTTGAGCGCGTCGCCGACGATCCCGTGTACTCCTACGAGCAGGCCAATCTGCCCGACGGCGCGTGGCCGCCGACCAGCTGGTACGCCGACTGGGTCAGCGGGCTCGACGTGTTCGATCTGCCGCGTGACCAATGCCCGATCGAGATGCGCTGGCTGGTGTACCAGAAGCCGTGCTGATAGCCGATGCTGCCCGCGCCGATCTGGAACCCATCTCAAGCTCCCCGCAACGACCTTGCCGGCGTTTGCCAAGCACTCGCCGCGACGCGATCGACACCGTGGTCGTCGACGTATCAGGGGTTTCCCCACGGGTCGCTGCGACCGACCCTCTCCGTCGTCGGAATGGCCAGATGGCGGGCCGATTGTAAGATTCGCGCATGCCGCTAGCCGAGGGCCAGGAGCTCGCCGGGTACACCATCGTGCGGTCCCTCGGCGCGGGCGGAATGGGCGAGGTGTATCTGGCGAAGCACCCCCGGCTGCCCAGGAGCGATGCGCTCAAGGTGCTGTCGCATTCGGTGTGCTGCGACGACGAGTACCGGCAGCGGTTCAACCGGGAAGCCGACATCGCCGCGACGCTGTGGCACCCGCACATCGTCGAGGTGCACGATCGCGGCGACGTCGGCGGCCAGCTCTGGATCGCGATGGACTACGTCGAGGGCACCGACGCGGAACGGTTGCTCGCCGAGCGGTATCCCTCCGGCATGCCGCTCACCGAGGTGGTGCGGATCGTCACCGCGGTGGGCGACGCGCTGGACTACGCACATCAGCGAGATCTGCTGCACAGGGACGTGAAGCCCGCCAACATCCTGATCTCCAAACCCGATACCGATGATGAGCGAATCATGTTGGCGGACTTCGGGATCGCTCGGCGAACCACCGAAGCCAGTACCTTGACGGGCACCGCCATGACGGTGGGGACGGTGGCCTATGCCGCGCCGGAGCAGTTGACGGGCGAGCCGATGGACGGCCGGGCCGATCAGTACGCCCTGGCTGCCACGGCCTATCAGCTGCTCACCGGGTCGCCCCCGTTCCACCATTCCAACCCCGCGGTCGTGATCAGCCAGCATCTCACTGCCCGACCGCCCGCGATCGGGTCGCGACGTCCCGAGCTGTCCAGTCTGGGACCGATTTTCGACAAGGCGCTGGCCAAGTCGCCCGGCGACCGTTACGCAAAGTGCATCGACTTCGCACGGGCACTGGCCCACCGAGCCGACGTGACCGATGGGCGGCCGGTCGAGACGGTCGCAGACACCGGCGCGACGATGCTCGCGCCGGTGGCGTCGTCGGGTCCGAGGCATGCGAAACAGCAGCCGCCGGCCACACCGCCACGGCGCAAGCCGTGGGTTCCCGCCGCGGTGGTGGTTGCGATCATCGCCATCGCCGCCGTGGCGTTCGTCGTCCTGAACCGCGGGACCAGCCATCGGCCCGGCCCCCCGCCCGCCGCGCCCCAGTCGCAGGCTCCGCCGTCGGGGGGAGGCGTGGCCCTGCCGGTGGTCGCCATCGGCGCCAATTGCGCCACCCTCGGGGCGGCGGGCATCACCCAATCCGGCGCGCCCGCCTACTGCGCGCACCTGCCGACGACCAATACCACCATCTGGTCGCTCTATCCGGGTGAGGTCTCGAGTCCCACGGTGACCGCGGGCCCCAACGACGAGGTCTATCCGTCGGAGACCGAATCACCCGTTCTGGTCTGCATGGAGCAGACCGGCCAGAGCAGGCTCGATTGCCATCGCGACATCCTCCAGAGCAACGGCGGCAGCTCGGTGAGCGCTTCGACGCCCGCCCCCGCCGCACCGTCGTCCTAGGACACCAAACACTGGTAGTCCACCACTCCAGGCGTGGCTCTCGGCTCACTCGACGATTCGACGTGGTGTTGTCGCATGCGATGAGGGAGAGCCAATGGCCGAGCCAGACCCCTTCGGAGACTTGCTAATTGACGTAACCAACGGCCACCTGAGGGGATGTGGCGTCGTAGGCCTCAGATCGTGGCGAGCTCCAGCCAGTCGTCGACTTCGAAGCGGTCCCCTCGCGCCACGATCGTCGCGCCGCCTGGTCCCGGGTAGTGCGCCGGAATCACCATCGCGCGGGCCCGCGCCGCCTCGGTGAACACCCGGTGGCGCGTCACCGCCGCCGCGGCCGCGTCGACGTCGAACCCGCATGGATCGTGCGGCCGGGGGATCTGGATCGGGCAGTGCGTGAGATCGCCGACGAAGACGGCGGGTGTGCCCGCGTCGAGCCACAGCACCGACGAGCCGGGCGTGTGTCCGGCGGCGGGACGAAGCCGCAACGACTCGCTGAGGTTGAGGTCGTCCGACCACAGTTCCATCTGATCCTCGACTGGAATCACGCTGTCGTCGAACACGTTTCGCATCCCATCGGTGCTGCCCGGCCCGTCGGGGCCGAAGAAGCGGTAGTCGGCCGCCGGAATCACGTAGCGCGCATTCGGGAACGTCGGCACCCAAGAGCCGTCGACCAGCCGGGTGTTCCAGCCGACGTGGTCGGTGTGGATGTGGGTGTTGATCACGACGTCGACGTCGTCGGGTTCGGTTCCGGCGCGGCGCAGAGCGTCGAGGAAGTCGGTGCTCAAGTGGGAGAGCGTGGGTATGTGCGGGCGCTCCCGGTCGTTGCCGACGCCGGTGTCGACGACCACGGTCAGCCCGTCGACCTCGATGACCCAGCTCTGCATCACCACGCGCCACCGCTGGGTTTCCGGGTTGAAGAACGTCGGCACCAGCAGTTCGGCGTTCTCCTGCCACGCCTCGGGCGGGGTGTTCGCGCACAACGCGGCACCGACGTCGAACTCCCACTCGACGACACGGGTCACGACGGCTTTGCCGAGCCGGATGCGGTCAGTCATGCGTCAACCCTAGGTGTGTACGCGGGGCCCATTTCACGCTTTGATTGGCACCATGTCGAACCACTTCACCGGATTGAGCCTCGGACCACCACTTGGCGACCAGCGACTGGACCTGTGCGACCTCTACGCCTTCCAGTCCCCTGCCGATCCGTCGCGCACGGTACTGATCCTCAACGCCAACCCGAACGCCGATGCGCTGCACCCCGATGCCATCTACCGGCTCGCCGTCGACAACGACGGTGACCTGCAGAACGACATCGCGTTCAGCTTCGTGTTCTCCACACCGCAGGACGGCCGGCAGACCGTCGACGTGTTCCTGGCCACCAACGACGAGGCACGGTCGCCCGAGGCGGTCGGCGAGAAGATCTTCGACGCGGTCGAGGTGTCGTTCGGGCCGGAGCCCACCATCGCGCGGTCGGATAGCTTCACGTTCTTCGCCGGAGCCCGCAGCGACGCGTTCTTCTTCGACTTCGACGGGGTCAAGAACCTGTTCGACACCCGAGGTGGACGCAACTTCACCGCGGCACGATTCGGCGGGGAAACCGGGAAAGCACCTTGGACGGGCCAGGATTCGAATACCGAGGCCAATGTCTTCTCGATGGCGATCGAGCTTCCGACCGCCGAATTGGGCGGTGCTCCCGACCTCCGGATCTGGGGTCGGTGCAGCCTTCGCCGCGATGGCGAGCTACTGCACGTCGACCGGGCCGGGCATCCGTCGGTCAGCAGCTTCTTCAACACCGACGACACCAAGGAGGAGTACAACGCCAGCGAGCCGGTCCACGACCGGGAGCGGTGGATCGAGCAGTTCATTCACCTGATGGGGCACACCGGTGGCTACTCGCGCGAGGAGGCGATCGAGGCCATCGACCAGGAGGGCACGCTGCCCGACATGTTGACCTTCGACCCGTCGAAACCCGCGCGCTACCCGAACGGCCGGGTGTTCACCGACGACGTGATCGACTACCGGCTCGGTTTCCTGTCCAAGGGCGACATCCCGCCGTCCGGGCTGAGCCCGCACACCGACACCCTCGACGAGTTCCCCTACCTGGGTACGCCGCACTGAGGTCGACGAGCCGCGTTACGGCTTGATGCGGATGTGGCCGGGGCTGTAAAGCCCGCTGTGCGTCGCGGTGCCGAGGTCGATCTGGGCGGGCTGCGCCGGGGCGACGGTGTCGAACTTGCGCAGCGAGCCCCAGTCACGACCCCAGTCGTGCGACAGGTACGTCGCCATCACGTGCGCCCGGAGCAGTAGATCGGTGATCCCGAGCAGGCCGCCGTTGAGGCCGTCCTCCCAGGTGTCGGTGTCCTTGCGCTTCGCGTTGTAGTCCGGGGTGATCCGGAACTTGGGAATCTCGGTGACGCCGTTGGCGTGCAGCATCGGCTGCTGGCACGGGAACGCCATCCCTACCGCCCAGTCCATCAACACCGGCTGCTGCGATCCGACGTACTCCTGCACCGAACGCAACTCGGGCACCCGCGGCGGCGTCACGGCGACCCAATCGCCCGGCGTCAGCGACAGATCCTCGACCACCAGTCGCACGGCGACGGCGTCGGCGGGGATCCGTTCGCGGGGGAACCTGATGTTGCGCCACGACGGCGCCGGGCCGAGGTCGTAGGGCACCAGCCGGCCTGCCGGCACGGGCGCACCGTCGGGTCCGCGTCGCGCGTACTCCAATTCGACCTTCTGGCCGTCGGTTCGGCCGTTGAAGATGCTGTCGCCGGTGATGCTGCCCGCGGCGGTGACGACGACCAGAGGATGCGCGTCGTCCGGTTGCGGCAGCTCGTACCAGGCCGATGTCAGCCGGCTCTGCTGCTGCTGTGGACCGTTGACGTACGTGCCCGCCAGCGGCACGCGTGCGGGGTCGAGGCCGTAGGGCAGCGGCACCGTCGAGCCGTTGACGCCCGGCGTCGTCAGCTTCAACGGCGCGTCCCAGTCGTAGTCGGTGCCGGGCTGCGGAAGTTCGCGCCGAATCGTCTCGGCCACGATCTTGTCCGGCACCCCGTCGGGCGTGAACCCGACTGGTCCGACACCGCCGAGCGGACCGAGCGGACCGTAGCTGCCCGGGAGTGGCTGCAGGAAACCGTTGTTCGGGTCCGGTTCGACGAGCACGTCGTCGGCCAGCGCGCAGCCGCCGGCGAACTCGCGCAGGTTGGCCCACCCGTTGGAGTAAGTCGGATACTGGCGCACCACGCCAACCAGCATCGAACCGACGAACACCACCACCATGAAGCCGGCTGCGATCGGGATGGGCGCGGCGGTCACGGCGCGGGACAGCCTGCCCTCCGGCCGGTCGCGCGGCGCGAAGTGCAACCAGAACGCCCACAGCGCGGCGACCGCGAACAACGCAAAGAGGATGGTGCTGATGGTGATTCCGCCGACCTTCGGCATCGCGTTGTTGAACGGCACGCCGTAGCTGGAGACGTACCACCAGCCGTTGGTGGAGGCGAAGCACAGCGAGAGCACGAAGAGCACCGCCGCCAGGATCGCCATCCGGTTGCGCGACGAGCGCATCACCGTCGGCGACACCAGTACGGTGGCGACCGCCGCCATCGCCGCACCCACCGCGGCGAACAGCCCGAAGTGATGCACCCACTTGGTCGGCGCGAAGATCAGGAAGAAGATCGTGCCGAGGATGGTGCCCATCAGGCGCCACACCGGACCGCGTGCGACTCCAGGAACCCGCTTGCGCCGCAGCATGATGAACATCGACGCGAACATCGTCAGTGCGGTGATCAGGAACCCGAACCGCCGCGACAGTGACCCGTCCACGGTCGGCAGGATCAGGTAGTAGTAACGCAGGTTCTCGGTGTACCACGGCTGGGCCGGACCGATGGCGGTCCGAATCTTGGTGGCCTCCAACACCGTTGCGAACGTCTGGTCGGCGAACACCACGGTGAGCACCACGGTGCCTGCGGCCAGCAGCGGCGCCACCAGCGGCCAGGTGCCGACAATGCGGTGCCGCCGCACCAGGATCCGCAGAATCGGCCTGCCGCCGGCAAGAAGCGCGGCGACGGCGATCAGCCCCGTCGGCTGGATGCCAAGCGTGAACGCGGCGGTCAAGGTGGCAAGCGCGGCGGGTGTCATCCGGCCGGAGATGATCGCCCGCTCGATCAGGACGTAGGTGATCAGCGCGCCGGCGGCGATCTGGCCCTCGGGGCGCAGGCCGTTGTTGAAGGGCATCCACGCCGCGAGCAGCACGAGGCCCGCCGCCCACAGCGCGGGTCTGCTTGCTGCGACCGCGGGCCCCAACCGGGGCAGCACTTCCCGGCTCAGCAGCAGCCAGCACACCAGTGCGCAGATCAGGTCCGGCAGCCGGATCCAGATGGAGGTGTCGCTGACGTGGGTCATCAGTGCCAGCAGGTTGTAGTACCAACCGAACGGGTCCTCCGGGCTGCCGAACCAGCGGAAGTAATTCGACATGTACCCGGCATGTCCGGCGACCCGGGCCATCTGCAGCTGGTAGCCGTCGTCGGACGAATCGGCGCCGATGACCTGCCAGAGCAGGAAGCTGCCGACCACGACGACGTCGACCGCGGTGAACGTTCGCCACCGCGCCGGAATCACGCGGCGCATCCGTCGGCCGTCGAGTTGGTCGAGACGCCACAGCGCAACCAGCGCGACGATCGTCGCGATGATGGCCAGCACCATCGCCGCCAACTTCATCGTCGTCGGTTTGGTGGTGAACCGGGTGTCGATGGTCGCCGACAGCGACAGCCCCGCAGGCGCAGGCCCGGTCAGATCGGTGAACACGCCGACGATCGACGGACGAAGGTTGGGGTCGGCGAACCCGGTCCGCTGTTCCTTGCCGGTGGCGGGATCGGTCAGCCCGACGAACGTGGCGAACGTCCCCGCCTCCGACGAGGTGATCTCGATTCTCGAGCATCCCGCGGACGAGCCGTCGCCTACGGCCCGTGCGCGAGGCACGCTGGCCACCACGACGTTTCGATCGGTGACGTCGACGCGCTGGGTGGTGACGTTGACGAACAGGGACTGTAGAGCTGCCTGCTTGCCATCCTTGGGCGCCGTGCCGAACACCAGGCCGCCCCTTGGCGGCATCGACCGGATGACGTCGCACGGCACGGTCGCCGTCATGCTGACCGGCGTCTCCGAGATCAGCGGTGCGGTGACGCTGGCGAGCTGACTCTGTCCGTTTTGCTGTGAGGCCATTCAGCGTCGCGGTGGTCTGCACCACCGGGAGCAGCGGCGTCGCGGCCGACAACACGAAGCCGATCAGGCCCGCGATGGTGGCGACCAACCTGGCGATCTTCACGTGGCTGGTTTCAGATCTGAGTTGGCTCATGGCAGGGCCCTAATCGGTCCGTTGCGGCTCCAGCCGAACTCAGTCCTCGAGCCCTGGTCGATCACGGCGTTCGGCGCATCCTGCTCCGGCACCACCCTGTCGTAGCGCTCGATCGAGCCCCAGTCGCGGTACCAGTCGTTGCGCAGATAGGCCGGGATCGACGAGGTCCGCAGCAGGGCCTGGATGAACAGGAACGGGCCGCCGCCCAGTGCGGACTGCCACTGGTTGGACGACACCACCACCTGTTTGAAGTTCGGAAGGATGCGGTACTCGGGGAGCTCGGCCACGCCGAGGTGTTCGGAGAACGGGCGCTGGCACGGGAAGTTCGCGGCGGTGGCGATGTCCATCAGCACCGGCGTCTGGGATCCGAGGAACTGCTGCGCGGTCTCCATCACCGGCACCCGCGGCGGGGTGAACGCGAACCACTGGTCGGTGGACAGGTTGGGATCGTCGGCGACGATGCGCGCGACGTTGGCCTCCGGCGGCGCCCACGCGAGCGGGAAACGCAGGTTGCGCCAGGCCATTTGGGGGAAGGTGTCGATCGGCTGCACCTGGCCGAGTGCCTGATAGCTGCCGTCGGGCCGGTGTACGCCCCACTCCAGCTTCAGCGACTGGCCGTAGTTGAACGAGCCGTCCTCGCTGTAGTACCAGATGGCCCCTGCGACGGCGACGGTCACCAGCGGCCGGTCCGGGGTGCGGGGCGGCAGCTGGTACCACGCCGAGGTGACCTTGGCGGCGACGGTGTTCTCGTTGTAGCTGCCCATCACGGGCGTCAGCTTGGGGTCGAGGCCGAAGGGAAGGAAGGCGTTGCGACCCGTTGACGCCGACCGGGCCGTAGCCGCCGCCGGTGCCTGCGGCGAAGCCGATGCCGGAGTTCGGTTCGTTCGGCGACCCGGGAGAGTTCACGGTGCCCGGGTTGGCGGTGACGGGTTCGGGCGGCAGGAGGGTGTCACTGACGCCGGTGGGCTTGAACCCGACGGGGTTCTCCCCGCCGAGAGGCCCGTACTGGCCGAATCGCTGATTCGGAACCGGCTGCAGCAGACCGGCATTCGTGTCGGGTTCGACGAGGACGTCGTCGGCCATCGCGCAGCTCGTCTTCGAAAAGCCGGACGCCAGCGCGTCTACGTTGGCCTTCGCGGTGGTGTAGACGGGGTAGCGCTGCGCGGCGCCCTTGGCCATCGATCCCACTTCGAGGATGACCATGATCGTGGCCACCACGAGCAGCGGCGTGGATGCCAGCACGCGGTTGCGTCGGGTGTTGGCGACCTCGGTGTGCCCGGCGTAGTCCATCCGGAAGTGCAGCCACCCGGCGAGCAGGCCGGTCACGATTGCCAGCACCAAGAACATCGTCGTGACCGGCTGGCCCGCGATCACCGGTTGCTTGTCGAACCACGGGACGCCGTAGTTGCCGACGTAGAACCAGGCGTTGATGCCCGACGTCGCCCAGGCGAGCACGAACAGCAGTGCGGCCACCAGGAGCGCGAGATTGCGCCTGTTGTGCATGCCCACCCTGGCGAAGGCGAAGGCGGTCACCCCGCCCAGCGCACCTGCCAATCCCGCGAACGCGCCGAACTGCACCGCCCACTTCGTCGGCGTGAACGTCAGCAGCAGCAGCCCGACTGCGGTGGTGCCGACCAGCCGCCACACCGGGCCGCTTGCGACTCCTGGCACGCGGCCTCGCCGCAGCAGGACCGCGATCAACCCGAACAGACACAGCAGAAGGACGAGCACCGAGAATCGGCGCGTCAAGGAGCTGTCGACACTGTCCTCGACGGTGAGGAAGTAGTAGCGCAGGAACTCCTGATACCAGGCGATGGTCGGCCCGACCACGTACTTGATGCGTGCCGACTCGGCGACGGTGGCCAGCGTCTGATCGCGGAACACGAGCACGAAGATCAGCGACAGCGACGCAGCCAGGGGCGCCAACGGGGCGAGCAGGCCGTCGGCGGGGCGCCGTCTGCGGATGACCTGGGCGACGGCCCGTCCCCCGACCAGAAGCGGCGCCAGCGCGATCAGGCCTTGCGGTGCGAGCGTGACGCTGAAGACCGCCACGATGATCGCGACGGCGGCAAGCCACAGCCGACGCGTCCCGATGGCCTTCTCCACCAGCATCCAGGTGGCGATCGCGCCGAACGCGATCAGCGGCTCGGGCCGCAGCCCGTTGTTGAACGGCAGCCACGCCGCCAGGAACACCGCTCCTGCGGTCCACACCGCGACACGATTGGCGGCCAGGCGACTGCCGAGGCGGGGAATGCACGCAGCGGCTGATGATCAGCCACGTCGCGATCGCCGCGGCCGTGGCGGGCAAGCGCATCCACACGCCGGCGGTGCTGATCGACGCCATGTGGGCCAGCACCGACTGGTACCAGTCGAAGGGAGCCTCGGTGGCGCCGTAGAAGCGGTAGTAGTTGGCGGTGTAGCCGGCCTCGGCGGAGACGCGGGCGATGGTCAGGTTGTAGCCGTCGTCCGAGGAGATGGCCCCGATCAGATGCCAGAGTGCCAGGGTGCCGACGACGCCGATGTCGGCGAGCCAGGTCGCACAATCCGGCGTGCCAGAACCGTCGCGTCGAGCCAGGTACCTGACGTCCTGCCTGACGGTCGAGCATCGCGAGCGCCACGATCGACGCGATGACGCACAGGACCCCGAGCATCATCACCGCGAGTCTTGAGCGTGGTCGGTGTGGTGATGAACCGGGTGTCGACGTCGATGCGCGCGCTCAGCCCCGGTTGGGCAGCCACCTTCAGTTCGGTGAACACGCCCGCGACCTGAGGCTTCTTCTCGATCGGGACCGTGCCCGTCGCGCCGGGGATGCCGACGAAGTCGGCGCCGACCCCGCCCGTGTTGGCCCACAGGTGCAGCGTGCTGCAGGCGCCCGATTCGACCGCCTTTCGGGGCGCGACGGCGGCGACCGAGTCGCGGAACGCGACGACGACGGTGTCGGCGTTGGCACGCACGAACAGCCCGTTGCGGCTGGCGTCGATGCCCCCCGACGGGATGGTGGAGAACACCAGGCCGCCCGCTTGGGGCAGGGTCGCCACAGCCAGGCAGGGAATCGACGCGTCGAGCGCCAGCGGCGCGCCGGAGACCAGCGGCGCGGTGACGTCGGTGACCAGTCCGTCGGAGCCGATGGCCTGCGGCCACAGGATGGTCGCGGTGGTCTGCCGGACCGGCAGCAGCGGGGTGAGTGCGCAGAGCAAAAGTCCCGCGATGCCCGCGATGATCGCGATGAGTCGAGTAGTCCGGGCGGGCACGACGGTCAAGGGTATGCGACGGGACTATGTGGGTTGCGAAGCCATGCGGGTGCGGTCAGCTCAACCGCAGCGGCCCGGGGCTCCACAGCCCGCTGCGGGTCGCGGTGCCGAGTTCGAGCCGGGCGGGTTCGGCGTTCGGGTACCACGGCGTCAGCTGCTGCAACGCACCCCAGTCGCGGAACCAGTCGTCGCTCAGATAGGTCGGCACCGGTGTCGCCCGCAGCAGCAGTTCGGTGATGCCGAGCGGCCCGCCGCCGAGGTAGTCCATCACCGGCGAGTTGGCCTCGGCGCCGAACCGGTCGGGCAGGATCCGCCACTTGGGCACCTCGGTGACGCCGTTCTGATGGCCGAACGGACGCTGGCACGGGAACGCCAGGCCGACCAGCCAGTCCAGCAGCACGGGATCGGTCGAGCCGACGACGTCCTGCAGGGTGCGCAACTGTGGGATGCGCGGCGGCGTCACCGCGATCCAGTGCTGGGGCGCGAGGTCGTCGTCGGTGGCGACCACGCGAACCTGGGTGGCGTCGGGCGGAATGGCCGACATCGGTGCGCGCAGGTTCCGCCATGCGGGCGCGGCGCCGACGTCGGCGAATCCGATGCTGCCGCCGGGCTGGTCCTTTGCCGCCTGGTCGTCGGTGGCCCACTGCACGACGCACCTCGCCCGCGTCGAACCGACCAGCTGCGGCCACCGCCAACAGTGGGCCGCGCTGATCTCGGGGAGGCAGCCGGTACCAGGCCGACCGCAACACCGCGGGTTGCTGTGCGCCGGCGCGCCAGCTGCCCATCACGGGTGTGCGTGCGGGGTCGAGGTTGTAAGGCAGCCGGGCCCGTGACCCGTTCACGCCTGCCGCCGCGGTGGTGCCACCCTCGGTGCCGGGTTCGCTGCCGGTCACCACGCGCGGCGTCGGTGTCGGCGAAGTTGCTGCTGCCCTCGGGTTCCATGCCACCGGGTCGGCGGAGATGTCGGCGGGAATCCCGTTGGGGTTGAAGCCCTGTGCGGTCACCGCGCCGAGCGCGGCGCCGACGGGCGCGGAGACGGGAAGCAGCATGCCCGCGTTGGGATCCTGTTCGACCATCACGTCGGTGGCCAGCCCGCACGTCTTCCCGGTCAGCGCCTCGAGGTTTGACCGGCCGACGGACCAGGCCGGGTACTGCTCGGTCATCCCCAACGTCAGCGAGGTCACCTCGAATACCACCACGATCCAGACGGCAATGGCCAACGGCGCCTGGACGATTCGCGACCACCGCCGATCGGCGTTGCCGGTGGCGAGGTGTCTCGACCGGAGAAGTGGAACCACGCCGCGACGAGCAGCGCGAGCACGGACAGCCCGAGCAGGAACGTGGTGAAGCCGAAGTGCCACTCCGGGAACTGATTCGACCACGGCACGCCGAAGTTCGACACGTACCACCAGCCGTTCACGCTGGCGAACGACAACGCCATCATGAACAGCACGGCGGCGGTGAAGACGGTGCGGTTGCGGCGCGAACGCATGGCCGCGGCGGTGACGGCGACGGCGGCCAGCGCACCGAGTGATCCGGCGAGGCCGGCGAACACCCCGAAGTGGTGGGTCCACTTGGTCGGGGTGAACATCATCGCGAGGAACGAGATGATCGTGATGCCGATGATGCGGCGGCTCGGTCCGGCGGCGGTGCCGGGAATCCGGCCCTTGCGCAACGACATCGCCACCGACACCGCCAAGGGCGAGCAGCAGGGTGAGCACGGCGAAGCGCCGCGCCACCGAGCCGTCGGGGCTGGCCATGAACAGCCGCTCGTAGCGGATGTGTTCGTCGAACCAGCTCAGGCTGGGGCCGACCGCCGACTTGAAGGTGCTGGCCTGGACCTCGCCGGCCATGGTCTGGTCGCGGAAGATCAGGATGATCGTCACCGTGCACGCCGCCAGGATCGGCGCCAGCAGCGCGAGATGGCCGAACCGCGAAGTATGGGCTGCGACAATGGTTTTCAGCGGGCCGATCGCGACCAGCAGGGCGCCGACCGCGGCGATGCCGGTGGGGCCGGAGAACAGCGTCAGCGCGCCGATGATGATCGCGATCGCCACCGGCAGCAGTCGGCTGGTGGCCACTCCGCGCTCCACCGAGCACCAGGTCAGCAGGATGCCGAGCGCGATGATCGGTTCTGGGCGCAGCCCGTTGTTCAGCGGCAGCCAGAACGCCAGGAACATGCCCGCGGCGGTCCACGCCGCCGCCCGGTTGACCTTCACCGCGTGACCGAGTCGCGGGATCACCTCGCGGCTGATCACCCACCAGCACGCGATGCCCATCAGCAGCGTCGGCAGTCGCATCCAGACGCTGGCGGTGGTGACGTGCGCCCACAGCGCGAGCAGGTCGTAGTACCAGCCGAACGGCGCCTCCGGCGTGCCGAACCAGCGGTAGTAGTTGGCCATGTAGCCGGCGTGCTCCGACACCCGTGCCATGGTCAGGATGTAGCCGTCGTCGGAGGTGTTGGCGCCGACGAAGTGCCACCACACCAGCGGCGGCGATCACCAGCCCGTCCAGCGGCCTCATCGACCACCATCGCGGCGGGAGGAAGCGGCGGTGGCGCATGCCGTCGGCGGTGTCGAGCACGTGCAGGGCGCCGAGCGCGAGCACCGTCATCGCGACGCCGAGGATCATCGCCAGCGTCTTCAGCAGCGTCGGCGAGCTGCTGTAGCGCGAGTCGATGGTGGCGGTGAACGTCAGCCCCGGCGGCGCGGGCCCGGCCAGGTCGGTGAACACGCCGACGATCTGCGGCCGGAAGTCGTAGCCACCGCGCTCACCGCGCAGCGGCTTGCCCGGATCGGCTCCGTCTTCCTGGTCGGGGCCCGCACTGAGCCCGACGAACTCGCCGACGACCTTGTCGGCGTGCGCGGTGAACGTGATCTCGCTGGCAGGCCGGGCTGAGCACCTGTGTCAGCGGTGCGCTGACCACGGGCGTGTTGCGGACGATGACCAGCAGGTCGGCGCCGACCCGTTCGATGAGCAGCCCGCGGTCGACGGCCTTGGGCGCCTGCTTGGGGACGGTCGAGAGCAGCACGTTGCGCGGACCGGTCAGACCGGCCGCCGCGCTGCACGGGATCGATGATGTTCAGATCGGTGGCCACGTATCCGATCAGCGGTGCGTCGACGCTGGCCAGCACGCCGTTCTGCGGCCAGTTGAGCTGTGGCGGTGGTCTGCGTGACCGGCAGCAGGGGAGTGGCCATGGCGAGCAGGGCGCCGAGCAAGCCCGGCGACGATGGCGACGAGGCGCGGCGGTCCGGTGGTTGGTCCCCGTCGCAACGGCTGTTGACCACGGGCGCTAGATGTTAGCCTGGTCATGTGGTTTCCGCCGTTACTTGCGGATCGCCAGCACGAACGGTCCGATGTCGGACACGTCCCAGCGCGGGTCGTCGAACAGTGCCGCGTCGAGCGCCACCTGGTAGCGGCGCACGTTGGGCTGGTTCGGGTAGACGTCGCTGGCCAGTCGCAGCGTGTAGGTGTCGTTGGCGCCGTGGCGCATCAGGAAGACCGTCGGCGGCTGCCACGGCAGCCCGTCGAGGGAGGCGATGAACTGGTCGGGCTTGGTCAGCGTGGCCCAGCCCTCGATGGCCGCCGAGCGCTCCTTGAACTGGGCGAGCGGGTTGGCGTAGTGCGACGTCAGCCCCTGGAACCCGTAGTACGGCAGGTAGGAGAGGAAGCTGTAGTCGGCGGTCATGACCACGGTCTCGTTGCGGGGCCGGCCGGTCGCCGTGGCGGATCTTCGCGTCGACCTCCGCGTAGTACCTCTCGGCGCCGGGCGGGCGCCGGTCGGCGCGCTGGCCGTAGCCGTCGGTGTCGGTGTAGGCGACGGTGATGTCGGGGCGGAGCACGTCGGGGATGTCCTGGCTGAAGGTGACCGCACCGATGGCGCCGACGGCGGCGGCGGCGGCGACGATGCGCCGGTTCGGTCGAGTGCGGTGTAGCGCGCCGCGATGGCCCGCGTCGCCTCGATGAAGCCGAACGTGCCCGCGGCCGTCAGCAGCACCGTGAGCGTCGGCTGCAAGCGGAACGACAGCAGCGTGGTGCCCGCCAGCGTGGTCAGCATCGACAGCAGCGACCACGCGTAGACGGCCAGCACGGCGACGGTCAGCGCGCCCGCGCGGGTGGAGCTGCGGGCGTACACCACCAGCCACAGCGTGCCGACCATGCACAGCGCGCCGAGCAGCGTGAAGCTCAGCATCGGGAACGTCAGCTGCGCACCGTCGATCGGCAGGTAGTGCTGGGCGGTGCCCTTGTCGGCGGGCGTGCCCCTTGCGCGCCGCGAGCAGGTACGGGCCCCAGCCGATCAGCGCGATGGCGCCCGCCGATCACCGCCGATCACGACCAGCCGCAGCAGCGGATCGCCAGCGTCCGTCCGGCGCGCGAGCGCGAGCAGGACGCCCATCAGCGTCAGCGTGAAGCCGGCATAGCCCAGCAGCAGCGTGTAGAACAGCGCGGCGAAGCCGAGGAAGACGCCGACGCCGATCACGGCGGCCCACCCGCCGTGCTCATCCGATTCGCCCCGGCGCGCAGCCCGGACCAGGCCAGCACGAACACCGGCGGCAGCAGCACGGTGATGATGGCCGCGTACGGCTCGGTCGATGCGATACGCCAGCGTGGTGGCGACGGTGGCGGTCGACACGACAGCGCGTACTCGAAGCGAATCATCGCCGCCCACAACACCAGCGCGACGACGGCCGCCGCGGTGATGGAGATGATCGCCCACGGCTTGAACATCTCCCAGGCCGGCATGCCCGTCAGGTCGGCGAGCCGTCCGCCGAGCCAGAACCAGCCGGGTGGGTAGAACGGCGGCAGCCCGATGTAGGTCATGTCGTGCGGTGCGATCGAGTCGGTCAGGCGGGTCAGGTACTCGGTGCGGAACTGCTGGTCGACGGAGATGCCGAACAGGTACAGCTTGGTGGCGCCGAGCGGCATCGCGAGGGTGACGACCGAGAACGCCGACAGGAACACCACGCGCCGGCGATGCCCTGGCCAGCCACGGCGTCGACCCGCGCGCCACGCCAGTCCTGCCGCGAAAAGCCCTGCCAGGCAGACGAACTGGCCGACCGTGGTCAGCGCGTGCAGCTGGTTGCGACGAGTTGAACGCGGGCCACTCGACGCGCGAGATCGCGACCAGCGCGACGACCGCGATGAGCGTCGCCAGCGGCCACGGCGGCCACCATCTGGCCGACGGTCCGTCAGCACGGCTGCGCCGTGCGCGGGCGTCAGATCGGCAACTTGCGGAAGATCGGTCGCGGGATGTGCCGCAGCACCATCATCACGTATCTGAACGCCCCTGGCGCCCATACCAGTTCCTTGCCCTTGGCCGATGCCGTGACCGCCAGCTCGGCGACGTACTCCTTGTCGACCGTCAACGGCGCTTCCTTGACGTGCGCGCTCATCCGGGTGCGCACCTGTCCCGGCCGGATGACGAGGACTCGAACCCCGAACTCGCGCAACGCCTCTCCGAGGCCCAGGTAGAAGCCATCGAGGCCGGCCTTGGTGGAGCCGTAGACGAAGTTCGACCGACGCACCCGCTCCCCGGCGGCGGAGCTCATCGCGATGATCTGGCCCGAGCCCTGGCCGCGCATCTTCTCGCCGAGCAGCACGCCCACCGAAACCGCTGCGGTGTAGTTGATCTCGGCGATCTGCACGGCCTTGCGCTGGTTCTGCCACAGCTCCTCGGCGTCGCCGAGCAGGCCGAACGCCACGATCGCCACATCGACGTCACCGTTGGCGAAGGCCTGGTCGATGACGGCCGGATGGGTGTCGGTCTTCACGGCGTCGAAGTCGATCAACTCGACGGACTTGGCGCCCGCGTTGCGCATCTGCGCCACCGCATCGTCGCGGCCCGGGTCGTCGGGCAGCGCGGCCAGTACGATACGGGCCGACGCGTTGCGGAGGTAGCGCTCGCAGATCGCCAACCCGATCTCGGAGGTCCCGCCGAGGAGCAGGATGGTCTGGGGATTGCCCACGCCGTCGAACACCATTTACAGCAGCTCCAAACGTCGGGCCATGTCCGAGACGAACACCCCGGTCGGATCGACCTTACGGCGCACCGCGATCCATTCGTCGATCCGCGGGTACATGGCGTGGAAGGTCTCGGCGGTGGTTCGTGAATCCTTGGCGGTGTAGAGCCTGCCGCCGAACTCGAGCACCCGCCGGTCGAGGTCGGTGAGCAGTTCGCCGATGCCGGGTTTGGTGGGGAAGTCCATCGCCACGTTCCATCCGGCCATCGGAAAGCTCAGCGGGGCTTGGTTTCCCGGGCCGAATACCTTGAAGACGTTCAGCGCCGAGTAGTGTCCGCTGGCTTGGATGTCGCGGATGATGTGCTTGAACTCCTCGACCGCCGACAGAGGCACCAGGAACTGGTACTGCGCGAAGCCGGCAGGCCCGTAGCCACGATTCCACTCGCCGAGTAGATCGAGCGGGTGATAGAACTGCGTGAGGTTCTGCACCTTGCCGCGGTAGTGGCCGCCCCTGCGGTAGTACAGCTCGCCGATGGTGGACAGCGTCAACTTGTTCATCAAGCCGTTGGGGAAGACGTCGGGCACCGTCATCAGTTGTGGCGCATCGAACTTCAGCGGATGCCTGGCGAGCTTGGCGGGCAGTTCGTCTCTGCGGGCGAGCCGCCCTCGGGTGATCGCGGCCCGGCCGAGCTTCGGCGGTGGACTGATCGCGTCGAACCATGCGCTCGAGTAGGTGTAGTTGGCCTCGCTGCCGTCGCTGTGGTAGGCGACGGTCTCGTCGAGGTCGGCGGTGTTGTCGCCGTCGTTGATGAAGTACGCCGTCTCGGTCGGCGTCATCTCGACGGTGGCCCGCAGGATGATGCCGGTCAGCCCGTTACCCGCGACGGTCGCCCAGAACAGTTCCGCGTCGTCACCCGTCGGGGTCAGGTGGCGGACCGCTCCGTCGGCCGTCAACAGCTCCATCGAGCGGACGTGGTCGCCGAAGCTGCCCGCGCTGTGGTGGTTCTTGCCGTGGATGTCGCACGCGATGGCACCGCCGATGGTGACCTGCCGGGTACCTGGAAGCACCGGCACCCACAACCCGAATGGCAGCGCCGCCTTCATCAGCTGATCGAGGCTGACCCCACCGTCGACGTCGACCAGGCGGGTCTCGGCGCTGATCGAGTGGATCCGGTTCAACGCGGTCATGTCGACGACGAGCCCGCCGCCATTTTGCGCGTTGTCGCCGTAGGAACGGCCGAGCCCGCGGGCGATCACGCCACGTCCGTCGGCAGTCCTGACGGCCTCGGCGATGGTCTCCGCGTCAGGGGTCGACAGGACCCGGGCGACACTCGGCGCGGTGCGACTCCAGCCCATCAGCCGCTTGGTAGTGGTCGAAAACATCGTGACGAGGGTACCGCCCGCGATCAGCGGAACCGGAATATGACCACACGCTGCACCACGAAGTTGATCACCGTCGCGGTGCCCTGCGCGATGACGAACGCCACCGGCACGCGCCAGGGCTTCTCGTCCCACAGTGTGTAGAAGAGGTAGTTGATGCCGACCTGGACGAGGTAGGTGACGGCGTACAGCGCGCAGACCGCGATGAATCGGGCCGTGCTCGGCGGCGCCTGGAACGTCCATCGCCGGTTGATCAGGTAGGCCGTCGTGGTGCCCGCGATGAAGCTCAGCGTCTTGGCGACGTTGACGTTCAGACCAAGCCGGAGGAACAGCACGTACAGGCCGAAGTCGACGATCGCCGAAAGGCCGCCGGTGACGACGAACCGCCACGCCTGGGTGGTGAGGCTGAGGTTCGGCGACATCGGGGGCTCGGCCACCGGGGCAGCTTAGTTGTGCCCCCTCCCCGCTGTGGCGACCGCCGCGGCGAAGCAGAGTGCGGCCAGCGCGGCGGCAACCAGTACCGGCCACAGTGCGGTGGCGGCGAAGTCGGTGTCTAGCAGAGGAAGCAGTACCGCCGCGGCCAGCACGGCGGGCATGAGCAGCCGAAGCCACCAGGCAACCGTGCTGTCGTTGGAGATCCGGGCGTATGCCTCGACGGCCAGGACGTACACGACGACCAACAGCAGTGCGGCGACCCTGCTGAACTTGTCGGCCAGCCCACTCCATTGCCAGAACGACACGACCAGCAACGCCGTGACGACGACGCTCGCGGTCGTGATCGCCGGGACCGGTACCCGTTCGGCGAGCCGCGACGCGGCTCCCACGACTGCCCACATCAGGGCCAGGAGTCCCGCGCTACCCGTGGCGACGATCGCCACCACCAGCCAGAGGTCGCCCGCGGTGGCATAGAAGTAGTCGACGATCAGTGGGAATTGATCGACGCCAAGACGAAACCCGCCGGCGCCGCCGAAGTGATCGGCGAGCCAGATGACGGCGGCGAGGAACGTGGTGGCCGCGACGGCCAGGCCCATCGGCCGCCCCGCCGAGCGAATCTGCTGGTTGTGTGTCGTGATGAGCTCGAAGCCCACCAGCACCAGCGCCAACAGGATGAGTGCACTCGGGGTGTCGAGACCCGTCCGTGGTGGGTCGGCGGGCAACTGGATGGGAGACGACCCGGCATATACGCGGGCGAGGACTGCCAGCGAGACGAACAAGGTGATCAACATTCCGACGGCGGCCAGCACGGCGACGATGCCGCCGATGACGCGGGCCGGCAGTAGATAGGTCGCCAGACCGGCGGCTGCCGCCAGCGCCACCGAGCACAGCGGCCACAACCCGGTGGCGAGTACTGCGGGGTCGTTGTCCATCCAGAACGTCAGCTGCAGACCCACCGTCTGAGCCGCGTTTACCGCCAGCAGCGTGTAGGCGACGATTTGCAGGGCACCGGTGAATGCCGCGACGCGTCCGCCGAGCGTCGTGCCCACCAGGCCTGCGGTGGAGCGTGCTGTCGGCGCGTGGTCGCGCAGACGCACCAGGGCGAAGATCACGGGCGCCAGCAGAATCGCACCCAGCAGTGCTCCGAGACCGGCGAACATGGCCCAACTCGCCACGGCGAGTGACAGCCCGGTTGCCTGCCAGCCGGCCAGGCCGATCCGCGGTGTGGTGTCACCGGGCCATGCGGCGATCCGGTTCTTCGGCATGGACGCTGAGTCTGCCAGCTATCACACAGGTAGCGGTTGGGAATTCAGGTCGGCCAGCACCTCGCACAAGGCATCGATCGCCGCGCCGAACGCGTGGTCGGCGGGGGCGCCGAAGTTGACCACGACGCCGTCGGCGGCGGGGACGTCCGGGCCCGCCAATGGGTGGCGCAGCCTGCGCAACCCGGCCAGCGCGATGCCCGCCTCACCCGCGCGCCGCATCAACTCGTGTTCGGTGCCGTCGGGCAGCAGCAGGAGCAGGTGCAGGCCCGCCGACATGCCGCTGATGCGAACGTCGAAGGGCCGCAAGCGTTCCACCAGCGTGTCGCGGCGACGACGGTAGCTGTTTCGCATGCGGCGGATGTGCTTGTCGTACTGCCCGCAGGCGATGAAGTCCGCCATCGTGAGTTGGTCGATCGCACTGACGTAGAACTGCTGGCCACCGATGGCGGCGATGACGGGGTCGATGAGGTCGTCGGGCAGTGCCATCCAGCCGAGCCGCAGTGCAGGTGACAGGCTCTTGCTGACCGACCCGAGATAGGCCACCCGTTGAGGGTCAAGGCCCTGCACCGCGCCGACTGGTTGGCGGTCGTAGCGGAACTCGCCGTCGTAGTCGTCCTCGAGGAGGTACCCGTCGGTGCGGCGGGCCCAGTCGATCACCGCGGTCCGCCGGGACGGGTGCAGTGCCACGCCATGGGGGAAGTAGTGGGCCGGAGTGAGCAGCGCCGCCCCCACGTCGAGGGCGGCGAGTTCGTCGACCTTGGCGCCGTCCTCGTCGACGCCCACCGGCGTGGTGGACACGCCCATGGCCGCGATCGCGTCGCGGAACAGGTAGAGGCCATAGGCCTCCACCGCGATGGGCCCCCGCGGGCGGAACACCCTGGCCAATAGCTCGACGGCGTTGCGCGTACCCGCGCAGATCACGATGGCATCGGGCGACGTGCGGACTCCGCGTACGCGGCCGAGGTATTCCGCCAGCGCCTCCCGCAGTTCGGGCCGTCCGCGTGGGTCGCCGGACCGCAGGGCCTCGTTGGGCGCGGCCGTCAGCGCCCGTCGCGCCGACGCGAGCCATGCGCTGCGGGGAAAGGCCGCGACGTCCGGGGAACCGGGCATCAGATTGTGGACGGGCTGGCCAGGGGTACGGCTCGGTCGTTTCGGTGACCGGACGTCGCGAGTGTTGACCACCCAGGTCCCTGCGCCCTGTCGTGAGGCCAGCCAGCCCTCGGCAACCAGGTCGGCGTAGGCCTCCGCGACGGTGTTGCGGGCCAATCCCAGATCGCCGGCCAGCGACCGCGACGGCGGCAGCATGCTGCCGGTGGCCAACCGGCCGGACCGAACTCCGTCGCGCAGCGCGTTGACCAGGAGCTCTCTGACGCCCCGGGCGCCGGGCCGGATGGCCTCCCGCAGGTCGAGGTGCAGATCCAGGCTGGCAGAATTGTCCCGCGAAATCACCCATGAATTGAACCATGTAGATGGTTCTTTCGCGGTTAGCGTTGTGGACATGACACAGACACTGGAAGCCAAGAACGCAACCGACCGCATCAAGATCTACAACGTCTCGCCCGAGCTGTACGACGCGATGATGACCCTCAGCACCGCGGCCGCCAAGGACGTCGCCCCGACGCTCGGCGAGCTGATCAAGATCCGCGCGTCGCAGATCAACCACTGCGCGTTCTGCCTCGACATGCACACCAACGACGCGCGCAAGCACGGCGAGACCGAGCAGCGGCTCGCGCTGATCGCTGCCTGGGAGGAGGCCGGCGACCTGTTCAACGAGCAGGAGCGGGCGGCGCTGGCGCTGACCGAGGCGATCACCGAGCTGCACCACGGCCACGTCCCCGACGACGTCTACGCCCGTGCGGCCGCCGTGTTCTCCGAGCGGGAACTCGGCCAGGTGATCGCGATGGCCGTCACCATCAATGCATGGAACCGCATCAACGTCGCGACGCGGCTGCCTGCGCCGAGGCGCTGAACACGCGATCCGGCGCCGCCATCGTCATCGAAGGCGACGTCGTGCACAAGCTGCACCGACCTGGCACCGACCCGCACGCACTGAGACGACGTCTGCGGGTCGCGGCCCGGTCGGATTGCTTGTTGGCACCGCTGGACGTCGAGCCCGAACCCGTCGGTGACCGGTGGCGGACCCACTGGCCATTCGTCGAGACGGTGCCACCGCATCCTGACGCCGTGCCGTGGGCGGAGGCCGGCCGCCTCCTGGCGCGGCTGCACCGCGAACCCGTCGGTGACGTGGCTCTGCCGCACGGCGGTCCGGACCGCTTGGCCCGCGCGCTGGCCAGGCTCGGCGACGGACCGGACGCCGACGTGATCCGGCGCGCGGCGTCGAATCTGCCGGTGCCGTCGACGTCAGGACGCCCGGTCACGTTGGTGCACGGCGACTTTCACCTCGGCCAACTCGGCAGGTACGGCACCTGGGTCTTGATCGACGTCGACGACCTCGGCGTGGGCGACCCGGCCGCCGACCTCGCCCGGCCCGCCGGATTCTGGGCGGCAGGCCTGCTGCCCGACACCGACTGGCACCGCTTCCTCGACGGCTACCGCGACGCCGACGGACCGGCGCTACCGCACGGAGACCCGTGGCCGGTGCTGGAACCGTTCGCCCGCGCCGCCGTCGTCGCCGCGGCCGCGAACCACCCCGACGAGCTCTTGGTAGCGGCCTGCGCGCGGATGGGCTAGCTGGAGAAGAAGAGTCGTCCGAAACCCTGCTTGCGGTAGTGCCTGTTGCCGCGGTGACCCCAGTCTGGGCCTTGGCCGTAACCCTGTTGGCCGTAACCCTGTTGAACGGGCGGCGGCGCCGACTGGACGAACCGGTTCTCCACCTGCGTCATCGCTTCGAGCTCACCGAAGTCCAGGAAGATCCCGCGGCACGTGTCGCATTGTTCGAGGTGGACGCCGTTGCGTTCATAGGTCTTCATCACCCCGGCGCACTTGGGACACAGCAGGGTGTTGCCCACCCCCGGCGACGACGACGGTGGCTTTGGCGGCTCATATGGCGGAATGCTCATACCTGCCCAACGGACGAACACCCTGGGAAGTGCCTGTGCGCGCTAGAAGGGTGGTGGGCGGGGCGTCGCGCCATTCTAGGGACTCGCTGTGAGTTTGCTCTAGTGAGTTGCCATGGACCAAACGGGACGTGCAGGATACTGACGTGCAATTGCTCGTTATCCTCAAATCGAAGCGTGTCGACCCGAAACCCTCAGACATTGATCACCACTGAGATCAATGGAGGGTCGGCGTACGGCCGCAGGAACAAGGCGGCCCCGCCCAAGGCCAAGGCAAGCTTTTTGTTGCATCCGAATTTCTTTGGATCAGTTCCATTGGGAAATTACCTCACGGCCAAATTACTCGACCAGCGAGTTACCGATACCTTGGTAGATGATCCGAGAAACGACGCTAGTGTTAGTGTTGTCATACGTGCGTTCAATGAAGCCGCTACATTAGAGCTATTATTTGAAGACATCGACAACCAAATGTTTAGCAGTGAAATCGAAGTTGTGGTCGTTGATAACGGGTCAACCGATCGAACTGCTCAGGTAGCAAAGCACCACGGCGCCGACGTGGTGACGCTGCCACAAAGCAGTTTTAGTTATCCCAAATCGCTGAACCTGGGCGTCGAGGCTGCTAGCCACGATTTGGTGTTTGTCACTGTCGCGCATGCAAGGCTTACGAGCATCCATCATCTTCATGCTGGCGCACGGCATTTTAGTAGGAAGTCGGATACGGCAGGTGCTTTCGGTACATGTCTGCCCAACGAAAACGCCTCCCACGTGGAGAAGTGGACTACGGCCGCCGACATCAACTTGACTATGGCAAAACGAGCGCAGCGAATAAAGAAGGCTGGCATGGGAGTTCTGGCTGCCAATTGCGCTATGATTGCCAAACGAGCGTGGCAAGAACTCGGAGGTTTTGACGAACGCTACGAGGCCGGTGGCGAAGATACCTCGCTGGCCAAGTCAATGTTAGAGAATGGCTACGGAGTCGTAAAAGAGCCCGCCTTGGCAGTCCATCACTCACATGGATTGGGATTGAGAGACTCCGTTAAGCAACTAGCACACCAGATGCAGATTCTGGGAACCCCTAGAGAATTCAATAGGCAAGAACTGTTGGGGCGTAGACCGGATCTGAGGACCAACACGTCTGCCTAAGACGGTGGTCAGTTGCTGGCCGTGGACGACGCAAACGACTGAGCTTGGCGGCTACGGGGTTGCTATTCCGCGCCGATGACAAGGGTGCCGTACCCACCTTTCCGTGCCAATGGGTGTCTGACTTCCTTCAGATGTCAGACATGAGGTGCAGCTTCCGCCGGCGTGGTCTGCTGTTTGGTGTGGCATTCTGCGTGGGTGTCCACGGCGGCTGCTCCTTCTGGGGTGGTGACGTTTTTGTTCACCGATGTGGAGGGCTCGACCCGTCGGTGGGAGGCCGACGGGGAGGGGATGCGGGCCGCGCTGGCCGCACATGACGAGGTGTTGCGCTCGGCGATCGAGGGGCACGGCGGTTGGTTGTTCAAACACACCGGTGACGGCGTATGTGCCGCGTTCGCCTCGCCTCGGTCTGCGGTGGATGCTGCGGTCTCTGCGCAGCGCGAGCTTGCATTGCCGGTGCGGATGGGGCTGGCGACCGGCGAAGCCGAACGGCGCGACAGCGACTACTTCGGCACCGTGCTCAATCGTGCGGCACGGGTGATGGCCACCGGACATGGTGGGCAGATCCTGTTGGCCGACTCGACGGCAGTTCTGCTCAGCGGCGTTGATCTGATGGATCTGGGATCCAGACGGTTGCGGGACGTGCCGACGCCGGTCGGGGTCTTCCAAGTGCGTGCGCCGGGTTTGGCGACGGATTTTCCGCCGTTGCGGGCGCTCGATACGAGTCCGGGAAATCTGCGGCGCACGACGAGCAGCTTGATCGGACGCGAGACCGAACTCGATGAGGTGCAAGCGGCGGTCAAGGCTCATCGGCTCGTGACGTTGACCGGTGTCGGCGGAGTCGGCAAGACCCGGCTGGCGTTGGAGGTCGCGGCACGTCTCGTCGATGAATTTCCTGACGGTGTTTGGTTTTTCGAATTGGCTGCAGTCACCGATCCGGCGCCGGTGCCTGATGCGGTGGCCGCAGTCCTGGGGATTGCCCAACAACCCGGAATGAGTGTCAGCGAGAGCGTCGCCGCCGCGTTGGAGGGCAGGATGCGGCTATTGGTGTTCGACAATTGCGAACACGTGCGCGACGCCGCAGCCGACCTGGTCGAGTCGATCCTCGCGCAGTCGGCGACGGTGAGGATCCTGGCCACCAGCCGCGAAGGGTTGGGGATCCCCGAGGAGCAACTGTGGTTTGTGCCCTCGCTGGACCTTGGCGCGGGCATCGACAGTGCCGCAGTGGATTTGTTCGTCGAGCGCGCCCGCAGCGTCGCCTCCGGGTTCTCGATGGCCACCACTGATGAGGCGAACGCCGTGGTCGAGATCTGCCGCCGCCTAGACGGGATCCCGCTGGCCATCGAGTTGGCGGCATCGCGGATGGCGTCGATGACCGCCGACGAGGTGCGTGATCGTCTCGATCAGCGGTTCCGGCTGCTGGTCGGTTCCAGGCGTGGGGTGCCACGCCACCAGACACTGCGCCACGCGGTGGCGTGGTCCTACGACCTGCTCGACGAGGCGGAGAAACGGCTGCTGGAGCGGTGTTCGGTGTTCGCCGGGGGATTCGACCTCGAAAGTGCTTGCGCCGTCACGGGTTCCGGTGACGAGTTCGCCGTCTTGGATCTGCTCGATGCGCTGGTGCGCAAGTCGCTGGTGGTCGCTGACAGGTCTTCGGGGAGAACCCGGTTTTCGATGCTTGAGACGATCCGCCAGTTCGCCGAGCAACAACTCGTCGCCTGCGGCGAAGAATCCGAGATTCGGGCCGCCCACTCGCGCTACTTCGCCGGACGAGAAGCCGACATCATGGCCCTGTGGGACAGCCCCAACCAGAGGGAGGCCTACGACTGGTTCACCGTTGAGCTGGCCAACCTGCGGTCCGCGTATCGGTGGGCCGCCGACAAGAGTGACCTCGACGTCGCCGCCACCATCGCGACATGGGCGGCATGGCTTGGCTTTTGGACGCACAATTACGAGCCGATAGCGTGGGCCGAGGAGCTCATCGAGCCCGCCCGCACCACCGATCATCCGAGGCTCGCATTTCTGTATGCGATGGCGTCTTCGTGCTGGTGGCCCGGGCGGATCGAGGCAGCAGTTGGCTACAGCGACGCCGGCCAGCTGGTGATCGGCAGTGGCCGCCACGACGTGGTGCCGTTCGGCCTTGAGGGCGCGCTCGGCGCTGCGTACCTACACGTCGGACAACCCGAACGGCAGGTCGAATGGTGCCGCGCCCGGCTCGCATTCGGTCGCGACACCCATGGGATCACCGGGGCATTCCTGACCGTCGCACTGACGGTCGCGGGTTGCGGTGAGGAGGCCAGGGCCGCCGCGAATGGCCTGATCGAGGTTGCCGAGGCCACCGGCAACCCGGCTGCGCTCTCGTTTGCGCTCTACGCCTACGGTTACGCGTTCGGCGACGCTGATCCCGCCGCGGCGCTGGACGCCCAGCGCCGCGGTCTGGTGATCGCCCAGGAGAGCGGCAACCGCAATACCGAAACACGCATCGCGGGCAGTCTGGCCCGCCTCGAGGCCGAGTACGGTGACCCACTGGCCGCGCTCGACTACGTCGCACTTGCGGTCCGGAATTTCCACGACGCGGGCAACACGACCATGCTCCGTTTCCCGCTGACTGTCCTCGTGGCCTTCTTCGCCCGGCTCGGGCGCGTTGAACCGGCGGCCATCATCGCTGGCTTCGCCTTCAGTCCTCTCACCGCGACAGCGAACCCCGAGTTCACCACCGCCATCACCGATCTGCGCGATGTCCTCGGCAACCAGACCTACGAATCGCTCGCCCGAAGAAGTGAGACGATGACGACTGCCGCGATGGTGAGCTACGCCTACGACCAAATCGACCAGGCCCGAACAGGACTCACAGACCCACCCGAATTTCCTTAGAGCACGGTGCAGCCACCCCGGTGATCGCATCTCGTGACAGCGTCCTTGGTGGGCGCTAGAAGGGTGGTGGATGGGCGGCGTAGCGGGCTCGGTTGATGCCTCGTTCCCATTCGATCCGGGCTGCTCGGTCGGCTGCTCGGGTGCGGTCGCGGGTGGGCATCATCAATGTCTTGGCCGGGTTCGAGGGTGGGTGTTGGAGTACGCTGAGGGTCCCGGTCGGGGTGGCCAGTTGCGGGAAGAACAGGCTGCCGCCGGGTTTGGTGGTGTAGGTCCGACCCGACGGCGAGGTCCAGGTGATGGTGCCGTCGGGGTACTGGATTTCCTGCCAGCCGCCGACACCGGTGTAGAACGTCTTGAGCAGGTGGTGAATGCCGCAGTACGGCTTGATGTTCGACGGATGTGTCGGCCCGTATGGCCAGGGGATGGTGTGGTCGAGGTCGCAGCGTTCGGCGGGCACGTCGCAGCCGGGCCAGCGACACGTCAGATCCCGGTACCGCACGAACTCGGCCAACGCCGTCGAGGGCCGGTAGCCCGGTTCGGGCTTGAAGTCGCTGGGTGAGCGCAGGTTTCGCAACTTCGCGCGGGTGGCCGCCAACTCGGCGACCGTCGCGGCGGGAATGGTGCCGTAGCCCTGCAGATAGCCCGGCTTGTCACTGGTACCGGTGACGGTGGCGGCCTCGGCGATCACGTGGATGACGACCTGACTGCCCGTCGCCGTCGTGCCGGCAGCCGTTGCGACCGGGCAGTCCTGGGTGGCGCAGGTGCAGGCCAGTGTGGTCGCACCCTCGACCAGGGCGGCCACCGCATCGGCGCGGCGCTGCGCCACGGTGCGCGGGTCGTGGCGGCACACGGTGGCCGCGAGTTCGTCAAGGCGGGCGTCCAGCGCGGCGCCGTCGGGGGCGCGCAGCCTGCCCCACAACTCGGCCATGCCGTGCTGGTCGGGACTGATGCCGACGTGGCGGTCGGCGTCGCTGCGGCGTGCCACCCGGATCGCCTCGGGATCTAGTTCGATGACCAGCCAGTCGATCCGGGCGATCAGTTTCTCCTGGGACAACCCGTTGCACCGCGGCGCGAGGTCGGCCAGCTCGCTGTCGAGGCGGGCCCACACCTCGGGATCGGTGATCAGGGCGGTGCGGTACTCGATGGCGGCCAGCACCCGGAATTCGACCGCACCAGAAAGGCAGACATCGGCGAGCTTGGGGAACCGTTCGAGCAGGGTCAGCCCGTAGCGCATGGACGAGGAGGCCCGTCCGCGGCCGATGCCCAACTCGGCGGCGATCTCGGCGGCGGTGGCCTCCCAGTCATCGACACACCAGGTTTCGCGCGCGGTGTCGAACTCGTTGATGCGCTGTTGGCAGAATCGACCCGCCGCGATCAACCGCCGCATGGTGGCCACCCGTTCGCCGCGCTGGTTGTCGCTCATCGCCGACAACAGCTCCGCCGCACCAAGTTCTTCGTACACATGTTCGATTATCCCGTGCAGCGCCGACCAGTCGCCAGCTGCAGAAACCCTGCCTGTGGATGAAACCCGGACTGTGGATAACTAGCCGCGCGCTGGATCGATGTTCACACGTTGGACTTGAATGTGTAGGTATCGCCATGAGCGAGGTAGACGAACTCCGTGCTCGCGGTCGAGGTCCGGGCGGCCTTCTTGAAGTCGTCGAGTCCCGACAGGAATACCGAGAAGTCGTTGTAGTGGATCGGGATGGCGGTGCGAGGTTTGGTGATCTCGACGGCCCTGACTCCTTGCTCGCCCGTCATCGTGACGACGGTGACCAGGAAGGTCGTGCCACCCGTGTGGATCAGGCCGAGGTCAATGTCGGGGTAGCGGCGCGGGATGTCCTCCAGGCTGTCGACGAGCATGGTGTCCCCGGTGATGTAGAGCCGGTAGAGCAGCTCGCCGTTGCGGCTGAAGTCGAGCAGGTGCCCGTTGACTGGCATCAACAGCTCGTTGACGGCCTCGTCCGTAGCGTGCTTGCCCGGCATGGCGGTGATCGTCAGCGTCGCCTCGCCCTTGTGCACCTCGAGTGATTGCCAGGTGTCGAGGGGATGGCCCCGCTCGAAGCCGAGAGCGCTGAGCTTGTCCACCGCGTCCGCCGTAGAGACGATGGGCAGTTTCTTGTCCAGTTCCTGGGCGGCGACGTCATCGAAATGATCGCCGTGGTAGTGCGACAAGATGACCAGATCTATCGGTGGCAGGTCGGCGATCTGGCACGCTGGCTCCACCTCGCGCCGGGCCCAGATGCCATGACCCAGATAGACGTGCTCACCTTTGTGTAGGAAAGCGGGATCGGTCAGGATGGTCAGCCCGCCGAAACGGATCAATGTGGTGGCGTTACCGATGAAGTAGAGATCGCCCGCACTGAATTCTGCCGGCCCATCGCTCGCGAGCTCCAAGGAAGTCATCGTGTTTCTCCTCTGGGTGATGATTCCCAACTATCGATACGCCCTTCTCCGGTAGGGGTTTGGAATTTCGCAGTTCCAGTCCGGAACAGATGGTGCGGATGGGCGAGGGACTTCGGGATGACCACCAACGCCTACACCCAGTAGGGCACCCGGGCGCGGTATTGGCGCATGGCGAAGGCCGTCACGATCCAGCCGACGATGGTCAGCACGATCACCACCACCCAGTGTCGCAGTTCCTGATCGGCGCCCAACAATGGTGCGCGCACGATGTCGACGTAGTGCAGCAGCGGGTTGAACTCGATGATCGTGGCCCACGTCCCGGCGCCCTGCTGCCGCAGCGTCGAGTCGTTCCAGATGATCGGGGTCACGTAGAACAGCAGTTGGACCAGACTGAAGAGCAGCGGGCTGATGTCGCGGTACCGGGTCGCCAGGATCCCGAAGCACAACGCCACCCACACGCAGTTCAACGCGATGATCGCCAGCGCCGGGATGAAGGACAGGTCGGTCCACTTCCACGGCTGTGGGAAGACGATCGCGATGATCACAAAGATGATGATGTTGTGTGCGAACAGGATTATCTGGCGCCAGACGAGCCGATAGACGTGTACCGACAACGGCGTTGGCAGCTGCTTGATCAGGCCCTCATTGGCGACGAACACGTCGGCGCCTTCGAGGATGGACGCGTTGATCAGGTTCCAGATGATCAGGCCGAGCGTGACGTAGGGCAGGTGCTCGGCCAATGGAAGGTGAAAGAGAGTGGAATACAGGCCACCCAGCGCCACCGCCATGGTGCCGGTGGCGATGGTGATCCAGATGGGCCCGAGCACCGAACGTCGGTACCGCTGCTTGATGTCCTGCCAGCCCAGGTGCAGCCACAGCTCTCGCTTGCCGAATCCCTCGGTGAGGTCGCCCCACGCCCGGCCAAAGGTCTTCGACTGCGCCGCGGCGTCGGTGAAGGTCATCTTCCGTCTCTCCCATCGCGACGTTCGTCCTGGGCGAACCTTTCGCGTCTTCCCAAGCGCCGCAGCCTAATCCATTCCATCAGACCCGCTGGATCGCGCCGGCTCACCAGGAAGAACCAACCGAACCGGAGCCATTCCTGGGGGATCAGTCGCCGCAGGCCGGGCTGGGACTGCAGATAGCCGCGATTGCGGTAGGTGAAGTAGCGCTTCCTGGCGTCGTCCGGATACTGGGTATGCATCCGCCCGCCGAGGATGGGCTTGAACTCGTCGGACCCCTGCGGATGCAGATAGACGGCGTTCAGGCAGGTGCCGAAGGGCTGGCCTGACCGCACCAGCCTGCGATGTACCTCGACCTCGTCGCCTCGAATGAACAACCGGATGTCCGGCACGCCAATGACATCCAGCGTCGAGGACCGAAACAAGGCGCCGTTGAACAACGACGCGATCCCCGGCAACAGCTCCTGACCGGACCCGTCGGTGCGCAGCTCGTCGACTCGGCGTCGCCACGCCAGGCCACGGCGCAGCGGGAAGGCCAGCAGCCGGGGGTCGTCCATGTCGCACACCATCGGCGACACCTCGGCCAGGGAATGCCGTGTGGCGCAGTCCAACAGCGTCGCGAGCACCGACCCGTCGGCTGGCCGGCCGTCGTCGTCGGCAAGCCAGACCCAGTCCGCACCAAGGGCGAGCGCTTGCAGCATGCCGAGCGCGAATCCGCCGGCGCCGCCGAGGTTTCGGCGCGATCCGACGTACGTGGTTGGAATGGGTTGTCCGGCAACCAGATCACGAACCCGGGCATCGTCGTCGTTGTCGACGACGATGAGGTGATCCGGCGCGCGGGTCTGGCTCGCCACCGCGTCCAGCGACTTGGCCAGCTCGTCGGGGCGCCGGTGCGTGACGACGACCGCACAAACGGTCTCAGTCATGCGTGTGGGCAGTCTCTTCGAGAATCTCGCGCACGTGCCGTGCCGCGTCGTCGCCCTCGTACGCGCGCACCACTTCTTCGATGCCGCCGGTCATCCGGATGGTGCCGTGGTCGATCCACATCGCGGTCTTGCACAGTCGCGCCAGGAACTCGTTGGAGTGGCTGGCGAACACCAGGATTCCAGACCGTTCCACCAGCTTTTGCAGCCGCGTCTGCGCCTTCTTGAGGAAGTCGGCGTCGACGGCTCCGATGCCCTCGTCGAGCAGCAGGATCTCCGGGTCGATACTGGTGACCACGCCCATCGCGAGGCGCACCCGCATGCCGGTCGAGTACGTGCGCAACGGCATGTTGAGGTACTCGCCGAGTTCGGTGAATTCGGCGATCTCGTCGACCTTTGCCAGCATCTGCTTTCGGGTCTGGCCGAGGAACAACCCGCGGATGATGATGTTCTCGAAACCCGAGATCTCCGGGTCCATGCCCACGCCGAGGTCGAACACCGGAGCCACCCGGCCGGTGACGGTGGCCGAGCCGCGGGTCGGTTCGTAGATGCCCGACAGCAACCGCAGCAGCGTCGACTTCCCCGCTCCGTTGTGGCCGACCAGACCGACCCGGTCGCCCATCTCCAGCGACAAGGTGATGTCCCGCAGGGCTTCGATGACCACGACGTTGGACGTGTTGCGGCCGATGGTGCCGCCAGCTTTGCCGAGGAACGCCTTCTTCAGCGAGCGCGACTTGGCGTCGAAGATCGGGAACTCGACCCACGCATTGCGGGTCGAGACGTGAGGCTCCAAGTGGACCGTCACTACTAGAGGTACTGGCCCAGGCCGCCGCCGCCGGGCTGGGCGGGACCGCCCGGCTGACCGTGCCCGCCGACGCCGGGAGGCAGCGCACCCTGCCGCATCTGTTCCAGTTGCGCGCGGGCAGCCATCTGCTGGGCGAACAGCGCCGTCTGGATGCCGTGGAACAACCCTTCGAGCCAGCCGACGAGCTGCGCCTGCGCGATCCGAAGCTCAGCGTCGGAAGGCATCTTGTCTTCGCTGAAGGGCAGGGCGAGGCGTTCGAGCTCTTCGCGCAGCTCCGGTGCGAGACCCTCCTCCAGCTCGCGGACGCTGCGGGAGTGGATGTCGCGCAGCCGGTTGCGGCTGGCGTCGTCGAGCGGAGCCGCTCGGACCTCCTCGAGCAGCTGCTTGATCATGGTGCCGATCCGCATCACCTTCGCCGGTTGCTCGACGAGGTCCGTCAGTTGCTTGCCGTTGGCCTCATCGGCGGCGCCGGACACGTCGCCGCCGATGATCTCGATGTCGTTGTCGTCTTCGTTGCTGGTCATCGCCAATGAACTTCCTGAACTCCTACTTCCCGGTCCATTCGTAGATGCGGTCCTCACCGTTGTCGTAGATCTTCGTCCAGGATCGCGACCGCTCTAGCGACACTAGCCCGTCGGGCATCACGAACCCGCGGACCACCGGTGTGCTGGTCAGCACGTAGCGGATGTTCAACGCGCGGACGGCCTCGGCGATGCGGGGATCGGTGTCGGCGTCGTCGGCGTACGCCCAGAAGATGAAGCGGTGGTAGCCCGGCCCCTGCTGCTGCGGATAGTCGTAGTGCGTCCACAGTGGGTGCAGCCCCGCGACGGCGTACATCCAGGCGGTGCCGTCAGTGTTCGCGTCGCCGATGAGGGTGTCGCGGGCACCGGGCAGCGAGGCCAGGTATGCGAACGCCTGCAGGTCCTTGTCGTCGATCATCACTTGGTCGTACTTCTGGCCGATCAGATACCAGTGCCGCGGGAAGTAATGCCACGCCGTGCCGAGCGACGCCGCGATCAGGATCGCCGCCGTCACGCCGTAGCCGACCCGCGGGCTGAGCCGGGGGACGAGCCGCCGCAGTCCCGCCACCGCGAGCGACGCCAGGGTGAACAGGGCGATGCCCGCCATCGGCGCCAGCAACATCGTGATGACGGCGGACAACCGGCGTGGGTCGCTGTAGAAGAGGTCGCTGAACATCCCGGTGAGGTCGCCGATCGGCCCGCCGAACGGCGCCGAAGAATGCACGATCGCCACCACCAGCACCAGCCACACCGCCAGCGGCCACCAGACCCGTCGCACCAGCAGGATGAGCCCACCGATCGCCGCCAGCAGGATCAAGATGTTCTGGATCGGATAGTCGTTGAGATGCCGGGTGTGTTGGACGATCGCGTCGAACAGCGCGCGCTTCCTGCCTTCATGGGTGACGAACGCGTGGCCCACGATGATCTCGGCCTGTTGCAGTACCCCGAGGAATTGCGGCAACAGCAGCAGCACCGTCGGCACCGCCACCAACAGAAGGCTGACGAAGTCGGTCACCCTTCCGCGGACCGGGTGCCACAGGCCATCGCACAGCCACCACACGACGATGAACATCGCCGCCACCACGCCGCCGGTGATGTGCACCGAGAACACCCCGAGCAGTGCCAGCACCCCCAGTGGGATGCGATCGCGATGCCGCAACGAGGAGACGATCAGCAGCATGGCGGGCACCGCGATGCCGTAGGCCGCGAGGTTGGGCATCGACGCGGTGTCGAACTCCACGTACGGCACGGCGGTGAAGGACGCCGAAAGGGCTGCCGCGGCAGCGGCGGAACCCGCTGCCTTCCACTCGTCGGCTCGCGGGCGCACGAACGACCACGTGAGCATCGCGGCACTGGCGGGGAACAGCCAGACGGACACCGCGAGCGAGTTCAACGTGTAGGCGGTGGTGGGCGCGGCGCCGGTGAGCTGGCACTGCAGCGAGGCCAGCGCGTGGAAGGTCGACGGGTAGTACAGCGCGTCGTGCGTCTCGACGTTGCGTAGATCACCCATGTGCGTCGGTGACGCCAGGCCCGTGTCCAGGATGAATCGGATGGTGTTCGCGTGCCAGACCGCGTCCCACGTGCTCGGGATCGATTGCCAATGCGGCATTCCGCGAATTGCTGCGAGGCCGATCAGCACTGCGCCGACGACCACCCCGGCAAGCACGACGAGAGCCGGCCCGACGGACATCGCCCGCGCCTCCGCATCGCGATCTCGCCAACGGCCAAGTGCAAGCTGTAAACCTGCGACAATGGCCACCACGAGCAGCAGGGCAACCAGGGCGGTCCCCGCGTTCCACGGGACGCCGATTGCGCCCATCGGCAGGATCGCCAACGCGACTACGCCGTAGGTCAGCGCGGGAGCCACCGCGATGGTGACCGGCCAGGTTAGCTGCGCTGTCCTTCCAACGATAGCTCCGGGGATGACCAGCAACGCTAATGCCACTACTACTCCGGTCGCCAAGCTCACTGGACTAGTATGGCTGCCCAGGTGACCCGGTCCGATCACGGCATGGGCGTCGAGAGGCGGCGTCGGGCACTCAACAAAACTGCTATGGGTCGCGTAATCGCGGACGCTCGAAGGTGGCTTGCATGGCATACGACGTCGCCCGGGTGCGTGGTCTGCACCCGTCGCTGGGCGACGGCTGGGTGCACTTCGACGCCCAGTACGGAATGCTGCTTCCCGACTCCGTCGCCACCACCGTCTCGACCGCGTTCCGTGGGTCGATGACGACCTCCGTCGGTCCCCATCCGTCCGCGCAACGCAGCGCCGCAGTGCTCGGTGCCGCCCGCCAGGCCATCGCCGACCTCGTGGGCGCCGAGCCGAGCGGCGTCGTGCTCGGCGCCGATCGGGCGATCCTGTTGACCGCGCTGGCGGAAGCGTCCTCGTCGCGGGTCGGGCTGGGTTACGAGGTGGTCGTCACGCGCCTGGACGACGAGGCCAACATCGCGCCGTGGCTGCGGGCGGCGAATCGGTATGGCGCCAAGGTCAAGTGGGCCGAGGTCGACATCGAGAACGGTGAGCTGCCCGCGTGGCAGTGGGAGAACCTGATCAGCAAGCCCACCCGGCTGGTGGCGATCACGTCGGCCTCGTCGGCGCTGGGCACCGCGACCGATCTGCGTCCGGTGACCAAGCTGGCGCACGAGAACGGTGGGCTGGTGGTGGTGGACCACTCGGCGGCCGCGCCGTACCGGCTCATCGACATCGACGAGATCGAGGCCGACGTAGTGGCGCTCAACGCCGTCGCGTGGGGCGGTCCGCCGATCGGCGCGCTGGTCTTCCGCGACCCGTCGACCATCGACTCGTTCGGCTCGGTGTCGCTCGATCCGTTCGCGTCGGGGGTGTCACGGCTCGAGGTCGGTGCGCATCAGTTCGGGATGCTCGCCGGTGTGGTGGCCAGTGTCGAGTACCTCGCGTCGCTGGACGAGTCAGCCTCCGGTACGCGTCGCGAAAGGCTTTCCGTATCAATGCGATCGGCGGCCACCTACATGGGGCGCCTGTTCGACTACCTGCTGGCCTCGCTGCGGTCGCTGCCTCTGGTCATGGTGATCGGCCAGCCCGAGGAACGGGTGCCGCTGCTGAGCCTGGCGGTGCACGGCGTGCCCGCCGAACGGGTGATCCAACGCCTGGCTGACAATGGGGTGCTGGCCGTGTCCAACACCACCTCGCGCGTGCTCGACGTGATCGGGGTGAACGACATCGGCGGCGCCGTCACTCTGGGCCTGGCCCACTACACGACGATGGCCGAGGTGGACCAGTTGGTTCGCGCGTTGGCGTCGTTCGGCTAATCTGCCACGCGCAGAAGCACTTTCCCGTGTGCCTCACCGGAGGCCAGCAGTCGGTGCGCCTCGGCGGCCTGCTCGACCGGCAGCTCGGCGCCGATGATCGGACGGACGCGGCCGTCGGTGATCATCGGCCAGACGTTGGCCACCACCTCGTCGACGATGGCGGCCTTGCCCCCGGGCCCGTCGACCGGCCGGGCCCGCAGCCCTGTCGAGATGACGCCACCCCGCTTGGCCATCAGCAGACCAAGATTTAGCTCCGCCTTGATGCCGCCCTGGAAGCCGATGATGACGAGCCGGCCGTCGGGGGCCAGCGCGTCGACGTTGCGCCCCAGATAGGACGCTCCCATGATGTCGAGAATCACGTCGGCGCCCGCACCGCCTGTCGCGGCCCTCACCCGTTCGACGAAGTCCTCGTCGCGGTAGTTGATCGCGAGATCGGCGCCGAGATCGGTGCAGACGGCCAGTTTCTCGGCCGACCCCGCGGTCACCGCGACCCGGCAGCCGAGTGCGTGAGCCACCTGGATGGCGTGGGTTCCGATGCCGCTGGCTCCGCCGTGCAGCAGTACCAGATGCCCCGGCGACAGGCGAGCGGCCATCATCAGGTTCGACCACACCGTGCACGCGACCTCGGGCAGGGCCGCGGCCGTGTCGAGATCACTGCCGTCGGGTAACGGCATTACCTGAGCTGCGGGAACGGCCACGCGTTCGGCGTAACCACCGCCTGCCAGCAAAGCACACACAGGTTGACCAACGGACCAGCCGGTGACGCCGTCACTCACCTCGGCGATGCGCCCGGAGACTTCGAGGCCGAGAATCGGACTGGCGCCCGGTGGGGGCGGATAGTTTCCGGCCGCCTGTAGCAGATCGGCTCGATTGACGCCAGCGGTAATTACGTCTATGACGACCTCGCCCTTCTGAGCTGCAACGTCCGGCACTTCTCGCCAGACAAGTTCAGTTGGGGAGTCGACGACGATGGCATGCATGTCGATAACGCTACTACCGGCGCAAAAGTCTCCTACCATTGCGCCATGGAGGGGACCATAGCTGGGCGCACGGCGAGTGCGATGCCGGGATTAGACATCGCCGAACAACGATCTTGGCAAAATTTCTTGGACTCGGCGCTGAGGGTATACGCCACGCTGAACAAATCTTTGGTAGAGAAGCACCAGCTGACACTCAACGACGTCCGTTTGCTCGATCTGCTCGACAAGTCCGCCACCGGATCGGCGCGGATGGGCGACCTTGCGGACGAGTTGATGTCCTTGCCCAGCAGGGTGACTCGGCAGATCCACCGGCTGGAGACTCAGCACCTGGTGCGTCGGTGCTCGAGTCCCGACGACGGTCGCGGCGTGCTGGCCATCATCACCGACGACGGGAGGGCGCGTCTGCGCGAGGCGATGGCGACGTACGGTGCGGGTGTGCGCGCCCACTTCCTCGGCAGGTTGTCGCGTGCCCAGATCGCGGCGATGGGGGAGAGTTGCCGCCGGATCGGTAGCGCGCTCAAGGCGGACGGGACGCCCGCGAAACTCGGCCGCGTCTAGACCGCTTAGGCTTGTCGGCGGTGGCGTGGCAGAGCGGCCTAATGCACTCGCCTTGAAAGCGAGAGACGGCTAACACCGTCCGGGGGTTCAAATCCCTCCGCCACCGCTCTACTGGTGGGCCATCGCCAGGTTGAACCGATCCTCGGCGGTGATGAGGTGATCGTGGCCGTCGTCACCGATGTCGAGTTGCACCCACTCGATCTGTCCGGTGAACCGGTTGCCGGTCGGGCCGTAGTCCGGTGACGCGGGCGAACCGGTGTCAGAGCCGACATCGCAGGCCTCGTCGGCGGAGTACCCCATCGGTATCGTCTGCTCGACGCGGCCCTTCCCGACCGCCTTTCCGTCGTAGTACAGCGTGACGTCGCCACCCTTGGCCAGGCCGCCGCCGTCGTAGGCGAACTCCATCCGCACCTGATGCTTGCCTGCGGGAATCGGTTTCTTCGCCTCGGTGATGTAATGCTCGATGCCGAAGAAGTTGAAGCAGTACTTCAGTTTTCCCTCGTGCGCGTACAGCGACCAACCGCCGACGCTGCCGCCCTGGGTGACGATGACGCCGTCGGCCCCGGACTCGGGGACATCGACGTTCGCGGTCACCGAATAGGACTTGTTCTTCAGCGTCAGGACGCAATTCTCGCTGACCCGCATCCTGTCGAACAGCAACTGGGTGTTGCCGCGGATCAGCTGCGGGCGGCCCGCGATGTCGGGGTTGATGCGCTCGAAACCGCGGTCGTCGAGCGGTACCACGTTGTACTTGACTGCCTCGATCAGCCAGAGCCGTTGCAGTTCAGCGAGTTTCGCCGGGCTCTCGGCGGCGAGGTCGTGCGCCTGAGTCCAGTCGTCGGGGCCGTACAGTTCCCAGACGTCGGCGTCGAACGGCGGCGGAGTGTCGGCCTTCCACGGCGTGCGGTGCTTGGTGACCGCGGTCCAGCCCTGGTGGTAGATGCCGCGGTTGCCGAACATCTCGAAGTACTGGACCTCGTGGGTCTCGGGTGCCTTGCCGTCGCGCAACGTCGCCAGCATGCTGACACCCTCCAGCGGCGCCTGTGCGATGCCGTTCACCGCCACAGGCGCGGGCAACCCTGCCGCCTCCAGGATGGTCGGCGCGACGTCGATGACGTGGTGGAACTGGTTGCGGACTTCGCCCTTGCGCGCCAAGCCCTTCGGCCAGTGCACGATGGTCCCGTTGCGGGTACCACCCCAGTGCGACGCGACCTGCTTGGTCCATTGGTAGGGCGCACACAGCCCGTGCGCCCAGCCGACTGCATAGTGGTTGTAGGCATTTGGCGTGCCGAAGTCGTCGATCTTGGACATCAGGAATTCGGTGGTCTCGATGCCCGGCATGCCGTTGAGCGTCGTCATCTCGTTGAAGCAGCCGTTCAGCGTGCCCTCCGCGGAGGCCCCGTTGTCGCCGATGATGTAGTAGATCAACGTGTTGTCGAGGAACCCGAGGTCCTCGATGGCGTCGACGACGCGGCCGATCTCATGGTCGGTCTGCTCGAGGAAACCGGCGTAGATCTCCATCTGACGGGCCAACACGGGCTTGAGTTCGTCGGGCATGTCGTCCCATGCCGGGATCTCGTCATGCCGGGCGGTGAGCTCGGCATCCTTCGGGACCACGCCGAGCTTCTTCTGCTTGGCAAGTATCTTTTCCCGCAACACATCCCAGCCGTCGTCGAACTTGCCCTCGTACTTGTCCGACCACTCCTTGGACACCTGATGCGGGGCGTGGGTGGCGCCGGGCGCGAAGTACATGAAGAAGGGCTTGTCCGGGACCAGCGCCTTCTGCTGACGCACCCAGGTGATCGCGTGATCCGCGAGATCCTCGGTCAGGGTGTAGCCCTCCTCGGGCGACTTCGGCGGCTCGACCGCCGTGGTGCCCTCGAACAACCCGGGGTAGTACTGGTTCGCCTCGCCGCCGACGAAGCCGTAGAAGTACTCGAATCCCGACCCGGTCGGCCACTGGTGGAACGGACCCGCCGGCGAGACCTCCCATACCGGAACCTCGTGGCACTTGCCGAACTGTGCGGTCGAATACCCGTTGAGCTTCAGGGTTTCGGCGATCGGTGCCTTCTCCTTGGGCCGGATGCTGCAGTTGCCGGGCGCGGACGTGGCCATCTCGGTGATCGCGCCCATGCCGACCGAATGGTGGTTGCGTCCGGTAAGCATCGCCTGCCGGGTGGGTGAGCACAGTGCGGTGGTGTGAAATCGATTGAGCTTCAATCCTCCTGCCGCCAGCCGCTCGGCAACCGGTGTGTTGCAAGGGCCGCCGAAGGCCGACGACGCACCGAAGCCGACGTCGTCGATCAGGACGATGAGCACGTTCGGCGCGTCCTCGGGCGGCCGCAGCGTGGTGATGGGCGGGTACTTCGTGTTGGGATCCTTTGCGTCGTAGGTCGTGAGACCGACGTGTTTGGCATCGGGCATGGGCAGCTGCTCGCGCGCCAGGTGCGGCGCAGGAGCGGTGGCGACCGGTGCCGGCTCGGCGGTCTTCGTGCTCGACTTCTTCGCGGGCGCCTTCTTGGCTGGTTTCTTGGCTGCGGTGGTCTTCTTCGGCTTGGCCATTCCTGTGATGCTGCCAGTTGACGCACCCGGCAATTAGTACTTCGACGAAACGGACAAGCGCGGTCGCAGCGGTCCAAATCTGCCGTGATGGACGCTTGGTTCAAGTCCCGCGTGGCACTACGTCTTCGACTTCGTCGCGATCGCCGTCGGTCTGGTGGCGCATGCCATCGCGCTGTGGTTCACCGCCGACGTGGCTCGCCGGTGACTTCGACCGCCCGGGCGGCATGCGCGTGCCGTTGGAGCCGATGAGCGTCACGCACACCGACGTGGTGACGAACGTGTGGTTCGGCGTTACTCGCCCTTGAACTCGGGCGCCCGCTTGGCGAACATCGCGGTGATCCCCTCGGTTAGGTCCTTCGACGCCAGGAACGCCGAATTCCACGCCGCGACGTAGCGCAGGCTGGCCGACACCTGCGCGGTGCGCTGCTCGTCGAGCACGTCCTTGACGCCCTGCACCACCAGCGGCGGGTTGGTGGCGATCTCCTTGGCCGTGGCGTGTGCGGCGGCGAGCGACGCCTCGGCGTCGGCGTAGACGTCGTTGACCAGGCCGATCTTCTCGGCCCGTAACGCGTCGATGTCCTTGCCCGTCAGAGCCAGCTCGCGCAGGTGCCCCTCGGACAGGATCAGCGGCAGCCGGGCCAGGCTGCCCACGTCGGCGACGATGGCGAGCTTGACCTCGCGTACCGAGAACTTCGCGTCGGCGCTGGCGTAGCGGATGTCGACCGCGGAGATCAGGTCGACGCCGCCGCCGATGCACCACCCGGACACCGAGGCGATGACGGGAGTGCGGCAGTCCGCGACCGCGGTGATCGACTGCTGCATCCCGCGTAGCCGCGTGTGGAACTCGGCGCGGGGCTTGGCCAGCGCACCGTCGGTCATCATCCCCGACAGCGTGTCGCCCATCGCCGCCAGGTCGAGGCCGTAGCTGAAGTTCTTGCCCGAGCCGGTCAACACGATGGCGCGCACGTCGGGGTCGGCGTCCAGTGAGGCGAATACGACGGGCAGCTCCGCCCAGAACGCGGGCCCCATGGCGTTGCCCTTGCCGGGACCGACCAGCGTCACCTGTGCGACGTGGTCGGCGATGTCGACGGTGACCGATTCATACGCTTCGCCCATGTCTGGCAGGCTAGCGGGCTACGGAGGCCCGCCGCCGAGGAGGATCTCGCTGACCGTGCTGTCGGGGAGGAACTGGCAGACCGCGTCGGCCAGCGACTTGGCGATCTCGGCGTTCTGCGGGCCGAGCACCGAGCCCTCCTGGGTCAGGATTTCCTGGACGACGGCCGTCTGGGTGTCCGGATCGAGGTCGGTGTAGTCCTTGCACGTCATGGTGAGCGAATCCGACGGTGGCGGAACCTCCGACGAGGTGCTTGGCCGCGACGTCGACGGCCGCGACGTCGACGGTGCCGAGCTGCGAGTGGTGCTCGGCCCCGGCTCGGTGGTCATCGCCACGGTGCCGGGGATGCTGCGCTCGCAGCTGGTGATCCCGACGGCGAGCACGACGGCCGCCCCGGCGATCAGAACACGCGTCCTCATGCGGGCAACACTAGGCGTACCTGCGTCCCAACGGGCTGCATGCCCGCCGCTACACGCGTTCCAAATAGAAGTAGCCGTAGCTGCCGGTGCGCATCGCGTGCTTGCCGTTCATGATGCCCATCACCGTGTCGTCGTCGACCTTCTTGAAGTGGTCGTGCAGCGGCTGGCCGTCGTAGACCATCGTCGCGACGCGCTCCCCGCGAAACTCCTCGACCCACAGCGTGGCCTCGCCCTTCCCGAGTTCGACGTTGGAGAACTTGTTGCCGTCCTCGTCGAGGCAGATCAGCGGTTTCACGTCGGCCGCCGAGGTGAACGTCTTGCCGAACCAGCGCGCCGCCTCCAGTGAATTGATCAGCCGGTGGCCGGTGTCGAATCCGCCGCCGTGCCAGTCGCCGATCATGAACTCGACGGTCGCGGGCGTCAGGGTCGCCCAGAACGCGTCGAGCTCGGCTGCGGGGATCTGCCCCGTGCGGGCCTTGAGTTGGGCGAAGGTGTCGCGGGTGGCGCTCACCGGTCGTCCTTCTTTGGTGCGACGGAGAACCAGCGGGTGGCGAAGTCCAGGAAGGCGTCGTTCTCGTGCGGCGCGGCGACGGTGACCCGGACGCCGTCCTGTCCGTAGGGGCGGACCAGCAGCCGATTGTCGGCGGCGCTGTTCACGAAGTCGTTGGTGCGCTCGGCCAGCGGCAGCCAGACGAAGTTGGCCTGGGACGGCGGGACGGTGAAGCCGGCCTGCCGCAGCGTGGCGGTGACCCTGGCGCGTTCGGCGACGACGGCGTCGGTGCGCGCGAGCAGTTCGTCGGCGGCGTCGAGGGAGGCGATGGCCGCGGACTGGGACACGCTGGTCGCCGTGAACGGCACGTAGACCTTGCCGAGTGCGGTGATGACGTCGGGGTCGCCCACCGCGTAGCCGATGCGTAGGCCTGCCAGCCCGTAGGCCTTCGAAAACGTCCGCAGCACAACGACATTGCTGTGTTCCCGGACCAGCTCGAAACTGTCGGGCAGCAGATCGTCGCGAATGTACTCCACGTAGGCCTCGTCGAGGGCGATCAGCACGTCCGACGGGACCGCGGCGACGAACCGGGCCAGTGCCTCGGGGTCGACGACCGTGCTGGTGGGGTTGTTCGGGTTGCAGACGAAGATCAGTCGGGTTCGGTCGGTGACGGCGGCCAGCATCGCGTCGAGGTCGTAGGTGTAGTCGGTCAGCGGCACCTGAACCGGGGTCGCACCCGCGGTGCGGACCTGCAGCGGGTAGATCTCGAAGCTGCGCCAGCCGAACATCACCTCGTCGCCGACGGACGCGGTGATCTGGATGAGCTGCTGGCACAGGCTGACCGAACCGGCGCCGACGGCGATGTGTTCGGGTGCGAAGTTGACGTGTTTGGCCAGCCGTTCCTTCAACTCGACGTACCCGTTGTCCGGATAACGGTTGATGTTCTCGGTGGCCTTCTCGATCGCGGCTCGCACACCGGGCAACGGGCCGTCGACCGTCTCGTTGCTCGCGATCTTGATCGCACCCGGCACCGTCATGCCCGGGGTGTAGGCGGGCAGGTCGGCCAGCTCGGGGCGCAGGCGGGCGGTCACCCGGACAGTCTAGGTGCCCGGCTACGGGGTCCCTTCCGCCGTGCTTTGCCTTCCGTTGACCTGGCTGTGTACGCTTCTCCCTCGGCGGTGCCGGGGCTCACTTGAGAATCCGGTACCCTCGGATCGTTCAGGAGGCGTGCCAGAGCGGCCGAATGGGACTCACTGCTAATGAGTTGTCCCTCTTAAAGGGGACCGGAGGTTCAAATCCTCTCGCCTCCGCCAGCGCTGACTCACGTCAGTGTGACAATTGAAGACCAGTACCACCAAGCGCCCGTAGCTCAACGGATAGAGCATCTGACTACGGATCAGAAGGTTAGGGGTTCGAATCCCTTCGGGCGCACTCAACGTTTACGTTTTCCGGGTGGGCCGACGACGCTGCTCGAGGCGCAGGACTATGCCACCGGCGTGATCGACCTGGAGAACACCATCGTGGAGAAGATGAATCAGCTCACCAACGAGGAGTACGAGTCGATCCTTCGGCCGGTCTGCAAGGACGACGAGCCACTGATGATCGCGGTCGGCGCCATCCTCGGTGGGTTCGTGGGGGAGCTCCAAGTTCAGGTCATCGAACTGTTCACCCATTGACACTGCGAGGATGAGGCCATGACACCCCAGGTGATCCAGCGCTGGATCGACGTCATCGACAACCACCGGCCCGACGAACTCGACGCCCTGCTGGCCGACGACGCCGTCTTTTACTCACCGGCGGTGTTCACCCCGCAAGGGGGCAAGGCCAAGACGGCGATGTACCTGCGGGCCGCGGAGAAGATGTTCGCGGGCACGGACTTTCACTACGTCGGCCAGTGGTTCAGCGACCAGTCCGCAGTGCTGGAGTTCGTCGCCACCATCGACGGCATCTACGTCAACGGCATCGACATGATCGCCTGGAACGACGACGACAAGATCACCTCGTTCAAGGTGATGCTGCGGCCATTCAAGGGCATCCAGGCGATCATGCCGAAGATGGCCGAGTTGTTGACGGAGTCCTGAGGCGGTCTCGCAGCGCGTCCGCTGGCATCGGGTGGTCGAAGAAGTGCCCCTGGGCGACGTCGCAGCCGCACTTCCGGAGTCGATCAGCGGTCGCCGCATCCTCGACGCCCTCCGCGACGCACCTGATGCCCAGCGCATGGGCGAGGTCGATGACCGACTGAACGATCGCGGCGGCGCGCTCGCTGCTCAGAATCGGAGCGATGAACTGCCGGTCGAGCTTCAGTTCGTCGATCGGCAGGTCGCGGAGGTAGCTCATGGTCGCGTAGCCGCTGCCGAAGTCGTCGATGGCGATGTTTATGCCATTCGCACGGAGCTGAGCAATCACCATGCTGGCGCGTCGAATGTTGGCCAGCAGCAGGTGTTCGGTGATCTCCAGCGACAAGGCGGCCGACGGCACGCCCGCCTGGGCGAGCGCGGCAGTCATGCGATCGGGCAGCGTCAGATCGTTCCAGGCCGGCGCGAACAGATTGACCGCCACCGGCACGTTGCAGGTGTCCGCGTCATACCAGGTGGCCGCGTCATTGATGGCCGTGGTCAGCACCAGATCGCTTACCGCGCCCATCAGACCGTTCTGCCGCACCAGGGGCAGGAACTGAGGCGGTGTTAGCAAGCCCTGCTCGGGGTGCGGCCAGCGAACGAGTGCTTCGACGCCGACGATGCCTCCCGTCGACAGGCTGATCTTTGGTTGGTACACGAGGACGAGCCGGCGTTCGTCGATCGCCCGACGCAGCTGACCGAGGAGTTGGATTCCGGCGATCGGTGCCCGACGCCGTTTACCGTTGTCGGACCAGGTAACTCGGCGCTCGGTGAGGTCCACGTGGCGCATGTCGCCGGTGAATTCCTGCACACCGCCGGTGCCCGCCCGTTTTGCCGTGTACATGGCGAGGTCGGCTCGTTTGAAGAGCTCCTCCGCCGAGACCACTTCGTCTTCGGGCGAATTCGCAATCGCAAGCCCGACACTGGGGTGGATGTAGACCTCCTCGCCGTCGAGGAAGAACGGTTTGTCGAACACCTCGACAACCCGTTGAGCGACCTCTGGGGCCGGCTGTGCGCCGTCCTCGACGAGGATGGCGAACTCGTCCCCGCCGAGCCGCGCGACGGTGTCCCAGGTGGGCACGCAGCTGACGAGTCGATCGGCCACCTCCTTGAGCAGTACGTCGCCACACAGGTGCCCCAGATTGTCGTTGACGAGTTTGAAGTCATCGAGATCCAGCGACAACACCGCAACCTCACGCCCGTCGCGCTGCCGCAATTGCACCGCGTGCGAGAGCCGGTCGGAGAACAACAGCCGGTTGCCCAAGCCGGTGAGCGGATCTCGCAACGCCTGCTCGGCCACCGTCTCGAGCAGGCGGCGGTTGTCGACGAGCACGACGAATTGGCGCGCCAGCGCGGCGCCCACCAGGATTGCGGCCGTGAGGAGGACCGGCGCCGCGTGCGGCACGGGCCACAACGTGACAATGCCGATCGCGATGGCGAACGGCAGCGGCACGTAGGGCAGCCAAAAGATCATCCGCCCGGCTGGTGCGGTGACTGCCGCGTTGATCTGCGGGTTGCGCAGGGACCGCAACGCGCTGGTGCCGATCAGCACCAGACCGCTGGCCCAATAGATGACGGGCAGGTTGACGACGTTGCCGTTGTGAGCCCCGTGCACGTTGAGGTATACGACGGTGGTGTCGGCCGCTGCAATTGCGAACAATCCTGCGGTCAACAATCCGATGGTGATTTGGTATGGCCGCGCCGCGTTGGTCATCACCACCAGCGCCATGGTGATCATGACCAGGTCGGCGATCGGGTGCGCCACCGCCAGCGCCAGCTGGAGATCGCCGCTTCGATTGACCTGGAACAGGTCTTTCAACGCGACCACCCAGAGGATCAGAAACAGTGCCGCGGCGACGATCAGGCCGTCAAGCACGGGCCGCAACCGTGCGAGTCCGCCGCCCGGGGCGCTCACCGCCCAGGTGATGCACAGGCCCAGGGGCAGGAGCAGGTAGACGAAGTTGACGGTCAGTGAGTTCGGCGGTGGGGAGTGGAGGATCAGGGTGTAGTACGTCCAGATGAGGTTGCCGGCGATCCAACCGCACAGCGCCACCGCCAGTGCGCCCCAGGACAGGCGCTGCCTTCCCCGCCGCAAGCGCGCCACGGTCGCGGTACAGCCGAAGGCGAAGATGGTGAAACCCAGCGATCCGAGGGTGCTGACGGCGGCAATTACGTCAGGACCGCCCCAGCCGCCGATGAGCCAGCAGGCAAACACAACCAGTGCGACGGCCGCGATGCCGACGATCGAAGAGGTTCTGCGTGTGAACACCAGTACTCCCAGTCTGGAGAGATCGTTGGCCAGTCGTGTGGCAAATGTCAAGCCAGCCGTGCCAGGGTTTCCACAGCCGATGGCCCCGAGGCCAGCAACGGTGTGAGCCCTTCGACGAGACCCCAGAATGTTCAATGGCGTCAATGCCTGCAGATTCTGCTGATAGCCGGGTCGACAACCCAGGTCGTAGGCGATCAGCGGCACGGTCAACCGGTGCGTCGGCCGCCGTTAGATTGGGACCGTGCGACTGCTGTTGATCGCCGATACCCACGTGCCGAAACGGGCGCGCGACCTGCCCGCCGCGGTGTGGGACGAGGTGGCCCGCGCCGACGTGGTGCTGCATGCCGGCGACTGGGTGGAGCCGTCGCTGCTCGATCAGCTCGAGGCTCGGGCCAAGCGATTGGTCGCGTGTTGGGGCAACAACGACGGTGACGAGCTGCGCCGTCGGCTGCCCGAACGGGCCGACGCGACACTGGGCGGATTGCGGTTCAGCGTCGTGCACGAGACGGGTGCGTCGGGCGGGCGCGACGCCAGGATGGCGAGGCTCTACCCCGGCACCGACGTGCTGGTGTTCGGGCACAGCCACATTCCCTGGGACACCACGGCGGATTCAGGGCTGCGGCTGCTCAACCCCGGCTCGCCGACCGACCGTCGGCGTCAGCCGTTCTGTACGTACATGACCGCGACGGTCGAGGGCGCCGCGCTCTCCGAGGTGACGTTGCATCGTGTCTGATCAAACGGCGGACGACCGTCCAGCCCGGGTCGCCGACGTGCACGAGCTCGCCGCGGCGATGCCGCACGTCACCCGCGTGGAGGGTCCGAAGGGCAACGCCGTCTATCAGGTGGGCGGCAAGTCGTTCGTGTTCTTCCGCACCCCGCAGCCCGACGCGCGGGATCCCGAGACGGGGGAGAAGTATCCCGACGTCGTGATGATCTGGGTCGAGTCCGAGATCGACAAGTTGGCCCTCGTGCAGGACCCAGATTCGCCGTTCTTCACCACGTCCCGTTTCGACGACCACCCGTCGATCCTGGTGCGCGGCAGCCGACTCGGTGAGATCGGCAGGACCGAACTCACCGAGCTGATCCAGGATGCCTGGCTCTCCCGCGCGTCGAACCGGCGCCGCGATCAATGGCTGGCCAGTCAGGAGTGATCGCGCGACGCGATGCCGGCGAGGACGATCGCCAGCATTCGGTCCGCTTCGTCGGCGGCGGTGGTCTCGGTCGCCATCGCGATCGCGTTCACCAGGGTGACGATGTCGGGCAGTTCGACGTCGCCGCGTACCGCGCCGTCGTGTTTGGCCCGTCGTAACAGCGACGTGCCGATGGCGCCCACCGCCGCCTGGCACGCCTCGACGAGTTCCGAGTCGTCGCGACGACCGGTGGCGAATGCGGCCGCCAGACCGTGTTTCGCGCTGACGTGGTCGATGTAGGCGCGTAGCCAGCGGGCGAGTGCGTGCCCCGCATCGGGTTCGGCGTGCAGCCCTTCGCCGAGCTCGCACAGTGCCTTGACGTCGCCGACGCAGACCGCGACCAACAGGTCGCGACGGTCCGGAAAGTGGCGGTACAGCGTCGCATTGCCGACGCCGGCGCGGCGGGCGATCTTGTCCAGCGAGGCCTCGGGACCGTCGGTGGTGAACAGCTCGTCGGCTGCAGCCAGGAGCGCCTCGTAGTTGCGCCGTGCGTCGGCCCGCAACGGCGGATGGACGAGACGATCCAGTCCGAAGCGTGCAGTTGTGGGCGGCGGCTGCGGCATCGCGGTCCTGACTCGTACTTGCTAATCGGGGAACTCCCCGGTTACTGTAACAGGGTGCTGAAGATTCTGAGCTATCTCGTCAAACGCGACGGCATGCCCGCCGAGGAGTTCGTCGACTACTACGAGAATCACCATGTACCACTGATTTTGAGCCTGGCCCCGCCGCCCGTGGTGTACAAGCGGCACTACCTGCAGCGCGGAGACGCGTTGAACCTCGGCGAGGCGAACATCGACTTCGACGTCGTGACCGAGCAAGTCTTCGCCGACCGCGACGCATTCCAGTCCTGGCTCGGTGCGGTGACCGCGGGAGGCGCCGGCGAACGCGTCGCCGCTGACGAGGCCAGGTTCCTCGATCGCACCCGCACGCGGTCCTGTGTGGTCAGCGACTACGTCACCACGGGTTGAACCCTGAGCGAACGCCCCGTGCGCTTCCGGTAGACGATCTCGAACACGAAGCTCAACACCAGGACGGCCAGCAGCGTGATCCACGTGCTGGGCGGGCCGGTGTGAATGGTGAAGCCAAGCAGCAGCGCGAACAACGCGGCGTTCAGCACCACCGCGAGAACCAGCAGCCACGGTTTGGCGCCGGTGTCGCGGTACACCCGCAGATGCCCGGCGCTGACCGTGCCGTACACGATGAGGAACGCCAGGCTGGCCATCGAGCCGACTGCCGACAGCGGGAAGAACACCACGAACAGCGCCGTCAACACCGCAGCGACGAGCAATCCGACGGTCCCGCCGCGCCACACTCCGCGCGTGAAATCGACTGGCAGTTCACCTGATTTCGCGACCATGAAGGCGAGGTTGGCGTCGCCGTACATGGTGGCGTTCACCCCGGAAGCCGTCGCGAGCAAGGCCGCGACCCCGATGACCACGAACCCGACGTGGCCCATCGCCGCGGCGCCGGCCTCCGAGAGCACGTGTCCCTGATTGACGTCCATCGACTGCAGGCTCAGGATCATCACAACGATCGCGCTGATCACGACGTAGACCACCACCACGATCGCCAGCGCCGAGAACATCGCGCGCGGCAACTCCTTGGCAGGCTCGCGCATGTCACCCGCGGAGTTGGTCACCACGCCGAATCCCTCGTAGGTGACGTAGAGCAGGCCCGCGGCGAACAGCACGCCGAGCCAGTGGTGATCACCATTCTCGGCCAAGCGGCTGGGGTCGGCCTTCATCAACCCGAACACCGCGAACACCACCAGGATCCCCAATTCGATGGTGACGACGATCGATTCGGATCGACCCACCAGCTTCGAGCCCACCATGTTGACCAGCACGACGGCGACGATCAGGCCAATCCCGATGAGCTTGCCCGACCAAGCAGGCGTCTCCCAGGGCAGCAGCGCCCTGACGTAGCCTGCGAAGCCCGCGCAGTACAGTGCCATCGCGATGATCCAGCCGAGGAACTGAAAGACGTTGAGCCCGCCCGCGATCACGCCGTCGCCGAAGCACCGGATGAGGAACTGGGCGGCGCCACCGCGGCTCGGGTACTTCGCGCCGAGCTTTGCGTAGGAGTACACGCTGAAGACCGTCACCACGCCGCCGACCAGGAATGCCACCGGCAGCCACACCCCGGCGGTCGTCGAAGCCAGGCCGAGCAGCGTGTAGAGGCCCGCGCCCATCATCCCGCCGACGCCGATCGCGGTCGCGCTGGAAACGGTGATCGAACCGGCGGCAGGCGTTCCGCTCATGGGCACAGTCAATCATCACCGACCCCGGTTGACGCCGGAGTGAATATCGTGTCGATTCGCTCCGACGGTATCGCGTAAGTGGCAATGTCGGCCGCATGGATCAGAAGCCGCCCACCGCCGTCATCGAGTCCGCGCACGCCGAACACCTCGACGGCTTCCCGTTCTCCGACACCCGCGACTTCGCCGACGCCGACCGCGGCTTCATCGCGGCGCTGGAGCCGTGCGTGGTCAAGGCCGCCGACGGACGAGTGGTGTGGGACAACGACGTCTACGGGTTCCTGTCCGGTGACGCACCCATCAGCGTCCACCCCAGCTTGTGGCGGCAGTCGACCCTGGCGGCCAAGCAAGGCCTCTACGAGGTGGTGGAGGGCGTCTATCAGGTTCGCGGCCTCGACCTGTCCAACATCAGCTTCATCGAGGGCGACACCGGCGTCATCGTCATCGACCCGCTGGTCTGCACCGAGACCGCGGCGGCGGCGTTGGCGCTGTACCGCGCGCATCGTGGGGATCGTCCGGTCAACGCGGTCATCTATACCCACAGTCACGTCGACCACTTCGGCGGCGTCCTCGGCGTGACGACCCAGGCCGACGTCGACGGGGGCAAGGTGTCGGTGCTGGCCCCCGAGGGCTTCATCGAGCATGCGGTGCAGGAGAACGTCTACGCGGGCACCGCGATGGCACGGCGGGCGTCCTACATGTACGGCACCGTGCTGGCGCGCGGACCGCAGGGGCAGGTCGGCTGCGGCCTCGGGCAGACCCCTTCGATGGGTGAAGTGGCCGTCATCGTGCCAACCCTGGACATCAAGGAGACCGGCGAGACCCACACCATCGACGGCGTCGAGATCGAGTTCCAGATGGCGCCCGGCACCGAGGCGCCCGCCGAGATGCACTTCTACTTCCCGCGGTATCGCGCGCTGTGCATGGCCGAGAACGCCACGCACAACCTGCACAATCTGCTGACCCTTCGCGGCGCCCTGGTGCGTGACCCGCACGGCTGGTCGGGCTATCTCACCGAGGCCATTGACGCGTTCAGCGACCGCACCGACGTGGTGTTCGCGTCGCACCACTGGCCGACCTGGGGCAAGGATCGCATCGTCGAATTCCTTTCCCTGCAACGTGATCTGTACGCCTACCTGCACGACCAGACGCTGCGGCTGCTCAACCAAGGGCATACCGGCGTCGAGATCGCCGAGAACTTCCAGATGCCGCCCGCGCTACAAGAGGCCTGGCACACGCACGGCTACTACGGCTCGGTCAGCCACAACGTCAAGGCCGTCTACCAGCGCTACATGGGCTGGTTCGACGGCAACCCGGCCCGGCTGTGGCCGCACCCGCCGGAGGCCATCGGACCGCGCTACGTCGAGGCCATCGGCGGCATCGACCGCGTCGTCGAACTCGCCCAGCGCGCCTTCGACGACGGCGACTTCCGTTGGGCGGCAACGCTGCTCGATCACGCCATCTTCACCGATCAGAATCACGCGGGTGCGAGGGCGCTGCACGCCGACACGTTGGAGCAGATGGCCTACGGCGCGGAGAACGCCACGTGGCGCAACTTCTTCCTCGCCGGTGCCACCGAACTGCGCGACGGCAACTTCGGCACGCCGACGCAGTCCGCGTCGATGTCGATGATGAGCCAGCTCACCCCGGAGCAGATGTTCGACAGCCTGGCGATCAGCATCAACGGACCGAAGGCGTGGGACCTCGACCTCGCCATCGACGTGACGTTCGGCGACATCGCCACCAACTACCGGCTCACGCTGCGCAACGGCGTGCTGGTCTACCGCAAGGTGCCGGCCGACGCGACGTCCGCGACGGCGACGGTGACACTGGCGAACAAGCTGCGGCTGTTGATGTTCGCGGCTGGGGACACCACGTCGCCCGGCGTGGAGGTGGCCGGTGATGCGACCGCGCTGCCGTCGCTGCTCGGCGTGCTGGACCGCCCCGACCCCGCCTTCAACATCGTCACGCCGTAGCGGTCAGGGAATTCCGCCGTCGACGCGGATGCTGCTCCCGCTGGCGAAGCTCGAGGCGTCGGAAGCCAAGAACAGTGCGGCGCCGACGATCTCGGCCGGGTTGCCCAGGCGCTTGAGGGCGAAGCTCTGCGCACCCCTGGTCGTGGCGTCGATGTCCCACGCCTTGCTGACGTCGGTGAGGAACGGCCCGGCCATCAAGGTGTTGACCCGCACGGTGGGGCCGTAGGCCTTGGCGAGTCCCTCGGTCAGCGCGTTGAGCCCGGCCTTGGAGGCCGCGTACGGCAACATCTCCGCCGACGGGCGCAGCGACCCGGTGGAGCTGACGTTGATGATCGAGCCGCCGCCGTCGGCCACCATCCGTTCGCCGACGAGCGCCGACAACCGGAACGGCCCCTTCAGGTTGAGGTTCACCACGGCGTCGAATAGTTTCTCGGTCACCGTCGACAGCGATTCGTACAGCGGCGACATACCCGCGTTGTTGATCAACACGTCGACCTTGCCGAACCGTTGGTAGGCCGCGTCGACGAGACCGTCGAGCTGGTCCCACCGGCCGACGTGCACCTGGTAGGGGAATGCGGCACGGCCGGTCGAGGCCGAGATCTCCTCGGCCGTCATCACACACGACTCCAGGTTGCGGCTCGCGATGACGACGTCGGCGCCGCACTCGGCCGCCGCGAACGCCATCTCGCGGCCAAGCCCTCGGCTGCCGCCGGTGACGAGCACGACCCGGTCGGTCAGGTCGAACAGTTGGTCTGCATAACCCATGTGATGTTCCTAGTCCTCGGCGGCGCGGGCCGTCTCGCGGATCACCCGGTGGATGAACCCGAGCTTGGTTACCACCGCCGGGGGAATCTCGAACGGGTACAAGGGATTCTTGCCCATCGCGGTGTTCACCCGGTTGAAGAACATCGCCATCCACCGCCAGTCGAACAGCAAGAGCTCGATCGGGGCATCGTCGTAGGATTCCAGCGGAACGATGTCGCGCGGCGCGTCGAAGCGGACCCGGTCGGCGTGCAGCACCATGCCCGCCTCACGGCTGGTGTCCATGGTGTCGGCGATGTGCAGGTAGTGCGCGAAGCACTCGGCGAAGTCCTCCCACGGGTGCATGGTGGCGTACTCGGAGATGAACGTCTCGCCCCAATCCGCGGGCGGGCCGAACTCGTAATGCCTGGCGATCGCGTCGGAGTAGCTCGCCCCTTCGTCGCCGAACAGCGCGCGGCACTCGGCCAGGTATTTGTCTGCGCCGGAACCGGTTTCGACGAGCACGTGCTGGTAGTAGTGGCCGACCTCGTGCCGAAAGTGGCCGAGCATGGTGCGGTACGGCTCGCCAAGCTTCACCCGGAGCGACTCGCGATAGTCGTCGAGGGATTCGACCAGGTCGATGGTGATGACGCCGTTCGCGTGGCCGATGACCACCTTCTCGCCGGTGGTGTAGCTGGACAGCAGGTCGAAGGCCAGCCCGCCCTCGCGACGCCAGAACGGCTCGATCGGCAGCCCGAGCTCATCGAGTTGGTAGACCAGCCTGCGCAACGCCACCGTCGTCGGGACCAACTTCTCCCTGGCGATCGTGTCGTCGGCGACGGGCTCCCGTCGGATCAGCGAGCCGGCCAGACAGCGTCCGCGTTCGTACTCTGACTGCTCGGACTCCGCGAGCCAGTTGCAGTCCAACGTCTCGTGCTGCGTACACCGCACCCAGCGCACGCCATCGATCGTCACGCCGCCGTCGTCGAGCGCCAACAACGCCTTGGACGGTAGGTGGAAACCCAGCTCGGTACTGCACGCGTTGCAGCAGTGCGCCTCGAATGGGGTGAAGGCGTTGCACACCGGGCAGGCGAATGCGCGCACGCGTCCTATCGTGTCACGCATGCAACTGTTGGTGATCAGACATGCGTTACCGCTGCGCAGCGAGCCCGGCCAGGGTTCGGATCCGGACCTGTCGGAGGACGGCATCGAGCAGGCCAAGCGTCTGCCCGACGCGTTGGCGCGGTTCCCGATCGCACGGATCGTCAGCAGTCCGCAGCGGCGCGCGATGCAGACCGCCCAACCGGTGGCCGACGCCCTGGGGATGACGATCGAGGTCGACGAGCGGCTGGCCGAGTACGACTACGAGCTCACCCACTACACGCCGATCGAGGAGGCCTCGCGGGAGGACCTGCAGCGTCTGATCGACGGGCACCTGCCTGGCAACGTGGACGAGGACGCGTTCATCGCCAGAGTCAAGGCCGGCGTCGCCGACATCGTGGCCGGCGCGGAGCACGAGGACACCGTCGCGCTGTTCAGCCACGGTGGCGTGATCAACGCGCTGGTGCACGACATCATGCAGACCGCGCGGCTGCTGTGTGTCCAGGTCGACTACGCGGGCATCACCCGCTTGCTGAAGTCCCGAGGCGGAAACCTCGGGGTCGCGTCGGTGAACGGGACCGAACACGTATGGGACCTGCTCCCGCGGAATCAGCGATGGTAAACAGATCGGGTGACTTCCTCGACCCACGATGGCCTGGATCTCGGTGCACTCGACAAGCACCTCCGGTCCATCGGCGTAGCGCGTGCCGGTGAGCTGCGCGCGGACCTGATCTCCGGTGGCCGATCCAACCTGACGTTCCTGGTGTTCGACGATGCGTCGAAGTGGGTGCTGCGCAGGCCGCCGCTGCACGGTCTCACACCGTCGGCTCACGACATGGCCCGCGAGTACAAGGTGGTGGCCGCGCTGGAGGACACCCCGGTGCCGGTTGCGCATGCGGTGACGATGCGCAACGACGACTCGGTGCTGGGCGCCCCGTTCCAGATGGTCGACTACGTGCCGGGCCGCGTGGTCCGCCACGCCGCCGAACTGGAGGCGCTCGGCGACCAGGCCACCATCGAGGCGTGCGTCGACGCGCTGATCAAGGTGCTGGCCGACCTGCACTCGATCGACCCGGAGTCCGTCGGGCTCGGCGACTTCGGCAAGCCCACCGGGTACCTCGAACGGCAGGTGCGGCGGTGGGGTTCGCAGTGGGATCTGGTCAAGCTCGAGGACGATCCGCGCGATGCGGACGTGAAGCTGCTGCACGCCAAGCTGGGCGAGGCGATTCCGGCGCAGAGCCGCAGCGCGATCGTGCACGGCGACTACCGGATCGACAACACGATGCTCGACGCCGTCGACGCCACCAAGGTGCGTGCGGTGCTCGACTGGGAGATGTCGACGCTGGGGGATCCGCTCAGCGACGCCGCGTTGATGTGCGTGTACCGGCACCCGATGTTCGACATGGTGCATGCCGACGCCGCGTGGTCGTCGCCGCTGATGCCGTCGGCCGACGACCTGGCGCACCGCTACTCGGTGGCCGCGGATCAGCCGTTGGCGCACTGGGACTTCTACATGGCGCTGGCGTACTTCAAGTTGGCGATCATCGCCGCGGGCATCCAGTTCCGCGACCGGATGGCCGGGGGTTCGGAATACGGCGTCAAGTTGGGTGAGGCCATCCCGCCGCTCGTCGCGATGGGCCTGACGGCGCTGGGCTGAGCCGGCTCGCGGATTGGCCAACCCCATGGTGGGGTATGGGTATGGGCATGCCGTCTTCTCCCTTGACGCGCCGAGTCGGCGCCGAACTCAACGTCTACGTCGAGGAGGCGAGCACTCTCGAATTCCAGATCGCCGTCGGCCCGCAACCCGGCGCGCAGGTCTTCGAAACCTTGTCATTCACGTTGAACGGCAACGAGATTCAGGCCAAGGAGATAATCGGCGACCACGGCAACCGCATCCACAAGTTGGACGCCGGACAAGGCCAGCTCCTGGCCAGCTATTCCGCGACGGTCATCGGCGAGGTCGACCCCCCGCCCGTCACTGAGATCGACATGTCCACCTATCTGCGACCGAGCCGCTACGCCGAGGCCGACAAGTTCTTCGGCTTCGCCGCCACCGAGTTCGGTTCGTACTCCGACTCCGCGACGCTGCTGGCGAGGGTGTCGTCGTGGGTGGGCACCCGGCTCTTCTACGTGCCGGGCTCGTCGGATCCGATCGACGGTGCCGTCGACACCCTGCTCGCCGGCCGGGGCGTCTGCCGTGACTACGCCCATCTGGTGATCGCCCTGCTGCGCGCGGTGAACGTGCCCGCCCGGATGGTCGCGGTGTACGCGCCGGGCCTCTATCCGATGGACTTCCACGCCGTCGCCGAGGCGTTCGTGGACGGGCAGTGGCGGGTGGTCGACGCGACGTGCCTGGCGCCGCGGCAGACGTTGGTCCGGATCTGCACGGGCCGTGACGCCGCCGACACCGCGTTCCTCGACAACCACAACGGTTCGATCACGCTGAACTCTGCGTACGTGACGGCGGTGGTTGACGGCCTGCTACCGAACGACTCGACTCCCGACCTGGTGTCGATCCGGTAGCTACAGGAGCCCGGCCTTGAGGTTCTTCTTGGCTGCCCGGCGCAGCTGAAGAATGCGCGCGGTCCCGACCAGGAACGTCAAGGCGCCGCCCGCGATCGCGGCCAACAGGAGCGCCACGCCGACCGGAAGCTGCCAATCCCAGCCGAACAGGTGCACGGTCGTCGTATCCCCGTTCTGCATGATGAAGACCAGCAACAGGATCAACACCACCATGCCGACGATCAGCGCCGACCACAGCGCCCCAGCGCGGGTGAACTTCACCGCGTCTTCTGGTGGCGGCGGCCTTGGCGCGGCCTCGGCTGCTGCCGGCAGCTCCGGGACTGTTTGCCCGTGGAGGCCCGGCTGCTCAAGCCGGGCTGGCGGCACGGGCGGCACCTGCGGGTCGGTACTCATGGCTCCATCTTGCCCCGCGAACCGGTGAATGAAACCACAATGACCAGCCTCACCACGAGGCAAAGTCCGGCAACACGCTGTGAGGGCCGTTAGGGTCTCGGGAGGCACGTGACGCCGAAAGGACGTTCCGATGAACCCCGCGCGACGATCCGTGCACCACCGGATTCTGGCCAGCCTCGTAGCCGCCTTGGCTCTCGTCACCGCAGCCTGCGGCAGTGCCAACCCACTCGGCGGGGGCGCGGTGTCCGGCGACCTCAAGTCGATCGTGGTGGGCTCGGCGGACTTCCCGGAGTCCAAGATCATCGCCGAGATCTACGCCAAGGCCCTGGAAGCCAACGGTTTCACCGTCGGACGGCAGTTCGGCATCGGCAGCCGGGAAACCTACATTCCGGCGGTCAAGGACCACTCGATCGACCTGGTGCCGGACTACACCGGAAATCTGTTGCTCTACTTCGACCCCAAGGCCACCGTCACCACCGCAGATGCCGTCGAGCTGGCGCTGCTTCGGAAGCTGCCCGGCGACCTGTCGATCCTGACGCCGTCGCCCGCGGCGGACACCGACACCGTCACCGTCACCGAGGCGACGGCCAAGAAGTGGAACCTCAAGACCATCGCGGACCTCGCCGCACACTCGCCGGAGGTCAAGTTCGCCGCGCCGTCCGAGTTCCAGACGAGGCCGGTGGGGCTGCCAGGCCTGAAGGCCAAGTACGGCCTCGACGTCACCCCCGCCAACTTCGTCGCGATCAGCGACGGTGGCGGCCCCGCCACCGTGCGAGCACTCGTCGACGGCACGGTCACCGCGGCCAACATCTTCAGCACCTCACCGGCGATCCCGCAGAACAACCTGGTCGTCCTCGAGGATCCGAAGAACAACTTCCTGGCCGCCAACGTGGTGCCACTGGTGGCCTCGCAGAAGATGTCGGATCAGCTCAAGACGGTGCTCGATGCGGTATCGGCGAAACTGACCACCGCGGCGCTGACCCAGCTCAACGCCGACGTTTCGGGCAACGCCGGCATCGATCCGGACGAGGCGGCGGATAAATGGGTGCAGGCCAACGGCTTTGACAAGCCCCTCTAGGGATGGATCGATGATCACCTTCGAGCACGTCACCAAGGAGTACCCCGACGGCACCGTCGCCGTCGACGATCTGACCCTCGACGTTCGCGATGGCACGCTGGCGGCGTTCGTCGGCCCGTCCGGCTGCGGCAAGACCACGTCCATGCGGATGATCAACCGGATGATCGATCCCACGTCGGGCGTCCTGACCGTGGACGGCAAGGACGTCACCAAGGTCGACGCCGTCAAGCTGCGACTCGGCATCGGCTACGTGATCCAGAGTGCGGGCCTGATGCCCCATCTGCGAGTGATCGACAACGTCGCGACCGTGCCGGTGCTCAAGGGCGAGTCCCGGCGCAGTGCCCGCAAGGCCGCGCTCGGCGTGCTCGAACGGGTCGGGCTGGATCCCAAGTTGGCCAACCGCTTTCCGGCTCAACTCTCGGGCGGTCAGCAGCAGCGCGTCGGCGTGGCACGCGCGCTTGCGGCCGATCCGCCGATCCTTCTGATGGACGAGCCCTTCAGTGCCGTCGACCCGGTGGTGCGCGAGGAGCTGCAGACCGAGATCCTGCGGCTACAAAGCGAATTGCGCAAGACCATCGTGTTCGTAACCCACGACATCGACGAGGCGATCAAGCTCGGCGACAAGGTCGCGGTGTTCGGCCGCGGCGGCGTGCTTCAGCAGTACGACGAGCCCGCGCGGCTACTGTCCAACCCGGCCAACGACTTCGTGGCCGGATTCGTCGGTGCCGACCGTGGCTACCGGGGTCTGCAGTTCTTCGAGGCGACGGGACTCCCGCTGCACGACGTCCATCGCGTCCCCGAGGCCGGAATCGACGCGCTCACCCTCGGACCCGCCGACTGGGTTCTGGTGACGAGGCACGATGGCACGCCGTTCGCGTGGATCAACGCCGACGGCGTCGAACTGCATCGCAACGGAAGTGCGTTGTACGACAGCACCATTGCGGGTGGGTCGCTGTTCCGCCCGGATGGCACGCTGCGGCTGGCGCTCGACGCGGCGCTGTCCTCGCCCGCGGGCCTTGGCGTGGCCGTCGACGACGCCGGGCAGGTGCTCGGCGGGATCAAGGCCGCCGACGTGCTGGCCGCGTTGAACGAGCAGCGCCAGGTTTCCGGAGGGCAGGAGCGCAGCGACCAGGGAGTGGGTTGACGCCGTGCACTACCTGCTGACCCACCTCGACAAGGCCTGGGTGTTGACGTTGATCCACCTGCGGCTGTCACTGATCCCGTTGGTGCTCGGGCTGTTGATCGCGCTGCCGCTGGGCGCGTTGGTGCAGCGGAAGACGGTGCTGCGACGGATCACGACGGTCACCGCGAGCATCGTCTTCACGATTCCGTCGCTCGCGCTGTTCGTCGTGTTGCCATTGCTCATCCCGACCCGGATCCTCGACGAGGCCAACGTCATCGTGGCGCTGACGCTCTACACCGTCGCGCTCCTGGTGCGCGCCGTGCCGGAGGCGCTCGACGCGGTGCCAGCCGCGGTGCTGGACGCCGCCACCGCCGTCGGCTACCGCCCGTTCATTCGGGTCCTGAAAGTGGAACTGCCGCTGGCGATTCCGGTGCTCGTCGCGAGTCTTCGGGTGGTCGCAGTGACCAACATCTCGATGGTGGCAGTCGGCTCGGTGATCGGGATCGGCGGCCTTGGCACCTGGTTCACCGAGGGCTATCAGGCCGACAAGAGCGATCAGATCATCGCGGGCATCATCGCCATCTTCGTGCTGGCGGTCGTCGTCGACAGCCTGATCATGCTGGCGGGCAGACTCGTCACGCCCTGGACCAGAACCAACCACGTGCGCCGGCGCGCAGCAGGGGCGAGCGAAGCGACGGGGGAAACAAGCGTGGTGGCGACGTGAACTTCCTGCAGCAGGCGTTGTCCTACATCTTCACGGCGGCCAACTGGGGCGGCCCCGCCGGCCTGGGCGCGCGCATCCTCGAACACCTGCAGTACACCGCCGTCGCCGTGGTGTTCTCGGTACTGATCGCCATCCCGATCGGGATGATCATCGGGCACACCGGCCGCGGCACGTTCCTCGTCGTCACCGGTGTCAACGCATTGCGCGCGCTGCCCACCCTCGGCGTGCTGCTGCTGGGCGTGCTGCTCTGGGGTCTTGGCCTGGTGCCGCCGACCGTCGCGCTGATGCTGTTGGGCATTCCGCCGCTGCTCGCGGGCACCTACTCGGGCATCGCCAACGTCGATCGTGCGGTGGTCGACGCCGCCAGGTCGATGGGCATGACGGAGTCCAGGGTGCTGCTGCGCGTCGAGGTGCCCAACGCGTTGCCACTCATTCTCGGTGGCCTGCGCACCGCGACGCTGCAGATCGTCGCGACGGCCACCATCGCCGCGTATGCGAGCCTGGGCGGTCTCGGCCGCTACCTGATCGACGGCATCAAGGTGCGTCAGTTCTACCTGGCTCTGGTCGGCGCGCTGATGGTGACCGCGCTCGCGCTGATACTGGACGCCGCGCTCGCGTTCGCGGTGTGGATGTCGGAGCCGGGAACCGAGCGGTTCCGGCGGATGCCGCAGCCGTTGATCAGCGACGAAGTGGCGCTGGAGTCGGCGAGCGCGTCCCGATCTGAATCGAGTTCCCGAGGTGGGTACGAACGGGGAGGCCCGTCGCCTACGGTAGAGGGGTGAGTGCAGCACCCAGCTCCGAGGCCACCGACGACGCATGGCCCGCGATCTTGACCTGGCGCGCGCACGACGTTCCCCGGATGGAGTCCGTGCGGGTGCAGTTGTCCGGCTACCGCATCAAGGCCTACGGCAGGATCGTCGCCGCGGCGACGCCGTCGCATCCCGCGTTCAGCGCGTCCTACGACCTGGTCACCGACGATCGTGGAGCCACCAAGCGCCTCTCGCTGACGGTCACCCTCGCCGAGCGCGAACGGCAGCTGTCCATCGCCCGCGACGAAGAGAACATGTGGCTGGTTCAAGATCACCAGAACCAGTCCAAGCGCGCGGCCTACGACGGCGCGTTGGACGTCGACGTGATCTTCAGCCCGTTCTTCAACGCGTTGCCGATCCGCCGCACCGGTCTGTATGAGCGGGCCGAATCGATCGCGCTGTCCGTGGTGTACGTGCGGCTGCCGGACTTGTCCGTCGAGCAGGTGGCCATCAGCTACAGCAGCGCGGGCCCGGGCGCGGGCATCAAACTGGTCTCTCCCGTCGCCGACACCACCATCTCGGTGGACGACGAGGGGTTCATCCTCGACTATCCAGGACTGGCAGAGCGGATCTGATCACCCCGCCGGCGCGGCCCGCGGCGGCGAGTTCCTCGCGCCAGTTCTCGGCTCCGATCGTGACCGTGACGATCTGCGACCTGCCGAAGCTGTCGTAGCGCATCCGAGCGGCGTGACCGGCTTCGACGAGTTCGGCCACCGGTTGCCCCTGCACCAGGTGGTTCCGTGCCGTGGTCAGCAGGTCGATGGTGCGGTCGAGGGCGCCGGATAGCTGACCGGAGTTCGCCTCGCACATGGCGCGCACCAGGTCGGGTGCGGTGGCGGCCACCCGCGTGCCGTCCCGGAACGACCCCGCGGCCAGCGCGAACGCCAGCGGGACGTCGCCTGCCGTCACCGCGAGCGCTTCGGCGATCAGGTGGGGGAGGTGCGAGATGGCGGCGGCCGCGGCGTCGTGCTCGTCGGAGCGAGCCGGGACGACGACGGCGCCGCAGTCCAGGGCCAGCTGCATCACCGTCGCCCACACGTCGGGGGCAACGCCGTCGTCGACGCTGAGCACCCACGGCGCGCCGACGAACAGTCGCGGATTGCCCGCCGCCCAACCCGACTGCGCGGTGCCCGCCATCGGGTGTCCGCCGACGAACCGAGCTCGCCAGGCCGTGGGACTGGACCGCCTGTAGCACAGCCACTTTCACGCTGGTGACGTCGGTGAGCGGGCACTGCGGGGCAGCGCTTCGGATGTGATCGAGCATCATCGGCAGCGCGGGCATGGGAACCGCGAGGACGATCAGCGCATTGGTCGCGGCGGCCCGGGCCAGGACGTCGTTGATGCGATCGGTGGCGTCGAAACCGTCGAACCGGGCCGCTTCGACACCGTCGATCGACCGGTTGTAGCCGAAGACTTCCCTGCCTGCCGTCTTCGCGGCCCGCATCACCGATCCGCCGATCAACCCCAGGCCCAGCACGCACACCGAAGTGGTCACCCGCCAAGGTTGGCATACCGTGTCTGTGAGCCTGCGTCAGGCTTCGGGTCCATAGCTGGTCAAAGCCCAAGGTCTGGGACTAGCGTTGTTTTCATGGGAGCAGAGCGAGCGCAGGCGAAGAACCGGGCCGCGGATCTCCCCGACGGCTTCGGCGTCGCAGTCGTCCGCGAGGACGGCAAGTGGCGGTGCGCGCCGATGCGCCGTGCCGCGCTGGGCAGTCTGAGTGCCGCCGAGACGGAGCTGCGGGAATTGCGCAGCGCCGGCGCGGTTTTCGGGCTACTCGACGTCGACGACGAGTTCTTCGTGATCGTCCGGCCTGCACCTGCGGGAACGCGGCTGCTGCTGTCCGATGCGACCGCGGCGCTCGAGTACGACATCGCCGCCGAGGTGCTGGAGAAACTGGACGCCGAACTCGACCCCGACGACCTCGATGACGAGGACCCGTTCGAGGAGGGTGACCTGGGCTTGTTGGCCGACATCGGCCTCAACGAGGGCGTGCTGAGCATCATCCTGGCCGACGACGACTACGCCGACGAGCAGCTCGCCAGGATCGCCCAGGAGATGGGCTTTGCCGACGAAATGTCGGCGGTGCTGGACAAACTCGATCGGTGAGGGACGACGTCCCGGCAGACGAGGCGCTGATCCGCCTTGCGCTGGAAGTCGCCGGTACCGCCGGTCCCCGTGACGTGCCGATCGGCGCGATCGTGTTCGGGCCCGACGGGACCGAGCTGGCCCGGGCGGCCAACGCCCGCGAAGCGCTGGGGGACCCGACCGCCCACGCGGAGATCCTCGCCATGCGTTCGGCCGCGCGAGTGCTCGGCGACGGCTGGCGGCTGGAGGGAGCGACGCTCGCCGTCACCGTCGAGCCCTGCACGATGTGCGCCGGGGCCCTGGTGATGGCCCGGATCGCCCGCGTGGTGTTCGGTGCCTGGGAGCCCAAGACCGGCGCGGTGGGCTCATTGTGGGACGTGGTCCGCGACCGGCGGCTCACGCACCGGCCCGAGGTCAGGGGCGGCGTGCTCGCCGACGAGTGCGCCGCGCCGGTGCAGGAGTTCTTCGCCAGGCAGCGATGAGCGCTCGCCGAACGTGACGCCACTGCGAAATTGCGCCGGATTCTTCGCAGTGGCGTCACGCTCGGCGCGATTTCCGTCGACCGGACTCCGACCGGTAGGCTGCCCGACGGTGGCGTGTCCGAGCGGCCTAAGGAGCACGCCTCGAAAGCGTGTGACGGGTAACCCCCGTCCGAGGGTTCAAATCCCTCCGCCACCGCCATAGCCCCGAACCTGTTCTCGCAGGTGGAGGGGCTACTTTCATCCGCTGGATTGAAGCGGCCGCTGATTGGCGACGTAGGGGCAGCTGCCCGACATGGCCGCCGTGATGGCTTTCTGGACGTCCGGTTTACCCGCGAACTTGGGGTTGCCCTTGGCCAGCATGGCGCCGGTCGACGTTTCGATCTTCGCCATCGTCCACGACGGGTCACGCAGCCAGAGGCATATCGTGTCGGCCTGTTGCTGAGTGATGTTGGGCGCATCGGCGTGGGCCGCTGGCGCGGCCGCGACGACAGCCAAGATGCCCAGCAGCAGCCCGGCAAGCTTCACCTTCACCGGTTCCTCCTACTCGGTATCCGGTCAGAGCGTCACCCAGGTCGCTGGTGACCTGCGTGTATCTCGTTAATCGTAGGGTCAAGACAATCGTTACGCTCCTCGCGCCCACTGGTACGCGAAGCCGAGCACGATCGTCGCCCCCAAGCAGACGAGCGCCGCCCCGATGAAGAAGTGCGCGCCGTTGCCAAAGGCGGTGTGTCCCGTGCCCCAACTCGGTCGAGCCGGCACTGGCCCGCGTCGTCGACGTGCGACGGATCGCGGTTGGCCGCGCACCCCGCTTAGATCTCAAATCCCTCCGTCACCGCCACAACCGCCTTCCTGTCAACGCAGGTAAGGGCGGTTTTTGAGCTCCATCAGCCCTCCGGGAAGAGGGTGATCGCGGCACCCCAGAGTGCACCGGGATTGAGCCGGTGCGGGTGCCGCGCCAGCATGCGCTTGTAGAACTCCTCCGCGTGCGTCGACGACTCGAGCAGTTCGCGGGCGTCGGTCAGATACCTTCGCGTCGACTGGATCTGCGAGGGGTTGTCGAACGCCCGGGCTGTCTTGTGGCCGGCGATCACCGTGGCGGGGCGCAGGGCCTCGGCCACGTCGAGGGCCGCCAGCCATTCGTCGACACCCGCCACGCCGCCGGATTCCGTCAGGTACTGATGCACTCCGTTGTAGACGACGTCGCCCGCCACGATCAGCCCGATGTCGGGCACGTGCAGCATCGTCGTCGCGTCGGTGTCGGTGTGCCCCACTTCGACCGGCATTAGCGCAGCACCTTCGAGTTCGAACCCACTCTCGTCGACGACGTCGACGTCGACGTCACCCGAAGGGAGTTGGTCCGGGAAGACGGCGTCCCAGAACTCCGCGCGAAAGCCCGCACTGTTTTGGGCGGCCATGTGTTTCGTGGTGCCCTCGGTGGCCCGCACCGCGACGCCGGGAAACCGTTCGAGCAGGGGAATCGCTCCGAACCAATGGTCCCCGTGGCCGTGGGTGACGTAGATCTGCCTGAGCCGTCGCCCCGAGGCCTCGATCCAATCGCCGACCTCGGCCGCCTGGGCGTTGGTGAGCGGCGGGTCGACGAGGACCGCGTCCTGGGTGCCCAGGATCAGCGTCGACGTGATGGGCGACCACATGCGGGTGCTGCCGTCGGGCAGCGGCCCGCGCCCCGATTGCGGGATCTGGCCGGTGACGAAGAGCTTGTACTGCAGTGGCGCGCTCATGATGTCGCCTCGAGGAAGTGGTCCGCGGGGATCGTGCCGGCGGCTCGGTCGCGGATCTCGGCGGCGAATCGCAATACCGCGTCCAGCGGACGGTGGTGGATCGCAGCGGCGACCACCTTGCCGCGGGCATCTCGTTCGAGCACCGTGATGCCCTTGATCTCCATGCCACCGAAAGCGGTTGCACGCCATTGCAGATAACTCGTCGCCCCGCTGTGGGCCTCGGCGGTGAACTCGAGCGATTCGTAGATGGAGCTCGCCGCACCCAGGATGGTGGCGACCCGCTCCTTACCCTGCACCCGCTTGGCCAGGGTGGTCGCCTCGAACACGATGTCGTCGGCGAAGTCGTCGGCGAACGCGTCCCGTGACTTCTCGGCGAAACTGCGCCGCCAGCCAGCCGCGCCACGTTCGCCGACGATCGCGTCACTGAGTTCGAGGATCATGGCGGCGACCTCGTCCGGGCATTCCACGTGCAGCCAGTGCCCGGCGCGATCGATGACCTCGGTGCTGGCTTGGGGGAATCGCGGGGTGATGGTGTCGAGGAGCTGTTCGGTCACGAATGCGTCTGCGCCGCCGCGTATGACGAGCACCGGTCCGGTGTAGTCACTGACGGCCGGGGCATCCTCGACCCCCTCGTTCCAGACGTCGGCGTAGCGGGCGACGACGTCCGGCAGGGCGGACGCGCCGATCTTGGTGAGCCGGTCGAGCTGTTGCTCGTCCAGACCCGGTGACAGGGTGGCCCTGGCGACGCGTTGCGCCGCGAAGTCCCCGCCGAGGGTGCGGAATGGCGCCAGCGCCTCGTCGGGCAGCTGCGTGCCACCGAGCGGAACGGGGGTCAGCAGCACCAGCCCGACGACCCGATCGGCGTGTTGGGCGGCGACCAGTTCGGCGATCTGCGATCCCATGCTCTGACCGACGACGATCACCGGAGTGTCGATGCCGGCGAGGATGTCGCCTGCCTCGGCAGCGAGACGTTCGAGCGCGAGGTCCTGCGTGTCGGCGACCGATCCAGCCCGCGTCCCGAATCCGGGCAGGGTGTAGCGCACGGTGTCGACTTTGCCTGCGAGCGACGCGATCACGTCGTCCCATACCGTCGCGTCGTCGAGGAAGCCGTGGATGAACAGTACGGTGGTCATTTCTCCGCCGGCTTAGTCGAGCCCGACGCCGACCATTCGGCGGTGTCGATTGGTGAATAGTCGGTCGAGTATTCGTCGAGGCGCTCGGCGCGCTGCGTGCTCAGCTTTTCGGCGAGTCCCTCGGGCAGCGGGGTGGTGAAGATGTTGTTGACGAGCGTGTACTCACCGGCCAGCCTGCCGAATGCGTTCAGTGCGCCGATGTCGATGCGTCCCCTGGACAGGTACAGATCGTCGCGCACGTGGATGCGCTTGACTTCGCCCCATACGACGTGGTCGGGCAGGGGCGGCATGGGGATGATGCGGTTCACGACGCATTCGAAGGAGATCGGTGCGTCCGCGATGCGCGGAGCCTTGATGACCTCCGACGGCGCCTTCTCCAGTCCGAGAGCGTCGAACTCGTCGACACCGGAGTCGAATTCGAACGCGGACTTGTGCACGGCGTCGGCCTGTCCGATCGTCGCGATGTTGACGACGAACTCGTTCGTGTCGCGGATGTTGACGAACGTGTCCTTGAGCGTGACGCCGTCGGCGCGGGGCTGCAGCGATATCGAGAGGATCGGCGGGATCCTGCCCACGACCGTGAAGAACGATACGGGGGCGATGTTGCCCACTCCGGTGGTCGAACTCGTGCTCACCCACGCGATCGCGCGAGGCAGCACACTGCCGATGAGAAGCTTGTAGCTCGACGTGGCGTCGAGGTCTGCGGCATCGATGATCATGACGTACTCCTTGATGGTTGGGTGAATTCGTCAGGACAGCAGCGCGACGGCGCTGTACCAGACTGGGCCGACGTTGAGGCGATCCGGGTAGAGCCGGATCATGTGGTCGAAGAACTCACGCGGGCTGGGCTTTCCGGCCAGCAGGCGTTGCGCGTCGAGCAGGTAGTCGCGCGTCTGGTTGACGATGATGGGATCGTCCGGCAGGTCCTTGTTCTTGTGCCCGGCGACCACGGCGCGGGGTTGCAGCGCCGCGACCTCGTTGAGCGCGTGGAGCCACGCCTTGATGCCGCCATGGGCGCTTTCCAGCAGGTACTGGTGTACGCCGTTGTAGGCGACGTCGCCGGCCACCACCAGACCGATGGACGGAACGTGCAGAACGGTGGTGTCGTCGGTGTCGGTGTGCCCGACCTCGACGGCCACTAGCCGCCAGCCCTCCAACTCGATCCCGTCGGACGGAATAAGTTGGTAAACAATCGGACTCGGTGGGATCTGGCCGGGGAAGTCGACGTCCCACATCTGGGCCCGGCCCGCGGTGGCCTGTTCGTGCATCTTCGCGATGGTGCCGTCCGTCGCGTAGGCGATGGCCCCGGGGAATCGCTGTAGCAGCAGATCAGTGCCGAACCAGTGATCGCCGTGCCCATGGGTGGCGTAGACATAGGTCAGCTTCTTGCCGGAGTTCTCGATCCAGTCGCCGGCGCGTTGCACCTGATCGTAGGTGAACGGCGGATCGACCAGCACGGCGTCGTGCTCGCCGTAGATGAGGGTGGAGGCCACCGGGGAGGACACGATCGGGCTTCCGTCCGGCAGCGTCTGCTCGCGGTGGCGGGGCAGTCCGTCGTGGACCAGGACCTCGTAGCGCAGTTCGGTCATGACAATTCCTTTCCAGCTTGAGAATTCGGTTGGGACAGGTGTTCGACGAACCAGTCGCGGGCCGCGCCGCCCGCCTCTGCGAAGCGGTCCAGGTACGGGTCGAAGTGCCCGCCGGCGATGGTGACGAGTTTCTTGGGTTGCAACGCCCGCTCGTAGGCGGCCAGGGCGAGGTCCGTGAGCGTGATGACGTCGGTGAGCCCGACGACCATCAGCAGGGGTGTCGGCGAGACGCGTGAGATCCACGTGCCCGGCTCGTACATCCGGGCGGCACGCGACGAGCGCACTGTCATGACGTTCTCCCACACGCCCTCCGGCGCCGGCTGGGTGTAGAACGCGACGGCGTCCCCCGAGCGGTACGCGGCGGGTGTCGCGGGATCGGAGCTGACGACCGCTTGAGTGGCGGGTGGCTCACCGCGGAACTGCCGTCGCTCGTCGTCGATGAAACCCGCCTCAAGGGCAGCTACCTGATCGGGGGCTACCCGACGCAGACTCTGCTCGTACCCGCTGATCGTGGGAACCTGGGCGACGACCGCGCGCAGCCGGCGGTCCGTCGCGCCGAGCACGATGGCATGCCCGCCGGCGTAGCTGCTACCCCACAGGCCGATCCGATCCGGATCGACGGCGGGGTGATTCTCGAGGAACGAGATCGCCCGCCGCCAATCGGCGATCTGTTCCCACGGGTCGACGTCGAAGCGGGGCGAGCCATCGCTGGCCCCGAATCCGCGGTGGTCGTGCACCAGCACCACGAACCCCGCGACGGCGAACAGGCGGGCGAACCGCTCGAGCCCGTGTTCCTTCACGCCGGCAAAACCGTGCGCCATGGTGATGGCGGGATGTGGTCCGGCACCCTCGGGAACGAACAACCAGCCCCGCAGCGTCACACCACCTTCGACTGGGAACTCCACGTCTTGTCTCTGCATCGTCTGCTCCTGCCATGAGCCGTCAAACGGCACGACATCGACGATGCTCGGACCGCGTCCGACGTGGGAACTCCGCAATAACACTGGTATTGGGAGGGTCAGTCTTAAGCTCCTGAAATGGCGGCGGATGGCAACGTCCTCGGTGAGTACCTTCGTGCCCGCCGCGGACAGGTTCGACCAGAAGACGTCGGACTGGTCGCGGGCGCCCGGCGACGGGTCCAGGGCCTGCGGCGTGAGGAGCTGGCGATGCTCGCGGGGATCAGCGCCGAGTACTACCTGCGGCTGGAGCAGGGCCGCGACAAGAACCCGTCCGCGCAGATCCTGGACGCGCTGGCCCGGGCGTTGCAGCTGGACATCAAGGGCACGGAGTACCTGTATCAGCTGGCCAGCGGTAGCCACCGAGAGCAGCCGAACCTCGAGATCGCGGCGGACGGTCTCGACGAGCTGATCGACCAGTTCGCGATGCCGGCGATCGTGGCCAACAGGTACCAGGACGTACTCGCGGCCAACGCAACCGCCCGCGCGCTCTCACCAGGGTTCGCGCCGGGGCAGAACTTCCTGCGCTGGCGGCTCGTGGAGCCCGCAGCCCGGGAGTTCTTCGTCGATTGGGACGACGCCACGGACATCGCGGTGAGCGGTTTGAGAGAAGTGGCCGGCAGCGCGTCCGACGACCCGCGCATGCGCGCGCTGATCGACGAATTATCCGGTGTCAGTGAGCGATTCCGCGAACTGTGGGCACGCGCGGACGTGGGCTACCGCTCGGGCGTCACCCGTCTGCATCATCCTGTCGTAGGCGACTTGCATCTGCAACGCCACCGGCTCAGCGTCCCGCATTCGGGCGGGCAGCACGTGATCCTGTTTCGCGCCGAACCCAGCAGCCCATCGGCGATGGCGTTGGAGCAACTGCGATCGCTCTAGACCGGTCGTGAATCGCAGGCTAGCTCCAGGTGTTGTCGTTGGTGTACCTGCCCGTCGGCGATGCCCGCGCAGAACGAGAGATGTTGCGGAGGTTCGTCGCGCCCGCCTTCGACGCGCGAACGTAGGTGGGTGTCGTTGATTTTCGGGTAGTCGACTACTCGCGTCATCGACCCGACCCGGCGATACGTTTCGAAATGTCATCAGACCAATCGAAGCGGGGGCTCGACATGTCGTCGAAACTGGTAGGGGTACAAATCGCCAATCTGGCCTACGCGCGATCCGAGCGACGCGACGTGCACCGGTCACGCCGTCCGCAGCGGGCCACGCCGATCCGGGCATTCATCGCAGCGACCGTTCACCGGGTCGCGCGGGCTCGAGCCCTGGCCGCATCCAACGCTGCTTCGATCTCGACCCACGTGCGGCGCACGATCTCCGCGGCGGGCAGCAGGCCTGCGATTCGTGACGACACCTGACCGGTGTTGGCGACACTGGCGTCCATGTCACCGTCGAAGTACAGGTCGGTGATCTTGCCAAGCAGCTGCACCCCGGGTTCGTGGGCGGCCACGCGCGCCGCGAGGCCAGTGCGCAGGACCCGCATCGTCGGATTGCCGGGAACGTCGAGAAGTACTGTGCCCGAGTCGTTTGCGGCGACGATCGCGTCCTTGAAGTTCGAGTGGACCAAGGCCTCCTGACTCGCCAGCATCCGGGTGCCCATCTGGACGCCCTCGGCGCCGAGCACCAGCGCCGCGGCCGCCGATCGTGCGTCGCACATGCCGCCCGCGGCGATGATCGGCAGGTCGACGGTCTCGGCGACGAGCGGGAGCAGGACCATCGTCGAGGCGCCAAGGGCCGACTTGAAACCGCCGCCTTCCACGCCCTCGACGACGAGTGCGTCGACACCGGCATCGGCGGCCTTCATCGCGCCCTTGAGCGATCCGACGACGTGCACGACGGTCATTCCCGCGTCGTGCAATCGCCCGGTGAACAAGGCCGGATCACCCGCCGAGGTGAAGACCTGGCGCACTCCCGCATCGGCCAGCGCGTCGACGATCGACGGGTCCTTTTTCCAGCCCTGGATCATCAGATTCGCGGCCACGGGCTTGTCGGTCAGCTCGCGGACCCGGCGGAGGTCGGCGCGGCCCTCGGCCGTCAGGGTCTCGATCATGCCGAGGCCGCCGGCGTCCGACACGGCCGCCGCGAGCTCGGCGCGCGCGATGTAGGTCATCGGCGCTTGGACGATCGGGTACTCGACGCCGAGCAGGGACTGGATGCGGTTGGTCACGCCCTCGATTCTGGGCTTACGCGGACTGCAACCGGGAGCCAGCCCGGTGGTGGCGCAGCAGCAGGACGGCGATGATCAACACGGCGGAGACGAGTGCGCCGGTGTAGTAGGTGACGCCTCGCCAGCCGCCGGCGGAGAACACGACGCCGCCGACGGTGCCGCCGACGCTCGAACCCAGGTAATAGAACAGGACGTACACGGCGGAGCCCTGGACTCCGAGGGTCGCCGATCTGGCACTGACCCAGCCACTCGCCACCGAGTGGGCGGCGAAGTATCCGCCGGTGGTGATCACCAATCCGACGATCACGGCCACCAGATCGCCCATCGCGAGCAGTAGCAGTCCGACCAGGGTGACGGACGCCGACACGATCAACACCCGCGGTCGCCCGAATCGGTCGACCAGACGTCCGACGAATGCAGACGACAACACTCCGGCGAGGTATGCCCCGAACATCAGCCCGACCACGGTGCCCGACAGATTGAAATCCGGCCCGAGCAGCCGGAATCCGAGGAAGTTGTAGACCGTCACGAAGCAGCTCACCAGTAGGAATCCCGCAGCGAACAAGCCCAGCAGGCCGACGTCGGCGACGGCACGGCCGATGGAGCCCGCGAGCTCGCGGAATCGCGGTGCCCTCGGGCGGAAGTTGGCCGACGGCACGATGGTGACTCGATAGGCGACGGCGCACACCAGCGTGACGGCCGCGGTCACGGCCAAAGCCCATCGCCAGCCCGCGACGTCGTCGACGAGGGCCCCGAGCAGGCGGCCCGCCATGCTGCCCAACCCGGTGCCCGCGACATAGAGCCCCATGGCCGACCCCAGGGAGTCGCGGTGCAGTTCCTCGGCCAGGTACGACATGGCGACGGCCTGGATACCCGCGAGCGCCAAGCCCTCTGCGGCGCGCAACGCCAGCAGCACGGTGAAGTTCGGGCTGAAGGCAATCAGCACCGACAGCGCCGCCGAGGTGAACAGCGAGAAGGCCATGACCCTGGTGCGGCCGACGATCTCGGAGACCGCGGCAAGCGGCAACACGCCGAGTGCGAGAGCGCCGGTGGCCACCGACACCGCAAGGCTGGCCTTCGTCGGCGAGAGGTGGAAGGCAGAACTCAACGAAGGCAGGACGGCCTGAACCGCATACAAGGCGGTGAACGTCGACACCGCCGCGCAGAACAGCGCAACGGCAATCCGCCTGAACGCGGGCGTGCCGCGACGGTGGGATGTCGTCGAAACCGTGGCGATCGAGCTCACGGGGCGACGCTAGGACGGGGAGATTGATGCGTCCAATACGATATTTGGCACTAATCAATTCGTTGGTGAATCGATGTGTGTCCACCAGCACGCACCGCGGAGGGTGACGATGCAAGATGTGTCGGACGAGACAGTGCTGGTTTCGATGCTGGTTTCGATCGCGCCGAAGCTGGCTCTGTTACGCGCGTTGAACGAGGACCCGAATCTGACCCGGGCCGCGGCTGAGGTCGGGATACCGCAACCCACCGCGAGCCGTTGGCTGGCCGCGCTCTCCGCCGAGTTGGGCACGCCGGTCACCGTGGCCGACGGGCGCGGGGTGCGGCTGACCCGTTCGGGCGGCTACCTCGCCGGCGCCGCAGCCAGAGCGATGTCCGAGCTGTCGGCGGGCGTCCGGCAGGCCCACGACGAGGCCGACCTCGACCACGGCCGTGTCGCCCTCGCCTTCCTCCACACCTTGGGCCAACGCCGGGTTCCCGACCTGTTGCGGGCCTTCCGAGGAGAACATCCGCGGGTCCGGTTCACGTTGTTGCAGGGGGCTCACGACGAACTGCTCGATCACGTTCGCCAGGGCCGCGCCGACCTCGCGTTCAGCGCGCCTTTGCCCGGCCCCGGCGAGTTCGACGAAGTCGCCTTGGAGACACAGTATTTGGTGCTGACGGTGCCTGCCGACCATCGACTGGCTGGCCGGGGTCACGTGCGAATGGCCGAACTGGAACACGAGCAGTTCGTCGGCATGAAACTGGGGTACGGGCTGCGCACGATCGTCGACGACCTCGCCAGCGCTTCCGGATTCGCTCCGACGCTGGCCTTCGAAGGCGAGGAGGTCGACACCGTCAGGGGGCTCGTCGCCGCAGGCCTCGGAGTGGCCGTACTCCCTCCTGCGGACCCCGTGCCGACACCCGAGACCGTCGAGATTCCGTTGCGCCCCAAGGCGGTGCGCCGCATCGGTCTGGTCTGGGTGGCCGAGCGTCCGCTGGCGCCGGTCGCCGCGGCGTTCCGAGACTTCGTCAGCCGGCGACTGGGTCGGGTTTCTTGATGCGGGGAGCCAGTTGTACGACCTCCGGTACGACGGTCGGATTCGCGTGCGCCAAGGTGACCAGCGATACCAGCGTGTTGGCGACGTCGCGCAGCGCCGACATCTGGCCGGGTAACTGCCGGTGCTCAATCCATGACTTGAACAGTTGCGCCAGCAGGTCCTTGTCGGCGCCGCGCAGGATCTCGGTGTCCTGGGTCGGGCCCATGCCCACGCGGATGATCGCCAGGTCCGGGTGCTCGCTGCGCCACGACCGCAGAATCTCGTCGAGGCCGGCCTTGCTGGCGTCGTAGGCGGCGACGCCCGCACGCGGGCGGCCGACGTCGTTGCTCGAGGCGACCAGCACCACGCCGTGCTCGGACAGGTGGGGCAGCGCGGCCCGCAGCACGTAGTTGGCGCCCAGCGTGTTGACGCTGAACGCGTGGATCCACGTGGCGACATCGGTGTCCTCGATGTGGGCGAACGGCACGACGGTGCTGGTGAACACGACGGCATCGAGCCCGCCGAGCGCTTCGGCGGCGGCATCGACCACGCGGCCGATGGCTCCGACGTCCTCCACGTCCAGTTCGTACGCCGTGCCGCCGACCTTGTCGGCAAGGGCGGTCAGCAGATTCATGCGGCGGGCTGCGACGGCCACCTTCGCGCCCCGCTCGCTCGCGCTGATGGCGACCGCATGACCGATCCCCGACGACGCCCCGACGACGAGCAGGCGCAACCCGTGCGCATCCGCATGTTGACCACTCACTGGAAACCACTTTCGCCAATCCCGGTAACACTGTTCTCGCCACCCTAGGGCGTCGGCAAAGGATTGCCTAAGTTGGCCCGCGATAGGCCGGCGACGGCGCGCTCATGCGGCCAGTCGGGCCAGCCTCGGATCGGCGTGGGGAAGGGTCGACGGCGCCGACGGCTGGACCGTGACGGGGCCCTGCAGCAGCTTCGCCGCGGGTGGACTCCCGATCACGACGCCATGTGCGGTGCCCTGCGGGGTGGGTATGTCGATCGTCGTCCCGGGAACGAGGGCGTCGCCGACGTCGGTGTGGCCGTCGAACCACTCGTTGAACCAGGTCGTTGTCAGCGCGTCCACGGCAGGTGGGTTCTGCGGCTGGGGGAAACCCGCGACGACGTATGCGGCGAACTGGATCAGCGGATTGCCGCCCAGCATCGAATCCATGTGCACGCCGCCTGCGAGTACGACGCCGTTGAACCGATCGGGCCGGGCCGCGGACAACGCGTCGTTGACGTTGCTCAGCGAGTTGAACAGATTCCAGGGCGCGCCGATCTCGCGGATCGGGATGTAGTGGCCGCGGGGCGTCGCCTCGTAGGCGTCCAGCTTGGCCAGTGCCTTGGGCAGCGTGTCCCCGATCGGCACCCCGTCGAGGAGGATCACCCCGACCAGGTCGTCGGCGGCGCCGGTCTCGGCGAGGAAGCCCGCCGCACCCGAGACCAGGTTGGCGCCAAGCGAGTGGCCCGCGAGTGCGAACTTCTGCGGCAGCTGCGCCGTGGCCGGGTCCAGTCCGTACCTCGTCGCATAACCGGCGTCCAGCGCGCTCGTGGTGAGCGCCGCACGGTCGCCGGCGAACAGATCGGCGATCGACGCCGACATTCCGGTGCCACCGAGCCAGAAGGAGTCTCCGGCGAAGATGTTCGACGTCAGCGTCGGAGTCACCACGATGCTGTGGGTCTGTTCGGCGAGGTTCGCTGCGGTGTAGCTGTACATCGGGCCCAGCGCCAGGAAGCCGTGCTGCAGAAGGATCATGTTCGTGGGCGGTTCGTCTCCCTCGGGGTAGAACCAGTTGGCGGCGACGCGTTGCCCGTTGTTCAACTGGATCGTCGAACTGCGCACAGTGACGGTGCTGTTCGGTGGCAGCACCGGCGGACCGGTGACCAGCGCCTCGACCGCCTGCAGCGCGTTGAGGGCGAGCGACCCGACGTTGACGACGACGGAGCCGATCAGCGATGCGATGGCGTCCAACGCCGAGGGCACCGCCGGCGCGGTCGCGGGAGCGGACTTTCCGGCGACGGCCGCAGCGGTGACGCGGGTCGTGGCCGGTTCGACCGGTTCGGCAGCGACGGACTCGGCCGCCGGCTGCGCCGTGTCGATGGCCTCGGTCTTCTCGGTCGACTCGACCGCCTCGGGTGAGGGCTTCTTGTTCGGCGTGCCCGTTGCGGGGAGGTCGCGCTTCGAGGTGCGCGCGTCCGGGTGCGGGCCTTCCTTCTTGGCCGGCGATTCGGTGGCGGGCTGGCGTTCGTCGTCCTTCTTCTCGTCCTTCTCGACGCTTGCGGGTGCAGGGTCACCCGCACCGTCACCCGCACCGGATCCGTCGCCCTTGGTGGCGGGCTTCGTCTCGGGGTCGGGCTTCGGTGGCGACTTCGGCCCGGTCTTGGGTTCGTGATCCTTGCGGCCGGTGGCCGAATCGGGCTTGCCGGCGTCCGAACTCGTCGACCCCGACGCCGAATCCGAGCCCGTTTCCGCACCGGCGATGCCTGCCCCCGCGAGCAATGCCGCAGAGACCCCCGCGGTGACGACTCCGGCACCCACCCACACCGACAAATGCTCCATGTCAGCGATCCTGACAGGATCGCTGAAACCTGATGGCAGTTTTGCGCAGTGGGGCGCGTCAGCCGTCTTCGGTCCGGCGGGCGCGGGCGCGGCGTTTGCCCTCGTGCATGGCCGCGACGCGGGCGACCGGGATCGTGCGGCCGTGCTCGATCAGGTCATCCGGCAGGCGCTGCGGGGCGGGCATCGAATCCGCCCACGGATCGCGTCCGGCCAGGGCCTCGACGGCGGTGCGCACCGTGAAGTCGGCGGGGGTGACGCGGTCCAGATCGGACCAGTCCACCGGGAACGACACCGACGTGCCAGGGCGCAGTCGGGGGCTGTAGGCCGCCGCGACGGTCGCCCCGCCGGCTCTGGTGGAGTCCACGAACACCTTGCCGCCACGGTCCTCCACGATGAACGCCGTGGTCGCCACGTCTGGATCGAGCGCTTCGGCGCGGGCGGCGAGCGCGCGGGTCGCCGCGGCGACGTCGTCGACGGGGGCGGCGGTATCGCTCGAATCGATCGGCACGAACACGTGCACGCCCTTGGCGCCGCTGGTCTTCACCGCGCCTGCCAGCCCGCAGTCGGCCAGCGCCCGGCGTACCAGGTGCGCGACGGCGACCACGGCGGCAAAGTCGTCATCGCCCGGCGGGTCGAGGTCGAGCACCAAATGCGTTGGCCGGTAGATGTTCTCGGCGAGTCCAAGCGTCGGGTGGTATTCGATCGCGCGCTGGTTGGCCAGCCACAGCAGCGTCCGCCGGTCGTTGCAGAGCGCGTAGTGAACCTCGCGCTTGGAGGCCTCCGCCCAGATCGGCACCGTGCGCACCCAGTCCGGGGTGTACTTCGGCACGTTCTTCTGCATGAACGGCGCCCGGCCGCGCAGCACCCGCAGCACGGTCAGGGGGCGGCCGGTGAGTCCGGGCAACATCCGGTCGGCGACGGCGTCCAGGTAGTCCACCAGGTCCCGCTTCGTCGCGCCCGCATCCGGGTGCAGCGGTTGGTCGAGGTTGGTCAGCTCGACTCCATCGCGCTGTTCGCTGGTCCCCACGAATGCCATGCTGACACTCGTGGCCACCGTCCTGATACCGATCCCGGACACTGACTTCGACCCCACCGAGGTCGCCGTCAGCTGGCAGTCCCTCACTGCGCGCGGTCACGCCGTCGTGTTCAGTACCGAAAGCGGCGGCCCCGCCGTCGCCGACGACATCATGGTCACCGGCCGCGGCCTCGACGTGTGGTCCCGGCTGCCCGGCTTGGGTCGGGTGGTCGTCGTCGGTCGGCTGCTGCGCGCCAACCGCGACGCGCGCGCCGCGTATGAGCAGATGCTGGACTCACCGGAATACCGGCACCCCGTCGCGTGGGCAGATGCGGATCTGGCGGGCATGGACGGCCTGCTGCTCCCCGGCGGCCACCGCGCGCGTGGGATGCGCAGCTACCTCGACAGCGAGGTTTTGCAGCGGCTCGTCGTCGACGCATTCGGCCGGGGAATCCTCGTTGCGGCGATCTGCCACGGAGTGCTGCTCGCGGCAAGAAGCGTGGATCCCGCGACGGGACGCTCAGTCCTATACGGCCGCAAGACCACCGCGCTGACGTGGCGACTGGAACGCAGCGCCTGGCGGCTGGCCCGGGTGACGCGATTCTGGGACCCCGACTACTACCGCACCTATACCGAGGCTCCGGGCGACCCGAGCGGTTACATGTCCGTGGAGGCGGAAGTCACTCGCGCCCTACGGAATTCCAGCGACTTCCGCGACGTCGTCGCGGGTTCCCCGCACTGGCGGACGAAGTCCTCGGGCATGGCGCGGGACACGGCAACCGATCCGCGGCCGGCGTTCGTCGTCGACGACGGCGCCTACGTCTCGGCGCGCTGGCCCGGTGACGCCCACACCTTCGCCGCCGCCGTGTCAGAGAAGCTGGCCGAGGCGCTCCGGTGAGCACGGGCACTTCCGGTGATCCCGCGCTGGCAGGATTCCCGGTCACCGCACCGCCGCTGCCGCTGCCCATCTTCAGTGGCCAGCACTGGACCGACCTCACCTTCGTGCACTGGCCGGTTGACCCCGAGTCGGTCGCCCACCTGTATCCGCTCGGCACGCGACCCGACGTGTTCGCCGATGGGCTGACCTACGTCGGCCTGGTGCCGTTCGCCATGAGCGATGTGGCGCTTGGCATTTCACGGCCCCTTCCGTACTTCGGACGGTTTCTGGAGACCAACGTCCGGTTGTACTCGACCGACGATGCGGGCCGCCACGGCGTGCTGTTCCGATCGTTGGAGACGACCCGGCTTGCGGTGGTTCCGGTCACCAGGATCGGCCTCGGCGTGCCGTACACGTGGGCGAAGATGCGGCTCACCCGCGAGGGCGCACGCATCACCTACGCGAGCGTGCGACGCTGGCCCCGCCGTGGCCTGCGGAGCCGTCTGGTCGTCGACGTCGGCCCGGTCGTGGAGCCGACGCCGCTGGAGATCTGGCTCACCGCGCGATGGGGCGCGCATACCCGCAAGGGCGGCCGCACCGCGTGGGTGCCCAATGAGCACGAGCCCTTCCCGTTGCACTCGGCGGAGGTCGTCGAAATCGACGACGATCTGGTGGCGGCGGGCGGCGTACGACCCTCGGGTGAGCGGCTGCGCGCGCTGTTCTCACCTGGCGTCCGGGCCCGCTTCGGACGGCCTGCCGTGGTGCGGTAGCACCTGGCGCATCAAGCCCTGCAGGTCGTAGTGCGCGGTCACGCCACTAGCGACGTCGCCCCGGAACTCGAACACCTCGACTCCGTCGAACGCGAACGGTCTTCCGGTGCCAGGGACCCCGGGCGGGTCGAGGACACCACTGAACGTCCCCGTGCCGTGCCACGGAACGGTCATTATCGGGGCGGTATCGGCGAAGGCCGGCGGGCCGGCTTGCGCCCAGATCAGGTCGGGGTACGCGCGAACCACGAAGGCGACGTAGTCCTCCGCTTGGTCAGCGGTCGCGAGCTGTTGCCGGGAATTGACGGTGGTCGGCGTGATCAGACGGAAGTCATCGGTGATCAGCTCTCGAATGCGTGACGGCTCATGGGAGTTCCAGGCGTCGAGCCATCGCCCGTACCAGCGCAGTGCGGCCCCGTGATCAACGGTCTGGTTGGTTGGCTCGGACATGTCGGCTCCTCGCGCCTGATATAATCGGACGATCGTCCGATTCTGTTTCTAACACCTATTAGAATCGAAGGCAACCCCGGAATCGTGAAGCCGCACAGTCAGACAACGCACATCCAAACCACGCACATCCAAACCAAGCACATCCAAACCAAGCACATCCAAACCAAGGCCGACCGCACGCGCGTGCGCATCCTCGACTCCGCCGCGCACGAGTTCGCGTTGCACGGGTACGAGGGCACCAGCCTGCGCCGCGTCGCCGACGGGGCGGGGCTCCAGCTCGGCAGCCTCTACTTCCACTTCAGTGCGAAGGACGATCTGCTCAACGCCGTTCTGCGCAACGCCGTCGACGTGGCGCTCGAACGCATCGACACTGCCCTGGCGGAGCTACCCGGGGCCGCCACGGCACGCGACCGACTCGCCGCCGCAGTAAGGGCGCACCTCGACGCGTTGCACGAGAAGCGTTCGCGCGGTGTCGCCGTCGTACGGGCACTGAGCCCGGGCCTGTCGGAATCGACACCGGAAGCGCGCCGGCAGGCACGGCGTTACAGCGCCGCGTGGAGCGGACTCATCGACCACGCGCAGAAGGACGGCTGCGTCGATCCCGCGCTCGACGGGTCGGCGTTTCGGGACCTGCTCATCGGGGCGATGAATGCCACCATCGGCACCGGCACGCGCACCGCCGACGACATCGACGTGTTCTGTGCGACGATCCAGGGCTTGTTCCTCGCCCAACGGCCGTGACGAACAAGTGAACAAGCTGCTACCACGAGGTTGAGTGGTTGGCGGGTCGTGGTGCGGGCCGAGATGATGGAGACATATGGATGCGTTCGTGTCGGTGTACGTCGATATGGCGGCCCGGGCGGATGACGTCCGGGCCGTCGTCGGCGTGCTGCCCGTGCCCGATGGCGTGCTCGAGGTCAAGGTCGACTGCGACGCGGTCACCGACACGTTCGGTTGCCTCATCGCGGTCGATCTGACGGGGACGTTCGACGAGCGGACCCAGGGCCTGGCCATCGCCCGCCGCTACGCAGAGGAACTCACGGCGGCACTCGGCGTGCCCGCGTACGCCTTCCACGACTTGCTCAGGCGCGACTACCCGGCGAGTTGAGCCCAGGTCGGCTCGGTAGGGTCGTCGCATGTCGGCCGATTGGCAGTCGATGGTCGGCGAACTCATCCCGCTGGCGTTGGTCGTAGCCTTGTCGCCATTCTCGATCATCCCGGCCGTACTGCTGGTGCTGCACTCCGAGCGGCCACGCGCGACCGGGCTGGCATTCCTGGTCGGCTGGCTCGCGGGGCTCGCCGTGTCCACGGCCGTCTTCCTCCAGGTGCCGCGCCTGCTCGGCGGATCCGACCAGGAGCCGCAGGCCTGGACGGCGTGGCTGCGGATCGGCATCGGGGTGGTGCTGATTGCGCTCGGCGTAGTGCGCTGGCTGACCCGCCACCGCGCGACGCGAGCGCCGGCCTGGTTGAGCCGACTGAGCTCGATCAGGCCGGCCGCGGCCGCCGCCATCGGGATCGGGCTGCCGTTGGTCAATCCCAAGGTGCTCTTCGCCAATGCCGCGGCGGGACTCGTAATCGGGACCGTCGGCGTCGGGGCGCCGGCACCTTGGCTGGCCTTCTACACCGCCATCGCGGGTTCGACGGTGGCCATTCCGATCTTGGCCTACGTGGCGGCGCGGGAACGCCTGGACGGCATGCTGGAATCGCTGCGGCAATGGATCGAGCGCCAGCACGCCGTGCTGACCGCGGCCATCCTGGTGGTGATCGGGCTCGTCCTGCTGTATCAGGGGATCAAGGCTGCTTGATCGGCTCCCACTCGGGAGAACGGCCGAGGTACAACAGGATCCGCTCCAAGTCGCTCGAGGCGTCCGCCGTCGTGATCGCTTCCTTGAACGGCGCTCCCTCGCCGCCGCGGAACTCGCCGTCGGGCACGAAGAGCGCCAGCGGCAGCGCGGCGGCGATCACGCCGTCGGGGAAGGCTAGCGGTGCGTCGATGGACCTTGCCGCGTCCCAGGCGTGCACGACGTAGTCGACGAAGTGAAATCCGATGGCCATGCCGCCGGGAAACGTTGCACCAGGCCCGAACTCGGGCAGCGCGAAGGACGTGGTGAGCACGTCGTCGGCGGCGAACGCGTCGAGTACGTCGGCAGCGGCCGCGGCATAGGTGCCACTGGGATCGCGCGATACCGCAGGGGCCACTCCGACGGGGTCCCACACCGCGAGGTCGGCGCCGTGACCACGCGCGGCAGCGGCGAACCCGTGATGTTGCACCGTCATGTGTGAGAGCAGCTCGCCAAGATCCCAGCCGGCGCAGGGTGTGGGCAATCGCAGATCGTCTCGCGTGACCGCCGAGACGACGTCGACGGATGTCTGCACTGCGATCCGATGTGCGGGCCGGAAGTCCGAAATAGTAGTCATATGCAGATCGTAAGCGCATGCATACGATATGTCGAGGATTACCATCACGCGGTGGCCCGGCGCAGACGTCCCGACCTCGCGGCGATGCTCGCGCCGCTGCTGCGCGAACTGATCGCGGCCGAACAGCCGGTGCTCGACGCGCACGGCCTTTCGATGTGGGGCTACGTCGTGCTGATCACCCTCGACCGGTCACCGATCCGCACGCAGGCCGCACTCGCCGAGGCCATCGGCGCCGACAAGACGCGCATCATCCCGACCCTCGACGAACTGCAGGCACAGGGGTTCATCGAACGCCGGGCCGACCCCGACGACCGCCGTGCGCGTCTGCTCGCACTCACGGAGGCGGGACGCGAGTGCAAGGATGCCGTGCAGACGGCCATTCAACGTGGTGAGGAGCGCTGGCTTGGCACGCTCTCGGCCGGTGATCGTGCCACCTTCCTGCGCGTTCTCGAGCAGTTGGCGGACCAACCGGACCCACCTGGCATCCTTTGATGGACCGCGTGCCCTTCCAGCCGCGGCCCGCGATAGGAGTCAACGATGTCCAAGCCGCCCAAGGGCAAGGACGATCTCGCCCCGCACTTCGCCGACATCCAGGCGCACTACGACATCTCCGACGACTTCTACCGGCTGTTTCTCGACCCCACCCAGACCTACAGCTGCGCCTACTTCGAACGCGACGACATGACGCTCGAGCAGGCCCAGATCGCCAAGATCGACCTGGCCCTCGGCAAACTCGGCCTGCAGCCGGGCATGACGCTGCTCGACGTGGGCTGCGGCTGGGGCGCGACCATGACTCGCGCACTCGAACGCTACGACGTCAACGTCGTGGGCTTGACGTTGAGCAAGAACCAGGCCGAGCACGTCGAGCAGGTGCTCGCCGAGTCGGACAGCACCCGCGCCAAGCGGGTGCTCCTCCAGGGCTGGGAGCAGTTCAGCGAGCCGGTTGACCGCATCGTCAGCATCGGGGCATTCGAGCACTTCGGCCACGACCGCTACGACGCGTTCTTCGAGATGGCCCACACCGCGCTGCCCGGTGACGGAATCATGTTGCTGCACAGCATCACCGGGATACACCCGGACGAGATGCGCGCGCGTGGCATGCCGCTTACGTTCGCATTCGCCAGGTTCCTCAAGTTCATGTTGACCGAGATCTTCCCCGGCGGGCGGTTGCCGTCGATACAGATGGTGCACGAGCACGCCACGGCAGCCGGGTTCCGGGTGACGAAGGAGCAGTCGCTGCAACTTCACTACGCCAGGACCCTCGACACGTGGGCGGCCGCGTTGGAGTCCCGAGAGGATGAAGCCGTCGAGATCCAGTCGCGCGAGGTGTACGACAGGTACATGCGTTACCTGACCGGTTGCGCCGACATGTTCCGCGTCGGCTATATCGACGTCAACCAGTTCACGCTCGAGAAGTGACGCCGCTAGGTGGCGGCGTTAGCGCCACGCTTGCGGCGAGTGACGACCTTGGCGCCGGCCGAACTGTCCGAAAGGCCATTGGAAAGGCCGTTGCGGACGAATGACTGTGCGTTGGCGACGACCGCTTCCAGTGAGCCGCGTCGGGCGTCCCACCATTCGACAGCCCAATTGAGGGCCCCGAGAACCAGCATCTGCGCGAGGTACAGATCGAGATCCGGTCGAAGGACACCCGCCCTGGCCAAGTCGTTGATCAGTTTCCGCCAGATCTCGCCGTACCGTTCTTCCTCGAGGATCTGACGCTTGCGGATGGAATCGGGCACCTGGCCCGCGTTGCGGATGGACGCCGTGGTGTAGTCCGAGATTTCGAGTTCGTGCCGTAGATGCGCCTCGACCGCCACCAGCAGACGGTCGAGCGGGGCCTTCTCGGCGGGCAGTTCGTCCAACGCACGGGCGACGTGTTCGCGCATGTCGGCGATTCCGGCCCACATCACCTCTTCGACCAACTCATCGCGAGAGGTGTAGTAGTAGTAGATCGCCGGCGCCTGAACCTCGGCCACGGCTGCGACGTCGTTCAATCGAAGGCCCGCGTACCCCTTGATGCTGAGAACGTGGGCAGCGGCGTCACGAATGCGGCCACGGGTCAGCGCGGCCTTGGTTCCGTCTTCGTTTCCCCGTTCGGCAACGACATCGATCGTCGCCGGACTCGTCTCCCCGCGTTTGGCCACGTACCGATCGTACCGGTGCGGGGTCCTCCCGCCTCGTTCCTCGTGGAGGCGTCGCGCCTAATCCGCAATCAGCGATGTTCGAGGCCCTGAACAGCGCCGCTTGAGGCCACGCGGGGAATAGTTTAACCTAGATTAGAAATTGGTTACGGGTTGGCGAATCGGAGTCCGAACGTGGGGTACACATGACCTCGGTGCGCAGCGCGATCGACGACGGCGTCGGGCGGATCATGCTGGACCGCGGCGACCGGATGAACGCCGTCACCGTCGAGTTGAGCGTCGAACTCGAGCGCGCGATCCTCGAGGCTCGGCAACGGACCCGAGCGATCAACGTGATCGTCATTCGGGGTGCTGGTGGAAACTTCTGCGCAGGTGGCGATTTCGCCGAGGTCGAGCGACTGCGAGCGCAAGGGTCCCGGGCGCTGCGGCGTTGTTCGCGGCCTTCCGGCGCGCGTGCGACGCGATCGCCGTCGATCGACGTACCCGTGGTCGCGGCCGTGGAAGGGGTTGCCGATGGCGGGCGGCTTCGAGCTGATGCAGGCCGCCGACATCGTGCTCGTCAGCGACGACGCGCGGATCGCGGACAACCACATCAAGTTCGGCATGATCCCCGGCGGCGGCAGCACCCAGCGGCTGCCTCGGCTGATCGGACGCCAACAGGCGATGGGACTGCTGCTCAGCGGCGACCGGCTCTCCGGCGCCGACGCCGTCCGACTTGGCCTGGCCTACCGCAGCTTTCCGCAAGCCGACTTCGACGACGAGCGTGGAGCGATTCGTCACCGCGACTGGCCGGCCGCGACCGGAGCGCGCTCACCGCCATCAAGCGACTGGTGTTCTCGGGCTTGAGCAGCCCGCTGGCGACGGGCCTCGACGACGAGATCGACTGCGGTAGTGCGCCACATCAGCGAAGGAGCCGGACGCAACGGTGCGTCGGCCTTCAGCGAACGAGGAGGAAGCCGATGACGACGATCGGCTCTGCGACGCCCGTCGCACTCGACGTCGGACGACGGGCATCGCCCGCCTGCGCCTCAACCGGCCGGAGGTCGTCCAACGGGCTGAACGTCGAACTGCTCAAGGCGCTGCACGACGCGATCCTGGCGCTGTCACGCCGATCCCGACGGTCAGGGTCGTGCTGCTGACCGGCGAGGGCCGAAACTTCTGCGCCGGCGGCGACATTCACACCTTCGAGTCCAAGGGCGCCGAGCTGCCGGACTACCTGCGCGAGGCGACGGCCTGGCTGCAGCTGGCGTCCGCGGCGCTGATCCAGCTCCGAGTGCCCGTGGTGACGGCGGTGCAGGGGTTCGCCGCCGGCGGTGGCGGGCTCGGGTTGGTGTGCGCCTCCGACATCGTCGTCGCCGCCGAATCGGCGAAGTTCTTCTCCGGCGCCGTCCGCGTCGGGCATGGCCCCCGACGGCGGGGTGTCGGTGACGCTGACCCAGCTGGTCGGGCTACGGCAGGCGCTGCGGATCGTGCTGACCAATCCGACGCTGACCGCCGCCGAGGCGCTGCAGCATCGGGCTGATCACCGAGGTCGTCGCCGACGACGAATTGCACCAGTCGCGCACGAGGAACTGGCCCAACAGCTCGTCGACGCTGCCCGACGCAGGCGCTGTCGGCGACCAAGCGTCTGGTGTGGAGCGGCGTCGGCGCGTCGGTGGAACAGCGGCTGGCCGAAGAGGCACGGACGGTCTCCGAACTCTCCGGCACCGCCGATGCGCTCGAGGGTCTGCGCGCCGTCATCGAGCGCCGGCAGCCGAGGTTCACGGGACGATGACGCCCAGCAGTTCCGGCCCGAGCCGGCCCGGTGCTCACCGAGAACGATCGGCGCGGTCGCGGTGGTCACCCTGAATCGCCCGGACAAGCGCAACGCCATCGACATCCCGCTTGCGGCTGGCGCTCGCCGACGCCATCGAGGCCGCCGACCGCGACACGTCGGTCCGGGCCGATCGTGCTCACCGGTGCAGGCGGCACTTCTGCTCCGGAGGTGACATCACCACGATGGAGCGGATGGCTCCGCGAGGAGGCGCTGGAGCGAGCACAGTTGGCGCAACGCGTGATTCGGGCGATCTGGAGCACCGACAAGCCCGTGATCGCCGCGGTCGAGGGATCGGCCTACGGCGCCGGCACCGCGCTGGCCGCCGCCTGTGACCGCGTGGTCGCGGCGCGCGACGCCCGGTTCGCGACCACGTTCACCGCGGTCGGGCTGGCCGGTGACATGGGCACCTTCGTCGTCGTTGCCGGCCCGCGTCGGCGTCGCGCGGGCCCGGCAGATGTTGATGCTGCCCAAGCCGATCCCGGCCGACGGAGGCGCTGAGCATCGGACTGGTCGACGCGCGTCGTCGAGCCAGGAGCGAGCGCTTGACGGCGGCGCTCGCAGGACGCCACCCGCCTCGCCGCGGGCCCGCCCAGGCGCTCGGGGTGATCAAGTCGCTGCTCGCGGCGGCGCCCGGCGTTGTCCCCATTCAACGTGCTCGACCGCGAAGCCGCCCATCAGGCAGCGCTCTTCGGCAGCGACGACTTCGCCGAGGGCATCGCCGCGTTTCGGGAGAAGCGCCGACGCGGTCTTCGGCACCAAGGAAGGAGTTCGAGAATGACCGACGGTCATCGAGCCCCCAGAGCTCGGCGTCCACAGCGGCAGCCGCGTCGACCGCTTGATCAAGCACGACAAGGTGCACGGTTCGCTGTACACCGACCCCGCCATCTTCGCCGAGGAGCTGCAGAAGATCTGGTACCGCAGCTTGGGTATTCGTCGGCCACGAAAGCGAAGTGGCGCAGCCGGGCGACTACGTGCGCAAGCGGCTCGGCCTGCAGGACGTCATCATGACCCGCGATCGCGACGGCGAGGTGCATCTGCTGCTGAACCGGTGCGCGCACCGCGGCAATCAGGTCTGCGACGACGCCAAGGGCAACTCCGCGACGTTCCGCTGCCCCTACCACGGCTGGACCTACCGCAACACCGGCGAACTCATCGGCTTCCCGTTCTTCAAGGGATACGGCGGCCGCAAGCTCGACCTCGCGATGGGGCGGGTGCCGCGGGTCGACTCGTATCACGGCTTCGTCTTCGGCAGCTTCGCCGACGGAGGGCCCGAGCCTGGCCGAGCACCTGGGGCCGCCGCCGGCGAGATCGACCGGCTGGTCCGGCTGTCGCCGCAGGGTCGGGTCGAGCTGACCGCCGGCTGGCTGCAGCACGAGACCGGTGCCAACTGGAAGCTGCTGGCGGAGAACGAGACCGACGGCTATCACCCGCAGTTCGTGCACGGCTCGATCTTCGGCGTGACCGGCAGCACGATCGGGCCGCTCTACAGCGACGCGTCGACCGCGGTCACGCGCAACCTCGGCAACGGCCACAGCGAGAACGACCTGCGCCCGGAGTTCCGCAAGTTCGCCGAGCCGATGCGCTGGTTCGGCACCACTGAATCAGCGGGTGCCCGAACTACGTCGCGGCGATGCGCGAACTGCACGGTGACGCCGCCGACCAGATCCTGATCGAGGGCGCGCCGCACGTGATGATCTTTCCCGAACCTCTTCATCGCCGAGATCCAGGTCTTCAACATCCAGCCCGTCTCGGTCAACGAATGCGTTCAGTACTCGACGGCCGTCCAGCTGGCGGGCGCACCGGAACTCAACAAGCGGATGGTGTCGCAGTGTGTCGGATCGGTGGGCCCGGCCGGCATGCTGCTGGCCGACGACACCGAGATGTACGAGCGCAACCAGCTCGGCCTCGAGTCGCTGCAGCCGGAATGGCTCGACGTGCGCCGGGGACTGCACCGCGAGCGCATCGACGACAACGGTTTCACCATCGGCTCGGCGACCGACGAGACCGGTATGCGCGGATTCTGGTCGCACTACAAGTCGTTGATGGAGGCGCCGTGACCAGCGCCGCCGAGGTCGCCGACGCGCTTGACGGCCGGTGCCCGACGGGTTCGACGTCCGCGACGTCGAACAGTTCCTCTACCGCGAGGCCCGTTTCGCCGACGAGAGCGACTACGACTCGTGGGAGGCGCTGTGGACCGACGACGCGCTGTACTGGGTGCCCGCCGGGGAACGACGGCGCCGACCCGATGCAACAGATGTCGGTCATCTACGACAACCGCAACCGAATCTCCACCCGGCTCAAGCAGCTTCGCACCGGCAAGCGCTACGCCCAGGCGCCGCCGTCGAACCTGCGTCGGCTGATCTCCAACATCGAACTCCTCGGTGGCCGGGCCAACCGCGGCAGGCGGCATCGACCTCGAGGTCGGCGCGAACTTCCTGGTGCTCGAATCACGCGCCCGCGGCAACCACCTGTGGGGCGGTCGCGTGACCTACCGGCTACGTCGCGTCGACGGCGCGCTGCGGCTGGCCTACAAGAAGGTGGTGCTGGTGGACAACGACAAGCCCATTCCGACCATGGGATTCCTGATCTGAGTGATGGCGTCGAGTTCGGTGACGGCGGCGCCGTCAACGTGCCCGGGCATCGGCCCGGTCGTCGAGAGTGAGTTCGCCCAAGTGTCGGTCAACTTCGACGACGAGGGCAACTCGCCGCGCCTGCGGCTGGAAGACCTGCGCACCGGGCGGGTGCGCTACCTCGACGCCCTCGAGCTGGAGACCATCATCTGGCTTTCGCAGGACCACCTGACCGCCTTGCTCGATCCGTCGCGCAGCGATGGCGAGGTGAGTCGTGAGCGGCGCCTCGCTGATCGGCTACGCGACCTATCTTCCTCGATACCGGTTGGCCGGCACCGACATCGGGCTACGTCGTGGCGACCGCGTCGTCGCATCCTACGACGAGGACAGCACCACGATGGCCGTCGCCGCGGCCGCCGTCGCCGCTCGACGGGACACCCGCTGCCCACCGACCTCTACTTCGCGACCAGCAGCCCCGCGTACGCGGACAAGACCAACGCGACGGCGATTCACGCCGCGCTCGGGCTGCCGTACGCGTCGTTCGCGACCGACCTGTGCGGCACGGGCCGCAGCGGATTCGCCGCGTGGCGGGCCGCCGCGCCATCGGGCGGCTTGGCGGTGACGCGCGGACGTCCGGGTCGGTCGTCCTGGTTCGGCCGACGAACGGCTCGGCGGTGACGGCGCCGCAGCGCTGCTGTTCGGAGAGGGACCGCGATCGCCGACGATCCTCGCCACGACGTCGTCACCGCCGAGTTCCTCGACCGCTGGCGCTCCACCACTGCTCGTCACCGGCGAGCAGTGGGAGGAGCGGTTCGGCGCCGAGCCGCTACGCGGCGCTGATCCGCACGCGCCGTCGATCGGATACTCGACGACACCGGGCTCGGCGACGTCGATCACGTCGTGGTCGCGTGCCCGAACACTGCGATCGTCAAGCGGGTCGGAACGCTGGTCAAGGCGCTCAAGTCCGACCCGTACGTCGCCGGTCGGGTTCTCCGGTGCGCCGACGCGGCATCGCGCTGGCCGCCGTGCTCGACATCGCCGACCCGACGAGACCATCCTCGTCGTCTCGGCCGTTCGACGGTTGTGACGCCGTCCTGCTGCGCACCACCGCCGCAGCTGCCGCTCGCCGCCAGCCGACCCCGGTGAGCGTACAGCGCGCCGACGGGTATGATGGTGCCGCACCTGACCTACCTGTCGTGGCACGGTCTGGTCGACCCTCGAGCCGCCGCGTCGCCCGAACCGGACCGGCCCGCCGCGCCACCCGCCGCGCGCGCCGCGGAGTGGAAATTCGGCTTCGCCGGAACACGTTGCCGCCATTGTGGATTCGTACATCTCCCGCCCGTTGCGGGTGTGTCGGAGCTGTGGGACCACCGACGAGATGGACGCAGCGCCGGTCGCGAGCCTTCACGGCACGATCGTCACCCACACCGTCGACCACCTCGCCTACTCGCCGTCGCCGCCCATGATTCAGGCGGTCGTCGACGTCGACGGCGGCGGGCGATGCACCATCGAGGTCACCGACGCCGAACCCGAGCGGCTGCGCGTCGGTCGCAGGGTCGCCGTTCACCTTTCGACGGCTGTTCACCGCAGGCGGCGTGCACGACTACTTCTGGAAGTCGCATCTGGCTGGACACTGGATCGGAGCAACGATGGCCAGCCGCGGAATCACTGACCGGGTCGCGGTCGTCGGCATGGGATGCACCCGCTTCGGCGAACGCTGGGACAGTTCCACCGAGGACCTGATCCTGGAGGCATTCTCCGAGTGCATCGGCGTCGACGCCGAACATCGACAAGGGCGACATCGACGCCTACTGGCTGGGCACCCTGGGTTCCGGTCAGTCCGGCCTGACGCTCAGTCGCGCGATTGTCCACCGACGACAAACCCGTGACCCGGGTCGAGAACTACTGCGCCACCGGCTCGGAGGCCTTCCGCAACGCGTGCTACGGAGTGGCGTCCGGCGCCTACGACGTGGTGATGGCCGTCGGGGTGGAAAAGCTCAAGGACTCCGGCTTCTCGGGTCTGATGCGCACCGACCCGCCGAGCGACGGCACGTCGCCCGAGTTGTCGATGACGGCGCCTGCGGCGTTCTCGCTGCTCGATCCCGGCGTACTGCGCCAAGCACGGGGTGCATCCCGACGAGATGCGGGCGGCCATGACCCACGTGGCGTGGAAGAACCACGACAACGGTTCGCGAAATCCCAAGGCGCAGTTCCGTTCACCGGTATCACGCGAGACCATCGAGAAGGCCGCCAAGGTCGCAGGCCGGCTCGGGGTGTTCGACTGTTCGGGAGTCTCGGACGGCGCTGCCTGTGCGCTGATCGTCCCCGCAGACCGGGCGCTCGACTACACCGATACGCCGATGTACGTCAAAGGGCTGTCGCTCGTCGCCGGTTCGACCAGGGGCTCGATGGATCCGCGAGTTCGACTTCACCACCTTTCCCGGAAGTGGTCAAGGCCGCTCGAGATGCCTACGGCCAGGCGGGAATCGACAACCCCAGCACGCAGCTGTCGATGGCCGAGGTGCACGACTGCTTCACTCCGACCGAGATCGTCCTCATGGAGGATCTCGGCTTCTCCGAGGCCGGGCACGGCTGGAAGGACGTCCTCGGCGGCGACTTCGACGCAGGCGGTCGGCTGCCGATCAACCCCGACGGTGGACTGAAGTCCTTCGGTCATCCGGTCGGTGCCAGCGGACTGCGGATGCTCTACGAGGCGTGGCTGCAGTTCCGCGGCGGCGGGTGAGCGCCAGTTGTCAGACCCTCACACGGCGTTGACGCACAATCTCGGCGGGCGACCCGGTGGCTGCGTGTCGTTCGTCTCCGTCGTCGGTCGCGACCTGGGCCGCTGACTGCGGCGCTGAGCGTTGCGGGGGGCCCGACGGGTCGTGCCAGGGGGGTCGTGAAGTTTTCTCGTGACACGAGCTAGGTTTGATTGCGATTGCTGAGGACGCATCGGATGGAGCTTCGTGACCAGGATCGTCGTGAAGACCGACTATTTCGCCGCCGCGTTGGACATGTTGGCGTCCAGCGGATTTGGCGCACTCAAGCTGCGACCGCTGTGCAAAAAGCTGCGAGTGACGACGGGTTCGTTCTACAACCACTTCGACAACTGGGATGACTTCAAGCGGCAGTTCTTGGCGCATTGGTGGGCTGAGCGGACGGTCGAGTTCGTAAAGGTTGCCGAGTCGGAGACCGATCCGGCACGCCGGCTGGATGTCATGCGGGCGTTGGCGGTCAGTCTGCCGCACGGCGCTGAGGCCGCCATCCGCGTCTGGAGCACCGTCGACCCGGACGTCCGGTCGGTTCAGGAAGCGGTCGACAACGAACGGATGGCACTGACGTTCGGTGCGATGTCGGGACTCATTGCCGACCCCGTCGAGGCCGAGCGGTACGCCCGGTGGGGGCTGTCGTTGTTGGTTGGGTTCGAACAGCTGAACTTCACTCATGACCCCGGCCTGCTGGACTGGTCATTGCGGCAGATCCAATTCGTGTTGGAGGCTCGCGGCCTCATCGAGTGACGCACCGGTGTTCAGAAATCGTGTTAGTCGTACACGATGACGCCGCGAAGATTCTTGCCGTCACGCATGTTCTGGCTGCTCCGCGATCGGTTTGCTCGCAACAGTAACACGAGTTATGGTTGGTTGGAGCGTGTGACTCAGGACACGCGTAGGGGCGGGTCGTCGATCATCGACCTGCCTGCCCGGGCCATCGAGAGGAGCGTCAATTTGACATCTACGCTGAAGACCCCAAAACGACCCTACGACTCCGCCAACGTGTCATCGCTATCGTTCTGGGCCTCCACGGCGCGGAAGCGCGACGAGGTCTACGAAGAGTTGCGAAGCGCACGCCCGGTCAGCTGGCAGCCGCCCGTCGAAGGGGCCATGATGGCACCCGAGAACGACGGCTTCTGGGCCATCACCAGCCACCAACACGTGACCGAAGTCAGCACGAACCCCGAGATCTTTTGTTCCGGCAAAGGGATTCAGTTCGAGGAGATCCCGGACGACATCCTCGAGGCCGCATCATCGTTTCTGGCCATGGATGGTCCCAAACACATGATTCTGCGCCGGCTCATGAGTTTCGCGTTCACCCCGCGCCAAATCGCGAAGATCGAAGAACAGATCAAGGCCCAGGCTGCCGTCATCATCGATGATCTAATCGCAACTGGCGACTGCGATTTCGTGAAGAACGTGTCGATGCGACTACCCATGTGGTCGATCTACGAGATGCTCGGATTGCCCGTGGATCGTCGAGAGGAAGCCGCGCATTACGCCGACGGCATGGTTTCCTGGGCCGACGACGAGGTGGCGGCCGGCCGCGAGCCGGGTGAAGTCGTCACTGATTCGCTCGTCGGACTACTGACGATGGGCATGGAGTTCGCCCAAGAGACGCGTAAGCACCCGCGCAACGACATCTGGTCGAATCTCGTTGCGGCAGAAGTCGACGGACAGCGTCTCACCGATGAAGAGATGGGATCGTTCTTCGTGTTGCTGTCGGTTGCAGGAAACGACACCACGCGCAACACCATCAGCTTGACCGCGAAGGCGTTCTCCGATTTCCCGGACCAGCGCGCCATCCTTCTGGAGGACTTCCCGGGCAGGATCGGAGTGGCCATCGACGAATTCCTCCGCTGGGCAACACCGATCATGACCATGCGGCGCACCGCGACACGCGATGCGATGCTCGGCGGGAGAGAGATCAAGGAGGGCGAGTGGCTGGCACTGTTCTACTCGTCGGCGAACCGCGACGAGCGGATGTTCACTGATCCATGGGCTTTCGACGTGCTCCGCACGCCCAACAAGCAATTCGCCTTCGGCGGGGGTGGACCGCACTACTGCATGGGCAGCTTTCTGGCGAAGATGCAGCTGCGGCACATCTTCGACAATTTGCTTCATCGAGTTCCGAACCTGCAACTCGGTGAGCCCGAGTTCCTGGTCGGCAACTTCGTCAACGCAGTCAAGAGCATGCCATGCACAGTCACCTAGCCCACCACGGCGATCCGAACCGTGACGTCACGGCATGATCGCCGTCGTCGGTGGTGGAATGGCGGGCTGTACGGCCGCTTTCGTGCTCAGGCAACGCGGCCACGAGGTTCTCCTTCTGGAGAGCGCCCAACACCTCGGCGGCCGAACGGCCACCGTCCAGCATGACGGCTTCGTCATCGATACCGGCGCCGTCTACCTCCTGAGCCTGTACGAGCGAACCTTCAGCCTGCTCGGTGCGGCCGGCATGGGCGTTGCACTGCGGCCGTGGAAGCCGGCGGCGGGACTTCAGGACGGAACACGAACCCATCGGGTGCGCTACGACCGGCTCGACAGCTTCCTGACGCTGAAACTGCTATCCACGGGGGACAAACTCCGACTGGCCGCGGCAGTGCTACGCATCGTCGGGGGAGCAGCGCCGGCGCCCTACGACACCGACAGCCTGGCGGCATTCGACGACGGCGAGACGATGGAGGACTGGTCACGGCGCAGGCTGGGTGACCGCGGTCACGACTACGTCGTGCGCCCGCTCGTTGAGCCCCTGTTCGGCGTCGGATGTGAGCGGCTCGCCGTTCCTTATCTCCACGGCCTACTCAAGAGGGTCTACAAGGTTGGATTCAGAACTCCCGCAGCGGGAATGCAATCGATGTGTGAGTCGCTTGCGGTTGGGGCGACGGTGCGCACGTCGGCGACCGTCGGGCGCGTGGACCGGCGCCAGTCCAAGGTCGTAGTCGATTGCGACGGCGAGGAGATCACCGTCGATGGCGTCGTCGTGGCGACCGACGCACACGCCGCGGCCGAACTGCTGGACAGGACAGCCGACGAATCAGTGTTGGCGGCTCTCCGCGGCGTGCAGTACGCGGCGATGAAGCACGTGGTGATGGGTTACGAGTCCAATCCCTGGCGCCACCTTCCGGTCGAGATGATGCTTCCCGTTGGGCCTGGGGACCATCCCGCGGTGGGGATCATCCTGCACTCGGGCCGCACCCCTCACGGCGTTCCTGCCGGCGCCCAGCTGCTGAGTGTCTATCTCAATGACCGGTTCTCCCGTTCGGCGACCGACGAAGAGGCCATCGAGCGCGCCCGCGGGGCAGTCGCTGATCTGCTCGGCGCGGCGCCGAACCCCGCGTTTGCGCTGGTGTTCGACCATCCCAAGGGGCTGGCGCTGGCACCGCCGGGCCACTACGCAAACATGCAAGCCGCCCGTCGGGCAATGCCCCGCCGGATTCAACTCGCCGGTGACTACCTGGCTCACCTTGGCGTCGAAAGCGCAGTCCACTCCGGTGAGCGCGCCGCGATCGAGCTGAGCAGACTATGAACAGTCGCGTGGCGTCCGCCCACCCCGAGCTCGATTTTTAGCACCTGTTCGGTCCGCTCGATGGATGTGATTGCGCTTCCTAGCTGACTCGATCTGGCGGTCGCGTCTATTTTTCTAATTGGTATTCAGATAATCTTCGGACGACGAATACCGTCACGGCATTGGCGTTACGGAGGCAGTATGACGGCTATCCGCCCGCGCGCCTCGGCTGCGCATGGCCTCGAACGGTCGTTCTGGCCGCGGAACGACAGCACCGAGTTGGTGGACTTCACCGTCGGCGCCCTACTCGCCGAACGTGCTCGCAGCCATCCCGACACGGTCGCGCTCGTCGGTGTCGCGCACGGCACCGGCGAGGAGGTCAGGCGGACCTACGCCCAGTTGTACGACGATGCCGGTCGGGTCGCCACCGCATTGGCCGCGTTGACGAAACGTGGCAGCTACGTGGCGATCTGGGCGCCGAACGTCGTGGAGTGGACCGTCATTCAGTACGGGGCGGCCCTGGCCGGGATGGTCCTCGTCGCGCTCAATCCGGCCCTGCGCGAGCAGGAACTGGAATATGCCGTGGCGCATTCGGGGGCGTCGCTGCTGCTCTACGCCGACCGGTGTCTCGACCACGACATGGCCCCGGTGGTCCGCAACGTGGACGCCAAACTGCCGGACATGCAGTGCGTGTCGTTGTCGGAGCGTTCGGTGTGGCAGGCGAACCAGGCCGACCATGCGGTGCTCGAGTCGGCTCCGACCGACCCCGACGGCGTGGTGATGCTGCAGTACACGTCGGGGACCACGGGAAGACCCAAGGGCGTCCTGCTCAAACACCGATCCCAGATCAACGTCGCCAAGCTCACCCTGGAAGCCGTCGAGGTCGAGGCCGGAGCCATTTGCCTCAACCCGCTCCCGCTGTTCCACACGGCCGGATGCGTCATCGCGACTCTTGGCCCGTTGTGGATCGCAGGAACGCTCGTCCTGGTCGAGCGGTTCAAGCCGGGGCCCGTCCTGGATGCGCTGCGCCGCGAGAACGCGACGGTGCTGTTCTACGTTCCAGCAGTGCTCGGAGCGCTGCTGGAGGCTCAGCGCAGCTCGGATACTCCACCACCTGCGCTGCGGACGATCATGGGCGGTGCGTCGAATGTTCCTGCGGCCATGATCGAGAGCGCGGAGAGCGTGTTTGGTGCGACGGTGATCAACCTCTTCGGTCAGACCGAACTCTCGCCGGTGCTCTCGGCGACGCGGCCGGGTGACACCCGCGAAGACCAGCTGAATACGGTCGGACGGCCTCTGCCGCAGGTTGATTGCAAGGTTGTCGACCCCAACTCGGGCGTGACGATGCCCCTCGGCGAGCCGGGTGAAATCTGTGCCAGGGGTTTTCAGCAGTTCGTCGGATATCTCGACGATGCCGAGGCGACGTCGAGTGCCGTGGACGCCGAGGGATTCGTGCACACCGGCGATCTGGGCACGATGGATGCCCGCGGGTACCTCACCGTCACTGGCCGACTCAAGGAATTGATCATCAGGGGCGGCGAGAACATCGCCCCCGCCGAAATCGAAATGGCGCTGGCGGGCCACGACGCGGTGATCGACGCGGCGGTGATCGGGCTGCCCGACGATCGGTGGGGAGAGGCGGTCGCCGCCGTCCTGCGGGTCCGCGCGCAGGACCACTCCGAGTTGAAGACCGAGATCACCGACTATCTCGGCAGTCGGCTCGCACGGTTCAAGCTGCCCACCCGCTGGTTCGTCACCGACCAGATGCCGGTGACGCCGACTGGCAAGGTCCGCAAGTTCGAGCTCCGCGATGCCGTCCTCGGCGGACGGGTGCGCGAGCTGTGATCGACGAGCGCAGGCGTGCGCTGCGGAACGCCTACCCCGTGTGGACGCCCAAGACCCTGCACGAATTCCTCGATCGATGCGTCGACGACTTTGGCGCCCGACCCCTCGTGTTGACCGACGGCGTCGAGTGGAGCTACGCCGACGTCGCGCAACATTCCCGCGCTCTCGCCGATGGTCTGGCGACAACGGGGGTGCGTCCGGGCGACCGGGTCGGGATGTTGATGGCGAACTACCCGGAATTCGTCGCGCTGAAGTTCGCGATCTCGCGCGTCGGCGCGATCGCCGTCCCCTTCAACTTCCTGTACCGCGAGGACGAACTACGGTGTGTACTCCAGGATTCAGGCTGTCGGGTACTCGTCACCATGACCGCCTTCGGTGGTCTGGACTACCAATCGATGCTGGATCACGTCACGCCGGGCTGGGATGACGAATCCTTCGCCAACCGGCCCCGGGGCGACGCGCATGCCGAACTTCGGAACGTCGTCGTCCTGGAGACCGAGTCCTGTGCGCGCACCGGGGCGCTGACATTGGGCGCGCTCACCGCTCTCGGGGTCGAGCACCACGGCCTCGGCCAGGGCGTCGCGACCGATCCCGGGGCCATCGCGGACATGCTCTACACGTCCGGGACGACCGGTACCCCCAAAGGTGTTCTGACGACGCACGACGCCGTGCTGCGGACCGCATACGCCTCAGCGCTGACACGTGCGTACGAAGATGGTCGACGCATCCTGTTCTCGTTGCCCTTCTATCACATGTTCGGATACGTCGAGGGTCTGCTGTCGGTCATGTACGCCGGCGGCGCGATCGTTCCCATCACGGCGTTCTCCGCGCAGCGGTACTTCGAGGGCATCGAACGCCATCGCGCCACCGACCTTCTCTGCGTGCCGACGATGGCGATCGCGATGGTCGAGAGCGACGTCCGGGATCGATACGACCTGAGCTCGCTCAACGCCATCTTGTGCGGCTCCGCGCCGGCTCCCATCTGGTTGTGGAATCAGATAGAGAAGGACTTCGGTGTCTCGGAGATCGTCACGGGCTACGGCATGACCGAGTCTGGCGGCGCGGTGACGCTCACCCGTCCCGAAGACCCGCTACACCTCACCTCGGAGACCGTCGGTCGGCCGAAGATGGCCGGCGCCGCAGGGATTCCGGGCACCGACGCCCTGGTGACGTACAAGACCGTGGATCCAGTGACGGCTGCCGACCTGCCACTCGGGGTGGAGGGGGAACTAGTCTCGTCGGGGCCCACGACGATGCAGGGCTTCTGGAACCGGCCCGAGCAGACGGCCGCCGCGCTGCGCGACGGCTGGCTGCGTTCGGGTGACCTCGGGCTGGTACGTCCCGATGGATACCTCCACGTCACCGGTCGGAGCAAGGAGCTGTACAAGAGTGGCGGCGAGTTGGTCATGCCCAAGGAGATCGAGGATCTGCTGGCCGGCCACGAAGACATCAGCCAGGTCTTCGCCTTCGGGCTGCCCGACGATCGATGGGGCGAGATCGGTTGTGCAGTGGTGGTATTAGCGCCAGACGCGACGCTCACCGAGGAGCATGTCATCGCGATGTGCAAACAGAAGCTCGCCAAGTTCAAGGTACCCAAGCGCGTGGTCTTCTACGCCCCAGAGCAGCTTCCGAAGACACCGACCGGCAAGGTGCAGAAGTTCCGGCTCGCTCAACAGGTGGCCGTCGACAGTGGAATTTAGCAGCTAATAGAAACAAGACCGAAGAAACCCCGCAAATGCGCTTTGGAAGTCAACGGAACGTAGTCTAATCTGTATTAAATAGTTGTTGGCTGATCGACTCGGATCAAGGAGACACAGTGCCTGCAGCACGTGCGCAGTCCCTGCCGCCCGCCTCATCAGCGCCCGCAGGCACCCCGCAGTCATCGATGTGCGACGACGCGCCAGGGGTGGCGATCTGGCTGCAATCGCGGGGCGAGCAGGTCAGTGGGCAGGTGACGATCCGCCGGGTTGGGTTCGGCCAGTCGAACATCACCACGATCGTGACAGATGAAGCAGGCCGCGAGTGGGTGTTGCGTGAGCCGCCGCCCGGGGCGCGTGCGCAATCGACGCACGACGTGGAACGAGAGGCGCGCATCATGGCCGGCCTGCGCGCCACCGCGGTACCGGTTCCGCGGGTCGTCGGCGTCGGCCAAACTGACTGGGGTGCTCCGTTCTTCGTCATGGAGCGGGTCGCGGGCGCACCATTGGAACACGAAGACGACGCAGCCGTCCTGGACTCCCACCAGCGGCGCGAACTTGGCCTGCGGGTGATCCGCATCCTTGCCCGACTACACACGATCGACCCCGCTGAGGTCGGCCTGGCTCAACTCGGACCGACCACGCCGTATCTGCCGCGACAGATCCGGCGGGTCTCCAGCATCTGGGAGCGCGTGGGTATCGGGACGGCTCGTGATCACGCGTGGCAACGGGTTCGTGCCGGGCTGTTGGCTTCGCTCCCAGAGTCGGCCAATGGCACGGTCATCATGCACGGCGACTACCGCCTGTCGAACCTGCTCGTTGCGCGCTCGGACGTAACGGCCGTGCTCGACTGGGAGCTCAGCACTCTCGGTGATCCACTGGCGGATCTTGCGTGGCTGCTCGACGACTGGCGATCCCCCGAGGAACCGGCGATCTCGATGCCGAGCCCGACTCGGGCGGGAGGCTTTCCCAGCCGAGCGGAGATGATCGACACTTACCGCGCGGAAACGGGCTTCGCGATCGACCACATCGACTATTACCGTGGCTTTACGCAGTGGCGCGCAGCCAGCCTTCTGCAGGGAGTCTTCGTCCGCCGCAAGTCCGGGGTGCTCGGGACACACGGCGACCTGGATCTGCAGGCCCTCGACACCACCATCGCTGGCTTATTGGACAGCGCCGCAGCAGGACTGAGCACGGCATGGTGACTCTGCGGCCGACCGACGACTACCTCCACCCAGCCGGCGGTGAATCGAACTTCAACGAATCGATGTACTTCCAGTTCCACGACCCCAACCTCAACGTCGGGGGATTCCTGCGGTTGGCGAATCGTCCCAACGAAGGGCTTGGTGAGAGGACGGTCTGTCTCTACCTGCCCGATGGATCCGTCGCGTTCAGCTTCGCCAGACCTCGAGTCGTAAACAACGACTCGTTCGCAGCGGCGGGCCTGACTGTCGACGTCAACCGGCCGTTCGAGTCGCTGAGCGTGGCCTTCGACGGCGACCTGAACATGATGGCGAACCCGGAGGCACTCGCCGACCCCAAGCGGGCGCTCTCGACGAGCCCGATCGCCGTGTGCCGGGTACGCCTGGACTTCGACGCCGTGGCCCCGCCCTATGCCGAGACGTTCGACGGTGACGGCGAGTCCTTCGCGCCGAACCACTACGAACAGCTGATGCGGGTCAGCGGATCCGTCGTCGTCGGGAAGAATTCGTTGCGCGTCGGCGGCCATGGACTGCGCGACCACTCGTGGGGACCACGGTCGTGGCAGGCGCCATGGTTCTACCGATGGGTGCACGGATCCACGGATGGGCTCGGCTTCATGGGCGCCTACTTCGGCGCACCCGACGGCGCGGCACGAAGCGGCGGATTCGTCTGGGACGGAACCGATCTCCACATGTGCCACACCGTTCAACTCGCCACCGAGCGCGACCCCAAACATCTGCCGCGCACCGTGCACCTTCGGCTGGTCAACGACGAGCGTCGATGGGAGTTCCGCGGGCGGGCCGGCGCCTTGGTGCCGCTGCGTCACCGCAAGTGTGACGCCGACGGGCAGTGGAGCGTCACCAGGATCGCCGAGGCGGCAACCGTCTGGACCTCAGAAGACGGAACCACCCTGAACGGTATGGCGGAATACCTCGACCAGGTCCGAAACGGGCTGCCCGTCGGGCTCGGGGTGTGAGGGAGCGATGACCGGAAACGACGAAACGACCACGGCGAAGGAGCTCTACCGTGCCCTCGCAACGGGAGATCGTGACGCGCTCGCAACGCTTCTGAGCGCCGACTTCGTTGGCCATGCCGCCGACGGACTACCGCTGGGGATGGGTGGAGAACACCGTGGTGCAGAGGCCATGCAACGCGACTTCTGGTGGCGCATCGGCAAGCACTATCGGGTGGCGGCCGAACCTGACGAGTTCCACGTGCTCGACGACGGCCGACTGCTCGTCGCCGGGCACTATCGGGGCAGGGCGCGCGTCTCGGGTAATTCGCTGGACGCCGCATTCACCCACGTCATCGGATTCGACCGCGACGGCCGAATCGCGTCCTTGAACCAACTCACCGACACCGCGGCGTGGGTCGCCGCGCTCGGTGACGGCGCTCCGTTGGAAACCGTCGACTACTCGGTCCGCGACGGCGTGGCGACGATCTGCCTGAACCGCCCAGAGGTCCACAATGCCATCGACCTGCGGGTCGCCGAGGAGACTCTCGTCGTGGCCAGGCGGGTCGCCGCAGACCCCTCGGTGCGAGCCGTCTTGATCTGCGGCAACGGCCCGAGCCTCACGGTCGGCGGCGACATCACCTACTTCCTCGATTCGCCCCCCGAGGAATTCGGAAACCTGCTCGCGCACATGACCACCCCGTTCCACGAGGCCTTCCGGATCCTCAGTCGCATCGATGCCCCGATCGTCACTGCCGCACACGGTGCTGTAGCAGGCGGTGGCCTGGGTTACGTATACGCCGCCGACATCGTGCTGGCCGCGGAGGGCACGAAGTTCGTGACGGCCTTCGCCGGCATCGGCTTGTCCGGAGACGGTGGCGGGACGTGGCATCTGCCCCGGTTGATCGGCCCCCGCCGCGCGGCGCGGGCGTACCTGGACAACACACCGATCACGGCCGCCCAGGCCCTCGATTGGGGCTTGATCAACGAGATCGTGCCGGCAGATGAACTTCGCGCACGGGCCAGTGAGCTCGCGGACAAACTGGCTCACGGCCCAACGCGAGCCCATGCGCGCATGCGGACTCTGCTTCGCGAAAGTTGGGGAAACGACCTCTCGACCCAGTTGCTCGCCGAGACCGAAGGCGTCAAGGAAACCGGCGCGACGAGCGATGCCGCGAATGCCATCGCCAGCTTCGCCGCCAAACGCAAACCTCAGTTCGAAGGACGGTAGAGATGTCGGGATTGTATTCGGATTCTGCTGACCACAGGGCGATCCGGGAGACCGTCGCGGGCATCGCGGCGCGCTATGGCGCCGACTACTTCCTACAGCGCGGTCGCGGAGGCGACGGCATCGAAGAACTGTGGAAGGACCTCGGAGCGGCCGGGCTCATCGGCGTGCACCTGCCGGAGGAGTACGGCGGCGGCGGAGGAGGCATGGCCGAGGCCGTCATCGTCGTGGAAGAGCTTGCCGCCCATGGGATGCCACTTCTCGGCTGGGTGATCTCGCCAGCGATCTGCGGGTCCATCCTCGCTCATCACGCATCCGAGGAGATGAAGCGTCAGTGGCTGCCCGACCTCGCCGACGGCTCACGCAAGATGGCGTTTGGACTGACCGAGCCGGATGCCGGGTCGAACGCGCACAACGTCAAGACCACCGCGCGGCGCACCAAGACGGGCTGGACCATCTCGGGTGCCAAGTACTACATCTCGGCGATCGACCAGTCCGAAGCGGTTCTGCTGATCACCCGCGACGTTGACCTGTCCACACCCGAGCAGAGCCGGCTGTCGATGTTCGTCGTTCCGACTGACGCCCCCGGTTTGACGCTGCAGAAGATCGAGACCTCGATCGTCTCGCCGGACAAGCAGTTCACCGTCTTCCTCGATGACGTGCAGGTGCCCGACGACGCTCTGATCGGCGTCGCAGGCAATGGCCTGCGGCAGGTGTTCGACGGCCTGAACCCCGAGCGGATCCTGGTTGGCGCCCTCTGCAGCGGCGTGGGTCGCTACGCGATCGACAAGGCCGTCGACTACGCCAAGCAGCGCCAGGTTTGGTCCACCCCGATCGGCGCGCACCAGGGGATCGCCCATCCGCTCGCGGAATCGCACATCGCCGTCGAGCTTGGCCGCCTGGCCACGATGCGCAGCGCCGAGCTGTTCGACGCGGGCGAACCCGCCGGCGAGGCCGCCAACATCGCGAAGTTCGCCGCATCCGAGGCCTCGCTGAAGGCACTCGACCAAGCGATCCAAACCCACGGAGGCAACGGGCTTGCCGTGGAGTACGGGCTGTCCGAACTGTGGTTCGTCACCCGCCTCATGCGGACCGCACCGGTCAGCCGGGAGATGGTGCTGAACTTCGTCGCGCAGACCTCGCTGGGCCTTCCGCGGTCGTACTGACAGACATCACCACACCGAAGGGATCGGCCATGAGCAGCACTCCAGAACAGTTCGACGTAGTGGTAATCGGGGCGGGTGCGGGCGGTCTCTTCACGGCGGCACGCCTTGCCCACCGCGGCTATCGGACCCTCGTCGTCGAGCGCCTCGACAAGGTGGGCGGTCGAGCATCCACCGACGACATCGACGGCTTCAAGGTCAACACCGGCGCCATCGTGATCGAAGTCGGCGGCATCACCCAACAGACGTGCGAGGACGTGGGTGCGCCGTTCGACATTCGTGAACCGAGTCCGCCCATCCTGTATCGCATCGCGGGCAAGGACGTCGACGTCACCGGCGGCGGATGGGGGTTCCTCCTGGGGAAGCTGACGCGCCAAGGCGCCAAACTGGTCAAGGGAATCGGCGCGGCACGCTCCGATTCCGGTCTGCCCGAGCACGAACTCACGACGGCGCAATGGGTTTCGAAGTACACCAAGAACGAAGGCGTGCACGGCATCTTCCGCAACATGTGCGCCTCGGTCTTCGCCGTGGGTTCCGAGGATCTACCCGCCAGGGTCTTTCTGACCTACTTCACGCGCAAGAGCGCGTTCAAGCGCTTCGGATTCCACCCCGAGGGAACGATCGGTCTGTGGCGGGGCCTTGCCGAGGTCGTGGCTGCCAAGGGCGGGCAAGTGTGGCTGTCGACCGAAGTCACCTCCATCGTGACCGACGGCAACGTCGTGGTGGGTGTGGACGTCCAGCGTGACGGCGAGACCGTCCGCATCGAGGCACCGATCGTGGTCAGCGACATCGGGCCTGCGGCGACGCTGCCGTTGCTCGATCCCGATGCCGTGCCCGATGACTACCGGGAGCTGGTCGAGCGCGGCGACAGGCCGACAGCCATGATCTCGGTGAACTTCGCCAGCCGGGAACGACTCGTCGACGTGCCGGGGATGCTGAGCTTCGCCAAGTCTCGCCGCCTCGCCTATGTCAGCAACTTCACTGACGTATGCCCCGAAATGGCGCCGGATGGTTGGAATCTCTATGTCGGTACCGCCGTGCCCAAGCCCTCCGTCGGCGATTTCGACGAGGCCACCGAGACGGAGCTGTTGCTTGCGGATCTGCGCGACGAGATCGAGAACTTCGACCAGCGGGCGATGGTGCTCAACATTGCGATCACCCGTGACGGGTGGCCGCCGCAACGTGCGGTGGCCGGGTTCGACCTTCCGCACGACACCCCCATCGTCGGGCTGTGGAACGTCGGTGACGCGGTGAAGGAGTACGCAAACGGCGGCACCACGGCCTGCGCGGAGACCGCCGAGCTGGTGGCCAACGAGATCAGTCAGGCCTTCCGGTTGACCTCGTTGTGAGTGCCGCCGACTACATCCACGGTTGACTGTGGCCTGCTTCATACGTAGCATCGATTTTAATCCAGAATAAAGTTTTCGACGGGCTCTACCGGCGGAAATCGTCAACGACGAATGGAGAGTGGGAGCGCGATGGGGTTCAAAGACTCCGAGGAAGTCACCAAGTACATCGGTGGGATTTTCGAAGCTGCCTTTGACGACCCGGAGATCGGGCCCAAACTCGTCGCGACCGGTCTCGTCGTCGCCTTCGACTTCACCGACCCGGAAGCCGTGGTCGTGGTCGACATGCCGAACAAGGCGGTGAGTGCCGGTGGGCAGGGCGGCCCCACTCCATCGGCGACCATGACGATGACCGCCGACACCGGAAATGCGTACTGGCAAGGCAAAGTCAACCTTCCACTGGCAATGGCCAAGAAGAAGGTGAAGGTCGACGGCAACGTCGCCAGCCTGTTGAAGCTCGCGCCATTGGGCAAGAAGCTCTACCCGGCATACATCGACCGACTCAAGAACGACGGTCGTGACGACCTACTGGCCTAGTCGCTGATGTTTCCTGGAACCCACGCCGCGACCGCGCCCGATCGTCCCGCGGTGGTCAGCGCCGACACCGGTCTGGCCGTGACATACCGCGAGCTCGACGAGAACTCGGCCCGACTGGCGTCCGCGCTGCACGGGCTGGGTCTGCGCAAGGGCGATGTCATCGGCCTGGTATCGGACAACGCCCTGGAGGCATTCGAAATCTACTGGGCGGCAATTCGTTCTGGCCTCTACGTCACATTGGTCAACTGGCATCTGTCTCCGGAGGAAGTGGCCTACATCGTCACCGATAGTGGTGCGCGAGTGGTCATCGTCTCCGGCGGCTTGCGCGACCTCGCCGAGCAGGTCGTCCCGTTGACCCCCGACGTCGAACGCCGTTACGCGTTCGGAGCCCCCGTGCCCGGGTACCGGCCCTATGCCGAACTGCTGGCCTCCGCGGCCCCGCGCCTAATCGATCAGCCCCGCGGCTCGGAGATGCTCTACTCCTCGGGCACCACCGGTCGGCCCAAGGGAATCAAACCGCCCCTGCTGCCCGTTCAGGTCGACGAACCCGGAGACGGCCTCACCGCGCTAATGGCACACGGCTTCGGGTTCACCGCCGACGACGTCTACCTGTCGCCGGCGCCGGTCTATCACGCCGCGCCGCTGAAGTGGTGCGCAGGCGTGCAGTCGCTCGGCGGCACCGTCGTCATCATGGAGCGCTTCGACGCAGAGAAGGCGCTCGCGGCAATCGAGCGCTTCGGGGTCACCGCCTTGCAGATGGTCCCCACGATGTTCGTCCGACTTCTCCGGTTGCCCGATGAAGTCCGAAGTCGTTGCGATACTTCGTCGTTGCGCATTGCCGTGCACGCCGCGGCACCGTGTCCGCCAGACGTCAAGGACGCGATGATCGCTTGGTGGGGGCCGATTCTCACCGAGTACTACGGGGCCACCGAGGGCCATGGCATCACGCTGATCAGTGCGACGGAGTGGACGGACAAGCGGGGCTCGGTCGGCAGGGCGGCACTCGGGGTGCTCCACATCTGCGACGACGAGGGTGTCGAACTGGGTGTCGGCGAGCCAGGCGTCATCTACTTCGAACGCGAAGTTGCGCCGTTCGTCTATCACAACGATCCGGAAAAGACCGCCGAGTCAAGGCATCCCGGGCACGACAACTGGTCGACGGTGGGTGACGTGGGATACCTGGACGACGACGGCTACTTGTTCCTCACCGATCGCAAGGCATTCATGATCATCTCCGGCGGCGTGAACATCTACCCGCAGGAGATCGAGAACGTACTGACCCTGCATCCTCGGATTCACGACGTCGCCGTGATCGGCGTGCCCCACCCCGAGATGGGGCAAGAGGTCAAGGCAGTCGTCCAACTCCGATCCGGAGTCGAGGCCTCCGACGCACTGGCCGCCGAGATCATCGGCTACGTACGCGAGCGGCTCGCACACTTCAAGGCGCCGCGATCCATCGACTTCGTCGACGAGTTGCCTCGCTCGGCCACCGGCAAACTCGTCAAACGCAAGCTTGCAGCCCGCTACCTGGAGGTTCATCGATGAGCGTTGAAACGCAGACCCCGACACGTGCCTTCGACCCGGTCAGCATCTCGCCCTTGTCGTTCTGGGGCGACACCGCCGAGGGGCGCGAGAAGTCGTTCAAGATCCTGCGTGACGAACGCCCCGTGAGCTGGCACGCGCCCATCGAAGGTGCGCTCATGGAAGCAGAGATCGACGGCGTCTGGGCGGTGACACGACACGAGGACATCGGCTACGTCAGCAAGCATCCCGACCTGTTCTGCTCCAGTCAGGGCGTCATGATCGAAGCCGTTCCGGACGACATCCTCGACGCCGCGCAATCCTTCTTGGCGATGGATGGCACGAAACACGCGACGCTGCGGCGTCTGGTCAGTTCGGTCTTCACCCCGAAGCAGGTCGCCAAGATCGGCGACCAGGTCAAGCGGCAGGCCACCACCATTGTCGATGAGTTGCTCGCGACGAAGGAAGGTGACTTCATCGAGCAGGTATCCAAGCGCCTGCCCATGTGGACGATCTACGAAATGATGGGCCTGCCAGAGGAATTGCGGGAAGAGGCCGTCCACAACGCCGACGGCATGGTGTCCTGGGCGGATGCCGACGTGGCCGCGGGCCGCGAAGCGGGAGAGGTGCTCAACGACTCACTTGTGGGTCTGCTCACCGCTGGACTCGAATTGGCCGAACAGCGGCGCGCGCATCCCGAGTCCGACGTGATGTCGATGTTGGTACAGGCCGAGATCGACGGCCGTCAACTCACCGACGACGAACTCTGCGCGTACTTCGTGCTCCTCTCGGTGGCGGGCAACGACACGACACGCAACACCATCTCGCTCACGACGATGGCGTTGCAGGAGTATCCCGACCAACGCGTCCTGCTCGAGCAGGACTTCGACGGCCGCATCAAGCCTGCGATCGAGGAGTTCGTGCGGTGGGCCAGCCCAGTGATGACGTTCCGCCGCACCGCGACCCGCGACACCGAGATTCGTGGGCAGGAGATCAAGGAGGGCGAATGGGTCATGCTGATGTACTCGTCGGCCAACCGCGACGACCGAGTCTTCACCGACCCGACGAGGTTCGACGTCTCGCGAAGCCCGAACCCGCACATGGGTTTCGGCGGCGGCGGTCCTCACTTCTGTATGGGCGGCTTTCTGGCGAAGATGCAGTTGGAGGCGCTCTACCGTGAGCTGATCTTCCGGGCACCGAACCTGCGCGTCGGCCAACCGGAGTACCTGGTGGGAAATTTCGTTCGCGCGGTCAAGTCCCTGCCCTACACCCTCGACTAGGAGAGCCGTGATGAGTGAGTTCGACGGAAGGCGGTACGTCGTCACCGGTGCGGCATCGGGGATCGGCCATGCTGTTGCCGAGCGACTGCTGGGCGAAGGCGCGGAGGTGATTTCGCTCGACCGCAACCCACCCACCGCGGCCGTGACCGCGCACATCGAGGTCGACCTGGCCAATCCACGGAGCATCGACGCCGCGTTGGAACGACTCGACGGCGAGTTCGACGGGCTGATGAACGTCGCAGGCATACCGGGCACCGCCCCCGCGGATCTGGTGCTCGCGGTCAACAGCTTGGCGGTGCGACAACTGACGGAGGCCTTCTTCGGAAAGCTCAAGCCGGGCGGATCGGTGACGATCGTCTCGTCCACGGCCGGATTCGGCTGGCCGGCACGGCTCGAGGCCATCCGAGACCTGTTGGCGACCGACACCTTCGAGGAGGGCGCGGCGTGGTTCAAGGCCAACCCACAGCAGGGGAACGCGTACAACTTCTCCAAGGAAGTCACCACCGTCTACACCATGTCGATGGGTTTGGCCGTGGTGGAGATGGGTTTCCGCATCAATGCGGTCCTGCCCGGACCGGTGGAGACGCCGATTCTGGTCGACTTCGAGAACACGATGGGCAAGGACAACCTCGACGGCCTGAGAGAACTGCTGGGCAAGCACGCCGACCCGGGTGACATCGCCGATACCGTGGTCTTTCTGGCATCAGACGCCGCCCGATGGATCAACGGCCATGCCCTCGTCGTCGACGGCGGAATCACTGGAGCAGTGCTGACCGGCGTGGTTCCGGCACCCGAGATCTGAGGAGTACGCACGTGACCACTCACATGGAGGCGGACGGCGCAATCGACGTCGGCACCGTCCTCGCCGACCTGCGCCGGACGTTCGCCACCGGACACACGCGAGGCCTCGACTGGCGTCTCGCCCAACTGGCCGGCATCGAACGGCTCTGCGACGACCGCGAGGCAGAGATCGCGGCGGCTCTCCTGGAGGACCTCGGCCGCCCTGCGGTGGAGGCGTGGCTGGGCGACATCGCGTCGACCAAGGGCGAGGCGGCGTATGCCCGCAAGCACCTCAAGAAGTGGATGAGGCGCCGCCGTCAGCCACTGCCGTTGGCCCAGCTTCCCGGTCGCGGCTGGGTGCAGTACGACCCGCTCGGAGTCGTACTCGTCATCGGACCGTGGAACTATCCGGTGTACCTGACCCTCGGTCCCCTCGTCGCGGCCGTCGCGGCGGGAAACTGCGCCGTGCTCAAGCCCTCCGAGCTCGCACCCGCCACGTCCGCTCTGTTGGCCCGATTGGTGCCTCAGTACGTCGACTCCGCGGCCGTTCGTGTCGTCGAAGGAGACGGTGACACGACCCAGAACCTGCTCGCGCACGGTTTCGACCATGCGCTCTTCACGGGCGGCACGGAGATCGGCAGGAAGATCATGGCAGGGGCCGCGCCGACGCTGACCCCGGTCACCCTCGAACTGGGCGGCAAGAGTCCGGTAATCGTCACCGCCGACGCGGACCTCGACGTCGCGGCGCGCCGCATCGCATGGGTGAAGGTGATGAACTCCGGGCAGACATGCATCGCACCGGACTACGTACTTGCCGACCGCTCCGTGGTCGCGGAGCTCACCGAGAAGATCGTCGCAAGCGTGGTGAAATTCAGGTCGGGCCAGAGCGATCCAGCGCTCCGGATCGTCAACGAGCGGCAGTTCGACCGGTTGGCCTCGCTCATCGCCACCACCAGCGGAACCGTGGTGCACGGTGGCGGGTTCGATCGCGCCACGCTCACCATCGAGCCGACCGTGATCCTGGATCCGTCGCCGACCGACCCAGTTATGGCCGACGAGATCTTTGGCCCCGTCCTGCCGATTCTGACCACGGATTCGCTCGACGCCGCCGCAGCGTTCGTCAACACCCGGCCGAAACCACTTGCGCTGTACGTGTTCACGTCGTCGGGACGGCTCGGTCGTGATCTCGTCGACCGGATTCCGTCCGGTGGCGCGGTGATCAACCACGTGGCCATGCATTGCCTGGTGCCTCAACTACCGTTCGGGGGAGTCGGCGCGAGCGGGATGGGTGCCTACCACGGGCGGTGGGGGTTCGAAGCCCTTAGTCACCGTAGGGCGGTGCTCTCCAAACCGGCCAAACCCGATCCCGGCCTGATCTATCCGCCGTACTCGGATCGTGCGCTGCGTGTCATGCGAAGGCTGTTCTAGTGTCTGGACTCGATGGCAGGGTCGTGATCGTTACCGGAGCGGGCGGCGGTCTTGGCCGCGAATACGCGCTTCTGCTTGCCGACGAAGGCGCAAGGGTGGTCGTCAACGATCTCGGTGGTGCACGGGACGGAAGCGGTTCGGGGCAGGCGATGGCCGACACGGTCGTCGACGAGATCAGACAGCGCGGCGGCACGGCAGTTGCCAACTACGACAACGTCGCCACCCCGACCGGGGCCCAGGCATTGGTCGACACCGCGATGTCCGAGTTCGGCGTGCTCGACGGTGTCGTCAACAATGCCGGCATTCTTCGTGACGGAGCGTTCGTCAAGATGACCGACGAGAACTGGGATGCGGTGCTCAAGGTCCATCTCTACGGTGGCTTCTACGTCACTCGCGCCGCATGGCCGCACTTTCGCGAGCGACAGTTCGGCCGGGTCGTGATGGCCACCTCCACCAGTGGTCTGTTCGGTAACTTCGGTCAGGCCAACTACGGTGCGGCAAAACTTGGGCTCGTCGGCCTCGTCAACACCCTGGCCATCGAGGGCGCCAAGTACGGCATCCTCGCCAACGCCGTCGCACCGATGGCGTCCACCAGGATGACGGCGGACATCGCGCCGCAGGAACTCTTGGACAAGCTGCCCGCTGCCCACGTTGCACCCGTCGTCGGCTACCTGATGAGCGAACAGTGCACCGACACGGCCAGCGTGTACGTCGTCGGCGGCGGCACGATCCAACGCGTCGCGCAATTCCAGAACAAGGGAACGGTTTTCACCGAACCGCCGAGCGTCGACGAACTGACCAAGCGGTGGTCGGAGGTATCGGATCTTTCCGACGTCGACGTCGGCACCAACCCTCTCGGATGATCCGGTGCGACCATGCAGGCATCGCCATTGACAACGGTTTTTTATCGATATTAAATTAGATTAGCCGGATTGAGGAGTGCCCATGTCAACTCGCATTCTCACGTTGTGCGCCTGGGGCGGACCGGCGACGGTGGTCGTTGCCATGACCGGCTGGCTGATCGCAGGGGTCCTGCCGTTCCCGCTCGGCCCGGACAGTACGACCGAACAGGTGGTGAGCTTCTACAGCCACGACACCCGGGTGCTGGCAGGCCTCGTCATGTCCACCCTGGGCGTCTGTCTGGTCTTTCCGCTGATCGCGGTGATCGCCGTCTTCATGATGCGGATGGAGGGGCGGACGCCGATACTCACGTTCCTGCAATTGATCACGGGAGCCGCAACAGGGGTCTGTCTGTTGCTTCCGCTCCTGTTGATGACCACCATCGCATTCCGGCCCGACCGAAGCCCCGAGCTGACGGTGACGTTGAACGACATCGCCTGGCTGCTCTTCATCACGCCGATCGGACCATTCATGATTCAGAACGTCGCGATCGGCGTCGCCATTCTCAACGACAAGCGACAAACCCTGCCACGCTGGGTCGCTTACGTGAACTTCTGGGTGGCCTTCTCATTCATCCCAGACGTGCTCGCCTTCTTCTTTCACGGCGGCCCGTTCGGGTGGCGGGGGATCTTCATCTTCTGGTTGGCCCTCACCACGTACACGATCTTCCTCGTCGTGATGAGCGTGACGCTGCTCAAGGCCATCCGGGAATCGGCCGAACCGCGCGTGGGAGACGAGGCCGTGGCCGCGGCGTGAGTAGACCGAACTCACGAGCCGGCGAGCAACTGCCCGGCTTCCTCTGGCTGGATGACGAGGAGGCCGAACCGGATTCGTTGCCACGGCCGTCCCCGCCACCATCCGAGCGGTCGCTGCGACACACGCCGGGTGAAGTAGGGCTGTGGATCTTCATCCTCGGTGACATGACCCTCTTCGGGGCCATTCTCCTGGTCTTCCTGTGGGAGCGGCGATCCAACCCCTCTGGTTTCAAAGAGTCCGCGGCGCATCTCATTCAGCCGATCGGTGCCGTCAATACGCTGGTTCTGCTGCTCAGCTCGTACTTGGTGGTCCGGGCGGTCTTCGCTCATCGGAATGCTAGCCAGCAGGAGGCAGATCGACTGATCCGTGGAGCGATCTGCTGTGCAGCCGTTTTCGCCGTACTGAAGGCAGCCGAATACGTCGTGGAGGTGTCCGAGGGCAATACACCGTCGACCGGATTGTTCTTCACGTTCTACTTCGTTCTGACCGGGCTGCACCTCCTGCACGTCCTGGTGGGAACGGGGTTGTTGTCGGTGTGGCGGGTGACCTTGCGCAAGGGCAGGCAATGGTCATCGGCCGGACGGTTCGTCGAAGGGGTGGCGGTCTATTGGCACATGGTGGACCTGTTGTGGATCGCGATATTCACCCTGGTGTACCTGGTGTGTGCGGAATGATCCGCGTAGCGCCCAGACGCGTCACCGTCGTCTTCGCCTGCCTCGTCATTGCGACGTGCGTGACCTGGTGGTTGGGCAGCGGCCACGGACTATCCGGCGGGACACTCCGCTTCGCGGTCGCCGCCACCATCGTCATCGCGTTCGCGAAGATCTACTTCATCGGTCAGGACTTCATGGAATTGCGTCATGCCCCGACCGCGTTGCGAGCGGCCTTTGCGACGTGGGTGATCGTGATCAGCCTTGCCGCGGTGGGCCTTTACGTCCTCTGAGAAGCGATGTCGCCTGAAAATCTACTTCGTCTGAACAGCTACTTCGTCTGAACAGCTACTTCGTCTGAACAGCGATGTCCCGACCGATGATCTCCTTCATGATCTCGGTGGTGCCGCCGTATATGGTTTGGATACGGGTGTCCAGGTAGGCCCGCGCCACCGGGTACTCGGCCATGTAGCCGTATCCGCCGTGTAGTTGAAGGCACCGGTCGACGACTCGCTTCTGCAACTCGCTGACGAACCACTTGCCCTTCGCGGCGTCGACCGCGGTCAGCGTCCCCGCGTTGTACGCGAGCACTGACTGGTCGACGTAGGCCTGTGCGACGTCGATCTCGGTGGCCATCTCGGCCAGCTCGAATCGGATGTGCTGGTTGGCCGTCAGTGGCTTGCCGAATGCCGCACGGTTTCGGCAGTAGTCGCATGTCAGCGCGAAGATCGCCCGCGTCGTCGCGATCGCCTTCGCCGACACTCCGAGCCGTTCGCGCGGGAGGTGGCTCATCAGGTAGGCGAGCCCACGGCCTTCCTCGCCCAGTAGGTTCGCGGCGGGCACCGTCGCGTCGTTGAAGTACAACTCGGCAGTGTCCTGTGCGGGCAGGCCGATCTTCTCGAGTTTGCGGCCGCGCTCGAAGCCGGGGGTACCGCGCTCGACGACGAAGAGGCTGAAGGCGCTCGATCCGCCCTCGGGGTTCGTCCGCGCCGCGACGACGACCACGTCGGCCATGATGCCGCTGGAGATGAACGTCTTCTGTCCGTTGAGGATCCACGAGTCACCGTCGCGCTTGGCCGTCGTGCGCATCCCCTGAAGGTCGCTGCCCGCTCCCGGTTCGGTCATCGCGAGCGCGCCGATGATCTCACCGGATGCGAAGCCCGGAAGCCAGCGCCGCTTCTGCTCGTCGTTGGTGAGGTCGATCAGATAGTGCAGCACCAGGTCGTCTTGCAGGCTGACGGTCAAGCCGAAGGAGAGCGCGTTGATGCGCGCGATCTCCTCGCACACGACCATGCGGAAGCGGTAGTCGGGTTCACTGGACCCGCCGTAGCGTTCGTCGATCTGAAGGGCGTAGATGCCCGCCTTGGCGGCGCGGGTGAACACGCCACGGTCGATCCAGTGCTCGCGGTCCCAATCATGTTGATGTGGGACCACTTCCCGCGCGAGGAACTCGCGGACCGTCTCGCGGTACGCCTCGTGGTCGGGGTCGTAGAGGTCGCGCTGCACCTGCTAGAGCCTTTCGATGATGGTGACGTTCGCTTGGCCGCCGCCCTCGCACATCGTCTGCAGGCCGAATCGCCCGCCGGTTCTCTCCAACTCGTGCAGCAGCGACGTCATCAAGCGTGCACCGGTGCAGCCGATCGGATGACCCAAAGCAATGGCACCCCCGTTGGGGTTGACCCGTGCCGGGTCGGCGCCCAACTCGGCCAGCCAGGACAACACGACCGGAGCGAAGGCCTCGTTGATCTCGACCACGTCGACGTCGTCGATCGACATGCCGGTCCGCTTCAGTGCGTGCTGTGTGGCGGGAATCGGCGCGGTGAGCATCATGACCGGATCGGCGCCGCGCACCGACATGTGATGGATCCGCGCGCGGGGCACGAGCCCGAACCGGTCGACGGCATCCTGGGACGCGATCAGCAGTGCTGCTGCCCCGTCGGAGATCTGACTGGCGACGGCCGCGGTCAGCACGCCGCCCTCGGTCAGGGTGTTCAGGGTCGCCATCTTCTCCAGGGAGGTGTTCGCCCGCGGTCCCTCGTCCACCGATACGCCCGCGAAAGGTGTTATCTCCCGGTCGAATCGGCCTTCGGCGATCGCGGTGATGGCATGTTGATGACTGCTTAGGGCGAAGTGCTCGTTGTCCTCGCGGCTGAGGTTCCAGTGGCTGGCGATCATCTCCGCGCCCCGGAACTGGGAGATCTCCTGGTCGCCGTATCGCTCCGCCCACCCGCGGCACCCCGACCACGGATCGGTCGATCCGTACGGCTCGCCCGCGGCGAAGGCACTGAGGATCGGGAACTGGCTCATCTTCTGGACGCCACCGGCGACGATGAGGTCGCTGGTGCCGCTCATCACTGCTTGTGCCGCGAAATGCACTGCCTGCTGGGCTGATCCGCACTGTCGGTCGATCGTCACACCCGGCACCGACTCCGGCAGTCCGGCGGCCAGGGCCGCCGTCCGTGCGATGTCGCCGGCCTGTGCGCCGATGTTGTCCAGACAGCCCAGGATGACGTCGTCGATCGCCGCGGGATCGATGTCGTGACGGCCGACGACGGTCTTGATGACGTGCGCCGCCATGTCCGCGGGATGTTCGGCGGAGAATCCGCCACCCCGCTTCCCAACCGCCGTACGGACCGCGTCAACGATGTAAGCCTCGGGCATGCCGATTAATTTAACATAGAATCAAAACTGATTTCACGCGTCGGCCGAGGACTCGGCCGGGCTCAGGGCGCCGCGAACCAGGGACTGTGCGTTGGCGACGATCGACTCCAGTGAGGACCGTCGCGGATCCCACCATTCCGCCGCCCAGTTCAGCGCCCCGAGCACGAGCAATTGCGCGAGCCGTGGATCCAGGTCGTCGCGGAGTTGTCCGCTGGCGCCGGCTTCGTCGAACAGTTCGCGCCAGATCGCGCCGTAGCCCTCGCCTTCGTCGACCGGCCGTTTCCGCAGACGTTCCGGAATCTGGCGGGAATTGCGAATGGAAGCCGTTGTGTAGTCGGAGAGTTCGAGTTCGTGCCGAAGGTGAGCTTCGACGGCGGCGAGGATTCGATCGATCGGACTGGCATTGGGAGGCAGGGCGTCGAGGGTGGCACGCAGATGCCGACGCATGTCGGCCAGTCCGCTCGCCATGACCTCCTCGATCAGCTCGTCGCGGGAGGAGAAGTAGTAGTAGATGGCGGGAGCTTGGATCTCGGCGCGTTCCGCCACGTCGGACAGCCGGGTCGCCGAGTAACCCTTCACGCTCAGCACGTGTGCAGCGGCGTCCAGGATCCGGGTTCGGGTGCGGACGTACTTCGAATCGGCGTGCGGCACGACGCCGGTGGATCGCGGTCGGCCCGAGCTGGTGGCAGCGCCTCTCACGGCAGGCCTCCGTTTTATAGCCATCGATGTTCCTGGTGCTAGGGCATCGTGTAGCCGCCGCTGACCGAGATCATCTGACCGGTCACCTGACGTGCCGCACGGGGGGACGAGAACCAGAGCACTGCGCGGCCGATGTCTTCGGCGTCGGTCAGTCGCCGCAACGGCGTGTCCTTGATCATGAAGTCGATCTGGTTCTGGTTGAACACGGCGTCCTGACCGACCGCCCAGAGGCTGGACTCGCCGACCGCGTCGGGACCTTCGGGGATCACCAGACCGGGACACACGACGTTCGATCGGATGCCGTGCCTGCCGTGTTCGCGGGCCGTGGTCCTGGCCACGGCCACCATTGCCGCCTTGGAGGCGCCGTAGACGCCCTGCCTGATCTGCCCGAAGGCGGCATCGCTTGCGATGAAGACGATTGCGCCACCGCCGGCTTCCTTCATGGGCCCGATCGCGGCTTGGGTGGCGGCGATCGCCGAGAACAGATTGATCTCGATGGTGCGTTGCCACTTGTCCCGGTCGGTGTCGGTGGCGATGAAGCCCGGTACGCTCCACCCCGCGTTGTTCACCAAGACGTCGATGCCGCCCCAGGAGTCGACCGCGCAGCCGACGGCGGCGTCGGCCGCGCCGGGAAGTGTCAGGTCGGCGATGGCCACCTCGGCAGCAGCGGCGCCGCGCTCGAGTGCCTCGGCCCGCACCTTCTCCGCTTGTGCCTCGTCGATGTCACTGATCACGACCTTGGCGCCCTCGGCGGCGAATTCGTGGACGATGCCCCGCCCGATGTTCGACGCACCCCCGGTGACCACGACCCGGGCTCCTGCCAGTCCGAGATCCATCGTTGCTCCTTCCGCCGGACGTTCGACGCGGCGCCGCCCGAACACCGACTTTAACCCAAATTAGAAAGATCTCGGGCCAGTTGGCGCGGAGGCGTCCGATCCCGTCCTCGCTCATGACATTGACATCCGCTTCGCAATTATTCTAACCTAGATTAGAAATATAGCTCAGGCGCGGAAAGGGGTTCCCGTGAAGGTCGTCGTCGATTTCGCCAAGTGCACCGGACTTGGCATCTGCGAGTCCATGGCCCCGGAGTTCTTCGAGGTGAACGACGCCGGAGCGCTCGAGTTGCTCAAGGCGGACCTCACCGAGGACGAGCTTCAGTCGGTCGAGGAAGCGGTCTCGGGGTGTCCCACGGAGGCATTGCGGATCGAGCGGTGAGCATCGACCGCGTCGTCGTCGTCGGGGCGTCGCTGGCGGGGCTGCGCGCGGTCGAAGCCGCACGCAAGGTGGGCTTCGCGGGAAGCATCACCCTGATCGGCGCCGAACCTCATCTGCCGTATGACCGGCCGCCGCTGTCCAAGGACTTCCTGGCGCCCGTGAACTCTGGCGACGAGGCGCGGATCCCGTTCTTCAGGGGCGATGACTACTTCGCCGACGAACTCGACGCGGAGCTGCTATTGGGCACGCCCGCAACCGGTCTGGACACCGCCCGCAAGGTCGTCGCCGTCGGAGATCTCGAAGTCGGCTACGACGCGCTCGTCATCGCGACCGGCTCCGCTCTACGCGTGTTGCCAGGCACCGAGGGATTGTCCGGGGTGCACGGCCTGCGCACGCTCGACGACTCGTTGGCGATTCGGGCCGCGCTTGACGAGGGTGCCAGGACCGTCGTCATCGGGGCCGGCTTCATCGGATCCGAGGTGGCGTCGGGAGCCCGGAAGCGGGGACTCGACGTCACGGTCGTCGAGGCGTTGCCCACCCCGCTGGTCCGCGCCACCGGTACCGAGATGGGCAAGGCGATCGCCTCGTTGCACGAGCGCAACGGCGCCACCCTCCTGTGCGGTACCGGCGTCAAGACGCTGGCCGGCGAGGGCAAGGTGGAACGGGTCGTACTCGACGACGGCACGGTGATCCCCGCCGACCTCGTGGTCGTGGGCATCGGCGTCGTGCCCTCGGTGGGATGGCTCCAGGACTCGGGGCTGACCCTCGACGATGGCGTCGTGTGCGATGAAACGTTGTGGACGGGTGCCCCGGGTGTCTACGCCGCGGGCGACGTCGCGAACTGGATCAACCCCGCGTTCGGCGTCCGGCAGCGGATGGAGAACTGGACCGCGGCTGCCGAACAGGGCGCTGCAGCAGCCAGAAACGCGCTCGATCCGGAGAACGCGAAGCCCTACGCCACCGTCCCGTACTTCTGGTCCGACTGGTATGACTCCCGGATCCAGTTCGTCGGGCTGCCCGCCGCCGACGAAGTGCGACTCGTCGAGGGCGACCTCGACGGAGGCGAACGATGGGTGGCCCTCTACCGCAAGGGCGACCGGCTCGTCGGCGCACTCACAGTCAACGGACAGACCGTCGTGATGAAGTACCGCAGGCTGATATCCCAGCGCGCCTCCTGGGGCGATGGCCTGGACTTCGCGGAGAAGCGAAGGTCCGCGGCGTTGGCCAATGCCGGGGGATCGAGGTGAGGTGCTGGCGGGTTTGGGTCAGCGTCCAGGGCCCCGATTCTTGAAGAAACAAATACCTATTAAAATTGACTGGTTCGACAAATAGCCAGGCCAAGGTACGCTATGCCCGTTGCTTGATCCCCTCACGTTTTTAGTCTAGATTCAATTCGGCAGTGAGCCAGGTCACGGAATCCCGTGGCCAGGGTCCCCGAATCTCGTGAGGAGCTTTGCCGTTGAACTCCTTCTGCGCCAAGGTAATCGGATCGCCGAGTCATACTGGCGGCAACCGGGTGGAGGCCGCGTAGTGGTTTCCCGCGACGTCATGGTGAAACCGCTCCGTGGTTTGGGTGGTTTCGTCGGGATGGCATTGGACACCTTCGTGTGCATGTTCCGGCGACCGTTTGCCTGGCGTGAGTATCTGCTGCAGACGTGGTTCGTGGCGCGGGTGTCGTTGGTGCCGACACTATTCCTGTCGATTCCGTTCACCGTGTTGACGGTGTTCACGTTCAACGTCCTGCTGGTCGAGTTCGGCGCGGCGGACTTCTCCGGGACCGGGGCGTCGCTGGGGACGGTCAACCAGACCGGGCCGATCGTGACGGTCCTGGTGGTGGCCGGCGCCGGGGCGACTGCGATGTGCGCCGATCTGGGAGCGCGGACGATCCGCGACGAACTCGACGCGCTGCGGGTGATGGGGATCAACCCGATTCAATCGCTGGTCGTGCCGCGAGTGTTGGCGGCGACGACCGTCGCTTTGTTGTTGTCCTCCTTGGTGATCCTGGTCGGACTGGCAGGCGGTTTCGTCTTCTCGGTGTACTTCCAGCACGTCACTCCTGGCGCGTTCGTCGCGGGGATGACGCTGATCACCGGCTTGAGCGATGTGGTGACTGCTCTGATCAAGGCGACCCTGTTCGGGCTGACCGCCGGGTTGATCGCCTGCTACATGGGGATCTCGGTGGGAGGCGGTCCCGCCGGTGTCGGCAACGCCGTCAACGAGACGGTGGTCTTCTCGTTCATTGCGCTGTTCGTCATCAACGTGGTCGTCACCGCGGTGGGCTTCGAGGTGCACCCATGAGCGCCGGCACCGCTGTCGCGCAGCGGTTTCCGCGCGCTACCAAACGGATGCGGGCGGTGCTCGACGGCTGGTACCGGATTGGTGGACAGGCCGAGTTCTACGGCAAGACCATGGTCTCGATTGGCGACGCGGTGACGCGCTATCAGGCCGAGTTGATCCGGTTGATCGCGGCGATGAGCCTGGGTACGGGCGCGTTGGTCATGATCGGCGGTACCACCGCAATCGTCGGGTTCTTGACGCTGTCCACCGGTGCATTGGTGGCGGTGCAGGGATACAACCAGTTCTCCGACGTGGGGGTGGAAGCCCTCATCGGTTTCGCGTCGGCGTACTTCAACGTGCGGCTGATCGCGCCACTGACTGCCGGGGTCGCGATGGCCGCCACGATCGGCGCCGGCGCGACCGCACAGATCGGCGCGATGCGCATCAGCGAGGAGATCGATGCGCTCGAGGTGATGGGCATCCGCTCCGTGGCCTACCTCGCGTCGACCCGGGTGGCCGCCGGCGTCGTGGTCGTCATTCCGGTGTATTGCGTCGCGGTGATGGCGTCGTTCTTCGCCGCCCGCTTCGGCACCACCTTCTTCTACGGGCAGTCCACTGGCGTCTACGACCACTACTTCTATACGTTCCTGTCAACGACGGACCTGCTGTGGTCGTTCGCGCTGGCGCTGGTGATGGCGGTGGTGATCATGCTGGTACACACCTTCTACGGCTATACCGCGACGGGTGGGCCTGCCGGGGTGGGCGAGGCCGTCGGCCGGGCCGTGCGCACGTCGTTGATCACCTCGTCGGTGGTGGTGCTGTTCGTATCGCTGGCCATCTACGGTCAGACCGGCCACTTCAACTTGGCGGGTTAGCGCGATGGCCAAACAAGGGCGAGAGGGCCGCGACCGCCGGGGCTGGTGGGCGCTCGCGATGGTGTTGGTGGTCGTCGCGTTCGTCTACGCCACCATGGGCGCGTTCAACAAGACGTTCACCCCATATACCCCGGTGACGCTCACCTCCGACCGGGCCGGACTGGTGATGGAGGTAGGCGCCAAGGTCAAGCTGCGGGGGGTGCAGGTCGGCGAGGTCGGTGCGGTCACGGGCGGCAATGCGCCAGTTAGGCTGAAGCTGAACATCTTTCCCGATCAGACCAAGTTCATCCCGGCCAACGTGGGCGCCCGGATCGAGGCCACCACGATCTTCGGCGCCAAGTACGTGGAGCTGGTCTACCCCAGCGACCCCAGCCCGAAGCGGCTGCAGGCCGGTGCGGTGCTGACGTCGGACAACGTCAGCACCGAAGTCAACACGGTTTTCGAGAACCTGGTGGATCTTCTGAACCAGGTCGATCCGGCGAAGCTGAACGCGATCCTGTCCGCGCTGGCCGAGGGCGTCCGTGGTCAGGGTCAGCGCATCGGTGAGGCCACCACAGACTTGAACCAGGTACTGCTGCAGCTGAACCCGCGCTCGGAGACCATCCGCGCAGACTGGCGTTCCCTCAAGGGGTTCGCCGACACCTATAGCGCGGCGGCGCAGAACATCCTGGCCACCCTGGACGCGGCCAGCACCACCAGCACCACTGTCACCAGGCAGTCGAAGCAACTGGACTCGTTGCTACTCAACGTGACCGGCTTCTCCAACAGCGGGGTGAATCTACTGGCGCCCAACCGGGCCAACTTCATCGCGGCGATCAACGACCTCAGGCCGACGACGTCGCTGTTGGCGAAGTACAACCCCGAATACACCTGCCTGCTGATGGGGGCCAAGACGCTGCTCGACACCGGGTACCCCGAGATCACCGGCGGCGGCAACGGCAAGTCGCTGATCGTCGATGCCGCACTGCTGTTCGGCAAGGACCAGTACCGTTACCCGGACAATCTGCCGATCATCGCGGCGAAGGGCGGTCCGGGCGGCAGGCCGGGCTGCGGGTCGCTGCCCGACGTGGCGAAGAACTTCCCGGTCCGCGCGCTGGTCACCGACACCGGCTGGGGCACCGGAATCGACTGGCGGCCAAACCCGGGTATCGGGCGCCCGTTCTACACCGACCTGTTCCCCGTCACCCGGGGGATACCCCAACCTCCGACCCTGCGCGGCGCGGACAGAGGCCCCGCCCCCGGCCCGATTCCGTATCCGGGTGCACCGCCCTACGGAGCGCCGATGTACGCCCCCGACGGCACCCCGCTCTACCCGGGCGAACCGCCGGCTCTCCCGCCGATGTCACCGCGTGAACCCGGTCCGCCACCGTCCGGTTCGGAACCCTTCGTGGTGCCCAATCCGGCAGAGCTCCAGCCGAATCCGCCGGCTACGCCGGTGCCGGTGCCGGCGGCACCGTCGCCGTGACCGGATCGCAGTTCGCAAACCCACGACAAGAGAGGACACCGTGAGAGATAACTTGTCGGGCGCCGTCGCGCGGCTGGTCGTCTTCGTGGTGGTGTGCCTGCTGGGGATGTTCGCGCTGCTGGCGATCTATGCGCAGTTCCGCTTCGACAAGGGCACGACCTATACGGCCATCTTCAGCAACGTGAGCGGGCTGGAGAACGGCAACTTCGTGCGGGTCGCCGGTGTCGAGGTCGGCAAGGTCACCAAAATCTCCGTCAACGCCGATGACACCGCGTCGGTCGAGTTCAGTGCCAATGACGCGGTGGTCCTGACCGAGGGCAGCAAGGCTGCCATCCGCTACGACAACCTGATCGGCGGGCGGTATCTGGAACTGCTGGAAGGCGCGGGCGGGACCAAGCGGCTCAAGGCGGGCAGCACCATCGGGCTGGACCGGACCGCCCCGGCGTTGGACCTCGATGCGCTCATCGGCGGCTTCCGGCCGCTGTTTCACGCCTTGGACCCCAACCAGGTCAATGCGCTCTCAGGCGAGCTGATCTCGGCGTTCCAGGGCCAGGGCGACTCCATCGGATCGTTCTTGACCCAGACCGCGGCACTGACCAGCACACTGGCCGACCGCGATCAGCTGATCGGTCAGGTCGTGGTCAACCTGAACACGGTCCTCGGCTCCCTGGCCGGCCAAGGCGACCAGTTCGCCAAGGCCGTCGACTCGCTGTCCTCACTGATAGCCGGACTGGAGAGCCGCAAGAAGGACATCAGCACCGGGCTGGCCTACGCCAACACCGCCGCGACGTCGATCAGCGACCTGCTCGTCGCGGCCCGCCCGCCGCTGAAAAGCACCGTGGCACAGACCGATCGGGCGGCCTCCACCGTGTTGGCCGACCACGAGTACTTCGACAACTTCCTCAACACCCTGCCGGATGCGTACCGCGTGCTCGGACGTCAGGCGTTGACAGGGGACTACTTCAGCTTCTACATCTGCGACCTGGTGCTCAAGCTCAACGGAAAGGGCGGTCAACCGGTGTACGTCAAACTGGCCGGCCAGGACTCGGGCAGGTGCACGCCGCGATGAAACCCTTCTCAGAACGCAACCCGGTCGTTCTCGGCCTGATCGGCGCCGTCGTCCTGTCCGCCCTCGTCGTGGGCGCGCTGCAGTTCAAGAGCCTGCCGTTCTTCTCTCGGGGAACGACGTACTCGGCGTACTTCGCTGACGCTGGTGGTCTGAAAACCGGTGCGGCGGTGCAGGTTGCGGGCTTCAAGGTCGGTGAGGTCAGCAGCATCAAGCTGCGGGATTCGCATGCTCTGGTGACATTCGACGTCGCCGACGACATCCGCGTCGGGGACCGCTCCGAGGCGGCGATCAAGACCAAGGCGCTCCTGGGATCCAAGGTCCTGGAGGTGACCCCGCGCGGGGACGGCCACCAAGACGGCATCATCCCGATCGAGCGGACCACCTCGCCCTATCAGCTGCCCGACGCCCTCGGCGATCTGTCGGCGACCATCAGCGGGCTGAACACCGACCAGCTTTCCAATTCGCTGTCGGTACTGGCACAAACCTTCGCCGACACCCCGCCGCAGCTGCAGGCTGCCGTGGCGGGCGTGGCGCGGTTCTCCCAGACCCTCAACGAACGCGATGCCGATCTGCGGTCGCTGTTGAGCAACGCGAACAAGGCGACCGGGATCCTGGCGCAACGCAGCGACGAGGTCGTCAGCCTGGTCGCCAACACCAACGCACTATTGATCCAGCTGGAGAGTCAAAGCAGTGCGCTGGACCAACTTTCCGGCAACTTCTCGGCACTGGCCCAGCAGTTGAGGGGCCTGATCGCCGACAACCGCACGACGCTGAAACCCGCGCTCGACCGGCTCAACGGTGTGCTGGCGATCGTCGACAACCGCAAGGCCAAGATCCAGGAGGCGCTCAAGGGGTTGCGGGACTACGCCACGTCGCTGGGCGAGTCGGTGGCCTCAGGGCCGTTCTTCAAGGCCTACCTGGCCAACCTGTTGCCCGGTCAGTTCGTGCAGCCGTTCGTCGACGCGGCGTTCTCCGACCTCGGACTGGACCCCAACACGTTGCTGCCCTCACAGCGCGTCGATCCGCAGATCGGCCAGCCGGGGACGCCCGCACTGCCCGTGCCCTACCCGCGCACCGGCCAAGGCGGCGACCCGAACCTGAACCTGCCCGACGCGATTACCGGCAACCCGGGTGACCAGGGTTGCGGACCGCCCGGATTGCCGTTGCCCGGTCCCACCGGCTGCTACCCGTACCGCGAGCCCCTCCCGGCCCCGCCGCCCGGCGGCCCGCCGCCAGGCCCACCGGCGATCGTGCCGCCCGCCCCGACCCCCAGCCCGGTCTTCGAACCGGCACCAGGTGAAGTACCGCCCGGACCGGCACCCACGGAGGCAGGTCAGTGAGCACACGCAACGGGCGGATCGCCATTGCCGCCGCACTGGTGTTGGTGTTGATCGCCGGAATCGTGGTGGTGGCCAGGGGTGGTGGAGTGGTCGGTCGCACCCACCTGGTCGCCTACTTCGACAACAGCAACGGGATCTTCGTGGGCGACGAGGTGCGCATCGTCGGGGTGCCGGTCGGCGAGATCGACAAGATCGAGCCCGAGCCGCAGCGGGTCAAGATCAGCTTCTGGCTCGACGACCAGTACAAGGTGCCCGCGGACGCAAAGGCAGTGATCCTGTCGCCGACCCTGGTGACTTCGCGGGCGATCCAGCTGACGCCTGCCTACACCAGTGGGCCGGTGATGGCGAACAACACCGTAATCGGACAGGATCGCACCGCCGTCCCAGTGGAATTCGACGACTTCCGCAACCAGCTCCAGAAACTCAACGAGGCGCTGCAACCCACCCAGCCGGGTGGGGTGAGCCCTCTCGGCGCGTTGGTCAACACCACCGCGGACAACCTTCGCGGCCAGGGTGCGACCATTCGCGACACCATCATCAAACTCTCCCAGGCGATCTCGGCTCTCGGCGACCACAGCAACGATCTGTTCACCACGCTGAAGAACCTGTCGATCCTGGTGTCGGCGTTGCAGGGTTCCTCGGACCTGCTCGCCCAGCTCAACCAGAACCTGGCCAACGTCACGCATCTGGTCGCCAACAATCCCAACGAGGTCGCCAACGCCGTGCGCGACCTCGGCGACCTGGCCGGGGATCTGAGCAGCTTCGTCAACGAGAATCGGGAATCGTTGGGCACCACGTCGGACAAGCTCGCATCGGTATCCCAGGCGCTCAAGGACAGCATCCCCGACATCAAGGAAGTCCTGCACATCGCCCCGAGCACGCTGCAGAACTTCCTGAACATCTACCAGCCCGCCCAGGGCACGTTGACTGGGGCGTTGTCAGTCAACAACTTTCAGAATCCGATCACGTTCCTGTGCGGCGCCATTCAGGCCGCCTCACGGCTGGGCGCGGAGCAATCGGCGAAGCTGTGCGTGCAGTACCTGGCGCCGATCATCAAGAACCGCCAGTACAACTTCCTACCTCTAGGGCTCAACCCGCTCGCCGGGGCCACCGCCCGGCCCAACGAGCTGACCTTCAGCGAAGACTGGATGCGCCCGGATTACATTCCGCCGCAACCGCCTCCGGCCGCCGATCCGCCGCCGGCACCGCTGGCCAGCGAGGCGCCCTTGCCGGCGGAGCAGGCCGCGGCGACGGATCCTGCCGAAGGTCTGCCCGGCTTGATGGCTCCGCCCGGAGGTGGCCGATGACGATTCGAGGACTCCGAGTTCGCGATCTGCGGAGCATGATCACTGCCGCACTTGCCCTGGTGGTGCTGGCCGCGCTGTCCGGGTGCGGCTGGCACGGCCTGAACACTCTGCCGATGCCCGGGACCGCCGGCGGCGGCCCTGGTTCCTTCACGATCCAGGCTCAGCTGCCCAATGTCATCAACCTGCAACCCAATTCACGTGTCCGGGTGAACGACGTGACAGTCGGCAACGTCACCAAGGTCGAGATGCAGGGCTGGCACGCACTGCTGACCATGACGCTCGACCGCGACGTCGACCTGCCGGCCAACGCGACGGTGAAGCTGGGCCAGACGAGCCTGTTCGGCTCGCTGCACGTCGAGCTGGCCCCGCCGACCGACGCACCGCCGCAGGGCAAATTGCATGACGGATCGCTGATCCCGTTGGCGGCAGCCAGCACCTACCCGAGCACCGAGCAGACCCTGGCGGCGATCTCGCTGGTGCTCAACGGCGGCGGGGTAGGCCAAGTGCAGGACATCACCGAAGCGCTGAGCACGGCGTTCGCCGGCCGCGCCGACGACCTGCGCAGCCTGCTCACCCAACTCGACAAATACGTCGGCTACCTCAACGACCAAAAAGACGACATCATCGCCGCCGCAGACAGCCTCAACAACCTCGTCGGCCAGATCGCCGCGCAGAAGCCGGTGGTCGACAAGGCGCTCAAGACGATTCCGGATGCACTGGCGGTCCTCAATGACCAGCGCGAAGAACATCTCCGACGCGATCACGCAGCTGGGCAAGTTCTCAGCGCTGACCGCGGATACGGTCAACCAGACCAAGGGGGCGCTCGTCCAAGAGCTCACCGACGTCGGTCCGGTGCTGAAATCGTTGGCCGACGCCGGGCCCGCGTTGACCCGGGCGCTGGGTGTGCTGCCGACCTACCCGTTCCCGAAGGACACGCTCACCAAGTGGAATCGCGGCGACTACGCCAACCTGACCGCGGTCATCGACCTCACCTTGAGCCGGATCGACTCGTCGTTCTTCACCGGAACCAGGTGGGAGGGCAACCTCACCGAGCTCGAACTGCAATGGGGACGGACAATCGGGCAACTCCCCAGCCCGTACACCGCAGTGAATCCGCTGGTCGTGCCCTACAACTTCGATCAGGGGTCCTAGCATGCATCTGCCTAGGCGCGTCGTGACGCAGATGGCGATCTTCACCGTCGGCACGCTGGTTGCGGTGTCGTTCATGGTGTTCCACTACATGCAACTGCCGAACTACCTCTTCGGTGTTGGGCATTACCGCGTCACCTTGCAGCTGCCGACCGCGGCCGGTCTGTATTCCTCCGGCAACGTCACCTATCGCGGCACCGAAGTCGGCCGCGTCGAGAGTGTCGAGCTCACCGACACCGGCGTCGACGCGGTGCTGTCGCTGGACTCGGGTGTTGCCATCCCCGCCGACCTGGATGCCGAAGTGCACAGCCAGACCGCGGTCGGCGAACAGTTCGTGGCACTGCGCCCCCGCAGCGGGAATGGTCCGGTGCTCAAGAACGGTGACGTCATCCCGCTCGACCGGGCATCGGTTCCCCCCGACATCAACTCGCTACTGGCCGCCACGAACCGTGGCATTCAGGCGATCCCGCACGACAACCTCAAGACCGTCATCGACGAGGGTTACACCGCCGTCGGCGGCCTTGGCCCCGAGCTGTCCCGGTTGGTGAAGGGGACGACGTCGCTCGCGATCGACGCGCGCAAGAACCTCGACTCGCTGATCGCGTTGACCGACAAGTCCCAACCGGTGCTGGACTCCCAGACCGATACCTCGGAGTCCATTCAGGCCTGGGCGGCGAACATCGCACGGGTCACCGGTGAGTTGAAGGCGCAGGACCCCGCCGTGTCGCGAGTGCTGAACGATGGTCCTGCGGCGGCCGACGCGACACGGGCGCTACTGGATCGGGTGCAGCCGTCCCTGCCGATCCTGATGGCCAATCTGGCCAGCCTCGACCAGGTCGGCATCGTCTACCAGAACGATCTCGAGCAACTCCTCGTCCTTCTGCCGCCGGGCGTCGCGATCCTCCAAGGTGCCGGTATCGCCAACCGAAACACCAAGCAGGCCTACAAGGGTGGATATCTCAGCTTCAACCTGAACCTGAATCTGCCGCCGGCCTGCACCACCGGATTCCTGCCGCCCCAGCAGCAACGCGTGCCGACCGACGTGGACTACCCGCCGCGCCCAGCCGGCAACGTGTACTGCCGAGTGCCCCAGGACGCGCCGTTCAACGTCCGCGGTGCCCGCAACATCCCGTGTGAAACCAAGCCAGGCAAACGCGCACCGTCCGCCGCGATGTGCGAAAGCGACGAGAACTACGTCCCACTCAACGACGGCTACAACTGGAAGGGCGACTCGAACGCGACCGCGTCCGGTCAAGCCATCCCGCAATTGCCGCCTGGCACTCCAGGTTCCACCGCTTCTCCGCAAGCGCCGGACACCACGCCGCTCGCGGTAGCCGAGTACGATCCCGCCACCGGCACCTACATGGGACCCGACGGCAAGACCTACACCCAGACCAATCTGGCCCGCGGTGCCAATGAACACCAAACGTGGCAGGACATGCTGCTACCCCCGCAGGGGCGGTGATCGTCCTGAAACCGGGGATGGCTCTGATGATTCCGTCACTCGTGGCGCTCGGCGCAATCGTCGCAGCGCCGGAAGTCCACGCCGACAACAGTCGTCTCAACAACAGCGTCGCCGCGAACGTCTACACGATTCAACATCAGGCGGGTTGCACAACCGACCTCAAGATCAACCCACAGTTGCGGCTGGCCGCACAATGGCATGCCGACGACGTCCTCAACGACAGGTCACTCGACGGCGACGTCGGATCTGACGGATCCACCGTGGCCGACAGGGCCAACGCCGCCGGATACCGCGGCACCGTCGCCGAAACCGTGGCGATCAATCCCGCATTGGCGATCAGTGGCATCGAGATCATGAATCAGTGGTACTACAACCCCGCGTACATGGCGATCATGTCCAACTGCGCCAACGCCCAGATCGGCGTGTGGTCGGAGTCCGTTCTGGACCGCACCGTCGTCGTCGCCGTCTACGGTCAGCCCGGCTGAACATGACGACGATCCCGAGCAGCAGCCGACGTCCTCACGAGGCGTCCGAGAATCTCACCGACGAGCTGTCGTCGGTGACCGACATCGAGGCCGAGTTCGAGCGTTTCGCGGCGAGTTTGCTTCCCGTGGCCCGGCGTGATGTGGATGCGCGCGGGCTCAAGACGGTTAGGCGAGGCGGCCGACCAGGCCCTTCGCCGTCGATCTCGGCAGAGACGATCTACGAGCATGCCCTCAGCCGTCTCGATCAGGATGGCTCAGAGGCCGTTACCGTGCGCCGCCTCGCTGCCGATCTGAAGATATCGACTCGCACGCTGTACAAGCGGATCAACAACCACGACAACATGATCCGAAAGGTCGTCGAACTCCACTTCTCCAAACTCAGGCTGGAACTTCACCCGTGCGGAGAGTGGGAGTCAACCGCGATGAACTGGTGCATGGAACTACACAAGGCGTTGACGGATCACCCACACGTCACCCAGTTACTCGCTGACGACGAAACACCGACTGTCGAGGACTACATGAATGAACTCCTCGAAGCGACTCTCCGGGAGGGGATTTCACCGAACACCGCGACCGCCTGCGTTCGATCGCTTGCCAACGTCACCATCAACGACGCGATCAGGCGAGTGCGGTCCAGGCGCGCCGCCCGAGACGCTCCCTCCAGTCCGGTTCCGTCACTGGAACCTGCGGCAACCTTCTCCGAGACCGTCGAGTGGATCCTCGCGGGCGTCCGGGCGTCGTCGATTGCTCACCGCTGAGTAATGCTCTTCGAGAAGAAGACCCGTCGGTAGCCGTCCTGGACGGCGCGACCCGTCTCGCGGTAGCCGTGGCGCGGATAGAACACCAGGTTCTCGGTCATCGCCTCGTTCGTCACCAGCCGCACCTCGGTCAGCCCCTGCTCGATCGCGTCCCGCTCGGCTCGCTCCAGCAGGCGGCGGCCGTGCCCACCGCCCTGCGCGCCGGGCGCCACCGCGATCGTGTCCAGCAGCAGATGGTCGCCGTGGTGCTGGGTGACCAGCACGGCGATGACGCGCGTCGCGGCTTGCTCGAGCACCCAGATCCGCGACGTGCCGAGCAGTCCGGCGTAGTCGGCGACCATGGGGGCGGGCGGCTTGCCGATGCGTTCGACGTACTTGCCGAACGACTCCGTGACGAGCTCCTCGATGGCGCTCGACGTCGGCCGCCGGTCGCACGCCGCAGCACGGGCTCGTCCATTCCGGCGAGCCTAGTCGGCGGCCGAGTGACCGCGCACGCGGCTTCGGGTGGCGGTGCGTCGACTTCTCGGGGGCTCGCCGGCGGTCGTGGAGCCGGTCGTCGTGGTGGTCGTCGGTGGTGGTCCCGGTGGTTGCGTGGTGTCCGGTCGTGTGTGGTGTCGTGGTGGTGGTCGTCGTGGTGTCCGGTCGTGGTGCCGGCGTCGGTGGACGGGGTTGTCGGTGGTCCGCCCGGCGTGACCTTGTTGCCGTCGGAGGTCACCGTCGGATGCAGTCCATCGCCGTTGGTGACTTCGCCTTCGACAGTCGGAGCCGTGGCGTCCGCGGACGGCTTCGGGGCAGCGTCGTCGGCTTGGCGTCCGGCTCGCGTCCTTCGGATCCTGGGCTGGGCTGTGGCGTTCCGGCTCGGGAGTGGGCTCGGCCTTGGGTTCGGGATCGGCGGCTGGCTCGTCAGGCCGCTGTCCCGCACTCGTCGGACTCGAGGCCGCTGAGACCGACAGCGCGTTCAGGTTCTGGCTGGCGGGCTGATCGCGATCTGGCCGCCGTTGAGGAGGTTCGTCAGCCCCCTGCGGCGAGCGCGCCGGGTATCTCGGCGAGGGCCTCGAGGATCTTGTGCGGCGGGGTGATGAACGAGAACGGTGTCGGCGTCGCCGGGATCGAGGTTCAGCCGGTCGGTGTAGCCCATGTCGACGAGCACCCGCAGCAGCGGCTCGACGGCGCTCAGCACCGGCTCGGTGAACGGCGTCAGGCCCATCGCCGCAGCGAGGCTCACGCAGCGGTCCGAGCAGCGGCAGGTGTCGGGAGTAGTACGAGGACGTAGGTGTCGTTGCCGCCCGCGCTGTTGTGTCACGGTCGTCACGTATGGCGGGCTGGTTCCGGGAATGATCGGGTCGTAGTACTGGTCGGGGTGTGCGTAGCGAACGGCCGAGAGCGGAATTGAGCAACGCGAGCGGATTGAAGTAGGCCGGGAAGTCGCCGTAGGGGTCGTACTCGTTGGTGACGTAGGTGGTGTCGTAGCGCGTCGGCTGCCCGGCGCCCATCGCGTCGATGATGCACGGGAATGGCGATGCCGGGGAACCGCCCGAAGATGCCGCCGTTGGGCTGTGAACGGCGACGCGATCTGCACGAAGCTCGAGCTGGGTATTCGACGGCGCGGACTCCGGGTCCATTGCCTGCAGCTTCCGACGCTCCTGCTCGGCGATCAGCGTGCCCTCCGAGTAGCCCGCGACGATCAGGTACGTGCTCGGTCGGCCGGTCGAGTGATGGCCTGTATGCAGGATGGGCAGACCGGCGTCTCGGCTGGCCGCGAGGTCGAGGTGGCCGGGTAATCGACGCCGTAGTAGTCGTAGCCCGCGGGCACGACCGTCCCGCTCGAGCTTGTTCGGTACCCGCACGCTCGTCGAGTCGCCGTGGCCGCCCGACGCCGATCACGGTGTTGGTGAGCTGCACCATGACAGTTGTGCTTGTTGGTCGCGTGTCCGAGCACCAGCGCACTGGAGATGCCCGCCGCGGCGACGACCGGTCAGAACTGCCTTGCGAGCCCTGCGCTTCTTCGGCATCCGGTGCTTTGCCACGGGTCCCCCTCGCTCGGTTCCCCGTCCACGCGCGCTGCTGGGACGGTACCGCAGGATCTGGCACGTTCACGGCGGAATGGCCTCTGTCGGTGGTGCCGAGTCGGTCGCTGTCGGTGGTGACACGGTTGCGTTAGCTGAAGGACATCGAAAACGGCGGCGCCCCGATGGGACGCCGCCGCCTCGATGGCTCTCAGAGCACCTGAACTACGGGCAGGTGACCTCGAGCTCGAACGGCTTGGTGACCGGAGTCATCGGGTTGGCCATGTCGATGCCCGTGGCGTTTCCGCTGATCTTGTAGGTCTTGCCGTCCTTCTCGGCCTTGGCGTCGCCCGCGCCGGGGCCGACGGCCGAGGGTGACGCCGTTGACGTTGCCAAGGCCGACCGACGTGCACGGTGGGCGAATCGCCGTCGCTGACCACGGCGGCGATGCCGGTGGTCGCCTCGCCGATCGCGATGTTCACGTTGCCGCCCATCGACGGCGCACACGACGGTGCCGGTGACGTTCTGGTCCTGGCCGTCGATGGTGACCTTGGTGCCGCCGGCGCCGGAGTCGGCCGTGCGCGCTCGCCGACGCCGATGCGCACGAGCCCGAGCTTGCCGCGAGCTCGCCGAACTCGACGATGACGACGACTTGTCGCCCGACGAACAGCCTGACAGACCGGCGACGACGATCGCCGCACCACCCACTGCGACCAGCAACCCACGCTTCACGACGTTCTCCTTTTGTCGTCGCGACCCGTCAAGATCGGCGGATCGTCCTCAGTACTATGGCCTCGCCCGTCACGCCCGGTCAGGGGATTGCGCGAAATATTCGCCTGCGGATTGCCTGGTGGACGACTCGCCAGACGACCAACCGTGCTCGGCAAAGCGCGTGGATCGCGCAATCCAGTGACGAACGCCCGCGCGGTATGTTCGCGGACATGCGGATCTTGCGTACGCCCGATGAGCGTTTTGCCGAACTGGTCGAATTCCCTTATCGCCCTGAGTATTGCGAGGTCGACGACGACGAGGGCGGGCGCCTGCGGGTGGCGTGGGTGGAACATGGCCCCGCACACGCCGATCCGGTGCTGATGCTGCACGGCGAGCCATCCTGGTCGTATCTGTACCGCAAGATGATTCCGATCATCGCCGCCGCCGGATACCGGGTGGTGTGCCCCGACCTGGTCGGTTTCGGCCGGTCGGACAAGCCGACCGCAGATCTCCGACCACAGCTACGCGCGCCACGTCGAGTGGATGCGGGCGGTCGCCTTCGACGTGCTCGACCTGCGGCGCGTCACGCTGGTCGGGCAGGACTGGGGTGGGCTGATCGGACTGCGCCTCGCCGCCGAGCATCCCGACCGGTTCGCGCGGATCGTCGTCGCCAACACCGGGCTGCCGACCGGCGACCTGCCGATGCCAGACATCTGGTGGCAGTTCCGCAAGGCCATTCAGGGCCTGCCCGAGATCGAGGTCGGCAGGTTCGTCCAGTCCGGCTGCCAGCGACAAATGACCGACGCCGTCCGCGCCGGCTACGACGCCCCGTTCCCCGACGACTCCTACTGCGCCGGTCCGCGCGCGATGCCGGGTCTGGTGCCGACGACGCCGGACGATCCCGCGACCGTGGCCAACCGCGCAGCGTGGCCGATGTTGCGCGACAGCGCGACGCCGATGCTGGTGGCGTTCAGCGACGGTGACCCCATCACCGGTGCGATGGGGCCGATCTTCAGCAGCCAGATGCGCGGTGCGCAGGGAGTCGAGCACCCCGTCATTCACGGTGCGGGCCACTTCCTGCAGGAGGACGCGGGCGAAGAGCTCGCCGCGGCGATCGTCCGGTTCCTGGACTCCGCCTGAACTCAGCAGGCGACCTTGATCGCGAAGGTGCCGTTGGCCCGGAAGCTCGGCTTGTCGGTGGCGAACCCATCGGCGGTGCCGGTGATGGCGTACGTGCGACCGGTCATGGTGACGTTGGCCTCGCCGCCGAGCCCGGCGTTGTAGCTGCCGGTGAAGCCGCCGACGTTGCGGATGCTGACCGATTCGGCGGTGAGCCCGTCGTTGTTCGACACCATCGCCGTGACACCGGACTGGTCGTCGCCGGTGGTAATGGTGGTCAACGATCCCGCGGCGGTGCACTGCACCGCGTCGGTGGTTCCCGCGTCGGCGTCGTTGACGGTGACCTGTGCGGTACCGACCACCAGGGTGCCCGGCTGGGGTTTGGCCGGCGGTGGTGACGAACAGCCTGCCACGGCGATTGCGGTCAACGCCGCGACGGTCAAGACGATGCGCATGGTGTGAGAATCTACAGCGGTGAGCGCGCTGTCCGCGGAGTTCTTCGAGGTTGAGGCGGAACTGCCAGGACGGTCCGGACGGGTCGGTGTCATCCACACGCCGCACGGCGACATCCGCACCCCCGCCTTCATCGCGGTCGGCACCAAGGCCACCGTCAAGGCCGTGCTGCCGGAGACCATGAAGGACCTTGGCGCGCAAGCCGTTCTGGCCAATGCCTACCACCTGTACCTGCAGCCGGGACCCGACGTCGTCGACGAGGCGGGCGGCTTGGGCGCCTTCATGAACTGGCCGGGTCCCACCTTCACCGACAGCGGCGGCTTCCAGGTGCTCTCGCTCGGCGTCGGGCTTCAAGCAAGGTGCTGTCGATGGACACCGAGCGCGTCCAGGCCGACGACGTGATCGCCGAGGGCAAGGAGCGCCTCGCGCACGTCGACGACGACGGCGTGACGTTCCGCTCGCACCTCGACGGCTCGACTCACCGATTCACCCCCGAGGTGTCCATCGGCATCCAGCATCAGCTCGGCGCGGACATCATCTTCGCCTTCGACGAGCTGACCACGCTGATGAACACCCGCGGCTACCAGGAGTAGTCGGTGCAGCGCACCCACGACTGGGCGGTGCGCTGCCTGGCCGAGCACCGTCGGCTCACGGAATTCGATCGGCGTAATCGGCCCTCCAAGCCGTACCAGGCGCTGTTCGGCGTGGTGCAGGGCGCGCAGTACGAGGACCTGCGACGGCAGGCCACCCGGGGACTGATCGTCGATCGTGGACGAGGGAGGTCGCGGCTTCGACGGCTACGGCATCGGCGGGGCGCTGGAGAAGCAGAACCTCGCGACCATCGTCGGCTGGGTCACCGACGAGCTTCCCGACGACAAACCGCGCCACCTGCTCGGCATCAGCGAACCCGACGACCTGTTCGCCGCCGTCGCGGCGGGCGCGGACACGTTCGACTGCGTATCGCCGTCGCGGGTGGCCCGCAACGCCGCGGTGTACTCGGCGACCGGGCGCTACAACATCACCGGTGCGCGCTACCGGCGCGACTTCACGCCCATCGACGCCGAATGCGACTGCTACACCTGTGCGCACTACACCCGCGCCTACCTGCATCACCTGTTCAAGGCCAAGGAGATGCTCGCCGCGACGCTGTGCCACGATCCACAACGAGCGCTTCGTGATCCGCCTCGTCGATCAGATCAGGGCGTCGATCGTCGCGGGGGAGTTCGACGACCTCCGCGAACAGGTGCTCGGGCGTTACTACTCTTCGACGGACTCGGCTCGCGACGTGAGGAGCAATCGGTCTCAGCGGACGTGAGGAGCAATCGGTCTCAGCGGACGTGAGGAGCAATTGGATTCAGCGGACGTGAGGAGCAATTAAACTCCTGCACAATAAGGGGATGACGACCACAGCGGAATCGCAGGGGTTGTTGGCGCGAGTGCTCGATCCGTCGAACCGCGCCGACCCGTACCCGGTCTACGAGCAGATCCGTGCGTGCGGGCCGCTGCTGATGCCGGAAGCGCAACCTCGTGGTGTTCTCCTCGTTCGCAGACTGTGACGACGTGCTGCGGCACCCGTCGTCGGCCAGCGATGGTCTCAAGTCGACGGTCGTGCAACGCCAGATCGCCGAGGGCATCGCGTTTCGACCACTGGGCCCGCCGGGCTTCCTGTTCCTGGATCCGCCCGACCACACCCGGTTGCGCCAGCTGGTCAGCAAGGCGTTCGTGCCGAAAGTCGTCAAGGCGCTCGAGCCGGACATCACGGCGACGGTCACCGAGCTACTCGATCACGTGGCACCTGCTGGACCATTCGACGTGGTCGCCGATCTGGCCCATCCGCTTCCCGTCGCGGTGATCTGCCGACTGCTGGGTGTGCCACTCGAGGACGAGCCCCAATTCAGTCAGGCGTCGGCCCTGTTGGCGCAGGCGCTCGACCCGTTCAGCACCCTCACCGGCGAGGCGCCCGACGCCTCCGAGAAGCGCCTGGCGGCAGGCAAGTGGCTGCGCGAATACGTGCACGGTCTCATCGAGCAGCGGCGCGCGACTCCACGCGACGACCTGATCTCCGGGCTGATCGCCGCCGAGGAGGACGGTGACCAGCTCACCGAGGACGAGATCGTCGCGACGTGCAACCTGCTGCTCATCGCGGGACACGAGACCACCGTCAACCTGATCGCCAACGCGATCGCTGGCGATGCTGCGTCAGCCGTCGCAGTGGAGCGCGCTCGGCGCCGACCCCGGCCGGGTGTCGACGGTGATCGAGGAGACGATGCGGTACGACCCGCCAGTGCAACTCGTCATGCGGATCGCCGGCGACGACATGACGATCGGCGGTGTGGACATCCCGAAGGGGGACTCCATGCTCTTGCTGATCGCCGCCGCGCACCACGATCCCGAGTCGGTCGAACGGCCCGGCGAATTCGACCCCGACCGGGAGACCATCCGACACCTCGGCTTCGGCAAGGGCCCGCACTTCTGCATCGGCGCACCGCTGGCCAGGTTGGAGGCATCGGTCGCGCTGTCGGCCGTCACCGCGAGGTTCCCCGCCGCACGGCTCGACGGTGAGCCGGTTTACAAGCCGAACGTCACGCTGCGCGGTTTGGCAACGCTATCCGTCGCCATCTAGCGATTTCGACGCGGAGACGGTCGCTCAACGAGCGCTAGCGCGCCGAAATCCGCAATCCGACAGGGTACGGTCTAACGCATGCGGATCTTGCTGGTGGGTGCGGGCGGTGTCGGCTCGGCGTTCTGTTCGATCGCGGCGCGGCGTGACTTCTTCGAACGGACCGTGGTCTGCGACTACGCAGAGGACCGGGCCAAGCAGGCCGCCGACGCGGTAGGTGACGCGCGGTTCTCCTCGGCCCAGGTGGACGCGACGTCCGCCGACGCCGTCGCCGAACTGGTCCGCGCGCACGGGATCACGCACGTGCTGAACGCCGTCGACCCGCGGTTCGTCATGCCGATCTTCAACGGCGCACTTGCCGGTGGTGCCGACTACCTCGACATGGCGATGAGCCTCTCGCACCGGCACCCGGACAAGCCCTACGAACTCACCGGCGTGAAACTCGGCGACGAGCAGTTCGCCGTCGAGGAGCAGTGGAAGGCGGCGGGCCGGCTGGCGCTCGTCGGGATCGGGGTGGAGCCCGGCCTGTCCGACGTCTTCGCCCGCTACGCCGACGATCACCTGTTCAGCGACATCGACGAACTCGGCACCCGCGACGGAGCGAACCTCACCGTCGACGGCTACGACTTCGCGCCCTCGTTCTCCATCTGGACCACCATCGAGGAATGCCTCAACCCACCGGTGATCTGGGAGGCCGACCGCGGCTGGTTCGTCACCGAACCGTTCAGCGAGCCCGAGGTGTTCGACTTCCCCGAGGGCATCGGCCCGGTGGAGTGCGTCAACGTCGAGCACGAAGAGGTGCTGTTGATGCCGCGCTGGGTGAAGTGCAAGCGCGCGACCTTCAAGTACGGCCTCGGCGCCGAGTTCATCGACGTGCTCAAGACGCTGCACAAGCTCGGCCTGGACCGCACCGAGAAGGTCAAGGTCTCCGGCGTCGAGGTGTCGCCGCGTGACGTCGTGGCCGCGTGCCTGCCCAACCCGGCCACGCTTGGCCCGAAGATGAAGGGCAAGACGTGCGCCGGTCTGTGGGTCACCGGCACCGGCAAGGACGGCAACCCGCGCTCGACGTACCTGTATCACGTCGCCGACAACGAACAGACAATGGCCGAGTACGGCCACCAGTGTGTGGTCTGGCAGACCGCGATCAATCCCGTTGTGGCGCTTGAGCTTCTGGCCAACGGAACGTGGAGCGGGTCGGGTGTGCTGGGTCCGGAGGCGTTCTCGCCGGATCCGTTCCTCGACCTGCTGACGGCCTACGGCTCACCGTGGGGTCAGCAGGAACTACCCACCTCCTAACGCGCAGAGAACTAGAGCGGGTTGAGGATCCGCTCCAGGAACTGGCGGGTGCGCTCCTCCTTGGGATTGCCGATGACCTCGTCCGGCGTGCCCCTCTCCAGGATGATGCCCTGATCGGTGAACAGCACCTGGTTGGAAACCTGCTTGGCGAACTGGATTTCGTGCGTGACGATCACCAAGGTCCAGCCCTCGACGGCCAGGTCCTTGATCACCGAGAGCACCTCGCCGACCAACTCGGGGTCGAGCGCCGAGGTCGGCTCGTCGAACAGCACCAGCTTCGGTTTCAGCGCCAGCGCCCTGGCGATGCCGACGCGCTGCTGCTGCCCGCCGGAGAGTTGGTACGGATACTGGTCCTTCTTGGCGGCCAGTCCGACTTGGTCGAGCAGTTCGACGGCCTCGGCGACGGCCTCGTCCTTCTGCCGCTTCTGCACGATCACCGGTCCCTCGATGACGTTCTGCAACACCGTCTTGTGCGGGAACAGGTTGTGCCCCTGGAAGACGAAGCCGCTGCGCGACTGGAACCTGCGCACTTCGGGTTTGGGAGTCGGCGTGGAGAAGTCGATCTCGACGTCGTCCACCCGGATCACGCCGGCGTCGGCCCTGTCGAGCGCGTTCAACGTGCGCAACAGCGTCGTCTTGCCCGACCCCGACGGGCCGATGATCGCGGTCGCGGTGCCCCGCTCCACCGTGAACGAGACGCCCTTGAGCACCTTGTTGTCGCCGAACGCCTTCTCGACGCCCTCGGCCGTGACCCGATACTCGACCTCTTTCGCTGCCGTTCTCGGTCATCGCGCCACGAACCTTTCCAGTCGGCGTTCAAAACGATTCTGGCCGAACGACAGAACCAGGCAGATCACCCAGTAGTACACGGCGGCGGTGCCGTACAGCGCGAAGAACTCGAAGGTCGGCGCTGCGACGTTCTGCGCGGTTCGGAACAGTTCGGTCACCAGGATGGTCGACGCCAGCGACGTGTCCTTGACCAGCGAGATCAACGTGTTGGACAGCGGCGGTACCGCCACTCTGGTTGCCTGCGGCAGGATGATGCGGCGAAGTGCGCCAACGTAGTTGAAGCCGATGGTCTCGGCCGCCTCCCACTGGCCCTTCGGGATGCTCTGGATCGCCGACCGGATGATCTCGGCGGCGTAGCCGCCGACGTTGAGGCTGAACGCGATCACCGCCGCAGGGAACGGGTCGATCTTGACGCCGATCTGCGGCAACGCGAAGAACACGATGAAGAGCTGGACCAGCAGCGGGGTGCCGCGGATCAGCGAGATGTAGATGCGCGACGCCGAGGAGAGGAAGACGTTCGTCGAGAGCCTGCCCAGCGCCACCACCAGGGCGATCACCAAACCGATGATGAAGCTGATGATCGTCAGCGGGATGGTCACCGTGATCGCGGCCTTGGCCAGCGGCCAGAGGTTGTCGAGAATCAACTCCCACTGCGGTCTTCGGCGGCCCTTTCGACAGGTCGACGTCGAGGTACTTGTCGGAGATCTTCGTCAGCGTGCCGTCGGCCTTGAGCTCGGCGAGCGCCTTGTTCAGCTCGGGGAGCAGCCCGCTGCCCTTCCGGGCGGCGAACGACTGATCGCTGGTGCCGCCCGTCTTCGCCGCCACCTTGATGGGCGCTTCGGGATGTTCGGCCAGATACGCCAGCACGGTGATGTTGTCGTTGACGACGACGTCCACCCGGCCGTCGTTGAGCACGCTGATGGCCTGCGTGAACCCGTCGACCGACTCGATCTCCGCGCCCGCCTTGCGTGCGACGTCGGCCCAGTTGCTGGTCGGGCTTTCCGCGGCCCGCTTGCCCTTGATGTCGGCTAGGGACTTGATGGAGTTGTCGTCTTTGCGGACGACGACCACCCCTTCGGCGATCGAATAGGGGTCGGAGAGGTCGTATTTCGCCTTGCGATCATCGGTGACCGTGACCTCGTTGGCGACGATGTCGAAGCGGTTCGCCTCGAGCGCCGCGAAGATCGAATCCCAGGTGGTCTCGACGAATTCGACCTTGACGCCCAGTTTGTCGGCGACCGCCTTGGCGACGTCGACGTCGTAGCCGGCGAGTTGTCCGCCTTGGCTGGCGTCGTGGAACGAGTAGGGCGCGTAGACGCCCTCGGTACCGACCCGCAGCACACCCGCGGACTTGATGGGTTCGTTGCTATCGGTCTTCGTCGGGGATCCGCACGCGGCGGCGGTCAGGAATGCAGCGAGCAGGATTACCGCGAGTAGCGCTCTTCGGACGTTGTGGACCACCGCCGGAACCTAGCAAGATGCTGTACGCCCGCGAAGGGTTCTGCTCAGTTCGTGTTTATGGGGTGGATGTGTGTTTGGGCCGGGTGATGCGAGGTTGGCGGCTTCCCTTAGTCACGATCCTGGTCGACGTGACGGTGGTCCGGTGACCAAGGGGTGGTGTTGTCTGCCCGGATGGCCAGCCGTGATCAGTGTTCGAATGTGGATTGGCAGGTCGCGCGGTTGTGCGTGGGCCACCCGCGGTGGCTTCGAGGTGGGACGGGTTGTCACTAGAGTTCGGCCGGGCGTGAATCTGTAATGAGCGAAACGGGCCCCGTTTGTTGTCAGGCCCGTCTGCGATGGTGATCGTTGTGGACTATCGGGATGGCTCATTCTGGGGTGGGGCATGCGCGAGCCGCCATGGCCGCGACCGGCCTGCGGATCGTGGTTGTCGATGATGGGGAGACTCACGACGGTATGGTGCGCGACGTGAGCGAGGTCCCCACGTCGCGCTGTGCCGACTTGTCTGGGCGCGGTGGTGCACGGAATTGGGCGATCCGTGCGGGGACGGCTCTTCAGCAGCGAACCGTCGCGGTGGAATGACGTCGCTGATGGCGCGGTTCGAGGTGCCCGACGGGTGGATTGCGCAGGCGTACCAGTTCGCATTGGCCCCGACCCCGGTCCAAGCCGAGGCGCTGTTGTCGCATGCTGGTGGTGCGCGGGTGGCGTACAACACGATGCTGGGGGCGGTGAAGGTCAACCTGGAGCAACGCACTGCAGAACGCTCCTACGGCGTCGCTGAGGCCGATCTGACGCCGAGTTTGGGGTGGTCGCTTCCGGCGCTGCGCAAGGAGTGGAATCGCCGCAAACACATGGTGGCCGTGGACGATGGTGGCAACCCGTGGTGGCAGCAGAACTCCAAGGAGGTCTACGCCGGCGGGTGCCGCAACCTGGCCGAGGGGTTGGCGCACTGGGCGGCGTCGAAAGGTGGCGCCCGGCGAGGCCAGCGCGTCGGCTTTCCGCGATTCAAGTCCAAACACCGTGCAGTCAAGGCGTTCTCATTCACGACTGGCGCGATTCGCGTCGAACCTGATCGCCGCCACGTCACCTTGCCCCGGCTGGGCCGAATCAAGACCCACGAATCCACCCGCGCATTGGCCCGCCGGCTCGAGGTGGGCACCGCCCGCGTCCTCAAAGCCACGGTCCGGTGGCAGCGGGGCCGCTGGCTGGTCTCATTCACCTGCATCGTGCAACGAAAGATCGGCCGCCCTGCCCACGCCAAAGCGGGCGCTCCGGTCGTGGGTATCGATGCCGGGGTGAAGGATCTGCTTGTGGTTGCCGACTCCGCTGGTACCGAGGTGGCACGGTATGCAGCGCCGCGGGAACTCAAGTCCGCACACCGCTCTCTGCGGGGATTGCAGCGCAAGGCGGCGCGCCAGGTCGGCCCTTGGGATCCCAGCACCCAGTCTCGGCGGCAGGCCTCCCACGGCTGGGTGCGTACCCAACGCCAGATCGGACGCGTCCACGCCCGGGTGGCGCACCTGCGGGCCGACCGGATTCACAAACTCACCACCGCACTGGCCCAGACCCACTCGGTGATCGGCGTCGAAACTCTGACAGTGAAGAACATGATGGCCGCCGGCGGGACCCGCAAACGCGGTCTAAACCGTGCCTTCAGTGATGCTGGCCTTGGCGAGATGGCCCGTCAGCTCGACTACAAGGCCCACTGGTACGGCTCGCACCTGGTAAAGGCCGACCGGTGGTTTCCCAGTTCGAAGACATGCTCGGTTTGTGGTGTGGTGAAAGCCAAACTGCACCTGGCCGAGCGCATCTATCACTGTGACGGCTGCGGTCTGGTGATTGATCGGGATCTCAACGCAGCGGTCAACCTAGCGCGCTACGCGCAGCGTGACACGGACCCGAGTACCGGGGTCGTCACGGGTGGAGCCAACCGTAAGACCTCGCCTCCGGGTGAGGCTGGTGGCAGTGAAACCCGAACCCGAACCGACCTACGCAAGCAGGATGCCACGGCCGGTGGGAGTGCCTCGTCTAAAGAGGAGGCTGCCTGAAATGCCCAGTCATACAAAGACTCACATTTCAGACAACGGTTCTGCTCAACGGGTTTGGTATGTCCAGGGTTCGCGGGGCAGCCGAGCCGGATCGAACTCGGCGAGCATCCCGTCCGCCGACGTCGCGGTGAACCCCAGCGACGCGGCGATCTCGGCCAGCGCCGTCGGCACGCCGATCTCCGCGAGCGTGACGGCGCCGTCCCGCTTGGCCAGGCGTTTTCCTTCGGCGTTGAGCACCAGCGGGATGTGCGCGTACGTCGGCTGCGGGTAACCCAGCAGCGCGGCCAGGTACGCCTGCCGCGGGGACGACGACAGCAGGTCGTCGCCCCGCACCACCTGATCGATGCCCTGCGCCGCGTCGTCCACCACCACCGCAAGGTTGTAGGCGGGCACGCCGTCGCCGCGGCGCAACACCAGATCGTCGACGACGCCGGTGTAGCTGCCGTGCAGCACGTCGGTCACGGTGTATTCGTGCACCTCGGAGCGCAACCGCAGCGCCGGCGGACGCCCCGACTGCCGGCGGGCGGCGCGCTCGTCCGCGGTGAGGTCGCGGCACGTACCCGGATAGGCGCCCTCCGGCGCGTGCGGGGCGCGCGGTGCCTGCAGGATGTCCCTTCTGCTGCAGAAACATTCGTAGGTGAGTCCGCGCGCGGTGAGGCCGTCGATGACCGCGTCGTACCGGGCCGCATGTGCGGTCTGGTACTCGGGCGGATCGTCCCACGTCACCCCAATCGCGGCGACGTCGCGCAATTGCCGCTCGGCGACATCGGTGAACGTGCGGTCGTCGAGATCCTCGACCCGCAGCAGAAACCGGCGGCCCGTCGACCGGGCGAACAGCCACGCCAACAGCGCGGTGCGCAGGTTGCCGATGTGCAGGTCGGCCGACGGGCTCGGCGCGAACCGGCCCGTTCGTTGGCCAACGCCCACGTCCGCAATGTATCGGGCGCGGGCGGCTCGCGGGTCAGCTATCTGGGATGCCCGCCTGCAGTTTGGCCATCACCTGCTCGAGGTTGAAGCTGGCCGACTTCTGCCGCTGCGGGAATTCGATTAACGTCTTGAGCTGCTCGGCGACGTAGGCCTGCGCGGGAGTGAAGATCCAGATCCGGTCGATCATCCAGTCGAAGTAGGTGTTCGACGTGATGTCGGCCCGCTCGTATGGGTCCGTGCGGAGATTGAACAGCTTCGGTGCGCGGAGTTCGACATAGGGTTCGAGCCAGATCGCCAGCGTGCCCTGCTGACGCTGCTCCATGAACACGATCTTCCAGTTGTCGAACCGAAGCCCGGTCAGGTCGCCATCGTCCGAGACGTAGAAGAAGTGCTGGCGTGGACTCTCGTCTGTCTCGCCGGTGATGTAGGGCAATTGGTTGTGCCCGTCGAGGTGCACCTTGAACGTGGTGCCGCTCAGATCGGTTCCTGCACGCAGCTTCTCGGCGATGTCGGGCTCGCCGGCGGCGGCCAGCAGCGTCACGAACCAGTCGTTGTGGCTGACGATGCCGTTGAGCACGGTGCCTGCCGGGATGTGCCCGGGCCAACGGACCAGGGCCGGAACTCGGTATGCGCCTTCCCAGTTCGAGTTCTTCTCGTTGCGAAACGGCGTCATCCCGGCGTCCGGCCAGCTGTTCATGTGCGGGCCGTTGTCGGTGGAGTACATGACGATGGTGTCGTCGGCGATGCCGAGTTGGTCAAGGGTGTCGAGCAGCTCTCCGACGATGTCGTCGTGGTCGAGCATGGTGTCGTGGTACTCCGACTGCCATCGGCCCGATCGGCCGATGCTCTCGGGTTTGGGGTGCGTCCGGAAGTGCATGTGGGTGGAGTTGAACCACACGAAGAACGGCGTATCCGCATCGTGCTGGCGTTTGATGAAGTCGATTGCCGCGTCTCGGAATTCCTCGTCGCACGTCTCCATGCGCTTCTTGGTGAGCGGGCCGGTGTCCTCGATGCGCTGGCTGCCGTCGCCGTTCGCCCAGGTGTGCAGCACGCCACGGGGTCCGAACTTCTTCCGGAACTCCGGGTCCTTCGGGTAGTCGACGTTCTCGGGTTCTTCTTCGGCGTTGAGGTGGTACAGGTTGCCGAAGAACTCGTCGAAGCCGTGTGCCGTTGGCAGGAACTCGTCGCGGTCGCCGAGGTGGTTCTTGCCGAACTGACCCGTGGCGTAGCCCTGTGCCTTCAGAGCCGTCGCGATGGTCGGGTCCTCGGCCTGCAGACCCAGTGGCGCTCCCGGCAGGCCGACCTTGGTCAGCCCGGTCCGATACGGGTTCTGCCCGGTGATGAAGGCCGCCCGGCCCGCGGTACAGCTCTGCTCGCCGTAGTAGTCGGTGAACCGCGCACCCTCGGCCGCGATCCGATCGATGTTCTTGGTGCGGTAGCCCATCACCCCGTCGCTGTAGCAACTGAGGTTGCTCTGGCCGATGTCGTCGCCCCAGATGATCAGAATGTTCGGCTTGTCAGTCAATGTGCAGCCCTCCTGTGGCCGGAGGCCCGGCACGCGACGACGCGATCGACGCCGCCTCCTGGACGCCCACGGCCTGGATCGTAGCCTTCCGTTCCTGCGCCAACGTTAATAATTGACGACGTGGTCGTCGGCTGAGTTGACCACCTCTTCCAGCCGTTCGCGGGCCTGCTCGGCGCAGGCCGACCACCGCTGCCCCGGCACGTGCACGGCGGTGTCGCCGGGGAAGGCGCTGGAGATCACCAGGTCCGGCCGCAGCGGCGCAAGCAGCCGCAGGCTCTCGCCGAGGGACGTGGCCTCGCTCATCGGCGGGATGTAGCCCGCGACCCACGTACCGTCGTCGCCGACCATCAGCGTGTCGCCGGTGAACAGGTAGGTCTGGCCGTTCACGCCAGGCACCAGGTAGCAGGTGCTGCCAGGGGTGTGACCGGGCGTCGGGATCACCTCGATGCCGTTGCCGTCGACGTGGCGGCGGCCCAGTGGAACGTCGATGTGCGCGTGCTGGCCGATGTCGACCAGCTCGGCCACCGGTGCGTGCAGCCGTGCCCCGAACCGCTCCTTGACGCGCTGCAGCATCGGGCCTGCCTCGTCGCGGTGTGACAGGTAGTGGTGGGCCACTCCGCCGAGTGCGGCCAGGTCGTCGAAGTCGGCATCGGTTTGGGTGCCGTAGAAAATGACGTTGCCGTCGGGTCCACCGGTCCACAGGTAGGCGTGCGTGGTGAGCCCGGGGAAGGGGCTATCGACGCGCATCTCCCAGAGATCGGAGCGAATCGGTCGCATGGTGTCCTCCTTGGTGGGTGTCCACCACAGCATCGAACATCAACCATGGTTGAGGTCAAGGACTCTGCGACGCAAGCCCTGGGACGATGTCGCCAAGGCTGAAGGTGAGCGGGTGTTCGAGTTGCGCGTAGCCGCAGGAGCGTGGGTCCCGGTCGGGGCGCCAGCGGTTGAACTGGGCGGTGTGGCGGAACCGTGCACCTTCCATGTGGTCGTAGCGGACCTCGACGACACGCTCGGGCCGCAGCGGCACGAACGACAGGTCCTTGCCCGCGTTCCACCGGGAGCCCTCGTTCTTGCGCGGCGTGCGTTCGCCAGAGAGGTGCGCGGCCCAGTTCCAGGGGTGGTCGTCGAAAGTCGTTACGAGTGACTGCATCTCGGTGAACAAGCGCCGTCGCTCGGCCATGGGGAAGGCGCCGATGACGCCGACGGATGCGAGTTGGCCATCGTCGGCGTAGAGCCCGAGGAGCAGCGAGCCGATCGCTTCGTCGCTGGACTTGTGGACCCGGTAGCCCGCGACCACGCAGTCGGCGGTCCGAACGTGCTTGATCTTGAACATGATCCGCTTGTCCGGCTGGTAGGTGATCGTCAGCGGCTTGGCGACGACGCCGTCGAGGCCGGCGCCCTCGAACTCGGAGAACCATCGCCGGGCCGTCTCCAGATCGGTGGTCGCAGGCGTGACGTGGATCGAACGGCCCGAGCCCGCCAGCGCGTCGACGAGCGCGGCGCGACGCTCACCGAACGGCAGGCCGGTGTAGTCGTCGTCGCCGAGGGCGAGTAGGTCGAAGGCGTTATGGACGTGGTTTGAGACTGACCACTGACCGGCCTGTGAATGTGCGGGAGGTCAGTCCGACGCCCCCTGAGCCTTGATGTTGGTGATCCGTCGAGTTTGTTCGAGTTCTGTTCGCAGGTACTGGTTGTCGAGTGTCAGTCTCGCGATGTTCGCCACTGCCAGTTCAAAGTCTTGGCAAAGTTCCTGGACTGCGCGCCGCAGTTCGGCGTTGCGGGCGACGAGCTTTGAGTGCTCGGCGGTGGGTCCGATTCTGTCAGCGCGGCTACAGGACTCCTTCGGATCTGACCGAGTTCCCGCACGATCTCTGGGTAGTGGCGCCCAGCCGATCACCCGTCGCGAGCAGCCATTTCGGACCGGGAACAGATGCAGGAAGCATTCCCCGGTACGCAGATAGGTGCAAACGGCGCACCCCGTGCCAGTAGATGGCCGCGCCTTCGACCTCCTCGACGCCAAGACGGACATACCGCGCATCAATGCTGAAAACCATTCCACCTCGGGTCATACCCAAGACCATTCCACTTCGGGTTATGCCCCAACGCCGGCCACCTCGGGTCATATCCCAAACCACGCCACTTCGGGTTGTTGGAGTCAGGGAAAACTGCAGGCAAGGCGGGAGGCGAGCTGAAGATCTGCACCTTGCCAGGTGCTTGACAGGTGGTCGATCCCCCCGTGTCGAAGCAGGGCTGCACACTCGGCGCCGCCGCAGCACTCGGTCCGGTGGCGATCGCCATCGCAGCAACCGCGGCTGCCAACAGAGATATGTTGTAGTTCATCCTCGTTCGCACGATCACGTTCCCTTCGACGTGCTCGGCATGATTCCCGGCCCAGCGGCCATCGAGCTGCCTAGCGCGACATACCGGCAGCTCCGGGACATCGGTGGATTCACCGACCGCAATTAATGCCTCATTTACGACTCGGTTCAGTGCGACACGGTGGTGCTGTGGGGTGTCGATCGAAGCTGGCTAAGCTACGGCTGCGCGTCGGCGGATCAGCCGAACCCGCATGCGTGACGTCGTGTCGGACGGCGTCGGCGGCGGTGTCATTGTTGGTGGGCTGGTGTATCGGTGAACTAGCCATGTGTTGATGGTGCGTCGAGCAATGCGCCGCTTGTAGTGACCGTGTCGTTGTGACGTCACAAAGGCGACTTGGGGCCACGCTGGCGGTTGCAACGGCTGCTTCGGCGGATGAAGCGGTCACATCAGCGAAAGGCGCGCGGCAAATTGAGCCGGGCGCCTGCGAGATGCCGCGTCGGAGGATCACTGCGACAAGGCAATTGGTTGAAGATCAGCTCACGCGACGCGGTGAGATCAGTTAGAAACGTCCATCGGTCAGCAAACCCTTCACCGGTGTGCGTTCGATTCTGGCAGCGTCGGCAGCGGAAGGGTCGACGACTATGCTGACGTCCTCAGCGAGCGGGCCTGCCGGTGTGGTCGGGTCTGTTCGCTGTCGCGATGTGGCTGAGCAGATCCCGTATCGCGCCGGCGGGTGGTGTCCGCGCACCCACCCAGACAGCGCGCAATGTGCGGTGCAGGTCCAGATCGGCCACGGCTACTGCGCGTAGTCGGCCCAGGACGAAGTCGTCTTCTACGGCGAGTTTGCTCATCACTGCCGGGCCCGCCCCTGCCAGCACGGCGGCGCGAACTGCCGCCGCTGTCGACAGCTCGAGGACCGGTGGAACCTGACCCTGCTCCGCGCCGAGCGCCTCTTTTAGTGCTGTCGAGAGAAAATCCCTTGTACCCGAGCCGAGTTCGCGAGTGACGAGCGGTGTGTGGTTCAGTTCGGCAGCGGTGATCGGAGCTGATCGCCGTGCCCACTTGTGGCCCGCTGGCACGATGACAACCAATTCGTCGTGGGCGACCACGCGGCTGCGCACTCCGCGCGGTATTCCGGGACTTTCGACGAATCCCAAGTCGGCATCGTTGTCGTGCACCGCCCTCAAGACGTGGTCGCTGTTGGTCGCGGTGAGGATCACTTCGGGTGCGGTTGTACCGCGTCGCGCGGCAGCGGCCTGCATCGTGACTAACCAGCGCGGCAACAACTGCTCGGCGATCGTCAGGCTGGCACTCACCCTGACCCGATCACGGCTGTCGGCACGCAGCGTGGCGAGCCCGGCGTCGACTTGGTGGGCCACCTCAAGCAGTCGATCTGACCATTGCGCGGCGACCCCCCCGGCCGGCGTTAGTGTTGAGCCACGCTTTGTGCGAAAAACCAATCTGACCCCGGTCTGTGCTTCCATCGAGGTAACTCGCGCCGACACCGCCTGCTGAGTCAACCCGATTTCCCGGCCCGCGGCGCTCAGACTTCCGGTCCGCGCGATCGCCAGTAGGACCTCCAGCGCAGCAAGGTCGGGCATTCGCGCACTCAGCGACATCAGTCCATAGTAGCCAGACACACAACGCCGCTTTGTGAGGTCACAAGAGCACCCCAACTTGTAACCGGGCGAGCGTAGCGGCATCGTCGAAGCTCTCGAGCGCAAATACTGTAATGCCGCTTCGCGGCCACAAGGCTGCCTTGTGACGTCACAATAATAATCCCTCTACCAGCGGCTCCTCGGGCGACGAACCATCAAAGACATAACCACCCGACCAAGGAGACACCCCAACATGAAGAAGTTCACAGGTGAGTTATGAGCTGTCCAAAGGTGGAACCTGATGTGGGGTAAGCGCCGCGATATGACTGTGCGCGGCCGGTTGCCGTTCAACGCTGAGCCGCCTGCCTCGGTGTTGGCCGGTGGTGAGCTCACCGCGCTGGATGCGTTTTACTGCCGCAATCACGGTCCGTTTCCCGACATCGCGCGCGAGCAGTGGCGCCTGACGGTCGACGGGATGGTAGACACGCCGCTCACGGTGACGTACGACCAATTGACCAGCGGGTTCAGCGCCCACTCGGTGGTGGCGACCCTCGCATGCGCGGGCAACCGGCGCGCTGAACTGTTGAAGGTGCACCCGATACCGGGTAAGGATCCCTGGGCCCACGGGGCGATCTCGACCGCCGAATGGCGTGGAGCGAGGCTGGCAGACGTCCTCGACGCGGCAGGAGTGCACCGTGATGACGGCTTGCACGTGGCGTTCAACGCCCCCGACGTGGCGCCGGAGGCCGTTCCCGTCCAGTCCTACGGCAGCTCCATCCCGTTGCACAAGGCCATGTCGTCGGAAGTGCTGTTGGCCTGGCAGATGAATTCCGAACCGCTTCCACGCGTGCACGGTGGCCCGGTGCGGGTGGTGGTGCCGGGATACATTGGGGCTCGCAGCATCAAGTGGCTCACCGCCATAACGGTGCAACCAGTCCCGTCGCAAAACTACTTTCAGGCCCTCGATTATCGCATCCTTCCGCCCGAGGCAGACCCCGACACCGCAGCGCCGGGCGAGGGCATTTCGTTGTCGTCGCTGCCGCTCAACTGCGACATCCTGGTCCCCGGCGACGGCGCTGAGATTCCTGCCGGCCCGCTGACCATCCGGGGGTGGGCGATGGCCGGGGATGGTCGCGGTATCGGCCGCGTCGACGTCTCCCTCGACGAGGGTCGTACCTGGCGTCAGGCCGACCTGCAACCGGTGACCAGCCAGTGGGCGTGGCGGCTGTGGTCTCTGACCGTGGAGGCCCAACCGGGACGCTTGAGTTTGACAGCGCGCGCCTGGGACGACACCGGCGTCACACAGCCGGAATCGCCGGCATCGCTATGGAATCCGCGCGGATACCAAAACAACGCCTGGGCCAACGTGGAACTGACGTCTCAGAACGTGGCCGCTGTCCGGACGTGGCCGCCAACCGGCGTGCGGTGACCGAGGTGTCCAGTGCCAGATGACAACGCCCAGAGGACCGGCGATCGCGGCCGCGACAGCGCTTCGGAGTTCGAGCCCGACTATCGGTTCACCCTCGCTAACGAGCGGACGTTCCTTGCCTGGGAGCGCACGGCGCTTGGACTGCTGGCCGCAGCGGTGGCGGTGGTCCAGCTCGTCCCTGAGCTGACGATTCCGGGGGCGCGCCACGTCCTCGGGGTGGTGCTCGCGGTGCTGGCCACCGTCACCGCCGGCGTGGGGCTGCGCCGATGGGAGCAGGTTGATCGCGCCATCCGCAGCGGCATGCCGTTGCCGCGGCACCCCATGCCTGTGTATCTCGCAGTGGGCCTCATCGTGGTCGGCCTCCTCACGCTGGGATTGGTGATCAGCAAGGCGGTCACCGGTTGACTAACCTTGGACCGCGCTGCCGGCACGATGACGGGCTACAGGCGGAACGAACCGCACTGGCCTGGACTCGCACCTCGTTCGGAGTTCTGGCCAATGGCGCACTACTAATGCTGAGGGCATTTCACGGGTACAACGGATCGTTCCGGCTGCTCGCGGTTGGCCTCGCTGTCACCATCGCGCTATCCACTTATCTGATAGGCATACGACGTCAACGGATGCTTGGCCGCCGTCCACTCCCACAACGAATCACCCCCCGCCGCGAGGTGCACCTGCTGGGGATCTCGGTGCTTGTTCTCATACTTGCCTCAGCGCTCGCACTCCCCGTTTGACCCGAACACACGGGCACCGTTCGAGCGATTTCGACAAGCCCGGCCGCAAGTTGACTTGGCAAATTAGTGTCCCTGAGCACCCTCACCCTCACCTTCATCGCGGTTTCGCGTCCTTCGATATTCGGAACGCGTTGGCGCGTAGGCGGTTTCGCTCGTCACTGGTGAAGAGGCGATATTCCGGCCCTGCACTATTCTCCGGCTTCTCGAGACGTCTTGTCCTGTTCGGCGTTTCGGGCGGCGAGGTAGTCGGCCCAATCACGTCCGGCGTATCTGACCCATCGGATTGCAGTGTTGATGTGCATGCCCAGTAGGTCGGCGATGATCGCAGCGGGAGGATCGGCCGCGGGTTGTTCGCCCGCACATGGTCGAAAAAGGCCTCCACTTCCGCCCGCTGCCACTCCCATCGGTACTGGCTGGAGAAGGCGGCCAGGCGACGCACGAGCGACAGTCGGGGCTTGATCGTGGAGTCCCACTTCAGGAAACGGGTGCGCTGCTGCCTCGCCCAGCCCTCCAGCATCGCCTCGAACACTGCCGACGCCGGGTCCAAATGCACGACACCCTCAGCCAATACCAGGGTCGTCCACGATGAACGGACGCTGCCAGCGCGGGTAGCGGCCTGCCGCTTGAGCCGCCTTGATCACATCGGGCCGATCGATCACCGCGTAGGTAATTGCATCGCCAACAAGCGATTCCGGGACGTAGACCCACCGCGCGGAGCCACCCTTGGCGACCGACGCCGACAACCAGAACCTCTGGTATCCGCCCAGGCCGCGATCCAGAGGCGGCGCTGACGGTGTTCGAGATGCCGCGACGCCCTGCAGTGTGGGGTGTCGGTCGTCGTGCCCGCTGCGGAATCGGGTTGCCGGGTAAGTGCTGTGCCCGCACCTGCCAGGCGTAGAACTGGTTGACCGCGGTGAGCTCCCGATCCCACGTGGCGTCGTCGATGCGCGGCCCTACCGGGTCGTTGCGTCGCCACACAAGGTAGGCGAAGTAATTGGCGGCCTGGCGTCGTGCCACGGGGTGCGGTTGCGGTTGTGCCACAGGAAGTTCAGGAACGCTCTCAGGTCCCGGGCGTAGCCATCCTGGGTGTTCCACGCGTGGCCGAGCATCTCGCCGGAGAGGAAGAAGCCATTGAGGTCGACGTCGTATTCGAACGTCGGCGACAACAGGAACGGCGTCCGCTCCGGGATCGCTGCTGACTGTCGCCACTGGGTCCAGTCGACCGATTGCAGCGCGGGTAGCGAGGACAGGTTGGCTGACGGCGTGGGCAACACCGCTGGAAAAGAAGCACAATCGCCATCCGGAAACAGCCACGCACAGAAAGTACGACCGACCACCGACAGTCCCGTCGAGAGCGTTAGCCTTCGCCTTGCTCGATGAGGCCGGGGATGATGTCGCCCAGCCCAAAGGTGAGCGGGTGTTCGAGTTGCGCGTAGCCGCAGGAGCGTGGGTCCCGGTCGGGGCGCCAGCGGTTGAACTGGGCGGTGTGGCGGAACCGTTCACCTTCCATGTGGTCGTAGCGGACCTCGACGACACGCTCGGGCCGCAGCGGCACGAACGAGAGGTCCTTGCCGGCGTTCCATCGGGAGCCCTCGTTCTTGCGCGGCGTGCGTTCGCCAGAGAGGTGCGCGGCCCAGTTCCAGGGGTGGTCGTCGAAAGTCGTTACGAGTGACTGCATCTCGGTGAACAAGCGCCGTCGCTCGGCCATGGGGAAGGCGCCGATGACGCCGACGGATGCGAGTTGGCCGTCGTCGGCGTAGAGCCCGAGGAGCAGCGAGCCGATCGCTTCGTCGCTGGACTTGTGGACCCGGTAGCCCGCGACCACGCAGTCGGCGGTCCGAACGTGCTTGATCTTGAACATGATCCGCTTGTCCGGCTGGTAGGTGATCGTCAGCGGCTTGGCGACGACGCCGTCGAGGCCGGCGCCCTCGAACTCGGAGAACCATCGCCGGGCCGTCTCCAGATCGGTGGTCGCAGGCGTGACGTGGATCGAACGGCCCGAGCCCGCCAGCGCGTCGACGAGCGCGGCGCGACGCTCACCGAACGGCAGGCCGGTGCAGTCGTCGTCGCCGAGGGCGAGTAGGTCGAAGGCGATGAAGGAGGCTGGCGTCTGCTCGGCGAGCATCCGCACCCGTGAGTCGGCGGGGTGGATGCGCTGTTGCAGCGCTTCGAAGTCCAGCCCGTGACTGGTGGCAATGACGATTTCGCCATCGATCACGCAACGCTCGGGAAGCTCAGCGATCATCGCCTCGACCAATTCAGGGAAATACCGCGTCAGCGGCCGCTCGTTGCGGCTACCCAGCTCGACATCCTCGCCGTCGCGGAAACAGATCGACCTGAACCCGTCCCACTTCGGTTCATAGGAGGCGCCGGGTGGGATGGCCGAGACCGACTTCGCCAACATCGGCGAAATCGGCGGCATGACGGGAAGCTTCATTGCCTCATTGTTGCCGCTGATCGGCGAGCGACATGCTGCCGAGTGAAAGTCGTTGCTAGCCCCGTCGGTCGTGTTCTTGTCCCGAAGGTTACGTCAGTGGGGATCGATACGCGCGATCAAGGGCAAGTCATTTGGCGACGATGGGGAACACGTAGCAAGACTCGGCGCGACGGCGAAAGCACCTGCCACTCAGCCAGCGCGCAACGCGAAAAAGCTCGGAAAGTACACGCCCATCTGTTCGCGCGCGTTGAACTCTTCAAGGTATCCGTTTACACACAGGCCTTCAGCCGACAGACCGCCGATGATCTGTTCGAGGCTATGCCCGAATTCCAGTGGCGCGTCGCGTCCGAAGAGATTGAGCCGTTCTTCCTCAGGCAACGACGCCAGATCGGAGTAAGGCACCTTGTGCCTTACCTCGAGCCGGCCGGCTGCCTGAGCCGCCCAATCGAACACATAGCAAACTGGGTTGACGAAGGCCCCGATGAAGACGCCATTGCTGGTGAGGACGCGCCGTACATGCGCGAACACCGGTCGAACATCTGCCACGAACTGGGCCCCCATGCCGAGCACCACCATGTCGAATACCGACGCCGACAACATATGCATGTCGTCCATCGAACCCTCGACTGCGGTCAGCTCAAGACCGAACTTCGCGCAGGTGTCGATGTCGCGTTGCAGCTGGTGTGCGGAATTCTCCAGCGAGGTGACGATAGCGCCCCGCGCGGCGAGCAGCACCGTCTGTTGTCCACCGCCGCAAGCGATGCACAGCACGTGTCGGCCCGAGAGGTCGCCAAACCAACTGGCGGGCACGGGCCGAGATCCTGTCAAGGACACCGGAAACCCATTCCGCGCCGCGCCGCGGAACTCGTCGTCGGTGAGGGGCACGGTCGCCCAGTGATTGTTGGCAACCTCGACACCCCAGGCCCGCGCGTTGGCCCGGGCGATGGCGCTCGAGTCGTACTCGTCTGAGTTCAGCAACTCGAAACTCCTTCCAGTTGTGCATCTGCGGGACACAGCGCTCCGGCAATTCGGCCCTGGCCGCGGCGACCAGTTCGGGAAAGTGGCGCGTCATCGGCCGCTCGTTCCGGCTGCCCAGCTCGACCCCGCGGAAGCAGATCGACCTGAAGCCATCCCATTTGGGCTCATAGGACGCCCCGGGTGGGATCGACGGCACCGACTTGGACAACATGGGCGAGACCGGCGGCATGACGGGTCGGTCAGCTGGCCTTGGTTCGGCCGTCCTGGCTCTGTAGGGCCACCGTCGCCGTGTCGGCGGACGCCTGGGTCCCGATTCCGCGTCCCTTGACCGTGACGGCCAGACGCGTGCGGTCGCCCCGGAACAGGTCGCGGGAGAACTCGCAGGGCGTTCCCTGCTGGTCGTAGGTGATGCGGGTGATCAGCAGCAGCGCCGACTTGGGTTTGATGCCGAGCAACGAGGCCTCGTCCGGGGTGGCGTTGACCGCCTCGATCCGCTCGTCGGCGCGGGAAGTGACCAGACCGTAGAGGTTCTCCAGGATCTCGTAGATCGATCCGCCGAGCTGCTGCTCGAGCAATCCGGGAAAGGCGTCGGCGGGAAACTGCGCCAGCTCCAACGAGATGGGCGATCCGTCCGCGAGGCGGACACGCTGGATCTCGATGACGAAGTCCTCCGCGTCGAGCCGCAGGGCCTCTGCGTCGTGCGGTCCGGCGCGGTGATCTTCGTGGACAGCACGCGGGTGCCCGCGACGTAGCCCTGGTTGGCGAGGAAGGCGGGCACGCCGACGACGTCGGACAGGCTGCGTTGCACCTGTACGTGGCTGATGAAGATGCCGCCGGACCGGCCGATCGCCCGATGGACCAGGCCGGCCTCCTCCAGCGCGGCCAAGCACCTGGCGCAGGCTGGAGCGGCTGGTGGCGTAGCGGTCGGCGAGCTCGCGTTCGCTACCGAGCTTCGCCCCGGGGACGCCGGCGTTGATGTCGGCGACGATCCGGCGTCGCAGTTCCTCGGTCGGCTTCGGCACCGGGCCGCCCCTCCTCGTCGCGATTTGGTAGGACCAATTCTAGGGGAGACGGCCCCGCGCAATTGGTCTTATTGCTCGGCGAGCGCCGCCTGCGACTCGGGCAGAATCTGACCACCATCGACGACCAGCGACTGACCCGTGATGTACGCCGCCTCGTCGGTCGCGAAGAACAGCGCGGCATTTCCGATGTCCGCGACGCTGCCGAGCCGCCCGGCCGGGCACGGCGGCGGCCATTTGGTCCATGTAGTCCTGGCCCATTTCGATCAGCCCCTCGGTGATGATGTTGCCGGGCAGCACCGCGTTGATGGTGATCTTCTTGGGCGCCAGCTCCATTGCTGCGGTGCGCAGGAAGCCGAGTTGCGCCGCCTTGCTGGCGCCGTAGTGCGACCACCCGGGGTAACCGGTGATCGGGCCGGTGATCGACGACGTGACGACGATCCGGCCGTGCCCGCTGGCCGTCAACGCCGACAGCGCCGCCTGCACGATGTACACCGTGCCCTTGAAGTTGACGCCGATCACCTCCTCGACGTCCTCGGGCGTGAGGTCTTCGAGCCGTGCCGACGGGAAGATGCCCGCGTTGGCGCACACGATGTCCAGACCGCCGTGCCGTTCCACCGCCGTGTCGACCACGCGGCGGCAGTCGTCGGGGCTCGTCACGTCGGCGACCACCCCGCTCACCGTGCCGGGCTTGCCCGCCAAGTGCGGCGACGGCGGCGTCGACGTCACCCTGGTTGCGACCCGTGATGACGACGTCGACGCCGGCGGCGGCGAAGGTCTCGGCGATGCCCCGGCCGATGCCCTTGCTTCCGCCGGTGACGACGGCCGAGCGGCCCTGCAGTGAGTTGAACATGGTGGTGTCCCTTTCGTGTGGTCAGGCCAGACGCTGGCCGTTGGATGGAGATAGCGCTCGGCGAGCGTGCAGCTGCCCTCGGCGTAGGTGATCGCCTTGGTCCGGGATTCCTTGGAGTGGCTGTGCGTTCCCATCCAGGCCAGCAGCAGCAGTCGGCGCAGCAGCACGAACGACGCCAGCATGTCCTCGTCGGCGGCGGCCATCGGGCGGCGGGTGCGGTAGCCCGTCGACCCAGGAGTCCTGCCATTCCGGCACGCGCCGGGTCGTCCTCGATGAAGGACACCGCGGTACCGAAATCGTAGAAGTACCAACCGAATCCGCAGTCGTCGAAGTCGATGACCGTGATCTTGGAGTCACTCCCGGTGCCGTCGACCAGCAGGTTGGCCAGCCGGAGATCGGCGTGCACCAGCCCGAATACGTTCCGGCCCCGATGCCGTAGTCGGTCAAGCGCTGCCGGAGCAGTCGCGTGGCGCGGTCCGAATAGGCCGTGTTCTCCGCTCGCCGACCCCGTCGGCGTCGCTGCCAGCGACCCCAGCGGGGCTGGTCACCGAGGCTGTGCTCCCAGTCCCAGGAGAATCGGCCGAATCCCGGCGGGACGCGTCCAGGCTTGCGAATGTTCGTGCAAGCGCGGCCGTGATCCGGCCCAGGGTGTGCGAAGTCCTCGACGGTCAGTGTCGACTCGTCGGGTTCGACGCCGGCGACCATCTCGAAATGCACGACGTGGCGCGGGGTTCCGTCGTGCGTCGACGGTGACCACGCGACGTCCGTCGCGGGCGGGCAGCACGGTCGGCACCGTGACGTCGCTGTCGCGCCGTAGTGCGTCGAGCCAGTTGAGTTCGGATTCGATCTCGTTCGCCCGGTGATAGTTGCTGCGGTGCACGCGCAGGATCGACCGGGTTCCGGTAGCCGCGTCCGTCACGGCGTAGGTGGCGTTCTCCGACAGGTTCAGCAGGCGCAGCGTCGAATCCGGCGACAGGTCGTACTCGACGAGGGCCCGTTCGGCGACGTCGACGTCGTCGCGCAAGCGCTCATCGCCCATCACGTCACCTCGCCGTTGCGGTCGCGGCGGTGCGGCCCTTCCCACCGCGACGCTCAACCGGTCCAGCACGTCGTCGCACAGCTCGCGACTCAGCAGCAGGCCCGGTTTGAACTGCAGGACACGGGGATCCAGCGTCGAGAAGATTGCCCACACGCCATTGTCGTACAGCTCGCGCATCACGAACTTGGCACCCTCGGGGTGGTCGAACTCCAACCCCATGACCACGCCATTCTGCCGGATGCCGACGAACCAGTCCGGGTGGTCGGCCTGGATGCGGGCAAGCCCGTCGGCGAATACGGCCGCGATGTCGTGCACCGATGCCCTCACCTCGGGGCGGCCGGTGATCTCGAGGGTCTTGATGGCGGCGACACAGCCGAGCTCGGCGCCGCCGAAGGTCGACATGTGAGCGAAGCCGTCCTCGTCGAGCCACTGTGCGGCGCGGTCGCTGAGCATTGCGGCGGTGATCGGATACATGCCGCCGGACAGGCCCTTGCCCGCGACCATGATGTCCGGCTCGATGCCGTGCTTGGTGATGCCCCACATCTCGCCGGTCCGCATCAGGCCCGTCTGCACCTCGTCGGCGATGTAGAGCGCGTCGTAGCGGACGGTGAGCTCCTTGACGGCCTCGAGGTAACCCGGTGGGGGAAGCGGGAATCCGTACGTGGCGGGGATGGTCTCCATGATGACCGCGGCGACGTCGCCGCCCGACAAGGCCCGATCCATCGCGTCGACGTCACCGAACGGCACGTGCACGAACTCGTCGGGCCGGTCGGAGAGGAACAACTTGGAGAACCGGTCGTCACCAGTGGCGACGGACAGGCCGGTGTGGCCGTGGTAGGCCTTGACGATCGAGACGATCTTGCGGCGCTTGGTGGCGTGCCGTGCGCTCTTGAGGGCGATGTCGATCGCCTCGCCGCCACCGGATCCGAAGGCCACCTTGGTGATCGATGCCGGCGCCGAATCGACCAATCGCTGTGCCAGCGCCGTGCGCGCGACCGAGGGGAAGTGGTGGTTGCCGATGTCGAAGTACTGCATGCCGTCGATGAGGGCCTGCATCACTTCGGGATTGCGGTGGCCCAGGTTGTAGGTGCCTCCGTTGAGGTGCATGTCGATCAGTCGCCGACCGCCCATGTCCCAGAGGAAGTAGCCGTCCCTGCGGTCGATGACGAGGTCGACGCCCGCGTCGGTCCAGAACTGCGTCTTGTCCGGATTCCAGTACTTCTTTGCCTGCTCCAGCACCTGAGCCTTGGACTCGAACGAGAATGTGCCGTAGTCGTACACGAGGCCCCCTGCCTGAGACATGCGAGATCGGTTCTGGCCGCGAGGCACCCACCATAAAAAAGGTGAACCATTTGTGTCAATGGTTCGTAATAGGTATTGCCATTGCCGATCGGCGGTGCGAATATACCTAGCGGTCTACGTGTGTTCTATGCCACAGTGCTCGCCGCTCACAGCCAGGAAGGTTCGCCGGGAGATGACCGAACAAACCAAATCGCCAACAGAAAAACCGACCGAGAACATTCAGAAGCTGAAGCGCAATGCCGTCGGCACGCTGGCGGTCATCTTCATGGCGGTCGCCACTGCTGCGCCCATCACCGCAATGGTCGGCAACGTCCCCATCGCGGTCGGCTTCGGAAATGGTTCCCATGCCCCGGCCGGCTACATCGTCGCCACCGTGGTGCTCGGCCTCTTCGCCGTCGGCTACGCCACCATGGCCAAGCACATCACGGCCACCGGCGCGTTCTACGGCTACATCTCGCACGGGCTGGGCCGCATCGTCGGCATGGCCAGCGGCCTGCTGATCACGATGGCCTACATCGTGTTCGAGGCCTCGCTGATCGGCATCTTCTCGTTCTTCTTCCAGAACCTGCTGAAGTCGCAGTTCGACGTGACCATCCACTGGATCGTGCCCGCGCTGCTCATGTTGGTGCTCAACTGCATCCTGACCTACTTCGACGTGAACCTGGCCGCCAAGGTGCTCGGCGGCTTCCTGATCACCGAGATCGTCATGCTGTCCCTCGGCGCTCTGGGCGTGCTCTTCCACGGCGGCGGGCCTGACGGCCTCGCGATCAGCCAGACGCTCAATCCGATCGGTGCGTTCCAGCCCGCCGCCATCGCCGGGGCCAGCGCGGGCCTCGGCCTGTTCTTCGCGTTCTGGTCCTGGGTTGGCTTCGAGTCCACCGCGATGTACGGCGAGGAATCGCGCGAGCCGAAGAAGATCATCCCGCGGGCCACGATGATCAGCGTCCTCGGTGTCGGCATCTTCTACGTGTTCATCTCCTGGATGGCGATCGCCGGAACCGGTCCGCAGCATTCGGTCGATCTCGCGCAGGATGCCAACACCGCCTCGGAGATCTTCTTCGGGCCGGTGCGCCACTACTACGGCGAGTGGGCCATCACGATGTTCAACGTCCTGCTGGTCACCGGGTCGTTCGCCTGCGGGATGGCCTTCCACAACTGCGCGTCGCGCTATCTGTACGCGCTTGGCCGGGAAGGACTGTCGAGCGGCCTCCAGAAGACCCTCGGTGCAACGCATCCGACGCACGGCTCGCCCTACATCGCGTCGTTCGTACAGAGCGGGATCACGCTGGTGATCATCCTGTCGTTCCTGGCCGCAGGCATGGATCCGTACGTGCACATGTACACCCTGCTGGCGATTCTGGGCACCATGGCGATCCTGATCGTGCAGTCACTGTGCGCGTTCTCGGTGATCAGCTACTTCCACATCCGCAAGAACCATCCGGTCAGCACGCACTGGTTCAAGACCCTGATCGCGCCGCTGCTCGGCGGCATCGGCATGCTCTACGTGGTCTACCTGCTGTGGGTGCACAAGGACACCGCCGCGGGCACCGCCTCGGGCACACTACTATTCAAACTCACCCCGTGGATCGTGGTGGGGCTGTTCGTGCTCGGTGCCGCGATGGCCACGTACTTCAAGTACAAGCGACGCCAGGCGCTACGACATGATCGGCCGGATCGTGTACGAGGACAACGTAGTTCGAGACTAGAGGACCGGCCCGGTGGACGACACTCCCAAGCGCGAAGGGGATCTCGACCAGGGGCGGATGCGCGTTCTCGACGCGAAGCCGGTGAACCTCGACGGCTTCGCCGCACGAGGACGTCGACCTCGGCTCTGGTCGCGATGCGCAGCCCGTACGACCCCGAGCCGTCGCTGTGGTCCGTGACGGGACGGGTCGTCGAGATCGACGGCCGGCGCGGCCGCCGACTTCGACGTCCTCGACGAGTTCATCGCGGCGCACGGCATCGACCTCGAGGTCGCCGAGGAGGCGATGGCGCTCGACGACGTGGCGCTTCGCCCGGATGTTCGTCGACGTCGACGTGCCGCGGGCCGAGGTGGTGCGCCTGATCGGCGGGACGACGCCGGCCAAGCTCGCCCGGGTGGTGGCGCTCCTGTCGCCCGTCGAGCTGCACGATGGCGATGACCAAGATGCGGGCCCGGCGGACGCCGAGCAACCAGGCGCACGTCACCAACCGGCTCGACGACCCGCTGCTGATCGCCGCCGACGCGGCGACGGCCGTCGCCTACGGCTTCCGCGAGCTCGAGACCACGGTCCCGGTGCTCGCCGACGCCCCGTCCAACGCGGTCGCGCTGTCACGATCGGCAGCCAGGTGGGCGCCTCGGCGGGCGATGCTCGTGCAGTGCTCGGTCGAGGAGGCCCTGGAGCTCGAGATCGGGCATCCGCGGGCTGACCTGCTACGCCGAGACCGTCTGCCTCTACGGCACCGAGCAGGTGTTCGTCGACGGCGACGACACGCCGTTCAGCAAGGCGATCCTCGCCGTCGGCCTACGCCTGCCGCGGGGTGAAGATGCGGGTCTCCGTCCGGCGCCGGCGCCGAGGTGCTGATGGGCGCCGCCGAGCAGTGCTCGATGCTGTACCTCGAGTCGCGCTGCGTCTCGCTGGCGCGCGCGATGGGGGTCCAGGGCGTGCAGAACGGCGGCATCGACGGCGTCGGCGTGGCCGCCTCGGTGCCGCGAGGGCATGCGCGAGCTGATGGCCGAGAACGTCATGGTGATGGTGCGCAACCTCGAGTCCTGCACCGGCAACGACGACCTGATGTCGGAGTCCGACGTCCGCCGCACCGCCCACACGCTGCCGATCCTGCTCGCCGGCAGCGACTTCGTCTTCTGCGGGCTTCGGCTCGATCCAGCGCTACGACAACATGTTCGGGCCGTCGCAATGGAACGCCGAGGACATCGACGACTGGCTGGTCATGCAGCGCGACTGGGGCGTCGACGGCGGGCTGCGCACGCGTGTCGGCCGAGCACCTCGGCCGGCTGCGACGCCGCGGCTGCCGAGGCCGTGCCAGGCCGTGTACCGCGACCTCGGCCTCGCCGACTTCGACGACGACCGGGTCGACGCCGTGGTGGTGGCCAACGGATCGCGGGACCTGGTCACCCGGGACCCGATGGTCGTCGCGGAGGCGGCCACCGCGATCGAAGCCGCAGCTGACCGGCTTCGACGTCGATCGGCGCGCTGAACGCACGGCTACGACGAGGAGGCCGAGGCCGATCATGCGGTTGACGCGCGAGCGCCTGCGCGGCGACCACCTGCAGACCTCGGCGATCTTCGACGAGAGATTCAGGGTGCTGTCCATGGTCACCGACCCCAACGACTACGCCGGACCGGGCACCGGGCTACGAGCTGACCGACGAGCGCCGCGCCGAGATCGACGGGATCCGGCAGGCCCGGACCACCGCTGAGCTGACGGCCGATCAGGCCGAGCACCGCGACCACGTCGTCTTCACCGACGTCGAGGCCGCCCGCCAGGGCAGCGATCCGCGCGAGGTGGTCATCGGGCTCTCGCCGGGCGTCGGCCGCACCGTGTGGCTGACGCTGTGCGGGCTCACGGTCGGTGAGGCGCTCCGACAGATCTCTCGCCGGACTCGAGGAGGAGGGCTGCGTGGCCCGCCTCGTGCGGGTCCGCTCGCACCCTCGACGTCGGCATGATCGGGCTGACCGCGGCCCGGCTGTCCGGGTCCGGCATCGGAATCGGGTTGCAGGGCAAGGGGACCGCGCTGATCCACCGGCGCGACCTGCCGCCGCTGGCCAACCTCGAGCTGTTCAGCGTGGCACCGCTGCTCACCGCCGGATGTACCGCGTGCTGGGCCGCAACGCCGCCCGGCATGCGAAGGGGATGGCGCCCGTGCCGATCTTCACCGGCGGCACCGACGAGTCGATCTCGGCCCGCTACCACGCACGCGTGGTCGCGCTCGTCGCACTCGAACGTGAGCTGTGCGAACCGGGCCAGGCGCCGATGACGGTGGAGGTGCGGAAGTAATGGCCCCAGAGAATCCTTCTGTCGAGTTCACCGTCGAGGCCGCGGTCGACGGCAACCTGCACCTGTCAGACCTTCGGATGGACCCGGCCGCGCTCGCACATCAGGCGGTCGTCGCGTCCGACGGCGGCAACCCGCAACTGGCCGAAAACTTCCTGCGCGCAGCCGAACTCGCGACCATCGGCGACGAAGAGGTGATGAACCTCTACGAATCGCTTCGGCCGCACCGCTCGACCGCCGAAGAGTTGGAGGCCCTTCGGGTGTCGCTGGAGACGCGCGGCGCCGCCCGCTGCGCGGAACTGATACGCCAGGCCGCCGTCGTCTACGCCAGGCGGGGTCTGTTGCGGTGACCGTCGTTGCCGGAGTGGACGTCGGCAACCACACCACCGAGATCGTCCTTGCGCGAGTCGGTCTGGGCAGGGTCGAGCCGATCGCCCACGGGCAGGCGCCGACGCGGGGACGGAAGGGCTCCAAGGAATCACTGGAAGGCGCGGCGGTGCTACTGCACCGGATCGAAGTCGACGCGGGCGTGGCGGCCGACGAACTGCTGCTGGCCGCCCTGCGGCCGGTGGACACGGCGACCGCGCCGATCCCTCCGGCGTCGTCGCCCAGATCGCCGGTGCGAAGTCTCCGCAGGGCGGATGCCAGCACCCCGGCGGGTACCGGCTCCGGAGTCGGACGGCACGTGCCCCTGCGCAGCCTGAGCGGCGAGGTGATCGATGGTCCGGCAATCGTTTCCGTCGACGCGGTCACCGACTTCGAAGTGGCGGCGCGCGAGATCTCGGCGGCGATGGTCCGCGGCTGGCACGTCGTCGGCGTGATCGCCGCACAGGACGACGCCGTGTTGATCGGCAACCGCATACCCAGCGACGTACCGGTCGTCGACGAGGTCGACCTCGATGGCCTCGAACCGGGGGCGCTCATCGCGGTGGAGGTCGTCGCCGAGGGTCGCGCCTACCGGGCGATGGCGGACCCGATAGCGCTGTGCGTCGCATTGGAACTCGGTACCGACCGGATTCGGCACGTGGCCGAGTTCACCCGCGAGCTGGCGGATTCCCCCGCGATCGCCGTGACTCCCCGAACCGGGGCGGCCGAGGCGCCCGCGGTCGACGACGACTACGTCGATTGCACCGTCGACGGCCAGGTGGTGCGGTACACGCCCGCGCAGGCGCACAGCGTGCTGCGGCTCGAACCGCCGGGCAACGTCGTCGCCGTTCGCCTCACGTCGGTTCCTACCGCCGAGTACGGAATCGCCGTGGACGACGCCTTCTTCACCGGCCTGTCGTCGATCGACAACGGGGCGTGGCTGAGGCGCGGTGTCGCCGACACACGCGGCACCGTCGTCGCGCTGCTCGCCGCCGACCACGTCGCCGACGCCGCGGAGACCCTGCGGGACCTGACCGGCCGCCCGACCCGGACGATCTCCTCGGAGCCGGAGGCCGCGGCGGTGGGTGCCCGCACGACGCCAGGACTGCCGCCGGACTCCGTCGTGTGCGACATCGGCGGGGGCACCATCGATCTGGTCGGCGCGGGCCGCACCGTGACCGCCGCCGGTGCGGGGGAAGCCATCACCACCGCCGTGGCTCGGGTGCTCGGCATCCCGCGCGCTCTCGCGGAGCGGGTGAAGCGGACGCCGGCGCTGCGCGTGGAGGGACCGCACGTCGCGCACGAGGAGGACGGCCGTCGGCTCTTCCTGGAACGCCCCGCGCAGTCCGAGGCCATCGGCAGGCTCTGTACGCGCGGCACCGCCGGGCTGGTGCCGTTCTCCAACAAGCTGGCCGCCGAGGAGTGGCGGAGTCTGCGGCTGGCGATCAAGCAGGAGACGGTCGCCGCGAACATCGCGCGGTGTATGAAGGCCTTCGACGAGCCGCCGGTCGCGCTGGTGCTGGCCGGCGGCGGGGCACTCGACGACGAGCTGCTGCGCACCGTCGGGGAATCGCTGCGCTCGATCCCGGTCGTCGTGGGACGGGCCGACATCGACGGGGTGCACGGCCCGCGGTTCGCAGTGGCATCCGGGCTGGTCCACCTGTATGCCGGCCGGTGACGCCACTCGCCGAATGTGCGGTTGTTGTACAGATCGCCCGAGTGAGAGGCCGTGAACAACCGTGCGTTCGGCGCTAGTCGGGCTGATGAATCTAGTCCGATTACTTTGCGATGACATTGCCGGGGCGCCGCGGTCTGCATGAGTATGGAAACCGTGGACCTACCCGTGCAACCTCCTGTCGACCCGATGCTGGCGAAGGCGGCGGAGAAGGTGCCCGCCGAGGCTGGGGTCTGGTCGTATGAGCCAAAGTGGGACGGATTCCGTGCACTGGTGTTCCGCGACGGCGACGACGTGGTGCTCCAATCGCGCAGCGGCAAGGAGCTGGGCCGCTACTTCCCCGAATTGCTCGCCTCACTGCGCGATGAGCTGGCGCCGCGGTGCGTCCTCGATGGCGAGGTCGTCGTCCCGCGTGAGATCGATGGCCGGATCCGGCTGGACTGGGAGTCGCTGAGCCAGCGCATACACCCGGCGGAGAGCCGGGTGCGGATGCTCGCCGAGCAGACCCCCGCCCACTTCATCGGGTTCGACGCGCTGGCCGACGGCGACCGCTCGCTGCTGGACCAGCCGTTCCGGGTGCGCAGGCAGGCGTTGGCGGAACTGGTGCACGAGTTGCAGTGGTGCCACGTCACCCGCACCACCGAGGACCCCGAGCTCGGCACGCACTGGCTGACCACGTTCGAGGGGGCGGGCCTGGACGGGGTCATCGCCAAACGCCTCGACGGCCACTACCTGCCCGGCAAGCGGGAGATGGTCAAGGTCAAACACAAGCGGGACGCCGACTGCGTGGCCATCGGCTACCGCATTCACAAGAGCGGGGAAGGCGTGGGGTCGATCCTGCTCGGTCTGCACCGCGACGACGGCGAACTCCAGATGGTCGGCGGTGCAGCGTCTTTCAGTGTCAAGGATCGCATCAAACTGCTGGCCGACCTCGAGCCGCTGCGCGAGGGCGACGACCTCGTCCGTGACGGCGAGCCGAGCCGCTGGAACTCCGCGGCGGACAAGCAGTGGATTCCGGTACGGCCGGAGAAGGTCGCCGAGGTGGCCTACGACCAGATGGAGGGCAATGCCGTGAACGGTCAACGATTCCGGCACGCGGTCAAGTTCGTCAGGTGGCGGCCCGACCGCGACCCGGCCAGCTGTCGGTTCGACCAGCTGGACGTGCCGCTGAACTACGACCTGTCCGACGTATTGGAGTCATGAGATGGCAACTCCCGCACAGGAAGTCGACGTCGACGGCGTCGCGGTCCGATTGACGAACCCCGACAAGGTGTACTTTCCGAAACTCGGCTCCGGCGGCACGAAGGGCACGCTCTTCAACTACTACCTCGCCGTCGCCGAACCCATGGTGGCCGTGCTACGGGACCGGCCCACGCATCTGCAACGGTTCCCCGACGGTATCGACGGCGAGGAGATCTACCAGAAGCGCGTTCCTGCAAAGCATCCCGACTACTTGGAGACGTGCGTGGTGACCTTTCCCTCGGGTCGCACCGCAGACGCGCTCAAGGTGACGCATCCGGCGGCCATTGCGTGGGCGGCGCAGATGGGCACCATCACGCTGCATCCCTGGCAGGTGCGCTGCCCCGACACCGAGCACCCCGACGAGCTGCGCATCGACCTGGATCCCCAGCCGGGCACGGGATTCAAGCAAGCCCGCGAGATCGCCGTCGACGTGCTGAAGCCCATCCTCGACGAACTCGGCATCGTCGGCTATCCGAAGACCTCGGGCGGGCGCGGCGCGCACGTCTTCATCCGGATCAAGAGGGACTGGGACTTCGTCGCCGTACGCCGCGCGGGCATCGCGCTGGCCCGAGAGGTCGAGCGGCGCGCACCCGATGCCGTCACGACCTCGTGGTGGAAGGAGGAACGCGGCGAGCGGCTGTTCATCGACTACAACCAGAACGCGCGCGACCGCACCTTCGCGTCGGCCTATTCGGCGCGCCGGACGGAGATCGCAACGGTCTCGACCCCGCTGACGTGGGACGAACTCGCCGATGCCGACCCCGATGACTACACGATCGCCACGGTGCCGGAGCTGGTGGCCAAGCGCGACGATCCGTGGGCCGACATCGAGGCCGTCGCCCATTCCATCGATGGGCTCCTGGAGATGGTCGCGGCCGACGAGGAGCGCGGCCTCGGCGATCTGCCGTACCCGCCGAGTTATCCGAAGATGCCGGGTGAGCCCCCACGGGTGCAGCCGAGCAAGAAGGTCGCGGCCAACTGGGATGAGGATGGCAAACGGGCCTGATCCAGCTGCCTGCATGGCAGGCACTCGCCCGATAACCTCCACATCATGACCGCCGATACGTTGGAGTCACTGCGGACGAGCTTCAATCGGCAACCCTGACTGGGGGCTCCATCACCGGCGTCGTTGGCATGAGCGGCTAGCCCGGTGGTGGTGGTGGTTCGGCCGGCGGTGGCGGTCCGAGCACTGGCACGGTGATCGGCGGCAGACCCGGAATCTCCACGACCATCGAACCCTCCGGGGGAGGACCTGGTCCGCTGCTCGCCGACCGGCGGCCGCTCCACTGGAGGTGGCGGGGGTGGTGGCGGAATGCCGTTGCTGATGCTGATAGTGATGATCGATCCGGGGAAAGTTTGACCGCTCGGTGTGGTCCCCACCACCGCACCATAGGGTGCTGAGCTGTTCACCGATGTCGTCTGGTCGGCCACCTGGAAGCCCGCGTCCTTGAGGCGCTGGCGCGCCGCATCCACTTTGAGGTCTGACACGCTGGGCACCCGGCCCTCCGGCGCGCCGTCGACATAGCGCGGATCTGTCGGCGGAAGGTGCACGTCGCCGAAATCGATGGCGATCGGCTTCATCGCCTCGAACCAAGTGCGGGCGGGCTCGTTGCCGCCGTACAGGTCACCGTTTCCGCACTTACGTAGCGGGAATGAACAGATGCCGGACGGATTACTTGAGTCGTCGAAGATGTAGTTCGCCGCCGCGTATCGGCTGGTAAAGCCGACGAAACCCGACGATCGATGTGACTCGGTGGTGCCCGTCTTGCCCGACATCGGCAGATCCCAGCCGACCGAGCCCGCGGCGCCCGCCGCGGTGCCCGGGCTCTGAGTGTCCTTGCTCAGCGCGTTCGCGAACGTGTTGGCCAGTCCCTCGGGGACCGCCTGGTCGCACGGCTGGCTGGCGAACGACACCTCGTTGCCGTGGCGGTCGAATATCTTGTCGATCGGGCTGGGCGGGCACCACACGCCGCCGGAGGCCAGCGTTGCCGCAACATTCGCCAGCTCGAGCGCGTTGAGCTGGAACGGACCCAAAGTGAACGAGCCGATGTTCTGTCTCTTGATGAAGTCGGCCAAGCTTTCGTTACTTTCGGGGTCATAGGCCCGCGCCGTTCCAGGAACCGCGTAGGACCGAAGCCCCAGCCTTACCGCCATGTCGACCGCGCGCGGAACGCCAACCTGTTGGATCAATTTCGCGAAGGCGGTGTTCGGTGATGTCGCCAGCGCGTCGGTGACGTTCATTGAGCCGCGATAGTTCCCGGCGTTCTTCACGCACCAAGTTTCCTTCGGACAGCCTGGCGTCTCGCTGCTGCCTAGGCCCCTGGCCTGGAATGAGCCCGGCGCCTGCAACTGGGCGTTGATACCCATGCCCATGTCGAGCGCCGCCGCGGTGGTGAAGATCTTGAAGATCGAGCCCGCCCCATCACCGACGAGCGAGAACGGCTGTGACTGCACCGTCTCGTGGGCGTCGCCGTTGAGGCCGTACGTCCGATTGCTGGCCATCGCCATGACCCGGTGCGCGTCCTTGCCGGGCTTGATCACGCTCATCACGCTGGCCACGTCCTCGAGCGTCGGGCTGGCGACCTTGTCGACCGCCGACTTGACCGAAGCCTGCACCTTGGGCTCCAGCGTCGTGCGAATCAGATAGCCGCCGCGTGCAACTTGCTCCTTGCTGACGCCGGCCCGGGCGAGGTACTCCAGCACATAGTCACAGAAGAAACCTTTCTCGCGGGCGGCGATGCAGCCACCCGGAAGCTCGTTCGGCTGGGGCAGCACGCCCAGTGGCTCGGCCTTGGCGGCGCGCAGCTGATCGGCTTGCTGAGGAAGATTCTCGATCATGGTGTCCAACACGACATTTCGCCGCTGCAACGCGCCTTCGGGATTGGTGTAGGGGTCGAGCAAACTCGTCGACTGCACCAGTCCCGCCAGCAGCGCGGCCTGCTGCCAATTCAGCTGCGAGGCGTCGATTCCGAAGTAGGTCTGCGCGGCATCCTGAATGCCGAACGCGCCGTTGCCGTAAAACACCAAGTTGAGGTAACGGGTCAGAATCTCCGGTTTGCTGAGCGACTTGTCGAGCGTCAGCGCCATCCGTATCTCGCGCAGCTTGCGCGCCGGCGTCAGCTCGACAGCCGCCCGCCGCTCGGCGTCGGTCTGTGCCGTCACCAGCAACTGATAGTTCTTCACGTACTGCTGCTCGATCGTCGAGCCTCCGCGAGTGTCGGGGTTGCCGGAGAGGTATCCGGAAAGGCCGGTCAGCGTGCCCTGCCAGTCCACGCCGTTGTGCTCGGCGAATCGCTTATCCTCGATCGAGACGATCGCCAGCTTCATCGTGTTGGCAATCTTGTCGGTCGCCACCTCGAACCGGCGCTGTGAGTACAGCCACGCGATCGGGTTGCCGGCCGCGTCGACCATCGTCGACACCTGCGGGACGTCGCCCTCCATAAGCTGCGCGGAGCCGTTGGCAACGATGTCGGAGGCACGGTTGGACATCAACCCAATGCCGCCGGCGAACGGGAACATCAGCGCCGCCGCCACCACTCCGGCCAAGACACAGCATCCCGCCAACTTCATGACGGATATCAAGGTCGGCCGGCGCTCCGACATACACCCAGATTATCCGCGGCCCCGCGTCAAATCGGGTGCATTGGCAAAAGCGTGTCTCCGCGGGCGTCGCGATCCACTGTGTGGATACTCAAGCGACTCGGCCCGTCGCGTGACGGCGGCGTGCTCGCTCTGCATCGCCACGCGCACCGGCAGAAGGACGTAGCAGTCTCTGGCCATATCGCAGGCGTGCAGTTCGCCGAGTTCGTCGCAGACGTCGCGGGGTTCGAACTCGGAACTGCGCTCGGTGTCGTGCACCGGCCAGTGCGCGATGGCGGTGCGCAGCAGGGTGGCGAGCCACCGCAGCCCGTCGGCCTCCTGGATGTCTTCGAGCCGGTGCGATGTGCGTAGTCACGTTCGGTACATCTCCTTCATTGGTGGGTGACGCTCAGGCGGCGTCGGTGGACGGGTCGGCCTCGCCCCTTGGGTAACGACCGTAAACTGACGTCAGGAAGTAGGCCTGCTCGGTGGTTAGCGGGGGAGCGGCGTCGGCCAACTCCTTGGCGCGCAAGCAGATTGCCTGAATGGTGTCCTCGTCCATCAGGCGACCACCACTTCGCGATCGGCCAGAAGCTGCTCGATCTCGGCCCGCATCTGCGGGTCAGTGCGGGACCCTTGTCGAGGATGTCGGCCACCTTGTGGACGACGAACGCCTCGCGCATGTGCTGATGAGCAGCAGCGAGTACGGGGTCGCCAGGAGCAAGCACCCCGCTTAGTTGGGCAGACTGCGAACGTGCCCTGGTGACCGAGGAAGTCCTCACCACACCGCGACCTTTCGGTCATCGCCACGACCATTGCCGTGAGTGTGTGAGTGAGTTGAGTACGTTCAGCGCCGCCGTGGCTTGTTAGCGGTGCTTCACGCTTGCGATCTTATAGCGCCTCATTGGAGGGCGCCAACACATTCCCTGAGGGAATGGATATGCGCCAGTGGGACTTTCGTTGTTCTGTTGCTCAATGTTGATGCGTCTGTAGGTTGATCGACTCAGACGCCTTCCAGGTGACCTCCACGTCGAGCGGATCGAAGGCCGCGTGGTGCCGTGCTTGAGCTTGTTGATCGTCACGTCGACCAGCGAAGCCACCACGGTCCTGCGGTCCTTGATGGAGAAGAGCTCCCACTTCCTGCGGGCGTCGGGACCAGCCAGTTCGGCGACGCGGGGGCGAGGTGATGCGTATGGGTTGGGGGCAGGGCCGAATCTTCGGCTGCCGGTCATCCCTTCGCCCCGGCAAGAGGGGCTTGGAGCGGTGCGCGTGCTGCGTCCGAGATGCTCACGCCGCCACCCTGACGGGCCATGGCATGAATACCCGATCACGGCCATCCCGGCCCCCTCAGGGCGACCCCGTGGTCGTGCTCCCGGCCGCACCCCGGTACTCAGGTAGGCCGGGTTCGCGGAAGCGGCGCCCGGTCATCTTCTCGGCCCGGATCCGCACAAAATGATCCCGCCGGCCGTCAACCCACGGCTGCAGGAACGTTCCCGACAGTTCTACCAACTCATCCACATCGGCAATCCGCTGTGCGTGCCCGACGACGGTCACACTCCACCCTGTGCGCAGGTCTGGATCCAACTCATCAGCCTCGAACGCCACGACGACGTTGTGGGCGGCGGCGGCCAGCTTGGCCCCGCCTGCAACCCGGATCACCACGTCGTCGCGCCACAGCCGGAAGTTCACCGGCTGCACCGCAGGCAGAGCGTCCTCGGTGAAAACCAGACGACCCACCCGCACCGTTTGCAATAGATCCAGACACTGCCTGTGGTTGAGGACATCAAGTTCTTGCCGCTTCGACATCGTGATCAACCTCCTTGCACCAGGGCGAGAGTCCCCACGGGGCTGGAGCGCCAGTGGCCCGCGCTGATGGCAGTTAAGCGTACGACTGCCCGCTCGATGCCATTCGCGAGTTCGTCTACATCGGGGTGCGGCGTCGTAATCGCCGATAATGCCGAACACCAGGTGGTCGGCGTAGCTCAAGATCGCGGGCGGAGCGCCTTCTTACGGGCAGCTCTTAGGAGTGGTCGACGTTCCTCGATTCGCTCTGACTGGAGCTCCGTCGACACCCCGGGAGCCCGACGTGGTTGGGCCACCGCGAAGAGTTCGAGAAGCAGCAGCGCGAACTCGACGAGATCATCGATCAGCAGGAGCGCCAGCAGGTTGTCGTGCGGATCACCTGGCGCTAAGAGCGGGGGCCGCTTGTCGACCAAGACGATGCAGACCGGGTGAAGCTGTGGACGCCTTATTCGGGCGAATACTCGCCCGATAACTCTCCGCATGGCAGGCCGACGCGACCTGCATAATCGCAGGTGAGCATGGCCAGTAGCACGTAGGCACTCCGAAGATGCCGGGTGAGCCCCACGGGTGCAGCCGAGCAAGAAGGTCGCGGCCAATTGGGATGACGAGGGGAAACCGAGCTAGCTCGGAAGGCGGCCGGTAACCGTCAGGCTACGGGCTTCCCGACGGGTGGCAGCTTGTCTGGGCAGTACGCGTGGACTCCCAAGACGAATATGTCCTCCGCCTGGATGTGCGTGTAGCCGATCGCTTCAAGGCTGGCTATCTGGTCGACAACTCCGGACGTTCCGTAGTTGTCGCAGGCGTCATGCCCGTAACCGATGAGTTTGTCGGGTTGTCCGCCGATGTTCCGTGAGGTGAGGGTGGAGAGGTACTGATCGTCTTGGGGGGTGGCATTGGCGATCGGAGCGAGCGCGAACAGAGCCGCGACGGCGATGATGAGGGCGCGCATGGTCGTCACGATAGGACCCCGCGCAGTGCGGCAACCAGACAATGCGCCGACGGTTGCAAACACCGGAGTCACCGCGCATTCAGGCGAAGTCGGATCGATGGACGTTCGCCTCCGCACTTGGTCGCGATCAGGTTCTTGATCCGCCCCTCGAGCGCGTACTGGTGTAGACAGCTCGAGCACGTCTCGAGGTGCTGGCACAACTTGGCGCGGGTGTCGTCGGTGCATTCACCGTCCAGGAACGTCCACACCTCGGCCATCACGGTCGCGCACTCAACCACCTCGTGTCCGGGATCGCCCGGCGCCTCACCGAGATTCACGATGACACCTCCCTCGCGGCCGGCTCGATCGACCCCTCAATAGCAACAGGTGTCACTGTCGCGGTCTTCCCGGGATCGGGTCGGAGCGCAAGTGAAGGAGCGCCACGCTGCAAAATGCTCTGGAACGGCGCGGTCAGTCAGCGCAGCGGCACTACCGCACCGCCGAAATGGTCGGGATCCGGTGTGACGAGCCATGTCTCGGCCGTCGAGTACGCCGCCAACGAACTGAGCTCGGCGGCGCCGATCAGCAGCACCGGCCACAGTGCACCCGCGATCATGCTGAAGCAGAAGACGCTGAGGGGTGTCGCCGTCCGGTCGCCCAGCCGACGACTGGCCGCGAACGTGATTACGGTGGTCACCGCCCAAGTCGCCAGGTAAATCCACACACACGTGATAACCACGGCGTCAACCCCCTTGCCCGATGGTAGTCGCTGTGTGTTCCCAGTCACACCCTCCCCTAAGGTTTCGTTACCGTCAATAACGATCACCAATTGGTCGGAACCACTCCGCGCGGCAGGATCAGTGGTAGGTCGTTGTAAGTGACGATGCCGGGCGGCGCCGCCACCACCGCGGGGATCGCGTTGAGCGGAGGCGTTGCCGTCATGATGTGACCGAGCACCATGAACTCCTCGAGTGTGGTGGCTTCGAAGTCCGGCGGTGGGAGGAACCCGACCTTCATGGTCACGGTCGGCCGGCCCGCGACCTCGATGACCCAGCCGTCCTGCTCGATCGGCCAATCCGGCTCGAGCGTCTGGCCCTTCTTCCACAGCACGGAGATCTCAACGCGGGTGACGCCGCCCACGATGCCCTGCCAGCTGGCATGCACGCCGGCCACACAACCCGCAGGAATGGTCCATGAGCCGAGGTCGAGATCCGTTGTGGTTTGGGCATATTCGGCGTCGCAGCGCACGTCGTCGAGCTCGATGCCGAGCGCGTCGGCGACCATCCGCACGGCCTCACCGAACACGCCGGTGCCATGTGCCGTCATGGCCTGCAAGTCGGGGTGGTCGATGGGCTGGCCGAAACCGACCGGCTTCTCGGTCGCCGGCGAGTCGTAGAACGTGGTGTCGGCGGCCTCGTTGACGGTGACCTTGTCGACCCTGTCGCAGATGCCGGCCGCCACGATGGACAACTGGTTGACGTAGCCGGGGCTGATGCCGGAGCCGAACATCGTCGAGCCGCCGCGTTCGCACGCCTCGGCGATCTTGTCGCGGCCCTCGCCCTGGTTGTGGCCGGTGATGAAGGACGCGGTTGCGACGACGTTCGCCCCCGACGACAGGATCGTCACCAGCTCGTCGACGTCGATCCACATCGGGTTGTAGACCACGCAGTCGGGCTTGAGGGCGAGCAACGCATCGACGTCATTGGTGGCTGCGACGCCAAGTGGCCCGATGCCGGCGAGCTCGCCAACGTCGCGGCCCGCCTTGTCCTTCGACCACGCATAGCAGCCGACGAGTTCGAGGGTGGGATTGCGGGCAATGGCTGCTACCGAGCTCTTTCCGACGTTGCCGGTGGTCCACTGCACGATGCGAAGGGGTGCATTGTTTGGCACTCGCTCAGCATCTCATGAGCTCGACTGGAGCGTCGCCTTTCCAGTGCGCTGCTGACCGCCGCGATCGATCCAGACCAGGTCGACGACGTCACCCGGGTAATGCCGGTCCAGCACGTCGGTCAGCGCCGTCGCGGAATCCAACTGGACGCCGTCGATGCTGAGCAGCACGTCGCCGTCGAACAGACCAGCCTGCTGCGCGGGCCCACCGCGGAGCACCTCGCGCAGGAGAACGCCGGGCAGGTTCTGGCTCTGATCCTTGGTGCTGACCCCGACGCCGAGCAGGGTCGGTGGCCCAACGTGCACGGTGCCGGTCGGGGTCCTCGCACGGATCTGGCCCGCCACCGCCATCGCGTCGTTGATGGGGATGGCGTACCCCTGCCCACCCGGTTCCATCCTGAAGTTCAGGGACGCGGCGTTGGTGACGCCCACGACCTGACCGGCACCGTTGACCAGCGGGCCACCGGAGTCACCGGCGCGCACGGGCGCCGCGACCTCGATCAACCCGGTCATCTGCGTGGCGCTTCCGGTCAGCTCGTCCTTGGCGCTGATGGTCTTGCCGAATCCGACCACCGTGCCCGATTCGTTGGTCAGTGGGCTGCCGCTGCCATAGGCGTTGCCGAGTGACACGACGGGGTCGCCGACCGCGAGGCTCGACGAGTCTCCGATTGGGGCGGCGGGCAGACCCCCGCCGGTCCCGCGCAGCTGTAGCACCGCGATGTCACGGGTGCGGTCGTACCCGACGAGGTCCGCGGTGTAGGGCACGCCGACTGCGGTCACGGTGATGGTGTCCGCGCCCTGCACGACGTGATAGTTGGTCAGGATCGCCCCGCCGGGATCGAGGATGATGCCGGTGCCCGCGCCGACCGCGTGCTGGTAGTTGATGACGGTGTCTATCCGCACTACGGCTGGCTCGACCTGTGCTATCGCCCCCGACAGATCGAACGGGGCTGCGCCGGCAAGGACGGGCGTGACGAGCACGGCGACCGCGGCCGTCGCAATGGCGACGATGAGCCGACAGCCTGTTCGGAACCTGTCCATGCGCCGCCTTACCTAGATGTGGTCCCACAATTCTGACGGGGAGTACCCAGGCTGTCGACGAACCTAAAACCGACGCGCGGACCGGCAGGTCAGTCGTCGAGGGCGACGCCACCACGTGAGCGCCGGAACAACGACTTCCCCGCCGGGCGCCGATTGCGCAACTTGCCTTCGGATTCCTTGTCGGTGCCTTTATCGTCGTCGAGCTCGTCAGCGTTAGCAGGTCCCGCGACCTCTTTGGCCTCATCGGCCGCAGTGGTCTCAGTAATTGCACTGGTCTCAGTGATCTCAGTCGACTCGGTCGTCTCTTCAGACGCTTCGGTCTCGTCAGCCTGGGCGGTCGCTTCGACTGCTTCGACTTCTGAGGGCCCGTGTTCCTTGGCGTCCTCGGTGTCGACCGTCTCGCCGGAAGCCGCGGTCGCCTCTTCGTCGGAACCCGCCTCGTCAGCGGTTTCGTCGGTGGCTTCGTCCTCGGCGGCTTCGCCACGCTTGCGACGACGGGTCTGGGTCTTGGGCTTGAGCGGTTTCGGCGGCGGCGGTGGCAACTCGGCGAGGAACGCCAGGTAGAAGGACAGCGAACCGAGCACCGCGATGGCGGCCGCAGCGCCGTAGATGCCGAACAGCCACTGCCCCGCACTATCCAGGCTGAGCCAGATCTCGCTGACCGCCGCGCCGATGATCAGCACGCCCGCGAGCACGTGCAAGACGATCGACCCGACCCGCAACGACAGCGCCAGCTGCGGGGTGCCGTACTCCGGCTTGCGCGTCCGCAACCACGTGAACACCACCGGCAGCGCGGCCAGCCCGATCAGGGCGCCCGCGACGATGCGCATCACGGTGCCGAGGGTGTGCGACCAGTCGCCGGTCAGCTCGTACCACCGGGGCAACACGAAGAAGAAGTAGAGAGCTCCGCCGAGGACCACGAACGATGCCTGCCACCACACCGCGATCCAGCGCCGCATGCTCCTCCTTGAGTTCGGTGGCCTTCAATGGGCCGGAGCGCGATCTGCATTCAGCAGATCGCACCCCGGACTCGCTGCGGAGGATAGGGGATTTGAACCCCTGAGGGCGTTAACCCAACCCGCGTTCCAGGCGAGCGCCATAGGCCACTAGGCGAATCCTCCGCGGGCAATGGTAGCCGACCGGGCTATGGCAGCCCGACGAGTCGCAGGTGGTGCGGGTATTACACTCATCTCGGACCCCGCGCGGCGTCTATCCTGTGAACTCCCCCAGGGCCGGAAGGCAGCAAGGGTCAATGGGCTCTGGCGGGTGCGCGGGGTCCCCTTACGTTCCAGGCTTCAGTAACGGTGAAAGGCGCGCGCCGTGTCGCTTCGAGTCCCTCGGCCGCGACGAACTGCAGGCTGCAGCACGAACTTCAGCGCCGCAACTACACCGACCTGCAGGCCAAGAAGCTCAGCCTGGACCTCACCAGGGGCAAGCCGTCCGCTGCGCAACTCGACCTGTCCAACGACCTGCTCACCCTCCCGGGGGCTGACTACCGCGACGGCGACGGCACCGACACCCGCAACTACGGTGGTCTGCACGGGCTGCCCGAACTGCGGGCCATCTTCGGCGAACTGCTCGGCATCCCGGTGCCCAACCTGATCGCGGGCAACAACGCCAGCCTCGAGTTCATGCACGACGTCGTGGTGTTCTCGCTGCTGCACGGCGGGGTGGACTCGCCGCGGCCGTGGATTGAGGAGCGCGCAGCGTCCGGCATCAAGTTCCTCTGCCCGTCGCCCGGCTACGACCGGCACTTCGCGATCACCGAGAGTTTCGGCATCGAGATGATCACCGTTCCGATGCGCGAGGACGGCCCCGACGTCGACCTCATCGAGGAACTCGTCGCCGCCGACCCGGCCATCAAGGGCATGTGGTGCGTGCCGGTGTACTCGAACCCAACCGGTGTCGTCTACTCGTGGGAGAACGTCGCGGCGCCTGGTCCAAATGAAGACGGCCGCAAGTGATTTCCGGTTGATCTGGGACAACGCCTATCCGGTGCACACCCTGACCCACGACTTCGCGCGGCAGATCGACGTGCTCAGCCTGGCCGCCGCGGCGGGCAACCCCAACCGGCCACTGGTGTTCGCGTCGACCTCCAAGATCACCTTCGCCGGTGCCGGCGTCAGCTTCTTCGGCGGCTCGCTGGGCAACATCGCGTGGTACCTGCAGCACGCGGGCAAGAAGTCGATCGGGCCGGACAAGGTCAACCAACTCCGTCATCTGAGGTTCCTCGGCGACGCCGACGGGGTGCGGCTACACATGCAGCGCCATCAGCAGCTGCTTGCGCCGAAGTTCGCGTTGGTCGCCGAGATCCTCGACGACCGGTTGGGGGAGTCCAAGATCGCGTCATGGACGGATCCGAAGGGCGGCTACTTCGTCAGCCTGGACGTGCTGCCTGGTACCGCGCGGCGGACCGTCGCCCTTGCGAAGGACGCGGGCATCGCCGTGACCGAGGCTGGGGCGGCGTTCCCGTATCGAAAAGACCCGGAGGACAAGAACATCCGGATCGCGCCGACGTTTCCTGCGCTGCCGGACCTTCGCGAGGCGATCGACGGCCTCGCGACATGCGCACTGCTGTCGGCCGCCGAGTCGCTGCTGGCACGCGACTGATATGTAGAGAAGTTTGTCAAGAGGGCAAGGGGAGGCGCCGCCGGGGAGCTACCCCGACGGCGCCTCGTTACTTCCTCGCCGAGTCCGTGTGGTGAGCGTGTCGTTGGCGACGCGCGGTCAGACTGATATACGCGGGTTGGCTACCGCAGGACGGTGTTCGGCTGGATCGCATCCGCGTGTCTAGGGTCGAGCGTCGACCCTAGGGTCTGCTCATAGTCGCGTCGCGGGTCGATCCACGCGCTGCCACCACCGCACCCGGGGAGGAAGCGGATCAGGTGGCGGTCAGTCCTCCATCACCGCCAGCGACCAGCACCAGCCGGCAAGCTCGCGGGCGATCGCCACGTTGGCGACTACTGGTCGCTTGCGGCGTTCCAGGAAGCCCACCCACCTACCGTGCAAGCGGCGATTGCCCTCGTCTCCGCGGGCGCGGGCAGCTGCCGGGGCCTGGTCCCACCGCTTACGCATCACCGCACCCACGGTGTAACGGGGCCGGTGATGCCAGGCAGCCTCGACCAGCAACCGACGCACGTGGGTGTTCCCGGTCTTGGTGATCGGGCCTTGCGCCCGCGAGGAACCCGACGAGTACTCCGACGGCGTCAACCCGACGAACGAACCAATCGTGTTGCCGGTGAACCGATTCCAATCACCGATCTCCACCGCCAACGCCAACCCGGTCAAAGTACTCACACCTCGAAGGCACGACACCCGCCGCACGATCGGAGTGAACTCACCGTCGACGGCGATATCTTCGATCGCCGCGTCGAGACGCCCGCGTCGAGCCTGCATGGTCAGCACGTGGTCGTAGTCGGCGTCGAACGCCATCCGCGTCGCAAGTGTCCTCAACTGTGGTGCCGCTACGGTACGCAACCACCGATCATGAGCACCGGTCCACGCCTTGCCGCCGTAGTAGACGATGCCGTAACGCAGCAGCAGCTTGGACAGCCGATGACGCGCTCTCATCAGATCACCGCGACAGTCCTCCCGGGCCCGCACCAGATCCCGGACTGCTTCCTGACTCACGCTCGGGATCGACACCGACGTGACCTCGTCCAGGCGCAACAACCGGGACAGATGCAGAGCATCCCGGGCATCGGTCTTGACCCGGTCTCCGGAGGGTTTCTGCAGTTTCGACGATGCCACGACCTCACATCGGATCCCGGCCTCGGACAAGAATCGATACAGTCCGAAGCCGGTCGGGCCGGCCTCGTAGGCCACCGCCAACGGTCCCGGCAAATCCTTGATCCACGACCGGATGTGCTCGTAGGACGGGGTCAACCGGGTTTGGAACACCTCCCCGGTCACGCCGTCGATTGCTGCCGCCGCCACCGAACGTGCGTGCACGTCCAGTCCAACACTGATCCGAAAATTACGGTGACTTGGCCTCGGTGCGTACCACGTGGATTAGGCCGCGGGAGTGAGCGTGACCGTGTAGCCGAGGGCTTCAAGCTGTCGAATGTGACCGCGCTTCTTGACAGCCGAATCGATGTGTCGTTGGTAATGATCGGCGCCCAGGTCCTGGTAGCGAGCGTCTGGATCTTTCAGCAGGTGCCAGATGATCACCAGGATGGAGCGACCGACCGCGACCACCGCTCGGGGTTGGCCACGACGTCTGGCGATGCGCCGATAGCGGGCCGCCAAGAACGTGTTCGTCTTGCTGGTGCCCACGGCGGCCTCACCCAAGACGCGGGCCAGGTAAGGGCTGCCGTGACCCGACGAAGCGCTGCGTTTGGTCTTGCCCGCCGAGGAGTTGATGCCCGGGGCGAACTTCGCCCACGAGCACAGATGTCCGGCTGTCGGGAACCGCGACATGTCGACCCCGATCTCGGCGATGATGGCGGCCGCGGCGACCGGGCCGATGCCGGGGATCTCATCGAGGCGAGCCGCTGCCGCGGCGAAAGGGGCCAGCTGCGCCTCGATCTGGACATCAACCGCGGCGATGTCGGCGTCGAGCGCCTCGATCCGCGACAACATCCGCGAAAGCAAGAACCCGTGATGATCGGCGAAATGCCCGTCGAAGGCCTGCTCGAGCCGATCGATCTTGCCGCGCATCCGCGCCCGTGCCAGCTGGGCGAGCACCTTCGGATCACGTTCGCCAGCGACCAGCGCGCCTAGCATCGCCCGCCCGGACACTCCGAAGATGTCGGAGGCCACCACCGACAGCTTGACGCAGGCATCCTCGAGAAGCTTTTCGACCCGGTTCTTCTCCGCCGTGCGCGCGGACACCAGATCGGTCCGGTAGCGGGTCAGATCCCGCAGCCGCCGGATCGGCCACGGCGGCACGAAACTGGGCCGCAACATCTGGCGCTCAGCAACCTTGCACAACCACACCGCGTCCAGCACATCCGTCTTTGGGCGACCGGGCAAATGCTTGACATCGCGGGCGTTGACCAACCACGGGGCCAGCCCGTGTGCTTCCAGCAGATAGAACACCGGCTTCCAATACGACGACGTCGCCTCCATCACCACCCGCTCGACCCCCATCTCGACGAGACGATTGGCCAGCTCAACGAGCGACCTCGTCATCGTCGAATGCGTCGACACCTCCTGCAACCGCCGTCTGCCGCCTGCTTGTGCCGGCACCCGCACGCAGCACACCAGCTCTGCCTTGCCGATGTCCAGGGCTGCCACCCTGGCGATGATCTGTTCCTCATCATGCGATTCGGCCAACATCGCGGTCATCTCCTCACTGACACTCACACCTGCTCATCTCGGAGTGGTCGCCTGCGGATATCGCATGGGGACAACGATTCTGATCCTCGTGCTCGACCTAGCGGCAACAGTGAAGGGCCCAAAAGCGGCATCCGACGCCCGGCTCGATACACGGCCTCACAGGACCACAGTGTTGGACGGCGTCGACAGGCGACCACCGCACAATTTTCATCCCCGCAGGGCGACCGCCAGGTCAGAATGGCTCGTACGCTCGGTAAACACCGGGGCCTCCCACCACTGTCGGATAGACCGAGCAGGCGCTCCCTACTCGGTAACCCACGAACATGGGTGAGTGGGGCCCCGGCCCGCAACCCCCAACTCAACGCTGGGCGGTCACCCATACCGTCTAGGGCGCAGCTCGTCACTGCGGCTGGGTAGCCTGCTCGCCGTGGCTCTCTACCGCAAGTACCGGCCCGCGACGTTCGGCGAAGTGGTCGGCCAGGAGCACGTCACCGAGCCACTGTCGACGGCGCTGTCGTCCGGCCGGATCAACCACGCCTACCTGTTCTCCGGCCCGCGGGGCTGCGGCAAGACGTCGTCGGCGCGCATCCTGGCGCGCTCGCTGAACTGCGAGCAGGGCCCGACCCCCACCCCGTGCGGGGTGTGCGACTCCTGCGTCGCGCTGGCGCCCAACGGCCCCGGCAACATCGACGTCATCGAACTCGACGCGGCCAGCCACGGCGGCGTCGACGACACCCGTGAGCTCCGCGACCGAGCGTTCTACGCGCCCGCCCAGTCGCGATACCGCATCTTCATCATCGACGAAGCGCACATGGTGACCACCGCGGGTTTCAACGCGCTGCTCAAGATCGTCGAGGAGCCACCCGAACACCTCATCTTCGTGTTCGCCACCACCGAGCCGGAGAAGGTGCTGCCGACCATCCGGTCGCGCACCCATCACTACCCGTTCCGGCTGCTGGCGCCCAAGACCATGCGCGGGTCTGCTCGAACGCATCTGCGCGCAGGAGAACGTCGACGTCGACGACGCCGTGTACCCGCTGGTGATCCGCGCGGGCGGTGGCTCGCCGCGCGACACGCTGTCGGTGCTCGACCAGCTGCTGGCAGGCGCCGACGGGAACCGCGTGGTGTACCAGCGGGCGCTGGCTCTGCTCGGTGCCACCGACCTCGCGCTGATCGACGAGTCCGTCGACGCGCTGGCCGCGGGCGACGCCGCGGCGCTGTTCGGGGCCGTCGAATCGGTGATCGACGCCGGCCACGACCCGCGCCGGTTCGCCACCGACCTGCTGGAGCGGTTCCGCGACCTCATCGTGCTGCAGGCCGTTCCCGACGCCGCGGCCCGCGGTGTGGTCGACGCGCCCGACGACGTGCTCGAGCGGATGCGCGGCCAGGCCGAGCGGCTCGGCACCGCGACGCTGACCCGCTACGCCGAGGTCGTGCACGCCGGTCTCGGCGAGATGCGGGGTGCCACCGCGCCGCGACTGCTGCTGGAGGTGGTGTGCGCGCGGCTGCTCCTGCCGTCGGCGAGCGACACGGAAGCGGCTCTGCTGCAACGGTCGAGCGCATCGAGACGCGGACTGGACATGTCGATCCCCGCCGACGAGGCGGCGCAGCAGTCCCCGCGGGCTCGGTCAAGCAGCTTCGCCCGCAGGAGCCAGGCGGCCGAGCCGCCCCGCAGCCACGGCCGCCGCCCGAGGCCCGACCCGACCCCAAGCCGGCGCCGCCTGCACGCCGACACCCCGAAGCCAGAACCGGACCGCCCGCGCCCACACCGCGCGGCGGTCGCCCCGCCCCGAACCGCCCCCGCCACCCCGCCGTCGAGCCGCCACCCGTCGAGCGCGCCGCCGGTCACCAGTCCGCCGGTCGCCGGGCAACCGGACGCGGCCGCCGTGCGCATCATGTGGACGACGGTGCGGGAGAAGGTGCGCGACCGCAGGCGCACCACCGACGTCATGCTCGACGGCGCCATCGGTGTTGGCCGTCGAGGGCAACACCCTGGTGCTCAGCCACGTGTCCGGCCCCCTGGCCAAGCGCCTCAACGAGCCACGCAACGTCGAGATCATCCGCGACGCGCTCAAGGACGCACTCGGCGTGAACTGGACCATTCGCTGCGAAGCAGGCACCGCGGCCACGCCGCCACCGGCGCAGCGGGCCAATCCGGTGGCCGCCGCGCCGCCCCCGGCGCCCGACGAGGACGACGAGGAGAGCATGCTCGCCGAGGCCGAGCACGCCGAGGCCGCGCCCCGCCGCGACCCGGAGGAAGTCGCCCTCGAGCTACTGCAGAGCGAGCTGGGCGCCCGCCGCATCAACGACGCGGGTTAGCGCCGATCCCCGCTAGGGCGTCCACCACGGCCGCAGCGGCAGGTCGCCGTCGCCGCCCTTGGCGTTGAGCTTGACCGCCAGAACCTGGTGCAGCTGAACGACATTCGACTCGAATCCGAGGCGTGACCCGGCCATGTACAGCCCCCACACCTTGGCGGTGGGCAGGCCGACCTCCTCGACCGCCTCGTCCCAGTGCTCGACGAGATTGCGGCACCAGTCCCGCAGCGTCAACGCGTAGTGGTGGCGCAGGTTCTCCTCGTGCACCACCTCGAGGCCGACGTCCTGGGTCTCGGTGATGATGCGGCCCGAGCCGGTGAGCTCCCCGTCGGGGAACACGTAGCGGTCGATGAAGCCACCCGCAGCCGCGCCCGTCTTGTTGTCGTGCCGGGTGATGCAGTGGTTCAACAGCAGCGCGCCGGTACGCATCTTCGACTTGAGGAACCGGAAGTACGACGGGTAGTTGTGCACGCCGATGTGCTCGGTCAGCCCGATCGAGGACACCGCGTCGAACCCGGACTCACGCACGTCGCGGTAGTCGCCGTGGCGTACCTCGGCCAGGTCGGAGAGACCCTGTTCGGCGATGGCGTTCTGCGCCCACGCCGCCTGTTCCTTCGACAGGGTGACGCCGATGGTCTTGACGCCCTGGCGGGCCGCGTAGCGCACCATGCCGCCCCAGCCGCAGCCGACGTCGAGCAGCCGATCGCCCGGCTGCAGCCGCAGCTTCTCGAACACCAACCGGTACTTGTTCTCCTGCGCGTCCTCCAGCGACTGTTCGGGATCGGTGTAGCAGGCGCAGGTGTAGGTCATCGACGGCCCGAGCACCCTCTCGTAGAACGCTGTTCGACACGTCGTAGTGGTGGTGAATGGCGTCGGCGTCGCGAGTCTTGCTGTGGCGGAAGCCCTCCGCGATGCGCCGCCAGCGGGGCAGCGCCTCCTGTGGCGGCGGTGCGATCGGCATGAGGTGCTCGAAGCCGATCGACCGGACGATGTTCGCCAGCACCCGCGCGGGCGGGCGCTTGAAGTCGAGCTTGTCGGCCAGCGCGCACAGCAAGTCGTACGGATCGCCTGGGTGCACGCCGTGCGGCTCCAGGTCGCCCGCGACGTAGGCGCGAGCCAAGCCGAGGTCACCGGGCGCCGTCGCCAGGTAGGTGGTGCCGCGCGGGGTGAGCAGATCGAGGCCGAGCTGGGCGTCGTCGGGCCCGGCCGAGCTGCCGTCGTACGCGGTGAACTTCAGTGGCAGCTCGTCGCCCGCGGTGAAGATCTCGAGGATCTCGGCCAGGGTCAGCTTCTCTGCCGCTGTCTGCCCTCGGCCCGCGGTCTGGTCCTTGTATGTCGTCATCGTCTCTGTACCGCCTTCGCATAAAGATCGAGCAGCCGTGAATCAGGGTCGTAAATCTTCTTGACTGTCTTGTAGGTTTCCCCGCCGTAGAGCTCGTCGAACTCCTCGGCGGAGTAATAGGCGTCGGAGTACAGCGATTTGTGTCCGTCGAGCTCGCTGACCTTGCCTCGATCGCCCTGTTCGTCTCGCCTTCAGTCGCGCCGATCGGTACCGACGACCAGAAGCCGATGTTGACGTAGGTGTGGTGACCCGCCGATCGGGTACAGCGGCCAGCCTGCGTCGTCGCGCAGTCGCAGCGGACACAGCCAGATCGGCTCGATCGGCACGTTCGTCAGGAACCAGTCGACGAACTCGGCGGTGCGCTCGATCGGCACCTCGATGTCCTGCACGACGCGCTCGCTGGTCGGGCTGCCGGCGAAAGACCGTTGCGCTTCTCGATGCGGTCGGCGATGTTGAACCGCTGGTCGTAGCCGATGAGCTTCCAGTAGACGCTGCTGCGCCGATACCGACGCGGCCAGAACCGCCGGACCTTCGGGTTCTGCGCGCCGAAGGCCCGCGAGCACCAGAACCAGTCGGTGTCCCACCGCCACAGGTAGTCGTGGATGGTCAGCCGGTCGTGCTTCTCGCCCGCCGCGTGCTGGATCGATCGGTAGTAGATGTCCTGGCCCGTGTAGTCGCTGACCGGGCCCGGCGTCGAGGTCTGCACGCCGAGGCACAGGTAGCTCTCGTCGGCGCTGAACACCACGCCGTCGACGTAGTCGACGCGGGTGCCGTCGATGCCGCCCGTCTCGATGATGCGGTCCATCGTGGCAACCAGATCCGTCATCGACGTGAACCGCAGGTGACGCAGCTCGACGAACGGCTTGACCGGCTCGAGTTCGATCTTCAGGCGAACCGAGTAGCCAAGCGTGCCATACGAATTCGGGAAGGCATGGAACAGATCGGCAGCAGATCGCGTCGATGCGGTGACCACCTCGCCCGCGCCGGTGATGATGTCCATCTCGAGCACCGACTCGTGCGGCAACCCGTTGCGGAACGACGCCGACTCGATGCCGAGGCCGGTGACGGCGCCGCCGAGGGTGATGGTCTTGAGCTGCGGCACGACCAGCGGCGACAACCCGTAGGGCAGCGTGGCGGCGACGAGATCCTCGTAGGTGCACATGCCTGCGACGTCGGCCGTGCGTGCTTCCGGGTCGACGGCGATGACGCCCGTCAGGCCCGACGAGTCCAGGCCCTTCGCGGACGTCTTGGCTCGGCCCGGAACAGGTTGGACGTCGGTTTGGCCAGCCGAACGGTGGCGTTCGGTGGGATGGCACGGTAGCTGGCGAGCAGCCTCTCCACGCCTGCGGCGTGGGCAGCCTGTGCGTCAGTCGAGACAACAGACACACATATACGCTAGTCCCCGGTCGGGACCGATGCGACCGCACGAAACCGGAATCACACTGCTACGCACGTCTACCAAGGAGTCTTCACCGATGGGACAGGTCAGCGCGTCCAGCACCGTCTTGATCAACGCCGCGCCGGACGCCGTCCTCGCGGCGGTCGCCGACTACCAGACGGTGCGTCCCAAGATCCTCTCCGCGCACTACAGCGGTTACCAGGTGCTCGAAGGCGGCCAGGGCGAGGGCACCGTGGCGACGTGGAAGCTGCAGGCCACCGAGTCCCGGGTGCGTGACGTCAAGGCCAGCGTCGACGTCGCAGGACATTCCGTCATCGAGAAGGACGCCAACTCGACCATGGTGACCACCTGGACCGTCGCGCCCGCGGGCACCGGGTCGACCGTCACCACCAAGACCACCTGGACCGGGGCCGGCGGCGTGAAGGGCTTCTTCGAGAAGACGTTCGCGCCGTTGGGTCTGCGCAAGATTCAGGCCGAGGTGCTGGAGAACCTCAAGAAAGAGGTCGAGGGCGCGTAAGCGGCCGACATTGGGTCGGAAGGCGGCCTAACTCGCTGCCCGCGCCGGGCGTGTCGCCAGGAACGCGACGATCCCGCGCACCACGGCGTCGGCGTACTTCTGCCTGCCGTCGGGGCTCTCGATCAGCGCCGCGTCGGCCGGGTTCTTCATGTTGCCCATCTCGACGAGGATCGACGGGTACTGGGCCAGGTTCAGCCCGGTCAGGTCGGAGCGTCCGTAGAGCCCGCCCTGGCCGATGTAGGTGGCGGGCACCAGGCCCGCGGCCTGCAACTGGTCGCGCATGGTCTGGGCGAACTGGACGGCCGGCCCCGCCTGGGCCTGGTTGAGCGGCGGCGACGAGTAGTTGACGTGGAAGCCGCGCCCGGTCGTCGGGCCCGCCGTCGGCGTGGATCGACACGATGGCGTCGGGGTGCAGGGCGTTGGCCATCGCGGCCCGCTCGTCGACGCACGGTGCCACGCGCGTCGTCGTTGCCGCGGGACATCGCGGTGCGCACCCCGAGCTGGCGTCAGTTCGGACGGATGCGCAGCACCGTCTCCCAGTTGAACGTGTGCTCGGGGTAGCCGCTGTTGGTCGACGTCCCGCTGGTCTGGCAGTCCTTCGTCCCGCCGCGCCCCGTCGGCACCTGCTTGGTCAGGGACGCGTCGTTGGCGCCGTTGTGACCGGGGTCGAGGAACACGATCATGCCGGCGATGTTGGCGGGGGCGGCGTCGGCGTCGGGTGCGGCGCACGCCGAGGTTGCGACGAGGAGGCCGACGGCCATCGCGGCGCCGACACGCAGGCTCACTGGGACGTGCACGGCGCCACGCTAGCCCGCAGGGCGACTAGGCTTGAGCACCAAATCGCCATGTGCGTGCATGCGAAATCAAGTCGAGACCAACCTGCTACCAATCACGCAAGGGGATGACGTCATGCAACCCGGTCAACCGCCCGACATGTCGGCGCTCCTCGCGCAGGCCCAGCAGGTGCAGCAGCAGCTGATGGAGGCCCAGGAGGCGCTCGCCAACTCCGAGGTGCACGGCCAGGCCGGCGGCGGACTGGTTCAGGTCACCATGAAGGGCAGCGGCGAGGTGATCGCCGTCGCCATCGACCCCAAGGTCGTCGACCCCGACGACGTCGAAACCCTGCAGGACCTCATCGTCGGCGCGCTCGCCGACGCCTCCAAACAGGTCACCATCCTCGCGCAGACCCGGCTGGGTCCGCTGGCCGGCGGGCTGGGCGGCCTGGGCCTACCGGGGGTCTGACGTTGTTCGAGGGGCCGGTCCAGGACCTGATCGACGAACTGGGCAAGCTGCCCGGGATCGGGCCGAAGAGCGCGCAGCGCATCGCCTTCCACCTGCTGTCGGTCGAGCCGCCGGACATCGACCGGCTGACCGCCGTGCTCGGCAAGGTCCGCGACGGGGTCACGTTCTGCTCGGTGTGCGGCAACGTCTCCGACGACGAGCGCTGCCGCATCTGCATCGGATTCGCGCCGCGACGCCTCGCTGGTGTGCGTCGTCGAGGAACCCAAGGACGTGCAGGCCGTCGAGCGCACCCGCGAGTTCCGCGGCCGCTACCACGTGCTGGGCGGGGCGCTGGATCCGTTGTCCGGCGTCGGGCCCGATCAGCTGCGAATCCGTGAGCTGCTCAACCGGATCGGCGAACGCGTCGACGGCGTGGACGTCGCCGAGGTCATCATCGCCACCGACCCCAACACCGAGGGCGAGGCCACCGCCACGTATCTGGTGCGGATGCTGCGCGACATCCCCGGGCTCACCGTGACGCGGATCGCGTCGGGTCTGCCGATGGGCGGGGATCTGGAGTTCGCCGACGAGCTGACCCTGGGCCGCGCGCTGACCGGCCGCCGGGCGATGGCCTGATTTGCCGAAGTTAGGGTGTCGCTCATGCCCGATGAGGAGTTCAAGGTCGAGGTCGAACTCGGCGACGACGAGCACCGTCTGTCGTTCTGGGAGCGGCTGCGGTCGCTCGACCTGGACGACGACGCACGCAAGCGGCTCGGTAGCCGGGTGACGATCACGCGCGACGGCAACCTGATGCAGCTGTACACGCACACCCTGGCCGACGCGCAGGAAGCCGAGCGCACCGTCAAGACGCTGGTCGCCGACGACCACCTCAGCGCCGAGTACACCGTCACCCGGTGGGACGCCGAGGAGCAGGAGTGGGTCGATCCCGTCGGTGGCGACGCCGTGACCGACGACGCGCCGGAGACACCCGTGCCCGATCCGAGCTACGTGATCCTCGAGGCCTACAAGCCGGAGTTCCTGCGCGACCTGGGGCTGTAGGGCGAAGCGGAGGCGCTCCACAGGCCGAGCTAGACCCGTCGCGGCGCCGCAAGCCGCTCGCGCCGCAGTTGGTCGACCTCGCCCAGCTCCAGCGGGGGCAGGTCGCCGACGACGCGTGACAACAGCAGGTCGGCCAGCTCGGGATTGCGGGCCAGGCAGGGGCCGTGCAGGTAGGTGGCGACGACGCTGCCCTGTACCGCGCCGTCGACGCCGTCGCCGTCGCGGTTGCCCGCGCCGCTGATCGACCTTCGCCAGCGGCTGGGCCGACGGGCCGAGAACCGTTCCGCCGCGGTGGTTTTCGAATCCGGTGAGCCGTTGGGTCAGGCCGGCGACCAACGGTTGCGACACCACTTCGCCGATGGTCCGCTTCGGCTGCGGTGACGTCGTCACGTCGAGCAGCCCGACGCCGTCGACCCGTTCACCCGACGACGTCTCGTACCAGTGGCCGAGCACCTGGATCGCCGCGCAGATCGCGAGCACCGGCGCCCCACGCTCGCGCCGCGCGCCTGCAGTCCGGGGTAGCGGATCAGATGCCTGGTGGCCAGTCGCTGCGCGTAGTCCTCCGCGCCGCCAAGGGTGTAGAGGTCCAGCGAGTCGGGCACCGGATCGTCGAGCGTGATCTCGACGACCTCGGCGTCGAAGCCCCGCAGCCGCAACCGCTGTCGCAGGACCACCGCGTTGCCGCCGTCGCCGTAGGTGCCCATCACGTCGGGCAGTACGAGGCCGATCCGCACCGTCGACTCAGACATTCGCACGCCCCAGCGTCCGATTGAGCTGCAGGAAGGCGGTGTAGTTGGCGACCACCTCGACGTGGCCGGGCGGGCACGACGCGATGGCCTCGACGGTGTCGTGCACCAGCGTGTGCGTCGACGCCCGCGTAGCCGAGCCGCACGGCAAGGTCCGTTCCGCGTTCGCCGGCCGCCACCACGGGATGCTCGCGAAGTGCTCGAAGCGGACGTCCCACAGCCACGACAGGTCCTCGCCGTCGGGTACCTGCCCGTTGACGGCGATCACCACGACCCGCGCGTCGGTGTCCACCATCGACAGCGCCTCCTGCCAGCCGGCCGGATTCTTGGCGAGCAGCATGCGGACGGTGTGCGCGCCGAGTCGTACCGTGCTGTAGCGGCCCGCGACCTCGTCGACGGCTCGACACTGCGGCGACCGCGGCGGCCGGATCGGCGCCGAGCGTCGACGGCCGCGGCGACGGCCTGCGTGGCGTTGCCGCGGTTCACGGTGCCGGGCAGCGCCAACGTCATCGGCAGCGTGAGGCCGTCGGGGCCGTAGACGTGGGAGTCGTCGTACCACCACTGTGGCGTCGGTCGCTTGAAATCGATACCCGTGGAGTACCAGTCGACCCCGTCCCGCACGATGATCTCGCCGCTGCGCGGGCAGCTCACCGAATCGTTCGCCCAACCACCGCCTGCCGCCACCCACACCACGTGAGGACTGTCGTAGGCCGCCGACGTCATCAGCACGTCGTCGCAGTTGGCCACCACGACGGTGTCCGGGTGCCGTGCCAACCCGCCGCGCAGCGTCCGCTCGATGTGGTTGATCTCACCGACCCGGTCGAGCTGATCGCGGGACAGGTTGAGCAGCACGATGACAGCGGGGTCGACGGCATCGGCGACGTGGGGTACGTGCATCTCGTCGACCTCGAGGGCGGCCAGCGTCGCGTCGCGCGTACCAGCCAGCGCCGCGACCAGGCCCGGCGTCCATGTTGGCGCCCTCGGCATTGGTGGCGACCGGCCCGATGGTGGACGAGCGCTGCGGCCGTCATCCTGGTGGTGGTCGACTTGCCGTTCGTGCCGGTGACGACGACGGAGCGCCTGCCGGCGCCGAGCTGCCCGAGGATCGACTTGTCGAGCGTCATCGCGACCAGGCCGCCGATCATCGCGCCCGCGCCGCGGCCGGTGACCCGCGACGCCCACCGCGCGGCCGACCCGGCGCCGAGCGCGATTCGTCCACGAGCTGTGACCACTCCGGCAGTCTAAGAGGGCAAAAGTAGGTGGGCGACACGCGGCGTCGCTGGTCCAACCTTGTCGGGGGACCGTGCCATCCTCGAAATGTGAGCCAAACCTTCGGCCGACCGGCGAGCGAGCCCGGCGCTGGTTGGGCGGTCGTCGACGTCGAGACCACCGGGCTTTCATCCACGGCAGGCACGCATCGTCAGTGTCGCGGCGCTGGCGGTCGGTGACGACGGCAACGTCGAGGGCAGCTTCTCCAGCCTGCTCAATCCGGGGGTCGATCCCGGGCCCACGCACGTGCACGGGCTGACCTCCGAGATGTTGGAGGGGCAGCCGACGTTCGCGCGAGATCGTCGACCAGCTGAACGACGTGCTCGCTGGTCGCACGCTGGTGGCGCACAACGTGGGCTTCGACTACGCCTTCCTGGCCGCGGAGGCCGAACTCGTCGGCGCCGAACTGCCGGTCGACACCGTGATGTGCACGGTCGAGCTGGCGCGCCGACTGGCCCTCGGCACCGAGAACCTGCGGCTCGAGACGTTGGCCGCGCACTGGGGTGTCACCCAGATGCGCCCGCACGACGCGCTCGACGACGCGCTGGTCCTCGCGCAGATCCTGAAACCTGCCCTTGCCGGTGCCCACGACCGCAAGGCGTGGTTGCCCGTGCGGCCGGTGACCCGGCGCAGCTGGCCCAACGGTCAGGTCACCCACGACGATCTGCGGCCGCTCAAGACGATTGCGGCGCGGCTGCCCTGCACCTATCAGAACCCCGGTCGGTTCGTGGCGGGCAGGCCATCTGGTGCAGGGCATGCGCGTGGCGCTGTCGGCCGAGGTGACACACACCTACGAAGAGCTCATCGAGCGGATCCTGCACGCCGGACTGGCGTACACCGAGGCCGTCGAGCAGCAGACCTCGCTGGTGATCTGCAACGAGGTGGAGCCCGATCAGGGCCGCGGCCGTCACGCGGGCGAGATGGGCATACCGCTGGTCAGGCGATGCCGACTTCATGAGGCTGTTGGAGCACGTGGTCGGGGGTGCCAGGCGTCGAGGAGTTCGCCGACGCCACGCTCAACGGCGACCAGTTCACCCTGTTCTAGACGACCCCCATTGGATTTCACTACATCGGTAGTGGTACTTTCTCTGTCATGACGACCACTACGGACGTAGTACAAGATCGTTCGATCTGGGCCGCGTATCGGCGGCACGGCTACTTCTTCCGCGAGGCAGCGCTCCTCACCATCGCCATGGGGATGGCCCTGCACCTCTACCGGATCATCTTCGGCGACGAGTTGGCGCTGCAATACGCGGTCACGACGACCACCGATAAAGTCCTGATGGTGCCGATGACGTACGCCGCCACCACCGGAATCATGGTGTGGCGTCGCGTGCAGTTCGCGAACAAGTTCCACCGGGCGTTCTTCACCGCGTCGGTCGCCTACATCACGCTCAGCGTGCCACTGCACGTCTACTGCTCGTTCGTCCTCAAGGACGTCTCGTTCTTCGTCACGTTCTTCCACGTGTGGTTCAGCTATCTACTGGTCTGCCTGGTCTATCCGGCGTTCCTGACGTTGTTCTGGCGGTTGCGGCTCAAGAACTGATGCCACCGAATCCCGAACGACGGACCCAGCTCCTCGACGCCGCGATCGACATCCTTGCCGATACCGGTGTCGGGGGGCTGACGCATCGTCTGGTGGACGAGCGTGCCGGGCTGCCGTCCGGTACCACGTCGAACTACTTCCGAACCCGGCTGGCACTCCTCGAAGCAACGACGAAACACGTGGCAGAACAGCATTGGCAGCGCGTCGCCCTGTTGCAGGCAGTCGTCGGGCAATCGGTCGACGCCGACACCGTCAAGGCGTTGATGGCGAGGATGATCTCCGATCCCGACGAACGGATGCGACGGGGAAACATCGCCCGAATGGAACTGTTCCTCGAAGGCACTCGGCGCCCGGAGCTTGCGCCCGCACTCGGCCAAATCCAGGCCGCCGCATTGAAGTCGGCGAGGCTCATCCTCGAAGCGGCCGGCTTCGCGCCATCCGACGAGCAGATGGGCGAACTCGCCCGGCTCCTAAACGGGATCGCGTTCTCCAACAGCACATTCACAGCAGATCAGCCTGGTGCGGCGGACCCGGCCGGGCTCGTCGATCGACTCCTGAAGACGGTGCTCGGTTAGGCGTGTACGTCACCCGCTCGTAACGCGCAATCCTCCGAACGTAACTTGCACCCGCGATTCTGCTCTGATGCGCGAACGGCGGCCCGAACTCGTCATCCGCGGCACTGACCGAGTACTGACCGGTGATGAGTCGTGGACGGAATTCGTCGACGCCGACATCGTGATCGATGGCGGCCGGATCGCCGCCGTCGGGCCGCATGCCGCCGCGGGCATAGCCGCCCACGAGTCCGACATCGACGGATCCGGGCGGGCGGCGATCCCGGGAATGGTGAACTCGCACTTCCATTCTCCTGGCAACTTCCTGAAGGGAGCCGTGCCAAGCCTGCCGCTGGAATTGTTCATGCTCTACGAAGTCCCGCCATTCATGACATCACCGGTCAGCGAGCGCTACGCCTACCTGCGCACACTGCTGGGCGCAGTCGACATGCTCAAGCAAGGCGTGACGGCCGTCCATGACGACGCGTACTACCTGCCGATCGCTACGAAGCAAGAGATCGATGCCGTTCTGGGTGCCTACGAAGCCAGCGGAATGCGCGCCACGGTCGCCATCGACCAACCGAACGTCGTCGAGTACGCCAAGCACGCGTACTTCGCCGAACAGTTGTCCCCGCAGCTGCGAGCCGAGATGGATGCCGCTCCCCGCCAAAGCGACCGCCAACTCGTCGACCTGTACCACTGGTTCCTGGAACGCTGGCACGGGTGCGCCCGGGGCCGGATCCGAGGTGCCGTGTCGTGCTCTGCGCCGCAGCGCGTCACCACGACCTACCTCAAAGAGCTCGACCTCCTCAGCGCCGCGTACGACATTCCGTACAACATGCACATCCTGGAGAGTCGCTCTCAGCGCGTGTTCGGCGACCAAACGTACGGGACCAGTCTCGTTCAATACGCTCGGAACCAAGGCGTATTGAGCGAGCGGGCGCACGTCATCCATGCCATCTGGGTCGACGACGAAGACATCACGACGCTGGCCGGTGAGGGCGTCAAGGTCGCTCACAACCCGACCTGCAATCTCCGACTCGGCAGCGGCATCATGCCACTGCGACGGCTCATCGACGCCGGCGTGAGCATCGGCATCGGCACCGACGAGGCCAACACGGACGACGGGGTGAACTTCTGGTCGGCGGTGAAGAATGCCGGTCTCGTACACAACCTCACCTCGACCGATTACGAGCAGTGGCCGACGCCGGTAGAGCTGCTTCGCGCCGCCACTGCCGGCGGCCACGCCGCCCTCCGCACCCCTGGATCGGCCGGCCGGCTCACGGTCGGATCCCTGGCCGACGTCGTGCTGATGAATCTGCACACCTTGCCGTTCACTCCGCTCAACGACTTGACGCGACAGCTGGTTTACTGCGAGCCGGCCCGCACGGTACACACGGTGATCGTCGACGGCGAGGTCGTCGTCGACGACGGCGTCTGCACGAAGGTCGACGAATCCGCCCTGTTGCGTGGCGTCGCCGCACTCGCACCTGAGATCGAGGCCTTCCTGGCCGACTGTGCTCGAGGAGCTGAGCGAGCCTGGACCCTCTACGACCATTCCTACCGGGCCGGCCTATCGCATCCCGTCCCCATGAACCGCCGGTTGAACTAACCGGCAGTACCCCAGTCCACCGGCAGCGCCGCCGGTGCCGTCCCGACGATCACCGAAATGAGCTGGCATGGCCAACGACGTCGCCGAAGCGCACCTCACCGAGCGCGAAGTACTACGGGAATCGATCCAACACGACTATGCGACCGCGGAGTCCGGCGGCATCGTTCCGCTCGACCAGCGACGAAAGCTGTTCAGCATGGCTGCGCTCTGGCTGACCATGAACTGCGGGTTCGGCGAGGTCTTCATCGGATTCCAGTATCAGCAAGCGGGTTTCACACTTCTGAAGTCCCTCGCGGTCAGCCTCATCGGTATCGGGTTGTACTTTGCCTACGCCATGCCGGCCGCCTACATCGGTTCGCGCACCGGCACCACGCACTCGCTGCTGGCACGTGCGGTGTTCGGCAAGTGGGGCGCATTCTTGGTCGCCAGTTGCCTGCTCGTGATGGGCACGGGTTTCGTTGGGTTCCAGTCCTACACAACCGCCCAGATCTTCCAAGGGCTCTTCGGATGGGACCGCATCATGCTGGTCGGGCTCATCGTCACGATCGTGTGCATCGTCAACAACGTCGTCGGCTTCAGCGGTGTCGTTGCTTGGGCTCGCTACGTCGTGACGCCGGTCGTCGTGCTCTGGATCGCCTACATGATGATCAAGGCGTTCACGACCGAACCGATGTCGGTGCTGGGCGCGCATCCCGCGGCCGTCACGACCCTGACCACGCTGCAGGGCATCATGGCGATTCTTGGCGTCTGCGTCTGGGGGGACGAACCGGACTTCTGGCGCTACGGGAAGCCGTCGTTCTGGTGGGCGGGCATCGGCTACGCCGTCGGCCTGATCGTCGGGGACCTGCTCTTCACGCTCAGCGGTTGGGTAATGGCCCAACTGGCGATCAGCCGCGGCGGAGACGGCAGCTTCGCCAACGCGGTCACCTTCACCACCACCTACTCGCTGTTCGGCCTGGTGTGGTTGGCCTTCATCGTCTCCGTGGTTTCTCAGATGGCGGCCCAGGACGGCAACTACTACGCGGCGATCAACGCGCTGCAGGGCATCTTTGGCGGCATCAAGGGTTGGTCTCGGCTGTACTCGTGCGTCATCGCGGTCGCCGTCGCCTGCGTGGCGACCTGGTTCGTCATCCACGGCGGCGACACGTGGCAGGCGGTCGTGAACTTCGGCGCCGCGGCCGTCCCGTCAGCGACGGTGATCATGGTGCTCGACCACTACGTCGTCCCCAAACTGTTCGGGATGTCGCGTTCGCTGGCGGTGGTACCGACGGTGCACGAGGCCGGTGCGGCCAACGTCGCAGCGATCCTGGCGCTGCTGCCGGCGATCGTCATCGGGACCGTCGGTGCCGGGACGATCACCTGGTTCGGGGATTACTACTGGTTCCTGCCCGGACCACTTTCCTGGTTTACCGCCGGGGCGGTGTACCTCGTCGGCATGGCCATCATCTCGCGCACGCCGAACTCGTTGCGATGGGCCGGGTATTCAGTCCAGGCCGCGGCAAACCCAATCGCCCGAACCTCGACCGTCGAAGATCTCGCCACGCTGGCCGAGTCGAAGACGTCCGTCCCGGTCGGCGCGGCCGCGTAAGGCTAGGGCACTGACGAGCGCTTGCGCGAGGAATTAGGCCAGAGCCTTCGCCTTCAGCGAGTCGTATTCGCTCTGGCTGATCGTGCCCGCGTCGAGCAATTCCTTGGCGTGCGCGATCTCCTCGGCGGGTGAGCGTCCGGCGGCCTGCCGGATGTAGTCGTCGGTCTGCTGCTTTGCCTCCGCAGCGGCCGCCCGCGCCCGCTCCGACATGCCCTGCCCGCGGGCGATGAGGTAGACGATTGCCGTCAGCCACGGGAAGACGATCAGGAAGATCACCCAAACTGCCTTGATCCAGCCCGACGTCTTGTGATCACGCCAGAACAGGTCGGTCAGGATCTGGAACAGCACCAGCAGGTAGGCGATCCACGCGAAGATGATCAGGAAGTGCCACAGGAAATCCCAAGTCGAACCCCAGTCCACGTCTGCTCCTTAAACGCTTCGACCGCGCGATTTGCGCAGGTGTCAGTTTAGGCGGTGAGCAGCGCGATTCACGGCAGACACCACCGCGCGCAACGACGCCGTGGTGATGGAGTTCGCGATCCCGACACCCCATACAGTCCTGCCGCCGACCGACGCCTCGACGTAGGCGGCGGCCTGCGCCTCCTCGCCCGACGACATCGCGTGTTCGGAGTAGTCCAGCACCGAGACGTCGAACCCGACGGCGCCGAGGGCGTCGACGAATGCGGCGAGCGGACCGTTGCCCGCGCCGACGATCTCGCGCTCGACCCCGTCGACCTTCACGACCGCGGTGATGGTGTCGGTGCCCCCATCCACCTCGGCGGCGTCGACCTTCTGCCGCATGCGCTCCAGCGGTCGGATCGGTGCCAGGTACTCGTCGGCGAACACGTCCCACATCTCCTTCGGAGACACCTCGCCACCCTCGCCGTCGGTGATCTTCTGCACCGCCTGGCTGAACTCGATCTGCAGGCGTCGCGGCAGTACCAGGCCATGGTCGGCCTTCATGATGTAGGCCACGCCGCCCTTGCCGGACTGCGAGTTCACCCGGATCACGGCCTCGTAGGTGCGGCCGACGTCCTTGGGGTCGATCGGCAGGTACGGCACCTGCCACAGGATGTCGTCGACATCGGAGTCCTGCGCGTCGGCATCGACCTTCATCTGGTCCAGGCCCTTGTTGATGGCGTCCTGGTGGCTGCCGGAGAACGCGGTGTACACCAGGTCGCCGCCGTACGGGTGCCTTTCGTGCACCGGCAGCTGGTTGCAGTACTCGACGGTGCGGCGGATCTCGTCGATGTTGGAGAAGTCGATCTGCGGGTCGACGCCCCGGCTGAACAGGTTCAGGCCCAATGTCACCAGGCACACGTTGCCGGTGCGCTCCCCGTTGCCGAACAGGCAGCCCTCGATCCGGTCGGCACCCGCCTGGTAGCCCAATTCGGCTGCGGCGACGGCGGTTCCGCGATCGTTGTGCGGGTGCAGGCTCAGGATGATCGAGTCACGCGGAGACAGGTGGCGGTGCATCCACTCGATCGAGTCGGCGTAGACGTTCGGCGTGGCCATCTCGACGGTGGCGGGCAGGTTGACGATCAGCGGTGCATCTGACGTGGGTCCGACGATGTCGGCGACCGCGTTGCATACCTCCACGGCGTACTCCAGCTCGGTGCCGGTGTAGGACTCGGGGCTGTACTCGTACCGCCACTGGGTGTTGGGGTACTTCTTGGCCTCCTCGACGCACATCCGCGCTCCGTCGGTGGCGATCTTCTTGACCGCGTCGCGGTCGGCGCGGAACACCACCCGCCGCTGCAGGATCGACGTCGAGTTGTAGAAGTGCACGATGGCCTTGGGTGCACCATCGCACGCTTCGAAGGTCCGCTCGATCAGCTCGGGCCTGCACTGGGTCAGCACCTGGATCGTCACGTCGTCGGGTATCGCGCCTTGGGTGATGATCTCGCGGACGAAGTCGAAGTCGGTCTGGCTGGCCGACGGGAAGCCGACCTCGATCTCCTTGTAGCCCATCCTGACCAGCAGGTCGAACATGCGGCGCTTGCGGGCCGGACTCATCGGGTCGATCAGTGCCTGGTTGCCATCACGCAGGTCGACGGCGCACCACATGGGCGCCGTCTCGACGACCTTGTCCGGCCAGGTGCGGCCGAACGGAATGGCCGCCGTGCCTGATTCCGGGCTCCCGCCCGGGACCTCTTCGGCGAACGTGCGGTACCGGCTGACCGGCATCGACGTGGTCCGTTGGGTGTTCCACACGGGCTGGCCCGGATTGGCTGGACCTGCCGGGGTGTTGATGGTGCGTACGGACGCGAAGGCGTCCGTGGAATTGGTGGTGGGGTTGTTCACGGTTCTGCTCCGGATTTTGTCTGGTTGGGACCCCGGGAAGAGGTCTAGACCGGCGCATCACCACCACCCGCGACGGGAGGCCAGTCTGGTTCAGACCCCGTCGCGGCGTCCGAGGAGGAGCATCCGCTGCACGTCGATCACTGTACTCCGCGGGTCCGCTCGGCCAAAACGTGGTTGACGGGGCGCTAAGCCAGACTGGCCAGGTGAGGCGGCTGGCGGCGGGCCTCCTGGTCATGCTGGCGATCGTCACGGGCTGCACCAGGACCGTCGGCGGCCGGCGAGACCCGCACGCGCGTTGACCGCGGCGGGGTCGAGGTGCTGGTCGACGCGGGCCTCGGTCACTGCGACGTTCTACGCCTGAGCCGCCAAATACGAGTAGTGCAGTACTCGACACCGATTGGCCCGAAGCGAGCACGCTATTCCCATTGCGCCAACCGCGCGGGAAGGCAATCGAGAGATGACCAGACGCCGATCGCTTCACATTGGATTGAACAATGTCGATCCCGACCAGTACGGCGGCTGGGACGGAGCCTTGTCAGGCTGCGTCAACGATGCGAACGCCATGCGGGACGTCGCGCTGCGTCGCGGCTTCGACGCGGATCTGTTGCTCGACGAGAACGCCACCATCGCAGCCGTGCGCGATCGTCTCGACGGCGCCGCGGCGACCCTCGATGCCGGTGACTTCTTCTTCCTGACTTACTCGGGCCACGGCGGACAGATCGCCGACCTCACTGGAGATGAACCGGATTCGTTCGACGAGACGTGGTGTCTGTACGACACCGAACTGGTCGACGACTCCCTCTTCGGTGCGCTGTGCACCTTCAAGCGCGGCGTTCGGGTCTTCGTCATGTCCGACAGCTGCCACAGCGAAACCGTCATCCGCGGCCCCCGGCCACGGGCACGCCGGCTGGACCGACCGGGCCAGCGGCCGAAGCTGGCCCCGCTCGAGGCGACCTCGGCCGAGTACGCCAAGAACCGCGACGTGTATGCGGCGCAGAGCACTTGGTGGAAACCAGAGCGGAGAGTGCCGCGGGACGCCGACGCGAACGTGGTGCTGATCTCCGGATGCCAGGACCAGCAGACGTCATTGGACGGGCCAGTCAACGGCGCGTTCACCGCCGCGTTCCTGCAGGTCTGGAACAACGAATACCGCAGGAGCTACCGGGAACTCAGGGACGACATCGTCGCCGCCGTCGACAACCCGGACCAGACCCCCGGCATCTTCTTCTACGGCGTGGACGTCGCAGGCATGCTGCCGCAGATCCCGCTCAGTGACGACAACGCCTCGCGCTCGGTGCCGCCGGGGTTCAGGGGCATCTTCGCCAACGTCGACGTTCCGCAAGTCAATCAACAACCCAACAACACCAGGAGAGATCATGAGTAAGCGCAAGTCACTTCACATCGGTTTGAATCACGTCGATCCACGGCAGTACGGCGGCTGGGACGGTGAGCTGTCGGGCTGCATCAACGACGCCAACGACATGCAGGCGATCGCCATATCGCAGGGCTTCGACGCCGAGCAGCTCATCGACGGTGCGGCGACCATCGAAGCAGTGAAGGAGAAGCTCGACGGGTACGCGGGTGAGCTCGAAGCCGGCGACTTTCTCTTCCTCACGTACTCCGGACACGGCGGACAGGTCCCCGACCAGAACGGCGACGAAGACGACGGCTACGACGAAACGTGGTGCCTCTACGACAGCGAACTCGTCGACGACTCCCTCTACGGTGCTCTGTGCAGCTTCAAGAGGGGGGTGCGGATCTTCATCCTGTCGGACAGCTGCCACAGCGAGACCGTCGCTCGCCGCCTGCCAGGAGAAGCGAGGATCGGGGTCAGGGAGGAAAGGCGCGGATTCGTAGAGTTGAAGCCGGGGCCCAGGTCCAAGCGCGCTCCGCTCGAAGCCACGATGGCTGAATACGACAAGAACAAGGACAAGTACGAGGCCCAAAAGACCTGGTGGACACCGACTCAGATGCCCGGCAGGGACTCGCCCGCGAAGGTCGTGCTGATCTCTGGCTGCCTGGACGAGCAGACGTCGATGGACGGGGACGGAAACGGGGCGTTCACCGAGGCGTTCCTGAAGGTGTGGAAGAAGAACGGCAACGGCTACCGAAAGACGTACAAGGATCTCCAGCTGGACGTGCGCTCCGCCATCGAGAACTCCGAACAGCTGCCGGGCTTCTTCGCCTACGGAGTGGACGTCGATTCCATGAAGGCGCAGATGCCCTTCCGCGACGAAGACGCCGAAATGCCGGTCGCATAGCGGCCTACCGGTCGGCTAGCGGCGTACCAACAACGAATCGAAATCGCCCGTCCGCCCGCCGTACCGGCTCGCGTACTCCTCGGCGACTGCCTTCTTGAGCACGTCGACGTCCACGAGATCGGCACGGTTGGGCGGCGGTGCGCCTGCCAGCACCTCGTAGTCGAAGACGATCGCGTCGATGGCTACGGGCTGCCGCAGCTGCTCGGTGCCGATTGCGTCGAGAAGTGCGCTGGCGACCGCCGGATACGGTGTGTACTCGGAATTGGCGAGATAGGTTGCGAGTTCGGCGTTTCCGCCCCTCAACGTGGTGTCTATGCCCGCCGCGGCGAGCGTCCGGATGAGTGCGTCCTGATCGTTCGGTGGGGGAGTGGCGACTTCCTCGGAGGTGGACGTCACCGCCGACGTCGACGTCGTCGCTCCCGGGGCGGGCGGCGCCGGGTTCGACGAGCTCAGCGTGGCCACCAATACCCCGACGCCCACCACCACTGCCGCGCCGATCCCGCCGAGGACCGCCAGCACCTTCTTGCTTGGCCCGGTTCGGGTTTGGCCCTGCGCCGCCGGAGTCGTGGGTACCGCCGGCTGAGGCCGAGTGGGAGGCGTGATCGTGAACAGGGTGTCGGTGTTGCCGCGGACGTAGAGCACCGGCGTCACCCACTCCAAGGAACCGGGTGTACTGAGCAGCCCCACCCGACCGCTTCCGATGGCATCGCCGATGCTGCGGCCATTGGCCAGTGCGCTGTAGAGTCCGCGGGCGAACTTGGTGGCGCCGGCATCGCTGATCGAGAATTGCATCGCCGCGACGGCGCTGATGCCCCGCCTCACCAGGGTCGCCGCGGTGCTCGAGAACAGATCCTGCGTACCGCTTCTGCCGGACTGGCACGAATTCAGCACCACCAGGCGGGGTGTCGGTCTGGCCTCGTTGAGCAGGCCGGCGAGTCGGTCGGCTTCCACGAGGTGTGTGCCGCCGTCGTCACCGACGAGGGCGATCACTCCCTGGTCAGTTCTTTGGTCGTAGTCGCCGTGACCGATGAAGTGCAGCACGTGCCATGTGCCGGAAAGCATTTCGTCTTGTACGGCGTCCCAGGTGGCCTGCATGAGCCACTTGAGCGCAATCCGCCCGTCGGCGATTGGTTCGGCGAGCGCTTGGGACAGCTTCCTGCGCTCGGCCTCGACGTCCAAGTCCGCCAGTCCGTCAGGGGAGGCCACCAACACGAGCACCTTGAGCGGTGCGACGATCTGGAGTGGTTCACCGTCGGTCGACGGGATGTGGCGGATCAAGGGGTCGCTGAGCCCGATGTATTCGCCGTTCAGTGCGTCGTACATCGACTCCCATGGAATGGCTGCCAACCCAGGAACGTCCAATCGGAGCACGACCTGTAATCGTTCGCCACGTGCCTCGGCCGACGTGGTGCTGGCGCGATATGCCTCACCCACCGGCCCGGTGAAGAGTGCGTCGAACAGCTGTTGGCCGACGGTGCGCAGCCGCTGTTCGCCCGGTGAGAGGACCCGCCGGCCGGTGACCGCGGAGGCGAGCACCGCCGTCTCCAAGTCGTCCCTGGCGTCGACGTACGTCCTGGGATCCAGTTGCATCGTCGACGTGCTGTCCTGGCCCGAAGCGGAGCGCACCACGCGCACGGTGAACTGGCCCTCCACCGGCGCGGCGGTGACTTCCAACTCGATCACACTGGCCATGGCGCTCCTACCGTCAACACACTAGGCGGATACCTTCTTCTTCGGCGCCGAACGCTTCGCGGGTGCCTTTTTGACTGGGGCCTTTTTGACTGGGGCCGCCTTGACGGGGGCCGCGGGGCTCGGCGTGGCCGTCAGTGCCGGATCGGTCGGCACGTCGGCCGTCAGCGCGAGGAAGTCGACGATCGACTTACCGCCGAGCTGGGGCCATCCGTTGCCCTCCGGGCCGCGCAGCAGCGTCCAAATCTCCTCCAGCAGAACACGATCCGACCGGGGATTCTCGGGGGCGCGAACGTCGCACGGATCGGCTGTCACCACGGCGGGCGGCGGCACCAGCACGCTCCGTGCCCTGTCCCTGCCCCTGAACTCGCCACGCATGTCCTTGGCGACCTCGCCGCGGAACCAGTTCATGTCGATGTTGCCGGGGTCCCACTTGCCCTGAATTGCGGCGTACTCCTTGTGCCCGATCACCTTGTCGGCGTCGACACCGAGCCGCAGCGCGAGCGCCGCGCAAGTGTCACGCATCGAGATGATCTGCGCATCGGGCCACAGCTCGTGCGGGTCGATGACGGTGCCGTCGGGGCGAACCCCCATCGGCCACGCGCATTCGATGCCGATCATGTGCCAGTTGGCGTTGTTCGTCGGCAGCCATGGGTAGCTTCCCTCACCGGCATGCCAGCAGACACCGACGGCGACGATCGTGACGATCCCGTTGGGTGCGATGTGCAGATTCGACACCGGCCCAGGAAGTTTCCCCGGGGTGCCGCGGCGAATCGACTCGGCCGACTCACGCGCATTGCCGGTGTGATGCACCATGACGCCGCGAATGTCCAAGAAGTCTCCGTGGCCGCTGTTCTGCCAACCGTCCAGAGTCCTGAGCCGGTCTCCCAATACGGGCCGCAGTACCTCCTCGAGCCAGGTGGGGTCTCCGTGCTGTGTCCCTCGATGGGCGTTCTTGCGCACCCGTGCCGCGCGCACCGGACCCTGCGCGAGCGCGCTACGCAGCACCGCCCACGCCTCGTCCCACTTGCCGGCGTAGCGCTCCCCGAAATCGCTTCCTTGTACGCGTTGCGCGAAGTCGCCGGCCAGCACTGGGTTGTCCTTGGCGCGCGTGTAATCGTCGGACAGCGCCGCCAAGAACATGTCCGCGCTTTCGGCGAGCGTCATCCGCTTGCGGTTGCCGTTGATGTCGCCGAACAGGCCGCCCCAGCCCCACGGGCGCCCGGGCGCACCTGGCCGCGAGACCTGCTGCTGGAAGTAGCCCGACGACAAGCCGTCATCTGATTCGCTGTCGTGCGGAAACTGCTCGGACTGAGGATCTTTCCGATTGAAGGGGCACCACCACTGGCGTTGGCCGTGGCGGTCGTTGTGACCTACTTCGGTCGAGATGGTCATCAGCGCGATGACGGTGGCGAGCTCGTCGAGCCCGCGCCTCAGCGACACCGCATGCACTTCACGTGCAATCTGCTCCCGCGTCCGCAATGGTGAATCGTCGAATCTGGTGAAATTCCTGGTCGAACTCATTGAGCTGCCCCCCTATGACAGATCGTGGACCCGGGTGGTCACGCGAAGATCGATGCGGCGTGATGTGGTGCGCCGTAGCGAGATCGACGCTATCGACGTGGCACGCCAAGGACGCGCGTAGTCGACTACCTGATTTGCTCTTAGACCTGGGAGTCGGGGAAGGCGACCACCGACAGGAAGCGGATCGGTACCGCAATCAGATCCACCGGGCCGTGGGCGCCCTCGCCGTCGAGTTGCAACGAGTCGCCGGGATGCAGCCGGTACACCGAACGGCTGTGGCTGTAGTCCATGATGCCTTCGAGCATGTAGATGAACTCGGTGCCGGGGTGCTGGAAGAGCGGGTACGTCTGGCTCTTCTCCGTCAACGTCACGTGCAGGCACTCCAGCCGCTTGTGCTCGCCGCGCAGCGAGCCGAGCAACTGGTACTCGTGGCCTTCGCGGGTGCCGTTGCGGACGATGCGCGCGCCGGTGCCCGCCTTGACGAACGCGGCGGGCCGCTCGACGTCGGCGCCGCGGAACAGGCTGGTCACGGGGACGTCGAGACCCTTGGCCAGCAGCGCCAGCGTGGACAGGCTGCACGAGGTCTGGGCGTTCTCGATCTTGCTCATCATCGCCTTGGAGATGCCAACCCGCCCCGCCATCTCCGCCACCGTCAGGCCGCGGTGCAGGCGCAGTTGACGGACGTTCCGTCCGATGGCCGCCTCGAACTCGAGTTCGTCGACGGGCTCGCGCGGGTCACGGTCGCGCGCGGTTCCGGACTCGTTGCGGAGCAGCGGAACATGATCGTCGGGGGAGGCCACGGTTTCCTGTCTAGCGCATCTCACCGGCACCGACATACGGATACGGCGACGTGAGCAGGGCACCCTCGTCGAACCGCGACAGCCGGAAGTCGGATTCGGGGATGCGCGGATCGGCACTGCGCCCGTCGACCACCAGGTCGGCGACCAGCCTGCCGACCGCGGGCGCGATCTTGAAGCCGTGCCCGCTGAACCCCGCGGCCACCACCAGCCCGTCGATCCCGGTTCGGGAGATCACCGGGTTCCAGTCCGGGGTGACGTCGTAGCAGCCGGCGTAGCTGCCGGTGATGGTGGCGTCGGCGAAGCCGGGGAACCGGGTGCCGACCCGGTCGACGGTGACGTCGACGAACTCCTCGGTGGCCCGATTGAGGTAGTCGTCGGGGTCGGCGTCGGCGACGTTGGACAGGTCGCTGTTGCCGAACAGCACCTCCCCGTTCGGCTCCGGGCCGGATGTACTGCAGCGACACCAGATCGGAGAACACCGGCAACGGCGCCGAGCTCGACCCCAGGGTCGATCATGACGATCTGCTCGCGCACGACGCGGATCGGCACGTCGATGCCGTAGCGCGCCAGCAGGGGCCCGGTCCACACGCCGGTGGCCACTACCACGGTGCCGGCCGACACCTCGGTGCCGTCGGCCAGTCGCACCCCGGTCACCCGGTCGCCGTCGAGCAGCAGGTCCGTCATCGCGGTGCCCTGCCGGACCCGCACCCCCGCACCCCGCGCCGACACCGCGAACGCCTGCGCGGTCTGGTAGGCGTCGCCGAACCCGCCGCGCGCCTCGAAGGCGAAGGCGGCGAACGGTTCCAGGTCCGCAAACGGCCACATCTCGCGCCACCTCGGCGGCGTCGATCTCCTCGGTCTGCACGCCGACCGCGCGCTGGGCGGCCAGGCTCTTGCGCAGCGAATCGACGTTGGGTTCGCCGACTCCGACGACGTAGCCGGTCTGCCGGAAGCCGATGTCGGTGACGCCGTCGCCGAAGAACTGCTCCGGCTTCTCGAACACCTCCAACCCGACGGTGGCCATCGCCGCGAGCGAGCTGACGCCGTAGTGGCACCGGACGATGCCGGAGGACTTGCCCGTCATGCCGGAGCCGACCGTATTGCGTTCGGCGACGAGGACATCGGTGACGCCGCGCCGGGCCAACGCCCACGCCGCCGCTGCTCCTTCGATGCCGCCGCCGACGATGACGACGTCGGCCGTCTCGGTGCTCATTCTTGGCCTCTCCTTTGAGCCCTGACGCCGAACGTGACACCACTGCGAACTTTCGGCCGAATCTTCGCAGTGGTGTCACGTTCGGCGAAGCGTCGACCTGGATCGGTCATCGGCCCGGGATCCAGTCGGTGCCCGCCAGCGGCACCCGCGCCATCGCCGCCGCCTCGATGGTGACGGCGACCAGGTCCTCGGGTTCGAGGTGGCGCACGTGCGCCTTGCCGCAGGCCCTCGCGATCGTCTGCGCCTCCATCGTCAGCACCCGCAGGTAGTTGGCCAGCCGACGGCCACCCTCGATCGGGTCGAACCGCGCGGCCAGCTCAGGGTCCTGCGTACTGATCCCCGCTGGGTCGGTGCCGTCCTGGAAGTCGTCGAAGAAACCAGCTGCGCTGCCGAGCTTTTCGTATTCGGCGGCGTAGCGCGGATGGTTGTCGCCGAGCGCGATGAGCGCGGCAGTGCCGATGGCGACGGCGTCCGCGCCGAGTGCGATCGCCTTGGCGACGTCGGCCCCGGTGCGGATGCCGCCCGACACGATGAGCTGGACCTCCTTGCCTGACCCGCCGCTGCGATGCACCCCGAGTTCGGCCAGCGCCTGCACCGCCTGTGGCACCGCGGCCAGCGTCGGGATCCCGACGTGCTCGATGAACACCTCCTGGGTTGCGGCGGTGCCGCCCTGCATGCCGTCGACCACCACCACGTCGGCGCCCGCGTGCACGGCGAGCTTCACGTCGTAGTACGTGCGGGTGGCGCCGACCTTGACGTAGATCGGCTTCTCCCAGTCGGTGATCTCGCGCAGTTCGTTGATCTTGATGGTGAGGTCGTCGGGTCCGGTCCAGTCCGGGTGCCTGCACGCCGAACGCTGGTCGATGCCCTCCGGCAACGTGCGCATTCCCGCGACGCGTTCGGAGATCTTCTGCCCCAACAACATTCCACCGCCACCGGGCTTGGCGCCCTGTCCGAGCACGACCTCGATGGCGTCGGCCTTGCGGAGGTCGTCGGGGTTCATCCCGTAACGCGACGGCAGGTACTGGTACACCAGGTACTTGCTCTGGCCGCGCTCCTCGGGCGTCATGCCGCCGTCGCCGGTGGTGGTCGACGTGCCGACCTCGCTGGCGCCGCGGCCGAGCGCCTCCTTGGCGGGACCGGACAGCGCGCCGAACGACATGCCCGCGATGGTGACCGGAATATCGAGGTGCAGAGGGTGTTTGGCATTCCGATCGCCGAGCACCACGTCGGTGTCGCAGCGTTCGCGGTAGCCCTCCAGCGGATAGCGTGACATCGACGCGCCGAGGAACAGCAGATCGTCGAAGTGGGGTAGCGGCCGCTTGGCGCCCCAGCCGCGGATGTCGTAGATACCGGTCTCCGCGGCGCGCTGAATGGCCGCGATGGTGGACCGGTCGAAGGTGGCGGACTCGCGTAGGCCCCAGTCGTGGTTCATCAGTCGGCTTTCTAGTAGCTCGAAGCGTTGTCGACGTGGAAGTGGTAGAGGCTGCGCGCAGAGCCGTACCGGGTGTAGGCGCGGGTGTCGTCGTCCTCGTGTCCGGCCGCCTTCAGCAGTCGGCCAAGTTCCTCGTGATGCTCGGGGCGCATCTCCTTGGCCACGCAGTCAGCGCCCAACGACGCGGCGTCGCCGCGGAGGTAGATGCGGGCCTCGTAGATCGAATCGCCGAGGGCATCGCCAGCGTCGCCACGCACCACCAGCCGGCCCGCCTGCGCCATGAAGGCGCTCATGTGCCCGACGTCGCCGCCGACGACGATGTCGACTCCCTTCATCGAAATGCCGCACCGCGCAGCGGCATTGCCGTCGATCACCAGCAGGCCGCCGTGGGCGGTGGCGCCCGCGGACTGCGACGCGTTGCCCTTGACCCAGACCGTGCCGCTCATCATGTTCTCCCCGACCCCGGTGCCCGCGTTGCCGTCGATGGTGATCTCGGCGCGCTGGTTCATGCCCGCGGCGTAGTAGCCGACGTGGCCGCTGATCGTCACCGTCGACGTCCGCATTCACGCCCACCGCTACGTTGTGTGCGCCTGCGGGGTTGTCGATGACGAACTCACCGGTCAGATCGGGGGCGTGCAGGGCCGAGTTGACCTCGCGCAGCGGTGTTGTTCGCGAGGTCGTAGCTCGTCACCGTGTCCATGCGTAGACCACCTCCGGCTCCGGCTCCCAGATGGCGGCCTTCTCGACGCCGGGCAGACCCGACAACGCGCGGTACTCGCTGCCCATCGCCACCCAGTCGGCGGTCTCGGCGATGACGGCGGGCTTGCACGCGATCGCGTCGCGGACGACCGCGAACGAGTCCCGGTTGGAGACCAGCAAGGTGTAGAAGCCGTCGAAGGTGGCGCACAGCTCCTTCAGTGCGGTCTCCACGTCGCGGCCGTCGGCCAGCCTGCTCGCGACGAAGCGGGCGCCGACCTCGGTGTCGTTCTCGCTGTCGAATCGCACACCGCTGGACAGCAATTCGCGTCGGATGGTGGCGTGGTTGGCGAAGGAGCCGTTGTGCACCAGGCACTGCTCGGGCCCGACGGCGTACGGGTGGGCGCCCGACGGCGTCACCGCCGACTCGGTGGCCATTCGGGTGTGGCCGACGCCCTGCCAGCCCGTGGCCCTCGCCAGTCCCCACGACTGCGTCAGCGTCGCGGGATCGCCTACCCCCTTGAGCACGGCCAGGTCCGCGCCGAAGCCGGCCACCAGCGCGTTCGGGTACGCAGCCTTGGCCGCGGCAAGCAGGGTTTCGGAGTCGGTGTCGGCCGTCAGTAGCCGGGTGTCGCCGATCGTCGTCGCGGAGACATCGGCTCCTAGCGCGGAACCGACTGCCGCGCTGATCGATTCGTCGTCGTAGTCGACTTGGAGAAGTGACACGCAACCCCGGCCCGGCGGGGTCCACACCGGGTCGCCGTACACGGCAACGCCCGCGGAGTCACTGCCGCGGTTGGACATCTCACAGAGCATTCCGGTGAGCAACTCACCGAGCCGTGGATACAGTTCTGGCGTGCGCAGGTGCAATCCAACGATTCCGCACATCGCTTGCCTCCCTTCGGTTGTCGACGATCAGAACGCGGTGAGGTACTGCTCGATCTCCCACGGGCTGACCGAGCTGTGATAGGCGAAGAATTCGTCGCGCTTGATGGTGGCGAAGTAGCTCGCAACCCCGTCGCCCGCCGCGTCGAGCACGCCCGTGATCACCTGGTCGCCCTCGAGTTCGTCGACGGCGTGCAGAAGGGTCGGGGGCAGTGTCGGTCGCTCGTCGGCGGCGGCCCCGACCGCGCCTGGATCGAGGCTGCGCTTGATGCCGTCGATGCCGGCACCGAGCGCGGCGGCGATCGCGAGATACGGGTTGGCCGATCCGTCGCCACCCCGCAACTCCACGCGCTGGTCGTCGGGCACCCGGATGTAGTGCGTCCGGTCGTTGCCGCCATAGGTTGGCCGCCTCGGCGCCCACGATGCGCCGGACGCCGTGGTGAGCGCCCCGGTTCGCTTGTACGAGTTGACCGTTGGACCGACCACGGCCTGCAGCGCGCAGGCGTGATCGAGGATGCCACCGATGAACGAGTACGCGGTCGGGGACAGGCCGAGGCCGCGACCGTCCGAGTCGGAGGGGTCGACTGGGAACACCGCGGTGCCGCCGCTCGTCAGGGACAGGTGCAGGTGAAGGCCGGTGCCGGTGCGATCTCGCGAACGGCTTGGGCATGAACGTCGCGATCATGCCCGCGCTCGGCGGCGATCATCGACAACAGGTAGCGCAGCGTGATCACCCGGTCGGCGGTGGTGAGTGCGTCGGCGAACTGGAAGTTCTGCTCGAACTGCCCGTTGCCGTCCTCGTGGTCGTTGGCGTAGTTCGACCACCCGAGCCCGTTCATCGCGGACGAGATGGTGGTCAGGTGGTCGTACATCCTGGTGACGCCGCGGGCGTCGTAGCAGGGCTGCGCGGCGGTGTCGGCGGTGTCGGCGGTGGCCAGGCTGCCGTCGGCGTTGCGGCTGAGCAGGAAGTACTCCACCTCCGCGCCGACCCACGGTTCGAACCCGGCGTCGGCGGCGCGCTGGATCAGCGACTTGAGGATGACGCGTGGTGCGTACGGCCACGGCGCGCCCTCGACGTGGGGGTCGCAGTGCACGATCGCCAGCCCCTCCTTGATGAAGGGGATCGGGGTGAAGGAGGCCGGGTCGGGGATGCGCCATCAAGTCGGGGTCCTTGGGCTCCTGGCCCATGGCGCCGACGGCGTAGCCGGCGAAGCCGACGCCTTCGCTGGCCAGCAGATCGATGGCCTCGACGGGCACCAGCTTGGCGCACGGCTTGCCGCGCAGGTCCACGAACAGCGCGAGGATGAACTTGGTGCCGGCTTCCCGTGCGAGCCCCGCGAGGGAGTCGCTGGTCATGGAAGGTGCAGTCGTCATCGTGGCAATCCCTGTCTCTTATTGGGAATCAAAGTATCACAGTAGGAAACTCGGTGCAGCGTGGAAAGCCCCGACCGGCGCGGGGCGAAGCGCGCCGGTCGGGGCCGGTCTCATGGCCTTGGATTCCTCGCGCAAGCGCTCGTCATCGGCCGTCGATTCCTCGCGCAAGCGCTCGTCATGCAGGCTGCAGTTCGTACGCCGCGTCGCGGTGCAACTTCGCGTCGATGCCACTCTCCTCGTCCTCGGGAGCCACGCGAATGCCCATCGTCTTCTTGATGGCGAAGGCGATGATGAACGCGACCGTGAACGAATACACCATCACGGCGCCTGCTGCGACTGCCTGCCTCCACAGCTGATCGAAACCGCCGCCGTAGAACAAGCCGTTGACCTTGTTCGGCATGCCCGCACTCGCGAGGAAGCCGATCAGCAGGGTGCCGATGACACCGCCGACAAGGTGCACGCCGACGACGTCGAGTGAGTCGTCGTAGCCGAACTTCGACTTCAGCCCCACCGCGAACGGGCAGATCGCACCAGCGATCAGGCCAAGGATGATCGCGCCGACTGGTGTGACGGCACCGCAGGCGGGAGTGATGGCGACGAGGCCGGTGATGGCCCCTGCCGCAGCACCGACACCGGTGACGTGTCCGTCCTTGACCTTCTCGACGGCGAGCCAGGCGAGCGTTGCGGCACAGGTCGCGACGAAGGTCGTGACCATGACGATGGCGGCGGAGTTGCCCGCTGCAAGAGCCGAGCCGCCGTTGAACGCGTACCACCCGGCCCACAGCAGGCCCGCGCCCAGCAGGGTCAGCGGCACGTTGTGCGGCTTGCGCAGCGTGCCCCAACTCGCCGACTTGCCGAGCACGATCGCGACGGCCAGGGCGGCAGCGCCTGCGTTGATGTGGACCGCGGTGCCGCCGGCGAAGTCGATCGCCTTCAGGCTGTTGGCGATCCAGCCGCCGATCGCGTCAGGAGTCACCACGCCGTTGACCGCGAACACCCAGTGCGCGACGGGGAAGTACACCAGCACCGCCCAGAGTCCCGCGAAGACCATCCACGCGCTGAACTTCATCCGGTCGGCTGCCGCACCCGAGACCAGCGCCACGGTGATCGCCGCGAACAAGGCCTGGAACAGGGCGAACAGGGTCACTTGCAGGCCCGAGATCGTGGTCTGCGACTCCAGCAGGTCCTTCATTCCCGCGAACTCGGTGAGGCTGCCGACGAAGCCGCCGTAGGAGGTGCCGAACGACATCGAGAAGCCGAACAGCACCCACAGCACGCCGACGAGAGCTGCTGCGCCGAACGTCATCATCATCATGTTGGTCGAGCTCTTGACCGAGACCATGCCGCCGTAGAACAGCGCGAGCCCGGGAATCATCAGCGTCAGGCCGATGATGCAACACAGCATGAATGCCGTGGTTCCTGTATCCATCAACATCTCCAACCAGTGGTGCGGCCGCCATCGGACCGATCACTGGCAGTAACCGATGTTTCTGTTACGTAGACAGGATTGCGGTGTTGCGGCTACGTAACGTCATCAAGATCACATCCAGGCCTCGTAGCGACCAGCAATCGGTGTTGTGTCAGCATCGAGGCGTGAGACGAGTGAAGCCACTGACGACGGTCGTGGTGTTGGTGGCCATCCTCGTCGGAACTGGCATCTGGTGGGTGTTCTTCCGTGGCCCGTCCTCAGCTGAATGTGCTCCCGTGCGAGAGCTGCTGTCGTTCAACAAGACTCAGATCGAAGCGATGAACGCCAAGACCCACGTCCCGGAAGCCGGGTCCTACGAGAAGGCGACCGAGCCCAGCGAGTCCGACTACCGGAACTGGGCGGACGGACTGGCTGACCGGGCGGCGAAGGTCACGGCGGCCGACCTGACCGGGCCGGCGATCGACATGGCGCAGACCGCGGATCGACTGGTCCGTGCGCGCATCGACTTCGACGCTCAGAGCGCGCACACCGCACCCGGTGCGGCAATGCCCCCGGCAGCGATGGCGGTCACCCTCTTCAACGACCAGTTCGAAGCCCAGGTCAAACAGCTGGCGACGACGTGCCCGGCGTGAACGCGGACCCCCACCTGCCCGTGAAGGCGACGTCTTCGAGCGGAAGCCGTTCCCGGGGGCGCGCGTCGCGTTCCACGATCTCGGGCGCCGCACGTCGCATAGTCGCCGAGGGAGCCGACCGCGACCACGACCAGCGGACGCACCCCGTCGGGAATCGCGAACGCAGTCGCTGGCCGCGTCGGCGTCGAAGCCGGCCATCGGGTGCACGATCAGCGACGCGGGACACCGCCTCGATGGTCATGTTGGCCATGGCCGCGCCGACGTCGACGGACGAGTACAGCGCGGTCTTCTCGTCGGGCCCGTCGTCGGCAGCCAGCAGGATCAGGCGCTCCGGCGTCGTGCGCGTAGCGGTTGCCGCGCTTGAGCACACCGGCGATGGCGGTGAACGTCTCGTCGCCGCGCAGCCCGACGACGAACCGCACCGGCTGGCGGTGACCCCACGTCGGCGCCCATCGCGCGGCCTCGAGCAGGGCGGTCACCTGCTCGCCCGTCACGACCGCGTCCGGGTCGAAGGCGCGAGGGCTCCAGCGCGCGGCGATGTCGGGGTGAATCGGCACCGGGTCTCGGCGCGGCGAGTTGTCGCCTGCTCCTGCGCAGCGCTCGTCGGCGGCCTTCTGCTCCTCGCGCAAGCGCTCGTCGGTGGGTTTCTTGACCACATCCTGACGCTACCGGCGGAGTAAACCGGGTGCGCAGACGCATTATCCTTTGTTGGAACTCTCAGCACGGAAGGCAGACAGTGGCGCTCGTCGTACAGAAGTACGGTGGATCTTCGGTGGCCGACGCCGACCGGATCCGCCGCGTCGCCGAGCGCATCGTCGAGACCAAGAAGGCAGGCAACGACGTCGTCGTGGTCGTCTCCGCGATGGGTGACACCACCGACGACCTGCTGGACCTCGCCCGCCAGGTCAGCCCGGCACCGCCGCCGCGCGAAATGGACATGCTGCTGACCTCGGGCGAGCGCATCTCCAACGCCCTGGTCGCCATGGCCATCTACTCGCTCGGCGCCCAGGCGCGGTCCTTCACCGGCTCGCAGGCCGGCGTGATCACCACCGGCACGCACGGCAACGCCAAGATCATCGACGTCACCCCCGGCCGGTTGCGCGACGCGCTCGACGAAGGTCTGATCGTGCTGGTCGCCGGCTTCCAGGGCGTCAGCCAGGACAGCAAGGACGTCACCACGCTGGGTCGTGGTGGATCGGACACCACCGCCGTCGCCCTGGCCGCCGCGCTGCACGCCGACGTGTGCGAGATCTACACCGACGTGGACGGCATCTTCACCGCCGACCCGCGCATCGTGCCGAACGCACGGCACCTGGACACCGTCAGCTTCGAGGAGATGCTCGAGATGGCGGCGTGCGGGGCCAAGGTGCTCATGCTGCGCTGCGTGGAATACGCCCGCCGCTACGACGTTCCGATCCACGTTCGGTCGTCGTACTCCGACAAGGCCGGGCACGCTCGTCAAAGGATCGATGGAGGACATCCCGATGGAAGACGCCATCCTCACCGGAGTCGCACACGACCGTGGCGAGGCCAAGGTCACCGTCGTCGGCCTGCCCGACGTTCCGGGCTACGCCGCCAAGGTGTTTCGCGCCGTCGCCGACGCCGACGTCAACATCGACATGGTGCTGCAGAACATGTCCAAGGTCGAGGACGGCAAGACCGACATCACGTTCACCTGCTCGCGCGAGAGCGGGCCGGGCGCGGTGGAGAAGCTGTCCTCGCTGCAGAACGAGATCGGTTTCAGCGCAGTGCTCTACGACGATCACATCGGCAAGGTGTCGCTCGTCGGGGCAGGCATGCGCAGCCATCCGGGCGTCACGGCCACGTTCTGCGAGGCGCTGGCCGCCGTCGGCGTCAACATCGACCTCATCTCGACCTCCGAGATCCGAATCTCGGTGCTGGTCAAGGACACCGAGCTGGACAAGGCGGTCCTGGCACTGCACGAGGCCTTCGGACTCGGCGGCGAGGAAGAGGCGATCGTGTACGCAGGAAGCGGGATCTAAATGGTGTCGATCGGAGTGGTTGGCGCGACCGGACAGGTCGGCCAGGTGATGCGGAAGTCTGTTGGAGGAGCGCGACTTCCCCGCGACGTCGGTGCGGTTCTTCGCCTCGGCGCGCTCGCAGGGCAAGAAGCTGTCGTTCCGCGGCCAGGAGATCGAGGTCGAGGACGCCGAGACCGCCGATCCCGTCGGGGTCTGGACATCGCGCTGTTCTCCGCGGGCGCGACGATGTCGCGGGTGCAGGCGCCGCGGTTCGCCGCAGCGGGCGCGGTCGTCATCGACAACTCGTCGGCGTTCCGCAAGGACCCCGACGTCCCATTGGTGGTGTCGGAGGTCAACTTCGAGCGCGACGTCAGTCGCGCCGGGAACCTCAAGAAGGGCATCATCGCCAACCCGAACTGCACCACCATGGCCGCGATGCCGGTGCTCAAGGTGCTGCACGACGAGGCGCAGCTGGTCCGGATGATCGCCTCGACCTACCAGGCCGTGTCCGGCAGCGGGCTGGCTGGCGTTCGAGGAACTCTTCGGCCAGGCGCGCGCCGTGGTCGAGGACAGCGAGCAACTGGTGCACGACGGCTCGGCGCTCGAGTTCCCGGCGCCCGCAGAAGTACGTCGCCCCAATCGCTTTCAACGTGGTGCCGCTGGCCGGGCTCCTACGTCGACGACGGTTCCGGCGAGACCGACGAGGACCAGAAGCTGCGCAACGAGAGCCGCAAGATCCTCGGCATCCCGGACCTTCTCGTCAGCGGGACGTGCGTGCGGGTGCCGGTGTACACCGGCCACTCGTTGTCGATCAACGCCGAGTTCGCCAGGCCCATCTCGCCGGACCGCGCGCGGGAGATCCTCGACGGTGCACCAGGGGTGACGCTCGTCGACGTGCCGACGCCGCTGGCCGCCGCGGGCGTGGACGACTCGCTGGTCGGCCGGATCCGCCAAGATCCTGGTGTGCCCGACGGTCGCGGGCTTGCGCTGTTCGTGTCCGGCGACAACCTGCGAAAGGGTGCCGCGCTCAACACCATTCAGATCGCCGAGCTGCTCGCCGCGCAGTTGTGATCCGCGCTGCGGTCGGCCGTGCGCGGCTTGTGCGCGTGCCTGACCGTGACGATCCGGTGCTGCCGCCGCCGATCCGCCCGCGCCCGCGCCCATCGCCGGTGCTGCCGCCGTTGGCGCCCGGCCAGGTCGATGCGCATCGGCCCGACCGCCGGAACTGGCACGCCGACAAGGGATTACGGCATCGGTGCCACCGACCTGTGTGAGTTCATGGAGTTTCCGAGCGGCCTCCTGCAGGTGTGCGGCGACAGCTTCGCCGGACAGGGCGTCGCGTTCGGCCCGCACTTCTCGCCGGTCGCCCTGCACGTCGACACGGATTCGGTCGACGAGCCGACCGGGGTGCGCTACTTCGGCGTCACCGGTACCGACAAGCCGCTGCTCGCCGATCCGACGCCGCCGGGATCGTCGCAGCTGCCCGCGGGCGTCGTCGAGATCAATCGCGAGAACTACATGCTGGTGACCACCACCAAGGACCTGGTGCCCGCGACGTCGCGTCTGGTGAAGGCCGATCCGGCGAGGGGGAGCTGGCCGACGGTGCCGAAGTCGGAGCGGCCCGGCGACTATGCGGGTGGACGCCAGTCGCAGATCAGCGGCTACTACGACCCGATCCCGACGGCCGACTCACCCAGCGGCTGGGTGTACATCGTGGCCAACGACTTCGACCGCAGCGGGCCGGTGGAGCTCTACCGCGCCACGCCGCAGGGTTTCACCGACCGGTCCAGCTGGCAGGCGTGGTCGGGCGCTCCCGGCGGCGGGTGGAAGAAGCCGCCGACGCCGCTGTGGCCGGACAAGGTCGGGGAGATGAGCATCCGCCAGATCGACGGCAAGACGGTGCTGTCGTACTTCAACGCAAGCACCGGCAACATGGAGGTCCGCGTCGCCGACGACCCGACCCAACTCGGCACCGCGCCGGTGACGACGGTGGTGTTCGCCGGCGACTGGCCCGACGTGGCGGACGACTTGCCGTCGCCCGAGGACAACCGGCTGGCCCAGCCGTACGGCGGGTACATCTCGCCGGGCTCCACGCTCGACGAGTTGCGGGTGTTCGTCAGCCAGTGGAACACCTTGCCGCGGGCGACAACGCGCCCTACCGCGTCATCCAGTTCGCGGTGAACCCGTTCAAGCCCTAGTCAGCAGGTGTTTTTGCGGCTTCCGTCCGCCGTGCGTCCGCAGCAGCACCGAATACCTGGTCGACGCTGGGGAGGAGTGTCCCAACGCCCGCTGGACCGTGACCGTGGTCGGGAGAGTTCGATGAGACGACGGCCATGGCCGGAGGGCAGCGACCGTGACAGTTGGTAATCGTCGCCCCCGATGGACGCTCTCACGGTTCCCGCGTCGTCGCGCGAGACTTGGTAGCACGGCCCCCCGGCCCGCCAGTGAAGAATCTACAAGGACGTAAACCGGCCCGCTCGCAAATCGGGGAAATCCCCCGATTTGCGAGCGACAACCCCAACGACTCGGCCCGTCACCGGCGATGCCTCTACCTCACGGCGCATCTCTGGCATCCGAGCAATTACCCCTATCCCGGAAACGCAGGGGAACGCTCGGGTCTGTAGACCGCAGTTGGGCTGCAGATCTCAGATCACTGCGTGGACTGCGCTGGCCACGCAGAGCGTGGCGACGAAGCTGATGATCGCCCACACAAGCGGACTGCGTCGCATCTCCATCGCGACGATCGCACCGAGCACGGCGGCGGCGATGCTCGCGACCAGGAATGCGACTTCCACCCCGAGGGGGGCGATGACGCCAGCCGCTTGCGCATGCGTCGACGCGGCCAGGAGCGACCTCACACCAGCACCCGGTACAACCCTGTGATCCCGAACCAAGATGCAGTCACCATGCCCGGAACCTTAGGCGGCCAACCTCGTGCAACGGCGATCCGGACCGCCGCAGCGAGGACACCCTGAACGGGCCCTGTGCGAGACCTTTGATGGTGCCGAAGAACCCCGTCCCAACTGCAGACGCTCCGTTGTCGCCGACATCAGTGGCTGCCTTTCAACGGCCTTGAAGTAGTCGGCACCATCGGCGAACCTCATCGACTGAAAACTACGCCCGTCCGCAGTAGAACTTTCGGCAACTTTTCGTAATCGTCACCACCATCCGACTGAACTGCGGGTTCGTAGCGCTGCCGTCAGAACTTGCGTCAATCAACGCGCAGGTCCCAGTTCGCGGTGAACCCGTTCAAGCCGTAGTCGGCAAAGGCACTCGATAGGTCGGACCTTGCCGCGGGGTCTGGGCGGGTCCAGGCCGCCACAACCGTGGCTTCGCCGCGACAGGGTCCCCCACCTGCCTCCAATAGGCATGTCGACGGCTCTGCGTTCCGGCTGGGACGCAAACTTGGTAGTCCACCCGGCCGTGACGGCTGGACACAGTAAACACTGACGCTCACGTGAATATCGGGAAATTGCATTTTGAGCTACCCGCGCGGGGCTGGTCAGCTGTCGCTGACTCGGAGGGCTGCCTGAAGGCCTTCCGTCCTTCACAGCTGATTCATAACTGATTCAATAGAACCGCCTCACCAGGGCTTGGATCATCGGGGACATGAGCGAACCAACGACGTCCATCGAACCCACCACAGGTCCCATCACCGCTCCACCGGCGCCAGCAGATCCGCCTGCGGCGCCGCCTCCTCCGCCACCGCACGACCGTCGGCCCAGCAAGCTCAACCAGGTCGCCGCTTGGGTCGGCATCGTGGCGGGCATCGTGTTCATCGTCGCGGTCATCTTCGGCAGCGGCTTCATGTTCGGCTTCCACGCGGGCAAGAGCTTCGGCGGCGGCTGGGGTCATCACCACCACCGTGGCGGCGATTCACAAATGCATCGCGGTGGACCTCCGATGGGGCCGATGTTCCGGCAAGGCCCCGGCTTCATGTTCCCCGGCGGACCGGGCGGATTCCCCGGCGGGCCAGGCGGATTCCCCGGTGGACCGGGCGCACCGGGCGCACCTGGGCAGGGCCCCTCGGCGGTCCCGACGCCGCCGGGCCGCTGATCCGGTAAGCGCTCCTCTTCGATTCGGCGGGGCATCGACGATCGGTCGTCGGTTGCCCCGCCGTCTTGGCGTATTCCAGGCGATAGGGGGTACTCGGCCCTTCGTGGAGACAGCCCACCCCACGACCGAGGAGATGAGTCAGACGATGACCGACAAGATTCACCACGAACGATGCCGGTAATCCGGTACCCAGCGATCGAACATTCGCTCACCGTCGGCCCCGACGGCCCGATCCTGCTGCAGGACCACTACCTGATCGAGCAGATGGCCAACTTCAACCGGGAGCGCATCCCGGAGCGCCAGCCGCACGCCAAGGGCGGCGGCGCGTTCGGCCACTTCGAGGTGACCAACGACGTCAGCCAGTACACCAAGGCGGCGGTGTTCCAGCCGGGCGCCAAGACCGAGACGCTGACCCGGTTCTCGACGGTGGCCGGCGAGCGTGGCAGCCCAGACACCTGGCGCGACCCGCGCGGATTCGCGCTGAAGTTCTACACGTCCGAGGGCAACTTCGACATGGTCGGCAACAACACCCCGGTCTTCTTCATCCGCGACCCGATGAAGTTCCAGCACTTCATCCGCTCCCAGAAACGCATGGCCGCCAACAACCTGCGCGACCACAACATGCAGTGGGACTTCTGGACGCTGGTGCCCGAGTCGGCGCACAGGTGACCTGGCTGATGGGCGATCGCGGCATCCCGAAGACCTGGCGGCACATGAACGGCTACTCCAGCCACACCTACAGCTGGCTCAACGCGGCCGGTGAGCTGTTCTGGGTGAAGTACCACTTCAAGACCGATCAGGGCATCGACTTCCTCACCCAGGAGGACGCCGACCGGATCGCGGGCGAGGACGGTGACTACCACCAGCGCGACCTGTACGACGCGATCGAGAACGGCGAGCACCCGACTTGGTCGCTGAAGGTGCAGATCATGCCCTTCGAGGACGCCAAGACCTACCGGTTCAACCCGTTCGACCTGACCAAGGTGTGGCCGCACGGCGACTACCCGCTGATCGACGTCGGCACGATGACGTTGGACCGCAACGTCGTCGACTACCACGCGCAGATCGAGCAGGCGGCGTTCGAGCCGAACAACATCGTGCCCGGCACCGGACTGAGCCCGGACAAGATGCTGCTGGCCCGTGGGTTCTCCTACTCCGACGCGCACCGCGCCCGGCTCGGGGTGAACTACAAGCAGATCCCGGTCAACGAGCCAAAGGTCGAGGTGCAACAGCTACTCCAAGGACGGCGCGATGCGGATCCGCAACGTCACCGACCCGGTGTACGCGCCGAACTCCATGGGCGGTCCCGTGGCCGACGACCCGAAGCGCGTCGCCGAGGTGCACTGGATGTCCGACGGCGACATGGTCCGCACCGCGTACACGCTGCGGCCCGAGGACGACGACTGGGGTCAGGCGGGCACGCTGGTCCGCGAGGTCCTCGACGACGAGGCAGCGGGAACGGCTTGGCCACAACGTCATCGGCCACGTGTCCGACGGCGTGAAGGAGCCGGTGCTGTCGCGGGTGTTCGAGTACTGGCGCAACGTCGACCCCGACCTCGGCAAGAAGATCGAGGAGGGCGTCCGGGCCGGAACCTAGCGGCTCGCAGACGCAATGCCCACCGATGGCCCAACGGAGCGCACTGATGCGTCTGACTCGCGCGGATCGTAGTTCAGCCGAGCGACACGACACGCCGGAGAATCACAATGCCGTGTGATTCTGGTGGGGTCTGTGGGACTATTGAGAACTTTGGGCAAGGTGTGGCGTCGGCGCGTGATTCGTGACAGTGTCGCTAACCATGAAGCGCTCGCCGGAGTCCCGTTGGCTGCTCATTGCCGTGGTGGTGGCCTTGGCTCGCGGCGCTCAGCGGGTGCGGACTGCGACGGCGAGACCGCTGGCCCGTGAGGGCGCCACGGTGTTCGCGGTCGGCGACTGCGTCGCGATCCCGGCGGGCACCCCCGCGGCGCCCGCCACCCTGAAGGCCGCCAAGGTCGCTGCAGCGCCGACCCGAGCTACACCGTCGGCGCCACCACCAACTCGGCCGGTGCCTGCCCGAGCAACGAATATCAGCATCTGCCAACGCAATTCGCAGATCCGTCGACGTCGCGGCTGTGCCTGGTGCCCAACCTCGTCGCCGACCACTGCTACGTGCTCGACATGCCGATCGGCATGGTGCAGCTGGCCGACTGCACCGATCGGCAGCAGCAGGGTCTGCTCGTCCAGGTCACTCAGCGGCTCGACGTCCGCGACCAGCAGGCGTGCCCGTCGAACGTCGGGCGAGTACGCGTGGCCGTACCCGTCGCCGCCGCGCACGTACTGCACGCTGACGATCTTCTGACGCCTGAATCTGGCCCTTCCGTCCGTCGTGCGCAACTGGCATGATCGAGCCCATGAGCATCGAAGTCGTTTACACCGCAGAATCCACGGCCACCGGCGGCGGCCGCGACGGCCACGTCAAGTCCACCGACGGCAAGATCGACCTCGACACCCGTCCGCCCAAGGAGATGGGTGGCAGCGGCGAGGGCGTCAACCCCGAACTGCTGTTCTCGGCCGGCTAGTCCGCCTGCTTCCTCGGTGCGCTGCGCCTGGTCGCGCGCAACGAGAAGATCGCCATCGACGACGCCAGCGGCATCACCGCGCAGATCGGCTTCGGCAAGGACTCCGAGGGTGGTTTCGGCCTCGACCGCCCACCTCATCGGCTACCTGCCCGGCCTGGAGCAGAGCGTCGCCGACGACCTCATGGAGAAGGCGCACGGCGTGTGCCCGTACTCCAAGGCCACCCGCGGGAACATCGACGTAACGCTGTCGGCGAAGGTCTAATTGCGTGCGCGTCCCGACGATGGGGCTTGCCAGCGTGGGCCTCGTGGTCGGCCTCGCGCTGGCTGCGGCGGCACCGGCGGCCGCGCGCCCGTCCGATCCCGGCGTGGTGTCCTACGCCGTGCTCGGCAAGGGTTCGGTCGGCAACATCGTCGGCGCCCCGATGACGTGGGAGTCGACGTTCACCGACACCGTTCCAGGGCTTCTACGTCGACGTCCCGGAGTGCAACAACTGGGCCGACATCGGGCTGCCCGAGGTCTACGACGATCCCGACCTCGCGTCGTTCAACGGCGCGGTGGCGCAGCGCGCGGCGAACGACGACACCAACATGGTCAAGCAGGCCGTCGGGGTGTTCGCCACCAACGACGCGGCCACCAGGGCGTTTCACCGGGTCGACCGACAGGACGGTCGGCTGTGCGGGCACAGACCACCGCGATGCACCTCGACGAACTTCGTCACCGAGGTGTGGTCGTTCACGGGGCGTCCGCCGACGGCGAACGATGCGGTGTGGATGAAGCAGGAAGCGGGTACTGACCGTCGGTGCTTCACCCAGACCCGGCTGCGCGAGAACGTTCTGCTGCAAGCGAAAGTCTGTCAGCCCGGCAACGGCGGGCCCGCGGTGAACGTGCTGGCCGGGGCGATGCAGAACACCCTCGGTCAGTAACGGTCGCGGACGCCTGGACGCACGGGCAGGGGGCGGACGCGGAAAATCGCGCGACTTTGTCGGTGCCCTCTGGAAGATGGAGGGGATGGCGACGATCGCGCGTGATCCGTGTCCGCACCCGGAGGGGATGGTTGACATGACCACCGCTACGGACCTGCGCCAGGCCGAAAATCGCCTGAAGTCTCCGACCGCCAGATGCCGCCGCACTGCACATCGGCGGCGAGTGCCTGCGGGACGGACCCGTCGGCAAGGTCGGCCTGGAGATCGAGGCGCACTGCTTCGACCTGACCGACCCGATGCGCCGCCCGGGCTGGGACGAGCTGACCGAAGTCATCGGCACCGTGCCGGACCTGCCAGGTGGCAGCGCGATCACCGTCGAACCCGGCGGCGCGGTCGAACTCTCCGGCCCGCCCTGCGACGGCGCCGCTGGCGGCCATCGACGCGATGCGCGCCGACCGGGCGGTGCTGCAAGAGGCCTTCGCCGCCAACGGGCTCGGCCTGGTCCTGCTCGGTGCCGATCCGCTGCGGCCCGCCAAGCGCGTCAACCCCGGCGCGCGCTACCGCGCCATGGAGCGGTTCTTCGAGGCCAGCGACACCGGCGCGGCCGGCGCCGCGATGATGACCTCGACCGCATCGGTGCAGGTCAACGTCGACGCGGGCCCGCGCGACGGCTGGGCCGCGCGGGTGCGGCTCGCCCACGCGCTTGGGCCGACGATGATCGCGATCTCGGCGAACTCCCCGCTGCTCGGCGGCGAGTTCTCCGGCTGGCGCAGCACCCGGCAGCGCGTGTGGAGCCAGCTCGACTCGGCGCGCTGCGGCCCGATCCTCGGTGCCGAGCGGCGACGACCCGGCCGACGACTGGGCGCGCTACGCGCTGCGGGCGCCGGTGATGCTGGTGCACGCACCCGACGCCGTGCCCGGTGACCGACTGGGTGCCGTTCGCCGACTGGGCCGACGGCACCACGCTGCTCGGACGGGCGCCGCCCGACGGAGGCCGACCTCGACTACCACCTGACCACGCTGTTCCCGCCGGTGCGGCCGCGCGGATTCCTCGAGATCCGCTACCTCGACAGCGTGCCCGACGACGTGTGGCCCGCCGTGGTGTTCACCCTCGTCACGCTGCTCGACGACCCGACGCGCGGCCGACATCGCCGCCGAGGCCACCGAATCGGTCGCCACGGCGTGGGATCGCGCCGCGCGGGTCGGGCTCGGCGACCAGCGGCTGCAGGAGGCGGCGGTCCGCTGCGTCGGCGCCGCCGCCGACCGTGCTCCCGACCGAATTGGCCGACGCGATGGCGCGGCTGCTGTCGCAGGTGGAGCAGGGCCGCTGTCCGGCCGACGACTTCTCCGATCGGGTCGTCGACAGCGGCATCGCCGCGGCGGTGAGCCAACTGGCGAAGGGCGATGCGTGACGCACACGCGAACTGCTGGCGCGGGAGCTCGACCCGGGCGCGCGACCGCACACTGCGGTTGGTCGAGTTCGACGACGCCGAACTGCTGCGCCAGTACGACCCGCTGATGAGCCCGCTGGTGTGGGACCTCGCCCACATCGGTTGGCAGGAGGAGCTGTGGCTGCTGCGCGGCAACGACCCGCGACGGCCCGGCATGTTGGAACCGCAGGTCGAGCGGCTGCTACGACGCCTTCCTGAACTCCCGGGCCAGCAGGGTCGACCTTCCGCTGCTCAGCCCGTCCGACAGCGCGGTCCTACTGCGCGACCGTCCGGAACAAGGCGCTCGACGGTCTCGATGCCATGCCCGAGGACGGCCGGTGACCGAGTTCAACTTCGGACTCGTCGTCAGTCACGAGAATCAGCACGACGAGACCATGCTGCAGGCGCTGAACCTGCGCTCGGGGCCCGCGTTGCTCGATCGCGGTGCTCCGCTGCCGCCCGGCAGGCCCGGTGTCGCGGGCACGTCGGTGCTGGTCGCCGGCGGTCCGTTCGTGCTCGGCGTCGACGCGGCGGACGAGCCGCTACTCGCTGGACAACGAACGGTCCGCGCACGTCGTCGACGTGCCGACTTCCGCATCGGTCGGGTGCCCGTCACCAACGCGGAGTGGCGGCAGTTCATCGACGACGGCGGCTACCGCGAGCCGCGGTGGTGGTCCGAGCGGGGCTGGTCGCATCGCCGCGACGCCGAGTCTCGTTGCGCCGCTGTTCTGGGGATCGACCGACGGCAGTCCGGCACCACGGTTCGGCCACGTCGAGGAGCTTCCCGGCGACGAGCCCGTGCAGCACGTGACGTACTTCGAGGCCGAGGCGTACGCGGCGTGGGCCGGTGCCCGGCTGCCCACCGAGGTGGAGTGGGAGAAGGCGTGCGCATGGGATCCCGTCGCGCGGGAGCGTCGCCGGTTCCCGTGGGGTGCAACGGAACCCACCGCCGCGCTGGCGAATCTGGGCGGTGACGCGCTGCGGCCCGCGCCGGTCGGAGCCTACCCGGCCGGGGCGTCGGCGTACGGCGCGGAACAGATGCTCGGCGACGTGTGGGAGTGGACCACCTCGCCGCTGCGGCCGTGGCCCGGCTTCACGCCGATGCTCTACGAGCAGTACTCGCAGCCGTTCTTCGACGGGCTGACTACAGAGTCCTGCGCGGCGGCTCCTGGGCGGTCGCGGCGAGCATCGTGCGGCCCAGCTTCCGCAACTGGGATCATCCGATCCGGCGCCAGATCTTCTCGGGTGTCCGGCTGGCGTGGGACGCCTGATGTGTAGGCATCTCGGGTGGCTGGGAGCGCCGGTGTCGGTGGCGTCGCTGGTGCTCGATCGGCCGCATGGCCTGCTCGTGCAGTCGTATTCGCCGCGGCGCCAGAAGCACGGCCTGATGAACGCCGACGGCTGGGGCGTGGGCTTCTTCGACGGCCGATACGCGCGACGGTGGCGCAGTGCCGCCCCGCTGTGGGGTGACGCGTCGTTCGCGTCGGTGGCGCCCGCGCTGCGAGAGCGACTGCGTCGTGGCCGCGGTGCGGTCGGCCACCGTCGGCATGCCCATCGAACCGTCGGCGTCGGCACCGTTCACCGACGGCGAGCTGGCTGCTGTCGCACAACGGGCGTCGTCGACCGGGCGGTGTTGCCCCAGTCGGCGGCCGCCGAATCCACCGTCGACAGCGCTCTGCTCGCGGCGCTGATCTTCGAGCGCGGTCTCGACGAGTTGGGTGACACCGTGGTGGAGGTCGGTGCCGCCGACCCCAACGCCCGGTTGAACATCCTGGCCGCCAACGGTTCCCGCATGCTCGCCACCACGTGGGGTGACACCCTGTCGGTGCTGCGTCGGGACGACGGCGTGGTGCTGGCCAGCGAACCCTACGACGACGACCCCGGCTGGCAGGAAGTCCCCGACCGCCACCTGGTCGAAGTCGACGACAACGGAGTCACGTTTACTCCCCTGGAAGGACGGTCATGACCCTGTCGTTGTCCAACTACCTCGCCGCCGACTCCGCCGCCAGGGCGCTCCGGCGCGACGTGCGCGACGGGCTGACCCAGACACCGAAGTCGTTGCCGCCCAAGTGGTTCTACGACTCGGTCGGCAGCGACCTGTTCGACCAGATCACCCGGCTGCCCGAGTACTACCCGACGCGCGCCGAGGCCGAGATCCTGCGCGCCCGGGCCGCCGACATCGCCGCGGCGTCCGGTGCGGACACGCTCGTCGAACTCGGCAGCGGCACGTCGGAGAAGACCCGGATCCTGCTGGACGCGCTGCGCGACGGTGGATCGCTGCGGCGGTTCATCCCGTTCGACGTCGACGCGTCGGTGCTCGAATCGGCGGGAGCCGCCATCGGTGAGGAGTACCCGGGCGTCGAGATCGACGCGGTCTGTGGGGACTTCGAAGAGCATCTCGGCAAGATCCCCCAGGTCGGCCGTCGCCTGGTGGCCTTCCTCGGGATCGACCATCGGCAACCTCACCACCGGCCCGCGCGCGGAGTTCCTCGGCGCGCTGTCGGACAGCCTGCGGCCCGGCGACGGCCTGCTGCTGGGCACCGACCTGGTCAAGGACACCGACCGGCTGGTGCGCGCCTACGACGACAGTGCAGGCGTCACCGCGCAGTTCAACAAGAACGTGCTCGCGGTGGTGAACCGGGAACTCGACGCCGACTTCGACCTCGACGCCTTCGATCACGTGGCCCGCTGGAACGCCGACGAGGAGCGCATCGAAATGTGGCTGCGGGCAAGCACTTCGCAGCGCGTCGCGCGTCGGCGCTCGACCTGACCGTCGACTTCGCCGCCGGCGAGGAGATGCTGACCGAGGTGTCCTGCAAGTTCCGGCCCGACGCCGTGACCGCCGAGCTGGCCGCCGCCGGTCTGCGCCGCACGCACTGGTGGACCGACGCCGCAGGGGACTTCGGCCTGTCACTGTCGGTCAAGTGACCCGACGCCGACTTGGCGACCGCCTGGCGGGACGCCCGGCCGCCGGTCGCGGGCGTACACCTCGACAGTGCCGCCTGCTCGCGGCAGACCTTCGCCGTGCTCGACGCCGCAGCCCGCCACGCGCAGCACGAGGCCGAGGTCGGCGGTTACGTCGCCGCCGAAGTTGGCCGCACCGGTGCTCGATGCCGGCCGGGCCGCGGTTGCGGCGCTCACCGGGTTCAGCGCCGCCGACGTCGTCTTCACCACCGGTTCCAATCACGCGCTCGACATCCTGCTCGGCGACTGGAAAGGCGCGCGCACCGTGGCCTGCCTGCCCGGCGAGTACGGGCCCAACCTGTTCACCATGGCCAGGCACGGATTCGACACGCGGATGCTCCCGGTCGACGGCGCTGGGCGCCTCGACGTCGAGGCCGCCGCCGGTGTCCTGGCGGCCAACCCGCCTGCCCTGGTGCACATCACGCCGCTCGGTAGCCACCGCGGCATCGTCCAGCCCGTGAGCGGCCATCGCCGCGGTGTGCCGCGAACAGGGCATCCCGCTCGTCGTCGATGCCGCCCAGGCGTTCGCTCACCTGGACTGCGTGGACGTCGGCGCCGACGCGGTGTACACGTCATCGCGGAAGTGGACGGCGGGGCCGCGCGGCGTCGGCGTGCTGGCCGCGCGCCCCGGACTGCTGAGCGGCGAAACCCTCGCCAGACTGTCCCACGGTGAAGTGAACGTGGCTGCCCACGTTGGTTTTTCGGTCGCACTGGGTGAGCACCTTGCCGTCGGCCCCGCCCGGATCCGGTCCCGACTGACCGAGGTCGGAGCGATGACCCGCACCACCCTGGCGGGCATCGCGGGCTGGCGGGTCGTCGAACCCGTCGACGAGCCAAGCGCCATCACCACGCTGACCCCGCCCGACGGCATCGACCCGGTGGTGGTGCGCGCCGGATTGATCGCCGAGCACCGGATCGTCACCACCGTCGCGGGCATCGAACGGGCCCCGCGGGAAATGACGCGTCCCGCCCTGCGGCTGTCACCTCACGTCGACGCGACCGTCGAGGACGTCGAGACTCTCGCCGCGGCACTCGGCTCGCTTTAGGCCTTGTGCGCCGTCAGTAGGAAGGCGGGGAACTTCACCCGGCCCTTCTCGTCGCGATCGTGGGGTACCTCGATCGGAAAGTCCGGCACATTGGGCGTGTTCGCGTGGATGAACGCCGGGCGGATCTCGTCGACCTCCCAGTACTTGCCGACCGCCTCGCGCAGTTCGGCCTCGTCGACCTCGTTCGGCTTCTGTCTCCAGCTCGGCGGGGAACGCGCCCTTGGCGAACACCAGGACGTAGTAGACGGCGCCGGGGGCAGCGGCGCGGTGCACCGACCGCTGGTAACCGTCGCGGCCCTCGATGGGCAGCGAATGGAACAGCGTCGAGTCCATGATCGTGTTGAACCGGCCGTCGAAACCACTGAAGGTGGTGATGTCGTCCTGCACGAACGTGGCGTTGGGCAGATTGCGCTCCTGCGCGGCCTTCGTCGCGGCCGCCACCGCGGTCGGGGTCAGCTCGATGCCCACGACCGTGTAGCCGTCGGCCGCCAGCGCCAACGACAGCTCGGCATGCCCACATCCTGCGTCGAGCACGTCACTGCGCACCTTGCCGTCACGGATAAGGGCCGCCAGCTCGGGCTGCGGCTCGCCGATGTTCCACGGCGGCGGGCCATCGAAGCCGCCTTCCTCGCGGTAGACGCTGTCCCAATCCATCACTTCGGAGTTCATCGAATCGGTCATGATTCCAACGTACGCGTTCCGAGCTAGGCGGTCGGTGCTACGCCTTTTGCACCAAAAGCGTTGCCCGGTAATCCTCGAGCGCAATCGACTGATCGATGTCGTCCGGATACGGGTCCAGTGACCACAACGCGACGGTGTGCTCGCCTACCCGGACCAGTTGCATGTTCTGGCCGGGAGCCGGGTTCGTGTTGAACTCCACTGGCGTCGGGTCGCCATGATCGTTCACGCGGACGGCGATTCGAGCTTGGCCGGTCCAGACGCATTCGACGCGCTTCGGACACCGCGAATCCTCCAGCACCTCGTTGAAGCGCACTCGTAGGCCCTCGCCGTTGATGGTCGCCTCTTGCCCGCCGCCGAGGGGAAACACTTCGTTCAGGTCGAATTCGAGGGGACCGGCGCCTGCGACGTGATTCGATCGGCAGCCGACCAGCGCCAACCCCACCACGATCGCCAAGACCCACGTCCTGCTCACGCGTCCGGGCCGTCCCACGTGTGCACGGGCTCGTTGCTGTGCATGCGCTCGCAGTACAGCCGCAGCATCTCGGCCAGCGACTGCGGCCGGGTCAGCCCGCGTTCCTGCAGCGCGTGAACCGTCGCTGACCTGCCACGCCGCGCCGTTTCGCCCCGACTTGGCGCGGCCCTCGATGACGCCGAGGAAGCGGTCGCGCACCTCGGCGGCGACGCCCCATCGGCGCAGCCCCTCATCGGCCATCGGCAGCAGCTGGCGCAGCACCAACTCGTCGGGTGTCACCTCGCCCACCCCCGGCCAGTACAGCCGTGCCTCCATGCCGTGCTGCGCGGCGGTGAGGAAGTTGTGTTCCGCCGCAGCGAAACTCAGCTTCGTCCAGATGGGGCGGTCGTCGTCGGACAACGTGCGCAGCAACCCGTAGTAGAACGCCGAGTTCGCCAGCATGTCCACCACGGTGGGCCCGGCAGGCAGCACCCGATTCTCCACCCGCAGGTGCGGCCGCCCGTCCACCACGTCGTAGACCGGGCGGTTCCAGCGATAGATGGTGCCGTTGTGCAGCCGCAGCTCGGGCAGCGTCGGCGTCCGGCCCGCCGCGAGCTCGGCGAGCGGGATCCTCGTCGGACAGCTCGGGCAGCAGCGACGGGAAGTATCGGACGTTCTCCTCGAACAGGTCGAAGATCGACGTGATCCAGCGCTCGCCGAACCACACCCGGGGCCGCACCCCCTGGGTCTTGAGCTCGTCGGGCCGGGTGTCGGTGGCCTGGCCGAACAGTTCGATGCGGGTCTCGGCCCACAGCTGGTGGCCGAAGAAGTACGGGGAATTGGCGCCGAGCGCAAGCTGCGGTCCGGCCAGCACCTGGGCGGCGTTCCAGTTCCGCGCGAAGGCCGTGGGGGAGACCTGGAGATGCAATTGCATGCTGGTGCAGGCGGATTCGGGGGCGATCGACTGCCGTCTGCAGGCTGAGCCGCTCGGGTCCGGCGATGTCGATCAGGATGTCCTCGCCGCGCGCGGTGAAGATCGAGTCGTTGAGGGCCTGATACCGGGTCGACTCGCTCATCCAGTCGGCCGGCGAGGTGCTCGGGCATCAGTGTGGGCAGGATGCCGATCATCACGATGTGCGCGCCGTCTTCGTTCGCCTTCACCTCGGCGGCGTTGAGGCTGGCCCGCACCTCGCCTTCCAGCTCCAGCGCGGCCCGGCCGGGCAGCGGCCGCGGTGGCACGTTGAATTCGATGTTGTAGGCGCCCAATTCGGTCTGGTAGGCCGGATCGGCGATCGACGCCAGGACTTCCGCGTTGCTCATCGCGGGCTGGTAGTCGGCGTCGACGAGGTTGCACTCGATCTCCATGCCGGTCATCGGGCGTTCGACGTCGAAGCTGGATTGGGCGAGCATCGTCTCGAACACGTCGAGGCACAGCTGCACCTTGCGCCGGTACTCGCGGCGGTGCGCGCGACTGTATTCGGTCTTGGTGACCTCTTCGCCCACCAGGCGAGCCTAGTTGCGGGTTGCCACCACCACTTGCGGACTGAGCAGCCCGCCGCGCAATTCGACCTCGATGGCAGGGTCGGCGTGGGCGGCGAGCGCCCGCAGCGCCGACGGACTGTAGGCGCGCAGCGAGCTGATGACGCCGTCGTGGACGAACGGGACGAACGGCGCGAACGGCAGCATCGTCGCCAGCCGCAGCAGGTGCAGCGGAGTCGGCGGGCGGGGCAGGTCGATGATCAGCAACTTGTCGGCCACCCGGGTGCCCTCGGCGATCACCGCGACGCCGCGGCAGGCGGCAGGTGGTGGAACGACAGTGCGAATACCGCGAGGTCGAACTGGCCGTCCTCGGCGTCGATGTTCGGTGGCGTCCATCTCGCGCACGGTGACGCGGGGGTCGTCGCCGAGCTCGCCGGCCGCGATCGCGGCCACCGAGTCGGGTTCGACGTCGGTGACGGTGAGCCGTGCGGTCGGATGCATCTCCAGCAGCTTGGCCGACAGCCCGCCGTGGCCGGAGCCGAGCTCGAGGATCCTCGGATCGGGCACGTCGGCCACTTCCTCGAGCGCGATGTGCGCGAACTTCTGGTGGTTGCCGAACCACTGGCCGGTGAGCTCGAGGGCCCGGATCACGCTGCGCTTGCATGCCGTCGTCGACGTCGTCGCGGTCGAGGTACTCGAGCCGATCGGTCTGCAACATTCGATCGAGGCACGACGCCGTCGGGCCCGCCGCGCGGCATGTTCTTGATGTCTACGACGTCATGGGCCATGTAGACCATCATGGACGAATGGCCGACTTCGTCGCAGCAATCGACCAGGGCACTACGAGCACCAGGTGCATGATCTTCGACCACGACGGCGCCGAGGTCGGCCGTCATCAGCTCGAACACGAGCAGATCCTGCCGCGGGCGGGCTGGGTCGAACACAACCCGGTGGAGATCTGGGAGCGCACCGCGTCGGTGATCATGTCGGCGCTCAACAAGACCAACCTGTCCGCCGACGACCTCGCCGCCCTCGGCATCACCAACCAGCGGGAGACCGCGCTGGTGTGGAACAAGCGAACCGGCCGGCCGTACCACAACGCCATCGTCTGGCAGGACACCCGGACCGACCGGATCGCCTCCGCGCTCGACCGCGACGGACGCGGTGACGTGATCCGCCGCAAGGCGGGGCTGCCGCCCGCGACCTATTTCTCCGCGGGCAAGGTGCAGTGGATCCTCGAGAACGTCGACGGCGTGCGAGCGGACGCCGAGAAGGGTGACGCGATCTTCGGCACGCCCGACACGTGGGTGCTGTGGAACCTCACCGGCGGGCCGCGCGGCGGCGTGCACGTCACCGACGTGACCAACGCCAGCCGGACCATGCTGATGAACCTGGAGACGCTGGACTGGGACGATGAGTTGTTGTCGTTCTTCGGGATTCCGCGTCAGATGCTGCCGCAGATCAAGCCGTCGTCGTACCCGAGACCTACGGCGAGACGCTCGACGACGGCCCGCTTGGGCGGCGAGCGTGCCGTTGACCGGCATCCTCGGCGACCAGCAGGCCGCGATGGTCGGCCAGGTGTGCCTGAGCGCGGGCGAGGCCAAGAACACCTACGGCACCGGCAATTTCCTGCTGCTCAACACCGGCGAGAAGATGGTGCGGTCGGAGAACGGGCTCCTGACCACCGTCTGCTATCAGTTCGGTGACGCGAAACCCGTTTACGCACTTGAGGGTTCGATCGCTGTCACCGGATCGGCCGTGCAGTGGCTGCGCGATCAGCTTGGGCATCATCAGCGGCGCCGCCGCAGAGCGAGTCGCTGGCGCGTCAGGTCGACGACAACGGCGGCGTCTACTTCGTGCCCGCGTTCTCCGGCCTGTTCGCGCCGTACTGGCGTTCGGATGCCCGCGGCGCGATCGTCGGGCTGTCGCGGTTCAACACCAACGCGCACGTGGCCCGCGCGACGCTGGAGGCGATCTGCTACCAGAGCCGCGACGTCGTCGACGCCATGGAGGCCGACTCCGGCGTGCACCTGGAGGTGTTGAAGGTCGACGGCGGCATCACCGCCAACGATCTGTGCATGCAGATTCAGGCCGACGTGCTCGGCGTCGACGTGGTCAAGCCCGTCGTCGCGGAGACCACCGCGTTGGGTGCGGCCTACGCCGCCGGTCTGGCGGTCGGCTTCTGGGACGACCCCGACGATCTGCGGGCCAACTGGCAGGAGGGCAAGCGCTGGTCGCCGAACTGGAGCGACGACCAGCGCGCCACCGGTTACGCGGGTTGGCAGAAGGCGGTGCAGCGCACGCTCGACTGGGTCGACGTCCAGTGATTCGTGCCGATGCGCTCACGATGACGACCCCGAATCGCAGTGCTAGGGTGTTGGACGTCGGCGGGCAGCTCGATGTCGGCGACGGCCAGGTTCTCCTCGAGGTGCCGCACCGACGACGTGCCGGGGATCAGCAGCACGTTGGGCGCCACCGACAGCGTCCACGCCAGCGCGATCTGCGCGGGCGTGTGGCCCAGGTCGGCGGCGGCCTGCCGCACGATCTCGTTGCCCAGCACGGGATTGTCGGCGGTGAAGCCGGACCCGAGCGGGAAGAACGGGACGAACGCGATGCCGTGCTCGATGCATTTGTCGAGCACCGGCTGCGACGTGCGGTCGACGAGGTTGTAGGCGTTCTGCACGCACACGATCTCGGTGCGCTCCAGCGCGATCTCGCAGGTGCTCGAGCGTGATGCTGCTCAGCCCGATGCCGGCGATGAGCCCCTCGTCGCGGGCGGCGATCATCGTGGTCAGCTGGCGATCGAACAGCTCGCGATCCACCTCGCCGGGCGCGCTTGGATCGTCGCCGTCGCCGATCGCGCAGGTTGACCGCGGCGAGCTGGTCGACGCCGAGGGTCGCGGAGGTTCTCCTCGATGTCGGCGCGCAGTTCGTCGGGTTGCTGTGCCGGGATCCAGTTGCCCTCGTCGTCGCGACGTCGCGCCGACCTTGCTCACCAGGGCGAGGTCGTCCGGGTAGGGGTGCAGCGCCTCGCGGATGAGTTCGTTGGCGACGTCGGGCCCGTAGAACTGCGCGGTGTCGATGTGGTCGACGCCGAGTTCGACGGCCCGCTTGAGCACGCGCAAGCGCCTGGTCGCGGTCGCGGGGCGGGCCGAACACGCCGGGTCCTGGGAGCTGCATGGCGCCGAAGCCGACGCGGTCGACATGGAACGAGCCGAGCGGGAAGGTGGTCATGGCGTTGAGCTACACTTCGCGATTCGGCGCGGTTCCGTCGCTGAGCGCCGAAACCGCGCCGGATCACGTGTTACTCGGACTCGCCGAGGATCTGGTAGATCTCGCGGCGGGCGTTGTTGACGATGTCGACGATGCGCTGCTGCTGCTCGGCGACGCTGCGTGCGCCGACTGGGCGACCGCGCCCATCAGCTGGCCGACGGCGCTGCGCAGGCTCACCGCGCCGGGGTCGGCGCCTTCGGTGATCTCGTCCCACGGTGCGGTCTCGATCTTCTCGGCGGCGGCGCGGCCGTCCTCGGTGAGCTCGAAGAGCTTCTTGCTGCCGTCGGACTCGGTCGCGACGATCAGGCCCTCGTCGACCAGCAGTTGCAGCGTCGGGTAGACCGAGCCGGGGCTCGGCTTCCACAGTTGCTGACTGCGCTCGGCGATCTCCTGGATCATCTCGTAGCCGTGCATCGGTCCGTTCGGTGAGCAGCTTGAGGATCGCGGCACGCACGTCACCGCGCCTGCCGCGTCCGCCGCCACGGGGTCCGCCGCGACGGCCGCCGCGCGGTCCGCCGGGACCGAAGCCGGGCCGAAGCCGGGGCCGAAGCCTGGGCCGAAGCCGGGACCGAAGCCCCGCCGACCGAAGCCGAAGCCGGCGTCGTCGCCGCGGTGCTCACGGACGTGGTCGCGGAAGTCGCGACGGGCCTGCCTGCGCTGTTCGTGCAGCGCGCGGCGGTCGACGTGGCCGAAGCCACGGGGCCGAAGCCGAAACGCGGGGCGGCCCCTGAAGGGGCCTTCATTGAATGGGGTGTTCATGTCTGTGTCCTTCTTTCGACAGGAACGCACGATCTGCGCTTCCGATACGTTGACGATATATCGGAAACTATCGTGATGCAACCATTATTCCGGACCTACCTCTTGGCGGCCGCTCGTCGATCGCCGCGATCAGCCACTGCGCCCACTCGCTCTTCCATGGCCGCGTTCCGCAGTCCGTACTCGAGTGCGGCGCGGCCGTAGAAGTCGGCGTCGTCGTCGGCCCACGCGGCCGAATCACGAATGTGCTCATACGTTTTCAGATCCGTCTCGGCCTGCTGCGGCGAAGGCCGCGACGTACTGTGCGGGCGTCCTCGGCGGGGACCTCGCTGAGCAGGAAGACCCGCAGACAGTCGGGTCGACGCGACCGGCGGATCGTCGCGCGGGTTGGTGATCCAGCGCAGCCAGCTCGGCACGGCCGGCGTCGGTCACCCGATACTCCTTGCGGCCGCGCGGACCGATCGTCGGAGACCTCGATCAGGCCGGCGTCGGCGAGCTTGTTGAGCTCCCCGTACAGCTGGCTCTGGGTCGCGGGCCAGACGTTGGCCATCGACTTCTCGAACCGTTTGAGCAGGTCGTATCCACTGCCGGGGTGCTGTGCAAGCAGCCCGAGGGCCGCGATTCGAAGGCTCACGGGAAAATCGTACGGCCCGACATTCCAGTTGTGGAATGTCGGGCCGTAGCGCGTGTCGCGCGTCAGGCGGCGTTCGGGAACGGGTTCCTTCAGCTCGCGGCGAGCTTCCAGCGACGTCTTCGTGACCAGCGCCCAGTAGACGACGAAGGCCACGCCGCAGCCGATGAACCAGCTGTACTGCGCTGCGCCGTGTGCATGCCGGAGCACCGATGCCGCCGAGCAGCACGGGAGCATCGCCAGGATCGCGCCGATCACCGTCGCGATGACGGCAGCCGGGTTGTAGCCCTTCGTGTACCAGTAGTTCGCCGGTCTTCGACATGGTGAACAGGTCGTCGACGACGACCTTCTGCTTGTGCACCAGGTAGTAGTCGGCGAGCAGCACGCCGAACAGCGGGCCGATGAAGGCGCCGAGCGTCTCCAGCGTGTAGTGGATGACCTCCGGGTTGTTGTAGAGATTCCACGGCGTGATCAGCACCGAGCCGACGGCGGCGATCATGCCGCCCATCCGCCAGCTGATCGTCTGCGGGCTGACGTTGGAGAAGTCGAACGCGGGCGAGATGAAGTTGGCCACGATGTTGATGCCGATGGTGGCGATCGTGAAGGTCAAGGCGCCCAAGACGATGGCGAAGGTGCTGTCGATCTGGGCCACCGTCGTGCACCGGATCGGTGATGCAGCTCGCCGAACACCGGGCACCGTCAGCGACGCCGTGACGACCACCAGCAGCGAGAACACCAGGAAGTTGACCGGCAGGCCGAGGAAGTTGCCCTTCTTCACCGCCGCGAAGCTACTTGCCGTAGCGGGCGAAGTCACCGAAGTTGAGCATCGGGCCGGAGAAGTAGGACACCACCAGCGCGATCGCGCCGAGCATGACTGGACCGAGTCGAATTGCCCGTGTACTTGACGTCGCCGAGGTTCAGGTCGATGACGCGCCAGCCGGCCTTCTCAGAGCAGGTAGCCGCAGAGCAGGAACATCACGACGTAGACGGCCGGTCCGCAGAAGTCGATGAACTTGCGGATCGACTCCATGCCGCGCCAGAACACGCGCGGCCTGCAGGATCCACAGCAGCATGAAGCTGCCCCAGCCCAGCAGCGGACAGGCCGAGTGAAGCCGTACTGCTCGACGTCGGCGTACGGCGCCAAGCCGGGGAACAGCTTGAGCAGCACGATGTCCAGTGCCGCCGAGGCCAGGTAGGTCTGGATGCCGTACCACGCCACCGCGATCAGACCGCGGATGATCGCCGGGATGTTGGCCCCGAGCACGCCGAACGGGCTGCGGCACACCACCGGATACGGGACGCCGGTCTGCTGGCTGGGCTTGGCGACCAGGTTGCACAGGAAGTAGACGATCGTGATGCCGACCAGCAGCGCGATCAGCACCTGCCAGCTGGCCAGGCCGAGCGCGAACAGGCTGCCCGCGGTGACGTAGCCGCCGACGCTGTGCACGTCCGACATCCAGAACGCGAAGATGTTGTACGACGACCAGGTCTGCTTGCCGCAGCGGCGCAAGGTCCTCGTTGGTCAGCCGCGGGTCGTAGTCCGGCCTTGATCACGTCCGCCGCCGACGGGATGTCCCGCGGCTTCGACGATGTCGCCCGCGCCGACCTTGGCGCCCGGGGGGATCTTGAGTTCAGTCATTCGCGGCTTCCTGTCATCAGTTCAGTGGATGCAGGAAACCTAGCCGCGGCATATTTCGTAACCGTTGCCTCGAGAATATATTTTTGTCAGCTAGTCTATCAGGCTCGATGAGGCCGCTGCCCGGGGGAAGGGTCGCGACCACCTCGTTGAGATGGTCGTGGTGAATCGTCGCCGCGGCCAGCAGCCGATCGGCGTCCCGGCGCGACGAACGCATCGAGCATGACCTGGTGATCCTCGTGCAGTTGGGCACGGTCGGCGTGTCTCGACGTGCACCATGGCTTGAACGGGTTCGGTTATGTTCCAAGCCGATTCGAGCATGTGCATGAGGCGGAACATGCGCGACGGGCGGGTCAGGCCGATGTGGAACTCGCGGCTCTGCGCGATGGTAGGTCTGCGGATCGTCCTGGCGCACGGCCGACTTCCAGAAGCCGGTTGATCTCGACGACGTGCGCGCGGTCGGCGTCGGTGGCGAGGTTCACCGCGGCGGCCAGGGCCGCCGACTCGAGGGTCTCGCGGACGATGTACATCTCGGCGAGCTCGCCCGCGGTCAGTTGCGCGACGGCGTAGCCCACGTTGGGCTGGTGCTGCACCAAGCCCTCACCGCTGAGCGTCTTGAGGCTCTCGCGCACCGGGATGGCGCTGACCCCGAACAGTTCGGCGACGTCGCCGACGGGGATCGGGGTACCGGGCGGCACTCCGCCGTCCAGGATCACCCGGCGGAGTTCGTCGACGATGGTCTGTTGCGAGGTGCCGTCGCGGTTCACCGCGAGCTTGAACAGCAGCGCGGAGTGGCGACGACCCGGCATTCAGCGATCCTCCTACGTTTTCGACCGCGGACGCCGAGCGATGTCGCACATTCCACTATTGACATGTCGCTAGTGGAGTGTCAGTGCTGGTGTCGACTACCCCTCAGCCCAGGAGACTCCGTCATGACCGACACTGCGGACCTTCCGACCACGACCGATGGCGGCCTGCCCGGCGACGGCCACATCTTCGCACGCGGCAACTACGCGCCCGTCGCCGACGAACTGACCGAGTACGACCTGCCGGTCGAGGGCGCCATCCCGCCCGAGCTCGACGGCTGGTACCTGCGCAACGGCCCCAACCCGCGCCAGGCGACCGGTCATTGGTTCACCGGCGACGGCATGATCCACGGCGTCCGCATCGAGGACGGCCAGCGCCAAGTGGTACCGCAACCGGTGGGTGCGCACCGACAGCTTCGAGAAGCCGTTCCCGCTCTACAACGCCGACGGCACCCGCAACCTGCGGGCCGCCGTCGCCAACACCCACGTCGTCAACCATGCGGGCAAGACGCTCGCACTGGTCGAATCGTCGCTGCCCTACGAGATCACGAACGATCTGGAGACCGTCGGCGCCTACGACTTCGGCGGCAAGCTCGTCGACTCGATGACCGCGCATCCGAAGATCTGCCCGACGACGGGCGAACTGCACTTCTTCGGCTACGGCAACATCTTCGAGCCGCACGTCACCTATCACCGTGCCGACGCCAACGGCGAACTGGTGATCAACCGGCCGCTCGACGTCAAGGCGCTGACGATGATGCACGACTTCGCGCTGACCGCGAAGCACGTCGATCTTCATGGACCTGCCGATCGTGTTCAACCTCGACATCGCGCGCAGCGGCGAGCGGCGACATGCCCTACCGCTGGGACGACGACTACGGCGCCCGCCTCGGTGTGCTGCGCCGCGACGACCCGTTCGGCGAGGTGCGCTGGTTCGAGATCGACCCGTGCTACGTGTTCCACGTCGCCAACGCCCATGACTCCGCCGACGGGAAACGGCATTGTGCTGCAAGCGGTCCGCTATCCCGGAACTGTGGCGCAACAACGGTGGCTTCGACGCCGAGGGCGTGCTGTGGACGTGGACGATCGACCTGGCGGCGGGCCGCGTGACCGAGCGTCAGCTCGACGACCGCGGCGTCGAGTTCCCCCGCATCGACGACCGGCTGGCCGGGCTGCCCGCCCGGTACTCGCGTGTCGGTCGGCCGGACACGGCTGGGTGCGCCACGACCTGACCGACCGGCTCGGCGGTCGAGCACGACCTCGGCGACGGGCGGCCCGGGCGAAGCGGTCTTCGTGCCGTCGGCTCCGGCGCGGCCGACGAGAGCAACGGCTGGTACCTCGGATACGTCTACGACCCGGCGCGCGACGGCAGCGACCTGGTGATCGTCGACGCGTCCGACTTCGCGGGCAAGCCGGTGGCGAGGATCGAGCTGCCGCAGCGCGTGCCCGTACGGCTTCCACGGAAACTGGATCAGCGCTAGCCGAAAGGGGCGGCGCGCCGTTGGGTACCACGCCCACCTCTGTTGCAGACGGCAATGGGGAGCAGTGCGCCGCCTCCCCCGGAAGCGCAGTGGATCGCCTCACCCATTGCCTGGCAGCAAGCAGTCGTACGGACGCAATCAGCCCCTGTCTGCCTCCGCTGCTGACAGCATTACCGCAACCGGCGATCAGCAAACCCAGGGAGTGGTATGTCACACGTCCAGGCTGGGATTGGACAGGTCAGCGCCTAAACGAGCGCACATCTGTGCGCGGTCAGAGCATCGATCGATCGCTCTTGCTGACGAGTTCCTGGGGGGAGCGCGAGCCCACACCTCGCCCAGGGCCATCCGGTTTAGGGTGTCCGGATGGCTGTCAAGTGGCTCGATGAACCTGAAGACCATGACTACGGCGCTGCCGCCGACTACCTGAGCCTCGTCGCCGACGCGGGCACGGTGGACGAAGACCGTCAGTGCTCTCAAGGCCGCGAAACCCACCTTCCGCAAGGCGAAGGACATCCTGCGCGCGGCGCAACTGGCCTTGCTGTCGGAGACCAACACTCACGTGCAAGCACCGACCTGAGCAAGATCAGCGACGGCAAGGCGCTGTCGCCGATCCTCTTGGTGCGTGGCGATTTCCGCACGGCGGACGCCGTTGCAGATCGCCGACGGTTACCACCGGGTGTGCGCCAGTTACCTGACCGACGAGAACACCGCGATCCCGTGCCGCCTGGTGTCGTGGAAGTCCTGACGTGCTGACATGACGGGTTTCGGCTTCCCTACGCTGGCGCTGATTGTCGTCATCGGCTTCGCGGGTCCGCTGCTCGCGGCCGTGCCGCGGATGGGAATCCCCGTCGTCGTGGGCGAACTCGTCGCCGGGATCGTCGTCGGCCGAACCGGATTCGGCATCGTCGATCCCGACAACGCCACCTTCATGCTGCTGGCCAACATCGGCTTCGCCCTGGTCATGTTCGTCGTCGGCACCCACGTGCCGGTGCACGACGCCGCGCTGCGAACCGCTCTGCCGAAGGCGCTGCTACGCGCCGTCCTGGTCGGCGTCGTGGCGGCGGTCCTCGGCGTCGTGCTCGCGCACGTCTTCGGCACCGGGCACGCGTTGCTCTACGCCGTGCTGATGGCGTCCTCGTCGGCGGCGCTGGCTCTGCCGGTCATCGACTCGCTCGGGCTCACCGGTCCGCCCGTACTGTCCGTCACCGCCCAGATCGCGATCGCCGACGCCGCCTCGATCGTATTGCTGCCCTTGGTGATCGACCCGAGCCGTGCCCCGCGCGCGGCGCTCGGCGCGCTGGCGATCGTCGCCTGCGCAGTCGTGTTGTACTTCGCTGCTCAAGTACTTCGACAGACCGGGGTGTGCGCAAGCGGCTGCACCACTACTCGCGCGAGCGCGGCCTCGCCCTGGAACTGCGGATCAGCCTGCTCATCCTCTTCGGGCTCGCCGCGCTCGCGGTGTCCACCCACGTGTCGATCATGTTGGCGGGATTCGCGCTCGGCCTGGTGATCTCGGCCATCGGCGAACCCCGCCGGCTGGCCCGTCAACTCTTCGGCGTCACCGAGGGCTTCTTCGGGCCGCTGTTCTTCGTCTGGCTCGGCGCCTCGCTCCAGGTTCGCGAACTCGGCGACCATCCCAAGTTCATCGGGCTCGGCGTCGCGCTCGGCATAGGGGCGGTGCTGGCGCACTGCGCTGGGCAGACTGCTCGGTCAACCACTGACTCTGGCTGCGCTCGCGGCCGCACAACTGGGCGTACCCGTCGCGGCGGCCACCCTCGGCATCGAGCAGCATCTGCTCGCGGACGGGCGAGCCGTCCGCCCTGATTCTCGGTGCGCTGCTCACCATCGCCGTCACCTCGGTGGCGGGCGCGCTGGCCAAGCGGCGTCAGAGTGCCGAGACCGCGGAGCCCGCGACGTAGGCGGCCTCGTGCCGGTACGAGTTGGGGCTGACGCCGTAGGCGCGCTTGAACGCGCTGGACAGCGCGAACGGCGTGCCGTAGCCGACCTGACGCGCGATGGCGGCGATCGTGGTCCGGCTCGATCGCAGCATGTCGGCGGCCAGGGCGAGGCGCCAGTTGGTCAGGAACGCGATCGGCGGTTCGCCGACCTGGTCGGTGAAGCGCCGGGCGAACACTGCGCGGGAATTGCCAACGGCGGCAGCGAGATTGGCGACCGTCCAGGGATGAGCGGGATTGTTGTAGATGAGCTTGAGCGCGCGCCCCACCACCGGGTCACGCTCGGCGTGCCACCAGGTCGGCGCGTTCTCGCCGCGGTCGAACCAGGCGCGCAGCACCGCGATCAGCAGCACGTCGAGCAGCCGGTCCAGATAGGCCTCCTGGCCGGGGCCGTCCAGCCCGGCCTCGGTACCGAGGAGGTCGACCAGTGGGCTGTGCCATTCGTCGGCCGCAGCACCAGCACCGTGGGCAGCGCCGCCAGCAGTCGTTCGCTGACCTCGCTGCGTCCTTCGTATGCGCAGACCACGGACGTGGTCGCGGCCGACGGCGGCTGTTGCCCCAAGTTCGAACCCCGAGCGACATCTCGAACCGCAGGTCCTCGCCGCGACAGCGTGGTGCAGCGCTGGCCGGGGTGGATGACGACCTCGGCGTCGTGGCCGGATCGTCGGCGAACACGTAGTGCTCGGTGCCGCGGGTCAGCGCGACGTCACCGGGTGCAATCGGGTGATCCCACCGGACTTCGCGACGATGACGGCGCTGCCGCTGGGTCTGCAGATCGAGCGTCAACGGCGCGTCGTCCGGATGCGCATCGACCACGGCGGGTCCAGCGTCATCCGCAGCACGAACGCACCGCGGGCCCGAACCCCGTCGAGCAATCCGACCGAGCGCGTCCACGTGCGAAATGGTAGACGATCGTATGCGAACGAGACCCCAAGCGATGGATCGTCTCGCTTCGGAGCGGTTGACTAGCGACATGAATCCAAGCCCCGTATGTCATCCTGACCATCATCGCCGCGATCACCAGCGCCGCCGCGGCCGGAATGATCTACGTGTTCTCGACCTTCGTAATGAAGCGGACTGGACCGCACCGGTCCCGTCCAGGCGATCACCGCGATGCGAGGTATCAACGCCGAGGCGAGACTCGAGCCCCGCGTTCCTGCTGGTGTTCCTCGGTGCGGCCGTGTTGGCCGTGGCGTTGGGTGTCACCGCCGCGGTTCGGCTTCGCCAGCCGGGCAGCTGGTTACTTGTTGGTCGGCGCGGCCTCTTCGGTGTCCTTCGCTGCGATAATCACGATGGCGTTCAACGTGCCGTTGAACAATCACCTCGACGGCGTCGACCCGGTCGGACTGTCCGTCGCCGACGCCGCCCGGGAATGGCAGGCCTACCTCTCGACGTGGACCGCGTGGAACCACGTCCGCACGGCCACCAGCCTCATCGCCGCCGCGTTGATGCTGATCGGTCTGCGGTACCGCTGACCTTGCGAAACGCCATGGCGACGGCCGTCGCCGCGACCAGGGTGAGTAGCCCGGCGATGGCCGCGGTCGGCGCGATGCCGGAGTCGAACGCAATGCGCGCCGAGTCGAGCAGTCGCTCACCTGCCGCGGGCGGCAGAGTCTTGGCCACCGCTGTCGCGCCACCGATGCTTTCCCCGGCGGTGATCTCCTGAGCCGACGAGAGGCCGTGGGGTACTTCGCACGTTGGCCCGGTAGAACGCGGTGAAGATGGTGCCGAGCGTGGCAGTTCCGACGACGGCACCGAGCTCGTAGGCCGTCTCCGACACCGCGGACGCCGCCCCGGACTTGGCAGCGGGCACGGATGCGACGATGGTGTCGTTCGTGATGGTCTGCGAGATGCCCACGCCGAGTTCCAACACCACGAACGAGACCACCACGGCCGTCACGTTCAGGTCGTGCCGGAACAACAGGATCATCCCGAATCCGGCCGACACCAGAACCAGTCCGACCACTGTCAGCGTGTGCGGCGCGAACCACTTCACCACCCGCACGACCCCGATGCCCGCGACCATCGACAGGACGGCGCCGGGCAGCGTCACCAGCCCGGCCGCCAATGGACTGAGTCCGAGCACCAGCTGCAGGTGCTGCGAGATGAAGAAGATGAACCCGATGAGTCCGACGATCGAGAGGAAGTTCGCCAGAATCGACGACCAGAACGGAGCGTAGCCGAACAGCTTGATGTCGAGCATCGGTGTGTCGCTTCGGTTCTGACGCTGGACGAACAGAACGCCTGAGCCGATGCTGACCACCAGCGCAGCGGCGATGACCCACGACAGCCCGTCGTGCGCCGCCGTCTTGATGGCCCAGACGAGCGGCAGCATCGTCGTCAACGACAGCAGCACGCTGAACGGGTCGAGCGGACCCGGATTCGGGTCGCGCGACTCGGGGACGAGCCGCGGCGCCAGCACCAGCAGTGGCAGCAGGATCGGAACGGCAACGAGAAACACCGCACCCCAATGGAAGTGCTCGAGCAGCACGCCGCCGACGATGGGGCCCAGGGCCGAGCCCGCGGTGAAACACGAGGCCCAGATCGCGATCGCGAGCCTGCGCGACGACGCGTCGGGGAAGATGTTGCGGATCAGCGACATCGTCGACGGCATCAACATGGCGCCGAAGATGCCCAACACGGCACGGGCGGCAACGAGGTAACCGGCGCTCGGGGCGAACGCCGCTGCGGCGGAGACCACCGCAAAACCGGTCGCGCCGATCATCAACATCTTGCGCCTGCCGATGCGGTCGCCGAGGCTGCCCATCATCACCAGCAATGTGGCAAGCACCAACGAGTACACGTCGACGATCCACAACTGCATCGGTGCCGATGGAGTGAAATCCTGGGCGATGCTCGGCAACGCGAAGGCCAGAATGGTGTTGTCGACGGCGATCAACAGCACCGGCAACAGCAGCACGACGAGGGCGACCCACGCGCGGCGCGGGGTGCTGAGGGTTGTCGGCTCCGCGTCGCACCTGCGCACGTGAGGTGCAGATGAAGCGGGGGTGGACATTTCTACTCCTGATGCTGTGATGCGTATGAACTGATTGGGGTCAGGGCCGGTCCGGTGTGATGGTGCCCTCGACGAGGCTGGTCATGATGGCGTCGACGATCTGAACGCGCGGGGCGCTGTTGAGCTTCAGGGCCTCGTAGCCGGCGTTCAGCAGAGCCCAGAAGACCAGCCGTGGCCAGCCGGGCGGACCCGCCGGGCCCTGACACGAAGCCCGGTTGAGCACCTCGACGATGACCTCGTCGCCGGTGTCGAGCACCGCGGCCAACTCCTTGTCGGCGGCCAAGTTCGGGTTGTAGTAGACAAACGGCACGATCGGGCCGAGCTCCAGCTGGCATTCGACGACGCGACGCAACGCTTCGACGGGTGGGCCGCAGTCGGGTTCGGCGCGCTCGATGGCGGCGTTGCTCAGTGCGTGTACGTGCAGCGCGAGGGCCCGCAGCAGGTCGGAACGTTCAGCGAAGTAGCGGTGCAGGGTGCTGCGACCGACCTCGGCCGCGGCGGCGATATCGCCAAGCGACGCGGTGGGATGCTCGGCGAGTACTGACATCGCCGCATCGAGGATCGCCCGACGGGTACGAGACCGCGAGCCACCATCGTTCGAATGCGGATCTGCCATGTGCCTCAATGTAGCACAAACTGACCAAAATGGGACACTGGTGTCCCATCAGTCCGGAGGGGCGAACCCTCCTGGCTGCGCGGCGGGGGGCACCGGAGGTGCGGACGGCGAGGTGCGGGCGGCCCTGGCTGAGGGTAGGTGGGCGGGGCGTATGCGGGGTGGGCGTAGGCGGATGGCCATTGCGTCGGCGCCGGCGCGAGCGGCGGTGCGACCGGGGCCGGGCGCTGTCGCCGAGCCAGCTCCCTGCGGTGTCGTTCGGCAAGCACCGCGGCGAGCACCAACTGCGGGGGAGCGCCGGGCGGTGGAGGCGGGGAGATCTGCGATACCACCTCGGCGCAGATCCGGTAGGCCATCTGATCGCGCACGCCCGGGTCCAATTGCGTTGCCCGGGACAGGAACTGGCGGGCCCGCTCGGCCCGATCGGGAGTCAGGCCGGACAGCTGCAGGGACGCCGCCCACCACGCCATCGACGGCGGCATCGGCGGCGGAGGGACGAGCCGCGGGCCGCGTTCGCTGATTACCATCGTGCCGGCGAACAAGTCGCCGATGCGCTTGCCCTTCGACGAGAGCATGCTGCAGATCACCGCGGGACCGCCCGCGAACATCCAGATTTCGACGAAGCCCGCCATCGCGCGGAACAGCGCCTGGCGGAAGCGTTCCGGACCGCCGTCGTCGGAGACCACGCGCAGACCCAGCGCCATCTTGCCCAGCGAACGGCCACGCGTCGCGGTCTCGATGATGATGGGGTAGCCGACGAGCGCCAGCACCGTGAAGATGATCAGCACGGCTCCCGACAGCGCCGAGTCGAGGTCGGTCAACGCCGCTGCCCAGAGCATGACGCCGATGATGTAGACGATGACCACCACGGTCAGGTCGATGATCGCCGACAGGGCCCGCACGGGCAGCTGCGCGATCTGAACGTCGAGAACGACGGCATCGCCCGTCACCAAGGGTTCCGGCTGGGCCACCATGAAATGCAACGCTACTAGGATTCTCAGGGTGGACGTCGACGCGTTCGTGCTGGCACACCGCGCGACCTGGGACCGGCTCGAAGATCTGGTCAAGCGGCGCCGCAAACTGACCGGCGACGAGGTGGACGAGCTCGTCGACCTCTATCAGAGGGTTTCGACACATCTGTCGATGGTGCGGACCGCGTCGTCGGATTCGGTCCTGGTCGGCCGGCTGTCGGGATTGCTGGCCAGGGCCAGGGCGGCGGTCACCGGTGCGCATGCCCCCCTGTGGAGCGAGTTCACCCGGTTCTGGACGGTGTCCTTTCCCGTGGTGGCCTATCAGGCCTGGCGGTGGTGGCTGGGATCCGCGGTCGTGTTCTTCATCGTCGCCACGATCTTCGCGGTGTGGGTGGCGGGCAGCCCCGAGGTGCAGTCCACGATCGGAACGCCGAGCGAGATCGACCAACTGGTCAACCACGACGTCGCCTCGTACTACAGCGAGCACCCCGCCGGCTCGTTTGCGGTGCAGGTGTGGGTGAACAATTCCTGGATCGCCGTGCAGTGCATCGGGTTCGCCATCGTCCTCGGTCTGCCGATCCCCTACGTGCTGTTCCAGAACGCCGCCAACGTCGGCGTCATCGCCGGGCTGATGTTCCACGCAGGCAAGGGCGACATCTTCCTTGGCCTGCTCACCCCGCACGGGCTGCTCGAACTGACCGCGGTGTTCCTGGCCGCGGCGGCGGGGATGCGGCTCGGCTGGTCGGTGGTGTCCCCAGGCGATCGTCCGCGGGGCCAGGTGCTCGCGGAGCGGGGGCGCGCGGTCGTCGCGGTTGCGATCGGCCTGATCGCCGTCCTGCTGGTGTCGGGGCTGATCGAGGCGCTCGTCACGCCGTCGCCGCTACCGACGTTCATGCGCATCGCGATCGGCGTGGCGGCCGAGGTCGCCTTCCTCTCGTACATCGTGCACTTCGGGCGCAAGGGCGTTCGGGCGGGGGAGACCGGGGACGTCGACGATGCGCCCGACGTGGTGCCGACGGGGTGAACTCCAGGGAGCGCTACATCTTGCCGCTGGCCTTCATCGCCAGGTAGCGATCGGCCAGCGCGGGAGCCAGTTCCTCGGGTTTCGCGTCGACGACGTCGACGCCGTGGCGCCGCAGCCGCGTCGAGATCGCGACGCGATCGTTGCGGGACCGTTCGGCTGCCGCGGCGTCGTACACCTGCGCGGCATCCGACCGGCCCGCCGCCAACCGGTCCACCCGCGGATCGGCGACCGCCGCGATCAGGACGTGGTGCTTGGCCGAGAGTTGCGGCAGCACCGCCATGAGTCCCTCGTCGAGGGCCGAGGCATTCAAGTCGGTGAGTAGCACCACGAGTGCGCGCTGCCGGATCCGCCGCTGCACCGTCGCGACCATGGCGGCGGCGTCGGACTCGACGAGCGCGGGTTGAAGCGGCGCCATGGCCTCGACGAGTTGGGCCAGCAGTTCAGTGCGCGACGCGTTGTACACCCCGGCCCGCGGCACCCGGTCATGGGCTAGAAAGTCGACGTGATCGCCCGCTCGGGAAGCCAACGCCGCCAACAGGAGTGCGGCGTCCATCGACCAATCCAGCCGCGGCCAGCCACTCGGGTCGCTCGCCGTGGGGTCGACGCCGACCCGCCCGGCCGACGTCCGTCCGGTGTCGAGGACGATGACCACGCGGCGGTCGCGTTCCGGGCGCCACGTCCGCACCACGACGTCCGCGCGCCGCGCGGTGGCCCGCCAGTCGATCGACCGGACGTCGTCGCCGACCACGTACTCGCGCAGCGAGTCGAATTCGGTGCCCTGGCCGCGGATCAGCACCGGGATCATGCCGTCGAGTTCGCGTAGCTTGGCCAACCGCGACGGAAGGTGCTTGCGCGACAGGAACGGCGGCAGGATCCGGACCTGCCACGGCACGTCGTGCGAGCTCTGCCGTCCGGCGAGGCCCAACGGGCCGACCGACCGCGCAGTGACCAGTGCCGACTGCTGATCGCCGCGACGTATCGGTCGCAACTGGGTGTCGATCCGGAAGCGTTGTCCCGCAGCGATGTCCACCTCGTGGATGCGCGGCTCCGCCCGCACCGACGGGGCCCAGGCATCGCGGATCTGGCCGCGGAACCGACGTGCCCCGGGATTCTCCACGATCAGCGTGGTGGACACGGCCTCGCCCAGCCGCGCGGTGGTGTCACCGGCGCGGCTGAACGTCAGCATGCGGGCGCTGGCGGCGAGCGATACGTCGACCGCCACCGCCACCGACAGCAGTGCCAGCGCGACGACGAACGCCATTGCGGGCCAGGGCGACAACCCGATCGGCAGCACGCAGATCAGAGCGATCAGGCCGGCGCGGCCGCTAAGGGTCACTAGCGCGGAACCGGAACCGCGGCAAGGATGCCGTCCAGTACGCCGTCGGGAGTCGCGCCCTCCAACTCGGCTTCGGGCCGCAGCGCCACCCGGTGCCGCAACGTCGGACGGGCCATTGCCTTGACGTCGTCGGGAGTGACGTAGTTGCGGCCAGACAGCCAGGCCCAGGATCTGGCGGTAGCGAGCAGTGCCGTCGAACCGCGCGGCGACACCCCCAACTGCAGCGCGGCAGACTGCCGGGTGGCGCCGACCACGTCGACGATGTAGCCGAGCACCTCGTCGGCGACCAGAACGCGACGCACCGCTGCGCGGCCCGCGGCGAGTTCGGCGGGGCCGGCCACCGGTTGCACGGCAGACAGATCACGCGGATCGAAACCGAGTGCGTGCCTGGACAGGATCGCCATCTCCTGGTCCCGCGGCGGCAGTGGCACATTGAGCTTCAACAGGAATCGGTCCAGCTGAGCCTCCGGCAGTTGGTAAGTGCCCTCGTACTCGATCGGGTTCTGGGTGGCGGCGACGATGAACGGGTCGGGCAGTGGCCTGGGTTCACCGTCGACGCTGACCTGTCGCTCCTCCATCGCCTCAAGCAGCGCGGCCTGCGTCTTGGGTGGTGTCCGGTTGATCTCGTCGGCGAGAAGCAAATTGGTGAACACCGGACCGGAACGGAACTCGAACTCGGCGGTGCGGGCGTCGTACACCAGTGAGCCGGTGATGTCGCCCGGCATCAGGTCGGGGGTGAACTGCACGCGCTTGAACTCGAGTTGCAACGCCGCCGCGAGGGTGCGGACCAGCAAGGTCTTGGCAACCCCTGGCACGCCCTCGAGCAGGACGTGGCCCCGACACAGCAGTGCGATCACCAGGCCGCTCACCACGGCGTCCTGGCCGACGACGGCCTTGGCGATCTCGTCCCGCAAGGCGCGCAACGCGTTTCGCGCGGCATCCTCGTCTACGGTCGATGTGGTGCTCGGATTCGGCTGATTCAAGAGAGTGCGACCTGCCTTTCGATGTCGTCCAGTTGGCGGGCCAGGGTGACCAGATCCGCGTCGGTAACGGGCGGTGGACCGAACAGCAAGTGCGCCACGGTATTCGGATCGGCGTCGACTCGCTGGGCGATGGTTTGCGCGACAGCGGCCGGTTCGGCGTTGGGACCGAGGCCAAGCCGGGGCAGCATCCGCGCGAACGCGGCGCTGCGCAGGGCGTCGGCGGCGCGATCACGGGCACGCCGTGACCGGTACAGCCGGCCGCGGCCCTCCACCGTCTCCGACGCGCGGACCACCACGGGCAGCGCTTCGGGCACCAGTGGGCCGACCCTGCGGCCCCGCCACAACGCAATCAGGAACACGGCGAGGCACAGCTGCGCGATCACCCACGTCACCCACGTGGGGATGAGGTCCATGATCGTCGTGCCACCGGCTGATTCGCCCTCTGAGCGCGTGGGCGCGTACCAGATGACGCGCTGCCTGGTGCCTGCGAGGTTCATCGCGAGTGCGGCGTTGCCTTCGCTGAGCAGCCCGGAGTTCGTCATGAAGTCCGAGCTCCCGACGACGGTCACGGTGCGGCCGTCGTCGGTGTAGCGGACGAGGGCACCGTCGTAGCAGCGGGTGAGATTCACCGCCCCCACAGCCTCGTAGGTGTCGCTCACACCGAACCGGACGTTGCCCGCGCGGTTGGCCTCCGCCATGTCGCACTTCGGCGCACCGCCGAACGTCGAGGTAGATGCGATCTTGATGCGGGAAGTCAATGCTTCCCTGGTGCGCGCCACGGGTTCGGTCACCAGGCGGTCGCCGGGCACCGCGGCAAGGCGCTGCAGGCCGTCGTCGTCGACGAGGTAGTAGGTCTCGGCCACCACCAGCAGCGAGTCCGGTCGCGCGGACCGCTCGACGTCGGCGATCGATCCCGCCTCGATGACCTCCACCCCCCGGTCCCGCAGCAGGGTGACCAGTGCGTGTGCTCCGTCCGGGGAAGTGGCCTCGGGGTCCATCCGGCCGCCGGGCCGAGGCTGGGTCAGTGTGGTGGATAACCACGACACCGCTGCGATGACGACCAGTGCCAGAACGACCCACTTGATGGCGCGCCAGCGTTGTCCCAGGGTCGGGCCGACGGCCGTGGCTACTTGGGTCACCGCACGTCGGCCCATGTCTCGGAGGTACCGGGTGCCGCCTCGGCGGCGTCGACGCTCGAGGTGCGGAACCGCAGATGGTCGTCGAGGTCGGCGACGACGCGGTAGGCCGACTCGGTACCGGGTCGCTCACCATAGGTGACGTCGTTGAAAGCTTCGGCGGCACGGCGTAATTCGGTGTCCAGGCCGGAGATGGCCGCGCCGGCGTCCCGCGCGAGTTCGGTGGCGGTGCGGCCGGGGACCGGGTTCAGCACACCGGTCTCCTCGAGATGGCGGGCGACGGCACGCAGGCGGTGGCGTATCGCCGCGGCCCAGACGCCCAGCGCCGCAGCCTGTTCCGCCGCTGCTCGATGCTGGGCCGAGGTGAGCTCGTTAGCGCCGAAGAGTGTGGCGTCACCTCCACGGTTGGTGCGCATGGTCCGCATCGCCACGCGTACGGCCACCACCACCGCGACGACCACCAGGAGGAACAGCACCGACAGGGTGAACCAGCCGCCGGGTAGCGATGCGCCCTCCGTCATCAGCTTGAACACCAGTTCGTCGAGCCAGCCGAGGAGCCGGTCGGTCAGCGACGGCCGTGGATAGATCGGCTTGCTCAGCTCGCGCTGGGCAGCGTCGTGTGCGGCGTCCCGGTCGATTTCGATTGACACGTCACGGATGCGGCGTCAGCCACAGGTGGTCGGTGGAGTCTGCCGGTGTGCCGGGCGGGGTGGCCGCGCCGGACTGCAGGACGAGGTCGAATGCCTCGCCTCGGATGCGCCGGTCGGTGTAGAGCAGCACCACGACGCCTGCGGTGAATGGCGACGTGATGATCTGTCCTATCGCGCTGCCGATGGCGATCAGGATCAGCGCGATGACCGCGCTGGCGGAGGATCCCCCGCCGATCAGCAGCAATTGGCCGCCGAAACTGAACGGCACGGCGACCGCAGCTGCGATCAGTCCCGCCACCATCTGGCCAAGCAGGATGATGCCGAATACGCGCCAGAAGTCCTTCTTGACCAACGCGAACGAACGTTGGATGGCAGGTATCACGGCGAGCCGTTCCAGCACGATCAGCGTCGGCGCGAAGCTGAGCATCGTGCCGAAGTAGATCAGCGCCGCGATCAGCACCAGGACCAGTGGTGCGCCGACGACGAACGCTACGCCGCCGCCTGCGGCGAAGGCGACGAAGAAAATCACTCCCACGACGATCCCGATGAGGACCGTCGCACCGAGCGCTTCGAGTGCGGTGAATCCGAACAGGGCCAGCAGGCGGCCGCGGACGCGTTGCCACGCCTCGCCGATGGTGATGCCCGAACCGAAGACGGCGCGCCCGACGACGACGGTGAGCAGCCCGCTCAGCACGATCGCGGAAATGCCGGTCGCCACCACGCCTGCGAGCCCGGACAACCCCGATCCGATTATCGCGGTGGTCGACATTTCGTCACCCGCCTCGCCGAGATCTGGGGTCAATGCCCCGGCGGCGGCCAGCGGTCCGACCTGCAGAAGCAGCACGACGAGCTGGGCGACCACGACGACGATCGTGGTGAGGCCGAGGGTGGCCTTGGGGTTCATCCGCACGTAGCCGAAGGCACCGTTGAAGATGTCGGAGAGGCTGAGCGGACGCAGCGGGATGACGCCTGGCTTCAGCGCCGGTGGTGGATAACCGAAAGGCGGATACCCCGGCGGGCCGTACCCAGGCGGTGAATAGCCGGGCGGGGCGAAGCCCGGTGGTGGATAGCCGGGCGGGGCGAAGCCCGGTGGTGGATAGCCAGGTGGCGGGTAGCCCGGCGGGGCATAGCCGGGAGGCGGATAACCAGGAGGTGGATAACCGGCAGGTGGTGGACCCGGCTGTGCGTACCCCGGCGGTAGATACGGCGGCGGGTCTGGTTCGCCGTAGGCCGGCAACGGATACCCCGGCGGCGGTGGGCCGACCGGACCGAACCCACCGGCGTCGTTGCTCATGCCCCCATCCTGTCGACAGCCGGGAAAATTGACAACGTGCACCGCCGACGGAGCGACAATGGGCGGCCGACGGCAGTACGAACCGTAAGGACACGCGCCGCATGACCGAGATGACCACGACCGTCCGGAACGCCATCGACCGCGACATCCGGCGGGCGACTGCGGCGCTGACGACGTGGCCCCATCCCAACCCCCGCCAGCGCGCCGCGATCACCGAACACCTCGCGTGGATGCTGGAACCGCTTGTTCAACAAGGTGGTTCCGCGGCGTCCGCTGCGGCGGACGCGCTCGCCGCCGCCACGGCTTACGCGACCGACGGGGTGGCCCGCGACGAATTGGCCGCCTCCCTGCAGGGATTGTCGGCTGCGCTGGACGACGACGCGACGGCGTTCGACCTCGGTCCCGTCACGCGGCGTTGGTTGGCCGACGTCGGACCCGACGACGAACGGGCGTCGTTGGTGCAGCGACTGCGAGGCGGCCGCGGGTACCGGCGTCGCGCGTACCAATGCTGGTATCTGCCACGGCACTCCTCGCTGCGGCGCCATTTGGGCGCGCAGGTCAGCGTCGACGTCGCGGCACCGCCTGAGGCGGTGTGGCACGTGGTCTGCGATCCGGTGCGGACCCCGGAGTGGAGCCACGAATGCCGCAAGGTCGAATTCCTCGACGGGGCAAGCGAATCCGGTTTGGGCGTGCGGTTCCGCGGGGCCAACCGCAACGGCCGCACGACCTGGTCGCGGGTGTGCACCGTCTTCGCCTTCGAACCCGGCAGGGAATTCGGCTATCTCACGTCCGGCGGGCAGGGGGATGCCACCGCCGTCGCATGCCGATCGGGCCGACGCCCTGCGCGCGGACATGCGTCGGGCCGGCGCGCTGGCCGAGCAGCACCACCGCGCCCAGGCCTCGGCGTAGCGTCTCGGTCATGGCGGAACTCAAGGAACGGCTGCGCGCCGACCTCACGACGGCGATGAAGACGCGGGACAAGTTGCGCACCGCGACGCTGCGCATGCTGATCGCGGCGATTCAGGCCGAGGAGGTATCCGGCAAGACGGCGCGCGAACTGTCCGACGGCGACGTGCTCAAGGTGCTGGCCAGGGAAGCGCGGAAGCGCGGCGAGGCCGCCGAGATCTACATCACCAACGGCAGGGGTGAGCTCGCGGCCAACGAGCGTGCCGAGGCGAGCGTCATCGACGAATACCTGCCGACCCAGCTCAACGACGACGAGCTCGCCAGCGTCGTGAACACGGCCATTGCTCAGGTTGCCGAGGAGATCGGCGAGCGCCCTCACGTGAAGCACATGGGCTTGGTGATGAAGGCGGCCACCTCGATCGCCGCGGGCAAGGCGGACGGGGCGCGGCTGTCGGCCGCGGTGAAGGATCGGCTGTAGCGGGTTCAGCTTAGATTTTTCGGTGGTTTAGAGCACCCCGCTTCGGGGAACACTGTGGCTCGCCATTGGACCAGCAGGGGGTTAGTCGTGCTCTGGACGCTGACAGTTGCCTACGTCGCCTGTGCGATCGTGACGACGCCGCTCGTCCTCGTCGCCAGCCGCCCACTGGTCGACCCGCTGCGCCCAGCAACGAACCGGTTCAGCCTGGCGGTAGTCGCGGGCCTGATGTGGCCGTTGTTGCTGCTGGGCCTCGTCGAGCTCAGCTCGGTGGTGATGTTGTCGAAGGCGCTGGTGCCCGACCGCCGTGAAACGGGCATCGCGATCCTGGCCTAACCCGGCGTCCGTCGTTGCCCAAGCTAACAGAATTGTCTGGGCGATCCTGATGGGCGGAGCCGAGATGTATTGACGCCAGCCGTAATTCGGTCAGGTACGGGCGAAGTAGCGTTCGCCGTCGGCGGCCAACCGGTCGAACGCCAACTTCAGTACCGGTGCCAGGGGCTTGAACGGCAATGCGAACGCGGACTTGGGTTCGATGGCGACGGTCCACGTGAACCGGGTTGCTTCGCCGTCGGCACCTTCCGGTTCCACGACGTAGTCCTCGGCGAACCGCTTGAAGACAGGAAGGTTCGCCTCGTAGACCGTGAACGAGTAGCGGTGGCCCTCGTCCCAGCGGAAGAAGCGCTCGTGAATCCGGGTCAGCCCGGGGGCCAGTACCACCTCGCGCGTGGTGCCGACGCCGAAGGGGCGGGAGTCCAGCCAGTTGACCGAGCTCACCGTCGGACTCCAGGCGGCTTGCGACTCGTCGGAGGTCAGCGATTCCCACACTCGTTGCGGCGGCGCGGCGAACCGCTTCGAGTAACGGAAGACGTGCGGTGCCGACGCGAAGAGACCTTCGTCAGCGGGTTCCACGGGGTGCCAACGCGTCATGACACGAGCATGCCAAACCGCCGTGCCACGCGCTGGTCAATCTTTCGGCGCAGAACGCCTCCGTGGGACTCCGAACGCAAGCACCGCGGCGTCGTCCTGTACGCCGGCACCCAGTTCGTCGAGCAGCGCGTGGACGGCGTCGACGATCTCGGCGGCGGTGGCCGGCGCATGTCGTCGTGCGAACTGCAACAGAGCGCCATGATCGTCGTAGCGTTCGACGCCGGGCCCGGTGCGCGCTTCGGTCAAACCGTCGGTGTAGAGCACCATGGTGTCGCCCGGCGCGAGGCGCAGGCGGGTGCTGTAGAAGTGGGGCCGCTCGATCATGCCCACTGCCTGACCGCCGATGGTGTCGGCGTAGTAAGCACTTCCGTCGCCGCCGAGTAGGACCGGAGGCATGTGGCCGGCGCTGGCGAGGTCGACGTCGAACCCCTCGCCGCTCGGGGTCAGGTTTCCGTAGACGACGGTGCAGAGCCGGTGATAGGAGAGGCCCAACTGCTGGCCGAGCACCGTGTTGAGGTTGTGCAGCACCTTCACCGGATCGTCGTCGAAGACCGCAGCAGAACGCAAGACGTAGCGGGTCAAGCCGGTCACGACTGCTGCGTCGACACCCTTGCCTGCGACGTCTCCGAGGAAGAAGCCCCAGGTGCTCGGGGACAAGGGGAACAGATCGTAGAAGTCGCCGCCCACGTCGTCGGCGGATGCGGTGTGGTAGTGGTCGGCGGCATCGAGACCCGGCGGCGGGGACAGCAGCGGCGGAAGCAACGAACGGCGCAACGTGTCGGCGAACCCGCGCGCCCGCTCCCGCTCCTGGTCGGCGCGCCGGCGTTGCTCCAGAAGCTCACGCTCGTAGGCTCTGCGGTCCTTGGCATCCACTGCGGTGATGCGCCACATCGTAGGGGATTCGCCGGTGCCGGGTTTGACGTTGGCGGTCAAGAACATTGGGAGCCGCGCACCGTCGGCCGCGAGCAAGTCGACCGTGACACCGTCGAGCGCGCCCGTCATGTGCAGCAGCGGTGCGAAGTGGGTGTCGAAGTGGATGCGTCCCCCGGTCGTCAGTAGATCGGCAAGGAGCTTGCCGCGCAACGCACCGGATTGATAGCCCAGCCAGCCGGCCATCGTGGCGTTGGCGCTGACGATGCGCCCTTCCTCGGTGAGCACGAGGTGACCCGACGGAGAGTTGTCCCAGAAGTCCGCGAGGTCGAGCTCGGTCACGTCGACGTCGCGAACGCCGCGATGGCCGAGGCGGTGGCGTCGGGGTCGCTCACGTGAGGACAATGCCCAAATGCGTCCAGGGTGACGAGGCGACTGTCGGGGACGTGCTGCTGGACGAAAGCGCCGACCGCTCTTGGGGCGATGGCGTCATGAGCGCATTCGATGACCAGTGTGGGCACTGCTATGCGGGAGAGGTCGGAGCGGTTGTCCGACAGGAACGTCGTGCGCGCAAACACGCGGGCGCACTCCGGGTCGGTGCGGCAGAACGACGCCTCCAGTTCTGCGTGCAGATCGGGGCGATCGGGATTGCCCATGATGACGGGTGCCATCGCGTGTGACCATCCGAGGTAGTTCGCATCCATGGACTCCAGGAGTTCGTCGATGTCGCTCTCCGAGAACCCGCCGCGGTAGTCGCCGTCGTCGATGTACCGCGGCGACGGAGTCAGCATGATGAGCTTGGCGAACCGGCTGGGATCGGTGATGGCTGCAAGCACTCCGATCATCGCCGCCACCGAGTGCCCGACGTACACCACATCGCGCAGATCCAGTTCGCGCAGGATCTCCACGACGTCGGCGGCGTACCCGGACAACGACGAGTACTTTTGGGCGTCCCACGCGGCGGGATCCGAGGCTCCGGCCCCGACGTGATCCATCAACACGATGCGGAACTGCGACTCGAGGCGGTCGACGACCGGCCGCCACAGGTTCTGATCGCAACCGAACCCGTGGGCCAGGAACAGCACGCGAGCTCCCTCGATACCCACGGCGTTGACGTTGTTCCTGGCTTTGACGCCCATGCCTTGCAGCCTAGGACCACCGAGCTGCGGACCGAGACAGAAAAAGGCCCCAACCAGAATTACCGGTCAGGGCCTCTCACCTGCATCGACGCGAGTCGGGGTGGCGGGATTCGAACCCACGACCTCTTCGTCCCGAACGAAGCGCGCTACCAAGCTGCGCCACACCCCGCGTAAAGCCACGACAGCGTATCGCACCGGCGCCGTCGGAAGCCAAACGCGTATGTCCGTGACCGCGGTCACGGATAGTCGGCGCTCGTCGTGGGTAGGCCTTCGGAAGGGCGCAGGGCCGACGAGGCCCGGATAGCGGCGCAAGTCACGCCCTGTCGCGGGATCAAAAGGCTTGTCGGTGGCGTTTACCACAATGAGTGCAACTTGCCGAGTGCAACTTGCCCGACGACGAAGAGAGGTACGACATGACTGGGTTGGGAGCCGCGATCTACGCCGGATTCTTCGGCCTCGCCGCGCTGTGGCTGTTCATGACGTCCGAGCCGGGTAGCGACCGGAACGACTAGGGCCAGCGCCCCGTGCGCTCGAACTCCACCAGGATGGCCGCCGACTCCGACGGGTCGAATTCCTGGCTGGCCAGCCAATCGGCGCTGAAATAGGTATCGGTGTAGCGGTCGCCGCTGTCGGCCAGCAGGGTTACCACCGAACCGCTGCGTTTTTGCTCGATCATCTCGGCCAGCAGGCCGAACGCCCCCCAGACGTTGGTGCCCGTGGACGGGCCCACACGCCGGCCAAGCACCGCGCTGACGTGGTGCGCCGCCGCGATCGATGCGACGTCGGGCACCACCACCATCCGGTCCACCACGTCGGGCAGGAACGACGGCTCGACACGGGGCCTGCCGATGCCCTCGATGCGTGAGGATGTGCCGGTGACGACGTCACGGCGGCCCTGCGCGTAGGCAGGGAAGAACGCCGAGTTCTCCGGATCCACGACGCACAGCCGGGTGGGGTGACGGCGGTACCGGATGAACCGGCCGATGGTGGCGCTGGTGCCACCGGTTCCCGCCCCGACGACGATCCACTCGGGCACCGGGAACTGTTCGTCGTGCATCTGCTGGAAGATCGACTCGGCGATGTTGTTGTTGCCGCGCCAGTCCGTGGCGCACTCGGCGTTGGTGAACTGGTCGAGGTAGTGCCCGCCGGTTTCCTCGGCCAGCCGCTCGGCCTCGGCGTAGACTTGTGCCGACTGAGCCACGAAATGGCAACGGCCGCCCTGTGATTCGATGAGCGCGATCTTGGCCGGACTGGTCGACGACGGCATCACCGCGATGAACGGAAGGCCCAGCATCGCGGCGTAGTACGCCTCGGACACGGCCGTCGAACCCGACGACGCCTCGACCACGGTGGTGTTCTCGTTGATCCAGCCGTTGCACAGGCCGTAGAGGAACAGCGACCGAGCGAGCCGGTGCTTGAGGCTGCCCGTGATGTGCGTCGTCTCGTCCTTGAGGTACAGCGCGACGTCGACCCCGTCGCACCACGCCGAGGGAAGCGGGTAACGCAGCAGGTGCGTGTCGGCGCTCCGCCTGGCATCGGCCTCGATCAGCCGTACCGCGTTGTCCACCCACTCGCGTGGGCGGCTTCGCACCGCGATGGAATCCCGGTCGGTCACCGTGCCGAGACGGTCGAATGCGACATGCCCGCCTTGGCGCCCGCGTAGCCGCCGCCGGTTGGGGCCGCCACCAGCGTCAGCAGCGACGCCTCTGGCCGGCAGCAGAACCGCACGGGAGCGTACGGCGACGTGCCGATGCCCGCCGACACGTGCAACTGCGTGTGCGCGCCCCAACGGGACGGACCCTTGGCCCGCGACCGGTCCAGATCGCAGTTGGTGACGATGGCGCCGTAGAACGGAAGGCAGAGCTGCCCGCCGTGGGTGTGGCCGGCCATCACCAGTTGGTAGCCGTCGGCGGCGAACCGGTCCAGCACCCGGGGTTCCGGCGAGTGCGTCAGCCCGAGCGTGAGATTGGCGGCCGGACTGGGACGCCCGGCGATGGTGTCGTAGCGGTCGCGGATCAGGTGGGGGTCGTCCACACCGGCGACGGCGATCAGCTGGCCCTTGACCTCGAGCTCGCGTCTCGTGTGGGTCATGTCGAGCCAACCGCGCTCGCTGAACGCCGCCCGCAGGTCCTGCCACGGCAGCGGCGCGCCAGTGACCCGCCGCGACTTGTTGAAGAGGTAGTTCGTGGGATTCTTCGGCCTCGGCCCGAAGTAGTCGTTGCTGCCGAAGACGAACAGCCCCGGCACCGACAACAGATCGCCCATCGCCTGCACTACGGCGGGCACCGCCTTCGGGTGCGCCAGGTTGTCGCCGGTGTTGACCACCAGATCGGGTTCCCAGCACGCCAGCTCCCGCAGCCACGCCTGCTTGCGTCGCTGCCCGGGCCGCATGTGGAAGTCGCTGAGGTGCAGCACGCGCAGCGGTGCCGACCCCGGGGTGAGGACGGGCATGGTCAGCTCCCGCATCACGAACGCGTTGCGCTCGATCAACGACGCGTAGGCGATGCCTGCGACCAGGGACGCCGCGGCTGCCGTGGCCGTATTGGTGAGGACGTTCTTCGTGACCGTCGAGGGAGCGGGCATGAAGTCAGAGTACTTGCCGACGTCTGCCGACACCGCTTCTCACAGCGCGGCGTTATGAACTCCACACGCGCAGCCCGGCCACGCGCGCCAGGTCACGGCGGCGGAGGTCCCAGAACCGGCACCGTGATCGGCGGCAGGCCGGGGATCTGGATGACCGTGGACCCCACTGGCGCGGGTATCGCGTTCGGGTCCATGCCGGGCACGAGCGGCGGCATCCCCGCCGGTGGCGGTGGTGGTGGTGGGGGTATGCCGTTGCTGACCTGGATGGTGATGATCGAGCCGGGGACCGTCTGACCGTTCGGCGACGAACCGACCACCGCGCCCGCGGGAGAGACGCTGTTGACCGGCGTCGATTGGGCGGCGACCTGGAAGCCCGCGTCCTTCAGCCGCTCCCTGGCCAGGTCCTCGCTCATCCCGGCGATGCTCGGCACCCGGGAGCCGGGCGCGCCGTCGACGTAGCGCGGATCCGTCGGCGGCAGCACGACGTTGTCGGGTGTGATCGGCTTCATCGCGGTGTACCAGGTGCGGGCGGGCTCATTGCCGCCGTACAGGTTGCCCGAACTGCATTGCCGCAGCGGGGAGGTGCACAGGTCCGACGGCGATGTCGAGTCGTCGTAGATGTAGTTCGCGGCGGCGTAGGCGCTGGTGAAGCCAAAGAAACCGGCCGACCGGTGGGCCTCGGTGGTCCCGGTCTTTCCGGAGACAGGCAGGCTCCACCCCGCCGCGCCGGCAGATCCGGCCGACGTGCCGCCGCCGGTGTCGTCCTTGCCCAACGCGTTGGCCAGCGTGTTGGCCAGCCCCTCCGGTACGACCTGTTCGCAGGTCTCGGTGGTGACCGAGACCTCCTTGCCGGTGCGGTCGAAGACCTTGTCGATCGGGTTGGGCGGGCACCACACCCCGCCCGACGCCAGCGTCGCCGCGACGTTGGACAGCTCGAGCGGGTTCACCTCGATCGGACCCAGCGTGAAGGAGCCCAGGTTCTGCCGCTTCACGAAGTCGGCCAGGCTTTCGTTGCTCTGCGGGTCGTAGTCGCGGGCCGTACCCGGCAGGGCGTAGGAGCGCAGGCCCAGCTTGACGGCCATATCGACGGTGCGCTGCACGCCGACCTGCGAGATGAGCTTCGCGAACGCCGTGTTCGGCGACGTGGCCAGCGCGTCGGTGACGCTGAGCTGCCCGCGGTAGTTGCCGTCGTTCAGGACGCACCAGGTGGCCTGCGGGCAGCCCTTGGCCCCGCCGCTGCCCAGACCCTTGGCCTCGAAGCGGGCGGGTGCATCCAGTTGCGCGCTGATGCCCATGCCCATGTCGAGGGCCGCCGTGGTAGTGAAGATCTTGAAGATCGACCCGGCGCCGTCACCGACCAGTGAGAACGGCTGCGGCTGCATGGTCTCGCCCGCATCGAGGTTCAGCCCGTAGGTACGGTTGCTGGCCATCGCGAGCACCCGATGGGCGTCCTTCCCCGGCTTGATCACGCTCATCACGCTGGCGACGCCGTCGAGGTCCGGCGCGGCGATGCCGTCGATCGCCGACTTCACCGGAATCTGGACGTCGGGGTCCAGCGTCGTGCGGATCAGGTAGCCGCCCTTGGCGACTTGTTCCTTGCTGATTCCCGCCCTCGCCAGGTATTCGAGCACGTAGTCGCAGAAGAAGGCGCGGTCGGCGGCGGCGATGCAGCCGCGGGGCAGCTCGTTCGGCTGCGGCAACACCCCGAGCGGCTGTTGCTTCGCGGCGCGCAGCGCGTCGGCCTCCTGCGGGATGTTGTCGATCATGGTGTCCAGCACCACGTTTCGACGGGCTAGTGCGCCCTCGGGGTTAGTGTAGGGGTCGAGCGTGCTGGTGGACTGCACCATGCCCGCCAGGAGCGCTGCCTGCTGCCAGTTCAGCTCAGTGGCGTCGATGCCGAAGTAGGTCTGCGCCGCGTCCTGGATGCCGAACGCACCGTTGCCGAACGACACCAGGTTGAGGTAGCGCGTCAGGATCTCGGGTTTGGTGAAGGTCTTGTCCAGCGTGAGCGCCATCCGGATCTCGCGTAGCTTGCGCGCAGGCGTGGTCTCGATGGCGGCGCGCTTCTCTGCGTCCGTCTGCGCGATCACCAGCAGCTGATAGTTCTTGACGTACTGCTGCTCGAGGGTGGAGCCGCCGCGCGTATCCAGATCGCCGGAGGCATAGCCGGCCAGGCCCGTCAGGGTGCCCTTCCAGTCGACGCCGTTGTGCTCGGCGAACCGCTTGTCCTCGATGGAGACGATCGCGAGTTTCATCGTGTTGGCGATCTTGTCGCTCGGCACCTCGAAGCGCCGCTGACTGTAGAGCCAGGCGATCGGGTTGCCCTTGGCGTCGACCATCGTCGACACCGCGGGAACTTCACCCTCGACGAGCTGAGCGGAGCCGTTGGCTACCACGTCGGAGGCCCGGTTGGACATCAGGCCGAAGCCGCCGACGACCGGGAACATCAATGCCGCAGCAATCACGCTGGCCAACAGGATGCACCAGGCCAACTTGATGACCGTGACCGTCGTCGGTCGTCGGGTCGGCGGCTCTGACATGGCTACAGACTAGCGACGTCGCCTGGTGGTAGCCGACGAGCAGTTGGTTGGGTATTGCGGGTTCTTCGGGAGTGCTGCGAGGGCCCTGAACATGCAGGAAGATGCCAGGAAGATGAATGACTGCACGGTCGTGCCAAAAAAGCGAGATTTGACTGTTGCGCAAAACCCCCCTGACCACCTAGCTTGGACACACAGTGCGATCTAGGTAACACTCCTGGGCGCAATGTGGCGTAGATCGCACTAGCGTTCTACACCTGAAGACTGGACCGCCGATTGGCGGCTGGACGAAGGGATCGCTGGTGTCAGGAACACGGCCCGCGGCGCGCAGGACCATTACGACCTCTCCAGTCAACGGCGTAGTTCAAGGCAAAGAGGCGGAGGCCCGCATTGCGTGGGTTTCGCAGGCCCGCTGCCGACAAGCCGATCCCGATGAGCTGTTCGTCCGCGGCGCCGCCCAGCGCAAAGCCGCCGTGATCTGCCGGCACTGCCCGGTAATCCTGGAATGTGGCGCCGACGCACTCGACAATCGCGTCGAGTTCGGCGTATGGGGCGGCATGACCGAGCGTCAGCGCCGGGCCCTGCTCAAGCAGCATCCCGAGGTGGTGTCGTGGGCGGAGTTCTTCTCGGCCCAGCGCAAGCACCGCAGCGCTGTTTAGCCGGCCCCACTCGGATAGCTCTAAGCCGCTGTCACGCCGGTGATCTGATCGGCGATGGCGCGCAGCGCCTCCATGTCCGACACGTCGAACGGCAGCGACGGCACACCGACGATCGACACGTGGGGGTTTGCCCCGGTGAATCGGGAGAGCAGGCGTACTTCACGCTTGGCGGTCATCGCGCGGTCGGCGTGAATCCGCAGTATCGCCGCCGTCAGCGCATCGGCATCGGCGCCGCCTGAGCCCTCCAGCTGCGTGGCTGCGTCCGTCGCCTTCTCGGCATGCAGGTCGCACAGCAGCGGATGGGTGCGGTTGAGGATCAGCCCGGCCAGCGGCATGCGTTCCTGGGACAACCGTTCGATGAAGAACGACGCCTCCCGCAGTGCGTCCGGCTCGGCCGCTGACACCACCACGAACTGCGTCCCGCGACGCTTCAGCAATTCGTAGGTGCGATCGGCCTTCTCCCGAAACCCGCCGAACGTCGCGTCCAGTGATTGCACGAAACCTGCTGCATCGGAAAGCATTTGAGAGCCGAGGACGGTCGACAACGCCTTCATCGCCAAGCCGACGGCGCCGGTGACGAGCCGGCCGATGCCGCGGCCGGGTGCGAGCAGCAGGCGCCACAGCCGACTGTCCATGAAGCTGCCAAGGCGTTTGGGCGCATCCAGGAAGTCCAGTGCGTTGCGGGACGGCGGGGTGTCGACGACGACGAGGTCCCACTTGTCCTCGGCGAGCAACTGGCCGAGTTTCTCCATCGCCATGTACTCCTGCGTGCCCGCGAGCGACGTGGCGACGGTCTGATAGAACTGGTTCTCCAGAATCGCGTCGGCGCGATCGCCTCCCGAGTACTGCACCACCATCTCGTCGAACGTGCGACGCATGTCGAGCATCATGGCGTGCAGCTCACCGGGTACCTCCGGCGGGAGCTCAACCCGCTGTGGGGTGTTGCCGAGGTCCTTGATCCCCAGCGCCTGCGCGAGCCGCTTGGCCGGGTCGATGGTCAGCACCACGACGGTGCGGCCGTATTCGGCGGCCCGCAATGCCATCGCCGCTGCGGTGGTGGTCTTGCCGACACCGCCTGCCCCGCAACACACTACGACGCGGTTTGAGGTATCGGACAGAATCGCCGCCATGTCGAGGACGGGCGGCTTGGTGCTCATCGACGGTGCTCCATCGTCCGATTCGCTGCGCTCATCGAACGCCTTGGTGGGAGAGCGCCTCGGCGAGTTCGTACAAGCTGCCGAGGTCGACGCCGTCGCGCATCGCAGGCAGCTCGAGGCGCGCCACGTCGATGGCGTCGAGCTGTTCGGCGCTTTCGGCGCGTGCGGTGATCCGCGTTGCGTGCTGGATGGTTTCGGTGAGCAAGCCGGCGAAATCGGCGTCGGCCAGCTTGATTCCGGTCTTGGCCAGACCCGAGCGCACCGCGTCGGCGTCGACGTCGCCCTCTGCGGCCTTGGTTAGGTCGTCGGCCGCGAGGTAGGCCGGGATGTTCCGGTTGACGATGACGCTGCCGATCGGCAAGCCGATCTCCCTGAGTTCGTCGATGGCCTCCACGGTCTCCTGAATGGGCAGGGCCTCGAGCAGCGTGACCAGGTGGATGGCGGTCACATCCGAGTGCAGCAACTTGACCACGCCGTCGGCCTGCGAATGCACCGGCCCACCCTTGGCCAGGTCGGAGACTGCCTGCGTGACGTCGAGGAAGCGGGCGATCCGTCCGGTCGGCGGGGAGTCGACCACCACCGCGTCGTACCCGTGCTGCTTGCCCTTCTCGGTCCGCGTCACGATCTCCTTGATCTTGCCGGTCAACAGCACGTCACGCAGGCCCGGTGCGATCGTCGTCGCGAACTCGACTGCGCCGATTCGCCGCATCGCGCGTCCCGCGATGCCGAGGTTGTAGAACATGTCGAGGTATTCCAGGAACGCCGCCTCGGTGTCGATCGCGAGCGCATTGACCTGTCCGCCGCCGTCGGCGGTGGCGATCTTGACCTCGGCGTACGGCAACGGCGGCACGTCGAACAACTGGGCGATGCCCTGACGGCCCTCCACCTCGACCAGCAACACCCTGCGGCCGCCCGCCGCCAGCGCCAGCGCCAGCGACGCGGCGATCGTCGACTTGCCCGTGCCGCCCTTGCCGGTCACGAAGTGCAGCCGCACCTTCGATAGGCGGGATGGCCAGCCGATCGATCTTCGGCTGTCGGGTTCCTGAGACTGGGTTGCCACCCACGCAGCCTAACCATGTGGCCACCTGCGACCGATAGGCTCAGCGACATGAGCGAACCGACCCGGTGGGAATACGCCACAGTGCCCTTGCTGACGCACGCGACCAAGCAGATCCTCGATCAGTGGGGTGAGGACGGCTGGGAGCTGGTGTCGGTGTTGCCGGGCCCCACCGGCGAGCAGCACGTCGCATATCTGAAGCGGCCCAAATGACCGCCACGGCCAAACTCGCCGAGCTGGGCATCGAGTTGCCCGGTGTCGTTGCGCCGCTTGCCGCGTACGTGCCCGCGGTACGCACCGGGAACCTGGTGTACACCTCGGGCCAGCTGCCGATGGTCGCCGGTGAGCTCGTCACGACCGGCAAGGTGGGTGGCGACGTCAGCCCGGAGGACGCCAAGGCGCTGGCCCGGGTTTGTGCGCTCAACGCTCTGGCCGCCGTGCACTCGCTGGTCGGCATCGACGCCGTGACGCGAGTGGTCAAGGTCGTCGGGTTCGTCGCCTCCGCACCGGGTTTCCACGGTCAGCCGGGGGTGGTCAACGGCGCCTCCACGTTGTTCGGCGAGGTATTCGGGGACGCGGGCGCGCATGCCCGGTCGGCGGTCGGAGTGTCCGAGCTGCCCCTGAACTCGCCGGTCGAAGTGGAGCTGATTGTCGAGGTCGCGTGAGCGACGATCAGGCGGAGTGTCGCGTGACGCTCGAACATCCCGCCTACGGCAAGCTGCGCCGCGTCACCGACACGGCGTCGGTGCTGCTGTGCGACAACCCCGGCCTGATGACGCTGGACGGCACCAACACCTGGGTGCTGCAGGGACCGGGCAGCGACGAGATGGTGATCGTCGATCCCGGGCCCGACGACGACGAGCACATCGGCCGGATTGCGAGTCTCGGCAAGATTCCGCTGGTGCTGATCAGTCACAAGCACGAGGACCACACCGGAGCCATCGACAAGATCGTCGACCGCACGGGTGCGGTCGTGCGCGCGGTGGGCAGCGGGTTCCTGCGCGGTCTGGGTGGTCCGCTGTCCGACGGCGAGGTGATCGACGCCGCCGGCCTGCGCATCACGGTGATGGCGACGCCGGGACACACGGCGGATTCGCTGTCGTTCCTCGTCGATGGTGCCGTGCTGACCGCCGACACGGTGCTCGGCCGCGGCACCACCGTCATCGACAGCGAGGACGGCAGCCTGCGCGACTACCTCGAGTCACTGCGGCGACTGCACGGCTTGGGTCGGCGGGCAGTGCTACCAGGGCACGGGCCTGACCTGGGCGACCTGGAGGCCGTCGCCGCCATGTACCTGGCGCACCGCGAGGAGCGTCTAGACCAGGTGCGCGACGCGCTGCGGGTGCTCGGCGAGGACGCCACGGCCCGCCAAGTGGTCGAGCACGTCTACACCGACGTCGACGAGAAACTGTGGGACGCGGCCGAGAAGTCGACCGAGGCCCAGCTGGCCTACCTGCGTTCCTAGCGCGAGCAGACGAAAATGCCCTGATTCGGCGTGAATCAGGGCATTTTGCGTCTGCTCGCGCAGGGAAATTTAGCGGGCTCGGCGAGCCAGCCGTTCGGAGTCGGAGATCAGCACGCTCTTGCCCTCCAGCCGGATCCACCCGCGGTGCGCGAAGTCGGCCAGCGCCTTGTTCACCGTCTCGCGGGACGCCCCGACCAGCTGGGCGATCTCCTCCTGCGTCAGGTCGTGCGTCACCCGCAGCGCGCCGCCCTCCTGGGTGCCGAACCGCTGCGCCAGCTGCAGCAGCTGCTTGGCGACGCGACCGGGCACGTCGGTGAAGATCAGGTCGGCGAGGTTGTTGTTGGTGCGACGCAGCCGGCGGGCCAGTACGCGCAGGAGTTGCTCGGCGATCTCGGGGCGGTCCCGGATCCATGCCTTGAGAGCATCGCGGTCCATCGACACGGCGCGCACCTCGGTGATGGTGGTGGCGCTCGACGTCCGCGGGCCTGGGTCGAAGATCGACAGCTCGCCGAACATGTCGGAGGGCCCCATGATGGTCAGCAGGTTCTCCCGGCCGTCCGGTGACCGGCGGCCGATCTTCACCTTGCCCGAGATGATGATGTAGAGCCGATCGCCAGGCTCGCCTTCGGCGAACACGGTGTGCCCGCGCGGGAAGTCGACGGGGTGCAGCTGCTTGGTCAGCGCGGATACCGCGGTCGGTTCGACTCCCTGGAAGATTCCGGCCCTGGCCAGGATCTCGTCCACGTTTTCCCTCTTAAGCTGTTGGAGAATACGACAAGCGCAGGCCACCCCGTGTTGGATGGCGACGCCAGTCTAATTGCAGGCCGCTTCGCGACGTGCCAACGCTACACACGATCGGCATGTCGGGTCGGAAGAAATTCCGGATTGCTCCGATGGTGAACGTATATCCGGGTCGGCAAACCCGGTGGTGTTTCGGCGAGCGCACGGTGCTCGAGCCACGTGTCATAGGTTTCATATGCCTCGTCGACGATGTAATCGTCGGGCTGCGACGGGCGTCGCGCGACGTCCGCCTTGGCCTGTTCCAGAGCCGCGGCCACGTCGTCGGGCGAGACGGTGTCGCAGTGCAGGCTTGCCTCGAGTCGATCCAGCCCGAAGGTTGCCAGCATCAGCAACCCAGGGATGAACACCACGAGCAACCAAGACACAAGGCAGTAGTAAACACGGCCAAGATCTCAGCAGGATCACGAAATGCCACCGGTCCACCTCGGACGATGTCGGTCCCGTCAGTACGCTGATTTCCGTGGCAGTGAAAGCGTCGGAAGGCAAGTGGTCCGCCAAGTTCGACACAGAAACCCAACTCGGTCTCATCCGCCGTGCGCGGCGGATGAACCGCACTCTGGCGCAGGCGTTTCCGCACGTGTACTGCGAGCTCGACTTCACCAACCCGCTCGAGCTGACGGTGGCCACCATTCTGTCGGCGCAGAGCACCGACAAGGGCGTCAACCTGACCACCCCTGCGCTGTTCGCGAAGTACCGCACGGCGCTGGACTACGCCAAGGCGGACCGCACCGAATTGGAGGAGATGGTCCGGCCCACCGGGTTCTACCGGAACAAGGCGAATTCACTCATGCGCCTCGGTCAGGAACTCGTCGCGCGGTTCGACGGTGAAGTGCCCAAGACCCTCGACGAGCTGGTCACGCTGCCCGGCGTGGGCCGAAAGACCGCCAACGTGATCCTCGGCAACGCGTTCGACATCCCGGGCATCACGGTCGATACCCACTTCGGCCGGCTGGTGCGCCGGTGGCGGTGGACGGCACTGGAAGATCCGGTGAAGGTCGAGTTCGCGATCGGTGAGCTGATCGAGCGCAAGGAGTGGACTTTGCTCAGCCACCGGGTGATCTTCCATGGCAGGCGGGTGTGCCACGCCAAGAAGCCCGCGTGCGGGGTGTGCGTGCTGGCCAAGGACTGCCCGTCCTACGGCATCGGGCCGACCGACCCGCTGACCGCAGCTCCGCTGGTCAAGGGGCCCGAAACCGAGCACCTGCTGGCCATGGCCGGGCTCTGACCCCAGCCGTGAACGCTTCATGAGCAAGACCACCCGCTGGACCATCGCCGTGTTGGTCGTCGCCGTCGCCCTGGTCGTGGCGTTGTGGCGCGAACTCGGGGACCTGGGGGAGGAAGCCGCGCCGACCTCGGCCATGGAGGCTGGCGCGGCCCGTGACCACCGCGACGCCGACACCCACGCGGCGCTGGCCGGTCCGCGCACCGGGGCCGGTCTGGCCCCCTGCCCACCCCCTCAGGCGGGCCCGGGGCCCGAAGCGCTGCGCGGCATTTCCCTCGAGTGCGCGGCCGACGGCTCGACGGTGGACGTCGGGCGCGTCGTGGGGGGCCGCCCGGTGGTCCTGAACCTGTGGGCGTACTGGTGCGGGCCGTGCGCCGACGAGCTGCCCGCGATGGCCGAATACCAGAGGCGGATGGGGTCTTCGGTGATGGTGCTGACCGTGCATCAGGACGAGAACGAGTCCGCCGCTCTCATCCGGCTGGCCGAACTCGGCGTCCACCTCCCCACCCTCCAGGACGGACGCCGCCTGGTGGCCGCCGCGCTGAAGGTACCCAACGTGATGCCAGCCACCGTCGTGCTGCGCCAGGACGGTAGCGTTGCCGAAATCCTGCCCCGGTCGTTCGCCAGCGCCGACGAGATTGCGGCCGCGGTAGATCCGACGATCGGCCAGAAAACAGGAGTGCCCGGTTGAGTACGGAGCGCGACGGGAGTGATCCTGCCCCCCTCGGTCCCGACGCCGCCCCGGCCTGGCTGAAACATCTGGTCGCCAACACGCGTGACGTGCCACGGGCCTACCGGCGGCGGGTGCCCGCCGAGGTGCTCGCCGCGATCACCGCGGCCAACGCCACGGCGACGGTGACCGGATCCAAGCGCGACGCCGCGGTGCTGGTGCTGTTCTCCGGGCCGCGGGACTCTCCGTCGGGCGGGCTGCCCGACGACGCGGACCTGTTGCTCACCGTCCGCGCGTCGACCCTGCGCAACCACGCCGGGCAGGCAGCGTTCCCCGGCGGGGCGTCGGATCCTGGGGACGGTGGCCCGGTGTCCACCGCGTTGCGGGAGGCGCGCGAGGAAACCGGCATCGACACCAGCAGGCTGCAGCCGCTGGCCACGCTCGACCGGTTGTTCATCCCGCCGTCTCGCTTCCACGTCGTTCCGGTCCTGGCCTACTCGCCCGACCCCGGTCCGGTCGGCGTGGTCGACCCTGGCGAGACGGCCATCGTGGCGCGAGTTCCGGTGCGCGCGTTCATCAACCCCGACAACAGGTTGATGGTGTGCCGCGAGCAGAACACCCGACGCTTCGCCGGTCCCGCGTTCCTGCTCAACCAGATGCTGGTCTGGGGTTTCACCGGTCAGGTGATCTCGGCCCTCCTGGAGGTCGCGGGCTGGGCCAAGCCGTGGAACACCGACGACATCCGCGAACTAGATGCGGCAATGGCCCTCGTCCGCGGCGCCAGCAGCTACGGTAATGGCCAACAATGACATCGTCGCAGTGGCTTGATCTGGCCGTCCTCGCCGTCGCCTTCGTCGCCGCCGTCTCCGGCTGGCGCTCCGGGGCGCTGGGCTCGCTGCTGTCGTTCGTCGGGGTGGTGCTCGGCGCGGTCGCAGGCGTCCTGCTCGCCCCGCACGTCGTGAACAACCTCGACGGACCCCGCAGCAAGCTGTTCGTCTCGCTGTTCCTCATCCTCGGCCTGATCGTGATCGGCGAGATCGCAGGCGTGGTCCTCGGCCGGGCGGTGCGCGGGGCGATCCGCAACCGGTCGCTCCGGACGTTCGATTCGGTGATTGGCGTTGCGCTGCAACTGGTCGCGGTGTTGGTCGCGGCGTACCTGCTCGCCAAGCCGCTCACCACCTCGTCCGTCCAACCCAATCTTGCTGCGGCGGTGCGCGGCTCGCGCGTGCTGGTCCAGGTCGACAACCTCGCCCCCGAATGGCTGAAGCGCGTGCCGACGCGGCTGGGGGCGCTACTGGACACCTCGGGTCTGCCGAACGTGCTGCAACCCTTCGGCCGCACCCCGATCGTCAGCGTTGAGATTCCCGACGCAGCACTGGCAGCCGACCCGGTCGTCGCCGCCACCCGGCCGAGCGTGCTCAAGATCCGCGGCGTGGCGCAGAGTTGTCAAAAGGTGCTCGAGGGCAGCGGTTTCGTCGTCGCGCCCAACCGGGTGATGTCCAACGCTCACGTCGTCGCGGGCGCGGACAACGTCACCGTCGAGGCCGACGGACAGACCTACGACGCCACCGTCGTGTCCTACGACCCCAACGCCGACATCTCGATCCTCGACGTCCCCGGCCTGCCGTCGGCGCCGTTGCAGTTCGACATGCAGGAGGCCAAGACCGGCACCGACTCGTTGGTGATGGGTTACCCCGGTGGCGGCGACTTCCAGGCCACCCCCGCGCGGATCCGGGAGATCATCCAGCTCAACGGGCCGGACATCTACCACACCACGACGGTCACCCGAGAGGTCTACACCGTTAGAGGTACGGTCCGCCAAGGCAATTCGGGCGGTCCGTTGATCGACCGCGACGGCAAGGTACTCGGCGTCGTGTTCGGCGCCGCGGTCGACGACGCGGACACCGGCTTCGTGCTGACGGCCAACGAGGTGGCAAGGCAGATGGCGATGGTGGGCAACACCGTGAAGGTCCCCACCGGGGCCTGCATTTCTCCTTGACCTAGGTGCCGTGCGCCTGGGCCAGGAACCGGGACAGCTGTTCGTTGACTTCGACCGGCGCTTCTTCGTGCGCGAAATGTCCTGTGCCCGCGATGGATACGTACCGGCCGTGAGGCGCGTAGCGCTGGGTTCGTTGCACCGGGTCGGCCAGCACGTACGGGTCGGCGTCGCCGCGGACGTGCAGCACGGGAACGGCGAGGGGACGCTTCATCGACCTCATGAACCGCCTGCCCTCACCGCGCAGCTGGCTGCGCACCGCCCAGCGTTGGTACTCCAGCGCGGAGTGCGCCGCCGAGGGGATCTGGATGGCCCGCCGTAGGTGGCTGATGGTCTCCGAGAAGTCTTCCGAGGCTTGCCATTTGGCACTCGACCGGCTTCGCACCAGCACTTCGAGTTCGGCGGCGTCGTGGCGGGTCAGCGCCCGTTCCGGCCAGAACGGCACCTGGTAGCGCAGCATCCAGGGAAGCAGGGCACGGCCCTGATCGCGCCGGGTCAGCGCAGAGGCGCGCAACGCCACCGGGTGTGGGGAGCTGATGACCCCGATCGCCCGCACCATCCGCGGATGCAGTACCGACGTCGCCCAGCAGACCAAGCCACCCTCGGCGTGGCCGATCAACGTCGCCGAGGGGTGCCCCAGTGCACGCACCAGGCCCGCCGTGTCTCCGGCCAGCGTCCAGCCGTCGTAACCGCGTGGAGGTTTGTCGCTGCCGCCGTAACCGCGCAGGTCCACGGCAACCACGCGGGCCCCGGTCAGCCCCCGGAGTTGGTGCCGCCACGACCACCAGAACGACGCGAACCCATGCAGGAGCATCACCAGCGGTCGCTGCGTTTCCGCTGAGGGATCGTCCGCGGTGGGATTCGCTTCCACGACATGAAAGCGAATCCCGTTGGCGTGCACGTCGAAATGACGCCACGGACCGTCGATGCGCGTGATGGACGGATCGGGTGGGGGCACTACCAGCCTGATGGATCGGTGGCAGACGGGGGTGCCGCTTTGCCGTTGGTCGAGGCGACCGCCTTGCCCGCGGGCTTGTCGGCTCCCGGCGTCAGGGCGGCCCGCGTCTCCTTGACCGACTCGATGGTCTGCCGCGGACCCCGGATCCGTCTCACCTTGAGATAGCCGAACAAGGCAAGCACGGCGGTGGTCAGCACCATCAGCCCGAAGACGATCAGGAAGGCCACCCATCTCCACAGCCAGGTGTCGAGCAGTTCGGCGAGAAAGAAGAAGAAGAAGAACGTCGAGTAGAACAGGACGACGAGCGCCAGGATGAAGAAGACGCTGCCCGTCAGTCCCTTCTTCACGTCGCGGGTGATCTCGGCCTTGGCCAGCTCGACCTCCGCGCGCACCAGCGTCGACACCTGCGTCGTCGCGTCCTTGACAAGGTCGCCGATCGACGGATCGGGTTTCGGCGCGTGCGGATCCACCAGCGGAATCGAAGTCACTGTGGTGGGCACGCCGTTCTTACGGTCGCCATTGCTCACGAACACGTCCTCCCCGCACCGAGATCAAACCGGGATGTCAATGCGGATCATGTTGCCATGTCGCGGCGGGCGTAACGATCCCGGCCGACGATAGACTCACGGCGTTTGGCGAGAATCCGGTCGGGGCACTTAGATGGGGGTGGTCTTGAGACATCGCTGGCTCGACGCTGCGATGGCAGTCGTCGGCAGTGCGGCGCTCGCCCTGTCCTTCTCCGTTCTGACTGCGCCGTACGCAGGTGCCCAGGACCCCGTCGCGCTCGGCGGCGGTTCGGGGATCGTCATCGACGGCGATACGTACTGCACGCTCACCGCGATCGGCAAGGACAATCAGGGAAGCCTGATCGGCTTCACGTCCGCGCACTGCGGCGGCCCCGGCGCGAAGGTCGCCGCCGAAGGCGCCGAGAACCGCGGCGTGCTCGGCACCATGGTGGCGGGCAACGAAGGCCTCGACTACGCCGTCATCCAGTTCGACCCGCACCTGGTGCAGCCGGTCGCCGAAGTGAACGGCTTCCGGATCGACGGCATTGGGCCCGACCCGGTGTTCGGCGAGGTCGCGTGCAAGCTGGGCCGCACCACCGGCTATTCGTGTGGCGTGACGTGGGGGCCCGGCGACAAGCCAGGCACCATCATCAACCAGGTATGCGGGCAGCCCGGTGACTCCGGCGCGCCGGTCACGGTGAACAACCAGCTCGTCGGGATGATCCACGGCGCGTTCAGCGAGGATCTCCCCACGTGCGTGGTCCAGTACGTGCCGCTGCACACCCCGGCCGTCACGGTGTCGATCAACTCGGTCCTCGCCGACATCACGGCGAAGAACCGGCCGGGCACCGGCTTCGTTCCGGTCCCCGCGGGGGCGTAACTCCTCGCGCAAGCGCTCGTCGGTGGCCTAGGGTCGGCCGCTACTTACTGGCCCTGATCGCCTCGAACACACTGGGGTCGAGCAGGGTCGAGGTGTCACCGAGGTCGCGGCCCTCGGCGACGTCGCGAAGCAGGCGGCGCATGATCTTGCCGCTGCGCGTCTTGGGCAGCTCGGGCACCACGTGGATTTCGCGGGGCCGCGCGATGGGCGAGATCTCGGTGGACACCTGCTTGCGCAGCTCGTCGACCATCTGGTCGCGTGGTTCGTCGGCGTAACGAGCCTTGAGGATGACGAAGGCGCAGATGGCCTGGCCGGTCTGTTCGTCGCTGGCGCCGACGACGGCCGCCTCGGCCACGCCCGAGTGCCCGACGAGCGCGGACTCGACTTCGGCGGTGGAGATGCGGTGCCCGGAGACGTTCATGACGTCGTCGATCCGGCCAAGGACCCAGATCTCGCCGTCCTTGCCGTAGCGGGCACCGTCGCCGGCGAAGTACCAGCCCTGCTCGGCGAACCGCGACCAGTACGTCTCCTTGAACCGTTCAGGGTCTCCCCAGATGCCGCGCAGCATCGACGGCCACGGCTTGTCGAGCACCAGGTAGCCGCTGGCCTGCTCGCCGTGGTCGGTGCCCGGCGCCAGCTCGTTGCCGTCGTCGTCGACGACCTTGGCGGAGATGCCGGGCAGCGGTGTCATCGCCGATCCCGGTTTGGCGGTGGTGACCCCGGGCAGCGGCGAGATCATGATCGACCCGGTCTCTGTTTGCCACCAGGTGTCGACGACCGGGGTGGTGTCGGCGCCGAAGACGGTGCGATACCAGCGCCACGCCTCGGGATTGATCGGCTCGCCCACCGAACCCAGCAGCCGCAGGCTGGACAGGTCGTGCTCGGCCGGGATCTGGCGGCCCAGCTTCATGAAGGTACGGATCAGGGTGGGGGCGGTGTAGTAGATCGTGACACCGTACTTTTCGATGACCTCGAAATGGCGATGCTCGGTGGGGGAGGCCGGGGTGCCCTCGTAGACCACCTGCGTCACGCCGTTGGACAGCGGCCCGTACACGATGTAGGTGTGTCCGGTGACCCAGCCGATGTCGGCGGTGCACCAGTAGACGTCGGTCTCCGGCTTGACGTCGAAGACGTTGACGTGGGTGTAGGACGTCTGGGTGAGGTAGCCGCCGGTGGTGTGCACGATGCCCTTGGGCTTGCCGGTGGTGCCCGAGGTGTAGAGCAGGAACAGCGGATGCTCGGAATCGAACGCTTCCGGAGTGTGCTCGGCCGATGCCTGCGGCACGGTCTCGTCCCACCACAGGTCGCGGCCGTCGTTCCACGGCACGTCGATTCCGGTGCGGCGCACCACCAGAACGTGCTGCACCGTGCTTTTCGCCGGACTGTCCCCTCCTACTGCTTCATCTACGGCAACCTTCAGCGACACCGCCTTGCCCCGGCGGAACTGCCCATCGGTGGTGATGACCAGCTTGGCCTCGGCGTCCTCGATGCGCGCCTTGAGTGCGGTGGCCGAGAATCCGGCGAACACGACGCTGTGCATGACACCCAGCCGTGCGCAGGCCAGCATCGCCACGATTGCTTCGGGCACCATCGGCATGTAGATCGCCACCCGGTCACCGGCGGTCAGACCCAGGCTGGTCAGCGCATTGGCGGCCTTGCAGACGTCGTCCTTGAGCTCGGCGTAGGTGATCGACCGCGCGTCGCCGACCGGCTCGCCCTCCCAATGGATGGCGACCCGGTCACCGTTGCCCGCCTCGACGTGCCGGTCGACGCAGTTGTAGGCGACGTTGAGTCGGCCGCCCACGAACCACTTCGCGAACGGTGCACCGGACCAGTCCAGCACGTCGGTGAACGGCGTCGCCCACGACAGCCGGCGGGCCTGCTCGGCCCAGAAGGCCAATCTGTCCTGTTCGGCGTCGCTATACAGCTCGGCCGTCGCGTTCGCCTGCGCGGTGAACTCGGCTGACGGGGGGTAGGCAAGCGGGGTCTCGGCGTGCGTCACAGACCTATCTGTCATGGCTGTGAGCCTAGTCAACCGGGGTTTGCGCCGACGTTGGGATACCGTGTGCGGCCGTGACTGATTCCGACCCGCTCGCCCCGTTGGCGGCGCTGCCGGGGGTCGCCGAGGCCTGTGAGGAGGCCCGGGAGTCGCTCGGGCGGGCGCACCGGCACCGGCAGAATCTGCGGGGCTGGCCGGCGACGGCGGCGGAGGCGGCGATGCGGGCGGCGCGCGCGTCGTCGGTATTGGACGGCGGATCGCTGACGATCCGGGCCGAGGACAACGAGGCGAGCGAAGCGACGGGGGGTGTACTTGCCGACCCCGTGCTGGCCGGCGCGTTCCGGGTGGCCGAGGCGTTGGAGGGTGGCGCAACCGCGCTGGTCGGGGTGTGGCAGCGGGCGCCGCTGCAGGCGATCGCCCGGCTGCACGCGTTGGCCGCTGCCGACCTGACCGACGACGACCGCCTCGGCAGACCCAGGCCGGACGCGGGCGTGGGGCGTCGCCTCGAACTGCTCGGTGACGTCATCACCAGTGGCACACGCGTTCCCGCGGCGGTGCTGGCCGCCGTCGCCCACGGCGAACTGCTTACGCTTGAGCCGTTCGGCGTGGCCGACGGCGTGGTCGCGCGCGCCGTGTCACGGCTGATCACCATCACCAGCGGACTGGACCCGCACGGACTCGGTGTGCCGGAGGTGCACTGGATGCGAAAGTCGGGTGATTACCGCGCCGCGGCACGAGGGTTCGCGTCGGGGACGCCCGACGGCCTGAGAGTTTGGATCGTCGAAAGCGCTCGCGCCCTTCACGCGGGCGCGCGGGAGGCGCTGGCGATTGCTCAGGCGGCGTCGGAATGACCCCAGCAACGTGAAGCGGGCGACGCTCCGAAACTAGTTCGGCTCGCCGCCCGCTAGCACGGACTCCGGTTACCATGCGTGCTTGTTGGGTTGCGTGGGATGACCTCGGCGTTCTTGAGAAGCGCTTCAGCTGCAACCCCACCCAAAGGGTCGTCGTGGCTGTCCGCTGTTCCCAGTTACGCAGGCCCGCAACACTTTTACCTTTATCGCGGCATGTGCTCCGCGTGGGTGCCGGGATCCGTGCTGGGTAGCTTGACTCGGGAGATCGTGCCTTCTCTTCCGGCTCGATCTTGGCCTAACCAAGCTTCCGTGGTTCCTTTGTACTCCGTGACTGCGGTCACATCAAGGGCCAATTCTTGGGTGTCGCCGGATCGTTACGGCTCGGCTCCAGCTACCGGCGAGTAGCGGCAAATGCTCAGGGGGCGAATCGCCGCAGCAGCGAGTAGGTCAGGGCCCCCGCGGCCAGAGCGCTGACGCCGACGGCGACCGTCGTGGCGACGGCCGCACCCGACGGCGCGCTGATGCGGTCCCGCAGGGATACCGGCCGCGAGAACGTCAATGCCGGCCAGCCCCGCGCGGCCGCTTCCTTCCGCAATGCCCGATCGGGGTTGACGACCGTCGGGTGTCCGACGGATTCGAGCATCGGCAGATCGGTGATGGAATCCGAGTAGGCGTAGCAATGTTCGAGTGCGTAGCCTTCGCGGGCGGCGAGCTCCTTGATTGCCTCGACCTTGCCCTCGCCATAGCAGTAGAACGCCACCTCACCCGTGTACTTGCCGTCCTGCACGACCATCCGGGTCGCCATGGCATGCGTTGCGCCAAGCGCACGGGCGATCGGTGCGACGATCTCCTCACCGGAGGCCGACACCACGACGACGTCGCGGCCGCACAGCTTGTGGTCGGCGATCAGGTTGGCGGCCTCGGCGAATACCAGGGGGTCGACGATGTCGTGCAGGGTCTCACCGACGATCGACTTCACCTGTTCGACGTTCCAGCCCGTGCACATATTGGTGATGTAGGAGCGCATCCGGTCCATCTGCTCGTGGTCGGCGCCCGACATCAGGAACAGGAACTGTGCGTAGGCAGACTTCAGGACGGTCTGTCTGTTGATTAGCCCTTGGTCGAAGAATGGTTTGCTAAATGCCAACGTGCTCGACTTGGCGATCACCGTCTTGTCCAGATCGAAGAACGCCGCGGTGCGTACCGGAAGGCCGGTCGCCGCGTTGTCCTTCGGCGCCAGCGAGCTATCCGCCGCCGTGTCGGATGCACTCACGATCCTCAGCATAAGGGGAGGGGGCGCGGCCCACGCCGACGCTGTCTGAGAAGTGGCAGACAATGCCACGTGCCTGTATCGGCAACCTTCCAGGTCACAGGGTGGTTCCGTAGGCAAACAGCACTTGCGTTGCGAATGGTTGGGATGTGTATAGTGATCATTACTCGGCTTACGCCGGGTGTGCATCAGCCCGACCCCCCGGGGCTGATACACGACGACCTCCGCCTCCTCCCCCCCTGGCGGGGGTCGTCCCTTTTCTGGGGTCTTTTCTTTCCGCTTCGCCATTCGCAGTTGTCGCGGAATACCGTTCTAGATTCCGCACAAAGCCATTCGTACACAGAGCCGGTTTCGTCCACAGATGGCTCGACTGCCCTCGACTGATGTCAGTGCTCGCACCCAGAGTGGGTCCATGAGCACGAGCGGTGGGGTTCTCGCCTTGGTCTGCGACGCGGGGCTGCGCAACGACGTGGAGCGCGTCGGCGCGGCCGTCGGCGTCCGGGTCGTCCACGCGTCCGAGCCGTCCAGCCGAAAGGTGTGGGAGGCCGCCTCGGCCGTCGTGCTGGACGCCGAAACAGTCTGTCGCTGTGTACAACTCGCACTTCCGCGCCGCAGCCGGGTGTTCCTCGTCGGACGGGCCGAGCCGCAGTCGAGGCAGTGGGAGGCGGCGATAGCCGTTGGTGTGCAACGGGTGCTGGTGCTGCCGGAGGGCGAGGACCACCTCGTCGCCGAGTTGTCCGACGCCGTGCAGGCGCGGCGGGCCGACCGGCGCGGCGCCGTCCTCGCCGTGATCGGCGGTCGTGGGGGCGCGGGAGCGTCGCTGTTCGCGACGGCGCTCGCGTTCGCCGCACGCAACGCGCTTCTGGTCGACGTCGACCCCTGGGGCGGCGGCCTAGACCTCGCGCTCGGCGGTGAAGCCGATGCCGGACTGCGATGGCCCGACCTCGCGCTGCAGGGCGGTCGCCTCGACTACGGCGCGCTGTGCGAGGCCCTGCCCGCCCGCGACGGCGTCACGATTCTGTCCGCAGGTCGCGGAGCCACCGAGGTCGATGCGGTCGCGTTCGAAGCGGTGCTGGATGCGGGCCGTCGGGGCGGCGCGACGGTGGTCTGCGACCTGCCGCGGCGGGCCACTCCGGCGGTCGAAGCCGCGCTCGGCGCCGCCGATCTCGTGATCCTCGTCTCGCCAGCCGACGTCCGGTCGTGCGCCGCGGCGGCCGCCATCGGCAGGTGGTTGGCGGCCACCAATCCAAACGTCGGTCTCGTCGTCCGAGGGCCGTCACCCGGTGGACTGCGTCCCGCCGACGTCGCGCAGCTGGTCGGCTTGCCGCCGCTGGCCGCGATGCGCGCGCAGCCGGGTGTCGCGACCATGCTCGAGCGCGGCGGTCTGAACCTGCGGCGGCGCTCCCCGCTGGCTTCGGCGGCACGACGGGTGCTGGCGGTGCTGCACCAGCAGCCCGGCGACGTCGGTGTGCTGGGGGCGGTATGAGCACCCGAAGACGATCGCGAGTGAGGATCGCAGCGAGGGACGAGCGAGGACCGGAGCGAGCGGGAGTCGAGGCATGAGCACTTCCTTGATCGACCGGGTGCGGGAGCGGCTGGCCGCCGAGTCGGCGTCGCTTCGACCGAACGTGGTCGCCGCCGCGATCCGCGCTGAATCCGGTGGCGTGCTGGGTGATACCGAGGTGTTGAGCAACCTTCGGGCGCTGCAGACCGAACTCATCGGCGCGGGCATTCTGGAGCCGCTGTTGCGTGCCGACGGCACCACCGACGTGTTGGTAACCGCACCGGATTCGGTGTGGGTCGATGACGGAAATGGCTTGCGCCGCAGCTCTATTCGATTCACCGACGACGCTGCGGTGCGGCGGCTCGCTCAGCGTCTGGCACTGTCGGTCGGCAGGCGTCTCGACGACGCGCAGCCCTGGGTCGACGGTCGGCTGACCGGTCTCGGCATCGGCGATCTCACCGTGCGCTTGCACGCCGTACTCCCGCCGATCGCCGGCGCCGGTACGTGCCTGTCGCTGCGGGTGCTGCGGCCCGCCACGCAGGACCTCACCGCGCTCGTCGGCTCGGGGGCCATCGCGGCAGAGGCCGCCGACCTCCTGAACGAGATCATCACGGCGCGGCTGGCGTTCCTCGTCTCGGGGGGCACCGGCGCGGGGAAGACCACGTTGTTGTCCGCGGCGCTCGGTGCCATCCCTGGCGACGAACGCATCGTCTGCGTGGAGGACGCGCCCGAGCTGGCGCCGCGGCATCCGCATCTGGTGCGGTTGGTCGCGCGCTGCGCCAACGTCGAAGGCATCGGCGAAGTGACGGTGCGGGATCTGGTCAAGCAGGCCCTCCGGATGCGTCCCGACCGGATCGTCGTCGGTGAGGTGCGTGGCGGCGAGGTCGTCGACTTGTTGGGTGCGCTCAACACCGGCCACGACGGCGGCGCGTGCACCGTGCACGCGAATAGTCCCGCCGAAGTGCCCGCACGCCTCGAGGCGCTGGCCGCGCTCGGCGGCCTGGACCGGTTGGCCCTGCACAGTCAACTGGCAGCTGCGGTGCAGGTACTGCTGCACGTGAGCCGCGACCGGGGAGGGCGGCGCAGGCTCGCCGAGGTCGCCGTCCTGCGCCGCGGGGCGGACGGCTTGGTGGAGGCGCGCACGGCCTGGCACGCCGAGCGCGGATTCGGCGACGGCATGGCACATTTGAGGGATCTGCTCGCACTGCGGGGGCGGGGATGAGCGTGGCCGCCGTCAGCCTCGCGCTGGCCTTGTTGATCGCACCGGGTTCTTCAGCGCGACGGCTGACGGCGCGGCGCCGCGGCGCGTTCCCCCGACGCCCGGCGCAGGCAGTCGGGACGGCATGCGCGGTCGCGCTGGTGTTCGTCGTGCCGGTCACCGTCGTGGCGGCTCTCGCGATCATCGCAATGACCTTGGCCGCGCGGCGGCGCAGAGCCGTTGCGCACCAGCGGCGCGTCGACGAATCCGCGGCACTGCAGGGCGCGCTCTCCGTACTGGTCGGTGAATTGCGCGTGGGTGCCCATCCGATCGCGGCCGTCGAGACCGCCGCGCAAGAGGTGGGCGGCGCCATCGAGATCAGACTCCGCGCCGTCGCCGCGCGGGCACGCCTCGGCGCCGACGTGGCGGCGGGGCTGCGGGCGGTCGCGGCGCACTCGACGCTGCCCGCCCAATGGGAGCGCCTCTCGGTGTGCTGGCAGCTGGCCCAGACGCACGGTCTTGCCATTGCGACGTTGATGCACACCGCACACAGAGACATCATCGAGCGTGACCGGTATGCGTCCACGGTCGCGTCGGGCATGGCAGGCGCCCGCGCGACGGCGGTGATTCTGGCCGGGCTGCCGCTGGTGGGAGTTGGCCTCGGCGAGCTGATCGGTGCAAGTCCGGTGCGCTTCCTGATCTCCGGCGGTGTCGGGAGCTGGCTACTGCTCATCGGCGTCGCGCTGGGATGTTGCGGGCTGGCATGGTCCGATCGCATCACCGACCGGGTACTGACGTGAGCTGGTCGGCGCTGCTGCTGGCGCTCGCGCTGCTGATCGGAGGCACCCGCGCGCGGGGATGGCAGCGGCTGGATCACGCTGCGGCCGAGTCCCTTCCACCGTCGCCAGTGTCGGACGGATCCCGGGATCCACTCGCCGTCGCGTCCAGCCTCGACGTGTTCGCGGCGTGTCTGACGTCGGGCATGACCGTGGCCAGTGCCGCCGCGGCCACCGGGTCGTCCGCGCCGCGCCCACTGGCCGACGTGCTCAGGCGTGCCGCGGATCTGTTGGCGCTTGGCGCCGAACCGGCCACCGCCTGGTCGCAGCCCGGTCGGCCGGAGCGATCGGCGGCTAGAGGCGCTGTTGCGGCTGGCCCGGCGCTCGGCGTCATCGGGCTCGGCGCTGGCCGACGGCGTGGCCGAACTGGCCGACCAGACCCGGCTGGATGCCGGTGACGCGGCCAGGGCCGCCGCCGAACGTGCGTCGGTGCTGATCGCCGGTCCTCTGGGACTGTGCTACCTGCCAGCCTTCGTCTGCCTGGGCATCCTCCCGGTGGTCGTTGGGCTGGCCGGTGACGTGTTGCGGTCGGGCGTGTGGTGAGCGGGTCGGACGGGATCGTCGCTTCGCGAAGGGATCGCGAACGGTTGGGGGACCAATGGGGAGGAAACACGATGGTGAGCAATGTCTTTCGTCGACTGAGGGTTCGGATGACGATGCTGGTGGTGGACGAATCCGGGATGTCGACCGTGGAATACGCGATCGGCACCATTGCGGCGGCGGCCTTCGGCGCGATTCTCTACACAGTGGTCACCGGCGACTCGATCGTGAGCGCACTGACCAACATCATCACCCGGGCGCTGAACACCAACGTCTGAGCGGTGACGTCGGTGGCGCCACCGTCGAGGCGGCGTTTGCGATCGCGGCGCTGGTGGTGGTGTTGGTGCTGTGCGTGGCCGGACTCGTGGCCGTGGCGACGCAGGTGCGGTGCGTCGACGCGGCGCGGGAGGCTGCCAGGCTCGCGGCGCGTGGCGACGATCGCGCGGCTGCCGACGCGGCGCGCACGGTCGGGCCATCCGGAGCTCGGGTCGAGGTGCGCCGCGGGGGCGGCCGCGTCGTCGCCCGGGTCGCGGCGACATCGGCTCTGCTGCCAGGGATCACCATTGCCGCCGAAGCGGTCGCGGCAATCGAACCGGGATCGGAGTGATCGCGGATCGGCGACACTGCTGGCAGTGGGGGCAATCGCGCTGATCGTCGCGGTGACTTGCGGCGCCGCGGTGGTCGGTTCGGCGGTGATCGGGCGCCACCGAGCGCAGGCGGCCGCGGATCTGGCGGCGCTGGCCGCGGCGGGCAGGCTCGCGTTGGGCCGGGAGACGGCGTGCGCCTGGGGCGTCTCGATCGCCGAGCAGATGAGTGGGCGGGTCACCGTCTGCACGGTGCACGGTCTCGACGTCGTGATCAGCGTCGACGTCGACGTGGCGCTGGGACGGTGGGGTGTGGGCACCGCGCGTGGAACCGCGCGCGCCGGCCCGGCCGAGGCGGCGTCGATCTTAGAATAACCTTAAGTAATCCTTAATATACTTATTTTTGGTGTACTGTCGCGCTCAACCAACCACAACTGTTTGAGGGAGCGCGGTGAACGAGCTAGGTGAACATGCGGTGGTCCTGGGGGCAGGCATGGCGGGGCTGCTCGCCGCCCGAGTGCTGTCGGACTTCTACGAAACGGTGACGGTGGTCGAGCGAGACCCATTGCCGGACGGTCCCGTGCAGCGCAAGGGAATTCCACAGGGGCGGCACCTGCACGCGCTGTTGAGCCGCGGCTCGCTCGTGCTGGACGAGTTGTTCCCCGGGCTGATCGATGAATTCGTCGCAGCGGGAGCCATCGTCTTCAACGACGGTGACCTGTCCCGCGTCTACACGCGCTTCGGTCCATACCTGTTCAACCGCACCAAGAAGTTCAGCGATCCCGCCGCGATGGGGGTCTGCCAGTCGAGTCGGCCGTTCCTGGAATTCCACGTTCGACGCCGCGTTACCGCCCTCGGCAACGTGCGGTTCCTCGACAACCATGACGTCGTCGAGCCGATCGCGCCAACGCCGCAACGCATCACCGGCGTTCGAGTGATCGACCGCACCACCGACGAAGGCATCGCGCTGGATGCCGATCTGGTGGTCGACGCGATGGGCAGGTCCGCGCGCACGCCGGCGCTTCTCGGAGATCTCGGCTACGGCCGGCCGGCCGAACAGCGCTCCACCGGTCGCGCGACGTACTCCAGTCAGTTCCTGCGCATCCCCGAAGGCGCGATCGCCGAGAAGCAGGTGATCGTTTCGGGCCAATCGTCACGCGGCGGGCTCGCGGCCTACGAAGACGGCACGTGGATTCTGACCGTCGGCCGGCTGGGCATCGATGCCGACCCGCCCACCGAATTCGCCGAGATGATCGGACTCGCCGAGGAATTTGCGCCACCATCCATCGTGGCCGGACTGCGAGTCGCGCGACCTCTCGGAGACGTGGCCGTGCACCGCTACACCGGCGCCGTGTGGCGGCGCTACGACAAGATGAGCCGATTCCCCATGGGACTCTTGGTGATCGGTGACGCCTTGTGCAGCCTCAATCCGATTCACGGGCAGGGCACGACCATGGCCGCACTGGAGGCGCTGGCACTGCGGGAGCATCTGCATAGCGCGGACGCGACGCCCCTCCGGTACTTCGGCGCTGCCGCCAGGCAGATCGGCCCGACGTGGGCGATGAACCAGGCCAACGACCGCACGCCGTCGCCGGTCCCCGGTGGGAATTCGCGGTCGAGACGGCTTTCGACCTGGGTCATGAACAAGGCGATGAAAGCCGCCGAGGACGACATCGTGCTCACCGAGGCGTTCTACCGGGTCGGCAACCTCATCGACTCGCCTGCGCGGCTACAAGATCCGTCCATCCTCGCGCGAGTGGTCTTCGGCAACCTCCGACACCGCAGGGTCGGACGCGCCGCAGGCTGACCGCTTCCCACTAGAGTCGGAGCATGGCAGCGGAGGCCGTGATCGCTTGGCTCCTGGACTCGGATTCAACTTTGCGTTGGCAGGTAGAGCGCGACCTCACCGGCGCTCCGTCCGACGTCTGGGAAGCCACGCGCTCCAGGATCGCGACGGAAGGCCATGGGGCGGAACTCCTCTCGCACCAGGGAGCCGACGGTCAGTGGGCGGGCGGGGCATTCTTCCCCGCCGACTTCGACTTCAATGGCCCCGAAGCAGCCGAAGGCGCCGGGCAGCCGTGGACGGCCACGACGTGGTCGCTGACCACGCTGCGGGAGTGGGGGATGGATCCCACGGTCCTGCGTCAGCGCCGCACGGCCGAACTTCTCGCCGAGAACAGCCGCTGGGAATACGACGACCTTCCGTACTGGGGCGGCGAGGTCGACTGCTGCATCAACGCGTGGACGGTCGCGAACGGGCGGTGGCTCGGTGCCGACGTCACCGGAATCGTCGACTGGCTGGTTGAGCATCGACTACCCGACGGTGGCTGGAACTGCGAGTGGGTGGACGGTTCGACGCGGTCGTCGTACCACTCGACGCTCAACTCACTCAAGGGACTGCTGGCCAACGACGCGGCGACCGGCGGGACGGACGAGACGCGGGCTGCTCGGCGCTCCGGCGAGGAGTACCTGTTGGCGCGCGCACTGTTTCGCCGCCTGTCCACCGGCCAACCGGTGGCGCCCTGGGTGCGCCGCTTCACCTACCCACACCGCTGGATGTACAGCGTGCTGAACGCCGCCGACTACTTCCGAGAGGCTGCGTTGCTCGACGGCACCGGGCCGGACGCGCGCATGGCCGAGGCGATCGAGTTCATCCGCGCCGCCAGGCGGCCGGATGGCACCTGGCCGCAGGGTCGGCGGCTACCCGGGCGGGTGTGGTTCGACGTCGACGTATCGGAGGGCGAGCCGTCGAAGTGGTTGACGCTGTTGGGGACACGCGTTCTCGACTGGTGGGACGAGGCTCAGCACGCATAAGACCGCGTCCATCCTGGCGCGGGGACGGTGGGTCTGTTCGGACGCCATTAGGTCTTGGCGGCCTTGACCTTGCGCGGGCGTGCCTTGCGGGCGCCGCGGGATTGCGAGACTTCGTCGACTTCGACGAGTTCGTCGTCGGTGGGCAGGCGCAGCGAGAGCAGACCCGCGAACGTGCCCTCCTGTAGCTCGACGCGATGCGCGGTGACGTGGATGGGCGTCCAACCGCCGCCGTATGCGCGCAACCGCAGCACGCGCGATGTCGGCCCAGAGCCGAATTCCGCAGTCATCGACAACATTTCGCTCTCATCGTCAGGATGCACGGAGCCCTTGCCGTCCTCGTTGGCGTGCCAGTCGTAGAACGGGCACGGATCGTCGAGCCACTTGAGCAGGGTCCAGGTCTTCAGGTCGACGAGTGCGCGATGGACGCCGGGTTGGGCCAGGCCGTTGAGGATTCGCTCCGCGAGGTCGTCGGGCGCCGCCACCGTCTCGTCACTTGCCCCCCGCCAGTTCATCGCGCGACAGACGAGCAGATCGCGGCCACTGTCGTCGCTCTCGACCAATACGCGGGCAGCGAATCCCACGGTGATCGGATTGCCCGCGTGGTCGCTGATGTCCCAAGCGCTGCAGAACGTGCGGCCCGGCTCGGGCTTTATCACGACCGACAACACCTGCGCCTCGCTCGGGTTGAGGTCACGGGTGGGGAGATCCTCCGCGAACGCGCGCCCGTGAAGGGTCTCGACGCTCGGGTCGAGGCCACTGTTGAGCAACGACTCAGTGGTGTCCGTGGCGATCCCGTTGGTGAGGTCCCATTTCAGCGGGCCGGGGATGGCGCGCTCCGGTGGATCCATGTCTGGCGGACCCACCCACACGTGGACGCCGTGAATCCGGCCGTCCGACATCTGCACGACCTCGGTGCGAATTACGCGGTCGTTCTTGGGTGTAATGCTGCTTAGCGGTTGGCCGCCCCGGACGGTCTCGCCGATCGCCGTGCGAATAGCCATGAGATTGGGGTTTCGGCGGAGAAACGCACTGATCGGAACGAGATTCTTGGTCTGCTGTCCCTGCGCCACGACGGCGGGTTCGGCACCAAGTGTTTCCACGAGGAGCCAGTCGTGCGTCATGAGGGGATCTTACCGGCCACTCGGCGGCCTTCTCGCAGCGAAGATCGCAACGAAATCCGCTGCGCGTGGGCGTTCATGCGACACCAAGAGCTCGCCAAGCACCGCAATTCAGTTTGCGCGCATGCCTGCGAAAAGGTACTTTGCGCTTGCGCCCGGTTCGCCGGGATTGAGAACGGATCGCGTTGTCCGGCCGTTGTCACATCGTCTGTGTGTTCGGCGAGGCTTGAGATGACCGTCGTGGGGTAGGTCGTCTAGCGGCGCCGTCACGCACCGTGACGCGCCAACTCGCCGAGCACCAGACGAAGCACGCCGACCGCTCCCCGCTTGTCCAGCGGTTCGTTGCCATTGCCGCACTTCGGGGACTGCACGCACGACGGACAGCCGTTCGGGCACTCGCAGGCTTCTATGGCCGCGGCGGTAGCATCCCACCACGTGGTGATCTGATGGAATCCGCGGTCGGCGAAGCCCGCCCCGCCCGGGTAGCCGTCGTAGACGAAGATCGTCGGCAACCCGTCCTCCGGGCCGACGGCCGTCGACACACCGCCGATGTCGCCCCGGTCGCAGCTGGCCACCAGCGGGAGCAGTCCGATCGACGCGTGTTCGGCCGCATGCAGCGAACCGGGTACGCGGAGCGGATCGATGCCGTTGTGCTGCAGCGCCTCCGGCGTGATCGTGCACATCACGGCAATGGTTTCCAGTGTCTGGGTGGGCATGTCGAGATCGACGAAGTCGATCACTTCGCCGTTGAGTCGGCGGCGCAGATACCCAACAACGGTGTGCGACACCGAAACCGGCACCAAACCGATCGTGACGGGACCGAACCCGTGCCGCGTCCCGGTCCCAGTGACGATGATGTCGGTCACGTCCCTGGCCGATGTCGAGTAACCGGGATCCTCCGGCCGGACGAACGCGATGCCGTCCTCGAAGTCGAGTGAATCGACGACGTAACTCTCGCCGCGGTGCAGGTAGACGGCACCGGGGTGCACCGAGGCGGGAGCCTGGCCAGCGCCCGTACTGCCCAGCATCCGGCCGGTGCCGGTCTCGAGGATCGCGATCTGTCCGCCCGACGGGCCGCGAATGTCCACCGCGGGATGCGGATCGACACCAGGGGCGGGGAAGTAGCCGCTCGGCCGCCGCCGCAGGAGACCATCGTCGACCAGCGAGGCGGCAACGGCCTCGGCGTTCCAGGTGCGCACCTCGGCATCGGTGAGTGGCAATTCGGTTGCGGCGCACAGTAGTTGGGGCCCCAGGACGTACGGATTCACGGGATCGATGACGACGCGTTCGATCGGCTTGTCCAGGAGCGCGGCCGGATGGTGGACGAGGTAGGTGTCCAGCGGGTCGTCGCGGGCGATCAGCACGATCAACGCGCTCTGGCCCCGTCGGCCCGCCCGGCCCGCCTGCTGCCAGAAGGATGCGACGGTGCCGGGGAACCCGGCCAGCACCACCGCGTCCAATCCCGCGATGTCGACGCCCAGTTCGAGGGCGTTGGTGGTGGCCAGCCCGCGCAACCTGCCGTCCGACAGCGCGCTCTCCAAGGCTCGGCGTTCCTCGGCGAGGTACCCGGCCCGGTAGGAGGCCACCAAGTCGGCGAGGTCGGGCGCGACGTCCTCCAGCCGGGCCCGCGCGCCGAGCGCGGTGAGCTCGGCGCCGCGGCGCGAGCGGACGAACGTCAACGTGCGGGCTCCCTCGGCCATCAGGTCGGCCATCACGCGGGACGCCTCCGCACCCGCCGAACGTCGAACCGGGGCGCCGTTCTCCCCCATCAGATCGGTCAGCAGCGCGGGCTCCCACAGCGCGACCGTCCGGCCGCCCTGCGGCGAGCCGTCCTCGGTCACCTCGACGACGGTGTGCCCGAGCAACTCCGAGGCGGTGGCCGCGGGCGCCGCCGTCGTCGCGCTGGCGAAGATCACCGTCGGCCCAGGGCCGTCGCCGCCGTAGCGCGCGCACAACCGCATCAGCCGCCGCAGCACCATCGCCACGTTCGACCCGAAGATGCCGCGGTAGTAGTGGCATTCGTCGACCACGATGAACCGCAGGTTCCGCAGGAACACCGCCCACCTGGCGTGGTTGCGCAGCATCGAGAGATGGATCATGTCGGGATTGGAGAAGATCCACCGGGACCGCTCCCGCGCGAACTGCCTCGCCTCGCGGGTGCTGTCGCCGTCGTAGGGGGTGGGCCCGACGTCCGAAAGGCGTGCGACGGTGTCGGTCAACGACTGCGCGGCGCGCAGCTGATCGTGCCCGAGCGCCTTGGTGGGCGACAGGTACAGCGCCCTGGCCCGCGGATCCGCCGCCAGCGTCGTCATGATCGGTAGCTGATAGGCCAGTGACTTCCCCGACGCGGTACCGGTGCTGAGCACCACGTGGCGGCCCGCGTGCGCCAGATCCGCCGCCGTCACCTGATGCGACCAGGGCTCGGCGATGCCGCGCTCGACGAACGCGTGCACCACGTCGGGATCGGCCCAGCGGGGCCACGGCTGGGACCGGGCACGCCGCGGTGCCAGGTCCGAAACGTGGCGCAGCGGATGCTCGCCGGGCAGGGTGCCGTCGACGGCGCCCGCGAGCAGTTCGCGGCCGAAGTCCGACGCCCCACCAGACACTGCCTACCCTCCTCGAACGGCCGGGAACGGCGCCGTCCACAGCCGACCGCGGCCCATGTGGAAATTGTTAACCACATGATCACAACGAGACTGTCGCTGAGCCCTCGAACATGATTCACTTATCGTGGTCGCAGCTTCTGTGTTCGTGTGTCAGCACTCGCAGGAACGACGTTGCGACCGCGGTTCCTGCGAGGGTTGTAGGTCGGTCAGTTCCGGCGACTCGACGAAGGTATGGCGGTCGGAACGGGCCCGGCCCACCGAAGAACGGTGGACCGCACCCGAAGTAGAAGAAGGAACGAAGTACAGATGCCACAGGGAACTGTTAAGTGGTTCAACCCGGAAAAGGGCTACGGGTTCATCGAGCAGGAAGACGGCGGCGGCGACGTCTTCGTCCATTACAAGCAGATTCAGTCCAACGGATTCCGCACCCTCGAGGAGAATCAGAAGGTCGAGTTCGAGATCGAGCAGAGCCCCAAGGGCCCGCAGGCGCTCAGCGTCCGCGCCGTCTGAGTCGACCACGACCTAAGAGGAAGCCCCCCGCACGTCCCCTTCCCGGACTTGCCGGGGGTTTTCTTGTTCTTCCGCATTCACGTGCGGCCCGGTAGCACCTCCTGGGCGCGTCGCTGGCCTAGTGTCATTTTCGTGAGTCAGCTGTCGTTCTTCTCGGCTGAGTCGGTGCCGCCCGCGGTCGCCGACTTGACCGGGATTCTCGCTGCTCCGGGCCAGGTGGTCGTGGTCGGTAGCGGGGCGCAGCAGGGGGCGCGGTTGTCCGTGGTGGTGGATCAGATGTGGCGTGCCGAGGCGCTTGCCGAGATGATCGCCGAGGTCGGGCTCACGCCGGAGATCGCGCGCACAGACGAGAACACTCCGCTGGTCCGGACCGCCGTCGACCCGCGGTTGACGGCGATCGCGACGAGTTGGACCAGGGGCGCGGTCAAGACGGTCCCGCAGCACTGGTTGCCCGGGCCGAGGGAACTGCGGGCGTGGACATTGGCCTCGGGCTCGCCGGAGGCGGCCGACCGGTACCTGCTCGGACTCGATCCGCACGCACCCGACACGCATTCCGCACTCGCGTCGGCGATGATGCGGGTGGGAATCGCACCGACCTTGATCGGCACTCGAGGGGCTCGCCCGGCGCTTCGAATAAGTGGTCGTCGACGGCTATTACGCCTGGTAGAGAACGTGGGGGAACCGCCTGGCGACACGGAGGCGTTCTCCCAGTGGCCACGGACGTAACGTGGTGCGTTGGGGGAGCCAGTTTGCGTTGGCTGGCGCGGGGTGCGAAATTGACTGTTGCTATTGAGTGCCACGAGCCGTCAGGAGCGTGCACACTCAACGTCCGGCGCCGGGCGACAGCACAGAAGTGGAGTGTAGACAGAGTTGGCTGACCAGGAGGGCAGCGGCGGGGACGACCATGCGCCGGCTAGGGGAACCGCCTCACGTCGGGTCGTACGTCGACTCGTCATAGTCGAGTCGCCGACGAAGGCGCGCAAGATCGCCGGATACTTGGGATCCAGCTACATCGTCGAATCGTCCCGCGGCCACATTCGCGATCTTCCGCGCGCGGCGGCCGACGTACCCGCGAAGTACAAGTCCGAGCCATGGGCGCGCCTCGGCGTGAACGTCGATGCCGACTTCGAACCGCTCTACATCATCAGCCCCGAGAAGAAGAGCACGGTCACCGAGCTCAAGGGCCTGTTGAAGGACGTCGACGAGCTGTATCTGGCAACGGACGGTGACCGCGAGGGCGAGGCCATCGCCTGGCACCTGCTGGAGACGCTCAAGCCGCGCATCCCGGTCAAGCGCATGGTGTTCCACGAGATCACCGAACCGGCGATCCTGGCCGCCGCCGAGAGCCCCCGCGACCTCGACATCGACCTCGTCGACGCGCAGGAAACCCGCCGCATCCTCGACCGCCTCTACGGCTACGAGGTCAGCCCCGTGCTGTGGAAGAAGGTGGCCCCGAAGCTGTCCGCGGGCCGCGTCCAGTCCGTGGCGACGCGAATCATCGTGCAGCGCGAACGCGAGCGCATGGCGTTCCGCAGCGCCGGGTACTGGGACGTCACCGCGGAGCTCGACGCCAGCGTGTCCGACCCCGAGGCGTCGCCGCCGAGGTTCACCGCGAAGCTCAACCAGGTCGACGGACGCCGCGTGGCGGCCGGGCGCGACTTCGACTCGTTGGGTGGGCTCAAGAAGCCCGACGAGGTGCTGGTTCTCGACGAGGCCGCCGCAGGCGCGCTGGCGACCGGGCTGCGCGGTGCCCAGCTGACCGTGTCGTCGGTCGAGCAGAAGCCGTACACGCGGCGCCCGTACGCACCGTTCATGACCTCGACGTTGCAGCAGGAGGCGGGCCGCAAGCTGCGGCTCTCCGCCGAGCGCTGCATGAGCATCGCGCAGCGGCTGTACGAGAACGGCTACATCACCTACATGCGTACCGACTCGACGACGCTGTCGCAGTCGGCCATGGACGCGGCCCGCAATCAGGCCCGACAGCTCTATGGCGAGGAGTACGTCCACCCGACGGCGCGGCAGTACACCCGCAAGGTGAAGAACGCGCAGGAGGCGCACGAGGCCATCAGGCCGGCCGGTGACGTGTTCCAGACTCCCGGCCAGTTGCACGCCCAACTCGACACCGACGAGTTCCGGCTCTACGAGCTGATCTGGCAGCGCACCGTGGCATCCCAGATGGCCGACGCCCGGGGCACCACGCTGTCGCTGCGGATCGCCGGGCCGCCCCGGCGGCGCATGGTCGCGAGTCCGAAGCAGGTCGTGTTCAGCGCCAGCGGCCGCACCATCACCTTCGCCGGCTTCCTGAAGGCCTACGTGGAGAGCCTCGACGAGCAGGCCGGCGGTGAGGCCGACGACGCCGAGAGCCGGTTGCCGAACCTGACCCAGGGGCAGCGCGTCGACGCCGCCGCTCTGACCGCCGACGGGCACACCACCAGCCCGCCCGCGCGCTACACCGAGGCGTCGCTGATCAAGGCGCTCGAGGAGCTCGGCATCGGGCGGCCGTCGACGTACTCGTCGATCATCAAGACCATCCAGGACCGCGGCTACGTGCACAAGAAGGGCAGCGCCCTGGTGCCGTCGTGGGTGGCGTTCGCCGTCACCGGTCTGCTCGAGCAGCACTTCGGCAGGCTCGTCGACTACGACTTCACCGCGGCCATGGAGGACGAGCTCGACGAGATCGCCTCCGGCAACGAGCGACGGACCAACTGGCTCAACAACTTCTACTTCGGCGGCGAGCACGGGGTGGACGGCTCCATCGCCCGCTCCGGCGGCCTCAAGAAGCTCGTCGGCGGCAACCTGGAAGAGATCGACGCGCGAGAAGTCAACTCCATCAAGCTGTTCGACGACGACCAGGGTCGCGCCATCAACGTCCGCGTCGGCCGCAACGGTCCGTACCTGGAGCGGATGGTCACCGGTGACGACGGTGAGCTCACCCCGCAGCGGGCCAACCTGAAGGACGATCTGACCCCCGACGAACTCACCCTCGAGCTCGTCGAGAAACTGTTCTCCACACCGCAGGAGGGCCGTTCGCTCGGTGTGGACCCCGTGTCCGGGCACGAGATCGTCGCCAAGGACGGCAGATACGGCCCGTACGTGACCGAGGTGCTGCCCGAGCCGCCGCCGGAGCCCGAGGACGGCGCGCCCGCCAAGAAGGGCAAGAAGCCGACCGGCCCCAAGCCGCGGACGGGCTCGCTCCTCCGGTCGATGGATCTCGAGACCGTCACGCTCGACGATGCGCTGAGGCTGCTGTCGCTGCCGCGCGTGGTCGGCGTGGACCCGGCCAACAACGAGGAGATCACCGCGCAGAACGGGCGTTACGGCCCATACCTCAAGCGCGGCACCGATTCTCGATCCTTGGCCAACGAGGAGCAGATGTTCACGGTCACCCTCGAGGAGGCCTTGAAGATCTATGCCGAGCCCAAGCGGCGCGGCGGGCAGGGTGCGGCCACCCCGCCGCTGCGCGAGCTCGGCACCGATCCCGTGTCGGAGAAGCCGATGGTGATCAAGGACGGCCGGTTCGGCCCGTACGTCACCGACGGCGAGACCAACGCCAGCCTGCGCAAGGGCGACGACGTCTTGACGATCACCGACGGAAGGGCCTCGGAGTTGCTCGCCGATCGCCGCGCCCGCGGCCCGGTCAAGAAGGCGACCAAGAAGGCCGCGAAGAAGGCACCGGCGAAGAAGGCCGCCAAGCGCAGTTAGCCCTCGCGCTGCAATTCCGTCGGAACTCGGTCCGGCGCAGCAAGATTCACCGGCCTGGCCAACTGGGTCGGTGCGGTGCGACCGCGCAGCTCGACGATCTCGCCGACGTCCCAGCACAGTGCCTCGGCGTCCAGGGCCCCGCTGACCGCGATCGCCGATGCCAGCACGTGGCCGCCTTCCAGCTTGGCCAGCTCCGTCAGCCGCGCGGCCTCGTTGACCGGGTCGCCGATCACGGTGTACTCGAAGCGGGCCTGTGCGCCGATGTGGCCGGCGATGGCCCTGCCCGCGGAGACCCCGATGCCGAAGTCGGTCTGGCCGAGCACCTCGATCAGCTCGTCGTGCAATTCGCGTGACGCCGCGAGCGCCGCGCCCGACGCGTCGGGGTGCTCGATCGGCGCGCCGAAGATGGCCAGCGCCGCGTCGCCCTGGAACTTGTTGACGAAGCCGCCGTGCCGGTTCACCGCGTCGACGATGACCCGGAAGAACTCGTTGAGCAGGCTGACGACCTCGGAGGCAGGCCGCGTCGACGCCAGTTGCGTCGAGCCGACCAGGTCGACGAACAGCACGGCGACGTCGCGTTCCTGACCGCCGAGCTCGGTGCCGCGTTCCAGCGCACGACGGGCCACGTCCTCTCCGACGTAGCGGCCGAACAGGTCCCGCAGCCGTTGCCGCTCGGCCAGGTCGCGCACCATGTCGTTGAAGCCCGCCTGCAGCAGGCCGAGCTCGCTGGCGTCGTAGATCTGCATGTGCGCGTTGTAGTTGCCGCGCTGCACTTCGCCCAGCGCCCAGCGCAATTGGCGCAGCGGGTCGGCGATCGACATCGCGACGAGCACCGTGCCGGCCAGTCCGATGACGAGGGCGAAGATGGCCAGCAACAGGATCGGCGTGTTGAGTTTCTCGGCGGGCGCGGTCAGGATCTCGAACTTGCTGGCCACCAGCGCCAGCACGATCGCCAGGATCGGCACACCGGTGGACAGCACCCACGCCAGCACCTGGCGCTGGATCACGCCGGGCGCGCGGAAGCTCTCGGGCACGCCGCCGCGCAGCGCTGCGACGGCGACCGGCCGCAGCACCCGCTCGGACTGCAGGTAGCCGATGATCGCGGTGGCGGTGGCGCCGAGCGCGGTGGCCACCGCCACGACAGGCGCCGAATGACTGGCGACGGGCCAACTGGCCACGATGAAGACGATGGACCCCAGACACCAGTTCACGACGCTGATCACCGAGCGGTAGAACGGCATCTTCAGCGCCCGCACGCGCGCCAGCTCGGTCACACCGGGGTCTTCGTCGCCCAGTAGCGTGTCGTGGCGCTGCCACCGAATCACCGGCATGAGCATGCGCAGCGTCAGCCAGGCCAGCGCCGTGAACGAGACGAACAGGTAGCTGAGGAAGACGGCGAGGTTGAAGGCGGGCAGGTCCTGCAACTGGATGCGGTCCTCGGGCGGCAGCCCGAACCGGAGAAAGCCCAGCACGATCAGGGCGCCGATGATGTCGGCCTGCAGCATGCCCAGCATGAACACCGGCCACGGTGTACGCGCGACCCAGCGGACGAATGCGCTGATTCGCCCTATCGGTATCGCCGCGGTCATCCGACAACCGTATCGGGCGGCGGGGACCTGCATCGCCGCTGTGGGGACGGTGGTGTCGCCTGCGGCCACTAGTGTTGGCCCCGATGAGCGGTGTTTTTTCGCGTCTGGTTGGGCAGGGCGCCGTCGAGGCCGAGTTGGTGGCCGCCGCGACGGCGGCCCGTGGTGATTCAGCTCACAGTGTTGTTTCTGGACCACCATTGCCGTCATCCATGACACACGCGTGGCTGATCACGGGGCCGCCCGGTTCCGGTCGGTCGATCGCGGCGCTGTGCTTCGCCGCCGCGCTGCAGTGCACGTCGGACGGCACGCCGGGCTGCGGGGAGTGCCGTGCCTGCACCACCACCATGGCGGGCACGCACGGCGACGTGCGCCGGATCATCCCCGAGGGCCTGTCGATCGGCGTGGACGAGATGCGCAGCATCGTGCAGATCGCCGCACGCAGGCCCGGCACTGGTCGCTGGCAGGTGGTGATCATCGAGGACGCCGACCGGCTGGGCGAGCGGGCGGGCAACGCGCTGTTGAAGGCCGTCGAGGAGCCGCCGCCATCGACGGTGTTCCTGCTGTGTGCGCCGTCGGTGGATCCGGAGGACATCTCGATCACGCTGCGTTCGCGCTGCAGGCACGTGGCCTTGACGACGCCGTCGCTGGATGCCATCGCCGCGGTGCTGATCGATGCCGACGGCCTGCCAGAGGCCGATGCCCGGTGGGCGGCGTCGGTCAGCGGCGGTCACGTCGGCCGGGCGCGCAGGTTGGCCACCGACGAGCAGGCCCGAACGCGCAGGGAACGTGCGCTGGGCCTGGCCCGCGACGCGGCCACCCCGTCGCGGGCGTACGCCGCCGCCGAGGAACTGGTCGCCACCGCCGAGGCCGAGGCCAAGGCCCTGACCGGGGATCGCAACGAGGCCGAGACCGAGGAACTGCGCACCGCGCTTGGCGCCGGCGGCACCGGCAAGGGCACCGCGGGCACGCTGCGTGCGGGCACCGGTGCGCTCAAAGACCTTGAGAAGCGGCAGAAGTCGCGGCAGACCCGCGCGGGGCGCGACGCCATGGACCGGGCACTCATCGACCTGGCGGCCTACTTCCGGGATGCGCTGCTGGTGTCGGCGGGAGCGGGCAACGTGCAGGCCAGCCACCCCGACATGGCCGACAAGGTCGCCGCGATGGCCGCCCACGTGCCCCCCGACCGGCTGCTGCGGTGCATGGAAGCGGTGTTGGAGTGCCGGGAGGCGCTCGCCATCAACGTGAAGCCGAAGTTCGCGGTCGACGCCATGGTGGCCACGGTGGGTCAGGCGCTGCGCGGCTGAGTTTGGGTGCGCCGCGGCGGCTACCGTAGACTCGTCCCGCCCCGGCGTGCACATGCTCTTCGCGCAAGCGCTCATCGGCGGCATCGCCGCCTTAGCTCAGTCGGTAGAGCGTCTCACTCGTAATGAGAAGGTCGGGGGTTCGATTCCCCCAGGCGGCTCCCATTTTGACCGTCGAAAGTACGGTTGTTCGCACGCTCTCTCGAGCGATGTGTTCATCAAGCGTGCAGTCGCGGTGGGGTCAGCCCTTGTCACCCAGCGCTTCGACCGCGATGGCCTTGGCCGTGTTGGCGGCGGGGAAGCCCGCATAGCCGCTGGCGTGGTAGATCACCTCGGCGAGTTCCTCGTCGGTCAACCCGTTGTTGCGGGCGATCTGGAAGTGGAACTTGAGCTCGTCGGTCGCTCGCAGCGCGATGAGGATCCCGAGCGTGACCAGGCTGCGGTCCCGTCGGCTGAGCCCCTCGCGGGTCCACAGCGTGCCGAAGATGTTCCTGACGCCGATCTCCATCAGTTCGGGTGCGAACCCGTCGCCGAAGTCGACGTCCCCGTCGGGCAGCACCCCCGGCAGCAGCTCGCGGAAGACCTGCAGACCCTCGTCGCGTAAGTTAGTCATGCTTACGAGCTTGGCACGAGGGTGCGCTCACTGAGCCTTGGTGGGCCAACCGGGTATCGCTTCGCCATGCGGTGGGGGCTGGTCTTTGAAGCCGGTCATCATCGCGAGGCGGTCGGCCTCGGGCGTCGGCATCGCGGCCGCGCAGCGTTGTTTGAGCTCGGGAGGCGGAAAGTCACCGGCCGTGCGGTCATTCGAAGGCCCCCAGTACGACGCGCTTGCTCCCGTGAAGAACCAATCGCCGAATACATCCTGATCGGGCGCTAGTGCCGGACCCCGCTGAGGGGCTGTCACAGGCGCTGGCGGATTCGGTATTAGCCGCGGATCGTGCTGGGTAAGGTCGATTTGATAGGGATATACCCCTTTGTCACCAGGCCGGTACAGTTGCCCGGTCTCCTCGTTTACGCCGATGGAGACGAACTTCCCTGGTTTGGTGGTGCTTTCGACGAAGTGCGCGTACTCGCCGCTGCATACGATAGCTCGGTAACCATCTCCGATTGGCGTGAGCTCCAGGAAGTGAAGTGCCTCGTATCCGAAGTGAGGCCGAGCATCCTTCGCTGTCTTGGTGTATCCGCTACCGAGCGGCCGGATCTGCACCAGTTGCCACAGGAAATCGCCTTCAGGTTCCTGATTTTCGGGCGTAGCTCGGTTGAAGCCAGGGTAGACGTTGTCGGAGTTGAGGGTAAATGTGGCGACGCTGAAAGATTCCATGTAGGCACGGACGATCATCGCTGGCCCGCTGGTGATGTCGATCCCCGGTTCGGCGGTCCAGTGGAACCGAAAGTCGTTGAGCAATGGAGGCCAATTGGGAGAAAGCTGCGCAGGTGAGTTGCTTGCTGTGGGTGGCAACTTGGTACCGCCGGTGTGGCATCCGCTGACGATGCCGACGCTCGCAATCAGCGCAATGACCAAGAAGATACGGCGCTTCATCGCTCTTGCGGGGGTGTCGCGTTGATGATCGCTTGTGTGTAAGTGTTCCAATAGTTCTGGGTCATGTCGTTGATCACGCCGGGCTGGCCCACCGATCCGAGATAGTTGTTGATGTCGTTCTTGAAGTATCCGTAATCTGGTTTTCCTTCCTGAGGCGGAATGATGAAGTCTCCGTTGGAATCAAGATGGCTCCGAACGACTTCGAGGAAATGGGGGTCGCCTGCCCCTGCCTGCGCGAGTGTCTGCGCCATCTGTAACTGGACGGGAAACATGTCGCGGCCTGAGACACTCTGCACGCCGGGCCTCACCGGCTCTGGGCCGATGAGGAATTCCTTCATCGACCCGCCCAATCCGCCGACTGTGGAACCACCCGGAAACTCGCCGACGACGTCCTTCCCAAGGTCGAACAACTTGGAACGCAACTCGTACGCCTGCTTCTGAGCCTCAAACTGGTCGTGCGTTGCATCGAAGCGCTCGTCGTACGCGCCTAGGTCCATCGCTGCTTGGAGCTTACCGGCCGAGCTCATCGCAAAGTTGTCCTCGCCCGGCGCGGTATCCGCAACCGAATGCGCACCGAGTTCCAAATACCTGTTGATATGTGCTTGTGAGCTGTCGGAGAGTATCTGGCTTGCCGTCTGTGGAGCGTGTGGATCGACTCCTCCGTCTAGCGGTGGGTGATCGGAGTACAGGACGCTCATCAGGTGCCGCGTATTTGCGGGTTCTACCCTGCCGTCTGGGTCGAGCGGAGCGAACAGACCATTGCTGTCACCAGTATTCATCCCCACCATGTCGTCCATGTAGGGCGAGAACGCTCGCGCCCAGTCGCGGGTGAGCTCCGGATTGACCTGGCCCAGCGACTGTCCTTGTGCATCAGGAAGATTCAATAGCTGATTCGAGTGACTACTGGTGTACTCCGCCAAGGCATGTGCGGTTTCGGCGGCACGTCCGGTCGAGTCATGCGCGGCGGATTCGCCGACCCAATCGAACAGCCCGCCCGCCGCCAACCCGTCATCCTGAAACTGGTGCGCAGTGAGGTTGTTCAGGAACCTTTCGCCACCAGGTCCCGTAACGGCGTCGTGGATCACCATGTCGTCGGTGTTGACCGCATTGAACATGTTCTGCAGCGTCGGGTCGACCAATTGGTGATACCAGCGCGGACGATCGGACGTCGGGTCGTTCCCGGGCACCGGCCAGCCATTGGATTGTTCGAGCAACTGCTGGCTCTTGTCGAACAGCCCCGAATCCAGGGCACTGCCGACTTGCAGGTCCCGGTTGCCTCGCTGGATGACGTCCGCGAGGTCGTTGAGGCCGCTGGTCGGCTGGGAAGCCATCGTCAATTCGGGAAGACCGATCGAACCGTCGGGATTGTGTGTCGGCGCGCCAAAGCCCAACGGTGTCAGAACGGGTCCGTCGATAACCTTCTGGATGCCGTCGGGAAGTGCGTACTTGCCGCCGCTGGCCGGATTGGTGGTCGACGGCGGTTGCGTACCGGTGAGCCCGGTCTTGATGTTCGGGTTCGAGGCGAGTTGGAACACGTCGGGAACTCGGCCGCCATCTGGGCCAGCCTTGTCCATGATGGCCTTGATCTCCGCTGGCGTCTTGTCACCGAACGCGCGCGAGAAGCCCTGTAGATATGACATCTGCTCCGGTGGAAGCGTGAGCTTTCCGTCGTGGAGCGCCCCCTGTTGTTCAGGACTCAAGGTGGTGTTGCTGGCCAGGCGCTCGTGTTGCTCGGGTGTCAGTTGCCCGTTCTGCAGAGCCTCGGAATCTTCCTTGCCGACCTCGTCCGGCGATTTCTTGTCTTCGTCGCCCTTCTTCCCGTCAGGCCCCACGAATTGGGGTCCGTCCTTGGCGAACTTCTGGTTCCCGAGCGACTGGTACTCGTCGCCGAGGCCGCGGATCTTCCCGCCGATCGAATTCAGCTCGCCGTTGGTTCGCGCGACGATGTCGGTGACCTGGCCGATCCCCTTCTGCGCGATCGGCATCAGCATGCGCTCGCCCGCGGCGTTCTGCGGAACGCTCGCTGCGGCGTCGACCACCCACTTGCGCACCGCGTCCAGATCACGCCGTCCCGCGGAGACCACCTCGGCCGATTGATCGACGTGTGCACTGAGCCGCTTGTCCAGACCGCCAAGTTCGCCGAGGACCCGTTGGTGTTCGGTGTTCGCCGCGCCGTATGCCGCCGATGCGCCGCCGGTCCAGCGCGATCCGGGTGCCGCGGCATCCAGATTCGACTGCAGCCCTTGGAGGACACCGCTCTTGTCGTACTGCGCACCCCCTTGCGGAGTTCCTTCGCCAAAGGTGGCCTTGGCCCTCGACCACGTCGAGAAGAAGGCGTCGAGGACACTCACCGCGCGCGCCTCCCCACGTCGTGCATTCCCCCATTATCCCCTGCCGGCACCTACGGGGGTGCCACGTATCCGACGGGTCCGGCGGCCACGCAGACCGACAGCGCGGAGGTGTTGGCGCGGACGATGATGGCGTCGCCGGACCCGGACAACCGGACGAAGACGCGGTTGAGGCCGGGCCGCACCGGCACCTTCGATGTCGTGCCCTCCGGCAGCGACAACGTCAGCGACCCGTCGCTGTTGGCGAGGTAGTTGATCTCGGCCGTCCACTCCGTCGGGAGCAGCGGCCCGCTCAACGGGATCAGCGCCGGATGGTCGGGTTGGACGAGATAGCCGCACTGCGGTTGGGGCCCGGGGGTCATGGCCCGCACCCACGTCACCGTCGCGGGGACGAGATGTCCGGTCTTGTCGAGTACGCGCAGATCCGTCGTGCTCCAAGCGAATTCGGGCCTGTCGCGCAACAGCGCAAACACGTGACTGGCGAGGTTCTCCGGCCACGCGACGCGCTGGAGGATGTGCGGGTCGACTGCCTGGTCGAGCAGCGGGGCCGTCGATGCGGCGTGGGCCGCGGCGAGGTCGGTTTGGGCGTTCTGCAGGTAGGACCGGGTCGGGTTGTCGCGCCAGATGAAGAAGAACGTCGTCGTCGAGTAGAGGCTACTGGCGACGAAAAGCGCTGTGCCGAACCAGATCGCGGCCGTCCGCTTGCGGGATGCGTCCAGCCACTGCGACTGCGGCCGATTCGGGGCGCAGAATCCAACGGCCGCCAGCAGTGCGAGCACGACGACGAGGTCGGGCAGATAGCGCAGCGTTTGAGCCAGCTCCAGGGCGGTGAACCGCGACGACCGCATCAGATAGATCGGGACCTGGCATGCCACCGCGTACCCGAGGGCCACCAACCACACCGCGCCGATCCGCTGCTTGCGGACCCGCGACACCCAGACCGCTGCGCCGACCGCGAGCCAACCCAGCACCATCACCGCCACCGGCGGGGTGGCCCACGGCGACGAGGGTGCCCAGCGGTCCCAGATCCACGGCCCGCCCGCCAGCCCGGGCACGATGCCGAGGGTGAACGACCGCTGCAGCAGCTCCACGGTCATGCCGAGGTCGACGGTCCAGCGCCGCTGGTCGACCACGACGAGGTAGACGGCGATCCATGCCGCCGTCACCGCCAGCGACGCCACCCACAGCCGCAGCCCGCGGCGCCACACGGTTCGCACGGCCGAGCCGTCGCCCGTCACGTGGGCCAGCAGCGCCGCCACCGCGAACGCGACGAACGGGATGACGGCGGCCTTCTCGAAGAACAACAAGCCGCCGAAGAACACCAGCGTCCCGGTGACCGCGTACCGCTGGTTGCCCGTGCGCACCAGCAGGATCGCGTCGGCGCACACCCAGGCGAGCGCCGCGATCATCGGCATCGCGTTCAGCGCCGCCGCCCACCAGGCGAAGGCGGGCAACCCGAGCGGGACGAACAACGCGAACGTCAGCGGCAACAGCAGAACGGGCCGCCACCCGAGGATCACGTGCAGCGCCCGCAGCAGCGCCAGCGACGCGACCAGCTGCATCACGACGAGACTGATCGCCGGTCCGATCCAGTTGAACGGCGCCAGCAGGGTGATGCCCCCCGAGACGAGGAATGCGGCCGGCATGACGTGGCCGTCGTGATCGTCGAACAGGTACGCCGGTGACAGCAGACCGTGCGTACCGGCGCGGCCGATCAGGATCAGGTCGTCCCAGTAGAAGTAGCCACCGAACGCCAGCACCGCCCGGACGACTAACTGCACCGCGATCAGCGCGACGGCGGTACGGGCGACCCATTTCACTGTTCCCGACTGTACGGGGAGCCTTCCAGCGGGCATCGGTATGGTGACCCGGTGCGGACACTCGTCACCGGTGCAGCCGGCTTCATCGGATCAACGCTGGTCGATCGCTTGCTGGCGGACGGGCACAGCGTCGTCGGCATCGACGACCTCAGCTCGGGGAACAGCGTCAACATCGTCGGCGCCGAGAGGCACGGCACCTACGAGTTCGCCAAGGCCGACATCGTCGACGCCGATCTGGTCGGTTTGGTCGCCGACACCAGGCCCGAGGTGATCTTCCATCTCGCCGCCCAGATCTCGGTCACGCGTTCCGTCGACGACGCCCAGTTCGATTCCAGCGTCAACGTCGTCGGCACCGTCCGCCTCGCCGAGGCGGCACGCAAGGCCGGGGTGCGCAAGATCGTCCACACCTCCTCGGGTGGGTCGGTGTACGGCACCCCGCCGGTCTACCCGACCAACGAGGAGGTGCCAATCAATCCGTCGTCGCCGTATGCCGCGAGCAAGGTGTGCGGCGAGGTGTACCTCAACATGTTCCGCAACCTGTATGACCTGGACTGCTCGCACATCGCGCCGGCCAACGTGTACGGGCCCCGCCAGGATCCCCATGGCGAGGCGGGCGTCGTCGCGATCTTCTCCAGGGCGCTTCTGGCGGGCAAGTCGACGAAGATCTTCGGCGACGGCACCGACACCCGCGACTACGTCTTCGTCGAAGACGTGGTCGACGCGTTCGTGCGGGCCTCCGGCGAGACCGGGGGAGGGCAGCGCTTCAACATCGGCACCGGGGTGGAAACGTCCACGCGCCAACTGCATTCGGCGATCGCCGCGGCGGCGGGGGCGCCTGATGAGCCCGAGATGCACCCTCCGCGCCTCGGTGACCTGAGACGGTCCTGCCTCGACTCCAGCCGGGCGGCGGACGTTCTGGGCTGGGCGCCGAAGGTGCCGCTCGCCGAGGGCATCGCGCGAACGGTCGAGTTCTTCCGCGAGGCGGGCAACTAAGCGGGGCGATCCTCGGGGGTCTTGGCGCCTTCCAGGGCGATCGCGCGGGCCAGCTGGGCGTAGCGCAGCTCCAGGTCCTTGAACCGCATGTAGGCGCTCATCGTGGTGAACAAGAAGGCGATGATCAGCGCGTACTCGATCAGATCGGTGCCGCGGGCCACCCCGAGCCAGTTCGCCACCACTGTGGTGTCGTTGGGGCGCACGATGGCGTAGATCGCCGCCAGCACGAACAGCACGTAGCCGATCTTCACCCAGGCCCTCGACTTCGCGCTGCGCCGGGACCGCAGCAGGTAAACCAGCAGCACGACGATCGAGCCGATCAGCAGAATCTGAATCCAGTTCATTTGCGCATCCTTCCGCGCAGTAGACCGTCGACGATGATGTTGACGCCGTTGACCAACGGCTGTCCCTTCGACATCGAGTAGTCGGTGTAAAGGATCTCGACGGGCTCTTCGGCCACGCGCCAGTGGTTCTCGACGATGAGTGCGATGAACTCGCTGGCGTGGCTCATCCCGTTCATGGTGAGGTTCAGGCCGTCGGCGACGGTCTTGTTGAACACCCGAAGCCCGTTGTGCGCATCGGTGAGGCGCAGCCTGCGACTCGACGGGCTCAGCTTGGCGATCACGGGGAACAGCAGTCGCCGCAGCAACGGCATCGTTGCGGGCGGGCGGTCGCCGAACCGGGTGCCGACGACGATGTCGAGGTTCTCGGCGGTGAGCCGGTCGATCATCCGCACGACGTCCTTCACCCGGTGCTGGCCGTCGGCGTCGAAGGTGGCGAACACCGCGGCGCCGGGCCTGCTGCGGGCATACTCGACGCCGGTCTGGATCGCCGCACCCTGGCCGAGGTTCACGGGGTGACGCACCAGGTGTGCCCCCGCGCTCAGCGCCCGCGGACCCGTGTCGTCGCGGCTGCCGTCATCGACGCACACGACGTGGTCGAAGACGGTGCGAACGTCGGCGATGACGTCTGCGATGACGCTCGCCTCGTTGAAGGCGGGGACGATGATCCAAACGTCGTGGTAAGGGGTGTCTGGCATGGTGATGCCGAACAAACTACACGCTCACGGTGGCGGAATCCTGATCAGCGCGGCCAGGTGCACGGCGATTCCCACCAGCGGCCCGCAAAGCAGTGCGACGACGGTGCGGGTGTCCAGCGCGACCGGCAGGAGCAGCAGCAGGGCCGAGACGAGCGTGGCCCCGATCCAGCCCGCCGCATAGGCCCTCTGCTGGGCGGCAGCGACCGTCGCGGCGCCGGTCAGGGTGAGCAACGCGATCGCGATGGCGGCCGTCGTGAACCAGGCCAGCAACGCGCCGTCCGCTCGATACTCCGGCCCGAACGCGGCCTGCAACAGCCACGGTCCGGCCAGGCCCGCGATGAGCACCGCCACCACGCCGAGCCCGGTCACCACCAGCGCGGGCGTCACCAGCGCACGCAGCCGGGCGCCCCGCTGGTCGACGAAGTGGGCGATCAGGTTGCCCTGCATCGCCGTCAGGGGAACGAGCAGCGGCGCGCGGGTCAGCGTCACCGCGAGGATGACGACGCCGCCCGCCGCACCGAGATCCTGCGACGTCGCCTTCAGCAGCACCGGGAATCCCATGATCAGGATCGCGCTGGCCCCTGCCGCCGCGATCGAGTGCGACGCACCGCGCAGGAACGTCGCGGTGGTGCCTGGTGTCAGCAATCGCGCCGCGGCGCGCGCCGCAGGGGAGGCCAGAAGCAGCATCAGCCACGCGATCGACCCCGCCACCGTCGCCCAGAGGTATCCGACCAGGCCCCAGCCGACGAGGAACGTGGCCGTGGCCACCGCCACCCGCATCGTGGCGTCGCCCACGATCAGGGACCCGTACTCGGTCCAGCGGTTCACCCCCGCGAGGACGCCCAGTAGCGTTGCGTGCAAACAGAATCCGGCGATCCCGACACTCAGCAGTACCACGCTGAGCAGGCGTGACTCGACGAAGACGTGGCTCGACCACAGCGGCGAGCTGCCCGCGATCGCGACCGCGGCGACCAGGCCGACCATGATGGCCACCCGCATCGGATGGATGTGCGGGCCCCGTCCCCGGCGGACCGTCGGCGTCCCGCAGCTGCGCCTGGCGCACCTCGCGGGTCGATTCCTGCAACAAGCCGTTGGCCGCGCCGGCGAACAGCCCGAACGCGCCCCAGAACACGGCGAACACGGAGAATCGTGCCGGCTCGAGGTCGCGCGCGGCGAGGTAGAGCACCGCGTAGCCGAACAGCGCGCTGACCACCGTCGCCACGCCGACCCTGGCGACGCTGCCCCTGGTCACCGGTCCGGGCGGTCCGGGAGAAGGAACGGTCGACCCGCCGTCGGTCACAGGTCCGGGACGTCCATCGAATACAGCCATGCCTGCCAGAGCGGCCTCAGCGACTCGTCGGCGTAATTGGCGGCCAGCCCGGTGAAGTCGTCGGTCACCGCGGTGGCGTGCCGGTGCCGGGTGGTCCAGTCCCGCAGCAGCGCGAAGAAGTTCTCGTCGCCGATGCTGCGCCGCAGCACGTGCAGCGTCAGCGCGCCACGTTTGTACACCCGGTCGTCGAACATGTCGCGGGGCCCTGGATCGCTCAACAGCAGGTCCTGCGGCGACGACGCGAGCCGTTGATGGTAGTGCCGGGCGAGTTGGTCGGCGCTGCGGCCGCCCGACTCCTCCGACCACAACCACTCGGCGTAGCAGGCGAAGCCCTCGTGGAGCCAGATGTCGCGCCAGCGCCGCACCGTCACCGAGTTCCCGAACCACTGATGGGCCATCTCGTGGGCGATCAGCCGCTCGGCGCTGCGCTCACCGTCGCAGTGGTTGGCGCCGAAGATCGAGATGCCTTGCGCCTCGAGGGGAATCTCCAGATCGTCGTCGGTGATCACCACCGTGTAGCCGGTCGACAGCGGGTATGGGCCGAACAGCTTGACGAACAGCTTCATCATCTGGGGCTGGCGGGCGAAGTCGTAGTCGAACTCGCGGCGCAACCGTTGCGGCAGAGCGGCATTCATCGGCACCGGCGACTTCGCCAGTCGCAGCGTTTCGTACTGGCCGATCTGCAGCGTGACCAGATAGGTCGACGTGGGCTCGGCCTGCTCGTAGGTCCAGGTGGTCATCGCGGCCCTGGTGCGGCGCGACTTCAGCTCGCCGTTGGCGACCGCGTAGTAGGGGTTGTCGGTGCTGATCGCGATGCGGTAGCTGGCCTTGCTGCTCGGATGGTCGTCGCACGGGAACCACGACGCCGCACCGTTGGGCTGCCCGGCGACCAGCGCGCCGTTGGACAGCTCCTCGAATCCGACTTCGCCCCAAAGGGATCGGATCGGCCGCGGCGTGCCCGCATAGCGCACGTTGATCGACATGGCCGCACCCGCAGGCAGCGCGGACGGCAACGTGACCTGCAACTTGCCGTGCGAACTGTGAAACGACGCAGGCTTGCGCCCGTTGACCGAGACCTTGGACACCGTCATGACATCGGACAGGTCCAGCGTGAACGTCTTCAACGACGCCAGGGTGGTGGCGGTGATGTCGGCGGTGGCGGACAGCCGGTTGATGTGCACCTTGTACTCGAGATCCAATTCGTAGCGGGATACCCGGTAGCCGAAGTTGCCGTTGGCAGGAATGTAGGGGTCGATGACGGGTGGCGTTCGCTTGACTGCTTTCTTGGAACGGGTCACGCGGCCCTATCTCCGGACTTCTTCGGTGGTTTGTCGGGGCGTTCACCGCGCTTCTTGCGCAACGGATTCCATGGTGCGATCGGGTTGCCCTGCCAGCGGGACGACGGCGGCACCTCGTCCCCGCGCATCACCAGCGAGGCCGGGCCCACGGTGGCGCCGGCGCCGATCCTCGCGGCGGGCAACGCAACGCAGTGCGGGCCGAGCGTCGCGCCCTCCTCGAGGACCACGGTGTCCAGTCGCATGATGCGGTCGTGGAACAGATGGGTCTGCACCACGCAGCCACGGTTGACGGTGGCGCCCTTGCCGAGCGTGACCAGGTCGGCCTCGGGCAGCCAATACGTTTCGCACCACACGCCACGGCCGATCGATGCGCCAAGCGCCCGCAGCCACAGGTTCATCACCGGTGTACCGCTGGCGGAGCGGGCGAACCACGGCGCGGCAACGGTCTCGACGAAGGTGTCGGACACCTCGTTGCGCCACACGAACGACGACCACAGTGGGTGCTCGACGGCCCGAATCCGCCCGACCACCAACCACTTCGCCACCACGGCGATGCCACCGGCCACCACGCCCGCGGCGAGCAGCACCACCCCGCCGGCCAACGCCGTCCAGAGATAACCGAATCGGTCCGCGACGAACTGCAGGCCGCCCAGCACCGTCACGCCGATCGCGAAGGTGACGATCATCGGGATCAAACGGCAGGTCTCGACCATGGCGCGCAGGATCTTCAGCCGCAGCGACGGATGGAACGTGCGCAGTGCGTCGGCGGCGGTTGGCTGGCGGCGCAGCCGGATCGGCGGGCTGCCCAGCCACGACGATCCGGCCTTCGCCTTGTGCGGCGTCGCGCTCAGCACGGCGACCAGACCGTCGTCGGGCACGCGCCGGCCCGGCTGCGTGATGCCGGAGTTGCCGAGGAACGCCCGCTTGCCGACGGTGGCCTTGGCGACGTGAATCCAGCCGCCACCGAGTTCGTAGGACGCCACCATGGTGTCGTCGGCGAGGAATGCGCCGTCCTCCACGACGGTGAACTTCGGGGTGAGCAGCGCCGTCGAGATCTCGGTTCCCCGACCCACTTTCGCGCCGAGCACCCGCAACCACCACGGGGTGAGCAGGCTGGCGTACACCGGGAACAGGTAGTTGCGGGCGGCGTCCATCAGCCGTTCGGTGGCCCACAGCTGCCAGCCGACGCGGCTGCGCACCGGGTGGTAGCCCTCGCGCAGGCCGAGCGACAGGATGCGCACGCCGAGCACGGTCAGCACCGCGTAGACCACCACCGCGGCCAGCGTGGCCACTGGCGTCCACAGCGCGGCGGGGGCGATCGCCTCGGTCAAGGACGCGGTGTCGCGAGCCGCCCAGCCCAGGACGGCGAGCCCGGCGCCGAGTGCCACCAGCGGCAGCCCGCTGAGCAACACCGACGTCACCCCGTACGCCGCCACCCACAGCGGGGCACGCCGCGGTCTCTCGTCGGGCCACGGATGGCGGGCCTTGCCCGACTTCACCGCTGGCGAACCCTTCCAGTACTGGCCCGCCTTGACCTTGCCGATCACGCCCGAGCCGGGCGCGATGTCCGCGTTCTTGCCGATGACCGCGCCGGGCAGCAGCGTCGTCCGCGAGCCGATCGTCGCGTCGTTGCCCACGTCGATGGGGCCGACGTGGAACTGGTCGCCGTCGATCCAATGTCCGGTCAGGTCGACCTCCGGTTCGATGGAGCACCGGTGGCCGAGCGTCAGCATCCCGGTGACGGGAGGCGCCGAGTGCAGGTCGACGCCCTTGCCCACCTTGTTGCCGAGGGCGCGGGCGTAGTACACCAACCACGGTGCGCCGGACTGGTTCTCGGCGCCGCTGGCGTCGCCGAGCCGCTCGGCCAGCCAGACGCGCAGGTGCTCGGTTCCGCCGCGGCGGTAGGTGCCGGGTTCGAGGCCGCCGAGCAGCATCCGCGCACAGAGCACCGCGATGCCCATCCGTCCGAGCGGGGTGACGAAGATCAGGAAGCCGGCCAGGATCCACCACCAGTTCACCGGCACCGCCCACGACAGCAGGCGCAACTCGGCGGCGACGTTGTTCAGCAGCGCCAGCCACACCACCCACTGCATGCCCGCGAGGGTGGCCAGCGGCACCGACAGCACCACCTGCGCCAGCTCGGTGAGACGCGACACCGGCTTCACCGTCCGGGTCACGACCTGCGGCGGCGGAACGAGCTCGTCGAGATAGCCGGCCAGCGAGCCGAGCCGCGGGTGGTCGTACAGGTCGGCCACCGTGACCTGCGGGTGGCGTTGGCGCAACGCGGCGACCAACTGCGCCGCCGAAAGCGATCCGCCGCCGAGGGCGAAGAAGTCGGCCTCCGGCCCGTCGACGGGCGCGGCGAGTACGTCGCGCCACAGCCCGGCCAGCCAGCCCATGGTGCCCGACAACTCGGGGCCGTCGGATCCGGCGGCCCCGTCCACCGGCCACGGCAGGGCATCGCGATCGACCTTGCCCGACGTGCGGGTCGGCAGCTCGTCGACCAGAACCAGCCGGGGGACCAGTGCTGCGGGCAGCGCCTCGGCCAGCACCGCGCGCGCCGCCGCCACGTCGAACTCGGGGTCCGCGCTGGCGATGTATCCGACCAGCAGCGGGGTGCCGCTCGCGGTGCGGCGCACGGCCGCGGCGCCACCGCTGACACCGGGCAGGTTCACCAGGGCCGCGTCGACCTCGCCGAGTTCGATGCGGCGGCCGCCGACCTTGACCTGGTCGTCGGCGCGGCCCATGAAGTAGAGGCCGTCGGGTTCCAGGCGGACCAGGTCACCACTTCGGTAGGCGCGGCCCCACTCCAGCGTCGGCATCGGTGCGTACTTCTCGGCGTCCTTGTCGGGATCCAGGTAGCGCGCAAGGCCGACGCCGCCGATCACCAGCTCGCCGACTTCGCCGATGGCGACCGGGTGGCCGTCCTTGTCGACGACGGCCAGATCCCAACCGGGCAGCGGAAGGCCGATGCTGACGGCGCCTGAGCCCATTCCCCGGTCGCTTCGCTCCTGCCCTCCGGAGCCGCCCAGTTTCGCCAGGCACGCGACGACCGTCGCCTCGGTGGGGCCGTAGGTGTTCCACACCTCGCGGCCCGCGGAATCGGGCCCCGCGGCGAGCCGCTCGGCCAGTTCGGGCGGGCATGCCTCGCCGCCGAAGATGAGCAGGCGCACCGCCTCGAGCGCCTCGGCGGGCCACAGCGCGGCGAGCGTGGGCACCGTGGACACGACGGTGATGTCGCGGGACACCAGCCAAGGCCCGAGGTCCATGCCGCTGCGGACCAGCGAGCGGGGTGCAGGAACCAGGCAGGCGCCGTGCCGCCAGGCCAGCCACATCTCCTCACACGACGCGTCGAACGCGACCGACAGGCCGGCCAGTACCCGGTCGCCAGGCCCGATCGGGCTGTCCTGCAGGAAGACCTGCGCTTCGGCGTCGACGAATGCCGCAGCATTGCGGTGGGTCACCGCGACACCCTTCGGGGTGCCCGTCGAACCGGACGTGAAGATGATCCACGCGTCGTCGCGGGCCAGCGGGCGGCCCGCACGCCATCCGCGCGACGACCCGTGGCCGCGGATCATGCCCTGTTCGGTGATGACGGCGACGACGCCGGCCTCGCCGAATACCAGCTCGGCTCGCTCGTCGGGGTCGTCGGCGTCGACGGGCACGTAGGCGGCCCCGACGGCCAGCGTCGACAGGATGGCAACGTAGAGGGCGTAGCTGCCCGATGGCATCCGGATGCCGATGCGGTCGCCGCGGCCGATGCCGCGTGCGGCCATCCACTGGACGCTCTCCTCGATGTCGAGGATCAATTCGGAGTAGGTGAGTTGAACCTCGCCGTCGTCGATCGCAGGTGCGTCGGGATGGCGTTCGGCGGTGGCGTACAAGACGTCGATCAGCGTCCGTGACTCTGGGGCGGACGGAGACAGCAGGTACTGCGAGGGGATCTCGGGTCCTTCGTCCGCTGTCACGAGTACAAACTACTAAGCGCCGGGCTCCGGGGGTCCACGCCGCACGCGGTTTGTGAACATCAAATTGACGCGACGATCGCATCGCGCATTCCGATGGACTCTGGCTGATCGCAACTGTCGTCGGACCCGATCGTCACGCCTAGCCTGGCCGACGTGCGGCTATTCGTGGCAGACGAGACGGGCGACGACTTCAGTGAGCTGACGGCGGGTGGCGGGCCGGTCGTGAGGTTCACCGCTCCCGATCTGCAGCGCGCACAGCGTGGCGCGGCTCGGATTCGCGCCGCCGGGGATGGCGTGGCGGTCATCCTCGACGTCGCCGTCGCCGTGCCCGGGGACTTCCGTTCGGGGGGTGGCGACGCGACGGTGCGGTACGCCGGCACGGTCGACGGACTGGCCGGGCTGATCGCCGACATCGACTCGGCCGACGTCGCCGACGGTGTGACGTTGATCCCCGCGGCGGGATGGCCACGCCAGGACCTGCGCAGGCTCGGTCACGACGTGCTGCGCCGGCTCGCCACCCGCGAGCAAGCCTCCGCCTGACTGATCCAAGCATTGGATTAGTCGGCGCCAAATCGGTCTTGGACATGTATCGGTTGGAGTCATAGCGTTGGCCGGGTGAGAGCCACGAAACAGCTTGACGGCGTGCTGTTCTTTCCCGTCACACCATTCACCGAATCGGGTGAGGTCGACCTGCCCGCGCTCGCGGAGCACGTCGCCACGGGCGTCGACGCCGGCCCCGGCGGTGTCTTCATTGCGTGCGGGACTGGCGAATTCCATGCGTTGGAGGCCGGCGAGTTCGCCGGCATCGTGCGCACCGCGGTCGAGGCGACCGGTGGACGAGTGCCGGTGTACGCCGGCGCAGGCGGATCCGTCGCCCAGGCCAAGATCTTCGCCAGGGTGGCGGCCGAAGCCGGTGCCGACGGGCTGCTGTTGCTCCCGCCCTATCTGGTGCAGATGCCGCAGGACGGATTGGTCGCCTACACCCGCGAGGTTGCCGCTGCCACCGAGCTGCCGCTGATCGTCTACAACCGCGGAAACGCCCGCTACACCGAGGCCTCGGCCATCGAGGTCGCCCGTCTGCCCACCGTTGTCGGGTTCAAGGACGGCACCGGAGACGTCGACCTGGTGGCCAGGATCGTGCGCGCGGTGACCGACGCGCTCGCCCCGTCCGGCAAGCCGTTCCAGTTCTTCAACGGCCTGCCCACCGCGGAGGTCTCTCAACAGGCCTACCGCGCCATCGGCGTCACGCTGTACTCGTCGGCCACGTTCGCGTTTGCCCCTGAACTGGCGCTCGCGTTCTACGGGGCGCTGGAACGCGACGACGTCGAACTCGTCGCCGCGCTGCTGCGCGAGTTCTTCCACCCGCTGGTCCGGTTGCGGGACACCGTGCCCGGCTACGCCGTGTCCCTGATCAAGGCAGGCGTGACCATGCAGGGCCTCGACGTGGGCCCAGTGCGGGCGCCGCTGACCATGCCGTCGCCGGAGGCCCTCGTCGAGCTGGGCCAGATCATCGAGGCCGGCCGCGCAGTGATCGCCGACGAACTGGCTGCCGCGCGCCCATGAGCACCGCTGCGATCCGGATCACGGGCGCACGCATCACCCCCGTGGCCTTCGCCGATCCGCCGCTGCTCAACACCGTCGGTGTGCACCAGCCGTTCGCCCTGCGCGCGATCATCCAGCTCGACACCGACGCGGGCCTGGTCGGGCTCGGCGAGACGTACGCCGACGTCGCGCACCTGGCCCGCCTGCATGCCGCCGCGGAGGTCATCACCGGCCTGGACGTGTTCGCGCTCAATGTGATTCGCGCCGCGATCGCCGATCGGCTCCGCGGAGACTCCCGTGCCGTCGGCACCGCAGGCATGATCACCACGGCCAGCGCCGTCGACCAGGTGTTCTCGCCGTTCGAGGTGGCCTGCCTCGACGTGCAGGGGCACGCCACCGGCAGGCCGGTGTCCGACCTCCTTGGCGGCACGGTCCGTGACGCGGTGCCCTTCAGCGCCTACCTGTTCTACAAGTGGGCCGCGCATCCCGGCGCCGAGCCCGACGCCTGGGGCGAGGCCCTCGACCCGGCTGGCCTCGTCGCCCAGGCCAAGCGCATGATCGGCGAATACGGCTTCAGTGCAATCAAACTCAAGGGTGGCGTGTTCCCGCCCGAGGAGGAGATGAAGGCGATCGAGGCGCTGCGCGAGGCGTTCCCAGGGCACCCGCTGCGGCTCGATCCGAACGCCGCCTGGACTCCCCAGACTGCGGTCAAGGTGGCGGCCGGGCTGGCGGGAATCCTCGAGTACCTCGAAGACCCGACGCCCGACCTCGACGGCATGGCGGAGGTGGCCAAGCAGTCGCCGATGCCGTTGGCCACGAACATGTGCGTCGTCGCGTTCGATCAGCTTGCGCCTGCGATCGCCAAACAATCGGTGCGCGTTGTGCTTTCGGACCACCACTACTGGGGCGGCCTGCAACGCTCCCGACTGCTCGCCGGCATCTGCGACACCTTCGGCCTGGGCCTGTCGATGCACTCCAATTCGCACCTGGGCATCAGCCTGGCCGCGATGGTGCACCTGGCCGGCGCCACCCCGAACCTCACCTACGCGTGTGACACGCACTGGCCCTGGAAAGACCGCAGACCCGGAGGTGGTCAAGCCCGGGGTCCTCGAGATTCACGACGGGGCCGTCGCGGTGCCGACCACGCCGGGGCTGGGCGTCGAGATCGACGACGAAGCGCTCGGTCTGCTGCACGAGCAGTACGTCCGGTGCGGGATCCGCGATCGTGACGACACCGGCTACATGCGGAGCATCGATCCCGGCTATCGCGCCGTCAGCCCGCGTTGGTGAGGGGTACGCCGCTAAACTGATGCGCTACCGCCGTCATTCACGGCCCTAGTGATGCTAGGAGTGTATCGGTGTTCTCCCTCGCCCGGTTGTCCTGTTTCATCGCCGTCGCCGAGGAACTGCACTTCGGCCGTGCCGCCGAACGCCTGCACATGACCCAGCCACCGCTGAGTCGGCAGATCCAGCAGCTCGAGGCCGAACTCGGCGTTCAGCTGATCGACCGGACCACCCGGTCGGTCACGCTCACCCCGGCCGGGGTCGCGTTCCTGCCCGACGCGCGGCGGATCCTGCAACTGGCCGAGAACGCGTCCATGACGGTCAAGCGGGTGCCCGCGGGTGACCTCGGCACCGTCGTGGTGGGATTCACCGCCGCGTCGGCGCACGTCGTGCTGCCGCTTCTGTTCGACGCGGCGCGGGAGAAGCTGCCCGACGTGAAGCTCGACCTGCGCGAGATGGTGACATCGGTCCAGCTCGAGGCCCTGATGAGTGGCGAACTCGACCTCGGCATGGCGCGGCCGCCGGTGAGGCGCCCGGGTCTGGTGTCGCGGCCGCTCCTTCACGAGCAGCTGATCGCCGCACTACCCGTCGCGCACCCGCTCGCGGGGCTGGGCCGGCAGCTGACGCTCAACGACCTCGACGGCCAGGACGTCATCATGTACTCGCCGGTGCAGGCGCGGTACTTCAACGAGCTGCTGGTCAGCACGTTCACCATCGCCGGTGCGACGCCGCGCTACGTGCAGTACGTGACGCAGGTGCACACGATGTTGGTGCTGGTGCGCGCGGGAATCGGGATCGCATTGGTGCCTGCGTCGGCGGCGACGCTGCATCCCGAAGGGGTGGTGTTCCGGTCCATCGGGGTGTTCCGGGAGCGGCCGGTGGAACTCGACGCGGTGTGGCGCGGTGACAGCTCGAACCCCGCACTGTTGCGCCTGCTACGCGACGTCTTGCCGCAACGAGAATGGACGACGGACGACTTGGTCGAGAGCTTCGTCGGGTAGCTCGCTTCAGGCGAGGCGGCTCGCTGATCCGTTTTTACGGGTACTCGCGAAAACGCCTGTGTACCTGAAATACGGGCCTAACGTTGATTGCGTCAAAGGAGTCGACATGGCACGACACCGTCTAGAACGAAACCGAGACCGCGACGTCTACATTGCACCCGCCGCCCCGCGACCGGCTCCACAGGCGCACATTGCGTGCGGTTGCAGCTGCGGTACGTGTCAAAGCGGGCACTGCCACAACATGGGCACCGGCTGCAACGTCAGGTGAGACCTCAGTCGTCGGCGAGTGATTCGAAACCCGCTGCCAGCGCCTTGGCGTGGTAACGCCCCATGAGGTCACGGTAGAAATCCTCGTTGCCCTGCGCGCGCGCCATCAGCGCCCCGAGCCGTAGCAGTGGCAGTTCGTGCAGCACGAAACCCGGCTCGGTAGGCACTGCCGCCAACCGGTCGATGGCCTCCTGCGCTTCCCGCAGGTCGCCATCGGCACCGCGGTCCAGCAGCGACTCCACCAGAATCGTGGTCGCAACTCCGCGCAAGTACATGGCGCCCCTGCCGAACATGTCGTCAATGGCAGCCCTGGACAGCTCGATGGCACCGTCGAGATCGCCGTTTCGTGCCCTCTCCCTGGCGATCTCGGGGTCGACGACTGCCAGCGCATTCATCGTGAACCCCTTGGCCAGCGACGTGTCCCGCGCCCGGGTGAGCAGCTCGAAGCCCTCCTCACGCTGCAGATCGTCTTGGCGGACGAGGACCAGCCCCCGCGTGAGCTGGGCTGCCGCCAGGGTGTACTCGTCGCTGGCTTGCTCCGCCGCATGCAGGGCATCAGCGGTCTCGCGCAAGGCAACTGCGTCGGCGGCCAGCGCGCCAACGGGTATCGCGACGATGTACTTGTAGAAGATCGCGGAAATGAGATTCTTCGGAGCGAGCGGGGCAGCCATGGCGATGGCCGCGTCGGCATCGGATCGCCAGCCGTCGATACCCAGGCACAGCCGAATCAGGCAGCGCATCCGCGTCGCGAGCGCCAGCGGTGAGCCGAAGAGTTTGTCACCCATCGTGAGATCGCCACCGGCCAGGTCGATGACACGCTCGGTCAGGCCAAGGGCCACTGTCATCTCACCGACTTCGGATTTGGCGTAGATGGCCGCAATGAGCAGATTGACGGTCAGCGGGGACTCTCCGAGTTCATCGACCAGCGCGGTCAACTCCGACGCCAACCGGGACGCCTCGCCAAGACGTTGATGCCCGGCCAGCGCCATGACCAACCCGGCCATCCCAATGGCGAGCGATACCTTGTCGCCATGCGCCTCGCAGAGCTCGCGCAGTTCGTCGAATCCGGTGTCGGCGACTCTGCCACCAGCCATCCACATGCTGCCGCAGAGCCGGGTGAGAGGCGCTATCTGCATCGCCAGCCGGTCGGGCTCGTCAGCGGGCAGCGCGACAGCGACCCTTCGAGCCCGCTGCCAACTCACCCGAGCCGCACCGAGATCGCGGTCGGTCAACCACCCCGCCGCGCGCATGTGCCAATCGAACGCTCCACGTTGGTCACCCGCCGCCTCGAGGTGCGTCGCGATGAGCGCGGCGTTCTCATGCGCCCCGGCTGTCTGGTGCCGCTGGATCGCCTCAGCCAGCTGCCGATGCAGTTGCGCCCGTTCCGATTTCAGTTGCGATTCGTAGGCCACCGTGCGGATCAGCGGATGCCTGAACGCGTAGTCGGCACCCGTCGAATCCAGCGCATCGATCAGCTGGGCGTCCATCAACTCGGCCAGCATGGAGTCACTGTGTACATCGGCGAGCAGAGCCGCGTTGAACCTGGACCCGACGACTGCGGCGGCGTTCAGTGTCCGCTTCGCACTTGCACCAAGGCGGTCGATGCGCGCGGCGATGGTGGCCTGTACGGTCGCGGGCACGCTCACTTCGGCAATGTCGCGGCGGCACTCATACTCGCCGCGGTGGCCCTCGAGAATGCCGCGCTCGACGAGGTCGCGCACGATCTCCTCGGCGAAGAATGGATTCCCGGCGGCACGGTCCGGCAATCTGCGTGGCAAGTCCGAAGGTCGAGGGGTGCTTGCCAACGAGCAGCGCTGTCAACGCCGACCCATGTGAAACATCAAGGGGAGCAAGGTCAATCACCTCGGCTCCCGCGATGTCGGCTTAGTGCGCCCCGGTATTCCGGGCGGTGGGTGATGAGGACGAGCGCCGACGTTCCGGAAACCGTTGCGACGAAGTCGACGAGTGTCGGATTCGCTGACCTCGTCGATCCAGTGCACGTCCTCGATCACGTACACCGCGGGAGCCCTCGCCGAGACCGCCGTCTCGACCAACCGCGTCAGCCGCCGACGTCGCGCCTCCGGATCGACCGCAGGCAGACTCGGCAGCGGCAGCGCGGATGCCGAGCAGATCGTCGAGCAACACGAGGTCCTCGGCGTGGGCATCGGGCAGTCGGGCCCGAACCCGCTCACGTGCGCCGTCGACGTCGAGATCGTCGATGCCGAAGATCCCGCGGAACAGTCCGGACATCGCATGGAACGGCACGTCGCCCGTGTGGGACTGGCAGAAGGTGGAGAACACCTCCGCGCCGAGGTCCATGGCGACGGCCGCGACTTCTCCGATCAGCCTGCTCTTGCCGATACCTGCGGGTCCGGTCACCCGGACCACGGATGCATTGCCGCGCATCGCCTGTTCGAGGCTCGTGAGTGAGTGCGCCGATCTCCCGCTGCCGCCCGACCAGGGCGCCTCGTGGCCCATTACGCAGTCGACCGCGTGACGCGATGTCGAGAAGGCGGCGGGCGGGCACCGGATCGTGCGGCGCCCTTGATGCGGACGAGCTCGCGATCGCCCAGTTCCGCGACGCCCTCGCACCAACCGCGCGGTCGCCTCGCTCAACATGACACCGCCCGGCGGCGCGACGGACTCCATCCGCTGCGCAAAGCCAACCTGATCGCCGACCGCGGTGTAACTCGTCGGACTGATCTCACCGGCGATCACCTGCCCGGAGTTGATGCCGATGCGCAGCGCAAGCACCACGCCGTCGTGTCGCATTACCTCCTCGGCCAGCGGCACCGCAGCGTGGTGGAGGTCGAGCGCGGCGACGCATGCACGAAATGCGTGGTCCTCCAGAGCCATCGGCGCGCCGAACAGCGCCATGATGCCGTCGCCGGTGTAGCTGTTCAGGCGGCCGCCGCAGCGCTCGACGACTTCAGCCGACCGGCTGAGCAACTCGGTCATGATTTCCCGCAGCCGCTCCGGACCGACGCGGGCGGCGATGTCCATCGACCGGACCACGTCGGCGAACAGGATCGTGACCTGCTTGTACTCGGCCAATGCGGGGTCCGCGCCCGTCGGTGCGCCACATCCATCGCAGAACCGGGCGCCGGCCCGCAGTCCCAGGCCGCAGGCCCGGCAGGACCGTGGTGCCTCCATCAGACCTCCGCAATGACCCGGTGATGCGGCTTCAGTCTGAAGGATGTTGTCTCGCGGAACGCACTACCGGCCGAGAAGGCTCAATTGCCCGTGCGGCCGGACACTGGCATCGACACCGGCGTGACCAACTGCCCGGTCTTCAAGAAGGCGTCCAAGTTGCGCAGCGTGAGTTCCTCCATCGCCGTGCGCGTCTCGACAGTCCCGCTGCCGACGTGCGGGAGCAGCACCACGTTGTCCAGCGACAGCAGCGCCTCGGGCACGTTGGGCTCGTCGGCGAAGACGTCCAAACCCGCTCCGGCGAGCCGGCCCCCGCGCAGGGCATCGACCAATGCCGCCTCGTCGACCACGCTGCCGCGCGCGATGTTGACCAGGAAGCCGTCGGCGCCAAGGGCATCGATGACGGCACCGTCGACCAGCTTGCGGGTGCCACTGCCGCCTGCCGCGGCGACGACGAGGACGTCGACACCGCCGGCGAGCGTGACCGGTGAGTCGACGTACCGGTACGGCGACCCCTCGCACCTGGCGGCGGTTGTGGTACGAGATCGAGCAACCGAATGCGCTGAGCCGCTTGGCGATTGCCGAGCCGATCCGGCCGAGACCGATGATCCCCACCCGGGTATTGCTCACCTGCCGGGTCAACGGGTAGCTGCCCGTTACCGGCCAACGGCCCGCGCGCACATAGCGGTCGGCCGCCGAGAACTGACGCATCACGTCGATCATCAGACCGACGGCGGTGTCGGCCACGCAGTCGGTGAGTACGTCTGGGGTGTTGCTCACTCCGATGCCGCGCGCGGCGGCGGCGTCGACGTCGGTGGTGTCGTAACCGACGCCGAAGTTCACGACGGCACCCAGACGCGGCAGCGCCGCCATCAAGGTGGCGTCGACTCCGGTTCGTCCGGAGGTCACCACGGCGGTGATGTCGCCCCCGTGCGACGACAGGAACTCCTCGCGCGCCGCCGACTCGTCGGGCAGCACGTACGCGGCATAACTCTCCGCAAGCGTGCGAGCCAATGACGGTTTCAGCGGTCCGACCTGTAACACGGTCCGGACTTCTGGGGCGTGATGCTCGGTGCTCATGATGCTCACCACGGTACGGCGACCTGCGGATACCCGTCCAACCCCGAAATAGCATCAACTCATGCCCAACCTGCATGGCTCGCCGATTCCCGGTGCCAGCACGGCATCGACCCCCGCAGCCGGGCGTCGAATATCCTGTTCAGCGCCATTTCGAGGCGAGTACAGCGAGGTCGGCTCACCCCGATTCGACCGCCGATTGGCCTCTCGGCTGGGGTTGACGCTGCTCGAACACGCTCCTTACGGTGTGGCTGCGATCACACCGTGCATCCACATACGTGGACGTCACACCAGCAGCTCCCGGGAGAACTTCATGAGCCCCGCCCCACGCATCACGGCGCGACGTCGAGTACTGGCCGTCGCCATCGCGGGCATCACCGTGGCTGCCTCCGGGTGCACCGTCGCCAACTCCGGCCACGGTGGCTACGACGCGAACACGCTGCGGATCGTCATCTCGCAGGAGCCGCCGACTCTGGAACCGTGCGAGAGCTCGCTGACGTCGACGGGCATCGTGGTGCGGTCCAACATCACCGAGCCGCTCATCGAGCGCGACCCCGATACCGGCAATCTCCTGCCGCTGCTGTCGACGGGCTGGCGCCAGACCTCCCCGACCGAGTGGGCGTTCGACATCCGCAACGGCGTCACGTTCTCCGATGGATCACCCTTCACCGCGGCCGATGCCGCGTTCGCCATCGATCGCGCGGTGAACTCGGACCTGCAGTGCAACGTCGACGGCTACGTGTTCGGCGACGAGAAGCTGAAGGTGGCCGCACCGAACGACACCACCCTGACCGTCGGCACCGAGAAACCGGATCCGATTCTGCCGCTGCGGATCTCGTTCGTCGAGATCGTGCCGCGGACCACCAGCACGACGGAGAAGGTGCGCGAACCGATCGGCACCGGTCCGTACGCCATCGAGGACTGGGAGTACGGGCAGAAGCTCATCCTGGCCCGCAATGACCGTTATTGGGGTGCCAAGCCGTCCTTCGCGCGTGCCGAGTACCAGTGGCGCAGCGAAGGCAGCGTCCGCGCGGCGATGATCACCAACGACGAGGCCGACATCGCCGTCGGGCTGGGTCCTGAGGATGGAGCCGGCGCCTTGGGCGTCCCGTTCCAGAACAACGAGACCACCGCGCTGCGGATGCAGGCGACCGAGGCCCCGCTGAACGACATCCGGGTGCGCCAGGCCATCAACTACTCGGTCAACCGCACCGGCATCGTGAAGGCGCTGTTCCGCGGGCTGGGCGAGCCTGCCTCGCAACTGATCCCCACCGGGGTCGTCGGCTACAACGACCAACTGGCACTGTGGCCGCACGACACCGAGAAGGCCAAGCAACTGGTCGCCGAGGCGAAGGCCGACGGCGTCCCGGTGGACCGGCAGATCCGGCTGATCGGCCGCACTGCGCAGTTCCCCAAGATCAGCGAGACGATCGAGGTGCTGCAGAGCGAGTTCGCCGAGATCGGACTCAACGTCAAGATCGAGATGATGGACACGGCGGCGCCAGTTGCAGTACCAGCTGAGACCGTTCCCCACCAACGCCGGCCCCTACCTGCTGATGATCATGCACGGCAATCAGGCCGGTGACGCTGCCTTCACCATGGACCAGTACATGCTCAGCGACGGCCCTCAGAATGCCTACGGCACAGCGGAGTTCGACACCAAGATCCGTGCCGCGGAAGCCCTCACCGGCCAGGCTCGCCAGGATGCGTTCGCCCAACTTTTCGCCGACGAGCCGCAGCAGATCATGCAGATGGCCTACATCGCCCACATGAAGGGCATCCTCGGCAAGTCGCCGCGCGTCGCGTACACGCCCAACTCCGCGACCGGTGACGAGATGCGCCTTTCCGAGATGACGATGACCCAGAACGGTGCTGCCCGCACCGACAACTCTTAGTCCGTCCACAGCCCAGGGAGACAACGACCGTCATGTTCTCATTCGTACGGCGCCGGATGTATACCAGCGCGCTGCCTTTGATCATCGTGCTGCTCGGCGTGTTCCTACTGGCCCGCCTCACCGGTGATCCGACCAACCTCTACCTGCCGGAGTCGGCGACCGCGGCTCAGCGCGCCGCGTTCGCCGAGAAGAACGGCTTCGACCAGCCGATGCTTACGCAGCTGGTCGATTACTTCAAGGGCGTGGTGCACCTCGACTTCGGGACGTCGCTGCGCACCGGGGAGTCGGCATCGGAGATGGCCCTGCGGGCCTTCCCCGCGACACTGCAACTGGCCTTCACCACGATGCTCCTCGCGATCGTCGGCGCCGTGATCGTCGGATGCTGGGCCGCATACCGGCCCAACTCGCTGGCCGATCGCTTCTCCAGCCTGCTATCGATGACCGCAGCGAGCATCCCGGACTTCTGGTTCGCCATCACGGGGGTGTGGCTCTTCGCCGTGCTGCTTGGCGTACTGCCGACGTCGGGCACCGAGAGTGCGCTGTCCTGGGTCCTGCCGATCGCGACCCTGATGATCCGCCCGCTCGGCGTGCTCACCCAGGTCGTGCGCGGCGCCATGGTCTCTGCGCTCTCGGCCCCGTACGTCCGGTTGGCACGAAGCAAGGGCGCAAGCGACTTTCGCGTGGTGTCCCATCACGCGTTGCGCAACGCGGCCGCGCCGGCCCTGACGGTCGCGGGCGACCTGGCCGTCGGCCTGGTCAACGGTGCGGTGGTGGTCGAGGCGATCTTCGGCTGGCCGGGCATCGGCAAACTGATGATCGACGCAATCCTGCAACGCGACTTCGCCGTGCTGCAGGCCGCGGTGTTGCTCACGGCGGTCAGCATCTTCGCGCTGAACATCATCATCGACGCCTGCTACGCACTGCTCGATGCCCGCGTGCGGGAACCGGCACGGGTCTAAGGGAGACAAGACAAATGAGTACTCAACTCGATCTGGTGCCGGTCAAGCCGACCACCGCCATCGTCGGTGAGGGCACCGGCCGAAGGTCCGGTCGCTCGGTGTGGTTTCGGCTGCTGTTCAACGACCGCGTCGCCGTCGTGGCGGCCGTCGTCCTCGGACTGGTGTTCCTCGTGGCGGTCTTCGGTCCGGTGCTGTTCGGCAAGCTCGCTACGCACATCGACCTGGACAATTCCAACCAGGCGCCATTCACCCTCGCCCACGGCTGGGCCAACGTGTTGGGAACCGATCCGCTGGGGCGCAGCATGCTGGCCCGGCTCATCGTGGCCTGCCACACCACGCTGTCGGTGGCCGTCCCCGCGGTACTGATCTCGGCGATCGTCGGCTCGGTGATCGGCATGTGGGCCGGCTTCCATCGCGGCTGGCGAGAGACCGTCGCCATGCGCGTCGCGGACGTCATCATGAGCTTTCCGTCGCTATTGCTGGCCGTGGTCGTGCTCTACGTGTTCTCGCCGAGCGCCGCGAACATCGTTGCCGTCCTGGCGATCACACGCATCCCGGTGTATCTGCGGACCGCCCGCGCCGAGTCGGCCGAGCTGTCGAGCCGGGTGTTCGTCGACGCCGCCCGTACATTCGGTGCCAGCGGACGGTCCATCATCGTCAGGCATGTCGTGCCGATCGTGTTGCCGACGCTGCTGACGGTGGCCACTCTCGACTTCTGTTACGTGATGCTCGCCGAGAGCTCCCTGAGCTTCCTGGGCATCGGCATTCAGCCACCGGACGTCAGCTGGGGCTTGATGGTCGCGCAGGGCCGCACCTACCTGCACACCGCATGGTGGCTGTCGTTCTTCCCGGGGTTGGCCATCGTCATCACGACGGTGTCGGCGACCATCCTCGCCGCCTGGGCGCGGATCGCCACCGATCCCGGGCAGCGGTGGCGGCTCACCGTTCCGAAGCATTTCCCGTCGCTTCGCTCGCCCCGAGAAAAACGCGTGCCCCGCTTCGCCAAGACCACGAAGGCCCTTTGATGACCGCCATCGCAGAACACCCGCCGACCGAACGCGTGGACGCCGATCCGGCATTGCGGGTCGAGGACCTCACCGTCGACATCCGCACCATCACCGGGACCGTACGCGCCGTCGACCACGTGTCCTTCGCCGCGCATCGCGGTGAAACCCTGGCGCTGCTAGGCGAATCCGGTTGCGGCAAGTCCATGACCGCGGCGGCGCTGGTGGGTCTGCTGGAGCCGGTCGCCGACGTCGTCGAGGGCACGGCGCGGCTCGCCGGCCGGGATGGAGTGACCGACATCCTCGCCGTCGACCGCAAGACCCGGCGAAAACTGGCGGGCACTGAACTCGCGATCGTCTTCCAGGACGCGCTCACCGCGCTGAACCCCCTGTACACCGTCGGTACCCAGCTGGCCGAACCGTTCCGCATCCACCACGGGATGAAGGCCAAGGCGGCCAAGCGAAGGGCCGTCGAACTGATGGCGCGCGTGGGGATTCCGGAACCGGAGGAGCGGATGAAGTCCTATCCGCATCAGTTCTCCGGCGGCATGCGCCAGCGGCTGCTCATCGCGATGGCCGTGGCGTTGAACCCCCGGGTTCTCATCGCCGACGAACCGACCACGGCGTTGGACGTGACGGTGCAGGCACAGATCATGGCGCTGCTCAAGAGCCTGCGCACCGAGTTCGACATGGCCGTGGTGCTGATCACCCATGACCTGGCGCTCGTCGCGGAGGAGGCCGATCGCGTCGCGGTGATGTATGCCGGAAACGTCGTCGAAACCGGCCCTGTCGCCGAGGTATTCGCCGCTCCGTTGCACCCCTACACAAAGGGTCTGCTCGACTCGGTACCGGTGAACGCCGAACGCGGCGCCGAACTCAAGTCGATCGGAGGATTTCCTCCCGACCTGCACTCCATTCCCGAAGGGTGTGCATATCAGGCGCGCTGTCCGCTGGTCGGCGAGATCTGCCGCACCACCCGGCCCAACCTCGACACCGTCGGCGGCAAGCGGAAGGCCGCATGCCATTTCTCCGGAGAGGTCAAGAATGTCTGACCAACTGCTTTCCGTGCGCGACCTGTGCAAGACGTTCCGGGTACCCGGCGGGCGAGGGGGAACGGCAAAACTGCGTGCGCTGGACGGCATCAGCCTCGACCTGGCCCGTGGCGAGACGCTCGGACTCGTCGGCGAATCCGGCTGTGGCAAGTCGACGTTGGCCCGCACCCTGATGATGCTCGAGCGTCCGGAGTCCGGCACCGTCAGCTTCGACGGCATCGATCCGTTCAGCCTGCGCGGCAAGGATCTGCTCAAGTTCCGGCGCCGCGTGCAGATGGTGTTCCAGGACCCCTACGCCTCGCTGAACTCCCGGATGACGGCCGGTGACATCATCGCCGAGCCGTGGCGCACCCACCGGACACTGCACCCCGCGAAGCACGACCGCGCCACGCGGGTGCGGGGGCTGCTGGATCTCGTCGGTCTCGGCGCGAAGGCCATCGACAAGTACCCGCAGGAGTTCTCCGGCGGACAGCGCCAACGCATCGGCATCGCGCAGGGCGCTCGCGCTCGACCCGGACGTCATCATCTGCGACGAGCCCGTGTCGGCCCTCGACCTCTCGGTACAGGCGCAGGTGCTCAACCTGCTCAACGAGCTGCAGCAGCAGCTGCAGATCTCCTACGTCTTCATCTCGCATGACCTGTCGGTGGTGCGCCACGTCGCCGACCGGGTGGCCGTCATGTACCTGGGCCGCATCATCGAGACCGGGCCCACCGAAGCCGTTTTCGACCGGCCGAATCACCCCTACACCGCAGCGCTGATGTCGGCGGCACCGAAACTGGACCCGGCGCAACGCGGTAAGCGCATCCTGCTCAAGGGCGAGGTGCCCTCACCGCTCAATCCGCCGTCGGGCTGCCGCTTCCGGACCAGGTGCCAGCGGGCCACCGACGTCTGCGCGCAGGAACGGCCGCCACTGGCGCTCGACCTGCAGGTCGCCGGCCACACCGCGGAATGTCACCATCCCCTGCTCGACGACCGGTCGACGTTGTCCCGCAGCGCGTGAGCACTGCTGGCTTCTCGGTCATCGCGATCGCGATCCTGCTCGCGTCGTGTCTGCAGGCGTCGATCGGCTTCGGCATGGGCATGCTCGCCGCTCCCGTCGTCGCGCTCGTCGATCCAGCACTCATCCCGGGGACGCTGATCCTGCTCGCCGCGTTGGTTACCTTGATGGTGGTGATCCGGGAACGCACGGCGATCGACGTGTCCGGTACCTCCTGGGCACTGGTCGGGAGAGTGCCGGGCACCGTCGCGGGCGCACTTCTGCTGACCGCGATACCCGAACGCGCTCTGGCGATCCTGATCGCGGGAGTGGTGCTCGTCGGCGTCGCGGTGACGAGCCTCGGATGGATTCCCTCGCCCCGTCGACGCAACCTCGTCCTGGCAGGCGCCACGTCGGGGGTGCTGGGGACGGCCACGTCGATCGGCGGGCCGCCCATGGCGCTGGTGTGGCAGCGCACCACCGGTGCTCGACTGCGGGGCACCATGAGCGGGTTCTTCCTGATCGGGTCGGTGATGTCGATCGTGATGCTGACGCTCACCGGTTCGGTAGACGCCCACACCTGCCGGACGTTCGCGTTGCTGATTCCTGCCGCGGTGGCAGGGTATGTGCTGTCCCGGTGGGCCAATCGACTGCTCACTCCCCAACGGCAGCGATGGACGGCGATCGGCGTCTCCGCGGTGGGAGCGACGGTGCTCGTCATCCAGCAGGCGGGTCTGCTGTGACGCCCGATCCCACACCGACCTCGGACGTTGCCGTCCGCGGTAATGCTTCATCCTCCTCGCGTGCGGGCGGCGTCAAGTCGGCCGTTCGTACGGTCGAGCTACTCGAGTACCTCGCAGCGCGCCATGATCGGCCGGCCCGCATTCGCGAGATCAGCGCGGCGCTCGACCTGCCCCGCAGCAGCGCACACGCGTTGTTGCGGACGCTGATGGCGCAGGGCTGGGTTCGTTGCGACGACTCCGGAACGCTCTACGGCATCGGCATCCGGGCACTGCTGGTCGGGACGAGCTATCTGGACGGTGACCCGTACCTGCCGATCATCACGCCGTTCCTCGACGAGCTGAGCCAGGAACTCGACGAGACCTTTCACGTCGGACGGCTCGACGGCCCCGACGTGGTCTATCTGGCCACCCGAGAGTCGCGGCAATACCACCGCGCGACGAACCGGGTTGGCCGGCGGCTGCCCGCCTTCGCCACTGCGCTGGGAAAGGCACTGCTGGCCGAGCGGGTCGGCGCGGATCGAGACCGCCACATTCCCGCCGACCTTCGCGCGATCACACCGCGCACCGTGACCGATCGGGCCCTGCTGGAGGAGGCGCTGGAAACCGCGCGTGTCCGCGGCTACGCCACCGACGACGAGGAGAACACCCTCGGCTTGCGGTGTTTCGCCGTGGCACTGCACTACGCGCGGCCGGCCCAGGATGCCATCAGCGCATCGATACCCATCACGCGCCTCACCCCGGAGCGCGAATGCGAGGTCGTCGAGGCGCTCCGCAGCGTTGGCGATAAGGTGAGTCGGGTGCTGCGCCCAATCGCTAACGGTGACAAATGGTTCGCGCAATGAAGATCATCGTCGCCGACCGCAATCTCGTGCCGCACCGCGAGCGGTTCGAGGCCGGCTTGCCAGCCGAGGCCATCGTGACATGGCACGTCGGGTCGGATTCCGCGGCGATGCGCGACGATCTGCGTGACGCGCAGGTGTACGTCGGAGGACGGTTCTCCGCCGACATGGCCGCCGTCGCTGAGAAGCTCCGGCTCATCCACGCGGCGGGCGCCGGTACCGACCGCATCGACTTCGACGCGCTATCCGACGAGGTGTCTGTAGCCAACACCTTTCATCACGAACGGTCGATCGCCGAGTACGTGCTCGCGGCTGCGGTCATGCTGCGCCGGGACTTCCTTGCTCAGGACCGGTCGTTGCGCCGGGACGTGTGGGCAACCTCGGTCTACGACGATGCGATCCCGCAGTCGAAGACCCTGCGCGAAGCCCGCGTCGGCTTCGTGGGATTCGGCCACATCGGTCAGCTCGCCTGGGAACTGTTCCGCGCCTTCGGATCCTCTGGCGCCGCCGTCACCGGGTCGGGCCGGGTGGATGCCGACACCCACGGCCTGCGCTGGGCTGATGACGTCACCCGACTCGATCCACTGCTGCGCGAATCCGACGTCGTCGTGGTGTCCGCGCCACTGAGCCAGGCGACCAAGGGGATGATCGGCGCAGAACAGTTGCGGGCGCTTGGACCCGACGGCGTGCTGATCAACGTCGGACGAGGGCCGCTGATCGACGAACACGCGCTGTTCGACGCCCTGCGCAACGGCGACATCCGCGCCGCAGCCGTCGACGTCTGGTACCGCTATCCGGCTGGGCCCGGCACGGGCACCGCCCCCGGCAACCTCCCCTTCGGAGAACTGGCCAACCTGCTGATGACCCCACACTCCTCGGGCATCACGACCGACACGTTCGCCGGCCGGGCCGACGACATCGCCGCCAACATCGGCAGACTGGCACGGGGCGAACCGCTGCGCAGCGTCGTGCCCAGGTAGCAGCCGACAGCCGCAGGATTCGTACAGTGCGGGGTGCGATGAGTCATTTTCGGTACTGCGTGATCGGCGCGGGGATCGTCGGCCTCTCCACGGCACACCACCTGCTGCTGGACGAGCCCGACGCCACCGTCGTCGTGCTCGAGGCCGAGGACGCGGTGGCCACCCACCAGACAGGCCACAACAGCGGCGTCATCCACTCCGGCATCTACTACGAACCGGGCAGCCTCAAGGCCAGGTTCTGCAAGGCGGGGGAGCGCGCCACCAAGGACTTCTGCACCGAGCACGGCATCGCGTTCGACGAATGCGGAAAGCTGATCGTTGCAACCGATCCCGTCGAGGTCGGGCGCATGGCGGCGCTCCGCGACCGGGCCGAGGTCAACGGAATCGAATGCAGGAGCGTTGGCGGCGAGGAGCTGGCAGAACTCGAGCCCAACGTGACCGGGCTGGCCGCCCTGCACCTGCCCCGCACCGGGATCGTCGACTACCGCGAGGTGTCGGCGACGCTCGCCAGGCTGATAGCCGATGCGGGCGGGGTGCTGCGGACCGCGTCGAAGGTCGTCGCCATCACCGAGACCGCCGCCAGGGTCACCGTCGCCACCGAGTCGACCACCATCACGTGCGATCGCCTGGTGGCGTGCGGCGGGTTGCAGTCCGACCGGCTCGCCGGGCTCGCGGGCCTGAGAACCGACGTCCAGGTCGTCCCGTTTCGCGGTGAGTACTTCCAATTACCCTCCAGCAGGGCCGGTTTCGTGCGAAGGCTCATCTACCCCGTGCCCGACCCCGGGTTGCCGTTCCTCGGCGTACACCTGAGCCCGACCATCGCAGGCGACATCACCGTCGGCCCGAACGCAGTTCTCGGCCTCGCGCGCGAGGGCTATCCGCGGTTCTCCATCGATCCGCACGACGTGGCCAGGATGGCGGCCTTCCCAGGTCTGTGGCGCGTCGCGAGGGCGAACGTCCGCCTCGGAATCAAGGAGATCCGCAACTCGCTGTTCAAGGGGAGCTACCTCGAGGAGTGCCGCAAGTACGCTCCCGCGCTGACCAGGTCCGACCTGCGGCCTCACCCGGCAGGCATCAGGGCGCAGGCGGTGCGCCGCGACGGGACGCTGGTGCACGATTTCGTCGTCGAGCGAACAGACCGGATGGTGCACGTGCTGAACTCGCCGTCGCCCGCCGCAACCGCGGCGTTGCCGATTGGCCGTCATCTCGCCGGTCTCGTCGCCTGACCATTGTTAGCTGGACATACGGGTGCGGGGATTAAGCGCGCGATCAAGCGGGTGATGGGCGCAATGTCGGCGTAACCAGGAATTCGAATCCCCGATGTACCATCGGCACTGATGCGCTCGTCAACCCGGCAATGTTTGCCGTACCGATGCACCAGGCCTGGGGTTCAGCGGCCCGCAGCTAACGTTTCTTTAGTGCACCTAATTTGGTGCCGCAAACCTTACGAAGTCCTGGGAATTGGCCCTTCGGCAACAATGTGTGGCTAAATTGACGACAGAATCAACGGTGTTACGCCGCCCGATTTCGGTCGGGCGGGCAAGCCTGCCCGACGGCGCGCGGCTTGCTGGGACATAATTGCGGGACGCAACGGCAAACACATTGAGGACCAGTAGCGAATGACCCAAGACGCGATCGAAACCAGCGCGGAGGCGGCTCAGGTTCCGGTGAGCCCACCCCGACGCAAGCGGGTGCGCATCATCGGGCTGGACGGTGTGCGCGGGTTGCTGTGCCTAATGATTGCGATCACGCACGTTACGACGCACTATTCGCCCAAGACCGCGGCCACCTGGCAGACCGGTATCTTCGGCTTCTCGCTGGTGTACTTCTTCGTGCTCAGCGGCTTCCTGCTGTTCCTGCCGTACGTCCGCAACGTGGTTGAAGACCGTGCGGTGGGCAAGATGCCGGACGTCACCGATTACGTCGTGCATCGGTTCGCCAGGATCGTGCCCGTCTATCTGGTGATCTTCCTGATCGTCAACTTCGTCCTTCGGGTTGCCTACGTCGAGAACCCCGCCACCCAGCCCGTCGGCACGGACCTCGGCACCGGCATGATCACCGATCCCGGGATGTTGATCGCCAACCTCACGCTGACGCAGACGTACTTCCCCGCCTACATCCAGACGGGCATCAACCCGTCCTGGTCGCTCACGCTGGAATACGCCTTCTACGCGTCGTTGCCGGTGTTGGGCGTCCTACTGTTCAGGCTGCGCAAGCGGTCGACGATGAACCCATTCGTACTGGCCGGCCTCGCGCCGCTCCTCCTGCTCATCGTCGGGCTCATCGGTCGGTCACTGATGCCCCTGGTGTTCGCGCACTCGGACACCACCGACTTCATCCTGCTCAACTGGGGCCCGAACTGGGCCGCCGTGTTCGCCAAGAGCTTCCTGACCAACGCCGATAACTTCGCACTCGGCATGTTCGCCGCGATCGTGTTCGTCGCGCTCGAACACCGCGCACTGCCCGAGCGCATCGCCAAACGGGTGCGGATGTTGAGCGCGCTGGCGATCCTCCCGGTGTTCCTCGTCTCCGGGGTGTTGCTCGTCGTCGCCGAGCAGTTCGCCACCGCCGGCGTCAGCGTCGTCGCCGCACTGATGATCCTCGTCATCGTTGCTCCACTCGGACGTGGGCAGAAGACCAAGCTGGCGGTGTGGCTCGATGCACGTCCGATCCGCTACGTCGGAGAGGTCTCCCTCTCGGCCTACCTCTGGCACTTCCCGATGCTGCTGGTGCTGGGCCGGCTCGGCTGGATGGCGGGCGACACCCTGCCTGGCATGCTTCGCAACATCGTGGTTCTCCTTACCGCCACCATCCTCGCGGCGACCGTGACGTATTACGGCATCGAGAAACCGGGAATGAACTACGCGAAGCGCCTGCGCGCCAAGAAGAAAGCGAGCACCGCGAAGCCCGCACCCGCGGCGGTCGCTCAGGAAACAGCGTCGTAGATCAGCGTCGTGTAGCGCGCCGTGCGTTCTGATCCCTCGATGCCCGCACCCATCTTGTTCATCACATAGGCGGTGGTCATCCGGCGATCGGGGTTCATCGTCTCCCACGACCCGCCCCATCCGCCCCAGAAGCAGATCTTCTCGTCCGGGACGTAGGGGATGGTCTCGGGCTTCGGTAGGCCGAATCCGAGTCCGAACCGAATCGGGTGAAGCGCCAGCACCAGATCCGGTCCGTCGGACTGGACCTCGAAGATCTTCTCGATGGTCTCCGGCCGGAGTAGTCGGACACCGTCGACGCCGCCGCCCAACGAGATCGACGACAGGATGCGGGCCAGTGCGCGCGCGTTGCCGTGACCGTTGGCGGCACCGATGTCGGCGGCGCGCCATTCCGGCGTGTTCGCGACCGTGGGGTCTGGTGCAGGCCCGGTGAACGTCTTGAGCATCGGTTCGGGCCACTGGTCCATCGGTGGCATCTCGGGTACCTCCGTCGCCGGGATGATCTCGGCGACGCGCGCGTCGTCTTCGGGGAGGGCGCCGATCTGGAAGTCCGCGCCGAGTGGGCCTGCGATTTCGTCGGCGACGAACTGCTTGAGCGTCGTGCCGGTGACCCGGCGCAAGACCTCGCCGATCAGGTGACCATGGGTAAGCGCGTGGTAGCCCGACGCGGTGCCCGGTTCCCACCACGGCGCTTGGGCGGCCAACATCGCCGTCGACTTCTCCCAGTCGTAGACGTCCTCGACGACGACGGGCTGGTCCCACCCCGACACGCCCGATGAGTGGGACAGCAGGTGGCGAAACTCGATGTCCTGCTTGCCGTTCGCGGCGAACTCCGGCCACACGCGCGCGACCGGCGTGTTCGGCTCGATGAGCCCGCGATCGATGAGCATCAGGCCGGCCAGGGCGGTCACCGTCTTGGTCGACGACCAGACGTTGACGATGGTGTCCCCGGTCCACGGTTTGGTCTTGGCGGCGTCGGCATGGCCGCCCCAGATGTCGACGACGGTCTCGCCGTCGATGTCGATGGCAATGGCGGCGCCAACCTCCTCGCCACTCGAGATCTCGTCGGCCAGCGCAGCGGCCACCTTGTCGAAGCGGGGGTCCCAGTGCCCCTGAACCACGTTGTCCACGCGACCATCATGCTCGTGCGAAACCCGTGCGTGGCCGTTATGCGACGAACGCGGCCGTCATCTGGCCAGCAGCACGATCGTGCTGCGCGGATTGGCGATGTAGAGGCCGGGCGGATCGATGGGCACTTCTGCCCCGGCCGTCGTGAAGTCCTCGCCGGCCGGGAGGCTGGTGTCGATGGCCCGAAACCATCTGCCGCCCTCGGGTCAGTGCCGGAAGCCTGATCCACTGCGACTCGAAATGGGCGTTGAGGATGACGTAGAGGCGGGACGCGTCCACCGTCGAGCCGTCCTCGGTCGCGTCGAGTTGGCAGCACAACGTCCGCAGTTCGGGGTCGTTCCAATCCGGCGAGCCCAGATCGGGTCGCGAACCAGGTCAGGTCGGGCACGCCGTCGGCGTCGAGGTCCCGGCCGAGCGAAGAACCTGCGCCGCTGCAGCACCGGAAAGCGGCGCGTGAACGCGATCGCCTTGCGGAAGAAGTCGACCTGATCTCTGGTTGCGCTGCAGCAGATCCCAGTCGAACCAGCTGATCTCGTTGTCCTGGCAGTAGGCGTTGTTGTTGCCCCGCTGCGTGCGCGCGAACTCGTCGCCGCCCAGAATCATCGGCGTGCCCGAGGAAAGCAGCAGATGCGCAGACGAAGTTCTTCATCATGCTGCTGTGCGCAGGGCGAGCACCGCCGGATCGTCGGTCTCGCCTTCGGCGCCGCAGTTCCACGAATTGTTGTCGTTGGAGCCGTCCTGGTTGTTCTCGCCGTTGGCCTCGTTGTGCTTCCCGTCGTAGGAGACCAGATCGTGCAGGGTGAAGCCGTCGTGGCAGGTGATGAAGTTGACGCTGTTGTACGCCGAGCGGCCGTCGTCGCCGTAGAGATCGGCGGAACCGGTGATGCGCCAGCCGAGATCGGCGACCTGGCCGGTGTCACCCTTTACGAAGCGGCGCACGGTGTCCCGGAACCTGCCGTTCCATTCGGACCAGTCGACCGGGAAGTTGCCGACCTGATAGGTGCCGATGTCCCACGGTTCGGCGATCAGGATGGTGCCGCCGGTTCAGGACCGGATCCTGGGCGACCGCGTCGAAGAACGGCGCCGACGCACTGAACCCTCCGTCCTTCGTCGCGGCCGAGCACCGAGGCCAGATCGAAGCGGAAGCCGTCCACGTGCATCACCTCGACCCAATAGCGCAGTGAGTCCATCGACCAGACGGATGACGGCCGGACTGTCGAAGTCGCAGGCTGTTGCCGCAGCCCGTGTAGTTCATGTAGTAGCGCGCGGGCGCTTCGGCCGGCCCGGTCAGGCTGTAGTACGAGGGGTTGTCGAGGCCGCGGAAGCGACATGCGTCGGGCCCATCTCGTTGCCCTCGCCGGTGTGGTTGTAGACGACGTCGAGGATGACCTTGATGCCCGCCCGGTGTAGCTCGCGGACCAGGGTCTTGAACTCGGTGACCTGGCAGCCGGGCGTGCGTGCCTGCCGCATACGACGACTCCGGGCGCGAAGAACCCGATCGAGTTGTAGCCCCAGTAGTTGGTCAGGCCCTTGTCGTGCAGGAAGTCGTCGACGTAGTACTCGTGGACGGGCAGGAGCTCGACCGCGTTGACGCCGAGCTCGCTTGAGATAGGGGATCTTCTCGATGAAACCCAGGTAGCGTGCCCGGGTTGCTCGACCGCCGGACGACGGATGCGCCGTGAACCCCTTGACGTGCACCTCGTAGATGACCAGCTCCTCGAGGTCGAGGTCGGGAGCCGCCGTCGCCCTGCCAGTCGAAGGCGTCGTCGACGACGATCGCCTTGGGCACGATCGCGGTGTTGTCGCGGGCGTCGGCGACGAGATCCGCCTGCCCGGCGCCGCGGATCGTAGGCGAGCAGCAGGTTGTCGGTGTTGCGGAACTTCCCGGTCACCGCCTTCGCGTAGGGATCGAGCAGCAGCTTGGCGTCGTTGAACCGCAGCCCCCACTCCGGCCGGTAGTCGCCGCGCACCTTGTAGCCGTACAGCTGGCCCGGGCGCAGGCCGCGGACGAACGCGTGCCAGACGAACTTGTCTCGGCTCGTCAACTCGATCACGTCGGTCGGCTCGCCGTCGGCGGTGTCGAACAGCAGTAGGAACGCCGCGGTGGCGTTCCGCGAGTAGACGGCGAAGTTGACCCCGTCGGAGGAAGGGGTGGCACCGAGCGGGAACGACGCGCCGCCGGAGATGACCTTCGTCGTCTGGTGTGCGAGTGGTTCGGACATTCGCCCTCCAAGATGCCGGGATCGCAGAACGACATTCTCTGCCATCAGGAGTGGTGCGCGCGCGTCGAGTGTGGGGCCTCTGAATGAAGACTTCGGGTCACCGCGCGCACGACCCGCACAGTCGGCGCTTCGTTTAGCCGCTGGCGGCCCAGATCGTCCTGGATCCGACGCAACCCGTCGGGGGTCAGCCTGCCGAACAGCCGCACCCGCGCCATCCCGCCGTCGGGGTGGATGTCGAGCCGGGCCTCCGTGACCGCGCGGTCGTCGTCGATCAGGAAGCGGTGCCTGGTGTCGGGCTGCAACTCGGTGGTCGGCAGCACCTCGAACCATTCGCCGTCACCGTCGCGCCCGGACAGCCGGGCCCAGCCGGGTGCATTCCCGATGAAGTAGGACGTGTCCAATTCCGCCGCCGTTCAGCACGCCTTGGCCCGCCAAATGGATTTGCACCCAGTCATTTCCGTCATCGCGCCGCCGGGAGGTCTCCCACCCTTCGCCCATCGAGCGGGCCGTCCCCGGCAACAGCAGGTTGTTCGGCGAGCCGTAGAACATGTTGGAACACGCGCTGATTCGGCCACCGCTCGCCAAGGCCGCGAGATCGAGGGTCAGGCCGTCGGCGAAGTCGTGGATCCAGCAGTCCCTCGCCGTGCACGCGGAACCGCGCGATCCCACCGTCGGGGTACATCGACAGCCGGACGTGTGACCACCGCCTGGCCGAGTCGACCGGGAACGGATTGCGGGTGTCCCCGTTGACCGTGCTGCGCTCGACGATCGTCGTCCACTGGGTCTTGTCGACCAGCTCCTCGACCGGCGGATAGCCGGGCACGAAGGCGGCCTCGACCGAGATCTGCGGCGGGTAGTTGCCGGTGAACCAGGCGGTATCGACGACGACGCCACGCACGATTCCCGGCACTGCAAGCCGGACGATGGCCGAGTCGTGGGAGTCGTTGGTGGCGCCACGCCTGCGCCGGGTCTCCCAGCCGTCGTATACCTGGCCCTTGTGGCCGAACGTGGCGGGCCGGAACTCGGCGGGCGCCGGCTTGATCAGGTTCTCCTTCTCGGCGAACAGATCGTCGTTGGCCCACAACACCGCCCCACCCGCGGGGCGGGCGGCCAGATCGGGCAACGAGAGGAAATGCGAATGCGCCCGGTTGTTGCTCGGATCCAGGGGTGCTCACTCAGTCGAGCCTAAGCGAGCCGGCGCCGGTCACCAGTTGTGGTAGCCACCTTCGGGTCCGAGCATCCGCTCCAGTCGGGTCCGGTTGATCCTGGCGAGCTCGTTGCGCAGCACCTTGCGCTCGGTCTCGGCGTCGTGGTGCATGCGGTCGGCGATCGCGCTCCAACACGTTCGTCGCGCAGAGTCCGCCGACGCACATCACGAACGTGAAGCCGTACTTGTCCGCGTACCGCCGGGCAGACTCGCTGAGCTCGGCCATGACCGCCGGGTCGTCATCCCAAACCGAGCACTGCTCGGCCGCGACTTGGCGCTACGGGGCCGCCGGCCGACGTGCGGGCAGGCGTCGAGGATCTGGTCGACGGCCTCGCTCGGACAGCGCGAACAGCAGCGCGTCGGCCCGCCGAAACAGGGCGTCGTGATCCTCGTAGGCGCGCCCGCGCGCAAGATCGCGGGCCAGCGTGTAGCTGTTGCAGCACTCGTACAAGCGCGTGCACGGCCTTGCGTTCCGGGCAACGCGTTGAACGCGTCCAGGCCGATCCCCTGATGCAACAGCACATGCTCATGATCGAAGTTCGAAGGTACGCACGCGTTACCGCGTGTTACGATCGGTGCTAAATCAGTGCCGTCAGCGTTCAGTGACCGCGGTTTTGAACCGCTCGATCGAGCGGCTGAACCTCGGCCTCGGCCTCCGCGCGGCCGGCCCAGTCGGCGGCCTTGACGTACTTGCCCGGTTCGAGGTCCTTGTAGTGCACGAAGAAGTGCTTGATCGCCTCGAGTTCGAACGGCGAAACGTCGCCGAGGTCCTGGACGTGGTCCCAGCGCGGAGTCGCCGGCGGGCACGCACAGCACCTTGTCGTCGCCGCCGGCCTCGTCGGTCATCTGGAACATCGCGACGGGACGTGCCTCGACGATGGCGCCGGGGAACACCGACTCGGGCAGCAGCACCAGCGCGTCCAGCGGGTCGCCGTCCTCGCCGAGGGTGTTCTCGATGAACCCGTAGTCGGCCGGGTAGCCCATCGACGTGTAGAGGTAGCGGTCCAGCTTGACCCGGCCGGTCTCGTGGTCCACCTCGTACTTGTTGCGCGACCCCTTGGGGATCTCGATGACGACGTCGAACTGCACCGCCGCGGCTCCTTCGTGTCTGCAAAGCGTCTGGGGTCGTCGGGCGACGACGCGGGTCAACCATAGACGAGCGATACCCTGCCTATACGGGGCCTGCCGGCAGTCCCTCATCCGGAAAGCACTACAGGAGACTCATGCGGCCCACGCGGTGGCGTCGATCCACCCACGTGCTGATCGGCGTGGCGGTGCTCGCTGGTCGTCGCCGGGGTCGTGGCGGTGGCCGCGTTCGTCGCCGCCCCGGAACCCGTCGGCCAGCGCGGCGCAGGCGAGCCGGAGCCGCAGCCCGCGCTGGCCACCCCGAGCCCGGCGTCACGCCGCTCGCGGACTCCGCGCCGAAGCCGACGCCGGACCGCCTGGCCGCGACCCTGGCGCCGTTCGTCGCCGACCCCAACCTCGGCATGTCTCACCGGCCGCGTCACCGACGCGGTGACCGGCACGCAACTGTGGGCGCAGGGGCCCACCATCCCGATGCAGCCCGCCTCGACCAACAAGGTCCTCACCACGGCCGCCGCGCTGCTCACGCTGGACCGCGACGCCACGCTGACCACCACGGTGCTGCACCGATCCGGACACACCTGGGCTGATCATCCTGAAGGGCGGTGGTGATCCCACCCTGTCGGCGGCGCCGCCCAACGTCCCGACGTGGTACCGCGGCGCGGCGCGCATCAGCGACCTGGCCGACCAGGTGCGCGACGCCGGGGCCGCCGTCACGACGGTCGAGGTCGACACCGAGCGCCTACAGCGGGCCGACAATGGCGCCTGGCTGGGACCCGCTGGACATCCAGAACGGCGACATCGCCCCGATCGAGTCGGTGATGCTCGACGGCGGCCGAACCCAGCCGGTCAGCGTCGACTCGCGGCGATCCACCACACCCGCGCTCGACGCCGGACGTGCGCTGGCCGTCGCGCTCGGCGTCGACTCCGCGACCGTCACGGTGCGGCCGACGCCGGTGGCCGGCGGCGAAGCAGATCGCCTCCGTCTCAGTCGCCGCCGCTGATCGAGCGGCTGCGGCAGATGATGAACGAATCCGACAACGTGATGGCCGAGTCGATCGGCCGCGAAGTCGCCGCGGCGCTGAACCGGCCGCAGAGCTTCGACGGCGCCGTGCAAGCGGTGCTCGGCCAGCTCGACGACGCGGGGATCGACACCACCGGCGCGGCGCTGGTCGACTCCAGCGGCCTGTCCGTCAACGACCGGCTGACCGCGGAGACGCTCGACGGAGTGGTCAACGCCGCTGCGGGCAGCTCGACGCAGAAGCTGCGCCCGCTGGTGGACGTGCTTCCGATCGCGGGAGGCAGCGGCACGCTGTCCAACCGCTACGTCGACACCGACGCGGGCCGCGCGGCCCTTGGCTTCCTGCGGGCCAAGACCGGCTCGCTGACGGGGACCAACGCCCTCGCGGGCATCGTCACCGACGCCAGCGGGCGGGTGCTGACCTTCGCCCTGATGTCGAACAACGCCGGGCCGACGGGACGTACCGCGATCGACGCGCTCGCCGCGTCGCTGCGCTCGTGCGGGTGCGGGTCGTGAGCCCGTCGGAGACGCCGACCGTCGGGCGCACCGTCGACTGGGGTTTCGCCGCCACCATCGGCACCAAGCTCGTCCGGCCGGGCCCGCCCTCCACCGAGTACACCCGCCGCCTGGCCATCGAGCAGCTGACGGAGTCCTCCCGCAAGGCCGAAGGCCCGGTGCGCGACGTGACCGGACTCAACGAGGGCGCGGCCATCGCGGAGGCGCGGATCATCGACCGCGACGGATGGGTCCGCGCCGCAACCGATTCCATGCGCGCGATGACCGGCGGCGACGAGGGCAAGCCGAGCGGTTTCGTCACCGGCCGGATCACCGGCGCGCAGACCGGCGCCGTGCTCGCCTTCATCTCGTCGGGCATCCTCGGCCAGTACGACCCGTTCGCCCGCAACGGTGGCGAACTCCTGCTGGTGTACCCGAACGTGATCGCCGTCGAGCGTCAACTGCGGGTATCGCCCGCCGACTTCCGGCTGTGGGTGTGCCTGCACGAGGTCACCCACCGGGTCCAGTTCCGGGCCAACCCCTGGCTGGCCGATCACATGTAGCGGGCGCTGGCCGTGCTCACCGACGACGCGAGCCAGGACATCACCGAGATGGTCGGCAGGCTGGGCGAGTTCGTGCGCAGCCGCCGCAACAGATCTGAAGATGATTCCGCCGCAACCGAATTCGGAAGGCATCCTCGGGTCTGCTGCGGGCGATCCAGTCCGAGCCGCAGCGCAAGGCACTCGATCAGCTGCTGGTGCTCGGCACCCTGCTGGAGGGCCACGCCGACCACGTGATGGACGCCGTCGGGCCCGCGGTGGTGCCGTCGGTGGCCACCATCCGGCGCAGGTTCAACGAGCGGCGCGAGCGCAAGTAGCCACCGCTGCAGCGCGTCATCCGCGCCCTGCTCGGCTTCGACGCCAAGCTCAGCCAGTACACCCGCGGCAAGGCGTTCGTCGACCACGTGGTGGCCGAGGTGGGCATGGCGCGGTTCAACACCGTGTGGTCGAGCCCCGAAACCCTGCCACTGCCAACCGAAGTCGACGAGCCGCAGCGATGGATCGACCGGGTTCTGTAGCGGCGCTGCGCAAGGCGGTCGACGGAGTTCGCCCGCGACCACGTGCCGGACGTGCGAGCGGTGGTGCGTCGCGCTCGTCGGGTGGCGCCGACTCGCTGGCGCTGACCGCGGTCGCCGCAGGGCTTCGCGCCACCACGGCGCTGATCGTCGACCACGGGCTGCAAGCCGGGCTCGGCCGCGTCGCGGCCGACCGCTCGCGAACAGGCGCTGACCTGGGCTGCGTTGACGCCCAGGTGCTTCGCGTCGACGTCGGCTCGACGGCGGTCCCGAGGCGGCCGCCCGCACGCGCGCGCTACGCGGCGCTCGACGCCGCGCGCGGTGCCGCGCCGGTGCTGCTCGGGCACACCCTCGACGACCAGGCCGAGACGGTGCTGCTCGGCCTCGGCCGTGGCTCGGGTGCCCGGTCCATCGCAGGCATGCGGCCCTACGACCCGCCGTGGTGTCGACCGCTGCTCGGCGTGCGACGGGCGGTCACGCCACGCCGTGTGCGCGGAACTTGGGCCTGACCCCGTGGCAGGACCCGCACAACGCCGATCCCCGGTTCACCCGGGTGCGGCTGCGCACCGAGGTGCTGCCGCTGCTCGAGGACGTGCTGGGCGGCGGGGTGGCCGAGGCGCTCGCCCGCACGGCCGCCGCGCTTGCGCGAGGACACCGAGGCCCTCGACGACCAGGCGGCCGGGGCGGCTGCGATGGCCAACCCGACTGCCGAAGCCGGACTCGACGACGGCCGCGCTGGCCGAGCTGCCCGTCGCCGTTCGGCGTCGCGTCATCCGCGGCTGGCTGCTGGCCGGCGGGGCCAGCGAGCCTGACCGACAGGCAGATCCGTGGCGTCGACGGCCTGGTCACGCACGTGGCGCGGGCAGGGCGGGGTGGCGGTCGGCTCGCGCGCTGCGCAACGAGCGACTGTTCGCGGGCCGGCGCGCACGGCCTGCTGATCGCTGACCGAGAACCGGTCTGAGCGAGCCGGTTCGCGGTCCGCGTTGGTCGCAGGCCCACCGACGTGGCACGCTGATGCCGTGCCAGCGCATACTGCCGCCGAGCTGTACCCCGGTGACATCAAGTCGGTGCTGCTCTCCGAGGACGAGATTCAGGCGCGGGTCGCCGAACTGGGCGAGCTGATCGGCGAGAACTACCGCGATGCGGTCGCACGGCGGTCAGGACCTGCTCCTGGTGACGGTGCTCAAGGGCGCGGTCATGTTCGTGACCGACCTGGCGCGGGCGATCCCGCTGCCCACGCAGTTGGAGTTCATGGCCGTCAGCTCCTACGGGTCGTCGACGTCGTCGTCCGGCGTCGTCCGGATCCTCAAGGACCTCGATCGCGACATCAACGACCGCGACGTGCTGATCGTCGAGGACATCGTCGACTCCGGTCTGACGCTGAAGTGGCTGCTTCGCAACCTCGCGACCCGCCATCCCCGGTCGCTGAAGGTGTGCACGCTGCTGCGCAAGCCCGACGCCATCCGCGTCGACCTCGACATCGACTACGTCGGGTTCGACATCCCCAACGAATTCGTCGTCGGTTACGGCCTCGACTACGCCGAGCGCTACCGCGACCTGCCCTACATCGGCACGCTCGACCCGAAGGTCTACGAGGAACCCTGACGAGCGCTTGCGCGAGGAAGCATCGGCCGTGGACGAGCGCTTGCGCGAGGAAGCATCGGCCGTGGACGAGCGCTTGCGCGAGGAAGCATCAGCCGTGGACGAGCGCTTGCGTCAGCTCGAGTTCGAACACCACCGTCACCGAGAAGCCGACCGTCTGCTGGCCCGGCTGCATCGGCACCGCTGCCTCGGACATGGCGTCGTAGCGCGGCATTGGCTGCGGCGGTGGGACCGTCGCCCCGGCTTCCGTGATGGAGATGACCTTGCCCAGGCTCGATATCCGGACAACTGCGCGTACTGCGGCGGCGCGGTCCTTGGCGTCGTCGAACGCCCGGGTGCGGGCATCCTTCACCAGCTGCGAATCGTCCTCGATCGAGAAGCTGACCGAGTTGATCCGAGTGGCGTTGCCGCCGGTGGTCTGAATCGCAGTGATCGTCGGTGACGCGGAGTCGATCTTGCGGACCTTGACGGCGATCGAGTTGGTCGACTGGTAGCCGACGATGACGTTGTTGTCGGGGCCGCCGAACTGGGGCTGCAGGCTGACCTGCGTGGTGCTGACGTCCTTGCGATCGATGCCCTGCGCGGCCACCGCGTCGATCACCGCCGACATGCGTTCGTTGGTCTGGTTCATCGCGGCGGTGGCGTCGGGTGCGATGAACTCGATCGACGCGTTCACGGTCACGGTGTCGGGGGTGCCCTGCACCTTGCCGGCTCGCCACGACGGTGACCTGCCGGACGTGGACGTCCGACGATGGTGGCGTGGGCCCGGACGACGAATCGCAGGCCGCGAGTCCGGCCACGGTCAACCCCGCCGCAGCAAGGACGAGGAATCGGACTGGCGTCTTCGCCCATGCGTGCAACGGCATACAGGCACCCTACAGATCCGGCCGTACCACGATCTTGCAGTGCTGGTCAGGGTCGGAAAGGTCCGCGAACGCCGCGTCGACCGCGGCCAGGCCGACCTCGCCCGTGATCATCGGCGTGACGTCGACTTCGCCTTCGGCAATCGCCCGCAACGAATTGGCGAACTCGGTCGGGTCGTAACCGAACACGAATTGGATGTTGATCTCCTTGGCGATGCCGAAGAACGGGTGCACGGCGTCGGACTGCATGCACACGCCGGCGACGACGACACGGGTCTGGCTCGGCGCCCTGCGCATCACGTCGTCGATGACACCGGGTACGCCGACCGCCTCGAAGACGACGGCGGGCGACGTGGACTCGAACGGCGAACCGGAGGCCGGGTCCACGGTCCGGTGGGCGCCGACGGTGCCGGCGAGTTCCCGGCGCCGCGCCGAGAAGTCGGAGGCCACTATGGTTTCCACGCCGCGAGCCCGCAGGGCGGCGATGATCGCGATGCCGATGGGTCCGCATCCGATCACCAACGCGGTTTCACCGCGCTCGATGTTGGACTTGTTGACCGCGTGCAGGCCGACGGCCATGGGTTCGGTCAGCGCGGCGTGCCCGGCGTCGAGGCCGTTGGGCACCGGAAGCAGCAGCGGTGCTGACAGCACCATCCGTTCGGAGTAACCGCCGACGGTGGTGTTGCTGTAGACGATCATGTCCATGCCGGACTGCGACAGCAGGACGGGGATCGAGGTCACCAGCGTGCCCGGCGGCGGGGCGTCGGTGCCGGGACCCGGTTCGAGGATCTCCGCGCTGAACTCGTGGCCCATGAAGACGTCGGCCGCGAGGTCGAGGCTGGAGCCGGGGTCGGGTACGCCGTCCATCTGTCCGCCCGCCGCGATCACGTCGTCGCCGTGCTTGGCGAAGTGCAGGTCCGACCCGCAGATCCCGCACGCCTTGACGCCGACGAGCACCTGACCGGGCCCGGGCACCGGTTCGGGGACGTCGTCGCGGTACACCATTCGCCCACCGCGCAGAACCGAGGCGCGCATCAGTTGCCCGCCTCTGCCTTCTGCTCGTCGGTGTGCTCGGTGATCGCGTTGACGATCGCTTGGCCGGCCCGGCCGAACAGCTGATCCCTGATGCCCCTTGCCCATTCGTGCGACGCGTGGGGTGCGGTCAGCTGGCCCTTGAAGTGCGGGATGACCTCTCGGGCGAAGAGCTCGTACGAGTGGTAGCGTGGCGGCAGGCGGCGCCCAGTCGTGGCCGAGCATCAGGAACGTGCCGAATCCACCCGATCGGTCGAGCAAGTCCTGGATGTAGACGACGGCGTCGGCGGGCGTGCCGATGCAGCAGTTTCCTTGGCTCGCATAGTCTTCGACGAAGTCACGCGGGGTCTGGCCGCCCTCGACCTTGTTGTCCAGCGGGATGAAACCCGCAGCGCCGAAGTAGTTCGCGAAGTCCTCAAGACCGTAGGTGCAGTCGGTGATCGCCTGTTCGCGGGTGTCGGCGAGGTGGACGATGCCAAGCACCCGCCAGGCCTTGCGGTCGGGTGCCTCGCGGCCGGACTTGTTGGCCTGATCGCCGACGATGCCCCACGTGGTCTCCAGTGCGGCGACCCCGCCGGGAACCGACATCGACAGCGAAAGCAGTGAGGTGCCGAGCTGGCCGGCGAGCCGAGGTCCAGACGGGGAAATCATTGCTGCCGTGGATATTTCGGGGTATGGCGCCGTGTAGGGTCGGATGTGCAACGCGGCGTCGCGCAGGGTGAACCAGTCCGTCTTGCGATCGATGCGTTCGTCGGGTGCGGCGCGGAACAACGCCAGGATGGCCTCGAGCGACTCCTGCATCATCGGCCGCTGATCGACGGGGTCGATGCCCATCATGTAGGCGTCCGACGGCAGCGCGCCCGGTCCGGTGCCGAACATCACCCGGCCGCGGGTCAGGTGGTCGAGCAGCACCCAGCGGTCGGCCACCATCAGCGGATGGTGGTACGGCAAGGACACGACGCCGGTGCCGAACCTGATGTGCTTGGTTCGCTCGGCGGCCGCCGCGATGAACACCTCGGGGCAGGCGATCAGCTCGTAACCGCCGGAGTGGTGCTCGCCGAACCAGGCCTCGTCGAACCCGAGCCGGTCGAGCGCCACGGTGCGCTCCAGGTCGTATTCCAGTGCGGTGGTAGGTGATTGACCGACGGGATGGAACGGCGTGATGAACACGCCGAAGTTCAGCTGATCGCTCACTTCTGCTCCACTCCCGCAAGCAACTCCAGCAGCGCCGCGTTGACCTCGACCGGCCGCTCCTGCTGCACCCAATGGCCCGCGCCTTCGATCAGCACCTCGCGGTACGGCCCCGACACGACGTCGGCCACGCGGTCGCGCGGCGTGAAGCCGAGCACGGGGTCTTCGGTGCCCGCGACGAACAGCGTCGGCACCGCGATCGTCGGCGCCGGCGTCGTCTCCGTCAGCTCCCAGTTGCGGTCGAAGTTGCGATACCAGTTCAGCCCGCCGGTGAAACCGGTTCTGGTGAACTCCTCGACGTAGTGATCGATCTCCTCCTGGGTGATCCAGTCCGGCACCCCGTCGGGTTCGGGCAGCCGGTCGATGAAACCCTCCGGCCCCGGCGTGGCCATGGCCACCAGCGCTTCCGAGTCCTCGGGGCGCCGGAGACCGCCGATCATGCGCCGCATGGTGCGCGCCGGATCACCTCCGAGCTCGGCGTCGGCGGGCCCTGGCTCCTGGAAGTACAGGATGTAGAAGAAGTTGTCCCCGAAGGCGGTCCGCCACAGCTCGGTCGGCGGGGCGGGCGGCCGCGGCAGCGGCGGCACGCTCATCACCGCACACGCCGTGACCCGGTCGGGGTGTAGCAGCGGAAACGTACCCGCGACCACCGCTCCCCAGTCGTGCCCGACGATCGTCGCCTGCTCGGCGCCGACGTCGTCGAGCAGGCCGACGACGTCGCCGCACAGCGACACGATGTCGTAGTCCTCGACGGCATCTGGGCGCGTCGAGCCGCCGTAGCCGCGCTGGTCGGGAGCCAGCACGTGATAGCCGGCGTCGGCGAGGGCGGGGATCTGGTGCCGCCACGAGTAGGCCAATTCGGGGAAGCCGTGGGCGAGGACCACGACGGGCGCGCCGCGATCACCCGCCTCGGTCACTCGCAACTGCACGCCGTTGGTATCAACTAACCGTTCGGTTGATGTGATCACCGTCTCAGCCAAGCACAGGGGGCGGGCGGGAGGGAAGGTGCGAACCTACGCACCCGTCGGGAACTTCCGCACGTTGGTCAAGCGGTAGCCTGAACTAACCAATCTGTGCATATCGGAAGGACCTGGCCGACTAACCGTTCGTTGGCCGAAGACAACGATGAATCGAAAGAACGTCATCCGGACCCTCACCGCGGTCGCGGTCGTATTGCTATTGGGTTGGTCCTTCTTCTATTTCAGCGACGACACCCGCGGCTACAAACCCGTCGACACCTCAGTGGCGATGTCCCAGATCAACGGCGACAACGTCAAGAGCGCGCAGATCGACGACCGCGAACAGCAGGTCCGCCTCGATCTGAAGAACGGCAACGGCGACACCGACAACAGCGACAAGGTCATCATCGAAGTACCCCACGGGGTACGCGGTGGACCTGTTCAACGCGCTCAGCGCCAAGAACGTCAAGACCAACACCCAGGTCAACCAGGGCAGCGTGCTCGGCTCGCTGCTGATCTACCTGCTGCCGCTGCTGCTGCTGGTCGGCCTGTTCGTGATGTTCTCCCGGATGCAGAGCGGCGGCCGGATGGGCTTCGGCTTCGGCAAGTCGAAGGCCAAGCTACTCACCAAGGACATGCCCAAGACCACCTTCGCCGACGTGGCGGGCGCGGACGAGGCAGTCGAGGAACTCTACGAGATCAAGGACTTCCTGCAGAACCCGTCGCGGTATCAGGCCCTTGGCGCGAAGATCCCCAAGGGCGTGCTGCTCTACGGCCCGCCGGGCACCGGCAAGACGCTGCTGGCGCGTGCCGTCGCGGGTGAGGCCGAGGTGCCGTTCTTCACCATCTCCGGTTCGGACTTCGTGGAGATGTTCGTCGGCGTCGGTGCGTCCCGCGTGCGCGACCTCTTCGAGCAGGCCAAGCAGAACAGCCCGTGCATCATCTTCGTCGACGAGATCGACGCCGTCGGCCGCCAGCGCGGTGCCGGCCTCGGCGGCGGCCACGACGAACGCGAGCAGACCCTCAACCAGCTGCTGGTGGAGATGGACGGCTTCGGTGAGCGCCAGGGCGTCATCCTGATCGCCGCCACCAACCGGCCCGACATCCTCGACCCGGCGCTGCTGCGGCCCGGCCGGTTCGACCGGCAGATCCCGGTGTCCAACCCGGACCTGGCGGGCCGTCGCGCCATCCTTCGGGTGCACTCGCAGGGCAAGCCCGTCGCCCCCGACGCCGACCTCGACGGCCTGGCCAAGCGCACCGTCGGCATGTCCGGCGCCGACCTGGCCAACGTCGTCAACGAAGCCGCCTTGCTGACCGCCCGTGAGAACGGCACCATCATCAGCGGGGCCGCGCTCGAGGAGGCCGTCGACCGGGTGGTCGGCGGACCGCGTCGCAAGAGCCGCATCATCAGCGAGCAGGAAAAGAAGATCACCGCCTACCACGAAGGCGGTCACACCCTTGCGGCGTGGGCGATGCCGGACATCGAGCCCATCTATAAGGTGACGATCCTCGCCCGCGGACGGACGGGTGGCCACGCGGTCGCCGTGCCCGAGGACGACAAGGGCATGATGACCCGCTCCGAGATGATCGCGCGGCTGGTGTTCGCCATGGGCGGACGTGCCGCCGAGGAGCTCGTCTTCCGCGAGCCGACCACCGGCGCGTCGTCGGACATCGAACAGGCCACCAAGATCGCCCGTGCCATGGTCACCGAGTACGGCATGAGCAGCAAGCTCGGAGCGGTCAAGTACGGCACCGAACACGGCGATCCGTTCCTCGGTCGGTCGATGGGAACGCAGTCCGACTACTCCCACGAGGTCGCCCGCGAGATCGACGAAGAGGTGCGCAAGCTGATCGAGGCCGCGCACACCGAGGCGTGGGACATCCTCACTCACTATCGCGACGTGCTCGACATCCTGGCCGGTGAGCTCCTGGAGAAGGAAACCCTGCACCGGGCCGAGCTGAACGCGATCTTCGCCGACGTGAAGAAGCGACCGCGCTTGCCGGTGTTCGACGACTTCGGTGGCCGCATCCCCTCGGACAAGCCGCCGATCAAGACCCCTGGCGAGCTGGCCATCGAGCGCGGCGAACCGTGGCCGCAGCCCGTGCCCGAGCCTGCCTTCAAGGCGGCCATCGCGGCGGCGACCAAGGCCGCCGAGGCCACGGCACACCACAACGGTTCCAACGGTGTCGGCGGCAACGGCTCACCGGTGAACGGGACCGCCAATGCCGGACAGGGCAACGGCGCGCCTGGGGCAGGTCCCACCCAGCCCGACTACGGCGCCCCCGCCGGCTGGCATGCGCCCGGCTGGCCCCCGCCGCAACCACCCCAACCTGGTCAATACCCGCAGGGTTACTGGTACCCGCCGCCTCCTCCGCCGTCCGGCTGGCAGCCGCCGCACGTCGGCGCCGGGGCGCCGCATCAGCCGAATGTCGGCGCCGGGGCGCCTCCGGCCTCCTACCCGCCCTATCAGCCGTACCCGCAGCCCGGGCACCACGTCCCGCAGGGCGGCGCACCCGCGCCGACCCCGCACGACGAACAGAGCCACGGCGACCGGTCCGATGACCGGTCGACGCCGCCGCCTCCCGGCTGACACGAACGGAGCCCCTAGATGACGCGGTCGCGCCTCGATCCGACCACGCTCACCATCCCCGAGTTCGATCAACCTCGAGCCGAGGCTGCCGTGCGCGAGCTGCTGATCGCCGTCGGGGAGGACCCCGAGCGACACGGTCTGGTCGACACCCCCGCGCGGGTGGCGCGCGCGTACAGGGAGATGTTCGCAGGGCTCTACACCGATCCCGACGACGTGCTCAACACCACCTTCGACGAGCAGCACGACGAGATGGTGCTGGTCAAGGACATCCCCATGTACTCGACGTGTGAGCATCACCTGGTGGCCTTCCACGGTGTTGCGCACGTGGGCTACATCCCCGGCGCGGACGGCCGGATCACCGGTTTGTCCAAGATCGCCAGGGTCGTAGACCTATACGCCAAGCGACCGCAGGTGCAGGAGCGGCTCACCGGGCAGATCGCGGACTCGCTGATGCGCAAGCTGGACCCCCGCGGCGTGATCGTCGTCGTCGAGGCCGAGCACCTCTGCATGGCGATGCGCGGGGTGCGCAAGCCCGGCGCGACCACCACCACCTCGGCGGTGCGCGGGCAGTTCAAGACCGACAACGCCTCGCGGGCCGAGGCACTGGAACTGATCCTGCGGAAGTGAGCCCGCCCAGGCCGATGGTCCCTCCCGGGACGCGCACGTTGGTGATGGGGGTCGTCAACGTCACCGACGACTCCTTCTCCGATGGGGGTCTGTTCCTCGAACGGGACCGAGCCGTCGAGCACGGTCTTGCCATGGCCGCCGAAGGCGCGGCGATCATCGACGTCGGCGGCGAGTCGACCCGGCCCGGTGCCGCCAGGATCGATGCGCGCGTCGAAACCGCGCGTGTCCTTCCGGTGATCAAAGACCTTGCCGGGCAGGGGATCACGGTCAGCATCGACACCATGCACGCCGACGTGGCGCGGGCCGCGCTCGAGAACGGCGCCAGGATCGTCAACGATGTCTCCGGCGGGCGTGCCGACCCGAACATGGCCCCACTGGTAGCCGACGCTGGCGTGCCATGGGTGTTGATGCACTGGCGATCGGTCGGCGCGGACAGGCCGCACCACGTGCCCGCGTACGGCGACGTCGTCGCAGACGTCCGCGCCGAACTGCTGGCCGGCGTGGACGCCGCCATGTCGGCAGGGATCGACCCCGCCAACCTCGTCATCGATCCGGGCCTTGGCTTCGCCAAGAGCGCCGAACACAACTGGTCGTTGCTGCGCGCGTTGCCGGAATTCGTCGCGACCGGCATCCCGGTCCTAGTCGGTGCGTCGCGAAAGCGGTTTCTGGGCACCCTGCTGGCCGGTCCGGACGGCGAGCCGCGTCAACCGGCGGGACGGGAGACCGCGACGGCGGTGATCTCGGCGCTGGCCGCCACGCACGGCGCGTGGGGTGTGCGTGTGCACGACGTGCGGGCCTCGGTCGACGCGCTGAAGGTCCTCGCGGCCTGGTCGGCCGGGCAGGCTCCGGGGGAGTCCGTTGACTGATCGAATTCAGCTGCGCGGCTTGACGGTTCGTGGACATCACGGCGTCTTCGAGCACGAGCGTCGCGACGGGCAGGACTTCGTCGTGGACGTGACGGTGTGGATCGACCTCGCCGCCGCGGCCGCCAGCGACGACCTCGCCGACACCCTCGACTACGGCACCCTTGCGCAGCGTGCGGCCGACGTCGTGGCCGGGCCGCCGCGGAACCTGATCGAGACGGTCGCCGCCGAGATCGCCGACGGCGTCATGACCGACGTGCGGGTGCACGCCGTCGAGGTCGTGGTTCACAAACCCAGCGCACCGATCCCGTTGACCTTCAGCGACGTCGCCGTGGTGGCGAGGCGGTCGCGGCGGGGTGGCAGGGGCGACGCGCCGTGACGCCGCGGACGCGAGGAGCGAGATGACAACGGCGGTGTTCTCGATCGGGTCCAACCTCGGCGACCGGCTGTCGCTTCTGCAGTCCGCGGTGGACGGGCTCGGCGACGCGGTGCGAGGGGTGTCACCGGTCTACGAGACGGACGCGTGGGGAGGGGTCGAACAGGGGGCGTTCCTCAACGCGGTCCTCGTCGCCGACGACCCGGCCGTTGACTGCCGCGGATGGCTGCGGCGCGGTCAGGAACTCGAGAACGCCGCCGGCCGGGTGCGCGAAGAACGTTGGGGCCCACGCACACTCGACGTCGACGTGATCGCGTGTCACGACGGTGCCATCGAGGTCACCTCGGCCGACGCGGTACTCACCCTTCCCCATCCGTTCGCGCACGAGCGTGCCTTCGTGCTGGTCCCGTGGCTGGCGCTGGATTCCGCGGCGACGTTGACGGTGGCGGGCGAGACGCGGTCCGTCGCGCACCTGCTCGACGCGATCGACAAGGGCGAGCGAGACGGCGTGCGCCGCACGGATCTGGTCCTGGAGATCTGATGGGTCCGACTCGCAAACGCGACCTGACGGCCGCGACGGTGATCACCGCGCTCGTCGGCTACGTCCTGGTGCTCGGGCTCTACCGATCGTTCCCGCCGATCACCGTGTGGACCGGACTGTCCCTGCTCGCGGTGGCCCTGGCGGAGGCGGGGTGGGCGTTCTACGTCCGATCGAAGGTCAACGACGGTGAGATCGGCCCCGGTCCCGGCTGGCTGCATCCCCTCGCCGTGGCACGCTCCGTGATGATCGCGAAGGCGTCGGCATGGGTCGGCGCCGTGGCCCTGGGCTGGTGGCTGGGCGTGCTCGTGTACCTACTGCCGCGGCGCGATGTGTTGCGGGTCGCAGGGGAGGACACCGCCGGCGCGGTGGTGGCGGCGGCGAGTGCGCTGGCGCTCGTGATTGCCGCGCTCTGGCTTCAACATTGCTGCAAGTCGCCGCAGGACCCGCCGGAGAACCCAGACGGCGTGCCGGAGTAGCTGAGCCGCAGGCTGGAGGGCCGAATCGCCGCCACGGTCGACACGCTTGGTGACCTGTGCCGGGTACAGTCGGCGCATGACCGATCTGACCCGCGCGCCACGCCTCAGGCGTGGCAACCGCAGGCCGGGTTGGGTCTTGCTGACGGCGTTGCTGGTGCTCGCCATCCTCGCCAGTTCTGCCCTGGTGTTCACCAATCGGGTGGAGTTACTCAAGCTTGCCGTAATCCTCGCCCTGTGGGCCGCGGTGGTCGCGGCCTTCGTGTCGTTCATCTACCGCCGGCAGTCCGACATCGACCAGTCGAAGGCGCGCGACCTCAAGTTGGTCTATGACCTTCAACTCGACCGTGAGATCGCCGCGCGCCACGAGTACGAGCTGTCCGTCGAGTCGCAGCTCAGGCGGGAGCTCACCTCCGAGTTGCGTTCCCAGGCCGGCGACGAGGTGGCGAGCCTGCGCGCCGAGTTGGCGGCGCTGCGCGCCAACCTGGAGATTCTCTTCGACACTGACCTGCAGCATCGGCCCGCCATCGAGACCGAACGCACCAGCGTGCACGCGTTTCCCGATTGGTCCGGCGGATCAGACGGCGGCGGGCAGGACCGAAGCGACCGGGGCAATAGTCCTGGCCGCGTGATCAGCAGCCGGATCGACGCGGAAGATCGCTACGACACCGACCCCAACACCGAAGAAAGCCCCATCATCGACGTGCCGGTCGAGCCGCATCCACCCGAGCCCGATTGGATTCCGCCAGCCGATGCCGGCGGCGCGCACCGCAGGCCGTCGGAGGTGGACTCCCCATCGCGGGGTTGGCAACCCGAGCCGCCGCCCGCACCCCGGCGCAGTCCGGAGCCGCCGCCGGTCGCCGCGGAGCCCGAGCCCCGGGTTTCGTGGTCGCCGCCGCTCGCACCCACGCCGCCACCGCCACCTCAGCGCCCGCCGCAACCCGCCGCGCGGTCGCAGTGGCAGGAGCCCGAGCGGCCGAAGCGACACGGCGTCCCCGCCGAGCCGGAGTGGCATCCCGCGCCCGCCGAGGGCGTCTTCGTCCCGGCAGGCAAACCGGGCAGCAACTGGGTCTCGCCGGTGGTCGACAACGGCGTGTCTGCGCCGCCGGCGCCGCCGGCCCCGTCAGCGCCCGCTCCCACACCGGAGCCGGCGCCCACGCCCGAACCAGCGCCCACACCCGAACCGGCACCCACACCCGAACCGGCGATGACGCCCGAACCGGCACCCACGCCCGAACCGGCGATGACGCCCGAACCGGCACCCACGCCCGAACCGGCGATGACGCCCCCGCCCGAGGCGCCGCGGGGTCGCCACGCCAACGTCGCCTCGACCCCGGAGGATCCGCTGCAGCGCGCGCGACACTCTGCGCCTGCCGACGCCGACCCGGGCCGCAAGCCGCCGCCCCCCACGCTCGCTCCGCCGCCCCCTGCGCCGCCCCCTGCGCCGCCCCCGCCGTCGCCCCCTGCGCCGACACCCGCCCCGACGCCCGAGCCGGTTTCCGAACGTGGCGCACGTCACCGTGGGGCCGAGGAACCGGAACCAGAACGGGGCCAGCACGTCGGTGGCCAGCCGATTTCGGAACTGCTGGCGCGTTTGCAGGTCGGCACGACCGAAGGCGGCCGTCGCCGTCGCCGCGAGGAATGAGCTAGTCTCACAACGACCGTCCGGTACCCGCACGGCGGGACTGGAACGAAGTAACTCAAGACGTCAGCGAGGTCGTCTGCGTGGGGACTCCCAACGGATTCCGCCCGGCCAGACTCGCGATCGGCATCGTCTCGGCCGGTCGCGTGGGCACGGCCCTTGGCGCGGCCTTCGAGCGCGCCGAACACCTCGTGGTTGCCTGCAGTGCCATCTCCGAGGCCTCGCGCCAGCGTGCGCAGCGCCGGCTGCCGGACACGCCGGTGCTCCCGGTGCAAGAGGTGGCGAGCCGGGCGGATTTGCTGTTGCTGGCCGTTCCCGACGCTGAACTCGCCGGCCTGGTGTCCGGGCTTGCCGCCACTGGGTCTGTGCGGCCGGGCACCATCGTCGTGCACACCTCCGGCGCCAACGGCATCGCCGTGCTGAGCCCATTGACCGATCTGGGTTGCGTACCGCTGGCGATCCATCCCGCGATGACGTTCACCGGATCCGACGAGGACATCGCCCGACTGTCGGACGCGTGCTTCGGCGTCACCGCCGCCGACGAGGTCGGCTACGTCATCGGCCAGTCGCTGGTGCTCGAGATCGGCGGCGAGCCCTTCCGGGTCTCCGAAGACGCCCGCCCGCTCTACCACGCGGCGCTCGCCCACGCGGGAAACCATGTGATCACCGTGGTGCTCGATGCCGTCGAGGCGTTGCGCGCCGCGTTGCGCGGAGACGAACTGCTCGGCCAGGAGTTGGTGGTCGACGGACCCGGTGGCATCGCAGAGCGTGTGATCGGCCCGCTGGCCCACGCGTCGCTGGAGAACGCGCTGCAGCGCGGCCAGGCCGCCCTCACCGGTCCGGTCGCCAGGGGTGACGCCCGTGCCGTCGCGGCGCACCTGCACGCACTCACCGAAGTGGATCCCGAACTGGCGCAGGCATATCGGGCCAACTCGCGACGCACCGCCCAACGCGCGCGTGCTGCGGCCGACGTCTTCGCCGTACTCGCCGAACCGTCGACCTCGGGTGGACAACCATGACCGCACGCAAGCCGCCGACGTTCACCCCCGGTGAGTGCAACGTCTACGCGCGTCCCCGGGACGTGTCCGACGTGTCGCGCGCATTGCGGACCACCGGACGGCGCGTCGTGCTGGTGCCGACGATGGGCGCGCTGCACGACGGTCACCTGGCCCTGGTCCGGTCGGCTAAACAGGTGCAGGGCGCGGTCGTCGTGGTATCGATCTTCGTCAATCCCCTTCAGTTCGGTGCGGGAGAAGACCTCGACGCCTACCCGCGCCCGCTCGACGACGACCTGGCCGTGCTGCGGGCCGAGGGGGCGGAGATCGTGTTCACGCCCACCGCCGCCGACATGTATCCCGACGGCCCCCGTACCACCGTGCTACCGAGTCCGCTCGGCGCCGACCTCGAAGGCGGCTCCCGGCCAACGCATTTCGCCGGAATGCTCACCGTGGTTCTGAAGCTGCTGCAGATCGTGCGGCCCGACCGGGCGTTCTTCGGCGAGAAGGACTACCAGCAGCTGGTACTGGTGCGGCAGATGGTCGACGACCTGAACGTCGACGTGCAGATCGTCGGCGTCCCCATCGTGCGCGAGCCGGACGGCCTGGCGATGTCGTCGCGCAACCGCTACCTCGACGAGGTCGAGCGCGAGCAGGCGGGCGCGCTATCGGCCGCACTGTTGGCTGGCATGTACGCGGCATCCACGGGTGCGCCCGCGGCGCTGGACGCCGCGCGCGCGGTGCTCGACGAGGTGCCCGCGATCGTCGTCGACTACCTCGAGGTGCGCGACCCGTGGCTGGGCCCGGCGCCGGTCGAGGGGGCGGCGCGGCTGCTGGTCGCGGCGCACCTCGGCAGGACGAGACTTCTCGACAACATCGCAATAGACATCGGCGCAACGGCCGGCATCGACGGGCATCCCCGGGTCGAGTCGGACCAGAGCCACGAATTACCTTGGAGGAATTGATGTTGCGGACCATGTTGAAATCGAAGATCCACCGCGCCACGGTGACGCAGGCCGACCTGCACTACGTCGGCTCGGTCACCATCGATGCCGACCTGATGGACGCGGCGGACCTGCTCGAGGGCGAACAGGTGACCATCGTGGACGTCGACAACGGCAACCGGCTGGTGACCTACGCCATCACCGGTCAGCGCGGTAGCGGCGTCATCGGGATCAACGGGGCGGCCGCGCATCTGGTGCATCCCGGCGACCTGGTGATCCTCATTGCATACGCCGCGATGGAGGACGTCGAGGCCCGCGCCTACGAGCCGCGGGTGATCTTCGTCGACGGTCAGAACCGCCAGATCGACCTCGGCCACGATCTCGCCTTCGTGCCAGCCGACGCCGCCGACCTGATGTCACCGCGGTAGCACCCGTGCTACTGGCCATCGACGTCCGCAACACCCACACCGTCGTCGGGCTGGTGTCGGGGTCCGGCGATCACGCCAAGGTGGTGCACAACTGGCGGATCCGCACCGAATCCGAGGTCACTGCCGACGAACTCGCGCTCACCATCGACGGACTCATCGGCGACGACGCCGAGCAGTTGACCGGGGCCACCGGCCTGTCCACGGTGCCCTCGGTGCTGCACGAGATCCGGCTGATGCTGGAGCAGTACTGGCCATCGGTGCCGCACGTCTTGATCGAGCCCGGCGTGCGGACCGGTATTCCGCTGCTCGTCGACAACCCCAAGGAGGTCGGCGCCGACCGCATCGTCAACTGCCTTGCCGCGTTCGCGCGGTTCGGCTCCGCGGCGATCGTCGTCGACTTCGGATCGTCGATCTGCGTCGACGTCGTCTCGGCGAAGGGCGAGTTCCTCGGTGGGGCGATCGCGCCAGGGGTGCAGGTGTCCTCCGACGCCGCCGCGGCACGGTCGGCCGCGCTGCGCCGCGTCGAACTGACCAGACCGCGATCGGTGGTCGGCAAGAACACCGTCGAATGCATGCAGGCCGGCGCGGTGTTCGGGTTCGCCGGGCTGGTGGACGGGCTGGTGAGCCGGATCCGCGAGGACGTCGACGGCTTCGCGGGTGACGACGTCGCGGTCGTCGCCACCGGGCACACCGCGCCCCTGGTGTTGCCCGACCTGCACACCGTCGAGCACTACGACAAGTACCTGACCCTCGACGGGCTTCGCATGGTGTACGAACGCAACCGCGACAACCAGCGGGGCAAGCTCAAGCAGGCTCGCTGACTTCGCGATTTCGCTGCGCAAACGATCGCTGAGCGATGCTTTTCGCGCCGAATTCGCTCATTCACTTAAGCTGGCACGTCGTGACCTCCGCCGACGCGCCCGCCCCAGACGTTCCCGAGCAGTTCCGGATCCGCCAGGCCAAGCGCGAGCGACTGCTCGCCGAGGGCCGCGACCCGTACCCGGTCGAGGTGCACCGCACCCACACCCTCGCCGAGATCCGCCAGGCGTACCCCGATCTGGCCGCCGACACTGCCACCGGTGACAGCGTCGGCGTGGCGGGCCGCGTGGTGTTCGCGCGCAACTCGGGAAAGTTCTGCTTCGCGACTCTTCAGGAGGGCGACGGCACCCATCTACAGGCGATGCTCAGCTTCGATCGGGTTGGCGCAGAATCCCTCGAGGCCTGGAAGGCCGACGTCGATCTCGGCGACATCGTATTCGTCCACGGCGAAGTGATCAGCTCTCGGCGCGGAGAATTGTCTGTGCTGGGAGATTCCTGGCAAATCATCTCGAAGGCGCTGCGACCGCTTCCGGTCGCGCACAAGGAGATGAGCGAAGAATCCCGAGTGCGGCAGCGTTACGTCGACCTGATCGTTCGGCCGGAAGCCAGGACGATCGCCAGGCAACGAATCGCAGTCGTTCGGGCAATCCGTTCGGCGCTGGAACGGCGCGGGTTCCTCGAAGTGGAAACCCCCATGTTGCAGACCCTCGCGGGTGGTGCGGCGGCCCGACCATTCGTGACGCACTCCAATGCGCTCGATGCCGACCTCTACCTTCGGATCGCGCCGGAGTTGTTCCTCAAGCGGTGCGTGGTGGGAGGTCTCGAGAAGGTCTTCGAGTTGAATCGCGTGTTTCGGAACGAGGGTGCCGATTCCACGCATTCGCCAGAATTCGCGATGCTGGAGACATATGAGGCGTACGGCACGTACGAGGATTCGGCCAGGATGACACGCGAGATTATTCAGGAGGTCGCCGACGAAGCGATAGGCACGCGAGACGTGCCACTGCCAGACGGCACTACCTATGATCTCGGCGGAGAATGGGCGACCGTCGAAATGTATCCGTCCCTGTCAGAAGCGCTTGGCGAGCGGATCACCCCCGAAACGACGGCCGAACACCTGTGGGCGATTGCCGACCGGCTCGGGGTGGAGATCCCGCGGGATCGCGGCTACGGGCACGGGAAACTCGTCGAGGAACTTTGGGAGCACACCGTCGGGGATACCCTGTGGGCGCCAACCTTCGTCCGCGACTTCCCGCTGGAGACCACGCCACTCACGCGATCTCACCGCAGCATTCCCGGGGTCACCGAGAAGTGGGACCTCTATATCCGAAAGTTCGAGTTGGCGACCGGCTATTCGGAACTGATCGATCCCGTCATTCAACGGGAAAGATTCGAAGCGCAGGCCCGCGCGGCAGCAGCAGGCGATGACGAAGCGATGCTTCTGGACGACGATTTTCTCGCCGCATTGGAGTATGCGATGCCCCCGACAACGGGCACCGGAATGGGTATCGACCGGTTGTTGATGGCCCTGACGGGCCTGTCGATTAGGGAGACTGTATTGTTCCCGATAGTACGTAGACACGGCAACTGAACACCAAAAGTGCAACACTTGTTGAATGGTCTGCGTTCTTATGTCAACATTGGGGCCGGGGGTCGAGATCAAACGACTAAATGCCCAGGCAGAAGGGTCAGTGTGGGGTAATGGCTAAAAAAGTGACCGTCACCTTGGTCGATGATTTCGACGGCGAGGGCGCTGCCGATGAGACAGTGGAATTCTCGCTCGACGGCGTGAGCTACGAGATCGATCTTTCGTCCAAGAATGCGGCAAAGCTTCGAAACGATCTGAAGCATTGGGTCGAGGCCGGACGCCGAGTCGGCGGAAGGCGAAGGGGCCGGTCGGCCGGTTCTGGTCGTGGCAGGGCGTCGATCGATCGGGAACAAAGCGCCGCCATCCGGGAATGGGCACGCCGCAACGGACACAACGTCTCCACCCGCGGCCGCATTCCGGCCGACGTCATCGACGCCTTTCACGCGGCAACGTAAGCGGGGGTTGCCAAGTAACCCGGCTCTGTCGAGCCGCTTTCGCTAGCGGCGAACCTCATCGAGGCTTGATGCGGAAACGTTTCGCGTGGACCAGGCGTTGGTGACTTGCAGTGCGGGATTCGCCACGCAGATGCCCTGGATAGGCCAGGACAGGCAGGGCGGCCCGGGCCACCGCCCATTACAGTGGACGGTAGGTGCAGTACACGGCGCGCCGTCTGCAGAGCTGCGCTACCTATGGAGAGCAGGTAACCACCGATGTTCGAGACGATTTACTGACCGTGCACGCGCGTCGTCGTCCTGGCTCAAGAAGAAGCCCGGATGCTCAACCACAACTACATCGGCACCGAGCACATCCTTCTCGGACTCATTCACGAAGGCGAAGGCGTAGCCGCCAAGTCGCTCGAGTCGCTGGGCATCTCCCTGGAGGGCGTCCGCAGCCAGGTCGAAGAGATCATCGGCCAGGGCCAGCAGGCACCGTCCGGGCACATCCCCTTCACTCCGCGCGCCAAGAAGGTCCTCGAGCTGAGCCTGCGCGAGGCGCTACAGCTCGGCCACAACTACATCGGCACCGAGCACATCCTGCTCGGGCTGATTCGCGAGGGCGAAGGTGTCGCGGCTCAGGTGCTCGTCAAGCTGGGCGCCGAGCTGACCCGGGTGCGCCAGCAGGTCATCCAGCTGCTGAGCGGCTACCAGGGCAAGGAGACCGCCGAGGCAGGCACCGGCGGCCGCGGCGGCGAGGCGGGCAACCCGTCGACGTCGCTGGTGCTGGACCAGTTCGGGCGCAACCTGACCGCCGCCGCGATGGAGGGCAAGCTCGACCCCGTCATCGGCCGCGAGAAGGAAATCGAGCGGGTGATGCAGGTGCTGAGCCGCCGCACCAAGAACAACCCGGTGCTGATCGGCGAGCCCGGCGTCGGCAAGACCGCCGTCGTCGAGGGTCTCGCGCAGGCCATCGTGCACGGCGACGTTCCCGAGACGCTGAAGGACAAGCAGCTCTACACCCTGGACCTCGGGTCCCTGGTGGCAGGCAGCCGCTACCGCGGTGACTTCGAGGAGCGCCTGAAGAAGGTGCTCAAGGAGATCAACACCCGCGGCGACATCATCCTGTTCATCGACGAGCTGCACACCCTGGTCGGTGCCGGTGCCGCCGAGGGCGCGATCGACGCCGCTTCGATCCTGAAGCCGAAGCTGGCCCGTGGCGAGCTGCAGACGATCGGTGCCACCACCCTCGACGAGTACCGCAAGTACATCGAGAAGGACGCCGCCCTGGAACGACGCTTCCAGCCGGTGCAGGTGGGTGAGCCGACCGTCGAGCACACCATCGAGATCCTCAAGGGTCTGCGTGACCGCTACGAGGCGCACCACCGGGTGTCGATCACCGACGGCGCCATCGCGGCTGCCGCGACGCTGGCCGACCGCTACATCAACGACCGGTTCCTGCCGGACAAGGCGATCGACCTGATCGACGAGGCGGGCGCCCGGATGCGGATCCGCCGCATGACCGCACCGCCAGACCTGCGCGAGTTCGACGAGAAGATCGCCGACGCGCGCCGGGAGAAGGAGTCCGCGATCGACGCGCAGGACTTCGAGAAGGCGGCCAACCTGCGCGACCGCGAGAAGACACTGGTCGGCCAGCGCGCCGAGCGTGAGAAGCAGTGGCGCTCAGGTGATCTCGACGTCGTCGCCGAGGTCGACGACGAGCAGATCGCCGAGGTGCTCGGCAACTGGACCGGCATCCCCGTGTTCAAGCTGACCGAGGCCGAGACCACGCGCCTGCTGCGCATGGAGGACGAGCTGCACAAGCGGATCATCGGGCAGGAGGACGCGGTCAAGGCGGTCTCCAAGGCCATCCGCCGCACTCGTGCCGGGTTGAAGGACCCCAAGCGTCCGTCCGGCTCGTTCATCTTCGCCGGCCCGTCCGGTGTCGGTAAGACCGAGCTGTCCAAGGCACTGGCCGAGTTCCTGTTCGGTGACGACGACGCGCTCATCCAGATCGACATGGGCGAGTTCCACGACCGGTTCACCGCCTCGCGGCTGTTCGGTGCCCCTCCGGGCTACGTCGGCTACGAGGAGGGCGGCCAGCTCACCGAGAAGGTGCGGCGCAAGCCGTTCAGCGTCGTGCTATTCGACGAGATCGAGAAGGCGCACCAGGAGATCTACAACAGCCTGTTGCAGGTGCTCGAGGACGGTCGCCTCACAGACGGTCAGGGCCGCACGGTCGACTTCAAGAACACCGTGCTGATCTTCACCTCGAACCTGGGGACATCCGATATCTCCAAGGCCGTGGGGTTGGGCTTCACCCAGGGCGGTGGCGAGAACAACTACGAGCGGATGAAGCAGAAGGTCAACGACGAGCTGAAGAAACACTTCCGCCCGGAGTTCCTCAACCGCATCGACGACATCATCGTCTTCCACCAGCTGACTCGCGAAGAGATCATCAAGATGGTGGACCTGATGATCGGCCGGGTCGAGAAGCAGCTCAAGGCCAAGGACATGGCGATGGAGCTCACCGAGAAGGCCAAGTCGCTGTTGGCCAAGCGTGGCTTCGATCCGGTGCTGGGTGCCCGCCCGCTGCGGCGGACCATCCAGCGCGAGATCGAGGATGCGCTCTCGGAGAAGATCCTCTTCGACGAGGTCGGCCCCGGTCAGATCGTGACCGTCGACGTCGACAACTGGGACGGCGAGAGCAACAACGTCGAGGACGCCGTCTTCACGTTCGTCGGTCGGCGCAAGCCCGTCGCGGAGGACGCACCGGACCTGGCCAAGGCCGGAGCGCCTGGCGCGGCAGGTGCGGCCACCACGGCGACCACAGCCGCGGAGTAATCAGCCGATCGAAAAGGGCGGCACCTTCACGGGTGCCGCCCTTTTCGCGCAAATCCCACCGCCGATCCAGCGACTGATCAGAACGTGACCGTGTCGTCGAAGAGTCCGGGCTTCGCGAACTGATTCGGCGGATCGAAGGTGCAGGCGATGTGGACCCGCCAAAGAGTCCCCGTGGCGATGCCCGGGATTTGCCAGGACACAACTCCGTCCACTCCCAGGACGAAGTCCTTGTGAAACGGCGGCAGCAACGATGCCCCCTCTGACTTGGAATCGTATGAGCAGTTCTGCTTGCCCGCGCCCACCGTGTCCACCACCTCCACCCTTATTCCTAGGCCGCCCAGGAGCGGCTCGAAGTTGACGTCCAAGCCCCGGGCCGTGGCGTGTGCGGTCCCGGCACTCGCCAGGATGACGGCGGGCACGGCTACGGCCGTTGCCAGGACGGTGCGAAGTCGTCGAGCGCGCATGTTCATGGGATTGTTCCTCCCCCGGCCGCCGTAGTCGCTGAAGCAAATCACAGCTAATGCTCGGCTGTTGTCCAGTTTGACAATGTCGGTGCACGTGACGGTTACCCTTTGCGCGGGATAACCGCCCGGCTCGCGTCGACAGAGAGGTCCGTTCATGCTCGTCGTCACCACCAACGACATTCCCGGCTGGGAGATCCAGCGTGTGTGCGGGGAGGTGTTCGGTCTCACCGTTCGATCGCGAAATGCATTCGCGCAGATGGGTGCCGGCTTCAAGTCGATGTTCGGCGGTGAGCTGCAGGGGATGACCAAGAACCTCGCGGAGAGCCGCAACGAAGCGATGGCCCGCCTCATCGCGGAGGCCCGCACCCGCGGCGGCAACGCGATCATCGCGATGCGCTTCGACACCACCGAACTGGGCGACGTGTGGACCGAGATCTGCGCCTACGGCACCGCGGTACAGGCCGTCCCGGTCACCGACGGGGCCAAGTACACGGCCCAACAGCTGGGTTACGGGGGCGGCGCGTAGACCAGGCTGCTTACAATGCAGCGGTAATAGACGGACTACGGAATCTGGTGTGAATCCAGAACGGTCGCGCCACTGTGAAGAGTCAGACCCGGCGTCCGTCACAACCCTTGATCCGGGACGCGAAACTCCCGAGAGGAGCATTTGATGACCACATCACCGCAGAGCGTGTCACGCGCGGTCGACCTATCCGCGGCGAAGGCTGCGTTGTGGCTCAGCGCCACCGTAGTCCTGGCCCTGCTGGTGTACTACTTCGTCGGCATCGACCAGGGTGCGACGTCGATCTTCGGCAGCGACACCCACGTGCACGAGTTCGTGCACGACGCCCGTCACTTCCTCGGCTTCCCTTGCCACTAAAGGGCACCCGAAGATGGAAAAGGCAATAATTCTGCGGGGCGCGCTATGGGGGGGCATCGGGGGCCTGCTGGCCTTCGTCTTTGCGCGCATCTTCGCCGAGCCGATCATCCAGCGGGCGATCGACTACGAAGGTGGACGCGACGAGGCCCAGCACGCGCTGGACCACGCGGCGGGTCTGCCCGACGAGATGGAGCACCCGGAGGTGTTCACTCGGTCCATTCAGGAGAACATCGGCATCGGCGTCGGGATGATCGCCTTCGGCATCGCGATGGGTGCATTGTTCGCGGTGGCATACTGCGTCATCTACGGCCGGTTCAGCAGCCTTCCGCCCGCGACGCTCGCGGTGCTCCTGAGCGGCGGCATGTTCTTCGCGCTGTATCTGGTGCCCTTCCTGAAGTACCCGGCGAATCCCCCTTCGGTCGGGCACGGAGAGACGATCGGCATCCGAACGGCGCTCTACCTGACGATGGTCGTGGCGTCGGTGCTGAGCCTGGTGCTGGCGGTGTGGCTCGCGCGACGATTGCAGCCGCGGTTCGGTGCGTGGTCGGCGACGTTGATGGCTGGCGGCGCGTTCATCGTCGTGATCGGCGTCGTGATGTTGTTGTTGCCGTCGCTGGGCCACCTCAGCGTCAACGCCGAGTACGGCAACTACGCCACCGAGACACCGCAGCCGCTGCTCGATCCGCAGGGCAAGATCGTGTTCCCGGGCTTCTCGGCTGACGACCTGTACGCGTTCCGGCTGTATTCCCTTGGCGCTCAGCTGATTCTGTGGGCCACCATCGGCCTCGGGTTCGCGCCGATGGCGAACAAGCTGCTTGGCGCTGGGTCGACGAAGCGGGCGCAAGCGGAAGTGTGAGTGAGGTCGTCCGGCTGACACTCGTGTCCCACGGCATGACGGACGCGATGTCGGCCGGACGATTTCCCGCCGACGAGGCGTTGAACGCCCTCGGTCATCGTCAGGTGGAGGCCGGCGTCGAACTCGGCACGGTCGACGTCGCGCTGTGCGGGCCGGAGCAGCGGACCCGCCAGACCGCCGATCTGCTCGGCCTGAGCGCCAGGACCGACTCTCGGCTGGCCGATCTGGACTGCGGTGCCTGGCGCGGCAACGCCCTTGACGGGGTCCTCCCCGCCGACCTCGCGGTGTGGTTGACCGAGCCCGCGAAGGCGCCGCACGGGGGAGAGTCGGTGGTCGACCTGATCGGCCGGGTGCGCGGCTGGCTGGACTCGTTGGGCGCTCAGCGCGGGCGGTTGGTCGCCGTCACTCACCCGGCGGTGATCCGCGCGGCGATCGTGGTGACACTCGATGCGCCACCGAAGTCGTTCTGGCGCACCGACATCGGTCCCATGAGCCGGACCGTCCTGCACTTCCGTGGGCAGGCTTGGACGTTGCGTTCGACGGGTTAGTGCGGCACCAGAGCGAACATCTGCTTGATGATCGTCATCAGCCAGCCCGCGGTACGAGGACCGTGGTAGCGGGGCCAGTTCATCTGCAGGCTCAGCACCCACGGCTGACCGGTTCGATCCACCGCATACCAGCTGAACGTGAGCTCACCGGGCAGGTTGCCCGCCTTCGCCCCGATGTAGGGCCACTCCGTGCGGTCGAGGTCGATGCCGGGCACCGCGGACATGATGTCCTTGACCGGTGCGGCGGCGCCCACCGCGCCGGTTTGCAAGCGCCGCGTGCACCCGGCAGATGTCCTCTGCGCTGCCGTACCACTCGATCCCGTAGGTCGATGCCGGGGTGTGGGTGCGCTGCGGATCAGGTTCGTACGGACGGGAACTGGCCTGCTTGAGCAGCTCGGCCCTGCCCTGCGGCGAGGCTTGCTTCCACTGTTCGCGTAGATCGGGTTCGCCCCAGCCGACGGCGAACAGCTCGTGCATGGTGGGAAACGGCGTCATGCTCGCCGGGTCGTGGTGGCCGGCCGCTACCAGTGCACGCTCGACCGCGCCGGGGCCGATACGGCCGATCAGCAGATCGGTTGCCATGTTGTCGCTGGTCGAGATCATCTTCTGGGCGGCCAGGCGCACCGTAACCTGGGCTCCCGCCGGTAGCTTCTCCAGCCCGGAGGAGCCGACGGCCTTGGCGTCGGTGGTGATGGTCAGTTGGTCATTCCAACTCAGCGTGCCTGCCTTGACTGCATCGGCGACGGCAAGAGCACGTACAGCTTGAAAATCGAAGCCAGCGGCAAGCGATTCGCTCGATATTCGTGCCCGCGACGCGATGGCACTGGCCGTTGTCGACCTTCGCGAGCTGGTACGAGTAGCGCGCACCGGTCTTGGTCAGCACGGCGTCGACGTCGGCCCACGAGCTGATGCGGGGTGGCTCGGTGGTGACGGCCAGCTTGTCCACCAGGTCGGCGTCGTTGGTGCGCAGCTCGATGTCCTGACGCGCGCCGTAGGAGGTGACGGTGTGCAGTGTTGCCGAGCCGGCGCCGATGTCGACTCCGGTCACGGTGTACGGCCGATCCCACCACATCGCGTCCAACGTCATCGCGACGTCGTCGACCTGGGCAGGGGCGGCCAGGGTCCGCACCCCGACCGTGCCCGATTGGCCAGTCGGAGTTGATCATGTCCATCATCTGCTTGGCGCGGACGCCGGGCGGGGTGTTGGTGTCGATCGCCCCGCGGTTGTCACCGGCATTGGCAGACGGTGTGCTGGCCGGGGTGCAGCCGTTCAGTGCGACGGTGGTGAGGGCGACGGCGCAGATCAGTGCAGCGGCACGACGTGCCTGCCCTGCACCGTCACGCGTCGGCGCCGGGCCCCGCAACGTCCAACACAACCTCGAATTCGAGCAGCGACGCACCGGTGGCCACCGGGTTGGCCCGCTGGCCGGCGTGCGCCTCGACGGCGGGGCCACTCGCCCATGCCTGGAACGCCTCCTCGGTCTCCCACTGCGTCACCACGAAGTAGCGGTCCTCGCCCTTGACCGGACGGAGCAGTTGGAACCCGAGGAAACCGGGCTGGTTGTCGACGGCGTGTGCACGGTGCGCGAACCGCTTCTCCAACTCTGGGCCTGCGTCGGCCGGAACTTCGATCGCGTTGATCTTCACCACGGGCATGCGGTTCAGGCTACCGCGCTTCCGTGACCGGATCGTTACCCGGGCAAGATGTCGGCGTGGGCGCCGAACTGCTGAACCGTTCGCGGTGGTCGAGGTGCGCCGATCGTCCTCGTTCACGGCCTGATGGGGCGTGGCAGCACGTGGTCGCGTCAGCTGTCGTGGCTGACCGAGACCGCGCCGGGTGTACACCTACGACGCTCCGTGGCATCGCGGGCGCGACGTCGCCGACACCCATCCGATCAGCACCGAGCGGTTCGTGTCCGACCTCGACGACGCCGTCTCGAGCCTCGGTGAACCTGCCACGCTGATCGGGCATTCGATGGGCGGCCTGCACGCGTGGTGTCTGGCCGCGGCGCGGCCCGAGCTGGTGACGGCCTTGGTGGTCGAGGACATGGCGCCGGACTTCCGGGGCCGCACGACGGGCCCGTGGGAGCCGTGGCTGCACGCACTTCCGGTCGAGTTCGCCTCGGCGCGAGCAGGTCTTCGACGAGTTCGGCGCAGGTGGCGGGTCAGTACTTCCTCGAGGCGTTCGACCGGACCGCGACGGGGTGGCGGCTGCACGGGCGGCCCGAGCGCTGGATCGAGATCGCCGCGGAGTGGGGCACCCGTGACTACTGGGCGCAGTGGGCGTTCGGTGCGGGCGCCGACGCTCCTCATCGAGGCGGGCAACTCCGTCACGCCGCCGGGACAGATGCGCCAAATGAACGAAACCGGCCACCGGGCAACGTATGTGCACGTTCCCGGCGCCGGTCATCTGGTCCACGACGACGCGCCACGGGAATACCGCAGCGCCGTCGAAGCGTTTCTATCGACGTTCTCCCATCGCGCCTGAGACGGGCCACACGGGGCTCCGCTCGAAGCGCGTGCGGATGGCGTCGATGTCGTGCTCGACACGGTAGTCGTCACGGTCTTCGGACACCCCCGCAAGGTAGGCGCGCATGGGACGTCCACGGTGGGCAGCCCAGCTCAACGCGGCGGCGATGGCGAAGGGTGCGATGAGGATCAGGAAGGTCAGTAACACGTTCATGGCAGCAATTGTTCTGTCCGAATATATTCCGCCAACAGTGGCAGAACTGACCGTGTGCGATAAGATACTGCCATGATCAAGACTGTTTCAGCATTGGTGCTGGACGGCCTCGCGGTATTCGAGTTCGGCGTCATCTGCGAGGTGTTCGGCATCGACCGCTCCGCCGACGGCGTGCCCAACTTCGACTTCAAGATCTGCGGCCCGGAGCCGGGCAAGGCCCTGCGCACCTCGGTGGGCGCGTCGATCACCCCCGACCACGGCCTCGACGACCTCATCGGCGCCGACCTGGTTGCGATTCCCGCGATCGGCAGCCAGAACGGCGGATACCTGCCAGAAGCACTCGACGCGGTGCGCAAGGCCGCCGACAGTGGGTGCGATCATCCTGACCGTGTGCTCGGGCGCGTTCGTCGCGGGCGCCGCCGGGTCTGCTCGACGGCCGCCCGTGCACCACGCACTGGATGCACGCCGACGAACTGGCCCGCAGCTATCCCACCGCGCGGGTCGACCGCAACGTGCTGTTCGTCGACGACGGCAACCTGATCACCAGCGCGGGCACCGCGGCGGGCATCGACGCATGCCTGCACCTGGTCCGCCGTGAACTCGGCAGCGAGGTGACCAACAAGATCGCCCGCCGCATGGTGGTGCCGCCGCAGCGCGACGGCGGTCAGCGCCAGTACATCGACCAGCCGATCCCGGTGCGCTGTTCGGAGGGCTTCGCGCCGCACCTGGACTGGATCCTGACCAACCTGGACAAGCCGCACACCGTCGCGACCCTCGCGAAGCTGGCGAACATGTCGGCCCGCACGTTTGCGCGCAGGTTCGTCGAGGAGACCGGCCGCACGCCGATGCAGTGGGTCACCGACCAGCGGGTGCTCTACGCGCGCAGGCTGCTCGAGGAGACCGACCTCGACATCGACCACGTCGCCGACAGTTCCGGCTTCGGCACCGCCACGCTGCTCCGTCACCACTTCCGTCGGGTCATCGGCGTCACGCCGTCGGACTACCGGCGGCGATTCGCCTGCGACGACTCCGGTTGTGCGGCAACGGCTTAGCTCGCGTCAGCTATCCGACGGGCAGTCGACGTCCACGTAGGCGGTGTCGAACTGGTCTGGGCACGATCTGGTGGCCCGCCGCGTCGGTGTTCGTCAACCCGTGCACGCCGGTGACCGTGCACTGTGCCAGTGGCTCGGTCAGGGAACCATTGATCTGTACGGCATAACCCATGTCCTGCAGCGTCTTGACCGTGTCCGCGGCTGAGGCGCCTCCAGTCGGCGCTGCCCCCGCCGACGCCCGCCGATCCGGCGATCGCGACGGCCATGATCCCGAAAACCGCTGTGCCGATGGTCGAACTTCTTCATCGTCTTCCCCTACTCGTATACCCGTGGTTCAAGCGGGCGGTGAATCGTGTTCACCCATAGATAGGGGCAGGGGTTACAGAGCGCTTGCCACCGTGCGTCGCTCACGCTCCAACGCGTAGATCCGCCAGCTGCCCGGTACGCCCTTGAGTTCGTGCTCGCCGTGCTCGACGAAGGCCCGGCGTGACCCGGTGACGATCTCGCGCACCGTCGACGAGACCAGGACCTCGCTCGGTCCGGCCAGCGCCCGCACGCGTGCGCCGATGTGCACGGCCATGCCTGCGATGTCGTCGCCGCGCACCTCGACCTCGCCGGCGTGAATGCCGACCCGCACCTCGATGCCGAGCGCGGCGGACCGCGTCGACGATCGCCTCCGCGCAGTCGATCGCGACGCTGGGGCTGGTGAAGGTCGCGACGAAACCGTCGCCGGCGGTGTTCACTTCGATGCCCGCGGAACCGTTCGAGCTCGTGGCGGACGACGGTGTCGTGGTTGTCGAGCAGGTCGCGCCAGTGGTCGTCGCCCAGCGTCGCGGCACGCTCGGTCGAACCGACGATGTCGGTGAACACGATCGTGGTGAGCACCCGTTCGGCGTCCGAACCGCCGCGGACGCCCGTGATGAACTCCTCGACCTCGTCGAGGATCGGGGTGGTGTCGCCGACCCAGTAGCAGCGTGTCCGCGCCGGGCAGCTCGACGTAGCGGGATCCCGGGATGTGCTCGGCCGAGATACCGGCCGTGTCCGACCCCGACGAACGACGAGTCGGCGCGGTGCATGATCAGGGTCGGGGCGGTGATGAGTGGAAGCTTGTCGCGCACGTCGGCCGTCGATCAGTGCCTGGTTGGACCTGCGGGCCATGCTCGGCGACGCGGCGCGGTTGCCCGCGACGTCCCACCACGCGCGGAACGCGCTGATCGCGTGCGACCGACGGTGCGATCGACCTCGAGCACGTCGAAACCCTGCTCGACGGCGTCCGGCTCCATCGCGACCGTCGTGAACCGACTGGCGCCGTCTGGGCTGCGCACCCGACGTCGTAGTCGGGCGCCCACAGGATGCGGGCCGCGCCGTTGACGATCACCAGATTGTCGACCCGCTCGGGGTGGTCGGCCGCCAGGAAGCAGCGCGCTCATCGCCGTGAAGCCCGAACCGAAGATCGTCGCGCGTTCGCAGCCGACCGCATTCATCACCGTCACCGCGTCCTCGGCCCAGCACGACGGCGTGATCTTGTCGGCGCCGATGCGCGACGACATGCCCATGCCGCGGTGGTCGAACCGGATCACCCGGCTGAACGACGCCAGCCGGCGGTAGAAGCGGTACATCGACGGCTCGGAGTCGATCGAGTCGATCGGGATGAACGGTCCCGGCATCACGACCAGATCGAGCGGGCCGTCGCCCAGTACCTGGTAGGCGATGTCCAGGTCGCCGCGCGATGCGTAGTGAGTCCGGGGATGCTGCGCCACGGTGCCAGGCTAGTCGTCGCCCTCGCCCGCTAGAGCGAAATGACCGTCGGCGGTCTGCTCGACCAGACCGTCGGTCAGCAGCGAATCCAGCGCGCGGTCACGCTGTGCGGTGTCGGACAGCCACAGCCACGTCCAGCTGGGCCCGCGGGACGGGAGACGCGTTGTCGCGCAACACATCCAGCAGCCTGCCGCGCACCTGGCGATCGGTGCCCGCGTACCGCTGCGGCTTGCGGGTCGGCACCGGTCGCGGCGGGAATCCGGCGGACCGCCACGCGCAGACGCTCAACGGGCACAGGCCGCAGCGCGGCGACCGCGCGGTGCAGACCGTCGCGCCGAGTTCCATCAACGCCACCGAAAAGCGCGGCGCGTCAGCGGTCATTGGGCAGCAGCGCGGCGACGTCGGCGAGGTCGCGGACGCTGGCCGGCGAGTCGGCGCGGCCGTGCACCGCCCTGGCGACCACCCGGCGCACGTTGGTGTCGACGACGGGAACCCGCTTGCCGTAGGCGAAGCACGCGACGGCGCGCGCGGTGTAGCGTGCCGATGCCGGGCAGCGTCAACAGCGTCTCGACGTCGTCGGGCACCACGTCGCCGTGTTCGGCCGCGATCGCGATGGCGCACTCGTGCAGCCGCTTGGCGCGTCGCGGGTAGCCGAGCTTGCCCCAGGCCCGCAACACGTCGGCGGCGCTGGCGGCCGCGGTGGCCGACGGCGTCGGCCAGCGGGCCACCCAGTCGCGCCAGATCGGCTCGACCCGCGCGACCGGCGTCTGCTGCAGCATGAACTCGCTCACCAGGATCTGCCACGCCGTCACGCCGGCGCGCCGCCACGGCAGGTCGCGCTGCTCGCGGTCATACCAGCGCCAAGCAGTTCGCCGCGTCGACCGTCACCGCAGGCTCCTGCACAATGACGCCATGCCGAACTCAACCCAGTGACCGCATGGAAGGCACTCAGCGAGGGTAACGAGCGATTCGTCGCCGGTCAGCCCGAGCATCCGAGCCAGAGCATCGACCGACCGGGCCAGCCTGGCCGACGGGCAGAAGCCGACCGCGGTGGTGTTCGGCTGCGCCGACAGCCGGGTGGCCGCCGAGATCATCTTCGATCAGGGCCTCGGCGACATGTTCGTGGTGCGCACCGCGGGCCACGTCATCGACTCGGCCGTGCTCGGATCCATCGAGTACGCCGTCACCGTGCTCAACGTGCCGCTGATCGTGGTGCTCGGTCACGACAGCTGCGGCGCCGTGAAGGCGACGCTTGTCGGCGCTCGACGAGGGCGCGATGCCCGGCGGTTACGTGCGCGACATCGTCGAACGAGTCACGCCGTCGATCCTGCTGGGCCGCCACGACGGTCTGACCCGCGTCGACGAGTTCGAGGCCAGGCACGTCATCGAGACCGCCGAACAACTCGTCGGCCGCTCGACGGCCGATCGCCGACGGATCGTCGAACGGGCAGGCTGGCGATCGCCGGGTCTGACCTACCATCTGGCCGATGGCCGGGTCGTGCTGCGCGATCACGTAGGCGACATCGGCGAAGGCTGAGGCGCGACACGCCGAGCGGGGTCGAACGACTGGGCGTGACCTGGCCTTACCGTGGACTCGTGCTGGATCTCGAACCGCATGGCCCGCTGCCCCCGCAGATCTACTGGCGACGGCGCGCGCTGGCGATCGGCATCGGGGTGGTCGTGGTGGCCATCGTCGCCGCCGTGGCGATCCTGGTGGTGAGCAACAGCACCGGCGACACCAAGCCAACAGTCCGCCGCGTCCGCAACCGCCGCGCCGCCGACGCCGCTGCCCGGGGAGAACCCCGAGGTCAAGACCCCGGTGCAGCCGCCGGCGCAACAGGCGCCGCCGCCGACGCCCACGCCGTCCGCTGCGGTGACGCCGCCTCCGGTGCTGCAAGGAGGGCGACGACTGCCCCGACTCCACGCTCGCGGTCAAGGGCATCACCAGCCAGCCCGACTTCGTCGTCGGCGATCAGCCGAAGTTCACCATGGTCGTCACCAACATCGGCCTGGTGGCCTGCAAGCGCGACGTCGGCGCGGCCGTGCTGGCGGCCTACGTGTACTCGCTGAACAACGACCGGCTGTGGTCGAACCTGGACTGCGCACCGTCCAACGAGACCCTGGTCAAGACCTTCAACCCGGGCGAGCAGGTCACCACCGAGGTGACCTGGACCGGTATGGGCTCGGCGCCGAACTGCCCGCTGCCGCGGCAGCCGATCGGCGCCGGGCACCTACAACCTGGTGGTCCAACTGGGCAATCTGCGGTCCGCCGCGGTGCCGTTCGTCCTCGCCGAGCCCGCGCCGCCGGCGCCGGGCGGCGACGCGCCGCCCCGGCTCCCGCGCCCGAGGGCGACCCGCCGGCTCCCGGCAACTGATTCCTGGTCAGGCCAGCTGGTCGGCGATGGTCGACTCGGCGAGCTGAGACAGCCCCTCCCGGATGTGGCGCGCCCACATCGACCCGATGCCGTCCACCGACTGCAGGTCGCTCGCGCTGGCCGCCAGCACGCCCTGCAGCGAACCGAACGAGCGCACCAACAGGTCGACGTGGGCGAACTGCAGGCGCGGAATGCCCGCCATCGCGCGGTAACCCCGTGAGCTCATCGCCGAGTCCTGCGCCTCCAGCGTGGAGGGATATCCGAAAACCCTTGCCAGCGCGGTGAAGTCGAGCAGTTCGTTGTCCGACAGCGCGTCGAGCTCGTCGAGCGTGGCCGTCACCTGCGTGGTGGTCGGCGGGTCGGGGTTGGCGTGATAGTCGCGGACGATGAGCTCGCGGGCGGTGTCGTTGTCGCCGACGAGCTCTTCGAGCTGCAGTTTGAGCTGACGTCCGTCGGTGCCGAGTTCGACGACGTCGGCGTCGATCTCCAGGCTGATCCGGCGCACCATCTCGAGGCGCTGCACGACCGTCATCACGTCGCGCAGCGTCACGAAGTCCTCGATCTCGGCGGTGGACAGCTGCCGGTTGACCTCGTCGAGCCGGGACTTGTAGCGCTCCAGCGTGGCGATGGTCTGGTTGGTGCGCGACAGGATGGTCGCCGAATCGGGCACGACGTGCCGCTCGCCGGCGACGTAGACCGTCACGATGCTCATCGAGTGGCTCACCGACACCACCGGATAGCCGGTCTGCACGGCCGTGCGCTCGGCCGAGCGGTGCCGGGTGCCGGACTCGTCGGTGGGGATCGAGGGATCGGGCACCAGCTGGACGTTGGCCCGCAGGATGCGGGAGCCGTCACTGGACAGCACGACGGCGCCGTCCATCTTCGACAGCTCGCGCAGCCGGGTGGGGGCGTAGCGGACGTCGAGCGAGAAGCCGCCGTCGCAGATGGCCTCGACGCTGTCGTCGTAGCCGAGCACGATGAGCGCCCCGGTGCGGCCCGCGCAGGATGCGTTCCAGGCCGTCGCGCAGCGCGGTGCCGGGGGCCAGCCGGCCCAGCGTCTCGCGCAGCGTGGGCCGCGCGAGCTGCACCACGTTGCCGCGTGCGGTCCTACCGCCCGACTTCACGGCCATCTCGTCTCCTCGGATCGGCCGCCATTGTCCGCGATCTTGCGCAGAACCCTGCAACGCCCCGCGTGATGTTGTCCGCGTTGATGCACCTGCAACCCGGCGGGCCCGGCCGGCACGCCGGGCGGCACCATGGCACACGTGAACCCCAGCCTGGCGGCCTCGGCGAGCCGGCGGTCCATGCCGGTGACCCGGCGCAGATCGCCGGCCAGGCCGACCTCGCCGATCGCGACGGCGGTGGCGGGCATCGGCAGGTCGGCGTAGGCCGACGCGATGGCCAGCGCGACCGCGAGATCCGACGACGGGTCGGTCAGCCGCATGCCGCCGACCGTCGACAGGTAGATGTCGTACGTGCCGACCGACAGGTTGGCGCGCTTCTCCAGCACGGCCGTGATCATCGCGGCGCGCGACGAGTCGATGCCGCTGACCGCACGCCGCGGGGACCCGCGTGACGGCCGACCCGATGAGCGCCTGGACCTCGCCGATCAGCGGGCGCTTGCCGTCCAGCGTCACCGTCACCGCGGTGCCCGACACCGGGGCGGGCCGCTGATCCAGGAACAGTCCGGACGGGTCGGCGACGCACTCGATTCCGTTGTCGTGCAACAGGAAACAACCGACCTCGTCGGCGGCGCCGAATCGGTTCTTGACGCCGCGGACCATGCGCAGCGCCGACGCCCGGTCGCCCTCGAAGTGCAGCACGACGTCGACGAGGTGCTCCAGCGAGCGCGGGCCCGGCGATGGCGCCGTCCTTGGTGACGTGGCCGACGAGCAGCATCGCGATGCCGGTGGTCTTGGCGCGCCATGGTCAGCGCCGTCGTCACCGCGCGCACCTGGGTGACGCCGCCGGTGACGCCGTCGGCCTCGGTGGTGGACATGGTCTGCACCGAGTCGACCACCACCAGCGACGGGCTGGACCTCCTCGATGTGGCCGAGCGCGGTCTGCAGGTCGGATTCGGCGGCCAGGAAGACCTCGTCGTGGGTGCAGCCGGTGCGTTCGGCCCGCAGCCGGATCTGGCCGGCCGACTCCTCACCCGACAGGTACAGCGCCCGGCGGCCCGGTCTGCTGCCCAGCGGTGGGCGACCTCGAGCAGCAGCGTCGACTTGCCGACGCCGGGATCGCCGGCCAGCAGGGTCACCGAGCCGGGGACCAGGCCGCCGCCCAGCACGCGGTCCAGTTCGCTGATGCCGGTGTGGAAGTGGCGCGTGGCGCCGGGATCGATGGAGCTGATCGGGACGGCGGGCGAGGTGGGCGCGACCGCGCGGCGCGCCGGGCGCGGACCCGAGCGCGGTGAGCACCGCGACCTCGTTGACCGTGCCCCAGGTGCCGCAGTCGGGGCAGCGGCCCACCCACTTGGCGGCGACGTGCCCGCATTCCGAGCACCGGATACTGCGAACGCGCCTTGGAACCCGATCGAGCCACTCCGTGACGGTATCCGTCGGCGCCGACAGAAACGCGCAGCGAGGCTAGCGGTGGCCGCCCGTGTCGGACCCGTCGGCCTCCGCCGGCGCCCTTGGTGCCTCGCGACGCGGGGCCTCGCCCGCCGAGATCGGCACCTGCGACGGTGGTCGCACCCGGACCGCTCGAACGTGAACGTGAAGTCGTAGGTCAGGCCGTTGCTGATCGGCTTGGTCAGCGTGACTCGCGGCTTCGGCGGTGTCGGCGCCCTCGGTGGCGTCGAGCGGGCTGGGCTGGCCGTCGGGTGTGCCGACGACCAGCGTGCCGCCGGGCGGCACGCGTCGGGTTCGCCGGTCACCGCCACCGTGCCGACGTCGGAGGTGATGGACACCAGGCGGTCGGCCGTCGGCGGCCGATTCGTTGACGGCCACGAACAGCAGGTCGACGTTGCTGCCGGGCCGCACGTAGTCGACGGTCTGCGGGGCCCGCAGGTGCACGTTGCGCAGCGCGACGCCGGACACGGGATCGCCCGCCATGGCGTTGGTGCCGTTGACCGCGGGCTCCTGGACGGCGGTCTGCGACGACCTGGCCCGCGCTGCAGCCGGTCAGGACGACCGCTGCGGCCAGCCCGCAGGCGGCTCAGGCCCGAGGTGACGGCGAAGGCGCGCGATCTGTTGGCGGTTCACTCAAGCCTCCTGCTCGGCCGACGACGACGACCGTGGCGTCGTCGGGTGTTTCGACTATGCAGAGTAGTAGGTGGCGGTTGGCCGCGGTAGCCGAGGGCGCGCGGTGGTCGAATCCCGGTTCGCGTGGCGGCTCGACGGCCCGTGTGCAGGCGCGCTCGGCGGCCGGCCGAAGGCGGCCGGAACGGCCGTGCGGGTTCGCTGGAGGGGCCGCGCGTTGCACGGATTCGTCACCCTGTCAACCCCTAGTCTTCACCCATGGTGCCCCTGACCTGCATCGTTGTTCCACGCGTGTCTGGGCGCCGTGCTAACATTGAGTAGTGAAAGGGGCTCTAATCTGATGATTTTCAAGGTCGGAGACACCGTTGTCTATCCACACCACGGTGCTGCATTGATCGAGGCGATCGAAACCCGAACCATCAAGGGCGAGCAGCGAGAATATCTCGTCCTGAAGGTCGCTCAGGGCGATCTCACCGTTCGAGTTCCCGCAGACAACGCCGAGTACGTCGGCGTTCGTGACGTGGTTGGCCAGGAGGGTCTCGACAAGGTCTTCCAGGTGCTGCGCGCCCCGCACACCGAGGAGCCGACCAACTGGTCGCGCCGCTACAAGGCGAACCTCGAGAAGCTGGCGTCCGGCGACGTGAACAAGGTCGCCGAGGTCGTCCGCGACCTGTGGCGTCGTGATCAGGAGCGTGGCCTGTCGGCGGGCGAGAAGCGCATGCTGGCGAAGGCCCGGCAGATCCTGGTCGGTGAATTGGCACTCGCCGAGAACACCGACGACGAGAAGGCCGCGACCATCCTCGACGAGGTTCTGGCCGCCGCGTCCTGACGGCACGTCGATGCGGCGATGAGCGCTGCGCGATGAGCAGTGACCTCCGCATCGGTCTTGGCACCGACGTACACCCCATCGAAGCCGGGCGTCCGTGCTGGTTGCTGTGCCTGCTCGTTCGACGACGCCGACGGCTGCGCCGGTCATTCCGACGGTGACGTCGCGGCGCACGCGCTGTGCGACGCGCTGCTGAGCGCTGCCGGCCTCGGTGACCTCGGCGAGGTGTTCGGCACCGGCCGCGACGAGTGGCGCGGTGTCAGCGGCGCCGACATGCTGCGCCACGTGCACGCCCTGCTCGACCGCCGAGGGCTACCGGGTGGGCAACGCCGCGGTTCAGGTGATCGGCAATCGACCCAAGATCGGGCCGCGCCGTGTCGAGGCGCAGAAGGTGCTGTCCGGACTGCTTGGACGCACCGGTATCGGTGTCGGCGACCACCACCGACGGCCTCGGTCTGACCGGTCGCGGGAGAGGGTCTGGCGGCCATCGCGACCGCTCTCGTGATCAGGATGTGGCTGGTGTTGACGGTTGAGCGCCGAATAGGCCGGTAAGCTGGCCCGTCGTGACCGATCGCGGAGGCCGCCAAGGCGGCCTGAGGCTACACGACACCATGACCGGTGCCGTGCGCGAGTTCGTCCCGCTGCGCGACGGCCACGTGTCGATCTACCTCTGCGGGGCGACCGTGCAGGGCCTGCCCCACATCGGTCACGTGCGCAGCGGCGTCGCGTTCGACGTGCTGCGGCGCTGGCTGACCGCCAAGGGCTACGACGTCGCATTCATCCGCAACGTCACCGACATCGACGACAAGATCCTCAACAAGGCCGCCGACGCGGGCAGGCCGTGGTGGGAGTGGGCAGCCACCTTCGAGCGGGCCTTCACCGAGGCGTACGACGCGCTCGGCGTGCTGCCGCCGTCGGCCGAGCCGCGCGCCACCGGGCACATCACCCAGATGGTCGAGCTGATCGAGCGGCTGATCGACGACGGGCACGCCTACACCGGCGGGGGCGACGTCTACTTCGACGTGCTGAGCTACCCCGACTACGGCCAGCTGTCCGGCCACCGGATCGACGACGTGCACCAGGGCGAGGGCGTCGCGACCGGCAAGCGCGATCAGCGCGACTTCACGCTGTGGAAGGGCGCCAAGCCCGGTGAGCCGTCGTGGCCGACGCCGTGGGGGCCAGGGGCCGCCCCGGCTGGCACACCGAATGCGTCGCGATGTGCGAGACCTATCTCGGCCCGGAGTTCGACATCCACGCGGGCGGCATGGACCTGGTGTTCCCGCACCACGAGAACGAGATCGCCCAGGCCAAGGCCGTCGGCGACGGCTTCGCCCGGTACTGGCTGCACAACGGCTGGGTCACCATGGGCGGCGAGAAGATGAGCAAGTCGCTTGGCAACGTGCTGTCGATCCCCGCGGTGCTGCGGCGGGTCCGGCCCGCCGAACTGCGCTACTACCTGGGCAGTGCGCACTACCGGTCGATGCTGGAGTTCTCCGAGACCGCGCTGCAGGACGCCGTGAAGGCGTACACGGGCATCGAGGACTTCCTGCACCGGGTGCGCAGCCGCGTCGGCACCGTGGTGCCCGGCGAACTGGACGCCGAAGTTCGCCGCCGCGCTCGACGACGACCTCGCCGTGCCGATGGCGCTGGCCGAGGTGCACGCGGCGCGGGCCGAGGGCAACCGGGCGCTCGACGCGGGCGACCACGAGACCGCGATGGCTGCACGCGCGGTCGATCCGGGCGATGATGGGCATCCTCGGCTGCGACCCGCTCGACGAGCGTTGGGAGTCGCGCGACGAGACGTCGGCGGCGCTGGCCGCCGTCGACGTGCTGGTGCAGGTGGGCGCTGACGCAGCGGCACGCCGGCGCGCGAACAGCGGGACTGGGCGCAGGCCGACGAGATTCGCGACCGGCTCAAGGACGCAGGCATCGACGTCACCGACACCGCCGACGGACCGCAGTGGGCGCTGCTGGACGGGAACACGAAGTAAATGGCAGGCAACTCGCAGCGCCGCGGCGCAGTGCGCAAGGACGGCACCAAGAAGGGCCCCGTCGTCGGGTCCGGTGGTGTTCGCCGACGCGGGCTGGAGGGCAGGGGCGCCACGCCGCCCGCGCATCAGCGGCCCCACCATCCGGCCGCCAAGCGCGCCGCCAAGGCCGCCAAGCAGCAGCAGCGTCGCCGGCAGCAGCGAAGACCGACGACACCGAGATCGTGCTCGGTCGCAACCCGGTGGTCGAGTGCCTGCGCGCAGGTGTCCCCGCCACCGCGCTCTACGTCGCGCTCGGCGCGGAGACCGACGAGCGGATGACCGAATCCGTCACGCGCGCAGCCGATTCCGGGATCGCCATCCTCGAGGTGCCGCGCGTCGACCTGGACCGGATGAGCACCAACGGTCTGCACCAGGGCATCGCGCTGCAGGTGCCGCCGTACGACTACGCGCATCCGGACGACCTGCTGAAGACGGCGACCAACGACGTCGCGCCCGCGCTGCTGGTGGCGTTGGACAACATCTCCGATCCGCGCAACCTCGGCGCCATCGTGCGCTCGGTCGCCGCCTTCGGTGGCCACGGGGTGGTGATCCCGCAGCGGCGGTCGGCGTCGGTCACCGCGGTCGCGTGGCGCACCAGCGCGGGTGCGGCCGCCCGGCTGCCGGTCGCCCGCGCGACCAACCTCAACCGCACGCTCAAGAGTTGGTCGCGATGCCGGTCTGCAGGTGGTCGGACTCGACGCCGACGGGGACACCGCCCTCGACGAGATCGACGGCAGCCGGGCCGATGGTCGTGGTGGTCGGCTCGGAGGGCAAGGGCCTCTCGCGCCTGGTCCGGGAGAACTGCGACGCGATCGTGTCGATCCCGATGGCAGGCCCGACGGAGTCGCTCAACGCATCGGTGGCCGCGGGCGTCGTGCTGGCCGAGATCGCCCGCCAGCGCAGGCACTGACTCGGCCCACGACGGCGCGTCAGACTCCGAACAGCTGGATTCCGGCCCACAGGCCGAGCACCGCCACGAGGAGCGTTGCGGGCACCGTGCACAGGCCGACACGGCTGAACTCGACGAATCCGGCTGACAGGCCATCGCGATGAACGACGCTGCGCCACAGCAGATTCGACAGTGAACCGGGGTAGGTCAGGTTGGGTCCGACGTTCACCCCGACCAGCACGGCCAGCACGGCCGCGGGTCCCGCCCCGGCGACCAACGGCAGCAGCACCAGCACGGCGGGCAGGTTGTTGACGACGTTCGACAGCAACGCGGCGACCACGGCGATGCCGAGCAGCGCGGGCAACGTCGTCCCGGTGGGCAGCACGTCGCGCATCGCGTCGTCGAGGCCGTGGTGCATCACCGCGGTCACCACCACGCCGAGGCACAGCACGAACGCGAGAAACGGCACGTTGGCGGCGCCGGCGATCCCGGCGAGCGTGCTGCGCCGCTGCGCCAGGCCGCGCACACCGAGCACGACGGCACCCGCCAGCGCGGCCCACGCCGGTGAGACGCCGAGCAGCGAGGTGCCCGCGAATCCGGCCAGCGTCAGTGCCGAGGACGACGAGGACGAAGACCGGCAGCTCGGCGGGTGGCGGGGTCGGCCTCGGCGGTCGGCGCCTCGCGCAGTTCGCGCCGAAAGAACCAGCGCAGCAACAGGTATTCGCACGCCGATCGCCAGGAGCCACGGCAGCGCCATGACGGCGCTGAAGTGCGCGAAGGTCAGACCCGCCGCGCTGAAGGCCAGCAGGTTGGTCAGGTTGGACACCGGCAGCAGCAGCGACGCGGTGTTGGCCAGATGCGCGGTGGCGTACGCGTGCGGCCGGGACGGCATGCCAAGCGTCCGAGCGGTCGCCAGCACCACCGGCGTCAGCAGCACGACGGTCGCGTCCAGGCTCAGGACCGCCGTCGTGGTGGCGGCGATGACGAACACCGTGCCCAGCAGCCTGCGGGGCTCGCCCCCGCTGCGGCGGGCCATCGCCACGCCCGCGGCGTGGAACAGGCCCTCGTCGTCGCACAGCTTCGCCAGCACCAGCACCGCGGCAAGGAATCCGACGACGGGCAGCAGCTCGTTCACCTCGGCGAGCGCGTCGTCCCACGAGACCACGCCGGTGGCGATCAGCAGTGCCGCAGCGGGCACCGCCGCGACGGCCTCCGGCCAGCCGCGCGGGCGGAACATCGCGAACGCCGAGCACCACGGCCAGCGCCAGCGAGCGCGAGCGTCAGCTCCACGGGTCAGCGCGCTGCCACAGCGTCGGAAGGTGAAGGGGCACGCCGTCTTCACGCGCCAGGCGGGCCAGCACCCGCATCGAGACGTCGAGATCGTCGCCGGCGTAGGGCAGCGCGCGCAGCGGCGCGTGCAGGGGCCGGAAGAAGTCGTCCCAGTGGATCAGCACCACCCGGCGGGCGCCGACCGCGCGCACCGCCTCGGTCCAGTACTCGACCACGTAGCGTCTCCGGCTGCAGACCGAGTTGCCCGATGCCGAGATAGACCACGTCGGCCGCTGGCCGGCCAGCGCGCCGGGTACGTATCCCGCGCTGCCGACGACCAGCAGGCTGCGATCGGTGGCGCGGTGGCGGATCAGCGTGGACCAGGCCTCGCCGCACTTGTACGCGGCGACCTTCACCGGCGGGACGACGGGAGCGGTGATGACGCCGGGGAAGCGGTCCGGCGGGCAGTGCTCGGCCCTCGATGAGGGTGACGTCGAAGGCGCCCAACGCGATTGGCTCGCCGGGCGTCGCGACGACGATCCGGTCGTCGGGCAGCCCGCCGCCGCGGCCGATCTGGGCCGCCGACGTGCCGCCGACCACGCTGGCGCCGGTCCGGTCGGCGACGACCGCGGAGTCCATCGCGTGGTCGAAGTGCGTGTGTACGGGCAGCACGGCCTCGAGCCGGTCCACGCCCGAGGCGCGCCAGGCAACCGTCGATGCGCGGCGAGGACGGCGACAGCCGCCGCGTCCCAACCGCCGCGAGGCTGGGCCGCGAGAAGAAGCCGTCGGTCATCAGTGCGGACGCGCCGTCGTCGATCAACAGCGTGGTGACGCCCGCCCACGTCACGGTCAGCGGCGACGCCGGGGTGGCCGCGGGCTGCGTCGAAGTAGTCCGCGTAGTCCCGCAGGTCCGGCCGGCCGAGTCTGAGCCGCATCAGGTGAACGCCGCCAGCGTGACGCCGTCGGCCATCAGGCGGTCGCGGACGGCGGTGGCGATCTGCACGGCGCCCGGCGAATCCCCGTGTACGCAAACCGATTCCACGGTGATCGGGATGGTCGATCCGTCGACGGCGCCGACCCGGCCCTTGGTCACCATCGACGCCACCCGGTCGGCGATCGCTGCGGGGTCGCTGCAGCACCGCGTTGGGTGCACGGCGCGAAACCAGTTGTCCATCAGCGCGATACGCGCGGTCGGCGAACGCCTCGGGCACCGTGCGCAGGCCGAGGCGTTCGGCGGCGGCGAAGAACGCCGACCCCGACGAGGCCGAGAACGGACAACCCTGGGTCGATCGCGTGCACCGCCTCGGCGACCGCGTCGGCCTGATCGTGGTTGGTCACGATCGTGTTGTACAGCGCACCATGGGGTTTGACGTAGCTGACCGTCGAGCCCGCGGCATGGGCAAGGGCCTGCAAGTGCGCCGATCTGGTACATCACGTCGGCGATCAGGTCCTCGGGGGCGACGTCGATGAAGCGGCGGCCGAAGCCGGCCAGATCGCGGTAGCCGACCTGCGCGCCGATGCGGACCCCGCGCGCAGCGGCGGCCCGACAGGCGCGGGCCAGTCCGGCGGGGTCGCCCGCGTGAAATCCGCATGCGACGTTGGCGCTGGTGACGAGGTCGAGCATGGCGTCGTCGTCGCCGAGGCGCCACACGCCGAAGCCCTCACCGAGATCGGCGTTGAGGTCGACCGTCACGGCTGGCACGACGGCAAGCCTACGGCCGGCGATGGTGATCCCGGCCAGCGATTCTCCGACACGAACTCGGCAAGCGGACGCCCGAGCGTCCACTGGTCGATCTCGAGGGCGGGCCGGTCGGGGAAGTCGGGCACTGGGCCAAGGCAGAGGATCGCCACGGGTTCGGCGTCGTCGGGCAGGCCGAGCAGCCGCCCGAGCCGGTCCGGGTCGAAGATCGACACCCAGCCGAGGCCAAGGCCCTCGGCCCGCGCGGCCAGCCAGAGGTTCTGGATGGCGCACGACACCGAGGCCAGGTCCATCTGCGGCAACGTGCGACGGCCGAACACGTGCCGGGCCCTGCCCTCGCCGAGAGCGACGACGAGGAGTTCGGCGCACTCGAGGATGCCCTCCACCTTGAGCGCCAGGAACTCGTCGCCGCGCGGCCCCAGCGCCTGTGCGGTCTGCAGCCGCTCCTCGTCGACCAGACCGTGGATCTGGCGTCGCAGCGCGTCGTCGGTGATCCGGATGAACCGCCACGGCTGCATCAGACCGACGCTGGGTGCGGCGTGCGCCGCGCCGCAGCAGCCGGGTCAGGACGTCGTCGGACACCACCGCGCCCGGCACGAACCGGCGCATGTCGCGACGCTCGGCGATGGCCCGGTACACGGCCCGCTGCTCCGCGGCGCTGAACGCGTGCTCGCCCACGCGGGCCAGCGTACGTTCATGGGCATGCGCGCCGAGGTGCTGGTCACCGCAACCGAACTGCGAGCGACTGATCGCCGCGGGGGCGCCGCTGGCGATCCTCGACGTGCGCTGGGAGTTGGGCCGTCCCGACGGCACGGGCGGCCTACGAGGCGGGCCACGTGCCGGGCGCGGTGTACGTGTCCCTCGAGGACGACCTCACCGATCACGCCGTGACGGGACGGGGCAGACATCCGCTGCCCTCCGGACGGGCCGTCGAGGCGGCGGCGAGGCGGTGGGGGATCGGGCCCGGCACGACGGTCGTGGCCTACGACGACTGGAACCGTGCGGGCTCGGCGCGGGCGTGGTGGGTGCTCAAGGCGGCAGGCCTGGCAGACGTGCGGATCCTCGACGGCGGGCTGGCCGCGTGGACCGCGCGGGCGGGGCATGCGCTGCGAGACCGGTGCCGTCACACCGGAACCCGGCGACGTCGCCGTCCCGCACGACGACCTCTACGCCGGCGCGATGCCGACGCTGACCGCCGACGAGGCGGCCGCCCTCGGCCCGCGGCTGGTCGACGCGCGTGCGCCGGAACGCTTCCGCGGTGACGTCGAACCGGTCGACCCGGTGGCAGGCCACGTGCCCGGCGCCACCAACGTGCCGAGCACGGCGCTGCTCGGCACGGACGGCGCGTTCCTCGCTCGAGCGGACCTCGTCGCGGGCGCTGGGTGATGCCGCAGGCGCGTACTGCGGATCGGGCGTGACGGCGTCGGTGGTGGTCGCGGCGCTGGCCGCGGCAGGGGTGGACGCCGCGCTGTTCCCCGGCTCGTGGTCGCAGTGGTGTGCGGAGCCCGCGCGCCCGGTCGCCACCGGCGGCTGAGTCGTCCGATCGGACGGACTTGGGAGGCCCGCGTGCGAACCATTGATGAAAACGGTTATCGTTATCGCTGTGATGACGTCTTCGCTTCGCGTTCTGGCGACCGCCGCCCTGCTGGCCGCCCCGTTCGGGCTGGCCTCGTGTTCCGCAGGCGGGGACAAGACGATCGCCGCTTCGACCACCAGCGACGCGCCCGCCTGCCCGACGACGCCCGTCAACGTGGTGGTGAGCGTCGATCAGTGGGGTGACATCGTCTCCCAGCTCGGCGGCGGCTGCGCCAAGGTCAAGACCGTGCTGGCCAGCTCGTCGGTCGATCCGCACGACTACGAGCCGTCGCCGGCCGACGCCGTGACGTTCCAGGACGCCCAGTTGGTCGTCGTCGACGGTGGGCACTACGACGAGTGGGCGACCAAGCTCGCGGCGAGTTCGGCCCCGAATGCGCCGGTGGTCAACGCCATCGAGACCAGCGGCGCCGACGACCAGTCCGAGGGGACCAACCCACACGTCTGGTACAGCCCGGCGGCGGTGACCGGCGTCGCCGACGCGGTGACCGCCCAGCTGAGCAAGCTGGCGCCCCGACGCGGCCGGTTACTTCAAGGACCGTCGCGCCGCCTTCACCGAGTCGCTGAAGCGACTACGACGGCGAGATCGCCGCGATCAAGGCCGCCTCGTCGGGCAAGACGTACGCCGCCACCGAGAGCGTGTTCGACTACATGGCCACTGCGGTCGGCCTGCAGAACAGGACGCCCGCGGGATACCAGGCCGCGGTCGAGCAACGAGGCCGATCCGTCGCCCGCGGATCTCGACGCGTTCCACAAACTGCTCGCCGCCAAGGGCGTCGACGTGCTGATCTACAACACGCAGACCGAGGGATCGGTGCCCGAGCAGATCCGCAGCGCCGCCCAGGCCGCGGGCATCCCGGTGGTCAACGTCACCGAAACGGTGGCGCCGGGCGCGAAATCGTTCGAGGCTTGGCAGGTGGACCAACTCACCGACCTCGCCAAGGCGCTCGGTGTCAGTGCCTGACCTTGGGCCTGACCTCGACGCCTCAACTCCGGCACTGTCGTTCGACGACGTCAGCGTCGTCCGCGGCGGCCGGCTGATCTGGTCGGAGGGCACGTTCGACGTGCCGTCCGGCGGGATCATCGCGGTGATCGGCTCCAGCGGCTCGGGGAAGACCACCCTGCTGCACGCGGTGCTTGGGATGATTCCCACCGCATCCGGGGAGGTCAGGGTGCTCGGCAAGCCACCGGGCGCGGCCACCGGGCTGATCGGTTACGTGCCGCAGAACTACGCCGCTGCGGCGGGCAACGCGATCCGCGCCTGCGACGCGGTACTGCTCGGGTTGAGCGGCAACCGCTGGGGGTTCGGCCGGGCCGACGCCGAACAGCGGCGCCGGGTCGACGCAGATCCTGGAGGCCGTCGACGCCACGGAGTTCGCCCAGCGCCGGTTGTCCCAGCTGTCCGGTGGCCAGCGGCAACGCATCGCGATCGCCGAGGCACTGGTCAGCCGGCCGCAGCTGCTGATCCTCGACGAGCCGCTGACCGCGCTGGACCTGCGCAACCAACGCGACATCGTCACCCTGCTCGCGCGGATCAGGGCCGAGCTCGGCGTCACGATCCTCGTCGTCGCGCACGATCTGAACCCACTGCTCGGCATCCTCGACGGCGCGATCTACCTACTGGACGGCCACGCCCACTTCGACTCGATGGACGAGGTGGTCAACGCCGACCTGCTCAGCCACCTCTACGGCACCTCCGATTCAGGTCGTCCACACTCCGCAGGGCGACCTCTACATGCGGAACGCCTGATGCATACCTCGATCATGTCCCTTGGCGCCCTTGGCTACCAAGACAATTGGTGGCAGATCTTGACGTCGGTGTTCATGCGCAATGCGCTGCTGGGCGGCACTCTGGTGGCCCTGGCGGCGGGCCTGATCGGATACTTCATCGTCGTGCGCAACAGCGCCTTCGCCGCACATGCCCTGGCCCACATCGGATTTCCCGGTGCCACCGGCGCGGTGCTGCTCGGGCTGCCGGTGACGGTCGGCCTGGCCACCTTCTGCATCGGCGGGGCGCTGATCATCGGGGCGCTCGGCAAGCGGGCCGACGAGCGCGAGGTGGCGACCGGGACGGTGCTGGCCGCGGCCACCGGACTGGGGTTGTTCTTCAGCTCGCTGGCCACCAAGAGCAGTAGCACCGTGACCAACGTGCTGTTCGGCAACCTGCTCGCCGTGACGCACGAGCAACTGATCACGTTCACCGTGGCCGTCGCGGTGCTGGCCCTGGTCGTCGGATTCGTCTACCGGCCACTGTTGTTCGCATCGGTCAACCCCGAGGTCGCAGGAGCGAAGGGCGTCCCGGTGCGGCTGCTCTCCGTGGTCTTCATGGCGCTGCTCGGTCTTGCCGTGACCATGGCGGTACAGGCCGTCGGGACGCTGCTGCTGTTCGCGCTGGTGGTCACCCCGGCGGCGACGGCGATCATGCTGACCGCCCGACCAGGACTCGCGATGGCCGTGTCCACCGTGCTGGCGATCGTGTCGGTGTGGTTGGGGCTGGCGGTTGTCGGCGATGTTCAACGTGCCACCCAGCTTCGTGATCGTCAGCATCGTGTGCGTGATCTGGCTGGTGGTCTGGGCGGTTGCGCAACGTACCGGCAGTCGATCAGCAAGATTCCGACGACGAGCCACGGCGCGCTCATTGCCGACCCCGGGCGGCCCATCGGCTAGCGTCACAGAGCATGTCCAGAGGTCCAGCGCCGAGACGGCGGGCGACTCTGGCCTCTCTGGCCGCCGAACTGAAGGTTTCGCGCACCACGATCTCCAACGCCTACAACCGGCCCGACCAACTGTCGGCCGACCTGCGCGAGCGGGTGCTGGCGACTGCGAAGCGGCTGGGCTACGCCGGGCCCGATCCGGTGGCGCGCTCGCTGCGCACCCGCAGGGCCGGCGCCGTCGGCCTGATCCTCACCGAGCCGCTCCAACTCTCGTTCAGCGATCCGGCCGCCCTGGACTTCGTCGCGGGCCTGGCCGAGTCGTGCGACGAGGCGGGGCAGGGCCTGCTGCTCGTCTCGGCCGGACCCACCCGCAGCGTGGGCGACGGAACGGCCGCGGTACTGGCCGCAGGGGTGGACGGGTTCGTGGTCTACTCGGCCTCCGACGACGACCCGTACCTGCCGGTGCTTGCGCAGCGCGCCCTGCCCCTCGTCGTCGTCGATCAACCCAAGGATCTGCCTGGGACTTCGCGCGTCGGCATCGACGACCGTGCGGCGATGCGGGCCATGGCGGAGCACGTGGTCGGCCTCGGGCATCGCGAGATCGGCCTCTTGACGATGCGCCTGGGTCGCGACTGGACACATGGCGAGGCAAGTGCGGCGGTCGCCGATCCGGAGCGGGTCAACTCGCCGCACTTCCACGTACAGCGGGAACGCATCAACGGCGTGCACGACGCGATGCGCGACGCCGGGTTGGATCCCGATGCCCTGATCGTCGTGGAGAGCTACGAGCACCGACCGACGTCCGGCGGTGCCGCGGCAAAGGTAGCGCTGGAGGTCAATCCCCGCATCACCGCGTTGATGTGCACCGCCGACGTGCTGGCGCTGTCGGCGATGGATCACCTGCGGGCGCGGGGCATCTACGTACCGGGCCAGATGACCGTGACCGGTTTCGACGGCGTGCCCGATGCGCTGGCGCGAGGCCTCACCACGGTGAAGCAGTCCAGCATCGAGAAGGGCAGGCGCGCCGGACACCTGCTGCACAACCCGCCGCGCTCCGGCCTGCCCGTGGTCGAGCTGCTCGACACCGAGGTGATACGGGGCCGCACGTCCGGCCCGCCGGCTTAGCGCCGGTACCTAGTCCCTGTCGCGCCGTGGGTTGCGACAGACAGCGCGACATACGCCACATCGACCACACCGTGGCCTACCCCGCCGGCGCGACGCATCCCGGAAATCTCAAGTGCTACTGCCGAATTCACCGGCTGCACAAGCCCTACGAAGAGCCGACCGTGAAGAGGCGCGATTCGCCGGGCACGCCGTTTCCGACACGCTTTACGTCGGGTTGCCTCGTTCGTCGCACGGCGCGGGGTGGCCGTCGTCGATTAGTGAGAGCGCGTGGCGCATCTCGGTGGGCTGGATGCTGCCGCTCCAGTCCCCGTAGGGGTGGTCGAGGAGGAAGACGACCAGTAGGCCCGATGTCACCAGCGTCGCGACTAAGCCGATCGGCGCCGCCTGGATGAGACGGCCTTCGCGCCTATCCGCTTGCAGGCACATGTAGGCGACGACCGCCCATGCACCGACACCCAGCACGAACCACAGCGGCGGTGGCACCGAGGCCGTCGCCTGGGCCAGACGCGCGCGGCGACCTTCGCGACGTTGCGCCTGCTGGTCGAACCACTGCGCGTAGGCCGCCTCCTGCTTGGCGCTCGTCGGCTCAAGGCCCTCGAAGTCCCGACCCATCGTCTCGACCCAGGCAAGCACCACCTCCGAGGACTTTCCTGCGCTCATCGCAGGCCACTCATCGGAGATGACGGCGCGCGAATAGCAGATGAGTCCCCCGTGCAGAGCCCGGCCCGAATGCCCCTCCAACACGTCGGCGACATCGTGAAGCTCGGTGACCGCCACGGCTTCGACGCTCGCGCCGTCGCGGGCGTGTTGGTAACTCTGCAGCGAGAAGAAGATGACGAACGCGAGCAACACCGCGGTCATCGTGCCGACCACGGACAAAGTGGTGGCCGCGCGCGGCGGATCGGCGAACCAGCCCTGCTCAGGTATCCGACTTCGCACGAAGAGCCTGCTGATTATCGCCGCGGCCACGATCACGATGAGGATCAGAAGCGCGATCCAGGTCAGCACCGCCGTACTTTAGCTGCGCGCGACGTCGACCGGCGTGGTTTGTAACGTTCGCACGGTGACGCGTGCAGAAGGCCGGACGGTGGTCCTCGTTCACAGGCTCGGCGGTGACCGCCAAACCCGCGCCGACCGCATCAGGGCCGAGCGCGCCCTCAACGACGCCGAACTCAACACACCTCCACCGTTCTGACGGACGCTATCCGACGAAGCCGGCTGTTCCCGCGGTTTGGACTCACGAGGGACTAGCGCCCGACTGTACTGCGGCGCTCCAGCAGGTGCGCCAGCGCGGCCGCGACGTCCTCGGGCGACTCGACGCGGAATGCCGCCAGCGTGTCACCGGGCCCGACCTTGACCCCGAGGTCGCCGTCGCGCATCCGTCGAAAGGCCTTCTCGTCGGTGACGTCGTCGCCGAAGAACACCACCGCCGTCGCGTCATCGCGGTCGCGGATGATGTCGATCGCCTCGCCCTTGTCGGTCGAGATGACCGCGAACTCCAGCACCGCCTTGCCCTCGGTGAGTTCGGCGTCCCAGGACCCGGCGGCCGCCCGCGCCGCCTCGAGCGCGTCCCGGCCGTCGGCGGGACTGGCGTTGCGGACGTGGAGCGCGACACTGGCGAGTTTGGGTTCGACGGTCACCCCGGGTCGAGTCGCCGCGATCGCCGTCAGTTCCTCGTTGATGCGTGCCAGCAGTTCCTGGTCGATGTCGTGCGCGAACCCCGAGTCGAACTCCGCGCCGTGGCTACCCACCAGGTGCACGGCAGGCGGCATCGACGACAGCTCGCGCAGCACGCGCAGTGCGCGCCCGGAGACCAGCGCGACGGTGGTGGACGGTAGAGCCGCCAACGCGATCAGCGCGTCGGCGGCGTGGGGCAGCGGCCTGGCATCGGCCGGGTTGTTGACGATCGGAGCGAGGGTGCCGTCGAAGTCCGAGGCGACGAGCAGGCGCTCGGTGGTGGCGGCGCCGTCGAGCGCGCGGACGAGATCGGCAGGAACACCCACCGGTCAGATCTTAGGGTGCTCGCCGTCCCCGATGAGCAGCCGGACCGCGAGGTCCAGTCGCTTGCTGACGTCGGTGGCCGACGCGCGCCGAGTGAGCCAGGCGAGCAGATTCGACAGCCACACGTCGGATATCACCCGGGCGATGTGGTACTGGTCCTCGGTCGGCTCGCCGTCGCTCATCGCGCGGGCGAACATGCCGTCCATCAGCTTGCCGACGTGATCAACCTCACCCGCGGCCGACGCGTCGGCGAACACGAACGCCCGCGTCATCGCCTCGGTCAGCAACGGGTTGCGCTGCATGGACCGATTGAGTTTGCCGACCATGACGTTGAGCCGCTGATACGGCGTTCCGCCGGTCAACGACGCCCGGTCGGTCTTGGCGTCGATGCGCTCGAACTCGCGGCCGAGGGCGGACACCAGCAGGTGCACCTTCGAGGGAAAGTATCGGTACAGCGTGCCGACGGCGACATCCGCGCGTTCGGCTACGGCACGCATCTGAACTGCCTCGTAGCCGCCCTTGGAGGCGATGGCGAGGGTCGCGTCCAGGATGCGCTTGCGGCGTTCCCGCTGCGCTTCGGATCCGAGTTCGGACTCGGCCAGAACGGCCACGTTCATCACCTGACGCGGGCCCGCGGCCGAATCTGACCCCGAACCCGAGTTGGTAACTGACGGCAGCGATGACCCAGACATGCGACGGGCAGCTCCTTCACATTGCGCACTGGGTGAAAACGATACGCATGCCGATCTCTGATTTCCCACCTCCATGCCCCCGGGACACCGAGGTGTCCTGCTGTAATGGCGGTCGACTTGACGTTCGATCGCTGTCACCATTAGAACACGTTCTAGTGAGAAGCATGGCCTTCTCGCCCAAGGCTAGGAGGGGCCTGGCATGGCTCATAAGGCTTGCGCGTCCGCCACCGTCACCGACGAACAGTTTGCCGCGCGCGAACTCGTCCGTAGCTGGGCGGCCGGATCCGGCGTCGTCAAGGCCGCTGCGAGACGTCGAACAGGGCGACCCCGACGCATGGCGCGCGCCCTACGACCGCCTGGCGCAGCTGGGCATCTTCGGTGTCGCGACTGCCCGAGGAACACGGCGGCGCCGGGCGGCACCGTCGACGACCTGTGCGCGATGATCGACGAAGCGGCCGCCGCCTGGTGCCCGGTCCCGTCGCCACCACGGCGATGGCCACGCTCGTCATCGGCGACCGACGTGAAGCTGCTCGAGGCGCTGGCCTCCGGTGAGCGCACCGCGGGTGTCGCGTTGTCCGCAGACCTGCGCCACGGCAACGGCACGGTTTCCGGGACGGCTGAGTTCGTCCTCGGCGCCGACGCGGCCGGTGTGCTGCTGCTACCCGCTGACGACGGCTGGCTGCTGGTCGACGCCACCGCCGACGGCGTCACCGTCGAACCGCTCAAGGCCACCGACTTCTCCCGGCCGCTGGCGCGGGTGGTGCTGGACTCCGCGCCCGCCGAGGTACTGCCCGTCTCGGCGCAGCGGGTTCGAGGATCTCGCGGCGACGGTGCTGGCGGCCGAGGCCGCAGGCCTGGCGCGGTGGACGCTGGACACCGCAACCGAATACGCCAAGGTGCGCGAGCAGTTCGGCAAGCCGATCGGCAGCTTCCAGGCGATCAAGCACATGTGCGCCGAGATGCTGCTGCGCTCCGAGCAGATTTCGGTGGCGGCCGCCGACGTGGCCAATGCGGTCGCGAATCCCGATGAGCGCCAACTGTCCATCGCCGTCGCGGTCGCCGCCGCCATCGGCATCGACGCGGCCAAGGTCAACGCGAAGGACTGCATCCAGGTGCTCGGCGGCATCGGCATCACCTTCGAGCACGACGCCCATCTGTATCTGCGGCGCGCGTTCGGAATCGCGCAGTTCCTCGGCGGCCGGTCCCGCTGGCTGCGGCGCATCGCAGCGTTGACCGGCCAGGGCGTGCGCCGCGATCTGCACATCGACCTGGACTCGGTGGCGCACCTGCAACTCGAGATCGCCTCTGCCGTAGCCGAAGTCGCTGCCCTGCCCGCCGACGAGCGGCAGGTGGCGCTCGCCGACACGGGACTGATGGCACCGCACTGGCCGCGAGCCGTACGGCCGCGAAGCCGCACCCGCCGAGCAGCTGCTGATCGACCAGGAGATGGCGGCTGCGGGTCGTGACCGCGCCCTGACATCGTCGATCGGGTGGTGGGCCGCTCCGACCATTCTCGAACACGGCAGCCCCGAGCAGATCGAGCGATTCATGCCCGCCACGTTGAGCGGCGACGTGTTCTGGTGCCAGCTGTTCAGCGAGCCGGGCGCCGGCATCCGACCTTGCCTCGCTGCGCACCAAGGCCGTTCGCGCCGACGGGGGTTGGCTGCTCACCGGACAGAAGGTGTGGACGTCGAGGGCGCACCGGGCGCGACTGGGGCGTCTGCCTGGCCACGCACGGACCCGATGCGCCGAAACACAAGGGCATCACCTACTTCCTCGTCGACATGAGATCGCCGGGCATCGACATCCGGCCGCTGCGGGAGATCACCGGTGACGACCTGTTCAACGAGGTGTTCTTCGACGACCTGTTCGTGCCCGACGAAATGGTGGTCGGACAGGTCGACGATGGCTGGCCGCTGGCGCGCACCACGCTGGCCAACGAGCGAGTCGCGATGGCGCACGGCGGCGCGCTGGACAAGCGCATGGAGCACCTGCTCGCAGCGTCGACCGAGCTGCGATCTCGACCCCGCCGAGCCGACCGGCTCGGGGAGCTGATCGGCTCGGCTCAGGTCGGGTTCGCTGTTCGACCAGCTGATCGCGCAGCTGGCCGTCGGGGGCCAGGACCCCGGCGCCGCGTCGAGCGTGCGCAAGCTGATCGGCGTGCGGTACCGGCAGACGCTGTCCGAGATTCCGATCATGGAGTGTCTACGACGGCGCGGGCATCGTCGAGTCGCCCGACGTGCGGTACTTCCTCAACACCCGCTGCCTGTCGATCGCGGGCGGCACCGAGCAGATCCTGCTCACGCTGGCAGGCGAGCGGCTGCTCGGGCTTGCCGCGCTGAGGCCGGACCGCGGCCCCTGCGATGGCGGCTAGGTCGCGCGAAAGCTCAGCGCCACGCCGTTCATGCAGTAGCGCAGGCCGGTCGGTTGGGGGCCGTCGTCGAAGACGTGGCCGAGGTGCCCGCCGCAGCGGTGGCACAGCACCTCGGTGCGCGTCATGCCAAGGCTGTCGTCCTTGCGCTCGATGACGGCGTTGTCCAAAGGCTTCCAGAAGCTCGGCCAGCCGGTGCCGCTGTCGAACTTGGTGGTGGACGAGAACAGGTCGAGCGCACAGCCCGCGCAACTGAAGATGCCCGCTCGGTGCTCGTCGTTGAGCGGGCTGCTGTACGGCGACTCGGTGCCCGCTTGGCGAAGGACGTCGTACTGCTGCGGGTTGAGGAGTTGGTGCCACTCCTGCTCGGTGTGGTCGACTTCGTAGGTTCCCGTTGGGGGCGTCGGCAGCGGCGGAGTCACCGAAGCCAGGCGCATCCGGCCAGCGCGCCGAGCATCGCGGTGCCGAGCAGGACGTGTCGTCGGGTGAGAGTCGCCTGCGGCCGCGGAGTCATCGGGGCGGTCATTCCTCCAAATGTAGGCCTGGCAGCGCCGGGTCAGCGGTTCGGTGAATCGATTCGTCAGCATCCGGTAACAAACTGGCGGGCGCTTTTCGAGCACACTGGTTGGCGTGGTGCGAAACGAGGTTGAGGGTCATGAAGCCGACGTGCGAGCCGTGAGGTCCCGCAGATGGGTGCCGCTGGCGACGGGGCTGGTCCTGCTTGGCGTCGCCGCGGCGGCGTTCATCGCCGTCCATCCGGCGATACCGTCCTGGAGCGACGCGGCGGTGTCGATCGCGGTTCCGGCGCCGGACGTCGACGAACCGGTACCTGCCTCGGCAGCAACCGAAACGGTAGTCCTGGCCGGCGGCTGCTTCTGGGGTGTGCAGGGCGTGTACCAACACGTCAAGGGCGTCACCGAGGCGGAATCCGGTTACGCCGGAGGTGATTTGGCGAACCCGAGCTACGAACAGGTCAGCACCGGTGACACCGGGCACGCCGAGTCGGTGCGCATCACCTACGACCCGAGGCAGGTGACGCTTCGGCCAACTCCTGCGGATCTACTTCTCAGTCGTGCAGGATCCCACCGAACTCAACCGTCAAGGACCGGACGAGGGCACCCAGTACCGTTCCGCGATCTTCACCCAGGACGCGACGCAGCAGCGTGTCGCGGAGGCCTACGTCGCTCAGCTGTCCAAGGCCGCCGTCTTTCCGGCACCGATCGTCACCACGGTGACGCCGAATGCCAGTTCTTCCCGGCCGAGCAGTACCACCAGGACTTCCTGAACTCGACACCCCACGTAGGCGTACATCGAGGCCAACGACATGCCGAAGCTGAACGACCTCAAGCGGCTGTTCCCCGAGCTGTACCGCGACGAGCCGGTGCTCGTTCTCGCTGCAGCCAGTTAGGAGTACGTGGTCTGCGCGCAGGCGGTCGGCGTGGTCAGGTTCACCCCGCCGTAGACCACCTGGATGAAGGCGCACGCGATGAAGTCGGCGTCGGTCTTCGGCTGCCCGGTCGACCAGTCGACCGTCCGGGTGTTGCCGTGCAGCATGAACTTCTCCGGCGGCCCGCCGTCGAAGTACACCGTGGCGAACTCGACCGGCCCGATGGACTTGAACATCCGCGTGTTCGGTGCCTCGAAGTCGGAGTCGAGATAGACCATCCGGTTCGATCGACCGCACAGTGGTGTTCTGCTTTGCGTAGAATGTCGTCGGGGAACGGGATGTAGGCACCATCCGCGCCGCGGCAGGTTCGCCGCAGTGTCGAAGTAGCACTGGTTGTCGGCCTTCACGCAGTTGGCGGTGGTGTGGATCTCCAGGGTGGTGATCGCGTCGATCGGGATCGACGCCGTCGCGGAGTCCTGCGCGGCCGACGACGCGGCAGTCGGGGTGACGAGGGCCGTGGCGAGCCATGTCGCCGAAATCATTGCGGCAGAGCCGGCAAACCGCTTCATCGTGCTCCCTCGTCTTCGGTGCGGCTCAGGTTAGCCCGGGGCTTATTCGTCATAGGTGACTTCGACCGAATCTGATTTCGGCTTCGCCTGGCAGCCGAGGATCAGGCCCTCGTCGAGATCGGAGGCCTCGAGCACGTCGTTGCACTCCATCGTCACGTCGCCGCTCTTCATCAGCACCGCGCACGCGCCGCAGTGCCCCTCGCGGCAGGAGAACGGTGCATCGAGGCCCTTGTCGAGCAACACGTCGAGCAGTTTGGCGTTGCGCGGCCAGCGGATCTCGTGGGTTTCGCCGTCCAGCGTGACGATGGCGGTGGCCGGGCCCTCGTCGCTGTCGTCTGCCTCGATCACCACGGCGGCGAACGGGTCGGACTCCAGCGACTTGAAGACCTCGATGTGGATCTTCTCGGGTGCGGTGCCTGCGGACTTGAGGGCTTCCTCGGCTGCCGCCATGAACGGGCCTGGGCCGCAGATGAAGGCGTCGCGACCGGTGTAGGGCGCCGATCAGCTCGCCCAGCGCCAACGCCGACGGCAGTCCCTGCACCGACTCGAGCCAGTGCACCACCGTCAGCCGGTCGGGGTACTTGGCCGCGAGTTCGCGCAACGCGCCCGCGAAGATCACCGAGTTCTCGTCGCGGTTGGCGTAGACCAGCGTCACCTTGCCGCCACCCTCGGACAGCGCCGACTTGAGGATCGCCATCATCGGCGTGATGCCGCTGCCCGCGGCCAGCAGCAGGAAGTCGGCGTCGAGGGTCTTGGGCACGAACGTGCCCGACGGCGCCAACACGTGGATGTGCATGCCGGGATGGGCGTTGTCGCACAACCAGTTCGACGCGTACCCGTCGGCGGTGCGCTTGACGGTGACGGTCAGCGCGTCGTCGGTGAACGGCGAACTGCACAGCGAGTAGCAGCGGGCCACCGATCCGGTTCGGTCACTGGGCACCCGCAGGGTGAGGAACTGGCCTGGCGCGTACCGCAGCCGGTCGGCCGGGATCTGGGATCCGTCGGGAACCTTGAAGATCAGCGAGCGCGCGTCGGCGGTCTCGTCGACGACGGCTGCCAACTGCAGCTCGAGCACGTGGCTGCCGAGCGGCTCGTCCGTCACGGGCCATCCCCCTCTGGTCTCGCTACGTGGTCAGAACTAGAACATGTTACAAAAATGAGCTTCCGCAGGTCTAGCCGCCGTAGGAATGCGCTTACTCGACACAAATCGTAACGTGTTCTAATCTCTGTCTAGATCGTGTATCGGCCCCACCCTGCCTGGAGGCACTTCCAGTGACGTCCACCTTGAACAACGCGACGTGCAGTCGGTCCTAGACGGCATCGACGATTTGTTGCCGCTGATCGCCAAGCGTGCGCAGGCTGCCGAGGATCTGCGGCAGATTCCCGACGAGACCATCGCCGAACTCGACGAGGTCGGATTCTTCAAGTTGCTGCAGCCCGAGCAGTGGGGCGGGCTGCAGTGCGACCCGACGCTCTTCTACGAGGCGGTGCGGCGACTCGGCAGCGCGTGCGGTTCGACCGGATGGGTGAGCTCGATCATCGGCGTGCACAACTGGCACCTCGCGCTGTTCGACCAGCAGGCGCAGGACGAGGTCTGGGGTGACGACCCGACGGTGCGCATCTCGTCCTCGTACGCCCCGATGGGCGCAGGCACCGTCGTCGACGGCGGCTACCTGGTCAGCGGTGCGTGGCAGTGGTCGTCCGGATCAGGCCACGCGACGTGGGCGTTCCTGGGCGGCCCGGTGATCAAGGACGGCCGCCCCGTCGACTTCGGCAGCTTCCTCATCCCGCGCAGCGAGTACCGCATCGACGACGTCTGGCACGTCGTCGGGCTCAAGGGCACTGGCAGCAACACTGTCGTGGTCAAGGACGTGTTCGTGCCGCGGCACCGCTTCCTGTCCTACAAGTCGATGAACGACCGCACCGCGGGCGGCCTCGAGAACAACACCGCCCCGGTGTACAAGATGCCTTGGGGCACAGTGCATCCCACTACCATCTCGGCACCGATCATGGGCATGGCCTACGGCGCCTACGCCGCCCACGTCGAGCACCAGGGCAAGCGTGTGCGCGCCGCGTTCGCGGGCGAGAAGTCCAAGGACGACCCGTTCGCCAAGGTCCGCATCGCCGAAGCGGCAAGCGACATCGACGCCGGATGGCGTCAGTTGATCGGCAACGTCCGCGATGAGTACGAACTGCTCAAGGCGGACCAGGAGATCCCGTTCGAGCTTCGAGCCCGTGCCCGCCGCGACCAGGTTCGTGCCACTGCCCGCGCCATCTCCTCGATCGACCTGCTGTTCGAGGCCTCCGGCGCCACGGCGCTCAACCTCGAACAACCCGTGCAACGCTTCTGGCGGGATGCTCACGCCGGTCGTGTGCACGCGGCCAACGAACCCGAACGGGCCTACCTGATCTTCGGCAACAACGAGTTCGGGTTGCCACCGGCTGACACGATGGTCTGATGACTGCGATTGCGGACGTCACCTTCGAATCGACCTCCCAGTACGCGCAGGTCCGCGAGGACATGCGCCTGCACTATCACGAAGCGGGCGTCGGCAACGGCGAGACGGTCGTGCTCCTGCACGGCGGTGGGCCTGGCGCATCGAGCTGGTCGAACTTCAGCCGCAACATCGACGTCCTGGCGCAGCACTTCCACGTGCTCGCCGTCGATCAGCCCGGCTACGGGCTCTCCGACAAGCACACCGAACACGAGCAGTACAACCGGTACAGCGCCACGGCGCTGCTGAACCTGTTCGACCACCTCGGCATCGAACGCGCTGCGCTGGTGGGCAATTCGCTCGGTGGCGGCACCGCGGTGCGTTTCGCGCTCGACAACCCGAAGCGGGCGGGCCGGCTGGTGCTGATGGGTCCCGGCGGCTTGAGCGTGAACCTGTTCGCGCCGGACCCCACCGAGGGCGTGAAGCTCCTCGGAAAGTTCACCGCCGATCCGACGCGCGAGAACATGGAGAAGTTCCTGCGCATCATGGTCTTCGACCAGAAGCTCGTCACGCCCGAACTGATCGACGAACGATTCGCCATCGCGAGCCAGCCCGAGTCGCTGGCCGCGGCGCGGGCGATGGGAAAGTCCTTTGCGGGCCCCGACTTCGAGCTCGGCATGATGTGGCGCGAGGTGTACAAGCTGCGCCAGCCGACCCTGCTGATCTGGGGTCGCGAGGATCGGGTCAACCCGCTCGACGGCGCGCTGGTCGCGCTCAAGCAGATCCCGCGTGCGCAGCTACACGTGTTCGGGCAGTGCGGGCACTGGGCCCAACTCGAGAAATTCGACGAGTTCAACAAGCTGACCATCGATTTCTTGGGAGAAGCAAGATGAGCATCCGATCACTCGGCTACCTGCGTCTCGAGGCCACCGACATCGCGGCCTGGCGAGAGTACGGGCTCAAGGTGCTCGGCATGGTCGAAGGGGCCGGGGTGCCTGGAGCGAGCCCAGACGGCGCGCTGTACCTGCGGATGGACGAGTTTCCGGCGCGCCTGGTCATCGTGCCCGGCGAGCACGACCGATTGCTCCAGTCCGGCTGGGAGACCGCGAATGCCGCAGGGCTGCAGGAGATCCGGAACCGGCTCGACCTCGAGGGCACCCCGTACAAGGAGGCCACGGCAGCCGAGCTGGCCGACCGCCGAGTCGACGAGATGATCACATTCGACGACCCGTCGGGCAACACACTCGAGGTGTTCCACGGTGCGGCGCTCGAGCACCGCCGCGTCGTCAGCCCCTACGGCCACCAGTTCGTCACCGAGGAGCAGGGGCTCGGTCACGTGGTTCTGACCACCCGCGACGACGTGGAGTCGCTGCACTTCTACCGCGACGTGCTTGGCTTCAAGCTGCGCGACTCCATGCGGCTGCCACCGCAGTTGGTCGGACGACCGGCCGACGGGCCACCGGTATGGCTGCGGTTCTTCGGGGTCAATCCGCGTCACCACAGTCTCGCGTTCATGCCGGGCGAAACTCCGAGCGGCATCGTTCATCTGATGATGGAGGTGGGCAACAGCGACGACGTCGGACTGTGCCTCGACCGTGCGCTGCGACGCAAGGTGCCGATGTCGGCGACCCTGGGCCGCCACGTCAACGACAAGATGCTGTCGTTCTACATGAAGACCCCTGGTGGCTTCGACATCGAGTTCGGTTGTGAGGGACTCGAAGTCGAGGACGACGGCTGGGTGGCCAGGGAGAGCACGGCGGTCAGCCTGTGGGGACACGACTTCAGCATCGGCTTCAAGTAGCGGACTGAAGAGCATGTCGGCCGACGAGCGCTTGCGCGAGGAGCAATGACCAGCGAGCCCATCGATCCGCGCACGTTCCGCCACGTGCTCGGCCAGTTCGCCACGGGCATCACCATCATCACCACCGTGCATGACGACGCGCCCGTCGGATTCGCCTGCCAATCGTTCGCGGCGCTGTCGTTGGATCCTCCGCTGGTGTTGTTCTGCCCGACCAAGCAGTCGCGGTCCTGGCAGGCGATCGAGGCCAGCGGCAAGTTCTGCGTCAACGTGCTGCACGAGTAGCAAAAGGACGTCTCGGCCCGGTTCGGCTCCAAGGAGCCCGACAAGTTCGCCGGAATCGACTGGAGCCCTTCCTCGCTCGGCTCGCCAGTCATCGCGGATACGCTCGCGCACATCGACTGCACGGTCGATTCGGTGCACGACGGTGGGGATCACTTCGTGGTGTTCGGAGCGGTGCACTCCTTGTCCGAGGTGCCGAAGAAGAAGCCAAGGCCCTTGCTGTTCTATCGCGGCGACTACACCGGCATCGAGCCGGACAAGACCACCCCCGCGCAGTGGCGCGACGATCTCGACGCCTTTCTGACCACCACCACCGCCGACACCTGGCTCTAAGCACCGGGTCCGGCTAGTCGCCGATGCGGTCGAGCTTCACGGCGAGCGTCACACTCGCCGGACACGCGCCGGTCCGCACCGTGCGCTGATTGCCCGTGAGTGCCGCGATAGGGTCCGAAACCGGTTGGGGTAACGGGAATTCCCCGGTGAGCACGGAAAAGCCGGGCTGACCGTTGGGGCATTGCTCGTCGATGGGGGCGCTGGCCGACGTCCACTTGCCGTCCGCGAACGTCAACACCAGCAATGCCTTCGACTGCGGGTCGACCATGTAGGTCAGGCAGCGATCCCCGGTTCGCAGACACTGGGTGTTGCCGGCGTAGTCGGTGGTCGGGTACACCTCTCCGGTTTGCGGATCGGTCTGCGTCTGACGGTAGGTGCCCCACAACGCCGAACCCGGGGAGGTGACCCGGCTCGGCTGTGCCGCGGGGTCGGCGACCGCAACGGCTCGGTCGGCGTCGCCGGTGCGTTTGACCGTCACGGACTGCGACGAGTTGTTGCACGCCCCGCCGATCGAGGACCGGTTGGTGTACGTGCCGACCAGGGTGCCGTCGGGTTGGCGTTTCAACGTGTAACCCTGCCAGCCCTGGACGTTGATCGGTTCGCCCTTGGAGTTCTCGCACAGCGAAGGCACCTCGCGCACGGACACCCAACTGTCGTTGACCAAGTCGAACACCATGGTCGGCGGTCGAGGGTCGCCGGGATTGTCGGGCCTGACCTCCGTCACGGTGGCGACGCAGCCAGCTGCCGAGCACGCCGAGCGGGCTACCCACTTGACCGTGATGCCGGTATCGGGCACCTCGGTGCCGAAAACCGTTGTGCGCAAGCCGAACTGGGCGCTGAAGCTGCCGTCGAGCTTCGGGCCGGGATCGTTGCCGCCGGACTGCGTGCCGCCACCCGACGAGCAGGACGCCGACAGCAGGCCTGCGGCGAGGATGCCCGCGAGTGCCCTGCCCACCTTCCCCGACCAATTCACGACGACGGCAGCGCTGCGAGGACGAACTCGATGGCGGCAGCCGCGACCTCACGGTGGGCCGTGTCGTTGAGGATGTCGTGGCGCCCGCCGGCAATCTCGACGAGCTGGAGTTGCTCGACCTGCTCGGCGTATGCCCGGACGGCACCGATGTCGGCGATGGGATCGTCGGCGCCGTGGATTGCCAGCGTGGGTACCGACAGAGTGGGCAGGACGGCGCCGAACCGGTCCCACGCCCGGTCCAGTTCCCGGGTCAGTGGCGCACCGTCGGCGTCGACGAACGCCAGCGGATCGTTCTCCATCGTGTCGAGGTAGAACGGGTCGGAAGACAGCCAGGCCGGATCCAGGTCGAACGAGCTGTCGGCGTCGAGCATCCCCGCGATGGGAACCAGCGGGGCCCCAGACACCACCCCCGCGCGGTAGGAGTCCGGATCGTCGACCAGTCGCGACAGCGTGACCACCGCGCCGAACGAATGTCCCTGCGCGACCAGCGGAATGCCGGGATTCGCGGCCACCGCCAGCTCCGCGAGGCGATCCGCGAGCGCGGTGCTCGCCTCGATCGTGCCGAAGTCGCCGCGCTCGCCCGGACTGAGTCCGTGGCCGAACTGGTCCACCGCCCACAGGTCGATGCCCGCCGCGTTGAGCGTGAAGCCGTAGCGGTGGTAGACGCCGGTGTGCTCGCCGAAGCCGTGCAGGAAGATCACCGCGGCACGGGGCTGCTCGGCCGCCCAGTGCCGGTAGTACGCCCGGCCGTCATCGGTCTCCAGAAATGGCACGACTTCGACGCTAGGGCATTTCGCCGTACTTGACCCCAAATAGAACCGAGCGACGGTCCGCCATCCCAGCGATCGTTCAGACACTAGTGTGGGGCGCGTCACATCTGCGGGCGGCGCGGGGCATCGCGAGAAGGAGGAGTCCGATGACCGACCTCGAGGGCCGCACTGCCCTGGTCACCGGCGGCGCGAGCGGGATCGGTGCGGCGTGTGCACGCGAGCTGGCGGCCCGCGGGGCGACGGTGACCGTCGCCGACGTCGACGACGTGGGCGCGAGGGCACTGGCCAAGGAGATCGGCGGAAAAGCCTGGACGGTCGACCTTTCCGATGTCGCGGCGCTAGAGGGACTGCGCCTCGACACCGACATTCTGGTGAACAATGCCGGCGTGCAGCACGTCAGCCCGATCATCGACTTTCCGCCGGAGCGCTTCCGGTTCATCCTCGCGCTCATGGTGGAGGCGCCGTTCCTGCTGATCCGTGCCGCGCTGCCGCACATGTACGGGCAGCGTTTCGGCCGGATCATCAACATCTCGTCGGTGCACGGCCTGCGAGCATCGGAATACAAGGTCGCCTACGTCACCGCCAAGCACGGGCTGGAAGGGCTTTCGAAGGTGACCGCCTTGGAGGGTGGTCCCTTCGACGTGACGAGCAACTGCGTCGATCCGGGATACGTGCGGACCGCCTTGGTGACCAAGCAGATAGCCGACCAGGCGCGCACCCACGGTATCCCCGAGGATCAAGTGGTTGGCGACATTCTGTTGAAGGAGAGTGCGATCAAGCGGCTCGTCGAGCCGGAAGAGGTTGCTTCCCTTGTGGGTTGGCTCGCCTCACCGAGTGCCGGAATGGTCACGGGTGCGTCGTACACGATGGACGGCGGGTGGAGCGCCCGCTAGCGACTCCGTCGCGCCGAACTTCCGTCCGTTGCACTTCCAGCGAACAGCGGATTCGATCGGTGGCATCGCGATCGCGAAACGTCGGCCACCACGGGCATCGGTTCGGCGGCCGGGCGTCGCCGCAGTCCCACGGCTGGTGTGGTCAGCCGTGTGACGGTTCGGCGCGGTGCCGGCCGGATTCGCTGCCTCACCCACGAGGACTTCGCACCAAGCCGGTCTGTGCATTCGATCGTGATTCTGGCAAACTCGTCGGAATGACGTGACCGACTCGCGCTAGCCGGGGGCTGACAAGGGGGGTCGGTAACGATGCGAGGTGAAGGCACATGCAGGCACCGCCGGTGCCGAAATCGGCTGCGGGCTCGCGGGATGGTTCCTCGCAAGTGATTCCGCCGCCCACCAGGGCGAGTGCGTTGACGTCTCCGTCAATAACTGCGCTGCGCCGCGTTCGGGTGGCTTTGGCGACGCTGTTGATCGGAGTCGTCGGATACGGTGCGACGACAGTGGTGGATAGCAACGCCACCGCGATCGTCACACTCGGTCGATGGCTCTACCCTGCACTGATTTGCGGGGCGGCGGTCATCGTCGCGGCGCGTGCGTGGTGCTCGCGCGAAGCCCAGTGGACCTGGTGGCTGATCGCCGCGGCCCTGATGGTTCCGACGGTGCGCAGCTTCCTCTATCCGGCACTGGGGTCCCTGCCCGCGCTCCGGCCCCTGTGGCTCTGCTTCTATCCGCTGCTCTTCGCCGGTCTGCTCCTGCTGCTGCGGGCGCGTCTGAAGCGTCTGCCGATCACCCTCTGGCTGGACGGGGTGATCGCGGGCTCCGCGGTGGCCGCGGTGGTGGCGATCGCATCCGGTCCGTACCGCGCTGCCACCGGGGTGTCTGGGGTCCAAGCGGTCTTGGCGTTGGCGTTCCCGATGGGCGATCTGCTCTTGCTGGCCGTCGCGGCGGGCGCGCTGTCGGCGTTGGGCTGGCGAGCTGACCGGCGGTGGGTGGTCGTCGCCGCCGGCTTCATCCTCTTCGCGGTCGCCGACATCCTGTTCATGGTCGACTCCGTCAATGGCAACTACGTCCGCGGCAGCAGTTGGTTCGATGCCTTGCGGCCTGCCGCGGCATTGCTGCTGGCGGTGGCCAGCTGGATGACGCCCGTCCTACGACGTTCGCACTTCCAGCCCCCGGGCGGGAGTAACGCGATTCCACAGTTGGTCTTCAGCGCCATCCTGGTCGGAATCCTCGTCCTTGGTTACGACTTCCGGCTGCCCAGGGCGGCGGTGGTACTGGCCGCGGTGGGCCTGGTCGGGGTCGCCGCACGGTTCGCGGTGGCCTTTCGCCAGGTTAGGACGCTCGCCGACAGCCAGCGCCACGCACTGACCGACGACCTCACGCTGTTGGCGAATCGACGGGCGATGTCCGCGGCCCTGACCGCCGCGTCGTTCGAATACTCGACGTCCGGCGAAGAAGCCGACAGACCGGGGCCCGGTCTACTCCTGCTGGATTTGGATCACTTGAAGCGGGTCAACGACGCATTCGGGCACCACATCGGTGATCGGTTGCTGTGCCAGGTCGCCGACCGCTTGTCGCAGTCCGTGTGCCCGGACGATCTGTTGGCACGCGTCGGTGGCGACGAGTTCGCCGTCCTGTTGCCCCCCGGGATCGAACTCGCCGAAGCCGAATGGCTGGCCGTTCGGATCGTTGAGGCGTTGAATGATCCGTTCCTCCTCGACGACATGACCGTGCACGTGGACGCCAGCGTCGGCGTCGCGGTGTGCCCCGCGCACTGCGCTCATCCCGAGGATCTGCTTCGGTGTGCCGACGTCGCCATGTATCGGGCCAAGGGGCTGCCCGGCCGAACCGCCTCGTACGACAGCACTTACGACTCGCGCCGGATCGACGAGCGACGGATGATCGCCGAGTTGCGCGCCGCGATCACCGACGGGCAACTGACTTGTCACTACCAACCCAAGATCCGAGCCGACGATGGAGGTGTGCACAGCGTCGAAGCGTTGGTGCGCTGGCAGCATCCCCGCCGAGGGGTCATGGTGCCCGGTCAGTTCCTCCAATACGCGGAACTGGGTGGGCTGATGCGTCCCTTGGCGAACGCGGTTCTGAACGTGACGTTGCGCCAGGCGCGAATCTGGCGCGAGCGGGGCATCGAGATGACCGTCGCGGTCAACCTCTGCGTGACCAACCTGCTGGACGTGGATCTGGTCACCCACATCGGCAATCTTCTTCGCGTCCACGGGGTTCCGGGTGACGCGCTGATCCTGGAGATCACCGAAGGCGTCCTCATCTCCGACTCACTGTGCTCGCGAAGCGTGGTCGAGTCGTTGCAGCGGTTGGGGATCAGATTGTCGATCGACGACTTCGGCACCGGCTGGTCGTCGCTGGCCCGCCTGCAGGAGATGGCCGTTGACGAGCTCAAGCTCGACGGGATCTTCGTCGCCCGGCTCGTCGAAGACCCACGGTCGAACGCGATCGTGCGCTCGACCGTAACGCTCGCACATAGCCTTGGCGCAGCCCTGGTCGCCGAAGGTGTCGAGGACACCGAGACCCTCCACGCGCTACGTCGCTACGGTGCCGACATCACCCAGGGGTACGTGCACTGCCCTCCCCTTCCGGCGGACGAACTCGACGTGTGGCTGAGCGCAATGGTCCCTGAAATAGTGGACGGGCCTTCGCTAGCCTGACCGGGCCAGCCAGGGCCCCATCCGCCGCAGCGCTTCGTCCATGTCGGAGGCCGGGCCCGCGAACGACAACCGGACGTATGCGCCGCCGTGCACGGTATCGAAGTCGACACCCGGTGCGATCGCAACCCCGGTGTCGGCCAACAACTTTGCGCAGAAGGCCAGCGAATCCGTCGAGTACTTCGAGACGTCGGCGTAGACGTAGAAGGCGCCGTCGGCGGGGGCCAGCTCGTCGAGGCCGATCTGCGGCAGGCCACGCAGCAACACGTCGCGGTTGATCGCGTACTGGTCGACCAGTGCGTCGGCCTCGACGATCGACTTCGCCGCGAAGGCGGCCACGGCGGCCTTCTGTGGCAGGGTCGGCGGGCAGATCGAGAAGTTCCCCGTCAGGCAGTCGACGGCGCGCAACAGCGGCCGAGGCACCAGCAGCCAGCCCAGCCGCCACCCCGTCATCGCGAAGTACTTCGAGAAACTGTTGACCACGATGGCGTCGCGCGACGTCTCCCACGCGCAACTCGTCTGCGGCGCACCGGAATACACCAACCCGTGGTAGATCTCGTCGCTGACCAACTGCACACCGGAACTCTCGCACCACGTGGCGATGGCGGCCAGGTCGACCGGCGGGATGACCGTGCCGGTCGGATTGGCCGGGCTGGCGATCACCAAGCCCGTGATCGGCGGGCTGATCTCGGCGAGCATCTCGACGGTCGGCTGGAACCGGGTCTCCGGTCCGCACGGCACCTCGACCACCTCGCACCCCAGCGCCGAGAGGATGTTGCGGTAGCAGGGATAGCCCGGGCTGGTCACGGCGACGCGATCGCCGACGTCGAAACAGGCCAGGAATGCCAGCAGGAATCCACCCGTCGATCCCGTGGTCACGACGACGTCATCGGCCTCGACGGTGATGCCGTACCGATCCAGGTAGGACGCGGCGATGGCCTCGCGCAGCTCGGGAATCCCCAGCGCAACGGTGTACCCGAGCGTGTCGTTTGCCAGTGCGTCGGCGGCCGCCGCGCGAATCGGAGCCGGCGCCTTGGCGCCCGGCTGGCCGGCCGACAGGTTCACCAGGTCGCCGTGGGTTCGTTGCGCGCTCCGCGGCGGCCAGCCACACGTCCATCACGTAGAACGGCGGAATCCCCGCGCGCAGCGCCACGGAAAAGTCGTGAGTGCTCACCGCCGTCAGGTTAGAGCACCTCGGCTTCGAGTCGACGCAAATGCTCCCGCGGCGGCCCGAGCAGTTGCGCGCTGCCGTGGGCGCGCTTGAAGTACAGCTGGATGTCGTGTTCCCAGGTGATCGCTATGCCGCCATGCATCTGAACGGCCTCCGCGGCGACGGCGCTGAACGCCTCGCTGGCCGCCACTCGCGCCAGCGCGGCCGACGTCGGAGTCGGGTCCGCGACGGCGTCGTCGACCACGGCGCGGGCCGACTGCACCTTGACGTAGAGGTCGGCCATCCGGTGCTTGAGCGCCTGGAAGCTGCCGATCGGCCTGCCGAACTGGACGCGGTCCTTGGTGTAGGTGACGGTCAGGTCGAGGCAACGGGCGGCGGCGCCGATCTGTTCGGCGGCCATCAGGATCGCGGCGGTGTCGGCCAGTCCGGGGTCGGTGCCGATGGCGGTGACGCCCTTCGCCTCGACGCGCGCCAGCCTGCGGGTCGGATCCATCGTCGTCGCCGGCTGCGACGTCACGTCGGTCCACCGGGACAGCTTGCCGTCCTTGGTCCGCCAAAACCACGTCGGCGACGTCACCGTTGATCACGTACTGGGCGTCGAACACGACAGCGCCGATCGACGTGCCCTCGGCGAGCTTCTCCAGGGTGTCGGCATCGGGTTCGTCGGCGGCCAGCAGGGCCAGCTCGGCCAGCGTGGTGCCCAACAGCGGTGTCGGCACCAGGCCCTTGCCGAGTTCCTCGAGGACCACGGCGGCGTCGGCCAGCTCGCCGCCCGCGCCGCCCAATTCCTCGGGGACGACGAGTGCGGCCGCTCCGACCTGCTCGCACAACAGCTTCCACAGCGTCTCGTCGTAGCCGCGGTCGGAGGTCATCGCCACGCGCACCGCCTCGGGGGAGGCGTGCTTCTCGACCAGCGCGGCGACGGTGTCGCGCAACAGATCCCGTTCGTCACTCATGCGCGGTTGCCTCCAGTCCCTCGAGAACCCGGCGGCGGTGCCAGGTCGGATCGCCCCACGCCGAGTGCAGCGCCTGCACCCGCAACAGCAGCAGGGACAGGTCGTGCTCCTGGGTGAAGCCGATGGCGCCGTGCGTCTGCAGCGACGAACGCGCCGACAGCAACGCCGCATCCGACGCGGCGGCCTTGGCGGCGCTGACGTCGCGCGCGGTGTCCGGTGACCCGTCCGCGAGCGACAGCGCCGCGGCGTAGACGAGTGGGCGGGCCAACTCGACCGCGATGTAGACGTCGGCCAGCTTGTGCTTGATCGCCTGGTAGGAGCCGATCACGCGGCCGAACTGGCTGCGCTGCTTGGCATACTCCACCGACGCGTCCAGCATGGCCTGGCCGGCACCGATCAACTGGGCCGCGGTGACCAGCGCGCCGAACTCGAAAGCCCGTGCGGTATCGGCCTTCTGCGCCTCACCGACCGCAGTGACGTCGAACAACCGGCGCGCCGGGTCGACGGACTGGTGCAGTTCACCCGCGGCGCCGTCGCGAACCTCGCCATCGCCGGCCACCAGGATCAGGCCTGCGGTGTCGGCGTCGACGGCCCTCGGCGCGTGCGGTGGCATTGCGACCGTCGCGATCAGCTCACCCGAGGCCAGGGCGGCACTGCGTTCGGCCCCCTCTGGATGGCTGGCCAGCAGAACCGGTGCCACGGCGATGGATTCGGCGACGGGGCCGGGGACACCCCAGTAGCCCAGTCGTTCCGCGGCCACCACCAGGTCGACGGGGTGCGCTTCGATGCCGTCGAACTCCTCGGCCACCGCCAGCGCGGTCACGCCAAGATCGCTCAGCGTGGCCCACAGCTTGCGGCCCGGACCGGTGTCGCCTGCCGACCATGCCCGCACCGCAGCAGGCACGTCCGCCGCGCCGAGCGCGGCGTCGATGCTGGCGGCGAAGTCGCGCTGCTGTTCGTCGATCTCGAAGTTCACTTCGTCTTCTCCCTGAGCCTTCTCGCGGGGTAGTCCCAGCAGCCGCTCGGCGATGATGTTGCGCTGAATCTCGTTGGTGCCCGCATAGATCGGACCGCCGAGGGCGAACAGCAGACCCGTCGGTCCAGTTGTAGGATTCCTCCTCGCGTCCGGGCGAGTCGGCAACTTCACCGTCAGGTCCTCGCAGATCCAGCGCGGTCTGGTGCAGCGCGACGTCGAGGTCCGACCAGAACACCTTGGTGACCGACGACTCGGCGCCCAGCTCACCGCCGCCGGCCAGCCGCGTCACGGTGCCGAACGTGTGCAATCGGTAGGCCTGCGCCTTGATCCAGGCGTCGGCGACGCGGTCGGCGTAGGCAGGGTTCGGATCGGCCTGCCACAGTTTCACCAGCCGCTCGGCGGGTGCGACGAAGCGGGCCGGGCTGCGCAGCGACATACCGCGCTCGTTGCTCGACGTGCTCATGGCGGCGCGCCAGCCTTCGTTCACCTCGCCGATCACGTCCTCGTCGGGCACGAAGACGTCGTCGAGGAAGATCTCGCCGAACCCGGTGTCGCCGCCGAGCTGCGCGATCGGGCGGACCGTGATGCCGTCGGCCTTGAGGTCGAACATGAAGTAGGTCAGGCCCTTGTGGCGCTGCGCGTCCGGGTCGGAGCGGAACAGCCCGAATGCCCTCTCGCCGAACGGTGCCCGCGAACTCCAGATCTTCTGGCCGTTGAGCTTCCAGCCGCCGTCGGTCCTGGTCGCCGTCGACCGCAGCGAGGCCAGGTCGCTGCCCGACTCGGGCTCCGACCAGGCCTGCGCCCAGATCTCCTCGCCGCTGGCCATCTTCGGCAGCACCCGGTCGAGTTGCTCCTTGGTGCCGTGGGCGAACAGCGTCGGCGCGAGCATCGACGTGCCGTTGGCGCTGGCCCGGCCCGGCGCGCCCGCGCGGAAGTACTCCTCCTCGTAGACGATCCACTGCAGCAGGGTGGCGTCGCGCCCGCCGTACTCCTTGGGCCAGGCGATCACCGACAGGCCCGCGTCGAACAGCACCTTGTCCCAGCGTCGGTGCTGTTCGAAGCCCTCGGCGGTGTCGTACGACTTCGTCGGGAAGTGCGCGGTGTTGGCGGCCAGGAAGTCGCGGACCTCGGCCCGGAACTCCTCGGTCGCGTCGTCGAATGTCAGATCCAGTCAAATCATCTCTCGCAGTAGCGGTTTGACCACCTTGCCACCTGGGTTGCGAGGCAGAACGTCCAGGAACGCCACCGAGCGTGGGGTCTTGAAGTTCGCCAGATGTTCCCGGGTGTAGGCGATCACGGCCTTTTCGTCGAGCTCGGCGCCCGGCTTGATCACGACGAACGCCTTGCCGACCTCGCCGAGGCGTTCGTCGGGCACGCCGATCACCGCCGAATCCGCGACCCCGTCGAGGCGGGCAAGCACCTGTTCGATTTCGGCGGGGTAGACGTTGAAGCCGCCGCAGATGTACATGTCCTTGAGCCGGTCGGTGATGCGCAGATTGCCGTGTTCGTCGAGGGTTCCGATGTCGCCGGTGTGCAGCCAGCCGTCGGCGTCGATGGCGGCCGCGGTGGCTTCGGGGTCGTCGAGGTAGCCCAGCATCACGTTGGGGCCGCGCAGCAGAACCTCACCCGAACCGTCGGCGATCTCCAACTCGAAGTCGGCGATCGGCCGACCGCTGGTGGTCGCCACCGTCACCGCGTCGTCGTCGGCGCGGCACATCGTGCCGAAACCGCTTGCCTCCGTGAGCCCGTACGCGGTCAGCACGATGTCGATGTCCAGTTCGGTCTGCATCCGCTCGATCAGCACCACCGGAATGGTCGCCGCCCCGGTGACGGCGAATCGCAACGACGTCAGGTCGTAATCGCCGCGCTTGGGGTGATCGAGCAGCGTCTGATAGATCGTCGGAGGACCGGGCAGCACGGTGATGCGGTGCTCCTGCCACGGCACGCATGGCCTTCTCGGGGTCGAAGGTCAGCTGAGGAATCAGCGTGGCGCCCTGCTGCAGGCAGGCCAGGATGCCCGCCTTGTAGCCGAAGTTGTGGAAGAACGGGTTGATGCACAGGTAGCGGTCGTCGCTGGTGAGCTGTCCGCACGCGGCCCAGGCCGCGGGTGCTTCGAGCGACTGCCGGTGGGCGCACAGCACGCCCTTGCTGCGTCCGGTGGTGCCGGAGGTGAACAGGATGTCGGACACGTCGTCGGGTGAGACCGTTGCGGCGCGGGCGTCGGCCGCCTCGAGGGCCCCGTCGTTCTCGCCTCTTGCCACGAACTCGTCCCACGTTCCGTCGGTCGAGTCGATCGGCACCCGGACGACGTGGCGCAACGCGGGCAGCGCCGCCCGGTCGAGATCGCCAACCCGGTCGACGCCGAGGAACTCGCCCATGCCGATCAGCAGCGGTGCCTCGGTTCGGCCGAGGATGTCGGCGGCCTCGCTCGCGGTGTAGCGGGTGTTCAGGGGTACCACGACGGCGCCCGCGTAGTGGGTGGCAAGGCACGCGACCACCCAGTGCCACGTGTTCGGCGACCAGATCGCCACCCGGTCGCCCGCGTCGACGCCAAGGTCGATCATCGCCGCGGCAACCCGCCTGACCTCGGCCTTCAGCTCGGCGAACGTCAGCTGGCGGTCGTCGGTGACGAGTGCGGTGCGGTCGGAGAATTCGTCGGCGATCCGATTGAGGACCCCCGGAATGGTCCTCGGCTGGCTCGGCATTGACGCTCCTCTAACAAAGCAAGTGCTTGGTAGGTTAGCCTACAGGGGTGATAGGGGTCCAGGAGTTCCGGGCCGAGGTCCGGCAGTGGCTCGCAGACAATCTGGTCGGCGAATACGCCGCGCTCAAGGGGCTCGGTGGGCCGGGGCGCGAGCATCAGGCATACGAGCAACGTCTGGCATGGAATCAGCATCTCGCCGCGGCGGGGCTGACGTGTCTCGGTTGGCCCGAGGAGCACGGCGGGCGCGGGCTCTCCGTCGCGCATCGCGTCGCCTTCTACGAGGAATACGCCCACGCGGACGCACCGGACAAGGTCAATCACTTCGGCGAGGAACTGCTTGGCCCGACGCTGATCGCGTACGGAACGCCCGAGCAGCAGAAGCGCTTCCTGCCGAAGATCCTCGACGTCACCGAGCTGTGGTGTCAGGGCTACTCCGAGCCCGGGGCGGGCAGCGACCTCGCCAACGTGTCCACCGCCGCCGAACTCGATGGCGACCAATGGGTCATCAACGGGCAGAAGGTGTGGACCTCGCTGGCGCACCTGGCGCAGTGGTGCTTCGTCGTCGCCCGCACCGAGAAGGGCTCGAAGCGGCACGCCGGCCTGTCGTATCTGTTGGTGCCGCTTGATCAGCCCGGCGTGGAGGTTCGCCCGATCGTCCAGCTGACCGGGGACTCGGAGTTCAACGAGGTGTTCTTCGACGACGCCCGCACCGACGCCGATCTGGTGGTCGGCGAGCCCGGTGACGGCTGGCGCGTGGCCATGGGCACGCTGACGTTCGAGCGCGGGGTGTCGACGCTGGGCCAGCAGATCCGTTACGCGCGTGAGCATTCCGGGCTCGTCGAGCTGGCCAAGCGCACGGGTGCCATCGACGACCCGCTGATCCGTGAGCGGTTGACCCGGTCGTGGACCGGATTGAAGACCATGCGTTCGTACGCATTGGCGACCATGGACGTGGAGCGAGGCGGTCAGGCCGCCGGAAAAGACTCTGTGTCGAAGCTGTTGTGGGCCAACTGGCATCGCGAACTCGGCGAGATCGCCATGGACGTCCAGGGCATGGCCGGGTTGACGCTCGACGGCGGCGAGTTCGACGAATGGCAGCGCCTCTACCTGTTCTCGCGCTCGGACACCATCTACGGCGGCTCCAACGAGATCCAGCGCAACATCATCGCCGAGCGGGTGCTCGGTCTGCCACGAGAGGTCAAGGGCTGAAATGAATCTCGCCATCGCGCCGAAGGAGATCGACGGCCACGGGCTGTTGACGGGCAAGATCGTTCTCGTCACCGCGGCCGCGGGCACCGGAATCGGTTCGTCGACGGCCCGTCGCGCACTCGCCGAGGGCGCCGACGTCGTGGTGTCGGACTACCACGAACGGCGCCTTGGCGAGACCCGCGACGAGCTCGCCGGGCTTGGCCTCGGCCGCGTCGAGTCGGTGGTCTGCGACGTCACGTCGACCGAAGCCGTCGACGCGCTGATCGCCCGGTCCGTCGAGAAGATGGGTCGGCTGGACGTTCTGGTGAACAACGCCGGCCTCGGTGGCCAGACGCCCGTCGTCGACATGACCGACGACGAGTGGGACCGCGTCCTCAACGTGACCCTGACGTCGGTCATGCGCGCCACCCGCGCGGCGCTGCGGTACTTCCGCGACGTCCCGCATGGCGGCGTCATCGTCAACAACGCCAGCGTCCTGGGCTGGCGCGCGCAGCACTCTCAGTCGCACTACGCCGCGGCGAAGGCCGGCGTGATGGCGCTGACCCGTTGCAGCGCAATCGAAGCCGTGGAGTTCGGCGTTCGGATCAACGCGGTGTCGCCGAGCATCGCCCGGCACAAGTTCCTCGAGAAGACCAGCAGCTCGGAACTACTGGACCGGCTGTCGTCGGATGAGGCGTTCGGCCGGGCCGCGGAGCCGTGGGAGGTCGCGGCCACCATCGCGTTCCTGGCCAGTGACTACTCCAGTTACCTGACGGGTGAAGTGATCTCAGTGTCCAGCCAGCGCGCCTAACGGATGCATGCGCGGGCTACTGGGGATATAGCTCTTCGTGAGGGGTGAGCCCCGCGCTGGCCGAGCAAGCGCTTGGTTGATACTCTGATCGGGTGGACAAGGCGCTTCCGAGCCGCCGCGACGAACTCCTCGAGCTCGCCGCGACGATGTTCGCCGAGCGCGGCCTGCGTTCCACCACCGTGCGCGACATCGCCGATTCGGCGGGCATCCTCTCGGGCAGCCTCTATCACCACTTCAAGTCCAAGGAGCAGATGGCCGAGGAGGTCCTGCGCGACTTCCTCGACTGGCTGTTCGCGCGGTATCAGGAGATCGTCGACGGCGAGGCCGATCCCCTCGAGCGCGTAAAGGGACTCTTCATGGCGTCGTTCGAGGCGATCGAGCACCGCCACGCGCAGGTCGTCATCTATCAAGACGAAGCGAAGCGGCTGTCGGCGCTGCCGCAATTCGCCTTCGTCGACGCCCGCAACCGCGAGCAGCGCAAGATGTGGCTGGACGTGCTCAAGCAGGGCGTCGCCCAGCGGTGCTTCCGGCCGGACCTCGACGTCGACCTCGTCTACCGCTTCATCCGCGACACCACCTGGGTGTCGGTCCGCTGGTATCAGCCGGGCGGACCGCTCACGGCCGAACAGGTCGGCAGGCGGTACCTCGACATCGTCCTCGGCGGAATCACCGCCGGCGACTCATAACTGATCAGGAAAGAGAGACCACCATGCCTGAGGCGTACATCATCGACGCTGTGCGTACTCCCGTCGGAAAGCGCAACGGCTCACTGGCGCACGTGCATCCGATCGATCTAGGCGTGCACGTGTTCCGTAGCATCGTCGACCGCGTCGACGTCGATCCGGGTGCCGTCGATGACGTGATCGTCGGCTGCGTCGACGCGATCGGCGGGCAGGCGGGCAACATCGGACGCAACGCCTGGCTGGCCGCCGGATACCCGGAGGAGGTTCCCGGCGTCACCGTCGACCGGCAGTGCGGATCGAGCCAGCAAGCGATTTCCTTTGGCGCGCAAGCGATTCTGTCCGGTACCGCAGACATCATCCTGGCCGGTGGCATGCAGAACATGAGCCAGATCCCGATCGCGTCGGCGATGGTGGTCGGCCAGCAGTTCGGCTTCACCTCGCCGACCAACGAGTCGGAGAACTGGCGGCACCGCTACGGCGATCAGGAGATCTCGCAGTTCCGCGGCGCCGAGCTGATCGCGGAACGGTGGAACATCTCCCGCGAGGAGATGGAGCAGTTCGCAAAGACCAGCCACGACCGGGCATTCGGGGCGATCCGCGGCGGCCACTTCGACAACGAGATCATTCCCGTCGGGGACTTCGGCGTCGACGAGGGCCCGCGTGAATCCACTCTGGAGAAGCTGGCGTCGCTCAAGCCGTTGAGCGAGGGTAGCCGGCTCACCGCGGCGGTGGCGAGCCAGATTTCCGATGGTGCGAGCGCCGTGTTGCTGGCCTCGGAGCGAGCCGTCAAGGAGCACGGACTCAAGCCGCGGGCGCGCATCCACCACATCAGCGCGCGCGGCGCCGACCCGGTGTTGATGTTGACCGGCCCCATCCCCGCCACCCGCTACGCACTGGAGAAGACCGGGCTGTCGATCGACGACATCGACACCGTGGAGATCAACGAGGCCTTCGCCCCGGTTGTGTTGGCCTGGCTCAAGGAGATCAAGGCCGACCCGGAAAGGGTCAACCCGAACGGCGGCGCGATCGCGCTCGGGCACCCGCTCGGCGCCACCGGGGCCAAGCTGTTCGCCACCATGCTCAACGAGCTGGAGCGCACCGGCGGCCGGTACGGGCTGCAGACGATGTGCGAGGGTGGCGGCACCGCCAACGTCACCATCATCGAGCGCCTCTAGGGGTCGCCTTCCTCCGTCCGGCCGAGTGTGAATCTCACGACGTTTTCAGGTCGAATTCGTCGTGAGGTTCACATCCGCGCCTGTGGATAGGTCAACTCGTGAATCAGGCGCCGCGCGGATCATGCGGCCATGTCCAAGCTACCGTGGCCTTTCATCGGCGCCGAGGCGTTGTCGAGCGCCGTGCTTCCCGAACGTGCGCTGCGCAAGTCCTACGATCAACTGTATCCCGGCGTGTTCGTGCCGCGAGGTGTCGAGGTCTCGGCGCGGCAGCGCGCGGAAGCAGCCTGGCTTTGGTCGAAACGTCGCGGTGTCGTCGCCGGGCAGTCGGCCGCCGCACTGCTCGGCGCCAAGTGGGTCGACGGTCGGCAGCACGCTGAGTTGATTTATGACAACCGGAAACCGCCCGCATGTCTGATCGTCCGCACCGAAACGCTCGCCCCTGGAGAAGCGCTCGGAATCGGCGCGTTGCAGGTAACCACCCCTGCCCGGACGGCATTCGACATCGGTCGTCACACTCTCAGGCGGATACAGGCGATACAGCGACTCGACGCGCTCGCCAATGCCACGTCGGTCACTGTTGAAGAAGTTGAGGCCGTCGCGCTGGTCCATCCGGGCATACGTGGCTTGACGCGACTGCGCGCGGTCCTTCCCCTGGTCGACGGCGGCGCCGAGTCGCCACAGGAGACAGTCGCGAGGCTCGTACTGATAGACGCCGGCCTTCCCGCGCCGCAGACGCAGTTCGAGATCTTCGGGAAGTACGGCGAGTTCATTGCCCGCGTCGACATGGCCTACGACGACGTGAAGGTCGCGATCGAGTACGACGGACCGCAGCACTGGACCGACCCGGCCGTGCGGCGACGCGACATCGACAAGGGCGTCGAGCTGGCCGACCTGCGCTGGCACGTCATTCGAGTGAGCAGCGACCTGTTGTATCACCGCCGCGGCACGTACGTCCATCGCGTGTCCACCGCGCTGCGCGAGCGCGGACTCGTCTGGTGACGAGTGTGAAGCTCACTACGATTTTGGCCGGATTTCGTCGTCACGTTCACACTCGCGGCAACCGGACCACCCGACGAACGAGACCGTGGCCTGCAGGTGTTTGATCGCATCGTTGATGATCGAGTCGATCAGTTCGGCGCACGACGGAAGATCGTCGAGGATGCCGGCAACCTGACCCGAGGCCAGCACACCGGCGTCGGTGTTCCCCTCGACCAGCCGGCCTTCAGCAGCATCGGCGTATTGGCCGCCATCACGACCTGCGACCAGGTCAGCTCCTTGCCGTGGCGCATGGCCAGGCCGTCCTTGATCATCGACCGCCACGTCATGCCGGACATCTTCTTGAACTTCGCCGCGTTGCCCACTGCTGCGGTCAGACTTCATACGCCCGAGCCGCTTTCCAGCTTCTCGACCAACCCGGTGCGTAGGACGCGGTGCGGCATGCCGTCCACGCGCGTCGACACCACAGTGCCGTCCGGCCAAGTCCAGGACGCCGTTACCGGTCTTTGGGGCTTAACCCGGCAGGGGCTCGCACACCACCAGCGGGATCACCCGGTCGGTCGCATCACGGTAGCGCCGATACGGTGGATACATCCTGATCAGTGGCGGCCAATAGTGGTCACGCTCGGCCTCGGTAGCATCGCGGGCCGTCATCGCGCGCTCGTCGGCGCGAACCTGAACGTGCACTTCGGGATTCGCCTTCAGGTTGACATACCAGGCCGGATCGTGATCACGCCCACCGAACGAGGCGGGCAGGATGACTCGGTCGCCGACGCACAGGCAGAGCGTCGCCGTGGTCCGGGCTAGACCGCTCTTGCGACCGGTAGTGGTCACCAACGCGGTCGGAAACCACAGCAGCCTGGCGCCGAGCCTCCCGTTGGTGCGCCGGTACACCCAGATGTGGGCACGGGCGAAGTACTTCAGGAGCAGTGCCAGCAGGTGAGAGTTGCGGATCCGATCGCCCGACCTGGACATGCCCTTGCGTAGCCAGCCTTGGCGCGTCGCAAACCCCGGTCTACTTCTTGGTGCGACGGCTGCCGCCGTGCCAGTCCTCTTCCTTGCCAGCCGTCTGCGCGTCGACACCGAAGCTGGCGAGCTGCGGCCGCTCGCGCAGTGACCGCTTGAGCTCGGCGAAACCGGGGAATGAGGCGAGGCCGACGACGTGATCCCACAGCGCCCCTGCGTCGGCCTCGCTGGGCAATCTGCTGATCACGGGTCCGAAGAACGCCACCCCCTCCGGCGGTTGGAAGTGCAGGATCGGGGTCCCGACGTCGCGGCCCGTCAGAGCGAGGGCCTTGTCGGTCTCAGCTCGAATCTCGGCGTCGAGCGAGGTGTCGTCGAGCGCGTCTGCCACGTCCGCCGGCAGGCCGACGGACTTCAACAGGGGTTCGAGCGTGTGGCGGGCGCCCTGATCGGACGCCGACAGCGGATCGACCTCGCGGCCGGTGTCGAAGATGCGGGTGCCGATCGCCTCGTACAGCGGGCCGATGACGTCGCGACCGTGCTCGGCACGGACCCTGGCAGCGACCCGCAACAGGCGCAGGCCCGCGGTGTGTCCGGCTTCGTACTCAGGCGGGAAGTGTGCGTCATAGTCGATGTGCGCGTTGAGGATTCGCAGTGAGATGAACCGCCAATCGACGGCGTAGTCGCGCTGGGCGGCGACCATCCGCACCCATTTGCTGGTCATCCACGCGAACGGACAGACGGGGTCGAAGTAGAAGTGCAGATCCGCGCTCACGCCGGATCGCAGACGATGATCGGGATCTTGCGATCGGTGTAGGACCGGTAGTTCACCAAGTCGGGATACATGGCGTCGAGCTTGGGCCAGTACTCGTCCCGTTCGGGGTCGGTGGCCTCGCGGGCGGTGAGCTTCAGCAATCCGCCCTTCGTCTGGAATGTCACGTTCGGGTTGGCCACCAGATTCAGGTACCACATGGGGTTCTTGGCCCTGCCACCCTGCGAGGCGACGAGCACGATGCGCTCGCCCTCCGGCAGGAACAGCAGAGGGCTCTCACGCGGCTCGCCCGACTTCCGGCCGATCGTCGTAAGAATCCCGACTTCGGTCCCCTTCAGGAATTTGTTGCCGAGCTTCCCGCCTGACTCCTTGAAGATCCAGGTCTGCGCCTTCGACATCCACTTGATCGCGGTGCCGACCTTCGCCGAGTTCAGGCCCTCGATCTGCTTGGGCTTGAGCGGCCGGGACGGTTTGGCCATGTCGAGGACCCTATCGCTTGATGAACGGGCGGATGCGCACCCGGATGTGGTGGATCTGGCCGTCCTCGGCGGGGATGACGAACGATTCGTCGACGTGGGCGGCGGCACGTCGTCCGGCGATCGAAACCTTGGTCAGGACATCGTATTTCGCGGTGACCTGGCTGCCGGAAACGGTGCAGTCCGGCGCGAATGGCGCGGCGTCGCCGTCGTGGGTCACCAGCGCGTCGACGTCGGTGAAGACTCGGGTGTCGGGCACTAGATCCGCTCGATGATGGTGCCCGTCGACAGGGCGCCGCCGGCACACATGGTGATGAGCGCGGTGCTCTTGTCGGTGCGCTCCAACTCGTGCAGCGCGGTGGTGATCAGGCGGCTGCCCGTGCTGCCCACGGGATGGCCGAGCGCGATCGCGCCACCGTTGACGTTGACGGTGTCCATGTCGGGTTCGTGCACGCGGGCCCACGACAACACGACCGACGCGAACGCCTCGTTGATCTCGGTGATGTCGATGTCGCCCATCTTCATGCCGGCCTTCTCGAGCACCTTGGCCGTCGACTGCACCGGTCCGTCGAGGTGGTAATAGGGCTCGGCGCCCACCAGCGCCTGGCTGACGATGCGCGCCCGTGGCGTCAGGCCAAGCGCCCTGGCCTTGTCTTCATCCATCCACAGCACCGCGGCCGCCCCGTCGGAGATCTGTGATGAGGTGCCCGCGGTGTGAATGCCGTCCGGCAGAACGGCCTTCAGCTGCATCAGCCCTTCGAGCGTGGTGTCGCGCAGGCCCTGGTCCCTGGTCACGGGCGCACGCTCGGCGGTGGGCTTCTTGTTCTCGTCGAGCACCGGCGCGACGATGGCGCTGATCTCGCGGTCGAACCGGCCCTCCGCCCAGGCCTGCTTGGCCTTGCGCTGCGAGTCGAAGCCGAACTGGTCGATGTCCGCGCGGGTGATGCCACGTCGCTTGGCGATCCGTTCGGCGGCGGTGAACTGATCGGGCATGTCGATGTCCCACGACTCCGGCCTCAGCGCCCCGCGATCGGGCCCCGCGTTCGCACCGAGCCCGACGCGGCTCATCGCCTCGATGCCACAGGCGATGCCGACGTCGATGGCGCCCGCGGCGATGAGACCCGCGATCAGCCCGTTGGCCTGCTGACCACTGCCGCACTGGCAGTCCACGGTCATCGCGCCGACGTGTTCCGGTAGACCGGCGACCAGCCAGCCCACCCGGGTGATGTTGTTGGACTGCTCGCCGAACTGCGTCACGCAGCCGCCGATGACCTGTTCGACCTCACCGGCGTCGATGCCGGCCTTCTCCACTAGCGCCTTCTGCACCGCGCCCAGGAGCTCGGTGGCGTGCAGGCCGGACAACCAACCGTTGCGCTTGCCGATGGGGCTGCGGGTGGCTTCGACGATGACAGGGTTACCCATTCCGTCAGGCTAGAACACGTTTCATAACTCTGACAAGCCGCGATACGGCCACGCCTTTGATCTGCAAGGAAGGCGTGTTTTACTGGCACTAGAACACGTTGCAGTTGAGGAGCGCACATCCATGTCACCCCCCAATATCCCCGCCGACTTCGACTTCCTGGATCCCGACGTCAACCTCGTGGGTCTGCCCGTCGCGGAACTCGCCGAGCTACGCAAGTCCGAGCCGATCCACTGGGTCGACGTGCCCGGCGGTACGGGTGGATTCGAGGACAAGGGCTACTGGCTGGTTACCAAGCACGCCGACGTCAAGGAAGTCTCTCGTCGCAGCGACGTCTTCTCCAGCTGGGAGAACGGGGCGATCCCGGTCTGGCCGCAGGAGATGAAGCGCGACATGGTCGAGATGCAGCGCAGCGTCATGCTCAACATGGACGCACCGCACCACACCCGGCTGCGCAAGATCATCTCCCGCGGGTTCACGCCACGGGCCATCGGTCGGCTGGAGGAGGAACTCGCCCAGCGCGCCCAGAACATCGTGAAGGCCGCGGCCGCCGATGGCAGCGGCGACTTCGTCGAGCAGGTGTCGTGCGAGCTGCCGTTGCAGGCCATCGCCGGACTGCTCGGCGTGCCGCAGGAGGATCGCGACAAGTTGTTCCGCTGGTCCAACGAGATGACGGGTGGGGAGGATCCCGAGTTCGCCGACGTCGATCCCGCGCAGTCGTCGATGGAAGTGATCATGTACGCGATGGCCATGGCCGACGAGCGGGGCAAGAACCCGACCGACGACATCGTCACGGCGCTGATCCAGGCCGACATCGACGGGGAGAAGCTCTCCGACGACGAGTTCGGCTTCTTCGTGATCATGCTCGCGGTGGCGGGCAACGAGACGACCCGCAACTCGATCACCCACGGCATGATCGCCCTGGCGAACAACCCGGACCAGTGGGAGCTGTTCAAGAAGGGGCGCCCGTCGACCGCGGCCGACGAGATCATCCGCTGGGCCACGCCGGTGTCGGCCTTCCAGCGCACCGCCAACGAGGACGTCGAACTGGCCGGCGTGGAGATCAAGAAGGGGCAGCGGTTGGTGATGTCGTACCGCTCGGCCAACTTCGACGAGGACGTTTTCGACACTCCTCACACTTTTAATATCCTGCGGGACCCGAACCCGCACGTCGGGTTCGGCGGCACGGGCGCCCACTTCTGCATCGGCGCGAACTTGGCCAGGATGACGATCAACCTCATCTTCAACGCGGTTGCCGACCACATGCCGGATCTCAAGCCCATCGGCGAGCCCGAGCGGCTACGGTCGGGGTGGCTCAACGGCATCAAGCACTGGCAGGTCGACTACACGGGCGCCAACGCTTAAGCGCACGCGGAGCGCTCAAACTTCCCAGGATCAAGGAGGATTCGGGTGGACTTCAGTCCGGACGAAGGACAGCAGGCCGTCGCCGACGTGGTGACTTCTGCACTCAAGCGGGACAACAGCTGGGATGCACTCGTCGACGGCGGCGTCGTCGCGTTCGGTGTCCCCGAGCGGCTGGGCGGTGACGGACTGGGACTGCAGGAGATCACCACGGCGCTCACCGAGATCGGGCGGCACGGCACCGTGAGCCCCGCGCTCGCGACTCTCGGCCTCGGGCTGGTGCCGCTGCTGGACCTGGCATCCGACGAGCAGCAGGACCGCTTCCTGGCAGGAGTGGCCGAGGGCGGCGTGCTGACCGCTGCACTGAACGAGCCCGGGTCGTCATTGCCCGAGCGGCCAGGCGCGATCCTGGCCGGCGGCAAGCTCTCCGGCACTAAGGTCGGTGTTCCCTATGCAGGGCTTGCGGATTGGATGCTCGTCACCACCGACACCGCGGTGGTCGTGGTGTCTCCCAAGGCGCCGGGCGTGACGCTGACCAAGACCCCGACGTCGAATCACTCCGACGAGTACGTGGTGACGTTCGCTGACGTGACGGTGCCCGCCACCGACGTCCTCGAAGGTGACGCGCGTCGGGTCAACCAGCTGGTGCTGGCGACGACGGGGGCATTCGCCGCCGGACTCGTCGCGGGCGCACTGCGACTGACGGCCGACTACGTGGCCACTCGCGAGCAGTTCGGCAAGCCCCTGTCGACGTTCCAGACCGTGGCGGCTCAGCTCGCCGAGGTGTACATCGCGTCGCGCACCATATCGCTGGCGTCGACGTCGGTGATCTGGCGCTTGTCCGAAGGTCGTGACGCCGCAGAGGATCTCGACGTGCTCGGATACTGGGTGACCTCGCAGGCGCCGCCGGTGATGCAGCTATGCCACCACCTGCATGGCGGGATGGGCATGGACATCGCCTACCCCATGGATCGCTACTACTCGACGATCAAGGACTTGACTCGGCTGCTGGGCGGTCCGTCGCACCGTCTCGACCTGGTGGGAGCGCAATGTACATCGAACTGACCCCCGAGCAGAGGGCGCTGCAAGCGGAACTGCGGCAGTACTTTTCGAACCTCATCAGCCCCGAAGAAGCCAAGGCGATGGAGTCCGACCGGCACAATGAGGCCTACCGGGCGGTGATCAAGCGGATGGGCTCGGACGGCAAGCTCGGGGTCGGCTGGCCCAAGGAGTTCGGCGGTCTGGGTTACGGCCCGATCGAGCAGTCGATCTTCGTCAACGAGGCACAACGGGCCGACGTGCCGCTGCCTGCCGTCACGCTGCAGACCGTCGGGCCGACGTTGCAGCAGTTCGGCAGCGACTTGCAGAAGAAGAAGTTCCTGCCCGGCATCCTCGCCGGCGAGGTGCACTTCGCCATCGGCTACACGGAGCCCGATGCCGGCACCGATCTCGCGTCGTTGCGTACCACCGCGGTCCGCACGGGCGATGAGGCCACCGGGTATTACACGGTCAACGGACAAAAGGTCTTCACCACGGGTGGCCACGACGCCGACTACATCTGGCTGGCGTGCCGGACCGATCCGGAAGCGGTGAAGCACAAGGGCATCTCGATCCTGATCGTCGATACGACGGACCCCGGCTACTCGTGGACCCCGATGATCCTGTCCGATGGTGCGCACCACACCAACGCGACGTATTACAGCGATGTGCGGGTGCCGGCCGACATGCTGGTCGGCGAGGAGAACGGCGGCTGGCGACTGATCACCACCCAGCTCAACAATGAGCGCGTCATGCTCGGTCCCGCTGGGCGCGTCGCCTCGATCTACGACCGCATCCACGCGTGGGCGTCCAAGCCGGGCAGTACGGGCGACATCCCGCTGGACCATGACGACGTCAAGCGTTCGCTCGGTGAGATCAAAGCCATGTGGCGGATCAACGAGCTGCTCAACTGGCAGGTCGCGGCGTCCGGGGAGAACATCGACGTCGCTGACGCTGCGGCAACCAAAGTGTTTGGTACCGAGCGCATTCAATACATCGGGCGGCTCGCGGAAGCGGTCGTCGGCGCCCACGGCAACCCGGCCGACCCGGAAACCGCCGAGCTGCTCGAGTGGCTCGACAGCCAGACGAAGCGCAACCTCGTCATCACGTTCGGTGGCGGGGTCAACGAGGTGATGCGCGAGATGATCGCCGCGGCCGGACTGAAGGTCCCTCGGGTGCCAAGGTGATGAGCGCTCGCGCGAAGAACGGACAGTCATGAGCGTCGAAGACATCCGGGCAGCAGCCGAGCGAGTCAAGGCCGAGGGCAAGAGCAAGCCGCGGGTCGGCCGTCATCCGGTGAACCAGCCGATGATCGACCACTGGACCGACGCGCTCGGCGACACGAACCCGATCTATCACGACGAGACGGCGGCGAAGGCGGCCGGGCATCCCGGGATCGTCGCGCCACCCGCGATGATCCAGGTGTGGACGATGATGGGCCTCGGCGGCGTCCGCCCCGACGACGACCCGCTCGGCAAGATCCTCGAATTGTTCGACGAGGCAGGGTATGTCGGCGTAGTCGCAACCAACTGCGAGCAGACCTATCACCGTTACCTGCAGCTCGGCGAGGACGTCAGCGTCGCGGCCGAATTGACTGACGTGGTCGGTCCGAAGCGCACCGCACTCGGCGAGGGTTTCTTCGTCACGCAGCGGATCACGTGGTCCGTCGGCGATGAGGACGTCGCCGAGATGATGTGGCGCATCATGAAGTTCAGACCATTGCAAGAAGACGCAGCTCAGGACTCCGCGTCATCGTCGGTGCCCGACGACCTCGACGCCGCGAACATGATGCGGCCCGCTTCGTCACGTGACACCAAGTTCTTCTGGGACGGCGTCAACGCACACGAACTGCGCATCCAGAAACGACCCGACGGCACGCTGCAGCATCCGCCGGTGCCCGCGCTGTGGCAGGACAAGCAGTTGCCGACCGACTACGTCGTGGCGTCCGGCAAGGGCACGGTGTTCAGCTTCGTCGTGCACCACGCGCCGAAGGTGCCGGGCCGCACGCTGCCGTTCGTGATCGCACTCGTCGAACTCGAGGAAGGCGTGCGGATGCTCGGTGAGCTTCGCAACGTCGACCCAGCCGACCGTCGAGATCGGAATGCCCGTCCGCGCAACGTATATCGACTTTCCGGACGGGGACGTCGGACCGGCCTGGACCCTCTACGCATGGGAGCCCGACGGAGAGGCTGAGCATGAGTGACGTAATCGAAGTGGGCACGAAGCTGCCCGAGCTCAAACTGTACGGCGACCCGACGTTCGTCGTGTCCACGGCCATCGCCACCCGCGACTACCAGGACGTGCACCACGACCGCGACAAGGCGCACGCGAAGGGCTCCAAGGACATCTTCGTCAACATCCTCACCGACACCGGGCTGGTGGAGCGCTTCATCACCGACTGGGCGGGACCGAACGCGATCATCAAGTCGATTGGGCTGCGGCTCGGAGTGCCCTGGTACGCCTATGACACGGTGACGTTCGCAGGTGAGGTGACGGCGTTGGTGGACGGGCTGATCACGCTGAAGATCGTGGGCAGCAACAGCCTTGGCGATCACGTCATCGCGAATGCGACGCTGACCATTGGAGGGAACGCCTGATGCCCGGTGACGCTGTCCGGGAAGGCGGCGATCGTCGGCATCGGCGCCACCGACTTCTCCAAGAACTCCGGTCGTAGCGAGCTGCGGCTCGCATCCGAGGCGGTGCTCGACGCGCTTGACGACGCGGGGCTGACCCCGGCCGACGTCGACGGCATGGTCACGTTCACGATGGACTCCAACACCGAGGTCGCCATCGCGCGCGCCACCGGAATCGGTGACCTCAAGTTCTTCTCGAAGATCCACCACGGCGGCGGCGCCGCGTGCGCGACCGTCCAGCAGGCCGCCATCGCGGTGGCCACCGGCGTCGCGGACGTGGTTGTGGCGTACCGCGCATTCAATGAGCGCTCGGGCCAGCGGTTCGGCCAGGTGCAGATGCGTCTGGTGGAGAACGCCGACTCGACGGGCGTGGACAACGCGTTCTCGTATCCACACGGGTTGTCCACTCCGGCGGCGCAGGTCGCGATGATCGCCAAGCGCTACATGCACCTGTCCGGCGCGACGAGCAAGGACTTCGGCGCGGTCTCGGTCGCCGACCGCAAGCACGCCGCCAAGAACCCGAAGGCGTACTTCTACGAGAAGCCGATCACGCATCGAGGACCACCAGAGCTCGCGCTGGATCGCCGAGCCGCTGCGGCTGCTCGACTGCTGCCAGGAGACCGACGGCGGCGTCGCGCTCGTCATCACCTCCGCCGAGCGGGCCAAGGACCTGAAGCATCGGCCCGCCGTCATCGAGGCGGCGGCACAGGGATCGAGCCCCGACCAGTACTCGATGGTGAGTTACTACCGGCCGGAGCTCGACGGGCTGCCGGAGATGGGGCTGGTCGGCAAGCAGCTGTGGGAGCAGTCGGGGCTGCGGCCGACCGACATCCAGACCGCGATCCTCTACGACCACTTCACGCCGTTCACGCTGATCCAGCTGGAGGAGTTGGGCTTCTGCGGCTGGGGCGAGGCCAAGGACTTCATCGCCGACGGCGCCATCGAGATCGGCGGCCGCCTGCCGATCAACACCCACGGCGGTCAGCTCGGCGAGGCGTACATCCACGGCATGAACGGCATCGCCGAGGGCGTGCGCCAGCTGCGCGGCACCTCGGTCAACCCGGTGCCGGACGTCGAGCACGTGCTCGTCACCGCAGGCACCGGCGTGCCAACCTCGGGTCTCATTCTCGGCTAGTCGCGTACTTCAGCAATCACGTAGCGTTTGACGTCGTCCTTGGCGGACTGTTGCTACTGCAGCCGCTATCGACCATCAGCACTGCCTGGGCATATTGTGCGAGCCACGATGGCTTCGCTTCAAGATCGGCTGTCGTGGTCTGCGGCGAATACAGCAAAGTGATATGTTGATGCGATTCGCGTCACACACTCGGGATCGGGCCCATCGGGGCCCAGGTGCGTGGGGAACTGCGTTCCTCACGTCGATTCTGGGCTGGCGAGGTGGGCGCCGACGTCTGGGCAAACCTTCGGTCAGCGGGCGTTCGAAGACCAAAAATGCAAGCGAAGATGGATTTTTAGCAAACTTCTGGCTATTTTGAAACCGGAAGGAGCTATATTGCTAAAGACGTCAAATATGGTGGCTGCGGTAAGGTCACTTAGGCCTGTAAGTACCGCTCGGGGGAACGGGGTAACGGATGTTGGGCGAAACGCAACGTGGGTCTGCAGTTTGGGCAAACATCGAGGATGAGGCGGTCGGCCAGGGGAGTCGGTTTGGCCCTCTCGGCTTGAGCGCGCCGACGGTGCTCGGCGGTCTGCCGAAGCAGACTTGTGGCGGGGCTTCGACGAATGGTTTTCATGGCGCGACGGCTTTGCCGCACGGGATCACAGCGCTGGAACCAGTGGTCAGCCCGGGCCAAGCCTCGGGACTGCACGCCGTGCCGCGGGAGCGTCGTCGAGGGGAGACGAGGATCCTGATCGTCGACGACTGCACGCTGTACCGCGAGAATCTTGCGTCGGTGCTGGGCGCTAACCGGGCCGTCGCACCATGCGTCGCGTGGGATTTGCCATCGCTGCAAACCGCTCTCGAGGAAGGCACGCCGCACATAGTTCTGCTGAGCACGTCGACCAAGGACGCTGCCGCGTTGCTGAAGACGATCGTCGCGAACAGTCCGGACGCCAAGGTGATCGCAATGGGGGTCTCCGAAAATGACGAAACGACGATCGTCGCGTGCGCCGAGGCAGGAGTAACCGGCTATCACCTTCGCTCAGAGTCGTTCGAAGACTTGCTGATGATGATCCGAAACATCAGACATGCCGACACCGGGTGTTCCCCAAGAGTGGGGGCGATACTGCTTCGCCGGCTGTCGATGCTTGCGGCGGAGCGCCAACCCGAGCCGGAAGAACTAGTTCTGACGGCACGCGAGATTCAGATCCTGCGCATGCTGGAGAAGGGCCTGTCCAATCGGGACATCGCCGACCAGCTCTGCATCGCGCTGCATACGGTCAAGAACCACGTGCACAGCTTGTTGGGAAAGCTTGGGGTCAGCTCGCGGGCTCAGGCGGTGGCGGTCTCGCACTCGATGCAGTACTCCATGGTGAGCTCGAAGGAGCTAGGCACCGAACCGGTCTGAAAATGGCTCCAACGGTCCATATACGGCCGGACCGGGCGGAGTGATAGTTGATCGGTGCGAAGTGAATTAGCTCAAACCCGTTGTGCACGGCGTGATGCAGCTCTGCCAGTGTGCCTTCGGTCGGTGGACGCTGATTCGATTCCGTTGGATCGCAAACGGGAATCGCGACTGGACTGGTTGCTGACGGCGTGGCGAACCCTGCGGAGCCTGCGGGCTCAGCCGGTTGAGTCTCTGCCGCTTTGGCGCGTCGAGCGACGGTAGCTCGATGCGACGCCACTACTGCATCGAAGGTGTGCTCGTCGTTGTGCAATCGAGGGGGGACTGATGACCGACCGGACAATTCCGTCGACCTCGTGGACCCCGCCGGACACGGTACGCCGGCGTAGTGGACCCGGTGGTCGAGCGATCGGTGTTGTTTTGGTCGCCGCCGGCTTGGCATTGAGTGGCTCGCTGTATTCGTTGCCGGACGGACCCAAGCTGTTCGACTTGTTGAGACCCGATCAAGAGTCCCCCTCGAAGGTCGATGACTCCGCGGCGACGAAATTCGCGATCTCGGACTTCCTCACGGTCCAGCTGCCCGATTTGGTGAAGTTGGTTGGGCTGAACCGAGGGGGTGCGTCGGGCGGATCGGCCGGGGGTTCTTCAGGTGGTGAGTGACCTCAGCCAGTTCCCGGTCTCCATCGTCCGCGGTCGACCGACTGCGCGGTCACGACGGCGCACCTGCACCGCAGCACCCTACGCGATCGAAGTCGGGAGATGTTAAGTGTCGAACGGAATGTCGATGGAATCGGTGCCGCGGGCAGCCGATGACCGCCCAGCAGTTGGTGGTGCGGTCGACCCCCCGTGGGTTCCGGCTGCAGCCGCGACGCAGCCCGCCGATGGGCAGCGGGGTGGCAGCGGTCAGCAGCGCCGGCCCGATTCGGAATTGAACGGGCGAGGCGACCGCGATCTGGGCGGCCAGAACATGTCGACGGTTCGCCCGGATGGCTCAGAGGTCGTCTGGGAGGGGCCAGACGTCCGAGATCCGCTTCGGGGCGAAAGCATGTTGATCATCGATGACTGCACGCTCTACCGTGAAAATCTGGCTGCCATTTTCGCCCTGAATGGGATACCGGCACCAAGCGTCGCATGGGATTTGCCCTCGTTGATCGCGGCGCTCGACGGAATCGGCCCGACCGTCGTCCTTCTGAACATTGAGACCCGCGACAGTGCCTTGTTGCTGCGGGCGGTCAAGGAGCTTCGTCCGAACGTGCGGGTGATCGTCCTGGGTGCGTCAGAGGAGAACGAAACGGAGATCGTCGCGTGCGCCGAGGCGGGTGTGAGCGGTTATCACATGCGAACTGACTCGCTCGAAGAATTGCTTGTGTTGATACGAAAGGTCGCTGGAGGCGAGACCTTGTGCTCGCCACAAGTCTCCGCAATTTTGCTCCGTCGTTTGTCGGCTCTGGCCTCGCAACGTGAACCGGCGGCGAAGGAACTAGCTCTTACGGGTCGGGAGGCCCAGATCCTGACGATGCTGGAACTGGGTCGGTCGAATCAGGATATAGCCACGCAGCTCTCCATTGCAGTTCACACGGTGAAAAACCACGTGCACAGCCTGCTGACCAAGCTGGGTGTCAGCACCCGCGCCGAGGCGGCGGCACTGTCCCGCACCATCCGGCTACGCCACGGCGGCACACACGGGAACTAGTTCCTGGACCCCCCAAAATTGGCTCTGATGGTCCATGTACGACTGCGTTGCGGACCATGATAGTTATGGGGTGCTCAACGAGTTAGCTCAAGACGTTGCTAGGCGATCGCTGGAAAGTGAAGCGGCGTCGACCGGTTCGAGTGTCTGCGCATCAGGCGACTCGGTGACGTTCGGATCGACTCGATCGGCGAAGAAGCCGGGCCTCGGAATCGAGCGGTTGCTCCACAATTCGGAATCTCCGCGCACGCGTACATCGCACCGGTCCTCTGAAATGCATCATTTCGCATTGACTCGACGTTGCCGGCACGATGAATTCGCCACGGCGGTCCAGGACCAGGAGGCCCGGTGATGTGCGGCATCATCGCGTGCCGCACGCACGCCCCCGCAATCGATTACCTCCTTCTCGCGCTCAGCCGACTCGAGTACCGCGGTTACGACTCGGTCGGGGTTGCCGTGCAAACGATCGAGGGCGACGTAGCGCGACTGCGCACGGTCGGACGGATCGACGCGCTTGGCCGCGCAGTGCGCAACTGGACCGGACCCGAGCTCGACGGTATCGGCATCGGTCACACCCGGTGGGCGACGCACGGGCCGGCCACGGAGAACAACGCACACCCGCACACCGACTGCACCGGCCGGATCAGCCTCGTCCACAACGGAATAATCGAGAATGCCGACAAGCTCCGGGTCGCCCTGACAACGTCGGGTCACCGCTTCGCCACATCCGTCGACAGCGAAGTCCTGTGCCACCTGATCGAAGATCAGCTGAAGATCTCCGGAGATCTGCGCGACGCAGTGCAGGCGGGGCTCACTCCGGTCGAAGGCTCGTGGGCCATCGCAGTGCTGGAGGAACACACCGGCCGGGTCGTGGTGGCCGCGCAACGCTCACCGCTGCTCGTCGCACACACGAGCCTCGGCGCCTTCGCGGCGAGTGACATCGCCGCGATTGGTGACTGGGTGGATGAATTCCGCGCCCTCGAGGACGGTGAAGTCGTCGAATTGACCGGCGCCGACGGCTGGCACAATCACCGCGCTGGAGCTCCGGTTCCCGTGATGACTCAGTGCATTTGGCGTAACCGTGACGCCGACTTGAACGGCCACGCCGACTACATGGCGAAAGAGATCGACGAGCAACCTGCCGCCGTAGCACGGGTACTCGACGAATTCGGCGATGGAATCGCGAACGGAAGACTTTGGCACGATCTCGGATTGGCGCCGTTCGAGCGCATGCAGGTGATCGGTTGCGGCACCTCCCTCAACGCAGGCCACGTGATTCGCAAGGTGGCGCAGCGTCTCGGTGGGCTTCCGGTGACCATCGCCGTGGCCAGCGAAGCCGCCGAGGAGATCGTCGAACGTCAAACCCTGCGCCTGGCCATCAGCCAGTCCGGCGAGACTGCCGACGTACTGAATGCCGTCGCCTACGAAAGGGCGGGCGGCCCAACCCTGCTGGCTCTCACCAACAACACGCATTCCACTCTGGCGCGGCGCGCGGACGCGGTGATGACGTGTTCGGCGGGCCCCGAGATCGGCGTGGCGGCCACCAAGACCTTCGTCTGCCAGATCGTTGCCGGTGTCGCGCTGATGGTTTCGGCACTCGTAGCCACTGGCCGGCTCTCCGCGACCGCTGCCAGCGGGCTCGTCGACGACCTTCGGCGTCTGCCAGATCGGCTGGCGGCGGCCGGCACCGTGGCCAAGTGTGTGGTCCCCCCGATTGCCGAAGAGTTGGCCGACGCCAGTGGGTTCATCTTCATAGCCAGGGGGACCGGGCTTCCCTATGCCGCCGAGGGTGCGCTGAAACTCAAGGAACTCAGCTACCGATGGGCTGAGCACTACCCGGCGGGTGAGCTCAAGCACGGACCACTCGCGCTGATCTCCGACGGAACTCCCGTTGTAGCCGTTGAGAGCGATGACCCGAGGCTAGCCGTCAACGTCGCCGAGGTCCGGGCTCGGGGCGGACGCGTCATCAGCATCGGATCTGTCGGCAGCACAGTTCCCGTCGTCGGCGACCTCGCCGCACCGTGGGGTCCGATCGAGAGTGCGCTTCCGCTGCAGATTCTGTCCAGGACGCTCGCATTGGCGTTGGGCTGTGACGTCGACAAACCCCGCAACCTCGCCAAATCAGTGACGGTGGAGTAATCCGATGAATCAAGACGCAACGTCTCAGGCGCGTCGGCGGCCGGACGCAGAGACCTCGGCACGTCACCAAGGCGCACGTCATGAAAGTCGGCTGGTGGCAATCGTCACCGGCGCAGCGGGTTTCATCGGGTCGACCTTGGTGGATCGTCTCCTGGCGGAGGGCCACACCGTGGTCGGCATCGACAACCTGAGCACGGGCACATCGGCCAACCTGGAGCACGCGACCCGCAGCAACCAACACAGACGAGGGCAGTTCACCTTCGTGGAGATGGACATTGAGGCGCCGGAGCTGGCCGGCGTTGTCGCGGACACCGAACCCGATCTCGTATACCACCTTGCCGCCCAGGTGGATCTTCGGGCTTCGGTGTCCGATCCTCAGTTCGACGCACGCAGCAACGTACTGGGAACCATCAATGTCTGTGAAGCCAGCCGACGAGCGGGCGTTGAAAGGATCGTCTACGCCGCTTCCGGCGGGTCGCGCTACGGAGCACCGACCTGCCTGCCAGTGGCCGAAAGCACCCAGGTCAATCCCCTCTCGCCATATGCGGTGGCCAAGCTGGCCGGGGAACTGTACCTGTCTGCGTACACGCAAATGTATGGCATGTCGTCGATCTCGCTCGCGTTGTCGAATGTCTATGGGCCACGGCAGAATCCGCACGGAGAGTCGGGTGTGGTCGCGGTTTTCGGGAGCGCCCTGATCGCCGGCCGCCCCGCCACCATCTACGGCGACGGCACGGCCGCGCGTGACTACGTCTACGTCGACGACGTCGCCGATGCGTTCGTGTGCGCCAGTCGCCTTCCCCTGTCGATCTCAGGTACGTACAACATCGGCACGGGCGAACAGACCACCGTCAATGAGGTCTACCAGCTGATCGCCGCGGCGATGGGAGCTGCGCCACCGCCGCGTTACGCGGCCGCCCGGATCGGCGAGGTGCACGCAATCGCGCTGGATCCCGCCGCGGCCGGCAAGCACCTCGGCTGGAAGCCCTCGGTCAATATCGCCGAGGGCGTCGAGCGGACCGTCGGGTGGCTATGCGCCGAAATGGACTACGCCAATCAACAGGCCTCGATGGGTGCGAGAGGCAAAGGCTGAACGCCCAGAAACCTTGCCAAATCAGTGACGGTGGAGTGAACCATGAAGTACCGGGGGGACATCAATGAGTAAGCCGATCAGGAGTTGGGCCGACATCGCAGAGGCGTACCGCCCGGTTGCGATGGCGAACAGAAAGCGCTCTGTGCACGACTCCGACAGCCACGTCGTAGCACGGCATGGAGATGCGGCGTCGCCGGCAAAGGCCATGACGGCAGTACTACGCGAAGCGCCCAACACCGAAACACGGGAACTTCCATGAAGATCGCGGTTATCGGAGCCGGGTATTTGGGGACCACGCACGCGGCGTGCATGTCGCAAATTGGCCACGACGTATTGGCCGTCGACATCGACGCTGACAAGGTGGCCAAGCTCCAGTCGGGTGTGGTGCCCTTCTTCGAGCCAGGCCTAGAGAACGTCGTAAAGGATGGTCTGGCCTCCGGGCATCTCCGATTCACCGAATCGTATGCGGAGGCGGCTGACTTTGCCGATGTCCATTTTCTGGCAGTCGGCACGCCGCAAAACAAGCGAGATTCGGGCGCCGACTTGTCCTACGTCGACGCAGCAATCGACGCCTTGTGCCGCCACCTGAACCGACCGACGCTGATCGTCGGAAAGTCGACAGTGCCGGTGGGAACAGCCCAGCGGTTGGCAGAACGCGCGCGCAGAACCGCGCCTGTCGGCGATGGGGTCGAGTTGGCGTGGAACCCCGAGTTTCTCAGGGAGGGATTCGCGGTACAGGACACCTTGCATCCGGATCGTATCGTCGTTGGCCTCGAAAACCGCCAGGATTCGCGGTCAGAGGAAACTATGAGGAAACTGTATGCCCCACTGTTGGACGACGACATTCCTTTTCTGGTGACAAACCTTGCGACCGCCGAATTGGTAAAGGTCGCTGCAAACGCATTCCTCGCCACGAAGATTTCATTCATCAACGCGATCGCTGAAGTGTGTGAAGTGGCGTCGGCCGACGTTACGACGCTCGCCGATGCGATTGGGTGTGACGACCGCATCGGTCGTCGATTCCTTAACGCCGGCTTGGGATTCGGGGGCGGATGCCTCTCGAAGGACATCCGCGCATTCATAACACGTGCCGGCGAGTTGGGTGTGGGCGATTCGCTCAGGTTTCTGCGCGAAATCGACAACATCAATATCGGGCGGCGCAGCCGCATTGTCGCCATCACCCGAGAAGAGTGCGGATCTCTGGTCGGGGCAAGAGTGGCGATTCTCGGCTCGGCGTTCAAGCCGAACACCGATGACATCCGCGACTCACCCGCGCTGGACGTGGCCGACCATATCCAACGGGAGGGCGCCGAGGTGACCGTGTACGACCCCACAGCCATGGATAATTCGCGGAAAGCCTTCCCAACTCTCAACTATGCGTTTTCAGCCGTCGACGCTTGTATTGGAGCCGACGCGGTGCTGGTTCTTACCGAGTGGGATGAGTTCCAGAAGTTGCAGCCGCAAGACCTGGCAGACGTTACGAGATCGAAGTGCATGATCGACGCGCGCAACTGCCTCGATTCGCATGTATGGCGAGCAGCGGGCTGGACCTATCGCGGTTTCGGGTGCTCATGACAACTTTCGCAACGCTCATCAACAAGCAGAGCACCAGGGGAAACGCATGAGAATTCTCGTCACCGGCGGAGCCGGATTTGTTGGATCGCATCTATGCGATTGGCTGGTCGGCCGTGGCGACACCGTCGTCTGCCTTGACGACCTGTCGAGCGGACGCCGCGCCAATATCGAACACCTCTTCTTGTCACCACGCTTTTCCTTCATCGAGGCCAGCGTGCTGGACCCAATAAATATCGTGGACAGCTTCGACGGCGTCGTTCACCTCGCTAGCCCGGCATCGCCCGTGGCGTATCTACAGAGGCCGATCTTCACGCTGCGGACCGGCTCGGAGGGAACACGGAATGTGCTCGAATTCGCGTGCGCCAAGTCGGCGCGCCTTATTTTGGCATCGACCAGTGAAGTCTACGGTGATCCGCTGATTCACCCGCAATCAGAAGACTACTGGGGCAATGTCAATCCCGCCGGCCCGCGAAGTGTATACGATGAGGCGAAGCGTTACGCCGAGGCGTTGACGACTGCCTACCGCACTTCATGCGGTGCGGACACCGGCATCGTACGTATCTTCAACACGTATGGTCCGCGGATGCGCCCAGACGACGGGCGCGTCGTATCGAGCTTTATTGACCAGGCGCTGCGGTGCGCACCTTTGACCGTATTCGGAGACGGCAGCCAAACCAGAAGCCTGTGCTATGTGGACGATTTGGTTCGTGGCCTTACGGCAATGCTCGACTCGCGTGAGCCTGGACCAATCAACCTTGGCAATCCGGTAGAACTCACCGTCCGCCAAATCGCCGAACTGGTGCGCGAATTGGTTGGCTCACCCTCGAAGATCGAGCTGCACCCGTTGCCGCAAGATGATCCGACGCGCCGAAAGCCCGACATCACCAAGGCTCGCGATCGGCTGGGTTGGAGTCCGCAGGTGCCGGTGCGCGAAGGAATTGCTCGAACGATCGAGTGGCATGCGAAGCCCTTGCAAGAAGTCCGCGCGTCATGACCATAAAAGGAGCGCTCCCGCTGCCGACCCAGGTTCGGATTCTTGGGTCAGCCCAAGCTATCGGAGCCGAAGGAGCGCCCAGTCAGGTACTCGACCGCCCACGGTGGCAACGGCGATACGCGGCCAACCTTCTGATAACTGACATCGTTGTGGTATGCGGTGCGGTGATATTGGCGCAGTACATCCGATTTGGCCACCCGCCTCTCGTGGCTGGACTTGAAAACCATTATGCGACGGCATACTCGGGTCTGATCGCAATCATATGGTTATCCACTCTGGCCGGATTCCATGCAAGGTCCACGAGGATCATCGGTAGGGGTATCGAGGAGTACCGGCGAGCGGTGGAGGCGTCTCTCTGGACGTTTGGGGCCATCGCCATGGCGGCATTGCTCTTCAAGCTCGAGATCGCGAGGGGTTACCTCGCGGTGGCTCTTCCCGCAGGCGTTCTCGCACTGGTGCTGAGCAGATGGCTGGGGCAGCAATATGTTGCGCGCAAGCGGGTCGAAGGCAGTTATCAAACTGCGGTGCTGGCCGTCGGAAATAGCGACGCGGTGGCGGGTCTCGCGAATGAGCTCACCCGAAACCCGAGGGATGGATTTCGTATTGCGGGAGCTTGCATACCGGGAAGTCGCGCGACGAGCAACGATCGCCTATTGGTCCGTGACGGGGCGATTCCTATCGTTGGTGGCGAAACCTGTGATTTGGAGACGATGATCCGTAAGTGCGGTGCGGATACACTGGCGATAGTAGGCACCGGGCACCTCGGGGTCCAGGAAATCCGCAAGCTAATCTGGAAGCTCGAGCCGATGGGCGTCGAACTAGTGGTTTCGCCCGGGGTAATGGATGTCGCGGTTTCTCGCTTGACGGTGCTGCCAGTTGCCGGACTGCCACTGTTGCATATTGAGAAACCGCAATATCGGGGTGCAGTGCGGTTTCAGAAGCAAGCTTTCGACTTTTGCTTCGCATTGGCCGCGTTGGTGGCGACCCTACCGATCCTTCTGGTATCCGCCGCCGCTATCAAGGCTGGCAGTAGGGGCCCTGTCTTCTATTCTGCCGAACGTATCGGATTCGGGGGCAAGCCATTTCGTATGTTGAAGCTACGCACGATGGTGCAGGATGCTGACAAGCAGCTGGTGAACCTACTGGGTAGCAACGAATGCGATGGGCAGCTGTTCAAGCTCCGAAATGACCCGCGGATAACGCCGATAGGTCGCGTATTGCGACGCTTCAGCATCGACGAGTTGCCACAATTCATCAATGTTCTCCGTCGAGAGATGAGTGTGGTCGGTCCCCGTCCGCTATTCACTTTGGGAGCTGAAGGATTTGACGGCGATTCCCAGCGCCGGGTTCTCGTCAGGCCCGGCATTACTGGTCTGTGGCAGGTTAATGGCAGATCTGATCTTTCATGGGATGACGCGATTCGACTAGATCTTTCGTACGTTGATAACTGGTCGATGGCTGCCGACCTGGTGATTATTGCGAAGACATTGCGAGCAGTATTCCAGCACAAAGGGGCTTACTGAGAATGTACGACGTGGTTCCTGCTCGCGTGTTCGCCCGCCGCAAGCCGCCAATACCGCTCGGTCCCAAGTCCAGCCACAGTCCCGTCGAATAGGAGTAAATCGTGCGATATTTCGTCACCGGTGCCGCCGGATTCATCGGATCCACTTTGGTGGACCGACTCCTGGCCGAAGGCCACAATGTGGTCGGAATTGACAACCTCAGCGGCGGCGTCGCAGCCAACCTCGAGCAGGCGCATCGCCGCAACAGGCTTGGCCCGGGCCGGTTCACCTTATTGACGACCGATCTTCAGGCGCCAGAGCTCGCCAGCATCGTCGCGGGCACCAACCCCGACGCCGTTTTCCATCTTGCTGCGCAGGTCGACCTTCGGGCCTCCGTGTCCGATCCCCAATTCGATGCCCGGAGCAACGTGCTCGGAACAATCAACGTTCTCGAGGCCAGCCGGCGGGCGGGAGTTCAAAGGTTTGTCTATGCCGCCTCAGGCGGGTCGCGCTACGGAGCGCCAAGCCGTCTGCCGGTGGACGAGACCGCCCAGGTGCATCCCCTCTCACCGTATGCGGCCGCCAAAGTCGCCGGCGAGATGTATGTACACGCCTACGCGGGGATGTACGGGATCGCGCCGATTTGCCTGGGGTTGGCCAATGTCTATGGGCCGCGCCAGAATCCGCATGGGGAGGCCGGCGTAATCGCGGTTTTCGGCAGCAGGATGATCAGCGGCCGCCCCGTCACCGTGTACGGCGACGGCACCGCCACCCGCGATTACGTCTACGTCGACGACGTGGCCGACGCGTTTGTGCGTGCAGGTCAGGCGCCCTTGACGACCGTCGGAACCTACAACATCGGCACGGGGCGACAGGCCACAGTCGCAGAAGTGCACCGCCTGATTGCTGCGGTCCTCGATGGGGCATCGATGCCGTGCTATGCCGCGGCTCGTACCGGCGAGTTAGACGCGATTGCGTTGGATGCGACGAAGGCAGAAAGGGAACTCGGGTGGAAACCCGCCGTCGATCTCGTCGAGGGAATCCAGCGCACGATGCAGTGGCTGCGCGCCACTCTCGAGCCCGAGCCGACCCTGCTGATCGACGCATGACCGGGATGGAAAACGGATTGATGACTGATCGTTTGCGGAACGAAACTGCTTGTGACTCATCCGACTTGGAGGGGAAATGAATCCACTTGTTAGACGCCGCATCGATCAGATCCGGCGGCGGTGGTGGGTGGTTCTGTTGGTCGCTGGAGTCGTAATGCTCACGGCTGCGCTGCCTCTGCTCTATGCCAAGCCGACGTATGTGGGCAAGTCGACACTCGTGCTGTCCTCAACTGGACGTACTCCTGAACAAGACGCGGTGATGGCCGTTGGCTACGCCGCCATATTCAACGACCCTGCGACGATCGTCCGGTTGACGGCGACACATCACCTCCCCGAGGGGGTCACCTTCGTGGGCGGGACGGTTGCTGCCAGCCCGATCCTGTTCGTCGAGGCAACCGCTGAGGACCCGGAAGTCGCGCAGGCCACGGCAGAGACCATGGCCTACGCGTTCCGCGATGACATCAACTCGGTCCGGCAAGCCGACTATGACAAAGCGATCCAGGAAGCGCAGCACCAACTCGACTCGCTACTCCGCCAGCCCGGGCCCGACGGTCAGGTGAATCCACTGGTGCCCGGCGTGCAGCAGCGACTGGACGCGTTGCGGGATAACTCGACCAATAGACTCCAGGTCCTCCAGGTACGGGCCGGCGTAACCAAGATCGCGCCAAGCTTGATGCTCGAGCTCGGACTGCGGGGCGCGGGTGGATTGCTGCTCGGTATCCTTGCTGCCCTCGGTCTGGCGGCATTGTCGACGCGGCTGGGAAGTTCGGCCGATCTTCTTGACAAGACCGGCATCGAACCGCTGGTCGAGGTGCCCGCCGGTGGTTCGATTGAGCGGAACAGGTTGCGTGAAGATCGGTTGCGCACGCTTGCCAATATCGTCAGCCTCCAAGACTCGCCAAAATCAACGGTCGTTGCCCTGACCGACTGCCGCGGCGCTCGAGGAGCGCGGGACCTCGCTGAAGCGGTGGCCAGGTTGTCGGCGCAGCAGGGATATCGCACCGTTTTGGTCTACGCCGACAACGACGCGTCCCGCCAGACCCAGGGTGCCGGGTTCAACGATGTACTCGCCGACAGCGGCCTGGCAACCAGTGTGCTGAAAGACGGTGCGGTCGGCTCGTTGAAGGTCATGCCCTCGGGTTCGGTTGTGGCCGATCGCTACTCGCTCACGAGCCGCGAGCGAATCGTCGCGGTCTTCGATGAGCTTCGGACGGGCGCTGACGTCATTGTCGTCGTCGCTCCATCGATCGCCGACACCATCGATTCGCAACCGATATGTGCCGCGGCGGACCTCACCCTCGTCGTCGTCGGCAGACGGTCGTCTCGGGCGGGTGACGTCACCGCAGCGGTTGATGCGCTCGCTGACGCGCACGCGGTTCTTCTTGGTGCGGTGATGATCGACGGGAAGCCACAGCGGACGACCGGCCCGGCCGTCGGCTGGCGGCGCACGCCCCGGGACGCCGACGAGCCAGCGGACCAGCGGAATGGGTGTCAGTCCGCAATCACTCGTGGTGGGCCCGGATGAGGGCCTTGCAGGCGCAGACCCGTGCGCCCGCCAGGGGGCGTCCAGTGCGGGCGTCGTTGCCTGCCGCTGCCGTCGCCGGCGGGATCGTTCTGGCCATGCCAGCAGTACTGCTGGTGGGTTCGCAATCCGGCCTGATACTGGTTGCCGGTGTCGCGGCTCTGGTGCTCGGACTGTGCGCCCTGGCCAGGCCGGTCCTCGCCACCATCCTGCTACTGGTGACGTTGTTTCTGCGGTTCCCGATACGGGCACACGTGACATTGCCCGTCGAGCTGTTCTTCGTCGTCTTCGCCGTGGTGCTCATCGCTACCGCGCTATGGATGGATCGCACACCCACTAGATTGCGCGGCATCGGGGCGGTCGAGTGGGCGATGGCCTTTTACCTGATGTGGAACGTCTACTCAATGCTCGCCCCGCACGAATACCCCGCGGGTAACCCGCTATCTTTCTCGGCCTACTCGGTACCTCGGTCCATCGTCGTTGCCACGGTGATCCCGTTCGGGATGTACGTCGTCGGGCGCTACGTATTCGAGCGCACGTCGGCGGTGCGTGCACTGCTGTGGGTGATCATGACGATGGCGGCCTACGCGGCCGCAGTGAGCATCATGCCGTTCATCGGGTTGTCCGACTGGGTCTGGCCTCGCTACATCGTCGAGATCAGCAAACCAGAACAAGGAGTCCGGTCCGAACTAGAGTGGGTCGGCCGAGCTCTGGGCATCTTCGACCAGCCGGTCGTCAACGGAATGGTCCTTGCGCTGTGTTTTGCGGTCGCGACGTTGCTCGTAAGCCGGCGCGACGAACCCACCTGGCGTAGGTGCGTGGCGTTCGTGATCGCCGTTGCCTGCGGCTGCGGTGTTTACCTGACCCATACCCGAGCAGCCTGGCTCAGCGCAGCGGCGGTGCTCATCGTCGGTGCAATCCTCGCCAAGGGGTTCCGGCGGGGATTCGTTGTAGCGCTTGGTCTAGTCACCACGGTCGTCCTCATCAACTGGTCGACGTTCAGCAGCGATGACCGCGCTGCAGGTGGAGTGGCCTCGTCAGGCGAGGTCTCGGCTCGGCTCAATGTCAACGAGACCGCGCTCTGGGCTGCCGCACAGAAACCCATCGAAGGCTGGGGAATCGGTCGATTTCAGTACGTCAACTTCCACCACCATCAGCAGTGGTCGCAGAGCGTTCCATGGATCGACGGCTACGGACTGGTCGCGCACGAAAACGAGCTGGGAATCCTGGCTGAACTGGGCGCGATCGGGCTCGTGGCCTGGATCTGTGTCCTGGTGCTCATCGCGCGCCGGCTATGGAAGGCGTACCAGACGCTCCCGGATCACGATTTGTGCGGCAAGCCGCTTGCGGTCATTGCGATCATGGCGATGGTCATCCTCGTCTGCACCGGGTTTACCGTCGACCTCCGATACTTCGACTTCCCAATTGCCCTCATATTCTTGCTCGTCGGAATCACGGTCGGCTGGTCCGATCGCAACCAACGCGCGAACACCCCACTGTACGGCGACCTCGTTGGACCCGTACTGCATCGACATGGCGGACGCCGGCTCGACGCACTTCCCCGCGAGGTGTCCCGGTGAGCGGGCGTCCGATCCGGGCAATGTTCATTGTTCCGAATCTCTGGGTCGGCGGCGCCGAGCGGCATTTGACCACGTTGCTACCCAGGATGGACCCGGCACGGATCACCCCATCGGTCGTCTGCATCGGCGAGGCAGGGCCCCTCTTCGCCGATCTGCCGGCGGCTGGGATCGATGCGACGGCACTGCATCTGGGAAAGCGACAGGCAGCGCGCGCACTGCGCGAGCTGGTCTCGATCACCCGGCGGCAGCGGCCAGATGTCGTGGTGGTGCGGGGCTACAACGCGGAAACCCTGGGCCGCTTCGCGGCCCGCGTCGCCGGCGTGGAACACACCGTCATGTGGGTGCACAACAACAGCAATATCGTGCCGCGCAGATGGGTGCGCAGAACCGTCGACCATGCGCTAATCCGTTGGACGAGTGCCTATTTCGGTGTCGCCGAGGCGCAACGGCGGTATCTCGTGGACGAACTCGGCTACCCCGATGACAAGATCCGCATCATCCACAACGGGGTAGATCCGGCGCTGTTCGACGTCAATACTGACCGCGGCGTGCTCGCCGAATTCGGGTTCGCCGAAGGCGACCCGGTGGTGGGTATCGTCGGTACCCTCCGCCCGGTGAAGGACCACGGCACGCTTCTGCGGGCCGCCCGCATCGTGATCAACGAGATACCCCGAGCGAGGTTCCTCGTAATCGGTGACGGTCCGATTCGTCCCCAACTCGAGGCGCTGGCCTCCGAACTGGCGATCACACCGAACGTCCATTTCGCTGGCTGGCGTCGCGATGTCGCTCAATTGGTCAACGAGATGGATGTTTTCGCGATGACCTCGACAACGGAGTGTTTTCCGATGGCACTACTCGAGGCGATGGCCTGCGCCCGACCAACAGTCTGCACCGCCGTCGGCGGAATTCCTGAGATGATCAACCACGGCGAATCCGGATATCTTGTGCCACCGAAGGATCCGCAGCAGCTCGCAGCCCGGCTCGTAAGCCTGTTGTCGGATCCGCAAAACGCGCATCGCATGGGCCGGGCGGGTCGCAATCGCGTCGAGGCTGAGTTCAGTCTGGATCGCAACGTCGAGGCGGCCCAACGGGCGATCGAGGACGTAGTCATGGGTCAATCATCGCTGGTGGGTCGGGGGAATTGAAATGAAGCGCCACATACTGATTCTCGTCGAGAACCTCTCTGTGCCGTTCGACCGTCGGGTATGGCAGGAGGCCCGCGCATTGACCGACGCGGGATTCAAGGTCACGGTCATCTGCCCGATGGGCACCAAGCAGGACTGCGAGCGAGAGGCTCTGATCGAGGGTGTCCGGATCCTGCGCTACCCGCTGCGTCCGGCAACGGGCGGGCCGATCGGCTATATCAGTGAGTACTCGCTCGCGCTGTTCCACACGCTGCGCCTGGCGATCAAGGTCCGCCGCGAGGGGCCAGTCGACATTGTGCACGCGTGCAACCCTCCGGATCTTCTGTTTCTCATCGCGTTGGCGCTGCGCCCCGGCGGCACGCGGTTCGTTTTCGACCACCACGATCTGGGACCCGAGATGTACCTCTCGCGCTTCCCCAACGGTGGCCGAATCCTCTATTGGATGACCAGATTCGTCGAACGGCTCACCTTCGCCGCGGCCGACGCAGTGATCTCGACGAACGAGAGCTATCGACGTATCGCCATCGAGCGCGGCAAAGTCGCAGCCGACCGAGTCGTCGTGGTGCGCAGCGCACCTGACCTGAGCCGCTTCATCCCGCGGGAGCCCGACGACACCCTGCGCCGCGGCAAACCCTATCTGCTCACTTACCTGGGGGTGATGGGGCCGTCGGATGGGGTGGACTACGCAGTGCGGGCGTTACAGCTGTTGCGTGACGAGATCGGACGCGACGACGTCCACTGCATTTTCATGGGATCGGGCGATACCTTCGACGAATTGGTCGCGCTCAGTGAGCGACTCGGTGTCACAGACTTCGTTGAGTTTCCCGGGCGCGTAACGGACGAGTTCTTGCAGCGTTGTCTTTCCACGGCCGACGTGTGCCTGGCACCAGACCCGCTGAACCCGCTCAACAACCTCTCGACGATGAACAAGGTGGTCGAGTACATGGCGATGGCGCGGCCGATGGTGTCCTTCGATCTCGTCGAGGCGCGCGTGTCGGCAGGCGACTCGGCGGTCTATGTAGAACCGAACGACGAACTCGCGTTCGCCAAGGCGATCGATGCCCTGCTGCAAGATCCCGAGCGACGCCGGCAGATGGGCGAGTCCGGATACCGCAGGGTCGCACAGGACCTTTCGTGGGAGGTGTCGCGTCGGGCGCTCGTTCGGTTCTATGAACAGTTGCTCGGCGGAAACACCCCGCGAATTCACGACGGAGAGAACGCGAATAGGGCCGAAACCTTGTTCAGTTCAGAAACTCTGACCGATCCTGCCCAACGTACGGAGGCGATGTGAAGCAGGCGATTCAGAACCTGAAGACCGGCGAGGTTTCGGTGCAGGAAGTGCCGCCGCCGCGCCTGCACAGGGGCGGCGCGCTAGTGGCCACCCTTTCGTCGCTGATCAGCGCGGGCACCGAGCGAAGCAAGATCGAGCTGGGTGAGAAGAGCATGCTCGGGAAGGCCAGGGCGCGGCCCGAGCTGGTCCAGCAGGTGCTCGGGAAGGCCCGTCAGGACGGCGTCAAGGAGACCTACCGCACCGTCATGCAGCGCCTGGAGGCCCCGAACCCCTTGGGCTACAGCGCCGCTGGGCGCGTACTGGCGGTCGCGACCGACGTCCCCGGAATCGAGGTCGGGGACCTCGTCGCCTGCTCTGGGGCGGGCTACGCCAACCACGCCGAGGTCAACTTCATCCCCAAGCATCTGCTGGCCCGGGTGCCCGACGGAGTCAGCGCCGATCAAGCCGCGTACGGCACGTTGGGTTGCATTGCGATGCACGGCGTACGACAGGCCGAGCTCGGGCTGGGGGACCGCGTACTGGTGGTCGGGTTGGGACTTGTGGGCCTCGTCGCCGCCCAACTCGCGAGGGTGGCAGGGGCCAGGGTGTTTGGCACCGATCTCGACCCCGTCGCGTGTGCTCTGGCAGAGCGGTTGGGCGTCGAACGCGCCGTGCCGCGGGGCGCTTCCATCGAGGCTGTGATCGATGCCGTCACCGACGGCGTCGGAGTCGACGCCGTACTGATCTGTGCGGCCGCCGCCTCCAATGACCCGATCGAACTCGCAGCCCAGGTCGCGCGGGACCGGGCAAGGGTGGTGCTGGTGGGTCACGTTGGGCTCACGCTGCCCCGAGATCCCTTCTACAACAAAGAGATCGACCTCCGGTATTCGCGGTCTTACGGCCCGGGACGCTACGACCCGGCCTACGAGGAACACGGTCACGACTATCCGATCGGATACGTCCGCTGGACCGAACAGCGGAACCTCGGCGAGTTTCTGCGCCTGGTCCGCGATGGCCGGGTGGACGTGGACACGCTGACCACGCATCAGTTCCCGGTCGATCAGGCAGCTGACGCCTACGCGCTCATCTCCGGCAAGGCCCAGGACACGACGCGCCCGATCGGCGTGCTGCTGCAGTACCCGGACAGCGAGGCCGCCGCCCGGCGCAGCCGCATCGAGGTGAGCCACCGCCCCCGCACGCCGGTCGACCGCGTGACCCTCGGCATGGTGGGTGCCGGGAACTTCGCGACCCGCGTCCTGCTACCCGCCCTGACGGCCACGGACAAGGTACAGCCCGTGGGGATCACGACGTCCAGTGGCGCCACCGCGCGCCGGGTGGCCGAGACGTATGGCTTTGCGCACGCGACCAGCGACTCCGATGCGCTGATCTCCGACCCGGCCGTCAACGCGGTCGTGATTGCCACGCGGCACGACTCGCACGCCAAGCTGGCGGCCCAAGCCCTGCGCGCCGGAAAGGCCACGTTCTGCGAGAAGCCCCTTGCCACCACCTGGGAGGGTCTGGAAGACGTCGCGTCGGCGTGGGCCGAGAGCGGCGCGCCGCTGCTCGTGGGCTTCAACCGGCGGTTCTCACCCCTCGTGGCGAGTCTGCAGTCCGCATTGCCGCGCGGTGTGCCGCGCGTCGTCATCGCCCGTTGCAACGCGGGCCAGATGGCACACGACCACTGGATGCGCGACCCCATCTCCGGGGGCGGGCGCATCGTCGGCGAGCTCTGCCACTTCCTGGACCTGGCCTGCGCGCTGGTCGAGGGGCGACCGCTACGCGTCTCGGCCGACGCCATCGCATCGCCCGACCCCGCCGAGCTGGCCGACACCGTAGTCGTGCAGGTCACCTTCTCGTGTGGCTCCGTGGCCAGCCTGCAGTACCTGGGCAACGGCGACCCCAGCGTCCCCAAGGAGCGGATCGAGGTCTACAGCGGCGGAGTCGTAGGTATCGTCGACGACTTCTTCGGACTCGAAATAGCCCAGAGTGGAAAGCGGAAGCGCACGCGTGGGCGCCGCCAGGAGAAGGGCCACCGCGAGGAGATGAGTCTCTTCGTCGACCTCGCCACCGGGGCGCGCGAGTCTCGGGCCGTGGCCGAGGCCGCCTTCTGGTCGAGCGCCTTGACCCTGCAGGTCCCGTTGGCGCTCGCCCAGGGCCGCGCGGTAGTCGTCGACCTGCCTGAAGCGCTCGGCGGTCGGGGCGCCGGCGCCGGGATGGCCGGCGAGGATGGCAGGCCGGAGTGAACGCCGGCAGGCCGATCACGGTCGCTCTCGTCGGCCCCTTCCCGCCGCCGTTCGGCGGGATGGGGGTCTACTTCTCGTCCATCGAAGCCGGTCTGCGGCAAGAGGGGATGGAGCCGGTTCGTATCCCGGTCCCGTACGCGGGAGTCGGCGGTTGGCTGCGCCATCTGGGGCGGCTGGTCATCTTCGTCCGTGCCGCGCTGACGGTGCTTCGCAAGAGACCTGACGTGGTGCACTGCGTCACCGGAAGTCAACCCAACCTGATCGGCAACGTGCTGCCGCTGGTCGCCGCCCAGGCTGCGCGTCGCCCGAGCATTCTCTCGATCGCAGGCGGCGAGTTCCACGCCGCCGTCACCGGCTACCGGGGCGCCCGCAGGCGGCTCGTCCGGTTCATCCTCACCCGTCCTCGGCTGCTCGTGGCGTGCACCGACGAGATCGCCGAGGCGCTAAGGGAAATCGGTGTTCGCGAGTCGCGCATCGTCACCGTGACCAATGCCCTGCCACTGAGGCTAGACCCGCGCGCCGAGCAGGTGCTGCCGCCCGAGGTCGAGGACTTCGCTGACGCCCACACCCCGCTGATCGCCTCGATCAGCGGGTGGTACGACTTCTACGGCAGCCAGGATCTGGTCGAGGCCGTGCGCGAACTTCGCATCTCGAATCCCCGGCTCGGGCTCGTGCTGATGGTCAAGGGCGGGGGAGATGCCGACTTCCGCGCCGGGCTACTGGAACTGCTCGCCGAGGATGGCCTGCGCGACGCGGTCATGCTGCGCGAAGACGAGCGCGCGGTGTTCCCCATCCTGCGCCGGGCGGACGCCTTCGTCCGCACCCCCCACCACGAAGGGGACGCGATCTCGGTTCGCGAGGCCCTTGCCGTCGGCACACCCGTCGTCGCGAGCGACGTCGGCTTCCGCCCGGGCGGCGTGGTCCGGTACCGTCCCGCTGACCCAGCGGACCTCGCAGCCCGGCTGCGCGAAACCCTCGCCGGCCAGTCGGTCGATGGGGAGGTCGACCCAGGTGAAGGTGAGCGGAACCTCCAGTTCCTCTTCTCCGCGTACGGGCGCCTCGCCGCCCTGCCAAGAGCGGCGCAGCCGTTGTCGACCAGAAAGGGCAGGCCGTCGCGGTTTGGATGGTATGCCGGTCGCGCGGCGAAAATGTCGCCGCGCGAGATGGTTTGGCGTGCCCGCCGGGTGGGCGACACGCTGGCAGGCCGTGATGGATTGCGCGAGCACCCTGACTCCACGATGCTCGCGGGTCCGGTATCCGATTGGGACACACTGTGGGAGCGGTTCCGCGACGGTGCGGGGCGTCCGCTGCTGATGGACGTGCGCCGCGCTCGCCGGATTGCTGCAGAACGACCGGCTGAAGCCGAACGAGTGATCGCCGAGGCTGACCGAATTCTCGCAGGTGAGCGTGCCTATTTCGGTTACCCCACCGCGAATGTCGGTTCCGTCGTCGACTGGAATCACGACCCGCTCAGCGGTTACCGCTGGCCGGCGATGACCGCCAGCAGGATCGACCACCGGGTGGCGACCAGCGACCCGAAGTGGATCTGGGAGCTCAATCGCCTCCAGCATCTGCCGGTGCTGGCGCAGGCGTGGCTCTTCACCGGGGAATCGCGATATGCCGACCAGGCGTTCGATCACCTCGACTCCTGGCTGGAGCAGAACCCGATCGGCATCGGAATCGCTTGGCGGGGCGCGTTCGAGGCGGGCATCAGGTCCATCTCGGTGGCCGTCGCCTTGCAGGGACTGCGAACCTCTCCCGCGATGACCAAGGAGCGGTACCAGAGGGTGGTCCGGATGCTCGACGCGAGTGCCCGCTACTGCTGGCACAGCCGTTCCCGCTTCAGTTCGGCCAACAACCACCTAATCGGTGAACTCGCCGGGCTGATCACCGTGCACCTGCTGTTCCCCGAACTCGCAACGCCGGCAAAGTTTTACAGAAGTGCTGTCGACGGACTGGCCACGGAGGCCAAACACCTCATCCTGCCCGACGGCGCGGGTGCCGAGCAGTCGGTTTCCTATCAAGTCTTCACTGCCGAACTATTCTCGGTGCTGGTCGTCCTATGGCAACTGCACGGTGAACAGCCGCCTGAAGAGATCGTCGAGGCGCTGGACCGTAGTGCGCAGTACCTGGTCTCGGTCGTCGGTTCCGACGACCCCGATCCTCGATACGGGGACGACGACGACGGTTTCGCGATCAGGCTGGGTGTCGAGTCGAAGCGCACGGTCCGCGAGCACCTCGGGATCGTCGCAGCGTCGACTGCCAACGCCGCCGCGGGCAGGTATGGCGAGATGACGATGACTGCGGCATGGATCGCGACTGCGCTGGGCACTCCCGTCCACGAGATCGGCCAAGGAGTCGGTCGGCGCGAGATTAATACAGGCATGTTCGCACCCAACGGCGGGCTGGTGATCCTGAGACCGGGTGCGCACCGGCTGACCATGGACGTCGGGCCGCTCGGTCATGCGTCGACCGCAGCGCACGGGCACGCCGATGCTCTGGCCGTGACACTCAGCGCCGAGGGCCGAGAACTCATCGTCGACCCAGGAACCGCTAGCTACTACGGGAATCCGGCATGGCGGGCCGTGCATCGTGGCACTCGCGCTCATCCGACGGTCTGTGTCGACGGTGTCGACCAGTCGGTGATCGGCGGGCCCTTCTACTGGAGCAGGCACGCCGCGACCACCGTGCGTTCGGTGGATCTGGTGCGCGGCATCGTCGACGCCGAGCATGACGGCTACCGCAGGCTCGACCATCCGGTGACGCACCGGCGTTGGTTGATCGCCCCACCCGGTGACGCAACCATGGTCGTCGTTGACCTGCTCGACGGCTCGTCCGAGCACGACGTCGCGGTGTCGTGGCCACTGCATCCAGAGCTGGACTGGATTCCCACCAGTGATGGGCATCTGATCGATCGGGGTGACAACCCCGTTCTCCAGTTGTGCTACGCCGCAACGGCATCCATCGAGATCGGCCAGGTACGGGGGGATCCCGATTCCGGCCTTGGCTGGTGGTCGGATCGCCTGGAAGCGAGAACACCGGCATGGTTGCTCACCGCGCAGGCGCGGACCGTCCTCCCGCTCGCAATGCTGACGTTGTTGCGCACCGCCGACGCTGGAGCGATCAACATGCCGGAAGTCGTCCGTGATGGTGAGTTGCTCGCGATCAGCTGGTCGGAATATGGCCTCCGGCGTGGTTTGACGATCGACATCAAAAGCCGTGGCGCCGTGACGTATGCGCCCTCTTCGTCCCGCCTGAGATTGGTGAGTGAACTATGAGCCGTCCAGTCATCGAATCCGTAAGTCTCTTCGGTCTCGGCTACGTCGGTTGCGTGAGCGCGGCCTGCCTGGCATCGCGCGGATACCGGGTCGTCGGCGTTGACGTGAACCCCGACAAGATGGACGCACTCCGGCAAGGTAGGTCACCGGTCGTGGAGGACGAGATCGGCGATCTCACGGCCGAGGTCGTCGCCACGGGAAAGCTGGTGGTTACCGCAGATGCCCATGCGGCTGTCTTGGACACGGACATCTCGCTGGTCTGCGTAGGTACGCCTTCGAGCCCTGGCGGGGGTATGTCGACGAGCTACCTCGAAGAGGTGACCGCCGAAATCGGTGCGGCACTTCGCGAAAAGGACGGATGGCACATCGTCGTGTTTCGCAGCACCATGGTGCCCGGGACCTGCGAGGAGCTGCTGATACCGTTGCTCGAACGGGCATCGGGCAAGTGCGCGGGCATCGACTTCGGGGTATGTGTCAATCCTGAATTCCTACGCGAGGGAACGAGCGTTCGGGACTTTCTCGATCCACCTAAAACCGTTGTCGGAGGCACAGATTCATGGAGCAGTGACGCAATACTTGGTTTGTATGAAGGCCTGCCCGGCCCTTGTTTCCGGGTCCCGATCCGGGTCGCCGAGATGACCAAGTACGTCGACAACAGCTTCCACGCCCTCAAGATCGGGTTCGCCAACGAGGTCGGTGCGCTTTGCGCGGCCTTGGATCTCGACTCACACGCCGTGATGGACATCTTCGTCGCCGACACCAAACTGAACATCAGCCCGGCCTATCTTCGGCCGGGATTCGCGTTCGGCGGCTCTTGCCTGCCCAAGGACCTGCGGGCACTCACTCACACCGCGCGGCGCCATGACGTGGACATCCCATTGCTGGCCAATCTGGCCGTATCCAATGAGGTCCATCTGCGTCGCGCGGTCGACCTGGTGATCGCCGATGGGCGGCGCAAGGTGGGAATCTTCGGCCTGTCGTACAAGGCGGGTACCGATGACTTGCGTGAGAGTCCGATGGTCGAACTCGCGGAACGCCTCATCGGCAAGGGCTTCGACGTCAAGATTCACGACGCGAATGTGGAACTGTCACGACTGATGGGGGCGAACCGCGCCTACATCGATGAGCGGCTGCCTCACATCGGCGAGGTGCTGACCGACGAAGCCGACGCCGTGGTCGAACACGGCGACGTGCTGATCGTTGGTTCCCGCACGCCCGAGGTCGTCGCCGCGCTCGCGCAGGCTGGATCGGACCGGCTGATCGTTGACTTGGTGCGGCTGCCCAATGCCGGCCAACTGCGTGGGACGCCGAACTATCAAGGGATCGGCTGGTAACCCATGTTGGATCCGTTCGTCTACCTCGGCCACGTCGGATGACCGCGACTGAGCCCGGCGCCCCGTCCGAGGGTGGTCTCAGCGGTGTGCTCAAGCGGGGGATGGCGATGGCGGGGGGAGGCGTAGTCATCTGCCAGCTGGTCATCGTTGTCCAGACGATTGTGCTCGGCCGGCTACTCGGACCCGCGGAGGTCGGTGCCTTCGCGGCCGGGTCGGTGCTGATGGGGTTCTTGCTGGTGTTTTCGCACGGTACGCTCTCGCAGGCCCTCGTTGTGCGTGAGCACGATGCGGACGATATGGAGGATGCCGCCAACACGGTGCTGGCCGTGAATTTCGCAAGCGGCCTAGTGCTCGGCATTGTGGTGCTGGTGAGCTCGCCGCTGATGGGCCATCTATTCCACAGTTCCCGAATCGGCCTCATCACTGCGGCAACTTCGGGAATGATAATCCTTCACTTGATTTCCTGCGTTCCAGAAGCGCTCATGCAGCGCAGATTCCAGTTCAATCAGCGGCTCGTCGTTGATCCCGTGGTAAAGGTCGTATTCACGTGTGTATCGATAGCGTTCGCTGTCGCCGGATACGGCGCATGGTCGATGGTCATCGGTTCCTACGTGTCGATCGCTACCGAACTGGTGATGACCTTTTGGATGGCGAAATGGCGTCCGTTCCAGGGGCGCGTCTCATTACCGATCTGGCGTGAGATGGCCAGGTTCTCGTTTCCGCTGCTCATCGATGGCATTGCGGAGAGTTTGCGTCGCACAATTCTGCCGGTGCTCGTCGGCCGCCAGCTCGGAACTGCGGATCTGGGCCAGTTTCGTTACGGGGACCGAATTGCGTCGATGCCGAGTCAGGCGATCATCGGGGTCTGCGGTTATGTGCTGTTCCCCGCGTTCTCGCGGATTTCCGGCGAGGGCGTGAGGTTTCGCGCTGCGTTCCTGCGCGCGCTCGGTTGGACCTGGTTCGCCGCTCTTCCGTTCGGAGCAATGGTGGTACTGCTGGGCGAGCCGGTCGTGGTGCTGCTCATCGGCGAGGAATGGCGCCCCGCCGGTATCGCCGCCGCGGCGATGGCGGGAATCGGACTGGGCACGGCACTCGACTCCGTGGGCCGCCAGGTGATCAAGGGTGCGGGCCGATCAAAGCTGCTGAACTGGTTGACTGCGCTTGGCTTGGTGCTCAGTCTGCCGCTTGTCTTGCTGCTCCTGCCGTTTGGCCTCATCGGGGTCGGCATCGCGGTCTCGATCACGTTTGTTGTCGTCGGTGTCGTCAGCGTTGCGCTCGCCTGCTCAGTCACCAGAACTTCGTTCCGCGATATTGTTGCAAGCCTTGGTCCGTCGACACTGTCGGTATTACTGGCCTTTGGTGTCGTGTTCCCGCTAGGGCATTACTTCGTCAGGCCCGACGAGTACGGTTTGCCGCTGGGTCTTGCATCCGTCGTTGCGGAGTGCCTGCTGTTCTTGTTCGTCTACTTGTGCGTGCTGCGGTTCGTCTCACCAACTCGGTATCGGTTGGTCCGTGACGGAGTAGCGCGTGCAGTAACGAGTGCTTCGGGAATTCGTTAGTCGGAAGGTCTAAGGAGGAATCGATATGGGTATCAAAGTACTGATGATGGGGGCGTATCCGCTCGAGCCTGGCGTCGTGCGCGGCGGAATCGAGTCGGCGACAAGCACACTCGTCCCGGCACTAGCGGAGCGCGACGACGTCGACAGCGTCACGGTGCTTCGGTTCCATAACGGTGACGCGTTGACCGATTACCGACGCGAAGGCCCGAAGGTCGAGGTCCACTATTTGCGAAGCCAGGGCAGGTTGCGGACGCTCAGCCGGTCGTTCTTGGACCTCCGCAAGGCCCGCAGGCTAATCGCACAATTGAATCCCGACGTGGTGCACGGTCAGGAAATCGGCCTGTACGGCGATATCGCGCAGCGCTGCAGCCCCAATTGCGCGGTGACCGTGCACGGTATCACGTTCACCGACACCAGCGTGGACACACTGGATAACAGCACTCTGCAGAGCAGGTTGCGGGACAGGTTGATTCGTAATCTGGAAATGCGAGTGCTGCGCCGCGCCAAGGTCGTCATCTCCATTTCGAAGTACGACGCCGAGGTATTGGACGTACCGATCCAAGGCACACGGGTTAGCATCCCCAATGCGACCGCCGAGGAGTTCTTCGCACTCGCGCCGTCCGGGCCGACGGAGCCACGGCTGCTTTTCGCCGGTGTGTTCACCCGTCGCAAGAACCCCCTGGGCTTGGTCAATGCCTTCGCGCAAGTGCGCATGGCCGTGCCTGAGGCTCGCCTGGCTCTGATTGGTCCGCAGCCCGATGCGACCTACGCGAAACTTGTTCGGGACCGGGTGACGGCGCTGGGCTTGTCCGACAGCGTTGACATCGTCGATTGGGTCGGCAATGACCGAATGCGCGACGAAATCGCCGCTGCCCGCGCCGTTGTGCTGTTCTCACGGCAGGAAACTTCCCCCACGATCCTCGCGCAAGCCATGGCGGCAGGAAAGCCAGTCGTGGCCAGCCGCGTCGGTGGCGTGCAGGAGATGGTGGACGACGGTGAAACCGGATTCCTCGTGGACTCCGAAGACGAAGCCGCACTCGCCGACCGGATGGTGAAGCTTCTTGCCGATCAGGAGCTGTGTCTGCGCATGGGCCAGCGTGGGCACGAAGTTGCGCTGGAGCGCTTCACGGCCGCGGCTGTTGCCGAGATGACCGTCGATGCCTATCGGAAAGCCATGGCGTAGGAGGAATGACAATGGTTGCTGTGAAAGAGCTGACGGCTCGGCTACTGTGCGCACTCGGAGTCCCGATGTTCGCGCGATGGAAACGGTCGGGTCGGCTTGCGATCCTGATGTTTCACGGGGTGGAGGGCGAGCCGCTCTCTCCGCCTTGCGATTGGGTGATCGACACCGCCACCCTGCGGCGTGACCTGGAATACGTTCGCCGGCACTTCAATATCCTGCCGCTCGAGGAGGCGCTCGAGCGGCTCCGTGACGGTACGCTGCCCAATCGGGCGGCGACGGTGACCTTCGACGACGGGACGCGCAACCTGCTGACCCACGCTGCGCCGGTGCTTCGCGACCTTGGAATACCCGCCGCGGTGTTCCTCGCGACGGGGCCGATGGGAACCGGTGAGCTGCTGTGGCCCGACCGGCTGTGGCACGCGTTCGCGCACACGTCGGTGGCCGACGTCGACCTCGCGGCGGTCGGCCTCGGAAAGCGTTCGCTTCGCAGCGACGCCGACCGCATCCAGACGCGCGACGCGGTCATCCAGCTCTTCAAGCGGCTCCCAGATGCGGAGCGAATCACACAGGTCGAGTCGCTTGTCGCCGCGCTGGGACAGGAGCTCGACGCTTACGGAGGACCATTCCAGTTGCTCTCCTGGGACGAGGCGCGCTCTCTCGCAAGCGACGGGCTCGTGACTCTCTACCCCCACACCGTTACCCACCCGATCCTCTCGCGCTGCGACGATGAGAAGGTGGATTACGAGGTCTCAGAATCGTGCCGGGCGGTCGAGATCAACACCGGCTGCGCGCCGACCATCTTCGCTTATCCCAACGGTGGCGTACAGGACTTCGACGAGCGTGCGAAGGCGGCGTTGCGCCGCAACGGTATCCGCTGGGCGTTGTCGACGACCAACGGCTTCGCAAACCCCGGCTCCGATCCGTTTGCACTGCCCCGCATGGGGTTTGCAAGCAACCAATCGTTCGCGGTGTTCCGGCTGAAGGTATCGGGTTTCGCCCCGCGACCACCTCACTTCCACGCTTCTGGCGCTCAGGGGACGCGCACGAAAATTGGCAGCGATGTCGGCGCCTAGGGTCGATGGGCCGCAGCTGCGAGACGGCATGCCGGTCGAGCATGCGGTCGAACTGCGGCCAATTGCCGCGGCGGATCTGCAGCCGGTGGCGCAGTTTCTCCATGACGAGCTCAATTCTCGGGTCCCCGTCACCAGGTGGGTGACGGAAATCGCTCCGACATGGCGGGTCGAACAACCCAACTACGGATTCCTGCTCCGTTGTCGCGGCAAGGTGGTAGGCGCTCACCTCGCCTTTTACTCCGAACGGGAGATAGACGGTGCGACACAGCGTTTCTGCAATCTGACGGGATGGTGTGTAGCGGAGCCGTACCGATCACACGGGATGCGCCTGCTTCGTGCCCTGCTTCGTCAGAAGGGGTATCACTTCACCGATCTGTCGCCGTCTGTCAACGTTCGGGCGCTGAATGCGCGCCTCGGCTTCGCCGCTCTGGACACGTCGACGGTGGTCGTCCCCAACCTGCCCTGGCCCGTGCGCTCGCGGGGCGTTCGGGTGGTCTCGGACCGCCGGGAAATCGAGAAGGTCCTTCACGGAAACGACCTGTCGATCTATCGCGACCACGCGAGCGCGGCCGCGGCGCACCACGTTGTCGTGGTGAGGGGCGCCGACACCTGCCACGTGATCTACCGGCGAGTTCGCCGCAAGAATCTGCCGTTGTTTGCGACACTGCTGTATGTCGGCAACCACGAACTTTTCCGAGCCACCGCGCCGTGCTTCTTTCGCCACCTGCTCCTGCGCCACGGCATACCGGCAACGCTGGTCGAGACGCACGTCGTCGGGGGGCGCTTCGCGCGGTCGGTAGCGGTGTCGCCCAGACCAAAGATGTATCGCAGCGACAGCCTTCGGCGGGATCAGATCGACTACCTGTACGGCGAACTCACCTGTATGCGGTTTTGAGTTCGGCATCCAGGTAGGCGGATCGAGACAGAAGGGACTTGGCGCACGTTCATGAGAACCAACCTGCATCACTTGCTCGAGGAGCGTGCCCGGTCGCATCCCGAGACGCCGGCCCTCACGCTCAAGAAAGAGACAGTCACCTACGAGCATCTGTGGGCCAGGACCCGGGGTGCGGCCGCCGGATTAGTGCGCCTGGGAGCGACCAGAGAGCAACGTGTGGCCGTATATCTGGACAAGTGTATCGAGACGGTGGCCGCCATTTTCGGGGCGTCCGCGGCGGGCTGCGTGTTCGTACCGGTGAATCCGCTGCTACGACCGGGCCAGGTGCAGCACATCATGCTGGATTGTGACGTCACGGTATTGGTCACCTCGCCAGAACGCTTGGCGTTGCTTCGTGCGGAACTGGAGACCTGCCCGTCGCTAGAGCACGTCGTGCTGGTCGGTTCGGCCGCGGTCCAGGACGACGCGTCTACGCGTTACGCGGTGCATCGTTGGACCGAACTCTGCACACCGGAACATGCCACGCTCGCCCCTAGCGGCGCGATCGATCTCGACATCGCCGCGATCTTCTACACATCGGGGAGCACGGGGAAGCCGAAGGGTGTGGTGCTGAGCCACCGCAATCTCATCGCCGGAGCCGAGAGCGTCGCGCAATACCTGCTCAACACCGCAGACGATGTCGTGCTCGCCGTGCTGCCGTTGAGCTTCGACGCTGGGTTCAGCCAGCTGACGACGGCTTTCAGTGTCGGCGCACATGTCGTGCTGATGAGTTATCTGCTACCCGCCGATGTGCCGCGCCTGTGTGCACGGCACGGGGTCACCGGACTTACCTGCGTTCCGCCGCTGTGGATTCAGATTGCCGCGCAGGATTGGCCGCCCGAAGCGATGGCGTCGATGCGCTACTTCGCCAACACCGGTGGCCGAATGCCCAAAACGACCCTGGACAAGCTGCGCGCGCTTTTCCCCGACGCGCAACCGTTCCTCATGTATGGCCTGACCGAAGCCTTCCGGTCCACCTACCTCGATCCGGCCGAGGTGGACCGCCGGCCGGATTCCATCGGCAAAGCCATTCCCAATGCCGAAATCTTGGTAGTGCGGCCCGACGGCACGGCTTGCGATCCGGGTGAGGAAGGCGAACTCGTGCACAGGGGGCCGCTGGTCGCCCTAGGATACTGGAACGATCCGGCGCGCACCGCCGAACGATTCAAACCGGTTCCGGGAAGGGAATCCAGTTGGCGTACACCGGAAATGGCGGTCTGGTCGGGCGACGCGGTGAGCGCCGATGAGGACGGCTTCTTGTATTTCGTCGGCCGCAAGGATGAGATGATCAAGTCTTCGGGCTATCGGGTGAGCCCGACCGAGATCGAAGAAGTCGCGTACGCGACGGGGCGAGTGCGTGACGCGGTCGCTCTCGGCGTCGATGACCAGGATCTAGGCCAGCGCGTGCTCCTCGTGGTTTCCCCGGCGGACTGCGGTGAGTTCGACTCGGAAGCATTGATCGCCGACTTCAAGCGGCGGTTGCCGCTGTACATGGTGCCTTCGTCGGTTGTGGTGTGGAACGAGATTCCGCGATCGCCCAACGGCAAGTTCGACCGCGCTCGGCTACGTGAGGCACTCGCCACGTGAACCCGCGACCGACCATCGCTGCCTTCGGCACAGTTGATGGTCAACTTGCCGTCGGCGGCATGCCGCTGGACCGGTTGGCCGCCCGCGTGGGTTCGACGCCATTCTTCGCATACGATCGCGCCCTTCTCACCTCCCGGGTGGAACTGCTGCGGTCCGTATTGCCGTCGGCAATTCACCTGAGCTACGCCGTCAAGGCCAACCCCATGCCGGCCGTTGTCCAGCATCTTGCTGGTCTGGTGGATTCGATGGATGTGGCGTCGACACTGGAGATGACTACGGCGCTGGACTCGACGATGCCCGCCGAACGCGTCAGCTTTGCGGGGCCGGGGAAGACCGAGGCCGAGATCGACCAAGCGGTCGCCGCGGGCGTCACCATCGAGATGGAGTCGGCCACCGAAGCCGCACGGGTGCTGCGGGCGGGCGAGCGCCTTGGGCTGCGGCCGCGGGTCGCTCTGCGCGTCAATCCGGACTTCCAGGTCAAGGGCTCCGGCATGCGAATGGGCGGCGGGCCGCAGCAATTCGGCGTGGATGCCGAACAGGTGCCGGAACTACTCGCCCGCCTGGTCTCGGCAGACGTGGACTTTCTCGGATTTCACGTTTTCGCCGGATCGCAGAACCTCAATGCGGACTTGCTGTGCGAGGCACAACGTCAGACCGTCGATCTCATCATGTCCTTGGCCGACCGACTTCCTTCGCCGATCCGGTACGTCAATCTCGGTGGCGGCTTCGGCATCCCGTATTTCGAGAAGGACGCGCCGCTCGATCTTGGCGCGATCGGCACCAATCTGGCCGGACTCGTGGATACCAGGATCGCGCCGAACCTGCCCGAGGCCCAGGTCGTGATCGAACTGGGCCGCTACATCGTCGGGGAGTGCGGCATTTACGTGACTCGGGTGGTCGACCGCAAGCAATCACGAGGGCGCACTTATCTCGTGGTGGATGGCGGCATGCACCACCAACTGGCGGCGTCGGGAAATTTCGGCCAGGTGATACGCCGGAACTATCCCGTCGCGGTCGGCAACCGCATGGACGAGCCCCCGGAGAGCCCAGTCACCGTTGTCGGCTGTCTATGTACCCCACTGGATCTGCTCGGCGATGAGGTCGCGCTGCCGCGCGCCGAGATCGGCGACCTGATCGTGCTCTTCCAAGCAGGGGCGTACGGCTTGACGGCAAGCCCCACAGCATTTCTCGGTCATCCCCATCCGGCCGAGGTGCTCGTATAGTCTTCGACACCAACAGGGAGGAGAGCAGAATGACTTACAGCGAGGCGACGCTCGACTGCGTAAAGGCGGTCATCGTCAAGACACTGAACATCCAGGACCGTGCTGACACGCTGGAGGCGTCCACTCCGCTGTTCGGCAGCATGCCCGAACTCGACTCGATGGCCGTGGTCGCTTTGGCGGTCGCGCTTGAGGAGGAGTTCGACTTCGAGATCAACGACGAGGACTTCACGGGCGAGGTGTTCGATACGATCGGCACGCTCGCCGAATTCATCGAGGAGAACGCCCAATAGCGACGGCGTGACACTCCTACAGAGAGTCCTCGGTGTCAGCGGCTTGGAATCCGGTGTGGTAGACGATGTCTGTCGAGCTCGTCGGCTTCCGGTACATACCCTCTTTGTAATAGACACCGCTCGTGCCGGGAATCAACGTTCGGACGGTGAATGTGTCACTGCCGTCGACGAACTGCTGCCGTTGCCCGTTGGCCCACAACCTGATCCAACCCTTGTCGTCCGATGCTGACCAGTTGATCTGCATCGTGATGTCATGCCACTGTCCAACATTCAGTGGGGTCTGGAATATCGGAATGGTCGAGAGATGAACGCCGGGTGCTGATTGCTTTTCGATCGTCAACGACCAGTAGCCGTTCCTGTCATCCACCGTCCAACTGACCGGCGGACTGCCACCGGCGTTGCGCGCATGAAACTGGTTGGTCAGCCCCCAGCCCAGATCGTCGTGATTCAACGGGAACGACGGGTCGAATTTGGTGGAGAACCGATACCAGCGTGTCTGGCCCTCAGCGCCGCCGGTCTCGGGGCCGCCCTCCACCTCGGAGCGTTCACCACCCCCGAACGGGGGCACATCGCCAGGACGGACCTCGAAGCGGGCGACGTTGCCTTTCGCTGGGTCTTGCACGATTCTCGCAGAATAACTTGGTACGTAATCTTTCGCACTGTCGTTGTAGCCCGTAGCCTGCAGCACGGGCCACTGGGAAAAGTCACCAGTGGCGTAGTTGCCGGTGAACAGCGGCGCCGCGGCCGCAGGCGGTGCCAACGACACGGCGAGGACAACGGCCACGGCGACCACGGTGCCTGCGACAGAAGCAAAGGCGGAACACAAGCGGAACATAATGACTCCATTCATATCGGTGGTGGCGGGCAGGCCTTCATCGGCCGGCATCGCGGACCCGCCTGATTCGGTTCCTTGCCACGCGCAGCCGCGGCCCCAGCGGCGAGGACTTCAGCCGGCCGACGGCGGTGCGCTGAGCCTGCCACAGCCGCATGCGCAACACGTCGGGGGTCACACCGCCCTCGCACACCGAGACCGAGCCCGTCATCGCGCGGAGTTTGTAATCCTCGTCGCCGCGACCGAGGTCGATGCGCGTCACCCCGTTTTCCGGGGCCGCTGCGATCAACTCGCGCAGGAGAATCCAGCCCGGCGCCAAGTCACCGTGCGCCCGGTTGAAAACGGGGAACCACCAGTGCAGCACGCCCCCGTCCCGCAGGCCGAAGTGCGCGGCAAGCAGTGTCTCGCCCGCGTACACCGCGGAGAGAACGCCGGCGAAGCCGTCCACTCTGGTCTTCAAGAGTTGATGGACCAACTCCCGGTGGCGCGGCGTGGCGAAAAAGTCGTACCCGCCCGTTGTCTCATACTGGGCGCGCTTGATCTCGATCAGCCGATCCAGCAGGTCCGGCTCATCGGCATCCCACACCAGGCGCACATCTCCCAGCTCACGGCCGGCCCTCTTCGTCTTGCCCCGGACCCGCGACATCTTCTCTCGGCCGCCCTTGCTGACCCTCGTCAGATAGCCGTCGAGGCCCCCCGTGGCGTCGATCAGCGGCGAGAGCTGGCGGTCTTCTACCCACGGCGAGAACTCGGCGCGCGGATCGAAAAGGTGGTCAAACCTCAAGGCGCGCAGGCCTGTTTTTCGCACCAGGTCGAGGGGATCGACGCACACACCAGGGGCTGCAATCAGGCCCTGATAGTCGGCCCCCGGCCCGGCCGGCCTCGCTACCCCATTGCTCACCTGAAGGGGGAACCACGCCTGGTGCTCATCGTTGACGGCGACCTGCACATTGCCGAACAAAGCGTGCACCGCCCCGGCGAACGCGGGGTTGAAGAACGGGCTGTCCAGCGTCGGATCGGCCGCGCGAACCTGTTGCCACTTACCCAGTTCCGCCGCGTCGAGCGCCGCGAAGTCGATCAAGTTCCATGCCATGTTGGTTGGCCTAACTGTGCAAACGTGCACTATTTTGCTGTTGGTCGCTGGAAGCGCGGTTTTGCAATCGGACGCCGAACCTCATCGTGCGGCTGGCTGCGGCCACGCGGACGCGGGCGATCTTCTGGCCACCTGCCCCGTCTCGCGCAGCGGCTCGGTTAGCGGGAAATGCGTTTCGACTTCCTCGGGTGGATCGAAATCAACTGGATTGTAATGCTTTTCGCTACGCACTGGCGTCGTCGACCTCCAGATGGGTGTTGCGTCTTCCGGTCAGATTGCGTTGGCGTTTGTATGCTTCGCGCTGTTTGCGTGCGCGGTCCATCGTTGCGGTTGCTGTTGTGGCGGTGTTGTTTTGGCCGGTGATGTGGTGTGCGAGGGTGCGCACGGTGGGGTATTGCAGTACGGCGACCACGGGTAGGTCGGTGCGAAGTTTGTCTTTGAGTTGGGCGTGTACTCGGATGCTGAGGAATGAGTCGCCGCCGAGCTCGAAGAAGTGGTCGTCGAGGCCGACCTTGTCGACGCGAAGCACGGCCTTCCAGACGTTCGCGATCGTCTCCTCTGCTGGGTTGCGTGGCGCGAGGTAGGGATTGGCCCTTTCGGTGCGTGCGGGTTGGGGGGTGGGGAGTGCTTTGCGGTCCAGTTTGCCGCTGGTGGTCAGTGGGAGCGTGTCGAGGTAGTGGAAGTGGGCGGGGACCATGTATTCGGGTAGGTGTGTGCGTAGTGCTTGGCGTAGGTCGGCGATCAGTGTGGGTGGTGCGTTGGGGGCGACGAGGTAGGCGACGAGTTTTTTGTCGCCGGGGGTGTCTTCGCGATCGACGACGGCGACCTGGCTCACCGCGGGGTGGGCGGCGATGGCGGTTTCGATTTCACCGAGTTCGATGCGGAACCCGCGGATTTTGACTTGTTGGTCTATACGGCCGAGGTATTCGAGTTCCCCGGTGTCCAGGCGGCGGGCCAGATCGCCGCTGCGGTACATCGGTCCGTGGTGGAAGGGGTCGGGCAGGAAGCGTTGTGCGGTTAGTTCGGGGCGGCTGAGGTAGCCGGCGGCCACGCCGGCACCGGCGATGTAGAGTTCGCCGGCCACGCCGGTGGGGACGGGCTGGCAGTGGCTGTCGAGCAGGTAGATCCTGATGTCGGGGAAGGGTTTGCCGATGATGCTGCCGGCGCCGGCGGTCAGATCGGCCTGGGTGATCGGCTGGTAGGTCACGTAAAGGGTGGCCTCGGTGGGGCCGTACATGTTGATGACCTGTGGGGTGTCATCGCCGTAGCGGTCGAACCAGGGTTGCAGGGTTTGCAGGTGCAGCGCCTCGCCGCACAGCAGGATGTAGCGCAGCGCGAAGTCGCCGCTCGGTGCGGTCTGGTCGGCGTTGATGAACGCCTGGAACCCGGTCGGGGTTTGGGACAGCACGGTCACTCGTTCGCGCTCGACCAGCGCGCGGAACGTGGCCGGGTCGCGGCTGGTGTCGTGGGGCACGACCACCAGGCGCCCGCCGACCAGCAGGGCACCCCAGAATTCGGAGACCGAGATGTCGAAGGCATAGGAATGCCACAGTGTCCAGACATCGTGGGGGCCGAAGCCGAACTGGGCGATGGTGGAAGCAAAGAGGCGCAGCACGTTGTGGTGGGTGACCCGTACGCCTTTGGGTTGGCCGGTGGAGCCGGAGGTGTACATGACGTAGGCCAGGTCCTCGCCGCTGCCCGGCACTGCCGGCGGCGCGGTGGTGGTGCTGGGTGGTAGCGGTTCGTCGAGGCACACGGTGTGCACGGGCAGCGCGGCCAGTTCGTCGGTGAACGCGTGTTGGGTCAAGACCACACGCACGGCGGCGTCGGAGAGCATGAACGCGACGCGTTCGGTGGGGTAGAGGGGGTCCAGCGGCAGGTAGGCGGCGCCGGCTTTGAGGATGGCCAGGATGCCGATCACCACCTCGGGGCTGCGTTCGACGCGAAGACCGACCACCTGCCCGGCGCCGACACCCAGGCAGCGTAGGTGGCTGGCCAGCGCCTCGGTGCGGCGGTCCAGTTCGGCGTAACTCAGTTCCTGGCGCCCCGAGGCGGTGTCGATGCTGACCGCGATCGCCTCCGGGGTCGCCGCGACCTGGCGTGTGAACCCGGCGTGCAACGTCGCATCCTGCGTCGGCAACGTCGGAATCGGGTCCTGGCCCACCAACACCGCGCGCTCGGCCGGCGTGAGAAGAGGGAGCTCCAGGATGGGCGTCACATCGTCCGCGGCGCGGGCAATCCCATTCAGAAGTGTCGACAGGTGGCCGTCTATGCGCGCGAGCGCGTCCGCGTCGACGGCTCCCGCGTCGTAGAGCCACTCGTACTCGTCGCCGTCGCACGGCAGCACGAGCGTCAGCGTATTCGGGCGCGCACGCCGTGATACGCTTCTCCGCTCCAAGCACCACCTCGACCGCGATTTCGCTTGTACCCGTTGCCTCCGTATCCCGAAGGCTCGGATATCGCGCGGCCAGATCCAGTGCGTAGGCGCCGCGTTCCCGCGCCTTCCGAGCCTCGGCGCGAACGGCGTCGACCGCCTCCGCACACGTTAGCGACGGAGCCACCTGCATTCGAACCGGAACTCGCTCCGAGACGAGGCCGGGAGCATCCGCGGCCAGCCTCGTGTGCGCAGGATCCGTAAACCACACGTCGAAGGCGGTGAGACCGCCGATCCTCGACAGGTAGACCCCGAACGCGCCGAAGACGAGATCCGCTGCGTTCAGATCGTCGCGTCGGTCGAGATACGCCATCACCTCGGGTGCGAGACGGGCCGTACGTGCTGCCGGTGTCGTGGGCCGTTGCGCGCCTTGCCCGCCCTTCAGCAGCGGAATGGTGGCCGGCTGCAACTCGCCGAGGCGCTTCACCCAGAATGGCTCGTAGCGGCTGGTCGCCAGGTCGGCGCTCTCGAGCCGAGCCGACGCGGACGCGTCGAAGCTCGGCATCTGTTGGCCCTCGGCAAGCCCGTGCTTCGCGGCCAGGCTCGTCGGCGTCACGAGCGTGCCATCGAGCGTCCGGATGTCGCCGAGCTCGACGTCGTGCGTCGCGGACGCCACGGCGATGCCACCGGCGCCGCACCGCAGAATCGTTCCCGGCTCCTTCTCCGACCGGGTCGCTAGCGGCCGCGCGTTGCCGACCAGGTAGAACTCGTTGCCGATCGCGACCTTCGCCGAGCAGAAACGGTTCCGGTACGGGCCGAAGTCGAGCGCGCGTACCAGCGCATCGATCCGCTCGGCATCGTCGGAGAACGAGATCACGCCCGCGCGCGCAGGGCGGTCGAGACGCGAGAAATAGGTGCGATCTGCGGCGACCTGCGGCCGTGGCCGAGCGGTTCCCGCCTCGAGCGCCGGAATGAGCTCAGCGAAGGCGGCGAACCCCGCCTCGTAACACTTCACGTTCAGCGTGAGCGCCGTCTCCCTGTCCGAAATCTCGATCGCGCGCTGGTTGAGGATCGGCCCGGCGTCGACCTCCTCGCTGATCATGTGCCAGCTGACGGCGTGCGTCCGCTCGCCATTCATCAGCGCCCACGACACGGCGTTCATTCCTGCGTATCTCGGCAGCGGCGCGTCATGAAAATTGATCGCGCCGCGGCGAGGCATCGCGAGCGCCTCGGGCGGGATGATCTTGAAATTGATGACACTGAACAGGTAATCGAACTCCTGGCGCGCGAAAAAGGCCGTCATGTCCTCGGCTGGCCCGGCAGTCGGAATCCCGACCGACTCCGACCAGACCCGAAGGTCGCGATCTGCTGGCATGACGCCGACGATCCGGTGGCCACGGTCGAGCAGCACCTTGGCGCAGTTGATCGCCAGCGCGCCTTCGCCGACGACCATGCAACTGAATTCGGTAGAGCTACCCATGTGTCACTCCTTGGGTATCTACAAGGGGATCGGCCGTGAAAGTGGACGCGACGACAATCGTGCGACGCTGCATCGGCGACATCTCGTAGGTGTCGATTACGTCATCCATGTGTCATCGTCTCCGGTTCACCGTGCGCATCTTCATGCCTGGCCGCTCCGCGCATGGCGTTGCTGCGCTTCGGCGACGAATGCGGCGAATGTCGCGGCGTGTTCGGGCAGGAGCATGGTGTCCTTCTGGCAGTCGTCAGGTCCGACGAACACCGTGCTGCTCGCGGCGTGGCGGCTCCAGCGCAACGGATAGACCCACGAACGCTTCGACGACTCGCAAGGAATCATGAAGTCGATGTGGCTACTGGACGGTTTCGGCGAATATGCGCGCACCGCGGCCATGGTCGCCCTCTCGACGGCGGCGCGTCGGATCAGAACTGGATCGGCGGACTCTTCTTGGGGCAGCACCCTGCGGGCGCGTTCGGCGATATAGCGCGCGCGCTCGGCTGCGGGCACCGTGCGTAGCGCGCGGGCATGGGTCACGAAACGGCTGATCTGTTGCCGGGCTTGGGCCATTTTCCACGGCAAGGGACGACGGTACGAGTTGTAGTATGGCGCGCCGAACAGAATGAGATTTGTGATAGACGCGCCCGAATCCGTCAGCTGGCGCGCAAGCTCGAACGCGATCGAGCCGCCAGCGCAGTAGCCGGCGATCGACATGGGCCCAACGGGCCGGAACGAGCGGATCTGCTCGGCGAAATAGCGGGCTATGTCTTCGACGCGCGTCAGCGGGTCGCTGCCCTCCTCGAGTCCGGGTGGCTGCAGGCCGAAGAATGGCTGGTCCGGGCCGAGATGCAGCGCGAGTGCGCGATAAGCGAATACATCCCCGTTGTGCCCGCCCAGGGCGAAGATCGGCGTTCGCGTCCCTGCGGCTTCGAGCGGCACGATGGCGCGTTGCTGCGCGGTAAGCTGCAGCGCCTCGCGCAGGAACGCGACGCTCGCGTCGCGATTCGCCGGTCGGTACATGCGCCCAGCGTGGAACGGGTCTGGCGCTGTCGCGCTCGTCGAATGATTGATCAGCGCCGGAATCGCCGCTGCGGGTGCAGGTGCCGGACCGGCCGTCGGCATCGTCGGCACCGCCGCACCGGGACGAACGCCGAGCATTTCGAGCTGACGCGAGATGATCGCAAGCTGCTGCGCGACGCCGGCAAGTGAGCCGGCGTCGGCGGGCATCACAGTAGGCATCGCGGCCGCCGCTCGTGCGGCGGCGACCGGCGTCGTATCCGGCAACACGTCTTCGCGCAAGGTCGGCAGGATGCGCTCGACCAACAGGTTCAACGTCGGGACATCCTCGACCAGTGTGCGCAGGGTGATCTCGGTCGCGAACTGCGTCTGCAGCGCGCTGGCGGCCTGCGTGAGGAACAGCGAATCGAAGCCGATCTCGAGGAAGGTCGCATCGGGCGTGAGAATCGCTGGATTGACGCCGGAGAGATCGGCGAACACCGTTTGCAGGTGCGATAGCAGGGCTGCGGATCGGTTGCTGCTGATGACGGTGGTGTCTTGAGTCGGAAGGGAAGTCGGAGCGGTCACGGCCGGGTGCGTCGCGGCCAATACGGGTTGCACCGCGGCGGGAACCGCGTCGTTCTGCGGAATCGGATCGACCCAGTGACGGTGGCGCCGGAACGGGTAAGTGGGTAGCGGCAGACGGCGACGACGCGCACCGCCGTGAAATCTCTGCCAGTCGATTTCGACGTTGCGCGACCAGAGTTGGCCCGCGGCCGCAAGCAGGCATTCGACATCCGCGCTCCAATCCTCGCCCGGATGCATCGACGTCGCGATAAGCTGCGTCGCGAGGCGGCCGTCGTGCTGGCGCGACAGCATCGCGAGCGACTGGCCGGGACCGACCTCGATGAGCGCGAGACGGGCATCGACGAGCTCGCCGATGCCACGCGCGAAGTTCACCGGTTCGCGCAGTTGGCGCGCCCAGTAGCGTGGATCGACCGCTTCCTCATTGGTGATCGGACGGCCGGTGAGGCTTGAGATCCAGCGCATCTCTGGTGCGCGACGCGGTATCGCGGCGACGATCTTGGTGAACGGCTCGACGACCGGTTCCATCATCGGGGAGTGATACGCATGCGAGGTATGCAGGCGTCGGTGCGCGACGCCTAACGTGTCGAGCTTCGCTGCGAATGCGTCGATCGCTTCGTCGCAGCCCGAGACGACGGTCAGATTCGGTGCGTTGAACGCGGCTATCGACACGTCCGGCGTCATCTCGGCCGTCACCACGTCCGCCGAGGCACGCACGGTGAGCATCCCGCCGGCCGGCATGTCCTGCATCAGGCGTGCGCGGCGCGCCAGGAGCACCAGAGCGTCGTCGCGCGTGAACGTGCCGCCGATGCACGCGGCGACGTACTCGCCGACACTGTGACCGATCATCGCGTCGGGCTTCACACCCCACGACATCCAGAGCTGCGCCAGCGCGTATTCGACCGTGAACAGCGTCGGCTGCGTGATCACGGTCTGCCTGAGCGTGGCCTGGGCGGTCTCGCGATCGGATTCGGTCGGGTACAGCACGGTGCGAATATCGATGCCGATCTCCGGCTGCAGTACCCGCGCGCAGGCGTCGATCGTCTCTCGGAAGAGTGGCTCGGATTCATAGAGCCCGCGTCCCATGTTGACGTATTGCGAACCCTGGCCCGGAAACATGAACGCGATGGGCGACGGCTCGGCGTCACCGCTGAAATCGTGCACGCGTTTCGTATCGGCGTTTGTCAGCAGCGCTATCGCATCGTCGCGATTGCGGCAGACGATTGAGCGCCGATGACCGAAGCGGCGGCGGCCGACCTGAAGCGTGTATGCGATATCGGCGAGTTCGGCGTTCGCGTCTTGTGCCAGATGATCTTTGAGGTTGTGTGCGGCGCGATCGAGGGCTTCCGCATCGCGCGCCGACAGCAGCAGCAGCTGCTCGGGACGCGACGCGGACGCTGCCGGTTCCGCAAGCGGCGCTTCTTCGAGCACGACATGCGCGTTCGTTCCGCCGATGCCGAACGAGCTGACGCCGGCACGGCGTGGTGTCGGCTCCTCGGGCCAGTCGCGTTGCGCTGCGTTGACGAAGAACGGCGTGCTCTCGATGCCGAGCTTCGGATTCGGCGATTCGAAGTTGATGCTCGCAGGAAGGACCTTGTGATGCAGCGCGAGCGTCGTCTTGATCAAACCGGCGACACCGGCCGCGACGTCGAGATGCCCGATGTTCGACTTGATCGAACCGATCGCGCAGAAGCCGTTCTCTTCCGCGCCGCCGGCGCGGAACGCCTGCGTCAGGCCGGCAATCTCAATCGGATCGCCGAGTGCGGTGCCGGTGCCGTGCGCTTCGATGTACGAGATCGTCTCGGGGTCAATGCCACCGAGCATCTGCGCCATCGAGATCACTTGGGCGTGGCCGTCGACGCTCGGCGCGGTGAAGCCGACCTTCTGGCTGCCGTCGTTGTTGAGCGCCGCACCCTTGATAACCGCGTAAATCGTGTCGCCGTCCTCGATTGCGTCGCGCAGCCGACGAAGTAGGACGATGCCGAGCCCGTTGCCGAACACCGTGCCTGCGGCGTCGCGGTCGAACGCACGGCAATGGCCGTCCGGTGCGTAGATCGAGCCCTCCTGGTAAAGATAACCGCGCCGCTGTGGCAGCATCAGCGATACGCCGCCGGCGAGTGCCATGTCGCATTGATATGTCTGCAGACTTTGCACCGCCGTGCAGACCGCGACCAGCGAGGTGGAGCAGGCGTTCTGGATGTTGAGCGCGGGACCCTTGAGGTCGAACTTGTACGACACCCGTGTAGCGACGTAGTCGTTCCCGTTGCCCAGCATGAGCATCATCGGGCCGAGTGGGTCGGTTATGTCCCTGCGCGACAGCAGGTTCTCCAGGTAATAGGTGTTGGCCGTCGCGCCGGCGAACACGCCGATGGGGCCGTCGAAGCGCTGCGCGTCGTACCCCGCATGCTCGATCGCCTCCCATGCGGCCTGCAGGAAGAGACGCTGCTGCGGATCGATGATCTCGGCTTCCTTCGGTGTGAAGCCGAAGAACTCCTCGTCGAACTCGTCCGCGCCGGGGAGCACGCCGCGCGCGCGGACGTAGTTCGGGTTGGTGCGCGCAAGCATCTCCGCGCCGTGCGCGGGCTCAAGTTCCTCGGCGGTGAAGCGCGTGATGCACTCGCGCCGGTCGAGCAGGTTCTGCCACAGCGCAGCGACGTTCGGCGATTCGGGAAAACGCCCGGCCATGCCGATGATGGCTATGCCGTCGAGTGGATCGTAGGCGTCTGAGTAGGCCATTAACGTTTCCCCGTCAGATTGCGTCGGCGCGCGTACGCTTCGCGTTGCTTGCGTGCGCGGTCCATGGTTGCGGTTGGTTTTGTGGTGGTGCCGTTGTGTTGGCCGGCGAGGTGGCGTGCGAGGGTGCGTACGGTCGGGTACTGCAACAGCGCGACGATGGGTAGGTCGGCGTGGAGTCTGTTGGTTAGTTGTGCGTGCACCCGGATGCTGAGTAGCGAATCGCCGCCGAGATCGAAGAAGTGGTCGTCGAGGCCGACCTTGTCGATGCGCAGCACGGCCTTCCAGATGTTCGCGATGGTTTCCTCGGCTGGGTTGCGTGGCGCGAGGTAGGGGCTGCCGCTTTCGGCGCGTTGGTGCTCGGGGGCGGGGAGTGCGTTGCGGTCGAGTTTGCCGTTGGCTGTGCGTGGCAGCGCGTCGAGGTAGAGGAAGTGGGCGGGCACCATGTATTCGGGCAGGCGTGCGCGCAGCGCTTCGCGCAGGTCGGTGATCAACGTCGTCGGTGGGGTGTCTGCGATCAGGTAGGCGACGAGGTTTTTGTCGCCGGGGGTGTCCTCGCGGGCGATGACGGCGACCTGGCTGACGGCGGGGTGTTGCGCGATCGCAGCCTCGATCTCGCCGGGTTCGATGCGGAAGCCGCGGATCTTGACCTGTTGGTCGATGCGGCCGAGGTATTCCAGGTCGCCGTCCTCGAGGCGGCGGGTCAGATCACCGCTGCGGTACATGTGCCCACCGTGGAACGGGTCGGGTACGAAGCGTTGGGCGCTCAGCTCGGGGCGTTTGAGATAGCCCTTGGCGACGCCGGCGCCGGCGATGTAGAGCTCGCCGGCCACGCCGATCGGCACCGGTTGGCCCTGGGGGTCGAGGACGTAGATCCGAAGGTCGGGGATCGGGACGCCGATGACGCTGCCGGCGGTGAGGTCGGCGCGGGTGATCTGGCGGTAGGCCGCGTACACGGTGGTCTCGGTGGGCCCGTACATGTTGATCAGTCGTGGCGTGGTGTCGCCGTAGCGCTCGATCCAGGGTCTGAGGATGTGGGGTTCGAGTGCCTCGCCGACGAACACGATGTCGCGCAGCGCGAACGCGGTGGCCGCCGTCGTGGCGCGGTCGGCGTCGATGAGCGAGCGGAACGCGGTGGGGGTTTGGCACAGCATGGTGACCTGTTCGCGCTCGAGCAGGGTACGGAACGCGGCCGGGTCGCGGCTGGTGTCGTGTGTTACGACCACGATGCGCCCGCCGGTCAGCAGCGCACCCCAGATCTCCCAGACCGAGATGTCGAAGGAATAGGAGTGAAACAGTGTCCAGACGTCGTCGCGGCCGACGTCGAACCAGGCGTCGGTGGCGGCGAACAGGCGCAGCACGTTGTGGTGGGTGATGGGTACGCCCTTGGGTTTTCCGGTGGAGCCCGAGGTGTACATGACGTAGGCGAGGTCCTCACCGGTACCGGGTATCGCCGGTGGGGCGGCTGGTGGGGCGGGCGGTAGCGGTTCATCGAGGCAGATGCACTCAACGGGTAGCTCGGCGAGTTCGCCTGCCAGCTCGCGCTGGGTCAGCACCACCTGCGCACCGGAATCCGAGAGCATGAACGCGACGCGTTCGGTGGGGTAGACCGGGTCCATCGGTAGGTACGCGCCGCCGGCCTTGAGGATTGCCAGCATGCCGATGACGATGTCGGCGCTGCGTTCGACACGAAGACCGACCGCCTGGTTGGCGGCCACGCCCAGCGCGCGCAGGTGTGCCGCCACCGCCTCGGCGCGTCGGTCGAGTTCGGCGTAGCTCAATTCCACACGCCCCGAGGCGGTCTCGGCGCTGAGCGCGATCGCCTCCGGGGTGGCACCGGCCTGGCGGACGAACCCGGCATGCAACGTAGCATCCGGTGTCGAGAACGACGGGATCGGCGCGTCGTCCACCAGCACGGCGCGTTCGTCAGCATCCAGCAACGACAGCTCGCCAACATAGGTGGCATCGCCGGCGGCCAGCCGGGTCAGCAGGTTGGTCAGATGTCTGAGCATGCGGGTGATCGCCGCATCAGAGAAACGTCCGGTTAGGTACTCCAGTCGTAGCAGCGTCTGGCCGTCACCGGCGTCGCTCCAGGCCCGCAGCGCGAGCGGGAAGTTGGTCTGTCCGGTGTAGTCGACTCGCCGCCCGGGCATCTGCAGGAGCGCATCGAGGGTTTGGTGGTCATAAACGACCACGGAGTCGAACAGTGTGTTGCCGCGGGTGATTCCGCTGCAGGCTTGCACCGTCGCCAGCGGGGTGTGGTCGTAGGGTCGCAGCGCGATCTGCTGGGCGCGCAGCGCGTGCAGCCACGGCACGATCTGCGTGTCGTCGTCGACATCGACGCGCAACGGCAAGGTGTTGAACAACGGGCCGACGATTCGGTCGGCACCGTCCAGTCCGCTGACGCGGCCCGCGCGGGTGGCGCCGAACACGACATCGGATTCGCCGCTATAGCGGTGCAGCAGCACCGCCCAGGCCGCCTGCACCATGGTGTTCACCGTGACGCCTGCGCGCCCGGCTGCCTCGCGAAGCTGCTCGGAGACCGCCCCCGAGAGGCGCTGCTCGACAGCGCCGAACGGCTCGTCGGGCGCAGGGTCGTTCGGCGCCTCGATGCCGAACGGCGTCGGTGCGTGGAAGGTACCCAGCGTGGTACGCCAAAATGCCTCGGCGGCAGCCGAATCAAGCGACCGCCGCCACAGGATGTAGTCGCGGAACGGCCTGGCCGGCGGCAGCGACAGCGTCTCCCCGCGACGCGCGGCGTCATAGAACTCGAACCACTCGCGCAACACGATGAACGAGCGCCCGTCGCCCATCGCGTGGTGAAACGTCCACAACACCCGCGACTGCCCACCGGGAAACAGGGCCAAGAACATCCGCATCATCGGCGCGCGCGACAAATCGAAGTCGCGGCGCCGATCCGCACGGACATGCGCATCGAAACGCTGCTGCGCCTCCTCAGGCGCCACATCGCTCCAATCGGCGACCGTGGAAGGCATCTCGGGGCGGGCCAGCACCTCCTGACACGGCTCCCCGACGTCCTTCCAGCGCAACCGCGTGCGCAGCATCGGGTAACGCGCCATCACTTCACCCATGGCCTGCTCGAACACCACCGCATCCAGGCGTTCATCCACCGTGAAGACGATCTGCTCGATGTCAACCCCGGACCCAGGCGCACTCAACGCATGAAACAACATGCCCAGCTGCATCGGCGACAACTCATAGCTATCCACCACATCACCCATGCAGCACCGCCTCCCCCTTCATGCCCAGACATCGTACCTCGCCGCAACCAAGCGTGCGGACCGTCGCGCGGACGCCCCGGCCGGAGTTTCGCGCACCCGATTCGATGTGCGCCAGCTCCTCGCCGCCCACTTGATTGCCTAGTGAGGACCCCTTCGTGTCGTCTTCTGCAGCAAACTGTACGAGACCCAGTCAAGTTTCGCCAGTAAATTTGCGACGGAGGTCAATTTGGTCAGGCAAGTGGTTGACGAGTCGGCGACTGTCGCGGACGCCGCCTGAGTGGTATCTGACCGCGCAGATGACGTGTTGTTGCGCTGCCTCCCCCTGGAACAGCCAACCGGGCGGGGTGACGGACCGACGCTCTGGGCCAAGTTCCTGTCAGACCGCCCTGGGTGACATGGCGGAGAGGCGAAAATCATCCGCGCTGCAGACGACGCACGTAGCCATGCTGAATTCGCGGTTAACCACTAGATGTGATTCCAGCACACTTGGGCAGGACTCGTTCAGCTCATTCGGATCTTGGCGGCCATGAGGAACTCGGCGGAGATCTCGCTGCACCAACTGCCGCGAATCGAGGGCCAAGCCCCATGACAAATCGGATGTCGAGGTGGTCGAGGATGCAGGTCGTCAAGTAGCGCAATGCTGTCGTCGGGCGGGTCGACGGCCCGTCGTGAACGCTTGCTAACCGTGCGCTGTGCGGAGATACCCCCTCGACCCGCGAGGTGCTCGGATCGGAGCCTGCGGACGAATGAAGTAGGCGTCGACGCTGATGCAGTGCGCCCCATGAGTAACACCGGCGGTGATGCTGTCGGCCGTTCAGCATCCGGGCTGCAGCACCGTGCGCGCGTACCCGGCGGTCTGGTAGAGGTATTCGAACGCCCATCTTCGTCCGGATATGCGAGCCGGGCTCGCCACCATCACGAGATCACCGTCGAAGCACTGCTCCACGATGAACCTGGCCCGGGAAATGTGGGGCCGAAACGTCACCACGATGACTGTCCGCCACCCATATTGCGAAGCCAACCGACGCAGTTGCCGTGCTTCGCCTTTCGTCGTCGGCGGGTCAGGGACAAAGCAGTGCACGGCGAACTTGGGGTGTGGGGCGGCACAATAGTCAGTCAGCTGCCGGTCATCCGTCCCGCTCGGATTCGAAACCACCAGGTTGGGAGCCCAGCCCTGCCCGGCCAGGTCGAAGCCGAACGGGTATCGGCGGTGGTACGGCCCGCTGAGGATGAGTATGGCGTCGGCGTGGCGCAGTTGATCGATTTGTGGGCGCACATACAGAGGCACGCCGGCGGCGGCGACGGTGGTGAACACCAGGCAGACGAGTATCGCGACGCGTCGGATCAGACCCAGGCGCACTGGGTCACCGGCCGATAAGGCGCGCCGTCGATGTGCGCGGAACGAAGGTGCCCTTGCAGGAGGCGTTCACGGAGGTCGTCCTGTCCTCATACGGTAGTCGGGTCGCTGGCACCAGCCGGGCTAATGGAACCGTCCTCGCGAGGTTTGCCAGTGCTGTAGCCGCGATTCCATCCAACATACCGATAGATGATGCGACGCACGCCATCGAGCATCTAGCGGAGATAGCAGGCAGTGATGTCGGGTCATTGCTAGCGCCGCTAGTCGGATTGCCGTTCGGGCGACGCAAGTTCGTTGTGCCACCTCGTCGGGGCGGCTGTCGATACTGGTAAACACGTCGATATCGCTACGTTGACCAACCTCATCGGCGGACGTGTTGGTTCCGATATCAACTCGTCGCAATCTTTTGCTGAACTGATCTTGCGGTGGTTACCAGCCGTGGCAACTTGCTGAAGCTGCGGGCGACAAGCATGACGACGATTTGTATCGTAGCGAAATCTATGATCATTGCGACGACCGTAGTGTAGCCTCCGCTCGCGCGAGGAAAGGGGAACGGCGTGCCAGGCCATTCGGCATCTCGCAACGTTCCCGGTTCAGGCTCGTTTGGATGGCCGGCGGAGGCGATGGCCAACACTCGGCTCCGCCGGCTCGAGTCCGGCCACTCTTCGGAATACGTTGTCCCGGTTGCAGTCCCGCAAGAATGTAGCGGTCAGCCAGGCCGGGATGTTGTCGCTCGGGCCAGGGCCCTGCCCGTATGCGCCGCCATACATGTGATGACACGCCTCGACGGCATGACGTCCGCTTGAGCCGAGCCATCACTGGCCGAGGGGCGTCGCGCGTCTGCCGCGCCATCTGAGATAGTGCCCCATCCGGTACCGCTGACCGACGGCCATTGACCATGCTCCATCACATTTAGCAATGGCGTTGGACAGCTCACGATGGCTCCGAATTGTTTGCCAGTTGCATTCCGTGGAGAGGGCCGACACGCCGCAATGGCCACATTCAGACCCGAAGTTCGTGACCATCTTCGATCCTGTCGATGACGCCAACGGATGCTGGGCAAGCGTGACCAGGTTCTGTGAAGATGCAAATAACCCTGCATATTCAGGAGTGGGCGAGCCGACGGCTCGGTCGGGAGCATCCCGTGCCTGCGGCCTCGGACCAACTTCAAAGGGCCTTCCGCGGTGCTCGGGGTTGGGTATCCGACCCCGACGCCGTCTTCTTCGCTAAAATCACCGCTTGTGTTATTGACGTGTCGATCAGCAAAGCCTTAGGCTGTCACACAGCAGCGTGTATCGCGATGCCGTGGGGGGATGCTCAGGTGCGATCGAACAACGACGAGTACGTCCAAACGTGCGGCTGCCCAAACACCCAGATCAGACTCCGGCTGTGCCGGCCAAGCGTTCTGGCGGCCGAGTTAAACGGGTCCCTATCGGCATACCGACCTAGAATCGGGGAGGGCGGGCGATGACCGACCAATCTCATGTACTGCAATCGTCGCAGTTGACGGCGGACCACGAGGTCGCAACCCGCACGCATCGCACTGCGGACCGTATGTGCCTCGCAGGTCGTCGGGACTTGGTAGCTCTTCTTGCTGCTTCGGGCCTCGCGATCTCTACGTGGGCGCTCTTTCCATCAACCGTTGAGTCGGGAATCTACGTCCCACTCCCTGAGGCGTCCACACCCCTTGTGGCAGACGTCAACTCAGCGATGGAGGGTGTCGACTCAGCGATGGAAGCTGTCGCCGGCAGTCCGGTCTACGCCGCCAGGTGGATCAACGCCAAACTGGAGGCGCTGAAGTCGACGACGTATGGATCGGTGACGCTACGGTACCCGAGTCCGGTGGTTAACGTGAGTCTGGTGCCGCTGAGGTCGAAGCTTCAAGCGTTGTTGATGATGTTGCATTCCCAGTCAGGCGACCTGGATCCGGCGGCGCTGGAGGCGAAGCTACAGGCGTTGCTGATGTTGCCGGATTCCGTACTGGCAGAGGTGATGCAACACCCTGATCTGGCGGACCTGAACAAGATGCTGGACGCCGTGTTCCTAGGAACATCTAATCTGTCGGGAGTCAAAACCGAGCTGGACAAAATCGACGTGACCTCCGTGCCGGGAACGTCCGAGCAGATCCAAGTGATCAAAGTAAGTGGAACGCCGGCGTACACCGTGCATTCGCCTGCCCTCATCAAGGGAACTGAGGACTCTGCTGTGTCGCCGTTGTCCGCGCCGCCACCACCAGGTGAACCGATGACGATGGCATCCCAGTTTGAAGCGGTAGCTGGCCTGATCGCGTCTGCTTTCACGCTGGCGCCGAGCAGTGAACCACTGCCCCCACCACTGCCCCCACCTCTGGCGCCGGCTCGCCTGTCCGCCCCCGCTCTCATGCTGGCGCCGAGCAGTGAACAGTTCATTCCACCTCCGGCGCCTACGCTACGGATACGCCTACGCATACGGCCACGCCTACGCCGGAGACGAAGCCGACCGGTACCCCGCAGACGTCCCTCGACGACCTCAACTCAGGGAACAGGTTCGAGCCTGGGGAGACGGCGGCAGAACGGAACGCCGACAATTCTCCCGCGACCAATTCTCCCGCAACCAATTCCGCGGCACCGCCGACGGGAGCGCCGTCTACACCTGCTGCAGGCGAGGGAAGCCCCACCGAACCAGGTGGCGTCACAGGTGGTGGAGGCGAAACCTCGCCGAACAACGATGAAGGCGGCGGCACGAGCCCGTAGCTTGCGGTGCCGAAGAATCGCCGCACATATAACCTCCTGCAGCACAACGACATTGAGCGGGCTTCAGCTCGATCAAGCACCTGCTGGGTGTCGTCGACCAGGGTATCGTCACTAGCGCCCGTCCATCGGATGGGCGCCGGCGCCGAGACCCGGGTGGGACAGCTTCACGTCGCCACTGCTCCAACGGATTCGACCGGGTCGAGCTTGGCACCTCGGTCGACCCGGTGCCCGTCGTCGAGCACGTGCTCGCCGCCTCAGGCGTGCCGACCTCAGGGGCTCATCCTCACTTAGTGCATTCGGCCCACCCGCCACGGCGGTAATCTCGATTCTGATTGCTGGACGCGTGTCGAGGGGAGCCGAGTCGTGGGGATCGAGCGTGACGTCAGCCCGTACGGGTCGCAGACGGTCATGGGCCCTGGCTGGCCGAACGTCGACGAGGAGGCCCTCGCTGCGGCTGCGGCGCAATACGCGCAGTTGGCGGCCAAGCTGACCGGGACGGTGGTGCCCGAGCAGCAGAGTCAGTTGACGAACCTGTCGAATCAGTGGAAGGGCGGCGGCGCGCTGGCTGCCGGCGGGTGAGGCCACCACGATCATCGCCGGTCACGAGGCCAACGCGGCCCAGGCCGCGGCGATCGCGGCCAAGCTGCAGGCCATGGAGGTGACGGTCGCCAAGACGAAGGCGCTGGTGAACGCGACCGCGATGGAGACCCAGCAAGAATGCATGGCCATCCAGGCGTCTGCGGCAGTGGTCAGCAACACCGAGGAGCTGATCCAGGCCCGGATCAAGTTGGGCCTGTCGCAGAACATCGCGTACGTCACGGCCAACACGACGGAGCTGGCGAGCACCATCGGCGTGACCCCCAACATGCCCCAGACGGTGCCCCGCCGAACGCGCCTGCGACCCAGGCCGCCGGTAAGGGCGGCCAGGAGGCGATGCAGATGATGATGCAGATGGGCCAAATGGCGGGCCAGATCCCTGGGATGCTGAGGCAGCTGCCCCAACAGATGACCCAGCCTCTGCAGCAGCTCGCGCAGCCGTTGCAGCAGCTCACGTCAATGTTCGGCGGCAAGGTGGGTCGGGTAGCTCCAGCGGGGTGGGGGCGATGCCCTTCGCGTCGTTCTCCAACCATCCGCTGGCAGGCGGATCGGGCGCGGGTGGCGGCGCGGGGCATGGTTCGTGCGGCGTCGTTGCCCGGCTCGGGTGGCATCGGCGGCACAGACACCACTGATGGCGAACCTGATCGGCAACCAGCCCGCAAGCGTCGCGGCCGAGATGGCGGGCGCCGGCACCAGGGCGGTCGGCGGGGTGGCGCCGGTGGCTGCGGGCGCGGGCATGGGCGGCATGGGGATGATGGGTGGCCACGGGCACGGCCGGGAGAGCGGCGGCACCGCATCGTCGCTGGCGCTTCCGCCGCCGCTCGAATACGACACGAGTGAAGGTGACGTCGATGACGACTGGTGAGTCGTCGCGTACGACAGGAGGTGCGTGCTGATGGGTAGTCCGATGGAAACGCCCGGGAACCTGAACTGGAATCCGGCAGCGGTGGAATTGCCCCCGATGCCGATGATTCCACCCGGCGAGGATGCGATGAGCATGACGATCGCCGCGGTGCTCCCGACGTTGACCACGCCGCTGACGGCGAACGTCGCAGCGCTGCAGGCGAAGGAGACCATGTTCTCCGGCAAGCTGGGTGCTGCACAGTCCGCGTACGAGAACGCCGACGACTCCGGTGGGCAAGCGGCTGGGCCAACTGACCAGCATGCTCGGACAGGTCGGTCAGATGGGGCAGCAGGCGGCCCAGTCCGGTGGCGGCGCCGGCGGCGGGTCGGGCATGTTCGGTCAGATCATGCAGCAGGCCATGAAGGCTGCCGAGAGCGCAGGCAAGGGCGGCGGCTCGCAGGGCGGCGGAGCCCCGGGAGCGGGCGGCCAGTCGGCGGGTGGCCAGATGCCGGCAGGCGTTGGTGCGCCACAGCAGGAACAGCGCGACGACGCGTCGGAACCTGCACAGGAACCGGCCCGCGAGCACGACGATCACGACACCCGACCGAACGAGGGTCAGGCGCAGCGGCCGCCTGCCGATGCTGCAGGCCCCGGTGACGGCGGCAGGCACAGCGCTGGGCCGGCCCCCGTCGCGCCCGAGCATCCGCACGCTGCGACTCCGGCGCCGGCAGCGCCGCCCCAGCAGCAGACTGCGCCCCCAGCCCCGGCCGCACCGCCACAGCACCCGCGACACGGCGCCGACGACGACGTCGCGCGCCGGATGTAACGAGCGCCGGCAGGGCGCCCACGCTCGCGACTGACCCGACACGCGCGGCCCGGGATGCCGTCGCCCACTACCCTCATTACCGATGCATGGGGCTTTGGGTAGTTGGAACGAGCGACGCGGAGGTATGGGCATGAGTTCGCCTCCGCCACCGGAGAGTGGCTGTCACTGTCTCACCGGGAGGACGACGAAGGGTTCTTCAACGCCGACCCCGACGAGGACACCGGACCGGTGCACGTCGTGCTGCGTCCCGACGACGAAACCCCCGCGGAGGAACCGATCGCCGAACCGGAAACCGTCGAGGATCCGGATGACGTCGGGGATTGGTCGCAGGCGTACTACCCGCGGCCGGCGGCTCAGGCCACGAGTCACCCACCGTTCGTCGAGGACCCGAGTTACCCACCGCCCGAGGACGATTCCGAGTACGTCGACGCCACGGACACCGATGCAAGGCAATGGCCGCAGTCCTACGTCCCGCCCCCGGAGGAGTCCTTCGCCGGCCGGTTCACTGCGCCGTCTGACGGTCGATCCGGGCGTGGTGCCCGTCAAGCACAAGCCGGTCCGGCTCGGCCCGATCGTCGCGGGCGTCGCCCGCGGTGGTCGCCGGTCTGGCGGTCTGGCTGCTCTGGCCGTCGTCCGATGGACCCGCTGCGGCAGGCGCCGACGCGAGTCCATCGGCCACGCCAACGGTGGACGCCGAGGCGCAAGCCAAGCTGTTGCGCGTGCTTCCGCAGGGCTACCCGTCTGACGCGTGCAAACCCGCCGACCTGCCGAATGGCGCGCTGGCGAAGGTCGACTGCAGCGAACGCCGACCTCGGCGGACCGCCGTCGGCCACCTATACGTTGGTGCGCGACAAGGACGCGCTGCGGCACGCCTTCGACGACGTGGTCCGCGCCACCAGCGTGGTGACGTGCCCCGGGAACATCCAGTCCCCGGGACCGTGGCGCCGCAACGCCACGCCGCAGACAGATCAGCGGCACGCTCGTGTGCGGATCGCAGCAGAGCCTCGCCCGACGCTGGCATGGACCGATGACGTCGACCTACTGCTCGGCGTCGTACGGGCCCGACGCCAAGGGGCCGACCCTCGACCAGCTCTACGCGTGGTGGTCAACCCACTCCTGAGCGCGGTCCCTTAGCGAGGCGGGCGGCGGCGCAACCGTGGTGGTGGGAGCGGCCGCCGTGGTGGGAGCCGCCGGCGTGCCCTGGCTACCGGCGGGAACCGGGGCGCTCTGGCTGCCTTCGGGTGCGGGGGCACCTTGCACGGCAGCAGGCTGGGGGGCCCCTTGAGTACCCGCGGCGGCGGGTGCGGCCTGGGTGCCGGCCGGAAGCGGGGTGCCCTGGCTGCCCGCAGGAAGCGGGGTGCCCTGGCTACCCGCCGGGAGCGGGGTGCCCTGGCTACCCGCCGGGAGCGGGGTGCCCTGGCTGCCAGCGGGCAGCGGTGCACCGGGAATTCCCTCGGTGGCTGCGGGAAGCGGTGTCCCTTCGGTAGCGGACGGGGTGCTACCGGCCGGCGCCGCCCCTGGCGTGCCCGGGGTGCCAGCGGCGGCTGGGGCTCCCGGCGTGCCCGGGGCGGCCGCGGGTGCAGCCGTCGTCCCGCCGCCAGTCTGGGCGGGCCGCCATTGGGTGCCGCCGCCCTGGCTCGTCGATGCCGGCGCCGCGGACTTGACCCAGACGAGCAAGTCCTGGCCGCCGGCGTTGTAGACGACGCTGTCCGGCGTGTCGCCCGTGACGTCGAAGTAGACCTTGCCGGTGGTCTTCTGCCCTGGCGAGGGTGGACGGGTTGACGCCCTGCGGACGTCGCGACTCCGAACAGGACGCGGTAGGTCTGGCCGCTCTCGGGCCCGCGCGTTGAGGTTCGACACGATCGGCGTGGCGCCGCCCTGAATGGCTTCGTCGGTGGCGGTGGCCTCCCACAACGTGCCCTGCCACGGGGTAGGGGATCGCGTCGCTGCTCGTCTTGAGGTTGCTGATGGTCCAGCCCTGAACGACGTTGCCGTCGACGAGCTTGGCCTGGGAGCCGATGGAGGTGGTGGTGGCGTCGTCGGCGGAGGCGATCGGTGCGCCGATGATGCCGATGGATCCTGCTGCGGCGACGGCCGCTGCGGCTGCCAATGCGTTGGTGATCTTCACGTGATAAGGCCCTCCTGAGTCGTCCGACTTCCGCATCCCCCCGACGGGAATGGTCACTGAGAGCCGAAGTTAGCAGGTTGGGGACTACCCATGAACCACGTATTGGCCCGTTCCGGACCGTCGAACGGCCCGATGCGTTCTGGCCGCAAACTAAGGGCCTGGCAGAAACGAGAGGCGATAGCGCGACTTTGTGGGTGGTGTGGCTGGGACGGCAAAACTGACGCCGGTTTGAACTCCGCCCGGCGTGTACGACGGTACCGTCGCTCGGGCGTGCCGGATCGCCGCTTGGCGGCGGCGAGCCAGCCACCGACGTTGAGAAGGTCGCCGTTGAGCAGGCCATCGTCACCGGGGGTGAAGTTGATGCCGCTATCGGCGGCCGCGGTGCCTGCACCCCAGGCACGACCGGTGGACATGGCAAACGCAGGCGTGGTGACTACAGGCCTCTTGCGACGGTCATGTCGCGCGGCGGGCGATCACGACCTGCTTGTCAGGGCGTGGAGAACCGGCTACCCCGGAATCAGCTCGACGCCTGCCAGCACGACGGCGTCGTCGCGCTCCGGTGCGGTGAGATCGCCTGGAACCTGTCGTCCTGCCTTCCAGATGCTGGCCTTGAGCGTCTCGCCGGGGAACACCACGCCGGCGAACCGGGCGCCGTAGGAGCCGACCCGGGCGACGTCGCCGTCGAGGACAGCAGTCGATCATGGCCTTGCAGGCCATGCCGTAGGTGCACAAACCGTGCAGGATCGGCTTGGGAAAGCCTGCCGCAGAAGCGAATTCGGGATCCGAGTGCAGCGGATTGCGGTCACCGCACATCCGGTACAGCAGGGCCTGCTGGGGCAGAGATCGGCAGTGGCCAGCTCGAAGTCCGGTGCACGGTCGCGGTGGCTCGACCGACGACTGGATCGGGCCGCGCTCGCCACCGAAGCCGCCCTCGCCGCGGGCGAAGATCGACCGCTTCTGCGTCCACAGCGGGGTGCCGTCCGGTGTGGTCACCGTGGTCTCCGACCAGATCACCGCCGCCTTGCCCTTGTCCCAGATGTCGGTGAAGCGGGTGACCGCACGCCCGGTGCCCGACGGCGGGATCGGTCCGGGCGACGATCACGGCCTCGCTGGCGTGCAGCACCTTGGCTCAGTTCGATGTCGATGCCGGGGAACTGGACCGTCGGCGGCTCGGTCATGTGGAAGGTCTGCGCCACGTTGCCGAACGTCGGCAGCACCTGCGGGGTGTCGTCGACGAGGTAGCGCAGCTCGCGCTGGTCGAGTCGGATCGGCACCCGCGCCGAGACCGAGGTGGTAGAGCTGCACATCGCTGCTGCTCCAGGAGAACTCGACGGGGTCGAGCTCGGCGCCGAGCGCCTCGTCGAGATTGATCGGCATGTCAGGCCCCCGCGTCGGATGTCGCTGGCCCGGCGGCGGCCAGGTGCAGTGCGGCCAGGTATCCGAACGTCATCGCCGGGCCGATGGTGCCGCCGGGGCCCGGATAGGTGTGGCCCATCACCGGTGCGCTGACATTGCCCGCGGCGTAGAGGCCGTCGATGATCGAACCGTCGTCGCGCAGGGCGCGGCCGTGCACGTCGGTGCGCACGCCGCCCTTGGTGCCGAGGTCGCCGGGCACCATCTTGGCGGCGTAGTACGGGCCGTGGCTGATCTCGCCGAGGTTGGGGTTGGGCTTGTTGGTCGGGTCGCCGTAGTAGCGGTCGTAGGCGCTCTCGCCGCGCTTGAAGTCCTCGTCGACGCCCGAGCGGGCGAAGCCGTTGAACCGCTCGACCGTGGCCTTGAACTCGTCGAGCGGGCAGCCCGGTCTTCTCGGCCAGCTCCTCGAGGGTGTCGGCCTTGACCACCACGCCGGACTCCAGCCACTTCTTCGGAATCCGTTGTCCCGGTTGCAGACCCGCGAAGATGTAGCGGTCGCGGTACTGCTGGTCGAAGATCAGCCAGGCCGGCATGTTCTCGCCGGGGCCCGGCGCCCTGGCCGTACTCGCCGCCGTACATCCGGTGGCACGCCTCGACGTAGGGCATCGACTCGTTCATGAACCGCTTGCCGCTGGTGTTGACGATGATCGAGCCGGGGGAGTTGCGCTCGGACAGCGCGAACCACGGCGCGCCGACCAGCGGGACCGTCGGGCCCCACCAGGCGTCCTCCATGATCTCCAGTGCGGCGCCGAGCTTCTCGGCGGCCAGGATGCCGTCGCCGGTGTTGGCGACCGCGCCAACGGTCCACTCGGTGGTGATCGGGGCGCGCTGGTACTTCACCCGCATCTGCTCGTTGTGCTCGAAGCCGCCGCTGCCGAGGATGACTCCGCGGCGGGCCCTGATCAGCTGGGGCTCAGCGGATTCCGGGGCGTCGGTGTACCGCGACGTAGATGCCACGAACCATGCCGTCCTCGACGTACAGGTCGGTCAGGGCGGTGTTGAGCTGGACCGGGACGCCGGCCTCCTGCAGGCCGATCCGCAGCGGCGCGATCAGTGCGCGGCCCATGCCGACGAGGTTCTTGCCGGTGGCCTTGGCCCACGTCGCGCGGACGCCGACCTTGAGGCTGCGCAGCACGCCGCGCGGATGGCGCTTGAGCTGGTTGAGCCGGACGTAGTCCTGCTGCATCACGACCATGTTCATCGGCACCTTGCCGTACGGCGGCTCCAGGCCGGGCTCGTCGGCGCCGAGCTTGCGGGCGTTGAACGGCTTGGGCTCGATCGGACCGTCCGGTCGGCCTGCCCGCCCGGCGCCTCCGGGTAGTAGTCGGAGTAGCCGGGCACCCAGCACATCTTCAGCGGCGAGTTCTTCAGCACGAACGACAGCATCTCCGGGCCGCGCTCGAGATAGGTGTCGATCTTCTCGGCGGGGACGACGTCGCCGATGATCGTGTGCAGGTACGGTGCGGGCGGCTTCGGCGTGTCCTTCGACCCCGTCGCGCTTGAGGATCTCGTTGTTCGGGATCCACACGCCACCGCCCGACCGCGCAGTGGAACCTCCGTAGTGCGGAGCCTTCTCAACGACTAATGTCGAGAGTCCCTGGTGGGCGGCGGTGAGTGCGGCCACCATGCCGGCCGCGCCGCTGCCGACCACGACGACGTCGTACTCCTGTTCAGTCATGTAGAACACGTTATAGAATTGCCCGGCCGACCCACAACTGCGCCGGTCGACGAAACGAGGGGACTTCACCGAATGCTGTCCGTTGAGGTGCGCGACGAGCTGGCCGCCGAGCTGGCTCAGGCCGAGCGCAGCCGCGTGTCCGATCAAGCCGTTGACCGACGGTGATGCCGGCATCGACGTCGTCGACGCCTACGAGATCCAGCTGATCAACATCCGGCAGCGGGTCGCCGAGGGTGCCCGCGTCATCGGGCACAAGGTCGGCCTGTCGTCGGAGGCCATGCAGAAGATGATGAACGTCGACGAGCCCGACTACGGCCACCTGCTCGACGACATGGAGGTCTTCGAGGACAGGCCCGTCAAGGCGGGCCGACTTCCTCTATCCCCGCGTCGAGGTCGAGGTCGGCTTCATCCTGGCCGACGACCTGCCCGGCGAGGGCTGCACCGAGGACGACGTGCTGGCGGCGACGGCCGCGTTCGCCCCGTCGATCGAACTGATCGACACCCGGATCACCGACTGGAAGATCAAGCTGTGCGACACCATCGCCGACAACGCCTCGTCGGCGGGCTGGGTGCTCGGCAAGGAGCGGGTGTCGCCCAAGGACATCGACATCCGCAACATCGACGCCGTGCTGACCCGCAACGGTGAGGTCGTCGCCGAGGGCCGCAGCGATGCGGTGCTCGGCAATCCGGTCACCGCGGTGGCGTGGCTGGCCCGCAAGGTCGACCAGTTCGGGGTGCGCCTGAAGGCGGGCGACATCGTGCTGCCCGGGTCGTGCACGCGTGCGATAGATGCACGTCCCGGTGACGATTTCGTAGCCGAATTCGACGGGCTCGGTTCCGTCCATCTGTCGTTCGAATAGTGAGGAATGACGACACATGCCACTGGATCACCGAAGGCAACCGTCGCGATCGTCGGGTCGGGCAACATCAGCACCGATCTGCTGTACAAGCTGCTGCGGTCGGAGTGGCTCGAGCCGCGCTGGATGATCGGCATCGACCCGGAGAGCGAGGGCCTGGCGCGGGCCCGCAAGCTGGGTCTGGAGACCAGCCACGAGGGCGTGGACTGGCTGCTCGCGCTCGACGAGAAGCCGGACCTGGTGTTCGAGGCCACCAGTGCCTACGTGCACCGCGACGCCGCGCCGCGCTACGCCGAGGCGGGCATCCGCGCCATCGACCTGACGCCGGCCGCGGTCGGGCCCGGGGTGATTCCGCCTGCCAACCTGCGCGAGCACCTCGACGCGCCGAACGTCAACATGGTGACCTGCGGCGGGCAGGCCACCATCCCGATGGTGTACGCGGTGAGTCGCGCGTCGTCGACGTGCCCTACGCCGAGATCGTGGCGTCGGTGTCGTCGGCGTCGGCGGGGCCGGGGACGCGCGCCAACATCGACGAGTTCACCAAGACCACCAGCAGGGGCGTCGAGGTCATCGGTGGCGCCAGGCGGGGCAAGGCGATCATCATCCTCAACCCGGCCGATCCGCCAATGATCATGCGCGACACCATCTTCTGCGCCATCCCCGAGGACGCCGACCAGGACGCGATCACCAAGTCGATCAAGGAGGTCGTCGCCGAGGTGCAGACCTACGTGCCCGGCTACCGGTTGCTCAACGAGCCGCAGTTCGACCCGCCGTCGGTGCACTCGGGTGGCCAGGCGCTGGTCACCACGTTCGTCGAAGTGGAGGGTGCGGGCGACTACCTGCCGCCCTACGCGGGAAACCTGGACATCATGACCGCCGCGGCCACCAAGGTCGGCGAGGAGATCGCCAAGGAACGGGCGTCTGCTATCGGAAGGAGCGCAAGCATGACTGACGAGATCTTCTTCAACCCCATCTGGGACGTCCGGATGACCGACACGTCGCTGCGCGACGGGAGCCACCACAAGCGTCACCAGTTCACCGCCGACGAGGTGCGGTTCGATCGTCGCCGCGCTGGACGCCGCGGGCGTGCCGGTCATCGAGGTCACCCACGGCGACGGGCTCGGCGGGTCGAGCTTCAACTACGGCTTCTCCAAGACCCCCGAGCAGGAACTGATCAAGCTGGCCGCCGAGACGGCCAAGGAGTCCAAGATCGCCTTCCTGATGCTGCCCGGTCGTCGGCACCAAGGACGACATCAAGGAGGCGCAGAACAACGGCGGCTCGATCTGCCGCATCGCCACCCACTGCACCGAGGCCGACGTGTCGATCCAGCACTTCGGGCTGGCCCGCGAACTCGGCCTCGAGACCGTCGGCTTCCTGATGATGGCCACACCATCAGTCCGGAGAAGCTGGCCGCGCAGGCCCGCATCATGGCCGATGCCGGCTGCCAGTGCGTGTACGTCGTCGACTCGGCGGGTGCGCTGGTGCTCGAGGGCGTGGCCGATCGGGTCGCGGCGCTGGTCGCCGAGTTGGGCTCGGATGCTCAGGTCGGCTTTCACGGCCACGAGAACCTCGGCCTCGGCGTCGCCAACAGCGTGGAGGCGGTGCGTGCGGGCGCCAAGCAGATCGACGGCAGCACCCGCCGGTTCGGTGCTGGCGCGGGCAATGCGCCGGTCGAGGCGCTCATCGGCGTCTTCGACAAGATCGGCGTCAAGACCGGCATCGACTTCTTCGACATCGCCGACGCCGCCGAGGAAGTCGTCGCCCCCGCCATGCCGCCGGAATGCCTGCTGGATCGCAACGCGCTGATCATGGGCTACTCCGGCGTGTACTCGAGCTTCCTCAAGCACGCCATCCGCCAGTCCGAGCGCTACGGCGTGCCCGCGCACAAGCTGCTGCACCGGGCCGGGCAGCGCAAGCTGATCGGCGGCCAGGAGGACCAGCTCATCGACATCGCGCTGGAGATCAAGCGCGAGCAAGACGCGGCCGCCTCGGCCTAGCTGGCCCCCCGTCGTCACCGAGTGTGAATCGGGCGAGCGTGTCGCGTCGTCGGATTCACACTCGGCGATGGCGGCTGGGTAACCAAGGCGTCGACGGCCTCTACGAGTTTCTGCGTCGTACTCACCAAAGTGGCGTACCGGTTGTACCATCAGCGAAGTGAAATCAAGCGCTCTTGTCATTAGCTGACGCAAACTCGCTTGTTGGCCGAAACGAGAGTATTGGTCTTCACTGCTCTGCCGTCGCATCGGGTCGAAGAAGGAACTTAATGATCAGAACCGTTTGCTGTTTGAGCAGTGTTGGCATCGCCGCGGCTGGTGCAGTGGCGTTGCTGCTACCCCTATACGGTTTGTCCACCGCTAACCCCGCACCTCGTCCAATTCCCGAGGTCCGGTCTGCGGCCTTCAGCTTCGGCGAGATCTATCCGTGGGTAGTTGCGCCGAGTCCGTCGACCAGCACTGCTGGCGCCGTCGCCTTGTCTGCCGCCGCTTTGACTGCCGCCGGTGGCGCCCTACAGGTCGCAGCGAATGGCGCGCTACAGACGGTCAATCAACTGGGTCCGCTCGCGTTCGATCTCAATTCGGTAAGAGCATTCAGTGCCAGTCAACCGCCGCCCGGTAGCAACACGGCCACGGCCAACTACACCGACATGGACCAGTGGGTGACCGGGGTGGCCGGCCTGGCCAGCAGCACCGGTGCATTGGGCTTCAGCGACAACCTCGCCTCGTGGGACCCCATAATCGCCACCCACGCCGGCGTCCTACAAACCGCCAACCAAGTCGGCCCAGCCTTCTTCAACCTCAACGTCCTCAAGGCCATCGGCTTCACCCAGGCCCCGGGCGGCGGTCTTCTGGCTCTGCCCAATGGTCTGAATGACAACTTCAGTGCCGTCGACATCGGCCGGTGGTCAGCCGGAATCCCTGGACTCATCACCAACACCGGGACCACGGGCTTCGTTACCTCAACCAACTTCACAGGTGGCCCTCCGAACGACTACCGGATCGGCGGCCTGCACACCACGACGCAGGTTGGTCCGATGACTTTCGACTTCAACTTCCTGCCCTCCATCAGCACCAGTCTCGGTCCGCCGAGCATCTCGTTCTCGCTCGCGCCCGACATGACCGCTGGCAACACCCCGTTCGCGGGAATCACTCCGCCGACGCCTGGGGTGGTCCAGCCTGGTGGCGGGCTTCCGGTTCCGGCGGCCGTCCCCGCTGCCTCCCGTGAGCCCCCTGGCCGTCAGCAGTACGACACCTGCGGCCCGCGTCGAAGAGACCGAGACGCCGAAGTCCGAGACCTCCCGTGTCGACGAGTCGAAGCCAGCGGTCGTGATACCCGGCGTCAACGGGGCTCCCCTGGCCAAGACACCGACCGGTTCGTCTGGCGCGGCCGGAAGCAATCGGTTCAAGCCGATCACCGACGCGTTCACCAATGGGGTCGGCGCCATCCAAAATGGGGTCACCAATGGGGTCGGCGCCATCCGCACGGGGATCGGCGCCATCACCGGCAGCCGCCCCGGGACAACTAGTGGCACGGGCTCGACCGGCGCCAGCACCGGCGGACCCAGTGGCGGTGCCGACTCTGGCGGCAACGGATCCGGCGAGGGTTAGGCCGGGCCTGTCCGGCAACTCACTTGCACAGTTCGACGATTCTCGCGCTGGTCGCCTCGAGGTCATGGAGGCGCGCGACCTGGTCGGCGTCGCCATCGGTGGTCCCGGCCAATGCGTTGATCGTGAGGTCTTGAAGGTCCGTCGCGACTGAACGCAGTAATCCGGCCAACTCGGACGGAACTGCGGGACCCAGATTGTCGATGAGATGCTGGCTGCCGACGGCCATCGCCAGGCGCGCGTTGGCCGCGATCGCCTGGGTCGCGATCGGGTCTGTGCCGGTGTCGGCATGAGTTTGCAGCGCGACGGCGGTGCGGACCCGGCCGTAGGCGTCGCACGCACGCCCCTTTGCCTCGGCGGTCTGCTGCGCAGTTGGTGATGGAGGGGTATTGGACGGCGGGCGCATGAGCGCCCAGATCGCAATCCCCAGTGCGACGACCGAGATCAGCGTGAGTGCGACGGTGGCCAAACGCGACAGGATGCGCGGTTTGGGCTGGGTCGGTGCGTCATCTGAATCTGACCGCGCGTGCGATCCCGACTGATGCGGCTGCTCTTCGTCCGGCTCAGCGCTATGCGTCATCGTCAACGGATCGTAACCGCTGGTCTTGCCATGGGGCCGCCTTCCGAGTCGCGATCCGCTTGACGGATGCCCAGCTCGGCGTCGTCACATGCGCCACATCGGCACCGGCATGCGAGGCAACGTAGCCGGGCTAAACAAGAATTTTTCGATGCCCGATTCATGGGCACTGGCCTGCGCGGACGCCGACTGTGGGGAGCCGACCTCGTGCCGCCGGGTGTTTAGCGTATCTGTGAGGTGGCTAGGCGTTGGGCAGCGATGAACACATCGCAGACCAAATGGAGGTTTACATGAAGATGACCAAGACGACCATCCGTCGCGGCCTGTACGGCATGTTCGCCGGTGGCCTGCTGGGTGGCATCGCATCCGCTGCGATCGTGATGCCGAGTCGCGAACGCCGCGCCGGATCAGTGCACCGTGAGCGGCATGGCCACCACCCAGAGTTCGGTGTCGCTGTCGATGAGCACCTATCTGCAGACGCACCCGCAGACCAACCAGGAGCTGACGACCATCGCGAAGCAGTCGCCGACCGTGGCGCAGGCGTCGTACCGGACGTACTTCGCGGCCAACCCCAACGTCGCCGACTGACCTGCAGGGCATTCAGCAGCCCATCAGCGAGCTGTCCACGCAGTGCGGCATCCAGACGTCGTCGGATCCCTTGACCGACGCGCTGAAGCCTGCCCTGCCTAGTGGGCAAGACTCCTAACAGGTAACCGAGGCAGGATGGGGCGGTGACCGCCGCCCCGACCGAACGCAAGCGTCGCGTCGGTTCCCTGGAGGTCTCTGCTACTCAGCCTCATCGCGCTGGCGGTTTCCGCCGGCGCGATGAGTGCTTTCGTGGCAGGTGATCCTCAGCTGAGCACGGCGGCGACGGTGTTCTGCGGCGTGTTCGTTCAGGCGCTGCCGTTCCTGGTGCTCGGCGTCGTGGTCAGCGGACTGATCGCGGCGTTCGTCAGCGCCGAACGACTGTCCCGTTGGTTGCCGCGGCGTCCCGCGCTGGCCGTTGCGGTCGCCGGGGTTGGCGGTGCGGCTCTGCCCGGCTGCGAATGCGGTTCGGTGCCGGTGGCCCGGCGGCTGTTCGGGCCCGGCACCAGCGGCGCCGCCGCGTTGACGTTCATGCTGTCGGCGCCGGCGATCAACCCGGTGGTGCTGGTCGCCACCGCCGTCGCGTTTCCCGGCCAGCCGGCGATGGTGCTGGCGCGGTGCATCGGCTTCGCTGGTCACCGCCGTCGTGATGGGGCTTGCTGTGGTCGCGCTTCGGCCGCGACGCATGGGTCACCCGCGAGCTGCCCGAGCCGCCGCGCCGAGGGATCGTCGCGGTGGACGGTGTTCACCGAGGCGGCGCGCCATGACTTCCTGCAGGCCGCGTCCTATCTCGTGGTGGGTGCCGCCGCGGCGGCCGCGTTGCACGTGCTGGTGCCGGCCTGGGTGTTCGAGCACCTCGCGGGCAACCTCATCGTCGGGGTCGTCACCATGGCCCTGCTCGCCGTCGTGCTGGCGCTGTGCTCGGAGGCCGACGCCTTCGTGGCGGCGAGCCTGACGATGCTGCCGTTGGTGCCGCGGTTGGTGTTCCTGGTCGTCGGACCCGCGTTCGACGTGAAGCTGTCGGCCATGCAGGCGGGCATGTTCGGGCGGCAGTTCGCGGTGCGGTTCGGCCCGGCTACGTTCGTCGTGGCCACGGTGATCGCGACCGTCGTCGGGCTGGCGATCCTTGGCGGTGGCGCGTGAGCCGGGGCACCCAGAACCTCGTCCTGCTGCTGGTCGGGCTGGCCACCGCGGTGATGTTCGTCAAGGGGACGTACCTGAACTACGTGAAACCGTCGACTGCTGCCGTGGTTGATCGTGGCCGCTCGTGGTGCTCGTCGGCCTCGGGCTGGTCGCGATCGTCCGCGACCTCCGGCCGTGGCGGCGACGAGCCCGACGGTGACGGTCACGCTGCACGGCATCGGCACCAGCCCTGGCTGGCGTGGCTGCTGCTCATTCCGATCGCGATGGTGGCCTTCGTGGCGCCGCCCGCCGCTCGACGCCCGTGGCACGAGCCCGCAGGCCGCCGTCAGCGCACCGCAGCGCCGGGCCTTTCCGCCGCTGCCGCCCGGCCCCGCGCCCACGGTGTCGCTGCCGGAGACGGTCATGCGGGCGGCGGCCGACTCCACCAATTCGCTCGACGGCAGGTCGATCACGCTGACCGGCTTCAGCCTGCACAAGACCGGCGGCGTCAGATCTGGGCCGGGTCGTCATCGTGTGCTGCGCCGCCGATGCCCAGCTGGCCCGCGTCCACCTCACCGGTCCCGGCGCTGCGGCGGCGGCCGGCTATCCCGACGACACCTGGCTGCAGATCGAGGGCCAGATCGTGCCGGGTTCGTCGCACGCGGAGGACGGCTTCATCCCGACGATGTCGGTCGTCGAGCGTGACGCGCATCGACAAGCCGGCGAACACCTACGCGTATTGACGTCATACCGGCCGGGCACGATGGGGCCATGAAGCCCGACCGCTCCTCGCCGCCGCCGAAGCCAGATTGCTCCGTCGCGTCCGCAGGCGACCCGCGAGCAGGCGCAGGCGATCCTCGAACAGCTGGCCGGACCGCAGGCCACGCTGCGCGACGACCAGTGGACCGCGATCGAGGCGCTGGTCGTGCAGCGCCGGCGCGCGCTCGTCGTGCAGCGCACCGGCTGGGGCAAGTCGGCGGTCTACTTCATCGCCGCCAAACTGCTCCGCGCCTCCGGGCACGGGCCGACGGTGATCGTGTCGCCGCTGCTGGCGCTGATGCGCAACCAGGTGGCCGCCGCCGAGCGGGCCGGAGTGCACGCCGCCACCATCAACTCGAGCAACGTCACCGACTGGGACGAGATCCACGACCGGGTGCGCCGCGGCGATCTCGACGTGCTGCTGGTCAGCCCGGAACGGCTCAACAACCCCGACTTTCGCGATCAGGTGCTGCCCGCGCTGGCGCACGACGCCGGGCTGGTGGTGGTCGACGAGGCGCACTGCGTGTCGGACTGGGGTCACGACTTCCGGCCCGACTACCGCCGCATCCGCACGCTGATCGCCGAACTCGGCGCCGACGTTCCCGGTGCTGGCCACCACGGCCACCGCCAACGACCGCGTGGTCGACGACGTGGCCAGCCAGCTGGGCGTCGGCGGCAGGACACCCTGGTGCTTGCGCGGCGGGCTGGACCGCGAGTCGCTGCGGCTGTCGGTGGTGAAGGCGGGCAACCCGGCGCAGCGCGCGGCATGGCTTGCCGCACACATCGATTCGCTGCCCGGCTCGGGCATCGTCTACACGCTGACCGTCGCGCAGGCGCACGACGTCGCGGCGCTGCTGCGCGAGCAGGGCCACCCGGTGGCGGCCTACACCGGTTCGACCGAGACGGCCGAGCGCGAACAACTCGAGGCCGACCTGCTGGCCAACCGGGTCAAGGCCCTGATCGCCACGTCGGCGCTCGGCATGGGATTCGACAAGCCCGACCTCGGGTTCGTCGTCCATCTCGGTGCCCCGTCCTCACCCATCGCCTACTACCAGCAGGTCGGCCGCGCGGGCCGGTCGACCGCCAGCGCCGAGGTGGTGCTGCTGCCCGGCCGCGAGGATCAGGACGTCTGGCGCTACTTCTCGTCCGTGGCGTTCCCGTCGGAATCCATGGTGCGCAACGTCATTGGTGCACTCGAGCCGGACCGCCCGCAGTCGACGCCTGCGCTCGAGCCGCTGGTGGACCTCGGCCGGACCCGGCTGGAGATGGTGCTGAAGGTGCTCGACGTCGACGGGGCGGTGCGGCGCGTCAAGGGCGGCTGGGTCGGCACCGGCGAGCCGTGGGACTACGACGAGGCGCGCTACCGCAAGCTCGACGAGGCCCGCAAGCGCGAGCAGCAGGCCATGCTCGACTACCAGGACACCGACGGCTGCCGGATGGCCTTCCTGCGTCGGCCAACTCGACGATCCCGAACTCGCCGACGGCGAGCGCTGCGGTCGCTGCGACAACTGCACGGGGGCCCGCTACGACGCCGACGTCGACGCGACGGCGGCCGAGGACACCAGGGCGCGGCTGATGCGGCCGGGCGTGGAGATCACGCCGCGCAAGCAGTGGCCGTCCGGTCTGGCCAAGCTCGGCGTCAAGCTCAGCGGGCGGATCGGCGACGGGCCGCGCGCCGGGCCGGGTCATCGGCAGGCTGACCGACCTGGGCTGGGGTGCGCGGTTGCGGCGGCTGCTCGACGAACCCGACGGCGAGGTGTCCGACGACGTCGTGCAGGCCGCGGTGAAGGTGCTGGCGTCGTGGGACTGGGCGGACACGGCCCACCGCGGTGCTGGCGCTGGACTCCGACACCCATCCGGTGCTGATCTCGTCGCTGGCGCGCGAACTCGCCCGACTCGGCAGGCTCACCGATCTCGGGTCTCTGCAGTACGCGCCGGAGCGCCGACCCGTGACGGCGGCGAACTCGGCGTATCGGGTTGCCGCGCTGCACGGATCGTGGGAGCCGCCGGATCCCGCGGTGATCGGCGCGGCCGGCGGGCCCGGTGCTGCTGGTCGACGACGTGACCGACACCGGGTGGACGCTGACGATGGCCGCCCGCGTGGTGCGCGCGGCGGGTGCACCTGACGTGCTGCCGTTCGCACTGGCGAGTACGAGCTAGGACGCAGCCCAACTGGGACCTCGCACGCCACATCCGTAACACTGCGCGGGGTTGTGGCGAAGTCATCTTCAGTGGCCGGGGAAGAACACAGTGTGCGGCCCGAACCAAGGAGAGAATCCATGAATCGTGCCGTCATCGTTCGGCGGACCGCTTTCGGCCTGCTCGCGGCCGGTGCCGCCTGCGCCGCGCTGACCCTCCCGTCGGCCAGTGCCGACCCGGGCCAGCCCACCCCTCCCGTCGCGTCCACAGGCGACGACTGCAACGCCGCAGGACTGTCCAGGACCATCAGCTCGGTCACTGCGTCGGAGACGACGTACTTCGCCGCTCACCCCGACCTCAACCAGGCGCTGATCGACTTCACCCGCCAATCGGCATTCTCGGCGATGGGGTCGTTCAACGACTACTTCAAGGAACACCCGGACCAGGCCGACGACCTGCGCGGAATCCAAGCCCCGCTTGGCGAATTCAAGGACCGCTGCGGCATGCAGGTCGCACCGACCGACGCGCTCGCGGTGCTTGGCGACCTCTAGCGCTCCGGTTTGACCCCGCCCAACCGGCCGGTGAGAACGTCGGCGGTGGCCACCAGGCCGCGGGCCCGCTTCGTGATCTCGGCGTCGGTGAGCGAACGCCCGATCTGCAGCGACACCACCATCGCCTGACGCTGGTGATGGTCGTAGACCGGTGCCGAGATGACGCTGACGTCGGCGGGCGCTGCCGCGTCGGCTGTTCTCGCTGCGCAGGTAGACCCGCTCGCCGATGTCGGAGACCAGTTCGCCGAGCAGCGCCCGCAACTCGTCGGGCAACGTGCTCGACATGCCGGCCATCAGTGCGTAGAGCCGCCGCCCGCCCGGCGTCAGCCGCTCGACCAGATAGCCGGAGGCGCGGCACTCGGCGACCACGCGATCCAGTCGCTCGGTGTCGGTGCGCAGCGGAATCGTCGGCTCCTTGGCCAGCCAGTCGCGCAGCGCCTCGTCGTCCCACAGCACGAACATCAGCCCGACCGGCGGGGCGAACGGATAGCTCTGGCCGACCCGGACGCCGACGTCCGCGCCGGCGGGCCCGACGAGTTCCAGCAGCGTGATGCGGTCGTCGATCACCGCGGACAGCGCGGCGGTGGTGTCGTAGGTCGACGGACAGGCGGCGCAATTCCTCGCGGGCCGCGGGGTTCGACCCGCATCGACTCCTGCGCGGTGTGTCCGAGCGAGATCAGCGCCGGGCCCAAGCCGGTAGGTCTTGTCGCTGCGCATCGCGCACGAGGTAGTCGGAGGCGGTCAGCGTGGTGACGATGCCGAGGCAGGTCGGCTTGCTCAGGCCGAGGCGGCGGGCCAGTTCCGAGACCCCGAAGCGATCGTGCGGGTGCCGGGCCAGGAAGTCGAGAATGGCCACCACGCGCGCGGTCGGCGGTGAGGCCCGACCGGCCGATCCCGGGGTAGGCATTGCAGAATTGTACCTGTCCGTTCCATATATGGAACGACGAGCGCGCTCGACCGTTGACTCGAACTAGAACACGTTCTAGTCTCAGGGCGAAATGTCTACCAGCACGGTCCAATATTGAACCGCGAAGGGCGAACAGACCGATGTTCTCAACGCCGTTGGCCGAGGCGATCGCGGAGGCCGAGAGCCTCGTCGCCGCCGCACCGCTCATCGAATCCGAAGCCGACCTGCTCGAAGGCCTGCAGTATCTGGCCGGCTGCATCTCCGGCTGCACGCACCTCGCGTTCGACTACGACCGCGACCACCCGTTCCTGCACAGCGGCACCGGGCCGTTCACCAAGATGGGCCTCGACAACCCGGACACCATGTACTTCGGCACCCGCGTGCAGCCGGGCCACGAGTACGTCGTCACCGGGAAGCGCGGCACCACCACCGACGTCAGCTTCCAGCTGCTCGGCGGTGAGTACACCGACGACAACGTGCCGGACAGTCGAGACGGCCTTCGACGACCGCAAGCTCGACATCGACGCCGACGGCACTTCGAGTGGCGGTTCACGCCGACGACGCCCGTCGCAGCTGGTCATTCGCGAGGTCTACAACGACTGGTCCGCGCAGCGCGGCTGGATTCAGCGATCGCCCGCACCGACACCGCGGGCACCGCGCCGCCGCCACTGACCAGGGAGCTCATCGAGAAGCGCTACGCCGTCGCGGGCAAGCAACTCGTTCAGCGGGTCAAGACGTGGCTGCAGTTCCCGCAGTGGTTCTACGACGACAGCTGCCGGTCAACACGATGGTCGCGCCGCGCCTGACGCCGGGTGGGCTGGCCACCCAGTACTCGTCGGTCGGGCACTTCGACCTGACGCCGGATCAGGCGATGATCATCACGCTGCCCGTCACCGACGCGCCGTACCTCGGCTTCCAGCTCGGCAGCCTGTGGTACATCTCGCTGGACTACATCAACCACCAGACGTCGCTGAACGGCACTCAGGCGCAAGCGGATCCGGACGGCAAGATCCGCATCGTGGTGTCCGACAGCAACCCCGGGGTGACCAACTGGGTCGAGACGCTCGGCCACCGCAAGGGCTACCTGCAGTTCCGCTGGCAGCGGGTGTCGCGCGAGCTGACCGAGGCCGACGGCCCGACCGTCGAGCTGCGTCGACATCGACAAGGTGGCCGCAGCGCTGCCGTACTACGAGTCGAACAAGATCTCCGACGACGACTGGCGGGCGCGGATCGCGCTGCGGCAGAAGCAAATTGGCGACAGGATGGTGGGCTAGACATGGGCTGGACTTCTCGAGAACAAGGTCGTCGTCATCAGTGGTGTCGGCCCCGCGCTGGGGACCACGCTGGCGCGGCGATGTGCCGAGCAGGGTGCCGACCTGGTGCTCGCGGCGCGCACCGTCGAGCGCCTCGACGACGTCGCCAAGCAGATCACCGACCTGGGCCGGCGCGCGGTGTCGGTGGGCACCGACATCACCGACGAGGCGCAGGTGAACAACCTCGTCGAGGAGTCGCTCAAGGCGTACGGCAAGGTCGACGTGTTGATCAACAACGCGTTCCGGGTGCCGTCGATGAGGCCGTTGGCCAACACCACCTTCGAGCACATGCGCGACGCGATCGAGCTGACGGTGTTCGGCGCGCTGCGGATGATTCAGGGCTTCACCCCGGCGCTGGCCGAGGCCAACGGGTCGGTCGTCAACGTCAACTCGATGGTGGTGCGCCACTCGCAGGCCAAGTACGGCGCGTACAAGATGGCGAAGTCGGCGCTGCTGGCGATGTCGCAGTCGCTGGCCACCGAGCTGGGCGAGCAGAACATTCGCGTCAATTCCGTTCTGCCCGGCTACATCTGGGGCGGCACGCTGCAGGGCTACTTCGAACACCAGGCCGGCAAGTACGGCACCACGGTCGACGAGATCTACAAGGCGGCGGCGGTCAACAGCGATCTCAAGCGGCTGCCCACCGAGGACGAGGTGGCCTCGGCCATCCTGTTCATGGCCAGCGACCTGTCGAGCGGCATCACCGGTCAGGCCCTCGACGTGAACTGCGGGGAGTACAAGGCCTGATATGAGCGGAACGCGATGGCTGGCACCGATGTCGGCACCGTCGACGACCTGCACGCGTCGGCCGTCAAGGCCTGCGGTCTCGACGACTTCGGCGTCGACGACGACAACTACCGCGAAGCGCTCGGCGTGCTGCTCGAGTCGTTTCGCCGCGACGCCGACCTCACCGAGTTCGGCAGCAAGATGCAGCGGTTCTTCGTCCGCAACGCGCTGGTGGCCCGACTGGTGTCCGAGGCGGCGTTCAAGCAGTACCCGCAGCACGTCGACGTCCCGATCGAGCGGCCGATCTTCGTGACCGGACTGCCGCGCACCGGCACCACCGCCATCCACCGGCTGCTCACCGCCGATCCGCGCCACCAGGGTCTCGAACTGTGGCTGGCGGAGTTCCCGCAGCCCCGTCCGCCGCGCGAAACCTGGTCGCAGAACCCGGTTTTCCAGCAGATCGACGCCCAGTTCACCAAGGCGCACGAGGAGAACCCGGACTACACCGGCCTGCACTACATGACCGCCGACGAGGTGGAGGAGTGCTGGCAGCTGCTGCGCCAGTCGCTGCACTCGGTGTCCTACGAGACGCTGGCGCACCTGCCGACCTACTCGCAGTGGCTGGCCAAGCAGGACTGGACCAAGCCGTATCAGCGGCACCGCAAGAACCTTCAGCTGATCGGGCTCAACGACGCCGAGAAGCGCTGGGTGCTCGAAGAATCCCAGCCACCTGTTCGCGCTCGACGCGCTGTTCGCGACCTATCCCGACGCGCTGGTGGTGCAGTGTCACCGGCCCGCCGAGACGATCATGGCGTCGATGTGCTCGCTGGCCCAGCACACCACCGAGGGCTGGTCGAACACCTTCACCGGCGAGGTGATCGGGCAGGACTCCCTGGAGACCTGGTCGCGCGGGCTGGAGTTGTTCGACGCCGAACGCGCCAAGCACGATCCGGCGCAGTTCTACGACCTCGACTACTTCGAGTTCATCAAGGACCCGATCGCGGTCGTCGAGGGCATCTACCGCGCAGTTCGGCATCGAGTTCACCGACGCCGCCCGCGAGGCGATGGCGGCCATGCACGCCGAGAGCCAGAAGGGCCCGCGGGCGCCGAAGCACACGTACTCGCTGGCCGACTACGGGCTGACGCCGGAGGCCGTCAAGGAGCGCTTCAAGGGGCTGTGATCGGGGCTGGTGGTCACGCGACCGTATTCACCAGCGTCTCAATCCGTTTCAGCGCATCCTTGGCGAGCGTCAGCACGTCGTAGCCGTTGACGTCCCCGCACGTCGTGAGTTCGACGGCCGCGTTGTGCGCGGCGACGTACGCGTTGTCGCATGCCCACGTGCTGGCCGTTGAGGGACCAGAGCACGATGTCAGGCGATCCGGAATCGACTTGGGGCAGGAGGCGGAAGTCGAGCACTTGCGCCTCGCATGGTGGTCACCGCCATCGTGTCGTTCCGGCAGGACTCGATGCTGCGTTTGACCCCGGCTATCGCGTCTTGGGCGTCGAAGTCGGTGCGGTAGACGCCCACCATCTCCTCGACGTAAACGGACCGGCTGAACTCGGCGAAGTAGCGCCCGCCATCGGTGCGCGGCCGGCGCCGCGTCGAAGATGAACGGCGGATCGACCTCCCTGGAGATGCCTGCTGCACTTCTCGGGCTCGACCTTGGTGAACAAGTTGGCGTCGTCGTCGTTCTGCCGCTCGACGTTCTTGCTGAGCAGGTCTCCGACCTGTAGCCGCGGAGATGGGTGCGACCGGTCGACTGGGCCAGTGGACGTGCGTCGTCCACGATCCGCGTGCAGCCTGCCAGCGCAAGGGCGAGTACGAGTGCCAGCCCCTTTCCCCACATGTCCGCCAGTGTAGGCCGGACAGCTAGCCGTCGCCGGGCGACGGCGCGGTCGACACCTCTTCGAGGCAGCCCTCCGCGACGGCGTGCTTGATGCTGTCGGACAGCCGCGGGCAGGACCGGCTGCGGCTGCTGTCGCCGCCGTTGGCGCGCACCTCGGCGAACGTCGCGCACCGCTGCGATGGCCTCCGAATTCCATTGCACCGCAGTGTGTTCCGGGCCGAGTTTCTTGACGGCCACCGTGACGTGGCAGAACCGGCAGTCGACCGGCGTCAGGCCGGCGTTGAGGTAGCGCTCCCGGTCGCGCGCCGTCGCCTCGCGCACCGCCGCGGCCCGCTGCGGGTCCTCGGCGAAATCCGGTGCCTTGCGCCACGAACCGGTGCTGCGCCGTTGCCTGCCGGATGATCGTCGTCGTCGTGCGCGCCGTGCAACAGCAGCATCGAGCGGGCCAGCCGGTCGACGTCGGCGGGGCCGCATCGGGTCGCGTCTGGTGCTGTCCCGCTTGTCGTTCGCGATGTCCTGCTCGGCCGTTCCTTTTCTTCGGCCTGCGCTGAGGTTCTCCTCGACCTCGACCTGCCACTTCTCGTTGGCGGCCGTGGTGTCGACCTCGATCTCGAAGCGGTCGACCATGTCCGGCGAGACGTCGGCGACGTCGACGTAGAACTGCTGATACCAGCGCCGCATCTGATAGACCGCGCCGTCCTCCTCGACCAGCAGCGGGTTGTCGATGCGGGTCTTGTGCTTCCAGATCTCGACGTCCTGCAGGAAGCCCTTGCTGACGCCCTCGGTGAAGCCCGCGGCCAGCTTGTCGGTGGTCGTCTCGTCCAGGCCCTTGGGCTTCTCGACGATGACGCCCCACTGCAGCACGAACGAATCCTGGGTCACCGGGTAGTGGCAGTTGATCAGGATCGACTCGGCCTTGAAGCCGCCGTAGTTGTTGTGCAGCCAGTTGATCATGAACGACGGCCCGAAGTACGACGCCTCCGAGTCCAGGTGTGCCTCGCCGTAGGTGGTGCCCATGTCGTTGACGTCGGGGCGGCCGACGTTGTGCAGGTACTGCGTGGCGATGTGGCCCTCGAAGACGTTCTTGAAGTACGTCGGCAGACCGAAGTGGATGTAGAAGAAGTGCGCCATGTCGGTGACGTTGTCGATGATCTCGCGGCAGTTGGCGCCCTCGATCAGGATCGAGTTCCACCGCCAGTCGGTCCACTCGTCGCTGGCGGCCTCCGGGAGCTCGGGGATGCGAACCTCGGGCGGCGGCGGGTTGCCCTCGACGTCGTGCCAGACGAACAGCAGGCCGCTGCGCACGTCGGTGGTCCAGGCGCGGGTGCGGGCCAGCCGCGGCGTGCGCTTGGCGTAGGGCACCAGCTTGCACTTGCCGTCGCCACCCCAGCGCCAGTCGTGGAACGGGCAGGCGACCTCGTCGCCCTTGATGGTGCCCTGCGACAGGTCGCCGCCCATGTGCCGGCAGTAGCCGTCGAGGATCTTCAGCTCGCCCTTGGAGTCGGCGAAGACCACCAGTTTGGTGCCGAAGACCTGGATGGAATGCGGCTTGCCGTCGAGGTAATCCGTCGACGGGGCCGAGGCAGTGCCAGCCCCGCGCGTACCGGTCCGGCAGCGCGCCGGTGTCGATTTCGCGGACGCCTGCGGTTTCGGTAGTCACGGTGGGCCTCCCGTTTCTGAACTCGCTAACTAGAACACGTTACAGTTTTTGTCCCCGCTGCGCAATGTTTGGCGCATCTACCTGCGGTATATCTAGAGTGATGCCGCTGTTCTCATTCGAGGGACGTACCCCGATCGTCGATCCGAGCGCGTTCATCGCGCCGACCGCCACGCTGATCGGCGACGTGCACGTCGAGGCGGGTGCGTCGGTGTGGTTCAACACGGTCCTGCGTGCCGACTTCGCCCCGATCATCATCCGCGAGGGCGCCAACGTGCAGGACGGCAGCGTGCTGCACGCGCCGCCCGGCATTCCGACCGACGTCGGCCCTGGCGCCACCATCGCGCACTGCTGCGTGATTCACGGCGTGCACATCGGCCAGGAGGCGGTGATCGCCAACCACGCGACGGTGCTCGACGGTGCGGTCATCGGGCGGCGCAGCCTGGTCGCGCGCGCACGCGCTGGTGGTCGGTGGGCACGAAGATCCCCGACGAGGTGTTCGTCACCGGTGTCGCCCGCCAAGGTGCGCGGGCCGATCGCGGGGACGGGCGCCGAGATGTGGGTGAACGTCAATCCCGGCACGTACCAGGAATCTGGCCCGCCGCTACATCGCCGGCCTGGAGCCCATCCCCGACGCCTGATGGCGCCGCGACTTCTCACTGATCTGGTACTGGCGTCCCATACCAAACAGTGCCGCGCGAAGACTTCTCACATCAGAGACGTTGCGGGACAACATCCGCTGGGACTAGGCCGCATCCGATTGTGGTGGGTCGGGGTCTGATTCGGTGGACAGGCTTTCATCGTGGGGCTCGTCGTCGCGGGGTCTGAGGAGCCGTTCCGGATGGTGGTAGTCGTTGACCCGGGCTTGGCCGGTGTCCAGATGTGGGGGCGGTGTCCATTCGACTTGGCCCTGAGCGTTGATGGCGGTGGTCCAACCACCTTCGCCGACCATGCGGTTGTCGGGCCCGCATGCTAGCCCGAGTTCGTCGACGTTGGTCTGCCCGCCGTTGCTCCAGTCCTTGGCGGCGTGGTGGACCTGGGCGCCGTAGGGCCCGACGGTGCAGCACGGTTTGGTGCAGCCGCCGTCGCGGGAGATCAACATGATCCGCTGCGCCGGGGAGGCGACCCGGCGGGCGCGAAACAGATCGAGAGCCGATCCGGTGGCCTTGTCGAACACCGCCAGGTAGTGGTTGGCATGCGCGGCCAACCGGATCACATCCGAGATCGGCATGACGGTGCCGCCACCGGTGACGCCGACCCCGGCCCGCGCTTTCCAGGTCTTGCAGGGTGGTGCGGATGATGATCGAGACCGGTAGCCCGTTGAGTTGTCCGAGTTCGCCGCTCATCAGGGCGATGCGGCCGACGGCGATCAGGGCGTCGTGTTGGCGTTGGGCGAGGTTGCGGTGGTCGTTGTCGATCTGGGCCTGTGACGGCGTCCCGGAAGTGCAGGGTTCGGGATCATCGGGGTTGCACATACCCGGAGCGGCGTACTTGGCGAAGATCACCTCCCACACGGCCCACGCTTCGGGGGTGAGTTGCCCGGTGATGCTGCGTGATTCCGCCGCGCTGCTGCCGGCCTCTGGTTACCGCGCGCTTGCGGTCGCGCTCTGCGTCGTCGGGTTCGGGACCGTCCTGGTCGAGCAGGAACAGGGTCAGGTCGGCGCAGTCCCCGAGTTCTTTGGGTCCGACTCCGACCGCGGCGCGGACCAGGTCGACCTCGAACTGATCACGGGTCTGGGCGTCGACGAACCCCGGCAATTTGTTGATGGCCTTGCGGATGACTTCGACGTGCTCACCGTTGATCAGCCCGCGGGCCTGGGCGGCCGCGGTCGCCGCGAGTACTGGTGGCAACGGTTCGCCGGTCAACGCCCGTCGCGGTCCCAGCAGCGCAGCCTCGGTCAGTCGGCGGTGGGCTTCGGTGGTCGAGATGCGCCAGCGCGTCCTGAGCACGTCCTTCCAAGATTTGGCACCCATCTCTTTCGGTGTGGCCTCGGCCTGCAAGCGGGCCAACAATCGGTGGCTCTGGGTGGGCAGTTGGCAGGTGAGGGTCTCCAACTCGTCGCCAACGGCCAATAGTTCGGCGCGGGTCAGCAAGTCGAGGTCGCAAGAGGCCAGCGCGTCGTAAGCAGCACGCAACGCCCTGACCCTTTCCTGCACGACCGTCCCGGACATGCTTCGAACATACATTCGACTACCGACAAATCTAGTCGCCGGTGTGACTACTGAAACCAGAGTGGCAGAAGATGTTTCGCGAAATGAGCCCTACACGGGTGTCGCGCTCGCCGTGGCCTTGTCCAGTTCCCAGTACGCGCGCAGCGCCGCGATCTTGCCGTCGTCGTTCACCCGGTAGGTGAACACACCCTCGGCCACCACCCGGTAACCGCTCGCGACGATCACGATGTGGCCGACGTTGGCCTCCTCGTTGCCGCACTGGTAGGTCTTCTCGAAGTGGAACTCCAGCTGGCTCGGCGCGATCGCCATGTCGAAGAACTTCGCGATGGCCTCCTTGCCGCGGTGGCCCTTGCCCTCGGGGTCGAAGTGCGACGGTCCGATCGGATCCTCGACGATGGCATCGTCGGCGAACACTGCGAGCCAGGCTTCCTTGTCGCGGGCGATCGCGGCTTCGCGGGAACGCTTGCCCGCCAGATGGACCGGGCTGTCAGTCACTTCGCTCGGCTTGTCGGCGGACACGACCCACATCGAGTAGTACTGCGAGCCACCGCCGTAGGCGTGGCCGAGCGCCTTGCGTGCGCCCTCGACCTGGTGGTCGCCTGCCTTGCCCATGACCTGGATGGCCGACTCGGCGAACCGGATCATGCCCGATGCGCCAATGGGATTGCTCGACAGCACACCGCCGGACGGGTTGAACGGGATGCGTCCGCCGATCGCCGTCTCGCCGGCCTCGGTGAGCTTCCAGCCCTCGCCCTCTGGCGCGAAGCCGAGGTTCTCCAGCCACATCGGCTCGAACCAGGAGAACGGCACGTAGACCTCGGCGACGTCGATCTCGTCGATGGGGCTGGTGATGCCCGCGTCGCGCCACAGTGCGGCCGACGCGTCGCGGCCTGCCTGCGGGTTGACCTGGTCGCGTCCGGAGTACGCCAGGGGTTCGGTGCGCAAGCGCCGTGGCGTGGATCCACGCCACCGGGTGGCCGTCGGCGACGCGGGCGTCGGCGATCTGCTCGTTGCCGATCACCAGCGCGCAGGCGCCGTCGGACGAGGGGCAGGTCTCGTCGAACCGGATTGGGTCCCACAGCATCTGGGAGGCCATCACCTTCTCCAGCGTGATGTCCGGCTGGTGCAGGTGGGCCAGCGGGTTCTTCGCGCCGTTGAGCCGGTCCTTGACCGCGACCATCGCACCGATGTGCAGTTCGGCGCACCGGAGCGCCGGATGTAGGACCGCACGTGCGGGCGCGAAGTAGCCTCCGGCGCCCGCACCGACCGGCTTGGTGAACGGCACCGGAATCGACAACGCCCACATGGCATTCGACTCGGACTGCTTCTCCCACGCCATCGTCAGCACGCGCTTGTACTTGCCGGACTGCACGAGGCTGGCAGCGACGATGGCGGTCGATCCGCCGACCGAGCCTGCGGTGTGCACGCGGATCAGCGGCTTGCCGGTGGCGCCGACGGCGTCGGCCATGAACAGCTCGGGCATCATGACGCCCTCGAAGAAGTCGGGCGCCTTGCCGACGACGACGGCGTCGATGTCGTCGAACGTCGAGCCCGAATCCTCGAGCGCCCTGTCGATGGCCTCGCGGACGAGGCCGTTCATCGAGACGTCCTTGCGCTTGGCGACGTACTTGGTCTGCCCGGTGCCGAGCACCGCGGCCAGATTCTTGGACATCAGTGCTCAGTCTCTTTTCTCTTCGCGCAAGCGCTCATCGGCCGTCCATGACCGCGACCAGATTCTGTTGCAGCGCAGCGCCACTGGTCGCATGCGCGAGCACCCGAGAAGCGGAGCCGTCGAAGATGTGCCTGGCGGCGAAGCCGATGCGCTCCAGGCCCGTCGAGAACATCGGGTTGGCGGCGAGCGCGCCGCCCGACGGGTTGATCTTCGTGTTGCCGTTCAGCCCGATGGCCTCGGTGAGGATCAGCTGCTGATGGGTGAACGGGGCGTACAGCTCGGCCACCTCGATCGACCCGGCGTCACCACCGGTGGCAGCCTTCGCCGAAGCCGCCGTGGACGGCGACGTGGTGAGGTCGCGCGCGCCGAGCACCGGCGTCTCGATGCGGTGCTCGATGCCGGTGATCCAGGCCGGGTGCTCGCGCAGTTCGCGGGCCTTGTCGCCCGCAGCGAGCACGATGGCCGAAGCGCCGTCGGTGATCGGTGCGATGTCGTGGCGGCGCAGTGGATCGGCGAAGTACGGCCGGGCCAACAGCTCGTCGACCGAGCTGGCAGGCTCGAGGGAATCGGTGCGCGGCGCGGCGCTCATGGAATCCAGTGCGACCTGGGCCATCTGCTCGGCGGTCCACTTCCCGGAGTCAAGGCCGAACCGGGCCTGCAGGCCTGCGGTCGAAACGGCGTCGGGCATCAGCGGAGCCACGGTGTACGGGTCGGTCTGCAGCGCCAGCACCCGGCGCAGCACGCCGGCCGAAGACTTCCCGAAGCCGTAGACCAGTGCGGTGTCGACCGCTCCGGTCAGGATCTTGATGTAGGCCTCGTAGAGCGCCCACGCGGCATCCATCTCGACGTGCGACTCGTTGATCGGTGGCACGGCCCCGATCGAGTCGATGGCGGAGATGAACGAGAATGCCCGCCCGGCAAGGTAATCCGACGACCCGGAGCACCAGAAGCCGATGTCGGTCTGCTTGAGGCCGAGTTCGGCGTAAAGCTCGGCGAAGCACGGCATCAGCATCTCGACGCCGTTGGTGGTGCCTTCGGTGCGGCGCACATGCGGGGCATGCGCGAAGCCGACCACCGCTACATTGCGATCAGTCACTAGACGTCCCTTTTATTGGTGGTGCTTGTAGGTGTCGTAGTCGGCGTCGGGCTCACCCGTCGGCCGGAAGTAGTCGATGTTGTCGATGCCAAGGCCCCATTCCTCGCGGGGCTTCCAGACTGCCTCGACCCGCATGCCCATCCGCACGTCGGCTGCGTCGATCTCGGTGACGAGGTGCAGGAACGGGATGTCCGCGCCGTCCAGCAGGACGTAGGCCGCGACGTACGGCGGCTTGATCCGCTGACCCGCGAACGGGATGTTGATGATCGCGAACGTCGTCACCGTGCCCTTGTCGGGTAGCTCGACGAACTCGTCGAGCTGCTGGCCGGTGCCGGGGTCGGCCTCGCGCGCCGGGAAGTACACCTTTCCGCCCTTGCCGGTGCGGGAGCCGACCAGCTTGCCCTCCTCGAGGGCGCGCAGGAACGTGCTCTCGGGAAGCGATGCGGTGTGCTGGATCTCGATCGAGGTCGGGAACGACGAGCATCGTCACCGGATCGCGGTCGTCCGTCACGTCCGGGACCGTCTTCGGCGGTGTCGCCGAGCGCGAAGTACGCGATGTCGGTGATCGCGCCGACCGGCTCGTCGACCCAGTGCACGTGCACCCGGGCGCCGGTGCGGATGGCGTCCGAGGAACCCGCGTCGACCGCGTGCAGCAGCGGGGTGTCGGCGCCGTCGAGCTTGATCAGCGCCCACGCGAACGGGCGGTCCAGCGGCTGACCCTCCAGCGGCTCCGGCTGCCACGTCCACGACACGACAGTTCCGACGCTGGCCACCGGTACGATCTCCGTCAGCGGTGCGTAGGTGACGGGGTCGAACTCGGCAGGCGGTACGTGCACCCGACCGTCCGACCCGCGCACGCCGACGACGTGTCGTCCGCGCAGTGCGGTGAAGAACTCGCTGAGGACTGGACCGACTGAACGGGTGTAGTCGAACGACAGTCTCAGCGGAGCGGAAAGGGGCGGCTCGTGGTCATCGATCTGGGCCGGGCTGCTTTGGCTGGCGCTCACGGCATCGAGTAGAACAGGTTCTAACAATCGAGGCAAGAATGTCCCGAAAGGACGAGCGCATGAACGCAGGGACGGGGTGGTGGGAATGAAGTTAGGACTGCAGCTCGGATACTGGGGCGCGCAGGCGCCGACCAACCACGCGGAACTCGTGGCCGCCGCCGAGGAGGCCGGTTTCGACACCGTCTTCACCGCAGAGGCGTGGGGCTCCGACGCCTACACACCGCTGGCGTGGTGGGGCAGGGAGACCACCCGGATGCGCCTGGGCACCTCGGTGATCCAGCTGTCGGCGCGCACCCCGACCGCATGCGCGATGGCGGCGCTGACCCTGGACCACCTCTCCGGCGGGCGCCACATCCTCGGGCTCGGGGTGTCCGGACCGCAGGTGGTCGAGGGCTGGTACGGGCAGAAGTTCCCCAAGCCGCTGGCCCGCACCCGCGAGTACGTCGACATCCTGCGCCAGGTCTGGGCGCGTGAAGCTCCGGTGCACAGTGACGGTCCGCACTACCCGTTGCCGTTGACCGGGGAGGGCACCACCGGGCTCGGCAAGAACCTCAAGCCGATCACGCATCCGCTGCGGGCCGACATCCCCGTCATGCTGGGCGCCGAGGGCCCGAAGAACGTCGCGCTGGCCGCCGAGATCTGCGACGGCTGGCTGCCCATCTTCTACTCGCCGCGGATCGCCGACATGTACAACGAGTGGCTCGACGAGGGATTCGCCCGGCCGGGTGCCCGGCGCACCCGTGAGACCTTCGAGATCTGCGCGACGGCGCAGGTGGTGATCACCGACGACCGCGCCAGGTGTCATGGAGCTGATGAAGCCGCACCTGGCGCTCTACATGGGCGGCATGGGTGCCGAGGACACCAACTTCCACGCCGACGTCTACCGCCGCATGGGGTACTCCGAAGTGGTCGACGAGGTGACCGCGCTGTTCCGTAGTAACCGCAAGGACGAGGCGGCGCAGCGTCATCCCCGACGAACTCGTCGACGATTCGGCCATCGTCGGCAACCTCGACTACGTGCGCGAGCAGATCAAGGCGTGGGAGGCCGCGGGCGTCACGATGATGGTGATCGGCGCCCGCTCGACCGAGCAGATCCGCGACCTCGCCGCGCTGGTGTAGACACCTTTCTCCGCGAGCAGACGCAAAGTGCCCTCAATGGCGCCAATTGAGGGCAGTTTGCGTCTGCTCGCGGGATGGGGTCGGGGGCCGGGAGTAGACAGTTCTTGCCAGTTGTCTAGAACAGGTTCTAGATTTGGCCTGTGACCGACGCCATATCGCAGCACACCATCGCAGGCACCGTCCTGACCATGCCGGTGAAGATCCGCAAGGCGACCCAACACACCGCGATGTTCTCGGTGGACGCCGACGCCGCGCCAGCGCATGATCGACTACAGCGGGCTACAGGTCGCCGCTACCTGCCCGGGCGCGCCGTCGTCGCGCTGATACTGGCGCACTTCATCGACGGCGACCTCGGCGAGTACCACGAATTGAGCACCGGTGTGATGGTCAACCAGCCGGGATCCAAGCGCGTCCGCGCGTTGCAGCATTGCAGTCGGCCTTCATTCACCACATGCTCGTCGACCAGGCGCTTCACTCTGGAGGCGGGACGCTCGATTTGGGGATTTCCGAAAGTCATGGCCGACTTCACGGTTCGCGATGGCAGTCAGTTCGGATTCGATGCGAACATCGACGGACAGCTGGTCGCCAGTATGGAATTCCAGTCGCGGCCTACGCGATCCCGTCGGCGCTCTCTCATCGCCAGCAGATGTTGCGCTCGTATTCGCATCGCGACGGTCGGACTCTGGAGACGCCGTTTGAGATGTCGATGGTGGGCGTGCGTTATCAGACCGGGTGGTGTTCAACTTCGGCTTGGCGATCACCCCTACGCGAAAGAGCTTGCGTCGCTAGGCTTGCCCGAAGCGCGCGATGGTTTCGGCTTCCGTCGACAACGTCGAGATGACCTTCGGCGACGCCAAGGAGATCGCATGACTCAGACGCTGGCAGAAACCAAGCCGGACGTCGACTTCACCGACGGCACCTTCTACGCCGACCGGCGGGCCCGCGAGGCGTATCGCTGGATGCGGGCCAACGAACCCGTGTTCCGGGACCGCAACGGGCTGGCCGCAGCGACGACGCTACCAGGCGGTGCTCGACGCCGAGCGCAACCCCGAGGTGTTCTCCAACACCGGTGGCATCCGGCCGGAGACGCCCGGCATGCCGTACATGATCGACATGGACGATCCATCACATCTGTTGCGCCGCAAGCTCGTCAACGCCGGCTTCACCCGCAAGCGCGTCATGGACAAGGTGCCGTCGATCGGCACCTTGTGCGACGCGTTGATCGACTCGGTCTGTGAGCGAGGGGAATGCGACTTCGTCCGCGACATCGCCGCCCCGCTGCCGATGGCGGTGATCGGCGACATGCTCGGAGTGCTGCCCGAAGACCGTGAGCTGCTGCTGAAGTGGTCAGACGACCTCGTCACCGGGCTCAGCTCGCACATCGACGAACTGACGGCGCAGGCGGTCATGGACGCCTTCGCCGGCTACACGGCGTTCACCATGGACATCATCGGCAAGCGTCGCGCCGAGCCCACCGAGGACCTGTTCTCCATCCTGGTGAACTCGGAGGTCGAGGGTCAGCGGATGTCCGACGACGAGATCGTCATGGAGACCCTGCTGATCCTGATCGGCGGCGACGAGACCACCCGACACACGCTGTCCGGTGGCACCGAGCAGCTGCTGCGCCACCGCGACCAGTGGGACGCGCTGGTCGCCGATCCGAAGCTGCTGCCCAGCGCCATCGAGGAGATGCTGCGCTGGACGTCACCGGTGAAGAACATGTGCCGCACGCTGATGTCGGACACCACCTTCCACGGCACCGACATGCACAGGGCGAGAAGATCATGCTGATGTTCGAGTCGGCCAACTTCGACGAGTCTGTTTTCGACGACCCTGAGACTTTCGACATCGACCGGAACCCGAACAACCACATGGCCTTCGGATTCGGGTCGCACTTCTGCCTCGGCAACCAGCTGGCCCGCCTCGAGTTGTCGATGATGACCACCCGGGTGCTCGAGCGGCTGCCCGACCTCCGACTCGCCGACGGCGCCGCGGTGCCGCTGCGGCCTGCGAACTTCGTCAGCGGCCCCGAGGCCATGCCGGTGGTGTTCACCCCGACGCGGCGGGTGCTCGACTAACGGGGAATGGGCCGCCCGGTCGCTAGGATCGGGGCATCATGCCGGACGAATCACGCAGGCTCTCGCCGGGCATCAAGCCGTTGCTGGTGCTCAGCAAGATCCGCGGCATCCTCGATGCGTTCTCACTGGCCAGACCCGCACTGACGCTGAGCGAATTGCGTTCTGCGACCGGCTTTCCAACCTCGACGGTGCAGCGGTTGGTGGCCAACCTGGTGGCAGAGGGCTTTCTGGACAGGGACGGCGACCGCTATCGCATCGGCGCCACGATGGCGTACTGGGCGGCACCCGCGAGCCGCGGCATCGATCGGTTGAGGGCGGTGACGCCGGCCCTCCAGGAACTGCGCGAGATCACCGGCGAGACGGCCTGCTTCTTCATCCGCGAGGGCCTGTTCCGGGTGTGCGTCGCCATCGCCGAGACCGCGCACGCGATCCGGCGCGAGATGCACGTGGGTAAAGTCGTTCCGCTGCAAACGGGTTCAGCCGGACGTGTGCTGATGGCCTGGGACGACGACGCGTTGACTGAGGTGTTGGCCGGCCCGCTCGAGTCGTTCACGGAGCTCACCGTGGTCGATCCGGAGGCGTTGCGCGCCGACGTCGAACGAGTTCGGCGGGAAGGCTGGTCCTACACCGAGGGTGAACGCGACGACGGCGCCGCCGGATTGTCCGCGCCGGTGTTCGACGGGCAGGCGCGGCTCGTCGGGGCGATGACGATCAGCGGGCCGATGTCACGGGTGACCAAATCATTGGCCGACGATTGGGCCGACGACCTGGTCCGTTCTGCCGAGACCGCCACCAGGCTGCTCGGCGGTCGGCTTCCGTATTGAGCCGGACCCTGTCAAACCGGGTTGATCTCCTCGAGGTTGCGTCGCGAGGTGCGAGGCCCGATCCAGGCCACGACGCCGATCGTGATCGCCAGTGCGACAAGCACAACGGTGAACATCGCTGCGGCGCCATATTCGTCGAGGACGGGAATCAAGATGAAGGGGAGCGCCCCGCTGGATAGCCGCGACAGCGAATACGTCCAACCGACCGCGGTCGCTCGCACGTCCGTCGGGAAGATCTCCGCCTGGTAGACGTGGTAGACGTTCGAGAACACATTGCTGGTCGCCGTGGTGAGGAAGCCGAACACCACGATCAGTGCGGTGTTGTCGACGGTGGCGAACAACAGGCCGAAGGCCGCCATCGCCGCGATCGTGCCGATTATCAGGTACTTGCGCTCGAACCACTTCAGCAGTGGGATGGCCAGTGCCGACCCCACGGGGTAGCCGATGTACGAGAGCGCGGTGAACAACAGCGACGAGGTGACGTCGTAGCCGCGGCTCACCAGCACCAGCGCGGCCAGGGTACCGAAGCCGTAGTAGCCGAACGACTGGAATACGTGGAAGACCGCGAGCATGCCCAGTCGCTCGCGGTACGGCGAGATAGTCAGGCGCGCAAGAGGATTGGTGACGGTGGTGGTCGCCGCGGGGGTGGACGGAACGGTGGCGTCGTCGACGGCGGTTGTCGAGGTCGACTCGGTGCCGGTCTCGAATTGCCGTAGGGCGGCCCTGGCTTCGTCTCCCCTGCCGACGCCGGCCAGCCAGCGCGGTGACTCTGGCAGGCCGCGGCGCATCAGCATCACGAGGAGAGCGCCGGCGGCCCCGATGACCAATAGGATCCGCCAACCGGGGATGCCGAACAGGCTGTGCTTGGTCAGGCCGAGCGACATGAACCCCAGCACGGGCACCGCGACGAACGAACACGTGTACGCCCACGCCGCCAACCGGCCGCGGTGCGACTTCGGCAGCACGTCGGAGAGATAGGCGTCAGCGACCGGGTACTCGGCCCCAACCCCGACACCGGCCAGGAACCGGGTGACGACGAGGAACCAGGGGGTGGGTGAGAACGCGCCGATCAACGACCACACCGAGAACCAGATCAGGTTGAACAGGAACGCGCGGCGACGACCGATCCGGTCGGCGAGGCGGCCCAGCGCGGCGGCACCGATGAACATGCCAAGGAACGACGAAGCCAGCAGCAGTTTGAGCGCGGTGCCGTCGAGGTTGTACTGAGCCTTCAGCGTCGTGCTGATGGTGCTCGACAGGAAGATCTCGTAGATCTCGAAGAACAATCCGAGGCCTATCGCCACCACCACCTTGCGGTGCATCGGGCCGACCGTGAGGTGGTCGAGGCGCTGTCCGATGTCAGTCACCAGCGTTCTGTTGTTCTCCGACACACTGGTCATCTTTCGCTCTCCTTGCCCCACGAGTTCGGCGCCGTAGGCTTTGTCCGATGACGACCCACAAAGTGGGATTTAACTCGCTATGTGAACGACAGTACCCAGCACGCGCTAGCGTGGCAACCATCACACCTTGCTACATCGTGGGTTCAGACGCACAATGTGGTTATGGCTGATTCAAGCAATCTCATCCCAGGGCCCCTGTACGGAGTGCGCGTGCTCGAGCTCGGCAACTACATCGCGGCACCGACGGCGGGCCGCCTACTGGCCGACTTCGGCGCCGAGGTGATCAAGGTGGAACGGCCGGGCACCGGTGATGAGCTGCGCAATTGGCGGCTCTACGCGGGCACCACCTCGATGCTGTTCCGGGCGATCAACCGCAACAAGAAGTCGATCGTGGTCGACCTGAAGTCCGACGACGGCCGCGACGTCGTTCTGGACCTGGTGAAGCAGTGCGACGTCGTGCTCGAGAACTTCCGGCCAGGAACGTTGGAGCGGTGGGGCCTCGGTCCTGACGCGCTCAGCGCGGTCAACGACAAGATCGTCGTCGTCCGCATATCTGCGTTCGGGCAGACCGGTCCGATGAGGGGTCGACCGGGATTCGCCGCGGTGGCCGAGGCTGCGGGTGGGTTGCGCCAGCTGGTCGGCGATCCCGACCGGCCGCCGTCTCGGGTGGGCGTCTCGATCGGCGATTCGATCGCAGGCCTGTACGCCGCGTTCGGCGCAGTGATGGTGCTGTTCGCCCTCCGGGGGTCTGCCATCTCGGTCCCGCTTGAGCAGCGCGTCATCGACGTCGCCCTCAATGAAGCCGTGTTGTCGATGATGGAATCACTGATTCCCGACTACCTGGCCTACGGCACGACGCGCCACCGCACGGGCGGGCGCATGGAGGGCATTGCGCCGTCGAACGCCTATGAATGCTGCGACGGTGGAAGTGTCGTCATCGCAGGAAACGGCGATGCAATCTTCCGCCGGTACATGACCGTGATCGGCCGAGACGATCTCGGTGAACGTGCGGATCTGCAGACGAACGCCGGACGCTGGGCCGCACGCGACGAGCTGGACGGCGCCATCACCGAGTGGACCACAGGCAGATCCCGCGAGGACGTGTTGGCAAGGCTCGGTGACGCTGGGATCCCGGCCGGCCCGATCAACACCGCCGCCGACATCTGCCAAGACGCGCAATTGTTGTCGCGGAACATGATTCAGGTCTTCGACGTCGATACCGGGGCGGACCAGCCGAGACCCGTCGGATTCACCGGCATCGTGCCGGTGATCGGGGATAGGTCACGACCGATCAACTCGATAGGACCCGACCTTGGCCAGCACACCGCAGAGGTAATGGTCGAGTTGGGGGGCCGACCGGTGGTGGCACGATGAGGGCGCCCGTGCTGCGTGACGTCACGCTGCGAGATGGGTTGCAGCTCACGGGAAAACCCTTGGCCACCGAGCGCAAGGTCGCGATCGCCCGTGCGCTCCTCGGCGCGGGCGTCCCACAACTCGAGGTGGGTTCGATGGCACGGCCCGACCTGGTGCCGCCGATGGCCAACACCGTCGAGGTACTCGAGGCTCTGACGCCAACCGAGCTCGATCGCTGCTGGGTGTGGGTCGCAACGCCACGGCACGTGGAGCGCGCCGCCGCCGCAGGTGCCCGTCACTTCCAGTACTGCTTGTCGGCTTCGGACGCACACAACCAGGCCAACATCGGCCGCTCGACGGCGGCCAGCCTTGCGGCCATGCCCGACGCGATCGCCGAGGCACGGGCCGCAGGCGGCACGGTGCAGCTGTGCATCGCGACCGCGTTCACATGCCCGTTCGACGGTCCTGTCGACCCTGCCGTGGTCCTTCGCATCATCGAGGACGAACATGCTTCGGGTGCAACGGAAGTCGTGCTCTGCGACACGCTCGGCCAGGCGATACCCGCGGACGTCGCGGCGTTGGTCGCCGAGGTTGGGCGGCGGGACGGACGCGGCATCGTCTTCCACGGTCACGACACGTGGGGCCTGGGCGTCGCCAACAGCCTGGCTGCCGTCGCAGCAGGCGCGGGGACCGTCGACGGATCGCTCGGCGGCCTCGGCGGGTGCCCGTTCGCGCCCGGCGCGGGCGGCAACACGGCAACCGAGGACCTGCTGTTCGCCACCCGGCCGTCGTGGTTCTTGCCCGGCACGCTCGCCACGCTCCTGGGACTCTCCGACGAGCTACTCGGAGAACTCGGCGAGCCGAACCGGTCGCGCACGGCCGACGGTGCGCGCAGCACCACGACCGCATTTCCATGGGCGCTGCGCTGATTCGTCGTTCTCAGCGGCTCGCAGAGCGCTCACAACGTTGGCGCACCTCAAACACGAGTTAGAGGCGAAGGCTTGTCACCGTCGTGTTCATTCCATGCGCTTGAGGAGTCCAGATGAAACCGGAAATTGAAATGCGTAGTCGCAAACTGATCGGTGGCGCAGTGGTTTGCGGTGGACTGATGCTCGCCGCTGTCGGCCTGGGACCGGGTGTCGCGAACGCGGCACCTGCGCCCGCGCAAATCTCGGAGGCACAACTCGCTGCATTCCAGGCCCCTGTCCCTCTCTACGGGCCGGGATTCATCGGACCGAGGCCCCACTTCGGCGGCGGCCGCGGCTTCCGCGGCGGCTACGGCCGCGGCTTCCGCGGCGGCTTCGGCCGTGGGTTCGGCCATGGGTTCCGCGGTGGGCACTACGGCCGTGGCTTCGGCCGTGGGCACTACGGCCGTGGCTTTGGCGGACACGGGCGCTTCTACTGATCGATGTCGGGACGAGCGGTTACTTCATCTGGAAGTTGGGCGCCCGCTTCTCCTTGAACGCCAGCGGGCCTTCCTTGGCGTCGTCGCTGAGGAACACCTCGATGCCGATCTTGCGTGTCGATCTTGAACGCGTCGTTCTCGTGCATGCCCTCGGTCTCGTGGATCGTCCGCAGGATCGCCTGCACCGCGAGCGGGCCGTTGTTGTTGATCACCTCGGCGATCTCCAGCGCCTTGTCCAGCGCGGTGCCATCCGGCACGACGTAGCCGATCAGGCCCGTACTCCAGGGCCTCGGCCGCGGTGATGTGCCGTCCGGTCAGCAGCAGGTCGCACGCGATCGTGTACGGGATCTGGCGGACCAGACGGACGGCGGAGCCGCCCATCGGGTACAGGCTCCACTTGGCCTCGGAGATGCCGAACTTGGCGCTCTCGCCCGCCATGCGGATGTCGGTGCCCTGCAGGATCTCGGTGCCGCCCGCGATCGCCGGGCCCTCGACGGCCGCGATGAGCGGCTTGGTGAGCCTGCGGCCCTTGAGCAGGCGAGTCGATGCGCGACGGGTCGTAGCTGCCGTCCTTGAACGAGTCGCCCGGCGGCTTGCCTGGTCGCGGCCTTGAGGTCCATGCCCGCGCAGAAGTAGCCGCCCGCGCCGGTCAGGATGCACGATCCGGATCTCCGGATCGCTCGTCGACGCGGTCCCAGGCGTCGACCATTATCGAGAGCATCTCGGTGGAAAGCGCGTTGCGCGCCTCCGGCCGGTTCAGCGTCAGGATCAGAGTGTGTCCGCGCTGCTCAATGAGGGCATCGGGGCCCTTCTCAGTGACTTTGTCGTCGCTCACGGATAGTCCGCCTTCCAGCTTCGTCGCCACAGACTTGTCTCGAAATGTAACACGTTCTAGTTTAGGTGCGTGGCCCTGAACATCGCCGACCTTGCCGAGCACGCGATCGACGCCGTGCCTGACCGTGTCGCCCTCATTTCCGCCGACGAACAGCTCACCTACGCCCAGTTGGAGGAGAAGGCGAACCGCCTTGCGCACTACCTCATCGACCAGGGCGTGAAGAAGGACGACAAGGTCGGCCTGTACTGCCGCAACCGCATCGAGATCGTCATCGCGATGCTCGGCATCGTCAAGGCGGGCGCGATCCTGGTGAACGTCAACTTCCGCTACGTCGAGGGCGAGCTGAAGTATCTGTTCGAGAACTCCGACATGGTCGCGCTGGTGCACGAACGCCGCTACGCCGACCGCGTCGCCAACGTGCTGCCGGAGACGCCGAACGTCAAGACCATCCTGGTGGTCGAGGACGGCACAGAAGGCCCAGCTGACGACTACCAGCGCTACGGCGGCGTCGAGTTCTACTCGGCGCTCGCAGCAGGGCTCGCCCGAACGCGACTTCGGCGCGCGCAGCGCCGACGACATCTACCTGCTCTACACCGGCGGCACCACCGGCTTCCCGAAGGGCGTGATGTGGCGCCACGAGGACATCTACCGGGTCCTGTTCGGCGGCACCGACTTCGCGACGGGTGAGTTCGTCGCCGACGAGTACGACCTGTCCAAGGCGGCCGCCGCCAACCCGCCGATGATCCGCTACCCGATCCCCCCGATGATCCACGGCGCCACCCAGTCGGCCACCTGGATGTCGCTGTTCGCGGGCCAAACCACGGTGCTGGCACCGGAATTCGACGCCGACGCGGTGTGGCGGTCGATTCACGAGCACAAGGTCAACATGCTGTTCTTCACCGGCGACGCGATGGCGCGCCCGCTGCTGGACGCGCTGCTGGCACAGCAGGAGTCAGGCGCCGAAGGAGAGGCGTACGACCTGTCGTCGTTGTTCGTGCTCACCAGCACTGCGGCACTGTTCTCCACCAGCATCAAGGAGAAGTTCCTCGAACTGCTGCCCAACCGCGTGATCACCGACTCGATCGGATCTTCGGAGACCGGTTTCGGCGGCACCAGCATCGTCACGAAGGGTCAGTCGCACACCGGTGGGCCGCGCGTGCAGATCGACAAGACCACCGTGGTACTCGACGAGGACGGCAACGAGGTGGTGCCGGGATCGGGAGTGCGAGGCTTCATCGCCAAGCGCGGCAACATTCCCGTCGGCTACTTCAAGGACGAGAAGAAGACCGCCGAGACGTTCCAGACGTATCAACGGTGTGCGGTACGCGATCCCCGGCGACTACGCGGAGGTCGAGGCGGACGGCAGCGTCACGATGCTGGGCCGTGGCTCGGTGTCGATCAACAGCGGCGGCGAGAAGATCTACCCCGAAGAGGTCGAGGCCGCGCTCAAGGGCCACCCCGACGTGTTCGACGCGCTGGTGGTCGGCGTGCCCGACCCGCGCTTCGGCCAGCACGTCGCCGCGGTCGTGCAACCCCGCGAGGGCGCCCAGGCCTGACGCTGGCCGAACTCGACGCCTTCGTCCGCAGGAGATCGCGGGATACAAAGTGCCGCGCAGCCTTTGGTTCGTCGACGAGGTCAAGCGGTCACCTGCGGGCAAGCCCGACTACCGCTGGGCCAAGGACACGACCGAGGAACGGTCCGGCCGACGACGTGCACGCCAAGCACGTGGGTGCCGGCACATGAACATGCGCACCGAACTGTGTGACCGGTTCGGCATCGAGTACCCGATCTTCGTCTTCACCCCGTCGGAGAAGGTGGCCGCCGCGGTCAGCAAGGCGGGCGGTCTCGGCGTGCTTGGCTGCGTGCGGTTCAACGACGCCGACGACCTCGAAGCCGTGCTGCGGTGGATGGACGAGAACACCGACGGCAAGCCGTACGGCGTCGACATCGTGATGCCCGCCAAGGTGCCGACCGAGGGCACCGCGGTCGACATCAACAAGCTGATCCCGCAGACGCCACCGGGACTTCGTCGCCAAGACGCTCGCCGATCTCGGCGTGCCGCCGCTGCCCGAGGACGAGGAGCGCTCGGAAGGCGTTCTGGGCTGGCTGCATTCGGTCGCCCGCAGCCACGTCGAGGTGGCGCTCAAGCACCCGATCAAGCTGATCGCCAACGCACTCGGCTCGCCGCCGAAGGACGTCATCGACCAGGCGCACGCCGCCGGGGTGCCGGTGGCCGCGCTGGCGGGCAGCGCCAAGCACGCGCAGCGGCACGTCGACAACGGCGTCGACATCGTCATCGCCCAGGGCCACGAGGCCGGCGGCCACACCGGTGAGATCGCGTCGATGGTGCTGGTGCCGGAAGTGTGCGATGGACTGGCTGCTCTTGGCCATCAAGACTGCCGTGCTGGCCGCGGGTGGCATCGGTACCGGCCGTCAGGTCGCAGCGGCGCTCGCCCTCGGCGCGCAGGGCGTGTGGATGGGTTCGGCGTTCCTGACGGCGGCCGAGTACGACCTCGGCGTGCGCACCGATCGGGCACGTCGGTGATCCAGCAGGCCACTGCTCGCGGCGACGTCCAGTGACACCGTGCGCCGCCGCATCTACACCGGCAAGCCCGCCCGGCTGCTCAAGAGCCGCTGGACCGAAGCCTGGGACGCCGACGGCGCTCCAGAACCGCTGCCGATGCCGCTGCAGAACATCCTCGTCAGCGAAGCCCATCAGCGGATGAGCGAATCCTCGGATCCGACGACCGTCGCGATGCCCGTCGGCCAGATCGTCGGGCGGATGAACGAGATTCGGCCCGTCGCCGACATCATCGCCGAACTGGTTTCGGGATTCGACGAGCCGCCACCAGGCGCCTCGACGGGATCCGCGGGAGCTGAACGGACGACGCCGCCGAAGTGCTGAGCACTTCGGCGGCGCCTTCGGGTGGAAAGTCAGGGCGTGATCGTGGTGTCCGAGTCGATCGACGTCGGTTGCGGCGCCAACGATGTCGACCTGGCTCGTCGAGACCGTCGGCGTTGAGCTGCAGGACGTACAGTCCGTCGGCGCCGGGGATCACGACCGTCTTCTGCGCGACGACCTTGGTCTGCGCCGTCCGACTCCCACGTGCCGCCGAGCTGGTAGGCCGGGTACTCGCCCAGCGTGCTGGTGGCACCCTCGTTCATCGGCTTGTAGCCCGGCAGGTTGTTCAGCTCGCCGGGGGCGAGGTCGATGATCTTCTGCGGGTCGACGTTTCCGGTCAGCTTCGACACCAGAGCGACGATGCTCGGGGTGTACTCCGCGGCCTCCGGACCCGTGTAGATGATCGCGCCGTAGGCCCAATCCGGGGTGTTCTCCCCGGCCGGCTCCCAGCCGTCCGGAACGGGCAGGTCGATCTTCGGCGCGCCGGGATCGCCCATGTGGACCGGGGATTCGGTGATGCCGTTGTCCTTGATGTAGCTGGCGATGGTCGGGTTGGGGCCCGCGGCATCCTGATCGCGCGGCGCGACCTTGGGCTTGGACGTCGTCGGTGACTCGCTGGACGACTTGGACGAGCTTGCGGTGCTCGAACTGCTGGACGTTGCGGTCTTGGTGTCCGAGCCGCAGCCGGACAGCACGACGGCCAGGGCGGTGAACGCCGCGGCCACACCGGTGAGCGCCGATGCTCTCATGAGTTAACTCCTCGTGTTTCAGATGAGTTGCTCTCGTCGGACGCCGAAGGCAAACGCCATCGACGCGATTCCGCAGCGAAGTGTAGCTCAAATCGCACGTCGTGCAGCGTGAGTAGATCTACTCGAAAATCAGTGACGCGAACTGATTGCATTCGCTGTCACCAGATCTAGAATCATTTGCTCGATCGACACCGGAGTTACCGCGGGTCTGGTGTACGTGCGCCAAGTGTCACGCCAAGAAGTCTGCCACGTCTGCCATTTCGTCGAATGTCCGATTCGTTCACGACGCGAACCGCGGCCGCCGTCTAACGTCGTGGCATGGACATTCCCGTGACATCGACGGTCGTTGAGATCGTGGCGCGCGACCTGCCGCGGTCGTTGGACTTCTATCGGGCCCTTGGCCTGAACGTACCGGACCCCGAGGGGCCGCACGTCGAGGTGGCGCTGCCCGGCGGCAACAAGCTGGCGTTCGACACCGAGGAGGTGATCGCGGGGATGCATCCGGGATGGACCCCGCCCGATAACCGGGGCGGGTGGCCATCGCGTTCGGATTCGATGCCCCTGGCGACGTGGACGCGGTGTTCGAGCGACTCACCGCAGTGGGCCATCCCGGCCAGTTGGCGCCGTTCGACGCGCCGTGGGGGCAGCGCTACGCCACGGTCGAGGACCCCGACGGCACCTCGGTCGACCTGTTCGCGCCGCTGGCCTAGCCGTCCGCCAGATCGGCGACCGCGGTGCCCGCGAGCGCACGTACCTCGCGATGCAGGTGCGGCTGGTCGGAATACCTGGCCTCCGCCGCGACCTCGGCTGGTGCGCCGTCCGGTGCGCAGCATCGCCACCGCGCGGCGGAACCGCAGGATCCGCCGCAGCGTCGCCGGGCCATAGCCGTAGACCGCTCCGCACTGGCGCTGCAGGGTCCGGCCGGACCAGCCGATCTCGTCGTGCCACGTCGGCGACGGAGGCGCCTGCGGACAGTCTGCGCGGTGACGTGGTGCAGCGTTGGCACCGACCACGGCGTCGTCTCTCGTCGTGGCCGGGTCGCCGCAAGATCGGTGGCGACCTCGGTCAGCCGGCGGCTGCGGGCGAACCTGGCGCAGCTCGTCGAGTGCGACCCGCTGGTCGCGGAGTTCGGCTGCGGGCACGCCGAGTAGCCGAGGCAGCGTCCCTGGCCGAAATCGCAGTCCCGCGAACGGTTCCGCGCCGCGCTGGCTCAGCGATGCGGTGGTGTCCGGGCCGGCCACCATGACGCGACCGTCCATCCGGATGAGGTCCATGCACCCGTCCGGCAGCACCCGCACCACGTTGCCGGGGCCGTCCAGTACCCACGCGGTCTCGACGAGGTCGCGGATCGGGGCGGGCGGCGGGAGTTCGCGGTATCCCACGTGGCCCACGCTACCGCCGGGCACCGACGGTCAGGGCCGCCGAATGGGGAAGACCGGGTCGGCGCACTCGGTGCCCTCCGCGGACAGGACCCGCTTGAGGACCTTGAACGTCGCGGTCCGCGGAAGCGCGGCTCCGATCCGGACGAACGTCGGCCACTGCTTCGGGCCGAGGTCGGGTTGCTCGGCCAGGAACGCCTCGAAGCCGGCCTCGACTCGAAGGCGGTGCCGTCGCGCAGCACCAACGCCGCCATCACCCGGTCGCCGACCGCGGGATCGGGGATGGCGTAGACGGCCACCTCGACGACGTCGGGGTAGCGCAACAGGATTCGCTCGATCGGTGCGGTGCCGAGGTTCTCCCCGTCGACGCGCATCCAGTCACCGAGGCGTCCGGCGAAGTAGGCGTAGCCGTTCTCGTCGCGGTAGGCGAGGTCACCGGTGTGGTAGACGCCGCCAGCCATCCGCTCCGCTTCGGCCGCTTCGTCGCCGGTAGTAGCCGCGGAACCACCCGCGTCCGGTGGGGTTGACCAACTCGCCGACCTTGCCTGGCGGGCAGGGCTCGCCGGTCTCGACGTCGACGATCGTCACCTCGTCGGTCAGCGGCCCAAGTGATCCGTCGGGGGTGTCCGGAGTGCGGGCGATCGCCACGCCGCCCTCGGTGGAGCCGAATCCGTCGACGACGAACACGCCGAAGCGCTTTGCGAACCGGGGCAGGTCGCGCGGGCGCACCCTCGTTGCCGTACATGAACTTCAGCGGATTGTCGGCGTCGTCGTCGCGGGGCGGTGTGGCCAGGATGTAGGACAGCGGCTTGCCGACGTAGTTGGCGTACGTGGCGCCGTAGCGTCGCACGTCGGGCATGAACCCGGACGCGGAGAACTTGCGCCGCAACGCAATCGAGCCGCCGGCCGCCACGGCGACCGCCCAGCCGGCCATCACCGCGTTGGAGTGGAACAGCGGCATCGACAGATAGAACGTGTCGGTCGGGCCGAGTCCGAACCGCTGCGAGAGCATCCGGCCAGGGAAGGCCACCTTGTCGTGCGTGATGCGCACCGCCTTGGGCTCACCGCTGGTGCCCGAGGTGAAGATCAGCATGAAGAGATCGTCGGGACTCGGATCGGCGAACGTCACCGGTGCGCCGCGGTACCCGGCGAGTTCGGTTGCCCACTCCGGTGATTCGACGTCGATGTATTCGACGCCGCCGGGAACCCCCTGTCGGGTCGTCGGTGAGGACCAGCTGACAGTCGGCATGGGCGACGTCACGGGCGAACGCATCGCCGCGGCGGGTCGGGTTCAGGCCGACCGGGACCAGTCCGGCCAGCCCGGCCGCCACCAGCACGGTGGAGAAGAACGGTGTATTGCCGAGCAGGACACCGACGTGCGGCGGCCGGTCCGGATCGAGCCGTGCCGTCAGCGCGGCAGCCAGTTCGGCGGCGGCCTGGATGTGGTCGCGCCAGCTGACGAACGAATCTTCGTCGTGCACACCGCGATCGGTGACGTCGACGAGCGGCGCCAGCAGCTCGGTGACGGTCGGGTTCGGCGGAGCGGTCACCTGAAGTCGTCGGTCAGGCGGGTGTCTCGGCCAGCTCGCGGCCGATGCGCAGCAGCTGCCCGGTGGCGCCGCCGACCGCGAACTCGGTCTGCTTGGCGGCCAGGAAGTAGCGGTGCACCGGGTGGTCGATGTCGATGCCGACGCCGCCGTGCACGTGCACCGTGGTGTGCGCGACCCGGTGGCCTGCCTCGGCCGCCCAGAACGCCGCGGTGCCGACCTCGAGGTCGGCAGGCAGGTCCTCGGACAGCCGCCACGCCGCCTGGGTCAGCGTCAGCCGCAGGCCCTTGATGTCGATGTAGCCGTCGGCCAGGCGCTGGCCGACGGCCTGGAAGCTGCCGATCGGCCGGTCGAACTGTTCGCGCTCGCGCGCGTACTCGGCGGTCAGCTCCAGTGCGCGCTCGAGCACGCCGAGCTGAAATGCGCTGCGGCCCAACGTGCCCTGCGTGGTCAGCCAGTCGACCACGTCGTCCCCACCGACGACGCGGTCGGCGTCGACCTCGACGCCCTGCAACTCCAGGTGCCCGACGCTGCCGTGGCCCGTGGTGTTCAGCGAGGTGACCGAGACGCCGGCGTCGCCCGCCAGCGACGAGGAACACCTTGGTGCCCGAATCGGTTTCGGCGGGCACCAGGAATGCGTCGGCGACCGGGCCGTAGCCGACCTGTGCGCGGGTACCGGTCAGCCGGTAGCCCGGTGCCGCTGGTCTGAGCCTGCACCGGGCCTTCGCCCATCTCGCCGTCGAGCGCGACGGTCAGGATCTTCTCGCCCTTGACCGCCGGTACCGCCCAGTCCTGCTGCAGCGCCTCGGAGCCGAACTTCGCCAGGGCGCCCGCCGCCAGCACGACGGACTCGAGGTAGGGCACCGCGGCGATCTGCCGGCCGAGTGCGACCAGTACGGCCGTCTCCTCGAGCACGCCGAAACCGCCGCCGCCCAACGACTCCGGTGCGGTGGTGGACAGGATGTCGGCGTCGATCAGCTTCGCCCACAGGTCGCGGTCGAAGCGTTCGTCGAGCTTGTCCAGCTCGCGCTGATGCTCGGGCGTGCACACCGAGTCGGTGATGGTGCGCGCCAGGCCGCCGAGGTCGTCGGCGGCTTCGGTTGTCTTGAAGTCCATTGTCTCAGTCCTTAACGATTCACTCGGGGCAGGCCGAGGGCGACCATGCCGATGATGTCGCGCTGAATCTCGTTGGTGCCGCCGCCGAAGGTCAGGATCAGGCACGACCGGTGCATGCGCTCGACCCGGCCGCGCAGCAGCGCGCCGGGGGAGTCGGTGCGCAGCGTCGCCGCCGTGCCGAGCACCTCCATCAGCAGGCGGTAGGCCTCGGTGGCCAGCTCGGTGCCGTAGACCTTGGCCGCCGACGCGTCGGCGGGCGACGGGGCGGCGTCTCGGTGGAGGCCAGCTCCCAGTTGATCAGCTTGAGCACCTCGGCCTTGGCGTGCACGCGAGCGAGGTTGAGCTGCACCCACTCCGAGTCGATCAGCCGCCTGCCGTGGGCGTCCTTGGTGTTCTGCGCCCACTCGCGAACGCGCGTCGAGCGCCGAGAAGATCGGCTGCGCCGAGACCAGTGCGACGCGCTCGTGGTTGAGCTGGTTGGTGACCAGCTTCCAGCCGCCGTTCTCCTCGCCGACCAGGCTCGAGGTCGGGACCCGCACGTCCTGGTAGTAGGTGGCGCTGGTGTCGACACCCGACATGGTGTGCACCGGCGTCCAGGAGAAGCCGTCGGCGGTGGTCGGCACGATCAGCATCGAGATGCCGCGGTGCTTCTTGGCCTCGGGGTTGGTCCGGACCGCCAGCCACACGTAGTCGGCGTAGGCGATCAGGCTGGTCCACATCTTCTGGCCGTTGATCACGTAGTCGTCGCCGTCGCGGACCGCGGTGGTGCGCAGCGCCGCGAGGTCGGTGCCCGCGCCCGGCTCGGAGTAGCCGATCGAGAAGTGCAGTTCGCCCGCGGCGATCTTGGGCAGGAAGAACTTCTTCTGCTCGTCGGTGCCGAACGCCATGATCGTCGGCGCGACGCTGTTGATGGTCAGGAACGGCACCGGGACGTTCGCGATGGAGGCCTCGTCGTTGAAGATCAGCCCGTCCATCGGCGGGCGGGCCTGGCCGCCGAACTCCTTGGGCCAGGACAGCGTCAGCCAGCCGTCCTTGCCCATCTGCGCGACGGTGTCGCGGTAGACGTTGCCGCGGCCCATCTCGCCGTCGTCGCGGAGCTCAGCGCCTCGGCGCGCTCGGGGGTCATCAGCTTGGTGAAGTACGCGCGCAACTCGCGGCGCAACTCCTCCTGCTCGGGGCTGTAGCCGATCCGCATCGCTGTCGTCCTCACTGGTCCGTCACCGTTGCCGCGGGTACCCGTCGACATCCCCGGTTGTAACACGTTCTAGTCTTGGAATCCAGGCCGGTGTCGCGGTGGCGTCGGTCCGGTGGCGTCGTATTCTGACCCGTTACCAAGGGCGGGGCGTCCGCACAGGGCCGTGGCCGGGAGGAGATTGTCATGCGAGTCGAAGTTGACCGTGATCGCTGCGAAGGCAACGCGGTGTGCGTGGGTATCGCCCCGGACCTGTTCGATCTCGACGACGAGGACTACGCCGTCGTCAAGGCCGATCCGGTGCCCGACGACCAGGAGGAGCTGGCCGAGCAGTCGATCGCCGAGTGCCCGAGAGCCGCCCTGATCCGCAAAGACTAGAGGTATTCATAAATTGACGCACGAATTCTGACGCGACGGATCTGTCCGGACTGGTCGCGGTGGTGACCGGCGCCGCCGCGGGGCTGGGCCGCGCCGAGGCGATCGGACTGGCCCGGGCGGGTGCGACGGTCGTCGTCAACGACATCGCGGGTGCACTCGACAAGTCCGACGTCCTCGACGAGATCGCGGCCGCGGGCGCCAAGGGCGTCGCCGTCGCCGGCGACATCAGCGCGCGCAGCACCGCCGACGAACTGGTCGCGACCGCCGACGGCCTCGGCGGGCTCGCGCATCGTCGTCAACAACGCGGGGATCACCCGCGACCGCATGTTGTTCAACATGACCGACGAGGACTGGGACGCCGTCATCGCGGTGCACCTGCGCGGCCACTTCCTGCTGACCCGCAACGCCGCCACCTACTGGCGGGACAAGGCCAAGGAGAACGGCGGCACGGTCTACGGCCGGCATCGTCAACACCTCGTCCGAGGCCGGCCTGGTCGGTCCGGTCGGCCAGGCCAACTACGGCGCCGCCAAGGCGGGCATCACCTCGCTGACCCTGACGGCGGCCCGTGCGCTCGGCCGCTACGGCGTCCGGGCGAACGCCATCGCGCCGCGGGCCAGGACCGCGATGACCGCCGACGTGTTCGGCGACGCGCCCGAGCTCGACGAGGGTCGGATCGACGCGCTGTCGCCCGAGCACGTCGTCACCCTGGTGCGGTTCCTGTCGTCCCCGGCGGCGGAAGGGGTCAACGGGCAGCTGTTCATCGTCTATGGTCCGACGGTGACGCTGGTTGCGGCGCCCGACGGCGGAGAAGCACTTCACCGCGGACTCCGACGCGTGGGCCGCCGCCGATCTCGACGCAACGTTGCGTGACTACTTTGCTGACCGTGATCCCGAACTTGGATTCTCGGCCAACGGACTGATGGGCTCGCGAGACTGACAGTCTCGGTTGTCGAAGGTCGTGCGAGCGGTAGAACACGTTTCAGAATGACGCTGCGTCACACCTGCTCTGACCAGCATAAACATAACTGTTATTGACGGATTTCGCGGTTCTTTGACACTGCGAACTTGTTCTAGTTAATATGAGCCGGCTCACTAAGAGCACCGCTTAACCAAGGGGTCGGAAGGTCGTCGAGGCGGGCAGTCCCGAGCTCTTCGCCATCACGACCACTCGACCCCCCGTGCCGAGAACGGAGCCGAGGTTGATCGAACAGCTTGCGGCTCCGGCCCGGGCCGTGGGCGGGTTCGTCGAGATGTCCTTGGACACCTTCGTCAAGATCTTGCGGCGACCCTTTCAGTTCCGTGAGTTCCTCGATCAGACCTGGATGATCGCGCGCGTCTCGCTGATCCCGACACTGCTGGTCGCCATTCCGTTCACCGTTCTGGTGGCGTTCACGCTCAACATCCTGCTTCGCGAGCTCGGCGCCGCCGACCTGTCCGGCGCGGGTACCGCGTTCGGCACCATCACCCAGCTGGGTCCCGGTGGTGACGGTGCTGGTGGTCGCCGGCGCCGGTGCGACGGCGATCTGCGCCGACCTCGGCGCCCGCACCATCCGCGAGGAGATCGACGCGATGCGGGTGCTCGGCATCGACCCGATCCAGCGGCTGGTCGTGCCGCGCGTGCTGGCCTCGACGTTCGTGGCGCTGCTGCTCAACGGTCTGGTCTGCGCGATCGGCCTCGCGGGCGGCTACGTCTTCTCGGTGTTCCTGCAGGGCGTCAACCCCGGCGCCTTCATCAACGGCCTGACGATTCTGACCGGCCTTGGCGAGCTGATGCTCGCCTTCGTGAAGGCCATGTTGTTCGGAGTGGTCGCCGGCCTGGTCGGCTGCTACCGCGGTCTGACCGTGCAGGGTGGCCCCAAGGGCGTCGGCGATCGCGGTCAACGAGACCGTGGTCTACGCGTTCATCTGCCTGTTCGTGATCAACGTGATCACGACGGCGATCGGCGTTCGGGTGCTGGCGCGATGAGCGCTTGCGCGAAGAGACTGCCGCTGATGAGCGCTTGCGCAAGAAGAGACTGCGATGAGTTACGACGCGACGCTGCGCCTCCGCCGCTTCTTCCGCGGTGTGCCGAAGGCCGTCGACAGCGTCGGCGAGCAGGCGCTGTTCTACGGCGAGTCGATCCGCTACATCCCCAACGCGCTGACCCGCTACCGCAAGGAGACCATCCGCCTGATCGCCGAGATGACCATGGGCGCCGGCGCCCTGGTGATGATCGGCGGCACCGTCGGCGTCGCGGCGTTCCTGACGCTGGCCTCCGGCGGTGTCATTGCGGTGCAGGGCTATTCGTCGCTGGGCAACATCGGCATCGAGGCGCTGACCGGCTTCCTGTCGGCGTTCCTCAACGTGCGCATCGTCGCGCCGGTGATCGCGGGCATCGCGCTGGCGGCCACCATCGGCGCGGGCACCACGGCACAGCTGGGCGCCATGCGGGTCGCCGAGGAGATCGACGCCGTCGAGGCGATGGCCGTGCACTCGGTGTCGTATCTGGTGTCCACGCGCATCATCGCGGGCCTGATCGCGATCGTGCCGCTGTACTCGCTGTCGGTGCTCGCGGCGTTCTTCGCCGCCCGGTTCACCACCGTCTTCATCAACGGGCAGTCCGCGGGCCTGTACGACCACTACTTCAACACGTTCCTGGTGCCGACCGACCTGTTGTGGTCGTTCCTGCAGGCCATCGTCATGTCGGTCGCGGTGATGCTCGTGCACACCTATTACGGCTACAACGCGTCCGGCGGTCCGGTCGGCGTCGGCATCGCCGTCGGCCAGGCCGTGCGCACCTCGCTCATCGTCGTCGTCACCATCACCCTGTTCATCTCGCTCGCCGTCTACGGCGCGTCCGGCAACTTCAACCTCTCCGGATAGGCAGGGACGAATGGCGAACGGTCGACGCCAAGCGCAGCCACGTGAGGATCGCTGCGGCGATTCTCGCTGCGCTCTTGCTCGCCGCCACCGTGTTCACCTACCTCTCCTACACCGCGGCCTTCACCTCCGTCGACACCGTGACGGTGACCTCGCCGCGCGCAGGCCTGGTGATGGACACCGACGCCAAGGTGAAGTACCGCGGCATCCAGATCGGCAAGGTCAAGGACATCGAGTACGCGGGCGATCAGGCCAAGCTGACGCTGGCGATCGACAGCAGCCAGATGCGCTACGTCCCGTCCAACGCGAAGGTCAGGATCGGCGGCACCACGGTGTTCGGTGCCAAGGCGGTCGAGTTCCTGCCGCCCGACTCGCCGATCGGCGACTCGCTGCGGCCCGGCGCGCACGGTGCCGGCCAAGGACGTGCAGCTCGAGGTCAACACCCTGTTCCAGACGCTGACCGACGTGCTGCAGAAGGTCGATCCGATCAACCTCAACGCGACGCATCATCGGCGCTGGGCGAGGGCCTGCGCGGCAACGGCGACGACCTGGGCGCCACGCTTGCGGGCCTGAATTACTATCTGCAGCAACTGAATCCGAAGCTGCCGACGCTGCAGCAGGACTTCCAGAAGACGGCGGTGGTCGGCAACATCTACGCCGACGCGGCGCCCGATCTGGTCACGGTGTTCGACAACGCGCCCACGATCAGCAAGACGCTCGTCGACGAGCAGGACAACCTGAACGCCACCCTGCTGGCCGCCACCGGGCTGGCCAACAACGGCACCGCCACGCTGCAGCCCGCCGCCGACGACTTCATCGCGGCCATCCAGCGGCTGCGGGCGCCGCTGAAGGTGCTGGGCGACTACTCGCCCGAGATCGGCTGCATCCTGCAGGGCACCGCGAAGGCGCTCGACACCTTCGCGCCCGTCATCGGTGGCATCCGGCCCGGCCTGTTCGTGGCGTCGAACTTCCTGCCGGGCGCGCCGGCCTACACGTACCCGGAGAGCCTGCCGATCGTGAACGCGTCCGGCGGCCCGAACTGCCGCGGCCTGCCGAACGTGCCGACCAAGCAGTACGGCGGATCGTGGTACCACTCGCCGTTCCTGGTCACCGACAACGCCTACGTGCCGTTCCAGCCGAACACCGAGTTGCAGTTCGACGCGCCGTCGACGCTGCAGTTCCTGTTCAACGGCGCGTACGCAGAACGGGATGACTTCTGATGAGGCGCGACAGGACGCTGATCAACGTCATCGTCTTCACCGTCGTCATGCTGCTGGTGGCGGCGGGCCTGGTGGTGGTGTTCGGACAGTTCCGCTTCGCGTCGGGCAACACCTATCACGCCAACTTCGCCGAGGCGTCGCGGCTGAAGGCGGGCCAGGACGTCCGGATCGCCGGTGTGCCGGTCGGCTCGGTCAAGAAGCGTCAAGCTCAACCCGGACAACAGCGTCGACGTCACGTTCGACGTCAACGACCGCTACCAGCTGTACACCTCGACCAGGGCGCGTGGTGCGCTACCAGAACCTCGTCGGCGACCGCTACCTCGAAATCACCTCGGGCCCAGGCGATCTGCGCAAGCTGCCCGCCGGGCGGCACCATCGCCAGGGCGAACACCCAGCCCGCGCTCGACCTCGACGCGCTGCTCGGTGGGCTGCGTCCGGTGCTCAAGGGACTCGACGGCAACAAGGTCAACGAGGTCAGCAACGCGGTCATCGAACTGCTGCAGGGCCAGGGCGGCGCGCTGTCGAACCTGCTCGCCAGCACCGGATCCTTCACCCAGGACCTCGCGGCCCGGGACCAGCTGATCGGCGACGTGATCAACAACCTCAACACGGTGCTCGGCACGGTCGACGAGAAGGGCGCACAGTTCGACGCCAGCGTCGACCAACTCCAGCAGCTCATCACCGGGCTGGCGGAGAACCGCGACCCGATCGCGGGCGCCATCCCGCCGCTGGCCTCGGCGACCAACGACCTGACCGAGCTGCTCGAGACGAGCCGGCGTCCGCGTGCAGGGCGTCATCGAGAACGTCCGGCCGCTGGCGCAGCGGCTGGACGAGCGCAAGGACGACGTCAACAAGGTGATCGAGCCGCTCGCCGAGAACTACCTGCGGCTCAACGCACTCGGCGCGTACGGGTCGTTCTTCAACATCTACTACTGCTCGATCCGGATCAAGATCAACGGCCCCGCGGGCAGCGACATCCTCATCCCGTTCGGTGGTCCGCCCGATCCGTCGAAGGGGAGGTGCTCGGAGAATGGCTAGGCCGGACAGCGGCAACCCGACCCGCACCGGGATCTTCGGCATCGCCCTGGTGGCGTGCCTGGTCCTGGTGTCCTTCGGCTACACCAACCTGCCGTTCTGGCCGCAGGGCAAGAACTACGAGGCGTTCTTCACCGACGCGGGCGGCATCACGCCGGGCAACGACGTCGCCGTCTCCGGCATCAAGGTCGGCAAGGTGTCGTCGGTCGAGCTGGCCGGCGACGCCGCCAAGGTGACGTTCACCGTCGACCGCCACGTCAAGGTCGGCGACCAGTCGCTGGTGGCGATCAAGACCGACACCGTGCTCGGTCAGAAGTCACTGTCGGTGACGCCCGGTGGCACCGGCAACTCGACGTCGATCCCGTTGGGCCGCACCACGACTCCGTACACGCTGAACACCGCGCTGCAGGACCTCGGCGAGAACGCCGGCGAGCTGGACAAGCCGAAGTTCGAGCAGGCGCTGCAGACGCTGACCGACACGCTGCACGACGCGACGCCGCAACTGCGCGGTGCGCTCGACGGCGTCGCGAACCTGTCGCGCAGCCTCAACGAGCGCGACGAGGCGCTCGAACAGCTGCTGACGCACGCCAAGCGGGTGTCCGACACCCTCGCCCAGCGGGCCGGGCCAGGTGAACCAGTTGATCACCGACGGCAACCTGCTGTTCGCCGCGCTCGACGAACGCCGCCAGGCGCTGAGCAACCTGATCGACGGCATCGACGACGTGTCGCACCAGCTTTCGGGCTTCGTCGCCGACAACCAGCGCGAGTTCGGCCCCGCGCTGCAGCGGCTCAACGCGGTGATGGACAACCTGCTCGCAACGCAAGGAGCACATCGGTGAGGCGCTGCGCAGGCTGCCGCCGTACGCGACCGCGCTCGGCGAGGTCGTCGGCTCCGGGCCCCGGCTTCCAGATCAACCTGTACGGTCTGCCGCCCGCCACCATCTCCGAGGTGCTGCTCGACACCTACTTCCAGCCGGGCAAGCTGCCGGACAGCCTCGCCGACATGCTGCGTGGATACATCTCCGAGCGCCTGATCATCAGGCCGAAGTCGCCATGACACAAGCGAATTCGACAGTCGGGCCGCACCCGCTGGCTGCGGCTCGCGCTCGCCGCCCTGCTGGTGGCGGTGCTGGCCGGCGGCGTCTACACGGTGTGGCCGTCGCGCGGCGGCAACGAGGTGGTCGCGTACTTCACCTCGGCGGTGGGCCTGTACCCGGGTGACGACGTGCAGCGTGGTCGGCGTGCCCGTCGGCACCATCGACTCGATCGAGCCGCGCGCCACCGACGTCAAGGTCACCATGACGGTGCGCGACGACGTCAAGCTGCCCGCCGACGCGCGCGCGATCGTCATCGCGCCGAACCTGGTGTCGGCCAGGTTCGTTCAGTTCACCCCGGCCTACACCGGCGGTCCCGTGCTGGCCGACGGCGCCGAGGTCGGGCTCGACCGCACCGGTGTCCCCGTCGAGTGGGACGAGGTCAAGGAACAGCTCACCGCAGCTCAGCGCCCAGCTCGGGCCGCAGCAGGGCTCGCTGCAGGGGCCGCTCAGCGCGTTCGTGAACCAGGCCGCCGACACCTTCGACGGCAACGGCGACTCGTTCCGCAAGGCGTTGCGCGAACTGTCGCAGACCGCGGGGCGCCTCGGCGACTCGCGCACCGATCTGTTCGGCACGGTGCGCAACCTGCAGGTGCTGGTCAACGCGCTGTCGAACAGCAACGAACAGATCGTGCAGTTCTCCAACCACGTCGCGTCGGTGTCGCAGGTGCTCGCCGACAGCAGCAAGGACCTCGACGTCACGCTGGGCACGCTCAACCAGGCGCTGTCCGACGTGAAGGGCTTCCTCAACAAGAACAACGAGGCGCTGATCGCCCAGGTCGGCAAGCTCGCCGACTTCACCCAGATCCTCACCGATCACAGTGACGACATCGAGCAGGTCCTGCACATCACGCCCAACGGTCTGCAGAACTTCTACAACATCTACAACCCGGCCCAGGGCACCGTCGGCGGCCTGCTGTCGCTGCCGAACTTCGCCAACCCGGTGCAGTTCATCTGCGGCGGCACGTTCGACACCGGCGCCAACCCGGACAACTACAAGCGCGCCGAGATCTGCCGCCAGCGGATGGGTCCGGTGTTCAAGCGCATCGCGGTGAACTACCCGCCGATGCTGTTCCACCCGATCAACAGCATCACCGCCTACAAGGGCCAGATCATCTACGACACACCGGAAACCGAGGCGAAGGCGCAGACCCCGGTGCCGTACCTGCAGTGGCAGCCCGCGCCCGGCGTCACGCCCATCGACGCCCGGGCCGGACGGCATGCTCAGCGACCTGATCCTGCCGCCGCCCGCGGTGCCGGGCCAGATCTCGCCGGCGGGCCCGGTGCCCGCACCGCCGCCGATGGGCGCTGGGCCACTGCCCGGCCCGCCGCCTGGTCAGCCACTGCCAGCCGAGTCTGGGAGGTGGGTAGTGCGCATGACATCCCGAAACGCGTTGCGCGCGAAGGCATTGCGGGGCGGCCGCCGCACGGTGGCGGTCGGCGCGGGAGCGCTGCTGCTGGCAGGCTGCCAGTTCGGCGGCCTGAACTCGCTGGACATGCCGGGCACCGCCGGGCACGGCAGCGGCTCCTACACCATCACCGTCGAACTGCCCGACGTCGCCACACTGCCGCAGAACTCCCCGGTGATGGTCGACGACGTCACCGTCGGCAGCGTGTCGGGCATCGAGGCGGTGCAACGGCCCGACGGCACGTTCTTCGCGGCGGTGAAGCTGTCGCTGGAGGGCGACGTCAACCTGCCGCAGAACTCGACGGCGACGGTCGCGCAGACCTCGCTGCTGGGCTCCCAGCACGTGGAACTCGCGCCGCCGGTGGACCAGCCGGGCGAGGGCGAGGCTCAAGGAGGGCTCGAACATCCCGCTGAGCCAGGCCGGTCGCTACCCGACCACCGAAGAGGTGCTGTCCTCGCTCGGCGTCGTGGTGAACAAGGGCAATCTCGGTGCGCTGCAGGACATCACCGACGAGGCGTACGCCGCGGTGGCGGGACGGGCGGGCAGTTTCGCCGACCTGATCCCGCGGCTCGCCGAGCTGACCAGCTCGCTGGATCAACAGACGACCGACATCATCGCCGCCGCCGATGGGCTGAACCGCTTCGCGGGCATCCTGGCCCGCGGCAAGGACAGCCTCGGCCGCACCCTCGACTCGCTGCCCGCCGCGCTGAAGGTGCTCAACGACAACCGGGCAACATCGTCGATGCGTTCACCGCGCTGCGCACCTTCGCCGGCGTCGCGTCGCACGTGCTGTCGGAGACCAAGGACGACTTCGCCGCCGACTTCAAGGATCTCTATCCGGTCATCAAGGCGTTCAACGACAACGCCGACGACTTCATCAAGGACCTCGAACTGCTTCCCACGTTCCCGTTCCACTACAAGTACCTGCGCAACGCGGTCCGTGGCGACTACCTCAACGTGTTCGTCACCTTCGACCTGACCGTCCGGCGCACTGGGCGAGTCGGTCTTCACCACGTCGAAGGGCTTCGACCCGAACATGAAGCACATCGACGAGGTCATCAACCCGCCGGACTTCCTCGACCGGGGCGATGGCGAACCTGTCCGGTCAGGCCGCCGATCCGTTCAAGATTCCGCCGGGCACGGCCACGCAGCACGACGGAGGGACGCCGTAGATGCTGGACCGGCTGACGCGCTTGCAACTGACGATCTTCGCGATCGTCACCGTGATCTGTGTCGGGCGCCATCTCGGCGTTCTACCTGCACCTGCCCGCCGCCGTCGGCATCGGCTCCTACAACGTCACCGCGAACTTCGTTGCGGGCGGCGGACTCTACCAGAACGCCAACGTCACCTACCGGGGCGTGACCATCGGCCGCGTCGAGTCGGTGGGGCTGTCCGACGACGGCGTCGTCGCGAACATGCGGCTCAACTCCGACACCCCCGTTCCGGAGAACGTCACCGCGACGGTGAAGAGCGTGTCGGCCGTCGGCGAGCAGTACGTCGACCTGGTGCCGCCTGCTGACGCCTCGAACCACGATGCTCCGCGACGGTTCGAACATCGGCGTCGACCACACCGCGATCGGCCAGGACATCGCCGGGCTGCTGACCCAGGCCGACGCGCTGGTCAACAGCGTCGGGAACAGCCGGATTCAGGACCTGCTGCGCGAAACGTTCAAGGCGTTCAACGGATCCGGCCCGGAACTGTCGCGGCTCATCCAGTCGTCGCGGCTGCTGGTCGACGAGGCCAACGCCAACTACGGGCAGACCACCCAGCTGATCGATCAGGTCGGGCCGTTCCTCGACGCGCAGATCCGCAGCGGCGACGACATCAAGTCGCTCGCCGACGGGTTGGCGCGCTTCACCACCGAGGCGGCCAAGGCCGATCCGCAGCTGCGGAACGTGCTGCAGACGGTGCCGGGCGCGACGGAGGCGGCCAACACCACGTTCGACGGCATCCGGCCGACGTTCCCGATGCTGGCCGCCAACCTGGCCAACTTCGGCCGCATCGGCGTGATCTACCGCAAGTCGATCGAGCAGGCGCTGGTGATCTTCCCGGCGCTGATGGCCGCGCTCATCACCGTCGGCGGCGGCGTGCCCGCCGACGAGGGCGGCAAGCTCGACTTCAAGGTCGACCTCGGCGACCCGCCGCCCTGCTCGACGGGCTTCATCCCGCCACCGCTGATCCGGTCACCCGGCCGACACCACGCTGCGCGACCTGCCGACCGACCTGTACTGCAAGACGGCGCAGAACGATCCGTCCGTGGTGCGTGGCGCGCGCAACTACCCGTGCCAGGAGTTCCCCGGCAAGCGGGCCCCGACCGATCCAGCTGTGCCGCGACCCGCGCGGCTACGTGCCGATCGGCACCAACCCGTGGCGCGGGCCGCCGATCCCGTACGGGACGCCGATGGACGAACGCGAAGACAATCACTACGAGCCTGCCGGCCGAAACATCTTGCCTCCCAACAAGTTCCCGTTCATCCCGCCGGGTGCGGACTACGACCCGGGCGCACCGTCGGTGCAGCTGCCGCCGGGCGTGTTGCCGGGACCCGGTCCGGCGCCGAACGCGCCGTTCCCGCTGCCCGTGCCGCCGAACGACAACGGGACCCCGCCGCCGTGGCCGTACTACGCCCCGCCGGATCAGATCGTGCCGCCGTACGGCCGGCCCGCGCCCGAGGCGCCCGCGCCGCCGCCACCAGGGCCGTTGCCTGCCGAGGCGCCCGCCAGCCCGGACGCGCCGCCACTGCCCGTCGACGGTGCGCCGCCGCAGGCCAGTGGCCCGGCGACCACCACGTACGATTCAAGGACCGGTGTGTTCGCCGACCCCGCCGGGGGAACGGGCGTGTTCGCCGGAGGTACCGACAAGGTCGCGACCGCGGAGACGTGGGTCGACCTGATGATGGATCCAAGGCAGGCCTGATCGGGAACATCCGAATGGCTGAAGACGACGCGACTCCGGGTGAAACGAACGCACGGCTCGGCGCCCGAGTCGGCGAGGAAGGCTGCCGCCCGGCGGCGCCGGGCCTCGCGGGCGGCCGGACCTGCGGCCGGGGCCGTCGGCGGGCGGCGCCCGCGGCGTCAAGGTCGAGCAGCCTGCGACGGTGCAGGGTGCGGGTCGCCCGGCCCGTCGGCCCGCCGCCGCGCCGCAGGCCGAACGCCAAGCTCGTCGCCATCGTCGGCGCTCGGTGTCTCCGCGGTGCTGGTGGTCGCGCTCGCGGTCGTGGTGGCGCTGCTGATGACGCAGCAACGGCACGCGGAGGCGGCGCAGGCGCGCGAACAGCGGTTCGTCGACACGGCGTCGCAGACCGTGGTCAACATGTTCAGCTACAACCAGAACAACATCGACGACAGCGTGAACCGGTTCGTCAACGGCACCAGCGGCCCGCTGCGCGACATGATGAGCCAGCCGGGCAACGTCGACAACCTCAAGGCGATCTTCCGCGACACCAAGCCAGCTTCGGAGGCCGTGATCAACGGCGCGGCCCTGGAGAAGGTCGACGAGGTCGCCAAGAACGCCAGCGGTTCTGGTATCGGTGCGGGTGACGGTGACCGACCTGGACGGGGTCAACAAGCCGTCGCAGCCGTACCGGCTGCGGGTCATCGTGCACGAGGACGACAACGGCCACATGACCGGCTACGACCTGAAGTACCCGGACGGGGGCAACTGATGGGGCGCTGGACCGCCAGCGTCTGGTGGCGTTCGTCGGCGTCGCTCTTGGCGCTCGGGCTGGTGGCGCTCGGCGGGCTCGGTGGCTACCTGTACTGGAATCGCGCCGAGATCAGGGCCGAAGCAACAAGCCCGCGAAGTACTTCCGCCGTTGGCGGCGCAGCAGATCCCGATGATCCTGGGCTTCGACTACCAGACCGTCGAGCGCAGCCGCACCGAGATGCCTACCACCTGATGACGCCCGAGTTCCGGCGCCAGTACGAGGACGACACCACCAAGAACGTCATCCCGCAGGCGCGGGACCGTCAGGTGGTCAGCCAGGTCAACGTCGTCGGTGTCGGAATGCTGGCCGCACAACGTGATTCGGCGTCGGTGATGGTGTTCATGAACCGCACCGTCACCGACAAGTCCAAGCAACCCGTCTACGACGGCAGCCGCCTGCGCGTCGACTACCAGAAGATCGACGGCAAGTGGCTGATCGAGGACATCAAGCTCCTCTGACGTCCGACCGGTGTCGCGCGTCGCTGCCAGCGCATCGAGGAACGACCGCGCCCACCGATCGACGTCGTGAGCGAGCACCTGCCGGCGCATCGCGCGCATGCGGCGCCTGCCCTCCTCGGGTGACTGGCTCAGCGCCGCCTCGATGGAGTCCTTCACGCCGTCGAGGTGATGCGGATTGGTGAGGTAGGCCTGCCTGAGTTCGGCTGCGGCGCCGGTGAATTCGCTGAGCACCAACGCGCCGCCGAGGTCGCTGCGGCAGGCGACGTACTCCTTGGCGACCAGGTTCATGCCGTCGCGCAGCGGCGTCACCAGCATGACGTCGGCGGCCACGAAGAACGCGATCAGCTCGTCGCGCGGCACCGGCCGGTGCAGGTAGTGCACCACCGGGTGGCCGACCTTGCCGTACTCGCCGTTGATGTGGCCGACCTGACGCTCGATGTCCTCGCGCATCACCTTGTAGCTCTCGACGCGCTCGCGGCTGGGCGTGGCCAGCTGCACCAGCACGGTGTCCTCGGCGATTGGCCCGACCCTCGTCGAGCAGTTCGGAGAACGCCTACAGCCGAACGTCGATGCCCTTCGTGTAGTCCAGCCGGTCGACGCCGAGCAGGACCTTGCGGGGGTTGCCCAGTCTCGGCGCGGATCTCGCGGGCGCGCTGTCGGATGCCGCGCTCGCGGGCCTTGCGGTCGAGCTCGGTCGAGTCGATCGAGATCGGGAAGGCGCCCACCTTCACCGTGCGGAAGCCGACCTGGACCTCGCCGAAGCGGGACCGCACCCCGACCGTGGCGCGCGAGGTGTTGGCGCCGACCAGGCGTCGGGCCAGGATCATGAAGTTCTGCGCGCCGCCGGGCAGATGGAATCCGACCAGATCGGCGCCGAGCAGGCCCTCGATGATCTCGGTCCGCCACGGCATCTGCATGAACAGTTCGATCGGCGGGAACGGGATGTGCAGGAAGAACCCGATGGTCAGGTCGGGCCGCAGCATCCGCAGCATCTTCGGCACCAGCTGCAACTGGTAGTCCTGGATCCACACGGTCGCGCCCTTCGCCGCGGCGCGCGACGTGGCCTCGGCGAACCGGCGGTTGACGTCGACGTAGCGGTCCCACCACGCGCGGTGGTAGATCGGCTTGACGATGACGTCGTGGTACAGCGGCCACAGCGTGGCGTTCGAGAAGCCCTCGTAGTACTCGGCGACGTCCTCGGCGGACAAGCTCACCGGCCGCAGCTGAAGGTCGTCTTCGACGATCGGATCCTCGTCGCCGTCGGTGATGCCCGGCCAGCCGATCCACGCCCCGCGGCGGCGCCGCAGCAGCGGCTCCAGCGCCGTGACCAGCCCGCCGGGACTGCGCTTCCAGGTCGTGGTGCCGTCCGGCAGCCGCTCCATGTCGATGGGCAGCCGATTGGCCACCACGACGAAGTCGGACTCGCCCTCCGTCACGAACTCGGACTCACCGGAGTCGGCCGGGCCGCCTCCCGGCGTCACTACGCCTCGAGTTTCGGCCCGATACCCAGCATCGACAGGAACACGCGGCACTCGTCGGCGTCGACGGCGTAGGCGGCGACCACGCGGCGTGCCTGGCGAGCAGTGCTATCGGCCAAGGGTTCGACGTCGCCGAGTTCGGCGGGATCAGATTTCGTAGCCATGACACAACTCTAGGCGATCCCATCGAATCGCCTGCGGTAGTGCGCCTGCTTACTTCGGCCCTCCGTGGACCGTCGGGCTGTTGCCGACGGTCGACTCGGGCGACGACCTCGGGCACCGCGTCCTCGGACAGGCCGATGCACTGCGCCGCTGGTTGCCGCCCGTGCACGGCACGCCGTCGATCTCCGGGATGTCCGGGTTGGCCGCGTTGGTGCTGAACGGGGAGTTGGGCACGGTGTGCGGCACGCACTCGCCGGTGTAGAGGTCCTCCTCCTCGCCGCTGACGGCAGGCGGCGACGTTGGTGCGTGAGGCCTACCGTGGGTACGGTGACCGCGGCGACCGCGGGCGCCGCGGCGACGGCGAGCGCGAACCCGCCGGCAAGGATCAGTCGTCGGGCTGAGATCTCGAAGATCGCCATCGTCACGCTTTCTGTCGTAATTGACCGTCTCGTCGGGTGGATTCTATGGAACCTACAAGGAATCTGCACACGTTCCATGAGTTCCCTGAGAACGCGTCGCGTCCGGTTGCGGCGAGCATCGGCGTGGTCTCGGCCGGCGACGACCGCGTGTCTAGGGGCTGGAGCTGATGCGACGAGTGCGGAACGGCCGCGGGTCCGGCGGCCTGCTGCTCCTCGGACAGCCCGATGCACTGGCCGGAGTTGCCGCCCGTGCAGGGGATGCCGTCGATCGAGGGCAGTCCGCCCGGAGAGCCGACTGGAACTCAGGCGAATTCGGCACCAGATCGGGCGTGCACGTGCCGGTGTAGATGTCCTCGGACTCGCCGTTCGGGCACGCCGCGACGGACGGTGCTGCGAGCGGATGGGAACGGTGAAGGCGGCGACGGCGGGTGCCGCGGCGATCGCAACCGCGAATCCTCCGGCAAGGATCAGTCGTCGTACTGAGAATCTCAAGGGTCGCCATCGTCACGCTTTCTGTTGGTGTTGACCGACTCGACGCGGAATCGGCTGGTTGCCAGCCGATTACCACGCAGAGAATACGCGCAGACGCGGAAAACATCGGTTGATCTCGACTTGAAATGGTGCGAGCGTGCCATTTCTGTGAGTCGTACTGTCAGGGCGCCTGTGGCGTTGCTGATCGAGCTTGGCGGGTCCGGCATCCGCCGTGCCGATGGCGCGGCGCGTGGTTCGATGACGAGAACGTGTTCCAGTTTTGGTGATCTTCTCGAACTACTCGAAGGGGCGACGATGCAGCTTTCGTTGGCGGATCGGACCATTCTCGTCACCGGCGGTGGCAGTGGAATCGGCAAGGGCGTGGCGGCCGCGGTGGTGGCCGCCGGCGGCAACGCGATGCTCGTCGGTCGCAACGCCGACCGACTGGCCGCCGCCGCCGACGAGATCAGGGCAGCAGCCGGCGACGGCGCCGGTTCGGTGCGCTACGAGCCTGCCGACGTGACCAACGAGGACGAGGTCGGCCGCGGTGGTGGAGGCCACCACCGCGTGGCACGGCAGGCTGCACGGCGTCGTGCACTGCGCGGGCGGGTCGGAGACCATCGGGCCGATCACCCAGGTGGACTCCGAGGCGTGGCGGCGCACCGTCGACCTCAACGTCAACGGCAGCATGTACGTGCTCAAGCACAGTGCCCGCGAGATGGTGCGCGGCGGTGGCGGCTCGTTCGTCGGGATCTCGTCGATCGCGGCGAGCAACACCCACCGGTGGTTCGGCGCGTACGGCGTGAGCAAGTCGGCGCTGGACCACCTGATGCATGCTGGCCGCCGACGAACTCGGCGCCTCCTGGGTACGGGTCAACTGCATCCGTCCCGGGTCTGATCCGCACCGAACTCGTTGCGCCCGTTCTCGATTCACCCGAGATCAGCGGCGACTACCGCGAGTTGCACGCCGCTGCCGCGGCCCGGTGAGGTCGAGGACGTCGCCAACGTGGCGGTGTTCCTGCTCAGCGACGCTCGCGAGCTACGTCACCGGCCAGGTGATCAACGTCGACGGCGGGCTGATGCTGCGGCGCGGACCCGACTTCAGCGCGATGCTCGAGCCGGTGTTCGGTGCCGACGGACTCCGCGGCGTGGTCGGCCTAACCGACCGGGCTCTTGCCGCCGGCCTCCCACGCGCTCAGCGCGCCGACCGCCGACCAGTCCAGCTGCCCGCCACCGTTGGCCAGCAGGGTCAGGAAGCGGTCGCGCAGCAGGCTGGCGATCGGCAGCGGCACCTGCAGCTCCTCGCCGGCGGCCAGGACCAGTCGGACGTCCTTGAGCCCGAGCGTGGCGGCGAATCCTGCGGGTTCGAACTCGTCGCGGGCGATCAGGCCGCCGTAGGTCTGGTAGACCGGCGCCCCGAACAGCGTCGAGGTGAGGATGTCGAGGTACTGCTGCTTGTCGACGCCCGCCTTGCCGACCAGCGCCATGGCCTCGCCGAGCGACTCGATGACCGAGGCGATCAGGAAGTTGCCGCTGAGCTTGACCAGGCTGGCGGCCTTGGGCTCGTCGGCGACGACGAACGTGCGCTGGCCGATGGCGTCGAAGATGGGTGAAACCGTCTGCAGCAGCATCGGGTTCGCCGGCGGCGACGACGAACAGCTTGGCGGCCTCGGCCGCCTCCGGTCTGCCGAAGACGGGTGCGGCGACGAAGCGCTGCCCGGCCTCGGCGTGGGCGGCGGTCAGTCGCTGCGCGAGTGCCACGCTGATCGTCGAGCACGACACGTGCACGGCCCCGGCGCCCAGGGTCGCCAGGATGCCGTCCGCGCCGAACGTCACCGCCTCGACGGCGTCGTCGTTGGACAGCATCGAGACCACGACGTCGCCACCGCAGGCCTCGGCGACGGTTCGGGCGGGCCGCGCGCCGTGTTCGACGAGCGCGTCGACCTTGTCCTGCGAGCGGTTGTACGCGGTGACCCGATGGCCTGCCTTGAGCAGATTGGCCGCCATGCCCGAACCCATGTTTCCCAACCCGACGAATCCGATGTCCATGCGTCCACTTCTACTCCGCCGGACTGGCGTCGAGAATGGACGGGTGAAGTTCTCGACGACCATGTTCCAGACGGGCAACAACACCGGAATCGAGGTGCCCGCCGACGTGGTCGACGGCGCTCGGTGCGGGCAAACGTCCGGCGGTCGTGGTCACGGTGAACGGCTACGCCTACCGGTCGACGGTCGCGTCGATGGGCGGCAAGTACCTGATCCCGTTCAGCGCCGAGCGGCGCAGCGAGTCCGGCATCGGCGGGGGCGACGCGATCGACGTCGAGCTGGTGCGTGGACACCGCGCCCCGCGTCGTCGAGGTGCCCGAGGATCTGCGGACCGCGCTCGACGGCTCACCCGCGGCGGCCGCGGCATGGGCGAAGCTGTCCTACAGCAACCAGAAGGCGCACGTGACGTCGGTGTCTGGGGCCAAGGCCGCCGAGACCAGGGACGCGCCGGATCGCGGCCGTCGTCGACGAAGCTGACGGGTTGAGCGGCTACTTCGGCGTCTGGTTCGCGGCAGTAGGCCTGCACGGCGACGCCGCCGAACGCGGTGATGTCCTGGTCCGCAGTCCACTTGGCTCGGCATTCTTGATGTGTTGCAGGGCGTCGGTGACGCTGCCGCCCCGGTTGAGCACGTCGCAGGTCGAGTGGGCCAGATCGATGGCGTCCTGGCCGTCCTTCACCGGGACGCCCTTCTTGTGGATCGTGTCCAGGAACAGCTTGTCGAGCTGCTCGTCGGCGGGATCGGCGTTGGCGGGAAGCGCGACCGCGGTACTCAATCCGGTGACGACGGCCATGGCGACGACGACTGCAGCCAGGATGTTCTTAGAACTCATGCGTCTCCCCTGTCACGGACAACCCAAGGCACAACAGTACGTCAGCAAACCGCACGATGACTATCGATCGACGCCGGATCGGCGTTACTCGGGCGACCCGAGCAGGGCGTCGTGATGTATCCGGGTGCCGAGCTCGGCGAGCGGACGGCCCCCGCCGCTCCATCGACGCGCGATGATCTCGGCGACGATCGACACCCCGGTCTCCTCGGGGTACGAGCGCCGATGTCATTCGCCACCGCCCCCGACTGCGGGAACGTCTCGCGCGACACCGGCTCGGCGAAGATGTCGATGATGCCGCCGCAGGTCAGGCCGACGGCGAAGGCGTCGTCGTCGGTGATGCCGTAGCGCTGCAGTCGCGGCTGTCCGGTCAGCACCACCTCACCGGCCAGTTCGTAGACCGCGGCCTCGACGCAGCCGCCCGACACCGAGCCGCGACCGAGCCGTCGGGGGAGACCACCATGGCGGCGCCTGCCGCGCGCGGTGCCGACTTCATGGTGCGCACGACGGTGGCCAGACCGGCAGTACCACCGGCGCGCCAGACCGAGATCAGATCGTCGAGGACATCGCGCACAGCCCGAGTCTATGTCCGCAATCGCGGTCGGCATGGTTCTGAGCGAGTGCGCAGCTGTCCCGTCTGGCGATCGTACGCGGCGGGCTCTCCGCGCCCGCCTTTGTACTCTCGGCTTAGGGTCTACGTTGGCTCGGCGAAGGGACGCTAGTGAATCTGCCCGTGTTGGGGCCAATGCCGCTGTCGGCTTTCGCGCATGCGTGGTTCTTCCTGTTCCTCTTCCCGATCGCCGGTCTGGTCGTGCTCTACCTCGTCGTGCAGCGGTCCCGCAGGCAACGACTCGTCGCGGTTCGCCGACTCCGAGATGATCGAGAGCGTCTCGCCGCTGCGCGCCAGTCGGTGGCGTCACGTACCCGCGGTGCTACTCGCGCTCGCCCTGGTGTTCCTGACCATCGCGATGGCCGGGCCCGTCCCTCGACCGGAAGATCCCCCGCAACCGTGCGGTCGTGATGCTCGTCATGGACGTGTCGACGTCGATGGACGCCACCGACGTGCCGCCGACCCGGATGAAGGCCGCGCAGGAGGCGGCCAAGAAGTTCGCGGACGATCTCACCGCCAGGGGTCAACCTCGGGCTGATCTCGTATGCCGCGCAACCCCACGATGCTGAGCTCGCCGACCACCAACCACGACGCCACCAAGATCGCCATCGACAAGATGCAGATCGCCGACCGGACCGCCACCGGGGAGGCGATCTTCGCTGCGCTGCAGGCGATCTCGACGGTTGGTGCGGTGATCGGCGGTGGCGACACCCCGCCGCCCGCCCGCATCATCCTGTTCTCCGACGGCAAGGAGACCAGCCCGTCGAATCCCGACAATCCGCGCGGCGCGTTCACCGCGGCGCGTGCCGCCCACGATCAGGGCATTCCCGATCTCGACCATCTCGTTCGGCACCCCCGACGGCACCGTGACCGTCGACGGCAACCAGGTTCCGGTGCCCGTCGACGACACCACCATGAAGAAGAGTCGCACAGCTCTCCGGCGGCACCGCGTACTCCGCGACCGACCTCAAGGGCCTCGAACAGGTCTACAAGTCGCTGCAGGATCAGATCGGCTACGAGACGGTCAGGGGCGAGGCCAGCACCGGCTGGCTGCGCCTCGGTGCCGGGGTGCTCGCCATCGCCGCCATCGCCGCGCTGGTGATCAACCGCCGCATGCCTGTCTAGACGTCCGTTTCGACGGCCCGGCCGCCGGGTATTGGTCAGCACCAATCGTGGCTGACCAGGGGACTCATGGCGACTCCGGTCTCGACGAAATCCGGTTGCCGAAGTCGTGGCGACCGCGGGACTGCTGTTGATGTTCGTGGCAGTGATCGGCTTCGTCATGGGCGTGGCGTCCTTCGGTCTGGGGGGCGACGTCTTCGGCACGGTCTGCTGCGTCATCGCCGCGGTGAGCTTCGTCGGCAGCATCGCGTGCTTCGTCGTGGACGGCAAACGACTCGACCGGGCGAACGCCGCCCTGCCCTTTCCCAGCACGCTGCGAAACTGATACTCCCGATCGCCGCCGGTTGTTAGTGCCGTTCCCTCGTGCGGAAGGTGCTGGCGGGACTCTGCGTTGCGGGGTTGGCGCTGCTGGCTGCCTGTAGCGACCGAACGCCGAATTCGTTGTTCGACGCTGCGGGCTACCACGTCAGGGGGAACACCGTCTATTACTTGAATGCCTTCCCCGGCAAGGCGTTCGAGATCGACGGGGCGGATGTCGCCTCATTCCAGACGCTCGACCAGACGTACGCGCGCGACCGGTCCCGCGTCTATCTCGACGGCAAAGTGCTCGACGGTGCCGACGCGGCGAGCTTCGAACTACTGGACCGGCCCGGCTTCGCCAAGGACGCCAATCACGTCTTCCTGCGCGACGCGGAGATCAGCGCCGACCCGGCCGAGTTCGAACTGCTCGACGCCGACCTGGCGAAAGACGGTACCGCGGTGTACTGGTTTGACGGGACCGTGCTCTCCAACAACCCCGCCACCTTCGCGATCATCTCGAACAACGACCACTACCTATTCACCAAGGACGCCAACACCGTTCACGTCAACGGCAACCCGATCGTCGACGCGGACCCGGCGACGTTCCGCGTGCTCGGCGGCGCCTACGCCAGCGACGGCAGGGGCGTCTACTACTTCGCCGACCGGATCCCCGAGGCCGACATGGCGTCGTTTCACGCTCTCGACAGTCCCTACGCGAGCGACGCGGAACGCGTCTACTGGATGGGCAAGCCGATCGACGGCGCAGACCCGGCCACCTTCGAGGTGCTCAACGCGGCCTTCGAGTGCACGGCCGACGCCGCGCACGCCTACTACCGGCAGATTGTCATCACCGGCGCGGACCCACGGTCGTTCCAGCCCGGCCGCCCGGTCACCGGATGCACCGAGACGTCAATCTCGTTCCCGGACTAACGGACCCAACCGCATGGCACTTCGGTGCGCCGGAAAACTCGCCAAAATCAATTCTTGACTGATTCCAGAAAAGGGGACAAGACTCTCACCGTGGGCACGACGGCGGACTTCCGGCAGATGCTGCAGGAAGCCGCATCTCCGCGTGACCCGTCCTCGGATCGCCGTACTGAGTGCGGTCTACGCACATCCGCACGCCGACACGGAATCGATCATCCGTGCGGTTCGCGGGGATCTGCCCGAGGTGTCACACCAGACCGTGTACGACTCGCTCAATGCGTTGACGGCCGTTGGTCTGGTGCGGCGCATCCAGCCATCTGGCTCCGTGGCTCGCTACGAGTCGCGGGTCGGCGACAACCACCACCACGTCGTGTGCCGCGTCGTGCGGTGTCATCGCCGACGTCGATTGCGCCGTCGGCGATGCGCCCTGCCTCATTGCTTCCGACGATGGCGGCTTCGCGATCGACGAAGCCGAGGTCATCTACTGGGGCCTTTGCCCCGATTGCTCCACCGCTCGAACCCGCGAAGACAGCAACTGAAATAAGTATCCGCAACATCCCCTAACCGCACAGCCCCGGAAAGGACTCGTCATGGCCGAAGGTCAGCACCCGAACGCAGAAGTCGGAGAAATGAACGAGTCGAGCATCGGAGGCTGCCCCGCCTTGCGTGCTCCGTACCCGACGGAGAGCGCCAGGACCAACGAGAGCTTGGTGGCCCAAGAAGCTCAACCTGAAGATCCTCGCCAAGAACCCCGTCGAGACCGATCCATTCGGCGGTGAGTTCGACTACGCGGCGGCATTCAGCACCCTTGACCTCGCGGCCGTGAAGAGCGACATCGAGGAGGTACTCACCACCTCGCAGGACTGGTGGCCCGCCGACTTCGGCCACTACGGCCCGCTGATGATCCGCATGGCGTGGCACAGCGCGGGCACCTACCGCGTCAGCCGACGGTCGTGGTGGCGCGGGTGCCGGTCAGCAGCGCTTCGCCCCGCTGAACAGCTGGCCCGACAACGGCAACCTCGACAAGGCGCGTCGCCTGCTGTGGCCAGTCAAGAAGAAGTACGGCAAGAACCTGTCATGGGCCGACCTGATCGTCCTCACCGGCAACGTGGCCCTGGAGTCGATGGGCTTCAAGACCTTTGGCTTCGCCGGCGGTCGCGTCGACGTGTGGGAGCCAGAGGACGACGTGTACTGGGGCCCGGAGACCGAGTGGCTGGGCGACGAACGGTACACGGGCAAGCGTGATCTCGAGGACCCGCTGGGTGCGGTGCAGATGGGGCTCATCTACGTCAATCCCGAAGGCCCCAACGGCAATCCGGATCCGCTGGCCGCAGCCGTCGACATCCGCGAGACCTTCGCCCGGATGGCGATGAACGACGAGGAGACCCTCGCCCTGATCGCCGGCGGACACACCTTCGGCAAGACCCACGGTGCCGGCGACCCCGACGCCAACGTCGGTCCGGAACCCGAAGGTGCGCCGCTCGAGCAGCAGGGCCTCGGCTGGAAGAACGCGTTCGGTTCGGGCAAGGGCGCGCGACGCCATCACCTCCGGCATCGAGGTCATCTGGACCCAGAAGCCGACGGAGTGGACCAACCTGTTCTTCGACAACCTGTTCGGGTTCGAATGGGAATTGACGAAGAGCCCGGCGGGTGCCAACCAGTGGGAGGCCAAGGACGCGCCCGAGTCGGCATTCGTCCCCGATCCCGAGGACGCGTCGCAGAAGCGCAAGCCGACGATGCTCACCACGGACCTGGCGCTGCGATTCGACCCGATCTACGAGCCGATCGCACGGCGTTTCCACGAGAACCCGGATGAGTTCGCCGACGCGTTCGCCCGCGCCTGGTACAAGCTGACCCACCGCGACATGGGACCCATCCAGCGCTACCTCGGCCCCGAGGTGCCGCAGGAGACCCTGGATCTGGCAGGACCCGATTCCGACCGGTCAGAGCCAGCTCGTCGCCGACGACGTCGCCAAGCTCAAGGGCGACATCCTGGCGTCGGGCCTGACTGTCTCGCAACTGGTTTCGATCGCATGGGCGTCGGCGTCGACGTTCCGTGGCAGCGACAAGCGCGGCGGCGCCAACGGTGGCCGCATCCGGCTGCAGCCGCAGGCGGGCTGGGAGATCAACAACCCCGACGAGCTCGCCCAGGTGATCCGCGCGCTGGAGGGCATCCAGGAGTCGTTCGGCAAGGAAAAGGTGTCGTTCGCCGACCTCGTCGTGCTCGGCGGGTCCGCAGCGGTCGAGAAGGCCGCCAAGGACGCCGGCGTCACCGTCACGGTGCCGTTCACGCCGGGACGCGGTGACGCAACCCAGCAGTGGACCGACGAGGAGTCATTCGCGCACCTCGAGCCGAAGTCGGACGGGTTCCGCAACTACATCGGCAAGGGCAACCGCCTGCAGGCCGAGTACCTCCTCGTCGATCGGGCGAACCTGCTCACGCTGACCGCTCCGGAGACGACGGTCCTCGTCGGCGGCCTGCGCGTGCTGGGCGCCAACTGGGACAAGTCGTCGCTCGGCGTGCTCACCGACAAGGTCGGCACGTTGACCAACGACTTCTTCGTCAACCTGCTCGACATGGGCGTGACGTGGTAGTCGACCGACGACTCCCAGGACACCTTCGAGGGCCGCGACGCGTCCGGCAACGTGAAGTGGACCGGCACGCGGGCCGACCTGGTGTTCGGTTCGAACTCCGAATTGCGGGCACTCGCAGAGGTTTACGCCAGTGACGACGCGAAGGAGAAGTTCGTCAACGACTTCGTCGCGGCGTGGTCGAAGGTGATGGACCTCGATCGGTACGACGTGGCCTGATCACGGTTTGACGCGACACCCCGCGAGCCATGGCTCGCGGGGTGTCGTGCTTTCGGGACGGTCTCGAATCGTCGTCGAAGAAAAGTGAGGGAATCCGGGTGGCCGGGTGCTCCTAGCTGGTGAACGCGGCAGAGCGTCGCGACCCACCACGAGGAGAACATCACGAGCACCACCACCCGCCGCATCACCGCCGCCACCCTTGCACTCGGCGCAGGCGCCGCCGCGCTCGGAATGCTTGCCGCCCCCGCGGCACAGGCCGCCCCGATGACGTTCGCGCAGGCATGCACCGCCACGCACGGCTGGGTCGCCACCGTCGTGGGCGCAGGCATCGAGGAATGCCACTGGCAGGATCCGAACACCGGCAACGAGTGGATCAGGAAGAGTCCCATCGGCTCGGCCCCCGTTTCCGCCAGCGGTACCACCTTCGGCCAGGGTTGCGTCATCACACAAGGCTGGGTCGCGACCATCGTCCTCGCGCAGAAAGAGGAGTGCCACTGGCAGGACCCCGACGGCAACGAGCACGTCATCTCGAGCCCGCTGACAAAGAAGCCCGTCGTGCAGAAGCTCCCGCCGGTGTCGCGGTCCGCGAGCTAGTCCCGGTCGGGTCGGTGGGCCTCCACGGCGGCGGCGCCGGGCTCGTCGCCGACCGACCGCAGCCCGGCGATGACGCCGTCGATGTCGGCATCGGGCCGATTCTGGCTGAGTTTGAACTTGGCTTCGATCCGCCCGATCGCCACCTCGATACCGACGATCGCACGCAGCTGGCCCTCGAAGAACTTCCGCGGCGCGTCATCGACCGACCATGGCGCCGGACGTCGGCTCTCGTGGTGGTCGGTGAGTCGCCGGACGAGATCGGCGAGCCAGGCGGTGTCATCGTGGATGGTGACGGTGCCGTGCACGTGGGCGACCTCGTAGTTCCAGGTCGGTACGACCCTTCCGTGTTCGGCTTTCGACGCGTACCACGCCGGCGTGATGTAGGCGTCCGGGCCGCGAACGATGACCAACGCCTCGCGGCCATCGATGCGCCGCCAATGGTCGTTGTTGCGGGCGACGTGACCAAGGAGCGCGCCGCGCTCGCGGTCGTACACGAACGGCAACATCGTGGCTTCCAGGCCGTCCGGGCCCGCCGTGACGAGGTCGGCCGCACCATTGTGGGCCAGCAGTTCGTGCACCGCCTCGTCGTCAGGCGCGAAGTGCGTGGGGACGTACATCGGAGGAATCCTCCTTCCCTGTGGGCTCCTCCAATCATCCACCGCCAATCTCCACGCGATCTCCACACTCTCTCCAAGGAAGCGATCGCGCGGACATTCATGCTGGTCACATGCGAAATCGCGTCCGCACGGGACGCCGAACCGCAGGAGACCACCATGAAGAAGTTCGCCATCGCCCTCGCCGCCGCCGGGGCGCTGTGCACTGCCGCGCTGGGATTCGCGGGCGCTGCGAATGCCGTCCCTCAACCCGGTGGTTCCGCCGCCGACACCATCTCGCGCCTGCAGGCCGAGGGGTACAACATCCAGATCAGCGGGAACCAGAGCGCCCCGCTGTCGCAGTGCACGATCCTCAACCTCTCGGGCCTGCGCGGCACCGAGGCCGGTGGCACTCGCATCAACCCCAGCCAGTCCGACACCGCGTTCGTCGAGGTGTCCTGCCCGACGCACGACTGACGAACCGTGCGGCACGACGGCAACGGCCCGTCACCCTCCGGGGTGGCGGGCCGTCGCCGTTGGTTTGCCGTTCACATCGGCGCTCGTCAGTCGGCTACGAAATACAGCCGCTTGTTTGCGAACTCGTCCATGCCCAGCGGGCCCAGCTCACGGCCGAAACCGCTGCGCTTGACGCCGCCGAACGGCACCTCCTGGCCTTCGTTGGCCGGGGTGTTGACGTTGGCCATGCCCGATTCGAGGCGCTGGGCGACCTTCTCCGCGCGGGTGCGATCGGTGCTGAAGACCGCGCCGCCGAGCCCGTAGTCGGAGTCGTTGGCCAGCGTGAGTGCCTCGTCGTCGTTGGCGACGGAGTACACCACTGCGACGGGTCCGAACAGCTCCTCGCGGTAGGCCCGCATCTCGGGCGTGATGCCCGTCAGGACCGCGGGCGAATAGTAGGCCGCCGGGCCCTCGCCGAGCACTCCGCCCGCGTGCAGCGTCGCACCCTTGGCGACCGCGTCCTGAACCTGCTCGTTGAGCGTCTCTGCGGCCTTGCGCGACGATAGCGGCGCGAACGTGCCGTCCGCTGCCTCCGCCGGATCACCCGGCTTGAGGTCCTTCGCCCGCTCGACCAGCCGGCCGACGAAACCGTCGAAGATGTCGGCGGTGACGATCATCCGCTTGTTGGAGTTACATGCCTGCCCGGTGTTCCCGATCCTGGTGTCCCACGCCAGATCAGCCGACGCCTTGACGTCATCGGAGTCGAGCACCACGTACGCGTCGGACCCGCCGAGTTCGAGCACGCACTTCTTGAGGTTCTTGCCCGCGATCGCCGCCACGACCGAGCCGGCGCGCTCCGAGCCGGTCAGCGAGACACCGACGATGCGACGGTCGCCGATGATCTGCTCGATCTGCCCGTAAGACGCGAAGAGGTTCTGGTACACACCGCGCGGCACACCGGCTTCGGCCATGATCTCCTGGACGGCGAGCGCCGACTTGGGCACCGACTCGGCGTGCTTGAGGATGATCGTGTTGCCCAACACCAGGTTTGGCGCCGCGAACCGCGCGATCTGATAGAACGGGTAGTTCCACGGCATGATGCCCAGCAGCGGTCCGATCGGGAGCTTCTGCACGTAGGCCTTGCCGTGGGCGAGCGTCTTGATCTCCTGATCGGAGACCAGGCTCGGACCCTCGGTGGCGAAGTACTCGAAGATGTCGCCGCAGAAGTCGGCTTCACCCACCGCTTCTGGCAGGGGCTTGCCCATCTCCTCCGTCGCGATGGCCCCGAGTTCGGCGGCGCGCTCGCGGAACAGGGTGGCCACCCGCGTGACGATCTGCGCCCGCTCGGTGATCGGCACGGCCTGCCAGGAGCGGTATGCGGTGGCAGACGCGGCGAGAGCGGCCTCGACCTCGGCATCGGTTGCGAAATCGAATGCCTGTCCGGCGTCTCCGGTTGCGGGGTTGACGACTTGGTACCCGGGTTGGGTTGAAACGGTCGCGGTCATGACGTTCCTCCCTCGAAGTGTGAGTTCCTTCAATGTAGTCGGCAGGAATCCGGTCCTGTTTCGAACCCGGGGGTTCCCGGCGTCGTGGTTATAGGTGTGCCCTACACCAAGACCTAGGAGACAGACCATGCGCGATCTCGTCCGCTCATCCGTCACCACCGGCATCGCTGTCGCAGCGGTAGGCGCTCTCGCCGTCACTTCCGCGGCTCTCCCAGCAGAGGTTCACTCACCGCCGACGGTTGCTACCAACGTCAGACTCGCCGCCGCCACCACGACGACGACGGCCACCCCGCCGCTGGGCGCGCTCATCGGGCAGTTCATCACCAACCAGGGCCAGAACTGCGAGCTGGTCTGCCCGTTCCTCGTGCAGCTCGCCGTCCAGCCTGCCCTCAACTTCGCGATCATTCCGTTCACCTTCGCCCAGGAGCTTCAGTCGCCGGGCACGTTGCTCCAGGCGATCGCACGGACCGACGCCACGGTGAGCGGAGCGCTCAACGACGCGGTCACCGGCATCATCAACAACGACCTGAACGGGCCCCTGCCACGCGCACAGAACGCCCTGGAGGTCGCACTCGTCGGGCTCATCGACATCGGCATCACGGGCGTCACCCAACCCGGCGGCATCCTTGCGGCGATCAACACCGCACGAACGGACTTCTTCGGGGCGCTCCAGCAGCCGCCGGGAACGATGGGGCCGCCAGTGGTGCACAACGCCTTGGAAGCCGGAGTCGTCCGCGCGATCGAGGTCACCTCGGCGTTGACGTTCCAGGCCCCCGAACGACTGCTGCTCGGGGTCACTCAGGCGGCACACGCCCTGTTCAGCACCCTTGGCAACACCGGTGACGTCGGGGCGGCCCTGCGGGCCGTGGGCGCGTCGATCGCGACGACCGTCACCGAGTCACTCGCCTTCATTCCGCGCGCACTGAACGTGCCGATCCAGATCTCACCCGCGGTGGCGACCGCGGCTCCAGCGATTACCGCCGCCACGGCCACGGCCGCCAAGACGACGGAGGCCAAGACGACGGCGTCCCCGCAGAAGACACCCGCCACGAAACCGCTGGCCATCGCCACGCAGCAGCAGCGGGCGAACGTCGACGAAGAGGAGAGCGTCACCTCCGTCAAGGAGCCGTCCGAGGTCACCAAGACCAAGCCGGCGACCACGACACACGATCAGACGCCCACCGCGAAACCGCTAGCCGGCGCCACACACGACGGGCGAGCGGCCGCCGACGGCACCGACCACGACGTCTCCACGAAGGGCACGTCCGCAGCCGACGACACCAAGCATTCCGGGTCCTCCGAGTCGAAGCCCAAGGCCGACAAGGAAAGCCATCGATCGGCCGGTACGCCAGGCGCTCACGAGGACCACGGGTCGAAGAAGTCGGGCAAGTAGCCTGGTGCCGCATGGCGCGACGTAGCGGCCGTCGTCACGGCTTGGGCTGATTCGGCGGATTGGGGCCGCCGAAGAACGCCGGATCGGCGCGCGCGACCGCGTGCGACATGCCGCGCAGGAACAGCCCATGGCCGTGAAACCCGCCGGTGTGGTAGTGCGAATCGGACCATCCCCGGGTCCTGTTCCCGAGCGGATCGTCAGTGCCGTCCGGTTTCTCGTTGTTCAGATAGAACTGAAAGAAGGTGATGGGCAGATGGACGGCGCCGAATCGTCCATCACCGCCGTATGATTCGGCGGCGGTCCCGCGCAAGTCGCCCTTCTTCGCCTGCAGTACCGTGTCCGACCAGGGCACCGAGTCGAGTTCGACTTCGGTGCGTTCGGACCATAGCGTGCCCGAGGTGATCGGCGCGCCCACCCAGAGGTTGTAGTGACTTCGGTAGGCCGTGTAGTCCGCTACCTGAATCGACGCGAGCGACGATTCAGGCCCTGCGGCGCGCTGTCTTTGGCTGTCCCGCTTAGGCGCGAATTCTCAATCACGAGGGCTCGATGACCGTCGTGTCAGATGATAGTTAATGCATGAAATTCCAAGCATAAGGAGCCTGTAGTGGGTCCAAGGCGGAGCACGCCCCGACACGATGACTCTATGCCTGAAATTGCACGCATAGGTGCTGTCTTCGCTGAGCGGCGGATCACGCTGCGACTCACACAACAGACCTTGGCCGACTTGGCTGGCGTGTAACGCTCCAGCATCCAGTCACTCGAGCGAGGGAGCGGATCGATCAAGTTCGGCTCCGTCGTCGAGATCGCCGACATCTTGGGTCTGCACATCGACGTCAGCGCGGCGATGGAATGACGGGTCCAAACAGGCTCGACCTACGCGAGATCGATGAAGCCGACGTCTATATCGGCGACGACCGCTTCTCGCCTGGTTCGCCAACGCGGAGACAACGTCAGCTTCGACTACGTCGACGACGGACGCCTAACCGATCGTCGCGTCCGTGACCGGTCCGTTTCGTGGTCGCTAATGTGCTCCGGCGAATATCCCGTGACAACGACGGGGGGCCGTTCCTGCATTCTTCGCAGGGCTACTTCCGGAGGGGGTCCGGCTAGGTGTGTTGACATCGTCGACGAAAACCTCCGCCGACGATCACCTCACTCCGTTGCTTGCGATCGGAGCCGACACGATTGGCAATGTCCGGGTGTTCCCCGCCGGAACTGATCCGGTTCAACCGCTACCTCTATTTGAGCCCAAGCGCGACACCGACTTTCGCGTGGTCTTCGCGAAGATGATGGGTTCCGTCGATGCCGACCCAGTGGGTTTGGCGGGAGTTCAACCCAAGGTCAGCGCAAGCATGCTGTCGATGCCCACGCAGACCCGGCCGGGGCCAGCGATCCTAAAACTCACTCCCACGCAGTACCCGCTGCTCGTCGAAAATGAGCACTTCTTCATGACAATGGCTGCAGCATGCGGGCTGAGGGTCGCCAAGACATCGTTGCTACACGATGCCGAAGGCCGAAGTGCCTTGCTCGTAACACGTTTCGACCGAGAAGGGCACACACGCATTGCGCAAGAAGACGCGTGTCAAGTCGCACATGTTTATCCCGCCTCGAAGTACCGCATCAGGACCGAGACTGCCATCACCGAACTTGCTGAGGCATGCGCGCGCGGGGGTGGTTCCAGGGTGGCCGCAGTTGCAGAGTTACTCAAAATCGTTGCCTTTTCTTGGCTTATCGGCAACGGCGATCTGCATGGCAAGAACCTGTCGATCCACAAGCCGAACGGAATATGGCAACCGACTCCGGCCTACGACCTGCTGTGCACTCAGCCCTACGCAGGGTGGAAAGACCCAATGGCGCTCAATCTCTACGGCCGTACGAACAAGCTGACTCATGCGAATTTCATTGAGGCAGGCGAACGCCTCGGCTTACGGCAACGCGCCACGGCCACGATGATCGACGCTCTCGTCGACCGCGCACGGGACTGGCCAGAACGATGCGATCAGATCGGCTTCGACGATCGCCAAACCGAGCTTCTCGCGCAGATGCTCAGCAAGAGAATCGACAGCCTGAAATAGGTTCGGTATCGATATCCCAGAGCCTGGAGCCCCCTATCGGGATTGAACTGACGACCATTTTGGTATCGGCTTTCTGATCCAGCGTCACTCCAGCGCCGTTTGCACCGCCACCGCCACCGTGATGGCCGTGCTGATGGCCGACGTTTACGGACGTAGCCGTTTAGTACGACTGGCCGTTGGCGTATCGCTGTCGGCGGTAGTTGCGCCCATTGCCGCGGTTGCGACTCTTGTACGTCGGTAGCTGGGAGTCACAATTCGGACAGAGCAGCCGCAGGTTTTCCCGTCGATTGTTCGTTGGGTCCCCATCGATGTGGTCCAACACCAATGCAAGGTGCAGGTTCAACCATTCGCTGGCTCCACCGCAGATCGCGCACCGGCCCGCCTGAGCTTCGGTCAGATATTGCCGAATGTAGTGACCCTGGTGGCCGTCGATCCGAGCCTCGCCGGATTCGAGCCACCGTTGCGTGCTGGTGACGCGCCTGACCAACGCTTGACATGCGTTACCGCAGTAGACCTTTTGGCTGCGCTTCGAGAGTGCTGCACCGCAACCGCGACACCGTCTCACGCTACGAAGTTACGACCCCCTACCGACAGGCAGCTGCCTTCGGACTTGGGCCGACACGGATTTGGAGCCCCCTATCGGGATTGAACCGATGACATCCTGTTTACAAGACAGGTGCTCTACCACTGAGCTAAGGAGGCCTGCGGAGGCTGAGTTTATCGGGTCGGACCGCCGTCGCCGACGATGAGCTCAGTCCTCGGCGTCGATGACGCGCTGCGACCGCACCGACTGCACCGCCGAACGTGCCCGCGGGCGTCGACCCGGGAACGGAATCCGGTCGGCGATATTGCTCAGCGGATTCACCACCTGGCTCAGTGTGACCACCGCGTCGTGCAATGCGTCGATCGTCGGCGCGAGCGCCTCCAGGCCCGGCGCCAGCCGATTCAACGTGTCCGCGACATCCGCCAGCTTCAGCAGCGGACCGTCCTCCGCGGTCAGGGTGTCGAGCAGGCCACCCTCGGCCAGCAGTCGGTCGGCCACCCCGTCCTCGCGCAACACCCGCTCGATCAGGCCATTGTTGGCAAGCAGCTGATCGGCGAGCCCGCCCGGAGCGATGACCCGCGACAGCGCACCGTCGTCGGTCGTCATCCGATCCATCAGGCCGCCCTCGGATGTCACCTGGTCGACAAGCCCACCCGGGGCGACTGCGCGCGCGACCGCACCGTTCTCGGCCGTCAGCCGGTCCAGCAGCCCACCTTCGGATGTCAGCTGATCGACGAGCCCGCCCGGCTGGAGCAACCGGTCCACCGGGCCGCCTGGCCTCAATGCCCGTCCAAGGGGTGCGTCGTCGTCCATCAGCCTGGCCAGCCGGTTTGCCCGTTCGACGGCGTCGTCGATGCCGAGCATGTGCGCGACCGAACCCGGACCGGCACCTGAAGCTGGTCTCACCAAGGCTGCGCTGTGCCACCCCCAGAGCACCCGTGGCCATGCTCAGTCCGGCATCCGCGACGGCGAGCCCGATGCGCGCAGGCGCGGTTGCCAGGTCCACCAGGGTTTTGCCAAGGTTCATCGGGTCAGTCTATGGCGACGGTCACAGTTGCCCTGGTCGTTGGGGCGATGCCGCGAAAACCAACTCACAGGAAGCTCACAGCGCTCGCGCAGTTCTAATCGCGGTAAAAGGGTGGACATTGGTTTTATGGCGATGGCTGCAATCCCCGAGTCCCTACCCGAAGCGCGGGTCCTCGTAGTCGACGATGAGACCAATATCGTCGAACTGCTCTCCGTGAGCCTGAAGTTCCAGGGCTTCGAGGTCCACACCGCATCCAATGGGCCCGCCGCGCTCGACAAGGCCCGCGAGGTGCGGCCCGACGCCGTCATCCTCGACGTGATGATGCCCGGCATGGACGGGTTCGGCGTGCTCCGCCGCCTGCGCGCCGACGGGATCGACTCGCCCGCCCTGTTCCTGACCGCCCGCGACACCCTGCAGGACAAGATCGCCGGGTTGACCCTCGGCGGCGACGACTACGTCACCAAGCCGTTCAGCCTCGAAGAGGTGGTGGCCCGGCTGCGAGTCATCCTCCGACGCTCCGGCCGCGGCGTCGAGGAGCCCCGCAGCGCGCGTCTGACCTTTGCCGACATCGAACTCGACGAGGACACCCACGAGGTGTGGAAGGCCGGCGATCCCGTCCCGCTGTCGCCCACCGAGTTCACCTTGCTGCGGTACTTCATCATCAACGCCGGCACCGTGTTGTCCAAGCCGAAGATCCTCGACCACGTGTGGCGCTACGACTTCGGCGGCGACGTCAACGTCGTCGAGTCGTACGTGTCCTACCTGCGACGCAAGATCGACACCGGCGAGAAGCGGCTGCTGCACACGCTGCGCGGAGTCGGATACGTGCTCCGCGAGCCCCGCTAACGTGTGATCGCCTCGCCACACCGGCGAATTTTGCACAATGGAAGCATGGCAAGACTTCGCGGACGGGGGATACCCCTTCGGGTAGGGCTGGTGGCCGCCACCCTGGTACTGGTGGCGTGCGGTCTGCTCGCCTCCGGGATCGCCGTCACGTCGATCATGCGGCACAGCCTGATCAACCGCGTGGACCAGACGTTGCTCGACGCCTCGCGGGGTTGGGCGCAGGCGCCGCGCCGGACGCCGAGCGCTCCCATCGAGGGCCCGAACCCGGCCCGTCCGCCGTCCAACTTCTACGTGCGCGGCATCGATCCCGACGGCCGCGTATGGATGGCGGTCAACGACCGCGACGCCGAACCGGCGCTACCCGACGACAACGACGTCGGACCGGTGCCCGTGACCGTCGGCTCGATCGACCACTCCCGCGTCGCAATGGCGCGCGATGACGGTGCGCGGGATGCGCGGTGAACTCACCACCGTCGCCATCGACCTGTCGGACGTGTCGTCGACGGTGCGCGCACTGACCTGGTCGCAAGTGGGCATCGGTGCCGCGGTGCTTCTGGTCCTGGGCATCGTCGGGTATGCCGTCGTGCACCGCAGCCTGCGTCCCCTGGTCGAAGTCGAGCAGACTGCCGCGGCGATCGCGGCCGGAGAGCTCGACCGCCGCATTCCGCAACGTGATCCACGCACCGAGGTCGGACGACTGTCGTTGGCGCTCAACGGGATGCTCGCCCAGATTCAGCGCGCGTTGGCGTCGTCGGAGTCGTCGGCCGAACAGGCCCGCAGCTCCGAAGACCGGATGCGCCGGTTCATCACCGACGCCAGCCACGAACTGCGCACCCCGCTGACCACCATCCGCGGCTTCGCCGAGCTGTACCGGCAGGGCGCGGCGCGTGACGTCGAATTGCTGATGAGCCGAATCGAGAGCGAGTCGCGCCGGATGGGTCTGTTGGTCGAGGACCTTCTGCTCCTGGCCCGACTCGACGCGCAGCGCCCGCTGGATCGGCACCGCGTCGACCTGCTGGCGTTGGCCAGCGACGCGGTGCACGACGCGCGATCGGTGGCACCCAAGCGCAACATCGACATGGAGGTGTTCGACGGCCCTGGCACCCCGGAGGTGCTCGGCGACGAGGCCAGGCTGCGTCAGGTGCTCGGCAACCTGGTGGCCAACGCACTGCAGCACACGCCGGATTCGGCGGCCATCTCGGTGCGGGTCGGCACCGACGGCGACAACGCCGTGCTCGAGGTCTGCGACGAGGGGCCCGGCATGAGCCGCGAGGACGCCCACCGGGTGTTCGAGCGGTTCTACCGCACCGACTCGTCGCGCGACCGGGCCAGCGGCGGCACCGGGCTCGGCCTGTCGATCGTGGACTCGCTGGTGTACGCCCATGGCGGCACGGTCAGCGTTACCACCGCACTCGGGCAGGGCTGCCGATTCACCGTCAACCTGCCGCGCATCGCCGAAGTGGCAGTGCCGGTCGGCTGAGCTTCAGTCCAGTTCGGCCAGCGCGGCCTTGATCTTGGCCTGCGCCTCGTCGAGCGACTCGGGCGACGGGTTGCGGTCGACGTGCTGCGAAGCCGAAGTCGGTCAGATGGCGGGCGGGGAAGACGTGCACGTGCAGGTGCGGCACCTCGAGCCCGGCGATGATCACGCCTGAGCGTTCGGTGTCGAACGCCTTGCACACGGCCCTGCCGATCCGCTGCGACACCGCCATGACATGACCGAACGCGGCGGGGTCGACGTCCTGCCAGTTGTCGATCTCGGCTCGCGGCACCACCAGGGTGTGGCCTTGCGTCATCGGTTCGATGGTGAGGAACGCGACGACGTCGTCGTCCTCGTAGACGAATCGACCGGGCAGGTCCCTGTTGATGATCATGGTGAAGACGGAGGCCATGGGCTCGAGCATGCTGGCCTGCCGCGCACGGCGTCAAGCGACGCCACTGCAGCCCAGCGCCCACAGCAAGTTCCCAGCCACGGGGCAGACCCGTAGCAGCTTGCTCGGCGACGGTGGACGCCATGACCGACCTGGCGGGTACCGGTCCGGTGACTGCGTGCCCGGAGGCGATCGCCCCGAAGCGTGCCGCAGCCCGCGACTACGTTCTGGACATCGTGATCCCGGTGTACAACGAGGAGCGCGATCTGCCGGGCAGCGTGCGACGCCTGCACCACTTCCTGATCACCGAGATGCCGTACGCGGCTCGGATCACAGTGGCCGACAACGCCAGCACCGACGGGACGCTCGCGGCGGCGCACCGCTTGGCCGAGGAGTTGCCCGACGTCGACGTCATCCACCTCGACGCCAAGGGTCGCGGCGGGGCGTTGCGTGCGGCCTGGATGTCGTCGACGGCGACGGTGGTGGCCTACATGGACGTCGACCTGTCGACGGACCTGACCGCGTTGATGCCGTTGGTGGCGCCGCTGATCTCGGGTCACTCGGACGTGGCAATCGGGTCGCGGCTGTCGGCGTCGTCCCGGGTGGTTCGGGGCCCGAAGCGTGAATTCATTTCGCGCAGTTACAACTTGATACTGCGCGGCGTGCTCGGCGCCCGATTCTCGGATGCGCAATGCGGGTTCAAGGCCGTCCGCGCCGACGTGGCACAGCAGTTGCTGCCGTTGGTCGCCGACACCGGTTGGTTCTTCGACACCGAACTGCTGGTCATCGCGGAGCGCGCCGGGCTGCGCATCCACGAGGTGCCCGTCGACTGGATCGACGATCCCGACTCGCGGGTCGACGTGTTGCGGACCGCGATCAACGACCTGAAGGGGTGCTGGCGGGTGGGCACGGCGCTGGCCACCGGAGCGCTGCCGGTGCGCGAACTGCAGGCCAGTCTCGGCCGCGAACCGCTGGTGCCGGGGGTTCCCTACGGCATGGTCGGGCAGTTGGTGCGCTTCGGGATCGTCGGCGTGGCATGCACGTTGGCGTATGCCCTGCTGTATCTGGTGTTGCATCCGATGATGGGCGCGCAGGCAGCAAACCTGATCGCGTTGCTGATCACCGCGATCGCCAACACCGCCGCCAACCGAGCCTTCACGTTCGGCATCCGCGGTCGCAGCGGGATCACGCGCCATCAGATGCACGGGCTGATGGTCTTCGCGTTCGGCCTGGCCATCACCAGCGGATCGCTATTCGTGTTGCACCGCTTCGACCCGACGGTCGGACAAGGTGGTCGAGTTGTCGATTCTGGTGGTCGCCAACCTGGTCGCCACCCTGGTACGGTTCGTCGCGTTGCGAAGGGTGTTCGGCGTACATCGCAGGTGACCCGGGTTCGTTGGTCACTCACCGCGCTGCTCATTGGCAGCACGGTGTTGTTTATGTGGAACCTCGGTGTGCAAGGTTGGGCCAACGCGTTCTATTCGGCTGCCGCACAGGCCGGTTCACAGTCGTGGAAGGCGTTCCTGTTCGGGTCGTCGGACGCGGGGAACTCCATCACGGTCGACAAGCCGCCGATGTCGTTGTGGCCCACGGCGTTGTCGGTGCGGGTGTTCGGCCTCAACGCGTGGAGCATCCTGGTGCCGCAAGTGCTGATGGGCGTGGCGGCCGTCGCGCTGGTGTGGGACACCGTGCGCCGCAGGTTCGGCGACGCGTCGGGTCTGACCGCGGGTCTGGTGTTCGCTCTGACGCCGGTGGTGGTGGCGATCTTCCGGCACAACAACCCCGACGCACTGTTGGAGCTGCTTCTGGTGGCCGCCCTGTGGGCGGCGCTGCGCGCGGTTGACGACGGGCGCACGCGGTGGCTAGTGCTGTGCGGTGCGCTGATCGGCTGCGGATACCTGACCAAGCAGCTGGTGGTCGTCCTGATGCTGCCCGCTCTGTTCGTCCCATTCCTCGTCGCCGGCCCGCGGACGTGGGTGCGGCGGACCTGGCAGATTGCGCTGTCCGTCGTGGTGGCCGTCGTGGTCTGCGGCTGGTGGGTGGCGCTGGTGCAGCTGTGGCCGGCGGACGACCGACCGTGGATCGGGGGATCGCAACACAACTCGGAGCTGGAACTGACGTTGGGGTACAACGGCTTCGGCCGGCTCAGCGGCCACGAGGTCGGCAGTGTCGGACTACCACTGGACCGCCCGTCGGCGGTGGTCACGACCGCATCCCGTCCGGGATTCGGCCGGCTGTTCGAAGGCGACCAGATCGGTCAGATCGCCTGGCTGCTGCCCGCCGCGGTCGTCTTCCTGGTGGCGCTGCTGGCGTTGCGGTGGCGTGCGCCGCGCCGCGACGTCAAGCGGGCGTCGGTGTTGGCGTGGGGACTGTGGTTGATCGTCTTCGTCACGGTGTTGAGCATGATGGCCGGGATCTTCCACTCCTACTACACCGTGATACTGGCGCCACCGGTCGCGGCGCTGGTGGGCATCGGGATCCCGGTGTGCTGGGCGGCCCGCACACGGGTATGGGCACGGGCCACTCTGGCGGCGGCCGGGGTTGCGACCGCCGCCACGGCTTACGCGGTGCTGCACCACTATCCGCACTACTACCCGTGGCTGAGGTGGGTGCCGATCGCCGCAGCCGTCGTACTGCTGTTCTGGCTGGCCCGGGTTGACGCGCCGTGGGCGCGCCGGCCGCGGCGGTCCCGCGGTGGCATTGACGGCGATCGTCGTCTTGGGCCTGGCCGGGCCGCTGGCCTTCGCGGTGACCACGGTGTCGCACCAGACGTCGGGGGCGTTGCCGGCAGCAGGCCCCCTGACGGGCCCGGTCGCCGCGCAGATGGCCACGGCGGCGTACAAGCGCGAGGAGATGGGTGCGCCGCCTCCGAAAGCGGGGCTGTGCTCCCTGCTTGAACCCGGCAATCCGTCGCCCGAGGTGGTCGACCGGCTCGAGGTGGATGCCGATCGGTACACCTGGGTCGCGGCGACGGTCGGATCCAGCTGCGCGGCCGGTTACCAACTGGCGACGCAGCGAGGGGTGATGCCGCTGGGCGGATTCAACGGCACTGACCCGTCGCCGTCGCGCAAGAGGTTCGAACAGTTCGTCGCCGCGCACGACATCCACTACTTCATTGCGATGACGGGGGACCACCGCACCGACTACCGCCCGGATCAGCACCTGCTCCCCAGCGGCCTGATCCAGCAGTGGGTGCAGTCGCACTTCACGCCGATCGTGCTGGGGGACACCACGATCTACGATCTGACGGCGCCCCCGCGGGGCTGACTAGATCAGCTCGCCGAGCTCGTCGACCGTCCATGGCGGCGCGTCGTGGTGATCGCGGTAGGCCACGATGCTCGGTGTGGGACGGTCGAAGCGCCCCACGAAACCACCTGCGGCGATGAAGATCTGACCGGTGACGTCCTTTGCCTTGTCGCTGACCAAATAGGCGTAGGTCGGCGCGACGTATTCGGGGGGAGCTGCGTCGAGCGCCCCCTGTGTGCTGGCCTCGTCCAGCAGGCCGCGGCGGTTCAGGTCCGCGATCTGCGCCTCGTAGTCGGGTCCGGTCGACAGTCGCGTCTTCGCGCCCGGGCACACCACGTTCGCGCGGACCCCGTGCGGCTTCAGCTCGGCGGCGATCGCCATCGTCAATCCGTTGACGCCGCCCTTGCCTGCCGGGTAGCCGGTGCCGCCGTAGTCGCCGAGGAACGCGAACGAACTGGTGTTGACGATCGCGGCGCTGGCCCGTGCGACCATCTTCGGTGCCGCTGCCCGGCACGTCTCGAACGTCGTCCCGAGATGAGCGTCGAGTAGGTCGCGGAACTGCGCCGAGGTGATGTTCAGGATCGACGAGCCGGCAGGCTCGGCGGCGCCGGCGCAGTTCACCAGGATGTCGATGCCGCCGAACTCGGCGACACAGGAGTCGATCAACGCGTCGGCGATGGCGGGGTCTGCGGGCGATCCCGGAAACCCGATGGCGCCGTTGCCGATGCGAGCGACGGCTTGATCGACCGCGCAGGCGTCGCGGCCGTTGACGACCACCCCGGCGCCCTGGGCGGCCAGCAGCTCCGAAACGGCCAACCCAATCCCGCGGGAGCCGCCGACGACGACGGCCCCGCGGCCGGTCAGGTTGCCGGTCAGCTCTCGTCCTTCTGGCCGAACTTCATGGCGTCCATGTTCCAGTAGCCGCGCAGGTTGGTAATCAAGCCGTGGTCGTCGACGCGATAGGTGAACACTCCGCGCACCGTGGCCGTGAACCCGTTCGGAAACTCGGTGTGCAGCACCAGGATGTAGGCGATCTCGGTCGGCGAGCTCGACGGAAACGTCGCCTCGCGGGTCACGGTCAGCTGATTCGGTCCAATGTTCGCGTCGTAGAACGCCGCGACGGCTTCCTTTCCGCGCACCCCGGTGCCGTCTGGGTTGGTGACGGACTCGCCGATCGGATCCTCGAGCACGACGTCATCGGCCATCAGGGCCAGCCAGCCCTCACGGTCGCCTGCCTGAACGCACCGCCACGATGACTCAGACGCGGCGACTACCGGTGACTGCTGAACGGTCTCCTGTGACACGATGCTTCTCCTCTTGTTAGATGGCGCAGGCGGCGCGGGCGCCGTCCTCGGTGGCCTTGCGGATGAGTCCCAAACCGGTGCAGTCGCCCGCGGCCGCGACCCGGGTGTTGGGCAGTGCGGCTGCGAGTTTTTCGCGCAGTTCGGTGTTGGCTTGCAGGGTGCCCGCGACGACGACGCTGTCGGCGGGCAGGTGGCGGCTGGTGCCGCCGGACGGGGTGAACACCACCCCCGCCGGATCGATCCGTTCCACCGCGGCGCGCACGTGCACGGTGACACCGAGGTGGTCCAGCCGGTCCATGTGTTCGGTCTTGCGCTTGTTGCCGATCTCCGGCGCGACGGCCTTGCCCGACTCGAGGACCGTCACCAAACGGCCACGGGCGGCGAGGAATTCGGCGAGTTCGAGCGCGACCAGATCACCACCTACGATCGCGACACGGTCGCCCAGCGGCATCCACGCCTTGGTGGCCAGCCGGACCGTGCCGGGGCGCACCAGCCGTTGACGCCAACCGCCAAGGACCCGCGCGCCGAGGCGCTGCCAACCCGGCGCATCGTCAGCTGCGTGCCCGGCCAGCAGTTCACGCAGCGCGGGGCCGCTGTGCACCAGAGCAAGGTGGTCACCGGGGATGGTGGGGAGTACCACCTGCCCGCCGTTGGCCACCACCACCGCATCGGGCTCTGACTCCATGACGTCGTCGGCCGCAACCTCGTGTCCCAGAACGACGTTGACGCTGCTGCGGCCGATCTCGTCACGTAGATAGCGCAGGAATGGTTCGTTCTCCGGATGCAGGATCGACGCCCACAGCAGCGCGCCGCCGATCTGGTCGTTGCGCTCGAACAGCGTGACCTGGTGGCCCCGCTCGGCGGCCACCCGCGCGGCCTCCAGCCCGGCTGGTCCGCTGCCGATCACTGTCACCCGCTTGGTGCGCTCGGCGCGCCGGACGGTCAGCTCGCGTTCCTTGCCCGTTCGCGGGTTCACCGCGCAGTCGACCGAAAAGCGTTGTTCCATCGCGTCGATGCAGTTCTCGCACGAGATGCATCGCCGGATCCGCTCTGCCTGGCCCGACGCGACCTTGATCGCGAGTTCGGGGTCGGCGAGCATCGGTCGGCCCATCGCGATGAAGTCCGCGCGACCGTTGGCCAGGATCCATTCGGCGCGGTCCGGGTCGTGGATGCGGCCGACGGCGATCACCGGAACGTCGACGACCTGTTTGACGGCGGCCGCCGCGCCGACGTTCAGCGCATCGCCGTCGTCGGCGGCGTTGACCATGCCCGTCACCAACCTGTCGATGACACCGCCGCTGACGTGGAAGGCGTTCACCCCCGCGGCGACCAGCTGAGGTGCCACCTGCGCGGTCTCCGACATCGGCCGGCCACCGGCGACCCGTTCGTAACCGGAGATGCGCAAGGTGATTGGCAGTGCGTCGCCGACCTCCGACCTGATGGCCGCCAGCGCCTCCAGCACCACTCGCAGCCGGCCCTGTACTGAATCGCCGCGGTAGGAGTCGGTGCGTCGATTGCGTTGCGGGGCAAGGAAGGAACCGAGGAACATGTAGCCGTGGGCGGCGTGCAGTTCGATGCCGTCGTAGCCGGCCTCGGCGGCGCGCCGCACCGCGGCCTTGAACAGGTCGAACACCTCGACGATCTGCTGGTGGCTGACCTCGGCCGAGGGCCTGCCGGTGAGATACGACGGGATGACCGAGGGCCCGATCGAGGTGACCCCGTGCATCTCGGGCCCAAGGCCGTCCGGACCCGCGTGCACGATCTGCGGCTGGATCTTGGCGCCGTGTTCGTGCACCGCGTCGACCAGTGCCCGATGCGCGTCCACCGCGGTGTCGGTGCCAAGGTGCAGACCGCCGGGCGTCTCGGGATGGTGATGGTCGATGCCCGTCGCGCCGACGGTGATCAGCCCGACGCCGCCCTTCGCCCTGGCCACGAAGTAGTCGCGGGTGCGTTCTGACGGCAACCCGTCGGGCGTGCCGTACATCGTCTCCATGGGAGACATCACGATGCGATTGCGCAGCTCCATGCGACCGATGCGGCCCGGCGCCAGCAGGTGGCGGAAGCCGCTAGGCAGCTGCGTTCCCGCCACCGGCCATCTCCCTACCTGTCGGCGTCGGTGTAGCGGATGACGCCGCGGATGTTGCGGCCCTGCAGCATGTCCGTGTAGCCGTCGTTGATCTGCTCCAGCTTGTACTGGCGGGTGATCATGTCGTCGAGATTGAGCTTGCCCGCCTTGTACATCGACAACAGCTGGGGGATGTCGAAGTGCGGGTTGCCGCCGCCGAAGATGGTGCCCTGCAGGTTCTTCTGCATCAGGGTCAGCATCGCCAGGTTCAACGTCACCTCGGTGTCCAGCATGCTGCCGATGGCCGTCAGCACCGTCGTGCCACCCTTGGACGTGAGGTTGACGTAGTTGTCGACATCCTTGCCGTGCAGTTCACCTACGGTCACGATGACCTTCTTGGCCATCAGTCCCTGCGTCGCCTCGGCGACACCCCCGAAAGCGCTCTCGATGTCCGGATAGGCATGCGTGGCCCCGAACTTCAGGGCGGCGTCGCGCTTCCAGTCGACCGGCTCGATGACGAAGATGTTGCGCGCGCCCGCGGCGACCGCACCCTGCAGTGCAGACATGCCAACGCCGCCGACGCCGATCACCGCGACGTCGTCGCCGGGGCGGATGTCGGCGGTCCGGACGGCAGAGCCGTAGCCCGTCGTCACACCGCAGCCCACCAGGCAGGCCACCTCGAAGGGGATCGACGGGTCGATCTTCACCACCGAGCTCTTGTGCACCACCATGAAGGGGCTGAACGTGCCGAGCAGCGTCATCGGGAAGACGGGCTTACCGTTGGCGTGAACACGGTGGGTACCGTCGGAGACCGACGTGCCACTGAGCAGAACTGCACCGATATCGCACAGGTTGCGCATCCCGGCCTGGCACGACGGACATGTGCCACAGGACGGAATGAAGGACAGCACGACGTGATCTCCGGGAGCCAGGCCTTCGACGCCTGGCCCCACCTCGGTGACGACGCCCGCCCCCTCGTGCCCGCCCAGCACCGGGAAACCGGCCATCGGGATGCCGCCGGTGACCAGGTGGTGGTCGGAATGGCACATCCCGGCCGCTTCCATCTGGATCTTGACCTCGTCCTTGACGGGATCGCCGATCTCGATCTCCTCGACCGACCACGGCTGGTTGAACTCCCAGAGAAGAGCGCCCTTTGTCTTCATATCGACCTGCTTTCGGGGTGGGGGACGACGGAAGTCAGACTAAGTTACCTACATCACAGCATGACCAACCGGGTGGTTGGCTGCAGGCCTACCAAATGGGAACCGGGGCCTGGCCCAGTGGGTAGTAGCCGGGCAGCTTCTCGCCGGCCAGGCTGCGTTCGATCCGCTCCTGCATGCCCTTGGACAACTTTCCGCTCGTCATGAGATCGAGGTAGAGCTTCTGGACGTGGCCGAAGTCGAAGAAGTCGCGCTGCCATTCGATCAACGCGTCGGCATTGAGGCGGAACCAGCTGCCACCGATGCCGTAGATCTCGCGCTCCTGCGCCGACGGGTCGTCGGGGTCGGTGACGACCTGCTTCCAGAACCCGACGACCTCGCCCTGCTTGTCGTCGATGATCACCTTCTGGTACGGGTACTTCCACCCTTCGAGACCCGCCATCTCCAGACCTAAAGCGATTTCGCGAATCTCCTTGGCGCCGACGCACATCACGTCTTCCTTGGGGCCAATGTTCCAGCCGTAGGTGGCGTCGTCGGCGTAGAAGTCCGCCAACGCCTTCCAATCACCGGCCTTCTCGGCATCGCGGTTGACCTGCAACCACCTCTGTACCCAATCTTCCATCTGTTCCCGCGGCAGTGAGGGCATGGCTTACCTCTTTCATTCCTTCTTGGTGATCAACAGGGCTTGGGTGGGACACATGTCAACCGCACGTCGGACCTCGTCCAAGGCTTCGTCCGGCGGCTCGGGATCGAGGATCTCGACCTTGCCGCGTTTGGGCACCGTGAAGACGTCGGGTGCCTCGAGCTCGCACATGGCGTGGCCCTGGCACAGGTCCAGGTCGACTTCGACTCGGTAACCCATCGCTGCAATCTCCTGGGCCTATATGGTCCGCTTGCGATAGCGCACCTTGGCCGGCCGGGCCAGCTGGACCACCATCTTGGTGTGGTCGTTCTGGTAGCTGTCGGCGGGCTGGGCCATCTCGAACTCGTACTCGCGCAACAGAACCGAGAAGATCGCCTTGATCTGCATGGTGGCGAACGCGGCACCGACGCAGCGGTGCCTGCCCGCTCCGAACGGAATCCACGTCCACCGATTGACGACGTCGGCCTGGTCGGGCTTGTCGTAGCGGTCCGGCTTGAAGGCATCCGGATCGGGGAAGTCCTCGGGAATCCGGTTCGAGATCGCCGGGGAGGCGGCCACGAAGTCGCCGTCGTGGATCGGGAAGCCCGCCACCTCGAACTCGCCCTTGGCCACCCGCATCAGGATGATCAGCGGCGGGTGCAGGCGCAGGGTTTCCTTGACCACGTTGTCCAGCTTCGGAATCTGGCGCAGCGCATGGAAACTCACCTCCTGTCCGTCGGCGTAGAGCTCCTCGAGCTCGGCGAGGACCTCGGCGTAGACGTCGGCGTGGCGGATCAGTTCGATCAACGTCCACGACGACGTGCCCGAGCTGGTGTGGTGGCCTGCGAACATCAGCGAGATGAACATCCCCGTGACCTCGTCGGCGGAGAAGCGCGGGTTGCCCTCGTCGTCGCGGATCGACACCAGCACGTCGAGCATGTCGCGATCGCTCTTGTCCTTCGGCGGGTTCGCGATGCGTCCGTCCATGATCTCCTGAACGAGTGCGACGAGCTTCACGCGGGCTTCGTCGCGACGCCGAAAGCTCTCGATCGGAAGATACGGGTCGACGTAACACAACGGGTCGGTGCCGCGTTCGAGTTCGTGGTAGTAGTGCGCGAACCGGGCGTCGAGCTGTTCGCGGAACTTCAGGCCGATGAGGCACGCCGTGGAGGTGTAGATGGTCAGCTCGGAGAAGAAGTCGAGGAGCTCGATCTCCCCTTCCTCGCCCCAGTCGGCGATCATCTTCTTGACTTCGCCCTCGATGGTGGCGGCGTGGCCCTTCATCTGCTCACCGCGCAGCGCCGAGTTGTGCAGCATCTCCTTGCGCCGCTCCGGGCTTGCGTCGAACACCACGCCCTGACCGAAGATCGGCGTCATGAACGGGTACGCCGCTGCCTGGTCGAGATCCTCGTCGGCCGAACGGAAGAAGAACTCATTGGCCTCGGCGCCGGACAGGAAGACCACGTGCTTGTCGACGAGCTGGAACCAGCCGACGTCACCGCATTCCTCGCGAATGCGGTGCATCAAGGCGATGGGATCGGTGCGGAACTCCTCGAGATGCCCGTGTTCTTCCTCGCCGCCGGAAACGCGGGGCACTTCCTTGGTGATCGTCACTGTGTCGATTCCCCTCTCGCTTCGCTCGTCCCCCGTGTCGATTCCCCTCTCGCTTCGCTCGTCCCCCGTGTCGATTCCCCTCTCGCTTCGCTCGTACCCCCGGAACCGGGCATCCCCTCGTCGCTCAACGCGAGCTTCTGACGGTCCAACTTGTCGGCCAATGGCGCCTCGGGCTGAAGCTCCATGCTGGCGATGAACCCGCCGCGCGGTGTCTCGGCCACGAAGGTGATCGCCCTGGCGAGGTCGGCGGCGCGCAGGAAGTAGTCGTGGCGCGCCTGACCCCATTTGGCCCAGTCCTCCAGTGCGGGACCGATCAATTCGGCGGGAAGGCTCCATCCCATCGAGGTCTTGGTCGGCCCCGGGTGCACGATCGAGGCGCGGACGCCCGTGCCCTCGAGTTCCATCTGCATGTTGGTCACCATTGCGACCAGCGCAGCCTTGGCCGCGCCGTAGGCACCCATGTGCGGACGCTGCCGCAACGCCACGTCCGAGCCGACGAAGATGACGTCACCGCGTTGGCGTTCCACCATGGCGGGAACGACTGCGGTGGCCAACCGGTTCGCGCCGATCAGGTGAACCTGGATCTGGCCTTCGAACTCGTCGGTGCTGATCTCGTGCAGCCGACCGAAGTAGGTGTCGCCAGCGCCGGCGACGAGCACCTCGATCTCGCCGAGTGCGTCGATAGATTGGGAGACAAAGGATTTCACCGAGTCTGGGTCGGTGACGTCGAGGTGAAACGCCACCGCCTCGCCGCCGTCGGCGCGGATTTGGGCAACGAGTTCGTCGAGCTTGTCCACCCTGCGCGCGCCGAGCGCGACGGGAAAGCCATGACCTGCCAGCTCGATCGCGGTGGCCGCGCCGATGCCGGACGAGGCACCGGCGACGATCGCCGGCCTGCGATCGGGAAGTGGTTCGAAACGCGGCACTACCTGACCTCCACTGTGACGGGTAGATGGGCGAACCCGCGGACATTGCTGGAGTGGACGCGGACGGCGTTCGCCTCGTCCACCTCGAAACCGCGAATCCGCTTGAACAATTCGACGAGGGCCACGCGGGCCTCCATGCGTGCGAGGTGCGCGCCGAGACAGAAGTGCGCGCCGCTGCCGAAACTCACCAACTTCGAACCGATTTCACGGCCGATGCGGTACTCGTCGGCGTTCTCGAAGACCCGGTCGTCGCGGTTGGCCGAACCCGGCAGCAGGAGCAGCACGTCGCCGTCGGGGATCGTGGTGTCGTAGAGCGTCAGCTCGCCCGCGACCGTGCGGGCCAAAATCTGGCTGGAGGTGTCGTAGCGCAGCGTCTCCTCGACCCACGGGGTGACCAGCTCGTGATCGTCGAATACGGGGGCGAGTTGGTCGGGGTTCTTGAAGCCCCAATACGCCGCGTTGGCAAGCAGTTTGGTGGTGGTTTCGTTGCCCGCGACCACCATCAGGAACAGGAACGCCATGATCTCTTCGTCGGTGAGCCGGTCGCCGTCGATCTCGGCCTCCAACAGCGCCGACGTCAGGTCGTCGGACGGCTTCTTGCGCCGCGAGTCGACCATGTCGGCGTAGTAGACCAGCAGATCACCGGAGGCCTGCATCGCCGAGACGGGCACGTCGGCCACGCCCTCGTCGCGGTGCATGACACCGTCGGCCAGGGCGCGGATGCGGTCCCGGTCCTCGACGGGCACGCCCATCAGTTCGGAGATCACGTCCATCGGAAGCTTGCCCGCGAACTCGTCGACAAAATCGAAAGGAACCTCCGAAGAGCCGGACTGCAAGGCGGTGTCGAGATGCTGCACGGCGATCTCGGTAACCCGCGACTCCAACTCGCGAATGCGCCGGGGCGTGAAGCCCTTCGACACCAGAGTGCGCAACCGCAAGTGGCCAGGGTCATCGAGAGCAAGGAACGACATCACCTTGTGCGCGTCGGTGGTACGCGAGATCGGGTCGAGCGAGACGCCGTACAGGTTGGACAACGTGGTGCTATTGCGGAAGCCCTGCGACACGTCGTGGTGCCGTGACAGGGCCCAGAAGTTCAGCTCGTCGTTGTGGTAGAGCGGAGCCTCATCGCGAAGACGTCGGTAGTACGGGTACGGATCGTCGTGGAAGTCGTAGTCGTACGGGTCGAGGACCAAGTCGCTCGTTTCGACGGTCATCGACCGTCTCCAATCGCACGCATCAACGATCCTCTCCGAGCGCACATCAACGATCCTCTCCGAGCGCACATCAACGATCCTCTCCGAGGATCAGGCCGACCACGTAGCTGAGCCGGTCGGCGATCTGGTGGTAGGTGAAGGCGCCGCTGCCTGCATTGACCAAGGCGCCGAAGTACGTCATCTCCAGCGCTGACACCACGCGCGGGTCGGCATCGGGGCCGACCGCCGACCTGATCCGGCGGTGTATCTCGGCGCCGATGCGGTCGCGCACCTTGCGGACGGTCGGGTCGCTGCTGGACAGCAGCGCCGTCGTACAGGCGGCCGCCACCTCGGGCTCGTCGGCTATCGCCAGCGCGAGGGTGCGCAGCGCCTTCTCGACACGGTTCGGCATGGGCTCGTTGACGTCGGTGAAGTACGGCACCTGGCGCATCAGATCCAGATACACCTCGGCGATCAGATGGTTCTTCGACGAGAAGTAGGTGTACGCCGTGGCCGGTGCGACCTTGGCGCGCGCGGCGACCGCCCGCACCGTCAGATCGGCGTAGGACGATTCGCGCAACATCTCCATGCCTGCCGTGAGGACCTTGCGGAAGGTCTCTTCCTGCCGACGATTGCGCTGCGTCTCGTCAGGCGCGGCCTCGGAGGACGCGGCCGCTCCCGTGATCGCAACCACTGCATCACTGGACACATGTCCAAGTTATCCGACGATGGCGGACTTAGGCAAGCTCATCAATCAAAATGGCTGCTCAACGTGCACGAATTCGAGGCCTCCGCAGATGGTTGAGGCGTCGGCCCTTGCCACCGGCGGGCGTCTGAGGCTATGGTTCGAACCAACGTAGCCGGACAGTTGTCCAGGGAATCCCACAGGAGTTCAGATGCCGCTATTGGGCGATCGCGAGAGTCGGCTGCTGATCGACGGCGAGTTGGTGGCGGGCGGTGCTGGCACGTTCCCGACGGCCAATCCGGCTACCGAAGAGGTGCTCGGCGTCGCGGCTGATGCGAGCGCCGAGGACATGGGTTCGGCGATCGGTGCGGCGCGCAGGGCGTTCGACGAGACGGACTGGTCGACGAACGTCGAACTGCGGGTGCGGTGCATTCGTCAGCTGCGACAGGCGATGCGCGACCACATCGAGGAATTACGGGAGTTGACGGTTGCCGAGGTGGGCGCGCCACGGATGTTGACGTCGATGGCGCAACTGGAGGGCCCGGTCGAGGACCTGAGCTTCGCCGCGAACACCGCCGAGTCCTATTCGTGGAACGTCGAGCTGGGTCGTGCGGAACCGATGGGCATCCCGACCAATCGCACCATGGCCCGCGAAGCCGTCGGCGTGGTCGGGGCGATCACGCCGTGGAACTTCCCGCACCAGATCAACCTGGCCAAGCTCGCCCCCGCGCTGGCCGCGGGAAACACCTTGGTGCTCAAGCCCGCTCCCGACACTCCGTGGTGCGCGGCGGTGCTCGGCGAGTTGATCACCGAATACACCGACTTTCCTGCGGGCGTCGTCAACATCGTCACCGCCAGCGACCACGCGGTGGGTGCCCTGCTGTCGAAGGACCCGCGCGTCGACATGGTGTCGTTCACCGGGTCGACGAACACCGGGCGTGCGGTCATGGCCGACGCCGCGGCCACCATCAAGAAGGTGTTCCTGGAACTGGGCGGCAAGTCCGCTTTCCTGGTTCTCGACGACGCGGATCTGGCTGGCGCATGCTCGATGTCGGCGTTCACCGCTGCCATGCACGCCGGCCAGGGCTGTGCGATCACCACCCGCCTGGTGGTTCCGCGGGCCCGCTACGAGGAGGCCGTCGAGGCCGCGGCCGCGACCATGGGATCGATCAAACCCGGCGACCCGACCGATCCCGGCACGGTGTGCGGGCCGGTCATCTCGGCCCGGCAACGGGACCGCGTGCAGGGCTACCTGGACTTGGCCATCGACGAGGGCGGCAAGTTCGCCTGCGGCGGTGGCCGTCCGGCGGAGCGCGACACCGGCTACTTCATCGAGCCGACCGTGATCTCCGGTTTGACCAACGACGCACGGGTCGCCCGCGAGGAGATCTTCGGACCGGTCCTCACCGTCATCGCCCACGACGGCGACGACGACGCGGTGCGCATCGCCAACGACTCGCCCTACGGGTTGTCCGGGACGGTGTTCAGCTCGGACGCGGCGCGGGCGGCCGGGGTGGCGGCACGCATGCGGGTCGGCACCGTCAACGTCAACGGCGGGGTCTGGTACTCCGCCGACGCCGCGTTCGGCGGCTACAAGCAGTCCGGCATCGGCCGGGAGATGGGGCTGGCCGGTTTCGAGGAATACCTCGAGACCAAGGTCATTGCCACGGCAGTGTGACGCCGAGTGGCCAGTTATGTCATGGGATCTCCTGAAATCCGTGCAATAAGTGGCCATTCGGCGCAAAGGTAGAGAAGGAGCACCATGGGTCAGTTCGACGAGAAGGTTGCGATCGTCACCGGGGCCGGTGGCGGCATCGGCCAGGCGTACGCGGAGGCGCTCGCGCGCGAGGGCGCGGCGGTGGTGGTCGCCGACATCAACGCCGAGGGCGCCCAGAAGGTCGCCGACGCCATCTTGGGCGAGGGCGGCAACGCGCTCGCCGTGCGGGTCGACGTCAGCGACCCCGATTCCGCCAAGGAGATGGCCGCTCAAACGCTGACGGAGTTCGGCGGCATCGACTACCTGGTGAACAACGCCGCGATCTTCGGTGGGATGAAACTGGATTTCCTCATCACCGTCGACTGGGACTACTACAAGAAGTTCATGAGCGTGAACATGGACGGCGCGCTGGTGTGCACCCGTGCCGTCTACCGCAAGATGGCCAAGCGGGGCGGCGGGGCGATCGTGAACCAGTCCTCGACCGCGGCGTGGCTGTACTCCAACTTCTACGGGTTGGCGAAGGTGGGCATCAACGGCCTCACCCAGCAGCTGGCCACCGAGCTCGGGGGCCAGAACATCCGGATCAACGCGATCGCGCCGGGTCCGATCGACACCGAGGCCAACCGGACCACGACGCCGCAGGAGATGGTCGCCGACATCGTCAAGGGCATTCCGCTGTCGCGGATGGGCGAAACCGACGATCTGGTCGGCATGTTGCTGTTCCTGTTGTCGGATCAGGCCAAGTGGATCACCGGCCAGATATTCAACGTCGACGGCGGACAGATCATCCGATGACCGACGTGAAGCTCGGCTATATCGGCCTCGGCAACCAGGGCGCCCCCATGGCCAAGCGGCTCGTGGAGTGGCCCGGCGGTCTCGTCGTATTCGATGTCCGCACCGAAGCCATGACCCCCCTGGCCGAGCTCGGGGCGACATTGGCCGACGGCGTCGCCGACGTCGCCGAAGCCGACGTCATAAGTGTCACCGTGCTCACCGACGCGCAGGTGCGTGAGGTGGTTGGCGAACTCGCCGTGCACGCGAAACCCGGTACAGTCATCGCAATTCATTCGACGATCGAACCCGATACGGCCGGTGAGCTCGCTGAACAACTGCGGCCCAGGGGTATTCATATCGTCGATGCGCCGGTCAGCGGTGGCGCAGGCGCCGCGGACAAGGGCGAGTTGGCCGTGATGGTCGGGGCGGACGACGACTCCTATGACGTGGTCAAACCCGTGTTCAAGCAGTGGGCCTCCATGGTGGTGCGCGCGGGCGAGCCGGGGGCGGGCACCCGGATGAAACTGGCCCGCAACATGTTGACCTACATCGGCTTCGCCGCCGCGTGCGAGGCGCAGAGGCTGGCGGAGGCGGCGGGTATCGACCTGCAAAAGCTGGGGCGGGTGGTGCGACACAGCGATGCGCAGAGCGGTGGACCCGGCGCGATCATGGCCCGCGACGACACCAAACCGCTTCAGCCCGACCACTTCTTGTACGGCCCCTTCGTACACACCCGCGGACTGGCCGAGAAGGACCTCAAGTTGGCGCTCGGGCTTGGCGAGTCCACCGGAGTGGAGCTGCCGCTGGCGGAGATTGCCTTGCGTGACCTCGCCGCTGGACTCGGTGTCCCACATAGCGCTTCGACTTCGAAGGAGTGACCATGGACGAACTGCGCCGCAAGGGCCTCGAGAAGATGAACGAGGTCTACTCGTGGGAGATGCCGAACATGGAGGGCGATCCCTACTTCGATCTCACCGTCGATCACCTGTTCGGCTCGATCTGGACGCGACCGGGCCTGTCGATGCGCGACAAGCGGCTGATGACGCTGACCGTGGTGACCGCGCTAGGACTGCAGGATCTGACGGAGGTCCAGGTGAACGCCGCGTTGGCGAACGACGAGCTCACCGAGGACGAGCTCAAGGAGATGGCGATCTTCCTCACCCACTACGTCGGCTTCCCCCTGGCATCGGGATTCAACGGGGTGGTGGGGCGCGTCGCGGCCAAGCGCAAGAAGGCCGCCAAAACCGGTACGGCCGAGGACAAGCGAGCCAACGTCAACGCCGCCGTCAAGATGAATACGGGCAAGACCCTCGATGATGAGTAGATATGCCGCGTTGTCGCGCGACGAGCTGGCGACGCTGGTCCCCGAGCTGTTGCTGATCGGTCAGCTGATCGACCGGTCCGGAATGGGTTGGTGCATAAAACCTTTCGGCCACCCGGAGATGTTGCAGATCGCGATCGAGGAATGGATGGGCTGCAGCCCGATCTACACGCAGCGGATGCAGAAGGCCCTGAACTACGAGGGCGACGACGTCGTGACGATCTTCAAAGGCCTGCAGCTCGACATCGGTGCTCCACCGCAGTTCATGGATTTCCGCTACACCGTGCACGACCGGTGGCACGGTGAATTCCACCTCGACCACTGCGGCGCGCTAGTCGATAACGAGCCATTTGGTGAGGACTATGTCCGGGGCATGTGCCACGACATCGAAGACCCCACGTTCGACGCGACGGCGGTGGCGACCAACCGGAGAGCGCAGATCCGACCCATCCACCGGCCGCCGCGCACCCCGGCGGACCGCCACCCGCACTGCGCGTGGACGGTGATCATCGATGACTCCTATCCGGAGGTCGAGGACCACCCGGCGATGGACGTGATCCGCCGAACAGAGGCCGCCAGAACGCAACTCGACGCGATCGATCCCGGCGACGAGGGCAACGCGGATTACTCCGGCCCACTGCTCTCCGACCTCGACTTCGGCGCGTTCTCGCACTCGGCGCTGGTGCGCATCGCCGACGAGGTGTGTCTGCAGATGCACCTGCTGAATTTGTCCTTCGTCATGGCTGTAGGCAAGCGTGCCGGTGCCGACACCGCGCTCGCCGCGAAGATCTGCAAGAACCAGCTGACCGGCATCGCGGGCATCGCGGCCGAACGCATTCATCGTGGCGCTTGGGTTACCGGGCGGGATCGAGGGTGCGATGCGGACACTCGAACTGCATCCGATGCTCAACCCGGCGGCGTACGTGTCGGCCGATGTCGAGACGGACTCCGTCGCAGGTTCGCAAATCGCCCGCCCACGAGGACGGCGCATGGATCTCGCTGGTGAGTCCGGCGCGAGAAGCGCCCACTGCAGGCGATCGTCGCCGCCATCGACCCGCACCTGCGCGTGGAGATGTCTGGTAACGACGCGGACTGGACTGCGCGTTTGATCGAGACCGACACGGTGGCAGAGGAACTGCGTGAGGTCTCGGTCGTCCGGTTCAGCGGCGGTGCGTCGTGGGTATTCGAGGAGCGAAAGTCGTTGCCGCTGACGGTCGTCTGATCAATCGATCGCCGGCCCAGACGACGAGGGCGGCGACGGCGAACGCGGCTCCGACGACGCTTGCCTCGGTCCACCCGCCATGGGCGTAGGCGACGGTGGCCGCGATGGCCCCGGCGCCGGTGCCGATCGAGTAGTAGACCATGTAGCCGCCGATGAGTCGGGTGGTCGCCGTGGGGTCGGACTCCACGATGAGGTGTTGATTGATGACGTGAATTGCCTCGCCGGCGAAGTCGAGGACGACGAGGCCGATCGCGAGAAGTAGCAGGGAACTCGGGGTTTGGGCGATCGCCACCCACGACGCGAGGAAGGCGATCAGCATCGCGCCGGTGGCGACCTCGGCGCGGCCCCGGTCGGCCCACCGGCCCGCGCCCGATGCGCCGAGTGCCCCTGCGGCCCCGACGATGCCGAACAGTCCGATCTGCGCCGTCGTCAGGTGCCACGGCGTGGTGGCCAGTGGTAACGCCATCGACCCCCATGCCGCGCCGAAACTCGCGAACATCAGTCCGCCGATGAGGCTGCGCACGCGGAAGGTCCTGTCCCGCATGGTCAGCGTGACGACCGACGTCAGGGCGTCGCGGTACGGCACGACCTCCTTGGCGATGGTGTCGCGCGGTAGTACCACGGCCAACCACCCGGCGACGCCGAGCATGACCACCGCGGCGACGGCGAAGACCGCACGCCACCCCCAGAGGTCGGCGATGAACCCGGATACGGTGCGCGCCAGCAGGATGCCGAGGACCACGCCGCTGGTGACCACGCCGACGGTGCGTCCGCGTCGGCCGGGTGGACTGGCCGCCGCGGCGAACGCAGTGATCACCTGAACCACCGTCGATGCGGCACCGAAGAGCGCAGAGAAGACGAGGAACGTCCATGCCGACGGCGCCACGGCGGCGCCGAGAAGTCCGATGGCGGTGAGGGCCAACTGGATGAGGATGATGCGACGGCGGTCGAACCGGTCACCCAGCGGCACCACCATCACCAGGCCAACGAGGTAGCCGCCCTGCGTCGCCGTCGTCACCCATCCCAGGGCGGCCGGCGACATCTGCAGTTGGGCACCGAGATCGTCCAGCAGCGGTTGGGCGTAGTAGACGTTGGCCACCGCGGCGCCACTGACGAACGCCAGCAGTAGGGCCATCCGCGAACCGATGGTCTGGGGCGCCTGGCTGGCGGTGTCGGCCGTGCATGTCATCTGATCGGCTCATTTCCTTTGAAGCGTGACAAAGTGGTACTAGATTGAAACCAGACCCTAGGCTTGCTGGTTGCAAAACGCAACCAGTTCACTGGAGGAGGTGTCGCATGAGCACTCGACTGGGTCGATCCACGTGTCCCGTGGCGCGCACGGTCGACGTCGTCGGTGACAAGTGGACGCTGATGATCCTGCGCGACGCGTTCGAGGGGCTGACCCGATTCACGCAGTTCCAGCGCAGCCTCGGCGTGGCGAAGAACATCCTGTCGGGCCGGTTGCATCAGCTGGTCGAGGCGGACGTGCTCTCGGTGCGACCGGACGCGGGCGGCTCGGCCTACAACGAATACGTGCTCACGCCAAGGGGCGAGGCACTGTTCCACCTCGTGGTGGCGCTACGGGAATGGGGCGAGGACAACGGCTTCGACGAGAAGGAGCCGCGCAGCACCTACGTCGACGCGCGGACCGGCGGCTCGCTGCCGCGGCTACGATACGAGACGCCCGACGGCGACGAGATCCGGCCCGAGCACACCATGCCGGTCAGACCGGCCGGCTGGACCTCACCGTGACCAGGCCGAGCCCACCCACCGCCGGTGCGTCATGGGTATTCGAGGAGCGAAAGTCGTTGCCGCTCACGGTCGTGTAAGAAGTGTGTTTGGGGTCATTGTTCGGCACTTACGCTGAGGCCATGGTGGATTTACGGGGTGCGACCGTCCTACCGCTACTGGTGTGCGTTGGTATTGCCCTGGCGGGTTGTTCGACTTCCGTCAAAGAGTCGGAGAACGCTCCGCCGACATCTGCCGACGCAGCTGTCGGGTACGAGCTCGCCCGTCTCGCCGAGGTGAAGGATGACTTTCCTCCCGACTTCACCCCGTCTCGGTTCGAGGTGGCCAAACTGGACCCCGCCTATGTCGATCAGGTCGGTGCCGTGGTGTCCTACGGAAAACCGTTTACGGTCGATCCGCAGCAGTGCCGTGCGTTGCTCAAGCCGGTGGATGGACGGATCGGCGCGGACACGAATGGCAGTCGCGTCGACGGTCCGGACAAACAGTCGATCGCCGTCAATGCCGATGCGCCGGTCACGGTTCCGGCGGAGATTCCTGCGACCAACTGCGACCGAATGACATTCGATGTCAAGAACGACGCGGTGCGTACACGTGGGACGGCCGAACGAATCACTGCCCCGATTATCGACGGTGCGGTCACCGAAGCGCTCAAGATTCAGATCGATGGCTACCCGGATGTCGAGTACTACTACGCGGCGATCGTCGACAACCGCCTCTATGTCAACGTCGCAGCGCGCCTGAATCCAAGCTTCGACGCCCAGCCGCTCCTGCCCGATCTCCTCGTCAAGGCAGTCGCCGCCGTTCGCGGTCGGTGACGGTGGCTCAGAAGGGCCGACCGAGGTTCGGGTCGGGCATCAGGACGCCTGAATGCGGCCACAGTTCGACGAGTCCACGCGGAATGAGGGCTTTCGGATCGACGATTTGGATCTCGTTCAAGTCGACGGGTGCTTCGGGGGTATGTGGCTGGTAGGTGGGGCTTTTCGGGTCGGGCACCCACGCCCCCGACCCGGGCACCAATTCCATGTATCCCGTGGGGCCGAGAACCTTCGGCTTGCCGGGCACGTTCGGGTAGTACTCGATGTCGTTGTAGTCGAGGGGTGCCTCGACAGGTGTCGGTCGGTAGAAGGGACTCTTGGGGTCGGGCACCCACACACCGGAATGGGGGACCAATTCCATATAGCCGGGATCGCCGAGCGCACCTGGCGTCTTCCGAACGATGTCGTTGAGATCGAGTGCAGTCTTGGGTACGTCGCCCTTGTCGTCACCGTCGCCCTTGACGTTCATGGGCTCGGCGCCAGGAGACTCCTTCGGTTGCCCCAGTTCGTCGTACTCGCTGCCCAGTCCGCGGATGCGCTGCGCGATTGCGGCGAGATCGCCGTTGGACCGGTTGACGATGTCGGTCAACTCGCCGGAGCCCTTGCTGACCACCGACCACAGCATCCGATCGCCTGCCGCGGTCCGCGGGACGGTTGCCGCGGCGTCGACCACCCACTGCCTGACGGCGTCCAGGTCGCGGCGACCGGCCGCTACCACCGCGGCCGAGCGGTCGACTTCCGCCCCGAGCCGCTTGTCCAGATCGGCGAGGTCGCCGAGAGTGCGGGCATGCCTGTTGTTCGCGTCGGCGTAGACGTCAGACCCCGAACCCGTCCAGTTCGAACCCGGTGCAGCCGACGTCACGTCATCCTGCAATCCGCGCAGCTGACCACTCCGATCGAGCTGGGCTCCCTCGCTCGGAGTGCCCTGACCAAAGGTGGCGCGGGCCTGCGACCACGTCGCCAGGAATGCATCAAGCGCGCTCACTCTGACTGTCCTCCTCGCGTCCCGAGTCCAGCCTAAGACCCGCCAACGCCCCCACCGGACGGCAAAACGGCGCCCCCCACCCAGCGCCGCAGGTAGTCACGCAGGGCCTCGCCCGTCCGCGGCGGACGGCCCGGGTCGATGACGAACGACTGGATGATCCGCAGCAGGTGCTCGGCGAGTTCGTCGAGATCGTCGTCGGTGAAACCGAGGCCGGTCCAGTCGACGTCGAACCGGCGCAGCATCGCGTTCGCGAACTGCAGCGCGACGTCCGACGTCACCCCCTCGGTGTGCGCGGTGGCGCCGGCCGGGCACGACCAGCAGACCGATGTGCTTGTCCTTCGGTAGCCACTCCAGGGCGGTGGCGATGGCCTCGGCGACGGCCTCCACCGGATCGGTGATGCCGCGCAGATGGTGCGGCCAGCCGCTCGGGAAGTCGCCGCGGCGTGCACCGCGGCGGCCACCAGCAGGGCGTCGGTGCTGGGGAAGTACCGGTACACGGTCTGGCGCGTGACGCCGAGGGTGCGGGCGACGTCGGCGATGCTGAAGTCGGCGCCGCGTTCGTCGATGGCCTTGCCCGCCGCGTCCAGAATCCGCGCGACGGCCTCGTCGTCCGTCGCGGGGGCGGATCCCGACCAGCCGTGGGTGCGCACGCCGGAGATAGTAGCTCGGCCTCAGGAGGAAAGCCCAGCGTCAGCCGCGGTAGGAGACCTGCAGCTCCTTGACGCCGTTGATCCAGCCCGAACGAAGTCGTTGCGGCTCAGCATAGTTTCGTCGATGTTCGGAATCTGATCGGCGATCTCGTTGAAGATCAGCTTGATCTCCATGCGGGCCAGGTTGGCGCCGATGCAGAAGTGCGCCCCGTTGCCGCCGAAGCTCAAGTGCGGGTTGGGATTCCGCAGAACGTTGAATTCGAATGGGGTTGTCGAAGACGGCCTCGTCGAAGTTGGCCGAGCTGTAGAACAAGTCCGACCCGCTGGCCCTCGCGGACGGTCACCCCGCCGAGCTCGACGTCGGTCAGCGCGGTGCGTTGGAAGCAGTGCACCGGGGTGGCCCAGCGGACGATCTCGTCGACGGCGGTGGCCGGCCGCTCCCGCTTGAACAACTCCCACTGGTCCGGGGTTCTCGAAGAACGCGTTCATGCCGTGGGTCATCGCGTTGCGGGTGGTCTCGTTGCCCGCCACCGCGAGCAGGATGACGAAGAACGCGAACTCGACGTCGCCCATCGATTCTCCAGTCTCACCGCCTTCTCCTCCAGGTCGGCCTCGATCAGCCGGGTGACGATGTCGTCGGCCGGGCAGCGGCGGCGCTCCTCGGCCATGTTGTAGGCGTAGCCCATCAGCTCGGCGTTGGCGACCGTCGGATCGGCGTCGAAGTCCGGGTCGTCGGTGTTCATGATGTTGTTGGTCCAGTGGAACAACTTCTCCCGGTCGGCCTCCGGCACGCCGATCAGGTCGGCGATCGCCAGCAGTGGCAGCTTCATTGCGACGTCGTCGACGAAGTTGCCGCTGTCCTTCTCGGCCGCGGCGGCGACGATGTCGCGCGCGGCGACCGCCAGTTTCTCCTCGAGTGACGCGACGGCGCGCGGAGTGAACAACCGCGACACGATCTTGCGCAACCGCGTGTGCTCGGGCGCATCGTGGTTGATCAGCAGCGCCTTCGTCAGGTCCAATTGGTCGCTGGTGACGCCGTCGGGCAGCCGCATCACCGCGCCCTTGCGGTTGGTCGACCACAGCTCGCCGTTGCGTCGAGATGGACTTGACGTCCTCGTGACGGCTGATCACCCAGTAGCCGCCGTCGTCGAAGATCGACTTCTGCTGCTCGTTCCACCAGATCGGCGCGGTCTTGCGCAGCTCGGCGAACTCGGTCACCGGGATGCCCTGGAGCAGGACGTCGGGGTCGGTGAAGTCATACCCCGGGGGTAGGAGCGAAGCGACTCGGGGGGAATCACTGCCCGGGGGTAGGAGCGAAGCGACTCGGGGGGAATCACCGCCGCGGCCGAATGGGCAGGCGCTCTGCATGGTCGTCACGGCGAACACCTCCTCTGTGACGTGCGGCACGTTCCGTTGACCATACACTCATGAGTCAAGTGTATGCCCGTGGGTGAGCACGCAGTGCATCCTCGCGGTCCTCTTCGGCACGGCTGCGATTAGGGTGGGCATCCGTGCGCGTCCTCGTCATCGGATCCGGTGCCCGTGAACATGCGCTGCTGCTGGCGCTGCGTCGAGACCCCGAGGTGGAGGAACTGGCGGTCGCGCCAGGCAACGCCGGCACCGCGATCATCGCCGACCAGTACGACGTCGACATCACCTCCGGGGAGGCCGTCGTCGAGCTCGCCCGACGTCTCGGGTCCGACCTGGTGGTGATCGGGCCGGAGGTGCCGCTGGTGCTCGGCGTCGCCGACGCCGTCCGCGCGGCCGGGATCGCGTGCTTCGGACCCACCAGGGACGCCGCACGGATCGAGGGCTCGAAGTCGTTCGCCAAGGACGTGATGGCCGCCGCGGGCGTCCGCACCGCGACCAGTGAGATCGTCGACAACCCTGCGCATCTCGACGCCGCGCTGGACCGGTTCGGACCGACGGCAGGCGATCGTGCCTGGGTGGTCAAGGACGACGGCCTCGCGGCGGGCAAGGGCGTCGTGGTCACCGCCGACCGCGATGCCGCGCGCGTGCACGCTGCGGCGCTGCTCGACTCCGGCCACCCGGTGCTGCTCGAGTCGTTCCTCGACGGGCCGGAGGTGTCGCTGTTCTGCGTCGTCGACGGCGAGACCGTGGTGCCGCTGCTGCCCGCACAGGACTTCAAGCGGGTCGGCGATGGCGACACCGGACCGAACACGGGAGGCATGGGCGCCTACGCGCCGTCTGCCATGGCTGCCCGACGACGTGCTGACGTCCATCGTCGACGACATCGTCAAACCCGTTGCGGCCGAACTCGTTGCCGCGACTGCTCGTTCTCCGGGCCTGCTCTACGCGGGGTTGGCGATGACGTCGACGTGGCCCCGCGGTGGTCGAGTTCAACTGCCGGTTCGGCGATCCCGAGACGCAGTCGGTGCTGGCGCTGCTGGAATCCCCACTCGGACAACTACTGCGGGCAGCCGCCACCGGTGAACTGGCCGCGCAGCCGCCGCTGCAGCTGGCGCGACGGGCGCCGCGGTAACCGTGGTGCTGGCCGCCGAGAACTATCCCGGCAGGCCGCGCGTCGGCGACGTCATCGTCGGCTCGGAGGCCGACGACGTGCTGCACGCAGGTACTACCCGTCGCGACGACGGTGCGGTGGTGTCCTCGGGCGGCCGTGTGCTGTCGGTGGTCGGCACGGGCGCCGACCTGGTCGCCGCCCGTGCGGCCGCCTACGCGCTGATGGGTCGATTCGCTTGCCGGGCAGCCACTTCCGCACCGACATCGGGCTGGCCGCCGCCGAGGGCCGGATCAGCGTCTAGCCCCGCGAGCCTTCCCAGGAGCCGGGTCAGGCAACGAGAAGCGGTGCCATCCAGGCGATCTCGGCGGGCAGCTGCGAGCTCCAGAACGCGCCGTCGTGCCCGCCGGGGGAGAAGCCGCCCGCGGGCGGGTTGGGCAACTGAGCGATGTACTGCTTGGTGGCCGAGTAGAACGGATCGCTGTTGCCGCAGTCGATCCGGATCGGGATCGACGCCAACGCGGGCAGCCCCCAGACGCTGTTGGCGGCATAGTCGTCGGCGCCGTCGAACGCGCCGGGTGCCGTCGCGCCCGAGGACGTCCACAACGCCGGGCTGACCGCGCAGATCGCCGCCGTGCGAGCCGGACCCAGCCGGGCGCCGAGCAGCAGAGCGCCGTAGCCGCCCATCGACCAACCGAGGAAGCCGACCCGCGACGTGTCGAGGCCCTGCCCGGCTCAGCATCGGGATCAGCTCGTCGAGCACCATCGCACCGGAGTCCTCACCGGACGCCCGCTTGTGCCAGTAACCGCCGCCGCCGTCGACGGCCACCACCGCGAACGGCGGGATGCCCTCGGCGACGGCCTGGGCCAGGCCCTGCTCGACGCCGCCCGCCATCACCCCCGCCGCGTCCTGGCCCTTGCCGTGCAGCGCGATGACGGGCCGCAGCGGACCGGTCTGCCCCGGTGGACGGGCGATCGCCCAGTTGGTCGCGCACGCCGCCGCGGGCCGCCGAGACGAACGACCCGCTGACGTAGGTGGGCGCAGGCCCGAAGCTGGAGCCGGCTCCAGCGGCGGCGTGGCGGAGCCAGTGGCGCACCGACACTCGTCATCGACACCGGCGGTGTCGCCGCCGTTGGATCGAGCAACGTCGACCCGACTGCGTAGGCACCCGCCGCACCTGCCGCGGCGCCGATCCCGAGACGCAGAATCGCGCGCCGAGACAGTGTCTGACATGCGCGGCCATCATGCCATCGGTCGGCAGCCCGATCTGACGCCGTGCCGACTTTCCTGTGGAGAGCCTTAACGATTCGCCGAAAGCCCGAAACCACACCGCCGTTGCTGGCAGAGTGCAATGCGTGACGGCAGCGGTGACTCCCAAGGGAGAGCGGCGACGGTATGCGCTGGTCAGCGCAGCTGCCGACCTGCTGTGCGAAGGCGGCTTCGACGCGGTGCGGCACAGGGCCGTCGCACGTCGCGCCGGTCTTCCGCTGGCGTCGACCACCTACTACTTCTCCTCGCTCGACGACCTCATCGCCAAGGCCGTCGAACACGTCGGCACCCGCGAGACCGAGCAACTGCATTCACGTGTGGCGGCGCTGTCGCGACGCAAGCGCGGCGCCGAGTCCACCGCCGACGTCTTGGTCGATCTCCTCGTCGGCGACGGGCCCGGCCGCGTCGGTTCCGAGCAATTGATCTCGCGCTACGAGCGCTACATCGCCTGCGCGCGTCAACCCGGTCTGCGCGACGTACAGCGACAGATCATGAAGCAGCGCACCGACGCCGTCGTCGAGGTGGTCGAGCGGTCCGGTCGCGCCGTGCGCTCCGAATTGTTGACGGCATTGGTGTGCGCCGTCGACGGTGCGGTGGTCGCCTCATTGGTGGGCGTCGGTGAAGGTCCGCGCGCGACGGCGCGAGCCACGTTGGTCGACGTCATCGACGTGCTGGCCCCGTTCGACTAGCTACGGTTGAAACCTGCCGTCAGCGGCTATCCCGGTTCACAGTGAACTACCAGGGAGATGCCATGACGGACGCGCCGACGGTCGAGAAGCAACCCGAACTCAAGCGGGTGATGGGTCCTGGCCTGCTGCTGCTGTTCATCGTCGGCGACATCCTCGGCACCGGTGTCTACGCGCTGACCGGCGACGTCGCGGCCGAAGTCGGAGGCGCGGCGTGGCTGCCGTTCCTGGTCGCCTTCCTGATCGCGATGGTCACCGCGTTCAGCTACCTCGAGCTGGTCACCAAGTACCCGCAGGCGGCCGGCGCCGCGCTGTACACGCACAAGGCGTTCGGCATCCACTTCGTGACGTTCCTGGTCGCCTTCATCGTGATGTGCTCGGGCATCACGTCGGCGTCCACGGCGTCGCGCTTCTTCGCGTCGAACTTCTTCAAGGGCTTCGGCTTCGACTGGGGAACGGCCGGAATCGTCGTCGTCGCATTGCTTTTCATGGCTCATCGTGGCCATGGTGAACCTGCGCGGGGTCGGCGAGAGCGTCAAGCTCAACGTCGTCCTGACCATCGTGGAGATCACCGGCCTGATGCTGGTGATCTTCGTCGGCTTCTGGGCGTTCACCCGCGGCGGCGACGTCGACTTCTCCCGCGTCGTCGCCTTCGACACCGCGGAGGACAAGAACGCGTTCCTCGCGGTGACGACGGCGACGTCGCTGGCGTTCTTCGCGATGGTCGGATTCGAGGACTCGGTCAACATGGCCGAGGAGACCAAGGACCCGGTGAAGATCTTCCCGAAGATGCTGCTGAGCGGGCTCGGGCATCGCGGGCGTCGTCTACATCGTCGTCGCCATCGTGGCGGTGGCGCTGGTGCCGATCGGCGACCTCGAAGCCAGCGAGACCCCGCTGGTCGAGGTGGTCAAGGCCGGTGCGCCCGGCCTGCCGATCGAGCAGATCCTGCCGTTCATCTCGATGTTCGCGGTCGCCAACACGGCGCTGATCAACATGCTGATGGCCAGCCGCCTGATCTACGGCATGGCCAAGCAGCACGTCCTTCCGCCGGTGCTCGGCACGGTCCATCCGACGCGACGAACCCCGTGGGTCGCGATCGTGTTCACCACGTCCATCGCCTTCGGACTCATCCTGTACGTCACGGCATTCGCCAACGACAAGGCCATCTCGGTGCTCGGCGGCACCACGTCGCTGCTGCTGCTCGCGGTGTTCGCGGTCGTCAACGTCGCGGTGCTGGTGCTGCGCCGCGACGTCCAGGCCGGCGGGCGCGCACTTCAAGACGCCGACCTGGCTGCCGGTCGTGGGATTCGTGGCGTCGCTCTATCTGGTGCTGCCGCTGTCCGGACGACCCCTGCAGCAGTACGTGCTGGCCATCGCTCTGGTGGTGCTCGGCATCGTCCTGTTCGGCGTCACGCTTGCGATCAACCGCGCGCGTCGGCGATCAAGCCGACGCGGATCACCGACGTCGAGAGTCTGGAGTCGGGGCCGGATTAATCGCCCTGCAATTTCTCCAGCCGGGCCTGCAACTGCGACACCCGGTGCGCGTTACCCGTCAGCGCCACGTAGCGATCGCCGAACCGCGCCAGCAGCGCGTCGTCGAGGCGGCGGACCGCGCCCGCCGGATAGCGGTAGCCCATCTTCTCGTTGACCGCGTCGCTGTCGAAGCCGTTGAGCAGCTCCTCGAGTTCGTCGAGTGAGTCGATGCCGAGTTCGAGCAGCAGCCCGGAGATCCACGCGTAGTGCTCGGTTCGCGACCAGCCCGCGTCGGGGAAGCGGTTGCCGAGATACGTGGCGAGGACCGGGGTGCCGATCCGCGGGTCGCTGGACTGCTCGGACCGCTGCGCGGGCGGCGAGGACTTCAGCCGCTCGCGGATCGCGGAGAACTCCCGGTCGGCCAGTTCCAGCAGCCCCGCAGCGAGGGTGAACCGGCGGTCCAGGTCGGGCGCGTCCTCCTCGGGGATCGAGCCCTTGTAGCGGATGTCGTGTTCGAACTCCGCCCACGCGTGCTGCAGGACGGTCCGCACCTGGATGGACGCGGGTTGCTGCTCGCCTTCGACCGCGACCAGCAGATGCCGGCTCGCGTAGCCCCACCTGCCCTCCCGCGCCGTCTCCTGGCCCATGTCGCGGTCGTCGAGCAGCTGCATTTCCTCGGCCAGCAGGTTGGCCACCGTGGTGACGTCGTCGCGCAGGAACGTGATCACCCGCAGCCCGACCTGGTCGGTGATCTCCGAAAGCGGGTCGGTGTAGAGCCGTCGGCCGTCGACGCTGCGATCCGCCTTCTCGGCGAACGACGCGACGCTCTTCGTTCGCGCCGTGACGCTGAGGTAGTTGATGCCCGCGTCGTCGAGCAGGGTCGTCACCAGGGCGAGATAGCGGTCGGTCGCGCCGAGTCAGGCCCGGGCGCCGCTCGGCGAACTGCGCGATGGCGTCGCGCACCGCGCCCGGCGTCGGCTCCGGCGGCGCGGGCATCAGGTCGGGCGGCAGCGTCGGCGTGATGGTGGCGCCCGTCTCGGCGTCGCCGTAGATCGTCACGTCGCTCGGGTCGGCGGGTGGCGAACAGCCCGACGTAGGCGCAGATGACGGCGTCGACCGGATCCTCGGCGCGCACGCAGATCGCTCTTGCGTTCCGCGGTCTCGACCGCCGTGCCGCAGCTCGACCCAGCCGTCGTGGTCGGTGACCCGCAGCGGCGGGGTCGCTTGCGCCAACGATTCGATGAGGTCCATCAACCGCAGCAGCTCCGAGCGCAGCTGGGCGAAGCTGCGGCCCGGTTTCGCCTTGTACTTCAAGGTTCGGCCGAGCCGGAACAACGCCACCGTCGCCGGATGCGGATAGACCTCGATGGCCCGTCGGGGCGACTGCGAATCCGGGTCGATGTCGAGGTCGAGCGCGCTGGCCAGCCTTGCCGCGCGTGGCGTGCCCGCGAACTCGGGCTTGCCGGTGTTGGTGGGGTGTGCGCCCGCTTCGAACTTCGCGAAGTCACGGTTGAGCGCCGCCTCGCTCGGCCGCTGACCGGTCGGGTTGTTCACCACCAGGGGCGCGTCGAAGGCGACGAGGCAGTCGCCCTGGACGTACGGCGCGACCGCGGCCCTGATGCTGGTGTCGTCCGTGCGCGGTGCCGAGCGTGCACGAGCCTGCCCGCGTCGTCGACGACGGCGACGCCCGTGGGCTTGCGTTCACCCCACGCGAGGTCGAGCCCGACGAAGTACATCCGACTACCTTGCCCCGTGGCGCGCGTCGAGTTGTTGGCGGATGTCGTCCAGCTCGACAGTCAAGGCGGCGAGTCTCTTCTCCGCGTTGGCCAATCGGGTCAACAGGTCACGGTCCCGCGGCGGCTTCGGTGCCGCACCGCGAGCCGCAGGCGTCAGGCCTTCGGGCAAAGCGGGCGTGACGATGTACCCGGAGGCGAAATCGCCGTAGATCGTCACGTCCTCCGGGCGGTCGCACCAGTACAGCGCGACGTAGGCGCAGAGGACGGCGTCGACGGGATCCTCGTCCCGATCGAGCTGGCTCGGTCGGGTTGCGGCGTCGACCCGGCGTCGGAGCTCGACCCAAGAGATGCTGCGGTTGGCCCGAAGTCGGGGCGTCGCCGTGTCGAGGTTTTCGATGTGCCCCATCAACGTCATCAGCTCGCGGTGGCGCTCGTCGAACGGACCGCGCTTGTATTTCAGGGTCTTCCTGAGCCCGAACAAGGCGATGGTCGCGGGGTGTGGAAAGACCTCGATGGCCCGTCGGGCCGAACTCGACGTGGGGTCCATGTCGAGTTCGAGAGCATCGGCCAGCCGGGCGCCGCGCGGGTTCTTGAACTCGGGCTTGTCGCTGAACGCCGGTCGGGCACCGGCCTCGAAGACGGAGAAGTCGTGATTGAGTTCCTTCTCGCACTGCCGCGACCCGGTCGGGTTGGGCACGATCAACGGCGCATCGATCGCGACGAGGCAGTCTCCTTCGACGTACGGTGCGATCGCGGCCGTGATGTCCTCGTCGTCTTGCGCGACGCCGACGTGAAGCAGCCGGCCGTCGGAGTCGATGGCGGCGACGCCGCTCTGGTTGTTCTCACCCCACGCGAGGTCCAGCCCGACGAAGAACATCCGTCTACCTTGCCTTACTCATGAAGGGGCGCTTACCGGTTCCGTAAGCTGTGTATTCGTGACGATTCCGAATGTCCTGGCCAACCGGTACGCCAGCGACGAGATGGTGGCGATCTGGTCGCCGGAAGCCAAGATCGTCGCCGAACGACGACTGTGGATCGCCGTGCTCCGTGCGCAGGCCGAACTGGGCGTGTCGGTGCCCGACGGCGTGATCGCCGACTACGAGCGGGTGCTCGAGCAGGTCGACCTGGCCTCGATCGCCGCGCGCGAACGGGTCACGCGCCACGACGTCAAGGCCCGCATCGAGGAGTTCAACGCGCTGGCCGGCCACGAGCACGTGCACAAGGGCATGACGAGCCGCGACCTCACCGAGAACGTCGAGCAACTGCAGATCCGGCGCTCCCTGGAACTCGTCCACGCCCACGGCGTCGCGGTGGTCGCGCGGCTGGCCGAGCGGGCGGCGCTGTACCGCGATCTGGTGATGGCCGGCCGCAGCCACAACGTCGCCGCGCAGGCCACGACGCTGGGCAAGCGGTTCGCGTCGGCCGCCGAGGAGACGCTGATCGCGCTGACCCGGCTGGCCGAGCTGATCGACCGGTACCCGCTGCGCGGCATCAAGGGCCCGATGGGCACCGCGCAGGACATGCTCGACCTGTTCGACGGGGACGCCGCCAGGCTGGCCGACCTGGAACGCCGGGTCGCCGAATTCCTGGGCTTCGCAGATGTTTTCACCAGCGTCGGGCAGGTGTATCCGCGATCGCTCGACCACGACGTGGTCTCCGCGCTGGTGCAGCTCGGCGCCGGGCCGTCGTCGCTGGCGCACACCATCCGGTTGATGGCGGGCCACGAGCTCGTCACCGAGGGCTTCGCGCCCGGCCAGGTCGGGCTCGTCGGCGATGCCGCACAAGATGAACACCCGCTCGTGCGAGCGGGTGAACGGGCTGCAGGTGATGCTGCGCGGGTACGCGTCGATGGCCGCCGAACTCGCTGGCGCGCAGTGGAACGAGGGCGACGTGTTCTGCTCGGTGGTGCGCCGGGTGGCGTTGCCCGACGCGTTCTTCGCGATCGACGGTCAGATCGAGACGTTCCTGACGGTGCTCGACGAATTCGGCGCCTACCCGGCGGTGATCCAGCGCGAGCTGGACCGCTACCTGCCGTTCCTGGCCACCACGCGGATCCTGATCGCCGCGGTGCGTGCAGGTGTCGGGCGGGAGACCGCGCACGAGGTGATCAAGGAGCACGCCGTCGCCGTCGCACTGGCGATGCGCGAACACGGTTTGGAGCCCGACCTGCTGGACCGGCTGGCCGCCGATCCCCGGTTGCCGCTGGATCGGGCCGCCCTCGACGCCGCGCTGGCCGACAAGCAGGCGTTCACCGGTGCGGCGGGTGCGCAGGTCGACGCCGTGGTGGCTGCCGTCGACGAGTTGGTGAGCCGCTATCCCGAAGCGGCCAAGTACACCTCGGGGGCGATTCTGTGACGGTGGCGAGCTCCCTATCGGGGATCGACTTCACCGATCTGGACAACTTCGCGGCGGGCTTTCCGCACGAGCTGTTCGCCGTGCATCGCGCCGAGGCGCCCGTCTACTGGCACGAGCCGACCGACAACACCCCCGACGGCGAGGGCTTCTGGTCGGTGGCCACCCACGCCGAAACCCTTGCGGTGCTGCGTGATCCGGTGACCTACTCGTCGGTCACCGGCGGCTCGCGGCCCGTTCGGCGGAACGCTGCTGCAGGACCTGTCGATCGCGGGCCAGGTGCTCAACATGATGGACGATCCGCGGCACTCGGCGATCCGTCGGCTGGTCAGCTCCGGTCTGACGCCACGGATGATCCGCGCGTCGAGGACGACCTGCGGGCGCGGACCCGGCGTCTGCTGGACGATGTCGGTGCCGGGCCAGCCGTTCGACTTTCTCGTCGACGTGGCCGCCGAACTGCCCATGCAGATGATCTGCATCCTGCTGGGTGTGCCTGAGTCCGAACGGCATTGGCTGTTCGAGGCGATCGAGCCGCAGTTCGACTTCGGCGGCTCGCGCAAGGCGGCGCTTTCAGGCATGTCCGTCGAGGAGGCCGGCTCGCGGATGTACGCCTACGGGCAGGAGCTGATCGCGTCGAAGCGCGTCGAGCCGACCGACGACATGCTGTCCGTCGTCGCCAACGCCACAGCTGACGCGCTTCCTGTGCTATCCGACGTCGAGCTGTACCTCTTCTTCAGCCTGCTGTTCAGCGCGGGCGCGGAGACCACCCGCAACTCGGTCGCTGGCGGGTTGCTGGCGTTGATCGACCATCCCGACCAGATGCGCCATGCTCGCGAGCGGATCTCGACCGGCTGCCGACGGCCGTCGAGGAGATGGTGCGCTGGACATCGCCGTCGCCGTCGAAACGGCGGACCGCCACGCGCGACGTCACGCTCGGCGGGTGTCCGATCGAGGCGGGGCAGAAGGTGCAGATCTGGGAGGGCTCGGCCAACCGTGACGCCGCCGGTGTTCGCCGATCGCCGACGTGTTCGACGTCGACGCGTAAGCCCAACCCGCACTTGGGTTTCGGCCAGGGCGTGCACTACTGCCTCGGCGCCAACCTGGCGCGGCTGGAGCTGCGGGTGCTGTTCGAGGAGCTGCTCGAGCGGTTCTCGTCGGCGCGCGTGGTCAAGCCGGTCGAGTGGACGCGCAGCAACCGGCACACCGGCATCCGTCACCTGGTGGTCGAGCTGGATCGATGAGGCCCGACGCCTTCGCGGCGGTGATGGCGACCGGCATCGTGTCGATCGCCGCCGCGGATCACGGCGTCGACGTCGTCAGTGTCCCGTTGGCGGTCGTGGCCGCCGTTGCGCTGCCGGTGCTCGTCGTCGCGACTGCCCGTGCCTGGCGGCGAGATTCGTGGGATCTGCGCGACCTGGACACGGCCGTCGCGCTGTTCACCTACGTGGCGGCGTGCTGTGGTGCTGGTGGCCCGATTCGGCGAGCACGGATGGGTCGTGTGGGTGCTGGGCGCTATGGCGTTGCAGGGCTGGGTGTCGCTGGCGCCCGTCGTCGTTCGTGGACATGTGGCGGGTTGGCTGGACCGGCCTGCGCGACCGGGCGCACGGCGGGTGGGAGTTGGCGAGCGTCGCGACCTCCGGGCTGGCCATCGTGTTCGTCGAGGCGTCGATTCTGTTCTGGGCGTTGATCTTCTGGCTCTTTGCCTTGTGCGTGTACGGCCTGATGACGGGCCTCGTCCTGTGGCGGGCGGTGCACGAACCGGCGGTGCGGCGCTGGAATGGGGATGGACCGCCGGACGTCTGGATCCTGATGGGAGGCCTCGCGATCGCGACGCTGGCCGGCGACCACATCCACGGCGCGTTGCATCCTGGCCCGTTCGCGGACGCGGTACGCGTCGTGACGATCGTGACCTGGGTGCTCGCCACGCTGTGGATTCGTGCCGCTGGCCCGCGTCGGGTGGCGCAGAATCCGCGACTGGCCCGCGGTGTTCCCGCTGGGAATGTATTCGTCTGCGACGTTCGCGATGGCGCTCGAGACGGGGTGGTCCGCGCTGCGGGTCGTGTCGTCTGGTGTTTTTCTGGATCGCGTTCGCCGCCTGGCTCCTCACCTCCCCGCGATTCGTGCACCCGCACCCGCGGTGAGCGCGGTATACGCTCGGCCAGCACCCGGGGTTCGGCCAACGCCGCGGCACCATCCTCGGAGTACAGCCGCCGACGACATCACCGATTCGCCGATTTCCCGTGCCGCACTGGAAAGCGATCTGAAACACCAATCCGCTAGAACGGCTCAATAAAGAGATCAAACGCCCGCACCGACGTCGTCGGCGTCTTCCCAATCCGGCGGCGCGCTGCGCCTGGCCGGCCTCCGTCCTCGTCGGGGCCCACGACCAATCGCAGGTCGTCGATTCGCCCTAATCGTCGGAAATCCGCGCTGTCCCTGCTCAGTCTCACCGGCCAACCCGACCAGAACATTGCCACCAAGCCGCTCTCACGGCATAGTGAAACACCGCAGAGCCTCAAGAGAATCCCCTTGGCTGACACCACTTCGAGGGACGCGAACGTCAGCAGCACGGCAGTCGTGACGACTAACCCGCAGATAATTTGTCAAGATCCGACTCTTCGGAGATGAATTCCCACCATGACGGAGGCATCCATGTCGACGGGCGGACTTCGCGCACGACTGCTGCAAACCGAGGAGGAGTGGGCGGCCCGCAACGCCATCCTTAGCCGGCAACTGGCCGACCTGGTCGATGAGTACAGCGCGCCGGGCGCGACCGACGGGATCGAAGTCGGCTGCCAGCATGGCGCGCTGACTGAGCAGATGGAGCGGCTGACGCGCGTGAAAAACTGGACCGGCATCGACCCGGCGCTGACCGAGAAGACCGTCACCGACCGCGGCTGCATCTTGCACCCAGCGCGGGCAAGCCAACTCGAGTTCCCCGACCGGACCTTCGATGTCGCGCTGTTCGCCAACGTCTTTGAGCACATCCCGCCCCCCGAGCGCGACGTCAGCCTTCGCGAGATCTACCGGGTGGTCAAGTCGGGAGGCATCGTCGTCGGGCAGCTCCCGAACCCTTACTTCCCGATCGAGTCCCACAGCCGGCTCCCGTTCATGGGTTGGCTGCCGACCAAGTGGCAGCATCGGTACTGGAAGCTCGCGCCGGTCAACTGGGAGCACGACTTCTACGTCGTCACGATCGAGCACCTCAAGCAGACGGCGCAGCGCGCAGGCTTCGACGTGGTCCACGTCCGGAACTTCAACTACCCACCCGAAGCGATCCCAAGCAGCGTGAGGTGGGCCGCCCACCTGCTGGAACGACCGATGCGATACATGCCGTGGTCCTGGCAGTTTGTTCTTGTCCGGCCTGCCTGACCAGCCGCGCCAGGATGCGCCGCGCGGTATGACGTTGCTTCTTGGGCGCATCCAGGTCAGCGCACGGCTTGCGTCGAGCTCTGCCTCAACGGCTCTAATCGCGGCGCTCCGCTGCAAGGTCTTGCGCGCCGGCACGATCGCCGATTCCAACACCTGGCGCACCGTGCGCCGACGCACATGATGCTTGTCCGCTAACGCCCGAATCGACAACCCATCGATGAGGCGACCATGGTCGCGATCGTCGCCGTGCCAAGGAATCGCCGATGTCGGCCATCGCCCTTTATATGCGGCGCCTGCGATATATCGGTCATAGCCAGAGAGGAGTCTGGCTACATGAGTACTACAACCCCGTGACGCGATGGCGAGTCGGAATCAGGCGGCTGCAGCAAAGTTCCCAGTAGGTGCTCAAACATTGCTATACTCTGGTTACGAATTGGTTAACTGGCATCGAGCCGAGGCCCTGACTGCGAAAGCGTCGATCTTTGCTATACATGATAACTACCGACGTACAGCGCAGAAAAGCATTTGCCCACGTGTTTAAGCGGTTGCTTGGTTAGGTCCCCTGTCCGTGAAGGATCAAATACACGTCAATTTTTGCCAAACTCGCATGCGATGTTGCGCCGACCTGATAATCTCAATCCGCGTGATGCTGGGGGAACGCACGGGGAGGCATGTCAGCTAATCACGTGGGCGTAACGCCAATACAGCGCCGCTTTCTGGCGCGATGCTGAGACCTGGAGGGATCTCAGCTATGGCCGAACTACCACCCGCGAACGTAGACGGAGATAGATCTTCAGCAAGGCAGCTGGCGAACCGGACGGTCGAGGTCGTGGATTCCGCACCACCCGGTGGTACCTCGCGCCGCGAGCGGGCCGGTGCGGCCTCAGCAACACCAATCCCGACCGTCAGCTTGGTCATCCCGGTCAGAAACGAGGCACGGAACATAGCTTGGGTGCTCGAGCAGATCGCAGACGATGTCAGCGAGGTCATCCTCGTCGACGGAAACTCCACTGACGCGACTCTGATTACCGCCCGCAGTTGCCGCCCCGACATCAAGGTGGTGTCCCAAGAAGGCACCGGCAAAGGAAGCGCACTGCGGACGGGCTTCTTGGCCGCGACCGGCGACATCATCGTGATGATGGACGCCGACGGCAGCATGGCGCCGCAAGAAATTCGGCACTACCTGCATTTCCTCACCAATGGATACGACTTCGTCAAGGGGTCACGGTTCATCGCAGGCGGAGGGTCGTTGGACATCACGGCATTCCGGCGGCTCGGCAACCGGTTCTTGCTGGCCGTGTTCAACAGCCTCTACGACGGCGACCTCACCGACCTGTGTTACGGCTTCTGCGCGTTTCATCGTCGCTATCTGGAGGTCCTAGCCCTTTCCGCAACCGGGTTCGAGATCGAGGCCGAAATGGTCGTGCGCGCAATGCAGGCAGGTCTGCGGATCGCAGAGGTTCCAAGTTTGGAGCTGCCGCGTCGCGCGGGCAAATCGAACCTGCGTTCGATTCAGGATGGCAGCAGAGTGCTGCGCACTCTATTGCGCGGCCACCGCTCCGGACTCAGCGGCCGCCTGGTGCAGTCGGTCCGCAAAGGCGTTCACACCAGTGACCGCACGGGGAGCACTACGTGAGCGACGGGCAGGCTGAGGGGGACGAACACACCCCGGTCGGGCCCGTCGCGCTCATCGTTACCCCCGGGGCCCGATTTCTCTCCGGCGTGAGCTACTACACGGCGCTGCTCACATCGGCGCTCGCCGCACGTAGACCGGTCGCGATGGTGCTGTTGCGTAGGCCGGACGCTGATGGCCTCCGTCGGGACGGTAAACCATCCCAGCATCGCTCGCCGCGTCCCGCCGAGCCGGTCCCCTTGCTCCGCACTGCTCTGCCGCTCCTGGACAAAGCGCACGCAGACCCGCACTCCTGGGCTCGGAACGCTGAGCGGTATGCGGCCTTACTGGACCGCATCGACGCAGCCTGGAGTGGAGACGGCCGCGTGCCGGGACATCAGGCGAAGGAGGTCGTCGCATGACGGGCTCCGCACTGCGAGTCGGGCTCGTCGTGCCCCGCTTCGCCCCATTCCACGGCGGCGTGGAGACCATTACCGCACACGCGGCCGCCGCTCTGGCCGCGAAAGGCGCAGAGGTGACCGTCGTCACGCAGGTGCCGCGGGGCATCGGGCTGCCTCCTCGGGAGGAGCACGACGGATACACCATCGAGCGTCACGACCTGCCGTTCGGCGACAGCTTCGACGTTCCCTCCCCGGCGGCGGCCCGTGCGGCGTGGCGGTCGCGGTCGCTTCGACGTCGTGTGGGTGCACAGCTACCACACGCCTCTGGCTTGGCTGGCGGCTGAGCGGGCGAAGGCCCCGCTCGTGCTCACCCCGTACTACCACGGGGGCGGCCACACTCTCGCTGCGCGAGGCGTTGCACCCGGCTTACCGTCCGGCCGGTCGTCGACTCATGGCGGCGAGCCGCCGGATCGTGGTGGTCAGCGACGTCGAGGCCGACCTGGTCCTGCGGGACTTCCCCCGGCAGGTTCATCGCGACAAGATCACGGTGGTCCCGCCGGCGGTGGCCGATCCGGTGCGCGGATGTCAGCCGTATCCCGGCGAGTTGCCAGTCGTGCTGACCGTCGCTCGCCAGGAGCCATACAAGCGCACCGACCTGCTCGTCCGCGCGGTCGCCGAGCTGCGCAGCCGGGAGGTACCTGCCCGGCTCGTGGTCGTCGGCGACGGCTCCAGCCTGGCGGCCTGCCGGGACCTCGCTGCCCGGCTCGGGGCCCAAGAGGTCGTGGCCTTCACCGGCGCGGTCGACGAGGAGACGCTCGGACGCTGGTGGGCGTCGGCGTCGCTGTATGCAACCGCGAGTCTGCATGAGTCGTTCGGCGTCGGACTGGCCGAGGCGCTCGTCGCCGGGCTCCCCGTCGTCGCCAGCGGTATCCCGGCTCACCGCGAGGTCATCCGCCGTGCCGGGCCCGGCGCGCTGGCCGAGTTGTGCCCGCCGGATACCCCGGACCCCGTCGCGACGTCGCAGTACGCCGACGCCATGGCGCGGCTCCTCTCATTCACCGGACTGCCTGCAGGGAACGGGCAGCGCGGTGTGCCCTGCCGAGCGCGGCGGAGATGGCGGACCAGCTTCTCGAGACGCTCACCTCGGTCATCGAGTGAGCGTCGTGATTCCCGAAGGTCCACGGCGAGGCAACGCAACTGCCGAGAGCCAGCCTGCCCACTCCGGGAGCCGCTGTCGTGAAGCCGTCCAACAACGTCGGCTCCGGCTCGCAGCGCCTGCGCCTGTTCGCGGCTGCCGTCCTGCCCCCCGCCGGGGCCGTCCTGATACTGCTGGCCTTTCACCACGCAGCCGGGCTGGCCGAGCCCGATGAGGCGCAGTTCGCGCTGCTCTGGGCGGGCTACCTGGGCGGAATGCTGCCGCTCGTCGCCCTGGCGTGCGCCAGCCGGAATCGATGGTGTGACGCGGGCCTGCGCACTGGCGGGCATCGGCCTGTTCGGAACGGTCGGCCGAGCGCTGCGCATCCCCGCTGGGCCCCTGGGGAACGACGAGTTCGCCCACATGCGGCAGGTCATGGAGACATACCTGCACGGCGACGTCGGACACGCCTCGGAGCTGCTACCGATCAGTGAGCATTTCCCCGGCCTCCACCAGACGATCAGCGCGTTTGCCCGGCTGACGGGATCGCCGCTGTGGCCGTCCGCGCTCGCCGTCATCTTCCTGGCACACGTCCTGTCCGTCCTGGCCGTCTACCAGCTCGTACGGGCGGTTGGCGCGTCTGCTCGCGGGGCGGCGGCCGGTGCGGTCGTTTACACGCTCAATCCCTCCTGGGCGACCTTCGACATCACGGTCTCCTACGAGAGCCTCGCGCTGCCGTTGCTCCTGTGGGGCCTGGCGGCAACCGTCGCCGCCAGCTGCGCCCCAAAGCAGCCGGGCCTGCGGTACATCGCCGTGGTAGTGCTGTGTGCGGCGGCATTGCCGATGATCCATCACCTCTCCACGATCATGCTGTGTTTGATCCTGGCGCTGCTTATCGTCGCCGGCGTCGTGCACCGTGTCCGGCGGGTAGTAGCCAAGGACCGCGGTGCGCCGCGGGAGCACCTGTGGCCGCTGCTGCTCGCCGCAGCCTGCCTACTGGACTCAATCATCTTCTGGTGGTCCAAGATTTGGGACTCGCTCGTCGACTACCTCGGCCCGTCCCTGAAACGCGGATGGACGCAACTCAGCCAGATCGGCGACCTGGTCCCGGCCTCGGGATCCGGCATACGGACTCCGTTCAGTGGATCGCAGAACCCGATCTACGAGATCGTCTGCGGTCTTCTGTTCCCGCCCGTGGTTCTGGTGCTGTTCCTGGTGTCTCTCGCCGTCCTCTGGCGCAACCGGCGTCGGTTCGGCTCGGCGCCGTGGGGGTTCGCGGCGCTGGGGGCGATGTTTTTTCTGAGCATGCCAATGGTGCTGACCAGTGGAGGCGCCGAGGGAGCGCATCGGTCGTGGGCGTTCAGCTTCATCGGTATCGCCGTCGTTTGCGGCCTGGCCTGGTCCTTCGGGGTGCCTCCTGCTGTTGTCGCGCGTTTCGGTCCGCTCGGCCGCTGGCGTCGCGCGTTTTGGGCGGCCCGGTGTCAGGATCGGTGTCGTGGGCGTCGTGCTCACCGTCATGTATCTCGGGGGCGCGGCGTTGGGGACGAACGTCTCCGCCCGCTTCCCCGGGAGCGCGCAGGTCGGCGACGACGCACGGTCGGTGTCCCGGGAGGGCGCGGCGGTCGCCGCCTGGATGGCGGCGCACGCCCCGGTCGACACTCCGGTGGTGGCAGACCGGTACGTGTCCCAGCAGGTCGGTTGGGTAGGCCGGATGGCCCCGTTGGCGCCCAGCGCCACGTTCCCGATGTGGGACCTCTACATGAGCGCCGAACCGGTGCGCCCGAGACGTGCTGAAGCAAGTGCTCGACGCCGATGTCCGCTACTTCGTTGTCGATGCGCGGATGGCGACGACGCGTCCGCGGATGGGCTATCTGGTTCAACGCCGAAGAGCCGGGCGCCGACGGTACGCGCCTGTTTCCGCAGGTGGCGATCGACCGGTTCAACTGTCTGCCCTGGCTGCGCGCCACGTATGCGGCCGGTCCCTTGACGGTCTACCAAGTGGATGCCGACGTCTTGCGTCGCACGATGGCCGGCAGCTGCGAGAGGCCGGACGCATGACGACTGCTGAGGGCACTCCGTCCAATGCGGGCGAGGTCTCGGCGCTCGAGCACGCGGTGAACGGCGTGCCGGTCCTCGGCACGTCCACAGCGGGGTTCGACTCAGCCGCTGCCGCCCGCGGCCGGCCGACGCCGTCGTCGCGACCGTGGCGGCCACCACCGCCGCCCAGGTCGCTGGCAGACCATCGGTAACCGCGAGATCTCGCAGGACCGGAGGGCCCGGCTGCGGCTGCTCGCAGGTTCGCTGATCGGCGTCGGGTGCCTTGTGCTCGCCTATCGCCTCCAACCCGGCGAACGGTCACCGTTCGCCGCACCGTCGGGTACGGTCGCCTGGATCGCGTTGATCGCCGGCATCGCCGGCATCTGGCTTGTGCCCGGGTTGTGGTTGTCCGCCGTCATGATGCGCACCGGGGCCGGCCCTGTCGCACGGCTGGCAACCCGGATCGGGACGACACTGGCCTGGTACGCCCTGGTCGGTCCAGTCATCCACGTGTCCGCCCAAGGGGCCCTGGTCACCACCGGCGGCATTGTCGGCGCGACGGTGGCGGCCACAGCCGCGGTGTGTCTGGGCGTTGCGCTCGGACTGGTGCGCCACCCTGCGAATCCCACGCTGCGTGTCCTCATGGCCGCCTTGGCCGGAGGGATCTGTGCCCAGACCGTGATCTGGCTGTCGATGCGGTTGTTTACCGATGGCGTGAACTACGAGCACATCCGCCGCCTGGACTGGTTGATCGTGCTCGCCTGTGCGTTGCTCACCGCCATCGGGGCGCACAGCCGTCCCGACCTGCCCCTGGTGCGAACGGCTGCGGCACATCCGGACGGTCCTCATCTCTCTGGCGGTGGTCGCGATCACCGCCGTGGCGCTTCTCGCCACCGGCAGCAGATGGTCGCCGGCGCAGCGCATGCCGTCCGCCATCGGCGCCGAGCAGGTCGCCGCGCCGCCGGGGGCCGACGTGGCAGTTCGCCTTGACCGCTATCGGCCCGGAGGGTCCGGGGCTGATTCAGCGTGCGGTCTTCACCGCCTCCGACGACACCGGTCGCCCGGTCCCTGTCCGTACGCGCTTGGTCGGGGACGGCACGGCTGATCGGGCGACGCTGCTGGTCGTGGTGGACCCCGAGCAGCCGACCGGAGCTGTGCGGGCGCACCGTTGGTCGCTCGGTCGGCTCGCTCACAGGGCTGCGCCGGTCAAGCTCACCGTGCGCGACCAGGCCTCGGGCGTGCTCGTCCAGGCGGTCATCCCGGCCGGGTGGTGCGCCCGATGAGCGGAGCCCGCCCGCACAGAGCGGGCCGTGGGTTGCTGGCGAACAGCATCGCCCTTCTCGCCACAAGCCACATCACCTCCGTGCTCGGCTACCTGTTCTGGATGGTGTGTGCACGCGGTGTCTCCGCCAGCACGATCGGCATGGCGAGCACGGTGATCTCGGCGATGACCCTCGTCGCTATCCTCGCTGCCGCCGGGTTCGAGCCGTTCCTCACCAGGGTGCTACCGGGGGCGGACTCTGAGGAGCGCAGTGGACTGTGCGGTACCGCGCTCGTCCTCACCGCCGTCGTATCGGGCGTCGCCGGCGTGGTCGGGGCGCTGCTCCTGCCGGGTCGCGTCCACGCAGCCGTCGGCACCGGTTGGCTCGTAGGCCTGTTGGGTGCCGGGGCGGTGGGCACGGCCTTCCTGTTGGTGATCAACGCGGCACTGCTGGGAGTCCGCCGCGCCGAGCTCTCCCTGCTGGGCAGCGTCGTGGGCGAGCCTGTCGCGGCTCGTCGCTGTCGCGGCGCTGCTGAGTCTGGGAGTGGTGGCCGCAGGTGCCGACGCCACGGCCGCTCACACGATTCTCGCGGTGTGGGTGGCCTCGCTCATGGTCTCCTTCGGCCTGTCCGTACGGTTGCTCGTCCGTGCGACGCCCGGTTTCCGCTTCCGGTGCGGCTGGATCTGGCTGTCCCGGCTGCGACGCGGAGTGGCGTGGGATCACGTCGCCACGCTCGCCGGCCGGTTGCCCGCCTTAGCGCTGCCGATTCTCGCCTCCGCGCTCTTCCCGCCCGCCCAAGTCGGATACGCTGGCCATGGCGTCGATGGTCAGCGCGGCTTTCTTCGCGGTGTCCGCCGTCAGTCTCCAACTCACTGCTGGCGAACTGCGCGGACCGTCCTGAACGACTCCGAGCACAGGCGCGCCGCGCTGTGCGGCTGATCGGCGCGCTCCTGATCGCCCCTGTGGCGATCGACCTGCCTGCTGGCCTCGAAGGTGCTCGGCCTGTTCGGCGCCGACTACGCGCACTACAGCGACCCTGCTCGTCCTGCTGCTGTTGGCCACCCTCCCGGACGCGCTGATCAACGTGGCGGTGGCGATCCTGCGCGTGCAGCGCCGACTGGTCGCTGTCGCCGCCGTCACCGTGACGGGGGCAGCCATCACCATTGGTGGGTGTCATGGCTGCTGATGCCGCATCTGGGAATCACCGGCGCAGGCTGGGCCGCGTTGGCCTCACCGGTGATCGTGGCCACCACGCTGGCCGTCATGTGGCACTACCGATCCCGTGGTCAGCGCGCGCACCGCGTGCACCGCCGGCGATTCACCCGCCGGTGTCGCCGATGGGCCTCCCGCTGTCGTCGCCTTCGCCCCGCCCGCGGACGTTTCGCTTCTTCCCTGTCGTCGCCTTCGCCCCGCCCGCGGACGATTCGCCTCCAGAAAACACGGATCGGAGCGGACGCTCATGACATCGCCTGCCGACGCCGAGCCCATGCCATCACATCCTGATGACGCCGATGACAGGCTGCGCGGACTGCGCATCCTGCACGCAACGGACAGCTTCCTGCCGAACGTCGGTGGCTTGGAGCTCGCGATCGCGGCGCTGGTACGCAGCCAGGTGAGCCGACGGCCGGGTGGTGGCGGTGGCGACTCCGCTGCACCCGGACGCCCCTGCACGGGAGGATCTCGACGGCGCCCAGGTCCACCGTCTGCCCATGGCGATGGCACGCGTGCCGGGGGCATACGCCGACCCGACCCATCTCTTCTTCCCTCCGGTTCCGGACCCGCGTTTCGCACGTGCGTTCGCCGATCTCATCAGACGCTTCCGCCCGGACGTCATCCATGTCCACGGCTGGATCCTCTACAGCGTGCTCGGCGCCGCTCGCCGGGCCGGCGTCCCGGTCGTCGCCACCGCGCACGACCATAGCCAGGTGTGCGCGACCAAGATCATGCTGTACCACGGACGCCGCCTCTGCTCAGGACCCGGCTTGAGCAAGTGCATTGGCTGCGCCTACGCCCACTACGGTCTGAAGGGGATTCCTCTGGCCGCCGGTCTGCACCAGCTCGGATCGCGGCGGCATCGCGACGTCGCCCAATGGATGGCTATCTCGTCGGCGCTCGCCGCCCGAGGTTCGGCGCCCCGCCCGGCCGACCGCAGCCCAATGGAGGTGATCCCGACGTTTATCGATGATGATCTACTCGCTCTTGCCAGCGACGAACGGACCGCCGCGCGCCCCGATTTCGTGCCCGCCACCGGGCGCCTACCTGTTCTACGCGGGCGCGCTGGGGACCTACAAAGGCGTCGACGTGCTCCTCGACGCGCACGCCCGGCTCCGGGCAGGCGGGCTGGACATACCGCTGGTCCTCGCTGGTCTACCCCGTGCCGACTTCCGGATCGGCGACCGGTCCGGGGTCGTCGTCGTCACCAACGTTCCGCATCCCGCGGTGGTCGCCGCGTGGCGGCACGCCGTCGTCGGCGTCGTGCCCAGCCTGGTGCCGGAGGGATTCGGGCTCGTTGCGGTGGAATGCCTGGCGGCGGGGACCCCGTGTGTGGTCTCGGCGCTCGGTGGTCTGCTGGATGTGGTCGCCGATGGTGTCGAGGGCTTGCACGTGCCGCCCGGCGATGCCGAGGCACTGGCCTGCGCGCTGCGGCGCCTACTCGAGGACGAGCGGCTGCGGTCGCGACTCGGCGCGGCCGGGCCGGCCAAGGCGGCGCGCTTCACGCTGTCGCAGGTGATCCCCCGGCTCGACGAGGTGTATCTGCGCGTTCTGGCTGACGCAGAGGCTGATCGGGGATCCGAGCCGCCAGCCGGGAACGTGAAACAATCCCGATCGCGGCCGCCACTCACCGTTTCGATGTTGAATAGAGGTGGTTTCAATGGCGACCACCGATCCTGGAGAGGACGCGGACATGACCGCTTCCACAGCTGAGGGCTCCGCGAAGAGCGCGGAACTGGCCACGATGCCGCTGGTGTTGATGTACCACTCCGTCTCGCCCTACGACGAGGATCCCTACGAGGTGACCATGACGCCGGAGCGGTTCGAGCGGCACATGCGCTGGCTGCGCGGTCGTGGACTACGCGGAGTCTCGATGGCAGAGCTGCTCAGCGCAAGGGTCGAGGGGCGGGGTCGCGGACTGGTGGGGCTGACCTTCGACGACGGCTACCAGGACTTCGTCACGTACGCTATGCCGGTTCTCCAGCGATACGGTTTCACCGCGACCGCATTCGTGCTTGCGGGTCGGCTGGGCGGTCAGGATGCGTGGAACCGCCCGGCCCCGTCAAAGCCCTGCTGACGGCCGACCAAGTGTGCCAAGCGGCCGAGAGCGGAATGGAGATCGGGTCGCACGGGCTGCGATCACGTGTCGCTGCCCGAGGCCGACGACACACGGCTGAGCGCAGAGACCGTGCGCAGCCGGGCGATCCTGCGGGAGCTGATCGGCCAGCAGATACGAGGATTCGCCTATCCGTACGGGCACGTGGACGCTCGTGTCGTGAAGGCGGTGCGGGCCGCTGGCTACGACTACGCCTGCGCGGTCGGGCCGTCGGCCGCCATCGGCCGTCATGCCATCCCGCGGACATACGTGCATGACCGTGACAGTTCGTGGCGGCTGGATGCCAAGCGAATCCGTTCCGGTCTGACGGTCGGCAACCGTATCGCCGTACGGCGCCATCGGGGTAATGCAGGATCGTCTCAAGCGGAGCTCCTGTAAACCGCTGACTTGCTGTGCTCACCCATGTAGGCACATCTTTATAGCCCCGATTGTCTGGCTCCTGCTGGACTGCCTGTAATTGTTCGGCCCAAATTTCTAGTTGTACTGGTTTGCTGATGCAAGACGCCAAATTATTGCCGACGATTGCCATAGTGGATCGCACAGCGAGCAGGAAAAGCGTCGGTCTACTGGTTGATTACTACGGCGTCGGGGCACACCTCCAAAAGGCTTTCAAGGCGTAGGCGCCCGAAGACCCGAGGATGCCATCGGGACCGCTAGCCGCGATCAAGGACGAACTGTCGAAACTCCGCGACCGTCGTAGCGCGCCGCTGGCCTCGGTGATCGTCGCCGACAACGCGTTGCTGTCAACCGGGCTGCGGTACTGTAACGCCATGGCGGACGTTTGCGCCGTCGAGGTCAAGCCGATCACCGACGCCGACATCCGGGCGGTGGCAGAGTTTTTGCATCTTGAGATGAGCTCGGGAGTGTCCGCGGCCGATTGGCAACGGGCGATGACCCCGATCTGGGATGTCGAGCTACCCAATCATGGCTACCTTCTGCGCGAGAACGGGCGTGTCGTTGGCGCACACCTCGCGTTGTACTCGGAACGAACGATCGACGGCCGCCCGCGGCGCATCTGCAACCTCGGGGCCTGGTGCGTCGCCGACGAACACCGCGCAACCGGACTGCGAATGCTACGGTCGTTGCTCCGTCAGCGGGGATACACCTTCACCGACCTGACGCCAAACGGTAACGTCGTGGCGCTGTACACCCGTCTTGGGTTTGCTCTGCTCGATACCACAACAGTATTGGTCCCTAACATGCCGTGGCCCGTGCGGCCGAGGGGCGTGCGAATTGTCGACACCCCAAGCGAGATCGACGGATTGCTCTCCGGGCGAGACCGGACGATATACCGCGACCACGCCGCGACCGCCACTCACCACGTCGTGCTCGCCAAGGGTGATCAAAGCTGCTATGTGATGTTCCGGCGGGACCGGCGCAAGCGTCTCCCCCTGTTTGCTTCGATCCTGTACGTCGGCAATCACGTCCTGTTTCGGGACTGCGCGCCGCATTTCTACCGATATCTGCTGTTGCGGCGCGGGATACCTGCGACGCTGGCCGAGGTTAGGGTCGTTGGACACCATCCGGCGAGGTCGGTAATGGTGGCGGGTTGGCAGCGAATGTATCTTAGCGACGATCTGGAGCCAGCGCAGATCGACTACCTGTACAGCGAGCTGACCTGTCTCCGATGATTGGATGCAACATCGGCGATGTGCGTGGGAAGGACTGACGCGGGGGGCATGAGGACCAACCTTCATCACCTCGTCGAGGACCGCGCCCGATCACACCCCCGATACGCCGGCGTTGACCTTCAAGCAAGAGACCCTCACTTACGACGCGTTGTGTACGCAGATTGGGGCTGTCGCTGCCGGGTTGGGCGAGCTCGGAGTGACACGTGAAGAGCGGGTCGCGGTATATCTCGACAAGAGGATCGAGACGGTCGTAGCGATCTTTGGGGCGTCGGCCGCGGGTGCGGCTTTCGTACCGGTGAATCCGCTGCTGCGTCCCGCGCAGGTCGGCCACATCCTGCGGGACTGCGACGTGCGGGTGCTCGTGACTTCGCCCGAGCGGCTGGCACTGCTGCGCGACGAACTCGCATCCTGCCCGACAATCGAACATGTCGTGCTCGTCGGTCCCCGAATCGAGGAGGGAGGACCACGTGAGCACTACCGGGTCCACGGATGGGAGCAGCTGCGCGGATCAGACCGCCCGGGGTCTACGCCGAATGTGATCGACCTCGACATCGCCGCCATCCTGTACACCTCGGGAAGCACGGGCAGACCCAAACGCGTGGTGCTCAGCCACCGCAACCTGATCGCCGGTGCCGACAGCGTGGCCAAGTATCTCGACAATACCGCCGACGACGCGCTCCTAGCCGCGCTACCGCTCAGCTTCGATGCGGGATTCAGCCAGCTGACAACAGCTTTCGCCGTAGGTGGACACGTGATCTTGATGAACTACCTGCTCCCTGGTGACGTACCGCGGCTGTGTGCACGGCATAGGGTCACCGGCTTGACCTGTGTGCCACCGCTGTGGATCCAGATCGCCGAGCAGAGCTGGCCGGAGGACGCTAGATCGTCGCTGCGGTACTTCGCGAACACCGGCGGGCGGATGCCCAAGCAGGTCCTCGAGAAGCTGCGGGAGACGTTCCCGTCGGCGAGACCCTTTCTCATGTACGGACTTACGGAGGCATTCCGATCGACCTACCTCGATCCGGCAGAGGTCGATCGCCGGCCCGACTCCATCGGCAAGGCGATACCGGCCGCCGAAATCTTGGTGGTGCGTCCCGACGGGTCGCCGTGCGATCCGGGTGAAGAGGGTGAGCTCGTGCATCGCGGGCCGCACGTGGCGCTCGGGTACGTCAAGATTGTGCTCGTGAAGACCCTTGGGATCCAGGATCGCGCCGACCGGCTCGAGGAGTCCACGGAGCTATTTGGCAGCATGCCGGAGCTGGACTCGATGGCGGTCGTCACCCTTGCAGTCAATTTGGAGCAGGAGTTCGACTTCGAGATAGACGGCGAGGACTTCACAGGGGAGGTCTTCGACACGATCGGGACTCTGGCTGAATTTGTCGAGCAGAACAAGCGTTAACCGACCGCGGTAGCTGGTTCGACTGGGGCCATCGCTCAATTGGCGAATATGCTGGCGTAGGCAGGTTGTCGTAGAGACATGGGGCGTGCACGAATGAGCAGATCGCGTACGCCACATCGTTGGGTCCTACAGTTGGGAGCCCCCGGGCCGGTTAGGTGAATTGAGTAGGGACGTTCGTCGCGTCACGCTGGCGGCGTGGCGGCCAGTCCGCCGGCACAGTGTCAGGGGCCGGAAAGTGCGGCGTGATCTTGTTCTCCTGATCCCAGCTGCGCGCCGTCACTCCCGGCAGAGCTGGCGCTCAAGCTCGATCCGGATTGGCGAGTGGGCCGTGTTCCAGGCGGGTTACGCTGGGGCGAAGGCCGCTGTTCAGTTCATGATTGAACGAAGGCGTTCGCGGTACATGTCGAACTGCTCCGGGTAGAAGCCGGAGCTCAACAACTTGCGACCCTCGTCGGTCGTGAGCTCCCGCCGGATCCCGTCAAGCACCGCATCCCAGTCCGGCTTGCCCTGGACCAGGCGGTTGAACGTCTTCACCTCAGGCCACAGCAACGGGGGCACCTGGGAATTCGAGAGGAAGCCGTCCTCGCAGCGCACTAGGAACTTGATCGACAGCGCATGCTTGGGCGCGCTCACGTTCGTCATGTGGAAGTGCGATGGATCGATGAACAGGACATCGCCGCGATGGATCACGGGGGTGTGGAGATGGCGCGACTCCAGTTCTTCCCCGGTCATAGTGAGCTTCCGGCGCGAGTGGTAGTCGCTGAATACGAATTCTTCGTCGGTCCGTTTCATGCTGTGATACCGATCGGCGGGGTCGACGTTCAGGCCGTCGATGAAGCCGAGCGGATCGCTGATCTCGTCGGGTGCGAGCAGGATCCACGCGTTGATCGCCCGTTCGAAGGTGAAAAGCTCCGTGTCCATGTGCCAGGCGGTCTTGAAGGAGCTGTCAGTGTAGATGTAGAAGTCGTTGAGGTAGAAGACGTCGGAGCCCAGCAATATCTCGAGCGCGTGCTTCACCTTCCGGTACGGCTCGGAATCCAGGCGGTCGATCAGCGAATAGCAGGGGACTCGCGACGTATCGAGCACATCCATGCACCCGCTCTTCAGCTCTTCGAGGTCCTGCGCGTCGAGCAATCGCTCGGCCTGCAGGTACGGCACTCCACTCGCAAACATCCTGACCCCCCGGCGGGTATGTGCGATCGCCCCATTCGCGCGTTCACCATCAAGGACGCGCCGCCGATCCCGTCACTCAGTATGCCTTGCTCATCGTGCCACCGCAAAGCAATGTCCCACGTCACGACGTGATCCGACACGCGCTCCCTAGCCGGCGGAGCAAACCGGCTCGACGGCACCATCTGAAACTGGACAATTGATGACAGGATGGTCAGTCAGGATGTCGGTCATGGTTGACAACTTCCAGCGCGACGGCGTGCCGATCGTGGAAGCCCATACCGTCTCCAACGGTATGGCAAACTGCGCGCCGTCGATCGACTCGATCTCGCTGCACAGCGGGGTCAGGTCAAACACCGTGCGCGGGGCCCGGTTCTTCGCACACTCCGCCGACGTCGCGTTGCAGGTCTGAGCTACCGCGGACTGCTCCGTACTCGTGCTCAAGGACGAGCATGAGTAGGTGGGGGCGGCCGCCGCCCGGGCGAGCCCCGCGCCTCACGCCTTCCGGATGAACCACTTCACGTGGTTGTCGCGCTGGATCTCCGTCGGGCGCTCGGGCTTGCCCGCGAGAAACTCGTCGACGGCCTTGTTGCAGCCGGGCCAGGGCGGGTCGTTGTACTCGTCGAGGAGGATGACGCCGCCAGATGTCATGCGCGGATGGAAGAATTCCAGGCACTGCCGGTACGACTCGTAGATGTCGCAGTCGAGATGGACGAGCGAGAACTTCCGGTCTGCGACCTGGGAGAGCGTGTCGGCGAAGAACCCTGCAACGATCGTGACATGCGATCCCACTCCGAAGTAGTGGATCTTGGCCGCGACGAGGTCGTGGGAGGTCTGGTCGAATCCATGCGGCCGCTTGTAGGGGTTTTCTTTTCCGCCGAGCGCGAGGTCGATCGCGATCTCCTCGCCGAAGCCCTGGAAGGAGTCGAACCCGAACACGCGCTTGTTGGAATTCGTCTCAAGCAGGTACCGCGCGATGGGGACGAGCGTCGCGCCGCGGAAGACCCCGCACTCCGCGACGTCGCCTTCGACCGACGCGGTCGCGTCGAGGAGATCGAGGATCACGTTGATGTTGGCGTTTGAGGCAGGGTCCGGTTTCGGGGCCGGCTTCACGCCCCGCGGCACCGAGATCTCGTGAAGCTTCCCGAACCACGCTGGGAGGGAGCGCACCCGCCACCCTCGGAACCAGCCGACGTTCTTGGTCGCCGCGCGCTGGCCGAGCGGCGTGCCGACGAAGCGCACGAGCCGCTCGCGCAGCCATGCCTTCACGGCGCCGCTCTCCGTTCGCGCCGTATAACGCGCGTGTCGCCATGGAGCTCGGGATTGAGACGATCGGCAACGCCACGCTCATCTGCCATGACCGTCGACCCGTTCTGGCGACCGCTCCGCGACTCGGACGCTTGGCGTACTTCGGGAGCTGGGCGCACGCGCACGTCGTTTCCCGAGGAGCATCAACAGACGGTCCGGAGCTGCAGATACCTCTGGATATCCCACGGTTATCCCGACCATCTCCACTTTCCATCGCTCGAGTCGCTCCGAGGGAAAGAGATCCTCGTCCCGATCACGTCCGGGAACCGCATTGCCCGACCCCTCGTCGAGCGCGGGTTCGAGGTCCGGATTGTACCCGACGCGACGTGGACATCGCTCTTCGACCGCATCGGCATCGCCGTCGATCTCGAACTTCCTGCAGGGAGGGGCATTGTTCATCGACGTCGACGGTGCGCTGGTCATCGAACGCAAACGACTCGCCGGAGAATTCATCCTCAAGACCGCTCCGAGTTTCCGAGCGGAGCTTCCTGCGAGGCTCACGGGGTATGGCGAGGCCGACATGTTCAACTATTTCGCACGACTCGGGGCGGCGCATCCGGCCTCCCCGCGGCGGGAAAGAAGCCTTTCGAGGCGGGAGTCGCATGTCCCGCGGCGCCAACTCGACCTCGCAGTGAGCCGAACCGATGTGTTCGATCGAGCGTGCACCCCGGACGCGGTCTTCACGGTGCGTACGAAGGGCATCAGCGCAGCTTACGGCCCCGCCTTAGTGTCGAATTCCGACGATCCGAACCCAAACGGGAGTTCAGCCGTCCGCAGTCACACCAGAACCCGAAACGCGAGCCAAGTCAGGTGATAACGTCACGCGCGTATCGCGCGTGAACGACTATGGGGTGGTGTTGTCCGCGATGCATCACAGCTAACCCGGGTGACGTTGCGCAAATTTTGAGAACGGGGGTTCAGCCTTGGTCACCCAGACATACGGCCACAGAGACATGGAGGTGTCGGGTCGTGCAACGTGAGCCGTTGATCCGGGTGAGTTGGCCAAACCTGAACTGGCCAGCTGGCGATGTTTTACCGGGCCCGACCACGTTGGCCAATCCGTTCCTGTCCCCCGGAGTTCATAGTCGCACGTCGGCCGGACTGTGGCGCCAAGCCCGCGGCGCGGTGTCCCTGATGCCTGAATGCGCATGATACGAGTTCGGGAAGGCCTTGAACTCATCCGCTCCAGCCACGGACGCCGTTGGATGTGGCAGACCGCGCGCCAGCGGCTCTACTCGCGCCGCGTACGAATTGGGGTGCGCCGGGACTTGAGCGTGCCTTTTGCGGTGCCACCGGCGAACATTCCTCTGGTCGTGCGGCAGCTTCGGCCCGACGACGATCTTTCGTTCATCGCTGAAGTTGACGGACTCACCCCACAGGCGGCGCAAGAGCGTGCGGTCCAGCGCTGGCTCTTGAGCTCCGACCTTCCCGCGCCCTGGGTCGCCGTCGACCCGGAAGGGACGGTGTGCTTCATGGCATGGCTGCTCATGGCGCGGGACAACGCGCTGGTCCGGGCATGGTGGAGAGGACTGCTTCCGGAGCTCCAACCGGATGAAGCGCTGGTCGAGGGCCCCTACACGGCGGAGAGCCATCGCGGGCGGAGGGCCATGCTCGCGTTCAACCGGATTGTGGAAGGGGCGCGTGACTTCGGCGTGCGATACGTGCTGGGCTTCATCGCTGAAGAAAACGTTGCGCAGCTGAAAGTGGGCGAGATCGGCGGGTTCGCTCCCTTCGTCAAGTGCGAAGAGAGCTGGTTCCTATTTCGCCGGCGCATCCGCTTCCTCCCTCTTAGCGACCGCGACGAAACAGCTTAGGTTTTGTGTCGGTACGGCTGCGGTTGTGCTATGGCAGACAAGGCGGGCGTCGCGGGATCTGAGCCTAATGGCTCTGATGTGTCTGTGGTCATGGCCTGTTATACCGAAGAGCGCCTGCCCAGTATCAACGCGGCGCTCGAATCGCTGCGCCGACAGAGTCGTCAGCCGAAACAACTAATCGTCGCAGTCGACAACAACAAGTCGTTGGCAGACCGTCTGCGCGCCGACCACGATGGCATCACCGTGATCCTCAACAACGGTAATCGAGGCGCATCGTCGACCCGAAACTGCGGGTTTGAAGTTGTAACAACCCCCTACACCGCTTTTCTCGACGATGACGAGACGGCCGATCGCGACTGGCTCCTGCATTTGAGGCGGGCCTTTACCAGTGCCGACGTTGTCGGAACGGGCGGCAAATACGAACCTGTTTGGTTGGCGAAGAAGCCTGTGTGGTTTCCCGATGAGTTTGCTTGGGTCGTCGGAGGATCATACGCGGGACTGCCGACGCAGACGACATCGGTGCGCAACGTATGGTCGGGGAATATGGCGGTGCGGACCAACGTCTTTCGGCAGGTCGGCGGTTTCCGAACGGACTTCGGCAAGCGTGGATCGATTCCGCAACCTGAGGACACCGATCTTTGCATCAGGATGGCCGAGGCCACGGGCGGCCACTGGATGTACGTGCCGGAGGCGATCATTCACCACGAAGTGCCGGCGCATCGCGCGTCGTTGAGATTCTTTCTCGCTCGCTGCTTCGCCGAAGGCTACGGTAAGGCCCTGATGGCCCACCAGTTGGGGTCGAACTCCGCCACGCGGATGGAGCGCTCCTACACGCGCCGCGTCGCGCGGGCCGCGACGCGGCGGCTGCGCTTGTTGCAGTGGTCAGCCCTCGTTCAGGGCATCGCGATGGTGTTCGGGCTGCTGAGCGCAGGTGCCGGCTATTTCGCCGCCCGCGGCCGACTGCGCTGGCCCGCGGGCGTGCCATTGCTACGGCGCGCCCAAGAACGGCATCACGCTGGTCGCCGCTGATGCCTGGCTGGGCGGAAGCGAGCCCACGACGTGACAGTCGGGCCTGAGCCTGACGATCCTTCAGCGGTAGCGGTTGCGGGACTGCCGCGAGGCCTCACCCGTTACGGGTCGGCCAAACTGCGCTGGCTGGACCGTCCCGCGGGCCGCGTCATCCGGCGCACTGAGCCCTCACCATGCGGTGACCTGGTCCACGCTGATATCAAGAAGCTGGGCAAGATCCCTGCCGGCGGCGGTTGGCGGATGCTGGGGCCACTGTCGGAAAGCGCAATCACCAAGTCGACAAAAGCAGGACAGAAAAGCAAACACCGACATCCGGTGCCGGCCTGCCACTACTACATACCGCCCTTGACGGCGTCGAGATCGGCAGCAGGTGGCGGGATCGTCGTGGGAACAACGGTTTTCGTACCGGTGGTGGTCATGAAGCACTCCCGTCGCTGCCGGTGATCTTGTAGGCGTCCAGGGATCGCGTCGGCGCGGTGAGCAGATCCAGCACCAGCGCGTTGCCGGTGGGCGGGGCTGCGGGGCGGCGGTACCGGCGGCGAGGATGGAGCGCACGTCGGCGGCACGGAACCGTTTGAACGCCACCCCCCTGTGCAACGCCGCCGCCAGCACGGCCTTGCCGTGGGCGGCACCCAGGGCCACGAGGATCTGCAACTCTTGACCCAGGCGGGTGTTGCCGATTGCGGCCGCACCGACCAGGAATGCCTCGGCATCGTCACTGAGAGCGCAGAATTGTTGTTCCACTGTGGTTTTCGGCGCGGCCCGCGACTCGGCATAGGTCGGGGCCCGTCGTAGTGTTCGTCGAGGACCGACGTCTCCCCGGGTGCAACGAGGTCGTGTTCGGCCACGATCGCCCCGGTTCCCGGCTCGACGACCAGCAGCGCCCCGTGGTCGATGACGACGGCGACGCTAGCGCCGATCAGCCGGGTGGGCACCGAGTAGCGCGCCGAGCCATACCGGATACAGGAGAGCCGGTCGACCTTACGGGTGACCGACGCGAAGCCGATCTCGGGTCGCAGCGACGGCAGCGGCGCCCACAGCTCCCGGTCGGCCGCGAGGCGCTCGTCGGGCACCGCCGCGATCTCCGAATGCGTCGCGGCGTTGACCTCCGCGCACCAGGTGGCGGCGACCGTGTTGGCCGCGGGCAGGTTCACTGGCTGCCCGGTGACCTTCGCCTCGGTCAACAGCGGAATCACCAGGTCGGTCTGCGCGTAGCCGCACAGGTGTTCCACGATGCGCTTGGAGGCGGGATCGGCGGCTTCGCACCAATCCGGGCGGAAACCGCAGTGGCTGGCGAAACCGGACATAGTCCGGTGTTGGCACCACCACGTTGGCGACCACGCCGCCTTACAGGCAGCCCATCCGGTCGGCCAGCACTTTGGCCGCCACCCCGCCGATCACCGCCAGCGCCTCGGCGATCATCGCCAGCGTCGTTGTGGCCAACTCATCGGCGGCCAAGCGCACAAACCGCCACCGCGAGAACGCCAGCACCGCACAAAACACGAACAATCCCGGCGCGGCCTCGGCCCAGTCGATCACCGGATACTCACCCGGTGACCACACCGCGGGGCGATGGCCACGATGATTATCCTTGCGCCACAACGTTTTCTGCTCAGCGACCAGGCGGCGGAAGTTACGTGCGGAACCCGCATAGCCAGCCGCCTGGGCGAATGGCAGCAGCCGCTTGGCCGAGATCCGGCCCGCCGATTTCGCCACCCGCTCGGCGACCAAGTCGCACACCGCATCGAAATTGCGCGGACGCGGCACTCGCTGCGGCGGTCCGCCGGCTTCAGCGCGTTCCACCATCGCTCCAGGCGTTCCGTAAAAGCACAACGTCGTGTCCGTAGGTAAGGCACAGCGTCAGGTCCGTAGACATCGCGGAGCCCGGCACCGGCGGCACGGAGTGGAGCGGCATCGAGGTCGATGCCAAGGTTGTTCAGGAAGATGAGAATCTTTGCCGCGAGGCATGACCTGTAGCGAGCCAATCGAGCGTCGCCTCATCCAGCTTAAGAGACTGCGCGCCAACGTTATCGGCGACCTTTTCAAGGGTCGTGCAACCGACCACGGCAAACGCATGGATCGGGTGGCACAGCACGTACGCAAGCGCAACCTGCGCGACAGTCACGTGATGCTCGCGCGCGAGCATCTGTGTGCGCTCTAGCCTTTGGACGTTCTCTTCGGTGCCGAAGTAGGTTGCACACCACCGGCTCACGGGGTTGGCGTCTGGATTCTTCGGATCGTAGCGATTTGAAAAGAATCCGCGAGCGAGGCTGGACCACGCGAACACCGACAGCCCGTGCGTCGAATACCATTCTCTTGCGGCACGCTGGCCGTCCCCTCCAAGCGTGACAGCGCCAGGCCACGGGGATCGCGTCCAGTCAGGAAGGCTGAATTGAACGCTCGACGCTCCAAATGGTTGCAGGCCCTTGCTGGCGGCGAATGTGTTGGCGGTAGCAATTCGCTCGTGAGACCAGTTTGACGCACCGATCGCGCTGATCTTGCCTTCGTCGATGTGACGGTTGAGCTGTTCCAGGACCGGTTCGACTCGCGCAGTAGGGTGGTCGTAGTGGATCAGGTACAGATCAATGAAATCCGTGCCGAGCGTCTTGAGCGAAGCGTGAAGGTCGTGCGACACATCGGACGGAGAGAGCCGCGGATTTCCTGAGCCGTCGGGATGACATCCCTTGCTGATGACCACAACCTTGTCGCGGATCCGGCGTTGGCGGATCCAGGCCCCCAGCGTCCGTTCGCTGTCCCCATATATGCGCGCCGTGTCGAATGAGTTGCATCCGAGCTCGAACGACCGATCCAAAAGCGAGAAGGCCTGTTGCTGAAGGATTCGATCGGGCAGCCACGATAGTCGCCGGCCCCGCAATCGATCGGTGCCGAAGACGATTCGGGAGACTGGCTTTTCAATCCCGGTAACCGTCGCGTAGTCCATTCAGGTCACGTCGCTACGAATATTCACGAACGATGAACTGACACGCTCGCGCCGTGATGGCCATGATTGTGAGCGTGTGATTCTGGAATCCGGAGGAGACAAAGCATGCGCCGTCGGTCACGAACACGTTGTCGGCGTCCCAGCACTGACAGTACGAGTTCAGCACCGAGTTGTCTGGTGTCTCGCCCATGCGCGCGCCGCCGGTCTCGTGGATTGCTGCCCCGGGCCAGTAGGCGCCGTAGTCCGCAAAGAGCCGGGACCTAAGCAGTCGGAAGAGGAAGTTCTTGCCGCCGAGATCGAGATTCTTGTCGACCTGCAGGCCGCCGGCGGCTGCAATTTCCGGAAGCATTCGCTTCATATGCGCAACCATGTTAACTTCATCCTGAGAATGGCTGCAATCGATTCTGGCAACGGGGATCCCCCACGCATCCCTGATTCTCGGGTGGAGTGACACGTAATTTTCGAACCGTGGCTGCATTTCGCCAAACGCCAACATGTCCCATGTGGGCGTGCCGCGGCCAATCCCGATCTGAATGCCGTAGCCGCCAGGAAAGTTCTTCCGTTCCTTCTCGCAGAAGCTGGGAATGTAGAGGCCGGTTGCCGAGAAGTCCCACCCAGTCTCTTTGGGATCGGGTTCGACGTGCACTTCAGACACGTCGCCGGTCTGCGAGTACGCGACGTGGTCGCACAGATAACGACCGAGATGGCCCGACGATCCGCCGACACCTGATGGATGCTTCGCGGATTGAGAGTTCAGGAGGATCCGCACGCTCTCAATCGACGACGCGCAGAGGACGACGACCCTTCCGTGAACTACCTGCGTCTTCTTTGTCGATCGATCGACATACTCAACGCCGGTTGCTTTCCCCGACCGCGCATCGGTCAGCAATCGGCTCACGACCGCATCTGTTCGTATCTCAAGGCGGCCGGTTGTCAAAGCCAGCCTGATCGGAAGCGGAACCCTTTCGCTGTCATACTTGACGTTCCGCCCGTACGTCATGTGGAGGTCCGGAAGTCGTTTCTCGATATTGGCCAGGAACGCTTCTTCGATCTGTGTCGTTTTCGCGGGCCCGATAAACTGTCCGTCCGGACAGTTGGGAATGCCTGCGGGTTTTCCGTGGACGCCGAGCGTTTTCTCGACGATGTCGTAGTACGGAGCCAGGTCTTCGTACGACAGCGGCCAATCGACGCCGTCTCCACGGACGCTTGCGGCCTTGAATTCATAATTTGACATGCGCGGTACGTGCCGGTACCACAGGTGGAGGCGGCCGCCGAGTTGCCGGCCTCTGAACCAGAGGAACGGTTTTCCGCGGGGCGTCGTATAGGGATTCTTTCTGTCGTTGACGTAGAACTGCTTCGTGGTCTCCGAGAAAAGTGGGCAGCGGGCTTGAACCTGCTGCCCCTGAAGCGCCGACCTGACGCGGCCCACCATTCCAATGCTCATCTCCGCGTCGGCAGGAAAGTCGCGAACGACGTCCAAGCCTCTGCCAGCCTCTAGCAGGACAACGTTCAGACCGCCTTCGGTCAGCTCCTTGACAGCCCAGGAGCCAGAGGCTCCGGAGCCGACGACGATGGCGTCATATGTTGGTTCATTTCTGCTCATACCTGCGTGTCTCGTTCGCCATTGGGAGCGGAGCGGCAATTGCCCCACTCGCACCGCCCGCTGCCGCAATTGTTTCGGGATATGCCGCCCGGTCCTCAAGCTTTTGCTGGGCGGGACTTTACTCTACTGCCAGAGTCTCGTAAATCAAGCGACAGCGGGCGCTTGCTACACCCTGGGGCGTCGGTGCCGCGTAGCTGCTCGTGATCAGAAACGTCGCCAACAAACCAGCCAGCTAGCTTGGCCCGGGTCCCGAAAACGAGTTGGTGGCATGCAGCGTCGCTACGTCTGCGACCTTGGAAACGGCAAGGGCATCGCCAGCACAACGCTGTAACTGACTGCGCCGCTGGCCTTACAGCTCGGAGGGTTGGCGCTGTATCGATGACTAAGCGCGAGAAATCAGGGCTCCGCGCACAGGTCGAGACTAGACGTCCCACGAGTAACGGGGACGTTTGTGTACGAAGATTTCGTCAAAGAAAAGTAAGCCCTGATACTCGAAGCCTGACGCTGTCAGCAAGCCATATACTTCAGGGAACCTGTGACTATGCTCTATGCCTATGACGTTGACTTGCACCGTCCCGAAGTCAATACCACGCAAAACTTCGAGTTCAGCACCTTCGACATCGATTGACAGGTAGTCCACGATTTTCACACCTAACTCGTTGAGCACGGTATCGACACGATGGCATGGCACGGTCGCTAGGATTTGTTCGAGATTCATGGCCTTTTGTGCCCATTCCGCCCGCTGAACTTGGTCCATGTGTTCAGGTATTCCACTTAGCATGGCACCCCCATGGCTCGAGTCGAGTACCATCGATAGGAGGCTGCGAGGTGGACGCGACTCGGCGCCTTCGCGCTGCTCTCTTCCTGATAGTGCAAGGAAGGGAACCTGACCATCGTGATGATATGCGCACCCTTGGATCAAACGGCAGGATCGAGTAGCTCGTAGAACCTCAAATGCGGATGGATTCGGCTCGAACGCAATACCTGTCCATTGCAGGTGTTTCTCAAAGTAGGATGTATTGCTGCCTAGAATTCCGTCGAATGCGCCCACGTCAATAAAGAAGCCAGGCCCGTTGTTCTTGAAGAACCACCGATTCAGGAACATGTCTTGGCCCATTTGGCTTTGGTAACCCTGTTTGAACCGCTCTGAAGAGAAAATATCACGATAGATATCTTCTGCGCATCGTCCGGGCTCGTGATTGCGGAACAGGTAACCTATCGCGCTGCCGGTGGGTCCAGGAGTCGTTGTTCGGTCTAGGGCTTTACGTAAGACGTCTGTCTCCTTGAGGGAAACAATCCTTCGGCTCAGTGGAAGCCGCGCAATGCAGGCGATTGCTCCTAGCGCGATTCCTTGGAAAAGCCGCGGAGCCTTAGTCAGGAAAGTTAATATTCGTAGCATAAATGCTGCCTTCATTGGAGAAGAGAAAGTCTTTAGACCTCATGACTCCCTGAAGTTTGGTCGAAAATGCGATTAATGATGAGGATCTACAATCTCTGACTTTATATAAGGGAGCAATGAACTTGCGAAGTACGTCGAGGTTGTCGCCGTTGTAGAGCTCGTTCTTGTCCACCCCCGTAGCCTAGCCTGGATTTCTCGCGGACTTGCCGAGGTTGGAGTATGTAGATGTATGCAAAGTGCCCGTCCCGCAAGGGCTAATAGGACTGCTTGAGGGTTCCATGCCGCTGGCAGGAAGGCATTTCGCAGGTCCAGAATTTCGCAGCATTTTCTCGGGTGAGAGGGTCCGCGGGCGGCGATGGTGCCATATCGCACGCAGGTGGGGGTGCTGCAGAAATTGGCGGACCTGGCCGAGTTCTCGGCGCGGGTCAGCGCAGCGTTGGCTGATACCTACCAGAGGCCGAGACCTATAGGCCGGGTGCGGTTTTCGCCGATCTGGCCGCCGCGGTCGACGATGGCGCGGACTGCATCGACGGCGTCGGTCAGCGGCGTGGGATCGAGAGCATGTCTTTTGTTTCCGCGGCGTCGAGGACAAGATGTGGCGGCTGGTCGACGCGCGGATCGCTGCCGCCCACCCGCCGGTGTTCGGGCCGCCCTTGCGGATGCTCGATCAGCGGCGTGCACTGCAGGATCCGCCGGTAGGACTCGTTTGTCGAGATGACGTGGTCGGCGGCGTACGTCCGCCGCTCGAGCCAGCGCAGGCCGGCAAGCCGGAGCCGCCCCGCCAACGAGCTCGGGTCCCGAACCGGGACACGTACAGCTCGGGGTTGAGGTCGTGCTGGTCGAAGACGAACCGCACACCGCGTGGCCGCCAGGGCCGGGCGGGCAATGGGTGTCCGGCGGGTTGAGTTGCACGCCTGGATCACCTGGAACGGACGGCGGCGCCAGACCTTGCGCGACAGCCGCGCTGTGCGCGGCCAGCAGCAGATGAACTCGAGCACGCAGCCGTGCAGTCCGGAGGCCTGCGGGGCCGGACGGTACTTACGGATGTGGACGCCGTCGATGGTCTCCCGGCCAGGGTCTCCCGGGCCCTTCGAGCAGATCACGCTCACCTCGAACCCGTGCCGTCCTTGCCTTGCACTCGAACCGGACGCGGCGGTCGAGCGGGACCGGCAGGTTCTGGACGATGACCAGCACGTGGCCCCTCCGAGCCATGCAACCAATATCTGACCGCTCGCCAGCCGCACCGGGAGTCCCGCAGGAATCCACCGATTGGGGGGCTCGGGTTCCTCGCCCGGATCAGGTGAGGCGCGGCGGGCCGCCGGTGTTGCCTCGATCCGCCCACGCGCCGACGCGTGCGTTCCTAGGCTCTCCTCGTGAACCCGCTCGCCGACCGAGTCTGCTTTGCCCGGTCGCGAGCGCGGAACGAGGAGACCCGTCACCTGCACGAGCGAATGTGATGTCGCCCTCGCACACGGACCACATGCATCTCTCGGCGTCCCGCACGCGCTCGCAGTAGGCGACAGATCCGTCGGAAGTCATTCCGTTACTGCGGCGAAGGCAGGAGTCGCATCTTTAGGGCGTGATCGGCCAATTGTGTCGCGCGAGTGACCATATCGGCGTTGTCCCCCGGCCAGTGCAGCGCAAACCCGCCGCCGAACTGCGCCAAAGGTGCTAATAGTTCCCAGAAGTTGTCGCCGTCTACGTGTGTGGAGGTTTCGATCGCCGACAGCATTTGTGTTAGCGTCCACGAAATCCCGAATCCGTTGGTGTCTTTATCGGTCCAAGTATATTCACCCAGGAAGAATGCTTTGCCGTGCGAGTGAACCGTTGTCGCGCTGGTTACGATTTGCTCCGGTGTGGGGCCCGCGTAGGAGTGAGTACAATAAATGTCCACATAATCTAAGTCGAAGCTGGCAGCGTCAAGCTCGGTGTTGCCATCGGCGACTAACTGTAGCGAGCCCTCTGTCAACTTAATGTGCCGGGAAATCTCATCGGTCCACGCCGAAATCCCAGTGTTCGGGACCATATTAATCTCGTTGCCCGTTTCCCATGCCAGGATTGTGGGGTCGTTTTTATACTTGAGACCAGTGTATTGATTGACGCGGTTGAGCACGGCGCTGATGTGCGCCTTGAACGAGTTGATGATTGTGGTGCTGGTGAAGAACTGCGAAGCAACCGAGTCTGGGGTGACGCCGTTTTCTGTGCAATACCAAAATTTGCCGCCGGCGTAGAACTGGTAATTGTCAACAAGCGGGAAGACAAGTTTTATGCCGCGGGCCGCGCACTGGGATAGCAGATAGTCCGTCGGCTCGAAACCGGCAGAATTGAAGACGCCGAGGGTTGGCTGTATCGCGTTGGTATTGCCGACTGACAGTAAAGAAGCGTACGCCCGTATCACCTTTGCGTGCATGGCCTGGGCAGAGTCTAGGGTGGCGTCGATCTCGCTGTGCGATGCCAGGTGTAAGCCATCGGCGTCAACGGGGGCACCATAAGCGGAGCTGTCTTCCGACAACCCGAGGAAAGGCGCGTTGGCTCCGCTGAATCTGAATCGTTGCCCGTTGAGCATGAGATTGCCGCTGGTCGGGTCGCGGGTGACGAAGCCAGTAGGTGCTGGAGGTGGGGCGGTTGGGGGTGGAGTCCGGTCACCGCGAGCCGCCGGAGTGTGGGCTGCGCCTGCCAGCACAGCGGCCACACACATCGACATCATCGAGCGCCGATTTACCTCGGACACTTCTAAATGGTAGCCGAAGAACGTCGGACCAGGCGCAACGCCGACAGCAGACCAAGCCGCCAACGGGGCCGCTTCGTCACGCGATACCGCCCTAGCTGAGCCGGACAACACGGTCTTAACTGGTCTGAGCGCGTGTCGCCGACTTCGAGGCCTGCAGAGTGCCCCCGAACCTCGCGACACTCTGCCGTTCTGCCTAGCCCTAACAGACGCGGTGTGGAAGCTCGGTTCCCAGAGCTGTTGACCACACTGGCCACCATTCGGAACGATGACCCGCTTCATCTATCGGATGACGAGCTGAAGAACCTGCTGAGCGGCCACCTCATCGCGAAGCGAGCGGCGGTAGCTACAAGACCATGCAGGGCAGACGCGCTATCGCGTCCGCTACCGCACACCGGACCGGGCAGACTGACAAGCGCGGGATTCCGGACGAAGCGGGATGCCGAGCAGTTTGCGACCACCGCGGAAGTAGCAAAGATGCGCGGGGAGTACATCGGACCGACACTGGGCCGCATCACCGTCGGGCACTCGGCCCAGCTTGGCTCGAGCGCCAGCGAGGTCATATGAAGCCAAGCGGTTTCCGGTCGTATGAGAGTGCCTGGCGGATAGAGCTTGAGCCACGGTGGGCCGCATCGGGTATCCGCGATTAACTTCATCGGCGTCCAGGCGTGGGTAGCTCGCCGCGAAGCGCGGTGCAGTTGTCGTGCAGACGGCGTACTCAGCGCTGGCACGCATACTGGATGACGCGGTACGGAATCTGCTGCTCGAATCCGATCGGCGAGCCTGGTCTCACCTTAGAACACGCACCAAGCAAGACTTGTCTGATCAAAAGCTCCAAATACGGCCTCCAGCATTGGACGGATGATCATGATGCACTCTTTAAACGAAAAGAGGCACCGCTCCCATACCTGCCTGGTCGAACTGCATGCAATGCGATCCGCAGGAAGCCTTCTAGCCCAAGTCGGACGCAAAGAGCCGCAACAATAATTTTCAATCTTGTGAGAGGCGGAACACTGCACAAATATGCTCGAATATACGGGTGAAGATCTTGCTCAGCAGCGCCGCTACGCCAATAGTTCCCCAGACCAACGGCAAACATCTTGTCCGCCCATCGTCCCAGTATCCCAGGAAACCTCTCCCGCATCCAGCATGACGAAACGATACCTTCCCTGGCTATCTTCTTCGCCTTCAGCGCGTCGTTCGCTGTAGATGTGTACCAGTTGTGACTGTGTATTCGCTGGAGTGTCAATCGTTCATTCAAATAAAAAGTTGGACTCAAGGCCACCGCAGTGTACTTGATGTACATATCCGAATTGAGAGAAATTGGCTTGGGTACTGGTAACATACGTTCGACGAGAGAGCGCTGAAAGCAGAGCCCAGATGACGCGGTATTGATGAGGGGCATGGTACCCGCTTTGATGCCGCTTCGGAAATCGTATTCTCCTGCCAGGACCATATCAGGCCATGGAAGTTCCCCGCTAGTCTCGTCAACCGCTTGAAGGGCATGAAAGCACGAGCCAACGTTGGGATGGTGTTCGAACTCGTCGACGATTCTACCAACTTTCGTCGGGAGGAATGTATCATCGGCATCAAGAAAGCAAACAATGCTGCCGCTGCTTGCAGCGAATCCGGCCTCAAAGGCGGAGTTCTGTCCGCCGTTCGCTTTAAGTACTGGAATGATGCGATCGCCATACCCTGCGATGATCTCTCTCGAGTTGTCCGTCGAACCATCGTCGACGACGATTGTCTCAGTACGCTGGTACGTTTGATTCAACGCGCTCTCAATGGCTTCACGAAGAAACCGACCATAGTTGTAATTGTTGATGATGACGCTGACCAGTGGTTGCTTCACCGTATATCTGCCCCCTTTGATCAATACGCAATCATCAGTCTGTTGTAGTCAGGCCTCGTCGCCGCGTGCAGTCGGGACGTAAACGATTTAATCTCGACCTGCCCAGCATGGGACCGGCGGTCAAGCAGAGCTGGACGTGGGCGCCGATCTCATCCACACCACCCTGGCCTTCGGAAAGGCCGAAGTCGGCGCCGCAACGGGAGTCTGCAGCGTTGTGTTCAGCCGTTGGTCTCCATCGCTCATTTACTGTCAAGCCGCCTTGGCGGCGGCGACATCGCCCCGTCGATGGCGCCTTGCACACTTTGCGCGGCAGGATGAGTGTCTTGACCCGCGGGTGAAGCCTTTGCCGCCCAATCCTGTAACGGGCTCGAGGAGTTCGCGATCGACCGAGATTTGGTTCCCTGCGACGATGTCGACGATCTCACCTTGCCTCGCGATGAACTTGCGACGACGTGTCCGGCAAGAATGGTGGCAAGAATTGCGGCCACACGAGGTCGCGTGTGTCGTCGTCAGGCGGCGGCCGCCTGCATTTCCCCGCCAGCAATACTGTGGCGCTTGCCGCCGCCGCCAATCCGACAAGAACGGCTCCCACACCCGCCCATAACCGTCCCCGCAAAGCTTGGTGCCACCTGTCCCTCCCCAATTGCAACTGTGAGAGTCAACTGTAAGGGCACTGGGCCTGCAGAAAGACTGGAACGGACTACCGATCATGATCACGGCGTGCACCGCGTGATTCGGCTCGATACCGCTTCCGAGCACGGCGTGGAATCGTGTGTGCGACAGCCCTTGAGCCACCCGAAGCCGCGTGGGACTGATCGCCCATGGTGGCCCATCGCCGACGCCAAAACACACCGATGTATTCGGAAAAGAAACAAGTCCTCGGGTGCGATCTTCGACCGCCACGACCTGCCATCACGCCACCCAACACCCTTCAGCATCGGCCGCGCTGTGGATACGCGACCCTGCCAAGAAGTTTGAGTCAGTAGACAGCCGTAAGCTCGAACGAATGTTCACACGAGGTGCGAAGTCCTGAGTCGCGTCGCAATCGCAGGGGTGACGGCGTGACTCGACAGCACTGGTAACGCGGCAGCGAGCGGGGACGGCCGCCGCAAAGGGGCCGATGGTAGCCTGCACTGATGAGGGGGAGGCAGATTGCTGGTGCGGTCGCCGATCGGGCGAGTGCCCTATTCGAGCGCCTCATCGCCCGCACACCGTCCGGGCGTAACGAGTTCTTCGAATCCGATGAGTTCCCGTGGATCGCCGACGTCGAAGCTCGCGCCGGCGAGATCAAGCAGGAACTTGCCGGGCTACTCACCCGCGTCGATCAGCTCCCCAACTTTCAGGACATCCAGGAGGAGCAGCGCCATGCTCACCGAGGATGACCGCTGGAAGATCTTCGGCTTCTACGCGTACGGGGCCCGCATCGAAGGCAACTGCCAGCGATGCCCGCGCACCGCTGAGATCGTCGAATCGATCCCCGGCATGACCACGGCGTTGTTCTCGGTGCTGCTCCCTCACAAGCACATCCCGCCTCACCGCGGACCGTGGAAGGGAGTGCTGCGCTATCACCTCGCGCTGTGCACCCCGGCCGACGAGACCGCGGCTCGTATCCGTGTCGGCAGCAGCATCGAGCACTGGCGTGACGGTCGCAGCCTGGTCTTCGACGACACGTTCGAGCACGAAGTCTGGAACGACAGCGACGAGATCCGCGTCGTGCTCTTCGTCGACGTCATTCGCAAGCTGCCGTGGTACCTGGCGGCACCGAACCGCGCGTTCATCGGCGCCATTCGGCGGTCTCCATTCATCAAGCGTGCAGTCGCTAACAACGAGGCTTGGCAGGAGACGCTCGGGGCGGAGATCACCCGCGGGTAGACGGCGCCTCTCTGTGTCAACAGTTGGTTTGGCGCGAACGGTTGCTGGTCGTTTCACCGCAAAGTTCGCGGAAACGACCGTCAGCCCATGTGGTGGTGGGCGGCGCACTGGTCGACGCGGGGGCCGTCGCCGGCGACCTGGCCGGCGCTGCGGCCCTCGAGGGCCGCGAACGGGCCGCACTCGTTGGGTGCGATCCACACGTGGACCATCGGGATGTCGCGGCCGGCGTTGATCGACCCGGTCGGGCAGTTGCCGGCCTCATCCGTGACGCCGACCACGACTTCGGCGAGGTTCCAGCACAGGTCCCCATGCACGTGCCACTGCATCAGCGGACCGCCCCAGCCGACGAGCTTGGGATCGGTGAGCGATGTCCCGCTGTCCGCGAACATCGCCGCGACCAGCGTCCGCTTGTCACCGTCGACCTGGTAGACGAGCGACTCGGGCTTGTTCGGATCGAGGAACGCGTCGTCGCGGAGGTAGGCGGAGTTGACGTAGTGCTCGAATCCGCTGCCTGCGTCGCCGATCGACTTGAACCCGAGGGCTTCGACCTTGGTGACGTCGGCGAACTGCGGGAGGTCCCGCAGCGTCGAGGCGACGAGCGTCTCGGCGCGGGCCTGCTGCTCGGGGCTCACCCCGGGCACGCCGGAGAAATCGATCGGCTGGGTCGGGTCGAACGGCCGCGGCCACATCGACATTTCGCCGGCGTGGACGTGGCCAGCCTCGTCGTGGTTGTGGACGTGCGTGGCGCCGGTGAGCATGGCGGCCACGCTGACGACGCCGACCAGCGCGCCGGGCGCGACGAGGCCGACCCGTGGCGCCGATCGTGCGCCGCGCAGCAGGACGACGACGGCCAGGACGAGGGCGATCGCGCCGAGCGCGGCGCACACCGTGTCGGCGAACTGCGGCCGCTCGGACTGCACGAGACCCTGGACCCACGAGATGCCGACGGTGCGGGTGAGGGCCCAGCCGCCGACGGCGACGATGTTCACGACGGCGACCACCGCCGCCGCCGCCCGCCCGCCCCCGAGCGCCAGCACGAGCCCAGCGATCAACTGGGCAGCGCCCATGATCACGAAGATGCGCGCGAGAGACGGGTCTTCGGCGTGGTTGCCGGCAGCGGCGAGGTGGCACGCCCCCGCGCCGGCCGACGCCAGGCCGGCGAACTGGGCCCGGTCGGCCCATTTCGGCACCCGCTCGATCCGCCCGACCGGCTCCGCGGCCTTGTGAGTCATCGCGCCCCCTGTCGACCCTTTCGCTCGCTGTCAGCCTAAGGCCCGATAGAACTTCGGTGCCAGCGTTTGCTGGTTCACATCGCTTCCTGCCGCGGGTTCGATTCCCGGCAGCTCCATCAGGAGAGCACAGACAGCCCTCATCAGTCCCGAGCGCGAGACTGGATGCGGGTCCAGGGCCGGGCCTCTTCGAGTTCGAAGGCCAATTCCAGCAGCCGCGCTTCGCGTCCGACGTCAGCAGAGAGCATCATTCCGACTGGCATACCGTTCACGGATTCGCCCAGCGGCAGTGAGATAGCCGGCTCGCCGGTGACGTTCTGCAGCGCCGCGAACGCGTTCCAGTTGGCCCCTCGGTCGATGATCTGCTGTGAGTCGGCGGTCGGGTCGAGGTGACCGAGGCGCGGCGTCTCGTCGGCGACAGTCGGGGTCAGCACCGCGTCATAGGTGCCGAAGAACTGCGCGGTGCGCCGCCGGGTGGCGCGCAGACGCATGATCGCCACTGGGAGGCGGTGCATGTTGCGGCTGGCATAGCGGTCCAGGCCCAGCGTCAGGTTGTTCAACCGGCTGCGATCGAACGTCTTGCCGAACGCGCGCCGGATGGTCTTCACCTGCCACCTGGCCAGCAGGGCCCAATACAGCACGAAGTCGTCGGTGAAACTGGAAGGCACCGGCAGGTTTTCGACATAGTTGACGCGGTGGCCGAGCTCTTCGAGCAGGTCGGCGGATTTCAGCGTTAGCCCACGCAGTTCGGGGCTGCACTCACGCTTGTCCGAGCGGGTGACGACCGCGATTTGCAGCCGCTGCTTGCCCGGGTGCCTCACGTCGCCGATCGGCGGCAGCTTCGGATGACGCCAGATGCGTTCAGCCTCTCGGTAGAAGGCCGCGGTGTCACGCACCGACCGGGTTAGCACACCGTTGGCGAGGACACGAACCGGCACACCGCGCGTCTTCTCATCCGGCAGTAACCGGCCCCGCGACGACTTCAAGCCCACCAGCCCGTTGCAGGAAGCCGGAATACGGATCGAGCCACCGCCGTCGTTGCCGTGCGCGATCGGCACCACACCGGCCGCGACGAACGCGGCCGAGCCCGATGAGGAGCCGCCGGCGGTGTAGTCGGTGTTCCACGGGTTGCAGACCGGTCCCAGTCGAGGATGTTCGGCGGATGCGCCTAAACCGAGTTCTGGCAACTGGGTCTTGCCCAACGATATCAGCCCGGTGGCCAGGTACAGCCGGGTGACGTCGCTGTCGGTGGCGGCCCGGAGCGGCACCCCCGCGTCCGTGCCCTGCATCGTCGGCAGTCTCGCGACGTCGATGCTGTCCTTGACGAAAGTTGGTACGCCGGCGAAGAACTCGTTGTCCGAACCTCGCTCCAATGCTTTGGCGCGCGCCTGGTCGAATGCCTGACAAGCCAAGCCGTTGAGCGCAGGATTGACCGCTTCGGTGCGCGCGATGGCGGCTTCCACCGCCTCGGCCCCGGTCACCCGACCGGATTTGATGGCGTCGGCGAGGGCGACCGTGTCGAGTTCGCCGAGGGCATCGTCCTCGAATGCGTGCACGTGCCGCATACGAGCGACGCTAGCAACGATGACGCGCGCTTAATCGGTTTCCCTACGAGCGGACACGGGTGATCGGGTACGCCTCCCTCCCGTTCGACGGGCATGTGCTGGTGACCCGGGCGTCATCCGCGAGTTCCGCCGCTAAGTCAGTTTTCTGGTTGCAAGGACCTGAGGGCTAGATGTCTCGCGGCGCCACGGGACACTCCAACAATCGAAACCCCCAAGCACAGCGACGATCCCGCCGAACACTGAGTCATGCAATTCCACCGCGGCGGGCACTGTACCCGGTGGCACGTCGAACGCCGACTTACCGCCGCTTGAAGCGTTAGATTGGTTGTCCGTTCGAGTCTTTTCGGCAGGGTCGACGCTATGCAGTTGATTGGTGGAGTTTGTATTTGCGGAGGCAAATAGGGGGGCGGCACCGATCGGTTACGAGGGCTGCGGCGTCCGGCGCTGCACGCATTGGCGGGTGTGGGAGCCGTTCTTGTCGGATTGGCGGCGGCGGCAAGCGGCACAGTCGTAGCGGGGGAATGCAGGTGGCCAATATGCCGTCCGCCGTTGCCTCGACGACGGACGCGACGCCGTGGATGCTCAGGCCGAACACCTTGCCACCATTCTTCCCGGATATGTGGTCGCAAGTTTCATCGCAAGGCATGGTGAGGTCGGCGCAGGGATCTATCCCGGTATTGGATTGGGTGGCAAAGGCTTCGGACGCGGGCCAAGACATTCAGAGTGCTGCGCAAAGTGTGGAAGGCGCTATCGGGGCGCGCGATGCCGCCGGCGCAAGGCGGCTTGTCAGCAAATGCGCGATGCAAACCAACGACTGAACGCAAACGCTGCCGACTCCCGTTCCGGCGCTGACTTCCACAGTCCGGGATGTCGTGGATGAGATTGGCGCCGCGTCTAGCGTTTGCTTGAACGCCGGTCCCAATGCTGGGCAGGTGGACGTTGACTCGTTTAGGTCACACGTGAATGCGGCGATGGCGCATTTCACAAGGGGAAAAGAGATCGCGATACGTGAGGCAGGGCCGCGGCCGCGGCCAGGATTGCCGAACTGAGCGCGGCCCCCGAGCGCGCCGCGCCGTGCCGACGGGCTGAGCTGGGATACTGAACGATATTGTCGAAGATTCGAAGGACGCCCCAGACTGCCATCGGCTTCGTTGCGCTCGTTATTGCTAGCTGCGCCTTTGCGTTTCGGTACTCGCCGATCACCAACCATGTCACGGTGATCGCGGCGGCGCTGTCGCCATACCTCATGCTCTGCGCGCCGGTGTCCGCGGCTTTGCTCATCTGGGGCCGACGCTGGGTTCTCGCCGTAGCCGCATTTGGCTTGACGGTTGCAGCGGTCGCAGTCCAGCTTCCCTTGTTTCTAGGGTCAGACGCCAGCCGAACGGCGGGTGTCGACGTTCGGGTGATCTCGGCGAACATCTACGAGGGGACGGCCGATCCACGGTCCCTCGTACAGGCTGCACAGGCGCAGGCGGACGTCATCGCATTCCAGGAACTCACCCCACAAGCAGTCGATGGTCTGTCCCGGGCTGGGCTCGACGCAACGTTTCCCTACCGGTGGCTCGATGCGCGCGGCGGTCCTGGCGGAGTCGGCATGTGGAGTCGTTTTCCGATAGAGGCACCGACGCGGGTTGGCGGGTACACATTTGCCTTCCTTACCGCGCGGATCCGGGTAATGGGTCTCTCGACAGACCCAACCGTGGTGGTAGCTCACCTACCCGGCCCTTGGCCCTACCCGATCGACGGCTGGCGGCGTGACTTGGATCGGCTGCCGGCGACCTTGTCAGAAATCGGCGATCAAGCTGGCGCGGGTTGCGTGATCGTCGCCGGTGACGTGAACAGCACAACCGACATGCGGCCCTTCCGCGCTCTGCTGCATAACGGCTACCGGGATGCCGCCGAGCAATCCGGAGCAGGGTTCAAGCCCACCTTCCCGGGCAATTCCCGGCTACCCCCACTCATCGTCATCGACCACGTACTTACTCGTAACTGCACGGCGACTTCGTTGCGGACGCTTAAGGTTCCAGGGTCGGACCATCGAGGTCTCGTCGTGACGATAGCGATTCCACCGTCGTCGACGCACCGCTGACCACTTCCGTCGGGGCGAAACGGCCCGGCTATCGCTTCGTTAGGCTATACACCAGGTCAGGTGCGAGATCAGGGGCGCGCCCAGCCGGATACGACAGAAGGGTCGGCTATCTTCAGCGTCCGAGCGGTCCGTGCGACGGCGGTGAATAGATGCATCTTTCTGGGCGTCGTGGGGGAGGTCTAGGCATGTGGGCAGCAGCGGTTCGGTTCGCCGAGTTGTCTTTTCGGCTGGCGCTCGCAGTTCTGCTCTTTCTGTTGCTGCCCTGGTACGCGTCCAGGCCCTGGGCGCCGCAACTGCCGTCCGCCCCGGCCGAAGCGCCCATTGTGGTGCCGTTGCCCGACGTTGCCACCGACGTGTGGCAAAGCCGAGGCCATGTCGTGCACCAGGAGCCATACGACACCCGCCGCTGGAGGACCGTGACTCCGTTCTCGGCCAGGCGTGGCGCGCGGTTTACACATCGGTGTCCGGCGTAGACGGCGGGAGACGCGAGGTTTCCGGGGCGTTCTTCGTTCCCCGCGGAACCCCACCGGAAGATGGTTGGCCAGTCATCTCGCTCGCCCATGGCACCACCGGCATCGGCAACGACTGCGGGCCCTCCCGGCAGCCCGATCTCATGGGATACGCACCGATGATTCAATCGTTTCTGGCCGACAAGTACGCCGTTGCTCTCACCGACTACGAGGGACTCGGTGAGAGCGGGTCGCACCCCTACCTGGAACCACGGACCGCGGCGTTTAACACCATTGATGCCGTGCGCGCGATGCGCGACATCTCTCCCATGGTGTCTGCGCGCTGGGTGGCTGTCGGTTTCTCGCAGGGCGGGCAGGCGGTATGGGCCGCCAATGAGTTGAACTCCTACTACGGAAACGATCTGCAACTGCAAGGAAGTGTTGCGCTGGGACCGGCGGCGAATCTGACGGGCGTGGCCGACCTTGTCTCGTCGGGTACGTTGACCGACGAGCAACGGCAGCGTTTTCCGCTGGGCATCGTCGGCCTCGCTCGATACAACCCGGATCTGAACGCAGACTCGTTTCTGCACGGGTCAGCAGAGTATTTCCGAGCGCACCTGAGCCGTTGCGAGCCCCCCGACAGCCAAGAGTCAACCGGCCGTCAACTTGAGGCACCAATCCCGTGGCGAACAGTCGTTGATCGCCTCCGCGACGCCAACGATGTGAAGCCATCTACGCCTCAAGACGTCGCCACGTTGCGGGACGCGTTGCGCCGGGTGGCCCTGCCGCAACGGCCACTGGACAAGCCCATGCTCGTTATCGTTGGCGAGGATGATGCCCAGGTCATGCCGGACTGGGTTCGATCCGCGGTTTCTCGCAGCTGCGCACTCGGCGCACGAATCCAGTATCTGCAGATACCGAACACCGGCCATATCGACCTCATCCCCAAAGTTGACGAGACGGTGGCGCGTTGGATCGCCGGTCGTTTCGCCGGCACGCCTCCACCCTCGAATTGCCCTGCCGGGCAGACGCAACCCGAAGGCCCCGCGCGAGCGACGCCCACAGCTCGTTGACTCCGAACGGGGCCGCGATCACCGCTCTCACCAGCGCAGACACGCCACAACGCGAAGATCACGAGCTACGGCTGCAGTACTAGTGAGCGGCGGCTGACGCCTGCGGCGCGCAGCTCCAGGTTGGCCAGGCCGCGGACGGCGACGGCGTCGTCGCGGCGCCATGCGCCTACCGGGTCGATGCTGACCGCGGCGAGCTTGCCGAGCGGCCGGTTGGCAAGCGCACGCAGCGCAAGCAATTGCTCGCCTGCCGGGGTCGCGGCCAGGGTGAGCGCCGTCCATTTCCGCCGGAAGAATCGCACCCGAAGGAACAGCCACGGCATGGCGACCGCGAGGATCGGCGGCGCGGCCACCGCCAGCGCAAGCACCACCGCCAGCCAGGTCGCGGTGGTGTCGAGGCTGTGACCGGCACCCGCGATGTCGAGTGCGGCCTCGCTGGCGGCCCGCAGCGGCTTGCTGAGCGAATCGCCGACCAGCGGCACGTTGTCGGCGCTGTCGCCCGCCGAGTTCAGGTTGCCCGCGACTCCGTTGGCACCGTCGTGGACCTGCCTGCCCACCTCGGCGATCGTCGACACCGCGGCATGCACGGCGAGGCCGACGAACACCCAGATGACGGTCCACACGACGACGACGACGTCGCTGACCAACTGTGCGAATAATCGGCTCGGTGTGGTGGCATAGGGCACGTAACGGGACGTCATGGGATTGATCCCAGCAGATAGTCTGGCCCGATGCGCCCCGCTCTGACCGACTACCTGCATCTGGCCAGCGGCAAGGTACGCGAGCTGTACCGCATCGACGACGAACACCTGCTGTTCGTCGCGTCCGACCGCATCTCGGCATTCGACTACATCCTGCAGACCGAGATCCCCGACAAGGGCCGCATCCTGACCGCGATGAGCGTCTTCTTCTTCGACTTCATCGAGAATCGACTCGGGGCCCCTAACCACCTCGCGGGCCCGCCCGACGACGAGCGGATCCCCGCGGAGGTGCTGGGCCGCGCGCTGGTGGTGCGCCAGCTGGAGATGGTGCCCGTCGAGTGCGTGGCCCGCGGCTACCTGACCGGCTCCGGCCTGATCGACTACCGCAAGACCGGGCAGGTGTGTGGCATCGAGCTGCCCCCTGGGCTCACCGAGGCCAGCAAGTTCGCCGAGCCGCTGTTCACGCCGGCGACGAAAGCCGAACTGGGAGAACACGACGAGAACATCACCTTCGACGACGTCGTCGATCTGGTCGGCGTCGAACGGGCCACCCAGGTGCGCGACCGCACGCTGCAGATCTATACCCAGGCCGCCGATCACGCGCTGACGAAGGGAATCATCATCGCCGACACCAAGTTCGAGTTCGGTGTCGAACGAGCACGGGACCGTCGTGCTGGCCGACGAGGTATTCACCCCCGACTCGTCGCGGTACTGGCCGGCCGACAGCTACCAGGAGGGCGTCGTGCAGCCAAGCTTCGACAAGCAGTTCGTCCGCAACTGGCTCACCGGCCCCGATTCCGGCTGGGACCGTGGTGGCGTCGAACCCCCGCCACCGCTGCCGCCTGACATCGCCGCGGCGACCCGCGCGCGCTACATCGAAGCCTACGAACGCATTTCGGGTCTGAGCTTCGACGACTGGATCGGGGCAGCATGACCGACAACCCGCCGATCGCCAAACGCGATCGAACACCGCCGCGAACACCACGGCGACGTCTTCATCGACCCCTACGAGTGGTTGCGCGACAAGTCGGATCCCGACGTCATCGCCTACCTGGAGGCCGAGAACGCCTACACCGATCAGCAGACCGCGCACCTGGCGCCGCTGCGGCAGCGGATCTTCGACGAGATCAAGGCCCGCACCAAGGAAACCGACCTGTCGGTGCCCACCCGTCGCGGCGACTGGTGGTACTACGGCCGCAGCTTCGAGGGCAAGCAGTACGGAGTGCACTGCCGTTGTCCGGTGGCCGATCCCGACGACTGGACACCACCCGAACTCGACGAGCACACCGAGATCCCTGGGGAGCAGGTGCTGCTCGACGAGAACGTCGAGGCCGAGGGGCACGACTTCTTCTCGCTGGGCGCGGCGTCGGTCAGCCTGGACGGAAACATCCTGGCGTTCTCGGTCGACGTCGTCGGCGACGAGCGGTACACGTTGAAGTTCAAGGACCTACGCACCGGCGAGATGTACGACGACACGATCGTCGGCATCGGCGCCGGTGCCACGTGGGCGGCCGACAACCGCACCCTCTACTACATCACCGTCGACGACGCGTGGCGTCCAGACACCGTGTGGCGGCACCGACTCGGGTCCGGGCTGCCAGGCGAGACGGTGTACCACGAACCCGACGAACGGTTCTGGCTCGCCGTCGGCCGCACCCGCAGCAACAAGTACGTCTTCATCGCGGCGGGCAGCGCGGTGACGTCCGAGGTTCTCTACGGCGACGCCGCCGACTCGGAAGCCACTTTCACCTCGATCCTGCCGCGGCGCGAGCTCGTCGAGTACTCCGTCGAACACGCCGTCGTCGGTGGTGAGGACCGCTTCCTGATCCTGCACAACGACGGTGCGGAGAACTTCACCCTCGTCGAGGCGCCGGTCAACGACCCGACCGCGTTCCGCACCCTGATCGAGCACCGCGACGACGTCCGCCTCGACGACGTCGACGCCTTCGAGGGCCAGCTCGTCGTGAGCTACCGCAGTGAGGCGCTGCCGCGAATTCAGTTGTGGCCCATCTACGCCGACGGTAACTACGGCCATCCGGAGGAGATCACCTTCGAGACCGAGTTGACGTCCTCGGGGCTGTCGGGCAACCCGAACTGGTCGGCGCCGCGGCTGCGGGTGGCCACCACCTCGTTCGTCGTCCCGGTGCGCATCTACGACATCGACCTGGCGACGGGCGAACGGATACTGCTACGCGAGCAACCGGTGCTCGGCGACTATCGCCCCGACGAGTACGTCGAACGACGCGACTGGGCGATAGCACCCGACGGAGCGCGGATGCCGGTGTCGATCATCCACCGTGCCGGGCTGCAGTTCCCGGCGCCGACGCTGCTCTACGGCTACGGCGCCTACGAGTCGTGCGAGGATCCCCGCTTCTCGATCGCCCGGTTGTCGCTGCTGGATCGCGGCATGGTGTTCGTCATCGCTCACGTGCGTGGTGGCGGCGAGATGGGCAGGCCGTGGTACGAGCACGGCAAGCTGCTGGAGAAGAAGAACACCTTCACCGACTTCATCGCGGTGGCAGCCCATTTGGTGGCCACCGACGTGACGCGGCCGGAGAACCTGGTGGCGCTCGGTGGCAGTGCGGGCGGCCTGCTGATGGGCGCGGTGGCCAACATGGCGCCCGAGCTGTTCGCCGGAATCCTGGCCCAGGTGCCGTTCGTCGACGCGCTCACCACGATCCTGGATCCGTCGTTGCCGCTGACGGTCACCGAGTGGGACGAGTGGGGAAACCCGTTGGCTGACGAGGACGTCTACCACTACATGAAGTCCTACACGCCGTATGAGAACGTCGAGGCCAAGGAGTACCCGGCCATCCTGGCCATGACGTCGCTCAACGACACCAGGGTGTACTACGTCGAGCCGGCGAAATGGGTTGCCGCACTGCGGCATACCAAGGCTGGTGACCAGCAGGTGTTGTTGAAGACGGAGATGAGCGCCGGCCACGGCGGGATCAGCGGGCGCTACGAACGCTGGAAGGAAACGGCCTTCCAGTACGCCTGGGTGCTAGCCACTGCCGACCGCCACGACCACGGCGGCGGCCAGGTAGACGACCTCCTCCGCGGTTCGAACGTCTAGCCGCGAGGTCATCGACTTGGGTGGGTTGGGCATCCGGGACGCGTAGACGTTGGCGGGGAACATCACCAGCATCAGCACGAACAGGCACGCCGCCGCGGCCACGCGGGTCGGCGGGAAGAGCAGCCCGACCGCGCCGAGCAGCTCGAGCACGCCGGTGATCGTCACCAGCAGTGCGGGTTTCGGAAGCCGCGGCGGCACGATCGCGATCATGTCGCGCCGCATCCCGGGCACGAAGTGCGCCACCCCGGTCATCGCGAACATCACCGCGAGCCCGACGGCGATCGCGGCCGGCCAGCCGTCGACGTAGTCGACGCCGAGCCACCCGACGACACGGGCGGCGAGGCTTCCGAGGACGAGGCTCAGCAAGACGGCCATGGCGACACCCTCAATCTAGACAATGACAAGATGAGCGTATCAACAATCTATCCACTGTCAAGATTCCGCGGCTATGCTCGACGCGTGAGCAGGGAGTCGTATCACCACGGCGATCTCAGGGCGGCGATCCTGGCCCAGGCCGCGACCCTGGTGGCCGAACGCGGCGCCGACGGGATATCGCTGCGCGAACTGGCGCGGGTGGCCGGCGTCTCGCATGCCGCGCCTGCGCACCACTTCACCGACCGGCGCGGGCTGTTCACCGCGCTGGCCACCGAGGGCTTCATGCTGCTCGCCGAAGCGCTCACCGACGCCACGGCCGAGGTTCGTCGACGCCGCGCGGGCCTACGTGCGGTTCGCGCTCGACCACCCCGGGCACTACGCGGTGATGTTCGACAAGTCGCTCTACGACGACGCCGACCCGGACCTCGTCGCCGCCGAGCCGGCCGCCGGAGCCGAACTCAACCGCGGCGTCGGCACGCTCGGCGACGCGCACGCCAAGGGCCGACCCCGACGGCGCCGCGCTCGCGGCGTGGTCGCTGGTGCACGGCTTTTCGCTGCTGTGGCTCAACGACGCCGTCGACACCGCCGGCGATCCCGATCGCCACCATCGAGCGCCTGGCGCTGATGCTGTTCGACGGCTAGGTAGCGTCGGGCCATGACGCAACCCTGACCGACATCGCCCTGACCACGCTCGCCGGCGAGCCGACCACGCTGGCCGAATACGCCGACGGCGCCATGCTGGTGGTCAACGTCGCCAGCAAGTGCGGTCTGACGCCGCAGTACACCGCCCTGGAGAAGCTGGCGCAGGACTACGGCGACCGCGGGCTGACGGTGGTCGGCGTGCCGTGCAACCAATTCATGGGCCAGGAGCCGGGCATCGGCCGACGAGATCCAGGCGTTCTGCTCGACCACCTACGGCGTGACGTTCCCGCTGCTGGCCAAGACCGACGTCAACGGCGCGGACCGGCACCCGCTGTATGCCGAACTGACCAAGACCGCCGACGCCGACGGCGAAGCGGGCGACGTGCAGTGGAACTTCGAGAAGTTCCTCGCTCGCGCCGGGTGGCGAGGTGGTCAACAGGTTCCGTCCGCGCACCGTGCCCGACGCGCCCGAGGTGATCGGCGCCATCGAGGCCGTGCTGCCGCGTTGACGGCCGCCTGTGTCACTGGCTACGGCACCCAAACGTCAACTCCCGCCCACGTGTCGTAAACCGTTGGGACACCTGACGTTGCCATACTGCGGGCGTGGCTGGAGAACTGATCGTCTCGATCTCCGGGATCAAGGACCGCACGATCGACGACGTCGACGCCTTCCGCGCCGAACTCGACGGCGCGCCGAGTGCCGGTGTCGTTGCTGGTGGCGCCGCGCCTCAAGGGCGGCTACCGCCTCGATGCCGACCCGGTGACCGTCGAGTGGCTGCAGAAGGCCCGAAACGCCGGCGACGCCATCGTTCTGCACGGCTACGACGAGGCGGCCACCAAGAAGCTCCGCGGCGAGTTCGCGACGTTGCAGGCGCACGAGGCGAACCTTCGCCTGATGGGCGCCGACCGCGTCCTCGAACACCTCGGGCTGCGCACCCGGCTCTTCGCCGCGCCCGGCTGGACCGTGTCCAAGGGGGCGGTTACCGCGTTGCCGCGCAACGGGTTCCGGCTGCTCGCCGGTATCAGCGGGATCACCGACCTGGTGCGGCACACGACAGTGCGGGCGCGAGTGCTCGGCATCGGCGAAGGCTTCCTCACCGAGCCGTGGTGGTGCCGCACGCTGGTGCTGGCCGCCGAGCGCACGGCGCGACGCTCCGGCACCGTGCGCGTTGCGGTCGCGGCCAAGCAGCTGCGCAGGCCGGGTCCCCGCCAGGCGGTGCTCGACGCCATCGACCTCGCCCTGATGCACCACTGCACGCCAGCGGTGTACCGCTGGGAGCCCAAGCCGGCGTTGACCGACGCCGCCTGAACCACCGCGGCTCAGAAGGCTAACGTGGCGTCTTATGGCCGACGCTGACGTCATCGTGGTGGGAGCGGGGCTGGCCGGGCTGGTCGCCGCATGCGAGGTGGTCGACCGGGGACGCTCGGTGCTGATCGTCGACCAGGAGAACGCCGCCAACCTGGGTGGACAGGCGTTCTGGTCGTTCGGCGGGCTGTTCTTCGTCGACAGTCCCGAACAGCGCAGGCTCGGCATCCGCGACAGCCACGAACTGGCGCTACAGGACTGGCTGGGCACCGCAGGGTTCGACCGCCCGGAGGACCACTGGCCGCGGCAGTGGGCGCACGCGTACGTCGACTTCGCCGCCGGCGAGAAGCGCAGCTGGCTGCGCGAGCGCGGCCTGCAGACGTTCGCGCTCGTCGGCTGGGCCGAGCGCGGCGGCTACGACGCCCGCGGGCACGGCAACTCCGTGCCGCGGTTCCACATCACGTGGGGCACCGGGCCCGCGATGGTCGACATCTTTGCGCGCCGACTGCTGGCCGCCGGGTCCAAGGTGAGCTTCGCGCACCGTCACCGGGTGGACGAGCTCGTCGTCGAGGGCGGTGCGGTGACTGGCGTGCGCGGGGCCGTGCTGGAACCGTCGTCGGCGGCACGTGGTGTCGCGTCGTCCCGAACGACCGTGGGTGAGTTCGAATTCCGCGCGCAGGCCGTGATCGTGGCCAGCGGCGGCATCGGCGGCAACCACGACCTGGTCCGCAAGAACTGGCCAGCCCGGATGGGCCGGGTACCCGGGCAACTCCTCAGTGGCGTGCCCGAGCACGTCGACGGCCGGATGCTCGGCATCAGCGAGGCCGCGGGCGCTCATCTGATCAACGGCGACCGGATGTGGCACTACACCGAGGGCATCACCAACTACGACCCGATCTGGCCCAAGCACGGCATCCGGATCCTGCCAGGGCCGTCGTCGCTGTGGCTCGATGCAACCGGAAAGCGTTTGCCCGCACCGCTTTACCCGGGTTTCGACACCCTCGGCACGCTGGAGTACATCGCCAAGACGGGGTACGACTACACCTGGTTCGTCCTCAACGCGCGGATCATCGAGAAGGAGTTCGGGCTGTCCGGCCAGGAGCAGAACCCCGACCTGACCGGCCGCAGCGTGCGTGAGGTGCTGGCCAGGGTCAAGCCAGGCGCACCGCCGCCCGTGCAGCGTTTCGTGGACCGTGGCGTCGACTTCGTCACCGCGAACTGCGTTGCGGGAGCTGGTGTCCAAGATGAACGAGGTGCCCGACGCGACCCCGCTGGACTATGCGGTGGTGGAGGCCGAGGTGACCGCCCGCGACCGCGAGGTGGTCAACCACTACACCAAGGACAGCCAGGTGACCGCGATCCGCGCCGCTCGCGACTACCTCGCCGACCGGGTCAGCCGCGTCGTCGCGCCGCACCGGATCACCGACCCGAAGGCCGGTCCGTTGATCGCGGTCAAGTTGCACATCCTGACGCGAAAGTCGTTGGGCGGACTGGAGACCGACCTCGACTCGCGGGTGCTGAAGCCCGGACGGATCGGTGTTCGACGGGCTGTACGCAGCGGGCGAGGCGGCAGGCTTCGGTGGCGGCGGGGTGCACGGCTACCGCTCGCTGGAGGGCACCTTCCTTGGTGGCTGCGTGTTCTCCGGCCGGGCCGCGGGCCGCGCCGCCGCGCGCGACACCGCCTAGCTTCGAATCTTCGCTGAGCGAAAGGGGCGTGGTGCCTAGTCCGGTGGGAACCGAGTATGCATCGCGTCGAGCAGTCGACGAGCCTCGGTGAGGCGTTCCCTGCAGCCGCCTTGAGTGCGGGTGGCGTCGTCGCGACCTCGTCGGGATTGCGCTCGCACCGCCGATTCCAACGCCGCTCGACGGTGGCCGCCCAGTCCTCGAGCTCGTCGATCTCGCTCAGGAGCATGACCTCGAACAGCCGCGATTGTGCGAGGTCGGCGGGGTGCGGCGGGCGCGGACCCAATTGCGGCCGGGGGTTGGCGAGTGCGGCGGAACCCGGATGTCGTGCCACGCCGGTGTGGGCCGAGTAACGGCCCGGCTGCGCGCGGCGCGGCAGGGTCGTGACGAACTCGATGGGGGACGCTTCCCCGGACGGCGTTGGCACTCCGAAATAGTGTCGGAGAAAAGAGGATCAAGCAACCGCTGATTCAGCCCATTGCAACTTGTCGTTCACCTGAGAGTCACCTGTTAGGTTCCCGAGGCTGACGTCAATGTCTAGAAGAGGGTGCCATTTTCGGGTTCGAGGACTTGAAAGTCGGTGGTCGTCAGCTCGGTGAGCCGTCCGTAGTAGATGCCGCGGGCGCTGGGGTCGATGATGGCCTGGTGGATCGGCACCGCGCGCGTCGGCGCCACGGCCCGCAGGTAGTCGACGGCCTCGGAGATCTTCATCCACGGCGCGGCGGCGGGCGCGGCGAGCACGTCGACCGGTTCGGCGGGATTGAACAGGGCGTCGCCGGGATGCATCAGCCTGGCGGGGTGCTCGCCGTCGCCGATCAGATACGAGATGTTGTCGATCACCGGGATGTCGGGGTGGATCACGGCGTGGCGCCCGCCGACGCCACGCACGGACAGGTGGCCGACGCGGATCGTGTCGCCGACGTTGACCGCCTGCCAGGGCTCGCCGAGCTGGGCCGCGGTCTGCGGGTCGGCGTACAGGGCGGCCTGGGGGTTGGCGTCGATCAGCGCGGGAAGTCGCGCAGTGTCGGCATGGTCGGCGTGCTGATGCGTGACGAGGATCGCGGAGAGCCCCGTGACGCCCTCGAAGCCGTGGGAAAAGGTTCCCGGGTCAAAGAGAACCGTCGTGTCGGCGCCCGCCTCCGTCGGGAAACTTGCGAGCAGGCACGAATGTCCGAAGTGAGTGAGCTGCATGCCTATATTGTGACCGCGCGGGGTGTCGCGGGGGGTGTGTTCGAATGCGTTTGATCCTGGCGTGGGCGTTGACGGTCTGGGTGGCCGTCGGCGCAGCTCTCTGTGCGACGCCGCCTGCCCTGGCGGGGCCGGGAAACTGCCCGCCCTTCTGCGACGGAATCCCCGATTCGGCCTGGATGTCTGCCGACGCCGTCCCGCTGGCCGACGTCTACCGGTGGCCTGGCCTTGCCGGGCTTGCCACCAGCGCCCCGGCGCCCCGGTTCCGCTTCGAGGAGACTTGCGCATCCGCTCCGGTGGTCGGCGATCCGCGCGACTACGCCGTCGCCGCCCGAGCTCAGGTGACCCAACCCGCGGGCCAGTGGCAGCTGCAGGTGCAGGTGCTGCACTGGCGTGGCGACGCATGGAGGTCCGGCCAGACGGCGGTCGAAGTGCTGCAGAATGCTCGCAACGCGTTGCATGCGTGTGCGGTGACGGCGCCGTGGACGTCGCCGTCGATCACCACCGACCAGCCCGAGCGAGTCGCGGCGGTGATCAGCATCGCCGGCAAGCAGGTGCTGCACGAGTACCTGCTGATCGACCCGCGCAACGGCAGTCTGGTGGACCTGGCGATGTGGACGTCGCTGCCGCCGGTGGTGGAGTGGCGCTCGGTGCCCGACCCCGTGGTGTTCGACGCGATGGGAGCCCCGCTGTGCACGGCCTACACCCGCTCTTGCCACTAGCGGCTGGCGTCCACCGTCGTTGGGAGGCCGCCGGTAGAGTGAGCGCCGAGCAATTCGTCGGACTTAAGGAGCCGCCTGTGGCCCGCGTCGTAGTGCACGTGATGCCGAAGGCCGAGATCCTCGATCCGCAGGGTCAGGCGATCGTCGGCGCGCTCGGCCGCCTCGGGGTCAAGGGCATCTCAGATGTCCGGCAGGGCAAGCGCTTCGAGCTCGAGGTCGACGACGGTGTCACTGACGAGACACTCGACGAGATCGCCGAGACCTTGCTGGCCAACACCGTCATCGAGGACTGGTCCGTGCACCGGGAGCCGCAGTGAGCGCTCGCGTCGGGGTGATCACCTTCCCCGGCACGCTCGACGACGTCGACGCGGCGCGTGCCGTGCGGGCGGTTGGTGCCGAGTCGGTCAATCTGTGGCACGCCGACGCCGACCTCAAGGGCGTGGACGCCGTCGTCGTTCCCGGCGGCTTCTCGTACGGCGACTACCTCCGCTGCGGCGCGATCGCGAAGTTCGCCCCGGTGATGGGTGAGGTCATCGAAGCCGCGGGCCGGGGCCTTCCGGTGTTGGGGATTTGCAACGGTTTTCAGGTCCTGTGCGAGGCCGGTCTGCTGCCCGGTGCCCTGACCCGAAACGCGGGTCTGCACTTCGTCTGCCGCGACGTCTGGCTGCGAGGTGGCGTCGGTGTCGACGGCGTGGACGACGCGCTACGAGCAGGACGCCGATCTGCTGGTGCCGCTCAAGTCCGGGGAGGGGCGTTACGTCGCCGCCGAGTCGGTGCTCGACGAACTCGAGGGTGAGGGACGCGTGGTGTTCCGCTACCGCGACAACCCCAATGGCTCGCTGCGCGACATCGCGGGCATCAGTTCGGCCAACGGCCGCGTCGTAGGCTTGATGCCGCATCCGGAGCACGCCACCGAGGCGCTCACCGGTCCGTCCGACGACGGCCTTGGCCTGTTCTTCTCGGCGTTGGACGCCGTGCTCGCGGCTTAGGTCGGTACGTGAAACTTGTGCTCAAGGGCCACTAGATCGGGTGTTACCGTCGAATGATCTATCGGCTGGCTGTTCTGGCCGACCTTCTGAAGTAGCGCGCAGGGGAGTTTCATGCTGGTCAATCCAGAGCTGTTGCGGGCGTTTGCACACGAGGCGGACACGGCTTCCGCATCGATCCGCAGCGCCGACGTTGGGCACAAGGCGAGTACCGCTGCGGACGGGATTCCGGGTTCGACTACTCAATGGGCCATGCGACTTGTCGGCGAACACATGACACAGCAGGCGAACAAGATCGCCAAGAGCGTCCAGGACATGGGTGTCGCCGTGCGCGGTGCTGGCGACCGCTACGAGGTGGAAGACGGCGCGCTCGCAGGCAGCTTCGACGGTCTGTTCTAACGCATGTTGCCGTCACGATCGCGGTTGCAGAGTTGGAACCCAGACTCGCTATCTGCGGCCGCTTCAGGTCTAACCGCAGCAGGCCAGTCCATGTATGGCGCGGTACGGGAGCTCGACGACGGTTGTGACCGAATGCCCGAGGCGCATGCCTGGTCGGGAAGGGCCCACGAAGCAGCCACCGCCATGTTTCGTCGGGCCACAACGCAGACGTCACAGTTCACGCATTACACCGATGCAGCTGGCGCCGCGTTGCAGACGGGCACCGGGAGCATCGGTGCGGCACGTTCCGCCCTCTTGAGTCATGCCGAAGAAGTGGACCGAGGTGAGCTCAGCGTCAACGATCAGTGGGTTGTATTGATCAAGCCGGCCCGGGTATCGGCTGAGAAGGCTGCAAGTCTTCAGGCGCAGGCGCAGGCAGAGCAGAAGGAGATCAACCGGTTGCTCGTGGCGGTCGGCGATGCCGACAACGGAACTGCGCAGAAGGTCTTGGGTGCCGCGAAGGATTTCGGGTTCTCCCTCCCCGGTCCGGACGACCCACGGAGTCTGGATCCGAACTCGGGGTTGGCCAAGCCCGCTGACGAGGTTCCCAATCCAATGTCGGTGGAGGGTCTTATCCAGCAAGGCGTCGTACGAGACAACGACATGGCGCAGACGGTCCGCGAGAGCCGCGAGTGGACGACTGAAGATGGTCAGGTGCGAAAGACTCTGCTGATGATGGATGGCAGCAGGCATGAGATATACGAGTGGAACGAAACGCTCCCGTGTGTCGAGGACACCTACTACGACAAGCGCGGTAATGAAGTCTCGAGCACGTTCTCACAGGACAAGACGAATTATGACGGCACCAAGTTCACGTCGATCAAGTTCGCCGACGGCACGGAGGTGACAATGACGCGGACGGCCGACGGCAAGTGCACTGGCGGTGTGACGGCGGCCGACGGTCGCCACGGTGTCCTACCGGACGAATTCTTCTCTCACCCAGCGCTCACGACCGTCGGAGGCGCACTGACAGGACTGGAAGAGCAAGCCAAGCGCGGAATCCCGATGCTGTCACCCGCGTCGGTCGAGAACCTCGGGAAGATCGGTAAATACGGCGGGCCGACGCTGGGGGTCGCGACGGCGCTGTACGACACGGTGACGGCGAAGACGTATCAGGATGCCTGCGTCGCAGCAATCTCGGGATCCGCCGGTGTCGCCGGCGGCTACGCGACCGGAACACTCCTTGCGGCCGCTGCCACCGCAGGCGCCAACCCCGAACTAGCCCCCGCATTTGCCGCGGGCGGCGACATGCTCGGCGGATGGACGTTCGGCTATGTCGGCGGCATCATCGGCAATATCGTGTGCCGCTGATGAAGGTACTTCCCATCGCGATACTCAGCGGGCTGTTCTGCGGGACCTTGGGAACGCTGGGTGCAATTTGGGCGGTGCTTAATTTCGTACGCGGCGAATTCCTCACCGCCGTCGTGACGCTCGGAGTTTCGGCGTTCTGTTTCGGACTGATCATCCCGTTTGTGAAGATCGTCCCTGGGAAGGTCACTCCGCGTGGGGAATTCGACGGCGCGGGCATTACCGTTCGCCCCGACCGCGGCATCGACATACCGATCCAGATTTCGCTCCTCGGACTGGTCGTGGCTAGCGCATTGATCGCGATATTCCTACCACCCGGGAAGCTAGATATCCCTGTGCCGCCCGCGATGAGGTTCTCACTTCCGTTCGTTAGCGCTGTGATCGCAGTGACGGGTGCACCGATGCTGTGGCGAAACCTACGTCGGGGCAGCACCAAGTACCTCCGTCTGACACCCGACGGCTTCGAAATTGTCCAGGGCTGGCGGCCGCAGAGCGGTGATTGGGCGCAGGTGGTGGATGTCACCGACGCGGCGCCGGACCAGTCTGCTCCAACGCCAAGCGCGATCGTGGTGGTCATGTCCGACGGTAGTGCCCCTTCACTGGCAGCTGCCTCGTCCACTCCCGATGGTCGAGCCCTTCGCGAGCTGGTGCGCTTTTACTGGCAACACCCCGAACGCCGTGGTGAACTCACCGACGGTCAAGCTCTCCAACGACTTACAGACGAACGGTTCGAAGTGGACGGGAAGTGACGACGATGGGTGTTTCGTCGTCGCGGTCTCGGTTGTGGTGGGTCCTTGGCTCGGTACTGACGGTGGTGGTGGTTGCCGCGGTGACAGCAGTGGTATTCGTGACGACGCGAAAGCCCGCCGAACAGCCGCAATCAGCTCCGCCCCTTGGAATTCCTGCTCAGGAACTACTGACGTCGTCGATGCGGAAGGAGCCCGTGCCGGGTTGGAAGACTTCGTCGGAGACCCTCGGTTTCCCGCCCGGTACCATCCCCAAAGTCATTGGGAACATTGGCAATAACGGTTACTTTCTTGGGATCACCGGCACGGGTTGGTGGCTGGTCGGGTTCGATGTGTCCACCGGGCAGCGTTCCTTCCCGCCGGTCGAGCTCGGTCTGTCTGACAACGCTTTGTCGTTCGATTGTTTCGTCAACGGCCCGACGATGGTGCTGTGTTTGCGGCAGGACCGCGACCCCGCCAAACCGGCACGTGTGTGGGTGGTGGACACCGGACGCGGAGCGATGATGTTCGACGGGCCTTCGGATCTGCGACTGTCGACGACGCAGAACCAGCCCCTGGTCGAACAGCGGGGGAACTACGCCGTTGCGACCGTGAACGGTGAGGGTGTGCACGGAATCGGCGCCCGCGGCGAGTTCACGTGGTTCGTCCCGGGCAGCGGAATCATTGCCCAGCAGAAGGACTGGGAGCATGACGCCGATCCGCAACCGCTTGTCGTCCAGGGTGGGGCGAATTCGTCGACAACCGACGTGGTCTTCTCGGTGGCCGATGGCAAGGTGGTGCAGCCCGAAGTGCCGCAAGGTGCTCGATTCGGCAAGGCAGTGGTGTATCCGAACGGCTTCGGATACGAATACTCCGCCACGGGTGACTTCTTCTCGGACCAAGTCGCGTTCTTCGACACGTCTGGCAAGACGTTGAGCCAGCCGGACTTCAAGGGCACCATCCTCGACGGCTCACGTGAGATCCCGATGGTGCAGACTCCGTCGGCTGACGTGGTCTTGACCCTCGACGGTCGCAAGCTCCTCGAACTTCCGAAGTCGACGGCGATGCCGTATACCCGCCCATCGGCGAGCGGCTCTTCATCGAAGCCGGCGGGGAGCGGGAGCGCAGCTGGCGGCAATACGATTTGCGCACGGGCGCAAGCGGCAAGACGTGTGACATCGAAGGGCTTGGCGATTACTACATCGCATCGGATGGTGCCGTCGCGGTCCTGAGCGGCGGTGGCGATGCGGCCCGAGGCTTCGACCTGACGACCTGCGACGAGATCTGGTCGCTCCCTGGTGAGACTCAGAGCGAGGGGAAGGACGTGTGGCGGGTCAACACCACGCTGATCCAGCGCGTCAACGACGAGTTGTTCTCATTGGTGGCGCCGAAGCCTAGACACGACTTCGGCGTGCCCACCGGTCGCTGACCGCCGCTGAGCGCGCCGAAATCGCAAAGGGTTAGGCGGCGGGGCGGATCGCCTGTGCGCCACCACCGATGGTCAGCACCGCGCCGTTGACGTAGCTCGCCGCCGGGGAGGCCAGGAACGTCACGGCGTTGGCGATCTCGTCGGCCTCGGCGGTGCGGCCGAGTGCGGTGGTGCGGCCGAGGCCCTCGATGAGGTCACTCTCGAATGCCTCGGTGCCGAGCGTCTGCGTCGGTCCGGGAGCGACGGCGTTGACCCGCACGCCCGCGGGGCCGAACTCGTCCGCCCACAGCTTGGTCAGCAGTTCGAGCGCGGCCTTGCTGGCGCCGTAGATGCCCGCGCCCGCGGCTGGTGTGGAGGCGGCGACGGTGGTCACGTTGATCACCGAGCCGTGACCGCGCTCGACCATCCCGGAACCAGCTTCTGCACCAGCAGGTAGGGCGCGCGCAGGTTGGTGTTGATCTGGTCGTCGAAGTCGGCGTCGGTGGTCTCGAAGGTCGGGGCGAACCGGTAGATGCCCGCGTTGTTCACCAGGATGTCGACGGCGCCGGCCTCGTCGGCCAGGCGCCGCACGTCGCTGGCGTTCGAGACGTCGGCGGCGACGAAACGTGCCTTGCCACCTACGTTTTCGATGTCGCGTACGGTCTTGGCGCCGCGCTCGGCGTTGCGTCCGTGCACGATGACCTCGGCGCCTTCGCGCGGCGAACTGCAGGGCGATCGCGTAACCGATGCCTGCCGTCGCGCCGGTGACGAGGGCGGTCGAGCCGGTGAGTGTGTTGGTCATGGGACCTGCCTCCTGAGCAGAAGTTTGTAAGGCTTCCCGCTCAAGTCCCATTACCGACCGTTTATTCCATAACGTCGGGGCGCGCGGAGCTAGGGGGTCAGGGCGACCGAGGCCTCGGCGGTGTAGCAGAGGAACGTCAGCGTCTCCTGGAGGTAGAGCTGGACGGTGTCGGCGTCGTGCGAGAGGTAGCCGATCGACACGTCGGTGCCGAGCTGCAGGTCGAAGTCGCCGCCGCGGGTGGACAGCACGAACGCGCCGTCGATCGCGGGCGCCCAGATGATCTCGCCGTCGATCAGCCGGTTGAGGTGCTCGCGGATCGGATAGCCGTGCTCGGTGGTCTCGCTGACCTGCGTGTAGACGTCGGCCGACAGCAGCACGCAGTACGGGCCGTCGACGCCGGCCAGCCGCAGCTCCGACAGCGCCTGGCTGATCACGTCCGGGATCTCCCGCGGATCGGCGGGCAGGGCGAGCGCGGGGTTGGAGCTGCTCTTGCGGATGCCGACGATCGACGCCGCCTCGTAGCCCTCGAAGATCGCCCGGTCCTCGGCGAAGGCCAGCTGCTTGGCGGCGTCCTTGACCGGATCCCAGTCGGAGTCCTGCGAGCCGCGCTCGACGTCGTCGATGTCGGTGCGCGACAGCGTGAACGGCACCCGCAGCCGCACCAGCGGCCTGCTCTCGCGCAGGTGCGCGACCACGCCGTCGCCGGGCGACGCGACGTCGAGCAGATGGCCGGTGCTGACACCGCCGCGGTGACCGGTCCGCCCGGCTCGCTCACGTCGACCACCCGGCGCCCCGCGATGTTCCGCTTGAAGGTGCGGCGTGGCCTCCTCCTCGATCTCGGTCCCAGGCGGCATCGGTGATCGGCGCGAGGTCGCGGTAGAGGTTGTTCATCGGGGTTGTCCTTTCAAGCTGCCGATCGACAGTGAGCCGTCGCTTGCGGGTGCTGATACGGGGGCTGCGCTGGGTTCTTCGACGTCAGCTGAATCCGGCAGCGGCGGCGGGTCATCGAGGAAATCGGCGGCGGGCGTGAAGAACATCGTGCCCGTGATCGCCGTGGAGAAGTCGAGGATGCGGTCGGTGTTGCCTGGCGGATCGCCGATGAACATGTTGCGCAGCATCCGCTCGGTGACCGCGGGGGTCCGCGAGTAGCCGATGTAGTACGTGCCGTACTCGGACTTGCCGAGTTCGCCGAACGGCATGTTGTGCCGCACGATCTTCAGCTCGTTGCCGTCGGCGTCTTCGATGACGTTGAGGGCCAGGTGCGAATTGGCGGGCTTCTCGTCATCGTCCATCTCGATGTCCTCGAGCTTGGTCCGGCCGATCACCCGCTCCTGCTCGGTGACCGACAGCGCGTCCCATCCGCTCATGTCGTGCACGTACTTCTGCACGTGCACGTAGCAGCCGCCCGCGAAGTCGGGATCCTCGTCACCGATCGACGTGGCATTGAGCGCCACCGCTCCAGCGGGATTCTCGGTGCCGTCGACGAACCCCATCAGGTCGCGGTTGTCGAAGAACTTGAAGCCCTGCACCTCGTCGACGACGGTGACCGCGCCGGACATGGAGTTCAGGATCCGATGCGCCAATTCGAAGGCGTAGTCCAGTGATTTGGCCTTGATGTGGAACAGCAGATCGCCGGGCGTCGACGGGGCGTGGTGCCGCCCGCCGTCCAATTCGACGAACGGATGAAGTTCGGCGGGACGCGGTCCTGAGAACAACCGGTCCCAGGCGTCGGAGCCGATCGAGGTGACCAGAGACAGCAGCTTGGACGGGTCCCGGAAGCCGACGGCGCGCACCAGTCCGGACAGATCGGCGAGGGCATCGTGCACCGTTTCTTCGCCGCCGTCGTCGATGGTGGCAACCAGAAAGATCGCTGCCGGGGTCAGCGGTGACGTAACCGCCTGGGGCTGTGGAGCGGGCACGATCAGACCCTAGCGTCAACGTCGCCGCCGATCTGGATAAGGATGTCCATATGGCCGCCAGTGCACAGGGCCTCTGCGATTTCATCGACGCCTCACCGTCGCCGTTCCACGTCTGCGAGACGGTGGCTCAGCGGCTGCGGGACGCGGGTTATGTCGAGTTGGCCGAGTCGGACCCCTGGGGCAGCATGCTGGCTCAGACCATTTCGTCGATCGGTTCGAATCCACAGCCATCACCGGGTACCGGCCGACAGCGCGAGGTCGAGGAGTTGGTGGCGCAGGGCCTGTCCAACAGGGAGATCGCCGACCGGCTCGTCATGTCGGTGCGCACTGTGGAGGGTCACATCCTCCGGACCGCCCAGAAGATGTCACGTGGCGCAGGCCGGTACTTCGTCGTCCGCGCGGGGTCGCTGGTGGCCTGGAACGCGGCGGGGCTCGCTGATCGCAGGCCCGATTGGTCGTTCCGGATCGTCGGCGGCCACACCGACAGCCCCAACCTGCGGGTCAAGCAGCATCCCGACCGGTTCGTGTCGGGCTGGCAGGTCGTCGCCCTGGAGCCCTATGGCGGTGCCTGGCTGAACTCCTGGCTGGACCGCGACCTCGGTATCAGCGGACGGCTCTCGGTGCGGACCGGCAACGCCGTGGAACGACGGCTTGGTCCGCATCGACGATCCGATCCTGCGGGTGCCGCAGCTCGCCATTCACCTTTCCGAGGACCGCAAGGGCGTCAGCCTCGACCCGCAGCGCCACGTCAACGCCGTGTGGGGCGTCGGCAGCGCCGCCAGGTCGTTCGTCGGATACGTGGCCGAGCGCGCCGACGTCGACCCGGCCGACGTGCTTGCCGCCGACCTGATGACCCACGACCTGACGCCGTCGACGGTGATCGGGGCCAACCGCGATCTGGTCAGCGCGCCCCGGCTGGACAACCAGGGCACCTGCTACGCCGGGTTGGAGGCGTTCCTCGCCGCCGAGCCGGGGGACCACCTGCCGGTGCTGGCGTTGTTCGACCACGAGGAGGTCGGGTCGACGTCGGATCACGGTGCGCAGTCCGACCTGCTGCCGACGGTGCTGGAACGCATCACCCTGGCCTCGGGCGGTGGTCGCGAGGACTTCCTGCGGCGCCTGTCCGGCTCGATGGTGGCCTCGGGCGACATGGCGCACGCCACCCACCCGAACTATCCCGAACGCCACGAGCCGAGCCACCTGATCGAGGTCAACGCGGGGCCGGTGCTCAAGGTACAGCCGAATCTCCGGTATGCCACCGACGGCCGCACCGCTGCGGCGTTCGCGTTGGCGTGCGCCCAGGCTGGCGTTCCGATGCAGCGCTACGAGCACCGCGCCGACCTGCCGTGCGGGTCGACGATCGGGCCGATGACGTCGGCACGCACCGGAATTCCGACCGTCGACGTCGGTGCCGCGCAGCTGGCCATGCACTCGGCGCGCGAGCTGATGGGCGCTGACGACGTACGCGCATACTCCGTCGCATTGCAGGCGTTCTTGTCACCGCGCTGATCTAGGGTCGGGCCCATGAGCCTCTCCGTCGAGATGATCACGTTCGACTGTTCGGATCCCGACACCCTCGCGAACTGGTGGTCGGAAGCGGTTGGCGGGTCCGTGCAACCGGTCATGCCTGGTGAATTCGTGGTGGTGTCGTGTGCCGAGGGTCCGCGGCTGGGCTTCCAGCGGGTCGATGATCCGACACCTGGCAAGAACCGACTGCACATCGACTTCAGCGCCGCGGATGTCGATGCAGAAGTCAGCCGTCTGGTGGCGCTCGGCGCTAGCGAGACCGGCCGCCACGATTTCGGCAGCGACTTCAGTTGGGTGGTCCTCGCCGATCCGGCGGGCAACGCGTTCTGTGTAGCCGCCGGACACTGACGGGGCACTGACACCCCGCACTGAAATAGCCAGCCGGCGCTGGCAAGATCACGCACGTGCTGCTGTCGCTGATCGCGATCTCGCTTGTCTTGGCAGGGTGGGCCCTCTCGGCCCGGCGGCTCGAACGGTGGCGCCTCACGTCACCGCTGCTACTGGTCCTCGCCGGCGCGATCGTCGAGTACACCACCCACGGATCGCTGGCGGACACACTCAACTCTCAAACCGCCCAGCACGTCGCCGAAATCATCCTCGCGGTCCTGCTTTTCGTCGACGCCAACGAGATCAGAACCGGCGCATTCGGGGAGCACCCGCGCTCGGCGATCCGGCTGTTGTTCATCGCACTGCCACTGAGCGTGGGACTCGCCGTGCTGCTGGGCCTCTGGCTGCTGCCGGGGATGCCGCTGGCGACCGTGGTCGTGATCGCCTGCATCGTGGTGCCGATCGACTTTGCCCCGGCGCGATTCATCGTCAGCGACGAGCGGGTGCCAGCCCGGGTCACCGACCTGCTGAACGTCGAGGCCGGCTACAGCGACGGCATCCTGTCGCCGGTCTTCGTCTTCGCGCTGGCGGTGGCCGACCCGAATGACCAGGCGGGCTCAGTGTGGCACGAACTGATGAGCGCCATTCCCCATGCCGTCATCGCCATCCTCATCGGGGCCATTATCGGGGCGGTCCTTGCCTTGGCGGCAAACCTCGCGGAGCGCAAGGACCTGATGAGCGAGCAGTCCAAGCGCGTCCTCGTGGTCGCGGCCCCGGCCCTGACCTACACGGTCAGCCTGTGGGCGGAGGGCAACGGCTTCGTCGCGGCGTTCGTCTGCGGTGTCGCCTACCACTACTTCCGCCACTCGCAGGAGCCCGAGAATGAACTCGCGCTGCTCGACGACATCAGCTTTCTCTTGATGGCCGCGATGTGGTTCGTCTTCGGTGGTGTCGCCCTGATCGCCTACTGGCGCGCCGGATTGACTGTCGGGGTGGTGGTGTTCTGCCTGCTTGCGTTGACGGTGGTGCGGATGCTGCCCGTACTGGTCGCGATGCTGGGCTCGCGGTTCTCCTGGCCGGAACGGCTCCTGTTGGGCTGGCTTGGTCCGCGGGGCGCCGCGACCATCGTTTTCGGCCTGCTGGCGTTCAACGTGCTCGACGATCCCGAGGAACACATCATCCTGTTGACGGTGGTGGTGGTGGTGCTGGGCAGCGTCCTGTTGCACGGCTTTGGCGCGCCCGCGGCGGCGCAGGCGTTCGCCCGGACGCAAAGCGACTAAACTGTGTGCGTGACAACCGGGATCCGCGAGATCCTCTGGGTGGTCCTCGCCGACCCGAGGGCAACGCCTTCTGCGTCGCGGCCGGGTAGCCCAGCGGGAACGATCACCGCGCCGTGCTCGCCGCTCCGGCGGCGCGGCTCACGACTTACCCCTGGCCTCCGCTATGGATGACGCTCTGCCACAGGTCGGACCAGTCCGAGTACTGCTTGGAGATCGCCTCGACGTCGGACTTGATCGGCTCGAGCTTGACGCCGCCGAAGCTCATGGCGGCCATCGCCTCGTTGCTCGGGGTGCGGCTGTCGTCGACGAAAGCCTGCTGGCCTTCCGGACCGAGGATGAAGTCCTCGAGCAGCAGAGCGCCTGCGGGGTTGGCCGAGGTACACGTCACCGCGAGACCGGTCACCTCGGCGACCACTGGGACTTTGACCGGGGTGAACTCCAGCGGCGCGCCCTTGGCCTGAAGCTCACGGGTGCGGGATAGGTAATTGTTGGCGACGATGCCGTACTGGCCCGCGACGACGAGGTCTGCCGTCGAGGTGTGGCCGTCGGTGATGGCGGAGTTGGCCGCGATGTCCTTGAACAGCTGCACGGCCTGGTCCTTGGTCATGCCCTGGGTCTGCAGGTAGTTGACCAGCGTGGCGAACCAGAACACGTCGCTGCCCTCCATGGCGAGCTTGCCCTTGAAGCGCGGATCTTTGAGATCCTCAAAGGATTTCGGCGCTTGGTCGGCGGATATGATCGTGGTGTTCCACGCCGGGAGGATGTAGCTCAGCCGGTCGCCGGTGAAGTTGGTGAACTTGGCGCTCGCGGTCACGCCGTCCAGGAACGGCGAGTCGGCGGGGGCCAGCAGCTTGTTCTGGTCCAGGATGGCCATTTCCAGCGAGTCGAGCTCGATGATGTCGGCACCGGCGAAGTTCGCTTGCGATTCCTGCAGCACCCGCTCGCGGATCTGCTCGCTGCCCGCCCGGTAGACGCTGACGTGCAGGCCGTCGTACTTCTTCTCGAACGGATCGGTGATCACGGTTGGGTCGTTGACCTCGCCGTAGAGGTTGATCGTGCCGCCGTTGGTTTGTTTGGCCTGCTCGAGAAGGGTCTTCTCGCGATCTGCCGGGGAGAGTCCCTTCAGCTTGTCCTGCAGAGCCACGACGCCGCTGTCGGCGCACTTGTCGCCGCTGGCCGCGGCATCCGTTGCGGCGGAATCGGATCCGCCACCGGGCGCGGAACATGCCGCCAATACGAGCACCGCCGCCACCAGGGTGGCTAACAATCCCCGCTGTGAGGTTTGGTGGTAGGACGTCATCGGTCTGTCTCCTGGTCTTGCGTGCGAAAGGGCTGGACGGGAACACGAGAAACAATGAATCAGGCGTGCCCACAATCGCCTGCTTCGAGTCGGCGCAGAGGGGCCAAATGCGCGCTGTCCCAGTCGGTGGCCGGTGCGCTGAGTTCGACCGAGACAGGTTTCAGTCAGCGGCACCGATAGGCAGTCCGCCCTTTATCCGACGCGGCCGGTGGTCGACACGCTGATCGTCCACCCGAGGGTCGGACGCGCCGACATGCAGTATCTCCAGGAGATCTTCGCCGGCACTCTCAAACCAGTACGGCGTATCGTGCTCGATGCAGACACCCTGCAGGGGGCCCAGATCCGCGATCACGTTGTCGTTTTGGTCGTAGAACTTCGCTCGCCCCTCGAGGACGAACCAAAAGCCGTCGTTCCCGGAATGGCTGTGGAGGTTGTTCGCTCCCTTTTTCCCCAGGACTTGGATGTCCGCGTCAAGCAGCGGCGTCCGGCAAAGCCGAAAGTGCTTCTTCGGTGCGTTGAAGGGTGGCGGCGTTCCGCCATATTCGAATCGAACTGGTGCCGTCCGCGACACAGAAGCTTCATCTTCCATCGTGACTCCGTTCTCAAGTCTGTAAGTAGAGCGACGTTCCATGCACGACACCCCTGGTGTCGCCGCAATCAAGCGTTTGGCGAAATTCCCTTCCGTGTGAGCAGCGACTGAATTTTGTCTTACAGATCGAAGATATTAGATACAAACGCTAAGAGTGCTGGTTTTGATGGTCAAGATTTGCGCCAGAGATTTAACGCATTGGTGATTCACGGGCAGCCGTGGTCGGTCGGTGCCCGGCCGTCGTCGCGCGTACTCGGCGAGCCAACGCGCATGGTTAGGGCGAGCTCCCAATCGGGGACTTCGCGGTCGCCAGCGACGATCCGTCGCGCTCGCCACCTAGAATGACTTCGTGACGTCCGGGTTCTCCCAAGAAGTCGATACCGTCGAACGCGCCGCAACCACCCCCGACCAGCCGCAGCCCTTCCGCGAGCTTGGGCTGAAGGACGACGAGTACCAGCGGATCCGCGAGATCCTCGGCCGTCGTCCCACCGACGCCGAACTGGCGATGTACTCGGTGATGTGGAGCGAGCACTGCTCGTACAAGTCGTCGAAGGTGCACCTGCGCTACTTCGGCGAGACCACCACCGACGCCATGCGGTCGTCGATGCTCGCCGGCATCGGCGAGAACGCGGGCGTCGTCGACATCGGCGACGACTGGGCGGTGACGTTCAAGGTCGAGTCGCACAACCACCCGTCCTACGTCGAGCCGTACCAGGGTGCGGCCACCGGCGTCGGCGGCATCGTCCGCGACATCATGGCGATGGGTGCCCGACCGGTGGCGGTCATGGACCAGCTCCGCTTCGGCGCGGCCGACGCCCCCGACACCCGTCGCGTGCTCGACGGCGTGGTGCGCGGCATCGGTGGATACGGAAACTCGTTGGGCCTGCCCAACATCGGCGGCGAGACGGTGTTCGACCCGTCGTATGCGGGCAACCCGCTGGTGAACGCGCTGTGCGTCGGCGTGCTGCGCAAGGAGGACCTGCACCTGGCCTTCGCGTCGGGCACGGGCAACAAGATCATCCTGTTCGGCGCGCGCACCGGCCTCGACGGCATCGGCGGCGTCTCGGTGCTGGCCTCGGAGACGTTCGGCGGCGACGAGGGTGGCGGGCCGGGCCGCAAGAAGCTGCCCGTCGGTTCAGGTCGGCGACCCGTTCATGGAGAAGGTGCTCATCGAGTGCTGTCTCGAGCTCTACGCGGCCGGTCTGGTGATCGGCATTCAGGACCTCGGCGGTGCCGGATTGTCCTGCGCCACATCCGAACTCGCATCGGCTGGCGACGGCGGCATGTCGATCGAGCTGGACAAGGTGCCGCTGCGGGCGAAGTTCATGACCCCCGCCGAGGTGCTCTCCAGCGAGTCGCAGGAACGCATGTGCGCGGTCGTCTCACCCGAGAACGTCGACGCGTTCATGGCCGTGTGCCGCAAGTGGGAGGTGCTGGCGACGGTCATCGGCGAGGTCACCGACGGCGACCGCCTGCAGATCACCTGGAACGGCGAGACCGTCGTCGACGTCCCGCCGCGCACCGTCGCGCACGAGGGGCCCGTCTACGAGCGCCCCGTGGCCCGGCCCGACACCCAGGACGCGCTGCATCGCCGACACCTCGGCGAAGCTGCCACGGCCACAGACCGGCGACGAGCTGCGCGCGACTTTGCTTGCGCTGCTTGGCAGTCCGCACCTGTGCAGCCGCGCGTTCATCACCGAGCAGTACGACCGCTACGTCCGTGGCAACACCGTCCTGGCCGAGCACGCCGACGGCGGGGTGCTGCGCATCGACGAGGCGACCGGGCGCGGCATCGCGGTGTCCACCGACGCGTCGGGGCGCTACACCCAACTCGACCCGTACACGGGAGCCCAGCTGGCGCTGGCCGAGGCCTACCGCAACGTCGCCGTCACCGGCGCCACCCCCGTCGCGGTGACCAACTGCCTGAACTTCGGCTCGCCCGAGGATCCCGGCGTGATGTGGCAGTTCTCCCAGGCGGTCCGCGGCCTCGCGGACGGCTGTGCGGCGCTGGGCATTCCGGTCACCGGCGGCAACGTCAGCTTCTACAACCAGACCGGCAACACCGCGATCCTGCCCGACGCCGGTGGTCGGCGTGCTCGGCGTGATCGACGACGTCAAGCGCCGCATCCCGACCGGCTTCGGCACCGAGCCCGGCGAGACGCTGATCCTCCTCGGAGACACCCGCGACGAGTTCGACGGCTCGATCTGGGCGCAGGTCACCGCCGACCACCTCGGCGGCGTGCCGCCCAAGGTCGACCTGGCGCGCGAGCAGCTGCTCGCCGACGTCCTGTCCGCCGCGTCGCGCGACGGGCTGGTCTCGGCGGCGCACGATCTCGCGAGGGCGGGCTGATCCAGGCCGTCGTCGAGGCCGCGCTGGCCGGCGAAACCGGTTGCCGCCTGGTGCTTCCCGTGGTTGTGAATCGCTGCCGAGGCCTTTGTCTTCCTCTTCTCCGAATCGGCCGGCCGGGTGCTCGTCGCGGTGCCGCGGACCGAGGAGAGCCGGTTCCGCGCCATGTGCGAGGCGCGCGGCCTGCCCGCCACCCGCATCGGCGTGGTCGACGAAGGCAGCGACGAGAGCTCCGTCGAGGTGCAGGGCCAGTTCACCATCAGCGCTGACCGAGCTGCGGAGCACGTCGGAGGGTGTGCTGCCCGGTCTGTTCGGGTGAGGGCGCCAGCCAACACGAAACATCCGCTCCTCGTCTGGGCCTGGGGCCTGATCCGACTCGACTTCGTCGGCGTTGGCTTCGGCACGCTGTTCTTCTGCCTGTCGCTGACCCCGTCGCTGCTTCCGCAGGGACTGGCTGTTCGCCGGTCTGATCGGCGGCATCAACGCGGCGATCGGCTACGCGATCGGCGTCGTCGTCGGAAAGGTGTTCCACCACTTCGTCTTTCGCCACAGGCGCTGGTGGCCGCCGCCAAGCGCGTCCTGAACCGGATGAAGGTCGCCACCGATCGCGCTGGCGGTCGTCGCCAGCGTGCTGGTGCTGATCCCCGCCGCCGCATGGCAGCGTCAGGTCTCGACGCTGATGGGCATCGAGGGACCGGCGACGCTGGGCTACCTGCGCACGCTGGTCCTCGCGGTTGCTCGTCGGCGGTGCGTGCGTCGGGGCGTCGCGGGTGGTGCTCGACGCGATCAAGCTGCTGGCCCGCGCGCTCATCCGGCGCTGGCACCTGCATCACGAGGTCGCGCTCTTCATCGGCACGCGCGATCGTCGTGGTCCTGCTCATCACCGCTGATCAACGGCGTGCTGTACCGCGGCTTCCTGGCAGGCGCCAGCCGGGTGTTCCAGCCGCAGAACTCCACCACCCGGGAAGGCGTTCACCAACCCGACCGAGCCCGAACGGTCAGGCAGCCCAACGTCATTCGCGCCATGGGACACGCTCGGCTATCGAGGGCCGCAACTTCGTGGCCACCGGGCCCGACCTCGACGCGCTGGTGCGGGTGAACGGACGGCCGGCCAAGGAGCCCATCCGCGTGTACGCCGGCCTGCAGACCGCCGACACCGACGCAGGGCCGGACGGACGTCATCGTCCGTGAACTCGAGCGCACCGGCGCCTTCGACCGCAAGCTGCTCGTCATCATCCCCACCACCGGCACCGGGTGGGTCAACCCCGTCGCCGCCCGTGCGCATCGAGACCATGTACAACGGCGACACCGCGCTCGTCGGCGTGCAGTACTCCTATCTGCCCAGCTGGATCTCGTTCCTCGGCGACCGGGAGAAGTCGATCGAGTCGGGCCGGCTGCTGATCGACACGATCCACGACCGCTGGCTGAAGCTGCCACCGCGATCAGCGACCGAAGCTGGTGCTCTACGGCGAGAGCCTCGGATCGTATGGGGGACAGGGCGCGTTCCCGTTGGCTGCCCGACATCGCGCGGATGGACTTCTCTGCGGTGCTGTGGGTGGGTCCGCCGCACGAGAGCTCGTTGTGGAGCGGGCTGGTGCAACGCCGCGACCCTGGCACGCCGGAAGTGCAGCCGCGCTACGACAACGGCCGCACGGTGCGGTTCAGCCAGGCCACCGACGCCGGAGACATCGCCAAGATCGCCGAGCCGCCGTGGGAGGGCACGCGCGTGCTGTTCCTGCAGCACGCGTCCGACCCGATCATCTGGTGGTCGCCGAATCTGCTGTTCTCCCAGCCGGATTGGCTCGTCGAGCCGCCGGGCGCGGACCGCACGGCATCGATGCGCTGGTACCCCATCATCACGCTCTGGCAGGTGAGTGCCGACATGACGAACGCCGTCGGGCGTGCCAGGCGGGCACGGCCACAACTACGGCAACATCGGTGCTCGACGGCTGGGCGGCCGTGGTGCCGCCGGACGGCTGGACGACCGAGGACACCGAGCGCGTGCGGGTGGCGCTGGAGACCGTCGAAGCCACCCACGGTCCCGAGTACTGATGGCGCCGCAAGGGAACTCGCCCAGCCGAGCTCTGGCGCTGGCCGCCGCGTTGGTCGGCTGGAGCGGGTTCGTCGCGCCGCGGCTGCCGCCCCGTTGGCAGGTGCCGGTGCACGCCGTCGCGGTCGACCGCGTCTGGTGCGGCTCACGAGGGCGCCGCTCGGGTTGCGGCCGCCCGCGCTCGGGCCGTGGGCTGCGGCTGGGGCTCGTCGTGGCGGGCGCGGTGGCGGCGGGTGTCGCCGCGACGACGGCGCTGCCGCGGGTGCGCGGCGGCGATGGCCGAGCGCGAGCTGCCCGATCCGCCGGGCGTCTGGCTGCTGGTGCGCATCCCGGTCGGCACCGTGTGGAGCGAGGAGGCGGCGTTCCGTGCGGCGCTCGGCACCGTCGGCGGACAGCGCGTTCGGGTCGCGGTGGGGCCGGCTGGTGCAGGCCACCGCCTTCGGGCTGTCGCACGTCGCCGACGCCCGCAGGACCGGCGAGCCGGTGCTCGGCACCGTGCTGGTGACGGGCGCCGCGGGTGGGCGTTCGGCTGGCTGCTACGCGCGATCGGGCAGCCTGGCCGCGTCGATGCTCGCGCACCTGGCGATCAACGAGGCCGGGGCGGTGGCCGCGCTGCGCCGTCCAGCGCGCGCTAGACGTCGCGGGCGTCCATCTTCAGCAGATGCGGGTCGGTGTCGGTGTCGTCGATGCCGAAGCCGATGATGCGGCGCGGCGTGATCCGGATGATCGCCGTGTCGAGCTCGTCGCCGTCGGCGTTCGGTCGGCGGCTGGACGCCTGCGCCTGCTCGGCGGTGCCGCGGATCTCCAGGCAGCGCACCCGCCACGGGTCGAAGGACGCGATGTCGTCGACGACGAAGGCCACCGTCGGGTTGGTCGCGATGTTGCGGTACTTCTGGCTCTTCGACATGCGATAGCCGAAGATGTCGATGGTGCCGAGTTCGTCGTTGTAGGTGAATCCGACCGGGCTGTTCTGCAACGTGCCGTTGGGCTGGATGGTCGCGAGCCGGCCGAGGTCGGTGCCGCGCATGAATTCGATCTCGTGCGGTTTGAAGGTCATGACGCCAACGGTAGGACCTCAAGGACGGTTGAGGTCAAGCGTCACGGGTTGATGGTCACTCGCCGATCTGGCGGCCCCACACGTAGTCGATCGGCGATCGGCTGGCCGAGCTCGACGTGGTTGTACGGCGCGAGGTTGAACCCGGTGTCCATCACCAGATACGGCATCGGCCACAGCGTCGTGGTGACCTTCTGCCAGCAGCCCGGCCGGCCCTCGGGTCCGCCGTGCGCGTTGATGCGCGGCAGGTTGTCGGGGTAGACGAACGGGTTGCCCGCACCGAAGCCGAGCAGCGTGCCGTACTGGGCGAGCGAGTAACCGTTGCCCGCCGAGCGCCTTCGCGCACGAGTGGTTCGACGTCGTGATAGTTGCGGATGGTGCAGAAGATCATGCCGCGGTAGTCGTCGAGCAGCTTGGTCGTCGGCACCAGGTCCGCGGCGCTGCGCACCAGGTACGGCGCCGCCCGCTCGAGTGGTCTCGGTGGCGGTGTTCGCGAACCCGAGTGCGGCCATCAGCGCGGCGTCGACGTCGCCGCTCTGCGCGTTGAACGTGCGCGCCGTCGTGACCGCGGAGTCCAGACCGTCGAACAGGTCCGGTGACGCGGCGGCGTAGACGTCGGCGAGGTCGGCCACCCGTGCGGTGTCCTCGCGCAGCCGCGGCATCTGCGGATTGAGGTCGTCGAGGATCACGTTGGCGTGCTCGAGCGACTGCGCCGAACCTCGACCGAGACCGGTCAGCGCCTGCGCCGTCGCGGTCAGCGTCTGGTTCAGCTTGATCGGATCGACCTTCTCCGCGATCGACGTGACCGTCTCGAACAGCGTGTTGAACTCGGTGGTCACCGATGCCGCCGCGAATCACGTCACCGCCCGAAACATGTTGCGGGGATGGGTCTCTTCGGTGAACTGAAGGCGACGTACTTGTTGCCGAACACGGTGCTGGCCTTGACGTCGGCCACCACGTTGGACGGGATCAGCGTGCAGGTAGTGCGGGTCGACCTCGAGGGTCAGATCGCCGCCTGTTCGATGCCGTCGCCGCTCGACGGTGGCGATGTGCCGCCACCCGGCCGATCTCGACCCCGTTGAGCGTGACCTTCGACCCGGGATCCACGACCAGGCCGGCCCGCGGCGAGACCACGGTCAGCTCGGTGCGCGACGTGAAGGTGCCGCGGAACTGCATGGCGAGCAGCACGCCGAAGGCGGCGACGATCGACCAGGAGCACCGCCCCGGCCACCTTGTACGGCGGCTGGTGGCGGTCGACGAGACACTTTGCGACACTAAGGTATGGCGTCCCGCCGTACTGCGGATCCGACGAAGACCCGCGAAGCCGTGTCGGCGCTGGCCGACTGGCTGCGCGACGACGCCGCGCCCGCGCCCGACCGCGACCGGCCTCGCCGAGGCCGTCCGCCTGACCGCGCGCACCCTCGCCGCGCAGGCGCCCGGCGCGAGTGTCGAGGTGCGGGTCCCGCCGTTCGTTGCGGTGCAATGCATCTCGGGCCCGCGGCACACCCGGGGCAATCCGCCCAACGTGGTGGAGACCGATCCGCGCACCTGGCTGCTGCTGGCCACCGGCCTGGAGACGATGGCCGACGCGGCGGCCGGCGGAGCGCTGCGAGTCGTCCGGGTCGCGGGCGGGCGAGATCGCCGACTGGCTGCCGCTCGGTCCGGCTGGCCGGCTGACCGGTGAACGTGGCGATCGGCGCCGCGACGCGCGTGCCGACCCGCCAGGGGCGCGTCGTGTCGTGCCGTCGTGACGTCCTGTTGCGTCGGCGTCGGCACCGCAACCTGCCTCCGTCGAGTTCGGTCGAGAAATGCGGACGTCGCCGCCGTTGTTGTTGAGTGCGCGACACCGCGCTCCGATTCCACCTTCGACGCGGTGTTGACCGTAGACTGAGCAACGTCACCCACAGCCCCCAGGGAGCAGCCGATCGTGACCGCCGAGCAGATCGCACAGCCGGAGAACGAACCCCGAGAAGAGTGCGGCGTCTTCGGCGTCTGGGCACCTGGCGAGGAAGTGGCGAAGCTCACGTACTACGGCCTCTATGCGCTGCAACACCGTGGCCAGGAGGCGGCGGGCATCGCCGTCGCCGACGGCTCGCAGGTGCTGGTGTTCAAGGATCTCGGGCTCGTCAGCCAGGTGTTCGACGAGCAGACCCTGGCCGCGATGGAGGGCCACGTCGCGATCGGGCACTGCCGCTACTCCACCACGGGCTCGACCACGTGGGAGAACGCCCAGCCGGTGTTCCGCAACACCGCGGCGGGCACCGGTGTCGCCCTCGGCCACAACGGCAACCTGGTCAACACCACCGAACTGGCGGCCCGCGCGCGCGACGCCGGCCTGATCAACACGCGCGGCGCCCCAGCGGCCACCACCGACTCCGACATCCTCGGCGCGCTGCTGGCCCACGGTGCCGCCGACGCCACCCTCGAGCAGGCCGCGCTGGAACTGCTGCCCACCGTCCGCGGTGCGTTCTGCCTGACCTTCATGGACGAGAACACCCTCTACGCGGCCCGCGACCCCTACGGCGTGCGGCCGCTGTCGCTCGGCCGGCTCGACCGCGGCTGGGTCGTCGCGTCGGAGACGGCCGCCCTCGACATCGTCGGCGCGTCCTTCGTCCGCGACATCGAGCCCGGTGAGCTGCTGGCCATCGACGCCGACGGCGTGCGCTCCACCCGCTTCGCCAACCCGACGCCCAAGGGCTGCGTGTTCGAGTACGTCTACCTGGCCCGGCCGGACAGCGTCATCGGCGGGCGCTCGGTGCACGCCACCCGCGTGGACATCGGCCGCAGGCTGGCCAGCGAGAAGCCCGTCGACGCCGACCTGGTGATCGGCGTCCCCGAGTCGGGCACCCCGGCCGCGGTCGGCTACGCCCAGGGCTCCGGCATCCCCTACGGCCAGGGTCTGATGAAGAACGCCTACGTCGGCCGCACCTTCATCCAGCCGTCGCAGACCATCCGCCAGCTGGGCATCCGGCTCAAGCTCAACCCGCTCAAGGAAGTCATCCGCGGCAAGCGGCTGATCGTCGTCGACGACTCGATCGTGCGCGGCAACACCCAGCGGGCGCTGATCCGGATGCTGCGCGAGGCGGGCGCCGTCGAGGTGCACGTCCGGATCGCGTCGCCGCCGGTGAAGTGGCCGTGCTTCTACGGCATCGACTTCGCCACCCCGGCCGAGCTGATCGCCAACGCGTCGAGCATCGAGGCCGACGAGGAAGAGATGGTCGAGGGCGTGCGGCGGGCCATCGGTGCCGACACGCTCGGCTACATCAGCCAGCCAGGGCATGATCGCCGCCACCGAGCAGCCCGCGTCGCGGCTGTGCACGGCCTGCTTCGACGGCAACTACCCGATCGAACTGCCCGGCGAGAGCGCGCTCGGCAAGAACGTGATCGAGCAGATGCTGGACACCGCGGCGCGCACCGGCATTCCGATCAGCCGGCCGACAACGACAACGCCTCGGCGCTGCGGCGTCCTTGACGGCTCGGCCGTCGTGGCGTCCCTGAAACTACTGCGGCTCAGCCGAACTGAACCGGATCAGCTGGCGTCGGCCCCGTTGACGCCGTGCCGTCCTGCTGCAGCGCCTGTCGTCACCGCGTCCCGGTAGCCCGTCAGACCGCCCGGCGGTGGCGGGATCACGCGCGTCGATGTCGTGCTCGTCGCATCACCGCGTCGTAGCTCGCAGCGACTCGACCAGCGGCCGCGCCAGGCCCGACGGGATCGGCGTCACCAGACCCACCCACCAGCTCGCGATGGACGGCGTCAGCAGCGGCAGCGCCACGATGACCCGCCTGCGCAGCCCCGCCACGTCGGCGTAGACCTGCATCGCGTCGCCGTACTCGAGCACGTCCGGTCCGCCGACGTCCCACGTGCGCGACTCGCGGCACGGCCACGTCGGCGGCCTCGGCCAGATAGTGCAGCACGTCGTCGATCGCGATCGGCTGGATCTGGTTGTGCACCCACTTCGGGGTGGTCATCACCGGCAACCGGTCGGTGAGGTGACGGATCATCTCGAACGACGCCGAGCCCGACCCGACGACGATGCCCGCCTGCAGCACGACGGTCTCGACGCCGGACTCGATCAGGATGTCGCCGACGGCGGTGCGCGATCGCAGATGCCGGGACAGCTCGCCGTCGCGGGTGCAGTCCGGACAGGTAGACGATGCGGCGCACCCCGGCCTGCTTCGCGGCGGTGACGACGTTGCGAGCCGACTGCGCCTCCTCGCTCGACGAAGTCGGATGACGTGCCCATCGAGTGGACGAGGTAGTACACCACGTCGACGCCGTCGAACGCCGCGGTCAGGGAGTCGGGGTCGCCGAGGTCGCCGCGCGCCACCTCGGCCCGGTCACGCCACGGCGCGTCGCGCAGCTTGTCGGGGTTGCGTGCCAGCGCGCGCACGGTGTGGCCGCGCTCCAGCAGCAGCGGGCACCAGCTGGCCGCCGATGTAGCCGGTCGCGCCCGTCACCAGACAGCGGCGCGTACTGCCGTCCGACACACAGGTCCTCCGTCCGTCGTATCCCGCGTCCGAGAGGTATTCGGAGCCGGCGTGCCGACCGGATGTCCGCTGGTGGCCTATTCAAATCGGGCAGCCGGGATTCGGCACGTCGCTGGCGTCAGCGGGCCGCCCGCCGGTTCGATGTAGTTCACCCACATCACCACCGGATCGGGGCCGAGGTTCACGGCCGATGGTGCACGTTGTCCGGGCCGGTGCCCTCGGTGACGGGTGATGCCCGCCGGATACGCCGCCGTCGATCCGCGCAGTTCGCCATGTAGTGCGTCAGCGTGCCCTCGCTGGATCACGCCGTACACCTCGCCGGGGTGCCAGTGCCAGCCGGTGCTGCCGCCAGGTGCGATGGTGATCTGCTTGGTGACGTAGTCCTTGCCGTTGACCGTCGCCTGCGACAGCGTCTCGACTTCGACGTCGACTCCCGGGGTTGCCGACGCCGTCGCGACGGGGCCCATCGAGACCAGGATCGCCGCCGCCGCGGCCGGTGCCAACCAGCGAACTCCGTTCATGATCGGTCAGGGTGTCACACGCGGCGGGTCTGCGGGTGGCGACTGGCCGAATTTGCCGGGACGATGGCGCGTGCACCTGCGTCGACTGGGACCGGTAACCTTGGGCGCGATGAGCGAGGGTCAGCGGGCGAATCAGCGATGACGGGCAAGGGCAGGAACGCCGAACCAGGCGGCGCCTCCTACGCGTCGGCAGGGGTGGACATCGAAGCGGGCGACCGCGCCGTCGAACTGTTCAAACCTCTGGCCAAGAAGGCCACCCGGCCTGAGGTGCGCGGCGGTCTCGGCGGCTTCGCCGGGCTGTTCGCGCTGCGGGGCGACTACCGCGAACCCCTGCTGGCGTCGTCGACCGACGGCGTCGGCACCAAGCTGGCCATCGCTCAGGCCATGGACAAGCACGACACCGTCGGTCTCGACCTCGTCGCGATGGTCGTCGACGACCTGGTGGTGTGCGGCGCCGAACCGCTGTTCCTGCAGGACTACATCGCCGTCGGGCAGACCGTCCCGGAACGCGTCGCCGAGATCGTGTCGGGCATCGCCGAACGGCTGCGTGATCGCCGGATGCGCGCTGCTGGGCGGCGAGACCGCCGAACATCCCGGGCTGATGGCGCCCGACCACTACGACATCTCGGCCACCGGGGTCGGCGTCGTGGAGGCCGACGACGTGCTCGGGCCCGAACGGGTCAAGCCCGGCGACGTGATCATCGCGATGGCGTCCACCGGGCTGCACTCCAACGGGTACTCGCTGGCGCGCAAGGTGCTGCTGGAGATCGACCGGATGGATCTGGCGCGGCCACGTCGAGGAGTTCGGCCGCACGCTGGGCGAGGAACTGCTCGAACCCACCCGGATCTACGCCAAGGACTGCCTCGCGCTGGCCGCCGAGACCCAGGTCCGCACGTTCTGCCACGTCACCGGCGGCGGTTTGGCGGGCAACCTCGAGCGGGTGATCCCCAACGGGCTGGCGGCCGAGATGGACCGCGGCACCTGGACGCCTGCACCCGTGTTCGGGATGATCGCCCAGCGCGGGCGCATCGACCGCGCCGAGATGGACAAGACGTTCAACATGGGCGTCGGCATGGTCGCCATCGTCGCGCCGGAGGACACCGACCGCGCGTTGGCGATCCTGACCGCCCGTCACCTCGACTGCTGGACCCTCGGCACCGTCAAGAAGGGCGCCAAGGGCGAAGCCCGTGCGCAGCTGGTCGGCAGCACCCGCGATTCTGATCAGAGGAAGTCGACGGAGCGGCCTAGCGCCGCCAGTCGTCCTCTTCGATCCACTCATCGGCTACGTCACTGCCGCCGATGGGGTCGTCGGGAGCGTGCGACAGCTCGCGCTGCAACTGCCTGAAATCGGTCTGCGGTGAGCTGTACTTGAGCTCACGAGCGACCTTGGTCTGCTTCGCCTTTGCCCGGCCGCGGCCCATAGGGGGACCCCCTCGCGCAATAACGGAGCGGCCCGATTATCAGGCGGCTCCGATCTGAGTGTGTTTTATCGTCCTGTCAACACTTTACCGTGCCCTCCGGCTCCGTGCTGGCAGGCCCGGCCCAGCGACGACCGCCGGACCATTCGGGTTCAACGCGATTGGCCCCGAAGTCGTTCCACGGCGAGCCGCCCGGCGCCCACGTGCGTCGGTGTCGGGCAGCGAATCGGGGTCGATCGCGGCCGCCACCTCGGACTCGCCGCCGGTGGTCAATTCGATGTCGGCAGGCAGCCCGCGCTTGACCAACGCGAGCGCGATCGGCCCGAGGTCGACGTGGTCGACGACGGTGCCGAGCCGCCCGACCGCGCGCCCGCCGGCCAGCACGGGATCGCCGGTGGACGGGGCGGTCGGCGCCGCCGTCCAGGTGCAGCAGAACCAGCATGCGCGGCGGTTTGCCCAGGTTGTGGACCCGGGCGACGGTCTCCTGGCCGCGGTAGCAGCCCTTGTCCAGGTGGACCGCGCCCTCGCCGGGCCCGCCGATCCAGCCGACCTCGTGCGGGATGGTCCGCTCGTCGGTGTCGACGCCGAGCCGGGGTCGCAGCGCCGCGACCCGGTGCGCCTCGTACGCCCAGACGCCCGCGGGCCGGACACCTGCGGCGACCAGCCGGGCGTGCCAGTCGGCGGCGGTGTCGCGCGGTACCACCAGGTCGACCTCGTCGGCGCCCATGGTGCGGACGAACCCGCCGCCGGCCAGGGGCAGCGGCGGTGAACGGCGCGGGCAGGGCGTCGACCCCGAGCGCGTCGAGCACTGCCTGGTCGCGCACGCCGGGACCGAGCAGTGAGAGCACGGCCAGATCGGCGGGTTCGACGACGACGTCGGCCCAGAACACCATCTTGCGCAGGTAGGCCAGCAACGGCTCGGCCCGCCACGGCTCGGTGTCGATGACGGTGACGCCGTCGAGCTGGGTCTGGATCCAGTGATCTTCGACACGGCCCTGGCCGTCGAGGCTGAGATTCTCGACGACCGCACCGTCGGGAAGTTCGCTGACGTGCTGGCTGGAGATGGTGTGCAGCCAGGTGCGCCGGTCCGTCGCCGGTCAGTTGGAGCGCGGCGCGGTGCGAGCGATCGACGATCACGGCGGAGCTCGCCGCGGCGCGCTGCTCGCCGAGCGGATCGCCGTAGTGCCACACGGCGCCTGCGTCGGGGCCGCCATCGGGGGCGGGAACTGCGGACATGCCTCAACTCTACGGAGTTCCGCGGCGGCGTCGGGCAGCTACCCTCAGTGCTCGTGGTGACACGGATCCGGCGTCGTCGTCACCCTCGACGGGGCGGTGGTCGACGCGCGGGCGCCGTCGGTGTACGCCGACGACCCGATGCTGCTGCGCGGCGACGGCGTCTTCGAGACGCTGTTGGTCCGCGGACGGCCGGCCGTGCCTGCTGGGGGCGCACCTGGCCCGGCTGGCGACGTCGGCGGCGATCACCGGTTTGGCCGCGCCCGGATCCGGCGCGCTGGCGGACACGCCGTCGCCGTCGCGGTGGCGCGTGGACCGGCGACGGGGACGCGGTGCTGCGGCTGGTGCTCGGCCGCGGACGCGCGCGCGGCGCCGACGGCGTTCGTCGACGGTCTCGGCGGTGCCCGACCGGGCCGTGGCGGCGCGACGGGACGGCGTGGCGGCGGTGACGCTCGACCGCGGCGTGCCCGCCCGGCGACGCCGCACGCACCGTGGTCGTTGGCCGGCGTCGAAGTCGCTGTCCTACGCGCCGAACACGGCGGCGCTGCGGCACGCCGAACGTCTCGGCGCACAGGACGTGGTGTTCGTCGGCTCCGACGGCTCCGTGCTGGAGGGGCCGCGGTCGACGGTCGTCATCGCCACCGACGACGGCGCGCTGCTGACCCCGCCCACGTCGCTACCGATCCTGCCGGGCACCACCGTCCGGGCCGTTGTTCGACGAGGCGCGCGAACGTGGCCTGGCGTGCCGGGAGCGCTCGATCGAGGTATCGCTGATCTTCTTGCTGCACAAGGTGTTTGGTTGCTGTCGAGCGTCACGCTGGCCGCCCGGGTGCACACGCTGGACGGCGTGCCATTGCGGCCCGCGCCCAGGGCGGCGGAGGTGGCCGAGCTCGTCGACGCGGCGATCCTGCGCGACCGATTGAGCGGTCGGCGAAAATTGGTTGTCGGCCTCGGAGTTCGGGAGTACGGTCGCTCGTACACAGGGAAGGAGGTGGTCCGACAAATTGATTGACTTATGGACATGTGAGGTGGCTGCCCGCTAGCAGCGCCGGGCGTATTCGTTGCTCTACGCGCAAGTGAATCACCTGCGCGCGCTGGCGAATTCCCCGCAGCCACCCGGCCCCCGAGCCCCTCGGTCTGTCCAACCAGGAACCAAGGCTCGGGGGCCGTTCCATGTTCGGGCCGCGCATATTCGTGGCGTGTTGGCCGCACATGGGCAATGATGCGGCCCATGCGCAAAATCCCGGGGTTCGTGATCCTGACCGCCTCCGCGCTGGCGGTCATTGCCGGCTGTGCCCCCGCCGACGAGTCAAAGCCGCAGTCCTCGGCGGCGCCGCAGGCATGCCAGAAGGACTCACTTTCCACGCTCTCGCCGGGCGTGCTGACGTTCGGTACCGACCAGCCCGCGTATCCGCCGTGGTTCATCAACGATCAGCCGGAGAACGGCCAGGGTTACGAGTCCGCGGTCGCGTACGCCGTCGCCGACAAGCTCGGCTATGGCAAGCAGGACGTGCGCTGGGTGCGGGTGCCCTTCAACGCCGCCATCGCACCAGGCCCAAAGACCTTCGACGGCAGCCTGTCCGAGTTCTCCATCACCGACGAGCGCAAGCAGGCGGTCGACTTCTCCGCGCCGTACTACGACGTCACCCAGGCCTTCATCACGGTGCCGTCGTCACCGGCCGCCGCCGTCACGACCATCGAGGGACTGCGCCCGCTGCGGCTGGGCGCCCAAGTGGGCACCACCAGCTACGAAGCCGCCAAGAAGATCGGCGGCAGCCAGCAGGTTTCGGTCTACAACAACAACGACGACGCGAAGGCCGCGCTCACCAGCGGGCAGATCGACGTGCTGGCGCTCGACCTGCCGACCGCCTTCTCGGTGCAAAGCGAGCTGCCGGGGTCGATCATCGTCGGCCAATTGCCGACAGAGCAGGGCAAGGCCGAGCAGTTCGGGATCGTGCTGGACAAGGGCAGCAAGCTGACCGACTGCGTCTCCAAGGCCGTCAACACGCTCGGCGACGACGGTGTGCTGTTCAGGCTGCAGAAGGAGTGGCTGGCTGGTCCGGGGAAGGCCCCGTTCCTATCGTGACGGCGCCGTGAGCGCGCCGCCATTCGACCGGCAGGCGTACCGCCGCGCCCGCGCGCACCGCTCCACGGTGGTTGCGTTGGTGTCCACCGTGGTGTTCGCCGCCGTGCTGCTACTGGTGGTGACGTCGGCACCCGGCTGGCCGCGGGTGCGGGAGTCGTTCTTCAACCTGCGCGTCGGGTGGGACAGCCTGCCTGCGCTGTTGAGCGGGCTGTGGCTCAACGTCCGCGTCCTTGCCGTCGCCACGGTGCTCGTCCTGATCATCGGTCTCGGGCTGGCGCTGGTGCGGACGCTGCGCGGACCGGTGTGGTTCCCGGTGCGCGCATTGGCCACCGGCTACGTCGACGTCTTCCGGGGACTACCGCTGCTGATCTGTCTGTACCTGGTCGGGTTCGGCCTGCCCGGACTGCGGCTCACGGGCGTGCCGACCAACCCGGTGGTGCTCGGCACGCTCGCGTTGGTGCTGGTGTATTCGGCCTACTTCGCCGAGGTCTTCCGGGCGGGCATCGAATCCATCCACCCGTCGCAACTGACGGCCGCCAGATCGCTGGGCCTCGATTACCGCCACACGATGCGAATGGTGGTGTTACCGCAGGCAATTCGCCGGGTGACGCCCGCGCTCCTCAACGACTTCGTCGCAATGCAGAAGGACTGCGGGCTGATCTCGGTGCTCGGCGCGGTCGACGCCGTCCGCGCCGCGCAGATCGAATCCGCCACCACCTACAACTTCACGCCGTACGTGCTCGCCGGTCTCCTGTTCATCGCGCTGGCCGTGCCGTCGGGGCGGCTGGCCGACTGGGCGGCGCAGCGCGCGGCGACCAGGCAGGGGGCGCTGTGACTGCGCCACCAGGGCCACCGGGTGCACACGTGCTGTCGGTGCGCGGGTTGCGCAAGGTCTACGGCGACCGGGTGGTGCTCGACGGGATCGACCTCGACGTCACCGAACATCAAGTCGTGGCGCTGATCGGTCCATCCGGTTCGGGGAAGTCGACGTTGTTGCGCTGCATCGACCTGCTCGAGGAGATCGACGACGGCCAGATCCTGCTCGACGGCTCCGACGTCAGCGATCCGCGCATCGACGCCGACGCGGCGCGGCGGGCCTTCGGGATGGTGTTCCAGTCCTACAACCTGTTTCCGCACATGACGGCCCTGGCGAACGTCACGCTGGCCCCGCGGGTGGTGCACGGCGCCGATCGCCGCGAGGCCGAGGCGCGGGGACGCGAGTTGCTCGACCGGATTGGGTTGTCCGACAAGGCCGATGCCTATCCGGACACGCTCTCGGGTGGGCAGCAGCAGCGGGTCGCGATCGTCAGAGCGCTGGCGTATGACCCGCGGCTGCTGCTGCTCGACGAGATCACCAGCGCACTGGATCCCGAGTTGGTCGGCGACGTCCTCGAACTGGTCGGTGAGCTGGCGAAGGCCGGTCGCACGATCGTCATGGCCACCCACGAGATGGGGTTCGCCCGACACGTGGCCGACACCGTCTGCTTCCTCGACGGCGGCGTGCTCGTCGAAACCGGGCCAGCGGAACAGCTGCTCACCGAGCCGACGCAGGACCGCACCCGTGAGTTCCTGCGCCGGGTGACCGGCACGGGCCGGTAGGAGCCACCGAACGCGAGGGTGCTGGCGCGGGTTGGCCAGGTGCGCGATGATGCGGCAATGCACTCTGTGCTGGCCCGGCGGGTTGCCGCGGCCTTGGTGTTGGTGGCGTGTGGTGGCGTCGGTGTTGGTGGCGTGCGGACAGAACGACACGCCGCGGGCCGACCGATGCACCCCGGACTCGCTGAAGACGCTGTACCGCGGGGTGCTGACCGTCGGAACCGACCAACCCGTCTATCCGCCGTGGTACATGGGCGACAACCCGGCCAACGGCGAGGGGTTCGAAGCGGCCTTGGCGTATGCGGTCGCCGGCCGTCTCGGCTACCCGCAGGACCAGGTCCGGTGGGTGCGGGTGCCGTTCAACGCGGTGCTGAACCCCGGCCCGAAGTCGTTCGACATCAACCTCTCCGAGTTCTCGATCACCGAACAACGCCAAGCGGCCGTCGACTTCTCGTCGCCGTACTTCGACGTGACGCAGGCCGTCGTGACGGTGAAGACGTCGCCTGCCGCCAACGTGCGCGATCTTGCCGGCCTGAAGGCCATGAAACTCGGCGTCCAGGTCGGGACCACCAGCTACACGGCCGCGATCGACGCGGTCGGCGCCGTCCCGGTGACGGTCTACAACACCAACGGGGACGCCAAGATGGCGCTGAACACCGGCGAGATTGACGCCGTCGTGGCCGACCTGCCGACCGCGTTCGCCGTCGCCGACGAGTTGCGCGACGGCCTCATCGTCGGCCAGCTGCCCAACGCGTCGGGCGACACCGAGCGATTCGGCATCGTGCTCGACAAGAACAGCGGACTGACCCGGTGCGTGTCGGCCGCGGTCGATGCGTTGCGGGCCGACGGCACCCTGCTTCGCCTGCAGCAGAAGTGGCTCGCCGACGTGGGAAAGGCGCCGGTGCTGTCCTAGCCAGCGGGTCCCGGCGCCTTGGTTGCGCACGCTTCCTGCGCCTTGGCCCAGGTCTGCGCGTCGACGCCGGGTGGGGCGACCGGACCTGGCGGCGGCGTCGGCACCCCGTGCTCGGCGAGGCAGTCGGCGTATGAGCCGTGTTCGATGGTGGGTGTGGCGCTGCTCGGTTCGGGCGGTGCCGGCTGGACCCGCATGCGGCGAGGAGTCCCGCCGCGACCATGACGGCCGCCAGTGCTGCGACGCGCACTAGCCGACGAACCGCGTCAACCGGGCGGACAGATGTGGCACCAGGCCGCCGTCGGCGTCGACGCGCTCCTCGACGTAGGCGAGGTCGCCGCCCTCGACGATTCCGTACAGCCGCTTGGCGCCGCCGACCAGAACACCGGACTTGCTGCGGGCCAGCGCGTCGGTCACCAGCTCCCACGACGACTGATTGAGCGGGCTGCCGTAGAACAGTTCGACGTAGCCGGCGGAATGGGCGAGCAGCAGTTCGATGGCCTGCGACTCGGCGACGTCGCTCGGGTCGTCGACGAAGCGCCAGAAGCCGCTCTCGCGCAGACCGGGCGCCTCGTACTCACCCGTCTCGGAGAGCCGCCAGGAGCGGGCATCCCAGTTGAGGTAGTCGCCGCCGTCGTGGGACACGATGATCTGCTGTCCGAAGCGGTAGTCGCCGTCGCGCGCCGCGGCCCTCGCCCTCGCCGCGCCAGACGCCGACCAGCGGCAGCAGCGCCAGCAGGGCGTCGTTGAGTCTGACGCCTTCGCGGAGGTTGGCGGTGTCGGCGGGAAGCGGAAGGTCCTCGAAGGCGGGGACGTTGCGCGCCGCCGTCGTCCTTGGCGCGCTCGGCGGCTGCGGCGACGGCGCGGTCTCCGCAGAGCTGCGGACGACCGAACCGCGATGTCCTCGGAGGTCACAGGTCGTCGGTGATCAGCCGGTACAGCGCGTACAGCGCGAACCAGGTGATGACGACGACGGCCGCGACGAGCATGATCTCGAAGAAGAGCACCACGTCGTCAAGTCTAGATCCGGCGGGCACGAGCGAAGCGACCGGGGGTTCTGGCTCAGGCGACCTTGACGTCGACCTCGTGGATGCCCGCACCGGACGGCGCCACGCTGGCGTCGCCGTTGCCCGAGGGCGAGAGGGCGCGCAGCGTCCAGGTCCCCGGCGCGGCGAAGAACCGGAAGTCACCGGTGGCCGACGCGACGACCTCGGCGGTGAACTCGTCGGAGGAGTCGAGCAGGCGCACGAACGCGCCGCCGACGGTCTGGCCGGCGCCGTCGACGACGCGGCCGGTGATCACCGTCTCCTTCTCGAGGTCAACGCTGGCGGGCAACGTCAGTCCTTGCTTCGGTGCAGAGCACATATCAACTTCCCAACTCGATCGGGGCCCCCACCAGGGAGCCGTATTCTGTCCAACTGCCGTCGTAGTTCTTGACGTTCTCGTGGCCGAGGAGCTCCTGCAGCACGAACCAGGTGTGCGACGAACGCTCACCGATCCGGCAGTAGGCGATGGTCTCCTTCTGCCCGTCCAGGCCTGCCTCGGCGTACAGCTTGGCGAGGTCGTCGTCGGACTTGAAGGTGCCGTCCTCGTTGGCCGCCTTGCTCCACGGCACGTTGATGGCGCCGGGGATGTGCCCGGGACGCTGGCTCTGCTCCTGCGGCAGGTGCGCGGGAGCGAGGATCTTGCCGGAGAACTCGTCGGGGGAGCGGACGTCGACCAGGTTCTTCGCCGCCGATGGCGGCGATGACCTCGTCGCGGAACGCGCGGATGGTGTTGTCGGGCGGCTTGGCGGTGTAGACTGCTGGCCGGACGGTTCACCGCGTCGGTGACAGCGGCCGCCCGTCGAGTTCCCACTTCTTGCGGCCGCCGTCGAGCAGCTTGACGTTCTGGTGGCCGTACAGCTTGAAGTACCAGTACGCGTACGCGGCGAACCAGTTGTTGTTGCCGCCGTAGAGGATCACGGTGTCGTCGTTGCCGATGCCCTTGTCGGACAGCAGCTTCGAGAACTGCTGTGCGTCGACGAAGTCGCGCTTGACCGGGTCCTGCAGATCGGTCTTCCAGTCCAGCTTCACGGCGCCGGCGATGTGACCGCCGTCGTAGGCGACTGGTGTCCTCGTCGACCTCGACGAAGACGGTGTTCGGCGCGTCGAGATTGCTCTCGGCCCAGTCGGTCGTGACCAGGACGTCGGAGCGAGCCATGTGAGTGAAATCCTTTCGATTGCTTCGTGAGTTTGGCAGATCAGGCCGGGTGGGGGTGGAGTCGCCCGCCGACACGTGCGACGAGCGGGTAGAGCTGGCAGCCGAGGCAGATGCCGAAGGCGGCGTTGAGGAAGGCGGCGACCAACGCGAATGCGGTCGCTACCAGACCCAGCGTGGTCAGCCCGGTGGCGAAGCCGGCCGCGCCGACCACCGCGAACAGGAACCCGACGAACTGGGCGAACTTCAGCGGCGGCACGGGTTCGCGATCGGTCACGGGGCCGAGGCCGCGGGGCGACGAAGGTCGCGAAGATCCGCCCGTACGGGTGCCGGCGCGGGCCGCCCACGGCGCCGATGGCGAACACCACGGCCTGCACGCCGAGGATGACGGCCGCGGCGGCGTTGCTGAACGCCGAGGCGACGAGCGTGGCCACGATGACGACCGTGGTCACCCACGCCGTGAAGCGGGGACCTCGGACGTCGACCTGTCGTGGGCTCGGTGATCTGTGTTCGACACGAGAATTCTCCTGTTGTTGTCGAAGGACGGGTCGTGGGGCAGGCCACGGGGGCTGCTCCGAGCGCGGCGCGAGGAAGGGCGCGGCTACTCAGCAGCTACAACAACAACAGCAACAACCCGCAACGCGGCACAGATCGACTGCGCGGCGCTTGGTGAGCACGAGCTCGAGGCGGGCGGACACGCCCGACAGCTTACCCAATGACACGGCCGTCAAGCCAATAGCGGTTCGAGGGCAGAGCGCAGGTCAGCGGCCTTGGGCACCCCGGCGCTGCGGTACCGCTGGCGCCGGTCGGTGTCGAAGATGAAGGTGGTCGGCAACGACAGCACCGAAAGCCGCCGCGCAGCCGCCGGATTGGCGTCCATGTCGATCTCGACGTGCGCCACCTCGGGCAGCTCGGCGCACACCTGGTCGACCACCCGCCGCACGCCTGCGCACGGGCCGCACCACACCGCGCTGAAGTGCACCACCGTCGGTCCGGTGGCCGACAACCCCAGATCGGAGGTGTCGACGTCGGCGGCGTCGCCTGCGCGTCTGGCGCACCATGCCCGGAGCGCAGCGTGAGCAACCGGCCGATCACGTAGGCCACCGCCGAGCGCGACGATGATCACCGCGACACGACGACCACGGGTGAAGAGCTCATGACTGTCTGAACCCGTCGAGTGCGACGGTTACTCCCGTCGTGATGCCCTCGATGATGATGTCGGAGCCCCTGGCGCCCTCGCTGGTCGGCGCGACGCCGAACGGCAGCTTCATCCCCGGCATGCGTGCCGCTGAACGCCTTCAGCACCGCCGCCTGCTTGTCCTCGGGCACCTCGCTGGTCGGCCGTGCCCGCGCCGGTGAGCACGCCGGTGGCGGTGAACACCAGGGTGGTCTGGTCCGGGCCGGCGATGGACAGGTCGACCGACACGCTGACCTTCTCGTCGATGCCGGCCGACTCGGGGGTTCCGGTGAACACCAGCCCGTTGTTGTTGGAGATGCCCGACTCGGTGGTGCCGCCCGTCGGCGTCGTTGGTCTCCTTGCGGCGGCGCCTCGACCAGCAGGTCCTTGATGCCCATGAAGCGTCCGAAGTGGGTCGAGTCGACGATGATCCGGCTCTCCAGCTTGCCGACCGGAAGCTTGGCGTCCGGGCCCGATCGAGCCACGACGTGTCGGTCAGGTCGACCGCAGTGGAGCGTCGCCTCGAGCGACGCCTTGCCGGCGACGGGGTGGTCGACGCCGCCGGCGCGGATCTCCACCTCCCGGTATCGGTGCTTCGTCGCCTGCGTGAAGAAGGGGAAACCGAGGATGCCGACCCAGGGGTCGAAGATCCAGGTCGTTGGCGGTGCGTACGGTGCGCGCCCAGCGGTACTCGGCGTAGATCGCCGCGCCGAAGTCGGCGCCGACGGCGGCCACGACCAGCGACGTCACCGCCGCTAGGAGACCGATCAGCACCTTGCGCACCTGCACATTCTGGCCCACCGGAACCCGGCCTCCGGACGCTCAGCACGGCTAATTAGCAGGTGGCACGCTATCGTTAGACCATCGTTGGTCGGTAACGACCGCGTGTCAGCCATGAATCTGGGAGATGACCCGGACACCGACGTCGGGTGATCTTCCTAGGGGTGCTGGAGGACCGGGCGTGCTGGAGGACCCGTTGGACCTATTACTACTGACCGTCGACCCGCATCCCGAGTCGGTCCTGCCGTCGTTGGCGCTACTGGCGCACAACGTGCGGTCGGCGCCGACTGAGGTGTCCTCGCTACTCGAGGCGGGCACCGCCGACGTGGCGATCGTCGACGCTCGCACTGATCTGGCCGCTGCGCGCGGTCTGTGTCGGCTGCTCGGCACGACGGGACGTCGGTACCCGTCGTCGCCGTGGTGAACGAGGGCGGCCTCGTCGCCGTCAACGTCGAGTGGGGGCTCGACGAGATCCTGCTGCCGAGCACCGGGCCCGCCGAGATCGACGCGCGGCTGCGGCTGCTGGTGGGCCGTCGCGGCGGGATCGCCGACCAGGAGAGCCTCGGCAAGGTCAACCTCGGCGAACTCGTCATCGACGAGGGCACCTACACCGCGCGACTGCGCGGCCGTCCGCTCGACCTCACCTACAAGGAATTCGAGCTGCTGAAGTACCTGGCGCAGCACGCGGGCCGGGTGTTCACCCGCGCCCAGCTCCTTCAGGAGGTGTGGGGCTACGACTTCTTCGGCGGCACCCGGACCGTCGACGTCCACGTGCGGCGGTTGCGCGCCAAACTCGGTCCCGAGTACGAGTCGCTGATCGGCACGGTGCGCAACGTCGGCTACAAGGCCGTGCGGCCCGCGCGTGGCAGGGCCGCTCGCCGCAGGTGCCGAGCTGCCCGACGACCTCGACGACACGGACGGCTACGACCCGGCGCCCGACGGACTGCCGGAATCGCTGGGCGACCCGTTGCGCAGTCAGTGATCTCCGACGCCGACTGGCGACACGGCGCTCTCGGACGTCGATCAACGCCGGATCCGGGACGTCATCGACGCCGCCGCAGCGCACGACGACGGCGTCGCGCCCGTCGGTGATCAGGTGCTGCGGGAGCTCGCGGACGACCGCACCAGGCACCTGGTGGCCCGCGACGGTGACGAGGTCGTCGGCTATCTCAATCTCGTTGCAGGCGGAGCCGGATTCGCCGGCGATGGCCGAGGCCGTGGTCCACCCGGACGCCCGTCGACGCGGCATCGGGTCGGCGTTGATCCGGCACCGGTCTCGGCGAGGGCGGGGACGGCGCGCGCATCTGGGCGCACGGCAACCTCGAGCCCGGCGCGGGCAACGGCCGCCGCCATGGGCCTCGACGTCGCTCGGGAGCTGCTGCAGATGCGCCGCTCGCTGCACGGACCTGCCGCAGCTGACCATCCCGCCCGGCGTCCGGCTGAGCACGTACTCGGGCCCCGACGACGACGACGAGCTGTTGCGGGTCAACAACGCGGCGTTCGCCTGGCATCCCGAGCAAGGCGGGTGGACCGAGGCCGACGTCGCCGAGCGCCGCGGCGAGTCGTGGTTCGATCCCGAGGGGCTGTTCCTTGCCTTCGATGCCGCAGACCGGCGGGCTGCTCGGCTTCCACTGGACGAAGGTGCACGGATCCACTCTGGCGGGCAGGAGCGCAGCGACTCGGGGAATGGCCTCGGAGAGGTCTACATCGTCGGCGTCGACCCGGCGGCGCAGGGCCGGGGCATCGGCGCCACCCTGACGTTGGTCGGGCTTGCATCACCTCGCGGAGCGGCGGTGTCGACGACCGTGATGCTTTACGTCGAGGCAGATAACTCAGCGGCGGTCAAGACGTACGAACGGCTGGGTTTCGAGGTCTTCAGCGCGGACGTGGCGTACACCCGCCGTTAGCCCCTCAGCTGTGAACACGCTGAGGCTGTTCACCGTCCGTTCACCTTTCATCAGTGAGCCGTCCATTACGGCCGCATACGTTGCCGGAGAGTCTCGAAGCCGTCAAATCGAAAGTGGGATAAGTGAAGCTCAATCGCTTTGGCAAGGGTGGTCGGCACTCCGCTCTTCATGGCACTGTCCGCGACGGCCGTCGCCGCGCTGACGCTGACCGCGTGTGGCAGCGACAACAACGCTGGCTCGTCCTCCTCATCCAGTGCGTCCGGCAGCGGAGCGAGTGCTGCTGCAGGCGCCGCCGACTGCGGCGGCAAGACCACGCTGACCGCCGAGGGCTCGACCGCACAGCAGAACGCGATCGCCGAGTTCAACAAGGCGTGGGGTCAGACGTGCTCGGGCAAGAACCTGTCCTACAACCCGACCGGTTCGGGCGCGGGCGTCACGCAGTTCATCGCCAAGCAGGTCGACTTCGCCGGCTCCGACTCGGCGCTGAGCGACGGACCAGGTCGACCCGGCCGCGCAGCGCTGCGGCGGCAACCCGGCGTGGAACCTGCCGCTGGTCTTCGGCCCCGTCGCGCTGGCCTACAACGTCGAAGGCGTCGACAAGCTGACGTCAACGCCGACGTGCTGGCCAAGATCTTCACCGGCGCCATCACCACGTGGAACGACCCGGCGATCGCCGCACTGAACTCGGTGCGCCAGCTGCCCGACACCAAGATCACCCCGATCTTCCGCAATGACTCCTCGGGCACCACGGACAACTTCCAGAAGTACCTGACTGCCGCTGCCCCGCAGACCTGGACCAAGGGTGCGGGCAAGGAGTTCCAGGGTGGCGCAGGCGAGGGCGCCGCGAAGTCGTCGGGTGTCGTGCAGGCCGTGCAGGCGACTGCGGGTGCCATCGGCTACGTCGAGAAGAGCCCGGCGGCCGCGGCGAACCTGCCGTTCGCGCAGATCGACAACGGCGGCGGCGCGGTCGCGCTGACCGACGAGACGGCGGGCAAGGCCGTCGCCGACGCCAAGTTCAAGGCTGACGGCATGGACCTCGCGCTCGACCTGGACGCGCTCTACGCCACCAAGGAAGCGGGCTCCTACCCGCTGATGCTGGCGACCTACGAGATCGTCTGCTCGAAGGGCTACGACGCCGACACGGCCGCCGCGGTCAAGTCGTTCCTGTCGGTGTCGGCCAACCAGGGTCAGGCCAGCCTGTCGGCTGCCGGCTTCGTTCCGCTGCCCGACGCCTTCAAGGACGCGTCTTCTGAAGTCCGTTGACGCAATCGCCTAGTTGCCTAGCGCGTCAGCACGAATGCGGTGAGGATGGGTTCCGGGACCAATGACCGATAGGGTCGACGTGACGATACCGAATCCAGCCGACGCGGGATCGGGTGAAGTAATCGCTTCACCCTTTCCCGCGCCGGAACCCATCTCCACCAACCCCTCCAAGGGCGGGAAGGTCCGTCTGGGAGACAAAGTCTTCCGCGGGCTCGCAGAGGGCGCGGGCATCCTGATCGTCGTCCTCATTGCGGCGATCGCGGCGTTCCTGCTCTGGCGGGCGATTCCCGCGCTGGCCCGCAACGAGGAGAACTTCTTCACCTTCGGCGGCAACTGGGTCACCACTGACACCTCGGCGATGCACTTCGGCATCCTCGATCTGTTGCTGGTGACCATCTTCGTCTCGGTGTTCGCGCTGGTGTTGGCGATGCCGGTGGCACTGGGCATCGCGATATTCCTCACGCAGTACTCGCCGCGGCGGTTGGCCGGGCCGCTCGGCTACATGGTCGATCTGCTTGCTGCGGTGCCGTCGATCGTCTACGGCGTCTGGGGCCTGTACGTGCTGGCCCCGGTCATCAAACCGTTCGCGCTGTGGCTCAACGACAACCTGGGCTGGATATTCCTGTTCGAGACGGGCAGCGCCTCGGTGGCAGGCGGCGGCACGATCTTCACGGCCGGCATCGTGCTCGCCGTCATGATCCTGCCGATCATCGCCGCCGTGACACGCGAAGTGTTCATCCAGACGCCGCGCGGCCAGATCGAGGCGGCGCTTGCTCTTGGTGCCACCCGGTGGGAAGTCGTCCGGACGACGGTGCTGCCGTTCGGTCTGTCCGGCTACATCAGCGGCGCGATGCTCGGGTTGGGTCGTGCGCTCGGTGAGACCATCGCCCTGCTGATCATCCTGCGTGGTGTTCAAAAGCAGTTCGGTTGGTCGTTGTTCGATGGCGGCTACACCTTCGCCAGCAAGATCGCCGCCGCCGCAAGCGAATTCAACGACGACTACAAGGCCGGTGCCTACATTGCCGCGGGCCTGGTGCTGTTCATCTTGACGTTCGTCGTGAACTCGCTGGCTCGCGCCGCGGTCGCAGGGCGGGGTGCCAAGTGAGGGGCTCGTTGCGCCGCGATGAGCGCTTGCGCGAAGAGCCTTCGCTGAAGAACAGGAGAGCACATGACGTCGTCCACGCTCGATCGGCCCGTCAAGGTCGCGACGTTCCAGGGCGTCAGCCTGCGTCGCAAGATCACCAACAACCTCGCCACGGTGCTGGTGTCGTTCTCGGTGCTGGTCGCGTTGATACCGCTGGTGTGGGTGCTGTTCTCGGTCATCAACAAGGGCATCAACGCCGTGTCCGCGCCGGAGTGGTTCACCCATTCGCAGGCGGGCACCACCGCGTTCGCCGCGGGCGGCGGCGTCTACCACGCCATCGTCGGCACGCTGCTGCAAGGCATCGTCTGCTCGATCATCTCGATCCCGATCGGCGTGATGGTCGCGGTGTACCTCGTCGAGTACGGCGGCGGTACCCGGCTCGGCAAGCTCACGACGTTCATGGTCGACATCCTCACCGGCGTGCCGTCGATCGTCGCTGCGCTGTTCATCTACGCGCTGTGGGTGGCGACGTTGGGCTTCGAGCGCTCGGGGTTCGCGGTGTCGCTGGCGCTGGTGTTGTTGATGATCCCGGTGATCGTGCGCGCCACCGAGGAGATGCTGCGGATCGTGCCGATGGATCTTCGCGAGGCCAGCTACGCGCTTGGGGTGCCGAAGTGGAAGACCATCGTGCGCATCGTGATCCCGACGGCGTTGTCGGGCATCGTCACCGGCATCATGCTGGCGCTCGCCCGCGTCATGGGCGAGACCGCGCCATTGCTGATCCTGGTCGGCTACGCGGCGTCGATGAACTTCGACATGTTCGGTGGCTTCATGGGGTCGCTGCCCGGCATGATGTACGACCAGATCTCGGCCGGGGCCGGGTCCAACCCGGTGCCAACCGATCGGTTGTGGGGCGCTGCCCTGACGCTGATCATCCTGATCGCGATCCTCAACATCGGGGCGCGGTTCGTTGCGAAAATCTTTGCCCCCAAGAAGGTTTAGGAGCTATCCAATGGCCAAGCGGCTGGATCTCAAAGACGTCAACATCTACTACGGGTCGTTCCACGCCGTCGCCGACGTCGCACTGTCGGTGCAGCCGCGCAGCGTGACGGCGTTCATCGGCCCGTCGGGCTGCGGCAAGTCCACGGTGCTGCGCACCCTCAACCGCATGCACGAGGTGATCCCCGGCGCCCGCGTCGAGGGCTCGGTGCTGCTCGACGGCGAGGACATCTACGGTGCCGGCGTCGACCCGGTGGGTGTTCGCAAGACCATCGGCATGGTGTTTCAGCGGCCGAATCCCTTCCCCACCATGTCCATTCGCGACAACGTGGTGGCCGGGCTTGAAGCTGCAGGGCGTGCGGGGCAAGAAGACGCTCGACGAGGTCGCCGAGCGCTCGCTCAAGGGCGCCAACCTGTGGAACGAGGTCAAGGACCGGCTCGAAAAGCCGGGCGGTGGCCTGTCGGGTGGTCAGCAGCAGCGGCTCTGCATCGCCCGCGCCATCGCGGTGCAGCCTGACGTGTTGCTGATGGACGAGCCGTGCTCGGCGCTGGACCCGATCTCCACGTTGGCGATCGAGGATCTGATCGCCGAACTCAAGCAGGACTTCACCATCGTCATCGTCACGCACAACATGCAGCAGGCCGCCCGGGTCAGCGACCAGACCGCGTTCTTCAACCTGGAGGCGACTGGCAAGCCGGGCAAGGCTGATCGAGATCGACGACACCGAGAAGATCTTCTCCAACCCGGACCAGAAGGCCACCGAGGACTACATCTCCGGCCGCTTCGGCTAGGTCAGTTCACGCACGGGATTTCGGCGCCGCTGAGCGGCTGGCCCTGATCGGGGGCCTCCGATGTCGAGGTCGCGGTCGTCGAGGTGGTGGTGCCCGCTGCGCCGAGCGAAGCCGGTGACGGTGATGTCGATGTCGATGTGACGTGGACGTTTCCGCCATGGAGTCGGTCCGCGGCGAGTAGTCGTCGCCGAGTACGACGTGGATGTGCCCGGCGGCGATGTCGGTACTGGGTTCGGTCGTGAGGTCACCGAGGATTCCGCTGATGTCCTCGGCGTCGTGCTCCGAACCCGACCCGTATTCGATCGTCGTGGTGGTGGGCTCGTCGGCGGTCGCATCACGGATCTCGCCGGCCTGATAGCCGTGGCCGGTCAACGTCTTGGACACGGAGGTCGCGATGCCGCTGGTGCGGCTGGCGTTGACGACGTCGACGATGCTCGACGGCGATTGCCGGGACGTCGTGGTGGCGGTGCCGTCGGCGAAGGCGGCGCGGACCTGAGCCCGAATCTGTTGCGGATCGATGATGTTGACGTCCTGGCCGTTGACCACGTCGTAGCGCACGACCGGCAGTGTCAGGTAGCGCGCCCCCGGGTTGGCGAGAGCTCCGAGACGCTGGAACTGGTCGATGTCCCAGCCGTCGGAGAACACGATGTCCTTGCGCGCCACCGCAAGCAGTTCCTTGAGCTTGCCGAGATTGGAGAACGTTCCGGCGTCCTGCAACTGGTGGAAGACCGAGACCAGGAACGCCTGCTGCCGGTGCGTCCGATCGAGGTCGCCGTTGTCCAGTCCGTGTCGCTGTCGCACGAACGCCAAGGCCTGTGAGGCGTTCAGTCGCTGGCGACCCGCGGGCAGGTCGGCACCCGAATAATCGTCGTGGACAGCGTGATTCAGGCAAACCTCGACACCGCCGAGGGTGGCGGCCAGATCGTAGAAGCCGGCCAGATTGACCTCGGCGAAGTAGTCGATGGGCACCCCGACGAGGTTTCGGACCGCACTGAGCGTCGCCGCACGGCCGGCCTCCCTGCCTTGGGTCTCCAGCTCCGCCTGATCACTGACGCCTTTGTCGGCGAGCTTTTGTTCGGTGTAGAACTTGGTGAGACCATAGGCCTCCTTGATCTTGATGTGGTGGTAGCCGGGGATGCGATTGAACGCCACGTAGTCATCCCGGGGTATCGAGAAAGCGGTGACTTTGTCGTCGGGCGAGACGTGCATGAGGATCAGCGTGTTGGTGTTGTAGCCGCCCTGGTCCGAGTCGCCGGCGTGGAGTTGATCGAGGACGTCCTTTGGCAGGTCGTTGCCCTGCTGGTCCTTCCTCGAATCCAGACCGATCAGCAGGATGTTCATCGCCCCACCGCTGGACCGCGCGGCGTCGGCGGGCATGGCACCCGAGACGGTGAACCCGCCGAACAGGTCGTGCGTCGTCCACCAGACCATCCCCGTCGCCGCCAGGGCCGCAACCGACGTCAGCGCAGCCAGGACCCGGCCCGCGCCGCGAAGGCGCGCAAGCCCGGACTGGGCCGTCCGGGGCATGCGATGGGAGGTGGGGGTGCGCTGACTCATATCAGCGAGCAACCCTAATGATCATGTGCCAACTACAGCAGTCCGTCGTCTATTCAGCCACCTCGCAGCGACACTGAGGTGGAAGTCTCACTGGGGAGTCAGCACCACGCGCGTTCCCGAGGGCTCGGCAGCGGCCCACACCTGTTCGACGTCGGCAAGCGGCCGGGCCTGCGTGTGCAGGTGCAGATCGCCTGCCACGACCATGTCGAACAGCTGCGGAAGTGCCTCGGTGCGGACTCGCGCCAGCACCTCGGGGGGCACGCTGCCGATCCCGATGCCGGACATGACGATGCCCGTGCCGCGCAGGATGCCCGCGGGCAGATTCATCGTCAGGCCGGCCATCGAGCCGATCTGGACGAACCGGGTGGCGTGATAGTGCGCCGCAGGGTGGCTGTCGGCCAGCGCGGCGAGTACCCGTTCGGCGGGCGTGCCCCACAGATAGTCAAGCACCGCATCGAACGGCCGCTCGGCATGCAGGGCGCCGATGCGGGCGAACGGATCGTCCTCGCCGAGGGCGATGGCCTCATCGGCCCCGACCGTGCGCAGCCAGTCCAGGCGCGCGGTATCGCGACCGGCCACCACCACCTTGCCCGCGCCGAACACCGACTTGGCGAGCTGAACGGCCATCGAGCCGGTCACCCCGGTGGCGCCAAGCACCAACACGTGGTGTCCCGGCTCAATCGCCGCCCCGAACTCGAGCGACATCCAGGCGGAGGCGCCGGGGTTGGGGATGGCGGCGGCAGTGACGGAGTCGACGGCGTCGGGTAGTTCCAGCGCACTGCGTGGATCGATCAGTGTCTGCTCGGCCATCATGCCGTAGGGCGCCAGGGCGCTGGTGTAAACGCGGCGGCCGTCTTCGAGCCGGGCCACCCCGTCGACGCCAGGAATGGCGGGCAGCGCAATCTCCTTGCTGGCGTAGTGTTTTCCCGAGACGATCCCGCGGCTCAGATTGGTGAGCGCGGACGCCTCGACGGATGCCACCACGGCGCCGTCACGGGCCTGCGGGTCTTGGAAGTCGGTGTAGACGGGCGCCTGGCCCCACTCGTGGACTACTGCTGCCTTCATGACGCACCCTTTGGTTTCCTGAGAAATGGTTTCATTGGAAACAATATACGAGAAGGTCGCGGGATGGCAAGATGGTTTCCGTGAAAACCAAGTCGGCGCTCATCGCGGACATCAACGCGCTGTTGGGCGCGGTGGGGGACAAGTTCGAGGCGGACGACGACGGTGACGCCGAGCGCGACTTCATGGTCGAACGTTGCCCGAAGCGACTGGAAGCGACGATCCGATCGCTGCCCACGCTGTCGGTGCACCTTCTCGCCGTCATCGCCGACGGTCCGGTCAGCGTGGTCGGGCTGGCCGCCCGCTCCGGTCAATTGAAGGGCACCGTGTCCAAGCACGTCCAACGGTTGGTGACGGCCGGGCTGGTGGAGCGCAGGCCGATACCCGGCAACCGAAAGGAGATCGAACTCATCCCCACCCCCGACGGCGCGATCCTGATCGATGCACATCGGCGAATGCACGACGAGAAGGCCATGGGGCTGCAGGCCTTCCTGAGGCGCTACACCAGCGCTGACCTGCAGGTAATCAATACGGTGCTGCGGGATCTGTTGACCGTGAAACGAGCCGGGGTGCGGATCGTGGTCGACGAGTAAGGCCTCAGTGCGGGCTGGGGATCTCGTCCTCTTCGGGGAACCGGCCGGTGACCTGGAAGATCACCCGACGGGCGACCTCAACCGCGTGGTCGGCGAACCGCTCGTAGAACCGGCTCAGCAGCGTCACGTCGACCGCTGCCGTCACGCCGTGCCTCCAGTCCTTGTCCATCAGGACGGTGAACAGGTGCCGGTGCAGGTCGTCCATCGCATCGTCTTCTTCGCTGATGCGGGCGGCCTTCTCCGGATCCCGGGTGACCAGGACCTCCTGTGCGCTGTTGCCCAATTCCACTGCGACACGGCCCATTTCGGCGAAGTAGCCGTTGACTTCCTCGGGCAGCACGTGCTGGGGGTGGCGACGGCGGGCGATCTTGGCGACGTGCAGCGCCAAGGCGCCCATCCGGTCGACGTCGGCGACGATCTGGATCGAGCTGACGATGGCGCGCAGGTCGCCGGCCACGGGCGCCTGCAGCGCCAGCAGCACGAACGCGGCCTCCTCGGCGCGGGTGCTCATCGCATTGATCTGCTCGTGGTCGGTGATGACCTGTTCGGCGAGTACCAGATCGGCCTGCAGCAGGGCCTGGGTCGCGCGCTCCATCGCAACCCCCGCAAGCCCGCACATCTCGCCGAGCTGGTCCGTCAGGGCGGCCAGTTGCTCGTGGTAAGCGGTACGCATGCCGCAAGCCTACGGTCTGCCAGTCGAAAACGTCACGAGGTCGACGGTGAACGAAAGGTGAATGCCACCTGCCCGAGACGTCACTCGCAGGTGGTGTCCGCCGCGTTGGTGACCGTGAGGTCTTCCGGCAGGTGAGTGGGCTCGCTGCTGGTCCCCTTCAGCACGTGGACCTGCACCGGCGAACCGCTCGGCCTGGGAGGAGCGACCGCATTGAAGTCGGATCCGAGCACCACCCGGACCACGTCGCCCATGCCCGTGACCCGCTCGATGGTGGGGTTGGTGAACGAGGAGGCGACCGTTGCCGCGGCCTCCTCGTTGCCCGCCGAGAAGAACACCGTCGTCGAGTTGAGCGGCCCGGGGTAGTCGTCGGGATCGGTCACGTTGAATCCGTGCTGCTGTAGTTCGCTGGCCGCCGTCGACGCCAACCCGTCCTCGCCGGTCGAGTTGGACACTCGCACGGTGATCCCGCCCGGGTTGGTGGTGACGGCGTCGACCAGCTCGCCGCCGGGGCTGACGGGCGCGGGCTGAGCGCTGGTCGGCGTCTGCGGCACCGGCGTGTTGTCGGCGTTCTTCTCCTCGGGCAGCGGGTCGTCGTTGATGATCGCGTCGAACAATGCCCGCATGTCGTCGATGCGCGGCGGCTCGTTGCCCTCGGAATCGGTCTCCCCGGTCGGCACGGTCACGAAGGTGACGCGGCCGGCGTTCACGCCCTGGATCGACTGGCCGAGGTCGACGAGGTCCTTGGTCTGGACGTTGTCGACGTAGGTGTCGTCGATGAACAAGTTGACGACGTCGTTGAGCTTGCTGAGGTTGAAGAACACTTCCTTGGAGATCATCGAGCGCAGCAGCGACGAGAGGAACAGCTGCTGGCGCTTGATGCGGCCGTAGTCGCCATTGGTCTCGGTGGTGACCTGGCGCGCGCGCACGTACTGCAGGGCGGTGTGGCCGTCGAGGGTCTGGCGGCCGGCGTTGGCCAGCACGGTGCCCAGCTCGTAGTCCTCCAGCGGCGTCGTGCTGCACACCTCGACCCCGCCGAGCGCGTCGACCATCTTGGCGAAGCCGGAGAAGTCGACGGCCATGAACCGGTTCACGGACAGGCCGGACAGCTTCTGGATCTCCTTGACCAGGCACTTGGGTCCGCCGAAGGAGTAGGCGGAGTTGAGCTTGGTCTCGGTGTAGACCTCGTCGGGGCCGTATGTCCCGGTCTCCTCGTCGTAGAGCGGGCCGTACTTGCCCGTGTCGGGGTTCCACGGCTCGCACTGAATCGGCGTGATGGCCAGATCGCGCGGAAAGGACACGGCGACAACGCGTTTGCGGCTGGCGGGGATGTTCACCAGCATCACGGTGTCGGAGCGCGAGCCCCCCGCGTCGTCGGTGCCGCCCGCGCCCATGTCGCTGTTCGCGCCGATGCGGCTGTCGACGCCGACGATGAGGAAGTTCTCGTCGCCGAACTGCGCGGTGGGGTCGACGATGTCGCGCGAGTTCGGGTCGAGTGCGGAGACCTTGTTCAGGTTGCGGTTCTTCGTCGACTGCCACTGCCACGCCGCGCCGGTGGAAGCCAGCGCCAGGACGGCGATCAGGGCCGCCGCGACCCGCCCGACGACCACTGCGGTGCGCCGGCCGCGGTGCGACTCGACCTTGGCGGGCTCGCGGACGTCGTCGATTCGGTCCAGCGCCGTCGCCGCGCGCCTGGTGGCTGACAGGACCGGCAGTTCCGAGTCGTGCTGGCCATGGCGCGGGATGACGTCGGTGGCGGGACCGAGGTCCTCGGCCGACTGGGCGTACGCGGGCAGCGGAGGCGGCGGGGTCGGCGCGACGCGTCGGCGGGGCTGTTCCTCGGGCCGGGTGCCCGACACCTTGGCGATGAGCTCCGCGACGCTCACGCTGTCGCTGTCGCTGTGATGTCCTCCAGCGGGTTCCTCACCGGCTGTTCGGCGGCGTGACCGTCCGCCGATGGGACGGGTATCGAACCTGAAGCGCGCTCCCACGGCGCGGCGCCTGGCATCGGGCGCGCAGATCGGGTAAGCCATTGGTTGTCGTCTGCGGGCGGATCCGGACGCCGACGGCCGGGAGTGGCGTTGTCGCCGTCACTCATGTCCTACCGGCCTCCGACTCCCTGGCGTGTTACGCGCTGGGTCTTCCAACACTTCGGGCGCAGATATGTCTGCGTGCTCCGTGTTCCTTGTAGCAGCACATTGCCGACTCCGCCACCGGAGCCGTTGCGATCGGACCCTCATCGTACTGAGACACCCTGAGTAGGGGCCAGTCGGGCGAAGTGTCGGAGTCGTCTCGGATTCGTCTCGACACGTCTCGGTATCGAGACGGATCAGCCTCCGGAGTTCATGACGTCGGCACCCGTCGGCACCGTGCAGTCATCCGGATCGCTCAGCCAGCCCTCCGGCAGCGCCACCGCCGCGGCGGAGCCCTGACGTCCGCGCGGACCCTCGGCCGCCCGCGGGAACGGCACGTCCTGGTCGAGCCGGCTCAGCAGCTCGTCGAGTTCGGCAAGCGTCTTGACCAGCGCCAACGCCCGTCGCAGGTCGGCTCCTGCCGGAAATCCGTGCAGGTACCAGGCGACGTGCTTGCGGATGTCGCGCATCCCCTTGTCCTCGCCGAAGTGCTCGGCGAGGAGTTCGCCGTGTCTGCGGATGATCGACGTGACCTCGCCGAGGGTCGGCGGGGTGGCCATCTCGCGACCGGTGAACGCGGCGGAGAGTTCGGCGAACAGCCACGGCCTGCCAAGGCAGCCGCGCCCGATGACGACTCCGTCACACCCCGTCGCGGCCATCATCGCCAGCGCGTCGTCGGCGTCGAAGATGTCGCCGTTGCCCAATACGGGGATGCCCGTCACGTGCTGCTTGAGTGCCGCGATCTGGTCCCAGTCCGCGGCGCCCGAATAGCGCTGTGCGGCGGTTCGGGCGTGCAGCGCGACGGCCGCGGCGCCCTCCTCGGCGGCGATGCGGCCCGCGTCGAGGTGCGTGTGATGGGCGTCGTCGATGCCGATCCGGAACTTCACGGTGACCGGAATGCCGGTGCCGGCGGTCGCGCGCACCGCTGCGGCCACGATCTGGCCGAACAGCCTGCGCTTGTAGGGCACGGCCGCGCCGCCGCCCCGCCGGGTGACCTTGGGTACCGGGCAGCCGAAGTTCATGTCGATGTGGTCGGCCAGGCCCTCGTCGGCGATCATCTTGGCCGCCGCGATACGTGGTCTGCGGGTCGACGGTGTAGAGCTGCAGCGACCGCGGGGACTCGTCGGGCGCGAACGTGGTCATGTGCATGGTGACCGGGTGCCGCTCGACGAGCGCGCGGGCCGTCACCATCTCGCAGACGTACAGCCCGCTGACGGTGCCCGCCCGGGCCAGCTCGAGCTCGCGGCACAGGGTGCGGAACGCGACGTTCGTGACGCCGGCCATCGGGGCGAGCACGACGGGGCTGCGCAGCGCGATCGGCCCGATCTTGACCCCGGGGTAGGAGCGAAGCGACTGGGAGTGGCGAGTGCAGATCGGGCCGAACGCCAGTGTCAGGGTGAGTCAGGACGCCGATGACGTCACCAGGAGGTTCTTCATGGCCTTCTTCTCGGCCACCTTGCGCTCCCGCTCGAGGCGACGCTCCTTGGCGATCTCGAACTTCTCGCAGGTCTCCTCGAGCTCCTCGACCAGCTTGCCGAGGTCGTCGCGCATCTCGGCGGCTTCGCCGGTGAAGTCCTCGCGCTCGAAGATGCGCCACTTCTTCAGCACCGGCATCACCACGTCGTCGAGGTGGATGCGCGGGTCGTAGACGCCGCCGACCGCGATGACGACGGCCTTGCGGCGGAACTCGGGCACGGTGTACCCGGGCATCTTGAAGTTGCGCAGCACCCGGTGCAGGGACTTCATCGCCTGGTTGGGGGCCATGTCCAGGCCGGCGGCCGACACGTCGCGATAGAAGATCATGTGCAGGTTCTCGTCGGCAGAGACGCGCTGCAGCAGCTGGTCGGCGATGGTCTCGTTGCACGCCTTGCCGGTGTTGCGGTGCGACACCCGGGTGGCCAGCTCCTGGAACGTCACGTAGATGACCGAGTCGAACAGGCTCTCGGCGAACATCTCGCCCTGCTGGCCCTGGCCGGGGCTGAAGCCGCGGGTCACCTGCTCGACGCGCAGTTCCTCGAGCTCGATCGGGTCGATCGCGCGGGTGACGACGAGGTAGTCGCGCAGCGCGATGCCGTGCCGGTTCTCCTCGGCGGTCCAGCGGTTGACCCAGAAGCCCCACGGGCCGTCCATGCTGAAGTTCATCGCGATCTCGCGGTGATACGACGGCAGGTTGTCCTCGGTCAGGAGGTTCTGCAGCATCGACACCTGCGCGACCTCGGACAGCTTGCGACTGTTCGGGATCCCAGTCCTGGCCGCCGAGTGCGTAGTAGTTCTTGCCGTCGGACCACGGGATGTAGTCATGCGGGTTCCAGTCCTTGCGCATCCGCATGTGCCGGTTGATGTTCTGCTCGACCACTGGTTCGAGTTCGTGCAGAAGCTGCAGGTCGGTCAACTCGGTCGACATATGCCTATGTCCTCCTCGTGCGGGAACCCTCACAGTTATCTGTACCTGATGGTTGCACTCAATATATCTGTGTACCCCGGTGACATTCAAGTCTACGGGCGCTGGCGTGGCGCAGTTCATCCACGAACTTGCGTGCGAGAGCTGTACGATTCCTCCTGAATGGCTGGCAACTCCGGCAAACCCAGTTCGCCTCGGCGATGACGAAAGGTCGCAACTGACGTGAAGAAGCTCCTGGTTCTCGGTGCCGGTGCGTGTGGTGCTGCGGCCGTCGCGTTGACATTGGCCGGTGGCGGAGTGGCGAACGCCGACGACCAGGTCGTCGGGCAGTACTACAAGGACGCCAAGGCGGCCCTGGCCCAGATGGGCGTGACCCCGGTCGTCGCCACCACCGTGGGTGATCGCAAGGATTGGGACAACTGCATCGTCACGAGTGCGACCAAGGCGACGTTCAAGGATTCCTCTGGCAACTCGACTGGCAACAACATGCTGGTGCAACCTGAACTGCTACGCCAAGTACGGCACGTCTCTGTGGCCGGGCTACTCGCTGCAGAGCCCGCAGGGCCGCAAGATGTGGGAAGCGGACATGGCAGCAAAGGAACAAAAGGAGGCGGCCGCGGCGGCGGCAGCCGAGCAGGCCGAACAGGATCAGCTCGCTGCGGTCGACGCGCAGCAGGCTGGCGAATGAGCCCCGCTAAATAACACCGGTCAGCCCGGTCTGGCCCACTTTCACAGGGCTGCGCACAGGCGCTCTGCCAGCGGTACTATCCCCGCCAGCAATACTGTATCTAACAGCGATCGGCGCTGTGTCGACTGGCAGATAGGGCGCACCGTGAAGAAGCTCATCGTTATTGGTTCCGGCGCGATCGGTGCGCTGGCTCTTTCGGCCGTACTCGGCACTGGCGTCGCCTCGGCGGACGACTACGCGGGACAGACGTACTCGGATGCATCGTCGGCGGCCAGCGATGCGGGTCAGACCGTCGTCGTCGCGGGCCGGGTCGGTGACAAGGTCTCGCAGGACGACTGCCTCGTCGACGCGGTCGCAGACCGCGCCGTTCGCCAGCGCGAACGACGGCGTCCACGTCTCCGGCACCGTGCAGTTCTACCTGAACTGCAACGGCGGTGTACGCGACGGCCGAGTACGCCTGGCCCGTCGCTCGGCAGCCCAGAGGGCCGCGCGGCCAAGGCCGCCGAGGACGAGGCCGCCGCCGAGGCGGCTGCCGAGCAGGAGAGCTGCGCTCGCCGAGGTCAGCCACGCCCGACCAGTAACTAGTGGGTTGACGCCCGGCTGAGCAGCATGTCGACGCAGTAGTCGATGAACTGCTCGCGGGTGGTCGCCAATCGGCCGTTCAGATAGGCCGTGAACAGCGCCGAAAGCGCGCCGACCAGGCCGGTGGCCACCATCGCCTGGACGGCGGGGTCGGTGATGCGGGTCAGCTTGCGCTGCAGCAGGTCGATGAAGCTCGGCATCCACTCGGCGCCGGACTTCGCCAGCACCGGCTCCCGTTCGGGTGCGATCAGCAGCACTCGGCCGCGGACCGGGTCGTCGACCATCAGCGCGACGAACCGTTCGACGGCGTCGCGCGGGGTGTCGGACGACGTCAGGGCCGCCATCGCCGTCGCTGCAGACGTGGTCGTAGACGGCGCGGACGAACTCGTCGCGGTCGGCTGAAGCTCTCGTAGAAGTAGCGTTCGGTCAGGCCGGTCTGCGCGACAGACTGCGCGGACGGTCAGTGCGGGGCCGGCCGCACCGCCGAGTAGTCCGACGCCCGCGGCGATGAGTTCGTCGCGCCGCAGCGTCTGACGGTCCTGCAGCGGAACGCCGGACCATCGGCCCTGTCGTTGACCAGAAGGCACATCGCTCCTAAGCTCCAGTGACAACGCTCGTAGTCAGAATATCGCCTGACGACCAGGAGAATCTCACCAGTGACACAAGATACGTCCGAGACGTGCCCGGTAACCAGCGCGACCACCGAAGCGGTGGGCGCGGGCTGCCCGGTGGCGCCCTGGCGGATACGACGCCCCTCCGACGCCGCTCGGGCCAGACTCGCTGACCTGGAAGTACTTCGGTGACTGGCGCGGCATGCTGCAGGGCCCGTGGGCCGGGTCGATGCAGAACATGCACCCGCAACTCGGTGCGGCGGTCGAGGAGTTCTCGACGTTCAGTCAGCGAGCCGTGGCCGCGGCGTGCTGCGCTCGCTGTATCCGATCGGCGGGGTGGTCTTCGACGGCGATCGCGCACCGATGACGGGGGCCGAGGTCCGCGACTACCACACGACGATCAAGGGCGTCGACGCCAAGGGGCGCCGCTACCACGCGCTGAATCCCGACGTCTTCTACTGGGCGCACTCGACGTTCTTCGTCGGCACGATCATCGTGGCCGAGCGATTCTGCGGCGGCATCACCGAGGCCGAGAAGCGCCAGCTCTTCGACGAGCACGTCGCGTGGTACCGGATGTACGGCATGAGCATGCGACCGGTGCCGAAGACCTGGGAGGACTTCCAGGTCTACTGGGACCACATGTGCCGCGAGGTGCTCGAGGACAACAAGGCCACCCGTCGACGTGCTCAAGCTCGAGAACTATCCGAAACCGCCATTCGCACAATGGATTCCCGAATGGCTGTGGAACAGGAACCAGCGCCACCTCGTCGCGCCGTTCATGGTGTGGCTCACCGTTGGGCTCTACGATCCAGCGGTCCGCGAACTGATGGGCTACACCTGGTCGTCCCGCGACGAATGGCTGCACCGCCGGTTTGGCGACCTGGTCAACGTGGGGTTCAGGTTGCTGCCGCGGCGCAGACGCATACATCCGCGCGGCAGGGCCGGCTGGGACCGCGCCACGGGCTCGTTCCCGCCGACGCACCGCTGCCGGAGACGCCGGCGCGCAACCTGCCGCCGCTCGATGAGCGGACCAATCCGATGCACTACTGCCCCAAGGTCTGAATACCTGCACGCGCGTCAGTTATCTCGCCGACATTAGCCTGGCATAGGTCGGCACGCTCTGGAAGTCGGCTTGATTCGGATTTTGTCCACGATTCCGACACGCCGTTGGCATTCGCAGCAAATCAGTTTGCGTCCGCAACACTGTTGGAACTGTGCATCAACTGAGAACTCGGCGACATCGCCGCGCCTACGGGACGATCGCCATCGCCGTCATGGTGGGCGTGACGTCGACGACCGCGATCAGTTCGGACCTGGTGGCACCTCACCGTCGTCAGGTGACGGCCGTGTCGGCCACCACGATCAATCCGTCGCCCACGACTACGGCGATCGCCGACTCCGACGTCTACGGGCTGACCCGGCCCGACGTCGACAAGACGATGGACTTGATCAAGGCAACCGGAGTGCGCTCGGTGCGGCTGCTGATCCCATGGGCCGGAGTGGAAGCGACTCAGGGACAGCTGGACTGGATCACCGTCGACAAGACGGTGCAGTCGGCGGCATCGCGCGGCGTGGTGGTGGTGGGCGTGGTGAACTCCACGCCGATGTGGGCCGTCGGTCCCGGGGCCAGTACCTCAGCGGCCGGCCGGCCTCGCCAGACACCTACGGCGAGTTCGTCGCGAAGGTGGTGTCGCGCTACGACAGCGCGATGAGCGCCGTGGAGATCTGGAACGAACCCAACGGGGCGATGTTCTACACCCCGGCGCCCGACCCGGCGGGATACGTCGCCCTGCTCAAAGCCGCATACCCGCGGGTGAAGGCCGTCGACGCCAACGTGGTCGTGCTCGGCGGATCGATGGGCGCCGTCCCCGATTTCGGCAACGTCAACATCAACCCGGTCACCTTCCTGCAACAGATGTACGCCGCCGGGGGCCGGAACTTCTTCGACGCGTTGGCCTTCCACCCGTACCACTACTCAACCAAGTTCTCCGACGGCATGACCGTGGCGGCCTCGCCGGTTGACATGGTGATGGGGATGCGGCGGATCATGATCGCCAACAACGATGCGGCGAAGAAGATCTGGGTGACCGAGTATGGCCAACCGTCCTCACAGGGCGGCGATGCCCAGGAGAAGACCTTCCTCACCGACATGCTCACCAAGTGGCAGGAATTGCCGTACGCGGGCCCGATGTTCGTGTACACCACCAGGGACCGCTACACCGGCAGCGGCGACCCCGAGGCGACGTATGGGATCTACCACACGGACTGGACGCCGAAGATCGTCCAACCGGTCGTGCAGGCCGGCGCCACCGGACAGATCCCGAAATCTCCTGAGTACCAACGCTTCGCGACGGTGACCGATCCTGCGCCGGGGGAGATTCTGAGCCCCGTCTATCTGGCGACCCCGCAGAACTACGCCCAGGCCCGCACCGTCAGCACGATCTTCGAAACCACGAGCGGTTTCATCACCTCCCCGAATCCGGTCGCAGATCGGGCCCGCTGCTACGGCAACATCCCGATCGGCCCGTTCGCCAATGGTTATCAGGACTTCAACAATGCTGCCGGCCTTCGGATCTGGTACTCGCCGGCTACCGGGGCGCACCCGGTCGGCGGTGGGATCGCGAATGCCTGGACACCGGATCTCGGGCTGGCGTTGACCGACGAGATGACGGCTTTGGCCGGTAGATACGTGGACTTCCAACACGGCACGATCAGCTACGTGCCCGTCACCGGTGCCACCGTGACGCGAAAGGAGAACACCGCCGGCAGCCCGACCACGAGTACGTGCGGTGTCGCATCCACCAGCGGCCCCAGCGCAGGAAGCCCGGGCGGCCTGGGCGCACCGCCAGGAGGGTCGGGCGACCCGCCAGGAGTGACGAGTCCGCTCGCCTCCCTGCTCGCGATTGTGTTCGCCATTCTCGGTCTGCCCGGCAGGCTGTTCGCCCCGCGGTGACCGGTGAGTCACCTCGCGGCGGTGTACCCCGTCCACCCGGCGCCGTCGAAGTAGCGCAAGCCACGACGACTCACCGGGTCGGCGAACCAGCCGGGCTGTATCGGTGGATAGCGTCCGAACACGCCGCGGGGATCGCCGTACTGGCTGAGCCGGTTCTCGTATTCGGCCCGCGCCCGTAGGCCTGCGTGCCGCCGCGCCCTGGCACGTCGGGTTCGCCTGATCGCGACGAGCGCGACCGTCGTGACCAGAAGTGCCACGGTCCAGTACCAGCCGTTTGCCAGCCACCAGCAGGTCAGGAAGGCAGCGGCACCGACCAGGACGGGATGTCGGCGCCAGAACGGCACATAAACGTGGTACTGCATCGACGTCGATCATACGATTCGGCAGAACCCACCGGTGTGGATCGACGAGGCCACCCAAGACCGCCGAAGCGGAGGCCCGCGCCAACGGCATCCTGGCCGAGTCGGTGTCCAACGACCCGAATGTTCTGGTCTCCAAGTGTCTGAACTCGGCAAGAGAGGCGTGGATCAGCCCGCTCGGGTGCTGGCCGAACACCTCTGTTGTGCCGACCGTACCCGCGCGCTGAGATATCGGAATGATGTTGCTGCACAACCTGAGTCGTCGCCACAACTGTCAGCGTTGACACGGGTGGTCGTCACCGCAGTTTCAGAGTCGGCGCGAACCATGGAGACATGATCGATCGGAGTGGATCAGTTTTGAAATCCAATACCGTCAAGGTGGTTTCGGCGGCCGTCGCTGCGGGCGCGTTGGTTGCCATGGGCACGTTGACAGTGCGCGTGAGCGCCGTGCAGGCGGCCGAAGACCCAGCTGTGCCGCAGCATTTCGGCGGGCCCGTGAATACGAGCATATTCGCCCCCACGGCGTCGCTGGGCATGCCCATGACGTCGGCGCCCAACCCGCCATCGCCAACCGATGTGGCCGGTGGGCCCCCTGCAGCAACCTAAAACGCGTAGCGCCCGCGTCCTTGCGCGACGGTCAATATGAGCGGATCGTTGAGCTATGCGGTTCGCACTCGGGTGCGTCGGGATGGCGGGGTTGGTTGCCTCGGCAATCATCGCCGCGCCGACCGCTTCTGCCAGCGGCGCCGACGCCGCCATCGCCGATCTGCAGGCGGAGGGCTACGTCGTCCAGATCAACTGGATCAACGGTTTCGACACCAAGGCATTGTCGCTGTGCACCGTGACGAACGTGAACAATCCCGACCGCTCAGGCGCTCCGCCCAAGCCTGGTGACACGGTGTACGTCGACGTCAGATGTCCGAACCACGACTACGACGACGGTGGGAGCTTCGGCATCGGCATCGGGTTCTGAGCCGTGCCGCCGGTCAGCTGGTCTCGGCCGTCAGGCCGGGCAGCAGGATGGCGACCAGAGCGTCGGCATGGGCTTCGATCCACTGAGGATCGCATGGGTCCCGGCCTCGGACTGTTACGAGGCGACGGGCAGAACGCTGTCACCCGGCACGAGCAGTCCGAATGGGGGCTGCTCGCCAACCCGCCAAGTTCCATTCTGCAAGCTCCGACCGGCCACGCGAGCACGCTCCAGGGCGCGCCGCGCCACCGAAAGCTGTTGAGTCTCCCAGGCCTTCAGTCGATCTGGGACGTAGGGCGCAGTGACACCCTGCAGCGCGGTGCCCAGCTGCCATGCATCGTCGGCCGCCTTCGCGGTGCCCACACCGATGTGTGGCCGCAGCGCGAACGCTGCATCGCCGACCAGACAGCACCGGCCGATGGCCATCCGGGACACCTCGAGATCAACGATCACCTGGATGAACGGCTCGGCGGTTTGTTGGATCACCTCGGCCAGTGGTGCGGGTAGCTCAGCGGCCGCCGCCGAATGCAGTTGTTCGACGTGGCGTTTCTGGACCAATCCGGGCGGCACGGTCATCTCTGCCCTGACACCGTTGCGGTCGGTGAGTAGGTCGGTGAGACGGTCTCCGGGTGCGACGTTCTGATACCACAGCCAATTGAAGAGCACAGAGCCTCTCGGCCCAGGAATCGCGTAGGTCAACAGGTGGCCGCGCGGGAGGATCCGGTAGGTGAACGCGTCCAGCAGGAGGCTCGCCGAGCGGCCGCTGAGTTGGTCGATGTCGACGGTGCCGCGCCAGGCCAGATATCCCGCGTAACGCGGGTGGGCGTCAGGCGCCATGATTCGACGTCCCGTCGAGCGTATGCCGTCGGCGCAGACCACCAGGTCGGCCGAAAGGGTCCGACCGTCGGTCAATGACAGTGTCGCGGCACCACCGCGGCTACGCAGGCGCGCTAGCTCATTCGAGAGGTGATAGTGGTCGGTGCCGAAGGCGTCCAGCAGCCCTCGATACAACTCGACGTACGATGCGAACCGGTAGGCGCAGGGTTGCTCGTGAGCGATCGAGCCGTCCGCATCGAGATACTGAAGTCTGCGCGCCGGCAGGCCAATGTCCCCAATCGATTTGCCGCCCCGTTCAACGAGATAGCGAACCGTGCTGGGGTGCGCGACGATTCCCGTCCCGCGTCCTTCCAGCGGATTTGGGCTACGTTCCAGAACATCCACGTCCCAGCCCTGGTCCCGGAGAATCAGCGCTGCAGTGAGTCCGCCGAGCGAACCTCCAATGACAACGGCCCGCATCATGCGGCCGCCCCGCCGGCCAGAAGCCTTGACGTGAACGTGAGAGAAGGGATGGTGACCATGGTCCCCACGATCGCCGCTCTGGGGGCGGTTGTCCTTGGCGCTGCCTGCAATTGCCGCGGGTGCCAGCACCACCGCTCGATGTCGCGGTAGCGGGGCTTTGAACTGCTCGGCGAGCCGGTCGAAGGCCCAAGGCTGCGCCAGCAGCTGCATCTTGGGCCGGCCAGGAGCTACCGGCCTCCGCGGAGCCGGCCATATAGGAAGGAAGTGCGTTGAACAGGGCGGTCGTGGTGCCCCCACCAGGGCTCGAACCTGGGACCTGCGGATTAAAAGTCCGTAGCTCTACCGACTGAGCTATAGGGGCGTGGAGGTCAGAATACTGCTGACGTCGCCGAGGCTGTGAGCGGAGCGACCCGAGACGCCGGGGAGGACCGTGGTTTGAGGATTCGGGTGTCGGTGCCCTAAGCTAGCGAGGCTCACAACGTCTACGACGTTGCGAGTACCCCGGAGAGATTCGGCTCTGGCCCCCTTCGTCTAGCGGCCTAGGACGCCGCCCTTTCAAGGCGGTAGCGCGGGTTCGAATCCCGTAGGGGGTACTTGCGACACGGTGACGTGGAGCAACGGCAGTACAGCAAGGCCCTGTGGCGCAGTTGGTTAGCGCGCCGCCCTGTCACGGCGGAGGTCGCGGGTTCGAGTCCCGTCAGGGTCGCCAGCACGGCGAGGCACGGTGTGCCCTCCGGCCAGGTAGCTCAGTTGGTACGAGCGTCCGCCTGAAAAGCGGAAGGTCGCCGGTTCGATCCCGGCCCTGGCCACGTCAGAGGCAATTTCCGCCTCGATTCTCATCCTCGCCCGACGTTTATTCGTCCTTTTTACCGACCGCTCGATCGAGGACATCCGCCACTTCAGTGTGTACTTGGCCGCGGGACATGTAGACGTCCTGGGTCATCGACGGCCGCGCGTGGCCCAGCTGGTCGGCGCCGATCCTCGCCGACAGCCCCGAGTCGTCGATCAGCGTGGCTACCGTCTTGCGGAAGCTGTGGCTCGTCACGTCGGGCAGGCCGAGCGAATCCCGCACCTCTCGCCACTGCTTCCCGAAGTTGTCCCGGTCGCGCAGCGTGCCCGTCGACGACGGGAAGATCACCCCGGCCGTGTTCGGCCTCGACTGCTCACCGTATCCGAATCCTCAGCACCCGCGCATGGTAGCGACGAGGACGGAACAAGATCGGACCAAACGGGTCGGCCCCGTTGGCAGTCCGAGTACGGATGGCTGTCAACGGGCAGCAGCGCAGATTCCAGCTAGCAGGGGGTCATGGATGGGTGTCAGCGGTGATGACATCGGTGCGCTGAGGCGCAATTCTAAGACCGGCCCGCGTCGGTGAACCCCTCGCCCGGCGCGGGCCGACACCGAGCCGCCAAAAGTGACGCCGTAGCTACGCCAACTGATCCGGGCGGCTTCGAGCACGGCATCCCGGCGAGGAGCTCGCCGAGGCGGCGGGGCTGCCACTCTCGCGCGTCTACCAGATCCGCGACGGGCGACGGTAGTACACCGGTCGGTTTGACGGTTACTCGTCGTTTATACCCGCGACACGCCGAGAATCAGCGGGAAACGTTGCGATGCCTGAAGCGGCAAAGTCCCAGCCACACAGACCTATTGGGAATCGTTGCGGCGTGTCGAAATCCCTTGACCTAAAAGCGGAAGGTCGCCGGTTCGATCCCGGCCCTGGCCACTCCTCACTACTTCTGTTCAGGGGCCTAAACGGTTGAGACTAGGCATCGGCGTCGCACTGTGACTGCTAGCCGATGAGTGCGCACACGCTGGTTGCGAAGACCACCAACGCGCGTCGAGTCATGCAACGTTGCTGGCGTAGCACGATGATTCCGCGGCCAATCCGGACGGACCGCCGCAGGCCAGAATCGCGGTATCCGGCGCGGTTCCCTCCTCCTGTCCCGGCCAGGACGGCGGCCCAGGCGGCAGCAGCGGGAAGATTCTGGCGCCGGTCACGCCGGTCAACAGCGCGACGATCTGCGCGGGAACATTCGTCGCCACATAGAGAACGTTGCCGAGGATCGGGATTGGCAACGTGCCGTCGTTCGTGAGTGTCCACACGAAGTAGGGAATCGTGGCGAAGATCGTCCGCAGGCTCAGCGCCACGTCGGTGACGATGTCGGGAGAGTGGTTCGTGGCGATCATTTCCTCGAGCGCCTGGTGCAGATTGCCTGGACCGGGGTCTGCATCGCTCCCGCCGAGTGTCGTCAGAGACACGCCGTCGGCATGCGCCGGCGGCGACGCGCCGAACAGGCTCAACACCGTTGGCGTGGTATCCACGATCTCGTAGGCCGGATTGACGAACCCGTCGTTGAAATCCGGGCCGCGGGCGATGACGAATGTCGCTGTCTCATCCGGTGTTTGGAAGCCGTGGCCGAAACCCAGCTGCGGCTGGTGACCGTGGTCGGTGACCACGACGATGGTCCATTCCTCGCCGGGATTGTCGGCCTCCCACAACGCCACCGCGTCAAGGATGTCGCCGAGGTTGTCGTCGACGTTCCGGATGGCCTCCGCGTACTCCGGCGATGCGCCGCCGTGCATATGCCCGTTCTCGTCGACCCCGACGAAATAGCTGAAGACGAAGCTCGGGGTGTCTGCGGTGGTGTTTTCGATCGCATCGACGGTGGCGTCGCCGACCGCGTCGTCGGTCTGCGACCAGTTTGTGTCGCCCTCGATCTGAGGCACGTAGATGTTCGTGTCGACGGGGATCGAGCCGGCGCCGGAGATGGCGTTGATGACGTTCCAGTCAGCGATGGTCGTGGTGTCGATGTTCGGGTTGTACGTCTCCAGCTGGTTGAACACCGTCGGCCAATTGTCGTACGTCCACGGGGTGAAGACGTTGTTGATCACGCCGGTCCTTTCGCCCCACACACCGGTCAGGATGGACGTCCACGACGGGTTGGAAATGGTGGTGTGCCCGACGATGCTCGACGCGGCGGTGGTGCCCTGATCCATCAAGGCGAAGAAGTTGTCGTTCTCGTCGTCGGCCAGAATCCTGCTCAAGTTCGTGCCGTCCACGCCGATCAGCAACACGTTCGGTGTGGGATCTGCAAGCAGCGAGGGGCCCGCGATCTGAGAGACGGTGTATTGAGATGCCACCGGGGCGGTGCGCCGGAGGACGCGCTCAATTTCATTCCCCACCGCGGATAGCACTCCCATCAGCAGCGATGCCGGGAACGACAACCCGGTGCCCGGACTCATGAATGGCTGCAGCACCGCAGCCACGAGGTCCGTGATGGCACTGACGATGCTGGGGGGCCGCTGCGGCTCGGCAGGCGCGGAGGCCGCTGCGAAGGCCGCTGCCGTGAATGTCGTGGCGGCCGTGGTGGACGAACGAGCCGAGGAGAACGTCGTGGGAGTGTCGGCTGCCGCGGCCGCTGCCGCGCTCCGCATCTGCGACTGCTCACCGGCAGGTGGGCCAGATGCGGTGGGCTGTCCGACAGTCGCGGCGAGGGACGACACGACGTCGGCGTCGGCGGCATTGGCGGCGCGGAAGTCGTGGCCGCTCGACGCACGTTGGTCGGCGGAATCGTCGCTCGCAGTGACGTCGACAGTGGTGTCGGTCTGCCCCGACCCGGGGTCCGCGGAAGGGGCGTCCTCGTCACTTGCTGCGGGTGGGGTTTCCTCGGCGTCTTCGTTACTTGTCGGCTCCACGCCGTCGGCTTCCTCGGTGTCGCCGTCGTCCTTGGCATCGTCTGCGGGGCTGTCGGCATCCGCGTCGGACCCATCGGTTGAGCCTGACGGTGGCCCCGGTTTTGTTGACGGTGGCCCCGGTTTTGACGGCGACGAGTCGGTGCCGTCGGCCTGATTGGTCGAAGAAGGCTCACGATCCGTCGAAACGGTCTTCGTCGTCGAAGAGGTACCGGTCGACGCCGAGGGTTTGTTCGTCGACGAAGAATCGCTTGTTGACGACGAGGAGTCCGATGGTTCGGCGGACGCTACGGGGGGTGTGCTCGCGATGGCCAAACCCACTCCCAGGGCTACCGCCAGTGCTCCGACACGGCCTATGTACTTGGCGTAACCCATCACGGTTTCCTTCCGTCGTCGCCAGCTGTCGTCGACGCGTAGCCCTGCTTGCAACTTCCTGTACATCTGCTGTGCCGCAAACTACGCGCTGCACGCCGCCTGTTCGCCAGAAATGGACGAAGTCGTTTTCGCGATCGCCGCTGAGGCGAGATTCTCGATCACATGCGCTACTGGCGTTACGTTGGATACATTCTCGGCGTCGAGCCGAGCCCGTGCCCCGAGACCAGGTGCCGACGCCAGAAGGGTTCGTAGGCGAAAGATGAAGGAATGCAACAAACTTCGGAACTGGTGCCGGTGCTTCCTCTCCGTCAGCGGAACGGCTTGACGTCGGATGCCCCGTCTCACATCGCTGAGTCGCTCAGTCAAGGGCAACGTATTCGTGGTCACGGGGGCCGCCAGCGGCATGGGGCGTGCGACCGCGCATCTCCTCGTCGATGAGGGCGCCGCAGTCGGCGTCGTCGACCGTGATGCCGACGGACTGGCACGCGTGGTCGATGAGATCAGCGACGTGGGCGGCCGCGTCCACGCCGTCATTGCGGACGTCGGTTACGCCGACGCCCCGGCAACCGTCATCACGGAGATTCGAGAATCCCTTGGCGCGATCGACGGCCTGGTCAACAACGCAGGGGTGAGCATCCCGGTGCCGATCGACGGTGACGATTTCGAGGACCACTGGGCGACCACCATGGCGATCAATCTGACCGCATACGCGCGGTTCGTTCGTGCGGCACTGCCCGATCTGCGCCGGGAGCGCACAGGCCGGATCGTCAATGTGGCTTCGACGGAGGGCCTGGGCGCGACTGGCGGAATCTCGCCCTACACGGTCGCGAAACATGGCGTGATCGGTCTGACGCGGTCGCTGGCGGTCGAACTCGGTGCGACCGGGGTGACGGTCAACTGTGTGTGCCCGGGCCCGATCAACACGGGGATGACCGCAATCATCGCTGACGAGCAGAAGGCGGTCTTCGCCCGCCGACGTACGGCCCTACGTCGCTACGGGGATCCCGAAGAGGTCGCGCACGCGACGCTGTCGCTGCTGCTCCCGGCCGCCTCGTACATCACCGGTGCGGTCCTCGTCGTCGACGGCGGCCTCACGATTCGTAATGCTTGAACGCCCAACAACTTTGGTGACGGCTTGGTCACGGCAGGCGCGGAGCGCACCGCTGCGGAGTCGGTCATCGACGCCGCACTTCGGGCCCGACTGCACGCGGAGTGCATGAGCGCTGCGATGGTGACCGCGCTCAACGCCTGGCTCAACACTGCCGACCATCGCCTCGACGAACTCGAGCGTCTCATCGTTCTCGCGCTGCATCCGATCAACGCGGGTATTGAATAGTCAACCCATCCAACGAGTGTCGGCGCCAGAAGCTGCAGGGATGACGGGTCAGGTGACCTTCTGTCGAACCCTGGCTGGGGGAGCCCCGGTCGGTGTGATGCTGGTGAGGCCCTCGATCCCGGCCAGTAGATGGCGGACGCTGAGTGGTTCGGAGAGGTGGTGGGCGATGATCAGCGCTGGCATGAGTGCGAAGAGCACGGAGGCTGCCGCCTTGGCATCGGCGTTCGGCAGCCGGTGGCCCGCTGACTTGCTCCCATATTCGCCATTGCGTGGCAAAGGTCACGGGTTCCGCGCGACCCACCGCGGCTCGCTTCAGAGTTGGCGATCTTTGCGTCGATCATCCGCCGGTACCCTCCGCGCCACACCGCGGCGTTGACGATCTGCCCGTAGTACGGGTTCGCAGCGCCGACCGCGGCGGCCTTGCCCTCGGCATGTATGCGCTTGAGCTCTGCCACGCGTGCCGCTGATGTCATGCGGCCATTCGACCACTCCGGCGGGCAGTTCGAGGCCCAGGACACGCGTTCGAGCGTGGTCGTGACGGCAGAATTGACGCGGCATGTCGGCAACTGCCAACCGTCGTCGTACAAGTCGGCGTAGACATGCGCCGTCACCCTGATCGAGGCGTGGCCCATGGCCTTCTGGAGCAGGCGGAGGTCGGCACTGACCCCGCCGTGCGAGCGATTCGTAGGTGTGTCGTAGATTCTGCGAGTTAGCTGAATGGTGACTGTGACGCACGACGGGCAGGCGCACAGCTGGTGCACAAATTGGGGCATTGCTGTCGTTGTGCTGCGAAGATCCCAAGCGCCCGACAAGATACTGGCAACTGCTACGGAGGTCACTATGATCATTGGCCGCGGACTCACCGCAGCCGCAATTGCTGCTGTGTCTGCTTTGGGATTTGCTAGCCCCGCGTGGGCTGCCGGTTTCACCGGCACCTATTCGTTGAACCTCATCGGTGCCTCGGGAGCCCACACCTCCTGGACCGCCATTTCAGCGTGTCCACCTTCGGGCGGTTGTGTCGCACACATCACCAGTTCAACCGGATGGACTGGCGATGCGCAGCTTGCCGGTGATCGTTGGACCATGACGGTCGACAGGCCAGACGGCCAAAGCTGCCCCGACGGCACTCGCCACTCGGAGTTACAGACATGGTCGTGGGATACGGCAGCGCTAACCGGCCAAGTAAGCGGTGTGTCCACGGACCCCGCCGCGTGCCCACAAGGTCCCAGCAATTCGTTCACTCTGACGAAGATGGTCGGTGGTTCTGGAGCTACGGCTTACTGATTACCAAGTGTGATTGGGGCGTCTGCGGCTTATCCGGGATGTGCATCCGGTGACGGCACTACAGCAGGAACCGGGGCGCCAAAGTGGGGCGACCACGAATGCTTTCGGATGAGTTCATCGACGACCCATTGGGCGACGCCGGCCGGGTACGGATTCGACAGCCCGAGGACGACGTGCCGGAAGCCGGCGTCGACGTAGCGGTTGATCTCGTCCCGTGCGACGGCGGGCTGCTCGTAGGAAACCGGTACGTGGACCGACCGAGTGATCGACGCCGGGTCGCGGCCGATCTCGGCACAGTAGCCATCCAGTAGCGTGCTGCGTTCGATCGCATCGTCGACGTCGGCGCCGGGGATGTTCCATACGTCGGCGTGCTCCGCGACGACGCGCAGAAGTCGGGCCGACCGGCCGCCGATGACGATCGGCGGGTGCGGACGCTGGAGCGGCTTTGGGTTACCGAACGCACCCGTGAGCTGGACGTGGGTGCCAGTGAAGTCGAACGGCTCGGTGTCGGTCCACAACCGTCGGATCACCGTCAGCGCTTCGGCCAGGCTGGCAACGGAGTCCGAGAAGTCGTGATACGGCAGGCCGTGGGCTTCGTACTCCCGCCGGGCCATGGGGACGGTGGGTCGGGAGCCGGCGCCGATGCCGAAGTCGAGCCGTCCGCCGGAGACGATGTCCACGGTCGTGGCAATCTTCGCCAGCATCGCGGGCGGCCGGAAGCGGTTGCTGGTCACCAGCAGTCCGATCCGTAGTCGGTTGGTCTCGGCGGCGAGCGCCGACAGCAGTGTCCAACCCTCATACGTCCGCCCGTCCGGGTCGCCGAAGATCGGCATCAGGTGGTCGAACAGCCAGGCGTGTTCGATTTCCGGAACGGTGTCTGCCTCACGCCAGACCCGCAGGATTTCGGCGTATTCGACCTGGCACGGCGCGGTCATGATTCCGAAACGGGGTGTCTGCGACATGACAATGGTCCTCTCCACGATTCAATCGAGGATTGATCTAGACTCGGCTAAGCGGAACAACGTTCCGAAACTGACGATACGGAACAGCGTTCCGCTTAGCAAGGGATGGCTGGCGTGCCCGTGGGCGACGATGGGGCAGGGGCACCGGCCCCCCGGAAGCGATCCGATGCCAGGCGCAACGAGGAGACGCTCGTGTCCGCGGCGGCCGCGGCGTTCGTCGCTTCCGGCGTCGACGTGCCGGTGCGTGCGATCGCCGCGGCGGCCGGGGTGGGCGTCGGCACGATCTATCGACACTTTCCGACGCGTGCCGACCTCGTCGTCGCGGTCTACCGCCATCAGGTCGAGGAGTGCGCGGAGGCCGGTCCGCTCCTACTGCGAGAAAGCAGCACACCCCTCGCCGCACTTGCGGACTGGATCGATCTCTTCGTCGATTTCCTCACCACCAAGCATGGTCTGGCCCGCGCGATGCAATCCGACTCCGCCGCCTTCGAGACCCTGCACGCCTACTTCCTCGACCGCCTCGTCCCCGTCTGCGCCCAGCTTCTCGAGGCAGCTGCCGCGGCGGGGGAGATCCAACCCGACATCGAGGCCTACGGACTGATGCGCGGGATCGGCAACATATGCGTCGGAGCCGAGACCGACCCCGACTACGACGCGCGCCGCATGGTGGCCCTCGTCATCGCGGGCCTCCGGCTCCAGTAGGTCTTGGTTTCGCCGCGGGTGATCGCGTCAATTCGATCACCATGGCAACGATGAAGCTCAATATCGCTCGGCCCTCGGCCAAGGCCCCGGAGTCGATGGCGCTCTACGAGAAGCTCCACCAGATGACCGCCGAGGCGGACTCGAATGACAGCGACGAGACTGGGCTGAACGAGTTCCTCGGGGGGCTGTTCAACATCGTCGCGAAGCTCGAGGCGCAGAGCCACCAGGACTAGCGGGGTATCAGCCGGTCGCCTTGTCGAGGTACTGCAGTAGGTCGTGGGCCGCCAACTCGACGTCCTTGTGCCGCCATTCGGATGCGCGGTAGACGCAGGCGATCAGGGCGGTGCGGTGCACCCGGCGAAAGTCGCCGTAGACGAACGCATATCGCGCCTTCGTCTCATCGGTGGCGCCTTCGGTGAGCCCGAGGTGCCACTGCGCGTAGTCGTCCCAGCCGTGGTTCTCCAGGAATGAATTCTGATCTGGCGCCTTGGGCTGCACTTCTCCCCAGTCGCTGTCCAAGACGTACTGTCGCCCGTCAATGAGCTTGCGGGCCTTGGTCACCGCCGCCTCGTTGAGTACATATTTCGCCATGTCCCGTTGGGTATACCCGCCGACGGGGCGCGTTACACCACGGTCGCCCCTTGGTTTGGGCCGGACCGTCGTGGGTATTTGCACGTCGTTCACCTCAACGGCGAAGGGATTGGCTGTGACGACGAAGCGATTGATCGTGTTGGTGGGTGCGGTCCTGCTGATTGCCGGTGTGATTGCGCTCTTGGTTCCGGTTTCGGTGTCCAACGGCAACGGCGGCAACATCGGTTGTGGAAACGCAGTGGCCTCAGACCTTTCGGGTGCCCGCAGCGCGAACAGCAACAGCGTGGCGAACATCCCCATCCTCAATCAGGTGGTGCCGCACACCGACTACGTCGCCGAATGCGAATCATCGCTGTCGAGTCGCCGGACGTGGTCCATCCCCTTGGCCGCAGTCGGGCTGATCGGGGTTGCAGGGGGCCTTCTTGCCGGCGGCCGGCGACGTGCTCCGGCGGGCAGCCTCTGACCGCGAGGCCGCGGCGAGCTGGCTAGGTGGACTTGTCGTCTGAGTCGTCCTCGCCATCGTCTTGCGGATCGGCGTCCTTGCCCTTCTTGCCGTCCTTTTCGTCCTTGCCGTCGTCGCCGTCCTTGCGCTCTTGAGCGCCTGCGACCTCGACCACGGCCCAGTGGCTAGGGGACAGCAGAACAGTCCAGTTGCCCTCTTCGCGGCCCATCTTGAGGACCCCGGCTTCGACTTCCCATACTGTGTCGTCGTCGTAGTCGGACTCTTGTCCGTCGGTGTAGGTGAGTTTGAATGCCATGTTGCCAGCGTGCCCATTTCGCCTCGCGTTCAAGCAAGTCGACGAGCCTTCTCGCGGACCGCCGCCTGCAGTTGCCGTTCTCGCGCGTAGAGCAGACCGAAGGTGAAGCCATTCTCGGCGGGGGCGGTGCCCGCGGCGATGCCAAGCCGGTACAGCGAGCCAGCCGCGACCACGCTGTCCTGGTAGGCGCCTAGCACGCGCTGAATGCGCTTGAAGTGCTTGATCGTCCTGCCCACGTCCGTCGACGTGCTGCGGCGCAGTTCAGCGGCGTACCGCGCGCGCTTGGCAGCCTTGCGCGCCCTGTGAAGCAGCACGCCGTCGTCCGCCCGGATCGCTTCGGCCAGTCGGCGATCCGCCTTGCGCTGCGCCTTGCCGGCCCGCTTGTCGACCTTCTTGCGCGTCGCGGATGTGGCCAACGGCAGCTCGGTCGCCCAGCGCTGCAGCGTCGCTAGCAAGCCCAGGTAGCGGGGCGAGTCCATCGCGTCGGTCACGGCGCGGCGCGCCCTCAACTCGGTGCCGCGCAACTCGGAATCGACCCGCGCCGAGACGGGCCCCAAGACGAGTTCGGCTGGCCACTCGTCGAGCACCTCGTGGAACCGACGGCGTTGCAGTTGACCGTCGCGCACCTCGCCGAGCAATCCGGCGAACCACTTGAGCTCAACGTCGAGATAGCTTGCGGCAGATGGGTTGAACAGCTTCCCGAATACCCGCACCGTGCTGCGCAGCCGTCGAATCGCGACGCGGGTGTCGTGGATGGGATCGTGCCCGCGGCGGAGCCCGACGTCCCCGGCGAACACCGCGTCGATCTGCTCCCCGACGTAGCTCGCGAGGGCGGCCCGCGCCGTCGACCCAGTGCTCGGCGTGGGGCCGGGCGCGCGGCAGACGTGGGCGAGTTTGGACGGGTAGCGGGACTGCCGGGCGCCCGCCCTGATGAGGCGGCGCGCAAAGCGCTGGGGCAGCGTCCCCGCCGCGGGTCCTTCCTCGACCTCGATTTCGCGCCACGCGAGCAGTTGGTGATCGGTGGAGGCACGGACGTGGTCGTCGACGAGCTCGACCCGCAACACGTCCCGCTGCGGATCGATGATGCGATACCGGTGGCGACGCGTCCTGATGGTTGCAACCGGAATCAACGGCTTGCCCAACCGGAGACCGGTGAGCAGGTCGGCGAGTTCGGGCGGCGGCGTGTCCGCCAACCCGGCACGCAGCTCGAGACGCCCACCGGCCCCGGGCAGTTTGAGTTGCCATCCGATGTCGTCGTCGCCGTCACGTCGTCGCAGCGTCACCCCGCGGCTCAACAGGTCATGATCGGCGGTGTCGTAGTAGACACTGGTGAGTTCGATCGTGCTGCGGTCGACGGCGGCATCACCAGCAACCTCGTCGGGCGCAGGCAACTCGAATCCGTCGTTGACCTCCCACTTGGTCTCGCGTTCGAGCAGTGTTTCCATACCGGGAAGGCTCCCCGCGGCGACGGCCGATGAAACATCCTTCGTTTCAGGTGTCGCGGTGATGGGAATGCAGGCACCTACCTACGAGGAGGTGTCGCCATGTCCGTGAGCAGTTTTCAGGATTTGCCGCTGGCCGGGCGCGACCGCCAATGGGACGGTGGCGCCGCTGAGAAGCGGGTGCGGAAGTGGGCCGGTGCAACCGATGAACCCAATTGGAAGTACCGCGACGCGCACGTTTGGTACGACAAGGAGCACAAGGAAAACTTCACCGCGTACAAGTTGCTGATTGCCGACGTCATCGACGGTCAGCTCCAGGCGGTGCCGCGCGCCGTGATGGCGGCAGCCGCGATCATGCAGGGTTCCCGCGGCGGGATCGACCTTCCGAAGTCCGACATCGGTCGAGTGAAGAGTCACTTGGCCAAGTACTACGACAAGATGGACGACGAACCGCCGTGGCAGGACGCCTGACCGCCGAGTGACTCGGCGCGCAGAACCTAGCCGGTCGAATTCGGGTAGCGGTCGCGCAGCCGCGTCAGCGTGGCCTCGATGCCCTTTGCGTTGGCCTTCACGAAACCCGTTCGGCGGTAATACTTCAGCGCATCCTTGATGGGTCCGGCGTTGGAGTAGTCGAACGTCTCGGTGACCCGGGTGGTCGTCGGCGTGAGTGCGGTGAACTCCCAGCGCCAGCGGTGTCCCACCGGATGCCGCCACTCGATCAGCTCGTCGGGTTTGAGCGCGGTGACGACGCTCGTGATGCGGTAGGGCGCCCCGAACATCTTCATCTTGGTGGTGAAGCGGGCACCCGGCACCAGTTTCGAAGGCGCCTTGATGTTGTTGCTGACGGTGCCGGAGCCGTCGAGTTCGTGGTGCCGACGCGGGTCTGCGACGATTGCGAACAACTCGGCAGCGGGCGCGTTCACCTCGACGGAGCGACTGACTTGGTTGGGTCCAGCGTCAACGGTGGTGACGGTCATGTGTTCATCCTTCGGGCGTTGTGGTGGTGATCATGGCGGCGCTGCGATCCCAGAGTTCGCGGGCCAACTCGGGGTCGTAAGCCTGCTTGTTGGCCTTGGCGATCGAGTGACCGGAGTAGTACTCGCCGGAAGTCCAGTCCTGGCCCGGGGTGGCCGAGGCCAGCCAGACCAGAAGATCGGAGCCCTTCTCGCGGCCGATCAGCGCCAAATGCTTGATCGGCGTGCGGTACGCGATGCGGATCATCCGCGAACTCGATTCACCTCCGAAGTTGGAGGCGACGTTCCCGGGATGGAATGCGGCGGTGGAGATTCCGGCCGAGTGGTAGCGGCGGTGGAGTTCCTTGGTGAACAGGATGTTCTCCAATTTGGCATCGCCGTAGGCCTTCAACGCGCGGTAGCCGTGTTCCGCGTCGAGATCGTCGATGTCGACGTGGCCGTACAGCTTGTTGCCGACGCTGGAGGTGTTCAGCACGCTGGCTCTGGATTCGAGGAGCCGATCCAGCAGCAGCGTGGTCAGCAGGAACGGCGCCAGGTGGTTGACCTGAAACGTCTTCTCGTGACCGTCGACGGTGACCTGACGTTCGCCCATCAGACCGCCTGCGTTGTTCGCCAGCACGTCGATGCGCGGGTAGCGGGCCAGCAGTTGGTCTGCCAACTCCCGGACCTGCGCCAGTTCCGCGAAGTCCGCCAGCAGGTAGTCGGCACCCAGCTCGGCGGCGACGGCCTTCGTCTTCTGCGGCGAGCGGCCGACGACCACGACGTTCTCGCCACTTCTGCTGAGCCTGTTCGCCGCAGCCGCACCGACGCCGTCGCTGGCGCCGGTGATGACGATGGTTCGACCTGCCACTGAAGTCCTTTTCCAATCCCGCATGAAGCGATCAGACGATGCCGAGCCTATCGTGCGACGGCCCCGCTCAGTAGATGCCGAAGATGGCGAATCCCTGTGCGGCGTACTGGAAAACGATGGCAAAGAGCTGTGCGCCGATGGCGACCGGATAGATCCCCGTCAGCAGCGCGGCGTTGGCGATACCCGAGGAGATGCCTGCCCCGACGTTGAGGAAGCCGGCGATCGGCGCCCCGAACAGGATCGCGGCCGCCCGGTGACCACCACGGTGGTGGACGAGACCACGCCGACCACCGGGCCCACGATCGGTCCCAGCAGGGGAAGCCCGCCGGTCAGTCCCGCCAAGCCCGAGAGGGTGGACGAGAGAATCCCACCCAGCCCAAGGACGGGTGAAAAGACTTCGCGCCCACCGCCAGTCGGCGGTGGGCGCGAAGTCGAAGTGCTCTGTTTACCCGGGGGGCGGCGGAACCGGTGGCACGGCGCCAGGGGCAGGCGGTGGGCCGCCTGGGGGAGGTGCCGCGTCTGCCGGGTCGGGGAGGTATTGCGCCAGCCCCGGCGGAATGTTGGTTCCTGGTGGTGGTGCGGTGCCGGGGAGGGGCTCACCGAGCTGTTCCTGGGGCGCCTGCCAGAGCAGTCCACCCCGCAGCTTGCCGGCGTGCATCTCATCGAAGTAGCGCCCGAGCCATTGGCGGTTGGTGACGTCGTTGTTCTCGTCACCGGGAGCCACCCCGAACTGCTGGCCCTTGCCTGGTGCTGCGGGCACTTCGTTGATCGCACCAGCACCGTAGGAGTTGTTGAAGACGTTCAGGTCCGGTGGCGTTCCCGGTGGCCCGCCAGGCGCCGAGGGAACGGCGTTCTGGGCGAGCAGTGTCGTCCTGTCGAGGCCAACGGTCCCCTGAGGCACGCCGAGCACACCTTGTGCCGGCACCTGGCCGCTCTGCTGCAGCACGTTGAGCCCGGCGGGCCCCATCGGCGTGCCGAGGACCGGCACCGGCGGTCCCGGGGGCGGCTGCAGCGCCGGATCGGCGGGTATGACCGGCGCGGGAGGCGGCCCGTCGTCGTCGGGGTCCGCAGCGGCGGTCGCCGGGAAGGCGACCGCCCCTGCGAGGGCAAGGATGCCGAACGCGACCGCCATGCGGTCTCGATCAATCACGGCCTATCGTCTCACTTTCGTTCGGATTGCCCGTTGTGCCCGTGTCGGGCCTCAGATGAACACCTGAGGTCAGACGGCCTTCGTGATGCCGTAGTAGGCCACCACGTCGTCGGTGTCGGTGGTCGAGCTGGTCAGCGTCGCGTAGGAGCGCAGGAACGACTGACCGACGCAACCGTCGACCTTGATGTGGGTGTCCTTGAGCGTGACGCGTGCCGGGGCGGCCTTGAACGACTTCTTGTCGACCGTGACGGTGGAGACCGTGCCCGGCTTGGGGTGGATCTCGATGGTGCCCGACAACGGGAAGGTCAGGGCGGGGATGAAAGAGGGGCCCGTGGCGGGGAAGCTGAGGCCACCCACGGTGACACCGGCCTGGCCGATGAGGCGGACCTGGCCGAGCTCGATGCCGCAGCCGATCTGGTAGCCCGCTTCCAGCGTGCCGCCGTTGAGCTTGGTCTTGCCGCTGCCGGTGACCGTTCCGGTGAACGTGCCGGCCACCAGGTACTCCCGGGAGGACACCGCGGTGGTCAGCGGCGCGATGGGCAGTTCGGTCTCGTCCTTGGCGGCGACGGTCAAGATCCAGCCGTCCGGAGTGGTCACGATGCCCGGGTCGGCCGAGGCCACGATCCCGTTGTCCGGCGGAGGCCCGTCATCATCGCCGGGGTCCGCCGACGCGAGGGGCGCGGTTGCGACCGGGAACAGCATGCTAACTGCAGCCAGCGTGGCAAAACGATTCAACATGTTTGTGATGGCGCCTCTCGTGGTCGGAATCCAGGGGATCCAACGGTTCTGTCGCGTGTGAGCATCTAATGGCCGAGTAGCCAAACGGTGAACGGATCACAAACAGTTCAAGCCCCGTTCCCATCGAGTGTGCGTCTCGAAGGCATCTCCGAACGGTGTCGGTTCGACGGTCAATCAACCTGGTTACGGGATCGTCGGAACGGCGCACAGGGACGTCCCAGGAGGATTTGGTGAATTCTCGAACGGCGCCGCGGGTGGCCGCGCCCGGTCTGCCAAAATGCGGGCGCGTGCAGACATCACGAAGAGCCGAGGCCTAAACGACTGCGTGGCTGGACCGAAGTGATCGGTCCAGCCACGCAGTCGAAGTACATTGCCGTCAAACGGCTTTGGTAACTCCGAGGTAGGTGATGACGTCGTCGGTGTTGTCGGTCGAGCTCGTCAGCGTGGCGTACGAGCGGATGAACGACTGGCCCGCGCACTGATCGGTCTTGATGCGAACGCCGGTGATCGTGATGCGCGTCGAGGAGCCCTTGAACGACTTCTTGTCGACCGCGACGGTGGTCACCGTACCGGGCTTGAGGTACACCTTGGCCTGAAGGCTGATACCGGCGCTGAACGACGGCAGACCCACCGCGCTAAGACCCGGGGTGAGGGATGCACCCGGGTTGACCTCGTCCTCATCGGAGATGATCCCGCAACCGATCTGCTCACCGGCCTCCAACGTGCCGCCGGCCAACTTTGTCTTGCCGCCGCCGGTGACCGTCCCGGTGAACGTGCCGGCGATCAGGTACTCGCGCGAGGAGATCGCGGTGGTCAGCGGTGCCACCGGGAGCTGCGTCTCATTGGCGCCGGTGACCGTCAGCGTCCAGCCGTCCGGGGTGTTCATCACACCGGGCGGGCCCGAGGGCACGGCGCCCTCGGGCGGGAGGGGGTTGGTGGCATTCACCGGCACCACAGGCGGAGGCGGCGGGTCGGCCAGCGCCACGGGCGCGATCCCGACCGGGATTGCGATGCAAACAGCTGCCAGTGTGGCAAAACGGTTCAACATGGTTGTATTGGCGCCTCTCGTGGTCGGAATCCTGCGGATCCAACGAATCTGTCGCGTCGGAGCATCTAATGGCTGAGTTGCCAAACGGTGAACGGACTACAAACAGTCCGCGCCTCATTCCCATCGAGTGTGCGTCTGCGCCCACCGCGCTGTCCCTCGGCGACGGGTTCCCGGATGCTGTGCGAGAGGCCTGATTAGAGTGGCGTGCGCTCTTGAGATCACGACATGCAATCGATGGCGAGTAGAAATCGTGTGTTGGGCGTTCGTTCACGATCCGGACACGTGACCGACAGACCGTAGGCTCGGATGGTGCCAATGAGGCTGGACGGCGTGCGTGTCGCCTTGGGATTGGCCGGCCACCGGGAGTGGCTGCCAGAGGGTCGGTCGAGACCAGGCAGGCCCGATACTCGTCGGGTACCGGAAGCGGTCTGACTTGACTGCGAGACCGACTAACTTGGAGGAAACCTTGAGCTCATCCCGTGTGTGCGAGCGGGCGCTGGTCGCATCGTTGATCGCCTTCGGCATGGGGTTCGCCTGCATTTCCACGGCGTCGGCCGATGAAGACGGTGGGAACAGCCCAGGTGTGCAGGTGAACGTCGTGGACGGTGATGGCTCCACGCCGGCGGCGGTCACGGCCTGCGGGGCGTTCAGCCAAGCACTCGACGGCGCTTCGACGTATTACGGCGACTTCGCCGACTCCTTCGAGGGTTCCGACTACTCGGATCCCGCCGTCGACCAGAGCAACTCGACCGGTCGGACCGCCTTGCGTCAAGCGTCCTCCGTCGCGATGCAGGCGGCGGGCACGCCAGGACTGGATGCCGCGATCGCGGATCCGATGCGGCAGTGGTCGCTGAGTGCGGCGGCACTTCTCGTCAAGATGGGACTGCGCATACCGGGCGATAGCCTGAACAACACAGCGACGTCGATGAACAACGAGGCCGAGCAGGCTCAGGAGGCGTGTGCTGCGGCCGGGACGCACGCTTAGTTCGCACCCGTTCGCACGGCGCCGGGCCGTCCGCCGCCCGACACCTGAATTACAGCTTGCGCGGCCAGCCGCGACCGTCACCAAAAGGAGCCCCGTGAAGAAGCGTGTCTTGGGGGCGCTCGTACTCTGCCTCGCGTTGGCGGGATGTGGTGGAGGGGCGGCAGAGGGCGCATCGCAACCGTTCAAGGCGGTACCGGACTCCGCGCTCGACGGGCTGTTGCTCAGTCCGCCGGAGATCGACGCCATCATGGGGGCGAAGGGGATGTCGCCACATGCGCCGGTCACCACGATGGGCGATAGCCGCAACCTCCTGCCCAATCTCAACTGCCTGGGGATCTGGCAGGTCAACCAGGCGCCGATCTACGACCCCAGCCACTGGAAGTCGTTGCGGCAGCAGCTGCTTCGGGTTCCCGACACCGAACAATGGGACACGCTCGCGGTCCAATCCATTGTGTCGTACCGGACGCCGGAAGGCGCGCGTGACTTCTTCGCCCAGTCGGCCGACCGGTGGGCGCACTGCGCCAACCACCACGTGAACATCAGGCTCAACGACCAACCCTTGCCCGCGTGGTTCAGTGGTGACCTGACCAAGACCGACCACGAGCTGTCGATGCCGTACACCCGGGGCAGTGGCGACCAGACGAGGTCGTGCCAGCGGTTCCTCACCGTTGCCGCCAACCTGATCCTCGACATCCAGGCGTGCAAGCCGCAGCAGTCGACCACCGTCACGGCGGCCGCCGAAATCGCGGACAAGATCGAGTCGAAGATTCCTCGGTGACTGTGCTTTTCGGTCATCACTTCGGTTGATACCTCACAGCGCGCGCACGGATTGGTGGCTGTGATCGGAGGATCATCGATGGTGTGTCCCACGCGCCGAGACTGATTGCACCGATGGTGCTCGCGGCCGCCGTCGTGTCCATGGTCGTCTCGATCGCGGCGGCGCCGACGGCCGTCGCAGACCCGATATTTCCTGTTGCTGGGAGCGAGTCGGCGCGTGCGGTGGTCGACGACCTGAAGGGCCAGGGGTACAACGTCGAGATCAACTGGGTCAGCGGTGTCAGCGACGTTCCGCTGTCCGAGTGCGTCGTCAACGGGATCGACGATCCCGACCACGACGCCGGTCCGCCGACGACGTTCACGACGGTTTACGTCGACGTGTCGTGCCCCAATCACCCGGATGGATGAGGCCGGGCCGGTCGCCGCCGCGTCCATCGATCGATAGCGCATTCGGTCGGTACGATGCCAATCCAGTGAATGCCAGTTTCCGTCAACGTCTGTTCGACGCCCTCGAGGAGTCCATCGCCGAGGACGGCTACCCGAAGACGACGATCGCCGACGTCGTGCGGCGGGCTCGGACGTCGCGCAGAACGTTCTACGAGCACTTCGCCAGCAAGGACGAGTGCTTCATTGCGTTGTTGACCGAGGCGAACGCCGAACAGGTCAGGCAGATCACCGCGGCCGTGGTGCCGGCCGCGTCGTGGGACACCCAGGTACGGCAGGCCATCGAAGCGTGGATCGCGTCGGCCGAATCCCGTCCCGCGTTGATGCTGAGCTGGATTCGCGACGTGCCCGCGCTCGGCATGGCGGCCCGCCTCCTACAACGAGATGCCATGGACAACTTCATCACGATGGTTCAGGCGTTGACGGCCTCCGAGGGGTTTCGGCCTGCCGGGCCGGTGTCGCGGCCGCGAATCATCATGCTGCTGGGTGGACTTCGCGAGTTGACGGCGATCACCGTCGAGAGCGGCGGTCGGATGAGCGACATCACCGAGGAGGCCGTCGCCGCCGCGATTGCCCTTGTCAACCCGCGGCACTGACGTCGGGTACGTTACCCAGATGGTCCGACCTGCGCAGACGGCGCGCAGCGAGCGAACTCGGGACGCGCTGCGCCAGGCCGCGTTGGTGCGGTTTCTCGCTCAAGGCGTCGAGGACACCTCAGCCGAACAGATCGCCGAGGACGCGGGCGTCTCGCTGCGCACCTTCTACAGGCACTTCTCGTCGAAGCACGACCTGCTGTTCGTCGACTACGACGCCGGGCTGCAGTGGTTCCGCACCGCGCTGGCCGACCGCTCGGATGACGAGTCGCTCATCGATGCCGTGCACTCGGCGATTCTGGCCGCGCCGTATGACGTCGACGCGGTGCCGAAGATCGCCGAACTGCGCGCCAAGGAACTCGAGCCCGGCCGGATCGTCCGCCACATCCGGCAGGTGGAGGCGGACTTCGCCGAAGCGCTCGAGGAATACCTGACACGCAAGGAGGTGCCCGCGGTCGGCAGCGACGAGCGCTTGCGGATCACGGTGACCGCGCGGTGCATCGCCGCAGCGGTGTTCGGCGCCATGGAGCTGTGGATGCTTTCCGACGACCGATCGCTGCCGGAGTTGGCCCGGTTGTGCCGGTCGGCGTTGGAGTCGCTGGAGTCGGGCATCGCCGACTGGACGTGACCAAGTTTCGTCATTATTGACAAAACTTGGGCGGCGTGTCAGCCTCGGCTCATGGCGGACTACGACGCAATTGTCATCGGTGCGGGCCACAACGGATTGACCGCTGCCGTACTACTTCAACGTGCCGGGCTGCACACCCTGTGCCTGGATTCCAAGCTGTACGCGGGCGGGATGGCCTCGACCGTCGAGCTGTTCGACGGCTTCCGGTTCGAGATCGCCGGCTCAGTGCAGATTCCGACGTCGGCTGTGGTGAGCCGCGAACTCGGCCTCGACGAACTACCGACCGTCGACCTCGACGTCATGTCGGTGTCGTTGCGCGGCGTCGGCGACGAACCAGTCGTCTACTACACCGACCCGATGAAACTGCTGACCCACCTCAACGAGGTGCACGGTGCCGAGGCCGTCAACGGGATGGCGGGCCTGATGGCGTGGTGTCAGGCTCCGACCCGAGCCCTCGGGCGATTCGACGCGGGCCAACCCCCGAAGTCGATCGACGAGATGTATGCCTGCGCCACCAACGAATTCGAGCGATCGACGATCACCGACATACTCTTCGGGTCGGTCACCGACGTCCTCGACCGCTACCTGCCGGACAAGGAGAAGCACGGCGCGCTGCGAGGCATGCTTTCCCTGCTCGCGGTCAACACGACCTACCGCGGGCCCGCGACTCCCGGCACCGCCGCGGCGTTGGCCTACGGATTCGCGGTGCCGGACGAGAATGCGTTGCTCGTCAAGAAGTTGCGAGGCGGCATCGGAGCGCTCACGTCCCACCTCTGCGACGTGTTCACCTCGAGTGGCGGCGAGCTGCGGCTGCGGGCCAAGGTCGAGGAGATCGAGGTCGCCGACGGCCGGGTCAGCGGTGTCCGCCTCGAGGACGGTTCGACCGTCACGGCTCCGGTCGTCATCTCTGCGGTCGCACCGGATTTCACGCTCAATCAGTTGGTCGCGCCGACCGCGGTGCCCGACGACATCCGCGAGCGGTTCTCCCGCGTGGACCATCGCGGCAGCTATCTCCAGATGCACTTCGCACTCGACGGCATACCGGAATTCGCGGCGCCCTACGAACTCCTCAACGATCCCGCGATGCAGTCCAACATCGGGATCTTCAGCACGCCGGAGGAGTTGCAGCAGCAATGGGAGGACTGCAGGCGCGGCATCGTGCCCGCCGATCCCGCCATCGCACTGCAAATTCCGTCGGTCAACGACCCCGGCCTGGCTCCCGAGGGCAAGCATGCGGCCTCGGCCTTCTCACTGTGGTTCCCGGTCGAGGAGAGCCCGACGAGCTACGGCGACATGAAGGTGGAGATGGGGCGGCGGGTCATCGAGAAGCTGACGCGGCTGGCGCCGGACTTCGAGTCGAAGATCATCCGTCACACCACCTTCACGCCCAAGCACATGGGCACCATGTTCGGGGCGCCGGGGGGTGACTACTGCCATGGCCTCATCCACCCGGATCAGATGGGGCCCAACCGGCCGGGGCCGAAAGGCTATGTCGATCAGCCAATCCCGATCGACGGCCTGTACCTGGCAAGCGCAGGGTGCCACGGCGGGCCGGGCATCACGTTCATCCCCGGGTACAACGCCGCCAAACAAGCGCTGGCCGACGCGGGCTGATTTCCGCGCCCAATGCACGGTTGTTGCACATGAACCTCGAGAGAGAGCCCGCAAACAACCGTACGTTCGGCACCAGCGAGTCAGCCCTCGTCGTCCGGTTCCGAAACCGTCAGGACCGCCTCGGCGACGTAGGGATCATCCTCGAGTCGGTGTTCCAGGGAGCGAAGGGTTCGCGCAACGGTGGACTCGGACGCATCGCCGACGAGATCGACACTGGCAATGACGAAAAGCCGCTTCGGGCCGATGAACTCGGGACGAAGGAAGCGGACCTCCGCGACTTCGGGGAAGCTCTTCAGCCGCGCGGCGATCGCCTCCTGGATCCGCGGTGAGCCGGGCTCGCCGGTGAGGAATTGGCGGTTGCGGTCGATCAGTACGACTGCGACGACGCCGAGGAGGACGCCGACCAGGATCGAGCCCGCGGCGTCCCACACCACGGCTCCCGTCACCTGGTGTAGCAGCATGCCGAGGAATGCGATGACGATGCCGACCAGCGCGGCGCTGTCCTCGGCGAACACCGCCCGGACCGTCGGGTCCGACGTCCGCAGCGCGTACTCGAGCACGTCGGCATCGAATCTTCTTGCCTCCCGGCGGAGTTGGCGCACGGCCTGCATCAGGGAGGTGCCCTCCAGCACGAAGGCGATCGCGAGAACGAGGTATGCCAGCCGGTAGTTCTCGCCCTCGCCCGCGCCGTGGAGCAACTCACTGAGTCCCCGCCAGACGGAGACGGCGGCCCCGACGACGAACAAGCCCACCGCGGCGAGCAGCGACCAGACGTAGGCCTCTCGTCCGTAGCCGAGCGGTCGGCGCTCGTCGGCGTCGCGGGTACTGCGCCGGTTGGCGATGAGGAGAAACACCTCGTTGCCGGTGTCAGCCCAGGAATGCGCGGCCTCGGCACTCATGGCGGCCGACCCGGACAACACGGCGGCGAACGTCTTGGCCACGGCGATGACCAGGTTCGCGCCGAAGGCGACCAATACGGTGAAGGTGCTGTCGCCCCCGGCTTTCACCATGCGGCTAGTCGGCGCGGTGGTCGAGTTGGCTCATCCAGTCCTTCGGCACCCGGCCGCGGGGACCGGGTACGGACTCGTCGATCGGATGGCACTGTGGCGCAGCCAGTTCGGGGCCGTCGTAGTACTGGTTGGTCTCGTAGTTCCAGAACCAGTCCTCGTCGGGTTCGAACGTCCGGATGATCGGATGACCCGTCTCGCGCCAGTGCGCCGACGCGTGCCGGGCCATCGAGTCGTCACAGCAGCCGATGTGCCCACACGCCGCGCAGCGGCGCAGATGTACCCACCAGCCATTCACTGCGTCGCACTCGACGCAACCGGTACCACTTGGTGGGACCGTCGGGTCCACCGCATCGTTCATGACTTGAGCGTAACGGGGTCCGCCAGCAACGTCGCGCAAGGCTTTAACTCAACACTATTCAATCAATGTGAACGAAACTGCGGCGCAATGTTGCGACCAGCGCCTTCTCCCCGCCCCCCAGCCCTCCGCGTCTACTTCTTCTCGCGCCACCCCCGCTCGAACGGCAACCGCCACGCGTTCGGGGCGATCAACTGATGAATGGCGTTGGGACCCCACGTGCCTGGCGGGTAGATCTTCACCGGCGGCGGATCGTCAAGCAGCTGAGCCGAACGCTCCCACAGTGATTCGATGCCCTCGGCGGTGGTGAACAGCGTGTGATCCCCACGCATGGCGTCCAGGATCAGCCGCTCGTACGCCTCGAGCACGTCGCCCTGCGAGTCCGTCTCCTGCGTGGAAAACTGCATCGACAGCTTGTCCAGCTTCATGCCGGGACCCGGGCGCTTGCCGTAGAACGACAGCGACACCTTGGAACTGTCGGCCAGGTCGAAGGTGAGGTGATCCGGCCCCTGCGAGCCCACACCGGAACCGGCAGGGAACATCGTCCGCGGCGCTTCCTTGAAGGCGATCGAGATGACCCGGATGCCCTCGGCCATCCGCTTACCGGTGCGCAGGTAGATCGGCACGCCCGCCCAGCGCCAGTTGTCGATGCCCACCTTCAGCGCGATGAACGTCTCGGTGTCCGAGTCCTTCGCGACACCCACCTCGTCGCGGTAGCCGGAGTACTGGCCGCGGACCACGTCGTTGCAGTGGATCGGCAGCATCGAGCGGAAGACCTTGTTCTTCTCCTCGCTGATCGCGCGGGGCTCCAAGGCCGTCGGCGGTTCCATCACGACGAACGCCATCACCTGCAGCAGGTGGGTGACGACCATGTCCTTGAAGGCGCCGGTGCTCTCGTAGAAGTTCGCCCGCTGGTCCAGGCCAAGGGTCTCCGGGATGTCGATCTGAATGTGATCGATGAAGTTGCGGTTCCAGATCGGCTCGAACAGGCCGTTGGCGAAGCGGAACGCGAGGATGTTCTGCGCGGCCTCCTTGCCCAGGAAGTGGTCGATGCGGAAGATCTGTCGCTCGCGGAACGTCTCGTGCACGAAGTCGTTGAGTTCGATCGCGCTGGCAAGGTCGGTGCCGAACGGCTTCTCCATCACCACCCGGGAGCGCTCGACCAGCTTGGCGTCGCTCAACATCGTGATTACGGCGCGGGCAGCCTTGGGTGGAACCGAAAGGTAGTGTAGCCGTAAGGTTTCCGGACCAAGTTCGGTCTCAGCTGTCTCCACCGCGGCGGCCAGCGCCTCGGGACCCGCGCCCTGTGGGACGTACGTGATCCGGCTGGCGAAGTTCTTCCACTGCTCGTCGGTGAGCTTGTGGGTGCCGAACGCGTCAACCGCCTCCTTGGTGAGCTTGCGGAATTCGTCGTCGGTGAGCTCCTCAAGTGACGTACCGACGACCCGGATCTCCGGGGCGAGGGAGGACTGGACGAGGTAGGCCAGACCAGGCAGCAGCTTGCGCTTGGCGAGGTCACCGGTCGCGCCGAACAGGACGATGACGTGGGGTTCGAGCGCATCGGTGTCGCGGCGGTGCGGGCGGGCGCCCGGCGCCGGATAGGCGATGGTCTGCGGATCGGTGGTCACCTCGGAGATGTTTCCACTCCGAGGTTAACGGCGCAGGACACCGCGGTATCACGTCTTCGGATCGTCGTCAGCGGCGAAACGGTTCACCGTCCGCCATGGGCTGGCTACTGTCGCGGGCATGGCAACCAGTGATTCGCGCGAAGTGGTCATCGAAGCAACCCCCGAGGAGATCCTCGACGTCATCGCCGACGTCGAGTCGACGCCGGACTGGTCACCGCAGTACCAGCGTGCCGAGATCCTGGAGACCTACCCGGGCGGACGGCCCAAGCAGGTCAAGATGACGGTGAAGACCGCGGGCATCACCGACGAGCAGGTGATCGAGTACACCTGGACCGACCGCGACGTGCGATGGACGCTGGTGAGCGCCAAGGCGCTGAAGTCGCAGGAGGCCAGTTACACCATGACGCCATTGGGCGACACGGACCCCGAAAAGACCCGAGTCACGTTCGCCATCACCATCGACCTGTCGATCCCGATGCCAGGGTTCGTGCTCAAGCGTGCGATGAAGGGTGGCGTCGAGACCGCAACCGACGGCCTGCGCAAGCAGGTCCTGAAGCTCAAGAAGGGCGGCAAGTAGACCAGGCCACTCTTTCGGCGCATCAGGGGAGACACCGCTGCGGTGACTGCCACTGAGGTCCCTTGACCGCAATACGTTTGAGTCGCGGGGCCGACCCGCAGCCGTCGTTTCAACCGGCGACAACATCGGCACCGTGCATCGTTTGCAGCCGGGCACGATGTGGGACCCCAGCCAGCTCGGGCGGCCAGCACGCGGGAGTTCACGACCGGACTAGGTAGTACCGCCGAAACCGGGCGAGATTGCAGTAGCGCGCTACTGCGCTCGTCGCACCGAAAGGGAGCGACGATTCGAATCGCGGAACTCGACACCCGGCCTGGTGGCCAATGTTCCACCACGACATCGATGGAGGAACGACGATGAGTCACGCAAGGTACATCGGTCGCGTCGGGGCACTGGCTGTCGCGCTGGGAGTCGGGAATTTTCGTCACGCCGCCACGCGGATGACGGTGTCGATCGGTATCGCGGTCGTGGTGGTGGCGGCCACGGTCGTGCCAGCACCGGTCTCGACGGTGTCGCCGGCGGTGAAACTGTCTGCCGACTCGACCGCGTTGATCATGTGCGCGACCACCTGCCCGACGGCGGATGCCTATGTCGTCGACACCGTCATGAATCAATTCATTACGCCTACCCATTCGGGCCAGACCATCACTCCAGTTGCGGTGACCACGCCCGAGGAGCTTTGGCCCTCGACCGGCATTCTGCGCCTTATCGGGTCCGTAACTGCAGATCCGAAGTTATTCGGGCCTGGTGGCCCAGCGTGGCCGGATGAGCCGTGGTGGAAGCTCTCGGGGCTTTTCGACCTGACGGCTGATCAGTCGGTGCAGGCCGGAGTGGCCGATCTCGAGGCGGCGATGGCCGCGCACGGCAACGACCATCTAGTGATCTTCGGCGCCTCGCAGGCCGCGTTTATCGCGAACAAGGAAAAGCGCAGGCTCGCCGAGCAGTACCCACCCGGAACCACAGCCCCCGACATCGACTTCGTGCTGCTAGGCGACCCGAACGTGCCCAACGGCGGCCTCAATTCGCGGTTCCCGGGCCTTCCTACCGTGATCCTGGGTACTTTCGACGGGCCCGAGCTGACCGACACCCAGTTCCACACCGACGTCATCAACCGCCAGTACGACATGGCCGCCGATTTCCCGCTGTATCCGCTGAACGTCGTCGCTGACCTGAATGCGCTGCTGGGCTTCTTCTACGTGCACACGAACCTGTTCGACGTCAGCCTGCCGACCGACCCGACGACGTCTCCGGCTTATCAGGGCACCCATGGCGACTCCAGCTACTACTTCTTCCCGACCGCCGACTTGCCGCTGTTCGCACCGCTGCGCCAGTTGGGGGTGCCGGAGGCGCTGATCGATGTGGTCGAGCCGTTCTTCCGGGTGATCGTCGAACTGGGCTATGACCGCACCATCCCGCCCTGGGAGCCCACTCCGGCGCGGTTGATCCCGACGACGCTCAACCCCGCCAAGGTGGCTACAGATCTCCTCAACGCGATCGGCGAGGGGATCAACAACGCTGCGGCCCTCGTCGGCTCGCCACCGCCGCTGAGCATTCCCGCGCCGGTCACTTCTCCGGCACCGATCACCGAACCCGCAAAAGCCGACATCTCTCACCAGATGACGTCGACTAACACGCCGACCCAAACCGAGCAGGTGACCGTCGACGGGAACGGCGACGGGAACCCAGCGGGCGACGTCGACCGTCACGGCGACCGAACCCATCAGGTGACGTCGACTGACAAGCCGACGGGAATCCAGCAGGTGTCGTCGGCGCCAGCCGGTGCTTCCGAGTCGTCCACCACGGCAACGCCCAAGCCTGCGGCTACCGCCTCGACGCCCAAGCCTTCGGCTACCGCCTCGACGCCCAAGCCTTCGGCTACCGCCTCGACGCCCAAGCCGGCGAAGCCTGCCGGCCAGCCGGCCAAGGCTCGGCCCGTGGTGCGCGATTCGCTTGGAGTGGGCCGGCAGCTCCCCGACCGGTCGCACCGTGGCGAAGGCGACCAGCCGACCACGCCGACCGCCGCTGCCGACGCTAGGAAGGCCACCGGCGCACGCTCCTCGGCAGCACCGTCGTCAGCCGCTTCGTCGTCGACCGGCAGCTCCCAACGGGGCGCGTCTGGCGACGACGGCCACGGTTCTTAGTGGTTCTCGCCAGCCTTCAGGCACGCTGCCCGGCGTCGAAACGCACAGTCCCGCAACGCGACAACCATGGCCGATCAGGTCGATCGCACTCGACGTATTCCCTGACCGGCTATTCCCCGCCCTCGATCATCGTCTCAGCCCACGCGATGTGTCCTTCGAAGCCACGCGTTTTCGCCATGTCGCGGTAGTGATCCCGGTAGTCCCGGTAGCCCATTTCATCGCCGCGGGCATGGGAGAGCAGCGCACGCAGCCGCAACAGCCAGATGTCTCGTATAACCAGCCCGTCATCGGCTGGCGCGGCGGCTAACCGCTCGATTGCGGCCTCGGCTTCGGCGACGTCACCGTCGGTCCCGCGGTCCAGCAGTGTCTGCACCAGAATGCCGGTCGCAGGAATGCCCCACAGGACCAGTCGTCTCTCGCGGAAGAGATGATCGACGGTGGCTCGCATAACCGGTATGGCCTCATCGTGATCGCCACGTCGAGCCCTCTCACGTGCCAAAAACATGTTGACGAGCGGTAAATCAGCTAGGTTGTGTTCCCGGCTTTGCAACGCTTCGCCGGCTTCGGCCAGCAGCTTTTGCCCGCTGGAACGCTCCGCATCCGTGTGGCGGTGCACCAGCGCGACGCCCAGCGTCACCCGGGCGAGGTCCAATGCCAGATCGTCAGCGGCTGGTTCGGCAATCCGTAGCGCATCCTCGATCTCACGCATCGCCGAATCATCGGGTTCGAGCACGCCAGCCGCTATCCCCGGGAAGTAGACATAGGCGACAACCCCGGCGTAGGAAAACGAGTCGGCGCTGCGGGCCATGTCCAGGCCGTGGCTCAGGTCGTGGCGCCATCCGGGACGACCCAGGCAGTACCGGGCCGCAGCCCGCGTCGTGAGGGCGATCGCTAACGGAGACCCGAGAATGAAGTTGCCTTTAGCCGGGTCCCCGTCGGCCAGGTCGATGACACGCTGTGACCACCGCAGTACCTCATTCCACTCGCCGCTTTCAACCTTGGCGTAGATCACCGGGAAGGACAGCCCCACCGTCAACGTCGCATCGGCGAGCGACTCCACGAGGGCCCAGGCTTCCGACGCCAGCCGCGACGCCTCGCGGATCCGGCCCCGCCAAGCGTGATCCTGCACCAATCCCGCCATCCCAATGGCCAGCGACGCCTTATCCCCGGCGGCGGTGCACAACTGGCGCAGTTCGTCAAACCGGTCACCGGCAACGGTTTCGTGAACTCGCCAGGTGCTCCCGCACAACATGGTGCGCGGGGCGATGCGCATGGCCGCCCAGTCGGGGTCATCGACGGGCAGGTCGTCGGCGATCGATTGGGCGCGTTCCCAACTCAGTCGGGCGGCGTTGATGTCGCGATTGGTCGCCCAGGTCGCCGCGCGCATGTGCCAGCCGTAGGCGGCGTGCCCATCACCGGCGGCCTCCAGATGTTCGGCTATCAGGGCCGCGTTCTCCTCGGCCGCTGTCAGGTCACGTGATTCGATGGCGGCCGCGACGCGCCGGTGCACTTGGGCGCGATCGGATTTGAGCTGTGATTCGTAGGCGACCGCGCGGATCAATGGGTGGCGGAAGGCGTACTCGGCGGTTGGGGTGAACCGCACCTGATCGATGAGCTCCGCGCCCAGCAACTCCTCGACCACCGCATCGATGCCCACCGCGGCCAGCAGCTCCGCCCCGAAGCGGGCTCCGATCACCGACGCCGCGTTCAACGTCCGCCTGGCCGGGGTGTTCAGCCGGTCGATGCGCGCGGCGATGGCCGCCTGCACCGTCACCGGCACGGTCACCTCGGCGACATCCACCCGACAGATATAGCCACCACGCTCGCCGGCCAGTACTCCGCGCTGGGCCAACTCGCGCACCATCTCCTCGGCGAAAAACGGATTGCCGGCGGCCCGCTCGGCGATCATCTGGCCCAGCTCGCCGACCGAGGAATCCAACCCCAGCAGCTCACCGATCAGCACCGCGGTATCCGAATCACCCAGTGGAGCAAGCGCAATCGTCTGGCCGCCGCGCACCCGCGTCAGCGCCCCTTCATATTCGGGCCGGTACGTGATCAGCACCATCGACGGCGTGCGCGGAATCACCGTGAGCAAGTCGGCCACCATCGACTCGCTGACCTCGTCGATCCAGTGCGTGTCCTCGACGATGTAGAGCACCGGTTCAGTGCGTGCCAGCGTCACCGAATTCAAGAGCGCAGTCAACCGCCGCCGCCGCGCATCCGGGTCGATCTGGGGCAGCGCCTCAGCCGGATCGGCGATGCCGAGCAGATCATCGAGCAGCAGCAAATCCTGCGGGTCGGCATCCGGGACCTGTTCGTGTGCCCGAGCGCGGGCGGCTTGGTCATCGAGGTCGGCTATGCCGCTACCCGTCCGCAGCAGCCTCGTCACAACATCGAAGGGAATGTCACTGGCATGGGATTCGCAGTGCGTCCAATACACGTCGGCGCCGCGAGCCGTCGCCAGTGCTGCGGCCTCTCGGGCCACGCGAGACTTGCCGATACCCGGCGGTCCCACCACATTCACGACGCCACCGTCTCCGCCGATCGTGCGGTCCACCATGGCGTCGAGGGCGGCCATCTCCCAGCGCCGACCGACCAGGCTCGCCTCGGTGCGCCCGAACAGGCCATTCCGTGGGCTGATCGCCACCAGTCGACGCACCCAAACCGGTTCGTCAGCCCCCTTGACGTGCGGCTGCTCGGGTTCACCCAGCGTCACGAGGTGCTCAACCAGCCGCGCGGTCGACTCCGAGAGCATCACTCCGCCTGCGGGTGCGACCGATTCGATCCGCTGCGCCAACCCGACATGCTGCCCGGTCGCTGCGTAGCCCAAGGATCCAGAACCGATGTCACCGGCGATGACCCGGCCCGAATTCAGGCCCACCCGCAGTCGCAGCGCCACGCCATCGCGGCGGGCCACCTCGGCCGCCAACTGGTTCGTCTCCTCCTGGATGGCCAGCGCCGCTAGGCACGCTCGAAAAGCGTGATCTTCCAACGCAACTGGGGCACCGAATAGCGCCATCACCCCGTCGCCGTTGTACTCCACGGTCCCGCCGTAGTTGCGCACCACCGCCGCCGAGCGCTCCACCAACTCGGTCATGATTTCGCGCAGCCGCTCCACATCCAGGGCGGCCGCGATGTCCATCGAGCGCACCACATCGGCGAACAGCACCGTCACCTGCTTGTACTCCGCAGCTGCCACCGGGGCCACCAGCGCTGCCCCGCAGCCGTCGCAGAATCGGGCGCCCTCACGGGGCGCCCCGCCACACGACCGGCACACCGCCGGCGCTGCCGTCACCGCATCTTCCGCCGATCCCGCGGTCCTCCCTGACCGATTGATCCGCCAAGCGTATGGCTCCTGGCACGCGGCGATCGGCGAAAGTGCGACATTGAGGTACGCGACAAGAACGTGTGCTCGACCGAGCGCACCTCCGACGACCCTGCGCGAGCAGACGCTGGAGGGCGACAATCTGCGTTCAAAAGCCAAGTCTTGGTTGCGGTTTAGGTCTGGCCGTAACCGATGCTGACGGCAGCGTTCGTCTGTAACAGAATGTCGATCTGCCTGAACCGCCATCGGCGGGCGTGCACGAGCGCGTCCTCGTGGTGATAGGCCGCTAGTAGTCTGCGTCCCGTGACCGATACGGGACCCCTGGCCGGGGTGAGGGTGATCGAACTGGGCGGCATCGGACCAGGACCGCACGCGGCGATGATCCTCGCCGACCTTGGCGCCGACGTGGTTCGGGTGCGCCGCCCGGGCGGGCTGCAGATGCCCGCGGAGGACCTCGACCTGCTACATCGGGGCAAGCGCGTGGTCGACCTCGACGTCAAGAACGAGCCGCAGACGCTGCTCGCCCTGGCCGCCAAGGCCGACGTCCTGCTCGACTGCTTCAGGCCGGGCACTTGTGAACGACTCGGCATCGGCCCCGACGACTGCGCGGCCGTCAACCCGCGGCTCATCTTCGCCCGCATCACCGGATGGGGTCAGGACGGTCCCTTGGCCAAGACCGCCGGGCACGACATCAACTACCTGTCCCAGACCGGGGCGCTCAGTGCCATCGGCTACCGCGACCGGCCGCCGGTGGCGCCCCTGAACCTGGTCGCCGACTTCGGTGGCGGGTCGATGTTCGTCGTGCTCGGCATCGTCGCCGCGCTCTACGAGCGGGAACGGTCCGGCAAGGGTCAGGTGATCGACGCGGCCATGGTCGACGGCGTCAGCATCCTCGCGCAGATGATGTGGACGATGAAGGAGACGGGCTCGCTGAAGGATCAGCGCGAGTCGTTCCTGCTCGACGGCGGCGCTCCCTACTACCGCACCTACGAGTGCTCAGACGGCCGGTACATGGCGGTCGGTGCCATCGAACCGCAGTTCTTCGCGCAACTGATCTCCGGCCTCGGCCTGACGCCGGACGACGTCCCCAACCAGTTCGACCTCGGCCGCTACGACGAGATGAAGGCGATCTTCACCGAGCGGTTCGCGAGCAGGACCCGCGACGAGTGGACAGCGGTCTTCGCGGGCACCGATGCCTGCGTCACACCGGTGCTGACCTGGACCGAGGCGTCGCACAACGAGCACCTCGTGGCGCGGTCGACGGTGATCACACCGCACGGCGTCACACAGGCCGCACCGGCACCGCGCTTCTCCCGCACCCCGTCCGGACCAGTGGGAACACCGCCGAAGGCCACCACACCCATCGACGAGATCGGCTGGCAAACATAGTTAGCTGGCGGAACCGTTGCGCGAGGCCGGAGTATTAACTACATTTGCTCATATGGCAGTGCAAGCCACCCGAGAAATCGTGTTCGACGCCTCGCCCGAGGCGATCCTCGATGCCCTCGCCGACATCGAGGAAGTGCCGTCGTGGTCCACGGTGCACCGGCACACCGAAGTGCTCGACCGGCATCCCGACGGGCGGCCGCACCACGTCAAGGCGACGTTGAAGATCATGGGCGTCACCGACAAGGAGGTCCTGGAGTACCACTGGGGCCCCGACTGGGTGGTGTGGGACGCCGTGGACACGTTTCAACAGCGGGGTCAGCACGGCGAGTACAACCTGACGCGACTGGGGGACCAGACCCGCGTGCGGTTCGACCTCATCATCGACCTGTCCGCGCCCATCCCTGCGTTCCTGATCAGGCGGGCCAAGAAGATCGTGCTCGACATCGCGATCGACAGGCTGCGCTGTCGGGTGACGCGCTTCTACGGCTGAGCCGATCGTCGACGACGTCGTCGCCCAGGCCCGTCGCGCCTTCGACGTGGGTGTCCGTCAGATCTGGCTCGGGCAGCGCTTCGACCATGACGCGATCGCGCTTGCCGGTCTCGTTGGCGCTGCCGTCCCGGGCCTCGGGGTCGGGACGTTCGTCGTGCCGATCAACCCACGGCACCCGCTGATCGTCTCCACCCTCGCGCAGACGGCGCAGGCGGCGTCGCACGGCAACTTCAGCCTCGGGCTCGGGCTCGGCGCCCACGCCCCGGAGGCGCAGGCGTTCGGCACGTCATGGCCGAACACGATTGGGCGTCTCCGGGAGCACCTGGAGATTCTGCGCTCGGTCTTCGACACCGGTTCGGTCGACTTCCACGGCAGCGAGTTCACCGCCGCCCCAGAGTGGCCGGTCGCGCTTCCCGGCGGCACGCCGGTGCCGGTTTACGTTGCTGCCATGGGGCCCAAGGCATTACGGGTGACGGGTGAGCTTGCCGACGGCACGTTGCCCTACCTGGCGGGCCCGCGCACCATCGAGGAGCTCATCGTGCCCACCATCAACGAGGCTGCGGCCGCCGCGGGCCGGCCCGCGCCGCAGGTCATTGCCGCGGTCCCGGTGGTGGTGTCCGAGAACGCCGACGCCGCACGCACCCTCGCGACCGAGGAGCTGGCGTTCTACGAGACCATCCCCTCATACGCGAAGGTGATTGCGCGCGAGGGCGTCGACCGGGCCGCCGACATCGCCGCCGTGGGCAAGGCCGACGCGATACGCAAGCAGTTGCAGCGCTACCGGGACGCCGGCGCGACCGAACTCGTGCTGAGCTCGCTGCGCTCGGACACCGCCGATCCCGAACACCTCTGGGAAGTCGCCGCGTCTATTTGATGGTGTAACCGCCGTCGATGACGAGGTCGGCACCATTGACCATGCCCGCGGCATCGGAGGCGAGATACACCGCGGCAGCGGCGATCTCGTCGGGGTAGGCGAACCGACCCGACGGGATGAGCTTCTTGAGTTCGTCACCGCGCGGCCCGTCCCACGCCTGGTGGCCGAGCTCGGTGAGCACCACCGTCGGAGAGATGGTGTTGACCCGGACACCCCGGCCTGCCCATTCGGCGGCAAGGACTTTGGAGACACCGACCACCCCGAACTTCGACGCGCAGTACGCCACGTGCGCGTCGAGTGCGACGGTGGCGGCCTGCGACGCCATGTTGATGATGACGCCGCGACCGGCGGCCAGCATCCGGGTGCCGACGGCCTGGCACATCAGGAACGTGCCCTTGAGATTGACGTCGATCGTGGCGTCCCAGTCCTTGAGCGACAGCTCTTCGGCGGGGCCGAGCCGGACGATGCCCGCGCTGTTGACCAGGATGTCGATCCGGCCGTACGCGTCCATCGCCGCGTCCACCGTGCGGCGCACCGAATCGGGATCTGCGACGTTGCAATGGAATTCGCTGCCGTCGGCTAGATCGGCAATGGCGACCGTCGCACCCTTGGCGGCGAAGGCCGTACCGATGGCTGCGCCGATGCCGGACGCCCCGCCGGTGACGAGGGCGACCCTGTCGTCCAGGCGGAAGTCGAAATCTACTGCGGGTTCAGACATTTGCGCACCAATCTGGATTCAGGCCAGGACCGCGGCCGCGATCTCGGCATCGGTGACCATGGACGAGACGAGTCCCGAGCGCAGCACCGCCCGCGTGGCGGCGATCTTCTGCGGGCCGGTGGCCACGGCGACCACCGTCGGGATCGCCCGCAGCGTTGTCTCGTCGACCCCCATCCGGCGCTCGTCCAGACCCGGCATCCGGACGCCGTCGGCGTCCAGCAGCAGCGCGCAGGTTTCGGCACACACGCCCGCGCGGCCCAATTGCAGTGCCTCGCTGGTGGACAGGGACTCATAGACCTGGGACGCACCGGGGCTCCAGGCGCCGATCGACACGATCGCGCAGGTGACCTTGGCATGCCGGGCAACCGTCTCCTGGATCTGATGGTCGCCCGCCAGGCTCGCCGCGGTACGGGCATCGGCCACCACCAGGGGGGCGTACAGCGGCCATGACTTGCCACCGCTGATCTCGCTGATCCGCCGAACCAGATCGGCTCCGTTCGAGGTGAGCGCGCCGGCCATACCGGTCAGTTGGACGACGTCGCTGCGTGGCAGGGAGGTCAGGTGGTTGGCCACCTTGGTCAGAGTGCGTCCGCAGTCGACCCCGACGACGTCCTCCTCGCGGAGGATGGATTGCAATAACTCGGCGGTCGCCTTGGCGACGGCGTCGGCGCGTTGGTCGGGGGTGTGGTCGTCGGTCACTACGACGTAGGCGTGTTCGAGTCCGAACCGCCGCTGCAGCTCGGTGGACAACTCCAGGTCGGTCGACCCGGGGTTGTGGATGGTGATCTCGACCATCCCGGAGGACAGCGCTTCGTCGAGTTCGCGTGCCACCTTGAACCGCGAGATCCCGAACTCCTCGGCGATCTCGATCCGCGTGCGGCCTTCGAGGTAATAGCGGCGCGCGATGACGGCGCGCTGGAACAGTTCGTCCGGACCCATCGCCCCGCCTCCCTTCGGAATCTGGTCGCCATTCTGACATCCCGCTCATATGTGCGGGCGTGTTGACACATGAGCATACGGGTTGCATGATCTGGATCACAACATCATGTGAGTAACGGAGACTTCAGATGAGCATGGACGACACGGAGCTGGCCGATCTCGCCAGCGCCGTGCTGTCCAGGGAAGCGAACGCGCTGGCCGCCCTGGTCACCAGCGTGGAGACGGGAGTGGTCCGCGTCGCCCGCCGGGTATTGGCGACGCCGGGCAAGGTCGTCACCACCGGTTCCGGCACGTCGGGGATCATGGCCGAGCGTCTCGCCCACCTACTGTCCGTGTGCGGAACACCTGCGGTCTACCTGCCGTCGATGGACGCACTGCACGGTGGAATGGGTGCCGTCACCGCGTCCGACCTGGTGCTCGCCGTCTCGAAGACCGGCTTGTCGAGTGAGCTGACCAGCCTGGTCGAGCGCTTCGTCCGACGTGGCGTGGACGTCATCGCGCTGACCGAGAACTCCAGCTCACCGTTCGCGCTGGCCGCCACCGAGGTGGTCGCCCTGTCCCCGACGCCGCCCGACGCCGACCCCGGCGACATGATCGCGATGGCCAGCACCCTCGCGGTCGGGGCATGGGGCGACGCGCTGGCCGTGGTTTCCATGGCGCTGCGCGGTCACACCGTGCAGGACGTCATCGACAGCCACCCCGCAGGTGGTGTCGGAGCCCGTGGTCCGCAGCCCGGCGACGAATCAGCGCCGGTGGCCCGACGATGAACGCCGTGCTTGGCGTCGACTCATCGACGCAATCCTGCAAGGTCGAGGTCCGTGACGTCGACACCGGGCAACTGTTGGGCACCGGCGCGGCACCGCACCCGCCTGCCTTCCCGCCCCGCAGCGAGCAGCACCCCGATGACTGGGTGGCGGCGTTCGTCGCGGCGACCCGCGCCGCACTCGCCTCCTGCGAGCGGTCCGTCACCGTCCGGTCGATCTCGGTAGCCGCGCAATGCCACGGATTGGTGCTGCTCGACGCAGCCGGGCAGCCGCTGCGACCCGCCAAGCTGTGGAACGACACCACCGGTGCACCCAACCTGGCCCGGCTGACCGATCGAATCGGGGCGCGTCGCTGGGTGCTTCGGATCGGATCGCTGCCGACGGCTGCCTTCACGATCGCCAAGCTCGCCTGGGTCGCCGAACACGAACCCGGCCTGCTGGACCGGGTGGCCACCATCCTGTTGCCCCACGATTACCTGACCTACTGGCTGACTGGCGCCCGGGTGACCGACCGTTCCGACGCGTCGGGGACCGGCTACTTCGATGCCACCGCCCACGAATGGATTACCGAGTATCTGCGTCTGGCCGCGGGCGCAGCCGATTGGGAGTCGAAGCTGCCGACCGTCCTCGGCCCTACCGACGCCGCCGGGACCGTGCGCGCCGCCGCGGCCGACGAGCTCGGATTGCCGCCCGGCGTCCTGGTGGCGCCCGGCGGCGGTGACCAGCACGCCGGCTACCTTGGGCTCGGCCTGATCGACGGCGACCAGTACTTCGGCATCGGCACCTCCGGCGTGGTGGCGACCTCGTCGCGCATGCCGGTGTTCGATCCCAGCGGGTTGGTCGATGGCGTGTCCGACCTGACCGGCGGGTACCTTCCTCTCGTCAGCACCCTCAATGCGGCGAGGGTGGGTGACGTCGCCGCCCGGCTGCTCGGCACCGACCTGGACGGGTTGACCGAGTTGGCCCTTGGCGCCGGCGACACCCAGGGGCCGGTGCTTGTGCCATTCCTCGACGGCGAGCGCAAGCCCGACCGCCCGGAAGCCCGCGGCACCTTCGTCGACATCACCTCGCACACCACCCGTGCCGAGCTGGCGCGGTCCTTCGTCGAAGGGCCATTGCTGTCGCTGCTGAGCGGACGAGACAGCCTGCGCGCCTGCGGTGTCGAGCTGACCGCGAGGATCACCGCGGTCGGTGGCGGCGCGCGCTCGCGGGCGACGCGACAACTGCTGGCCGATCTGTCCGGCGAGGAAGTGGTCATTCTGGATGCCGAGGAGGCCACTGCCCGCGGTGCCTGCGTTCAGGCCGCGGCAGTCGCCTCCGGTGCGGACACCGGCGGCCTGGTCGATCTCGCCAAGCGCTGGCAGCCTGCGGTGCGCGCCGCCGCGGTGCCGCGGCAGACCGGTCGCGACGTGGCCGCACTGCGGGCGCGATGGGCGGCGGTGGCCGAATCACCGCTGATCGACGGCGGGCCAGGCTCATGACCGCCGCGCCGCACCTCGCCCCGTGGCACGAGCGATTCCGTGGCCGGCTCGCCGGCTCGGTCTATGCCGCGCCGCCTGGGTCGAGAATCATTGCCGCCCAAGCGCTCTCAGCTGCGGATCTGGACGTGCACGTCGACGTGATGGCCGAATCAGAGGGCCTGCCCGCAGGAGTGAGCCTAGCCGAGCTGGCTGACATCGTGGCCGCTGTCGGCCCGTCCAGGGTCGAGGTGCACCTGATCGGTTCGGCCGAGTTCGTCGACACCAAGCTGCTCCGCATCCTGCAGTCGCGTCCCGCCAAGGTGTTTCTGCCATGGGACGCGTTCACCGAGCGGCGGGCCGACGCCCTTCGGGCCGCAGGCAGCTCGGCGTGGATCTCGCTGTGGACGGAGTGGGACGGCACCGTGGCACCGCGTTGGCGGGCCACCCCCGACGGCGCACTGGTCATGCTCATCGAGCCCGGAACCCGTGACCTTTGCCGGGTCGACCGGCTTGGCATCGTCTCCGCCTTCGCATCGGAGAATCCGGGAATGCCGGTGATCGTGGACGGCGGGATCACCGAAGACATTGCACCGCTGTGTGTTACTGCGGGCGTCGAATCAATGGTGGTGGGGCGCGCATTGCTGCCCGCCCCCGTACATGGAGAGGAACAATGACCATGGCCACAACCATGCGGGCCAGCGTGATGACCGGTGTCGGAACCCTGCAGATCGAGGAGCGGCCGGTCCCGTCACCCGGTCCTCGCGAAGTCCTCGTCGAGGTCGCCGCCGTCGGCGTATGCGGCTCCGACGTGCACTACTACCGCCACGGGCGGATCGGCGACTTCATCGTCGAGGAACCGATGATCCTCGGCCACGAACTGTCGGGACGCATCGCAGCAGTCGGTGCCGGCGTCGACGCCGACCGGGTGGGCCAGCGTGTCGCGGTCGAGCCGCAGTACCCCTGCCGCACATGCAGGCAGTGCACCGCGGGCCGCTACAACATGTGCCCGGAGATGAAGTTCTACGCCACCCCTCCGGTCGACGGCGCGTTCTGTCGCTACGTCACCATCGGTGCCGAAATGGCCCATCCGGTACCGGATTCCATCTCGGACGACGCGGCGGCGCTGCTCGAACCGCTTTCGGTGGCGATCGCCACCATGCGCAAGGCAGAGATCGCACCCGGCTCCTCCGTCCTCATCGCGGGCGCAGGGCCGATCGGCGTGATCTGCGCCCAGGCCGCCCGCGCCTTCGGTGCCGCCAGGATCGTGGTGTCCGATCCGGTGTCGTCGCGTCGGGAGCGGGTCCTGCGCTTCGGCGCCACCGAAGTCCTCGACCCCGCCGTCGACGACATCGCAGCGCTCGATCCGCAGGTCGACGCCTTCATCGACGCCAGCGGCGCGGCGCCGGCCGTGGTCAGTGGAATCAAGGCCGTCGGTCCCGCTGGCCGGGTGGTACTCGTCGGCATGGGTACCGGGGACTATGCGCTGCCGATCAGCTACATCCAGTTCATGGAGATCACCGTGACCGGGGTGTTCCGCTACACGGACACCTGGCCCGCGGCAATACATCTGGTGAGTTCGGGCGCAGTCGATCTGGACTCCCTGGTGACCGGGCGCTACGACCTCGACCACGTGGCCGACGCCCTCGACAGCGACACCGAGCCGACCAGCCTCAAGTCGATCGTGATGCCGTCATGACAGGGCGCTCGCCGTTCGACCTGACCGGACGCACCGCCCTGGTGACCGGCGGAAACCAGGGTCTCGGCCGCGCGTTCGCATTCGGTCTCGCCGAGGCCGGCGCGCAGGTCGCGATCGCAGGACGGAGTGCCGAGCGCAACCAGGAGGTGGTCAGCGAAGCGGCCGCCGACGGGTACACCTTCCATCCGATCACCGTCGACATCACCAGCGCCGCGGACGTCGACCGGATGACGGGCGAGGCAATCGAGGCCCTCGGTCACATCGACATCCTGGTGAACAATGCGGGCACCTGCTATCACGGCGAATCCTGGGTGGTGACCGAGGATCAGTGGGACGCGGTGTTCGACCTCAACGTCAAGGCGCTGTGGTCGTGCTCGCTCGCCGTCGGTGCGCACATGCGGGGGCGGGGCACCGGTTCGGTCGTCAACATCGGATCGATCTCGGGGCTCATCGTCAACCGGCCGCAGATGCAACCCGCCTACAACGCCTCCAAGGCTGCGGTGCATCAACTGACCAAATCTCTTGCCGCCGAATGGGCTCCGCTCGGCATTCGGGTCAACGCTCTGGCGCCGGGCTATGTGAAGACGGAAATGGCGCCCGTCGACCGGCCGGAGTTCAAACGGTACTGGATCGACGACACTCCCCAGCTGCGGTACGCCCTTCCCGAGGAGATCGCGCCGAGCGTGGTGTTCCTGGCGAGTGACGCCGCCTCGTTCATCACGGGATCGGTGCTCGTCGCCGACGGGGGGTACACCACATGGTGACCGGCGCGGCCGTGAACCGGCGCGTCGTGGTGCACGGTCTCGACGACGTGGTCGTCGAGACCGAGCCGGAGCCGGTGCCGATGGCAGGCGAGGCCCGGGTCCGCACCACCGTCGTCGGGATCTGCGGTTCCGACTTGCACGCCGCCTGCGGCCGTCATCCGTTCATCGATCTGCCTTATCGGCCCGGTCACGAGGCGGTCGGTGTGGTCGAGTCGGTCGGGCCCGGTGTCGACGGGTCCTGGGTCGGCAGCCGGGTGGCGATCGAACCGAACCTGGTCTGCGGGCATTGCACGCAGTGCCGCTCCGGCCGGTACAACATCTGCCGTGAACTGCTGGTGTTCGGCTGTCAGACACCCGGTGCGCTGGCCGACTCGTTCACGATCGCTGTGAACAGGATGGTCAGGCTTCCACTGGATCTCGACGACCGGCACGCCATCCTGATCGAGCCGCTTGCCACCCCGGTGCACACGATCCGGCGCGCCGTTGAGGCGGTCGGCGATCTGCGGGACCGGCCCGTCGTGGTGATCGGCGCCGGACCCATTGGGCTGTTCGTGCTGCTGGCGGCACTTCACGCTGGCGCACGAGTCGTCGTCGCCGACCTGCTGAAGTCCAAGCGGGCCAGGGCCGAACGTCTCGGTGCGGTGGGCACTTTCGACCCGGCAGCGCGGGACGCGATCACAATTGCGCGCCGGCTCCTCGGCGGCCCCGCCGCGGTGGTGATCGACTGCGTAGCGCGGGAGAGCTCGGTGGCCCAGGCCGTCGACCTGGTCGACAAGGGCGGCGCGATCATGATCGTCGGGGTCGCCGAAGGCGCCACCCCGGTGCCGCTCGGCCTGATCCAGGACCGTGAGCTGTCCCTGATCGGCAACCTGATGTACGTCCGCGAGGACTTCACCGCGGCGCTCGAGCTGCTGGCCTCCGGCGCAGTGCCCGTCGACGAGATCATCAGCGCCGAATTCGATTTCGAGCATTCCGCCGAGGCGTTCGCCGCATCGGCCGACGCGGAGAACGTGAAGGTCCTCGTGACCGTCGGCGCCAGTTCGACAGGGAGTCGGCCATGACCTCGGCAATCCTCGAATGTGCCGACATCACCAAGAGTTTCGGTGGTGTCCCGGTGCTGAAGGGCATCACGCTGGACCTCCAGCCCGGCACGGTCACGGCACTGGCCGGTGAGAACGGCGCGGGCAAGTCGACGTTGATGAAGATCGTCAGCGGACAGTACATCGCCGATGGCGGCTCGGTCTCGGTGCAGGGGACCCACCTCGCCCCAGGCAATCCGCGCGACGCCGTCAAGCATGGCGTCGCGATCGTGCCTCAGGAACTGGCGTCCATCGAGGACATGACGGTCTACGAGAACCTCTTCGTCGGCAGGGAGTTGCGACACGGACCCTTCCTCGACCGCAGAGCGATGATCGCTGAGGCCAGGAAGACGCTCTCGGCGTTCGACGTCGCCATCTCGCCGACGGCGCGGATGGGAAGCCTGCCGGTCGGTCTGCGGCAGATCGTGGAGATCGTCAAGGCGGCCCGGACGGGCGCGCAGGTCGTGATGCTGGACGAGCCCACGTCGGCGATCTCCGAGCGCGAAGTCGAGGGCCTCTACGGCATCGTTCGCCAGCTGCGCGACCACGGGGTCGCCATGGTCTACACCACGCACAAGATGGCCGAGATCCGCGCCATCGCCGACCGGGTGGTGGTGCTCCGCGACGGCGGGTTGATCCTGGACAAACCGATCACCGAGGTGTCCGACGACGACATCGTCACCGCAATGATCGGCCGTGAACTCGACGCCCTGTTCCCCCATCGCGTCGCCCCGAAGCCCGACCCCGTGCTGGAGGTCCGGGACCTTCAGGTCGACGGTGCGTCCGAGCCGGTGTCGTTCTCGGTCAGCGCCGGCGAGATCCTCGGTCTGGCGGGGCTGGTCGGTGCGGGCCGAACCGAGCTGCTGGAGGCCATCTTCGGCGCCAGGCACACCAGTTCCGGCCAGATTCTGGTGCGCGGCAAGAGCGTCAAGCGCAACGCGCCTGCGGCGGCGATCACCGAGGGCATGGCGATGGTCCCCGAGGACCGAAAGATCTCCGGCGTAGTGCTGTCGATGAGCGTGCTCGACAACGGATCGCTCCCGCGGCTGTCATCGTTCAGCATCGCCGGGTGGCTGCGCGGCAAGGCCCGCACCAAGGCCGTTTCCGACGTGATGAAGTCGGTTCGGCTGCGCAGCAGCGGAATGGGCCAACTCGTCGGCACGCTGTCGGGCGGAAACCAGCAGAAGGTCGTGCTGGCCCGGTGGCTGACCGGAACCGTCAACGTCCTGCTGCTCGACGAGCCCACCCGTGGGGTGGACGTCGGCGCCCGCAGTGAGATCTACCGCATCATCACCGAATTCGCCGAGGCAGGCATGGCCGTGGTGATGGCGTCGTCCGACATGCCCGAGATCATCGGGCTGTCGCATCGCGCGTTCGTCATGCGCGATGGCGCATTCGTCGGCGAACTCGACCGCGACGACCTGGATCATCCCGCCGTCCAGGAATCCGTGTTCCGGATGGCGACCGCACTCGACGGACCGAAACACATACCCGCCCATCACACGCAGGACCCAGCTCCATCCACCCCCAAGGCCGAAGAGCGGCCTGAGTCACCGGAGGCAGCATCGTGACCACCCCAGTCGACACCGAAGACACCCCGGCGGCATCCGGCGCACCGGTAGTCACGTCACCGATCACGGGGGAGCCCGTGCGGTTGTTCTCCCGCGAGTGGATCAGCGGTATCGCGCTGCGCTACTCGATGGTCATCATCATGCTGCTGGTCATCGCGTACTTTAGTTACCGGAGTGCACGATTCGGCACCGTCGACAACCTGGTGACCATCCTGGTCGCCGCAGCGCCGTTCGCCCTCATCGCACTGGGGCAGACGCTGGTGGTGCTCACCGGCGGGATCGACCTGTCGGTGGGCAGCGTGATCGCGGTGTCAGCCATGGCGGGTGCGGCGACGGCGAAGGCCAATCCCGGCCAGGTCTGGATGACGGTCCTGGTGGCAATGGTCGTCGGCCTGGCCGTCGGTTCGCTCAACGGCATCTTGGTGTCGCGAATAAACGTGCCACCGTTCATCGCCACGTTGGGCACGTTGACGGCAGGCTCGGGGCTGGCCTACGTCATAGGCGGTGGCGCGCCGATCAACGGCCTGCCCGCCGAGTTCGGCTCCATCGCCAATACGAAGATCTTCGGACTGACCATCCCCGTGCTCGTCATGATCATCGGCATCATCGTGCTGGCGATCGTGATGAAGCGGACCACCTACGGCATGCGGGTCTACGCCGTCGGCGGCAACCGCAACGCCGCCGAGATCGCGGGCATCAACGCCAAGAACGTGCTGTTCAGCGTGTATGCGCTATCCGGCCTGCTGGCGGGCATCTCCGGCGTCATGCTGGCCTCCCGCGTCATCTCGGGACCGCCGAACCTGGGCCAGGGCTACGAGCTCGACGCCATCGCCGCGGTGGTGATCGGCGGCGCCAGCCTGATGGGCGGCCGCGGCACCATCTGGGGAACAGTGCTGGGCCTCTTCATCATTCAGACGCTGAACAACGGGTTGGACATCCTCGTCGTGCCTGCCTACTGGCAGGACGTGATCAAGGGCGTCCTGATCGTCGCAGCGGTGGCGGTCGACGTCTGGTCCACGAGGCGGCGAACGTGATCCATTTTCCGAGAACTCTTTTCGTCCAACGATCAACGAGAGTGAGAGACCAGATGAGACTGACAACGAAGTTCGTCGCCATCGCCTCGGCGGGGATACTGGGCCTCGGCCTGACCGCCTGCGGCGCGGGCGACACGGAGTCGAAGAGCGGCAAGACCAGGGTCGGCGTGTCGGTGTACGACATGAGCTCGTTCATCACCGCGGGCAAGGAGGGGATGGACCAGTACGCCAAGGACAACAACATCGAACTGGTCTGGAACTCGGCCAACCTCGACGTGTCCACCCAGGCCAACCAGGTCGACTCGCTGATCAACCAGGGCGTCAATGCCATCATCGTCGTTCCCGTGCAGGCGGATTCGCTAGGGCCGCAGGTGGCATCGGCGAAGGCCAAGGGCATCCCGCTGGTCCCGGTCAACGCCGCGCTGGACAGCAAGGACATCGCAGGCAACGTGCAGCCCGACGACGTCAAAGCCGGTGAGCAGGAAATGCAGATGATGGCCGACCACCTCGGCGGCAAGGGCAACATCGTTGTGCTGCAGGGTCCCCTCGGCCAGTCCGGCGAACTCGACCGCACGAAGGGCATCAAGAACGTATTGGCCAAGTACCCGGACATCAAGATACTGGCGATGGACACCGCCAACTGGAAGCGCGACGAAGCCGTCAACAAGGTGAAGAACTGGATCTCCGGCTTCGGTCCCCAGATCAACGCCGTCGTCGCCGAGAACGACGACATGGGCCTCGGTGCGCTGCAGGCGCTCAAGGAATCCGGTCGGACGGACGTGCCGATCGTCGGGATCGACGGCATCGAGGACGGCCTCAACGCCGTCAAGAGCGGCGAATTCATCGGCACCTCACTGCAGAACGGCACCGTCGAGCTGTCCGCGGGTCTTGCCGTCGCCAACGCGCTGGCCAAGAAGGAGCAGGTCAACACCAACCCCGTGTACATCATGCCCGCGATCACGAAGGACAACGTCGACGTCGCGATGCAGCACGTGGTGACCGATCGGCAGAAGTTCCTTGACGGCCTCAGTGCGCTGACCGCGCAGAACCTCAAGACCGGTGACATCGCCTATGAGGGCATCCCCGGGCAGAAGCAGCCGTGATCAACACAACAAGGAGTGCACAGATGGGACTGACAACCAAGGTCGCGGCGCTCGCTGCAGCGGCGCTGTTGGGCCTCGGCCTGACCGCATGTGGCGCCGGTGACACCGAGGCCAACAAGGACACCACCCGGATCGGCGTGACGGTGTACGACATGAGCTCGTTCATCACCGCGGGCAAGGAGGGAATGGACACCTATGCCAAGGCCAACAACATCGAACTGGTGTGGAACTCGGCCAACAACGACGTGTCCACCCAGGCCAGCCAGGTCGACTCGCTGATCAACCAGGGCGTCGCCGCCATCATCGTGGTTCCGGTGCAGGCGGATTCGCTCGCGCCGCAGATCGCGTCGGCGAAGTCCAAGGGCATCCCGCTGTTGGCCGTCAACGCCGCGCTGGACAGTCCCGACCTCGCGGGCAACGTGCAGCCGGACGACGTGGCTGCGGGCGCGCAGGAAATGCAGATGATGGCCGACAAGCTCGGCGGCAAGGGCAACATCGTCATCCTGCAGGGTCCGCTCGGCGGCTCCGGTGAGATCAACCGCGGCAAGGGCATCGATCAGGTGCTGGCCAAGTACCCCGACATCAAGGTGCTGGCGAAGGACACCGCGAACTGGAAGCGCGACGAAGCCGTCAACAAGACGAAGAACTGGATCTCCAGCTTCGGACCGCAGATCAACGGTGTCGTCTCGCAGAACGACGATATGGGCCTCGGCGCCCTGCAGGCGCTCAAGGAAGCCAACCGCACCGGCGTGCCGATCGTGGGCATCGACGGCATCGAGGACGGCCTGAATGCCGTCAAGAGCGGTGAGTTCATCGGCACCTCGCTCCAGAACGGCACCGTCGAACTGTCCGCCGGACTGGCCGTCGCCAACGCACTGGTCAAGAAGGAAGACGTCAAGAAGGATCCGGTCTACGTGATGCCCGCCATCACCAAGGACAACGTCGACGTCGCCATCCAGCACGTGGTGACCGAGCGCCAGAAGTTCCTCGACGGCCTCGGCGACCTGACTGCACAGAACCTCAAGACGGGCGACATCGCCTACGAGGGCATCCCCGGGCAGAAGCAGGTCTGATCACCCGGTGCGTAGCACGCCAAGGCGTCGGATCGCCTCGTCCATGGTGTCGTCGCGCTTGCAGAAGGCGAAGCGCACCAGGTGATTCCAGTCGCCGAGGTGCGGGGCGTCGGGATCGCAGAAGGCCGACATCGGGATGGCCGCCACCCCCGTCCGCTCCGGCAGCTCGGCGCAGAACGTGGTGCTGTCGGCGTACCCCAGCGGGCGTGGGTCGGCACACAGGAAGTATGTGCCGAAGCTGTCGTGCACGTCGAAGCCGATATCGGTGAGCGCGGCGGCCAGCCGGTCGCGCTTGGCCTGGAATGACTCCCGCAGCGCGGCCACCCACGCGTCCTCGGTGTCGAGGGCGTGGGCCACCGCCGGCTGGAACGGCGCCCCGCCGACATACGTCAGGTACTGCTTGGCGGCGCGCACGCCGGCGATCAGTTCGCTGGCCCCGCACGCCCACCCGATCTTCCATCCGGTGCAGTTGAACATCTTCCCGGCGCTCGAGATGGTGACGGTGCGCTCGGCCATCCCGGGATAGCCGGCCAAGGGGCGATGGCGCCGGCCGTCGAACACCAGCTGTTCGTACACCTCGTCGGTGATCACCAGCAGGTCACGAGCCACCGCGAGTTCGGCGATGGCGGCGAGTTCGGCGTCGGTCGCCACCAAGCCGGTGGGATTGTGCGGCGAGTTGACGATCAGTGCCCGCGTCCGCGGCGTGATCGCACGGCGCAACGCGTCGACGTCGATCGCGAAACCGCGGCCGTCGCCGACCAGCGGAACCGTCACCCGATGGCACCCGGCCATCGCGATGACGGGGGAGTAGGAGTCGTAGAACGGCTCGATCAGCACGACCTCCGAGCCGGGCTCGACCAGGCCGATGACCGCCGCTGAGATGGCCTCGGTGGCGCCTGCCGTGACGAGCACTTCGGTGTCCGGGTCGTACGTGACGCCGAAGTGTCGCAGCCGCTGCGCCGCGATCGCCTCGCGCAGCGGCGCGATGCCCAGGCCCGGCGGGTACTGGTTCACCCCGTCGGCGATGGCGTTCTCGGCGGTCTTCAGCATCGCGGGTGGCCCGTCCTCGTCGGGGAAGCCCTGCCCGAGGTTCACTGCGCCGATCCGAGCGGCCAACGCCGACATCTCGGCGAACACCGTGATGGCGTAGGGCCGTAGCCGAGAAACCGTCATGGAAGTCGAGCCTAGGGGGCCGACGGCTCAAGCTGGCGATTGGCTCTGGCACGAATCGGCTCGCTTAGCCGCCGAGGTGCGCGAAGTAGCGATATTTCCGCGCGGCGGTATCCGGGCTCTTAGGCTCCTTGGGGTGCGCTTGTCGTGGCCGTTAATTGGCCGTACAGAGGAGATGCGAACCATCGAGGCCGCCCTCTCGGCTTCGGCTGTCGCCGGCATTCTTGTTTGCGGAGCGGCGGGGGTGGGGAAGAGCCGGATCGCCCGTGAGGCACTGTCGGCCGTCGAGTCGCAGGGCGGCAAAACCCAATGGACGGTTTGCTCATCTTCGGCGCTGGCGATTCCGCTCGGGGCTTTCACTGCGTGGGCACCGTCGGATGTCACCGACACGGTTCAGTTGTTGCAGGGCGTGATCGAGTCGTTGACTGCCGCGTCTTCTTCGGCCGCCACGGTGGTCCTTGGTGTCGATGACGTACAACTGCTGGACGATCTCTCGACCTTCGTCCTACATCAGATCGTGCAACGAGGCGCGGCGAAAGTGATACTGACCGTCCGCGACGACGAGCCGATTCCCGCCGCAGTACGGGAGATATGGAGGGCTGGCCAGTTCGACCGACTCGACCTAAAGCAACTGTCGCTTGACGAAACCGCGACACTGCTGTCGGCGGCGTTGGAAGGTTCGGTGGATTCGGATGCTGCTCAGCGGCTATGGAAGCTATCCCGAGGCAATGTTCTGTATCTGCAGAACATCGTCGAGCAGGAAGTCGCCGACGGCCGAATCGTGCAAGAGAACGGGTACTGGCGGTGGATTGGTGATCCGGTCATGCCGCCCGGTCTCGTCGAGCTCATCGAATCGCGTATCGGGGCCCTGCCCACGCCGGTCGGCGATGTGCTCGACGTGCTGGCGGTTGGGGAGCCGATCGAACTCGCGGCGCTGACCCGGATCACCGATGCGGCCGCGGTCGAGGAGGCTGAAACCCGCGGCCTCATTACCCTCGAGCGCGCCGGTGGCGGCATCGAAGTGCGGGTGGCGCATCCGCTCTATGGACAGGTACGCCGCAGGCGCGCGCCACACAGCCGGCTACGACGGCTGCGTGGTCTGGTCGCCACCGAACTCGCCGCATCCAGTGACCACGACGACATAGGGGTCGTCGTGCGGCGCGCGACATTGAGTCTCGACTCCGACCTCACACCCGACGTCGACCTGCTCGTCAGGGCGGCACACGGCGCCGTCTGGCTGGCGGACCTGCCCTTAGCGGATCGACTGGCGGAAGCGGCAATCCACGCTGGAGCGGGACCGGAACTCAACTTCGTTCGGGCGCACGCATTGTCGTGGCTTGGGCGCGGCGTGGAGGCGGAGGCCGTACTCGCCGACATCCAGAACAGCCAGTTGACCGACGAGGACCACGCCAGATTCGCGTTCCTGCGGGCCAGCAACATGCTGTGGGCGCTTGGTGACCCCGCGCGCGCGAAGGAGCTCATCGACGAGGCGTCGCGCATCATCAAACCTTCCCGCGCCCGCACCCATATCGATGCCTTCCTCACGGTGTACTGGTTTGCGATGGATGATCCTGATGCGGCGGTGCAGGCATCGAAAAATCTTGCGCTGGAAGACATTCCCGTTGTCGGCGCCGAGATAGCCTGGGTGCTCGCCCAGATATACGCGGATGCGGGACGCGCGACCGAAGCCGTGTCCGCGGCGGACGCGGGATACACCGTCGCGACCCGTTCTCTCGACGCTCCGCAGATGAGGTTCAACATCGCTGACGCAGAAGTCAGTGCACTGCTGCTGTCTGGCCAAATTGCGGACGCGGTTGCCGTGGCCGAGCGCACGCGCCAGCAGGCAGCCAATCTCCCTGGAGCGGCTGAATTACTGGCTGCCGCCGTGGCTGGTCGGGCCGCGCTTGGCGCTGGCGATGTGCGCAGCGCAGGCCTGCTGCTGGAACAGGCAGCCGAGGGGTTGTCCGCATCTCATCCCATCGGCTGGGGATATCGCTATCGCCTGCCCCACGCGACGACACTCGCGATGCGTGGTTTGACCGACGAGGCGGCCGCCGTCCTCGCCGCGCTCGACAAGGTGCCGCGCCGATTTCGTTCTCTTGACCACGAGCGGAGCCTGGCCCGGGCGTGGGTGGCCGCCGGCCAGGGTTCCGTCAGCGAGGCGATCACCGTTGTGCTGTCAGCGGCGGAAAGGGCAAGAGGTACCGGGCGATTCGCGGCAGAAGTGGTCTGCCTCCAGACCGCCACCCAGTACGGTGATCGCTCTAGCGCACCCAGGTTGCGCGAACTCGCATCGATCGTCGAGGGTCCACGCGTTGGCCTCGCCGCTCGGTTCGCCGAAGCCCTGCGCGACGGTGACGGCGCTGAACTAGATTCGGTGTCAGACGATTTTGAGCAGATGGGCGACCTCATTGCCGCTGCCGATGCGGCCGCCCAGGCCGCGCTCGCGTATCGCCGCCAAGAACTACGGGGATCAGCGTTGGGCTCCTCGGCACGCGCAGAGGCCCTGGCCGAACGATGCGGCGGAGCCCGCACCCCGGCGCTTCGTCAGGCCAGCGAGCCATTGCCGCTTACCGATCGCGAAGGCGAGATCGTCATGTTGATCGGCGCGGGATTGACCAACCGCGAAGTTGCCGAGCGCCTGACTGTTTCCATACGCACCGTCGAAAGTCACATCTACCGGGCCATGTTGAAGACCGGAACCACCAGCCGCGACGAACTCGCCGCACTGCTACCGCGCCACAGGGCAGGGACAGAGTGAACGACTCGCCCAGACGGCGTGCGCTCGGCTGTCGGCGAGTATCTCAGTAGTGCCTCACTGACCCGCCGCAACCCACGAGCTCGAGATCGCGACTAAGTAGTAGCGCGCCGAGACCGAGCGAGATTGCAGTAGGGCACTACTGCGTTCGCCTCGCCGAACGCGAGTGACGATTAGTCGGTCACAAAGCCGAGGGAAGAAGGCCGATGTGTCCGAATTATTTACGGCACCCGCCGAACCGCAGGTTGTCGTCGAAGATCCCGATCCCGTCGTCGAAAGTGTGAGTCGGCCGCTGGTTCTCATCACCGCGCAGGAAGTGGCCTTCAGCACGGCGGCTGCCGTGGCGTTGCCGCGTACCAAACCCGCGAACAGGGTGATTGCCGCCGTGCGCGGGATGTTCCTCAGTTCATCACAGGATTCGCGGGCGGAACCGCGTCAGTATCCGCGGCGCCGCGACGCCTTTCTCGAACAGGCCGCCATGGCACGAGAAATGCGCCGGCTGTGACCGCGTTCCTGACCGTCGAAGCCGCCATGGTTCTGCATGCCGCGATCGGTGAAGTTCGAGGGGAGCACCGCTCGCGGCATGCGGATACCGCTCTCACCGAACCCGAGTGACGATTCCCGTTGCCGAACTCGACCGACGGCTGGCCATCGTTCCGCAATGACATGTTTGGAGGAACGACGGTGGTTGACGCAAAGCGCATCGATGGAGTCGGGGCACCGGCGGACGCGCTCGGGGAGTTTCGGCGTGACGCCACGCGTATCACTGCGTCGATCCGCGACACAGCCCACGTGGTGATGGCCTTGTGGTGGCAGTGCTGGATTCGAAGGCCTCGATGGTATCGCCGGCCCTGAAGCTGTCTGCCTGCGCCATCCGCGACCGCCGTAGCCCGCGTGGTCGCCGAGGCAAGGGAAGGCTGTCATGTTAGAACGGCTTGCACGACTAGCCGTGGCCCGGCCGAAGACGGTTCTTGCCGCGACCTTGGTGCTCATGGTTGTCGCTCTTGGGTATGGCTCGGGGATCAGCGAGCGCCTATCGGGCGGCGGCTTCTACAGCGGTTCCTCCGAATCGCAGCGCGCTGCTGCCCTGCTGGAGCAGCGTTTCCACGCCGGCAAACCGAACCTGGTGGTTCTCGCGACCAACACCAGCGGCGGGTCTGTCGACCATCCGGACGCGGTGGCCGCTGGCCAGGCACTCACTCAACAGCTCGTCGCCACCCCTGGTATCACCACGGTCAACTCGTACTGGGGACCAGGCAAGCCCGAACTTCTCCGGAGCGATGACGGGACGAAGGCGCTGATCGTGGCGCACGTCGAAGGCGACGAGCGCGAGTTTGCGGCGCAGGCCCAACGCCTCATCGCTACTTACCGCGACACTGAGCATGGTCCGCTGAAGCTCGAACTTGGCGGTGAGGCGGTCAGCTACGTCGACGTGACCGATCAGCTCAACCATGATCTGGGGACCAGCGAAGCGATAGCGCTGCCGGTGATCCTGGTGTTGATGACACTGGTGTTCGGCAGTCTCGTCGCGGCCGGATTGCCGCTCGTAATCGGCGTGCTGTCCATTGTGGGTTCACTAGGTCTTCTCGCGTTGCTGTCGGCTGTCACACCGGTGTCCACCTACGCGCTCAATGTGACGACGATCCTCGGTCTCGCTCTCGCGATCGATTACAGCCTCTTGGTGCTGACGAGGTTCCGGGAGGAGCGAACTCGGGCCCAGACCCTCGATGAGGCGATCATCGAGTCGGTTCGAACCGCTGGCCGGACGGTCGTATTCTCCGCCGTTACGGTGGCGCTGTCGGTACTGGCGCTCCTTGCCTTCCCGATGATGTTCCTCCGTTCGATCGCCTATTCGTGCGTCGGCGTGATACTGATCGCGACGGTGTGCGCGCTCGTTGTCGCACCCGCCATGTTGCGAATGCTTGGCTCCCGAATCGACTCGCTCGACGTTCGACGGGTGATTTCGCGGCGGTTTGGGCATCGTGCGCCGGCTGAAGTGCGGGCTGAAGAGGACGGGTTCTGGTTCCGTAGTTCACGGCTGGTCATGCGTAGGCCAGTAGCGATGGGTAGCGCAGTTCTCATCCTGGCCCTCGTGCTTGCGGCCCCTTTCAGTGCCATCCGCTTGAACTTTCCGGACGACCGATCGCTCCCGCCAACGATCCAAAGCCGAAGTGTCGGCGACGTGGTCCGCTCCGAATTCCCGGCACAAGCGACCGCTGCGATGGATGTCATCGTCGAAGGCTCCGCGGGCGCGGATCAGCTGGACGGGTACGCCGGGGCGCTGTCACAGTTGCCGCACGTCGTGGCCGTCAAGCTGGGAATGACAAGCTATGTCGGCGGGCAACGGAATGGCGAAAGGCCGGTGCCCAACGCCGATGGCGCCTATCTAACTGTCCTCCCGGATGTCGATCCCTACAGCGATGCGGCCCACCTGCTGCTCGATCAGGTACGTCAAACCCCATCTCCAGGAGCCGTGCACGTCGGCGGACTCACTGCAGAGAACTTCGATACCAAAGATGCTCTGTTAGCACGAGTTCCGTTGGCCGCTGCTCTGATCGCAGTGGCCATGTTCGGCGTGCTGTTCGCATTCACCAGAAGCGTCGTACTGCCGTTGAAGGCGCTGGTACTCAACGCAATCAGCCTGTCCGCGACTCTCGGCGCGATGGTGTTCATCTTCCAGGAGGGTCACCTCAAGTGGCTGGTTGGAGATTTCGCGGTCACCGGGACCCTGGCGACACCGACGCCGATCCTCATCATCTGTGTGGCGTTTGGACTGTCCATGGACTACGAAGTGTTTCTGTTGTCGCGCATCACTGAGGAGTATCGCGCCCACGGCGACACCAACCTTGCTGTGATGTCCGGGCTGCAACGCGTTGGCCCCATCGTCACTGCGGCGGCATTGATCATGTCAATCGTGTTCATCGCGATGGCCACCTCTCAGGTGTCGTTCATCAAGTCGCTCGGCGTCGGGCTGACACTCGCAATCTTGTTCGACGCCACGCTCATTCGTGGAATACTCATGCCCGCTACGATGAGGCTGATGGGTCGCGCGAACTGGTGGGCGCCGCATTGGCGACGACCTCCCGCGCATCTGCTCGCGAGTGGGGTCCGTCGACGGCATCAACTGACCGTGCGCCAACTGACGGCGCAATTGGCGGCGAATTGACATGCGAGCGCTACGACGCCATGCGTTCGAAATGACTGCACAGCAACGCGCGCTGGCGGAGATCGCAGCACAAGCTTCGGCGATGACCGAACGGCTGTTGGCCAGCAATTCAACCGGCGATCGCGCGATGGGGACGTTCGTCGACACGTTCTTCGCCAGGATTCCGTTGGACGGCTCCGCGCCCAGTATCAACGGCATCGTCATGCTGCCCGTGCTCGTGTTCGGCGCCGAGACCGCTGCGCCGATGCGCGCGACACCCGTAGCGCTTATTCACACACTGTGGTGGGCGGCGGCGCGGTATCTGGACGACATGATCGACACTCCGCAACTCGCTCGGTCCGATCCCGCGGCATTCAACCGCGGGGTGATGACCGCAATTGCGGTGGGTAATTATCTGCCGCTCAATATCGTTGGCGACCTGGCTGTATCCGATGCCGTTCGGTTTCGGCTGATCACCGAGTACAGCAACGGATGTATCGACGCACTAAGCGGGCAGCTGACCGACCTGGTTCTCAACGCGGAGACCGCAACTCTCGACGATGTGCTGCGCAACTACGAGGGCAAGACGGGCGCGCCCTACGGGATGTCCGCCGCGCTCGCCGCACAGCTCGCGGAGCGCGATGCCGACCGGGTCGATGCCTGGCGCTCGTTCGGTAGGGCGCTCGGAGTGCTTCGTCAACTGGTCAACGACCAGCGCGACCTGGTCACCGAGCGCGACGAGGATCTGCGAAACGGCACTGCGACCTATCTGCTCGTTCATCTCCTAGGCACTGTGTCGACTGCCCGACGTACGGAATTGATCGGCCTTCACCGGCAAGCGCGCACTTCGGAGGAGGCGCGGGCTGAACTGAAGCGAGCGATGTTGGCGGCGGACGTCGTTTCCAGCTACGCAGAGACGATTCAGCCCATCGTCCGTGCCGCTCGCGACACGCTCGCGTCGCTCGGCGGTGACCCGCAGTGTGTCACTGAGCTAGCCGGGCTCATCGACGAGACGATTTCCTACTTTCCGCAGTTTCAACTCCGGTGACGCGACCGGTCGCTCAAGATCGGGCTTAAGTAGTACGGCGCCGAAATCGGGCGAAATAGCAGTGGCGCACTACTGCGCTCCTTGCACCACACGGCAGCGACGATTTCTGTGGTGGAACGAAACGTCGGATCCGGTGGCCGTGTTTCGAGGACATCGCAGAAGGAATGATGATGGTTGAGGCAAGCATATTGGTCGCATCCGACGGCCTCAGCGTCGACCACCCTTCGCTGACCAGCCCATCCGATCAGTCGCCCCTGGTCGGCGATCGGTTGCGCGAAATCCTTATTAGCGGTGGCGGTTTCGATGCAATCTACCGTCACATCCTCGCCGTCCCCGGTAAACGGGTCCGATCCGCGATGGTGCTGGCCTGTGCCGGTCTGCTGCCCTCGGCTGCCGCGGTGCCGCTTCGCGGCGCCGTCGATGTGGCGTGCGCGATCGAGATGATCCACGAAGCGTCGCTAGTTCACGACGACATATGCGACGGATCGCTCTTGCGGCGCGATGCGCCGTCAGTACCGGCTGCGTTCGGCGTCCGCGCCGCCGCCCGGGCGGGGTTTCATCTGGTCGGCAAGGCTTTACAGGTACTCGCACGAGTGCTGGCCGACAACCCGGCGGTGTTCGCGCGGCTCGGTGAGGCCCCCGGCGTCACCTACCTCGACCGCATCTCGGACCTGTCTTTCGGGCAGCTCATCGAGACCCTGCCACCTGCCGTCGACGACGCCGCCATGCGCAGGCACTACGAACTCGTGGCCGGGGCGAAGACTGGCACGCTGTTCCGGCTGGCCTGCTCGTACGGCGGCACGGCGGGCGGCCTCGACCACAATCAGCTGTGCGCCCTGATGCGATACGCAGACCAACTCGCCCTCGCCTTTCAGATCATGGATGACGTCCGCGACGTCGAGGGCGGTCCCTCGCTGGGCAAGGAGGCCGCCGGCGACCTCGACCGACGGGTGCCGACCTGGCCGGTGATCGAATGGCTGGCCATGCGGCCCGGGTCCCATGAAATGTGGCTCTCCAGGCTGACTTCCAGTGCCGACCTGCAGGCCGACCTGGTGCGCAGCGGGGCCACCCGAGCTGCCCGTGCCGTCGCCATCCGCGCCGCCCAGACGGCCTGCCGGGCGATCAATGCATTCCCGCCCTCCCCCGCGCGTGAGCAGATGCGCGAACTCTCGGTGCGGCTGGTGTCCCGATGAGAGGGGGGCGACTCGGCACCCTGGCCGACGGGCTGCGGCACCTGCACCGCACGCCAGACTTGGCTGCGATGCGGGCGGCCCGGTCACCGGACGAGTTGGCCCGGCTGGCGATTGTCCCGGCGGCCCGAAACCTCGGCATCGCGGCCGGTTTCCTTCCCGCGCGCCTACGGTCCGAGGCCACCGCCGCCCTGCTGGCCTGCCGGGTGCTCAACGCCTACGAAGACCTGAGCGCCCGACCGCTGGCGGCGGGCGCCGTCGTCACCGCCGTGGACTACCTAAACGGCGACACCGACACACCGCCACCGCCACTGCCGGCGATCGCCGTCTGCGACAGCGAAGCGGTCGACCTGGTGCTGGCCGAGCGCATCCGCGACGTGCGGGAGCTGCTGTCGGAACTGCCCTTCGAAGGCCGCAAACGGATCGGCCGATTGTTGGCCGATGTCGGCCAGGTGATGGCGCTGAACCTGGATTGCCCGCTGCCGCGGACCGCCTACGGCGAGGGCGTGCTCGGACGGGTGATGCTATACGTATGCTCACTGGTCGCCAAAGATGCCTGCGCCGAGGCCGATTTAAGCGAGCTGGCCGGATGCATCGGCGTCACTGCCCAGTTGGCCAACGACTTGCGGGACGGCGAACTGGTGCTGTATGGCGCCTGCGACCGCGAGGAACTGACCCGGGCGGTAATGCAACGCGTGCTGGCCCCCGCGCTGGGCAGCTTCGCCCTGCTGGCCCGGCTCGGCCCGTGCATCCACAGTCGTGGCGCCCGGGTGGCGATGGCCTATATGACCATTACGACGACCGCGTTCTTGTGCGCGGCCGTCGGAGCGCCCGCACCCTACCGGAGACCGGTGCGGCTGGCCGCGGCATTGCTGGCCTCCGTCTCAACTGCTCATTGGACCACGATGCTGAAGCGAGTGCGCTGTTCCGTCGATGGGGCGATCCACCATCTGCTAGATGCGTCGCCCCACCCCTCGGTGAAGGCTAGCCCTGCTGCCCGATCGGGCGCGGCCGACCTCCTTGCCCTTGGTGATCCGCGCTCGATGCCGCCCTCGGTGGGCCCGCTCATCGTCAGCGCTACCTTTGCGCTCGTCGAAGCCCTGCCGGGAGAACCGCTGACCGGCGAACTGCCCGAGTTCCAAGTGCGCCGCATGATGATCGCCGACCATCTAGCCTTCGGCGCCCTGGAACGGCTGCGACCCTGCGACGCCGACGCTATGCGGGCCCTCGCAACGCAATTCCAGCTCGCCGCCCTCGCCCCGCTGTCTAGGGAGCAAACCCATGACCACTAATTCGACCCGGCTTAACTCGACGGCGCCCACCGCCTCGTCCGAACGACCAGGATTCAGCCGCCGGGCGCTCAAGCTCGACCTCATGCGGAAGGGGGAACCCGACGTTATCGTGCCCTATTTGATGACGCTCAAGTCAGGCGCCGTGTGCTACAGCATCGGTCCCTCGCCCACTGCAAATGCTCTGCTGCACATTGTCATTCGCCTCGGTTCGCATCGAAGTCAACCGCCCGCTTAACCCAGAAACTGATGTTGGTGACCAGGTCGGCGGCCGCTAGGCCGAGGTCGGCGTGAATCGCACTACGCGCGGCATGAGCGAGGAATCGTTGCGGCACACCGACATTGCGCACCGGTGTGTCGATCCGCGCCTCGCGCATCCGGGCCGCCACGGCCGACCCAACCCCGCCGTGTAGCCCCGACTCTTCCAGAGTCACCACGAGCCGCACCTTGCCGGCAAACTTCACCACTTGCTCGGGCACCGGCAGCACCCACCGAGGATCCACTACCGCGACGGCCACGCCACGCTGCCCGAGTGTCGCAGCCGCCGTCACCGCGATTGTCGCGAGCGGCCCGACCGCGACCAGCAGAACATCCGGATCATGCGGGCGGCAGAGCATATCCACGCCCTCGATTCGTTCTACGGCGTTTATATCGGCGCCCACTGATCCCTTCGGGAACCGGATCGCGGTCGGGCCGTCATCGACTTCGAGCGCCTCGCCGAGCTGTTCACGGAGCGAGGAAGCATCCCGTGGGGCGGCGACTCGCATGCCAGGCACCATGCCAAGCAGTGACAAGTCCCACACGCCGTTGTGGCTGGCGCCATCGGGCCCGGTGATACCGGCACGGTCGAGAACTAATGTCACCGGCAGTTTCAATAGTGCGACATCCATCATTACCTGGTCGAAGGCCCGATTGAGGAACGTAGAATAGATGGCGACCACCGGATGCATGCCGCCGAGGGCGAGCCCCGCAGCGGATGTAACAGCGTGTTGTTCAGCGATCCCTACATCGAACATCCGGTTGGGAAACCGCTTTCCGAACGCCGCCAGACCGGTCGGCCCCGGCATGGCGGCGGTGATTGCGACGAGGTCGTCGCGGCGGCTGCCCCATCGGAGCAGCTCACTGGCAAAGACGTCTGTCCATTGCCTAACATCGGTGTTGGCCTTCGGTTTGCCGGTCCGAGGATCGATCGGTCCGCATGCATGCATGCGATCAGCCGGATCTTCCTCCGCTGGGCGGTATCCCATTCCCTTACGGGTAACCGTGTGAACGATGACCGGGCCACCCACGCCCTTTGCCATCCGTAGGGCCTTCTCGAGCGCGAAAATATCGTGTCCGTCGATCGGGCCGAGATACCTGATGCCCAAATCTCCGAATAACGTCTGCGGACTCAAAGCATCCTTCAATCCTTTCTTTGCCGCGTGCAGTACCGAATAGGTGGGACGTCCGAGCGTCGGCAACCCGGTCAGTTCTCTTTTCACTGCGGCCAGGAGCCGCTCATACCTCGGACGCGTCCGCAGGCTGGTCAGACGCTCGGCAAGGCCACCGATCGTCGGTGCATAAGACCTGCCGTTGTCGTTGACCACGATAATGACACGACGGCTCTTGCCGGCAGCGATGTTGTTCATCGCCTCCCAACACATTCCACCGGTGAGGGCGCCGTCACCAACGATCGCAACCACGCGGCGACCTTTACTGCCGGTCAATTCAAATGCCTTTGCCAACCCATCCGCGTAGGAAAGCGCCGCCGACGCATGCGAAGACTCGACCCAGTCGTGCTCGCTTTCTGCGCGCGACGGATACCCTGACAGGCCGCCGGAGGCTCGCAAGTGGTCGAAGTCATCTTGGCGGCCCGTCAGAAGCTTATGCGGGTAGGCCTGATGACCGGTGTCGAAAATCAACGCATCGCGCGGTGATTCGAATACAAGATGAAGCGCAATGGTCAACTCGACCACACCAAGGTTAGGACCAAGGTGCCCTCCTGACACCGACACCTTTTCGATGAGGAATGCTCTGATCGCATCTGCGAGTCGTGTCAACTCATCGCGCGACAATCCCTGCAAGTCACGCGGACCCCGGATCCGGCCCAGGATCGCCAAGTGATCATCGGATGGACCGGTCAGCGAAGGTCGGTCAGCGCTGAGGCCGTCGCTCGCGACCGATGTGCTTGCCCCAGCCATCATCGTCCCTTCCGCGATGTCCTGGCGAAACGACGGCCACAGGGACAGATGTTTCGCTCCACAGTGGAAATCGTGGTTGCCCTGTGGTGTGACGAGCGCAGTAGCCTGCCACTGCAATCTCGCCCGATCTCGGCTTGGTTCTACTTAAGCGCCACGGCGGCATCGACAACGTGCTCGGGCGAGGTGAACGCTTGGGCGAGCAGACGGTGAAAGCCGGGGACGTTTCGCGGGAGCTGCGGGAATCGTGCGGCGCAGCCGCGGACAGCGTTTCGTTGGCTAATGCAGACTCGGTGCTGTAAGACTCCGGCAAGTACAAGCCGATCGATTCGATGAAGAAGTTCGATAGTCGCATGTTGGCCTCCTAGCCAACTGCTCCGACGACGGCGAAGGCGATGAGCATGCCTACCAGGCCGACGGTTGATACCGCTGCGGGCCACCGGTTGTCCTTGCGGCGCAGCCATCTGATGGCGAATGCGGCAACGCCGATGGGGGGCAGCGCGACGAGTGCCTTGGATAGTGGAGAGACATGTGCGGCTGCGGCGAACAGTGCGACGGCGAGCGGCCCGGTGCCGATCGTAAGTAGCAACGTCACCCGGTATCCAAGGGAATTGGTGTAGCTACGTTCACCTGCTGCCGGCCGACGAGCAAGCTTCTTTCCGAACTCGACCTGACTGGCGCACAGTGTCAAGATCAGAATTCCCAATCCGCCAACGACTGCAGTCGGCGCTCCGTGCCGGATCGTGATGAAGGCCACGAACAGGTACACATACAGCAGCAGTTGAACTGGAAAGCCGATAAGCACATTCAGAACCAGATTGTCGCCGCAGGTGGCCGGGAATCGCTCCCCGAGCGCCACTACCGCCGCGGCGTACAAGAGCTGACCGACGACGACGACCAGTCCAGCGGGGAAGAACAGATTCGCGACGACGACGATGATCACGCAGGCGGCTGTCAGAGTGGACAGGTCCCGGAGCAGGACTGCTCCGGACACGACTGGGCGTTGTGGGTCGGCGACCCGGTCGTAGTCCTGGTCACGGATGTCGTCGAGCACCCGCATGATCAGTAAGTCGGCGAAGAGGGTTACAGTAACTATTCCCAGCATCGGAATCGCGTCAGCAGAAATGCGGTCTCCAGCGAGCGCGGCGAAAAGACCGATTCCGCCTGCGCCGAAAGCCAAGGCGTACACGCCCGACAGGATCGGTGGATACCGGTTGAGTACGAAGTGTGAGATGCCAACCGCAGTAGTCATGATCCGCCTCCTCGCCACGTTATCGGCAGGCTCCATACCCCCCGGGTAAACATTTGTGTGCGCCAATCGATCTCGGACTCCGTCACGAGAGCTAGCCCGTCCAGTCGAGATAGCAGGACTTGCAGGCCAACTTGGAGTTCGACCCGTGCGAAGGCCATTCCGACGCACCGGTGCCGACCGTGGCCGAACCCAAGGTGCGGGTTTGGGTTCCGTTGCGGACAAAACTCGTCGGCCTCGGCGAACACGTCGGGATCTCGATTGGCGGCATCAATTACGGGGACGACGACTTCGCCCTTAAGGATCAGGCGATCGTGCAGTTTCACGTCCGCCATAGCGACATGCGCCCGTCCAGCCGTTCCGCCCGCCGTGCCGCCGAACCACACCCATCGGAGCAACTCTTCGACCGCGGATGGGATCTCGCCGCGGTTTCGACGAAGAGAATCCGACAGCCCGGGCCGTTGAAGTACCTCAATCAGCCCCAACGCGAGGTGACTGCTGGTTGTATCTGCGCCCGACATGAGCACACCCATGATGAGCATGACGATCTCTGCGTCGGTAAGACTGTTGTTGGAGTCATCGTGCACCAATGCGTCGATCAATCCGTCAGCCGCCGCGCCGCGCCGCGACCGAATCACCTGACGCTCAAAGTATTCGCGCAGGTCGAGCGCGGCTCTAGTGACCTCGTCGGGGCAGTAACGACCGGACGACCACGCAACCGTCATCCGCGGGCCAAGATAGGGCAGATCAGCGGTGTCCAGGCCGAGCAGGTCCATATGTACCAAGTTCGGGAATGGGTGGCAGAACCGCGCGTAGATGTCTGCGGGTGGGCCAGTCGCCAGCAAGTCGTCGATTAGTTGGCCGGCGATACGTTCGATGATCGGCCGGCCTTGCTCAGCCCTCCGCGTCGTAAACCATCCCTGAATGGCGCGGCGCCGGAGTGTGTGAATCGGCGGATCGGAGGAGGCGAGCGCGAGAGGCAAGTCGGAGCCTGCCCATATCGTGCGCATGTGGAACTGCGCACGGCTGAAGCGGTCGTCACTCAAGACAGTTCGTACGTCGCATTGCCGGGTGACGGCGATCGCCGGTGTGCCGTCTGGCAACTCGACGTCTCGGGTCGGCTGTGTGCGAAAGAGGTCGACGTATTCCGGGGGCAGCGACGTGCCCGGACCGGGAGCGAGGGGTAATTGCATGGTGTCACCGCCGCTTCTGTTGGTGCCGGCGGAAGATGCGAACAGTGCCCGACCGGCCGTCGATTTCGATCTCGTCGCCGTCGCATATTTCGGCGGTCGCGCCCGAAACCGCCACTACGGTTGGGATCCCGAGCATCCGTCCTGTTATCGCGGTGTGGGAGACCATGCTGCCACGCTCGACGACGAGTCCCGAGGCGTTGAGCATCAGCGGTAGCCATCCAGGATCGGTCTCGCGGGCGACGAGAATCCGCCCAGCACAATCGCCCGGCGGGACATCCGGCCGCAGGACTAGTTTTGCGAGACCACGGGCGATTCCGGCGCTGGATGGAAGACCTGCCAGCTCGGTGCTGGAACCTCCGGTCGCCCGGGTGTTTACCACGCTGCGCCGAAGATCGGCGACATCGATCGGCAGCGCCGTGGTCGTGAAATTGGCAGCAAGCTCTGGACGACCGCATGCCCATCGGTAAGCGTCTTTCCGTGCTCGTGCCAAACGGCGGAGATCGGCGTGTGTAGACGTGCCATCGAAGGCTCCCAGCAATTCCTCGGCCTCGAGGTGGACGTAGTCATCGGGTGAGTCCAGCCACCCTGCAGCGGCCAAGTCCGACCCGAGACGACCCATCACTTCCCGTGAGAATCCGTACAGCTGAGTGCGACAAAACCGGGTATCCTCACGGGCTTTGGCCAGGAACCGTCCGGCACGCACCGCGACGTGGAGGATGGCGCGCCTCCATCTCGATGGGCAGATCCTTCGTAGTTCATCGAGCGCGCCTCTTGCTGCGGTCGATTCTTGAAGCAGTGTTTGATCCAGCGTCGTTCCCGCCGCGATGAACGGCCGCAACGACTCGATGAGCATTTCGGGTCTTTGACGCGGGGTAGCTTCCTCGATCTTGAGGTCGTGCATCGCGCGATCGCCATATGTCCGAAGGTGCGTAATGGCATCGGCGGCCAGTTCGCTGCCGTAGACACCGCGTGCGATGTCGGCCCACGTTTCACGTGCGTCAGCGGTCAGCACTCGGTGCGACAAACCGGGGATCGCGTTGATCTGCTCAGCAAGCGCCACTGTGGAGTGCACCGACTCCAACGTCCGGTTCGGCGCTCCTCCGGGCAACACCGCAGGGAGGTTGACCTCGGCGGCATCCGTCCACCGCTGGGCGAGCAATGTCGCCGCGACATAGCCGGCAAGTGCCAGGTAGCCGGCCAAAATCGGGACGCCCCAGCGATGCTCGGCCTCCGACCACACTCGACGGTAGACCGCCACGACATCTTCGGTCGGGAGTTGCGAGAGATCCATCCCGGCCATGTGCTGGTCATCCCACCAGGCCAAGAAGCTACGCAGCCGGCGGGGGAAGCGGAGGACGGTCCAGATCAGGCGCGGTGATCGCATGAGCAGACCTGCGATTGCACGGCGGTCGAGCGCTAAGCGCGGGACGGGGTCGTGTGCCCGTAGCCCCAGTGATCGCTCCCAGATCGGACGGAGGAGGTCCCAACCGGGGAGCTGACCGTGCAGCGCATACCACGCGTCTAGGCGGTAGTAGGCCCGGCCGTCTAGGTATCCGATCATGCGGCGGAGTTGGTGCTCCCGACTCTGCAGTTGCCTCTCGGGAACGCCGACGATGCGGTAGAAGTCGCGAAAACTCATGCGGTAGAACATTCGCGCGTGCGAATACGTCATGGCCGTGGTCACGCCCGGGAAGCTTTCGGTCAGATTGTGATTCGTCCACTCAACGGGCGGGCGCGTCGCCGGCACCCGCGCGGCGGGCCGCGCCTGTACCAGGTGGATCGCTGAGTCAGCCGTGATGACACCCTCGATGTCCTGGGGGCCAGAGAAGAGCCGCTCCGTGGTTTCTGCCAATGCCGCGATCTGGTCGATCTGGGTATCGGAAAGCACCGGCCTGTCGGCGAGTTCATCGGGCACCGGATGTTCGGCCACGCCACCGTCGGGCGCTCGGCAGAGCATTCGTTCCTTGTGAGAGATGCGCCGCTCGATTCCCCTTGCACGCATGAAGAAGTGGTCGATGTCGGCACGTTCGGCCACGGCGCCTTCTCCGATGCCGTAGACCGCTGCTATGACAGTCTCCTTTGCCCCGGTTGCCGGGTCATGCGTGAAAGCGATGAACGAACGCCGGCCATCCATCATCTGTTGAATGCCCACGCACACGCTGAGAACGCTGGGGTCGATTCCCCGCTGCGCGCGGTAAAGTACCGATCTGACGCTGAAAAGCGATGCGGCGCAGCCTGAAATGGCGTTGGTCAGCGCGCCGGTGCCGACGTAGAGGTAACTATCGGTCAGCCCCGCGAACGGGTCGGCGACGTCGTCTTCGCCCGGGTGGCCGTTGCGCCCGACTACGCACGCGCGAACCGCCACGTCGTGTGAGCCGAGGCCGACGAATTTCTCCAGGATTGCGGTCTGCAATTCCCGCGTCAGAGGCACCTGCTCGGCAGCGATGCGAGCCGTCTCGGCCCAGGCGGTCAATCGCTCGGCACCGGCGCCGACGCCCGGAAAGGTGCCAACCACATCGGCGATGGTTGTCCACGGAGACTCGACGACGATGCAGAAGAACGGTGGAACTGAGACTCCGGCATCGCGAAGCCGTTGCTGGCGCGCGAACTTATGCCCTACCAGGCTTGCGTCCGCAAGCTCGGCCGGCGCATCGACGATCTTGATCATCACCACACTCCCGGCAGGAATCGCCCTCGGGTGCTGGCGAATTCACGATATTCGGGTGACATCTTGAGAACGCCTTCTTCGACCCTGACGCGCCAGAGAATCGCGGCGGTGAGCAGAGTCAATGCCCCGATACTTGCAGGACTGGCGAAGTAGCCGACGAAGGCGATGTTGGCGAGCAACATCCCGGCGTATGCAGGATGGCGCAGCACGCGATACGGACCGGAGCAGATCAGGCCATTTTCGGAGACCCGGACCACCCTGTGCGAATACTGAGCGCCGAGTTCGTGGATCGCCCATGCGCGTAACGTCACGCCCGCTAGGAACACCCCCGCCGGCACGATGGAGACGACCGGGGATACAGCCGGCTCGGAGTACGCGGCCGTGACAGCCGTAATGACCCGCGCTGCAGCGTAGGGAACGAGGGTGCGATTCTCCGCAGCCGACTGAGTTGGTTTGCCGACGGTGATTCGCGCCTCCGACAGCACCCACGCGAGATATGCGAGGACGAACGTCGCCGCGGCAAAGCGCCCGCCAGTTGCCTGTGCCACCACTGCACCAGCGAGGGCGACAACTGTCACAGCCAACAGAGTGCGAAGAACATAAGTGGTGAGCCGATCACCAATACCCAACCGCCGGTGCAGTGTCCCTTCGTTGCCGGGTCTAGCTGGCGCGCAGTTGCGCATACTCGTCTTCGTTCACGCAGCGGGCCGCAATGAGAATGGAGCCGAGATTGCTCGCTCGATCGCCCACCGTGTGCAGGTCGATGCGTAGTTTGTTCGTCTGTTCGGGCGCAGTGACGTGCCACGACAGCGCCTGTCCGGCGTGCCCTGGCGGCACTGCGGTTGGCACTTCCGCGGTGAGCCCGACGAAGATCATCCTCGTCCCGAAGGGGTGCCCACCCCACTGATGCAGAATTGCGATGGCGAACTGGCGGGCAGCCTCGACAATGGACGCGACTGCGGCAGCCCGTGGCGGTAATCCGCCGATAGCGCCTTCACGTACCCGGGTCCAAACTCGACCATCTTCGATCGTAAGAGGACCGACCGCGATGTTACGACGGTCGACTCGGTGCACCAGCTCACCTGAAATGGGCCCATCCGCCAGCGCGGGCACCGCCGAGTACTCCATCGCCGGCTGCGGACCCCCTTGCGCCAGAGAACCCCTCGCGATTCCCCGCCCAGACTGGTTGATTTCGATGAAGCTGGTTCCGCCGGCTTCCCTCATGGCTGTCACCTCGGCTGGAACGTCGAGCTCACAGAACTTGTTGAAGGTGAGGCGGAAGGTTACGTTGTCCGGCTCCAGCATCGAAGCGTGCTCTGCCAGTTCAAGACTGGCCACTGCAAGCAGCATGCCCGGCACGTGGTCGAGCGCATGATCGAAGAAGACGGGGTCGTCGTGGTCGACGCGGGTAAATCCGCGCGTCATGCCCCGCTCCGGCGCAACGTCCAGGATGTCGATCGCGCGGCCGGGAATGGACCGAGGCGCAACCGGCGCGAGTAGCGTCATCGTCGCCTCCTCCGCATTTTGCGCCGTCTCCGATCCGACGCAAGGGACCACTGCAATAGGAATCGTCACTCGCATTCGGGCGGAGGAGCTCAGTAGAGCCCTACTGCAATCGACGCTCGTTTCGGCGGTACTACTTAGTCGCAATGTCGAGCTGTCCCACTCGCTCCGTGCCAGGTCTTGGTCTCGCCTAAGTAGTACCGCGCCGAACGGGCGCGATTGCAGTAGGGAGCTACTGCGCTCGTCGCGCCGCACGCGCGGGACGATTCCCATCGCGGAGCTCGGCCCGCCGCCGTGGCGATCCCACCGCCGTGACGGAGAAGGAGAAACGACGATGAATAGCGCAAGATTGGCCGGTCACGGCGGCGTGATGGCAACGAGCGCTCCACACGCGACCGACGAAAGCCCGACGAGAAATGGCCACTGAAGATCGGCTGCGGGCACCGTCGGGGTGCACTGCGACTGGACCGGGGGAGATACGTCGGCAGGCTGCAGACGGGTATGAGCCCAGCGAGCCGATTGCCATTCTCGGGATCGGTTGCCGCTTTCCGGGAGGTGTCAACTCGCCGGATGACCTGTGGCAGTTGCTATCCGAGGAAAACGACCCGATCTCGCCATTTCCTACCGACCGCGGCTGGAACCTTGATGCGCTGCTCGGGCCTGACCCCGACGCACCGCGGGCGACATACGTCCGCGCAGGGGGTTTCGTGGAGAATGTGGCTGATTTCGACGCGGCGTTCTTTGGGATCAGTCCTCGTGAAGCCCAAGCCATGGACCCGCAGCAGCGACTGCTGCTCGAGGCGACCTGGGAGGCGCTGGAGCGAGCAAGGATCAACCCGAGTTCACTGCACGGCAGTGATACAGGCGTGTTCATCGGCGCGAGCGCTCAGGAGTACGGCCCCCGCATCTTCGAGGAGACGGAAGGATTTGCCGGCCACCTGCTAACGGGTACCGCGATCAGCGTCGCGTCGGGTCGAGTGGCCTACACACTGGGGCTACAGGGGCCGGCGGTGACGGTCGACACTGCCTGCTCGTCATCTCTGGTTGCGGTGCACCTTGCCGTGCGATCGTTGCGGTCGGGTGAATGTGAACTGGCGGTGGCTGGCGGTGCAACCGTGGTGTGCTCACCCAGTGTCTACGTCGGCCTCGGCCGGCAGGGGGCCTTGTCCGAAGACGGCCGATCCAAGCCTTTCGCCGCGGCGGCGGACGGGTTTGGCGCTTCCGAGGGCGCCGGCGTGCTGGTGCTGGCCAGACTGTCCCGCGCGCGCAGCCTCGGTTACCCAGTGCTTGCGGTCATCCGGGGCAGCGCCATCGGACAAGACGGAGCCTCCAATGTGCTGTCCGCTCCGAGCGGTCCTGCGCAGCAGCGGGTGATTCGACAAGCTCTGTTGGACGCTGACCTGACGACTGCTGACATCGACGTGGTCGAGGCGCATGGCACTGGCACCAGGATCGGCGATCCGATCGAAGCGGAAGCGTTGCGTGCGACATACGGCCAAGCGCACTCGGCGGCGCGGCCACTTCTGATCGGCTCGGTCAAGTCGAACATCGGTCACACGCAGTTCGCAGCTGGCGTCGCTGGAGTGATCAAGACCGTGCAGTCGATTCAGAACGGGATCGTGCCTGCGACACTACATCTGGATTCGCCTACGCCGCAGGTGGATTGGTCGCCTGGAACGATCGAGGTGGTCGGCAGCGCACGCGCGTGGCCCGACCACGCCGACCGACCGCGGCGTGCTGGGGTGTCGGCGTTCGGCATCAGCGGGACGAATGCCCACGTGATACTCGAGCAGGCGCCGCCGGAGCGTGCGACTCTGGAGTCGGCTCCCAATCGTCTGCCGGTGATGCCGTGGGTGTTGTCCGCGAAGTCAGCGTCGTCGCTGGCCGACCAGGCGGCGCGGTTGCAGCGGTTCGTCGAGCATCACCCCGAATTGGATCCCAACGATGTGGCGTACTCACTGGTCACCACCCGGGCACTGTTCGAGCACCGCGCGGTTGCGGTCGGAACCGACCGTGACGAGTTGTCGAACGGGTTGGCGGCGGTTGCCTCCTGCACGCCAGCACCGAATGTGGTGAGTGGTAGGGCCGCTGCCACCGGCGGAACGGTCTTCGTCTTTCCCGGCCAGGGATCGCAGTGGCCGGGCATGGCGGTGGAACTATTGGACTCCACGCCGGCGTTCGCCGATCAGATGCGACTCTGCGATGCCGCTTTCGCCGAGTTCGTCGACTGGTCGCTGCTCGAGACCGTGCGTGGCGGGGTGAGCTCTCCGAGTCTCGACAGGGTGGACGTGGTGCAGCTCGTGCTTTTCGCGGTGATGGTGTCGCTGGCCGCGCAATGGCGAGCGATGGGAATCCACCCGGACGCCGTCCTCGGGCATTCGCAGGGCGAGATCGCTGCCGCCTACGTTGCAGGCGCCCTCTCGTTGCGAGACGCAGCGAAGGTTGTCACCTTGCGTAGCAGGGCGATCACCGCGATTGCGGGGACCGGCGGCATGGTGGCGATCCCGCTACCCGTCGAACGGGTTCTCATGCTCATCGAACCATGGAGTCGATCGATTTCCCTTGCCGCACAGAATGGTCCGTCTTCTGCAGTCGTCACTGGGAATGCAGCGGCGTTGGACCAGCTGGTGGCGGCATGCGAGCGAGATGACGTGCCGGTCACGCGAATTCCCGTTGACTACGCATTGCATTCTGCCGACGTGGAGGAGTTGCGGGAGACACTGCGCGAATCACTTTCAGGACTGCAGCCGCGCGCCACCGATATCGCCTTCATCTCCGCGGTCACCGGCGCAGAGCTGGACCCGTTGATTCTCGATGGCGACTACTGGTTCGCCAATTTGCGGCAACCGGTGTTGTTTGAACAGGCAGTCCGATGGTCATACGAACACGGCTATCGCACGTTCGTTGAATCCAGTCCGCATCCGATGCTGACCGTCGGCATACAGGAGACGCTGGAGGACTATCCAGACGGCCACAGCGTGGTTGGGACACTTCGACGCAACGAAGGCGGCATGCGCCGGTTCCTGCTCTCGGCCGCCGAGGCACATGTGCACGGGAAATCGCCGAACTGGGCGAGCATGTTCGACGACGCTGGTGCACGCCGCATTGGCTTGCCCACCTATGCCTTCCAGCGGAAGCGCTACTGGTTGGCCGCCGGATCTGGACCCGTCGACGCGAGCAGTCTCGGCGTGGCTGCCGCGGAGCATCCGATGCTCGGGGCACCAGTGGCACAGCCAGATTCGGACGAAATCATCTTCACCGGTCGATTGTCGCTCGCGTCCCATCCATGGCTGGCCGACCACAAAGTGCACGATGTCGTGCTCGTGCCGGGTGCGGCGATGGTGGAGCTGGCGCTACACGCGGGCGACCGTGCCGGATGCCCGCGCGTGGACGAACTGGTTCTGCACGCTCCGTTGATCGTCGGCGAACACGGTGTAGCAGTGCAAGTGGTGGTGGGCGCGTGGCACGAGTCTGGCGAACGTCCGATCCGGATCTACTCGCGGATCGACGACGGCGCAGACCGGCGGTGGACTCGCCATGCACAAGGCGTGCTCTCCCCAGCCTCCACACCCACGGACACAGCGCGTCCAACAACGGAATCTGCATAGCCACGAGAATTCCCGCCGATGTATGAGTCATGAGTGGCCCATCGCCGCGGCCATCGCCATGTGCCCTTCGAAGCCAAGCGATTCCGCCTCCGCGCGATAGCGACCCGCCAAGTCGCGGTATGCGACGTCGTCACCTCGGGCGCGGGCCAGCAGGGCGCGCAGCCGCAGCAGCCAGATGTCACGCAGCACCAAACCGTCGTCTGCCGGCAGCTTCGCCGCACGGTCGATCGCGCTTTCGGCTTCGGCCAGGTCACCCTCGGTGCCACGGTCCAGCAGCGCCTCCACCAGGAAGGCGGTGCCGGCAGCGCCGTACGCGAGCTGTCCTGCCTCGAAGAAACCGTCTATGACTTTCCGAATCACCGGGATGGCTCCGTCGAGGTCGCCGCGCCGGACTCTGTCCAACGCGTCAGCAACCTCCAGGCCCTGCAATTCGCTCCGGTAGAACCGGTGGTGCAGGCACATGTCGCGGACCTGCGCCAGCAGCTCCAGTCCGCGCTGATAGTCCGCGGCGCCGTCCCGTTGCGTCAGCGCGAGACCCAGCACGTATTTGGCAAGGCCGAGCGCGGTATCGTCGCCCGATCGTTCGGCGACCCGCAGCGCATCGTCGAGCTCGCGAAGCGCGTCGTCGTCGGCGACGAGGACGCCGTTCGTAGTCGTCCAACCGTACTTCCAGAAGACGACCAGGGTGTGGGTTGCCAAGTCGCTACTCCGGGCCATCGCAGTGGCGTCGTCGAGGTCCTCACGCCACCCGTCGAGGCCCAGCCAGAACCTGGCAACGCCGCGCCAGACCAGCGCCATCGCCAGCGGCGATCCCACGATGAGGTTGCCCTTGGTGGGGTCACCGTCGGCCCAATCGATGACGCTTTGCGACCACCGCAGCACGTCGGCGATTGCCCCGGTGCGGTACTTCACGAGGATCGCGATGAACCCCGCCCCAACGGTCAGGGCCGCATCGCCGATCGACTCGAGAAGCGCCATCTGTTCGGATGCCAGTCCGCGCCGCCTCTCGCAGGCGGGCATGCATCATGTGATCCATCACCATGCCGGTCATGCCAAGGGCCAGCGACGCGTTGTCGCCGGCGAGCGCGCACAACGCCCGCAGCTCCTGAAAATGGCCGGCGATGTGCGCATCGACTCGCCAGCCGGCGCCGCACACCATCGTGCGGGGTGCGATTTGCATCTGCGGTGCGGCCCGGGTAGTCGGCGGGCAAAGCGTCGGCGATCTGACGGGCCCGCTCCCAACTGACCCTCGCTGCGGCGATGTCACGGTGGGTCGACCAGGCCGCGGCGCGCATGTGCCAGGCGTACGCGGCCTCGCGGTCACCGGCGGCCTCCAGATGTTCGGCTATCAGCGCGGCGTTCTGGTCAGCTGATTCCGGGCTGCCCGATTCGATGGCCACGCCCAGCCGCCGATGCACCTCCGCGCGATCGGATTTCAGCTGTGATTCGTAGGCCACCGCGCGGATCAACGGGTGGCGGAAGGCGTATTCGGCGTTCGGGGTGTGCCTCACCTGGTCGATCAACTCGGCTTTGACTAGCTCGTCGACATCCGGATCGATCTCCAGTGCACTGAGCAACTGCGCCCCGAAGCGCGCTCCGATCACCGACGCGGCGTTCAACGTCCGCTTGGCACGGCTGTCGAGGCGGTCGATGCGGGCCGCGATGGCCGCCTGCACGGTGGCCGGCACCCCCACCTCGGCGGCATCCGCGCGACAGACGTAGCCACCGTGTTCGCCCTGCAGCACGCCGCGCTGCACCAACTCACGCACCATCTCTTCGGTGAAGAACGGGTTCCCGGCGGCCCGTTCGACCATGGCCGAACTCATCTCTCCGACCGAGGGATCCGAACCGAGTAGTTCACCGAGCAGGGCTGCGGTGTCCGAATCACTAAGCGGGCCAAGCGCTATCGTTCGCGCATCGGGCACCTGCCTCAACGCTCCCTGGTATTCGGGGCGGGCGGTGATCAGCACCATCGTCGGGGTGCGCGGAATGACGGACAGGAAGTCGGTCAGCATCGACTCGCTGACCGCATCGATCCAGTGCGCGTCCTCGATGATGAACAGCGCAGGCTCGGTGCGCGCCAGCGAGACGGTGTTGATCAGTGCGGTCAACCGGCGCCGCCGCGCATCCGGGTCGATCGCGGGCAGCGCCACATCGGGGTCGGCGATGCCGAGCAGGTCATTGAGCAGCAGCAGATCCTGCGGGTCGGCATCGGGGACCTGTTCCCGGACCCGGTCGCGGGCGGCGTCACCGTCCAGTTCGGCCACGCCGAGGCCTGCCCGCAGCAGTCGGGTCACGGCATGGAACGGGATGTCGCTGGCGTGGGACTCGCAGAAGGTCCAACACACCTCGAGCCCGCGGCCAGCCGCCAGCGCCGCGGCCTCCCGCGCCACCCGGCTCTTACCGATGCCCGGCGGTCCTGCCACACCTACGACACCACCGCGGCCACCAATCGTGCGCGCCACCATATCGCCAACGGCGGCCATCTCGCTGTGGCGACCGACCAGGCTCGATTCGGTGCGCCCGAGCAGGCCGTGCCGAGGCTCGATCGCGACCAGCCGGCGCGCGCACAGTGGTTCGTCGGCCCCCTTGATACGCACCCACTCCGGTTCCGCCAGCACGGCGATGTGCTCGACCAGCCGTGCGGTCGACTCGGACAGCATCACCCCGCCCGGAGGCGCCACCGATTCCATCCGCTGGGCCAGGCCGACGTGCTCCCCGATCGCGGCGTACCCCAACGACCCAGAGCCGATCTCACCGGCGATCACCCGACCCGAATTCAGGCCCACCCGCAGTCTCAGCGTGACACCGTCGTGGCGTTCCACCTCGGCCGCCAACCGGTTCGCCTGATCCTGGATGTCCAGGGCGGCCAGGCATGCCCGAAAAGCATGATCCTCCAACGCAACTGGGGCGCCGAAGATCGCCATCACGCCGTCCCCGGTGAACTCCACGGTCCCGCCGTACCGATGCACCACCGCCGCCGACCGCTCCACCGAGCTCGGTCATGACCTCGCGCAACCGCTCTATGTCAAGTGCAGCCGCGATCCCCATCGAGCGCACCACATCGGCGAACAGCACCGTCACCTGCTTGTACTCCGCTGTGTCACCCGAAACCGCAGTTGGCACACCGCACTCGTCACAGAACTTGGCGTTCTCCCGCAGCCCAGTGCCGCATGATGCGCAAGCCACGCCCGCCGTCATCGAGTACCGCCGATCTCGGGGTCGCGCTCACCCCGATCGCCCAAGAATAGGAGGTTCACCAGCGAAGGGCCGCGTTATTGACGTCGGAGTTGAGCCGATGCGTTTCAACCGCGGACGACGGCATCCGCCGCTGGTCCGGCGGCACCCACTGACTGACTGATGCGGTGAGCGTATGGCTCCTCACGCACGCGGATGGGACAAAGTGACGATATTGACGTGCGCCGCACTAACGGGCGCCCGACGGGAAGCGACATGGGCGCCCGCGGTCGTATCCGCCGACGCGGGGCGCACCACCGAAGCCGTCGCCGTCTGGGCAGGGAACAAGCAGAAGCCCCAGATCGCGACTAAGTAGTACCGCGCCGAGACCGAGCGAGAGTGCAGTAGGGCACTACTGCGTTCGTCTCGCCGAACGCGAGTGACGATTAGTCGGTCACAACGCCAAGAGGAAGAAGGCCGAAGTGTCCGAATTATTTACGGCACCCGCCGAACCGCAGGTTGTCGTCGAAGATCCTCGATCCCGTCGTCGAAACGTGTGAGTCGGCCGCTGGTTCTCATCACCGCGCAGGAAGTGGCCTTCAGCACGGCGGCTGCCGTGGCGTTGCCGCGTACCAAACCCGCGAACAGGGTGATTGCCGCCGTGCGCGGGATGTTCCTCAGTTCATCTCAGGATTCACGGGCGGCACCGCGTCAGTATCCGCCGCGCCGCGACGCCTTTCTCGAACAGGCCGCCATGGCACGAGAAATGCGCCGGCTGTGACCGCGTTCCTGACCGTCGAGCCCATGGTTCTGCGTGCCGCGATCGGTGAAGCTCGAGGGGAGCACCGCTCGCGGCATGCGCGCCGGTCGCGGCGCACGCCACCACCAACGGACTCGATTGGCTGATTCGGTGTTCATGACGGGCAGTAGCGGTTACGCGGCCGGCGATGCGTACCGCTGAACGCCCACGGGATACCGCGGCGATCCATGAAGCCGGTACTGCAGCTCAAGGGCGTCGGCAAAACGTACCGCAGGGGCGACGAGCAGGTGCACGTGCTCGTCGCCTTTGACTTCACGTTGGACGCAGGTGAATTCGTCGTCGTGACCGGACCATCTGGGGCCGGCAAATCGACCCTCCTGCATATCGCCGGCGGGCTGGATGCGCCGGACACCGGCACTGTGGCCGTGGACGGCCAGGACGTGTGGGCGATGAGCGCCGGCGCGCGCGCCGCGTTCCGGCGGCGCAACCTCGGATTCGTGTTCCAGTTCTTCAACTTGGTGCCCATGCTGACCGCAGTCGAGAACGTGTCGTTGCCGCTGGTGCTCGACGGTATGCCGGCCCGATCAGCGGACGCACGCGCCGAGGAGCTACTGCAACGGGTCGGGCTGGGCGATCGGGTCCGACACCGGCCGGCCGAACTGTCGGGCGGACAGATGCAACGGGTGGCGGTGGCGCGTGCGCTGGTGGCCCGGCCGTCCATCATCCTCGCCGACGAGCCGACCGGAAACCTGGACAGCCATTCGTCGACCGAGGTCCTGGATCTAATGCGCTCGCTGTCAGACGAAGACGGCGCGGCGGTCATCATGGCGACACACGATCAGTCCGCGGCGCGCTACGGCTCCCGCGTTCTGCACCTTGTCGACGGGCGTGCGCACGCGATCGACGCCGCCGCGCCCGTCGCGGAGCCGTAATGCACCGGCTGCGCGCCGGATGGCTGTCCTTCCGGCGGATCCACCTCGCCGCGTTGGTCGCCGACTGGCGCCGGACGCTGCTCAGCGTGATCGGCGTCGCGCTCGGAGTGACGGTGGTTCTCGGAGTCCTGATCCTCAAATCCGAGCTCGTCCGCCCGTTCGATGCATTCGGCCCGTCGCTCACCCACGCCGCTGAGACGGGGGTGGTCGAGGTTACGCCGAACATAAGCGGTCGGTTGCCGATCGAGACGGTGAACCGGTTGCACGCCGAGGTCGCAGGGGCCGAGGCCGTCATCCAAATCGTCGCCGGCTTGACGCCCGTGGATATCGCCGGCGGCACTCACGGGTTCTTTCTGCTCGGCGGGTCGTGCCAGATCGAGCTGCTGGTCGGCTCGTTCAACTGCGAGCAGCGCGCCCATGAGAAGCCCGCAGACGGCCCCGGCGTACCGCTACAGATTCCGTCGCTCATCGCCCAGCGGTATGGGCTACAGCTCGGCCAAGAGCTGCGCATCCCCGGCTTGCCTCCAGGTTCGGCGCACCTCGGATCGACCTTCCCGGAGTTCGACCGCGTCGAGGGCATCAACGACGGCTACGTGCTGTTGGCCCCGTCCGTGGACATCGCCGCGCGCATGCTCTCCACTCCCGGTTACGCGACGGCCGCGTTCGTCCTGCCGAAAAAGGGCACTGAAATAACCGCCGTCACGGCCGACGTCGACCGCGTCATCGCCGGCGTCGCGACGGCAGGCCCGCCTCGGCCGCACTTGCCGGCCATATTCGAAGGCGCCACACAGAATCTCAACCTGACCGCGCTGGCCGGCATCCTCATCGGCGTCCTCATCGCCGTGAACACGATCCTGCTGGCCGTGGAGGACCGGCGGGCGGTGATGGGAACGATCGGCGCGATCGGCGCAAAGCCGGTTGGGTTGTTCGGCGGGATGCTCGGTGAGGGTGCCGCGGTGGGTCTCCTCGGGGGATTATTGGGCGTCCCAAGCGGTTTCCTGTTCGGGCAGTATCTGGTGGACAGAATCGGGCGACCCATGTTGGCCGGGTCCGGCGGCACCGTCACAGCGCACTTCACGCCGAACTTGATCGGGATGGAGCAGCCGCGGGGATCGTCTGCGGAATCTTCGCGATGATCGGTCCGGCCACCAGATTGCTCCGTGACGGGCCGTTGGAGTCGATGGCGAGCGTCGGCGGAGTGCAGCGCGCGAGGAAGATCCCGGTGTGGCCGCTGTTCGTCGGGGTGGTTCTGCTGGCGGGCGCCGTCGTCGCGATGAAGATATTCGAGCGCGGATCGCTGCCACTGAAGGTCGGCATCAACAACCTGACGGTGGCGTTGTGCGGGGTGGTATTGGTGACGGTGTGGTTCGCCCCGCGTGGCGCCGGGGTGTTGATCGAGTTGCTGACGTTCGCGCGCCCCGCTTTGGGGCGTCTGCTGGGTGCCGATGCCCGACGTTACGCGCTGCTGTTCGCCTTCTCCGCCGCGCTGCTCGCGGAGAGCGCAAGCCTGGCCATCAGCTCATACAGCATGCAGCTGCTCGGCACTAAGCAGGTTGCCGAGCAGAAATCTGACCGATTGCCCGCCGCCTTGTTGATGTCCGCCCAGTCGGTGTTCGATCAGCGGGACGGCCGGATCTCCGACGCCACGTTCGAGCTGGTGGCCGGTGCCGCCGACGGGCGGAGCGTGTCGTCGCGCTGGCAATCGACGATCTCGTCAGGGGCATTGTCACGCTTGGTCGTTGGTGTCGCACCCGGGGATTGGTACAGCCAAGCGCTGTATGAGCCGACCGAGGAGCTTGACCGGTTCTGGCAGGGGCTGCAGGCCGGGGAGATCGGTCTGAGCGAGATTGCCGCCAGCCGGCTGCGTGTCGCCAACGGCGACACCGTCGAATTGCCCACCGTCGACGGGCCGAAACAGTATCGCGTGGCTGGAATCGTTCGTCCGCAGATGGTCAATGACGCTTCGGTGGGCGACATCGTTCTGGTCTCCGAAGGATTGGCGCGTACCGATTGGGCTGCCGTACGCGACCAGGTCGCGGTGGCCTATCCGTCCGCCGCCGAAGCGAAAGCCCACCGTGACGATTTCCTGAAACTTGGCGCCGGATTATGGGTGTACGACAACGAGCGGTGGCGCTCGGTGGCCGCCGACGGGATCACCCGGTTCCTGCAGCCCCTGACAATCGCGGGGTACGTCGTGATGGCGGCTGCCGGTCTGAGCGTGCTGAACGTGTACGTGCTGGGACTCGTGCAACGCAGGCGTGAGCGAGCCGCGTTGCGGGCGATCGGGGTGACCCCTGGGCAAGAACAGGCCGTGATCATCGCCAATGCCGCCTTGCTCGGCCTGCTGGTCTCCGGCGTCGCCGTGCTCGGGGGTGTGGGCCTGACGTATCTGTGGTCGCTGAGCTCGCCGGTGTTCTACGGCTTCAAGATCGACTGGGGGGTAATGCCGTTGGCGCTGCGAACTGGAGTGGCAGCGGTGTTCATGATCGTCCTGACCGCAGCGGTGTATCCCGTGGTCCATTCGCGGCGGCTGGAGACGGTCGAGGTGCTGCGAACCAGTTGACGCGAGCTTGGCGGCAGCAGGATCAGGCCGCGGAGGACAACTGGTGCGGTCGTCGTGCCAACCGACGATGCCACGGTTCCAAATGATTTAGCACGATTTAACGCCAGCCATATGACAACCCATTCTCAAGCTCTAGGTGCCTATGAGTGTGGTTCACCGCTGACCGCGCTCGCGACAACCACAATCGGCGATGTCGATCGTGGTTGTCGCATTCCCTCACGGACTATTCCCTACTCTCGATCATCGCCTCCGCCCAGGCGATATGTCCTTCGTAGCCAAGCGACTCCGCCATTTCGCGATAGCGACTCACCAAATCCCGGTAGGCGACATCGTCGCCGCGGGCCCGGGCTAGCAGCGCGCGCAGCCGTAGCAGCGTGATGTCGCGCATCACCCAATTCTGATCGGGCCGCATGTTCGCCAACCGGTCGATCATCTCTTGGGCTTCGGCCAGGTCGCCGTCGGCGCCACGCTCGAGCAGCGCCTCCGCCAGAGCGTCGGTGCCCCATACGGCATACCCGAGCCGTCCCGCCTCGTACAGCTCGTCGACCGCTGCGCGTAGCACCGGTATGGCAGCGTCGCGGTCGCCGCGCCTGGCCCGCTCCCTGGCGGCTAACAAGTCGGTGGCCGGAACCAGGGAGGGCATCCGCTCCCGCTGCCACTCGCGGGCCTGCACCATCAGCTCCAGCCCGCGGTGACGGTCGGCCGCGGTGTCGCGACACAGCAGCGCCCCACCCAACGAGTACTCGGTGAAGATCAGTGCGATATCGCTGCTGGCCCTGTGGGCGCTCTGTACCGACTCCTCGATCGCGTGCATCGCGGAGTCGTCGGCCCGAAGCACCCCGTAGACGATCGCCAGACCGTAGGTCCAGGTGACCACAACGCCGAGGGTTGCCGGGTCGCTGTTTCGGGCCATCGCGACGGCGTCGTCGAGGTCCTGCCGCCACCCGGGACGGCCCAGCCACCACCGCGCAACGCCGCGAAATGCCACCGCGACCGCCAGCGGTGATCCCAGACCGAAGCCGGCGCCCTTGGCGGGGTCGCCCGCGGCCAGGTCGATGATGGTCTGCGACCACCGCAAGATCTCACCGAATTCGCCGACACTGAACCAGTTGGTGAACGCGGGGAAAGCCAACCCGATGGTCAGCGCGGGATCGCCGATCGACTCGAGCAGCGCCATCTGTTCGGATACCAGCCGCGCGCCGTGCGAACGCCCAGCGAACAGGAGCTCGGTGGCCAGCCCGCTCATACCGATGGCCAGCGAGACCTCGTCCCCGGCTGCGCTGCACAACTCCCGCAATTCCGCGAAGCGGCCCCGGCCTTCGTGGACTGCTCGGGCGTGCCAGTCGGTGGCGCACAGCATGGTGCGGGGGGCGATGCGCATCGACAATTGGTCGGGGTCGTCCGTGGGCAGCGCGTCGGCGATCCGGCGTGCCCGCTCCCAGCTGACCCGGGCGGCGCCGACACCGCGGTTGGCCGACCAGGCGCCTGCGCGCATGTGCCAGCCATAGGCGGCGTGAAGTTCGCCGGCCGCCTGCAGATGTTCGGCGATCAGCGCCGCGTTGTCATCCACCGACCCCGGCTCGAATTCTTGGATCGCGGCGGCGAGGCGCCGGTGCCATTCGGTGCGGTCGGATTTCAACTGTGATTCGTAGGCCACCGTGCGGATCAACGGGTGGTGGAAGGCGTACTCGGCACTCGGGGTGAACTTCACCTGATCGATCAGCTCGACCCTGAGCAGTTCCTCGAACACCGGAGCGAGTCCCAGTGCCACGAGTAGGTCCGGCCCGAAGCGGGCTCCGATCACCGACGCCGCGTTCAAAGTCCGCTTGGCCGTGGCGGTCAGCCGGTCGATGCGCGCCTCGATGGCAGCCTGAACCGTGGCCGGAACGCTCACCTCGGCGACATCGGTGTGGCATCCGTAGTTGCCATGTTCGCCCGTCAGCACCCCGCCCTGGACGAGGTCACGCACCATTTCCTCGGCGAAGAACGGGCTTCCCGCGGCGCGGCGGGCGATGATCGCCGTCAACTCGCTGAGCGAGGGATCCGACCCCAGCAGCTCAGCCAGCAGAGCTTTGGTCTCCGAATCATCCAGTGCGGCAAGCGTTATCGTTTGAGCGCCGCGCACCCGCGTCAGCGCCCCGTCGTACTCGGGTCGGGAGGTGATCAGGACCGTCGACGGGGTGCGCGGAATGACGGCGAGGAAGTCGGCAAGCATCGACTCGCTGACCGCATCGATCCAGTGCGCGTCCTCGATGATGAACAGGGCCGGTTCGGTGCGCGCCAGTGACGCCGTGTTGATCAGGGCGGTCAGTCGGCGCCTGCGCGCATCCGGGTCGATCTGGGGCAGCGGCACGTCGGGGTCGGCGATGCCGAGCAGGTCATCGAGCAACAGCAGATCCTGCGAGTCGGCGTCTGGAAGTTGGGCCCGCAGCCGAACCCGGGCGGCTTCCCCATCGAGGCCGGCCACGCCGGTGGTGGCCCGCAGCAGCCGTGCCACGGCCTGGAAGGGAATGTCGCCGGCGTGTGACTCGCAGAAGGCCCAAGACACCTCGACGCCGCGGCCGGCCGCCCGCGCCGCGGTCTCGCGCGCCGACCGAGATTTGCCGATGCCTGGCGGTCCCACCACGTTCACCACACCGCCGCGGCCACTGATCGCGCGGTCCACGATCGCGTCGAGGGCGGCCATCTCCCAGCGCCGACCGACCAGGCTGGCTTCGGCGCGCCCGAGCTGGCCTTCGCGTGGGCTGATCGCCACCAGCCGACGCGCCGACACCGGTTCGTCGGCCCCCTTGATGTGCACCCACTCCGGTTCGGCCAGCGTCACGAGGTGTTCGACGAGCCGGGCGGTCGACTCCGACAGCGTCACCCCGCCCGGGGGCGCCACCGATTCCATCCGCTGGGCGAACCCGACCGGTTCGCCGATCGCGGTGTACCCCAACGCCCCCGACCCGAGCTCGCCGGCGATCACCCGACCGGAATTCAGGCCCACCCGCACTCGCAGCGCCAAGCCGTCGCGGCGCGCCACCTCGGCCGCCAACCGGTTCGCCTCCTCCTGGATGGCCAACGCGGCCAGGCACGCCCGAAAGGCATGATCCTCCAACGCAACCGGAGCGCCGAACAGCGCCATCACTCCATCGCCGGTGTGCTCCGCGGTCCCGCCGTAGCGCTGCACCACCACCGCCGACCGCTCCACGAGTTCGGTCATGATTTCGCGCAGCCGCTCCACATCCACGGCGGCCGCGAAATCCATCGACCGCACCACATCGGCGAACAACACCGTCACCTGCTTGTACTCGGCAGCATCGGCCGATGCCATAAGCAGTGACCCGCACGCATCACAGAATCGGGCACTCTCGCGCGGCGCGGCGCCGCACGACCGACACACTGTCGATGTCGGCGTCACTGCATCCTCCGCGGTCCGGTGGCACCCACTGACTGACTGACTAATGCGGTGAGCGTATGGCTCCTCATGCACGCGGATGGGACAAAGTGACGATATTGACGTCCGCGACGCTAACGTGTGCCCGACCGTGACCGCCACCACCGAATGGTCATCGTCGTTCTTTTTGCTCAATCAAGGACATGCCAAGACATTCGCGGAATCGTAGAACCTGCGGACTATTCCCAGCCTTCGATCATTGCCTCGGCCCAGTCGATGTGTCCTTCGAAGCCAAGCGATTCCGCCATTTCGCGATAGCGACTCACCACGTCCCGGTAGGCAACGTCGTCGTCGTCGTCGTCGTCGTCGTCGTCGCCGCCGCCCGGGCCCGGGCTAGCAGCGCGCGCAGCCGCAACAGCGTGATCTCGCGGATCGCCGAACCTTCTGTTGCCGACAGGTTCGCCAACCGGTCGATCGCCTGTTGGGCTTCGGCCGGGTCGCCCTCGGCGCCGCGCTCCAGCAGCGTCTCCACCAGCACGCCGGTGCCCCAAACGCCATAGAAGAGCCGTCCTGCCTGGTGCATCTCGTCCACGGCTTTGCGCATCACCGGAATGGCACTATCGCGGTCGCCGCGCCTGGCCCTCTCCCGGGCGACCCACAACTCGGTGACTGGGACCAGGAAGAGAGCACGCTCGCGCAGCCAGATGTCTTGGACCTGCACCATCAGCTCCAGCCCGCGGTGACGGTCGGCCGCTGCGTCCCGACTCAGCAGCGCGACACCCAGCGTGTAATTGACTAGGCCAACAGCGGTATCGTTGCTGGTTCCCTCGGCGGCCTGCACCGCCTTCTCGATTGCGCGCACCGCGGAGTCATCGGCCCGAAGCACCCCATAGCCATGGATCGCGAAACCGTAGGTCCAGGTGACGACACAGGCGTAGGTTGTCGGATCGCTGATTCGGGCCATCGCGACGGCGTCGTGGAGGTCCTGCCGCCATCCGGGACGGCCCAGCCACCATCGAGCAGTGCCGCGATATGCCAACGCAACCGCCAGCGGTGACCCCAGACCGAAGCCGGCGCCCTTGGCGGGGTCGCCATCGGCCAGGTCGATGACGGTTTGCGACCACCGCACGATTTCGCCGAATTCACCGGAATCCAACCAGGTGCAGAACGCTCCGAACGCCAACCCGATGGTCGGGGTGGGATCGCCGATCGACTCGAGCAGCGCCATCTGTTCGGATGCCAGCCGCGAGCTCTCACGCGAACGCCCAGCGTAGAGGAGATCGGCTGCCAGCCCGGTCATGGCGATGGCCAGCGAGACCTTGTCCCCGGCCGCGCTGCACAATTCCCGCAGCTCCGCGAAGCGGCCCCGGCTTTCCTGAATTGATCGCCAGTCGGTGGCACACAGCATGGTGCGGGGGGCGATGCGCATCGACACTTGGTCGGGGTCGTCGTCGGGTAGTCGGTCGGCGATCCGGCGTGCCCGCTCCCAGCTGAGCCGGGCGGCGTCGAGATCGCGGTTGGCTGACGACGCGGCGGCGCGCATGTGCCAGCCATAGGCGGCGTGCAGTTCGCCGCCGGCCTCGAGATGTTCGGCGATCAGCGCCGCGTTCTCCTCGGCTGCTGCCGGCTCGCGCTCTTGGATGGCCGTGGCCAGGCGCCGGTGCCACTGGGCGCGATCGGATTTCAGCTGCGATTCGTAGGCCACCGCACGGATCAACGGATGCCGGAACGCGTACTCGGCGCTGGGGGTGAACCGCACCTGATCGATCAGCTCGACACGGAGCAGCTCGTCGACCACCGGATCGATACCCAGCGCGGCCAGCAGCTGCGGCGCCGAAGCGGGCTCCGATCACCGACGCCGCGTTCAACGTTTGCTTGGCCGGGGTGTCCAGGCGGTCGATGCGCGCCTCGATCGCTGCCTGCACCGTGGCCGGCACACGCACCTCAGCGGCATCGGCGCTCACAAACATAGTCGCCGCGCTCGCCGGCCAGCACCCCGCGCTGCACCAACTCGCGCACCATCTCCTCGGCGAAAAACGGATTCCCCGCGGCCCGCTCGGCGATGATCGCCGCCAGCTCGCCGACCGAGGGATCCGAACCCAGCAGCTCACCCAGCAGCGCCGAGGTATCCGAATCACCCAGTGGCCCAAGCGCTATCGTCTGCGCGCCGGGCACCCGCGTCAGCGCCCCCTCATATTCGGGGCGGGAGGTGATCAGCACCATCGACGGGGTGCGCGGAATGACGGAGATGAAGTCGGCCAGCATCGACTCGCTGACCGCATCGATCCAGTGCGCATCCTCGATGATGAACAACGCCGGATCGGTGCGCGCCAGCGACACGGTGTTGATCAGTGCGGTCAACCGGCGCCGCCGCGCATCCGGGTCGATCGCGGGCAGCGCCACCTCGGGGTCGGCGATGCCCAACAGGTCATTGAGCAGCAGCAAATCCTGCGGGTCGGCATCCGGGACCTGTTCCTGAACCCGGGCGCGGGCGGCGTCGCCGTCGAGGTCGGCCACGCCGCTGCCCGCCCGCAGCAGCCGCGTCACGGCGTAAAACGGAACGTCACGAGCATGGGACTCGCAGAAGACCCAAAACACCTCGACCCCGCGACCGGCCGCCAGCGCCGCGGCCTCCCGGGCCACCCGGGACTTGCCGATGCCCGGCGGTCCCACCACGTTCACCACACCACCGCGGCCAGCGATCACGCGGTCCGCCATGGCGTCGAGGGCCGCTATTTCCCAGCGCCGGCCGACCAGGCTCGCGTCGGCGCGCCCGACCTGGCCGTCCCGTGGGCTGATCGCCACCAGCCGACGCGCGCAGACCGGTTCGTCGGCCCCCTTGATGTGCACCCACTCCGGTTCGGCCAGCGTCACGAGGTGTTCGACGAGCCGTGCGGTCGATTCCGACAGCATCACCGTGCCCGGGGGAGGCCACCGATTCCATCCGCTGGGCGAACCCGACCGGTTCCCCGATCGCGGTGTACCCCAAGCGCCCCCGATCCGAGCTCGCCGGCGATCACCTGACCGGAATTCAGGCCCACCCGCACCCGAAGATCGACACCGTCGCGGCGGGCCACCTCGGCCGCCAACCGGTTCGCCTCCTCCTGGATGGCCAGTGCGGCCAGGCAGGCGCGAAAGGCGTGATCCTCCAACGCGACTGGGGCGCCAAAGAGTGCCATCAGCTCCGTCGCCGGTGTGCTCCGCGGTCCCGCCGTAGCGCTGCACCACCGCCGCCGACCGCTCGACGAGTTCGGTCATGATTTCGCGCAGCCGCTCGACGTCCACGGCGGCCGCGATTTGCATCGAGTGCACCACATCGGCGAACAGCACCGTCACCTGCTTGTACTCCGCGGCGTCACCCGAAACCGCACTTGGCGCACCGCACTCGTCGCAGAACTTGGCGTTCTCCCGCAGCCCATTTCCGCATGATCCGCATGCCACGCCCGTCGTCATCCGAGCACCGCCGATCCAGGGCGTGCGACTGCCCCAGTTGCCCAAGGATAGGGCGTTCACCGCGAAGAACGGCGTTATTGACCCGGGCGTTAAGCGATGCCGATCGATCGCTTGCTCTTTCAGCGCAAAGGCCGACAGACTACGGCCACGACGCATGCACTGAGGCCGCTGAGCTTTCGGTTGCGCGCATCCTTTCAACCGCGGACGACGCGGGACTGCCTGCCGTCTGGTCAGGGGAAGCGCGTGGGAGTCAAGGTCGCAACTCAGTAGGCCGCGCCGAAACCGCGCGAAATTGCAGTGTCGCGCTACTGCGCTCGCCGAGCCCGTCCGCGAGCGACGATCCCATCACGGAACTATGACGCCACACACGGCGGCCGTCGTCCCGCGGCGACATAAACGGAAGGACGACGATGAGTACCGCAAAATACATCGGTCGCGTCGGAGCATTGGCGGTCGCGCTGGGCGTAGGGAATGTTCGGCGCGCTGCCACGCGGATGACGGTGTCGATCGGTACCGCAGTGCTGGTGGTGATGGCCACGGTCGTGCCGGCGCCGAAGGTGTCGCCAGCCGTGCGGCTGTCGGCCTCGAGCGCGCCGTGTACGCGCACCGACGTTACGTGCGGCTTGATCATGGGCACGAGCGGCGTCCCCACGCCCGACGATTTCTACGTCGAGTCGGTGAAGAACCGGTTCATCGTGCCGACGCACCCGGGGCAGAACATCGAATACGTCAAGGTGACGACGCCAGAGGGGTTGTGGCCCTCCGCGGTGCCTGGTCGCCTCCTCTCGCTGCTAGGCGTTGCGGGGGTCTCCGGAGATTTTCGGGCCCGGCGGCCCAGCGTGGGACGTGCCGTGGTCGAATCTGCTCTTCGAGCTCACCCTCGATCAGTCGGTCCTGCAAGGGGTCACCGACCTGGAGCGGGCGATGGCCGCACACGGCAACGACGATCTGGTGATCTACGGCTACTCGCAGAGCGCGCTCATCGCGAACCGGGAGAAGCGCAAGCTGGCCGAGCAGTACCCGGCGGGAACCGAGGCCCCCGATATCGACTTCGTGCTGGGCGGTGACGAAAATCTGCCCAACGGCGGCCTTCTTGCCCGGTTCCCCGGCCTCTACATCCCGATCCTCGACTGGACGTTCAACGGTCCCGCACCGACCGACACCCAGTTCGACACGGTGGAGATCAACCGGCAGTACGACTTCATGGGCGATTTCCCGTTGTATCCGCTCAACCTCTTCGCCGACGTGAACGCGGCGCTGGGATTCTTATACGTGCACTTGTTTCCCTTCGACGTCAGCCTGCCTGCCGAACCGACGACAGTCTCCCGCCTACCAGGGTAAGCACGGCGACACCAGCTACTACTTCTTCGAGAACCCGGACCTGCCGTTGTTCGGTCCGCTGCGCATGTTGGGGGTGCCCGAGTCGCTGATCGATGTGGTCGAGCCGTTCTTCCGGGTGCTCGTGGACCTGGGCTATGACCGCAGCATCCCGCCGTGGGAGCCCACCCCGGCGCGACTGATCCCGACGCTCAACCCGGTGACGGTGGCCACAGATCTGGTCAACGCAATCGGCGAGGGGGTCAACAACGCCCTGGCCATCATCGGCTTGCCACCGCTGCTGAGCATTCCCGCACGTGTCACCGCCGATCAGGAAGCGGCCGTCGATCAGCTCGCCTCGGGGCCGGAGTCCACCGTCGAGACGGTCGGCCGCGACGCGGGTGAACGTGTCTCCCAACTGCTGACCACCGTCGGGTCACCGCCGCCGCAACCGCCCGCAGTCAGCCAGGACGACCCGATCGACGAGGGCATCAACAATGCTGCGGCCCTGAGTGGATCGCCGCCGCCCTGAGCACTCCCGCACCCGTCACCGCCGATCAGGGCGAGACCGTCGAGCAGAGCGGCCCGGCGTTGGAGACCACCCTCAAGAGGGTCAACCGCGATGTCGGTGACGTTGTCTCACATGTTCTGCCCGCGGTCGGTTCACAGCTACCGAAGCCGCCCGCAGTCACCCACGACGATCTCGAGGGAAGCCAGCGTACGGTCAGTCGCAAGCTGGCGGCCACAAGAGACCAGATCAACCACACCACCGGTGAGGTGAACTCGGTCATCGGGAACGGGCGCACGACGATGCGCTCCGCCGGTGAGCGAGGCTCAACCGAGACGACCGCCAAGCCGGAGCGCAAGAGGTCGGTGCGGGATGCCGCAACCAAGTCCGGCCGTGACACCGACAAGACCGTCACCCCGGTTTCCGACAGCCTCAAGCAGGCGCTTAGCGGCGGCCAAGACGACGGCGACAGTGATAACAACCGTGAGGACGAGGCCGAATAGGTCCCCGGCGCCGTTCTCTTTTAAGCACCCTCAGATCGCATCGCCTCGGCCATTGCGATATGCCCCTCGAAGCCGTGTGCGATAGCCATCGCCCGGTAGCGACTCGCCAAGTCCCGGTAGGCCACGTCGTCGCCACGTGCCCTCGCTAGTAGCGTGCGCAGCCGCAGCAGCGTGATCTCGCGCATCGCCGAACCGTCGTCTGCCCGCAGGTTCGCCAACCGGTCGATCGCCTGTTGGGCTTCGGCCAGATCGCCCTCGGCGCCACGCTCCAGCTGCGCCTCCACCAGAAGGCTGGTGCCGAAAACGCCATACCCGATGCGACCTGCCTGGTGCAGCTCGTCCACGGCTTGGCGCATCACCGGAATAACAGCATCGCGGTCGCCGCGCGTGGCCCTCTCCCGGGCGATCCACAACTCGGCGACCGGGACCAGGAAGGGAGCACGCTCGCGCGCCACCTCGCGGAACTGCACCATCAGCTCCAGCCCGCGACGACGGCCAGCCGCGGCGTCCCGACTCAGCAGCGCAACACCCAGCGTGTACTCGGCCAAGCCCAGTGCGACGACGTTGCTGGATCCTGCGGCGATCTGCACCGCCTCCTCGCTCACGCGCACCGCGGAGTCATCGGCCCGAAGCACCCCGTAGTGAATCGCGAATCCGTAGGTCCAGGCGACGACAGCGGCGAAGGTTGCCGGGTCGCTGTTTCGGGCCATCGCGACGGCGTCGTGGAGGTCTTGGCGCCATCCGGGACGGCCCAGCCACCACCGAGCAGAGCCGCGGAATGCCAACGCGGCCGCCAGCGGTGATCCCACACCGAAGCCGGCGCCCTTGGTGGGATCACCGGCGGCCAGGTCGACGACCGTCTGCGACCACCGCAAGAGCTCGCCGAACTCACCGGCATCGAACCAATTGCAGAACGCTACGAACGCCAACCCCATGGTCAAGGTGGGATCGCCGATCGACTCGAGCAGCGCCATCTGTTCGGATGCCAGCCGCGAGCCCTCACGCGAACGCCCGGTGTACATGAGCTCGGTCGCCAGCCCGCTCATGGCGATGGCCAGCGAGACCTTGTCCCCGGCCGCGCTGCACAACTCCCGCAGCTCCGCGAAGCGGCCCCGGGTTTCGTGGATCTCTGGGCCTTGGTAGTCGGTGGCGCACAGCATGGTGCGGGGGGCGATGCGCATCGACAGCTGGTCGGGGTCGTCGGCAGGCAGCGCGTCGGCGAGACGGCGGGCCCGCTCCCAGCTGAGCCGGGCGGCGTCGAGATCGCGGTTGGTAGACCATGTGCCGGCGCGCATGTGCCAGCCATACGCCGCGTGCAACTCGCCCGCTGCTTCGAGGTGTTCGGCGATCAGCGCCGCGTTCTCCTCCACCGAGCCGGGCGCATACTCTTGGATCGCGGCGGCCAGGCGCCGGTGCCACTGGGCGCGATCGGCTTTCAGCTGCGATTCGTAGGCCACCGCGCGGATCAACGGATGCCGGAACGCGTACTCGGCGCTGGGGGTGAACCGCACCTGATCGATCAGCTCGACACGGAGCAGCTCGTCGACCACCGGATCGATCCCCAGCGCGGCGAGCAGCTGCGGGCCGAAGCGGGCGCCGATCACCGACGCCGCGTTCAACGTCCGCTTCGCCGCGGTGGTCAGACGGTCGATGCGCGCCTCGATGGCGGCCTGCACCGTGGCCGGCACACGCACCTCAGCGGCATCGGCCTCACAGACATAGTCGCCGCGCTCACCGGCCAGCACCCCGCGCTGCACCAGCTCGCGCACCATCTCCTCGGCGAAGAACGGATTCCCCGCGGCCCGCTCGGCGATGATCGCCGCCAGCTCGGCGACCGAGCGATCCGAACCGAGCAACTCACTCAGAAGCGCCGAGGTATCCGAATCACCCAGTGGCCCAAGCGCTATCGTCTGCGCGCCGGGCACCCGCGTCAGCGCTCCCTCATATTCGGGGCGGGCGGTGATCAGCACCATCGACGGGGTGCGCGGAATGACGGAGAGGAAGTCGGTCAGCATCGACTCGCTGACCGCATCGATCCAGTGCGCATCCTCGACGATGAACAGGGCCGGTTCGGTGCGCGCCAGCGACACGGTGTTGATCAGTGCGGTCAACCGGCGCCGCCGCGCATCCGGGTCGATCGGGGGCAGCGGCACCTCGGGGTCGGCGATGCCGAGCAGATCATCGAGCAGCAGCAGATCCTGCGGGTCGGCATCGGGGACCTGTTCCCGAACCCGGGCGCGGGCGGCTTGGTCGTCGAGGTCGGCCACGCCGGTGCCCGCGCGCAGGAGCCGCCTCACCGCGTGGAACGGGACGTCACGAGCATGCGACTCGCAGAAGGCCCACACCACCTCGACGCCGCGATCGGATGCGAGTGCTGCGGCCTCGCGGGCCACCCGGGACTTGCCGATGCCCGGCGGTCCCACCACGTTCACCACACCACCGCGGCCACCGATCGTGCGGTCCACCAGGGCGTCGAGGGCCGCCATCTCCCAGCGCCGACCGACCAGGCTCGCCTCGGCGCGCCCGAGCTGGCCTTCGCGCGGGCTGATCGCCAGCAGCCGGCGCGCGCAGACCGGTTCGTCGGCCCCCTTGATGTGCACCCACTCCGGTTCGGCCAGCGTCACGAGGTGTTCGACGAGCCGTGCGGTCGACTCCGAGAGCATCACCGTGCCCGGGGGAGGCCGCCGATTCCATCCGCTGGGCGAACCCGACCGGTTCCCCGATCGCGGTGTACCCCAAGCGCCCCCGATCCGAGCTCGCCGGCGATCACCTGACCGGAATTCAGGCCCACCCGCACCCGCAGATCGACACCGTCGCGGCGGGCCACCTCGGCCGCCAACCGGTTCGCCTCCTCCTGGATGGCCAGTGCGGCCAGGCAGGCCCGAAAGGCATGATCCTCCAACGCGACCGGGGCGCCAAAGAGTGCCATCACCCCGTCGCCGGTGTGCTCCGCGGTCCCGCCGTAGCGCGCACCACCGCCGCCGACCGCTCGACGAGTTCGGTCATGATGTCGCGCAGCCGCTCGACGTCCACGGCGGCCGCGATTTCCATCGAGTGCACCACATCGGCGAACAACACCGTCACCTGCTTGTACTCCGCGGCGTCACCCGAAACCGCACTTGGCGCACCGCACTCGTCACAGAACTTGGCGTTCTCCCGCAGCCCATGTGCCGCATGATCCGCATGCCACGCCTGCCGTCATCCGAGCACCGCCGATCCAGGAGGTCCTCACTACTCCAATTGCCCAAGGATAGGGCGTTCACCGCGAAGAACGGCGTTATTGACCCGCGCCTCACCGGATGAGGTCGATGGTGGTCGTCGAATTGCCGACTATTCCCAGCCTTCGATCATTGCCTCGGCCCAGTCGATGTGTCCTTCGAAGCCAAGCGATTCCGCCATTTCGTGATAGCCACTCACCAAGTCCCGGTAGGCAACGTCGTCGCGGGCCCGGGCCAGCAGCGCACGCAGCCGCAGCAGCGTGATCTCGAGCGCCGCCGAACCGCTGTCTGCCGACACGTTCGTCAGCCAGTCGATCTGCTCTTCGGCCTCGGACAGGTCGTCCTCGGCGCCGCGCTCCAGCAACGTCTCCACCAAAACCCCTGTGCCCCAAACGCCATAGCCGATCCGTCCTGCCTGTTGCAGCTCGTTTGCGGCGTTGCGCATCACGGGAAGCGCAACATCGCGCTGGCCGCGCCTGGCTCTCTCCCTGGCGGCCCACAAATCGGCGACCGGGACCAGGAAGACGCTACGCACTCGCAGAAAAACGTCGCGAGCCTGCGCCATCAGCTCCAACCCGCGGTCACGGTCGGCCGCTGCATCCCGATTCAGCAGCGCGATACCCAGCGAGTACTCCGCCACACCAAGCATGAAGTCGTCGCCCGCTCCCTCGGCGGTCTGCACCGCCTGCTCGAACGCGCACACTACGGCGTCATCGGCTCGAAGTACCCCGTAGTGGATCGCGAGACCATAGCTCCAGCCGAGAACACCGACGTTGCTTACCGCGTTGCTGTTTCGGACCATCGTGACCGCATCGTGGAGGTCTTGCCGCCACCCGGCACGGTCCAGCCACCACCGAGCAACACCGCGCCACGTCAACGCGATCGCCAGCGGTGATCCCACACCGAAGCCGGCGCCCTTGGCGGGGTCGCCGTCAGTCAGGTCGATGACGGTCTGCGACCAGCGCAAGATCTCGCCGAATTCCCCTGCGTCGAACCAATTGGCGAACACGATGAACGCCAACCCCAGTGTCGGGGTGGGATCGCCCAACGATTCCAGGAGCGCCATCTGTTCGGACGCCAGCTGCGACGCCTCGCGCACACGCCCATGGACCACATGACTCCCCACCAGCCCGGCCATGCCGATCGCCAGCGAGACTTTGTCGCCGGTGAGCCCGCACAACTGCGCCAGCTCGTCGAAATGGTCTGCGATGTTCACATCGACTCGCCAGCCGGTGGCGAGCAGCATGGTGCGGGGGGCAATGCGCATCGACAGTTGGTTAGCGTCGTCGGCTGGCAGCGCGTCGGAGATCCGGCGTGCCCGCTCCCAATTGACCCGGGCAGCACCGAGATCGCGGTTGGCTGACCGCGTGGCGGCGCGCATGTGCCAGCCGTACGCCTCGCGGAGGTCGCCTGCGGCCTCAATGTGTTCGGCGATCAGCGCCGCGTTCTCCTCCGCCGAGCGTGGGTCACGTTCCTGTATCGCGGTGGCCAGGCGGCGGTGCCACTGCGCGCGGTCGGATTTCAGCTGTGATTCGTAGGCCACCGCGCGGATCAGCGGATGGTGGAAGGCGTACTCGGCGCTTGCGGTGAACTTCACCTGATCGATCAGTTCCGCGCTGAGCAGCTCGTCAAACGACCCTTCGATCCCCAGCGCGGCCAGCAACTCCGCGTCGAAGCGGACTCCGATCACCGACGCCGCGGTCAACGTCCGCTTGGCCGGGACGGTCAGCCGGTCGATACGCGACCCGATGGCGGTCTCCACCGTGGCCGGCACGTTGAGCTCGGCGACATCGGCTTGACAGACGTAACCACTGCGCCCACCGGTCAGCGCCCCGCGCTGCACCAGCTCACGCACCATCTCCTCGGCGAAAAACGGGTTCCCGGCGGCCCGCTCGGCGATGATCGCCATCAGTTCATCGACCGATGGATCGGAACCCAACAGGTCGCCGAGTAGCGCCGTGGTGTCCGAATCATTCAGTGGGGCAAGCGCTATCGTCTGGGCACCGTGCACCCGCGTCAGCGCTCCCTGATACTCGGGGCGCGACGTGATCAGCACCATCGACTTGGTCTGCGGGATCACCGTGAGGAAGTCGGCCAGCATCGACTCGCTGACCGCATCGATCCAGTGCGCATCCTCGACGATGAACAACGCCGGATCGGTGCGCGCCAGCGACACGGTGTTGATCAGCGCGGTCAACCGACGCCGCCGCGCATCCGGATCGATCGCGGGCAGCGCCACATCGGGGTCGGCGACGCCCAACAGGTCATTGAGCAGCAGCAGATCCTGCGGGTCGGCATCGGGGACCTGTTCCTGAACCCGGTCACGGGCGGCGCCACCGTCCAGTTCAGCCACGCCGAGGCCCGCCCGCAGCAGCCGCGTCACGGCATGGAACGGGATGTCGCTGGCGTGGGACTCGCAGAAGGTCCAAAACACCTCCAGCCCGCGACCAGCCGCAACCGCCGCGGCCTCCCGCGCAACCCGGGACTTGCCGATGCCCGGCGGTCCCACCACGTTCACCACACCACCGCGGCCACCGATCGTGCGGTCCACCAGGGCGTCGAGGGCCGCCATCTCCCAGCGCCGACCGACCAGGCCCGCCTCGGCGCGCCCGAGCTGGCCGTCGCGCGGGCTGATCGCCACCAGCCGGCGCGCGGAAACCGGTTCGTCGGCCCCCTTGATGTGCACCCACTCCGGTTCGGCCAGCGTCACGAGGTGTTCGACGAGCCGGGCGGTCGACTCCGACAGCATCACCGTGCCCGGGGAGGCCGCCGATTCCATCCGCTGGGCGAACCCGACCGGTTCCCCGATCGCGGTGTACCCCAGCGCCCCCGAACCGATGTCGCCGGCGATCACCTGACCGGAATTCAGGCCCACCCGCACCCGAAGATCGACACTGTCGCGGCGGGCCACCTCGGCGGCCAACCGGTCCGCCTCCTCTTGGATGGCCAGTGCGGCCAGGCACGCCCGAAAGGCATGATCCTCCAACGCGACCGGGGCGCCAAAGAGCGCCATCAGCCCGTCGCCGGTGTATTCCACGCTCCCGCCGCCGTAGCGCCGCACCATCGCCGCCGACCGTTCCACGAGCCCGGTCATGATGTCGCGCAGCCGCTCGACATCCACGGCGGCCGCGATTTGCATCGAGCGCACCACATCGGCGAACAACACCGTCACCTGCTTGTACTCCGCGGCGTCACCCGAAACCGCACTTGGCGCACCGCACTCGTCACAGAACTTGGCGTTCTCCCGCAGCCCATTTCCGCACGATCCGCATGCCACGCCCGTCGTCATCCGAGCACCGCCGATCCAGGGCGTGCGACTGCCCAGTTGCCCAAGGATAGGGCGTTCACCGCGAAGAACGGCGTTATTGACCCGGCCTTAAGCGATGGCTACCACACGAGCACTGACGCCGCAGAGTGCATCCCGGATGAGGTCGATGGTGGTCGTCGAATTGCCGACTATTCCCAGCCTTCGATCATTGCCTCGGCCCAGTCGATGTGTCCTTCGAAGCCAAGCGAATCCGCCATCGCGCAGTAGCGCTCCCGGAGGTGCGCGTACGCCCCGGTATCGCCGTGAGCCCGCGCCAGCTGAGCCCGGAGCCGCAGCAGCCAGATCTCGCGCATCACCAGTCCGTCGTCGGCCGGAGCATCCGCCAACCGTTCGATCGCGGCCTCGGCTTGCGCGACGTCGCCCGGTGCACCGCGATCCAGCAGCGTCTCCACTAGAACACCCGTCGCAGGAGTGCCCCACGACAGCAGTTGTCCCTCGCGAACCAGTTGGTCGACCGCAGCGCACATGAGTGGCAACGCTTCATCGCGAGCTCCGCCTCGAGCCCTCTCGCGTGCCAAGTACACGTCGACGAGTGGTCTATCCCCCAGGTTGTGTCCCCGGCGCACGAATACGTCGCTGACCTCGGCAAGCAGCGACTGTCCGCGGTCACGCTCCGCAGCCGTATGACGGTGCACGAGCGCGAAGCCCAGCGTCATCCAGGCGAAGGCCAACGCCATGTCATTGCCGGATCGTTCGGCAATCTGTAGCGCATCCTCGATCTCGTGCAGCGCGCGATCATCGACCGCCAGCGCGTAATTCGGTATCCCCGGGAAGTATCCCAAGGCGACGACCGCAGCGTAGGTCAGGGGGTCGGCGCTGCGGGCCATGGCTATTCCCTGGTGCAGGTCTTCGCGCCATCCTGGGCGACCCAGCCAGTATGAGGCCATGGCCCGCGACGTCAGGGCGAGCGCTAACGGAGACCCGAAAATGAAGTTGCCTCTAGAGGGGTCACCGTCAGCCAGGTCGACAACTCTTTGGGACCACCGCAGCACCGCGGAGTACTCGGCGCTCTCGATTTTGGCGTAGATCGGCGGAAAGGACAGCCCCACCGTCAAGGTTGGATCGTCAAGCGACTCGATGATGGCCATGGCTTCCGATGCCAGCTGCGACGCCTCACGAATCCGGCCCTGATACGCGTGATCCATCACCAGCCCGGCCATTCCGATTGCCAGCGACGCCTCGTCCCCGGCCGCGGTGCACAACTCCCGGAGTTCAGCGAAGCGGGTGCCAGCTGCGTTCCCACGGACTCGATACGCGGTCCCACACAGCATGGTGCGCGGGGCGATGCGCATGGCAGCCCGGTCGGGGCTGTCGGCGGGTAGGGCGTCGGCGATCTTTCGGGCGCGCTCCCAACTCAGTCGAGATGCAGTGATGTCGCGAGGTTTTGCCCAGGTTGCGGCGCGCATGCGCCAGCCGTACGCGGCAAGCAGATCACCGGCGGCCTCGATGTGCTCGGCGATCAACGCAGCGTTTTCGTCCGACGATCCGCGTTCATCGATCGCAGCGGCCAGCCGCCGGTGCCATTCGGCGCGATCGGCTTTCAGTTGCGATTCGTAGGCCACCGCGCGGATCAGCGGGTGGTGGAAGGCGTACTCGGCGCTGGGGGTGAACCGCACCTGATCGATGAGCTCCGCGCCCAGCAGCTCGTCGACAACCGCATCGATACCCAGCGTGGCCAGCAGCTCCGCATCGAAGCGGGCTCCGATCACCGACGCCGCGTCCAGCGCGCGTCGGGCTGCGGTGCCCAGCCGGTCGATGCGCGCGGCGATGGCGGCCTGCACCGTGGCAGGCACGCTCAGCTCGGCGACGTCCGTGCGACAGACGTAGCCGCCGCGCTCACCGGCCAGCACCCCGCGCTGCACCAACTCGCGCACCATCTCCTCGGCGAAGAACGGGTTCCCCGCGGCCCGCTCGGCGATGATCGCCGCCAGCTCGCCCACCGAGGGATCTGATCCCAACAGCTCGGCGATCAGTGTCGCGGTGTCCGAATCGCCCAGCGGGGCAAGGGCTATCGTCTGGGCGCCGGGCACCCGCGTCAGCGCTCCCTGGTATTCGGGGCGGGCGGTGATCAGCACCATCGACGGGGTGCGGGGAATGACGGACAGGAAGTCGGCGAGCATCGACTCGCTGACCGCATCGATCCAGTGCGCATCCTCGATGATGAACAACGCCGGATCGGTGCGCGCCAGCGACACGGTGTTGATCAGTGCGGTCAACCGGCGCCGCCGCGCACCGGGATCGATTTGGGGCAGCGCCACGTCGGGGTCGGCGATGCCGAGCAGATCATTCAGCAGCAGCAGATCCTGCGGGTCGGCATCGGGCACGTAGGCCCGCAACCGCGTGCGGGCGGTTTCGTCGTCGACGTCAGTCACTCCTGCGCTCGCCCGCAGCAATCGGGCCACGACACCGAAGGGGATGTCACCGGTGTGTGACTCGCAGAATGTCCAGAACACTTCGACCCCGCGACTGGCCGCCAGCGCCGCGGCCTCCCGGGCCGCCCGGGACTTGCCGATGCCCGGCGGTCCCACCACGTTCACCACACCGCCGCGGCCACCGATCGTGCGGTCGACGAGGGCGTCGAGCGCTGCCATCTCCCAGCGCCGACCGACCAGGCCCGCGTCGGCGCGCCCGAGCTGGCCGTCCCGTGGACTGATCGCCAGCAGCCGGCGCGCGGAAACCGGTTCGTCGGCCCCCTTGATGTGCACCCACTCCGGCTCGGCCAGCGTCACGAGGTGTTCGACGAGCCGGGCGGTCGACTCCGACAGCATCACCGTGCCGGGGGAGGCCACCGATTCCATCCGCTGGGCGAACCCGACCGGTTCCCCGATCGCGGTGTACCCCAGCGCCCCCGAACCGATGTCGCCGGCGATCACCTGACCGGAATTCAGGCCCACCCGCACCCGAAGATCGACACTGTCGCGGCGGGCCACCTCGGCCGCCAGCCGGTTCGCCTCCTCCTGGATGGCCAGTGCGGCCAGGCACGCCCGAAAGGCATGATCCTCCAACGCGACCGGGGCGCCAAAGAGCGCCATCAGCCCGTCGCCGGTGTATTCCACGCTCCCGCCGCCGTAGCGCTGCACCACCACCGCCGACCGCTCCACGAGCCCGGTCATGATGTCGCGCAGCCGCTCGACATCCACGGCGGCCGCGATTTGCATCGAGTGCACCACATCGGCAAACAACACCGTCACCTGCTTGTACTTCGCTGCGTCGACCGATGCCACCAGTTGTGACCCGCATGCGTCGCAGAATCGGGCGCGTCTGTGTGGCGTGGCTCCACACGACCGACACACTGCTGTTGCCGGCTTGTCTGCAACCTCCGCTGGTCCGGCGGCACTCACTGACTGACTGATGCGGCAAGGGTAGGCGTCTCGCACACGGCGATGTGCAAAGTGGGCAAATTTGACGGGCATGTTGGATTCCTGCTAAAGCGCTTGACAAGCCTGACAAGAGGGCCAATCCCAATGGCAAAACCCAAGACCTGGCTACGGTTCCGGCATCGCCGTCACCGAGACCCGTGAAGTTGGCTTGGACGGTACTTAGGGCACCCAACCAACAGGTTGGCCGAGGCTGTTAGGCTGGCCGACAGAGGACTACCGCCCATGTGGGCTGGTCTCCCATTACCCCATCTGAAAAGGAATATCTTCATGTCCGAAGAGGCCTTCATCTACGAGGCGATCCGCACGCCTCGAGGTAAGCAACGCAACGGCTCGCTGAACGAGGTCAAGCCCGTCAACCTGGTCGTCGGCCTGATCGACGAGCTGCGCACCCGCTTTCCCGATCTGGACGAGAACCTGATCAGCGACGTCATCCTGGGCGTCGTCTCGCCCGTCGGGGACCAGGGCGGCGACATCGCCCGCACCGCGGCGCTGGTGGCCAAGCTGCCCGAGACCACCGGTGGTTTCCAGCTCAACCGGTTCTGCGCCTCGGGACTCGAGGCCGTCAACACCGCCGCACAGAAGGTCCGCTCCGGTTGGGACGACCTGGTGCTGGCCGGCGGCGTGGAGTCGATGAGCCGCGTGCCCATGGGCTCCGACGGCGGCGCATGGGCGACCGACCCGGAGACCAACTACCGCCTCGGCTTCGTGCCACAGGGCATTGGTGCCGACCTGATCGCCACCATCGAGGGCTTCTCGCGCGAGGACGTCGACGCCTACGCGGCCCGCTCGCAGGAGAAGGCCGCTGCGGCCTGGTCGGGCGGCTACTTCGCCAAGTCCGTGGTGCCGGTCCGCGACCAGAACGGTCTGGTCATCCTCGACCACGACGAGCACATGCGACCCGGTTCGACCGTCGAAAGTCTCGGCAAGCTCAAGACCGCCTTTGACGGCGTCGGCGCGATGGGTGGCTTCGACGACGTGGCGCTGCAGAAGTACCACTACATCGAGAAGATCAACCACGTCCACACCGGCGGCAACAGCTCCGGCATCGTCGACGGCGCCGCCCTGGTGCTCGTCGGGTCCGAGGCCGCAGGAAAGTCGCAGGGGCTGACCCCGCGGGCCCGCATCGTGGCCACCGCCACCAGTGGTGCCGACCCCGTCATCATGCTGACCGGGCCGACGCCGGCCACCCGCAAGGTGCTGGACCGGGCAGGACTCACGATCGACGACATCGACCTGTTCGAACTGAACGAAGCCTTCGCATCCGTGGTGCTGAAGTTCCAGAAGGACCTGAACATCCCCGACGAGAAGCTCAACGTCAACGGTGGCGCCATCGCGATGGGCCACCCGCTGGGCGCCACCGGCGCCATGATCACCGGAACCATGGTCGACGAGCTCGAGCGCCGCAATGCGCGTCGCGCGCTCGTCACGCTTGTGCATCGGCGGCGGCATGGGCGTCGCGACAATCATCGAGAGGGTGTAAGGCCATGGCAGAGAACACGATTCGCTGGGACAAGGATGCCGACGGCATCGTCACCCTGACGCTGGACGATCCGACCGGTTCGGCCAACGTGATGAACGAGCACTACCAGGAGTCCATGCACAATGCCGTAGAAAGGCTTGTTGCGGAGAAGGATTCGGTCACCGGTGTGGTGATCGCCAGCGCGAAGAAGACCTTCTTCGCAGGCGGTGACCTCAAGGGCATGATCAAGGCCCAGCCGGAAGACGCCGGCGAGTTCTTCAGCACCGTCGAGGCGGTCAAGCGCGACCTGCGCACGCTGGAGACGCTCGGCAAGCCCGTGGCGGCGGCGATCAACGGTGCCGCGCTCGGCGGCGGTTTGGAGATCGCGCTGGCGTGTCACCATCGGATCATCGCCGACGTGCCCGGTGCCGTCGTCGGGTTCCCGGAGGTGACGTTGGGTCTGCTGCCCGGTGGCGGCGGCGTCACCCGCTCGGTGCGGATGTTCGGCATCCAGAAGGCGTTCATGGAGGTGCTGAGCCAGGGCACGCGGTTCAAGCCAGGCAAGGCCGCTGAAATCGGGCTGGTCGACGAGGTTCTGCCCACGGTCGACGAACTGGTGCCCGCCGCGAAGGCGTGGATCAAGGCCAACCCCGAGGCCCACACCCAGCCGTGGGATGCCAAGGGCTACAAGATGCCCGGCGGCACCCCGTCGTCGCCAGGGCTCGCCGGGATTCTGCCGTCGTTCCCGGCGCTGTTGAAGAAGCAGCTCAAGGGTGCGCCGATGCCGGCGCCGCGGGCCATCCTGGACGCGGCCGTGGAGGGCGCGCAGGTCGACTTCGACACCGCCAGCCGCATCGAGAGCCGTTACTTCACGTCGCTGGTCACCGGCCAGGTGTCGAAGAACATGATCCAGGCGTTCTTCCTGGACCTGCAGTACATCAACTCCGGTGGCTCGCGCCCCGACGGCATCGCCAAGCAGCAGATCACCAAGATCGGTGTGCTCGGGGCGGGCATGATGGGCGCGGGCATCGCCTACGTCTCGGCCAAGGCCGGCTTCGACGTCGTGCTCAAGGACGTCTCGATCGAGGCGGCGGAGAAGGGCAAGAACTACTCGGAGAAGCTGGAGGCGAAGGCGCTCGAGCGGGGCAAGACCACCGAGGAGAAATCCAAGGCGCTGCTCGCCCGCATCACGCCGACCGCGGACGCCGCCGACTTCAAGGGCGTCGACTTCGTGATCGAGGCCGTGTTCGAGTCGGTTGAGCTGAAGCACAAGGTATTCCAGGAGATCGAGGACATCGTCGAGCCGAACGCGCTGCTCGGGTCGAACACCTCGACGCTGCCGATCACCGGTCTCGCGGCCGGCGTGAAGCGGCAGGAGGACTTCATCGGGATTCACTTCTTCTCGCCGGTGGACAAGATGCCGCTCGTCGAGATCATCAAGGGCGAGAAGACCTCTGACGAGGCGCTGGCCCGCGTGTTCGACTACACGCTGGCCATCGGCAAGACGCCGATCGTCGTCAACGACAGCCGCGGCTTCTTCACCAGCCGCGTCATCGGCACCTTCGTCAACGAGGCGCTGGCGATGTTGGGTGAGGGCGTCGTTCCCGCCAGCATCGAGCAGGCGGGTTCGCAGGCCGGGTACCCGGCGCCGCCGCTGCAGCTGTCCGACGAACTCAACCTCGAGTTGATGCACAAGATCGCCGAAGCGTCGCGTAGAGGCATAGAAGAAGCGGGAGGTGACTATATTCCGCATCCGGCCGAAGCGGTCGTGGAGAAGATGATCGAGATCGGTCGCCCGTCGCGTCTGAAGGGCGCCGGGTTCTACGAGTACGTGGACGGCAAGCGGGTCGGTTTGTGGTCGGGGCTGAAGGAGACCTTCGGTTCGGGCAGCGTCAGCATCCCGTTGCAGGACATGATCGATCGCATGTTGTTCGCCGAGGCGCTGGAGACTCAGAAGTGCATCGACGAGGGCGTGCTGACCTCGACTGCCGACGCGAACATCGGCTCGATCATGGGTATCGGCTACCCGCCGTACACCGGTGGGTCGGCGCAGTTCATCGTCGGGTACGAGGGTCCGGGAGGCGTGGGCAAGGCAGCGTTCGTGGGCCGGGCCAAGGAGTTGGCCGCCAAGTACGGCGACCGCTTCGACCCGCCGGCCTCGCTGCTCTAGCTGTACTGCCCAGGCAGGTTGGTTGAGAAAGTGTGACGACTCGCTGTAGCGGTCGTTGAATGGAGAAGGTCTCCCGTCGTGGAGTGGAGCTGCTACCACTTCACCGCACAGACAGGAGACCTTCGTGGTCCACGCTAATGCCGTGCGCCAAATCCGACGAACTCGCCGACGACCTGCGTCGACTTCGACTCGGCGCCACCGTGCCCGTCACGGTTGTCCAGCCTCGTGTGGCTCGACGTGTCTGACTTCGGCGACCGCCTTGCCGACCTCGTTCACCGGCCGGTACTTCAACCGGTCGGCGGGACAACTCAGCGCGATCGCGCCTGCCACCCGCCCGCCGGCATCGTAATGGAGCGCGGCGATACCTGCGCCGCCACGCACCCAGCGACCGGGGCTGTTAGGTGTAGCCCAGCGCGCGGTCGGTGCGCAGCTGCTCGCGACTGGTTTCGCGGTCGGCGATGCTGGCCGGGGTGTACGCGGGTAGTTCACCGTCGAGGATGGCGTCGCTGTCCGCCTGGCACAGCCCGGACAGGATTGGGTGCCAGCTGCGCCACTCACTAGCGGGAATGGCTTCCCCATCTCGATGACGTAGCGGATCCGATGTTCGCAGTCCACCTTGCCGCGAAAGACCAGATCGTCGCTGACTCATGTTGCCACATAACAGGTTTCGTTGACTTGCCACCAGATCCTTGAGAAACGGCTCGGCCGGCTTCCATGAGCTGTCCCGTTCACCGAGCGCGGCGACGAGAGGGCGAACAGCCCACGGCCCGGTAGGTAGACACCGCGGGTGCCGTCCTGTTCGACGTAGTCGTGATCCTGGAATTGGGCCGGGATGTGGCTGACGGGGCTGCGGTCGATACCGGTCTGCAAGGCTGCGCCGAGACGTTCTCCAGCAGTGTCAACGCGGGCGCGAGCATGCCGCTCTTCTGGCCGGCATTCGGCCGACGTGTCCTGCTCGACCTTGGCGCGCGTACGGCTCCACCCGCCGGGCGCGACGCAAGAAGTACGACAGTGTCTCGTTCTGAGTCTTGACAGCGGGGCGGCGCGACTGGCAACCTCATTTCAAGACGACGTCTCATTAAACAAGACAGGGTGGTCGAGGTGGCTGACATGACGGGCGCGCAGTATCTGGCGCAGGCGTTGGACGCATACGGGGTGAGTGCGGTCTTCCTCGTTCCGACGGTGCTCAGCCGCACCCTGGTGGAGCTGGAATCCACGCCCATCAAACGGATCGTCACACACGGTGAGAAGGCCGCGGCCTACATGGCCGACGGGTACGCCCGCGCCACCGGTCGCCCTGGAATCTGTATGGCGCAGAACGTCGGTGCGGCCAACCTCGCCGCGGGTCTGCGGGACCCGTACCTCGGCTGCTCCCCGGTGATCGCGATGACCGGCGGTCCGTACCGGTGGAGCCGAGGCCGAAACTATTACCAGGAGATCGAAGACTTCCCGCTCTTCAAGCCGGTGACCAAGTCCAGCCGTCAGGTGCTGCACGCCGACCGGCTCCCCGACCAGTTGGATCAGGCGTTCCGGGATGCCACGGCCGGCAAGCCGGGACCGACTCACCTCGAGTTGGCCGGTCACACCGGTGACGAGATCGAGAACGACACCATCGAAGCCAGCCCGCCCGCGATCGATGCGCGGCGCCTGCCCGGTGCGCGGATCGCCCCGGACCGCCACGCGATCCGCGCCGCGGCCGATGCGCTACGCAGTGCGCAGCGGCCGGTCATCGTCTCCGGGGGCGGTGTCCGCGCATCCTGCGCGAGTGCCGAAATCATCGCGCTCGCAGAGTGGTTCGCTGCGCCCATCGCGACATCGCTGAACGGCAAGGACACCGTGCCCGGTGATCACCCCTTGCTGGTCGGCATCCCGGGCCTGTATGCCAGGGGCAGCGCCAATGAGGCACTGCTCGAGGCCGATCTGATCTTCTACGTCGGCAGCCAGACCGGCAGTCAGCTCACTCTCAACTGGACGGTGCCCACCCGGGGAGCACGCGTCATGCATCTCGACATCGAACCCCGCGAGCTCGGGCGGCACTACGACACCGAGCTTGCGATCGTCGCCGATGCCAAGCTCGGGCTGACCGCGCTGCTGGCCGAGATCGCCGATGAGGCCCCCCTCGAGCGAGCGGCGTGGACCGAACGCACCGCCGAGCTGTCGGCGCGCTGGCGCGCGTCGGTGGCCGACCGGGTCGAGGAGCAGACCCCGCTGCGACCGGAGTGGCTGGCCGATCGGCTGGGAGGCGTGCTGCCTGCGGAGGCACTGGTCGTCGCGGACACCGGGCACGCGGGTATGTGGACCGCTGCCCATCTCGACCTCGCTGCGGGACAGGGCTACATCCGGGCCGCCGGTTCGCTCGGCTGGGGGTTGCCTGCCGCGATCGGCGCGCAGCTCGGCAGGCCGGAGCTGCGTGTCGTGTTGTTCACCGGCGACGGCGGCCTGCTGTACCACCTTAGCGAACTGGAGACCGCGGCCCGCTGGAAGGTACCGGTGATCGTGGTCGTCAACAACAACCATTCCCTCAACCAGGAGATCAACCCCTACACCGTCGCGTACGGCGGCACGCTGACGGGCAGGCACCACGAGCTGTGGCACTTTCTCGACGTCGACTACACGCGTGTTGCGGAATCCCTTGGGGTGAAGGGTATCCGGGTTGAGAAGGCCAGCCAGTTCGCACCGGCGATGGCCAAGGCCCTCGACACCGACGGACCCGTTCTCATCGACGTCGTCACCGACATCGATGCGGTCGCGCCGAAGGGATCGGCGCAGCGCGCGCCGTTCTGACCCACCACCTACCACCCGGAAGGACACCGATGATCACCACCAAACCCAATGTCGAGACTGTGCGCGAGCTCAGCGCCACGTACTCCAACTGGGGCCGCTGGGGGAAGGATGATCAGCGCGGCACGCTCAACCATGTCACTCGGGCCGACGTGATCTCCGCAGCGGCCTGCATCCGGTCGGGCAAGCGCATCTCGCTGGCACTGCCGGTCGACGCCAACGGTCCGCAGATCGGCGGATTCGGCCGGTTCAATCCGATCCACCTGATGTTCCGCGACGGCGGCGACATCGTCGCGGGCACCATCGTCGACGACTTCTACGGTGGCAACGACCGCCACATCCGCGGCACCGACGACATGATCATCATGCCCCTGCAGTCCGGCACCCAGTGGGACGCCCTGGCGCACATCATGTTCGAAGACACGATGTACAACGGATACCCGGCCCGACGGGTCACCAGCAAGGGCGCCCACGTCAACGACATCACCCAGGCCAAGGACGGCATTGCCGGCCGCGGCGTGCTGCTCGACGTGGCCCGGTACAAGGGTGTGGACGCGCTCGACCCCGGTTACGCGATCACCGCCGAGGACCTGGAGGCGTGTGAACGGGCGCACGGTGTGACGGTCGGTCGCGGCGACTTCGTCATCATCCGCACCGGTCAGCTCGGCCAGCGCCGGGGTGACTGGGGCGATTATGCAGGCGGTCCGGCACCGGGGCTCGGTTTCGCCAGCGTGCCATGGGTGGCCGAGCGGGAGATCGCCGGCGTCGCCACCGACACCTGGGGAATGGAGGTGCTCCCCAACGAGACTCCCGACGTGTTCCAGCCGCTGCACTGTGTCTTCATCGTGGCGATGGGCCTCTACGTCGGTGAGATCTTCGACCTCGAAGAGCTGGCCGACGATTGCGCCGCGGACGGTCAGTACGACTTCTTCTTCTGCGCCCCTCCGCTTCCCATCACGCAGGGCGTCGGATCACCGGTCAACCCGATGGCCATCAAGTAGTGGCCGCGGGACCCGCCCACGACATCGCCGTCATTGCCGGCGACGGCATCGGGCGGGAGGTGATGCCCGCCGCCATCGAGGTCGTCGAGGCCGTTGCCGGACCGTTCGGATTCACCGTCGCGTGGACCGAGTACCCGTGGAGCTGCGCGACCTACACCAGCACCGGCCGGATGATGCCGCCCGACGGCATCGACCGACTGGCCCACCACGACGCAATCCTGCTGGGCGCCGTCGGCGACCCGAGCGTCCCCGACCACGTCTCGCTATGGGGTCTCTTGGTGCCCATTCGGCGTGCGTTCGACCAGTACGTCAACCTGCGTCCGGCCCTTCTGCTGCCGGGAGTGCCAAGTCCATTGCGCGACACCGGCAGCGGCATCGACATCATGGTGGTGCGGGAGAACACGGAGGGCGAGTACTCGGAGATTGGCGGTCGACTGTTCCCGGGCAGTCCGCGCGAGTTCGCCGTGCAGGAGGCGGTGTTCACCCGGGGCGGGATCGAGCGGGTGGTCGGCTATGCTGCCGACCTTGCCCAATCCCGCAGCGGCAGCTTGACTTCGGCGACGAAGTCGAACGGAATCATCCACACGATGACGATGTGGGATGACGTGGCCGCCGAGGTGGTGGCCCGTCACCCTGGCCTGGAATACCGGTCGATGCATGTCGACGCCCTTGCCGCACGGTTCATCAGCCACCCCGGCGACCTCGATGTCGTGGTGGGATCGAACCTCTTCGGGGACATCCTCAGTGACGTCGGTGCGGCGATAGTCGGCAGCCTGGGCATGGCGCCGTCGGCCAATCTGAATCCGGAACGCGAGCATCCGTCGATGTTCGAACCGGTGCACGGTTCGGCACCCGACATCGCGGGGCGGGGCATCGCCAACCCGATCGGCCAGATCTGGTCGGCGGCGATGATGCTCGAGCATCTTGGCCACCCGGCCGCGGCCGAGGCGGTGCTTACGGCGATCAAGCGGGTGCTACGCGAGACCGACCTGCGCACACCCGATCTCGGGGGCACGGCGCGCACCACCGACGTGACGGCCGCAATTCTTGACGCGTTGGAACATTGCTCATAAAACAAGACAGTGTCTTGACATTGGGTGTAAGCCCTGTCACATTGGAGTCGGATTCCGCGCTCAGTCACACGAGGGCGAGCTGCACCCACGATCGACCCACATTTCGGACCAAAGGAGATTCGCGATGAAGAAACGACTTGCTGCGCTCGCCGTGATGGCGAGCACGGTGCTGGTCATGGCCGGATGCTCGGGCGGCGGGGAGAGCTCCGAAGCCGGTGGCAGACAGTCGATCAAGATGGGGATGGCGGCCACCGACACCTTCACGGCCGAGTGGTGGGGCTGGCTGGCGGCCGACAAACTCGGCTACTACGACGACCTCGATCTCGACGTCGAGTTCGTCCCGACGGGTGGCAGCGGAGACGCGGTCGAACAGGTCATCGCGGGCAACCTGGACGCGGGCAACCCGTCGATGCCGAGCGTCGGCGAGGCGCTGCTCGGCGGGCAGGACCTCGTCAACGTCTTCACCTACAGCACCGGCGCGATCTTCGGGGTGTTCACCCCGTCGGATTCCGGCATCTCCAAGATCGCCGACCTCAGGGGCAAGAAGATCGGCGTCTCCGAGGCCGGCGGCGGCGAGGTGGCGTTCCTGGAGGCCGCGCTGCGCGGCGAGGGCATCGACCCGATCAGCGACGTGACCATCATCCCGATCGGTGACGGCGGACCGGAAACCTACGCCGCGATCACCAACAAGTCCGTCGACGCCTACTCGACGGCATACAACGACATCTTCGGGCTGAAGGCCAGCGGACTGGAACTGGACGACCTGACCCCGGAGCTCTACAAGAACTTCCCGGCGCGCGGCATCATCACCACCTCGAAGGTGGTGGATCAGAAGCCGGAGGCCCTGCAGGCGCTGGCGCGCGGCACGGCGATGGGCATCGAGTTCTGCCTGGCCAACAACGAGGCCTGCATCAACTTCCTCAAGGAAGCCAACCCGGCGGCCTTCGAGGCCAACGCCGACGGTGTCTCCCAGGGTCTGCTGCGCTTCGACCTGTCGCTGACCCAGGTGCCGCCCAAGGACCCCAACCGGATCGGCGCACACGACGACGAGGAGACCCGGTTGTTCCTCGACACCATCGCCACGACCATGGAGAGTTCGTCGCCGTACGACCTGAACACCTTCCTCAACACGCAATTCCTGGACTACGCCAATGGTTTCGATCGTGCGCAGGTTCGGGAAGCCGCGGCCAAGTACGCCGGCTGACGGGATCGGACAGGCCTGCGATGGGAACTATGACGATGACCAAGACCGCTCCGCTGGTCCGCGCCGAGGGGTTGACCAAGGAGTACCGCAGCGGGAACAAGCAGATGGTCGCACTGAGCGGGATGAATCTCGACGTCATGGATGGCGAGTTCCTGTCGCTGCTGGGGCCGAGCGGGTGCGGCAAGTCGACGGCGCTGAACATCATGGGCGGGTTGCTCACGGCGACGTCGGGCACGGTGACCTTCGACGACAAGCCGATGTCGGGGCCAAGCCGCGACATCGGGATGATGTTCCAGCAGGCGGTGATGTTCCCGTGGCGCACCACTATCGACAACGTCCTGCTGCCCATCGAGGTGTTCGGCCAGTCCAAGAAGAAGTACCGGGCCAAGGCCGAGGAACTGCTCTCGATGGTGGGAATCGCCGAGTTCGCGAAGTCCTACCCGTGGCAACTGTCCGGTGGCATGCAGCAGCGCGCCGCACTGTGCCGGGTGCTGATCCACAGTCCCAAACTGCTGCTGCTCGACGAGCCGTTCGGCGCCCTCGACGAGTTCACCCGTGAGTCGATGAACTCCGAACTCCTTCGACTCCAGGCGCACACCGGGGCCACGGCGATTCTGGTGACGCACAACATCAACGAGGCGGTGTTCATGTCCGACCGCATCGCGGTGATGAGCGCGCGCCCCGGTCGGCTGGTCGACATCATCGACGTGCCGTTCGCGCGACCCCGGACCCCGGAGCTCGCCCTCACCCCGGAGTTCGCGGCGCTGGCCATCAAGGCCCGGACCATGCTCGGGCTGCCGTGACCTCGGCGCTCAAGCCACGCCCGACGAAGGCCGGAATCGCCAAAGCCGAAGGCGGCGAGAGTAGTTGGTGGATCAGCGTCGGGTCCATTCTGGTGGTGGCGATCGCGTGGGAGCTAGGGCCGCGGCTGCTCGACGATCGCACCCTGTTCCCGACCCTGTCGGACACGCTCGCCGGCCTCGTCAGGCTGGTGAGCGCGGGCTACTGGTGGGGTGACCTGGCGAGCACTCTGATCGCGGTCGTGCTGGCCTGGATGATCGGCTGCAGCGTCGGGTTGGCCGCCGGAATCGCCTTGGGCACGGTGCCCTTCATCCGGACCGCGATCACCCCGTACGCGATTGCGGTGCAGGCGCTGCCGAAGATCGTGCTGGCACCGTTGTTCATCGGCTGGCTGGGGTTCGGCCCGCCGAGCAAGATCGCGATCGCCGTCGTCATCTGCTTCTTCCCCGTGTGGATCGACACCATGGTGGGGCTGGCGCTGCCGTCGGCCAACGAGTTCAAACTCATGCACTCGCTGAATGCCACACGCGCCCAGACCTTCCGGAAGCTGCAGCTGCCCGCCGCGGTGCCGATGATCATGGTCGGCGTCAAGCACGCCATGCTGCTGGCCTTCACCGGGGTGCTCGTCGCCGAGATCCTCTCGGCGTCGGCCGGCGGCCTCGGCACCCTCACCAAGGAGTTCTCCTCCCAGCTGAACATGCCGCTGACGTTCGCCGTCGTCATCGTCGTCGTCGTCATCGCGATCACGCTGGTGTCGATCATGGACGTGATCGAACGACGAGTGGTCTTCTGGTCCGAGGAATCCAGGGCACGGAAATCATGACACCGGTTCAGGAGCGGGTCACGGAACTGCGCGCCGATACGTCGACCCGTCGGGCGTGCGGTCTCGCCCTACGTGGTCTCCGCGCTGATCGCACCGGTCATCCTCGCGGTCTGGTACTACGTCACGAACAACGGTCTGGTGCCGTCGATCCTGCTACCGACCCCGCAGGCCGTGTTGCGAGGCCGTGCCACGGGTGGTCGGGCGCCAACGGATTCGCCGGGCACGTGGGCAGGACGGTGTCCGAGATCGTGCTGGGGTTCGGCCTCGGCGCACTGGTCGGCTTCGCGCTCGGGACTGCTGCTCGGGTCCGTCGATCCGGCTGCGGACGGCGTACCTGCCCTTCCTCAGCGCACTGCGAGGCCATCCCGACCGTCATCCTGGCGCCGGTGATCATCGCCTGGTTCGGCTTCGGCATCGAGGGCAAGGTGTTCCAGGCGGCCATCGCCTGCTTCTACGCCGTGTTCATCACGACACTGTCCGGACTCGGTCTGGCAGAGCCGAATTCGGTGCAGCTCATGCGCTCGCTGTGTGCGTCGAAGTGGCAGATCATGCGGATGCTCAAGATCCCGGCCGCACTTCCCGTCATCTTCGGCGGCCTGCAACTCGGCGCGACCACCGCGATCATCGGTGCCATCGTGTCGGAGTTCGTCGGCTCCGACGCAGGGCTGGGCTACCTGCTGCAGCGCTATCGCTCCGGCTTCGACACCCCGTCGGTGTGGGTGCTCATCGGGATCTTCCTGATCTTCGGCCTCATCGCCTATTTCATCCTCTGGTTCGCCGAACGCAAGATCGTGTTCTGGCGTGCAGCGGCCATCTCACGACCCGACCTGGAGAAGCAGTGACCATCGACATCCACGCCCACATCGTTCCCGAGAGCTTCATCAACGCCTTGGCAACCGAGGTGCCCGACGCCCGCCCGAAGGTCGAATCGCGCGACGACGGATGGTATTTCAGCTATCCGTGCGGAAGGGTGAGCGGCCCGTTCCCCGCCGGCATGTTCGACGTCGGGGCACGTTTGGCCGACATGGACCGCGACGGCGTCGACCTGCACGCGCTCTCGATCCCGCCGCCACAGTTCCAGTATCGGTTGGAACCCGCCGCCGCCGCAGCGCACGCCCGGCTGTACAACGACGCGCTGGTGGACATCGCCAGGGCGCACCCGGATCGCTTCGTCGTGCTTGGCACACTGCCGATGCAGGACGTCGCGTCCGCGATCGCGGAACTCGAACGGTTGGTCTCGGTTCCGGAGGTGGTCGGTCTCGAAGTGGCCACCAACATCACCGGTACCAACCTCGGCCACGACAGCTTCGCGGAGCTGTGGACGGCGATCGCCGCGGCCGGGATGGCCGTCGTCCTGCACCCATCGGACGTCGCGGGCCACGACCGCATGCACGACCACTATCTGCACAACTTCGTCGGCAACCCGACCGACTCGACGCTGGCGGCCGGCTCGCTTGATCTTCAGCGGGGTGTTGGAACGCAATGCGGCACTGCGCATCGCGCTGCTGCACGGCGGTGGATTCCTGCCATATCAGATCGGCCGATTCGACCACGGCTGGAAGGTTCGCAAGGAGGCCAACGCCAGGATCGACCGGGCGCCGTCGGAGTACCTGGACCGGTTCTGGTTCGACACGCTCACCCACGACCGGGCGTCGCTGGAGTTCCTGCTCGAGCGCGTCGGGGCCGACCGGTTGGCGTTGGGCAGCGACTACCCGTTCGACATGGCCGATCCCGATCCGGTCGGCTCAGTGCGCGCGGCCATCACGGATCCGACGGCGTTGCAGAAGGTCCTCGTAGACACCCCCGGAACGCTGCTGAGGAGAACAAGTCAGGTCAGTCATGCGTGAGTGCGACGAGCTCACCCTGACCGTTCTGGTCGACAACTACATCGACATGTTGATGTCGAACTCACCAGGGATCACGCGGCAGGGGATGCCGGAACACTTCGGCGCGCGCCGCGGAACCCCGTTGGCGGAGAACGGAATCTCGTTCCTGCTCAAGGTCTCGGCGGGCGGGCGCACCACGACGATCCTGTTCGACGCCGGGATGAGCCCCATTCCGTTGGTGCACAACGCCAAACTGCTCGGCATCGACCTCACCGAGGTGGACCAGGTGGTGCTCTCGCACGGGCATCCCGACCATTTCGGCGGGATCTACGCCGCGCTGGAGCAGATCGGCTACCGGGTGCCGGTGCTGGTGCATCCCTCGGCCTTTGCGCCGCGACTGATCCAGCGGCCCGACGTCACCCTGCAGTACTTCAACAAGGCGCTCACCGAGGCCGAGCTGACGGCGGCAGGCGCAGCGGTGGTGGCGCTCAAGGATCCGCTCGAGATCGCCCCGGGCGTGATGACGAGCGGGGAGATCCCCACCACGCTCGACTTCGAGGAGGAGGTGCCGGTGGGGCGGATGTCGGTGCGCGACGGGCACGTCTGCGCCGACCCCATCGAGGACTACCAGACCCTCATCGTGAACGTGAAGGGGCTCGGGCTGGTCGTGCTGGACCCGTGCGGGCATGCCGGGGTCGTCTCGTCGATCGACCATGCGATCAAGCTCGCCGAGGTCGAGACCCTGCACGGCGTACTGGGCGGATTCCATCTCGGCCATGCGGGCATCACGCAGGCGAAGGTGGATCGCACGGTCGACGAGCTGGTCAAGCGCGGGCCGGCCTGGGTATCGCCCATGCACTGCAGCGGTTTCCGGACCCAGCGCGCGGTCGCCGAGCGAATGCCGGACGCGTTCAAGTTGATGACGGTCGGCACCGTCGTGCGATTCGCGGCGTGAGTCAGGCGGCGTCGGCGGAGTACCCGAGCAGGTGGGACAGCTTGAGCCCGGCCTCCCGAACCGCGTTGCCGAACTCGTCGATGCGGGTGAGGTCGAATCGCGTGGATGGGCAGGTCCACAGGATCGCGGCGACGCAGTAGCCGTCGGCGCGCAGCACCGGTGCGCCGATTCCGCGACCACCGGCCACCCGCTCGCCCAGGCTTATGCTGTACCCCCGCTCGCGGTCCTGCTCGACGAACTTCTGCAGCAGTTCGCGGTCGGTGACCGTCTCCGACGTCATCGGAGTCACCTCGATCCGGTCGAGGTAGGCGGTGGCCTCGTCGACCGGCATGCCTGCCAGGATCGCCCGGCCCGCTGCGCCGGCGTACAACGGGGACACCACGCCTGGCTCGATGACGTAGCGGATCGCTTGACGGCAGTCGATTCGCTCCTGGAACCGGGCCTGATTGCCCTCGCGCACAATGAAATAACAGGTCTCGTCGAACCGCGCGACCAGCTCGCGCACGATCGGCTCGGCCAGGCCCCACAGCGAGTTGTGGGTATGCAGCACCTCGCCGAGCGAGGACAGCCGGCGTCCGACCTCGAAGCGGCCGGTCAGCGGCGACTGCTCGACGACGTCGAGGGCGGCCAGCTGGTTGAAGATCCGGCTCACTGAGCTCTTGTCGATGCCGGTGGCGCGGGCCACCTCGCGCACGCTGATGCCGTCCGGTGCCGCGGCTACCGCCTCGAGCAAGGTGAACAGTTTCGTCGCCACCCCGCGATGTTCGGCCTCGGCCGAGAAGGTCGGGGTGGCGTCCTCGTCCCCGTCGTCGTTGGTCATGCGCACCCCTCCGGTGGTCTTCGTCCCGCTGGAGTGATTGACGGCCGCCCATCATCCGGCTTGACTAAGCTGTCTAAGACACTGTCCCGAATTATATGTCAGAAGAAGGCCCGCATGGCGATTATTTTCCCGTGGTACAGGTTGGGCTACATCATCCCCCATCGACACACCGACATGGACGGCTATCAGTTCGCCCGTGTCGCACCGGACGGAATGCTGCTCGTCACGACCCAGCTGGACCTCGCCGAGTACAGCCTCGCCGCGGTGGAGCGGGAGTTGCCGACACTGTGGCAGCGCGTCGACATCCTGGCCTCGCGAACGGACTCGATCGCCATCTCGGGCGTTCCGCTGGCGGCCTCGTTGGGGCGAGCGCGGATGGGTGCGCTGCTGGCCGAGGCCACCGAACGGGCCGGGCGGCGCTGCTACACCGACCTGGAGTCCCACATCGAGGCGATCCAGCACCTCGGCGCCGAGCGAATCGCGCTGGCAACCCGCTGGCCCGACACCCTCAACGACAGGATCGTCGAGTACCTGGGGCAGGCTGGAATCGACGTGCCAGCCGTCCGCGCCGAGCAGCGCAACCTGCTGCAGAACAAGGCCGCCGATCCCGAGGCGGATCACCACCTGGCGTTGCGGCTGGGCCGCTCGGCGATGGCCGCGGCACCGGACGCCCAAGCGCTGATGCTGCCCGGCGGGCTGTGGTTCGCGATCCACGCCGCGCCGCTGCTCGAGGCCGAGTTCGGCGTTCCGGTGCTGCTCAACATCACGGCCACGGTGTGGTCCGCACTGCACACCGTGCGCGGGTCGCTGCCCGCATATCCGGGCGACGGGGCCGGTCGGCTGCTGGGCGGTTTGGCCGCGGGTGGGCAAAGCCGCGAACATTCCGGATGAATTCGCGATAGCTTCACAAAATAGGACACTGTCTCGTATAGTGCATCAGGACATGTGATGCCCGTCACGACCGTCGCCACCGTCACGCTGGAGGAACACGTGGATTTCGCAGGACTGACCGTCGGGCGCTTCCTGGAGGAGGCCGTCGCCGAGGTGCCCAACGATCCACTGTTGATCTGGGACGAGCGGCAGATCTCCTACCGGGAGTTCGACGACCATGCCAACCGGGCCGCCAACGTGTGGCACGACCTTGGTGTGCAGCGGGGTGACCACGTCGCATTCATGGTCGACAACAAGCCGGAGTTCCTCTACGCCTGGTTCGGCCTGGCCAAACTGGGCGCGACCCTGGTCGCGGTCAACACTGGCTTCAAGGAGCAGGAGACCCGCTACCTGCTCGAGCACTCGCAGGCGAAGTACGTGCTCGTCGACGACGTCTACGCCGAGATCGTGGCGCCCAGCGTCGACGAGTTGCCCAGCCTACGCGCGGCGTACGGCATGCAGCCCGGTGGCGCATTTCCCTACTTCGGCGAGCTCGTCGAGCAGGCGGGCATGGTGGCGCCCGAGGCCGACGTTCACCCCGACGACGTCGTCAGCTTCATCTACACCTCGGGGACCACCGGAAAACCCAAGGCCGTCATGCAGAGTCAGCAGAACTTCGTGCTGACCGGCCAGGCGTATCCGCATTGGATGCGGATGGAACGGGGCGACCGCATCTATGCGTGCCTGCCGCTGTTCCACATCAACTCGCAGGCCTATTCGATGATGGGTGCCATCGGCGCCAGGGGCGCGATCGTGCTGGCGCCGCGCTTCTCGGCGGGCAAGTTCTGGGACGACATTCGCAGGCACAAGGTCGCGGTGTTCAACTTCATCGGCGCGATGACACTGATCCTGAGCAAGAAGGAGCCCGCCGACGACGACCAGGACAACGACGTCAAGGTGGCCTACGGCGTGCCCGCGCTGCCCGGTGAGTTGCGCGAGGAGCTGGAGCGCCGCTACGGCATGACGGTCATCTCCGGATTCGGGATGAGCGAGACCACGTTCGGTCTGCTCGAGCCCTACGATGACCGGCGCAGGCCCGGCGCCATGGGCTTCCCGCGTCAGCATCCCGACCCCGACGTGCCGCGGACCGAGGCCGCCGTCGTCGACGAGCGAGGGAAACCCGCTGGGCGACAACGAAGTCGGCGAATTGGTGCTTGCGCGGCCCCGCGCACATGCTCGGATACTTCAATGACCCCGAGCGATCCGCCGAGGCGCTGCGCGACGGCTGGCTGTACACCGGCGACATGGCCCGCCGCGACACCGACGGGCAGTACTACTTCGTCGACCGCAAGAAGGACATCGTCCGCCGCCGCGGCGAGAACGTGTCGTCGCTCGAAGTCGAGAACGTCGTCAACGACCATCCCGCGGTGCTCGAGTGCGCGGTGATCGGGGTGCCGTCCGAACTCACCGACGAGGAACTCCTGGTGTTCATCGTCGCCCGCGACGGCGTCGAACTCGACTTCGCAGACATCGGCGACTGGGCCGCCGACCGGCTGGCCCGGTTCAAGGTCCCGCGCTACTACCGGCAGATCGACTCGCTGCCGAAGACCTCCACCCAGAAGATCGCCAAACACCAGCTTCGTGCCAGTGTCGACGCCCCGTCGAAGGGATACGATCGTGACCTCGCCACCTCCACCCGATGACGCACTGCTGCACGTGAATCCGCTCACCACGGACGTCGAGCTCGAAGAAGGCTCGGTCCCGGTGACCATGAACAAGTACATCGACCTGGTGGGTTCGTTGCTGATCGTCGCGCTCGGCGTCTTCGTCTTGGCCGTGGCGTTCAGCTATCCGCCGCCCAAGGTGGTCTTCGACGCCATCGGGCCGATGGGGCTCCCCAAGGCCATCGGCGCCTTCCTGGTGGTCGGTGGGCTCGTCCAGTCGGTGCGCACCGCGCTCTACATCCGCAGGTACGGCAAGTTGGCCCCGGAGGAAGGCGTCCAAGATGAGCCGGAGCACCCCTCGTCGAGGTGGCGCGCCCTGATCTTCATCGCCGGCTGCTTCGTGTTCCTGGCGCTGATGCAGCCGCTGGGTTTCCTCATCGCGATGCCGCTCGCCATCGTCTCCGGGCTGTGGTCGATGGACTACGCCAACTGGATGCGCCGCGCCGTGGTGGCGATCGGCTTCACGCTGTTCGCGTTCGCGATGTTCGTCCTCGTGCTCGGTGTGCCGCTGCCGGACGGGCCGATCGAGAACATGCTCATCGACGCCGGCCTGATCAACCCCTGACGACGCGGAGGCACAACGATGGATGTTCTGCGCAACGGACTGTCCGCATTCGGCGAGGCGATCACCTCCGCGGTCGGCATGCTCGGCAGCCCCACGATATGGGTGGCGATCGCGGCTGGCGCCATCGTCGGCGTCATCGTTGGGGCGCTGCCCGGCGTCGGAACGACGCTGGGCTACGCGCTCATCCTGCCGTTCACCTACCAGCTGGACATCACCACCACCATCGTCCTGCTGATGTCACTGTCGGTCGGCTCGCAGTACGGAAACAGCATCCCCGCCATCCTGGTCGGTGTGCCGGGGTCACCAGCTGCCGCGCTGACCGTTATCGACGGATACGCCATGCACAAGAAGGGTGACACCGGCTTTGCGCTCGGAATCGCTTTCGTGGGTGCGATATTCGGCCAGCTGGTGTCGACCCTGTTCTTCATTGCCGCGATCATCCCGCTGGCCGGCCTTGCCTACTACTTCCTGCAACCGGAGTTGTTCGCGCTATATGTCTTCGGACTGGTCGCCATCGTCAGCCTCACCGGCCGGAACGTACTCAAGGGTCTGCTGGCGGTGGCCGTCGGCCTGTTGATCGCCACCATCGGCCTGGACCCGGTCAATTCGACGGTACGGTTCACCTTCGACATCCCCTGGCTGCGCAGCGGTATCGATGCGACGATCGTCGTCATCGGGCTGCTGGCGCTCAGCGAATTGCTGCGTCAGGTGCGGCAGAACTTCCAGTGGGACACCGGTGGTGGACATTTCAAGGCGAAGTTCCCCAACTGGCGCCGTTTCATCCCGGTGCTTCCCGCCATGCTCGGCGGGACGGTGGTCGGCACGGTCGTCGGCGGCATCCCCGGCGCGGGGTCCACGCCCGCGGCGATGATCGCCTACCAGAACGCCCGCATCATGTCGAAGCACCCGGAGAAGTTCGGCCGCGGCGCCCCCGACGGCATCGCTGCCAACGAGGCCTCCCAGAACGCGTCCAACTCCGGCGAGCTGATCCCCACGCTGGGCATCGGCATACCGGCGAGCGGGTCGATGGTGCTGCTGCTGGCGGCGTTGTCACTCAACGGTTTCGTGCCCGGACCGCACCTGGTCAGCGAGTCGCCGGAACTGTTCTACGCGGTCGTCGCCGGCCTGCTCGGATCGTCGGTCTTCATCGTCGTCACCGGATGGGCGATGGCTCGCGGCATGGTCAAGCTGCTGACCATCAACCGGTCGGTGGTGATCGTCTTGTCGATCGCGACGGTGATGCTCGGCGTCTACTCGCTGCAGTTCCGAATCCTCGACGTGGCGCTGTGCTTCGCTGCCGGTGCGATCGGATACTTCATGCTGCGCTACGGCTACTCCACGCCCGCGGCGTCCCTCGCGGTCGTGTTGGCCGCCGGGTTCGAGGCGTCGCTTCGGCGTGGGCTCAGCGTGTTCGACGACGACCCCGCCGCGTTCTTCGGCAGACCGATCACCATGATCATCCTGGCGCTCGCCGCGGGGTTCCTGATCGTCGGCGTCCGAAGAACGGTGAAGGTGGCGCGGCAGGAGCGCGAGCTGGTGCTCGCCCGGCGCGCCGCGGAAACAGCCGATCCGCCGCCGGATGCCGAAACGCCCCCCACGACCGTCGATCACATCGCCATGAAGGAGAGCTGACGTGTCCGAGCAACCAGGGCCCATCGCGGTCGTGCTGGCCCAGTACCCACCCGACGAACGCCGACGGCGCGAGGACGCGGTGCGGGCCGCCGCCCCGTACGGCCAGCCGGTCGAGTTTCTCGAGATCGAGGGGTCCGTGTACAAGAAGGGGCTCACCCAGTACCACCGCGCGATGATCGCGCCGCTGGTGGCCACGGGCCGCAGTCAGGGCTCAGCAGTCAGGGTTCAGCGCCGTGGTGCCTTACGGCACCCTGGATCTCGGCATCGACGAGGCCCGTCATGTCGCCGACATCCCGGTGATGGGCCCCGGCCGCACCAGCACGCACGTCGCGTTCACGCTCGGCGCCCGGGTCAGCGTGTTGTGCTACGACCAGCCGCACGTGGTGATGTTCCGCAAGCTGCTGCCGTCCTGGGGCATCACCGACGGCATCACCTCGATCCGGCCGGTCGACGTGCCGATCACCGAAATGGCAAGCCGTGTCGACGATCTGCGCAAGCGGTTCATCGAACAGTCGCAGCAGGCCATCGAGGTCGAAGGCGCCGAGGTCATCCTGCCGCTCGGCATGACGATGGTTCCGGTGCTGATGTCGGCGGCATCGCTGTCCGAAGACATCGGGGTGCCGGTCGTCGACCCGATGGCCTCGACGCTGGCCGTCGCCGCCTTCCTGGGTGCCGGCGGCTACACCAACAGTCGCGTCGCCTATCCGCACGTCGAGCTCTAACACGTCGTACCCACGCAGAACAAGGAGACCCTCATGAGGGCAAGTCAGTTCATCAGATCCGCCACCGCGCTCGCCGCGGCCGCCACGTTGTTGGCAGGGGCGGTGTCGTGCTCGGCGCGCGAGCGGGCAAGCGCAACAGATGACGCCACCGACACTCCCGTGTTCAGTGAGGACGGGAAGCTGCAGCCGCTCAAGGACGGCTTCCCGCGCAGCCCACTGTCGATCGTCGTCGTCGACGAGGCGGGCAGCGACGACGGCATCTACGCCCGGCAGGTCATCGAGGCGGCCTCGGCGATCTCCCCGGTGGACATCAAGGTGCTGGACCGGCCCGAGTTCGGCAGCACCTACGGGGCGTGGGAGGCCCTGGACTGGATCGCCGACCAGCGCGGCGGCGACGAGGGCTACATGACGGCCGTCGTCACGCTTCCCGGTTCGACCATCGACCTGTTGGCCACACCCGTCGCCAACGACCTCGGCGTCACCATGGAGTCGCTGAACACGGTGGAGCTCACGGAGTCGGTGCCCTATGTGGTGGTCTCCCGGGCCGGTGCGCCATGGGGCGACAGCTTCGAGCAGATGCTCGCCTACGCGAAGGCCAATCCCGGTAAGGTCAAATACATCTCGCGCGGTCCGGGTGCCGGACCCGACCTGGCACTGAACAACTACGCCGATCTCGCAGGTGTCGAGTTCAACACCAGCGTCGGTGGCTCGCACTCCGAGATCAACACCGCGCTCGGCGCCGGTGCGGGCGACATCGCGGTGACTCTGCCCGGCGCGGCATCGCCGTTCGTCCAGGACGGCAAGGTGGTTCTACTGACCTGCACGGGCAACGCCAACCCCTGCTCCGCCAACTGGGGCAAGGAGCAGCCCAACGCGGCTTCGCTCCTGGGCATCGAGAACGACCCGTGGGGCTCCACCAGGGGACTCGTTGCAGCCCAGGGCATTCCGGAGTCGCACCGGCTGTGGCTGGAGGCCCTGGTGAACAAGGCCACCGAGTCCGAGGAGTTCATCAAGGCGCGCACGTCCATTCCGGGCGTCGGCATGGAACACCTCACCAAGGCTCAGGCGCTGGAACTACAGGAGGCCGCCTACGGGACGGCCTACGACATCCTCGAGCGACTCGGACAGCTGGCTCCAGGCGTCTCGAAGTAAGCCGACCATCGATCCCGGCCCCGGTCCCCGCGACGGGGGTCAGGCGAACACTGTCAGGAGCCTTGTCATGCCCGTGATCGATGCGCACGCGCATCTCATCTCCAGCGCCGCGCTGGATGCGTTACGCGACGAAATGCCGCAGCATGCACCGGTGTTCGTCGAACGTGACGGCGGGCGTTTCCTGCAGTACCCGACCGGCCGAGTCAGCGGGCCGTTGCCGCCGGGAATGTTCGACCTCACGGTCCGGCTGGCAGACATGGACCGCGTCGGGGTCGACGTCCAGCTGCTGTCACCAACCCCGCCACAGTTCGGCTATTCGCTCGACGAACCACTGTCGATTGTCCACTCGGCGATCGTCAACGACGCGACGATCGCCGCCGCGAAGAGTGCGCCGGACCGCCTGCTCACGCTGCTCACCCTGCCGCTGCCTCACGTCGACGCAGCGTCGGCAGAACTGCGGCGGTGCTGCGACGAGCCGTCGGTGCGGGGAGTGGAACTGGGCGCCAACATCGCCGGGGAGAACCTGGATGCACCCGAATTCGAGCCACTGTGGGGCGAACTGGAGCGCAGGCGGATGTTCGTCCTGGTGCACTCGGCGCCCGCCGACGCCCCGGCCTACCGGCGGCACTTCCTTCGCAATCTCGTCGGCAACCCGGCAGATTCGACGTTGGCGATCGCCAGCCTCATCTTCGGCGGGGTCGCCGATCGTCACCCCGGACTGGTCTTCTGCTTCGTCCACGGCGGTGGGTTCGCGCCTTATCAGATCGGTCGGTGGGACAGGGGCTGGGCGCTGCGGCCCGAGCTGCGCGCGAGCATTCCGCAGCAGCCGAGCGACTACCTGCGGCGGTTCTACTTCGACACTCTCACCCACGACGCCGACTCGCTGCGGTTCCTGGGCGAGCGGGTCGGCTGGAACCGCGTCGTGCTGGGTAGCGACTACTGCCTCGACATGGCCAGCGACGACCCGGTTTCGGATGTCCGCCGACTGGGCCTGGCGACCGCCGACGAATCGGCGGTGCTCGGCGAAACCATGGCATCGATCCTCGATCGGGCCAAAACCGTTAGGGGACAAGGATGACTGACGACCAGCTGGAGCGGGACTGGCAGCGACTCCGCGACGCCGCCGAGCGACTGAAGAACTGGGGCAAGTGGGGTGCCGACGATCAGGCGGGCACCGTCAACTACATCACGCCTGCGATGATCCGCGACGCCGCAGCGCTGGTCACCGACGGCAGGGTGATCTCGCTGTCCATCGACTACGGCGAGTCGGGCCCACAGAGCGGACACCTGCGCCGGTTCAACCCGATGAGTTTCATGATGCGCGACGGCGACGACGCCTATGCGAGGGCGCTGGCGGGCACCCCGCAGGGCATCGGCGCCGCCGACGACATCCTGATCATGGCCGCCCAGGGTGCGACGCACTGGGATGCGCTGGGGCACATGTTCTTCGACTCCAAGATGTGGAACGGATATGACGCTCGGCTGGTCAGTTCGATGGGCGCGGAAAAGAACGACATCAGCAACTATCGGGACCGCATCGTCGGTCGTGCGGTGCTGCTCGACCTGCCTCGCTGGGCCGGGGTGGACTGGCTGGAGCCCGGCCGCGCCGTCACCGGTGACGAATTGCAGGCGTGCGCGGACGCTCAGGGCGTTGCCGTGGGCACCGGCGACATCCTGCTCATGAGATTCGGTCAGATGACCCAGGTACGCGCCGAGGGCGGCTGGGGCGGATATGCGGGTGGCGACGCGCCCGGCCTGGCCTTCGACACCCTGGACTGGCTGTTCCACCACGAGATCGCCGGAATCGGCGTCGACACCTGGGGCGCCGAGGTGCGGCCCAACGACGTCACCGCCGTCAACCAGCCCTGGCACCGGGTGGCCCTGCCGTCGATCGGCCTGCTAGTGGGGGAGATCTTCGATCTCGACACCTTGGCAACGGACTGCGCAGCCGACGGACGGTACGAGTTCTTCTTCTCCGCCAGCCCTCTTCCGGTGATCGGCAGCGTCGGCGGCCCGATCAATCCGGTGGTGGTCAAGTGAGCGTGGAAAGGCCGCTTCCCCAGCTGCGCGGCGAGGAGAAGCGCTACTACTGCGACCTGCGCGAGCACCGGATGCCGTACTACCACTGCGCCGCATGCGACGTCGCCTATGCCCGCCCGCACGAGGTGTGCAACGCGTGCGGTGGCGGCCTGGAGCGGCAGTGGTCGTCCGGCGAGGGCACGCTGTACTCGTTCACCACGCTGCAACGGGCCGGCCATCCCTACTTCGCCGACGCGGTCCCGTACACGATTGCGCTGGTGGACTTTCCCGAAGGGTTCCGATCACTGGCCGACCTGACGACTGGGGCCGACACCCCGCGGATCGGTCAACGAGTGCGGGTGGAGTTCGAGGACGTCACCGAGGACATGACGCTCGCCCACTTCTTCGTGGTAGCCGCATGAGCATCAGCGGGAATGCGGCCATCGTCGGCGCCGCCGAGCTCGACACCTGGGTGTCGGAATGCCGGTCCCCGGTGGGGTTGATGGCGGAGGCGTCGCGGCGCGCCGTTGCCGACGCTGGGCTGACGTTGGCCGACGTCGACGGCATCTTCAGCGCCAGTTCGCATTACACGTTCCCGACGATGAACCTCGCGCGAGAGCTCGAGCTGCATCCCCGCTTCATGGATTCGTCCAACATCGGCGGCGCGTCGTTCATCAGCCATCTCGGCCATGCCGCCGCGGCGATCGAGGCCGGCCTGTGCGAAGTCGCGCTCATCGCCTACGGCAGCACCCAGCGCTCCGACAAGGGCAAACTGGTCAGCCGAGCCGAATGGTCGGCGTACGAGGAACCATACGGGCTGATCCACCCGATCTCGTCGGTGGCGATGATCGCGCAGCGGCACATGCACGAGTTCGGCACCACACCTGAGCAATTGGCCGCCGTTGCGGTGTCGGCGCGACGAGTGGTCGCTGCTGCATCCGAACCCGCCGTACCCCACCCCGCTCACCGTCGAGGAGGTGCTCGCCTCGAAGGTCATCTCGTCGCCCCTGCATGCGCGGGACTGCTGCCTGGTGACCGACGGCGGCGCGGCGATCGTGGTGACGTCGGCCGCGCGGGCCCGCGACCTGCCGCGCCCGCCGGTCTACCTTCGTGGGTTCAGCGAGTCGAGCAACCACCGGACCATCTCGGCGATGCCGGACCTGACGAGCACGGTGGCGTCGCAGACGTCGCGGCTGGCGCTGGAGATGGCGGGGCGCTCGCTGTCCGACGTCGACACCGCCCACGTCTACGACGCCTTCACCGCCAGCTTGATGATCCTGATCGAGGACATCGGCTTCTGCGGCAAGGGGGAGGGCGGGCCGTTCGTCGTCGACGGGAACATCGGACCGGAAGGCACGCTCGCGCTGAACACCAACGGCGCCGGGCTGTCGTTCACCCACCCGGGAATGCTAGGGCTGTTCCTGCTCACCGAGGCCGTTGCTCAGCTGCGCGGCGCCGCCGGTGCGCGCCAGGTGCCAGGAGCGCAGACCTCGCTGGTGCACGGCATGGGCCTCACCTTGGCCGCCCACAGCACGGCGATTCTGTCGACCCATGGGGATTGACGCGGCCCTGCGGCCATGGCGGCGGTGAACCCCGCGCGGGCCGCCGGGGTCGGATTCCGTTCTGAACGGGGACCGGTCCTCGTCTCGATCATGTTGGCGTTGGGCCTGGCCGCCCTGGACAGCACCGTGCTGGCCACCGCCGTACCCACGATCGTCGGCGAACTGGGTGACTTCGCGCTGTTCCCTTGGCTGTTCTCGGCGTACCTGCTGGCTCAGGCGGTGACGACGCCGATCTATGCCAAGCTGTCCGACATCTTCGGTCGAAAGCCGGTCATCCTGTTCGGCATCGGAGTGTTCCTGCTCGGGTCGATCCTGTGCGCTGCGGCCTGGAGCATGCCTGCGCTGATCGCCGCCCGCGCCGTGCAGGGCCTGGGGGCAGGCGCCGTCCAGCCCATGTCGGTCACCATCGTCGGCGACATCTACTCGCTCGAGGAACGGGCCAGGGTGCAGGGGTACTTCGCCAGCGTGTGGGCGGCGGCCTCGGTAATCGGGCCGACGCTGGGTGGGCTGTTCGCCGAGCTCGGCGTATGGCGTGGCGTCTTCGTGATCAACGTCCCACTGTGCCTGCTCGCGGCCTGGACGCTGATCCGTCGCTACCACGAGAACGTCACGCGCCGTGAGCATTCCGTCGACTATCTGGGCGCGGTGCTGCTTGCGGTGTCGCTGACGCTGCTGGTCCTTGCGATCCTCGGCGGCGGACAGGTGTGGACGTGGGATTCGCCGGCGAGCGTCGGTGCGTTCGCGGCCGGTGGCGTGGTGTTCGTGGTGTTCTGCGCGGTCGAGCGGCGCGCGGCCGAGCCCATCCTGCCGGCCTGGGTACTGACCCGACGACTGCTGCTGACCACGACGGTCGTCGGGCTTGGCGTCGGAGCCATCCTCATCGGACTGACCTCGTACGTGCCGACCTACCTCGAGGGGTCGCTGGGTGTGTCGCCGGTCCAGGCCGGGCTGGCGCTCACCACCCTGACCATCGGCTGGCCGTTGACCGCAGGTCTGGCGGGGTGGATCTATCTGCGCGTCGGGTTCAAGAAGACCGCCATGATCGGCGTCGCCCTCGTCATCGTGGGAGCGGTGGGCCTCGCCGCGTTGGTACATCGCCCCGACTTCGTCGCGGTGGCCGCATTGTGTTTCGTGATCGGTTGTGGCCTCGGGCTTTCGGCGTTGCCGAGTCTGATCGCCGCACAGTCCAGCGTGGAGTGGAGCGAGCGCGGTGTGGTGACCGGAACGCACATGTTCGCCCGGTCACTCGGCAGCGCAGTCGGAGTAGCGGTGTTCGGGGCGGTCGCCAACACGATCATCGGCGACGCGGAGGCGAACTCCCTCGGTCCGGCGGCCATCCAGTCCGGGACCGGGGCGGTGTTCCTCGGCGTAGTGGTGGTGGCGGTGATCGCCGCGATGGCGGTGGTGGCGATGCCGCCGACACCGCCGGAACGTCAGCGCGACAGCTGGTAATGGCGCAGCGTCGTCGAGGCCGTGTTCGAGTCGGTTGAGCTGAAGCACAAGGTATTCCAGGAGATCGAGGACATCGTCGAGCCGAACGCGCTGCTCGGGTCGAACACCTCGACGCTGCCGATCACCGGTCTCGCGGCCGGCGTGAAGCGGCAGGAGGACTTCATCGGGATTCACTTCTTCTCGCCGGTGGACAAGATGCCGCTCGTCGAGATCATCAAGGGCGAGAAGACCTCTGACGAGGCGCTGGCCCGCGTGTTCGACTACACGCTGGCCATCGGCAAGACGCCGATCGTCGTCAACGACAGCCGCGGCTTCTTCACCAGCCGCGTCATCGGCACCTTCGTCAACGAGGCGCTGGCGATGTTGGGTGAGGGCGTCGTTCCCGCCAGCATCGAGCAGGCGGGTTCGCAGGCCGGGTACCCGGCGCCGCCGCTGCAGCTGTCCGACGAACTCAACCTCGAGTTGATGCACAAGATCGCCGAAGCGTCGCGTAGAGGCATAGAAGAAGCGGGAGGTGACTATATTCCGCATCCGGCCGAAGCGGTCGTGGAGAAGATGATCGAGATCGGTCGCCCGTCGCGTCTGAAGGGCGCCGGGTTCTACGAGTACGTGGACGGCAAGCGGGTCGGTTTGTGGTCGGGGCTGAAGGAGACCTTCGGTTCGGGCAGCGTCAGCATCCCGTTGCAGGACATGATCGATCGCATGTTGTTCGCCGAGGCGCTGGAGACTCAGAAGTGCATCGACGAGGGCGTGCTGACCTCGACTGCCGACGCGAACATCGGCTCGATCATGGGTATCGGCTACCCGCCGTACACCGGTGGGTCGGCGCAGTTCATCGTCGGGTACGAGGGTCCGGGAGGCGTGGGCAAGGCAGCGTTCGTGGGCCGGGCCAAGGAGTTGGCCGCCAAGTACGGCGACCGCTTCGACCCGCCGGCCTCGCTCACTTAATTCCGTCGGCCCGTACGGTCGGCCCGTACGGTCAGGCCATGCGCTGGAAGAGGTAGTGGTGCGCGGCGTCGCTGACATCGGTCTCGGGCCCGGAGGAGATGACCGTCCAGCCGTCGGCGAAGCGACGCCGAACCTCGTCCGGAGCAATCCCCGGCACTCCGAAGGACCCGCCTGGCGGGAACGCGACGATCAGGAGCCGGCCGCCGGGGGCGATGACCGCCCCGACGCCGCGGACGTAGGCGTCACGATCGTCGGCCGACATGCCGTGCAGGCAGCCGTTGTCGATGATGAGCGCGAAGCTCGAACCGACCGACTCCAACCGCGTCGCGTCGGCTTGGCGGAAGTCGACGGCGACACCGGCGGCCGCAGCCTTGGCGCGCGCCGCCTCCAATGGCTTCGACACGTAGTCGACGCCGGTGACCTGCCAACCATGCGTGGCGAGGTAGACGGAGCTGTCGCCGGTGCCGCAACCGATGTCGAGTGCCGAACCCGCGGCCAACGCGCCGTCGCCCTCGACGAGCGCCCGCAGGGTCGGCGACATCGGATGCCCGTCCCATGGAGTGAAACCCAGCCGATAGAGGACCTTGAAGAGCAGCTGCCGCGACGACATGACGTCAGACGGATCCCAAGTCGGCCGACAGCCAGTGCTCCGGCTTGAGGTGGACCGCCACGCTCTCGCCGTGCTCGCGGCGGGCGAACTCGAGGTAGGCGTCCACCTTGTCGGCGGGTAGATAGCGCTTGGTCATCTCGACCAGCTGCTCGTCGGTGCCGGGCTCGATGCGGCTGACTGGCCCGTCGACCGCGACGTAGCGGACCGTCGGCTCGGCGCGGTCGACCATCAACGTGACCGCGCCCGCGGCCTCGATGAGGCGGTGCTTGCGGGAGCCGGCGCCCGTGCTGAACCATAGTTCGCCACCGGGGCTGTACTGGTACCAGATCGGCACGGTCAGCGGTCCCCGCTTGTCGCCTGCGTCCACCGACAACGCTGCGACATGGGGTTCGGCCAGAAACTGTTCGCGTTCTTCCTTCGAAAGTGCCATGTCCGCCAGGCTAGCGACTGGGCCCGACAGGGTGGCGACCATGCGCCGTGTCGATGCCCTTTGTCGCTCCGCGGAACGCGGCGGTCGTGCCGTCACGAGCAGAGCAAATTATTCGTCATGCTAAATTTTCCGTCACTACGTGGAACAATGCTGTCGGATGTGGCTGACCGGGCAATGAGGTGTGCATGATTCGGGTGAATTCGAATGGTTTCCTGGTGTTCGATTGATGGTATTTAGCCTGCTGAAACAGCGATGTTTCTGCTAGCTTCAAGATCATGCTTAGCGGTGCGAATTGGATTGATTCCATAGTGGATCCGGGCGTGTATAAGCTGGACATTGACTTGCGGATCCCTGGCATCGGGACTCGAGTCGACCCTGAAAATACCGGCATCGCAATGGTCTCACGGGGCCATTTCCGTTCGCGTGCAGAATGTAGCTGCGGGTGGCGAGGATCGTTTCGTTTCGTGCCGGCCGTGGCAATCCACGACGCACACGTTCACGTGATCCAAAAGCGCTGCTGCCCGTCGGTTCCACTTGTTTCATGGGTATGACAACGTGGAATTGCGGCAAAAGCGGCAGAGTTAACTCGCCAAGACCGTCAGTGTCAATAACAATGCCGCCGGTGCGGCATGACGGAGATCGTTGACCCGACCACGGGCGGCAATTACGCCAACCATCAGTAGCGTCAATCCCCCTGCCGCAGCGAACACCCGGCACTGACGGGAACAGACCGACACAGTCGCGCATCGATGCGCAGTCCGTGGATCACCGCGGTGTGCACCGATGCCGCTGTACTTGAATCCGCAAAAGGGTGCACGTAGCTCGCGCGCGAAGAAGCAATTGACCCAGACGGTTCCGGTGCGCACGGTGCACGAAAACCCATGGCGTTGAGGCCGAACCGCGAGTCGTTCGCGAGCCCGATGGCTTGCGACGCCGAGTGGGGAGCCCTTGCTGAATAGACGTCGCCGCCGGAAGCTACAGCGCGTCGAGCCAGATTTGCGCGGTGAGGTCCTGGAACGTGGCCAGTGCCACTTGGTCGTCCTCGCACGCCACGACGGCCTTGCTCATCTTGGCCTGCACGACCGAGCCGTCGAGATGGATCAGTTCGACGCGCAGGTCGGCGTGGGTCTGCACGTCGATGACGAGGGAGTCGTGTTCGGGCAACGTTTGGAAGATCTGCCGAAACTTCAAAGACGTCACCATCTCCGGGGTATGGCCGATCATCTCGGCGAAGGCCCAGTTGGAGAATGCGATGGTGCCATCACTCGTTAGCGCGAGCACTGGCACCTGGATCCGCTCGAGGACCACCAACGCGGGCAATTGCCTCAACAGCGCTATCGGTGACTGACCGGAACGTTCCCCCATCCGGCGGTCGGTGAACTCCCCATGGTTCGCAGTGGGGTGGATGTGGCCCCCTTCGAGTTTCGCGCGGAATGGCTGCGAGCCACCGGGGACTGGGGGAGCGTCGGCATCGCCATTATGGCACGGGTACCGCCATCGGAGGCCGATCGGATCCTCACCTGCTACTTCGAGCGAGGGCTCAGCAGATTCGTCGTATCCGCGCCGTTGACCACGTCCCACGAGAGATCGACGAGCCGTCGATTGGAACGACGGGCATGGGCACGAAGCAGGTTGAAGGCCCGGTCCATGTCGATCGAGCCGCGCTCGGCGAGCACACCCTTGGCCTGCTCGATGATCAGCCGTGTGTTCAATGCCGTCTGCAACTGCTGGTTGATCAACTCCGACCGCGAAAGGGTCCGTTGATGCAGGATGCCGATCGTGGCCACGTCCGCGAGCGCCTGACCCACCGCGATGTCGGCGACCGGGACCGGGCCCGTCTCATTGCGGAACAGATTGAGGGCGCCAACTCGTTCGGCACGCAACCGAAGGGGCAGCGCGGTGACCGCCAGGAAGTTGTATTCGGCGGCCCGCTCGGCGAACGCCGGCCACCGCGCCGCTTCGGCGTGGAGATCGTCGACGACCACGGACTGGCCAGTTCGGTACGCCTCAAGGCACGGGCCGACGTTGGCCTCCACCTGCAGCAGCTCCAGCAGCCGAGTCTGCTCGCTGCTCGAGGCGAACACGTGCAGTTCGCCGCTGGAGTCACCGAGCAGGATGCCTGCAGCGGCAATCGGCAACAGCGTCATGGTGCTGTCGATGAGCTGCTGTGCAAGCTCAATAACGTCGTAGTCCGCGACCAGCGTGTCCGCCAAGTCAACGAACGCGCTCGCTAGACGTTCATAGCGATCCATCGCACTTCCCTTCCGACTAAATCGTCCCACGCGCGTCGCAGGGGGCCAACGTTCGTTGTGGTCACAATCGCGGTGCCGATCCGTCGGGCGTCGGTTCGGGATCCGGGTCGAATCGCAACCGGCGGTTGATCACGTCGCTGGCAACCTCGCTGAGCATCCGGCCGTGCGCGTACGCGAAGGCCTGCATCCGCACGTAGGCCTCGCGGGCGGTGACCCCGAGTTGGGCCAAGATCATTCCGGTGGCCTGATGCACTTCCCTGGTGCTCAGTGGCTGATCCCACCACGACCCGAGTGACTCGGTGATCCGCCCGGTGCGACCGACCGTGAGTAGGATCGCAGTCACCAACTCGGCGATCGCCACCGCGTCGGCGAAGTCCTTGGCCTCCAACGTAGCTGCGGTGTTGCGGTAGAGGTCAAGCACGCCAACCCGGATCGCGCCCACCTCCAACGGCAGCGCGTACACCGCACCAACGCCGGACTTGACGGCTTCCGCGGCGAAGGTCGGCCAGTTCCCGTTCGGATCTGAGAGATCCGAGACCACCATCGGGCCGCCCGCGTCGATCGCATCGATCCCGGGCCCCTCGCCCAAGGTGATCTGCGCCCATTCCACCTGCTCGGCGACGCCATCGCTGGCGCACAGCAATTCAAGGCCGGCGCCTGCGACGTGCACCGCGATCGCGGCACGTTGCACGGGAAGCGCCTGCACACAGGCCTGGCAGAGCCGCGCGGGTTCGTCTCGCTCCGCGACGAGGCCGCTGACGGCGGCGAGGAACCGTGCCCGAGCGCCGAGGGGGTCGCTCGCGTTCATGCCCCGCACCGCCCTCCCGTCGTGTGGGTGGTCTCGTCCGTTTGCGGACACGCACCAAGCTCGACCCTACGGTCATCGATGCGACGGCCACGGCAAGACCACGCGCAACCGGCGACGACTTCCGGCGCGCTGGCGCAGGCCCTAGAGTCGCCGTCATGCGCTTTGGACTGTTCATTCCGCAGGGTTGGCGGCTGGATCTAGTGGACATTCCCACCGCGAGCCAATGGGGGGTGATGCGCGATCTCGCCGCCTACGCCGACGGCGGGGCGTGGGACTCGCTGTGGGTGTACGACCACTTCCATACGGTGCCGGTGCCTTCCGGCGAGGCCACCCACGAGGCGTGGTCGCTGATGTCGGCCTACGCGGCGACGACGTCGCGGATCAAGCTCGGCCAGATGTGCACGGCGATGGGGTACCGCAATCCGGTGTACCTGGCCAAGGTCGCCGCCACCGCGGACATCATCTCCGGCGGTCGGGTCCAGATGGGCATCGGGGGCGGCTGGTATCAGCACGAGTGGGAGGCCTACGGCTACGGGTTCCCGTCGGCGGGGGAGCGGTTGGGCATGCTCGACGAGGGCGTGCAGATCATGCGCGACGCCTGGCGTGACGGCAAGGTGAGCTTCGAGGGCAAGCACTATCAGGTTGACGGCGCGATCGTCGAGCCAAAGCCGTTGCAGGACAGCGGTATTCCGCTATGGATCGCGGGCGGTGGCGAGAAGGTCACACTGAAGATCGCCGCCAAGTACGCGCAGTACACCAACTTCACCTCCGAACCCGAGGGCTTCGCGCACAAATCCCAGGTGCTCGAGGACCACTGCCGCGACGTCGGCACCGACTACGGCGCCATCGTGCGGTCGGCCAACTTCAACGCGGTCGTCGGCTCGTCCGAGGAGGACGTGAAGGAACGCATCGAGCGGATCCGCGTCAGGCAGATCGCCAAGGTGAACCCGGAAGCGGTCGAGAACATGCTGTCGACCGTCAGTGCGCCGGACTCCGCCAGCGGCACACCAGAGCAGATCGTCGAGAAGCTGGGCCGGATGCGCGATCTCGGCTGTGAGTACGCGATCCTGTACTTCCCGGAGGCCGCCTACGACCGTTCGGGCGTCGAGTTGTTCGAGCGCGAGGTCATCCCGGCGCTGAGCTAGGGCGTTTTCGCGCTCGTCAATTTCTGCCCGCCGCTACCGGCTTGGTCGCAGGCGCACCCGCTCTGAGCACAGCTTTTTGATCTTGATCCGCAAACGAGTAACGCCAAGTATTTACGTTTGCAACTATTATTTAATTGACACGGGCAAAATAACTTTCCGCCCCATATTGCGCCTCGACGCCGGCCAGCGCCGGTGTCCAGGTCTGCGGGTCCTCCCAGTCGAAGGGATGCTCGCCGACCGCGAGCCGTGCCGGACGGGGATGCCACGGCCTTCGAGTTGGTCCGTGACGCGGTTTCCGGTCTTGCCGGTGCTGCCGATAACTAGAATGGTGTCGTTGGTTGTGTTTGTCATGACTCGAATTCAACGGTTCGCAAGTGAGACGATCCATAATTGAACCGCTTGATTGCATATCCGATCGTCTGGAAGGGTACCGGCGATGGAGAAGATCTCGCTCACCGCGCTCGCACGCCAGCACCTGGAGACCGCGCGGGCTGCCAGCAGTGGCCGCAGCGCGCAGACCGTCTACGGCGGTCACGAGCACAACCTGCGTCAGACCCTCATGGCCATGACGGCGGGCAGCACGATGGACGACCACGAGAGCCCCGGAGAGGCGACACTGCAGGTGCTGCAGGGCAGGGTCCGGGTCACCAACTCACAATCCGGCTGGGACGGCTCGCCCGGCGATCACATCGTGCTGCCGCGCATCCGGCACGGTCTACACGCCATCGAGGATTCGGTGGTGCTGCTGACGGTGGCGAAACCCGTTGGGCCGCACACCTAAATCGCCGGACCCAGCAGGTCGTCGGCGTCCTTGATGACGTAGCCGTAGCCCTGTTCGGCGAGGAAGCGCTGCCGGTGCGCGGCGTACTCGGCGTCCAGGCTGTCGCGGGACACCACCGAGTAGAAGATCGCCCCGCCGCCGTCGGCCTTGGGACGCAGCAGCCGGCCGAGCCGCTGCGCCTCCTCCTGTCGCGATCCGAATGTTCCCGAAACCTGCACCGCCACACTGGCTTCCGGCAGGTCGATGGAGAAGTTGGCGACCTTGGACACCACCAGCGTCCGGATCTCGCCGCGGCGGAACGCGTCGTACAGCGCCTCGCGCTCCGCGGTCTTGGTCGACCCCTGGATCACCGGGGCGTCGAGCTCGACGCCGAGTTCGTCGAGCTGATCGAGGTAGGCGCCGATCACCAGCGTCGGCTCACCGGGGTGGCGTCGCCAGGATCGACTTCACCACCGCGATCTTGGTGTGCGCCGTCGAGCACAGCTTGTAGCGTTCCTCGGGCTTCGGCGGTGGCGTAGATCATCCGCTCGTTGTCGGTCATCGTGACGCGGACCTCGATGCACTCGGCGGGCGCGATCCAGCCCTGCGCCTCGATGTCCTTCCACGGGGCGTCGTACCGCTTCGGCCCGATCAGGGAGAACACGTCGCCCTCGCGGCCGTCCTCGCGGATCAGCGTGGCGGTGAGCCCGAGCCGCGCCGCGACTGCAGGTCGGCCGTCATCCGGAACACCGGTGCGGGCAGCAGGTGCACCTCGTCGTAGATGATCAGGCCCCAGTCGCGGCTGTCGAACAGCTCGAGGTGGCGGTACTCGCCCTTGGTGCGGCGGGTGATCACCTGATACGTGGCGATCGTGACCGGCCGGATCTCCTTGCGCTCGCCGGAGTACTCGCCGATCTCCTCCTCGGTCAGCGAGGTGCGGGCGATCAGCTCGCGCTTCCACTGCCTGCCCGCCGACCGTGTTGGTGACCAGGATCAGCGTGGTGGCGCCCGCCTTGGCCATCGCCGCCGCGCCGACGAGCGTCTTGCCCGCGCCGCACGGCAGCACGACCACGCCCGAGCCGCCCGCCCAGAACGAGTCGGCGGCCATCTCCTGGTAGTCGCGCAGCTCCCAGCCGTCCTGCTCGAGCGCGATGGGATGCGCCTCGCCGTTCGACGTAGCCGGCGAGGTCCTCGGCGGGCCACCCGATCTTGAGCAGCATCTGCTTGATGTGGCCACGCTCGCTGGCGTGCACGATGACGGTGTCGTCGTCGATGCGGGCGCCGAGCATCGGGGCGATCTTCTTGTGGCGCAACACTTCTTCGAGCACCGCGCGGTCCAGGCTGACCAGCACCAGGCCGTGCACCGGGCTCTTCACCAGCTGCAGCCGGCCGTAGCGGGCCATGGTGTCGACGATGTCGACGAGCAGCGGCTGCGGCACCGCGTAGCGCGAGAACGACACCAGCGCATCGACCACCTGCTCGGCGTCGTGACCCGCCGCGCGGGCGTTCCACAGCGCCAACGGGGTGATGCGGTAGGTGTGGATGTGCTCGGGGGCGCGCTCCAGCTCGGCGAACGGCGCGATCGCCGCGCGGGCGGCGCCCGCGAGCTCGTGGTCGACCTCGAGCAGCACGGTCTTGTCGGACTGCACGATCAGGGGGCCGTCGGTCATGCGCGATGCTGCTCTGCACTCCATTATCCCGGGTCGGCCGACACCACCGACGTCACGCGGTGGATGGCGAACTCGCGCACCCGCCCGGACGCCGGATCGTAGGCGGTCAGCTGGCCGCCCCGGACGTTGATCGGGGCCACCACGCGCTGGGTGGCGACCCCGGCCGGGTCGACGTAACCGATCACCACCGACGCCTGCTGGTGCGCGGCGTTCTGCAGTTGGGCCATCGCCTCGGCCGGATCGAGTCGGCCCGCCGCCGAACGGCGCGGCGGCCACCTTGCGCAGCACCGCGACGATCGCGCCCAGCGTCTGCGCGTTCGGGCGCGGACGGTCGCCGGTAGCCGCGGCGCCGGATGGGCGGCGGCACCCGGGCGCCGCGGGCGCGGATGTCGACGATCGTGCCCGACGAGTCCTCGGCCGCGGGCGCGAAGCCAGCGGCGCGCAGCGCGGCGAGCACGTCGGCGATCGGCGCCTGACGACACCGCGACGGTCGGCGCCAGGACGCGCACCTCCAGTGCGTCCAGCGCGGGCGCGGCGACGGCCTGCGCCAGCAGCGCGGGATCCTCGCACCGGACGAACGACGACGCCATGCCGACCCGCAGCTGGCCGTGCCTGCGCGCGACGTCGTCGATGAGATAGGTCAATCCTTGCGGCACGGGCGTTTTGGAGTGCTGCGCGAAGAACCCGTGGATCTCGCCCGCCGTGCGACCGGTGTCCAGCGCGCGCCGGATCGACTGCTCGCTGATCCGGTACACCATCGCCGCGCCCGCCGACTCGACGGTGGCGAGCGCCGACAATTGCTCGGCCAGTTCACGTTCCAGCGGGCCGGGCACCACCACGGTGAGGTCGGCCTGCAGCAGGAAGTGGTCGATCGGCTTGGGCAGCACCTTGGCCATCGCCAGCGACGACGTCGGCCTCCGAATCCCCGGCCAGCAGCTTGCGGATCGGGCGTCGCGATGGCGCCGCGGCCGACCACGCCGAGCGCGTGCGCCTCGGTGAGCAGGGCGGCGACCGGCTTCGGCTGCAGCCGCGCCGACCACCGCGGCCGCCGCCACACCAGCGCCTGCGACGCCTCGGCTGCGTCGACGCCTGCGCCGGGCGGCCAGGTCGGCGAGCATCGCCAGGAGCAGTCGCCGGTCCAGCGGCGCGGCGGTGGAGTACAGCGAATCCGACAGCGCGGCATAGGGTTTGCCGTCCGGGCCGCGTTCGCCGATGAGCCCGGGTCGCGACGGCAGGTCCAGCCACGTCGACGCCAGCAGATACCAGCGATTCGCCGTCGGCGCCTCGATGAACCGGTCGGCGGCCACCGTCGGCGCCCAGTAGCGGGCCGCTGCCGTCGAGCGGGTCGGGCTCCGGCATGCCCGACCGCGATCAGTCCGGCCGCGGCGGCGACCTCGAGGATGAGGCCGAGTCGCTGGTCGTCGATGCCGGTGACCTTCACCAGCCGCTTGACGTCACGCACCCCGAGTCCGCCGCTGCGCAGCTCGGGGATCGGCGCGCTCGACAGCGTCTCGAGCACCACCTCGACCTCGCGGAGCAGGTCGATGGCCGCGCCGGCGGCGACGGCGTCGACGTCGGCCGCCTTGGTCTTCGTCACCACGGGGTCGGGCGGGGTGAGCTCGGTGGGCCCGGGCGATTCGCCGCGCATCACCTGACCCACCAGCCGCGGCAGGATCACGGTGTCGGCGTCCACCTGCCGCAGCAGACCGGCCGCCAGCAGCCGCTGCACCGGACGGTCGGCCGGGGTGCCGGGTGCCGCGTCGCGGGTGCGGCCGATCGGCGACCCGTCGACGAGTCGCTCCAGCAGTTCGCGCTGCGGGCAGATCGATGCCCTCCAGCAGCTCACCGATCCGCGCTCGCGTCCAGATCGGCGGCCTCGAGCGTGACCTGGCCCGGGATACCAGGGCAGTCCCGCCGCGGCCTCGGCGGTCACCCGCACCGCGGCGTCGCCCCACACCAGCGCCCTGGTGCGCAGGTCGTCGACGGCGGCGCGTCAGCTGCTCCTCGCGGCCGCGCTCGCCGATCGACGCGAACAGCTTGGTCAACGGCACGGCCGCGGTCTCGGCGTGCAACAACAGCAGCGCGTCGAGCACCGCGAGCCGGAGCGAAGTCGAGGTCGTCGGTGGCGGCCTTGACCGACTGCCGGGACTGGGCCCGGGCAGCCAGCGCCGCGATCGAGCCGGGCGGCGGCTGGGTGAGGTCGGGCCGCAACTCCAGCAGTCGGATGAGCCGATCGTCGGGCAGCTCGGCCAACCAGGCACCCAGCGGGACACCCGGAGATACTTGCGGTCATTGTTGACCAGCCTAAGCCAGCCGCCCGGTACATCCCCCGGTCGCTGCGCTCTCCCCCGCAGCGGGGGTGCCCCCAGCGCCGGTCTCGCCAGCGCGAGCATTGGCCTGCCACAATGTGGACGTGGCTGACAAGAAACCGCAGAAGAACCGCTACGTCGACAACGGCTGGCCCGCCGGACGGCGACGACGACCACGCGGTCAGCGAGCTGGCCGCCGATCGCACCGGCGCGCTGTCGCCGTTCGGTGACCTGACGTTCCCGCTGCCCGCCGACGAACTGCCGTACACCCACCCGGTCACGGTCATCAACAGGTAGCCGTGACGGCCCGACCGGATCGGCTGTCGCACCTCGACGAATCGGGCGCGGCGCACATGGTCGACGTGACCGGCAAGGACGCCACCAAACGCACCGCCGTCGCCGTCGGGCACGCTCGTGACCCGCGCCGACGTCATCGAGCTGATCGCCACCGGCGGCCTGCCCAAGGGTGACGCGCTGGCCACCGCGCGGGTCGCGGGCATCCTGGCCGCGAAGCGGACCAGCGACCTGATCCCGCTGTGCCACCAGTTGGCGCTCACCGGCGTCGACGTCGAATTCGAGGTCGGCACAACGGATGTCGACATCACCGCCACCGTGCGCACCACCGACCGCACCGGCGTCGAGATGGAGGCGCTGACGGCGGTCAGCGTGGCCGCCCTGACGCTCTACGACATGCTCAAGGCCGTCGACCCCGCCGCCCGCATCGAGGGCATCCAGGTGGTGCGCAAGGAGGGCGGCAAGACCGGCCCCTGGTGGGACGCAGTCGATGACGTCGACGCTCGGCCCGCGTCATCATCGCCTCCACCCGCGCGGCGGCCGGGCGTGTACGAGGACCGCACCGGTCCCGTCATCGTCGACTGGCTGACGCAGCGCGGCTACGACGTGCCGCCGCCGGTCGTCGTGCCCGACGGCGTCGCGGTGAACCGCGCGCTGTTCGCCGCGCTCGGCGAGAAGGTCGACGTGATCCTGACGTCGGGCGGCACCGGCATCTCGCCGACCGACGGCACCGCCGATGCGACCGCCAACATCGTCGACTACCAGATCCCCGGCCTCGCCGACGCGATCCGGCGCTCCGGGCTGCCGCACGTGCCGACGTCGGTGCTGTCCCGCGGGGTGTGCGGCGTGCGGGACGGCATCCTGATCGTGAACCTGCCGGGGTCGCCGGGCGGCGTCAAGGACGGGCTCGGCGTGCTCGCCGACGTGCTCGAGCACGCCCTGGACCAACTCGGCGGGAGGGACCACACCCCATGACCGCAGTCGTGGTGCGCGTCGCGCTGAGCGAGGACGCGATCGACCTCGCCGAGCACGAGGCGTTGGTGGCGCACCGGGCCGCGGGCGCGGTGGTCGGCTTCGCCGGTGTCGTGCGCGACCACGACGGGGGACGGCACGTGACCCGGCTGGAGTACTCGGCGCACCCGACGGCGGAGCAGACGCTCATCGACGTGGCCGACGAGATCGCCCGCGGCTGTCAAGGCGTGCGGGCGATCGCGGTCAGCCACCGCATCGGCACGCTGCACATCGGCGACGCCGCGCTGGTCGCCGCGGTCGCGGCCGACCACCGGCGGGCGGCGTTCGAGACGTGCGCCCTGCTGGTGGACACGGTCAAGGCGCGGCTACCGGTGTGGAAGCACCAGTTCTTCGCCGACGGTACCGACGAGTGGGTCGGATCCGCCTGACGGCGCGCTGACTACTGCGCCGGGAGGCGGTGGCAGCCAGCGGTGCGGGCGCCGGCCGGCAGCGCCGAGCGTCGGGAGGCGGCGGCGGCCGCGATCGTCGCCGGGGCTGACGCGGCACGTTCGGGCCGGGAGCCTGATCCGGGTACGGCGTGTTCATGCCGCGCTGGGCCAGGCCCATCATCAGGGCTTCCTTGCCGCTGATGTCGTGGCTCTGGACGGCCTGCCACAGATCCTTGAGGTAGCTGACGTTGGGGGTGTCGTCGCCGGCCGCGCTGGGATCCATCGTCGAGCCGGGAGGCGGTGCGTCCGGGCTGGCGAGGTGCGGGATGCCGTCCGGGGGAGTCGGCAGGTCGCCGCTGACCGCCTGGTTGGCGGCGTCGTAGGCGGGCGCCGGGATGTTGACGGCGTTCAGCGGTGCCAACGGATCCGGTGCGGGTGCGGCGGGCGCAGCGGTGCGTCGGGCGCGGGCGGCCGGCAGCGGGCCGGGCAGCACCGGGTCGAGCGGCAGGTCACCGGCGTGCAGTGCCCAGGCCTGCGGCTGATCGACCGGGGCCGGGCCACCGTCGACGACGTCCCAGTTCGCGGCCTCGACGGCGGGTGCGCGGGTGCGTCGGGTGCGCGGTGCGTCGACGGGGCGCGGGTGCGTCGGGCGCGGGAGCGTCGCAGCGGCATGACGGCCGGCATCGCGTCGGGGCGGCGCGGCGCATCGAGCGGCGGCGGGGCGTCGGCGGGACGCGTCGGGCGGCGGGCGGGGCGCATCGGGCAGCGGGGCGTCCAGCGGCGCGACGCCGATCGGGCGGTGGCGGGGGCGGCGGCGGCGTCGGCGCGGCGGGGCGTCCAGCGGTGCGACCGCGGCGGTGGCGGGCGGCGCGGGTCGAGGGCGGCGGGGTCGATCGACGAGTCGAACGGCGGCGGAGGCGGCAGCTCGCCGTTCACGTCGGGGTTGTCGAGCGGCTGCGGTGCATCGGCGACCACGTTGCGCGGCGTCGCGCCGGACAGCCCGTGTCCGCACACCGGCCACGCGCCGCGGCCCTGCGAGGCCAGCACGCGCTCGGCGACGGCGATCTGCTCGTCCTTGGTGGCCATGTGCGCGGCCGGGGCGTACTCGCCGCCGCCGTGCGAGGACCAGGTGCTCGGCGAGAACTGCACGCCACCCTGGTAGCCGTTGCCGGTGTTGATGGCCCAGTTGCCGCCAGACTCGCAGCGCGCGACCTGGTCCCATTCGCCGTCGGTGGCGGCGCCGGCCTGCCCGGCGAGGGCGATGCTTCCGCTGCCGATCACGGCGCCCGTGAAGGCGATCTTCGCGACTTTTACGGCCGATGTAGTGGGCTTGCGATGCCGTCCACTCATAGGTACAAGAAGTCCTCTCGTAAACGCCTGCGAGGTCAGCTGTCGGGTTCGGGCTGGAGAGGCTACCCGGCCGACATCGCTCGTGACGACGTCGGCTTCACCCCAAGGAGCCGAGGCTCCTGGTCCTGCTATCTCGGTGGACCGGTTGGGTCCCCCGCCTCCATCCAAGGTTCGGTTTCTGCCGTGCCCAACGGATGGAATTCGGCGTTATCGGGCACAGCGGGCCACCCGAATGGGGGTCGTGTGGCTTGGGTCATGACCGTAACGGGTACGTCGAGTCGCCGTCACCTTTTGACGGCGTCGGCGTTTCCGTGTCTGGCAAATCTTGTGAGGACATTAAAGGCGCAGGCGGCTCTCGACGTTTCCGCAGGTTCGTCATCGGATAACAACGGTCGCGTGGCCAGTTTGTGACCGTTTCGTTATGTGACGCAAATCACGATCATCCGCCGGCGAAGGGCGGTAAGACATCGACGGTCTGATTTGTTCGGAGCGGCTCGGCCCGGTTCCGCACGGCGATGCCGTCGCACAGGAACGAACACCGGTCCAGCACCGTGGCCAGCTTCGGATTGCGGGCGCCGAGCTGTTCGACCAGATCCTTCGACCGACGTCCCTGGCGCGACGCCGAGCGTCTCCGACTCCATGCCCGCCGCCGCGCGCGCCGCCGCGAAGTAGCGGACGGTCACCTTTACCTCGGCTTCACGTGGGTCACGTCAGCCGCCGATCGCGCTCATCGGCCGGTCGGGCTGGACGAAGTCGGGGTCGTTGATGCCGTGCCCGGCGGGCTTGGCCCACATCGCCGCCCGCCAGGCCGCCTCGATCGCGTCGTCGTCCGCGCCGGTGCGCAGCAGCCGTCGCAGGTCGCTCTCCTCGCGGGAGAACAGGCAGCTGCGGACCTGACCGTCGGCGGTGAGCCGGGTGCGGTCGCAGGCGCCGCAGAAGGCGTCGGACACCGACGCGATGACGCCGACCGTGCCGGCGCCGCCGTCGACCTGCCACAGCTGCGCGGGAGCGGATCCGCGGGGCGCGGAGTCGGGCTGCAGATCGAAGTGGCGGCGCAGCGTGGTCGAGGATGGCGCCGGCGCCGATGGTCTGGTCGCGCTGCCACTGGTGGCCGGCGTCCAGCGGCATCTGCTCGATGATGCGCAGCTGGTATCCGTGCTCGAGGCAGAAGCGCAGCAGCGGCACGGCGTCGTCGAGGCCCGTGACCGGATCCAGCACGGCGTTCACCTTCACCGGGGTCAGACCGGCCGCGGCGGCGGCGGCCAGACCGTCGAGCACGTCGGAGAGCCGGTCGCGCCGGGTGATGCGCGCGAAGCGCTCCGCGTCGACGGTGTCCAGTGACACGTTGACGCGGTCCAGCCCCGCGGCCTTCAGCCGCGCGGCGCGTCGCGCGAGCCCGATTCCGTTGGTGGTCAAGGCGATCTCGGGACGCGGCTGCAACGCGGCGGCCGCCGCGACCACGTCCTCGAGATGCCGTGACACCAGGGGCTCACCGCCGGTGAAGCGGACGCTGGTGACGCCGAGCCGGGTGACCGCGATGCGCATCAACCGGGCCAGTTCGGCGCGTGCTGAGCAGCTGTCGCCAGGCAGCCAGTCCAGCCCCTCGGCGGGCATGCAGTAGGTGCAGCGCAGGTTGCAGCGGTCGGTCAGCGACACCCGCAGGTCGGTCGCGACGCGGCCGAACGTGTCGACCAGCGGGCCCGTGCTCGGGGCTTCCGTCGACGGCGGCCGGCCGCAGCGACGGCACGCCGAGATCGGTGGTCGTCATCGCGGCACTCCCACGCCGTGCACGGTGCGCGTCGTTGGGGACGATCTCCTTGCCGAGCGGCATCAGCGACACCGGGATCAGCTTCAGATTCGCCAGCGCCAGCGGAATGCCGATGATCGTGATCGCCATCGCGACGGCGGTGATCACGTGGCCGATCGCCAGCCAGATGCCGAACAGGATCAGCCAGATGACGTTGCCGATCAGCGCGCCGGGGCGGGGTCCTGGCTTGTCGACGACGGTGTAGCCGAACGGCCACAGCGCGTACACGCCGATGCGGAACGCGGCGAAGCCGAACGGAATCGTGATGATGAGGACGAAGCAGATGAGTCGCGGCCAGGAAGTAGCCCAGTGCCAGCCAAAGACCACCGAAGATCAACCAAATGATGTTCAGGATCAGGCGCATGTTTCCCTCCAGCGGTTCTTCCAGCCTACCGAGTGGTGCCCGGGCTCGGTAGGCGGGAGTAATCGAGTGCTGGTCGGGATGGCGGCCGAGTAGGATCATTTCATTCGCGTCCTGCGCAGGCGGGACGCTTTCATTGTGTGACCAGGTACATCGAGCGAGACGAGCGGGTGAGACCAGTGCCGACCGGCAAGGTTAAGTGGTACAACGCCGAGAAGGGCTACGGCTTCCTCTCCCAGGAGGACGGCGAGGACGTCTACGTCGGGTCGTCGGCGTTGCCCTCCGGGGTTGGCGGAACTCAAGGCAGGCCAAAAGGTCGAGTTCGGCATCGCCGCGGGACGCCGTGGGCCGCAGGCGTTGAGCCTCAAGGTGATCGATCCGCCGCCGAGCCTGACCCGCACCCGCCGCGAGGCGACCGCCGCCGAGCACAAGCACACTCCCGACGAGTTGCACGGCATGGTCGAGGACATGATCACGCTGCTCGAGGGCGCCGTGCAGCCCGAGCTGCGCAAGGGTCAAGCTACCCGGACCGCAAGACCGCGCGCCGGGTGTCCGAGGTGGTCAAGGCCGTCGCGAGCGAGCTGGACGCCTAGCCCGCCGAAACCGGGCATCCTGGTGGCATGGCTGCATATGTCGCCGGTGGCGGCGACTTCAACCGCGACACCAACTACATCACCACCCGCATCACGGCGGACGGCCGCGACGGCTACCCCGTCGAACCTGGGCGCTACCGCCTCGTCGTCGCCAGGGCCTGCCCGTGGGCCAACCGGGCGATCATCGTGCGACGGCTCCTCGGCCTGGAAGACGTTCTGTCCATTGGCTTTTGCGGGCCGACGCACGACGAGCGCAGCTGGACGTTCGACCTGGACCCCGGTGGCGTCGACCCCGTCCTGAAGATCCCACGCCTGCAGGACGCCTACTTCAAACGGTTCCCGGACTATCCGAAGGGCATCACCGTCCCTGCGATCGTCGACGTGCCGACGGGCCAGGTGGTGACCAACGACTTCGCCGCAGATGACGCTGGACCTGTCGACCGAATGGGCGGCGCATCACCGGCCGGGAGCGCCGCAGCTCTACCCCGAGCCGCTGCGCGCCGAGATCGACGAAGTGGCCAAGCGGATCTACACCGAGGTCAACAACGGCGTGTACCGCTGCGGGTTCGCGGGTTCCCAGACAGGCCTACGATGCCGCCTACGACCGGTTGTTCACCGCGTTGGACTGGCTCGACCGAGCGACTCAGCGCGCAACGGTATCTGGTGGGCGACACCATCACCGAGGCCGACGTCCGCCTGTTCACAACGCTGGCCCGATTCGACCCGGTCTACCACGGCCACTTCAAGTGCAACCGGTCCAAGCTCGACGAGATGCCGGTGTTGTGGGCCTACGCGCGGGATCTGTTCCAGACGCCCGGCTTCGGCGACACCATCGACTTCGTACAGATCAAGCGGCACTACTACGTCGTGCACACCGACATCAACCCCACCCGGATCGTGCCGAAGGGGCCCGACTTGTCCAACTGGCTGACCCCACACGGCCGGGAAGCGTTGGGCGGCAGACCGTTCGGCGACGGGTCACCGCCCGAGCCGCCGCCAGAGGCCGAACGGGTTCCGCCGGCCCACTCGGCGGGCTAGGACCAAACCGTACGGACCGACCACTCGGCCCAAGCAGGCCCTCAGCTCAACGCTGGGGCCCTGTTCGTCTCGTGTAAGTCCACTGCCAGGATCGACGTTCGCTGGTAGTTCGGTGACTATCGCCTGCGTACCGATTTCCCATTTCGCGTCCCCGCTCTGATTGATCAGCAGATACTTTCTCTACGGGAGTGATATTCGGTGATTCGGGGGAACGCCAATGTCGGAGACAGTGCTGATTACCGGCGCAACCGGCCTTGTCGGTGCACCGACGGTCGCCCGATTCGCAGCAGACGGTTGGCAGGTGGTGGCCACCGCGCATCGCAGAACACCCGAGGACGTGCCTAAGGCGTACGCATCCGCCCAACCGATCTGTCAGACCAGATCGACGTTGAGCGCTTGGTGTCCGAAGTGGGACCCGCGCGGTGATCGTTCACCTGGCCGCCGTCATTCCGCCGCACATTTACCGCGACCCATGGCCCCCGCAATCCGCATCATCAGACCGAATTGCTCCGCGCAGACACTCTTGCGCGGCCGTTCGCGCACTATGACCGCCACAAGCAAGAAGCCGAGGAGATCGTGCGGTCCTCGAACCTCGGGTGGGTGGTCTTGCGCCTCGTCAGCGTGGGGCCTGCAGCCGCGTCGTCACCGATCCCAGACCGACTGTCGAGCAGCGGTTTTGGCGGAAGGTCACCAAAAGCCGACCAGTGCGCCAAGCACGTCGACCAACGAGTGGAGTTGATACACGCCACGCATCGCCGAAGAGTTCGGCGAAGACTTCACTCGGCAGAGTGTCGGGGGAGAGAGAGAATTCTCATGACAATCATCAGCACGGTGGTGGTTACAGGAAATCAGGGCGGGGACCCGGTGGAGTTGCTGCAGCATCTCGGCAAGGGCCTGGCCAGAATCAAGTCCTACGACGGCGTGCAGGAGGCAACGCTCTCAGCAATCACGGTGGGCGGCGCGGGGACCAACTCCATGGTCGTGATGGCGACCTGCGAGGACTGGACCACCTACGGAAAGATTCAGCAGGAGCTCAACACCGACTCGGAGATGATCCAGCTCCTGATAGAGGGCGGCAAGATGGCCACCTGGCAGACCTTCACCAGCCAGACGATCGACTTCGACCTGCTGCCCAGCTAGGTAATCGGGGGTGGGCGCGCGCGGGCTGTGCGCGCCCACCCCGCCACCGCATCACGCCGACGCCTGCACCGACCCGTCACGCCATGCCCCGGCGAATGCGTTGGAGGCTGCCGGGGCCGCCGCCCGAGGCCGAGCGGGTGTCGCCGGGGCACTCGGCCGGTTACGACCAGACCGTTCGGACCGACCACTCCGCGTGCGGCCACGGGAACTCGTTGCCCTGCTCGTCGCGTACCAGGGTCGGTAGCTGCACGGCGATCCCGGTCAGCCTGCCGCGGTGCGGGTCGTCGGTGGGAATGGTGACCGCGAGCTTGGTGCCGGAGGAGAACTCCTTGATGACGCTCTCGTCGGAGCCGTCGTAGGCGAGTTGTAGCACCCACGGTGCCCGCGCGATCGAAGGCGGCACCGACAACTGCACCGGGTCGCGCGACGTGACGTCCAGTTGGCCAATGGTCTTGGGGACGTCGCAGTGGTCGACCTTGAGGACGTCGCAGTACCGGTACGGTCCGACCCGGACCAACTGACCGTGGGTGTACGCGCTGATCTCCGGATGCCGGGGAGCCGGGTCGCGGGTCAGCCGCCAGATCAGCACGCCAGTGGCCACCGACGCCACCACCGCGACGGCGGCCAACACCGCCAGAACCTTCTTCACTCGCGTGCCACCGCGGCCGAGTCGGGGAACCCGCCCTCCTGCTCGGCGAACACCGGGCGGTTGCCGCCGAATCCGGGGATCAGCGAGTCGCCGTTGTAGCTGACCAACGTCTGGGCCAGGCCGGGGATGAGGATGGCGCTGATCGCCGTGAAACCGACCCACAGGTCGGTGTAGATCAGCACGCCCGTCGCGCCGCCCGCGACCCAGGCCAGCTGGAGCAGCGACTCCGACCGGCCGAACGCCGATGCACGCGACTCCTCGGGCAGGTCGTCCTGCAGCGACGCGTCCAGCGACGCCTTGGCGATCGCGCTGGCCCCCGAGGTGACCAGGGTGGCGAATGCGGCCACGTACAGGTTGCCGATGACGGCGGTGGCCAGCGCGACGATGGTGACCGCCGTCGCGGCGCGCACCACCAATTGCGCGGGATGGCCGAGTTTGAGCCGGGCGCTGGCGAAGTTGCCCGCGAAGTTGCCGATGGCCGCCGCGGCGCCGATCAGGCCGAGTATGCGCAACTGCTCCCAGCCGCTCGCGTCGTGTGACTTGGCGACGAAGGCCGGGTACAGGAACAGGAAGCCGACCATGACCTTGATGGTGCAGTTGCCCCACAACGACGTGATGATGTTGCGCCCCAACGGTTGTCGGGCCGTCTTCTCGGACTTGGGGTCGGGCAGCCGACCGATCTTCTCGGTGGGGCCGTGGTAAGTCAGCGTGGTAGGCACCTCGCCCTCGGTGACCTCGACCCATTTCGGGATGCGCATCGACAGCACCGCACCGCCGACCGTGACGGCGACGATGACGTACAGCGCGCCGGGCAGATGGAACATGTTGAACAGTGTACTCCACGCCCGCGGCGATGGCGCCGCCGAGCATGGTCCCGCCGAGCAGGCCGAACACCGTCAGCCGTGAATTGACCCGAACCAGGTCGATGGTCGGCGGCAGCACGCGGGGCGTCATGCGCGCTGCGCAGCACGCTGAACGACTTCGACAGCACCATCATCCCGAGCGCGCACGGGTACAGCACCCACGGCGGGAAGCTGCCCGGTCGCGCTGTCGTAGTTGGCGATCAGCACGACGGCGAGCACCGTCCGCAACACGAACGACATGGCCAGCGCGACCCGGCGACCGTGCTGGAAGCGGTCCAGCGCGGGCCCGATCAGCGGGGCGATGACGGCGAACGGCGCGATGGTGATCAGCAGGTACAACGCCACCTTGCTCTTGCTCTCGCCGGAGGCGGCGGCGAAGAACAAGGTGTTGGCCAGCGCGACGGCCATCGCGGCGTCGGCGGCGAAGTTGGCCATCACGGGGTAGGTCAGCGCGGTCAGCCCGGACTTGTCGGCGCCGTCGGCGGTGGCCGCGCGGTGGAACAGGCCGTACATCTTGGACCCCATCTCGCGGCCGCGTTGCGCCGCCGCGCGGGTGACCGTGATTCGCTCACCTGCGGACTGGCCCGCGCCGCCGCGCGGCGGAGGATCGCGCCCGTGGCCCGCGGCCGGCGGTGGTTCCCGTTTCGTCCAGCGGCGGCAGCCACCGGTTGGCGCTCGGCCCCTGGGGATTTCGGCGCGTCTGGCGTCGATAACCGCCGCCGTCGCTGGGGTAGTTGGCCATCCCGGGGTGCTCCGCACCGGCGTCCGCTGGGGGCCGCGGCGGATAGTAGCGCGGATCCCTCGGGTCCCCGGCGTTGCCGGGGTCACGCCGCGATCCGCTCACGGCTCCGATTGTTCCCCATCCCCGGACAGCCGCCCGTAGGGCGACCGGTGTGGCTTTGCTCGCCCGGCTGTCAGGCAGTATTGATGCCGATGGACAGCATGATCGAATCCGCCGAGCAGGACGCCGCGGTCCGCCACGCCGGATGCTTCCGGCGGATCTCGCCACGGTGCTGACGGGTGCCGTCGACCTCGCCCGCACGGCGATCGTCGAGTTCAGCGGGTCCGACGTCGTCGGCGAGTACCTCGGTGCCGGCTTCGACGACCCGTCCGCCGCGACCCATCGCTTCCTCGCGGTCATGCCCGGCTACCAGGGCTGGCAGTGGGCGGTGGTGGTGGCGGCCTATCCCGGCGCCGACCACGCCACGATCAGCGAGGTGGTCCTGGTGCCAGGACCGACGGCGCTGCTGGCGCCGCAGTGGGTGCCGTGGCAGGACCGCGTTCAGCCGGGTGACCTGAGCCCAGGCGATCTGCTCGCCCCGCCCACCGACGACCCGCGGCTGGTGCCCGGCTACGTGTCCTCGGGTGATCCGGAACTCGACGAGCTCGCGGGCGAGGTCGGATTCGGCCGCCGCCAGGTGCTCAGCGAGTGGGGCCGCATCGATGCCGCGCAGCGCTGGTACGACGGCGATTTCGGCCCTGGGTCGGCGATGGCCCGCTCGACGCGCCGGGTGTGCAGGGACTGCGGCTTCTATCTGCCGCTGACCGGCTCGCTGGGCACGGCCTTCGGGGTGTGCGCCAACGAGATGTCGGCCGACGGCCACGTGGTGGCCGGCGAGTACGGCTGCGGTGCGCATTCGGACACGCCCGCCGCCCGCGAGCATCGGCTCGCCGTTGTTCGATCCGTACGACGACGGCGTGCTCGACGTCGCCGACGAGGTTCCAGTGGCGGAGCCGACCGAGTCTGTGGAGCCGGTGGAGCCGACTGAGGTGGCCGAGGTGGCCGAGGTGGTGGAACCCGCCGAGCCGACCGAGTCGGTTGAACCGACCGACGTGGCGGAGCCGACGGAAGTCGTCGGGGAGTCGACCGAACCCGCGACAGAACCCGTGGATCCGGCCGCACCCACTGCGGAAGCGGCGGACTAACTGGTCTCGGCGGCCGCCTTGATGCGCGCCAACGAGTCGATTCATCCCGTCGACGAGTTCGCGTTCGAAGCTTGGCACCCCGCCGAACAGCGTGCCGATCATCAAGTTCGACGAACGGCTTCACCCCGTTCTCGGCATGCCGGCTCTCGACCACGCGGGTGCCCGTGTCGGTGGGCTGGAGTTCGTAGGTCCAGATCGTGTTGTTCTCGTTGACCCGGAAGGCCAGCTTCTGCTCGGGGATCACCTCGGTGATCTGGCAGGTGGTCGGCCAGAACATGAACCCGCGGCGGTTGAGGTTGACGGTCTTGGTGCCCTGCTTCAGCGGGCCGAGCGCCTTCATCAGCCGGCACTGCGGACTCCAGCGCGGCATCAGGCGGAAGTCCGAGATCAGCGCCCACACCTTCGCCGGTGGTGCGTCGATGTCGATCTGAGCCTGCAGCAACGGTTCTGCCATGTCCCCTCCGTCGGTCAGTCGAGTCCGGTCTGCGCGCCGCGCGAGCCCCGCCGTACGGCGCGACGCTGCCACAGAAAGATCGACGTGCCAAGCACTCCGACGCCCGAGCCCGGCCACCGTCACGGGCCGCCAGTCGTGCAAGCTCGGGCACCGTGAACGCCAGGACGACGGCGACCAGCCAGCCCGCCGCGATCACGACGATGACCGGCCACTGGCGCAGCAGCGCGGCGGGCAGCGCGGGCGGTTCGGGCGCGTCATCGCCCGGCTCGGGTGTCGTGTCGGCCATCGCGGACAAACCTAGTCGATGGGAACGGCGCGGAACAGCCGTTGAACGGCGTCGAGCGGTGTCGGTACTCTTTGCGACGTGACCGACGCCGATGCCCGCCTGGCCAGCGACTTGTCGCTGGCGGTGGTTCGCCTGGCGCGGCAGTTGCGCTTCCGGCGGCCGGATTCGCCGGTGTCCCTGTCCCAGCTGTCGGCGTTGGCGACGCTCGCCAAGGAGGGCCCGATGACGCCGGGCGCGCTTGCCGTTGCGTGAACGCGTGCGGCCGCCGTCGATGACGCGGGTGATCGCCTCGCTCGTCGAACTCGGCTTCGTCGACCGCTGCGCGCACCCCGACGACGGCCGCCAGGTGCTGGTGTCGGTGTCGTCGACGGGGGCGGAGCTCATCGAAGCGGAGCGCCGCGCCAGCCGGGAATGGTTGCAGCAGCGGCTGGCCGAGCTCGATCCCGACCAGCGCAAGACGCTGCTGGTGGCCGCCGATCTGATGCTGGCCATCGTCGACGAAAGCGCGTGAGCCCAACTGCGTCGCACGTCGACGACCCCGCCGATCCGCGGCTCGACGACTTCCGAGATCTCAACAGCATCGACCGCAGGCCAGACCTGCCGAGCGGCAAGGGGCTGGTGATCGCCGAGGGCGTGCTGGTGGTGCAGCGCATGCTGGCGTCGCGGTTCGTTCCGCGCGCGTTCCTCGGAACCGAGCGCGGCTCGGCGAGTTGACCGCCGACCTGCAGCGCACCGACGCCCCGTTCTACGTGGCCAGCCCCGAGGTGATGGCCGACGTCGTCGGCTTCCACCTCAACCGCGGCGTGCTCGGCGGCGGCGCCGCGGCCAGGCGGAGCTGTCGCTGACCGAGGTGCTCGAGAATGCCCGCACGGTCGCGGTGCTGGAGGGCGTCAACGACCACGAGAACCTCGGCTCGATCTTCCGCAACGCCGCGGGTCTCGACGTCGACGCGGTGGTATTCGGCAGCGGGTGCGCCGACCCGCTGTACCGCCGCGCCGTCCGGGTGTCGATGGGACACGCGCTGCTGGTGCCCTATGCGTGGGCTTCGGACTGGCCGCGCGATCTGGAGTTGCTGCACGCCATGGGTTTCCGGATGTTGGCGATGACGCCGAACCCGGCTGCGAGCTCGTTGGCCGAGGCGATGCCCGCACTGGCCGATGAGCGGGTGGCCATCCTGGTCGGTGCCGAGGGACCCGGCCTGACCGAGCGGGCGATGCGAGCCAGTGACGTGCGCGTGCGGATTCCGATGTCGAGGGGCACCGACTCGCTGAACGTCGCGACCGCTGCCGCACTGGCGTTCTACGAACGAGCTAGGTTGGCACGATGACCGACGACGCGCCGCCACCGCGGACGCGAGGAGCAGAACAGCCACCGCGGACGCGAGGAGCAGAACAGCCACCGCGGACGCGAGGAGCAGAACAGCCACCGCGGACGCGAGGAGCAGAACAGCCACGCGGACGCGAGGAGCAGAACCGTGGGGGACGGGCTGACGGTCGCGGCGTTCGTCGCCGCGGTGACCGCCGCGGCGATCATCGTGCTGAGCCTCGGCCTGACCCGCGTGCATCCGCTGTTGGCAGTCGGACTCAACCTCGTCGCGGTCGGTGGGCTTGCGCCAACGGTGTGGGGTTGGCGCTCGCGTCCGGTGTAGCGGTGGTTCGTGCTGGGCAGCGGCGTCGGTGTGGCCGGGGGATGGCTGGCGCTCATCGCGATGGCCCTTGGGGCGTAACGCCGGTCACGAAAAGGGTGGAAGACCAGGCGTTAGGGCTGGGCTCCCGAACGGACGCCCAGCAGGACGTCCTCCCATGCGGGCACCTCTGGCTTGCGCCTGCGGGTGCGCGTCGGCTTGGGCGCCGCGGGTGGTTCCGCCTCGGCCGCGGGTGGCGGCGTGGGTGCCGTGGGTGCCGTGGGTGCCGGGGGATGAGGGGCTCGGCGAACTCCAGCTCTGGCACGGTCGCGACCGACCGCAATGGCGGCCTGGCGAAGTTCGGATCGATGAGCTCGGCGGCGGCATCGTCGAATGGGGTGGCCGTGCCGCCGTGCGCGCCAGGCGTGAAGCGGAAGTGCGCGACGTTGTCGGACCTGCCCGCCTTCCACGCCAACTGCACCGTCCAGCGGCCGTCCTCGTTGCGCCACGCGTCCCAGGTGGTCGCCTCGGGGTCCAGGCCACGAGACACCAGCGCGGTCGTCACCGTCTCGAGCAGCGTGAGCACCGTGGGGCCGTCGGCCAGCACCGGGTGAGCAGCGGTCGCCAGCTCCGCCGCCCGTGAGCGTTCCAGCAACACCGGGTGGGCGAACCGTTCGATGCGGCTGACACTCTCCCCTGACGCAGAGGCGACCTGCTCGACGGAAGCGCCCGCCCGGATCCTGGCTTGAATGTCCTTGGGACGCAGCACGGTTGGAACCTCGACCTCGATCTGGACTGGACTGGGACCTGGGGTGTCACCGCTCAGTGCGGCGTGTAGTCGCTCGTCGGGAGTCAGCACGAACTTCTCGCCGGAGTCGGTTTCGCAGATGATGCGTTTGCCGTCGACGTCGAGTCCGACGACCTTGAGTTCCCGCATTCCGACCTCCTAGGGGCCGCCGGACGTAGCGCGGCTTAACCGGTCACCCTACTGCGTTACCGGCTCGTGACCGCTTCTGACACGCGGAGATGAGCGCTTGCGCGAAGAACAGACGGCGGCTTTGCCTAGAGGCGTTCGACCACCCAGTCGACGCATTCGGTGAGGGCGCTTACGTCGTCGGGGTCGACGGCGGGGAACATCGCCACCCGAAGCTGGTTGCGGCCGAGTTTGCGGTACGGCTCGGTATCGACGATCCCGTTGGCGCGTAGCACCTTGGCCACCGCGGCCGCATCGACGGAGTCGGAGAAGTCGATCGTCCCGACCACCTGCGACCGCAGCGCCGGATCGGCGACGAACGGCGTGGTGTAGGACGTGCCTTCGGCCCACGAATACAGCCGCTGCGACGAATCGGCGGTCCGCTTGACGGCCCAATCCAGCCCGCCGTTGCCGAGCAACCAGTCGAGCTGTTCGGCCAGCAACACCAGGGTGCCGATGGCAGGGGTGTTGTAGGTCTGGTTCTTCAGGCTGTTGTCGATGGCGATGGGCAGCGACAGGAAGTCGGGGACCCACCGGCCGGATGCGGCGATCGCCTCGACGCGCGCCAGCGCCGCGGGGCTCGCGATTGCCAGCCACAGTCCGCCGTCGGAGGCGAAGTTCTTCTGCGGCGCGAAGTAGTAGACGTCGGTGTCGGCGATGTCGACGGGCAGCCCGCCCGCCGCCGACGTGGCGTCGATGACCACCAGCGCATCCCCGGCGGGCCGTTGCACCGGCACCGCGACGCCCGTCGACGTCTCGTTGTGTGCCCACGCGACGACGTCGACCGATGGATCGGACTGCGGTTGCGGCGCGCTGCCGGGATCGGCCTTCACGATGATCGGATCGCCGACGAACGGGTTGGCCGCCACCGCCGAGGCGAACTTGGCGCTGAACTCGCCGTAGGTGAGGTGCAGCGAGCGCTTGTCGATCAGGCCGAACGCGGCGGCATCCCAGAACGCGGTCGACCCGCCATTGCCGAGGATGACCTCATACCCGTCGGGCAGCGAGAACAGCTGCCTCACCCCGTCCCGGACTCGGCCGACCAGGTCCTTCACCGGCGCCTGCCGGTGCGAGGTGCCGAACAGGTGACCTGCCGCGGCCAGAGCGGCCAACTGCTCGGGTCGGACCTTCGACGGTCCTGAGCCGAAGCGGCCGTCCTTGGGCTTGAGGTCGGCGGGAATCGTGTAGTCGGCCATGCGGTCAAGGGTAGTGACCGGACTTGTGCGCCTTCTGCGGGGAGGGTCGGCAGAAGTCGCCGAAAAGTGGGAAACACCCGATTAACCGACACCCAATGTGGACATACTGTGACTTGTCGGGGTGCAGCTTGAGCACCTTTGAGGGGCACGTGATGGGTAAAGGGAGAGCTTCGGCGTCGCTGCTGGCCTATGCGGCGGCCATGACGGTCTTCGGTTCGGTGCTCGCCGCGCTGCCGGCCCAGGCCGACAGTCCCTACGGACCCGTCGGCGGTGACCAGGGCGGCGCAGTGCTGAGCCAGATCAACGCCACGCGCGTGGCGAATGGCTGTGGCCCCGTTGCGGCCAATCCGCAGCTGACTGCGTCCGCAGCGCGACACGCCAACGACATGCTGGAAACCGGAGTGGCGGACCACACCGGTTCGGACGGCTCCTCCCTCGCCCAGCGCGTCACGGACGCCGGCTACGTGCCGTACGCCAATCTCGGCGAGGTCGTCTTCTGGGGCACCGGCTCCGCAGGCACCCCGGATACCGCGGTCACCTGGTGGATGAACAGCCCGGGCCACCGCGCGATCATCACGGACTGCGGATTGACCGATGCGGGGTTCTCGGCGGTGAGCAACGGCAACATGATGACCGCGGCGGGCGACTTTGGGAGGAAGGGGTAGCCCCAGCGAAGAGACTCCCGGCTGTCGTCAGTTGGTCAGGATGCGGGCACCGTCGCGCGTGACGGCGACGGTGTGTTCGCTGTGCGCGGCCCTGGCGCCGGTGGCCGTCCGCAGTGTCCAGCCGTCCGAATCGTGGGTGTACTCGTCGGTGCCGTCGGCGATCAGCATCGGCTCGATGGCGATCACCAGACCGGGGCGCAGTCTCATGCCCTCGCCGGGACGGCCCTCGTTGGGCACGTGCGGAGCCTCGTGCATGGTGCGTCCGATGCCGTGGCCGCCGTGATGGGCGAGCATTCCGTAGCCGGCGCCCCGGGCAACCGTCTCGATCGCATGCCCGACGTCGCCGAGGGTATTGCCAGGCCGGACCGCGGCGATCCCCGCCGCGAGTGCGGCGTCGGTGGCCTCGATCAGGGAGGCATCCTGCGCGCGGGGCGTGCCGACGATGAAGCTGCGCGCGGCGTCGCCGCACCAGCCCTTGAGGGTGGCGCCGAAGTCCACCGACACCAGGTCGCCGTCGGCCAGCACCTCGCCGTTCGGGACGCCGTGCACGACGGCGTCGTTGACGCTGACGCACAGCACGGCGGGGAAGGGAGTCGGCGCCCAGGACGGGTGATAGTTCAGGAACGGCGATCCAGCGCCGTGGCGGGCCAGCACGTCGGCGGCGACTTTGTCGAGGTCGGCGGTGGACTGACCCGGCCTGGCATGGTCGACGACGGCACGCAGTGCCTCGGATACGACCGCGCCCGCCGCGGCCATGGCCTCGATCTCGGCGGCCGTCTTCAATTCGACCATGAGGTGTGACTCCCGTCACATGTGATGTGGATAACCCGGCTGGACCACACTGCCAACGACGCCCTGTTCAATTCCTGGGACCTCCGGTACCGTGTTTAGACATAGAGCAGGTCAATGTAAACCTCATGGGAGGGTTCGAATGGCTCGCACGAAGACGATCAAGCGCTGGCGCCGCAACATGGAGGTAAGCGACGACATCGAATACGTCGACATGCTGACCACACTGTCTGAGGGTTCGGTGCGGCGCAACTTCAATCCGTACACCGACATCGACTGGAACTCACCGGAGTTCGCCGTGGTCGACAACGACGAGCGGTGGATCCTGCCCGCGACCGATCCGATCGGTCAGCACCCCTGGTACCAGTCGCAGTCGGTCGAGCGGCAGATCGAGATCGGCATGTGGCGGCAGGCCAACGTCGCCAAGGTCGGACTGCACTTCGAGTCGATCCTCATCCGCGGCCTGATGGAGTACGCGTTCTGGACCCCCAACGGCTCGCCGGAATACCGGTACTGCCTGCACGAGGCGGTCGAAGAGTGCAACCACACCTTGATGTTCCAGGAGATGGTGAACCGCATCGGTGCCGACGTGCCCGGCATGCCGCGGCTGCTCAAGTGGATTCAGCCGTTCATCCCGCTGGTCGCCGGCCCGCTGCCGATCCCGTTCTGGTTCGGCATTCTCGCCGGCGAAGAGCCCATCGACCACACGCAGAAGAACGTGCTGCGCGAGGGCAAGACCCTGCATCCGATCATGGAACGGGTGATGGCCATTCACGTGGCCGAGGAGGCGCGGCACATCTCGTTCGCGCACGAGTACCTGCGCAAGCGGCTTCCTCACCTGTCGCGTGCCAAGCGGTTCTGGATGTCGCTCTACGTCCCGCTGACCATGCGGATCCTGTGTTCGGCGATCATCGTGCCGCCGCGGGCGTTCTGGAAGAAATTCGACATTCCTCGCTCGGTCCGCAAGGAGATCTTCTTCCGGTCGCCCGAGTCCCGGCAGATGCTGCGTGACATGTTCGGCGACGTTCGGATGCTCTGCCACGACACCGGGCTGATCAACCCGATCGCCAAGCTGATGTGGCGGACTCTGCCGGATCGACGGCAGGCCCAGCCGCTACCGCAGCGAGCCCGCACGTCAGCATCTGGTGTCTGTCGCGTAAGTCAAAGGTCTCACGACGTGCCCCATGTGATTACCCAGTCGTGTTGCAGCGACGGGTCCTGTGTCTTCGCCTGTCCGGTGAACTGCATCCATCCGTCGCCGGACGAGCCGGGCTTCGCGACCGCCGAGATGCTGTACATCGACCCGGCTGGCGTGCGTCGACTGTGGGGCGTGCGTGTCGGCCTGCCCGGTCGGCGCGATCGCACCCGACACCGAAGCTGGAGCCCAAGCAACTGCCGTTCATCGAGCTGAACGCGTCGTTCTATCCGAAGCGTGAGGACGAAGCTCCCGCCGACGTCCAAGCTGGCGCCAGTGCTCGATGCCCCGATGATCCATCCGCGTTCGGGCGGTCCCGCTGACGGTGGCGATCGTCGGGTCCGGGCCGGCCGCGATGTACGCCGCCGACGAACTGCTGACGCAGACCGGCGTGCGGGTCAACGTCTTCGAGAAGTTGCCGACGCCCTACGGGCTGGTGCGCGCGGGCGTGGCGCCGGATCACCAGAGCACCAAGCGGGTCACCCGGATGTTCGATCGAGTGACGCGGCTGCCCGGATTCAGGTTCTATCTCAACGTCGAGGTCGGCACGCACGTCAGTCACGCCGAGCTGCTGGCACACCATCACGCCGTGGTCTACGCCGTCGGTGCACCGAACGACCGTCGGCTCGACGTCGACGGCATCGGATCTGCCCGGCAGCGGCACCGCGACCGAGATGGTGGCCTGGATCAACGGCCACCCCGACTTCGCCGATCTGCCAGTCGATCTGAGCCACGAACGCGTGGTCGTCATCGGCAACGGCAACGTCGCCCTCGACGTGGCGCGCATCCTGACCGGCCGATCCCGACGGCACTGGCCCGCACCGACATCTCCGATCACGCGCTGGCGGCGCTGCGCGGGTCGCAGCGTGCGCGAGGTCGTGATTGCGGCGCGCCGCGGCCCGGCACAATCCGCGTTCACCCTGCCCGAGTTGATCGGCCTGACCGCGACGTGCGAGGTGGTGCTCGACGCCGCCGACCACGATCTGGTGTTGCGCGACCTGGCGGCGACGTCGGACCCGTTGACCCGCAACAAGCTCGAGATCCTGAGCAAGCTGGGTGACGCTGGAACAGATGGGCTGGGGCCCGCGACGCACCCGCGGATCCGGCTGGCATACCAACTGACACCGCAGCGCGTCGTTGGCGAGCTCCGCGTGGACGGCAGTCGAGTTCACCGTCACCGGCACCGACGAGACACGCACCGTCGAAGCCGGGTTGGTGCTGACGTCGATCGGCTACCGCGGCAAGCCGATTCGCGACCTACCCTTCGACGACGACGCGAGCGTGGTGCCCAACGAGGGCGGCCGCGTCGTCGACCCCGCTTCGGGCGAACCGGTCCGCGGCGCCTACGTTGCGGGCTGGATCAAGCGCGGGCCAACCGGTTTCATCGGCACGAACAAGTCGTGCGCGGCGCAGACCGTGCACGGGCTGGTCGCCGACTACAACGACGGCAGGCTGCAGTGACCCAGCCGCCACGCAAGCGGCGCTCGACCGCCTGATTCACGCGCGCAGGCCCGAGGTGGTCGACGCGGCGGGGTGGAAGGCCATCGATGCCGCGGAGACCTCGCGCGGGGGCGACGACCGACCACGCAACAAGTTCACCGATATCGACGACATGCTCGCCGCCGCGGCGACCGCCCCGCGACCGTCGCTTGGCGAACGGCTGCTCGCAGGACTGCGGCGCTAGAACGGTGGCTCATCGCCAACCGTCGGTGGTATTGGTGGGGGCGCCCGCCACTCGGCGGTGATGTGCTCGTCCTCGAGCGGATCGTTGACCCAGGAACAGAACGGACTGGTGCTGGGCCTGCCACCCCGAAGGACGATGAGCGTCCTGCGCATGTCGTTGCGCCACTTGCGCACGTCGACCTCTTGGCGCCGACCCCGATTGACTTGCCGCTGTTCCGCGTTGGATGCCCGCTGCGCGATGAGCTTGCGGCGCGTCAGCGCAATGCGCGCCGACTTCTCGCGGCGCCGACTGCGTTTTCGCGGTGTCGGTGCGACGCAGGCGGGGCGCATCTGGGGAAAGAGATCGGCGCCGGCTGGGGTGTTGCGGTAGACCCGTCCCGTCGGAGACGTGAAGACGATGGTGCCGTCGGGAAGTTGCTCGTCGTGCCACCCATCGGGTCCGCAGTGAAAAGTCTTGAGCCGATGATGGTAGCGATTGCGCGAAAGACATTTCGCAGACGTGTAGGTGCGTTACGGGCGCAGTTCGACGGGTTTGATGAGGTCCAGCGCAACGTACACGATGAGGATGGCGTAGATCACGACTCCGAACCCGATTCCGACGACTGCCGCCCATCGGCCCGCGTGCCCGTTGCGCTTTATGCGGGAGAGCGCTAGGAACCCCAACGCGAGTGAAAGCGTCGCGGCCAAGAGTGAGGCCCACCCGCCAACCATCCGCCACGCGATCACACCGACGAGAGCCGCCACGAAGGAGGCCATCGCCGTGGGGTCGATCCGCGACTGACGGGTTGTCATGGCGCAGTCTTCCCCTCAGTGATGTTGTGTTGACGGGCGATGCGGATGGTACCCGACGGCACGCGCACGTCGCCCCAAACGTCGCCAGCAGATGGTGTTGTCGGCAATAGCACTTGATGCCGCCAGGCACGGTCAGGCCGCCGGCGCTGGGCCTGGCATGGTTGAAGGGCTGGGTGTGGTCGATGTCGGCGGTCCACGCCGGACGATCGCACCCAGGGAAGCAACACGTCAGATCGCGGCAGCGGATCCAGCGCTCGAGCGCCGCGCTGGGTTGGTAGCGCAGCGCTTCGGCATCATTGACCTCGGGTTCGGACAGCAGCCGAAGCGCGGCCGATTCGGCGAGCCGTTTGTCGATGATGGATGCGGCCGGGGCGGGCAGACTGCCGCGCAACTGCGCCATGCCATTTGGCAGCGCGGTGATGCTGACGTTGCGCGCAGTGTCGGCGGTGACGCGTCGTTCCTTGGCGGCCTCGGGGTCGATGACGCGAACCGCGGCGTCCACTGCATTGATGATGCGACGCCGTGACCAGCAGTGCCACGAGACGATTCGTTCTGCCATCGACCGATCCAGCTGCTCCATCAGTTCACCGTTGACGAGCTCGGTGCGGGTGATGATGAGTTGTACGGTCCGCCAATCGATCCGGCCTTCGGCGAGCAGTCGAGCAACTCTGGGCAGCCGCGTGTCCAACGCTTCGGCCTGGCCCACGATCTGACTGGCCGCCATTGGCGACATGTTCATGGCTGCCGACACCTCGGCGGACGTGCGGGCGAACCCCGTGATCAACGCGTAGCCGGGATCGGCCGACGGTGCGTCCTCGGCTTCGCCGGTGCGATGCCACAACAGTGCCGCGATGGCGGCCATGCGCCGCGCGATGATCGTCGACTCCTCTTGGTTGCACTCCTCGATCACACCAACCAGTTCGCTGGGTGACGATACTTTCGAACATGTGTTCGAGTATGCCATGGGGGTACGACACCCGGGGGTTGTCCACAGACCGACTTTCCGCGAAACGCTCACAGCCATTCCGGACCCGGCGTATAGCAAGTTCCCATGAATGCAGCCGCGTACGTGGGACGGGTCGGCGAGTTGGCGGTAGCGCTGGGGATCGGCGTCGCCATGGTCAACGGGGCAGGCCTGGCCTTGGCGGACACCCCGTCGTCGGAATCGTCCTCGGAGTCCTCGCAGTCCTCGCAGTCGAAGACCTCGGGATCCGCGTCGAATTCGACCGCGCCCGAATCGGACACGAAGCCGGACACGAAGCCCGACACGAAGCCCGCCACGACATCGACCGACACCACCAACGATGCAGCGCCGCAGACTGATTCGACCACCGAACCCGCCGCCCCATCGGACACCACGTCCACGTCAACCGGCAGCACGACCACCGAAGCCCCGCCAGGGGTGACGGTCAGCACCGGCGGCGCGCACACCTCGTCGAAGGACACCGACGGCGAGACGGCGAAAGACCCCGCCGATCAACCGAAGTCGACGGGCGGATCCGACCCCGCGGCGCAGCCCTCGGCGAAGGTCAACGCGGTCAGCAAGGTCGGGTCCGCCGAAGTGAAGGTCGACGCCAGCGAAGTGAAGGTCGACGCCACCGAAGTGAAGGTCGAGGCGGACGCGCAACCCGCCGTCGACGACGTCGAGGACTCAGGACCGGAGAGTTTGCCCGCGGCGCGCACGATGTCGGCGATGACGACGCAGAGTGCCGTCGCGGCCGCGGCGACCGAGCCCGTCGTCGCGTCCACCAGACCTTGGCCGACCGCGTTCGACCCCGGCACCGCGATCACGTACGTGACGGGCTTGGTGTCGAGCTTCGTCAGCGCCGTGCTCAGCCCGTTCGCCGCGGGCGGTCCACCGTTGCCCACGGATCCGGCGCCGTGGACACTGCTGGCCTGGGTGCGCCGCGAGTTGTTCAACGAGTCGCCGACCATCACCAATACGCCCGACCCCTACAGCCAGAGCCTGAACTCGGACGGTGACGTGGTGATCACCGGAAACATCGGCGCCTCCGATCCGGATGGCGATCATTTGACCTACACCGTCGTCGGCAGACCGCAATTCGGCGGCGTGGTCGACATCGACGACGACGGCAACTTCACCTACCGCCCGATGAACGCGATGGCTGCCGTTGGCGGCGAAGATCAGTTCACGGTCGTCGTCAGCGACGAGGCGGCCGGACTGCACGTCCACGGACTCATGGGACTGCTCAAGTTCGTGCCGATCCTGGGCAACTTCATCAATCCCGGCGGCGGCGATGCAGTGGCGCGCACCATCACCGTCAAGGTCGCACCCGTTGCCGGTGTCGACCTGTCGTTCCCGACGGACTTCCACTGGGGTGTGGCCACCGCGGGATTCCAGGCCGAGGGCGGCCCCGGCTCACCCGTCGATCCCAATTCCGACTGGTACAAGTGGGTGCACGACCCGATCAACCAGCTCCTGGGACTGACCCACGGGGTTCCGGAGAACGGGCCTGGCACCTACGTCTCCTATGACGGCGACGCGGCGCTCGCCGAGGGCGAGCTCGGCATGAACACGTTCCGGATGAGCATCGAGTGGAGCCGTATCTTCCCGAGTTCCACTGCAGCCATTGACATCTCGGATGAGGGCGGCAGCGTCAGCCTGGCCGATCTGCAGGCCCTGGATCTGCTGGCCAACCAGGCCGAGGTGCCAGCACTACCGCGACGTGTTCGACTCCCTGCGTGACCATCACCTCGAACCGCTGGTCACGGTCAACCACTTCACGCTGCCGGCGTGGGTCAACGACCCGACCACAGACCCGGCTGCTGGCCCAGCTCGGGTTGCCCGCGCCCACCGCCGGATGGCTGTCGCCGTCGACCCCCGTCGAGTTCGAGAAGTACGCCGCCTACGTCGCATGGAAGTACGGCGACCAGGTGGACAACTGGACGGTGCTCAACGAGCCGGTGCCGCCGGTGTTGACCCAGTACCTGTCCATACCGGGTCTGGTCCCGAGCTGGCCGCCCGGTGTGATCAGGCCCGACCTTGCCTCGACCTTCCTGGTCAACGAGGCCAAGGGTTACGTGGCCGCGTACGACGCAATTCATCTCTGGGACACCGAGATCGCCACCCCGGGCCAGCCCAAGGCGTTCGTCGGGTTCGCCAACAACATGATCCCGGCACGCCCGGCCAACCCGGTGAATCCGCTCGACGTGCAGGCGGCCGACGCGTGGAACGACTTCTACAACCACTGGTTCCCGAGGGCGGTGATCGACGGCTGGGTGGACGCCAACCTGGACGGGATACAGACGCCCGACGAGATTCACGCCGACTTCATGGACAAGGCGGACTTCATCGGCGTGCAGTACTACGGTTCGCAGCCGATGCAGGGCTTCGGTCTCCCGCTCATTCCGGGAATCCCATGGCTACAGGGCATTCCGGGCCGATGCGCGGCCGAATCCCCGACCTGCAGCGACTTCAACCAGCCCACCGACCCGGGCGGTTTCCGCGAAGTCCTCGAGACCGCCGCGTCATACGGCAAGCCGATCTGGGTCACCGAAAACGGCATCGCCGACGCAGGTGACTCGAAACGGCCGTCGTACATCGTCAACCACATCGCGGTCGTGCAGGACCTGGTCGCGCACGGCATGGACATCCGCGGGTACACCTACTGGTCGTTGGTCGACAACCTCGAGTGGGCCAACGGCTATGACCTTCAGTTCGGCCTCTACGGGTCCGATCCGACGACACCAGATCTGGAACGCACCCCGAAGCCGGACAGCATCTCGGCGATCAGCCAGATCACCACGAACAACGCGCTTCCGTTGAGCCTGTTGGGGCTCTACCTACCTGGCGTCGTCTAACGCTTGCCGCGTCAGCCACGTCGACAGGTTCTCGACGTCGGGCGCCAGCTCACGGGTCCGCTCGAAGTCGGCGCGGTAGGACGGCAGTGTCGTGAACCACTCGAACATCTTCTTGCGGTCCTGGTCGTCGCCGAGCACGTCCAGCGGCACTTCGACGAAGGTCGCGCTGGTGCCGAGCCGCTGACCGACCGCGTCATCCGAATGACGGATGGCCTCACGCCGGCGCAGCGACGCCTTACGGGTGGTCACTTATGCGGCAATTCGTGAATGTCACGGGGTCGCAATAGAGACCAACCGGAGGGGGCGGCTTCGGTGGGGGATTGTCTCCGTCCCAGATCATGCTGGAGACGTTGCCCATCCCCTCCCAGAGGAAGTAGTAGGTGTGGCAGACATTCCAGTCCCAGTTGAGTGGGTCAGTTATGTGATTACCGGTTGCCGGAAGGGGTAGTTGCCCCGGGCACCAATGTTGTGGTGGGCCCCAACCGTTGTCGTCTGCGGGGAATGGGAGACCGGGCTGGGCCTGGGCGGTACCTTCGCCCACGGCCAAACCCAGGCCGCTGGCCACCAGTGCACTGACCGCCAACCCCATGACGAGTCGCCTCATGACCCCGGGACCATTCCCCGTGAAGGCCCGCGTGTCCAGGGAATACGCGTAACTGGCGACACTCGATTCATGGCTGGCTCCTGTCATTGCTGTCGGGCCGTGGTCGGCCTAGAAGCAAGTAGACAACGGCCAAGGGGCTACCGATCCCAAACAATGTCGCTGCGCCGACCCGCTCACTGCTGCTACTTCATCGCCTCTTCGATCTCCTCCATGCTGACCTCGCGCACCGGCTGACCCAGCGACCAGTGGTGGCCGAACGGATCGCGGACCACGCCGTAGCGGTCGCCCCAGAACTGATCCTCCAGCGGCGCCACCACGGTGGCGCCCGCATCGAGCGCCCGCTGGAACTTGTCTTCGACGTCGGTCACCTGAGGTGGATGGTCACCGGCGTGCCGCCGAGTGACGTTGGGCGTCATCGACTTGCCGTCGTTGCATCTCGGGGAAGTCGTCGTTGAGCATCACCGTCGACCCGTTGACGTTGCAGCGCGGCGTGCACGAGGCGGCCGTCCGGAGCGGCACCCGGCCGTACTCGGTGGCGCCGAACGCCTTGACGTAGAAGTCGATGGCGGCCGCGGCGTCGTCGACGACGAGGTGCGGGGACACGGACGGGCTGAACTTCGATTGCCATGGTGATTCTCCTCAGTCGACGGATCCGGACGGGTCACGTGTACCGACTACCCCGCGGGCGAATTCTCATCGCGCGGGAGAGCCGAATATCGGCGGAAATACGGGTAGTCGACTACTCGAGGTATCGCCGTGGCGTCCGCGGCGATGCTGGTTCCATGCTCAACAACGGCCGACAAGACCGACGCTCGACGACGCTGCCGCTCGCGCCGCGAAACCCGCTGCCCCTGCGGCAGCAGCTGAAGGTGCTACGCCGGTTCCACACCGGCATCGAGGAGCTCTCGCGACGCCGGCGGACCAGTCACCCGCATCAAGCTCGGGCCGTCGTGGCTCATGCCGGAGACTGGTCGTCACCGCCTCGCCGCAAGGCGCGCACGACGTCCTCGGCACCTCGGACGCCATCGTCGAGCGCAACCGCATGCACCAGCGAGTTGCGCAACTGCATCGGAGCGAGCCTCTTCGTCGATGACGCACGACGAATGGCTACCGAGGCGCCGATTGCTCCAACCGTTGTTCACCAAGAAGCACGTGCGCGGCTACGGCAGCTCACATGGCGCAGGCAGCCGAGACGATCGCCACGAGTTGGGGCTCCGGTCGCGACATCGACCTCGACGCTCCAGTGCCGCAGGTTGACCATGCGCGCCCTGGGCCGTTCGGTGCTCGGGCTCGACCTCGACGAGCAGGCCGACCGGCATCGCCGAACCGCTGCGGATCGTGCATCGAGTACATCGCCGACCGTGGCATGTCGCCGGTGCACCTGCCAGGCTGGGTGCCGACCCGAAAGCACACGTCGGGCCCGCGCCGCGAGCGCGGCCTTGCGCAGCCTCGCCGCAGACGTGCTGAAGGCGCTGTCGTGAGGATCCGGACCGCGACGCGCCTCTGGTGCGTGCGCTCATGGACGCCACCGACCCCGCGACCGGTCGGCGGTCTGACCGACGACGAGATCCGCGACGAACTCATCGTCTTCATCGGTGCCGGACACGACACCACCGCGACGACGATGGCGTACGCGCTGTGGCAGCTCGGGCAGGCATCCCGAGCTGCAGGACAGGCTTCGGGCGGAGGTCGACGCCATCGGGGACCGGCAACTCACGCCCGGACGACGTGCCGAGCCTCGGCTACACCGTCCAGGTGCTGCACGAGGCGCTTCGGCTCTGCCCGCCTGGCGCGGCGAACGGGCCGGCTGGCCACCCAGGACATCGAGGTGGACGGATACCGGGTGCAAGGCCGGCTCGATGGTGACGGTCGGCGTGTACGCGCTGCAGCGCGATCCGGCGCTGTGGGATCGGCCGACGGAGTTCGACCCCGACCGGTTCCGTCCCGAGCTCGCCAAGAGCATCGACCGCTGGCAGTACCTGCCCTTCGGGGCCGGGCCGCGGACCTGCGTCGGCGACCACTTCGCGATGCTCGAACTCGCGCTGGCCTTGGCGACCATCGTCCGCACGCGTCGAAATCCGTTCCGCGCAACCGGAATTCCCCATGGCGACGCCGTTCACGCATGGTCGCGGACGGGCCGATCCCGGCGCGGGTGACCCGCACGTCCCGGCTACACCACGGAGAACGACGCGGGCAAGCGCGGTGCGCCCGGTGAGCGCCAACAGCACCGGTCTCACCCTGACCCAGCGCCACGCCGACGCGCGTGGCCAACACGGTCGGCCTCCTCGCAGGACCTCGTCGGGCAGCGCGAAGTCAACGCCCGCCGCCCGCGCGATGTCGAGCCCGTGCACGGCCAGTTCGAACGTCCGGGTCGGCAGATAGTTGCTCAGCCGGATGCCGAGTCCACCGATGACCGCGATCAGCGGATCGTCCACCGCCGTCGAGGTCGTCGAGTGCCTGCGGTCGACCAGGTGCGTCGACGGTGGCCGCGGGATCGGCTGCCGAGGTCGCGGCCCGCCTGCCTGACCGCGTTCGGTGATCGCCTGGGCGCCCGCGCTTGGACGGCGTAATCGCGCTTCATCGCGTAGTACTCGTGCGGGATCGGCGAGGTCTTCGCGTTCGGCGGTAGTGCGCAGATAGGTGCTGACCGTGATCAGCGATCGCGAGGTATGGCCGACGAGCGACGCGCAGGTCCCAGTCGCCGAGGCCCGGGCCGTCCCACTTCGACTCGGGGATGCCGTGCACCAGCCTCGCGAATGCGTTGCCGCGGAGGCGAACGTCGCCGTCGGTCACGACGCCGACGATCTGCGTCCCAGCCCTCGACCGACTCCGGGCTGCGCGGCGCTGGGCCGACGTAGATGGCCGACGGGCGCACCAGCTTGCCGAGTCGCTTCTGCTCGAGGATGTGCGCGCACCAGCCCGCGGTGCGGCCGCAGGTGAACATCGCGGGCATCATCTTGGCCGGCACCTCCGGCGAAGTCGAGGATGACCGCCGCCCAGAACTCGACGTTGGTCTCGATCGCGCGATCGGGCCGACGTTCCCGCAGTTCGGCGAGCGCGGCCTGCTCGAGCGCGGAGGCCGCCTCGAAGCGCGGCGCGTCCAGTCGCTTGGCGGTGGCGCGCAGCACCCGTGCCCGCGGGTCCTCGGCCCGGTAGACCCGGTGCCCGAAGCCCATCAGCTTGTCCTTGCGGTCGAGGATGTCCTTGACCACCGCGCGGGCGTCGCCGCTGCGTTCGACCTCCTCGATCATCGGCAGCACGCGGGCGGGTGCGCCGCCGTGCAGCGGTCCGCTCATCGCGCCGATCGCCCCGGACAGCGCCGCGGCCACGTCGGCGCCGGTGGAGGCGATCACGCGCGCGGTGAACGTCGATGCGTTCATGCCGTGCTCGGCGGCGGTGACCCAGTACGCGTCGATGGCCTCGACGTGCCGGGGGTCGGGGTCACCCTGCCAGCGCGTCATGAAACGCTGCTGTCACGGTTGTGCATTCGTCGATGGTGCGCTGCGGCACGGCGGGCTGGTAGATGCCGCGGGCGGACTGCGCGACGTACGACAGCGCCATCACCGACGCGCGCGCCAGCTGGTCGCGGGCGGTCGCGTCGTCGATGTCGAGGATCGGCGGATAGCCCCAGATCGGGGCCAGCATGGCCAGGCCCGCCTGCACGTCGACCCGGACGTCGCCGGTGTGGATCGGCAGCGGGAAGGGCTCGGCAGGTGGCAGTCCGTGGCCGAACTCTGCCGTCGACGAGAAGGGCCCACACGTCGCCGAACGTGACACGACGGTTGACCAGGTCCTCGATGTCGACGCCGCGGTACCGCAGCGCACCGCCGTCCTTGTCGGGTTCGGCGATCTCGGTGGTGAAGGCCACGACGCCTTCCAGTCCCTCGACGAAGCCGTCGGGCACCACGGCAGTCATGGGCCGATTCTCGCACCTCGGTGCCGGCGATCTCTACCGGTCGGTAATGGCTGGCGAACCGACGGGCGTAGCGTTCGGGCACGTGAGTTCGGAGGGCGGAGCACCTGGCGCGGATGCGGGTGGAGTACGGCTCGGTCGAGAAGGACGGCAGCCCCGATCTCGACGTCGACTGGCTCGCCGACGGCTGGATTGTCGTTGCTGCGCAAGTGGTTGGCCGACGCCGAGCGCGCGGGCGTCTCCGAGCCGAACGCCATGGTGATCGGCACCGTGGACGAAGCGGGAAGGCCGGTCACCCGCACCGTGTTGTGCAAGAGCGTGGACGAAACCGGCATCACGTTCTTCACCAACTACGACTCCGACAAGGGCGAGCAACTGGCCGCCACGCCGTACGCGTCGGCCACGTTCCCGTGGTTCGCGCTCGGCCGCCAGGTACACGTCCGGGGCGCGGTGACCAAGGTGTCGCGGGAGGCCACCGCCGACTACTGGTCCAAGCGGCCGCGCGGCTCGCAACTCGGGGCGTGGGCGTCGCACCAGTCACAGCCGATCGCGCTCGCGCGCCGCGCTGCTGGAACAGCTGGCCGACGTCACCGAGCGGTTCGCAGACCTCGACGCCGTGCCGGTGCCGCCGAACTGGGGCGGCTACCTCATCGCACCCGAGGTCGTCGAGTTCTGGCAGGGCCGGGAGAACCGGGTGCACAACCGAATTCGCGTCGACGGGCGCGCGCGTCGAGCGGCTGCAGCCCTAGGTGGCGGGGCTCTTCGCCGACACCACACCGCTGCGGACGCCCGACTTCCGTCGGCTGTGGCTGGCAGGCATCGTCACCGTCATCGGCGGCAACCTGACCATCTTCGCGGTGCCGGTCCAGCTGTACTCGCTGACGCAGAACTCGGCCTACGTCGGGCTGGCCGGCATCTTCGCCCTGGTCCCGCTGGTCGTGTTCGGCCTGTGGGGCGGCGCGTGGGCCGACGCGATGGACCGCACGGCTGCTGCTGATCATCACCTCCTGCGGGCTGGCGGTGGCGTCGGTGCTGCTGTGGCTGCAGGCCGCGCTCGGTCTGAACAACGTGTGGGTCGTGCTGTGCCTGCTGTCGGTCCAGCAGGCGTTCTTCGCGATCAACTCGCCGACCCGGTCGGCCGCCATCCCGCGGATGCTGCCCGGTGACCAGTTGCCCGCCGCCAACTCGCTGAACATGACGGTGATGCAGTTCGGCGCCATCGTCGGGCCGCTGCTCGCCGGGGTGCTGCTGCGCTGGGTGGACCTGTCCACGCTGTACCTGATCGACGCGATCACCTGTGTGCATGCCGATCTGGGCGACGTTCCGGCTTGCCGCCGATGCCCGCCACCTCGCTGCAGACCACGGGCCAGTGGGGGTTCGGCGCGGTGCTCGACGGCTTCCGGTACCTGTCCGGCAACCGGGTGGTGCTGATGTCGTTCGTCGTCGACCTGATCGCGATGATCTTCGGCATGCCGCGGGCACTGTTCCCGCAGATGGCGCACCAGAGCTTCGGCGGTCCGGTCGAGGGCGGCACCACCATGGCGTTGCTGGCCGCCGCGATGGCGGTGGGTGCGGTGGCGGGCGGGGTGTTCTCCGGGTGGTTGCCGCGGATCCGGCGGCAGGGACTGGCGGTGGTCGTCGCGATCGTCGTGTGGGGGGTGGCGATGGTCGGCTTCGGCGTCGCCTGTGGGCTCGCCGACGGGTCGACGCGGACGCTGGCTGTGGATTGCCCTGGTCGTTTCTGGCTATCGGCGGGGCGGCGGACATGGTGTCCTCGGCGTTCCGGTCGACGATCCTGCAGCAGGCGGCGTCCGACGAACTGCGCGGGCGGCTGCAGGGTGTGTTCACCGTCGTCGTGGCCGGCGGCCCGCGGCTGGCCGATGCACTACACGGGGCCGCGGCCGCCGCGGTGGGCACCACGGTGGCCGCGGCGGGCGGTGGCGTGCTGGTCGTGGTCGGTGTCGTCGATCGCCGCGTTGGTGGTTCCCGCGTTCGTCCGTTATCGCGTTTCGGGGCTAGCGACTTAAGTAATTCATAGATACGAGAGTTAATATTCGGCGCGTGGCTGAACTCGCGGAGGACTCCGTCCCCGGCTTGCGCGAGCGGAAGAAACACGGACCCGCGCGACGCTCATCGACGCGGCCATGGAGCTCTGTCTGCGCAACGGTTACGAGAACACCACCGTCGAACAGATCGCCGCGGCCGCGGACGTGTCGCCGCGCACGTTCAGTCGGTACTTCGCCACCAAGGACGCGGTGTTCCTCACCCTCATCGAGGACTACGCCCACGAGGTGGCCATCGAACTCGAGACGGTGCCCGCCGGACGTCGGTCCGCTCGAGGCGATGCGGCAGGCGCACGTCGCGGTTCTGACGCGGGTCGCCAGCGCGGCAGGTCGGCCGGCTGACCACCGACCGCATCATCCTGATGTTGCGCGTCATCAACGCCTCCGACACGCTGCGGCAGGCGGCGTTCGAGTTCCGGCACGACGCGACCGAGGTCATCCTGGCCAAGCGCATGGGCGTCGACGTCGACGACCGCCAGGCGCGTCTGGTCTCGGCGGTCTTCTCCGTCGACCATCGTGACCGCGTGCGGGGACCTCATCGCCGACACCGACACCGTCCGGCTCGGCCCGACGGTCATGGTGGATCGGCTCAACGAGGCGTTCGGGCAGGTGGCGCTCATGGCGTCCGATCTTCATGCGCCCGCGCGCGCGTCGGACTACGAGCCGGTGTATGGCTGAGCCGCGATCGCGGATCTGCGGGAACGCAAGAAGCTGCGGACGCGCGCGACCCTGATCGAGGCGGCGGCCGACCTCTGCCTTCGGCAGGGCTACGACAACACCACCGTCGAGCAGATCGCGCCGCCGCCGACGTGTCGCCACGGACGTTCAGCCGGTACTTCCCGACCAAGGAATCCGTCGTCGCCGCCATCGCCGACGACATGGACGCCTACGTCGCCGAGGCGCTCGCAGCATCAGCCCACCGACGTCACCGAGTACGAGGCGCTTGTTGGGCGCACACCTCGAGGTCTTCGGTCCCGACCGGGAGTACCACACGCCGGGCTTTCGGCGAATGGCGGTGATGATCCAGATCGTCAACGGGTCGGCGTCGGTCAAGGCGTCTGCCTTCATGCATCAGCAGGGCATATCGGAGAACGTGTCGATCGGGGCGATGGCCAAGCGGATGGGCACGGCTACCCGACCATCCCGCGGTGCGGCTGGTCGCCGACACCTGGACGCTGCTGTTCGCGACGTCGTTCGCGGGCTTGGGATTGCCAGGCAACGAACCGATCGAGCCGAAGGTGGTCTGCGACCGATTGTGCGCGACGTTCGAGTTGTTCCGGCGGTCCTGGTCGCCATGGAGCGAACTGCAGAACGAACGCAATACGAACTGCAGAACCACCGCAATACGAGGACGGGTCAACCCCCCGCAAGCGCGCCGCAGTGAGAGCGACTACCTTCCACTAGTGACGGACAGCTTCGTCCCGGTCGACAACCGCAGAAGGGGTTACCGTGCCCGACAGCTCCAGTTCCGACGAGGTCGCCAAGCTCAGCTATCCCGGGGGCGAGATCGACCTGGAGATCGTGAAGGCGACGGAGGGATCCGACGCGATCGCGCTGGGGTCGCTGCTGGCCAAGACGGGATACACCACGTTCGACGGCGGCTTCGTCAACACCTCGGCCACCAAGAGCGCCATCACCTACATCGACGGTGACGCGGGCATCCTGCGCTACCGCGGCTACCCGATCGAGCAGCTCGCCGAGAAGTCGACGTTCATCGAGGTCAGCTACCTGCTGATCTACGGCGAGCTGCCGACGCCCGACCAGCTCGAGACGTTCACCACCCTGATCCAGCGGCACACGCTGCTGCACGAGGATCTCAAGCGCTTCTTCGACGGCTTCCCCCGCAACGCGCACCCGATGCCGGTGCTGTCCAGCGCGGTCAACGCCCTCTCGGCGTACTACCAGGACTCGCTGGACCCGCTGGACAAGGAGCAGGTCGAGCTGTCGACGATCAGGCTGCTGGCCAAGCTGCCGACCATCGCCGCCTACGCGTACAAGAAGTCGGTCGGCCAGCCGTTCCTGTACCCGGACAACTCGCTGACCCTGGTCGAGAACTTCCTGCGGATGACGTTCGGGTTCCCCGCCGAGCCCTACGAGGTCGACCCGGAGATCGTGCGGGCGCTCGACCTGCTGCTGATCCTGCACGCCGACCACGAGCAGAACTGCTCGACGTCGACGGTGCGGCTGGTCGGCTCGTCGCAGGCCAACCTGTTCACCTCCATCTCGGGTGGCATCAACGCGCTGTGGGGCCCGCTGCACGGCGGCGCCAACCAGGCCGTGCTCGAGATGCTGGAGAAGATCCGGCAAGCAGGGCGGCGACGTCCACGACTTCGTCAAGAAGGTCAAGAACAGCGAAGACGGCGTCAAGCTGATGGGCTTCGGCCACCGGGTCTACAAGAACTACGACCCGCGGGCGCGCATCGTCAAGGAGCAGGCCGACAAGATCCTCGGCAAGCTCGGCGGTGACGACGATCTGCTGGACATCGGCAAGGCGCTCGAAGAGGTCGCGCTGACCGACGACTACTTCATCGAGCGCAAGCTGTACCCGAACGTCGACTTCTACACCGGTGTGATCTACCGCGCGCTGGGCTTCCCGACGCGGATGTTCACCGTGCTGTTCGCGCTGGGCCGGCTGCCCGGGCTGGATCGCGCACTGGCGCGAGATGCACGACGAGGGCGACAGCAAGATCGGCCGTCCGCGCCAGGTCTACACCGGCTACACCGAGCGGGACTACGCCGACATCGGCGGCCGCGGCGTTAAGCCGGCCCTGGCTCTGCGACGCAACTCACGCCCTGCTCGCTTGCATCGATAACAGTTGTAGTTTCACAATGGTTGTGTGAATGAAACCATCGGCACGCTGAGTCCTCGGCGCAAGGTCATCGTCCTGGTGTCCTGCTGCCTGAGCCTGCTCATCGTGTCGATGGACGCGACGATCGTCAACGTCGCGATCCCGAACATCCGCCAGGACCTGGGCGCGTCGCCGTCGCAGTTGCAGTGGGTGATCGACGTCTACACCCTGGTGCTGGCCTCGCTGCTGATGCTGGCCGGCGCGACGGGGGACCGGTTCGGCCGCCGGCGGGTGTTCCAGATCGGCCTCGTCGTCTTCGCGCTGGGCTCGCTGCTGTGCAGCCTGGCGCCCAACATCGAGACGCTGATCGCGCGCGCGCCTCCTGCAGGCGCATCGGCGGCTCGATGCTGAATCCCGTTGCCCTGTCCATCATCTCGCAGGTCTTCACCGGTCGCGTCGAGCGTGCGCGCGCCCTGGGCTTCTGGGGCGCCGTGGTCGGCATCTCGATGGCGCTCGGACCGGTCGTCGGCGGCTTTCTGATCGAGCTGATCAGCTGGCGGGCGGTGTTCTGGATCAACCTGCCGATCTGCGCGGCGGCCATCGTGCTGACCGCGATCTTCGTGCCCGAGACCAAGTCGGCTGACCATGCGCAACATCGACCCGATCGGTCAGGGGCTGGCGGTGCTGTTCCTGTTCGGCGTCGTGTTCGCGCTCATCGAAGGCCCCGGCCAGGGCTGGACCAATCCCCGCGTCGTCGTGATGGCGCGTCGTCGCGGTGCTGGCCTTCGTCGCCTTCCTGCGCTACGAGTCCCGGCGCCACGACCCGTTCATCGACCTGCGCTTCTTCCGCAGCATCCCGTTCGCGTCGGCGACGTTGACCGCGGTGTGCGCGTTCTCGGCGTGGGGCGCGTTCCTGTTCATGATGTCGCTGTACCTGCAGTCCGAGCGGCACTACACCGCCATGCACACCGGCCTGATCTACCTTCCGATCGCCATCGGCGCGCTGCTGTTCTCGCCGCTGTCCGGGCGACTGGTCGGCCGGTACGGCGCCCGCCCGTCGCTGCTGGCGGCAGGCGTGCTGATCACCGTGGCGTCGGCGATGCTGACGTTCCTGACCGCGACCACGCCGGTGTGGGCGCTGCTTGTGATCTTCGCGGTGTTCGGCATCGGCTTCTCGATGGTGAACGCGCCCATCACCAACGCGGCGGTCAGCGGGATGCCGCTGGACCGTGCGGGCGCGGCCTCGGCCGTGACGTCGACCAGCCGGCAGATCGGCGTGAGCATCGGTGTGGCGCTGTGTGGTTCGGTCGCGGGATCGGCGCTGGCGCAGACCGGAGCGGACTTCGCCGCCGCGTCGCGGCCACTGTGGTTCGTGTGCGTCGGACTCGGCGTCGTCATCTTCGCGCTCGGCTTCCTGTCCACGTCGCAGCGGGCGGTCCGGTCGGCCGCAGCGACTCGCCCCGCTGATCGCGGGCACGCCGGTCGTCACGGAGGAGGTGGGCACCGTGTCGGATAACCCGCGCGCCGATCGAGGTGTGGCGCATGATGGCCGCGGTGGTGTTCGACAACCGCGACGTCTGGAGGCGCGACGTCATCGAGGCCACCGGGCCTGCCGTTCAGCAGGGTCCGGGTGCTGCGCAGGCTGGCCAAGCGGTCCGATGACGGCCAAGCAGATCGCCGAAGCCGCCACCATGGACGCGCCCGGCCACCACCGTCGCGATGAACGACCTCGAGGACCGCGGCCTGATCGTGCGCGAGCCGGATCCGACCAACCGGCGCTCGCAAGCTGGTGTCGCTCACCGACGAGGGCCGCGCGGTGGTCGCGAACATCGACGACGTCGAGGATCCCGCGCCGCCGCCCGTTCGCCGCGCTTGAGTCGAGACCGAACTGCAGACGCTGAAGCCGATCCTGGCCAAGCTCGTCCGCGCGGCTAGCTCTCCAGCACCGCCATCGCGGCGTTGTGGCCGCCGATCCCCGACACCGCGCCGCCGCGGCGGGAAGCCGAGCCGCACAACAGGATCCGGTTGTGCGGTGGTCGCCACGCCCCAGCGCTGGGCCGGCGGTGTCCAGCGGCTCGTCGTCCTCGGCGAACGGCCAGCGCAGGGCCCCGTGGAAGATGTTGCCCGCCGTCATGCCGAGCGCGTCCTCCAGGTCGGCCGTGGTCTTGGCCTCGATGCACGGCCTGCCGTGCGCGTCGTTCATCACCACGTCCCGGATGGGCTCGGCGAGAACGGAATCCAGCGACGCCAGCACCGCGTCGGTCAGCCTGCGCCCGCATGTGCGTCGGGGTCGGCATCGGCGACCACGATGATGCGGGGTGTGCAGGCCGAACACCGTGAGAGTCTGCGCGCCGGAGCCCCGCAGCTCCTCGGACAGGATCGTCGGATCGGTCAGCGAATGGCAGTAGATCTCGCACGGCAGCGGATCGGGCACGCCGCCGCGCGCGGCGCGGTCGTAGGCGGCGTCGAGCTGGCTCAGGTTCTCGTTGATGTGGAAAGTGCCGCCGAAAGCCTGTTCGGGACTGACGGATTCGTCGCGCAGTCGCGGTAGCCGGCGCAGCATCAGGTTCACCTTGACCTGGGCGCCCGGCGCCTGTGCCGGTTGCGGCTCGCCGAGCAGCCGCGCCAGCACGGTGGGGGTCACGCCGGCCAGCACCGTACCGCGCGTGGATCCGATCGCTCGCGTGCCCTCGTGACGGTAGTCGCACCTCGCCGTCGGGACTGATCGCGTAAACGTCTGCGCCCGTGACGATCTCGGCGCCGTGCGCCGTACGCGGCAGCCGCGAGCGCACCGCTCACGGCGCCCATGCCGCCGATCGGGACGTCCCAGTCGCCGGTTCCGCCGCCGAGCAGGTGGTAGAGGAAGCACACGTTCTGCAGCAGCGACGGATCGTCGGTGCGGGCGAACGTGCCGATCAGCGCGTCGGTGGCCATCACGCCGCGGACCAGATCGTTGTCCGACCGCGCCGGTGATCGCGTCGCCGATGGGCGCGGTGATCATCTCCTCCCAGGCGGTCGCCGCGTCGGGTGTCGCCGGACGACAGCACGTGGCCGCGCGCGTCGCGCCTGGACCGCAGCGGCTCGGTCAGCGTCGGCCACAGCCGTTCGGTGACGATGCGGCAGCGACGGTAGAAGTCGTCGAATCCGGCTTGGTCGCCGGCGGCGCCGATCGCGTCGAAGGTGCTGTGCGGCCCGATCAGCAGGCCCGTCCGCACCCGCGGTCGCGGGGTCGGGGGTGTAGGACGAGTGGCGGCGCCGGGACAGCCGAACCCGGGCGCCGAGATCGTCGAGGATGCGCCGCGGCAGCAGGCTGACCAGGTACGAGTAGCGCGACAGCCGGGCGTCGACACCGTCGAAGGCGTGGGCCGAAACCGCGGCGCCGCCGACGTGGTCGAGACGTTCGAGCAGCCGCACCCGGCGGCCCGCCCGCGCCAGGTAGGCGGCGGCGACCAGCCCGTTGTGGCCGCCGCCGACGACGACGACGTCGAAGCGATCGTCAGGACTCACGGCTGCGATCAGCTCAGATAGCCCTCGACCTGGTCGGGCGGGCGCACCGCGGCCTGGTCGGGGTCCTGACCCGTCTCGCGCAGCGCCCGGCGCTGCCGCAGCAGGTCCCAGCACTGGTCGAGCTGAACTTCCACCGCGCGCAGCCGCTGGTGTTCCTCGGTTTCGTCGATCTCGTGGTGCTGCACCTTGGCGCGGAGCTCCTGCTCCTCGGCGACGAGCTGGTTGACCTCGGCGAGAATGTCACGGTCCTTGTCCACCCGCCCAGTCTGCCCGACTACGGTGATGGTCGTGGCGAGCGACAAGAAACCCGAGATCGAATTTCCCGACGGTCCCGCACCCGCCGAACTGGTGATCGAGGACGTCGTGGTCGGCGACGGCGCCGAAGCGGTCCCCGGCGGCACCGTCAAGGTGCACTACGTCGGCGTCGAGTACGACACCGGCGACGAGTTCGACAGCTCGTGGAACCGCGGCGAATCCATCGAGTTCCCGTCTGCGCGGCCTGATCCAGGGCTGGCAGGACGGCATCCCCGGCATGCGCGTTGGCGGGCGGCGCAAGCTGGTCATCCCGCCGGCGCAGGCCTACGGCGCCGCGGGGTCCGGGCACCGGCTGTCGGGTAAGACGCTGATCTTCGTCATCGATCTGCTCGACGTTCGCTGACCTGCCGAGAGGCCCGACGGTCTGCGTTTCAGCGTCAGTTCATCCTGCGTTCGCCGACCCCCTTGAGTTTGGGACGAAGACCGACGAACCGGTCGCTGCCTGGTCCTAGGCTCGACCTGCTGTGGGAGCACAGCGCGGATTCTGTCTGCTGACGGCAGGAGGGCCAGATGTCGGGTTCCGACGAAGATCGAACCATCACCGATTGGCGTACCGAATCGAGGTTCTACCGGCGGAAGCCGGGCGTCGGCTGGCTTTTGGCGCTCTCTGCCATACCGGTGTTGCTCGCCCTGATCGGCCTGGGCACCCTGCAGCGGTTCGAAGAAGGACGTCGACCTCGCCGTGCCGAGCGTGCCGGCGTCGGCGACGCTGACGGTGCCGTCCGGCCCGGCGATGAAGGGCCCGGCGATGACCGGACCCGCGATGACCGGACCCGACGCCAGGCGCCGGGTGCGGGCTTCGCGCCGTTCTCAATCCTGCGGAGCGGCAACGGCTTCACCCTCGCGGGTGAGCTTCCCGACGCGACATGAAGACATCGCTGGTCGAGTCGCTCGAGCAGGCGTTGCCGGGCCTTGCGAGCGTCGTCGACAACCTGACGGTCACTCCTGGGGTCAAGGCCGCCCGACTTCGCGGGGCTGGGTGGGTTGTTCGGCGCGATCGCGCCGGCATTCCGGACTTCAGCCTGAAGCTCGAGGGCGACACGATCACGCTGACGGCACCGCGCCGTCCGAGGAAGTGAAGGCCGACGTCGAATCGGCCGCGGCAGACAGCGTGGCCGAATGTCAAGATCATCAACAACATTCAGGTCACGGCGGCGTCGGCGGCACCCGCGCCGCCCGCAAGCCCGGCACCCGCGCCTCGCCGGTCCCGGCGCAAGTGGTCCGTGCGCGACGCTGCAGGCAGACATCACCGGCTTGCTGCGGACACCGATCAACTTCACCACCGACGGCTTCACGTTGGCGGCCGACTCCCAGCAGTTGCTGTCGCAGATCGCGCAGAAGGTGAAGGCCTGCCCCAACGCCAAGGTGGCCGTCGTCGGTCACACCGACAACACGGGCAACGACGCCATCAACGTTCCGCTCAGCGGCAATCGGGCCAAATCGGTTGCAGACGACCTGATTTCGGATGGCATTGCGGGTGAGGACGTCACCTCTCGGGGCGCAGGCTCGGCCAACCCGGTGGCGAGCAACGACACGCCCGCCGGTCGGGCGCAGAACCGTCGCGTCGAGATCACGGTCAGCTAAGGAGATTTGAGATGGACTTCATCATCCAGTGGGTGTGGTACCTGCTCGCCTTCTTGGTGGGCTCATTGGTGGCCTGGTTGTTGGCGGCCGTCTCGATCAAGCGCACCAGCGAGCAGGAAGCGCTGGCCGACATGCCCGGCTCACGGGAACCGGGAGACGTCGTCATGAACGACGTGAACTGGTGGCTGGTGGCCTGGCCTTCGTGCTCGGACTGGTCGCTGACGCTGGCCTTCATGATTCGCCGAGTCGAGCGCGAGGTGCCGGTGTACGGCACGTCCGGACGCGGCAGCGGCGGAGCGGCTGCGGTCGGCCTGGCGAGCGCGAAACCCAAGGTCGCGGCGCCCGACGTCGACGCACCCGACCTCGACATCTCCGACGGCGACGTGCCAGAGGCCGAGCTGCCTACCTCGGAGGCGGGCGCGGCGACTGCGACGGCAGGAGCGGCCGGTGGCCTGGCGGCGGCCAAGTTGGTCGGATCCGGCGGTGGCGGTGGGGATTCCGAGACGGCGAAGATCGCCGCGGTCGGTGATGAGCCCTACGGCGCAGGCTCGGTGCGAGTCGCCCGCGGAGCCGACGCTCCGTCCGGTTACACGATCAAGGGCAACGAGGACTCGATGCTCTACCACTCGCCGGACAGCCCGTCGTATGAGCGACGATCGCCGAGGTGTGGTTCCGCGACGTCGACGACGGCAGAGGCGGCGGGCTTCAACCGGTGGGACAGCGGCAAGTCCCAGCGCGGTCAGAACTAGTGTCGCTACGACGGACCGGGGAGTCGCAGCAGCAACCGGGCGCCGCCCAGCGGGCTCTGCTCCAAAGATGCCGTGCCGCCATGCAATTCGGCCTGCTGGGCGACCAGTGCCAGGCCGAGGCCCGGAGCCGGAGTGCGACGCCGTCGACCCCCTGCTGAAGCGGTCGAACACCACCGTGCGCTCCTCCTCGGGAACGCCGACACCGTCGTCGTCGATCGCGATCTCGACCCCGGCACGTGAACTGACCGCGGACAGCTGCACGCGCGTGGCGCCGCCGTGCTTCACGGCGTTGGCGATCGCATTGTCGACGGCCAGCCGCAACCCGGCGGGCAGGCCGAGGATGATCACGCGTCGGCGCGGGCACCAGCGACACGTCGAGATCGGGGTAGACGCGCATCGCGTCGTGGGCGGCGCGGTCGAGCAGTTCGGTGATGTCGACGGGAACGTGGTCGTCGGACGTGGACAGTTCGCCCTGGGCGAGCCGCTCGAGCGCCGACAGCGTGGCCTCGATGCGCGTCTGCGTCCGGATGACGTCGTTGAGCACTTCCTTGCGCTGCTCCTCGGGCATGTCGAGGGTGGCCAGCACCTCGAGGTTGGTCCGCATCGCCGTCAGTGGGGTGCGCAACTCGTGCGACGACACCGCGGCGAAGTCGCGGGCCGACACCAGTGCGGCCTTGGTGCGCTCCTGCTCCTCCCAGATGCGTTGCACCATGCCGTTCGACCGCCTCGGCGATCTCCACGGCCTCGGTGGCCCCGCGCACCTCGACCTCGTCGGGGTTCGCCTCCGACGTCGATGGCGCGGGTCTGCTGAGCGAGCAGCCGGAACGGGTTGATCATGAACGCAGCCAGCAGCCACCGCCGACCAGGAACGTGCCGACGATGACGCAGCCGATGATCACCCGCGATCGCAGGTGCTGTTCGTTGATCGGCGATGGTGGCGTCGTCGGCCACGGCCGCCGACGCGCGACCGATCGGCTGGGCCCCGGATCTCCACGTCCGGACGCGATAGCGCACCCCGTTGACGTAGGTGTCGGCGTAGCCGGGCGGCAGCTCGGGCAGCACGGCCTTCGAATTCGGCACGGACACCGTCGCCGCCCTTGCGCACGGTCGACGAGGCGTCCTCGGTCGTTGGGCGACTTCGGAATCTCGGTCGAGTCCCGCGGCAGGAACGGGATCGCGAACCCGGCTGCTCTCGTCCAGGCGGCGGTCGAGCTGGCTGTCTTGCGGTCGTTGGTGATGCCGATCCACACGATCGCCGACGATGCCGACGATGATCGCCACGCGCGATGGCCGTGGACGAACGCGGGTCACGATCGACGATGGTGCGTCAGCGACAGCCACCGGTAGTCGGCAGCCGCAGCAGCCGGTACACGCGGTCGTTTAGCGCCACTCATTGCTGCCCGAAGGACGAACCCCACGCCGCGCACGGTGTGCAGCAGGCGGGGCGCGCCGCCTGCCTCCAGCTTGCGGCGCAGGTACCCGATGAACACGTCGACGACGTTGGTGTCGGCGGCGAAGTCGTAGCCCCAGACCAGCTCCAGCAGCTGCGCGCGGGACAGCACCGCGGTCTTGTGCTCGGCCAGCACGGCGAGCAGGTCGAACTCGCGCTTGGTCAGGTCGACGTCGACGCCGTTGACGCGGGCGCGCCTGCCGGGAATGTCGACCTCCAGCGGGCCCACGGCGATGGTCTCCGACGAGAACGTCGCCGTCGCACCGCGCCGGCGCAGCAGCGCCTTGACCCGCGCCACCAGCTCGGCCAGCACGAACGGCTTGACCAGGTAGTCGTCGGCGCCCGCCTCGAGGCCGGCGACGCGGTCGTCGACCGAGCTGCGCGCGGACAGCACGCACACCGGCACGTCGTTGTCCATCGCGCGCAGCGCGGTCACCACGCTGACGCCGTCGAGCACGGGCATGTTGATGTCGAGCACGATCGCGTCGGGCCGGGTCTCGGTGGCGCTGCGCAGGGCCTCGGCGCCGTCGACCGCGGTCGACACGTCGAATCCGGACAGCCGGAGTCCACGCTCCAACGACGCGAGCACGTCGGGATCGTCGTCCACCACGAGCACCCGGGGGGATGAACCTCCGCTGTCCATAGGGTCATCTTGCCCGATGACGTCACCCGCGACGCGGTAGGCGCGTGACCGCGCACGGCGATAGCCGTTGCGAAGTTCACGTCGCGCAGCGCCGAACAGCCGCGCTGGTGCTAGCTTCGTCATTCGTGCAGCCCGAATGGCCCCACGTCTGATCGTCGAGCCCGACGACGGTCTCGCGCCGGTCCTCGAATTCATCGATTCGGCGCAGACCTCGCTGCTCGATCAAGCAGTTCACCTTCACCGACGAAAGCCTGATCCAGGCGGTCATCGACCGCGAAGGCGGCGGGCGTCGACGTTCGGGTGATGCTGAACGCGGCGCGCTCCGGCGGCGACCGCGCGAACGACGAGACCTACGAACGATTCTGCGGCGCCGGACATCGACGTGCAGTGGGCGAATCCCAAGTTCTACGTCACCCACGAGAAGTCCGTCGTCGTCGACGAGAAGGCGGCGCTGGTCGCGACGTTCAACATGTGCGAGAAGTACTTCACGCGGACCCGCGACTACGGCGTGATCACCGACGACCCGCTGCACGTGGCGCAGATCGTCGAGGTCTTCAACGCCGACTGGAATCACGACGACTGGGCGCCGGCGCGCTACGACGGGCCTGCTGTGGAGCAACTCCAACTCGCGGCTGCACATGGCCCGGTTCATCGACACCGCCACGCACCGGCTCGACGTTCAGCATCCCAAGTACGTCGACGCGGTGATCCTCGACCACATCGCGGCAGCCGCCGACCGCGGCGTGAAGGTGCACGTGCTGTGCGGCGGCAGGCACGGCATCAGCGACGTGGGACGTGCTCGACACCTTCGCCTCGCTGCGCACGTTGCGCCGGTTCGGCGTCAAGGTGCACAAGCAGAAGAACCTGCGGGTGCACGCCAAGCTGCTGATCGTCGACGACGAGCGCGCGCTGGTCGGTTCGATGAACATCGACCGCAGTGCGTTCGACCTGCGCCGCGAACTCGGCATCACGATCACCGACGCCGGCCGTCGTCGCGCGGCTGAAGTCCGTCTTCGACGAGGACTGGCAGCCTGTCGCACCACTACGAGCCGCCGGATCCGCTCGACCCGTCCTCGCATCACGAGGACGACTTCCCGCACGACCCCGAACTCATGCATGAGTGAAGGCCGCTGCGGAGCCGACCCGCAGTCCGGAGCAGGTCTCGCTGCTCGAGCTTGGCGTGGACGTTCAACCACATCGCGCTGGCGTCGTTCGGCGGCGGGCTGTCCGCGTGGTCGCGCGAGGTGATCGTCGTCGAGAAGAAGTGGATGGGCGAGAAGGAGTTCCTGTCCGCCATGACGATGTGCCGAATCCTGCCCGGCGCCAACCAGGTCAACATGGCGGTGTTCACCGGCACCAAGATGCGGGCCATTCCCGGCGCCGTCGCGGCGGTCGTCGGCCTGTGCCTCATGCCCATGGTGATCGTGCTGGTGCTGGCGTTGCTGTACTTCACGCTTCAAGGAGGTGCCCGCGGTCAAGGGCGTCCTGCACGGCGCGTCCGCGGCGGCCGTCGCGCTGACGCTGACCATGGTGATCAAGACCGGCCAGAAGTGCCTGACCGGCGTTGGTCCCGGTCGCGTTGTTCGGCGCTGGCGTTCGTGCTCAACGGCTTGTTGCGCTGGCCGCTGCTCGGCACGCTGGCGCATCGTCGCGCCGCTCAGCCTGATCTGGGCGTGGCCGCGAAGCCGCGACGAGGCCGAAGCGCAGTGAGCACCTACCTGCAACTGATCGTCATGTTCGGCATCGCTGTCGCTGCTGTCGATCGGCGGCGGCAACGCCGTGCTGCCCGACATGCACCTGCAGGCCGGTGCGGCAACACCACTGGCTGACCGACACGCCAGTTCGCCGACCTCTTCTCGATCTCGCAGACGGCGCCGGGTCCGAGCATCCTGATCGTCACGATGATCGGGTACGCCGCCGGACTGCACGTCGGCGGCGTGATGGGCGGCGATCCTCGGCGGGGTGATCGCCACCGCTGCCATGGTGATCCCGGCCGCGTCGCTGGTGTACGCCATCACGTTGTTCTGGCAGAAGGCCGAGCAGTCCAAGTGGCGGATCGCCGTCGAGAAGGGTTTCGCGCCGCTGACGGTCGGGCTGATCCTGGCCTCGTCGCTGGTGATGAGCCGCGCCGCCGACCACGACTGGAAGGCCTACACGCTGACCGCGGTGTGCACGCTGATCTTCGTGCGCACCAAGCTCAACCCGCTGCTCGTCGTGGCCGTCGCCGGCGTGATCGGCTACTTCGGCATCGTCTAGCCCACCGAACCTGACCGGTCTCATTGGGCGAGACCTGCAGCTGCGGGAAAAGCGTTGCGCTTTAACGTAACCCAGGAGATCACCGCAGCCGGGGGCTGCCGGGATGAAGTCAAGGACTTAGCGCGAGTAGAAGCCGGACGAGTTCCGCTTGGCGGTGGGTGTCGGTCTTGTCGAACACGTGCTGTAAATGGGTGCGAACCGTCGTCAACGAGATCGACAACTCGTCTGAAATGTGCTTGAGGTCCGCGCCATGCATCACGTGCAGCGCGACCTCGGCTTCGGCTTCGGTGAGGTGGTAAAGCCGCCGCAACAGCGCTGCAGCGGGTGCAGGTTCATCCTCCGGATCAATGATCAGCACCAAGGCCATTGCCTGCGTCGGTGGCTCAGCGGCGCCACGTCGATGGGAGGGGAGCACGTGAATGACATACGGCCGCTTACCCGAGGGCCGACAGCAGGTGAGCGACCGGCCTCTGCGAACCGCGGACCGTTCGTCGGCAAGGGCATTCTGTATGGCGCAATGCAGCTCTCGTTCGGCGTGCGTGCTTGTTGCGGCGATGCGTCCCGACCGCGCGCAAAGTCCGTCTTCGGCGCGAAAGATCTGTTCGGCGGCGGAATTCAGGTTTATCACCAGATGTTCGCCTGCGACGATGACTATTCCGTGCCGGACGACCTCCAGTGCGTCTGCCAACTCAACGGTGCTGTTGGCCAGCGCCGCTAGTCTGTCCTGCGTGCGCAGCGCCTGCTGCAAGTGTGGAACCACCCCGAGCACTAATTTCACCCGTTCGCAGGTATCAAACGACTCGGTCCGTTTCGGAGCCCCAAAGATCAAACATGCGGGTCGAGCAGCGCTAGTGAGCCGGACGACCAGAGCATCGTCGATATTGACCGGACGTAACCAGTCGTAGAACTCCGAGTTTCGCACCAGAGGCATCAACTCTGTCCCTGTTCGCACGACCCCGACAGGACCCCGCTCAGCGGCCGCGGCCACGCGATCCAACCGGTAGTAGTACTGGCGGTAAGCCTGATTGGATTCGACGGGAAGGGTCGAGTTGTACCAGGAGACACCGTCGGGGATCAACAACGCCCCACCCGTTCCGTCGAGTACCTGCTGGATCTCGCGGATGGCGGCGTCCCAGTGCTGCGGCGTGACCGCCGCGGCATAGATGCTAGAGACTAGACGCGAGAAGTCCTCAACCGTGACCATCGCCCGGCCCTCGATTCAGTGGCGGGTATCCGCATCGGGAACCTCCCTCGCTGTAAGTCCGAGACGATCGCTGTGAGTCGCCTAAAAAGGCTAGTCGGATCTCATCCATATAGGTGAGGTATTGGGCGCCACGTGGTGCTTTTCTCAGCGAGACGGAATTCCAAGCCGTGACTCCGCGTAGGAGCCACCAATCTCGGGAGGCAGCCGGACATGTTGCATCTACTGTCCAAAACCGCGGCGCCCGGTGTCGGGCCAGCTTTCACTCCGGTCAGCGGCACGCGACACGCCTCGACACCGGCTCTCATCAGCGAGCAGGAAGTCGTGTTCAGCACCGCCGCGGCGGCAATACTTTCCCCCGCAACGACTCACGGCCACTGGCGTGTCACACGATTGATTGCGGCAATCGGCCACATCCACATTGGGCTGCCCGAGCCGCGACCGCTCTATCCGCGGCGTGAGGCCAGCTATTTCGAGGGGGCGCGGATGTCTCGGCAGATGGACCACCTATGACGGGCACCGTGCCGACTCGTAGAGCGCGCCACTGGACTTCATCCCCGTCCTCCAGACCGGCCGCGTCCGACGCGGCCGAAACATCGGATACGCACGAAGGGAGTTGACGAATGTCGGAGCAAACCGATCAGAACGTCGAGCACATCAAGAAGGGTTACGAAGCCTTCGCCGCGGGCGACGTCGAAACACTGATGAGCCTGTTCGACGACGACATCGAGTGGATCCAGCCGGGCGATAGCGCGGTCAGCGGTACCTACCACGGCAAAGGCGAACTCGGCGACTTGCTCAGCCGGTTGGCAGAGAAGTCGCCGACGATCAAACCCCGCCGCTTCCTGGCTGACGGTGACATGGTCGTCGTACTGAGCAACACGACTGCCGGTGGCGAATCAGCTCAAGACGCCGAGGTGTACACCCTCCGCGACGGCAAGACGGTCCGGGCGGAGCTGTATGGGGACACGGCGATGATGGAGCGCGTGTACGGCAAGAAGCAGGTCGCGGCACGGTAGTTAGGTCTGCTCAGGCCTGGGAACTGCTTGCCGATCCCATCGTCGACAGCATCCCCGCAGGCCAGTTCTTCACCGCCTGTAACGAACGCAGACCCACTCCTCATCCAGCCACGTAGGTTGCGGAATGCAGCGTGTCTGTGGGCGATTGGATCGGTGAGTTCGGTTGCCGCAACGGCGTGATGGGCGTGCACGCTATCCGTGGCGACAGTTCTCTGCCTGTCGGGCATGCCCTTTGGGGGCGGGGTGGTCGAGCCGATGGCCGTTGCCCTACACGCAGTTGAGCTCGCTGACCTCGTCACGGTCATCGAGTACGTGCGACCGCCCGGTGTTGTTGTGGCGCTGGAACTTTGCCGTACTCCCGAGCCGATCGTCCCCGCATGCTGGTCATGCAGGAGGTACGGGTGCTGGTCATGCAGGCGCGATGGTGGCGAGCGACCTGCTTCGCTGCCGTCGGTTGTCAGGCGGGCAATATGTCTTTCCAGGATTTCGGTGTGGCCGAGGCCACCAGATCGGTCTGCCGGAACGTGTGTCCGTCGGGGGTGGTGTAGCGACCGGTGCGGAGGTCGTACTGCACGACGGCCGCCGACGGGCCCCGGTCGCCGAGCTCGACGGAGGCCGGCGCCGTGCAATGGGCCAGTAGGTCGCAGGCCGCCAGAACTCCACAAATCGCAGGGGGCGCGCCGAGGAAGCCTTTGACCTCATCCATTGTTGAGGTTCTACGGTGATCAAGTGAACATTGAAATGGCCGCCAGGCATACGCTGCGCCTACAGGTGAAGGCCCGCGGCGGTGACCTGCGCGCGCTGGCCAACCGCGCCCTGTTGAGGCGGATCTGGCGGTTCGCGGCGCGCCACCACCGCCGACTGGGCGGATTCGTCGCGGTCAGCGTCGTGGGTGCGCTGCTCGCGGTGTCCACGCCGGTGCTGGCGGGTCGGGTGGTCGACGCCATCGTGCACGGCGGCAGACCGACCACGGTCGTGGTCATCGCATCGATCATCGCCGTCGTGGCGCTCGCCGAGGCCGGGGTCGGTCTGCTGACCCGCTGGTTGTCGTCGAACATCGGCGAGGGCCTGATCCTCGACCTGCGGACCGCCGTGTTCGACCACGTCCAGCGGATGCCGGTGGCGTTCTTCACCAGGACCAGGACCGGCGCGTTGGTGAGTCGCCTCGGCAACGACGTGACGGCGCCCAACGCGCCTTCTCCGACACGCTTGTCCGGCGTGGTGTCCAACCTGGTGACGCTGGCGCTGACGTTGACCGTGATGCTGAGCATCTCGTGGCAGATCACCGCGCTGTCCCTGCTGCTGACGCCGTTGTTCCTGCTGCCCGCCCGCCGCATCGGCGCCACGATGGCGACGCTGAGCCGCGAGAGCGCGATCTACAACGCGACGATGAACACCCAGATGACCGAACGGTTCTCGGCGCCCGGCGCGACGCTGGTCAAGCTGTTCGGCGATCCCGAAAGGGAATCCGACGAATTCACCGCGCGTGCGGACCGAGTCCGCGACATCGGCGTCAAGACCTCCATGCTGCAGGCCACCTTCATGAACTCGCTGACCCTGATGTCGGCGCTGGCACTGGCGCTGGTCTACGGACTCGGTGGCGTACTGGCGATCGGCGGACACCTGCAGGCGGGCGCGATCGTCTCGCTGGCGCTGCTGCTGACCCGGCTGTACGCGCCGCTGACCGCGTTGGCCAACGCGCACGTCGAAATCGCCAGTGCGCTAGTCAGTTTCGAGCGGGTGTTCGAGGTGCTGGATCTGACGCCGCTGATCCGGGAGACGGCCCGACGCGGTGCCGGTGCCCGACGGTGCGGTCGGCGTCGAGTTCGACGACGTCCGGTTCGGCTACCCGTCGGCCGACAAGGTGTCGCTGGCCTCGCTCGAAGAGGTCGCGGTTCTCGACGACCGCGGCGGTGACGAAGTGCTGCACGGCATTTCGTTCCGCGCTCAGCCCGGACAGATGGTCGCGCTCGTCGGGATCGTCGGGTGCGGGCAAGTCGACGATCGCCTCCCTGGTGGCCCGGCTCTACGACGTCGACTCGGGCGCCGTGCGGTTGTCCGACACCGACGTGCGCGACGTGACCTTCGCGTCGTTGAAGGACACCGTCGGCGTCGTCACGCAGGACGGCCACCTGTTCCACGAGTCGATCCGCTCGAACCTGACCCTGGCAGCCCCCGACGCGTCGGACGATCAGTTGTGGGACGCGTTGCGCCGCGCCCGCCTCGCCGACGTCGTCGCGGACATGCCCGACGGCCTCGACACCATCGTCGGTGAACGCGGCTACCGCCTTTCGGGCGGCCAGCGTCAGCGGTTGACCATCGCGCGACTGCTGCTCGGCTCCTCACGGGTGGTGGTGCTCGACGAGGCGACGGCATCGCTGGACTCCGCATCGGAGGCGGCGGTGCAGCAGGCGTTGACGGAGGCTCTGGCGGGCCGGACGTCGATCGTGATCGCCCACCGGCTCTCCACGGTCCGCGCGGCCGACCTGATCCTGGTGGTCGAAGACGGTCGCATCGTCGAACGCGGCACCCACCGGCAGCTGCTCGCCCGCCGCGGGCGCTACGCCGAGTTGTACGAGACGCAGTTCCGCGACGACGAGAGTGCGGCGTGACGGCGCGTTATTCGGTTGTCGGCTGTGGGAACCTTGAGATAGGGGAGTCGAGCACGACGCCGTCGGAGCGTCGATGTCATAGGCACGAGATAGACAGATTTTGATGGGTGGAATTTTGCGCACGCGAGGAGCAGGTGAGTTTTTGCGCACGCGATTCGGGAACCGGGGCTTCGCTCCGAGCCGGCCATCGCGCCGCCGCCCCGCCGGATCAGGTCGTCGTCGGACATCCTGCGTCTGCTGCCCTACCTGAAGCCATACCGGGTGCGCTGGGCCGCCATGCTGATCACGGCGCTCGTCAGCCTGGTCGCCACCGTCGCGATTCCGCTGATGACCAAGGCCGTGATCGACGGCCCGGTGCGACACCAGAACCCGCGGCGGTCTGTGGGTGCTCGGCGTCGCGGCCATGGCGCTCCTCGTCGTCGGAGGCGGTGCTGTGGTTCATTCGCCGTTGGCTGGTGGCCCGCGCGACGATGGGCGTCGAGGCCGACATCCGCAAGGACCTCTACGCGCGGCTGCAGATCCTGCCCATGTCGTTCCACGGCAAGTGGCAGTCGGGCCAGCTGCTGTCGCGGGTGATGAACGACCTGAGCACCATCCGCCAGTTCCTGTCGTTCGGGCTGCTCTTCCTGATGCTCAACGTCATTCAGATCGTCGTGGTGACCGGCATCCTGCTGGCGATGTACTGGCCGCTGGGCGTCGTGGTGGTGGTGTCGATTCTGCCGATCACCGCGACCGTGCTGCACTTCGAACGTCAGTTCACCAAGTTGTCCCGCCGGGCCCAGGACCAGTCCGGCAACGTCGCCACGCACGTCGAGGAGCAGGCGCTCGGGCTGCGGGTGGTCAAGGCGTTCGGCCGTGAGGAGTACGCGTATGCGCGGTTCGACCAGCGGGCATCGGACCTGTTCGACACCGAGGTACGCAAGGTCGGGGTGTCGGCGAGTTTCTGGACCCTGCTCGAGGCCATTCCCAACGTCACGCTGATCATCGTGCTTGGTGTCGGCGCCTACGCGGCGGGCGCCGGCCTGGTCACCATGGGCACCCTGGTCGCGTTCATCACGATGATGCTGTCGCTGGTGTGGCCGATCGCTTCGCTTGGCTTCCTGCTGTCGATGACGCAGGAGTCGATGACGGCGGCCAACCGCGTCGCCGAGATCTTCGACGCGCCCCGCGAGATCACCGACGGCCCCGACACCGAAACCCCGCGTCGCGGCCGGTTGGAACTCATCGACGTCGGCTTCCGATTCGCCGACGCCCGGCCGGACGATTGGGCACTGCGCCATGTCAGCGTCACCGTCGAACCCGGCGAGACGCTCGCCGTCGTCGGTTCGACCGGTTCCGGCAAGTCGGTGCTCGCATCGCTGCTGTCGCGGCTGTACGACGTCACCGAGGGACGGATCCTCGTCGACGGGCACGACGTCAGGGACCTGTCGCTGCCCGCGCTGCGGCGGGCGGTGGCCACCGCGTTCGAGGATCCGACGCTGTTCTCGATGTCGGTGGCGGAGAACCTTCGGCTGGGCAATGTCGGTGCATCCGACGAACAGCTGGCTCAGGCCATCGACGTCGCAGCGGCTGGGTTCGTCTACGACCTGCCGTTCGGCCTGGACACCCGCATCGGTGAGCAGGGCATGAGCCTGTCCGGCGGGCAGCGGCAGCGGCTCGCGCTGGCCCGCGCGCTGCTGGCGGCACCCGGCCATCCTGGTGCTGGACGACACGCTCTCCGCCCTTGACGTGCACACCGAGGCCGTGGTGACCGAGGCGCTGCGAAGAGTGCTGGGGTCGGTGACCGGGGTGGTCGTCGCGAACCGGGCGTCGACGGTGTTGCTCGCCGACAAGGTGGCGCTGCTCGAGGACGGGACCATCACCCGCGTCGGCACGCACGCCGAATTGCTTTCCGATGCACCGGAATACCGCTACCTGCTGGCCGCCGACGACGACCTGGACGACGGCGCCGAACGCAGTTGCGAGTGGGAGCAGGACCAGGACCGCGACCGCCTCGGGCACCTATACCAGGAGCGGGAGGCGGAGCGGGACTTCGTCGCATCCGAGGCGCGAACGACGATGAGCGTCACCGACTGGCGGGGCCGCGCCATCACCAACGACGACGACGACCTGCCCATCGACGAATCGATCTCCCGCCGTCGCGAGGCCCGGTCGCTGCTCGGCTCGCTGCTGCGGCCCTATGCGAGCATCGTGGCGCTCCTGGCGATCGTCGTCGTGGTGGAGAACGCCGCCCGACTGTCCGTGCCGCTGCTGGTGCAACGCGGCATCGACCACGGCATCCCGCCCATCGCGGCCGGCGGCTCGGTGCGCGAACTGCTGCTCGTCGTCGCGACGCTCTGCGGCGTGGTGCTGACACAGGCCGTCAGCCGGATGTACTTCCTGCGCCGCTCCGGCCGGATCGGCCAAGAGGTGCTACTCGAGTTGCGCCGCAGGATCTTCCGGCACTTCCAGCGGCTCGACGTTGCCTTCCACGACCGCTACACGTCCGGGCGCGTGGTCGCCCGCTCGACCAACGACGTCGAGGCCATCCAGGACATGTTGGAGACCGGCTTCGACGGTCTCATCACCGCCGTCCTGACGCTCTTGGGGACGTCGGTGCTGCTCGTCGTGCTCGACGTGCGCCTGGGCCTGATGTGCCTGTGCGCCTTCCCGGTTCTCGTCCTCCTGGTGTGGTGGTTCCGCACCGAATCCTCGAAGACGTACAAGAAGGTGCGCGAGAGCGCGGCACTGGTCATCGTCCAGTTCGTCGAGACGATGACGGGCATCAAGGCCGTGCAGGCCTACCGGCGCGAGCCGCGCAACCAAGAGATCTTCGAAGACGTTGCGGACCAGTACAAGACGATCAACGAGCGGGCCTTCAAGCTGCTTGCGGTCTTCATGCCCGGCGTCCGGCTGGTCGGCAACATCACCACCGGTGGCGTGCTGCTGTACGGCGGCTACCTGGTGCTCGAGGGCGAGATGACGATCGGCACGCTGACCGCCTTCCTGCTGTACCTGCGGATCTTCTTCGAGCCCATGCAGGAGATCTCGCAGTTCTTCAACACCTTCCAGTCCGCCGCCGCCGCGTTGGAGAAGATCGCAGGGGTGCTGGCCGAGACTCCCGGCATCCAGGATCCGCCGGACCCAATCGATCTGCCGAACGTGAAGGGCGCCATCGCCTTTCGTGGACGTCGAGTTCGAATACGCGCCCGGCAGGCCGGTGCTTCCCGACCTGAACCTGGAGCTACCGGCGGGTCAGACCGTCGCGCTGGTCGGCACCACCGGCGCGGGCAAGACCACCATCGCCAAATTGATCGCCCGGTTCTACGACCCGACCGCGGGTTCGGTGACCCTCGACGGGGTCGACCTCCGCGACGTGGCACAGGCCGAACTCCGCCGCCACGTCGTCATGGTGACCCAGGAGAACTTCATGTTCGAGGGGAGCGTCGCCGACAACATCCGGTTCGGTCGGCCCGACGCAAGCGACGACGAGGTGCGCGCGGCGGCCAGGGCGGTCGGCGCGGACCGTTTCATCGACGCGCTCGCCGACGGCTACGACACCGACGTGGCCAAGCGGGGCGGCCGGTTGTCCGCGGGTCAGCGCCAGCTGATCGCCTTCGCGCGCGCGTTCCTCGCCGACCCGGCGGTGCTCATCCTCGACGAGGCGACGTCCTCGCTCGACATCCCCAGCGAACGGCTGGTGCAGCGGGCCCTTGCGACGGTGCTGGCGGACCGCACCGCGGTGGTGATCGCGCACCGGCTGTCCACCGTCCAGATCGCCGACCGAGTGCTGGTTCTCGACCACGGTCGCATCGTCGAGGACGGTCCGCCCGACGAGTTGATCCTCGGCGACGGCCGATACGCCGCGCTGCACCGGGCCTGGGTCGACTCGCTGGCCTGACGGTCTTTTCGGCGAAACTCACGAGTTCCTCACAAGTTCGGCGTCAAGATGTGCTCACCATGGATTCTTATGACGCCGGCCCGAGGGACACGCCGATCCTCGAGGAGACCATCGGAGCGAACTTCGAGCGGATCGCCGCTCGGCATCGCGACGACGAGGCACTCGTCGACGTCCTAAGTGGCAGGCGTTGGACGTACGGAGAACTCAACGCCGAGGTCGACGTGGTGGCGCGCGGTCTGATGGCACTCGGGATCGTCGAGGGCGATCGCGTCGGCATCTGGGCGCCGAACTGCCCAGAGTGGACGATCGTGCAGTACGCGTCGGCCAAGGTCGGCGCGATCCTGGTCACCGTCAACCCCGCCTACCGCACGCACGAGTTGGCCTACGTGCTGAACCAGTCGGGGGTGCGCACGCTGATCGCCGCGACGGCCTTCAAGACCTCCGACTACAGGAGCATGGTCGACGAGGTGCGACCCGAGGCCCCCGCGCTACGGGAGGTCGTCTTCCTCGATACCGACGACTGGGCGAAGGTCCGCGAAGGGGCCGAGGCGGTCACGGTCGGCGAACTGGCGACCCGGATGGCCGGGTTGGCCAACGGCGACCCGATCAACATTCAATACACCTCGGGTACAACGGGTTTCCCCAAGGGGGCGACGTTGTCGCATCGCAACATCCTGAACAACGGGTACTTCACCACCGGTCTGCTCAACCTCGGTCCCGATGACCGGCTGTGCATCCCGGTGCCCTTCTACCACTGCTTCGGCATGGTCATGGGAAACCTGGGCTGCACGACGCACGGGGCCACCATGGTGATTCCGGCACCCGGATTCGAACCAGGGGCCACGCTCGCGGCCGTCGAGCAGGAGCGGTGCACCGCGCTCTACGGCGTGCCGACGATGTTCATCGCGATGCTCGGCCACCCCGACTTCGGCTCGCGCGACCTGTCGTCGCTGCGCACCGGGATCATGGCGGGTTCGATCTGTCCGGTCGACGTGATGAAGCGCTGCATCAACGAGATGAACTTGAGCGAGATGTCCATCGCCTATGGCATGACCGAGACCTCGCCGGTGTCCTGTCAGACCCTGATCGACGACGACCTGGACCGGCGCACCTCGTCGATCGGCCGGGCCCATCCGCACGTCGAGATCAAGATCGTCGATCCCGATACCGGCGCCGGCGTCGAGCGGGGCCAACCCGGTGAGTTCTGCACGCACGGCTACAACGTGATGCTCGGGTACTGGCAGGACGAGGCGAAGACCCGCGAGGCCGTCGACGCCGACGGCTGGATGCACACCGGGGATCTGGCGGTGATGCGCGAAGACGGCTACTGCAACGTGGTCGGCCGGATCAAGGACGTGGTGATCCGCGCCGGCGAGAACATCTACCCGCGCGAGATCGAGGAATTCCTCTACACCCACCCCGACATCGAGGACGCCCAGGTCATCGGGGTTCCCGACGAGCGCTACGGCGAGGAGACCTGCGCGTGGATCCGGATGAAGCCCGGCCGCACGCCCCTCGACGCGGACGCGGTGCGTGCATTCGCGAAAGGCCAACTGGCGCACTACAAGATCCCCCGCTACGTGCACGTCGTCGACGAGTTCCCGATGACCGTCACCGGCAAGGTCCGCAAGGTCGACATGCGCAAGGAGAGCGTCCGGCTGCTGGGCCTCTGAATTGTTCCGGTGGCAGCGACGTCGCACTGCTGCCACAGTTGAACCATGTCCGCCGTGACCACGTCAGCCGTCCTCGGTCGGCGCGCGTGCGCGCTGGTCGCGGTGGGTTCGGCCGTGGTGCACGGGCTGATGCTCGGCCACGCCGACAGGCCCGCGCTAGCGGTGCTCGTCGTCGCGATGATGGCCGCGTGCCTGTACTGCGCGCGCGACCTGTGGACGGCGGGTTCACCGCGGGCGTGGTGCGTGGTCGCGGTGATGAACCTCGGCATGGTCGCGGTGCACTGGTCCGCGCCGGGCCATCACCACGGCGCGGCCGTCACCAGTGCCGCGGCGATTCCCAGCTCGGCGTTGATGACCGTGGCGACCACGCTCTCGGTGCTCGAAGCGGCGGTGGCCACCGCGGTGCTCTACGTCCAAAGTCGGGGTCGCGTAGGCACGCTGAGCTAGGACCTACCCCTCGGGTGGCGTGAATTGGCAGAGCTCGAACTGTGCGCCCTCCGGATCGAGGACGATCGCGGTCTTCGTCCACTCGGTGTCGTCGGCGGTGTCGACCTCGGTCCGCCGAGCCTTTCGACGGCCGCGGCCGACGCGTCACGGTCGGCGACCGTGAACGACACCTGCCACGCGTCGGGGCAGATCGCTCGGGATGCGCCGCATCCACGCGACGGCGTCCTCGAATCCGGGCGGCGCCATGATGGCGGCCTGCCGCTCCAAGATGTCGGGGTCGACGGTCGCGGCGAGGTGGTCGCCGTAGCCCGGCCTGCGGATCAAGATGCCGAACCCGCCATCGTCGATCTCCCAACCGAACAGCGGCGAATAGAACGCGGCGGCGCGAGGAAGGGTCGGAGGTGAGCAGGTCGCTGAAGTTCCACGATCCCGGCGCGTTGACGAGTTGCGCGCCGAGTCGCTTGCGTGCCTGCCACAGCCGGAACTCCGCCCCGCGGGGATCGACGCACACGGCCTGCCGTCCACCCGGCCCGGCGTCGACGGGACGCCAGGGTCACGGTGCCGCCCGCCGCAGCGACGGCCTTGGCGGTCGCGTCGGCGTCGTCGACGGCGATGTAGGTGCGCCACGTGACGGGCTTCGTCGCCGGCGTCGGGCGACGCGATCGCGGCGACGTCCTCACCGCCGATGGTGGCGATCAGGTAATTGCCTGGGGCTTCGGCGGGCATCGCGTCGGTGAACGTCCAGTCGAACAGGCCCGCGTAGAACCGCGTGGCCTCGTCGAGGTCGTGCGCGACGGTGTCGACCCAGACTGGGACACCGTGTGGATACGTCTTCGGCTCGGTCGCCCTTTGTCCTCCTCGCGTGCGGTCCATGCCGTCATGATTCCCGCGGGCACCGACACCCCAAACGCTCAGCGGTACACCAGGCCGGACAGCCGCCAGGCCAGTGCACGACGGACGGCGGGGATGCGCCCGGCGACGCCCATGCACGGTGTTGCGAATCGGCCGCAGGGCGCGCGGCAACGTCGCCAGCCGGGTGAGTCGGTCGGTCAGCGTCGATCACCTGCTGCGCGATCGGCGCTGCGCGCCGCTGCGTAGTCGTCGAGCACGCGAGTCGGCGGCGCCGCCCGAGCACTGCGGTCAGGGCGTCGGCCAACGCGACGGCGTCCTGGATGCCGAGGTTCATGCCCTGCCCGCCCGCCGGGCTGTGCACGTGGGCGGCGTCGCCCGCGAGCAGGATCCGGCCCGAGCGGTAGGTGTCGGCGACGCGGTGGTGGATGCGGAACCGCGAACCCCAGACCACGTCGGTGACCGTCATCCGACCGACGCCGTAGCCGCGGTCGTCGAGGATCTGCTGGACGAACTCCGCCGACGGCTCCTCGGGGGCGTCGTCGACGGGGGCGACGATCCGGAACGCGCCGTTGGGCAGTGGCGCGACGACGGTGAGCCCGCTCGCTCGCCCAGAACAGGACGCACCTCGTCGGTGGGAGCGTCGCCCGTGAGGTGGACGTCGGCGAGCACGAACGACTGCTCGTACGTGTCGCCGTGGAAGCCGATGCCGGCCTGCTCGCGCACGGTGCTGTGCATGCCGTCGGCGCCGACGACGTAGGAGGCGCGGACGGTGTCGCCGTCGGCGAAAGTGGCGGTGACGCCGTCGGCGTCCTGCGACGACGGTGTCGAGCACCTTGGGCCTGATCACCTCGCCGCCGAGTTCGACGACCCGGTCGAGCAGCAGCCGCTCGGTGTCGTTCTGGGGGAGCAGCAGCGTGTACGGGTACGCGCGTCGGCAGCGCGCTGAAGTCGATCGGGATCAGCACCCGCTTGCCGTCGCGGATGGTGAAGCGGGGCGCCTTGACGCCCTCCTTGACGATGCGGCGGGACACGTCGAGGCCTTCGAGCACTTCGAGTGTGCGGGCGTTGATCGCGCCGGCGCGCGACGTGTTGGCACCTTCGGCCTGGCGGTCGACGATCGTCACCCGCATGCCCTTGGCCAGCAGTGATGCGGCCAGGGTCAGGCCGGTCGGGCCGGCTCCCACGATGAGGACGTCGGTGTCGTTCATCGGAGTTCTCCTTACCTCGTCGTATTTGCCAACGCGTGTTGGCATTTCCATGGTGCGCCCTGCTGCTAGAAAAGTCAACACGTGTTGGCCTACACTCGTTGGCATGGGTTCGAAGGCCGATCAGACCAAGGCCGTCATCCTGTCCGCGGCCAGGGAGCGGTTCGCCGAAACGGGGTACGAGGCGCGCCACCATCCGGGCCATCGCGGCCGACGCGAACATCGACCCGTCGATGGTGATGCGCTACTTCGGCAACAAGGAGCAGCTGTTCGCCGCGGCCGCGGAGTTCGACCTGCGGTTCCCCGACCTCACCGGCATCGAGCGGTCCGAGGTGGGCGCGGCGATGGTGTCGCACTTCCTGTCGCGCTGGGAGGACGACGACGCGCTGATCGTGCTGCTGCGCTCGAGCACTACGAATGCCGAAGCGGCCCAACGCATGATGAACATCTTCGCGGCACAGTTGCTGCCTGCGATCGCGAAGCTCGTGCCCGACGACGCGCCGCGACGGGCCGGCCTGATTGCCACCCAGGTGCTCGGCATGGCGCTGTGCCGCTTCGTGTTACGGATTCCGCCGATCGTCGCGATGACCAAGGGACGAGCTGATCGACTGGCTCGGGCCGACGCTGCAGCGCTACGTCGACGGCGAGTAACCCGGTTTGGAGAGCAGGTCCCGGATGCCGGCGTCGATGAATGCCGTGTCGACGGGGTTCGGCCCACCTCCTGCGAAATGACCCCAGATACCGGGAATGACCCGCACTTCACCTTGCGCGATGAACTGCGACGCCCAGTGCTCGTCCTCCGGCGGAAAGTAGAGGTCCTTCTCGGCAGGCATCGCCAGTAGCGGGCACCGGATCGAGGCAAGCGCCTTCTCGACGTCACCACCGAAACCCGGTGTGTTGCCGACATTTCCGCTGTGCCAGGTACGGAGCATGGTGATCAGGTTGTTGGGGTCGCGCCCGTCGCGGAAGAAGTTCTCCCAGAACCCGTACAGGAAGTCGTCGAACGAGGTGAACCCCATTTCGCGCCATGCCTCTTCCCAGTAGAACGCCTGTGAGAAACCCCAGCCCGAGTACACCCGGGCAAACGCGCGTAATCCCTTGATGGGTAGCGCATCCGGGGAGTAGTCGCCGTCGGCCCATACGGCGTCGGCGGTGAGCGCGGCGATCAACGACTCGAGGAAGACCTTGTTGTGCGGCGCGGTCTTGCTCGAGCCGCAGAACGGTGCGGCGCGTTGCACCATCTCGGGGTGACTCACGGCCCACTGATAGGTCTGGCCAGCACCCATCGACCATCCGGTCACGAGCGCGATCGTCGAAATGCCGAACTTCTCGGTGACCAGTTTGTGCTGCGCCTCCACCTGGTCGTAGAACGTCACGGCGGGAAAGCGGGCCCGATCGTAGGGCGCCGGGGTGTTCGACGGCGACGACGACAGCCCGTTGCCGATCATGTTCGGAATGATGATGAACCATTCATCGGGGTTGAGCGCCTTGTCGGTGCCGATGAGCCATTCGTTGTCCGTATGCCACCCCGAATACCAGGTGGGGTAGACGATGACATTGGTCTTCTCGGCGTTGAGCGTGCCGTAGGTCTTGTAGGCCAGTTTCGCGTCTCGCAGCGTGAAACCACTCTGCAGCGTGAAGTCGCCGAGATCGAAGTACTCGGCATCGGTTGGTGCAGGCATGATGAGATCCCTTTCAGCTCTTGGCTGTCGGCCCGTGGGCGGTTGACGGTTAGGTGCTCACCGCGCACTGGCCGCGGTCGATACGTTGCGGCCCCCGCGCCGACGGCCGCACGTCGATGTCGAAGATCGCGGTCGGAACATAAAGCGTTGCACAGGAGTTCGGCACGTCCACCACACCGGACAGACGCCCTTCGACGGGGGCGGCGCCGAGCATGAGATAGACCTGTTCGCGCGTCCAGCCGAATGTCGAGAAGTACTCGATCGCATTCAGGCAGGCGTTCTGATAGGCCAACGTGCTGTCCAGGAAGTGCTGCGTACCGAACTTGTCGACCGAGAAGCCGACAAAGGTCAGGAACTCCGAGTACCGCGGCTCGACGATGCCAGGCATGAAGATCGGGTTCGTGGTGACACGGTAGGTCTCCATACCACCCTTGATGATCTCGACCCGCAGGTCGATGTATCCGCCCATCTCGATGGCGCCACAGAAGGTGATCTCACCGTCGCCCTGCGAGAAGTGCAGGTCGCCCAGCGACAGGTTGGCCCCGTCGACGAACACCGGGTAGAAGATCCGGCTTCCCTTGGAGAGGTTCTTGATGTCCTGGTTGCCGCCGTTCTCCCGCGGGGGCGCCGTCCTCGCCGCTTCCGCCGCGACACGTTCGTAGTCGGCACCGGTGAGGCCACCGAGCACCGCATTCACGGGCTGTGGCGGCAACGCCAGTGGCGGGACGCGATCGGGATCGGTCGCAATCAGTTCGGCTTCCCGGCTGTTCCAGGTGGCCAGCAGATCGGCGCTCGGCGCGGTCCCCATCAGACCGGGATGGATCAGTCCGGTGAACTCCACGCCAGGGATATGACGGCTCGTCGCCTTCTGTCCGGTGAAGTCCCAGACGGCCTTGTACGCCTGCGGGAACCAGTCGGTGAGAAAGCCTCCGCCGTTCTCCCTCGCGAAGATTCCGGTGTAACCCCAGCCCTGGCCTGCGACCGGTCCGCTCTCCTGCGGCACCGGACCGACGTCCAGGATGTCGACGACCAGAAGGTCGCCCGGCTGGGCTCCTTCGACGGCGAACGGTCCGGAGAGTTGGTGGACCATCGACAGGTCGCAGTCGCGGACGTCGTTCGCGTCGTCCGAGTTGACGATCGTTCCGTCGAACCACTCCTTTGACTCGACACGGAAGGTGTCACCGGACTTGACCGTCGCGACGGCTGGAATGTCCGGATGCCACCGGTTGTGGCCGACCAATTCCTGCTCCCGGAAGGGCTTGCTCTGATCGACGGGGAATATGACATCGGGCATGGATTGTCTCCTCGAGCGGGGTGGTCGGTCTTCTAGGGTCGCGGGAGGCGAGTGTGGCGCGGATCGATGCCGCTTGGTGGACTGTCAGCGGAGTCGGTCGATCTCGTGACCAGCCCAGGCGAGGATTTCGACTATCTCATGCATGTCAAGAGCTTTCAGACCTGCGCTTGACTGCGTGGTCAGAGCCGGCAACGAGAACACCCGTCGTGCCGGTGTGCGACAAGACTCACATGTCAATGACGCGGGGGCAGTGCCGATTCGAAATTGGGTATCGATGAGTCCGTGTGTGGCGCAACGGTATTGGTATCCAGCCATGACACCTCTCGGTGGAGCGTGCGGACATACTCCCATATGGGAACATCTCCTGGCTGAACCTACACCTTGCTCCAGCTGCGTCAAGAGAAAGCGATCAGATCGCCGGGGGTCACAGCGCCTGTTTACCAACCGGTCACACGACGACGTTTTTGCGGGACGCGAGTTACATGCAGGCAACACCGGCGAACGTCCGCGGTGAGATCGACCGCGGAGGTTTACGAGGAAGCGAGATCTACAGTGGGGAAACGCTCTGAGGTTTGACGGCCTGCTGGCGTCGACGATCGTTGGCTCGACATCACGGAGGAGAGCTTGACCATGCGAGGACAGGCGCAGCGTGGTCCTGCGACGATCGTGCGGCGAGATCGTCCGGAAGATGGCGCCGATCTCGACGAGGAAGTCGACGATCCGAGTCGCCGACGTCGACGGGATGACGAGTGCGTCGATCACATCGGACATCGAGCAGCCCGGGCTAGACTCGATGCACGCGAGAGCGCGCCAGCGATCCACGGTGAGATCGGTACCGGCGAGCGCGTCTTCGATGCTCGCGGCGACCAGCGATGCTCGTCTGAGCAACTCGAGCGTGTCCGCGACAGCTTCCATGACCTGCCTTCTGAGACGAGTCCTCCAACCGTGCTCGTACTGCGCCCGGAGGAGCACCAGCATGCCAGATAGTGTGCCGGTGTTTGCACCAAGAGCAACTCGACCAACGGAATTCCGAGTCGCTCTCGCGCTGCCGCGACGAGGTCCGGCGGGCATCTTCGGGCTCGAGTGTCGTGCCGCAGCGGAGCTGGCAGCCGCCGAGATCGATGCGTCGGGCGGAGTCGCTGGTCGTACCGTGCAATTCGTCCACGTCGATGCCGGCGGCGACCCCGCGACGACTGCCGCCACGATCACGGCGCTTCTGGACTCCGGCGCGATCGATGCCGTCACTGGGTGGCACCTCTCGAACGCGCGCCAGGCCATTGCCAAGGTCGTCGGCGGGCGAGTGCCGTATGTATACGCTGCCGCCTACGAAGGTGGTGAGTGCAGCGACGGCGTGCTGTGCAGCGGGGAGGTTCCCGGCGATCAGATCGTGGCGTCACTGCATTGGTTGCGCACCGAGGCGCGGCTGCGCCGGTGGTTCATCGTCGGAAACGACTACGTGTGGCCGCGTGGAACGGCGGCTGCGACTCGAGCCGGACTGCAGGACACCGACATCTCGATCCTCGGTGAACGGTTCCTGCCGCTGGGCACCGACGACTCAGCGGTCTGGGATCGAGTACTCGGCGAGGTCGTCCGCAGTGGGGCACAAGGCGTCATGTCACTGCTAGTGGGGTCGGACGCGGTGCGGTTCAACCGTGCCTTCGGACGCATGGGGCTGGACGCGACGGTCACTCGCTTCAGTCCGTTCACCGACGAGACCGTGATCCTCGCCAGCGGCGCCGACGCGACAGCGAACCTCTTCATCTCGGCGGGGTGGTTCGCGGGCCTGGGTTCTGCGGCGGCCGCCGAGTTCACCGCCGGCTTTGCCCGTGCGTTTGATCTGGTGAACGGGACCGCACCGCATCGGTGAGTCAGCGGCACCGCCCCCCGGCACGATGGCCGAGACGACGTACTCGGCGGTCCACCTCTTGGCAGGTATCGCGAGCACCTCAGTACCGACGGTGCAGGACGCGCGGCGCGCATTCAGGAAATGGGGATGGGATTCCCCGCACGGGCCGGTCGACCTCGATCGTGGATCAGCGCGGCATCCCGTCCACCTGGCGAAAGCGCGCGGCGTCGAACTCGACGTCATCGCGCAAGTCCGATGACCCAGGCGCGGAACGTGGCGGGTCAGGCCTCGATCTCGCCCGCGATCCGGTGCTCGATGCTGGCCCTGGCGATCGCGGGCAGCACCACCAGACCGTCGAGTTCGTTGACGGGCCTTGGCGTAGGCGTTGCGGCGTTCCTCGGCGTGGCGGAATCGTCGGTGGCCACCCTTAGCAGGCGCTGCGCGCGTTCCAGCCGCTGCTGTCCCTCGGCCGAGAAGTCACTGCGCCGCCTGCGGATGGCCTCCGCCTCGGCGACGTCGAAGGCCGACGCGTAGTCGTGCACCGAGTCGCGATAGTCGAGTTGGGTGGCGCGGTCGCCGATCGCGTCGTCGACGGTCGCAGGCCGCAGCAGATCCGCGCGGCTGCGGGCCTTGTGGAACGCGACCGTGAGGGGCTGGCGCATGTCCGTCATCATCGGAAAGTCCAACAGCTTGGCGACGTCCATCTCGTAGTCCAGCCAGCGCCCGTCGATCCGGTCGTGGTGGGCCAGGATCTTGGTCAGCTCCCGCCGGGACGCGGCTTCGTCGACCTTGGCGCGGCCGGACGCCTGCGCCACCGCGACCTTGGTCTGCTGCTTGATCCGATACCGCTCCAGTCGGCGGTCCGCACGCCGCTCGTTGGCCGCCATGACCGCCCTGACGCTCCCGCCGATCATCCCGCCCAGCGGAAAGATCAGCCACCAGAAGTGCCACAGGAGTCCACGGTTTCCAGAATGCCACCGGCTCGCTAGTGATGGGGCAGACCGATCCGCCGGTAGCGGCGCAGTCGAGCGGCCAGCCGCGCGTCGTCGGCCAGCTCGCGTAGTTGGTGCAGCTCGCCGGCGATCGTCGCGGACAACCGTGCGGTGAACTCCATCGGCGTGTCCGCCGCATCGGGATGTTCGGGCACGATCGCGTCGACGATCCCGTTGCGCATCAGGTCGGCCGACCGAATGCCTTGCGCCGCAGCCAGTTCCGCGGCGTGATCGGTGTCGCGGTAGACGATGGCGCTGGCCCCCTCCGGTGGCAGGGGAGCCAGCCAGCCGTGCAGCGCGGCGAGCACCCGGTCGGCGGGCACCATCGCCAGGGCCGGCCCGCCGCTGCCCTGACCGAGCAGCACCGACAGCGTCGGCGTTTCCAGCGTGACCAGCTCGGCAAGGCAGCGGGCGATCTCCCCGGCCAGCCCGCCCTGCTCGGCCTCGGTCGACAGGGCAGGCCCCGCGGTGTCGATGACGAGCACCAGCGGCAACCGCAGCCCCGCGGCCAACGCCATCCCGCGCCGGGCCTCGCGCAGAGCCCGCGGCCCCACCAGGCCGCCGACCACCCGCTGCTGACCGACGACGACCGCGGGTTGGCCGCCGAAGCGCGCGAGCGCAAGCACCGTGGTGGCCGCCTCGCCTTGCTCGGTTCCGGACGAGCAACACCCGATCGGTCGTCCCGTGCCTCAGTAGGTACCCGATCCCCGGGCCGTTCCGGTCGCCGCGACGCCTCGACGGACTCCCAAGCGGGCACGTCGGGGATCGGTTCTACCGCCGGCGCCGGTGGCGGTGCGCCGGTGGTCGTCGGCCACCACCTTGAGCGTGCGGTCCAGCGTGGACCGCAGCAGTTCGAGCGGGACGACGCCGTCGATGACACCGTGGCGGTGCAGATTCTCGGCGGTCTGAACGCCTTCCGGGAACGGCTCGCCGTACAGGTGCTGATACACCCGCGGGCCGAGGAACCCGATCAGCGCGCCCGGTTCGGCGGCGGTGACGTGGCCCAGCGACCCCCAGGACGCGAACACCCCGCCGGTGGTCGGGTGGCGCAGGTACACCAGATACGGCAGGTGGGCCTGCTTGTGCAGTTCGACGGCCGCCGCGATCTTGACCATCTGCAGGAACGCGACGGTGCCCTCCTGCATGCGAGTGCCGCCGGAACTGGGTGACGCCACCAGCGGCAGTCGCTCGGCCGTCGCGCGCTCCACGGCGGCGGTGATGCGCTCGGCCGCGGCCACCCCGATCGATCCGGCCAGGAAGTCGAACTCGCAAGCCACCACGGCGACGCGCCGCCCCAACACCCGGCCCTCGCCGGTCAGCACAGCCTCGTCCATGCCCGTCGCCGCTGATGCCTCGGCAAGCTCGCGCCGATATTCGTCGTTCGTGCGGACGTCGAGGGGCGCGCTGTCCCAGCTGATGAACGACCCCTCGTCCAGCACGGCGTCGCGCAGCGCAAGGGCGCCGATCCGGCTCACGGGGCAAGGCTATCCGGCGGGCAAATCGGCTCTCGATAGGCTCTAGGCATGATTGGTATCACCCGCAACGGCCACGTGATGACCCTGGAGATGCAGCGGGAGGACCGCCGCAATGCGTTGAACTGCGACCTCGTCGATGGTTTGCGGGAGGCGGTCGAGCGGGCAGCCGCCGACGACGTCCGCGCCATCGTGCTGACCGGTGCCGGCAACGTGTTCAGTTCCGGTGCCGACCTGACCGACGCTGCCGGAATGGCGGAGAAGCTGCCCGACAAGGCCAAGGCGCTGAACCTCGCGATCGACGCGGCGCCGATCCCCGTCATCGGCGCGATCAACGGACCCGCGATCGGAGCGGGCGTCATCCTTTCGATGATCTGCGACCTGCGCGTCGTCGCCCCCGACGCCTACTTTCAGTTTCCGGTCGCGAAATATGGTTTGGCGTTGGACAACTGGAGCATCCGTCGGTTGACGTCGTTGGTGGGTGCGGGCCGGGCCCGGGGCATGCTGATGGCCGCCGAGCGGCTCAGCGCAGACGTCGCGCTCCAGACCGGGATGGCCAACCGATTGGGCAGTCTTGCCGATGCGCAGGCCTGGGCCGCCGAGCTCGCCGGGTTCGCTCCGCTGGCCTTGCAGCACGCCAAGCGGGTTCTCAACGATGACGGCGCCTACGAGGATCCGTGGCCGGCCCACCAGGAGCTGTTCGAGAAGGCGTGGGGCAGCCAAGACGTCATCGAAGCGCAGGTGGCGCGCATCGAGAAGCGGCCGGCAAAGTTCCAGGGCGCCTAGATGCTGGGGGCGGCGGTCCGGCTCGTCGGCGGCACGGCGGCCGTCGTCGGCGGCGGGTGGGCACTGCGCGCGCTGCAGGGCGCCCCTGAGGCGCTAGGCGCATCACCGGTCGAGATCGACGCCGTCGCCAAGCACTCGCCGAACTATCACGACGGCGTCTTCGCCAACCTCGAACCCGGGTCGTCGGTCAGCCTGACCCGCCAGGAGCAGTTCATCCTCGCCCGCGAACTCGTCGGTGGCAATGCCAATCAGCATCCGGCGTCGCCGGTGCCGCTGGTCACCCCGACCGCGGGCCTGTCGGCCGCCGATCTCGCCGTCACCTGGTACGGCCACTCGTCGGCGGTGCTCGAGGTCGACGGCTACCGAGTCCTCGCCGACCCGGTGTGGAGCGACCGGTGCTCGCCGTCGCGGGCGATCGGACCGCATCGCCTGCACCCGGTGCCTGCCCCGCTGGACGCGCTGCCCGCCATCGACGCCGTCATCATCAGCCACGACCACTACGACCACCTCGACGTCGACACCATCAAACAGTTGGGCCGCACGCAGCGGGCGAAGTTCTTCGTGCCGCTCGGCGTCGGTGCACATCTGCGGGCGTGGCACGTCCCCGACCACCGGATCGTCGAACTCGACTGGAACGAAAGCGCCCAACTCGGCGAGCTCACGCTGGTGTGCACGCCCGCGCGGCACTTCTCCGGGCGGTTCGTGAACCGCAATGTCACCCTGTGGTCGTCGTGGGCGTTGATCGGCCCTCGCCATCGGGCCTTCTTCGGCGGGGACACCGGCTACTCCAAGAGCTTCGGTGAGATCGGCAACGACCACGGGCCGTTCGATCTCGTGCTGATGCCCATCGGGGCGTATCACCCGGGCTGGCCGGACATCCACATGAACCCCGAGGACGCGGTGCGCGCCCATCGCGACGTCACCGATACCGGACTGCTGGTGCCGATTCACTGGGCGACGTTCCGGCTCGCGCCGCATCCGTGGTCGGAGCCCGTCGAACGAATGCTCGCCGCGGCGGAGGCGGAACGTGTCGCGGTTGCGGCGCCGAAACCCGGCCAGCGCGTCGAAGCCGGGACGGCTTGGGCGTTAGACCCGTGGTGGAGGTCGTGACCGGCTAGCGTGCTGGTGTGCGCTCCACGACGACGTTTCGTTCGCTAGCGGCCCTTTTGGCCGTCGCGGCCTTGCTGGCCGGTTGCGACGCCAAGCCGGCCCCACCGGCGGGCCCCGCGACATCCGAGGTTCCGCCCCAGGAGGAAGCGGCAATGTCGTTGCCGGACAACGCCGTCGACAACGCCGTGGCCAAGCTGGACGGCCTGGTCGACGACCTGATGAAGAAGTCGGGTATTCCTGGGATGGCCGTCGCCGTGGTTCATGGTGGAAAGACGGTGTACGCCAAGGGCTTCGGAGTGAAGGACGTCCGCAACGGCGATGCCGCGGAGAACAGGGTAGATGCCGATACCGTCTTCCAGTTGGCCTCGATGTCCAAGCCGCTCGGTGCGACCGTCGTTGCGCATCAGGTGAGCCAGGGTGCGGTCACCTGGGACACCCCAATCGTCGACAAGCTGCCGTGGTTCGCCCTTGCCGATCCCGCGGTGACCAGGATGGTGACGATCGGCGACATGTACTCGCACCGGTCCGGTCTGCCCGACCATGCCGGCGACATGCTCGAAGACCTGGGGTATGACCGGCGCTACGTCCTGGACCACCTGCGGACTCTGCCGCTCGCCCCGTTCCGGATCTCCTACGCCTACACGAACTTCGGGCTGACTGCGGGTGCCGAAGCGGTCGCCGTCGGTGCGGGCAAGTCGTGGGAGGACCTCAGCCAGGACGTGTTGTACAAGCCACTCGGCATGACGTCGACGAGCTCGCGGTTCGACGAATACCTGGCCCGGCCCGACCGCGCCGTCGGACACATCCACGTGGACGGCAAGTACCAACCCGACTACCTACGCGACCCCCAGCCCGAGGCGCCCGCGGGTGGGGTCAGCTCGTCGGCGACCGACGTGACCAAGTGGCTGGCGATGATGCTCGCCAACGGCACGTACGACGGGCGACAGATCGTCGACCCGAAGGCGTTGATGCCCGCGATCACTCCGCAGAGCGTGTCGGACCGCGCGACGGACCCATCCGCGAGGTCGGGTTTCTACGGCTACGGATTCAATGTGGGGACCACGTCCGATGCCCGGACGCAACTCAGTCACTCGGGTGCGTTCGAGCTGGGCTCGGGAACCAACTTCGTGATCCTGCCGTCGGCGGACGTCGCGATCGTCGCGCTCACCAACGCAACACCCGCGGGCGTGCCCGAGACGCTCACCGCCGAATTCGCCGACCTGGTGCAGTTCGGCGAGGTCCGCGAGGACTGGTTCAAGCTGTACAACGCCGCCTTCGTGCAGATGGAACAGCCGGTCGGCTCACTCGTCGGCAAGCAGCCACCCGCCAACCCGGCACCGCCCGCGCCGCTGTCGACCTACGTCGGCAACTACGCCAACGACTACTGGGGCCCTGCGCGCATCACCGAGAAGGACGGGGCGTTGCACCTCGCCCTCGGCACCAAGCTCGACGTCGCGCTGAAGCACTGGGACGGCAACGTCTTCACCTACGCGTGGGTGTCCGAAAACTCCTCGCCTGGAAGCATTTCCAAGGTGACGTTCGACGGCGACAAGCTGACGATCGAGTACTACGACCAAACCGGGACGGGGACATTCACCAGATGACGAGCACGCTGACCCTTGGCCTCTCCGACGCCGAAGTAGCCCAGCGCGTCGCCGAGGGCAAGACCAACGACGTGCCGACCAGGGCGGCGCGCAGTGTCGCGGAGATCGTGCGCGCCAACGTCTTCACGCGCATCAACGCGATCCTCGGCGTGCTGTTGCTCATCGTGCTGTCCACCGGGTCGCTGATCAACGGGCTGTTCGGCCTGCTGATCATCGCCAACAGCGGGATCGGCATCATCCAGGAGCTGCGCGCCAAGCAGACCCTGGACAAGCTGGCCATCGTCGGTCAGGCAAAACCCGTGGTGCGCAGACAATCCGGAACGGCGCCGCGGCTGCCGAGCGAGGTCGTGCTCGACGACGTCATCGAACTGGGACCGGGTGATCAGATCGTCGTGGACGGCGACGTCCTCGAGGAGGCGAACCTCGAGGTCGACGAATCATTGCTCACCGGCGAGGCCGACCCCATCGACAAGGACGTCGGCGACAAGGTGATGTCGGGCAGCTTCGTGGTGTCCGGCAGCGGTGCCTACCGTGCCACCAAGGTGGGCAAGGAGGCCTACGCCGCCAAGCTGGCCGACGAGGCCAGCAAGTTCACCCTGGTCAAGTCCGAATTGCGCAGCGGCATAAACAAGATCCTGCAGTTCATCACCTACCTGCTGATCCCCGCCGGCCTGCTCACCATCTACACCCAGCTGTTCACCACCGACGCGGGCTGGCGGCGATCGGTGCTCGCCATGGTCGGCGCGCTGGTGCCGATGGTGCCAGAAGGTCTGGTGCTGATGACGTCGATCGCCTTCGCCGTCGGGGTGATTCGCCTCGGCAGGCGGCAGTGCCTCGTCCAGGAACTGCCCGCGATCGAGGGCCTGGCCCGCGTCGACGTGGTGTGCGCCGACAAGACCGGCACACTGACCGAAAACGGTATGCGGGTCAGCGATCTCAAGCGCCTCACCGAAGGCGATGTGGCCGACGTTCTCGCGCAAATGGCCGCCGACGACACCCGGCCGAACGCCAGCATGCTGGCGATCGCCGAGGCGTACAAGATGCCGCCGGGCTGGACCGCCACCGCCACGGCGCCGTTCAAGTCCGCGACCAAGTGGAGCGGCGCCTCCTACGGTGAGCACGGCAACTGGGTGATCGGTGCGCCGGACGTACTGCTCGATCCCGCGTCGCCGGAAGCCGAGGAGGCCGAACGGATCGGCAGCCTCGGCCTGCGGGTGCTGCTGCTGTGCTCGGCGGAGCGCCCCGTCGACGCACCCGACGCGCCAGGCGACGTCACCCCGGTCGCGCTGGTGGTGCTCGAGCAGCGGGTCCGCCCCGATGCCCGTGACACGTTGGATTACTTTGCCTCCCAAAGGGTCACGGTCAAGGTGATCTCCGGCGACAACGCGGTGTCCGTCGGCGCCGTCGCGGGTGCGCTCGGCCTGCACGGCGAGACCATGGACGCCCGCCACTTGCCCGCCGGGCAGGACGAACTGGCCGACACGCTGGAGGAGTACACCACGTTCGGCCGGGTGCGGCCCGACCAGAAGCGGGCCATGGTGCACGCCCTGCAGTCCCGCGGCCACACGGTGGCGATGACGGGCGACGGCGTCAACGACGTCCTGGCGCTCAAGGACGCCGACATCGGGGTCGCGATGGGCTCCGGCAGCTCGGCGTCGCGTGCGGTGGCCCAGATCGTGTTGCTGGACAACAAGTTCGCCACGCTGCCGTACGTGGTCGGCGAGGGCAGGCGCGTGATCGGCAACATCGAACGCGTCTCGAACCTGTTCCTCACCAAGACCGTGTACTCGGTGCTGCTCGCAATGCTGGTCGCCCTCGCTGGGCTGTCGTCGAAGTTCTTCGGCACCGATCCGTTGCTCTTTCCGTTCCAGCCCATCCACGTCACGATCGCCGCGTGGTTCACCATCGGCATCCCGGCGTTCGTCCTGTCGCTGGCGCCCAACCGGGAACGCGCCCACCCGGGTTTCGTGCGACGGGTGATGATGTCCGCACTGCCATCGGGACTCGTCGTCGGCATCGCGACGTTCGTCTCCTATCTGCTGGCCTACGAGGGCCGGGCGGCGACGCCCGCGCAGCAGAACCAGGCCTCGACGGCGGCCTTGATCACGCTGCTGATCGGCGCGCTGTGGGTGCTCGCCGTGGTGGCCAGGCCCTACGAGTGGTGGCGGATCGCGCTCGTCGCCTTCTCCGCGCTGGCCTACGTGGTGATCTTCTCCATACCCTTGGCCAGGAAGGAGTTCATGCTCGATCCGTCCAACGTCGCGATGACGTCGCTGGCCATCGGCATCGGCGTGGTCGCCGCTGCGCTGGTCGAAGTGACCTGGTGGGTCCAGGGATCGATCCTGGGGGAGAAGCGCCGCCTGTGGCGGACGGATTAGGGTAGGCCCATGGGATTTCTTGACAAGGTAAAGGACCTGGTGTCGAAGAACACCGACAAGGTCGATGCGGCGATCGAGAAGGTCGGCGACGTGGTCGACCAGAAGACGGGCGACAAGTACAAGGGTGCCGTCGACAAGGTGCAGGACGCCGCGAAGAACGCGGCAGACGGCACGCAGCAGCAGGAACCGCCACAGACACCCCCGGCGGCCCCGCCCGCGACGTAGCGATGGCCAAACTGTCGGTCTCGGTCGACGTCCCGCTGCCGCCGGAGCAGGCGTGGGAGGCGGCGTCCGATCTGTCGCGCTACAAGGAGTGGCTGAGCATCCACCGGGTGTGGCGTAGCAAGCTGCCCGAAACCCTGGAGAAGGGCACCCAACTGGTGTCCATCGTCGAGGTCAAGGGCATGCCCAACCGGATCAAGTGGACGATCGTGAACTACAAGCCGCCGCAGGCGATGACGCTCGACGGCGACGGCAAGGGCGGCGTCAAGGTCAAGCTGATCGGAAAGATCAAGCCGTCGGAGGACGGCGGGTCGACGGTGACCTTCGACGTCCACCTCGGTGGTCCCGCGTTGTTCGGCCCGATCGGCATGGTGGTCGCGGGTGCGCTCAAGGGTGACATCCGAGAATCGTTGAACAAGTTCAAGACCGTCTTCGCCTGACCGTTTCCCGCGCGAGCAGACGCAAACTGCCCTCTTTCGGGCCGAATCAGGGCATTTTGCGTCTGCTCGCGGGGTGGGGCGGTGAGTTTTCCGCGCGGCTGCGGTCGACATTGGTGACCCACCACCTCACCAAGGAGATCACCATGGCCGTCCGCACTACCGCCCCGTTGGGCGCCCCGACTTGGATCGACCTGCTCACGTCCGACCTGGACGGCGCTCAGACCTTCTACCGAAACGTGTTCGGCTGGACGTTCGAAGCCGCAGGCCAGGAGTACGGCGGGTACGTCAATGCCTTCTGTGACGGGCGTCCGGTCGCGGGCCTGATGGGCAATCCGCCGGAATTCCGGACACCCGACGGCTGGACGACGTACCTGCACACCGCCGACGTCAAGGCCACCGTCGCTGCGGCCGTGGCAGCAGGCGGCGTCAGCTGCATGGAGGCGATGGAGGTACCCGAGAAGGGCTGGATGGCGCTGCTGACCGATCCGGCCGGCGCGGCCATCGGGTTGTGGCAGCCGACCGGGCACGCCGGTTTCGAGGTGGTGGGCGAGGCCGGCGCACCGGTATGGCATCAACTGACGACGCGCGACTATGACAAGGCGATCGAGTTCTACCGCAACGTGTTTGGCTGGCAGATGAACGTCGAGTCCGACACGCCCGAATTCCGTTACAGCAACGCGATCTTCGACGGCGAGCCGCTGCTCGGCGTGATGGACGGGTCGGCCTTCATTCCCGAGGGCCAGCCGTCGAACTGGATGTTCTTCCTCGGCGCCGACGACGTCGACAAGACCCTCGAGCTCATCACCGACAACGGCGGCACGGTGGTCCGCCGCGCCGAGGACACCCCGTACGGCCGGCTCGCGGCGGTCACCGACCCCACGGGCGCGGGGTTCAACTTGTCCTCGCTGCAGGACTGACGTCACCTGGGGCTTTGCAGAACTCTACGTGGAACTCGTCCCCGGGTGTCTTGGTGAACAGTGGGCAAGACGAATCACCTCCTCCGATGTAGGTTGCCGCAAGCCCGGCATTGCTTGATCAGCCGCCGTTCGGAGGAGTGGCATCGGTCATGGTGCCGACCAACAGGCACGGCGCGTTCGATCGATTGCTCCAGGCGTGGTTGGTGCCGCGGATGATGACGGTGTCGCCGGGCCGCATGAGCGTCTCATCGGTGTCGGTGACCAGGTAGATTTCGCCGCGGACGCAGGTAAGACAGTCCAGAGTGTCGGTGCGGTGCATGCTCGGATGCCGGGCGAGATCGGTTTGGCTCGGCTGGTGCTTTTGGTGCACCTCTTCGTTGAGGTCGGCCAGGACGCGGCGGTGCTCGTCGGCGTCGGGGTCGTCCGGTGGGATTTCCAGTGCGCGGCAAATCATTCCGTTGGGGAAGGGTTCGCGGCTTGCGCCAAGACCATCGGTCTGGGATCGGTCGCCGTCAATGCTGTTGTCGACAGGGGTCTCTTGGGTCGCCCACAAGGTGGCGCGCCAGTAAAATCCCTCGCGAGACTGGACGTTGGTCAGACCCCGCTGCAGTACCGTCGAGCGGCCTTGGGAGTCGGGTCCGACCACAAACCTGTTCACATGCGTAGCCATGGCAGTATTCCTTTCAATATCGTTGCGGGCCAAGGTTTTCAGGAGCGTGTGTGCGGATCCAGATTGAATCCGAACAGCTGGTGGACTAGTTCTGCGCTGGCTACTATGCCGTCGGGTCGCACTGCGACGGGTTGTGAAACGTCCTTGCAAACGGTCACGTTGAACCCATGCGGCAGATCCGGCGGCCCTGCGTCGGGTGTGAGTAGCGACCATCTGAGATCATCGGCGTTGAAGGTGTCGGGGTTGACCCGCGTCCCTGGCGCAAAGGTTTCATTGCTGTCGCCATAGCCAATTGCGATCTGGGAGAACCGAACAGACATAGCTTCGATGACACCGGGCACCCTACTGACCGCCGCAAGAATGTCGTCGCGCAGCTGTCGCTGCTTCCGTTCGGTGAGCGTGGCCACCGTCACGATTGATGGCAACTTCTCGCGGGAGTGCACGTTGGTCAGTACGCGTTGTAGGACCGCCGAGCGGCCCTTGGGGTCGGGGCCGACGACGAATCGGTTGGCGGGGGTGGTCATGGTGGTACTTCCTTTGGCTTAGCTCTCACTTGGACCGTGAAGCAGAGCAGCTTGCGCGCATTACGAAATCAGCGCTTCATTCCGGGTGCGTCGGCGGGGACGTCATAGAACTTCAGCGTGAACGAGACTGCCGTGTACATACCCATCAGGACGGTGATGTCCGTGATGCGATCATGGCCGAGGACCTCGACCGCGCGGTCGTACAGGCTCTGGGGGATGTAGCGGCCAGCGGCCAGGGCCGTGGCTAGCTCATAGACGGTCTGCTCCCGCTGATCTTCCAGAAGTGTCGGCTGGCCGCAGAGCAAGGCATCTACGACCTGGGGCGAGATGGTCAGCTCGATCGCGACTCGGTTGTGCGCGTTAATCGGAAACGGCGCGTGCCACTTGCCGAGAATGACGCAGACGGCGATCTCCCGCTCGCGCTGGGTGAGCGAGTGATTCGGTGGATGAAAATGGTCCGCCAGCGGCGCCACCGCCTTGGCGAGGTTCGTATTGTCGACCCAGATCTTCGCCGGCCCTTGGAGCTCGCCCCCCTCTGCCGTTGCGAGGATCCGATAGCCCTCCTGTTGCTCGGGAGTCATCTGGTCATATGGAGTCTCGGCGTACCGCCCGAAGGTGGCCGGGGCCTGGTCCGTGTCCGAGGTGGATGGGGTCATGAGATATCTCCTAATCGGTTGGTAGGGATGGCTGGATCAGGTTGGATCAGCCGCTCCGGGGGTCGGCGCGCAGCGTCGCGACGAATGCCGTGGATGGCGCAGGCTTTGTCGTCGTCGCGGATCAGGACGCCGCCGGGAACGGGCACGAGGTTGCCGTCGGCGAGCGACACGAGGGAGTTGACGAAGGCGGGGTTCGACGCCGCCCGTGCGGCTAGGCTTCGGCCGCCCACCCCCATGTTCAACGCACCGTGGGCTTTTCCGCGGGCGATGCGTTCCCGTAGCAGGCTCGAGCCGTCTTCCCCCGCGAAGGCCACCAGCCTTCCGGCAGCGTCCAGCACCCCAACCGTCATCGGATTCGACATCGGACCTCCAAACGAAGGTGTTCGTTTCTACTTGAGTCCGAAAGTACGCCGGGTCAAGCTATAGCGCAACCGATCGTTTTCGTTTAGGATGCTGGTATGCCCAGACTCAGCGAGCAGACCCGCGCGCAACGCCGCCAACACATCCTCAGCAGTGCCTGGATGTGCTTCTCCCGCGACGGCTTCCACGCCACCTCGATGGACCAGGTGATCGCGGCGACCGGGATGTCCTCCAGTGCGGTGTACCGCTACTTCGCCAGCAAGGAAGAGATCATCCACGCCAGCGCCGAGGAAGGCGTGTCACGGGTGCGAGACATCTTCGTAGGGCTACTCGACCGCGACCCCGTCCCCACCCCCGCCGAAACGCTGAGCCTGATCGTCGCCGAACTGCGCAACAGGACGAACAACCCCGACTACGACATGACCCGGCTCGCACTGCAGACCTGGGCCGAGGCACTGCGCGATCCGGTCCTGCAGAAACGCACCCGCGGGCTCTACCTCCAAACCCTCGACCACATCGCCGAACTGGCCGGCCGGTGGCGCGACAACGGATACATCCCGCCGAATTCGGATACCAACGCCGTTGCCGCAACCCTGTTTTCGCTCATGCACGGTCTGATCGTGATGCACCACCTCGTCGACGACGTACCACCTGATGCCCTGCGCAACGGACTTTCGCTGCTCGGCGCGGCCGTCGTCGGCCCCTACACATTGCCCACCACACCGCCACAGGAGGCCACACCATGACCGACATCGACCTGACCGACCTAGCCGCCGACCGCGACGGGTCCCAACCGCTTCGCGGCTACCTGGCCAGCCCACCGGGCACCGGTCCGTGGCCGGCGGTGGTGATGATCCACGAGATCTTCGGCCTCGACGAGGTCATGCGCGGCCACGCCGACCGGCTCGCCAGTTTCGGCTACCTCACCTTGGCCGTCGACCTGTTCAGCGCGGGTAGCACGGCACGATGCCTGGTCGCCACGATGACCGCCATGATGCGTGGCCGCGGCCGCGCGTTCGCCGACATCTCCGCCGCCCACGACTACCTTGCTGGTTCTCCTGAGTGCACCGGCAAGATCGGCGTCGTCGGCTTCTGCATAGGTGGAGGCTTCGCGCTCCTCACCGCGAACACCGGATTCGACGCGGCCGCAGTCAATTACGGCCAGCTACCGCGTCACCTCGACGAAGCGGTGGCAGGCGCCTGCCCGATCGTCGGAAACTACGGTGGCCGCGACCCTTCACTTCGAGGTGCCGCCCGCCGGCTCGACGCGGCCCTCGACAAAGCGGGCGTGACCCACGACGTCAAGGAATACCCCGCCGCCAGCCACGCTTTCCTCAACGACGCCGAAGCCGGTCCCCGCGTGCTACGCCCCCTCCTGCGGGTAGCCGGCATCGGTCCGGAATCCGAGTCAGCCAAGGACGCCTGGGACAGGATCGAAAGGTTTTTCGCCAGTCACCTACGCTGACGTAAGCCTCGCCAACTCAGGTGGGCCTGTTCGGTACGGCGGGGGCTTCGCCCTGTGCTGACGGCGACGCCGCGCCGTCGGTGCGCCGCACCGCCGCATGCAGCTCGCCGTCGCCGTTGGTCTCAGGACCGTTGGTCTCAGGACCGTTGGTCTCAGGACCGTTGGCCCCCGAGATCTGTGCGTCCGTCGGTTCGTCGGCGCGAGCGATGTCGGTGATGCGCATGGGGACGGTCGTCGCGAGCGACGGCGTGCTCTCCAGCCGCGGCGCGGCCTGCGGTCGGGCGGAACCGTCAACGGCCGGACGGGTGGGGTCATGCGGCGGCCTCTGCGTCACGGGCGCGCCGGCCTCGACGAGAGCGTCCTCTGACTCCAACTCTGACTCCGACTCCGGTTCCGGTTCCGACTCGGGTTCCGGTTCCGACTCGGGTTCCGGTTCCGACTCGGGTTCCGGTTCCGGTTCGGGCTCCGGCGGCGTCGGCGGCTTACGCTCGTCTCGCAGACCGATCTCGCCGAGCCCGACCCGGGCATGCACCCGTTTCATCCACGCTGGCGCCCACCAGCACTCATCGCCGAGCAGCTTCATGACCGCAGGCACGAGAAACATCCTGACCACCGTCGCGTCCAACACCAGGGCTGTGACCAGGCCGAACGCCAGGTACTTCATCATCACCAGGTCGGAGAAGACGAACGCGCCCGCCACCACGACGAGGACCAAGGCCGCCGCGGTGATGAGGCGGCCGGTGGTCGCGGTGCCGATGCGGATGGCGTTTGCAGTGGACGTGCCAGAATCGCGAGCCTCGACCATCCGGGACACCAGGAAGACCTCGTAGTCGGTCGACAAGCCGTAAATCACCGCGATGACCAGGCCGATCACGGGGGCGGTCAGCGGGGTGGGCGTGAAATTCAGCCAATTGGAGAAGTGGCCGTCGACGAATATCCACGTCAGCACGCCCAGCGTCGAACCCAGCGTCAAGGCGCTCATGATCGCGGCCTTGATCGGCAGCACCAGTGATCCGAACGCCAAGAACATAAGCAGCGTGGTGGTGCCGATCAAAATGAGGGTCATCAAGGGCAGGTTCGCAAATATGCTGTGGATGCTGTCCTGTTCGAGCGCGGGTGTGCCGCCCACCCACACGGTCAGGCCGCGCGGCGGCGAGATCGACCGCAACTCGGTGACATTCGTGGCGGCGTCATTCCGGTTCACCAGGCCGTTTTGGATGACCCGGACCGATGGATCCTTCGATGCACCGTCGAGGTAGGGGCGTTCCTTCCACATGTTGGCCGGTTTGTTGTCCGGATCGATGAAGCCCGGAATGGTCATCGCCTCGCTACGGACCTGCGCGACCTGGCTGTCGGTGACCGGCTGGTCATCGTTGCGATGGACCACCAGCGTCAGGGGTTCGGTGCGAAACCTGGGAAAGATCTGATCGAACTCCTGCTGCGCCTGGCGCACCGAGTTCGTTGGCGGCAGATACTTTTCGCTGATGCCGCCCAGGGACAGATTGCCCAGCGGGAGGATCAGCCAAATCATGATGACGACGATCGGGGCGGCAAACGCGATTGGCCGCTTCATCACCCGGTTGACGAGCTTGCCCCAGAAGCCCTTCTCGACTTCTTCGCGGGTCTTGGTCTTCTGTACGCGGGCGCCCAGCCAGTGCAGCCACCAGTTGGTGGGTTTCCAGTTGCGGAAGAACGGTACCCGCAGGAATGAGTACACACCCAAGTCGTCGACGTGGCGGCCCAGTAGCCCGAGGCAGGCGGGCAGCACGGTGATCGACAGGATCGCCGACAACATGACCGAGGCGATCATCGCGTAGGTGAGTGATTTGAGGAACCCCTGCGGGAACAGCAGCAAGCCGGCCGCGGATGCGACGATCAGCACCGACGAGAACACGACGGTTCGCCCGGACGTCGTCACCGCGCGGCGTACCGCGGTTTCGGTGTCGTAGCCCTCGGCAAGCTCCTCACGGAAGCGGCTGACCACGAACAGCCCGTAGTCGATCGCGATGCCAAGGCCGATCAGCGTCACCACCGGCTGCGCGAAGTAGTGCACCGGCCCGGATATCGCGACCAACCGCATGATGCCCAGTGAGCCGGCGATGGAAAGTGCGCCGACCATCGCAGGCAGGCACGCCGCGACCACACCGCCGAACACGAAGAAGAGCACCACCGCCACCAGCGGCACGGCCAGCACTTCGGCCCGCTGCTGGTCTTCGGCGATGGTCCCCATCAACTCGTTGGCCAACGGCTGCAAACCTGCCAGTTTCACGTCGACGCCCGGGATGGCGAAGTCGTTCTGGACCACCTTGTAGTTGTTGAGGATGGTGTCGTCGTCGTTGCCCTTGAGTTGGATCGACATGAACGCGTGCTTCTTTGACGCATCGGCCATGGTGCGCAGCAGGTCGGGGCGCTTGAAGTAGCCAACCGACCGGAGGATCTGGTCCGGGTGATCCTTTTCAACCTGGGCGAGGTTATCGAGGATCTTCTTCTTGAAGTCCGGGTCGTCTACGGTCTTGCCATCCGGGGCGGTGTAGATCGCCACGATGTGGCCTGACGTGTCGCGACCGTACACCTGGTCGGCGAGGCGCGACGCCTTCGCCGATTCGCTGTTGTCGTCGTAGAAGCCGCTCTGAGTGAGATGCGAGCCCAGAGTGAGCCCGTACGCGCCGCCACCCAGACACAGCGCCACCATGACCCCGATCACGATGTATCGGTAGCGGTATACCGTTCGACCCCACCACGCGAAAACGTCGACTCCTCACTGCCCGCGGTCTGCGCTCATTCTCGTACGCGTAGCTACGATCCTCGTACGCGCTAGTTGCGCAATGAGGACCGTGCCATCTGTCCGAAACTATCCCGCCAACGCCGGCTCCGCAGACGACGCACGGGCTGTACCCACTAGCGCACGCGACCAAACAAGAGAACGACACATTGTGACGACACCACATGAACTGGCCGAACTGGCCGAACTGGCCGATGACTGGTCCATCCCGCGAGAGCCCAATCCTGTCGTACCCCACGGGTATTCACGCAAATGGCAGGGACATGCCGGGTTGACTACGCCCATGGCACCAGGTGAATCGAGTTGGTGCCGCTAGACCGAATGGGCCGTCAGACTCCACGTGTCTGAAGTGGGCCGCCCAAGGGAATTGCGGCCTACCATCGTATGGATGGGTGAGCTACGTCCGCATTACGAGACTTTGCAGCGGATCTACGACATATCGGACGAGTTCTTCGAACTGTTCTTGGGCCCCACCCTCGGCTACACCTGCGCATACTTCGACCGCGACGACATGACCCTCGACGAGGCTCAAAACGCCAAATTCGATCTGGCCTTGGGCAAGCTGAACCTCCAGCCGGGTATGACGCTGCTCGACATCGGCTGCGGCTGGGGCGGCGGTATGCAACGGGCGATCGAAACCCACGACATCAACGTCATCGGCTTGACCCTCAGCCGTTCACAACGCGACTATGCCGAGGCCAAGCTTGCCAAGGTCCCGACGCGCCGCAACGTCGAGGTGCGGTTGCAAGGTTGGGAGGAGTTCGAGGGCAAGGTCGACCGGATCGTCTGCATCGGGGCGCTGGAACACTTCGGCCACGAGCGCTACGACGCCTTCTTCAACATGGCCTACAACGCGCTTCCCGACGACGGATCGATGTTGCTGCACACGATTTGCGGGATAACCCAGGACGATGCCGCCCGCCTGGGTATACCGATCACACTGAGGGTTGCCCGGTTCGTCAAGTTCATCTTGACCGAGATCTTCCCGGGCGGCAGGTTGCCGACTGTGTCGATGGCCGAAACGCGTGCCAGCGATGCCGGGTTCCAGGTAAGCCGGGTGCAGTCGCTGCAACCGCACTATGCCACGACGCTCGATCACTGGGCAGCCGCGTTGGAGGCGCATCGAGACGAGGCCATCGCGGTGCAGTCGCAGGAGGTCTACGACCGCTACATGAAGTACCTCACCGGGTGCGCGGATCTGTTCCGTGGCGGATACCTCGACGTCGTTCAGTTCACCCTGGAGAAGTAGGGGTTAATCTGCCCGCCGGATGCGCGCCTTGCCCCTTGCGCAGCGTGTCCAGCAACTCCCGGTACGGCCCCACCAGGTATGCGGTGTCGTCAGCGATGAGTTGAGTGTCGCGGCGGGGATGCAGTCGCACCGGCCTGCCCATCCTCGTGATGGCGATGACGCGGGTCTGCGTGGACATCTCCTCCATCCGCATCCCGTCGAGTTCGCTGCCCCACTCGACGTGCACGCCGCCCACCATGAACGATTGCTGGCCTACCGAGAACGTGCCGAGCACCTGCAGTCCCAGGGCCGCGCCGATGAACCACGGCGTGGCCAATTCCACTGTGGAGTGCACGTTCTCGAAGCCGAACCGATCCGCGACCGCGGCGCCGAGGGTCTGGTCGTAGATCCGCATCACCACCGGTACGCCGGGCTCGCCGCCGTGTTCGGCCCAACGCCGCCCCAGCATCTCCTTGAGGACGATCCCTGTTTCGATGTTGACCATGTCGTCCTGGGTGAGCAGCGCCACGGCGGCGGCGTCGTGCACGCGAACCGACTCCAACGTCTGTCGGAGGGTGGCGTCGCCGAAGATCACGGGCACGTCGAGGTCGGCCGCCGTCGAGAGGTATCGGTTGTCGTCGTCGCGCTCGACGACCGCTACGTCGTAGCCGGCGGCCACCAGGTCGTTGACGACGCGGATCCCGAACGAGCCCAGTCCGACGACGATGACGTGGTTGCGCAGGTGCCGCACGCGACGCAGGCCCGCGGACTGTGCGAGCCGTCGCGACAACAGCAGGTCGGCGACGAACGCCACCAGGATCGCCGTGGTCGTCACGCCGGCGAACATCAGGGCGATGCCCCAGATCCGGAGCCACGTCGGCTGCTCGATGAAGCTGAAGTCGCCGTAGCCGACAGTGGCGATGGTCTCGGTGGAGAAGTACAGCGCATCGATCCACGTCATGCCGGGCGGATGTTGATACGCGAAGCGCAGCAACACCGTCGAACCGACGAGCAGGGTCAGCGACGCGGCCAGCGCTCGGTAGAACATCGGGTTGATGTCGTCGCGGATGATGCGCACGGTGTCGAGCAGCCGGCGCACGGGCGGCCGTCGGGCCCGGTTGTGGGCGAGCGGCTTCGGCACCTCGATGCCCTGCGCGAGCAGTTCGTCGGGGGTGCCGATCATCATGGTCCAGTCGCCGGCGTGGACGCGCAGGTCGCGGCCGGGGCAGGCCACCACCTCACCGGGTGATGGGGAGTTCTCGCCGCTGACCACGGCGACGGGGGCGAGGTCGCCGAACAGCTCGCGCAGGGTCGAGTCGCGAGTGGCTTCCGTCCCGGAGATGACGAAGTCGATGCCTGCGGCCGAGATGGTGTGGGTGGTGCGCGCCAGGCATGCCTCCACCACTGAAGGGGCGGCGACGTCGGCGACGTCGAGCACCGCGCCGGGCCCGTTCCCCATCGCGACGGCTTCCCGCAGCACGCTGTTGGCCAGCCGCGCGACCACCCTGACGTCGTCGTTCAGTTCCCGTGCCAACAGCGCGATTTCGAGGTTCACCGCGTCGTCGTCCCCTGCGCACACGATCGCCGCCGCGTCGGCGATTCCGGCCGCTTTCAGCCCGCTTGGTTCGTTGCACGCCACCACGGCGGTACCCGCCCTGCGCAGCCCGTCGGCGATGCGGCCCGCGAGCGCGTCGGTGCCGCAGACGATGGTGTGCCCTCCCATGGTGGAAACGCTACTTCGGAAACCTTCGCCGCGACGAGTCAAAATGGAGGGATGCCCACCAGCCACAGCATCTACGTCAAGGCGTGCATCAACGGCGCCCGCACCCCCGACCAGCACCCCAATCTGCCGGTCACCCCCGCTCAGCTGGCCGCCGCCGCGCTGGCGGCCCACGAAGCCGGTGCTCAGGCGGTGCACCTGCACCCCAAGACCGCCGACGGAGTGGACTCGCTGTACGGCGGCGAGGTCGCGGCGGCGGTGACGGCCGTCCGCGCGGCCGTACCCGGCCTGCCGCTCGGTGTGACGACCGGGTTCTGGGCGCTTCCGGACGCCGACGCGCGACTGCGGGCGGTCGACGGCTGGACCGTGCTACCCGACTTCGCGTCGTTGAACTGGCACGAGCCTGGGTCCGAGGAGTTGGCCCATCTCCTGCTGAGCAAGGGAGTCGGCGTCGAGGTGGGCCTGTTCCACGCCGAGGCGGTCGCGTCGTGGGCCAAGTCCGACCTCGCCACCCACTGCATGCGGGCGATGATCGAGTTGCAGGCCGATGCGGACGTCGCCGTCGCCGACGACATGCTCGAACGCGTCCTCGCCGTCGGCTCACCGGCCCCCGTGCTCCTGCACGGTCTGGACGAGAGTTGTTGGCCGCTGCTGGAATACGCCGGCGTGCGCGGCGTGCAGACGCGCATCGGGATGGAGGACACACTGACGCTGCCGGACGGGTCCGTCGCGCCCGACAACGCCGCGCTGGTGTCGGCGGCGGTGGAACTGCTCAGTCGGTAGCGGCGGCCAGTCCGAAGTCAGCGAAGTCGAAGCCGGGCACCACCACGCAGCTCACCAGGGTGGGCTCATCGTCACGTGGCCGCGCCCGCTGCCAGTGGCCAGGTGGGACGAGTAGTTGCGGCCGCTGGCCCGCGTCGATGTCGCCGCCGAGTAAATGCGTTGTTGCACAGTCCTGTTCGGTGCCGATCTCCAGCAAAAGCGGACTGCCTCGGTGGTGGAGCCACAGCTCGGCGCTGCGCACGGTGTGCCAGGCCGACTGCTGGCCGGGCATGAGAAGGAACAGGATGGCCGTGCCGGCGCTTCGCGGGCCGGTGTAGTCGGGGGGTAGGGCCGATTGGCTGACCGTCAACTCGCTACGCCACGTCTCCCTGAACCAGCCGCCCTCTGGATGGGGCGCCAAGTCGAGCGTCCGAGCCCAGCCGGGTAGCTCCGTCATGGGTAGAGCCTACGTCGATGCGACCGGCCAACCCGATACTCTCATCGCATGGCTCGCCTGCGTCCCGCATGGTTGGTCGCGCTGTGTGCGTTGGTGCTCCTGGTCAACGCGTGGCTGCCGTGGTTGACCACCGGCGGCGGCAGGGCCAATGCGATCGGCGGAAAGTTCGGGCACATCCCGGTTCCGCCCGCCGGGTTCGGGGTCGGGCAGCTGATGGTGCTGCTGTCGTCGACGTTGATCGTGGTGGCGGCCATGGCGGCGCGCGGGTTGTCCGCGCGGATCACTTCGACTGCGGCACTGTCGATTTCGGTGCTCATGACGGTTCTGACGTGGTGGTACTACCGGCTGTACGTGGCGCCGCCGATCGCGGCGGCTTACGGCTTGTACGTCGGTGGTGCGGTCATCGTCGTCGCCGTCGTGTTGTCGGTGCTCGCCATGGTGGCGGCGTGGTCGGAGACGGGTCCGCGATGACCGGATTCGTCGAGCCCGTCAATCTCGTCGGGGAGCGCTGGGTGTCGCTCGAATCGCTGACGCCGGAGCACGTGCCGGAGATCGCCGAGGCCGCTCGAGACGTCGCGCCCTTGTGGTTCACCAGCGCCCCGACGCAGGAGACCGCCGCGGAATGGGTGAACGGGCGGTTGGCGGTACAACACCCGGACACGGGGCTGACGGTTGTCGTCCGGTCGCGGGACGGCCGCGTCATCGGTTCGTCCAGCTACTGCCACGTGGACCCGCCGAACCGGCGCCTCGAGATCGGTTACACCTGGTACTCGGAGTCGGTCCGCCGGACCGGAGTCAACACGGAGACCAAGCTGCTGATGCTCGGCCACGCGTTCGACCAGTTGGATTGTGTGGCAGTCGAATTCCGGACGCATTTCTTCAACTCCACCAGTCGCAGGGCCATCGAGCGGCTCGGCGCCAAGCTCGACGGGATATTGCGCAGCCACCAGCTGCTGCCCGACGGATCGCGGCGCGACACCGTCGTCTACTCGATCCTCGACGTGGAGTGGCCCGCGGTGCGCAACAACCTGCGGTTCCGGTTGGACCGGGGCTAGCCGCCGAGGTCGACGTTCTTGGTCTCGACCACTTCGGCCGTCCGCCCGGGTGCGGTCTGGTAGTTCCAGTACAGATTCGTGTGCGCGATGACCTCACCCGGCCTCGGCGCACCCCATGCAGTCTTGTCCCCGGTCGTGTGGGCGTCACCGACCAGCGTCACGTCATAGCCCCTGGCGAACCCGCCGTGGATGGTCGAGCGGACGCACGCGTCGGTTTCCGCTCCGGTGACGACCAGTCGCCCGACGCGCAGGCCTGACAACGCCTCTTCGAGGATGGTGGCCTCGAAGGCGTCACCGTGGTTCTTCTCGACGAGGGGTTCGGTGTCTAGTGGGATCAGCTCGGGCACTATCCGCCAGCCCTCGCTGCCCCTGACTATCTCCTCGTCGGAGTGCTGGACCCACACGACGGGTATCCGATCCCGCCGCGCCTGGTCGACGAGGCTGGCGATGTTCGCGACGACGGCATCACGCTCGTGGGCGTCCTCGACGACGCAGTTCTGTACGTCGATGACGAGGAGTGCGCTGTTGGGTCGATTCGTCAGCGTTGTCATCGTGTCTCCTTCACTTCGGTACCCCGCAGCGGCCCTGCGCACTGATCGCAGGTGAGCACCGCGTCGAAGGGCTTGTCGCACACCGTATGCCGGAGTAGAACGGCCGGGCCCTCCGGGGCGGTGAACCAGCGCTGCGCCCACTGCAGGGCGGTGATCAGGATGGGGAACACCGCTCGGCCCTTCTCGGTCAGCGCGTAGCCGCCGCTCGCTGAGGTCAGCACCCCTTCGGCGGTGAAGATCTGCAGTCGGTCGGTCAACGACCCCGGCGGTGCGCCAAGCAGTTCGGCGAAGTCGCTGAACCGGGACGTGCCGACGAATGCGGCCACCAGCAGGGTGAACGCCCACCGGTTGCCGAGGATGCTCATGGTCTGCGGGAACAGGCCCGCCCTGCCGTGCGAGGCATCGGAGGCCGACCGGCGCCGCGTCGACTCCGACGGCACCGAACGCGGCCAGGACCCACTTGGCCCCCACGTCGCGGTGACGTCCTTCTCGGTGACGGTCTCGCCGCACGCCCGGCACGTCAGCAGCGGCGCGAAGTCGGCATCGCAGGTGAGGTGGTGCATGCCGGGCAGGGCGTCGGCGTGGTCGGGCACCCACCGACGCTCCCACTCCCAGATCGACATCAGCACCGGCCATAGCGATCGGCCCCGCGGGGTGAGCAGGTACTCCGACCGTGGCGGCTTGTCCCGATAGGTGCTGCGCACGAGGAGTCCGTCCGCGGTCATCGCGGCCAGTCTGCGGCTGAGCACGGCGTGCGAAATCGGTAGGCGCGTCGCGAAGTCGCCGTAGCGGGTCACCCCGAGCAGGGCTTGTTGCGCGATCAGCAACGTCCATTCGTCACCGAGCAGTCCCAGCATCCGGCCGACCGCGTTGACCCCGCCCGTCTCCTGACTCAACTAGAGTCCGATCGCCTCGGCCGCGGAGTCGGTCCGATGCCAGCGACGAAGCTCAGAGCCCGGTGCCCACGTCGAGTGCGTGCCGCTGGAAACCCGTTCCGGCAGAGCCAGTTTGCACACCGGACCGTCAGCCACCCTGGCGGCGTCGAACACCAGGCAGTAGGACGCGTCGTCGTTCATGTCGGTGGTGATGGTGACCAGGTAGCCGTCGTCCTCCCCGCTGCTGCCCAACCTGGGCGCCATCGCGGTCTCGCTGCCGTACACGCCGTCGTCGAACGCGAACCGTTCCTCGGTGCCGGTGTGCAGGTCGTGCTTGACCATGCCGTCGAACAGGAACCAGCCCGGCTTGCCGGTCGCGGCATACGCATACCGGTACGGCGCACCCGCATAGCCGGCGTTGATCATGCCGAATTCGGTGATGCTGTCGGACAATTGCTCCTCGCGGACACCGCCGGTGACGAGGTTGAACCGCCACCGGTGCAGCCTGGCCTGCATCCGGTCCAGGGCCAGGAAGCGGAACGCGCGCTGCCACTTGTCGCCGAGGCCGTTGTCGGACGGTTCGGGGTCACCCTGGAAGAACCCGTCGAGCACGATCTCGTCGCCGTCCTCGTAGGCGTTCGTGAAGTGCAGCGTCGTAGGTGGGATCGGCCTCGAACCACTGGATGTCCGAGGTTTGGCCGCGGCGGGGGATGACGGCGAAGCGCGACGGCATGTCGCGGTGGAACCGTGCGAGGTGGGCGTTGCGTTCCAGGTACTCGGGCTGCCAGAACAACGGAAAGTCGTTGAGGATCGCGTAGTTCTCGGTGAACGCCATGTCGTGCGGCAGACGCGGCCCCGGCAATGGCACGTCCACGTAGTGGACCAATTCGTTGTTCGCGTCGACCACGCCGTAGTGCATGTACGGCGCCTGCTTGCTGTAGTTGAAGAACAGCAGCTCGCCAGTCTTGTCGTCGACCTTCGGGTGGGCCGATACGCCCCAGTCGAAGGGGAATGCGCCGCCCCAGTCCTGCTTGCCGAGCGTGTCACCGGAGTAGGGGTCGACGCGGTAGAGGTCCCCGCACTGGTAGAAGCTCGTCAATGCGGTACCGCGGTGCACGATCACGTCGGTGGACGACGCGTCCTTCATCAACGTCCTTGCGCCCCAGCCGTAGTCGCGCCGTGCCAGCTCCACCGGTTCGGCGAGGCCGGGCCACAGCGGGCCGCCTGCCTCGTTCTCCTCGATGAAGGCGTCGGTGCGGACGAACCTGTTGCGGTAGAACGCCTTTCCATCGCGGAAGCCGACGACGTGGATCATGCCGTCGCCGTCGAACGGGTGATACGCCTTGAGTGCCGGATGCAACGGGTTCTCGGTGTTGCGCAGGTAGACGCCGTCCAGGTCGGTCGGAACCTCACCCGCGACGACGGTCAGGTCGTCGTCGTCCCACTCGGTGGTCTGCGGGCGCCACGGCCCGGTGCGGTAGGGATGGTCGTCGTCCTCGGGCAGCGTGGACAGATACTTGGCGACGATCGCGGGGCTTTTTTCGGGCATCTCACACCACGCTCACGACGAAGCTGACGGTGGTGGCCGTGCTGCCGCCGAAGTTGAGCGTGCCGAACGTCTTTGCGCCCTCCACCTGGTAGTCGCCCGCGGTGCCGCTGACTTGTTTGGCGGCGTCGACGAGCATGCGGACCCCGGTTGCGCCGACGGGGTGGCCGCCGCCAATCAGCCCGCCGCTGGGATTGATCGGCAGGGTTCCGCCGATCTCGATCTCGCCGTTCTCGATGGCCTTCCACGATTCGCCGGGTCCGGTGAGCCCGATGTGGTCGATCGCGAGGTACTCGCTGGGCGTGAAGCAGTCGTGCACCTCGATGCCGTCGAGGTCGTCCAATCGGACCCTGGCGCGCTGGAACGCGTCGAGGACCGCCCGCCGCACGTGGGGCATCACGTACGGGTCGTCGGCCGAATGGTCCAGCTTCTGCTGCAGGCCAAGGCCGACGGTGCGGTGTCCCCAGCCGTCGATCCGTCCCATCGGCCGGGCGTCCGGGTGGTCGCGCAAGTACTCGTCGCCGACCAGGACGATGCCTGCGCCGCCGTCGGTCATCTGGCTGCAGTCGAACCGGCGAAGCCGGCCCTCGATGACGGGATTGCTCATCGTCATCCGGTCCGCCGGCCATCAGGTCGGGCACCGTCCAGTCCCGCGTCTGAGCGTTGGGGTTGGCCCGCGCATTGGTGAAGTTGAGCTGCGCGATGGCTCGCAGGTGGATCTCGTCGATGCCGTAGCGCCGTTCGTATTCGTCGGCGACCCGGGCGAACATGTACGGCCACATGAACTTGGCATCCCGGCCTTCGTGCCCGGCCCAGGCGGCGGCGCCGAGGTGTTGCGCGGCGGTGTCGCCAGGCACCGTCTTCTCCAGTTCGACGCCAACCACGAGGGCCGTCTCGTATGCGCCCGACCGCAGGTCGGCAATGGCCGCGAGGGTCGCCACGCTTCCGGAGGCGCAGGCCGCCTCGTGGCGTGAGGACGGGGTGTCCCAGAGGCCGTCGACGACGCTGGCGGGCATGGCGCCGAGGTGACCCTGGGCGGCGAACATCTCGCCGAACGCGTTGCCGACGTGGACCACGCCGATGTCGGCGGCGTCGACCCTGGCGGCCTGCAAGGTCGAGGTCACGATCTCTGCGGTCAGGCCTGCGAAGTCGTGGCCCTCACGGGTCAGGTTGCGCGAGAAGTCGCTCTGGTAGCCGCCAAGGATCCACACGTTCGAGCTGCCCATGACCGCACGGTACTACAACTAACAGAGTGACTCGAGATTCTCTCGAAAAATGTGTCGGAATGCGTGGCCGGCATCCCTCTCACCCATATGCGTACGAAAACAGCGAAGACCTACGACATCGTCGATCGCCTGCATGCGAGGCGTGCGGCCCACGTACCGGTGGACCGTATCGCCGCCACGGTCACGTCCTGGTTGGCCGAGCTCGGGGCCGCGAGTCCGATGGCCGAGGACCTGGCCCGCGCCGCGAGTGCCGGCAACTGGCCCGCGGTCCACGCCATCAGCGACTGCTTGTCCCTGGACCTCACCGTCGCGGCTTGAGCGGCCTCGCCGGCTCTTGGTCTGAACCGGCGAGGCCTATGGTCGGCATGCCCACGTCCACTAGCGACAAACGTCCGCGACAACCGGTGAAGAGGGGAAGATGACAGGTATGAAGTTGCAGAACCATGATCTAGCCCTGCGGATGGCGGAATTGGCTCGGTCCACATCGCTTCGCAAGGTCGACGACGTGCTCGCCGACGTCACGGCCACCGCCAAGGAGTTGATCGAGGGTGTCGACGTCGCCGGGGTGTTGCTGGTAGGCAAGGCCAACAGCTTCGAAACGCTGGCGTCCACCTCCGACTTGATGTTCAAGCTCGATGACCTCCAGATGCGCTACGGCGAAGGCCCGTGCGTCGAGGCCGCATTGGACGAGATCGTGGTTCGCACGGACGACTTCCGCAACGAGCCACGATTTCCGAACTACGCTCCGCAGGTCGTCAAACTCGGAGTGCTCAGCGCGCTGTCGTTCAAGCTGTACACCGCCGACCGCACCGCCGGGGCGCTGAACCTGTTCGGGTTCAAGCCGAGGTTGTGGGACGTCGAGGCGGAGACCACCGGCATGGTGCTCGCGGCGCACGCGGCGGCCGCGATCCTAGCCAGCCGCCAGGGTGATCAGCTCCAGTCGGCGCTCTCGACGCGTGACCGCATCGGCCAGGCCAAGGGCATCATCATGGAGCGGTTCGGCATCGACGACGTCCGTGCCTTCGGCATGCTGCGCCAGTTGTCTCAGGACACCAACATGAAGCTCATCGACGTCGCGCAGCGTGTCATCGATACGCGGGGTCCCTGATAGGCCAGGCGGTCGGGGCACGTCCCTGGGTTGATCTTAGAATCGTGCATGCCCATCACCGTGCTGCTCGACCTCAAGTTCAAGACCGAATCGCTTGCGCAGGCAAGAGAAGTATTCCGACGTGAGCTCGTCAAGACCCGTGCCTTCGACGGCAATCTCGTGACCGACGTTCTCGTCGACTCGGACGACGAATCGCACTGGATCATCTACGAAAGCTGGGCATCGGTCGAGCACGACGAGGCCTATCGCCGCTTCCGTGCCGGCGAAGGCAAGATCGCCGACCTGCCCCCGCTTCTGGCCGCGCCCTCGGTCAAGACCAGGTACACCACTAGCGACGTCTGATCCTCGGTTCGGCGCGTGTCGTCGTTGCCGATTCGGGCAATGTTGCCTAAATTGGCAGCGTGACTGACGTTGACCAGGGTTTGCGTTCTCGAAAGAAGGCCGAAACCCGCGCCGCGCTGAGCCGTGCCGCGTTGGATCTGGCACTTCGACAAGGCTACGACGCAGTCACCGTCGACGCCATCGCCGCGGCGGCCGACGTCTCCACGCGGACGTTCCGGAACTACTTCTCCAGCAAGGAGGACGCGATCCTGTCGCTGCTGGCGGAAGTCGAGCAGCGACAAGCAGATTCCTTCCTGGAGCGCCCCGCCAGCGAGTCCGTGCTGGACTCGCTGGAGGCGGCCGCCGTGAACATGATGGAGTCGGGCGCCGACTTCGGGCTTGCCGGTGCGGTGACGCGGTTGATCGTCGAGCATCCTGCGCTGATGGCACACGCGGCTGCCGTGACTCACGGAGTCTCCGAACGCGTGGTGGCGGAAATCGGCCGCCGCACCGGATTGGATCCGGACACCGACCTCCATCCGCGACTGATCTACAACGCCAGCCGCGCGGTCACCCTCACCGTGATCGAACTGCTCATCAGTGGCAAGGAGCTAGCTACTTCGCCGAGCGAGCTTCTGCAGCAAGGTTTTTCGAATCTGCGATGCGGACTCGCCGCAGATGTACTGGCCGAGCGCTCGCGCTAGAGCCGCCTGCACCTAGCGCCCTGGTCCTCCGCATTGGCGGGCCCCGCGCCGTCGGCTGATGTCCGACAACGCCACCTATCAGCGGTCCCTCAGCGAAACGTCCAGCAGTCCCTCAGCTGTGAGCGAAATTCATTGCCAAAATCGGCAATTATGCTGACTCTGGAACCAAGTCGGTGTGGCTGTCCTGCAGCTGTCGCCGAGTGGTTAGGAGGAGCTCATGGGGAAGATGCTCACCGCGCTCGTGGCGGCGGGAACGATCGGAATCGGGGCGGTTGGCGCCGTTGCCGGGGCGCCCCCGGCGTCCGCGGACCCTTTCTGCGGCAGCACCGTCGTATGGGGCAACGGTGGAGGACAGTGCGACGGGCCCTACTACGCCGATGGCAGTTTCCAGCGGTGCGTCTCGGTTTACGTTCTCGGCATCGGCGGCTCGAACTGCTTCATCGTCCCGCCACCACCGCCCGGCGGGTGACCCGACTGGCGACTTTGGGTTAGGCTGCGAGGCAGGTGTGCTGGGAAGTCTGGTCGGCGTGCGTACCTGACTGCCCAAAGGGGTTCTCGTGCAAGCGATCCGCATCGCGCCGACTCTCGTCGCCACCGACCTCGTGTCAGCGTGTGAGCTCTGATGCCGGGATCCGCGTATCTGCAGGCCGACTGGCGGCGTGAAGCGCTTCGCACCAATCTGTGGGTACTTCCCGCGGCGGAGGCCTTGGCAGCATTGGGGCTGTTCGTCATCAGCTACTCATTGGACCGCGCCGCCTACCGGGGTGAGCTGCGCTTGCCGGCGTGGGTGCTCAGCGGCACGGCCGACACCGCCCGCGAGATCCTCACCACGATGGCTGCCGCAATCATCACGGTGGTGGGGGTCGTGTTTTCCATCACGATCGTCGCGTTGACGCTGGCCTCGACGCAGTTCGGTCCGCGGATGATGCGCAACTTCATCCGTGACCGCGGAACGCAGCTCACGCTGGGCACCTTCGTGGCCACTTTCTTCTACGCGGTTCTCGCCCTGGTCTCGATCGGCGGCGGCCCGCACGGCGACTTCGTACCGCATCTGTCCATCACGCTGGCGCTCATCTTGACCCTCGCGGATCTCGCGGTACTGATCTACTTCATCAACCACATCGCCACCGCCATCCAACTGCCGCAGGTAATCGCGGGTATCGCACGCGATCTGGCACGGGAGATCGACCTACAGGCCCACAACCGTGGGCCGACGGGGATGGGCGCCGCGAGGGGTCCCTCTTGCGACGATCTGCTGGCGGGGATCGAGGAGTCGGGCGCGGTGATCCGGACGCCGGCGAGCGGCTACCTGCAGGTCATTCGCCATGACAGCCTGCTGAAGATCGCCACATCGGCCGAGGCAGTCATCCATCTGCCCTATCGGCCAGGACACTTCCTGGTGCGCGGACAGGTGTTGGCCAGCGTATGGCCAGCCGCCGCAGCCGAATACGTCGCGCTCAACCTGCGGCGCGGCCACGTCACCGGCCCCTATCGCACTCTCACCCAAGACATTTCGTTCGGCTTCGATCAACTCGTCGAGATCGCGCTGCGCGCTCTCTCCCCGGCCGTCAACGACACCTTCACCGCGATGACGTGCATCGACTGGCTCGGGGACTGCCTGTGCCGCATCACGATCGGATGGCACCCGCAACGCATCCGGCGTGACGACACGGGACACATCCGCCTGATCGCACACGAGGCCGACCTCGACCGGCTCATCGAACGGGCTTTCGAAAAGATCCGTCAAGCAAGTGAGGGGATGCCGGCAGTGATGATCCGACAGCTCGACGCCCTGGCGAAGATCATCGAACAAACACGAGACCCGGCAAGCCGCCGGATCCTGCTCGACCAGGCCGAGATGATCCAGCGTGCGAATCTGCGTTCGGTCGCCGAGCCGGCCGACCGGGCCGACGTGACGAGCCGCTACGACGCCCTGGGCGGTCTCGCCCTGCCGTGAAGACCGCGTCAAGGTTTCGCCCCTCGGCATCAAGGAACCGTTTGGGCGCTCGAGAGTGCGCGACCACCGGGGTAGACGTGAACGGAGTACCGCGGCATCCCGGCTACGGCAACGGTGGAGAGGGGACGAGGTGGTTCTTCGCCACGCGACGAGCACGTCTCTCACGGATGCGTTCACTACGTTCGCTACGTCCCTACGGCCAGCGAAACCCTTCTGGCAGAATCCCGACGAGTACTTCGCCCGACCGACCTTCGACGTCGACGTCCGCGAGGTATTGCGACGATGCGCATCGTGGTGCAGCGCCTTTCGTGGATCTGAGGTCACCGTACCGGCGCGGTTGCTGGCCCTTCCCTCGGCGGCACCTTGGCTGCGCCGCCACCGGGTGTCGGTGGAAGCCTCGTCGACCGATGAGCTGGCGCTGGCGATGGCGATCCCTCCCGCGCGAGTGATGTTCGACGCTGAGGGCGCGCCCGCACGCAGGCTCAGGCATGCCGTCAGCCTCGGCGCCGGCACGTTCGTCGTCAGCACGGAGGGCGAGATCATGACGTTGTCGGCGAGCGTGCAGCGCCGTCAGCGGGTACTGCTCGACGTTACCGATGCGCGATGTGAGTATGTGATCGATGCGGTACTGGCGCAGGAGTACCTCGACCTCACGGGCGTGCGTTACCGGCTCGGTCTCAGCGACGGCAGCGCGGACATCGACGAAGCGCTCCGGCGCATTGCGGCGTTCCTCGACTACCAGGCGATTCGAGTGCACAACATCTGCTTGGCAGTCGCGACGCCGGTCGGTCGTCCACCGGGCGACCCCCGCGCGCTGGCCGCCAGGATTGGCGAAGCGATCGCCGAAAGGCGTGGATCCCTTTGTCACCCAACGCTATCGGTTGACGTGTCGGTTGACTGGCGGACGTTGACGTCGAAGGATTGATCCCCGTATCCGTGGCCGGAAGTAAAGCCTCCGTAAGGATTTCGCGAGGGACCGTAGGGATTGCGTTGGGGCGCCGGTGCTGGCGCGAGCTTCGGCGTAGACATCGATGCATGGACCGCAATGCCCGCGGCGGCGATCTCGCCCACAATTCTCAACAGCGTTGGTGGTCGCGGTTGCTCGATGGCGAGCACGTGTGGGGCTCGCTTGAGAGCTCGGTCAATAGCGACGGGTTTCGGAGCTACCGGTTGGTGGTCTTCCCCCCAGGCATCAACCGGACCGAGCGGCGTTACCTGCGGATGTGGTGGCGATGGCCGACGTGGGGAGCGTTGTTGTGGCTCGCCTTGGTGGTGGGCTCGGCCGCCGTGCTTTCCGCGTGGGCAGCCCTGGCGATTTCGACGACGGCGTACGTTGGTGCAGGCGCGCTCGTTCGTGCGCTGGCAGGAAAACTTCGCTCACAGGTTCGCACCTTGCGGGCAGTGCGGGTTCAGGGTCGCGTCGATGACCCGTGCGCGGCGAAGTACACGCTGCTGGAGACGATTGCTTGTCTGCTCGCACAAGCGGACGGGGCGCGTGACCAGGGGCGGCTTTCGACCATCGACCATGAACTCATCTGGTGGCACGTGTACGACTGCCTTGGCAGGACCCATTCCGGATCCGTCGACAAACGCTGACGAACCGATGCTGTTGCGAGCGCTGTCCACGCTGGCGTTGGTGCGGGTCACGGTCGGTTATTCGGTGGCGTTGGTCGTCGTCGGGGCGGCCTTGGGGATCGCCGGCCCCAGAGCCGCCGACGACGTGGCTTCCGACATGAGCACCAACCTGTACAACCTGGCCCACGGCCACCTGGAAACGCTGGTTGGTAGCGCATTCATCGACCCCGATGGTCCGATCCACGTGTGGCTGCCAGGGCTGCTGTGTTTGCTCGGCCTGACCGAATTACTTTGGGGCAGTGGCTCTCTGATCCTGTCCTTCGGGCTGGGGCACGTGGGCGCAACACTCGTCGTCGCGGCTGGGCTGGCCGTGGGCGTCGGATTGGGCTGGTTGCCGACGTCGATCGCGCGTACCAGCGACGTCGGGGCGAGCTACGGTGTCGCGGGGGTATTGGGAGTGCTGACCGTGGCGATACCCGGGCGTTGGCGCGCGGCTTGGGTCGGCTGCTGGATCATGGTCGCCGGGCGGGCGGTGTACATCGGCGGTGACTTCACCAGTGTCGGGCATCTCGTCGCGCTGATGCTGGGGATGTTGCTGTCTGCCCGATTCCACTTCGTTGCGCAGTGGACGTTGACACGTCGGGTGATGCTGGCGATCGGCGCCGTCTACGGCTACCTGGTGCTGGCCAACTTCGAGTTGGTGCCGCTGTCTGCCGGACTGCTGGGCGCGCTCACCTGCTACTCGGCGGCAGGCCTGTGGCGCAAGCGCCTCGTACGTCCGTGGCAGGCGGTCACCTCGCGGGGGACCGCTCCAACCGCAACGCACGGCCAACGGAGCTCCGCGGCCGACGTGTCGCCGTGACGTCGTACCGGTCGGGTCGCAGATAGTTCTGCAGCCACAGCCGGTCTTCGCCGTCCAGCGCGGCGGCTTCGCGCTCGACGTCGATCAATTCGGTGCCGCAGGTGTTGCCGCGGCCTTCGAGAGCCAGAGCCTCGGAAAGGACGAAGTGCGCGGCGACCACTTCGCGTTCGGTCGCAGCCGGGTCAATCAGGGTGGACGTCGCGGAGTCGATCGCCGACTGTGCGCATTCGTTCTGCCGGCGGGTATCGCCGCAGGCGGCGGCCGTACGAGCCGCGTTGATCTGGTAGCGGGCCTGGACCAAGGCGTGTTCCGCCGTGGGTTCCGTCGTCAAGGGCTCGCTCAGCAGCGTCATACCTCCACCGTGCCCGCGGCAGCGGCTGGTGTCACAGCCCTTGACAGTCTCTTGACAGCACCGTGCGAGATCTTGACGGCATTGCGCCGCGCATCAGCTTGGGATGCCGACCGCGACCTCACCGTCCTGCTGCGAATGGTCGTCGATGCGCACCCCTGTGGGTCCGGCCCGCTCCAGCGCGCTGAGCGTCGTGCCGGCCAGTGCAAAGCGGGTGCCCGCGGGAAGTAGCTTCAACTTTCTGGGAAAGGTCGCGCACACGACGAGTGTGTTGTCGGGCTCGTAGCGCGCCACGGTCGCATATGGGGGCGCCTACGACGCGGGCCGCTTCCTCGGCGACCGCGGCGAACAAGTCCGCCGGCGCCACTCCCTCGGCTGCCAGGGTGGCGATGTGGCGCAGCGCGCTGAGCTCGTCGTTGGCGATGCGGCGCTCGGTGACGTCGCGGCCCACCCCGTAGACGACGCCTGATTCGGGTCGGCTGCTGGTGCTCCACTCGAACCACCGGGCCGAACCGTCGGCGCAGATGTGGCGACATTCGAAGCCGACGACGGGGTTGCCCGCGCCGACCTCGGCGATGAGCCCCTCGACTGACTCACGATCCTCGGGGTGGATGTGCTCGAGGAACGGGCGAGCCAGTAGCTGCTGAAGGGTGTATCCCAGATTGCGCGCGAACGCGGGATTGGCGCGTTTGAAATAGCCGTCGAACCCCGCGATGCAAAACGCATCCGGCGATAGCTCGAAGAGCCTCACTAGCTCGTCGTCAAACGACTGGCTTCCCACAGCCATAACTACGTAGTTTCCTCCGCTGATGCATCCAGCGAAAGGCCAGTGGCCTCGACGTGGCGTGACGGCAGGTCACCGCATCACAGAGAGTTCATAGCTTTGACTCAGGAAATCTACAGTTGACTGACGCCGCCTGCTGGCGCAGCCTGACAGACAACCTCAAAACGCGTTTTCAGGGTCATGGCTGGTCCCGGACACCAGGTCTTCGCCGAATGGCGTCCTGGCGGTGACCGGTCGGTCGGGGCAGGTTATTGGATCGATGACTGGGCAGGCTGACGCCTCGGTGGGTGTGCGGCGGGCGCGCGAGCGTTTCCTCTCTGAGGGATCGCTCAGCGAGGACACCCTTCGAACGGACGTGCTCGATTCTTGGCGTCGGTCGCAGGCCTTGGGTGTCCACCCAGACCGGATGGACCTGCCCTTCGTGCAGGAGCCCGATGCCGACTCACCGCTGATCAATGCCGCCGCCCCGGTGCTGGACCGGATTGCCGACGACCTCTCAGCACAGGGCGTGAGCCTCATCCTCACATCGTCCAACGGCCTCGTGCTGCAACGGTTGGCGTCGGATTCGAGCATCATGAATGCCTTGGACGCGGTGTGGCTTGCGCCGGGTTACAGCTACGCCGAGGAATTCGTCGGCACCAACGGAATCGGCACCGCATTGGAGACCGGCCGCCCAGCATTCATCCGCGGCGGCGAGCACTACCTCGGGACGTTGGGCCGGCTTGCGTGCGCGGGCGCGCCCATCCGCGATCCGATCTCTCGCAGGATGGTTGGCGTACTCGATCTCACCTGCTGGGCCGGTCAATCTGATCCGCTTCAGTTCGCGCTGGCCAAGACGGCGGCCGGCCAGATCGAGGACCGGATGCGCGCACTGGCTCATCAGAGCGAGACGGCGCTACTGGAGGCGTATCTGGAGCAGGCCCGACGGTTCCCGTTGGGTGTCTTGGCGATGGGCGGCGACGTGGTGCTGATGAACACCCACCTGCGCCACGCGCTCGACGCCAACGACCAGATGGCACTGTTGGAACACGCCTCGGACTTGCTGCCGGCCAGGGTGACCGGCACCGTGCTTACGGTCTTGCCGAGCGGGACAGCCGTGAAGATATCGGCCGTCGAGCGATCTGTGACTCGCAGCGGCAGGATCGATGCCGTCTTCCATGTCCACATCGTCGCGAATGCGCGCGCGGAGGTGTCGGGGGTTGCCCCGCCACGCGGCCCGTTCGTGACGGTGGGCCATGATGAGCTAAGCGTGCTGGCAGAGCAACAGGCGTCGTTGCGACGGGTCGCGACCTTGGTGACACGTGGGGTCGATCCGTCTGACGTCTTCGCGGTCGTGGCCGACGAACTGGCCCGATGCCTGAACGTGGCGCACGCGACATTGGTTCGCCGCGGCTCCGATGGAATGGCGGTTGTTCTCGCGGGCCACCACGAGTCTGGGGCGGTGAAACCCCATGTGGGGGAGCGGTTTGCGCTTGACAGCGAGACAGTGGCAGCGATGGTGTGGCGCACCGGCGAGGCCGCCCGGATGAACAGCGATGACACCGGTCGTGGTGCCGACGCGGCGTACGTCCGTCAGCTGGGTGTGCGGTGTGCGGTCGGAGCGCCGATAGTCGTCGACGGCCAGTTTTGGGGCGCGGCGATCGTAGGCTCGACGCAACCGTGGCCGTTGCCGCCCGACACCGAGGCGCGGGTCGGCGACTTCGCGGATCTCGTTGCGACCGCGATCTCCAACGCCGAGGCTCGGGCCCAATTGATGGCGTCGCGCGCCCGGATCGTGGCGGCCGCAGACGATGCGCGGCGCCGGTTCGAACGCGATCTGCACGACGGCGCTCAACAGCGTCTCGTCTCCCTGGGGCTGGAACTGCGGGTAGCCGAAGCGTCGGTGCCCACCGAACTGCATCCGCTGAGGGATCGGATCGCTCACATCGCCACGGATTTGGGCGCGGTTTCACAGGAGTTGCGCAAGATCTCTCACGGGCTGCAGCCGGACGCCCTGTCCAGGGGGCTGGCCTCTGCCCTCAGGACGCTGGCCCGTCGCTCGGCCGTTCCGGTGGACCTCGATGTCGATGTCGATGTGCAGGTGCCCGAACGTGTCGAAGTTGCGACTTACTACGTTGTGGCGGAAGCGCTTACGAACGTGGCAAAACACGCACGCGCATCCAAGGTCGATGTGTGCGTAGACGCCGAAGGTGCGACCCTTCGCCTTCTCATTCGAGACGACGGCGACGGCGGGGCTGACGTTGCCAAGGGGTCCGGGCTCACCGGGCTGATCGACCGCGTGCAGGCTCAAGGCGGCACGATGACGATCTCGAGCCCGATCGGACAAGGCACCTCACTCGTCGTCAAGATCCCCTTCGGCGTCGGGTGAACGCCCGCGTCACCGGCCTGGAATAGCTCCCGCGACAATGACTTTCGCTGACCGACGTGCCGCACGAGCTTGCCAACCGGCGGCGCCGAGCGCGAGGGCCAGCGCGACGAGGGGTACGGCCGGTGCGAACCTCGGTGCGTGAAGCACCAGGAGTGCCCCCAGGCAGCAACCGCACACCAGCCCGACCAGCACCAGCAGATGGTGCCGGTTGTCGCGGAACCGGTGCCCAGTCGCCAGTTGTCCGACCAGTTTTATCAACGCCCCGGAGACGAAAGTCGTGTTCAGGCCCAGGCCACTGCCGAATCGTTGCATCGCACTGCTCTGGATGCCCAAGGCCATTGCGCCGAGACCGAGCAACACGGCCATTGCGTAAACACCCGATCCGGTGCCCATTGACCACCACGTGGCGGCGTAGGCGACGAAGACCACGGCTTCGATCGCCAGCGCACGCGTGATGGCCGGCGGCCAGACGGGGTCACCCGGTCTGGGGGCGCGGACGATGCGCGCGCCAAGTGCAGCACCAGCCATGTAACAGACGAGCGACACCATGACGCGTCCGATGCTCTCCCCGTCGTGGTGGGCCAGCGCGATGCCCAGCAGCGCCACGTTCCCCGTCATCGCGCTGGTGAACACATGCCCCAGTGCGAGATACCCGATCGCGTCGGTGGCGCCACTGGCGGCTGCCAAGAACATCGCGGCGCCGTTTCGCACCCGGACGAGCTGCGCCTGTTCGCCTGAACGGGTCGAAGCCAATCTGTCGCGTGAAATAGTCATGTCGTCAAGGGTTTCGCGACCGTACCGTCGTGTCATCGCCGCAGACCGACACCCTGGGACCCCACTGACCGGAGACGTCCACTACCGGTCTGCACGACCTGCGGCTGCGATTCGTAGATGAAACCCGTTGTGGGGAGCTAACCAAACTCCAACGGCTCGACGCCAACCCGGTTCTAAGGGAATCCCCATGACTACCAACGTGATCTGCCCGCGCTGCGCATTCGACACGATCGAGCAGCTCTACACCTCTCCAGTCCCCGGTGTGTGGGACGTACTGCAATGCCAGCAATGCCTCTACTGCTGGCGCACCAGCGAACCCGCACGGCGAACCGACCGAGCCGCCTACCCCGACGAGTTCAAGATGACCGTCGACGACATCGTCAACGCACCCGAGGTGCCTGCCATCCCGCCGCTGCTCGCCACCACGGCGGTCGGGGCGAGGGACTCCTAGTTCCATTGCCGGGCAGTGCTGGCGGGTGGGCAAAGGTTCCGGCTGGCGTGTCGCATCGATGGGTGCCAACGGTGATGACGTCGATTGCCGACGGCACGATTCTTGAGGGTGAGCGGAGTAGAGCAAGCCATGTTGAGGAGGGCAGAGTCATGCGAACAACGCTGCTTGGCGCTCGAGTACTCATCACTGTCGTTTTGGGGGCGATCGCGATTGGCTCTGGCGCAGGTGTTGCCAATGCGGCCCCAGCTCGTCCGCATGCCCCGGCCGCGGCGTCCGCGCAGTGGACCCGCGTAGGTCCATGGCCCGGTGACCCATTCGGCCCTTACGGCGCTGTGCCGGCACCCACCGAATCCCCCGAGGAGCACCCCACTGCGAGCGGCGACGCTACGTGGCCGCCGACGAGTGTGTCCTGGCCGCCCGGTGGTGACAGCGGAAACTCCTCGGGCTCGGTGACGCCGATCGTCCCGGCGGGCTAGTCACGCGCTGACTAAGGGGCACTGTGGCTTTCGTAGCCGGACCGCGAAGATCCACACGCAACCCGCCCGAAGCTTGGGGTTAGGCCGCGCCGGTGACCGCGTCGTAGAGCAGGTAGAGGTTCAGTGTGGTGATGACGATGGTGACGAGGAGCATCAAGGCAGTGATGATGCGGCGGTTGGCCATGTTGGCCATGGTGTCGCGGCTGCGGGTGATCAGTAGTAGCGGGATGAGGGCGAACGGGATGCCGAAGGACAGCACGATCTGGGAGTAGATCAAGGCCTGGGTGGTGTTGACCAGCCCGGCGAGGCCCAGGCCGATGATGCAGTCCCATTTGTTGAACCTGAGCAGCGTGCGGCGTTCGCCGGGGTTCGCAGCCGAGACCCGCTTCGTGTGCAGGGCGGAGTGCAGGTAGACCACGTGCGGCATGACGGTCGCGCCGATGATGCTGACGGTCGGGCTCAGGCTGTCGCCGCCGCCGAGGTGCGGCACCAGTCCGGCGGCGAGCTCCGTGTAGTTCTGGCCCCCGACAGTGAAGAACAGGTAGATGAATCCCGCTGCGATCAGTGCCAGCAGCGCGATGACGGCGAGTTCGAAGCGCCGATAGCCACGTTGCTCGAGTGCCAGGATCGCGAATGCGACGATCGCCGTGAGCAGCCCCGCTGGTAGCAGGGGCATGCCGAAGACGACGTGCAGACCCAATGCGGCGCCGACGAACTCGGCCAGATCCGTGGCCATCGCGACGACCTCGGCCTGCAGCCACAACACCATGTTGACCCGACGGCCGTATCGCTGCCGGCAGAGTTCGGGAAGGCTCTGTCCGGTGGCCAATCCCGCCTTCGAGGTCAAGTATTGGATGAGGATGGCCATCAGGTTGGCCATCACCACGACCCACACCAGTTGGTAGCCGTGCTCGGCCCCACCGGCGAAGTTGGTGGCGAAGTTACCGGGGTCGACATAGGCGACCGAGGCGACGAACGCCGGACCCAACAACGCCAGCGCCGTGCGTCCGCGACCGCGTGATCACCTCCTGCAGGGTGACCTCGACCGGTGGTACCACTTCGAGGACGCTCACGGTGGTCACGGGAATTCCTTGAGCTCAGGGCGTGGCCGGATCAGCTATGGCGGTACTCGCGGGCGGCCGACTCGGCGAACTCGTCCAACTCCGGGAGGTTCACGACGATCGGATCGGTGCCCGAACGGGTAACGGCCCACACGGTCGGTCTGTCGGCGGATGCATTGATCTCCTGGTGCACCGTGTGCGCCGGAATGAAGACGAAGTCTCCCGGACCCGCCTCGACGACGTGCTCCAGATGTTGGCCCCACCGGTACCGTGCAATGCCTTCCACGACGTACAGGATCGTCTCTTGATCACCGTGGTGGTGCGCACCGGTCGCCGCTCCGGGTAGCACCGTGGTCAGAAAGGCGCTCAGTACCTCGGCGTCGGGATTGCGGCTGTCGAAGGCGACGCGGCGGAGTAAACCCGAGGTCTGGGCGGTGTCGTCGGTGAGTTGGTCTCGCCGAGCAACGTGGACCGAACGCTCGGATTGCTCACTCATGTCCATCTCCTGTCGTGGCTGCCGCGAAGCACGTCGTTTCGTCAAGGATTGCGTTTCGGCGAACGGCTGTCGCCCCCGCTGACGCCCACCACGCCCCCCGGCACCCGCCAATCGTGCCTACCCGTCAGCGGGTAGGCCTCCGCGTCTTGTCGGCGGCAGCGGCAAGTACCGCGTAGACGTGCATCGGTACCGCGAGTCCGGTGGCCATGCCGACGATGACGAGTGCTGCGGTGGCGCCGTCGGACGTCAGCGCCGTCAGAAGGTCCGACGTCGGCAGGTGGCTGAATTGCACCAGTCCGCTGAGCATGCGGAACACGTATACGCCGGGGACCAGTGCGACTACCGACGCGAACCCGATTGCGGCGAAAGGTATTCGGAGATAGTGCGAGATCGGGACGAGCAGGATTCCCGCGATCAGACACGACACGAGTGCTGCGGCGGCGATGTCGAGGTGCCAGGCCGTGAGTGCCCACCAGTGCGCAGCATGGGCCAGCATTCCGACGGCGACGGGCCAGCCGATCATCCGGTAGGGCATGGAGAAGAAGACCGGGTAGGAGCCTGCGGCAATGCCGGCCGCGATGACGTCGAGGTAGAGCGGAACGCTCGCACCGGTCTGCATGACGGCAAGACTGCGACCATCAGCGGCGAGACCCAGAATGAGCCCGGCGGCGATCGCCGCGAGTATCAACGTGGCGTAGCCGATGCGGGCGATGCCCAGCGTCACGCGCAGTGCCAGTAGGTCGAGGGCGCCGTTGAGGATGTGCGGTCCCGGCACCAGGACCATGGCGGGGCAGAGCACTACGAGACCGAGCGCATCGTCGACGCGCAGATGCATTGCGGCGACACCGATCAGTCCCGCAATGAGCGCCGCGGCGAACGCCTGGGTGAGGATGCCGACTCCGAGGCGCCCCAAGCCGCGTCGTACCAGCCCACCCAGCGCCGCGCTCAGTGCGGCGACCACCACGGTTAGGGGATGGTGAGCCCCGAATATCACCGCTAGCGCGCCCGCCCCGGTAGCGCAGGCGGCGCTGAAGATCAGGGTGTTGGAGACCGATTCCCGTTGCGCTGCAGCCAATCCCTTGCGCACCACATCGTGATCGAGTGGTCCGTCCTGGGCTCGGTCGATGACTGCCATGGCCGTCGCGACTCGTCGCATGCTGATAGCGGTGGGCGACACCGCCGCCACTCGCGTGGCCGCGTGCGGCCCGACCAGCAGCAGCGACGCCCACGCCGGGATCAGGGTGCTGGTCGTGTTCAGACCGCGGTTCAAGCGGTCGACGGCGGTCACCGTCATGCTGGTGGACTGGCCGTTGACGTGCAAGAGGACCGCTGCGTCCAGAACCAGGTCAATCGTGTCGTCGGAAGGACCAGGCGGATCGCCAGTGGGCATCAAGCGCCACCGGCGCCGTCGCCGACCATGTCGAGGGGGTTGACGACGGAATCGAACTGTTCGGCGGTGACGTGGCCGGAGGCCACCGCGGCCTCGCGAAGGGTCGTTCCCTTGGCCAGTGCGTCCTCGGCGATGTGCGCGGCGTTCTGGTAGCCGATCACCGGGCTCAGTGAGGTCACCAGCATGAGGCTTTCCGACACGTACTTTTCGATGCGCTGGGTGTTGAGAGCCGTTCCGCGGACGGAGAATTCGAGGAACTTCTCGCAGCCGTCGCCGAGTATCCGCGCGGAATGCAGAAAGTTGTTGATGATCACCGGACGCATGGCGTTGAGTTCGAAGTTGCCCTGGGAGCCGGCCACCGAGACCGCAGTATCGTTGCCCATCACCTGAATGGCGATCATCACCAATGCTTCACACTGGGTCGGGTTGACCTTGCCAGGCATGATCGACGAGCCCGGCTCGTTGGCGGGCAACAGCAGCTCGCCCAACCCGCATCGTGGCCCGGAGGCTAGCCAACGCATGTCGTTGGCGATCTTCATGAGCGTGACCGCAAGGCCGCGCAACGCCGCGTGCGCCCGAACCATCGGGTCGAGTGATCCGAGCGCGGCGAACTTGTTGGGAGCGGTGACGTACGGTGCCCCAGTCAGTTTCGCCAACTCGGCCGCGACGTCCACACTGAAGCCGGCGGGCGCATTCAACCCGGTCCCGACGGCGGTTCCGCCGACGGCAAGTTCCAACAACCCCGTGCGGGCGTGGCGGAGTTCGTCGATGCAGGCGCCCAATTGAGCGGCATAACCCGACCACTCCTGCCCCACCGTCAGTGGCACGGCGTCTTCGAGGTGGGTGCGGCCAATCTTGACGACGTCGGCCCACTGCTTGGCCTTGGCGTCGATCTCGCTCTGCAGCGCCTGCACTTTGGGGATCAGCCGGTCGTCGAGTTCGGTGACGGCGGCGATGTGCATCGCGGTGGGGAACGTATCGTTGCTGCTTTGGCCCATGTTGACGTGGTCGTTCGGGCCGACCGGCTGCTGAGTGCCCAGCTCGCCACCGAGCAGCTGAATCGCGCGGTTGGAGAGCACCTCGTTGACGTTCATGTTGCTCTGCGTGCCGGAACCGGTCTGCCACACGAACAACGGAAACTCGCCGTCGAGCTTGCCAGCGATCGCCTCGTCGGCCGCTTGGACGATGGCCTTCGCCCGCCACGCGGACAGCCGGCCCGCGCGCTCGTTGACCAGCGCGCACGCCTTCTTCACCAGACCGTAGGCATGGTAGACCTCGATCGGCATGTGGTCGTTGCCGATCGAGAAGTGGATCAGCGAACGCTGCGTCTGCGCGCCCCAGTACCGATCCGCGGGGACGTCGACAGTGCCGAGACTGTCGAACTCGCTACGCGTTCCACGGGCGGCTATGCCCACCGGTACGTCGGTGTAGGTCGGAATCTCGTCGTCGGTTGCTTCTGGCATTGCGTTCCCCTCTCGGCGCATCCATCGTGGTCGCCGCGCGCCCAGATGTCACCCCCACTGACATCCATCGTCCGCTCCGGCATGGAACCCGCTGGCCGGTGTATCACCACTGCCGCCCAGCTCAATCTGGCCACCGCCAGTGGGAAGGCAGCGCTTACCGCTAGCGGTAATGGATGGCGGGCGCTGGCGGTGATGTGATCAGTCGGCGTCGACGTCAGGCTGTATGTGCCCAATCGCTACCAGGCTCTCATCAGGACGAGGAGCGACCGATGACCGTAGGCCAGACCACGCAAACCCGCTTGGCGGATGATGACATGGCGATGCCCGGATATGGCGAGGCGTCGCCGGTGCGGGTGGTTGTCGCCGAGGATGACGTGTTACTTCGAGAGGGATTGGCCAGTCTGCTGGACCGGTCGGGTTTCGACGTCGTGGGCCAGGCCGGCAACGGTGTCGAGCTGCTGGCGATGGTGCGTGACGTGGAACCGGCGTTAGTGGTGACCGATATCCGGATGCCGCCGACCAATAGCACCGAGGGCCTCGACGTCGCCTGGGTGATTCGTGAGGAGCTGCCCGCCACCGCCATCTTGGTGTTGTCGGCCCATGTTGAAGTCGAGCACGCGATAGAGCTGCTGGCCAGTGGGCACCGCGTCGGTTATCTGCTCAAGAGCCGGGTCATCGATGTGGACGAGTTCATCGACACCCTTGGGCGCATAGCCAAGGGAGCCTCGGTGGTTGATCCGGCGTTGGTGACCGAGTTGGTGTCGGTCCGGCGCTCCCACGATCCGCTAGCGGCGCTGAGCACCCGGGAGCGGGAAGTGCTGGCCTTGATGGCCGAGGGTCGGTCCAATGCTGGCATCGCCCACAGGATCTGGATCGCCGAGGGCACGGTCGAAAAGCACGTTCGCAGCATCATGCAGAAACTGAACCTCCCCGAGACCGGCGACGACCACCGCCGGGTGCTTGCCGCGATTACCTTCCTCGAGGCCAGCTGACACTCAGCTGCGATCACCGTCGAGGCGCACTGATCGACCGACGAGCTCGCGGACGGCGGCTGGTGTGAGGGCGATCTTGGCCAGGAACCCGATGGCCGGGCCGGCAGAGATCAAATCGGTGAAGTCCGCCTCGGCCTGCGTGGAGATCAATATCACCGACGACGGCGCTGCCTCGGCGGATCGATGAAGTTGCTCGGCAAGGTCGAAGCCGCTCTCCGTACCCAGGTTGATGTCGACCAGGGTGACGTCGGGTCGTAGCTTCTCGGCGCATCGCAGTGCCTCGGCACTGGTCGACGCCACGCCGACGACGGTGAAGCCGTCAGTCTCGAGCAGACGGCGCGCGGCGTCGATGAAATCGCTGCTGTCATCGACGATTACACACCGCATCGCGTCCTTCGTAATTGCCATGACACGAGCTTTCCACCACGAGGGGACCGCTCGCATTCCCACTAGCCGGAATCCCCTGGTAGCCCAGGGGCTACCGGCTAGCCGGGATCGCAACGGTAAAGGCACCTTCCATGTCAGATTGCGGCCAGCGTCGTAGCTACCCGCGGCCCCACGCGAGACAGTTGGACTGCATCTATGTAGACGTCGAAGCGCCCGAGACCACGGCTCTGATTATGGTCCAGCACAACACCATTCACCACACCGCAAAGGAAGACGAGGATGACCGCAACCATCAAGCGCAGCGCCCACTCGGTTTCGTTGCTCGACGGTGAGATCGTGGAGGAAAACGACCTCGGGTCGATCCGGCGCGTCACCGCCGACAACTTCCCCATCCTGTCGAGGCTGTCGATCAAGCGGATCGTCATCAACCCGGGCGCCATGCGCACCCCGCACTGGCACGCCAATTGCAACGAACTCACATACTGCGTGGCCGGCACTTCGCTGGTGACGGTGCTCGACAACGGCAGCCGATTTGCCTCCTTCACCATCAGCGCGGGCGAGATGTTCCACATCGATTCGGGCAGCCTGCATCACATCGAGAACATCGGCACCGAACCCGCCGAGTTCATCATCGTTTTCAGTCACGAACGCCCCGAGGACTTCGGCCTTGGCGCGGCGTTCGGCGCGATGACCGACGCGGTGCTGGGCAACACCTACGATCTGGACGCTGCCGATTTCGCGAAGCTCCGCCGTGACAACGTCGACCGCAAGCTCGCCGGCCGGGTTGGCAACCCCGTCATCCCGTCGAATGCAGGCTACGGCGATCCCCACAAGTTCGCGGTCGACAGCTTGAGCCCGTCGGCGCAGATACCAGGTGGAGCCGGAACGGTGAAGACGGCCCGCACGCAGTTCTGGCCGGCGCTGAAGGACCTGTCGATGTACTCATTGCGTCTGCGCGAAGACGGGATGCGCGAACCGCACTGGCACCCGGTCACCGCGGAATTGGGTTACGTGCACGGCGGTTCGGCGCGCATGACGGCGCTGAATCCGGATGGCACCCTTGATACCTGGTACATGAACCAGGGTGATGTGTACTTCGTCCCACGCGCCTACCCGCATCACATCGAGGTGGTCGACTCACCCGATCTGCACTTCGCGATCTTCTTCGACCAGCCGACACCCGGGGACATCGGCTACAAGGCTTCGGCGAGCGCCTACTCCCGCGAAGTACTGGCGGCGTCCTTCAACGTCCACATCGACGATCTGCCCGACTTCCCGTTCACCGCGTCGGATCCGCTGCTCGTCACCCGCAACAACCCGCTCGACGCTCACGGCGTCGGAGAGTGATCTGCCTGGGCGCGACGGTCGCCTATGCCAGCGTCGCGCCCAGGATGTGTCCTCCGAGCTAGGAAGGGAATGTCACATGCGAATCAGAATGCACCACAGCACATTTCTGTTGACCGCCGCGACCGTGGCCGCTGCGATGGCGACCGCCCTGGCGCCGAGTGCTTCGGCGGCACCTAGTGGGCAGCCCTGCCTCGGCGCGGGGGAGTCGACCAGTTGTCAAGCGCCGGGCAGTGCGCAGGTCTTCACCGCGCCTGCCGCCGAGCCGGTGCCGAGTGCTTCGGCGGCACCGAGTGGGCAGCCCTGCTCCGCCGCGGGGGAGTCGACGAGTTGTCAAAGGCCGGGCAGTGCGCAGGTCTTCACCGCGCCTCGCGCCTTGCCTCGGATGCTCCCGCCCAGCATCAACCCGCGGTGGAAGAATTTGGGCTATAGCGCGCGATTCCCGAAATATGGATTTGACCCGAAGTGGCAGGCCTTTGGGTACAACGTGCTATTCAGCGGATTTCAGCCTCGACCCTCCGTCTTGCGCGCCCCTGAACGACCGGTCTCCGAGGACCTTCGGTGCCCCACGAGGTCACCGTCGGCATGTACACCTCTGGTAATCAACGGCACTGACATGGGGGGTTCGACCTTGTACCAGACGCCGGGCCACACGCAGATCACCGCGCAGGTAGGACTGGCAGCGCGGCAAGCCAACCCGCCGCAATACCCGTCGTTGGCTTCGACCCCCGCGGACATGGCCCTCTCGACCACGTACCAGACGCCGGGCAACGCAGAGATCACTGCTCGGCTGGCGCCAGCGTCCAAGAACGCTGCCCAGCAGGCTGTGTTCTTCCCCGTATCCGATCTTCCCCGGCAGCCAAACGGGCCCAAGAAGTAGACTGGCGTTAGGTAGCCCGAATCCACTGGGGCCGTGCGTAGTTCACGGTTACCCGAATCGTCAACGGAAGGAAGCCCCCTCGCCTACGTGAGGGGCTTCCTCGCGGCATGCAGAGGATCAGAACGGCACGTCTACGTCGTCCCCGAGCCAGGTGTGGTAACCAAAGATGGCCGGGCTCGTCGGATTGGTGCCATACGGCGTGGCGGGATCGGTGTCGGCGCTGGCGATGGGCGCGAGGACGATTGCGGCACCGATCGAGGCCGCGGCCAATAACGGTGCGATGTACTTCGTCTTCATGATGTTTCTCCTGTCCTGATCGGTGTCCTGTTTGGACTCATCTCAATTCTGGGCCGTCGTCGAACCGTTGTCGGCCCCGCTGGCGTCAGTTCAACCCAGCCGCTAGCTGCAATCTTGCGTGACACCCGACCGAGGCCGAATTCTTCGACGGCGTAACGACATTGCACCGATCGCCGCTTCTTGCAGCGACTCTCAAGTAGCGCTGATTTGGTGAGCGGTCGCATCGAACAACAGCGTCACCACGTCGACCACACGGTCGCGAGTCAGTCCTTCTGCGCCGTCCATCCACGTTCGCAGAAGTTCGTCGGCGGCGGCCACGATACTGAGGCCAAGCAGGAGTACGTCGCTCCGGTCCAGCGCCGTACTCGGAGGCAGGAGGTCGGCGATCAGCTGGCCGAGTCGGCGAAGCCCCGCCCGTCGTTGCTCGCGGGCAACGGGTCCGCCGCTGATGACCTCCCGCGACTTGATGCGGGCCTGGCCGGGGTTTTTCTCGAGTGAACGCGTGATCGTGTACCCGCACCCACGATGACGCCGGTGCCGCCGGAACCGGGAGTGCCGCCGGTGTCGCCGTTGCCCGCGTTGCCGCCGGTGCCGCCGATAGTCGCGGCGTGCTCATCGAAGGAATCACCCTCGCCTTCGACCGACCTCGTGCTGCCAGATCTGGTTGGGAAGTATTGGTACGACGCCGAGCCGCAACTCCGGAACCTTGGCTGGACGGGTTTCCTGAACAAGGGTCCTAACATCCTGAAAGGCCCAGAAGATAGGAATCGGATAATCACCCAGCGGCCGCCCTCAGGCGAGCGCATCCAACCCGACGACGAGATAACTTTGCAGTTCGGCCTCTGACACCGCACATCAAATCTGGGCCGTGGCGGCGGAGCTCGCGCGTCGCCGATCATAGATCCAGATAGGCACCACTTCAGCCGCAGGCAGCCAATCGGTGTGCACCGGCAGTCACACCCAGCGGGCCATCCCGGCGACGGACATCGGTGCGTCCGAGCGCAGCGCGGACGCTTGCGCACTGAGCGCGTAGCGGCCGTCGCGCCGTCTGGTGAAGATGCCTTCGCCGATCAGGGCGCGCAGCAGTCTCGTGAGGGCATCCGCGTCGGCATCCACCCGAACGGCCAACTCGTCGATGGTCAGCGGGCCGTCGGCCAGCGCGTCGGCCACCTTCAGCTCGGCCGCCGCGGCGGTGCCCTGGGCGGTCTAGGCGCCGAAGATCTTCTCCAGCACCGCGACAGGTTGGGGGGACGCTGCGTTGATGCACGCGATCCAGCACATTGCGCACTCGCTCGACGACACGAACCACACCCGCGGGTGGAATTCTTGGGGAAGCCACAGGCACTGCTCCTCGACGCGTCGTTAGTAGTTCAGTTCCGCAGCCGCACACGGGCTGGGATCGGGGCGCCGGCGACCATGGTGAGAGGCACCGCCAGGGGAAAGTCGTCGTCGAGCGGTTGGAGTTCGGCATGGCGGATGATGGTCGCCAGACCGAGGGTCGCTTCGAGCATGGCAAAGTGATCGGCGATGCACGACCGCGGTCCGCCGCCAAACGGCAGGTACTGCCAGCGATCCCGGTCCTTGGAATTGGACGGGCTGAATCGGTCGGGGTCGAACACCAGCGGATGGTCCCACAAGGCCGGGTCGCGATGCATGGCGTAGATCCCCACTATCACCCAGCTGCCCGTTTCGACCCGGTAGCCGTCGACTTCGAAATCCTTCGTCACCGTCCTGGTCGTCGCGGCCGCGGGCGGGCACAAGCGCAGCGCCTCGTGCAGCACCTGAACGGTGAAACCCAGCCGGGGGACGTCGTCGGCGGTCAATGGCCGGTCGCCCACTGCGGCGACCTCCGCGGCAACCCGATCCTGCAGCTCGGGATGGCGGCCCAAGGCCCATAACGCGTACGTCAAGGTGGTCGCGGTGGTGTCATGTCCGGCCCCCACGAAGGAGACTAGTTCGTGGCGAATGTCCTCGTCGGACAGCGGCTGTCCCGTCTGCGGGTCAGCGATGTCTATCAGCGCGCGAACCAGTGGTGCGTCGCGTGTCGGGTCGGCCCGGCAGGCTTGGAGAATGTCGTCGGCGAGTTTATGAAAGCTGGCACTGGCAGCGCGTGCGCGCCGTCGGGCGGGGGTCGGCAGCCACCACGGGGCGTGGACCGGCCGTACGGCGCGATCGGTGATGTAGGTCGTGGCGGTGCGAAGCGGCACTCCCAGCAGCGCATCGGCCCGTGCGTCGAGGTCCAAACCAAGCACCGATTGAGCCAACACCTGCAGCGTCAGTCGGCGGCACTCGTAATCGAGGTCGATTTCCGCGCCGTCGCCCCACGAATGCGAAAGTTTGTCGGCGCCCTCGGCCATGTGCTTGGCGAACTGCGTCACGTGCTGCTTGGCGAACAGTGGCTGCAGTGCGCGTCGGCGGGGCAGCCACGCGTCGTGTTTTAAGTTGAATAACGAGCCGCCGACGATGCGCCGGTATTCGTTGAAGACAGGTTGTGTCCTATCGACAAATGGGTAGCTACGACTGAGAACGTCTCGGGCACCCTTGGGTGACGTGGTGACCACGATGGGCGGCAGCATCCATGTGGGGGCCAAACGTGTCACCCGTCCGCCCGCATCACGCAGCGCTTCACAACCGGTGTGAAAAGCCCTAGCGGCCTTGATCTGTTCCGAACGGGGCAGAGGATTCCTCGGTGCCAGCGGCAGCGCCGCCACGTCGACGTTCCATGGTGATACCTCGCCGCGCAGCGGTTCGTCAGTTGTCAACTGCGGTTACGCCGCTGCATCTGGAGCCTCGGTGCCGAATCTGTCCAAATGACAAGGTCCGCGTCCAAGTCAACAGGATGCTGGCTGCCGGAGCCACTCACGCCATGATCGTGCGCCATGTCGAGTGCAGTGGTACTGCCGCGAGGATGCCAGCGTTGCGATGCAGCCACCGGTGGTGAGGCAAATGCGCCAGACGGCAGGACGACGCAAAGTCTAGACCCGGCCGATGTGCTTGCGTTACCCATGGCGTTCCTTCCGTGATGACCGGTCGACACGATGGCAACCGTGTGGTGTCACCCTCCGCCATAGAATGGTCGCTGCACTGCGGCGTGAGAGGCTCAGTAGTGGGCTACTGCAATCGCGCCCGGTGCGGCGCGCGGTACATAAAAGCGAAGTTCGAACGCCCTGCCCACAAGCCCTTTCTGATAAGCGCAGGGCGCAGGCATCGCAAAGCACGCAATGCCCGAAGGCGCGTCTCCCCGCGGTAGGCAGACCCGACGGTGCGCTCACCGACTTCGGAACCCGGCCCACAGAGAAGTCTCAGGCTAGTGACAAGCCGTCGAACCGCCCTCTCGAGACGTTCTGAAGAGTGTGGCGGGTCGAGACTCGCAAGCTTGCTGCTGTCGGTGCGAGGGTCAGACACACAATCCCATCAGCACGCCGTCGTCATCAGCCGCGTAGGACCTGTGCGGTCGCGGTCAAACATCTTCGGGTGCCATACAACGTCAACTACAAAGGTGTCGCCTTCGTCGTAGGCGTTCGTGGGGTGGAAGACGTAGCACGGTTCCGGAGGCCAGCATTCGAGCTACTCGCGGGGCGAGCTCGCCAAATCGAGCGCTCCCGTTCGAGCTCTGCTCGGCGTTGCTCAACCCACTTTCTAAATTGCTCATTCATCATCGGCTTCGCGTCGAAGTTAGGCAGCTCCACCGGCTCGACTTGATCAATGCTCATACAGGACCCTCACGTCGATGTGGGAAATGTCCGCAATGGGAGTATTCGCTCGCGTGCGGCGACGAGCCCAGTAATGCACCACTGCAATCTCGCCGGCCTCGGCGCGGCACTACTTAGCACTCCGGTGGCCGAGTCGGCGCTACACCACCAACACGTTGGCACTGGAACTGATCGCTAACCTGGCGTAGGTGTGCCGCAGATCGCGCGCCGTGACCCTAGGAAATGTGGGGTCAGCCTTCATGGCACGCCTTACCGCGCCCGAGAGCCACGAATACTTGGGCGCCGGGGGCTTGACGGGCTCCCTTCACGTGGGTCCACAACTCGTCGCGACCCTTGCCCCGACACATCGGTGCCAGGATCTCGGCGACAAAGCCAAAGACCGCTGTCGGAGTTGAAGGAGGATCACCGAAAAGGGGCCGTGCGGCGGGTTCAGTAGCGGAGGCCACCACGCGGGACTTATTGCAGTACCCGACCACTGACGCTTGAGCGCAGGGGCCGCTCCTAACCTTCACTCAACAGCGAACCACTGGCACGGTGTGCCCTACATATGGAGGAGGTCGAACAATGTGGCGACTTCGGCATTGCGGACCGGGTCAAGATCAAGAATACATTCGCGGCCAACTCATGGCTGACCGTTGGCACGGGCTGGGCGGCGTATTGGACAGACGCCGCGCCCGTCCTGTTTCGAACAATTCCACCGGCTGCCGGGACGGCGCTTTGGGTCACCGACTGCGGGGAGATTCCAATTTCATTTGTCGCCGGGTACGGGATTCCACAAAGGTTGTACCTATTTTACGCAAGTTATCCGAGGCACCCGAATTCACCCCGCCGGACATGCGAATTGGCCCCCGCCACCCAATACTTGGCGCCGCAAGTTTTCATTTCATACGCTGGCTTGCCGCCCGATCGATGGCGCGCATAGGCTTTCACGAACTTGGCTCGGACTTCGCCGATCAGCGAATCGCATCGATCCGGGAGAAACTGAACCGCGGCGCGACGGTCTATCTTGTGGGTCTTGCGGCGCCCGGAACCCACAACACCGGCGTAGCGCTCGTTGAGGTGACGCAGACGAAGGGTCCGCGCATCATCGTCAACAATGAAGAAGAGCGCTTTTCGGGGAACAAACACACCACCGAATATCCGCGCCGATCGCTCGACGCGATGGTTGCCACGCTCCGCAGCATGGGGCGCGACGTCGGCGACATCGCCGCTTTTGTCACAACCTGGGATTATCCGGCGTTTTTCGGCACGCTGACACGTTCAGTCGTCGAAGAAGCGCCGGCCAGCTTCAGATTGCTCGGTGTTTCCAGTTTTGCCGGCGTGCACCGGCGCCGCTTGGGCCAGATGTGGCGCACACCGAGAATTCTTGGCAGGCAATTGGGACTGGAACAACCGGTGCCGCTGATCTGCATGCCGCACCATGACAATCACGCCTGGTTTTCGTTCGCAGCCTCGCCGTTCGCCGACGATAAGGAGCCGGTCGCGATTGCGGTACTCGACGGCAGCGGCGACCGGGGATCGGTCTCGCTGTACGTCGCCGAGCACGGCGCGATGCTTCCGCTGTATTGCAATGACAGCGTGTTCGACTCACTCGGCGCCTTCTACAGCGTGATCTCCTCGACCCAGGGCGGCTGGACCGTCCTCTCCAGCGAGGGACGCTACATGGGTGCCGCGGCCTGGGGAGATATGGATCGCACGAGCAACCCGCATTATCGGGGACTGAGAGACATCCTGAATTTCGGCGAAGGCGGCGAGATCAAGCTCAACCGCACGATGGCCAACTGGTATTGCCAACCTTTCGACAATCCCTACAAGGCCCCGCTCATCAAGATCCTCGGCGAACCATTGACGGGCGAACAGCTCTGGAACCCCGACGCGATGTTGCGCGTCGAGGATTTCAACCATCGGCCCGACACCAGGGACCGCCTCGATAAGGCTGCGGCGACGCAACTGGTGTTCGAGGATGCCTTGATCCATGTCATAGATCATTTGCTGCGCGCGACCGGCGCCAACCGGGTGGTTCTGACCGGCGGCGTGGCGCTCAACGCAATCGGCAACATGCGGCTGCTCGAACATTTCGACGAGGCGTGGTTCGCAAAGGCGCAGCAGCGCAAAGCCCGCTTGCATCTCTGGGTGCCGCCGACTCCCGGCGACGCCGGCGTCACCATTGGCGCCGCTTGGCTGTTCGCGCATATCGCCGGTGCGCCGCGCGGCGCTGCGATGACGCATGCGTTTTACTGCGGCACCGCGCCGTCACCTGACGACATCGCGGCGGCGCTCAAGGCTGACGATGTTGCCTCGAGCCGGATCGGCGACATCTCGACGCCCGAAGGCCGCGATGCCGTCGCCGATCTGATGGCGTTCATGGTGGCGCAGAACGCCGTCATCGCGCTGTATCAGGGGCCGGCCGAGACCGGACCACGCGCGCTCGGCCATCGCTCGATTTTCGCCAACCCCTGCGATCCCGAGGTGCGTGAGCGGCTCAACGAACGCGTCAAATACCGCGAGGCGATCCGCCCGCTGGCGCCGATGGCGACGCTGGAAGCGGCGCATGAATATTTCGAGCTAAATCCGGGCGCATCCGACGCCGACTACAGCGCCTACAACTACATGGTTTTAACGGCGTACGCGAAGCCGCACGCCCGCGACAAAATTCCGGCGGTGATTCACGCCGACGGCACCGGCCGGATCCAGATTGTGCGCCATGAAGACGACCCCCTCACCTACGCTTATCTGAAAGCGCTCGGCCGTCGCATCGACGTGGAAATGTCCGTCAATACTTCCTTCAATATCGCCGGCCCAATCGTGCAGACCCCGGCCCAAGCGATCGACACGCTGCGCCGCTCCGAGGGTCTCGACGTGGTGCTGCTGGTGGCAAACGATGGCCTCGTGCACGCGGCATGGCACGACGGCCAGCGCGACAGCGGCCGGTTCACAGGATGGCTGTCGGCGTGGAATGAACAGCGCGAACGCGTTTGATAGCCCGCCGTCGATCAACGGTAACGCGCTGCCGATCACGCGCGCACCGACGATTGTCGCAGCGAGATGCTCTCGCCGAGCACGAGATAGCCCAGCGGGATGGTCGTCACCGTGCGAGAAGCGTCACCAGCATGGCATCGGATGCGCCAGAGCGCCGCAAGATCTGAAGGAAGACGTTGCAGGCGAGCGCCGTCGACAACGCTGCCACGCCGAGCACCGCGAGCCACGTTGTCGCGCCCGGCACGGCAAGCTGCCACGGCCGGTCGAAACGCTGGCAACGACGGCCTTGTCGGTCGCGAACGCGTCAATGTGAACCGCGGCGTACTCGCCGCCGGGGCCTACCCGACCGATACCCACCGTCTCGCCAAGACTCCCGCGCACATAGTGGGGATGACGCCGGTTGATCTTGCGCCTGGGATATGGGACAGCGGCCAGCGGGGGCGACGGTGCGATCTGCTACGAGGCCACGTCTGTAAGCACGCCGGCGACGTTCATCGGGGAATGCGCCGAGCATGTCTAATCGGGGGTACTGCTCATGGGCGGCTGCTCGCGATCAGGTGCAGTCCGCTCTTGGGCCGCAGCGTCAGCGTCGCCTCGAGTTCGACGCGATGATCGGGCGCAAGGTCAAAGGTAAAGCGCTGACTCATGATTGCCGCGATCAGAGCCATCTCCATCGACGCGAAGCTCTGCCCGATGCAGATGCGTCGACCGCCGCCGAACGGCAGATATGCCGAGCGGGGGTGGTCCTTGGCGCCCTTTAAGAACCTGCGGGGATCGAAGGCTTCCGGGTCGGGCCACCAGCGCGGGTCGTGGTGAATGTGGTGGATTGGGATGACGACCGTGGAGCCGCGCCGAATGCGATGTCCGTCGATGACATCGTCCTGGATGGCGCGCCGCGCGATGATCCAGACCGAGGAGAAGCAGCGTTGAGATTCCTGCAGGCACGCGGTGGTCCACGGCAGCCTGCCCAAGTCGTCGGCGCCCGCGCGGCGCGTGCCCAGCACGTCGTGCACCTCAGCGAGCATCCGGTCACGGGCCTCGGTGTGCAGCGCCATCAGATACCAGAACCAGGACATGGCATTTGCAGTGTTTTCATGACCGGCGAGCATGAAGGTCAGCGCCTCGTCGCGGATCCGCCGGCGTGGCCAGGTTCCGCCGTCAGCCCGCAGCAACACGTTGAGCAGGTCAGCGGAGTCGGTCGGGTGTTCCAGTCGCTCATCGATCACCGAGTTGACGGCGCGGTGGAGCGTCAACGCGATGTTCTGCATGTCGCGCAGCGGTGGCGGCAGGCGGACGCCGGAGGACGCTAACCGGTGCAGCGCGTCGTAGACCGGACGCGGCATGAGGCCCCATAGCCCCAGTCGCTCCAGCCGCTCCGCATGCCGCAGCCCCCGGGTCGTCAGGTCCTTCATGCTCTGGGCCAACGGCCCGAAGTCCTGGCTGAACAGGGAATTGGTGACTACCCGCAAGGCTGCCTCGACCATCGTCTGGTGCATGTCGAACCGGGCGCCCGTTCGCAGCGCGTCGGCGACGTCTGTGATCGGGTCGATCATCAGGTCGACGAGGCCGTTGAGGTGACGCCGCGCGAAGGTCGGTTTCAGCACCCCGCGGTGGGCGGCCCAGGAATCGCCCTCGTCGGTGAGCAAATTTGTGCCCGCGGCGGCTCGGATGGGCTCATATTCGTTTGACTTGACGTATTTGAGCCGGGCCTCGTGCAACACGTGATCTACATAGTCAGGATGGCTGATGGATACGAAACGCCGGCCGGCGCAACGAAATCGGGTGATATCGTTGCCTCGTGTCCGGCCCAGGAAACCGTCGCCGTCGTCGAGTCCGACGGTGAGCGCCTCGCGGGTCATCGTCCAGGTGCTCAGCCGTTTGGCCGGTGCTGCCCGAGGGCGCGAACCGGTGAGGCCGACCCGATCGATGTACTTTGCGCTACCCATCATGGTGCCTCCATCGATGTCATGGCGGAACGATGGCTGCCACGTCGAGCGCCGAGTTCCGTGATGGAAATCGTCGTTGGCGTTGGCTTCGGTGAGCCCAGTAAAGCGCTACTGCAATTTCGCGGTTTCGGTGCGGCACTACTGAGTCGCGACGTTCCCTTCGACGCTCGGGACAGACCCCAAAGATGGCCGGCGGCAACCGCCAGGGCGGATGGGGCGTTTCCCCGGGACGGAACGCCGCCTCAATCCTGATAACGGAGCCACATGCAGTACAAAAACTTCCCGCTTTGCAGTGCGCGGTAGAACCGCGAGCCTTGGAGTCCGGCAGGTCTCGTTTCCAGCCGATTTTCAAAAACTGAATTGCGAGCGTCAACGTTGAGAAGGCAGGACCAACAATCGGCAGACCCTTGTAGCCCGAAATTGGCCGGAGCCCAATATGTTCCGGAGCCGGGCTAGCTCGCACCGGACGTACTTCGGTTCAATGGCTTACGCGCCTATCGTCCCACCCCTACGGGGCAGGCCTTTTCGTCCACCGACGCGCATCACCAACATGCCAGCTGGCAGTCATAGTTCCCACCGTCAATCACCTTCTTGGCACGATCGACATCGACCTGCCGGGGGCTCGACAAGGTCGACGAAGCGAGGCATCCCTTGAGGTGGGGGGTCGGCGATATCGGCGTCGCCCATCTGCCCACGTGGACGACAGACCCCTGTCGTCTGGGCAGGGAACTGGCCGAAGCTCAAGACCGCGTCTCAGTAGTACCGTGCCGAAACCCGCGAGATTGCAGTAGCGCGCTACTGCGCTCGTCGCACCGCAGTCGAGTGACGATTCCTATCACGAAGGCGACATCCGAAGGAGCGAAGATGATTACCGCAAATGAGGAGGTACACCTCGTAGCGGCCTGGTGGGCACGCGGGACCGGAGATGCCATGAGGTTGCAGCTGTTGCGCAGAAGTCTGCGACCTCCAACTGCCAGCTGCGTGACCCTCGTAGTCCCTCATCTGGTAGGCGACCGGCACTGAGAGAAGTCCGTGCCAATCGCCGGAGATGCGTTGGTAGTCGGCTCGCCTTGACCCGACACGACGTCCACGACGAACGAAAGCCTGGTGAGAAATGGCCACTGAAGCCCCCGGACTCGCGGCGCGTAATTACGCATACGGTTCCGGAATTCCACCGCCTGCGCTCGCTGTGGCGCCGCGGCGCTCGCGGGCGCCGAGGAGAGGAAGGTAGTCATGTTAGACCGGCTCGCACGATTAGCCGTGGGCCGGCCGAAGGACCTTCTCGCCGCGACCTTGGTGCTCATGGTTGCCGCATTCGTGTATGGATCGGGGATCAGCGAGCGCCTATCAGGCGGCGGCTTCTATAGCGTTTCTTCTGAATCGCAGCGCGCTGCTGCCTTGGCAGAGCAGCGTTTCCACGCCGGCAAACCCAACCTGGTCATTCTGGCGACCACCACCGACGGCCAATCTGTCGACGATCCGGACGCGGTTGCCGCCGGCCAGGCACTTACTCAACAGCTTGCCGCCACGCCTGGTATCACCGCGGTCAGCTCGTATTGGGGATCGGGCAAGTCCGAATTGCTCCGGAGCGATGACGGCACGAAGGCGCTGATCTTGGCGCACGTCGAAGGGAACGAGCGCGACTTCCCGACGGCGGCCAGGCGTCTCATCGCTACGTATCGTGACACCGAGAGGGGTCCGCTGAAGCTTCAACTCGGCGGTGAGGTGATCAGCTACGTCGACGTGACCGATCAGCTCAACCACGACCTGGCGCGGTCGACATCGCCAAGTAACGGGTTGTCATCGCCAATTGGCGGCGCAGTGACGCCGAAACGCAACTGCGCTCGGGAACCCCTGCGGAACTCGAGCTGACGAAGGAGACTTCCGATGACGACCTCGTGCGGACGCGTTCGTCGCGGCGGCCGTGCCGAACCCGGCCACGGGATGCGCTCGCCGAGGGTCGGCAAGCACTCGGTCGACAAGCCAGCCAACCAGAATGCCGACCGCGTCCGAACTCGGCACGAACACCACAGCAGCGTCTCACATCCTGGTGTACTACCCTCATGAGGCGACGACCGACGAGGGTCGCGGACCTTCTCAACCCGGCAGCCCTTTTGCTGCCGGCGGCAAACGTCATCATGCAGCTGTCGTTGCCGGGTGTCGGGTACGGCGTCCTGGAGAGCCCTGTCGACTCGGGCAATATCTACAAGCACCCGGTCAAGCGGGCCCGGACCACACGCACGTACCTGGCCGCCGCCACGATCGGCACAGAAGCTGATCGCAGATTGATCCGGCGCGCAGTCAACATCGCCCACGCGCAGGTGCGGTCCACATCGCAAAGCCCGATGTCCTACAACGCCTTTGACCCCAGGCTACAGCTGTGGGTGGCCGCCTGCCTGTACCGCTTTTTCATCGACCAACACGAGTACCTGTACGGACCACTGGACAGTGTCAGCGCGGACGCGGTGTATCAAGATGGGCAAAGGCTCGGAACCACCTTGCAAGTGCCGGAGTCGATGTGGCCCACGGACCGCATCGCATTTAACGAGTACTGGAGAAAGTCCATGGACGAGTTGAGAATCGATCCGCCGGTTCGACGGCACCTCCATGGCATCGCGAGCATGGCCTTCTTGCCCTGGCCGATTCGGGTCATCGGCGGGCCGCTGAGCCTGTTCGCGACGACGGGCTTCCTGCCCGCGCGTTTCCGCGAGCTCATGGACCTGCCGTGGACAGCCGGCCAGCAACGCCGGTTCGAGTGGCTGCTGACCGGGTTGCGTCTGGCCGATCGGGTGATTCCGCAGCAGCTGTGGATCGTGGGCTATCAGATGTACCTGCGGGACATGCGGTCGCGGGCCCGTCGCGCAGAACCAATCGTATGACCCTCACCAACAGACAGGAGGTCGGACATGGCTGAGTTTCGGGGCCTCGCCCATGTGGCCGTAACGGTGACGGACCCCGCGGCCGGCGGACCCTTGAACCGCGAGCTTTTCGGTCCGATCCGGTGCTCGACGAACACACCGACGCCGGGTTCCGCCATCTGGTCTGGGCGCTTCCCGGTGGGAGGCTCTTCGGTATCCACCCGCATGAGCGGGGTGTACCAGACGAGCGTTTCACGGAGTTCCGCGTCGGCCTCGACCATGTCGGCTTCGGCGTCGCGAGCCGCGCGGAGCGAGACGTGGATGGACCGGCTCAACGCGCTGGGCATCGGTCATGGCGGGATCGTAGATATCGCTGGTGTCAAATGACGAAGGGTCACCGAGTCGTCGCGACGTTCGACCGAAGGAAACCATCGATGAACCGCTACGCACTAAAAGACCTAGGTGCCAAGTTGATGAATCTCGCGCACCGAGTGGTCCTGACCGTCAGCGGTAACAGATTGTTGGCCGCGCCCTACGGGATGCCAGTGGTGGAGCTGCACACAATAGGCCGCACGACGGGGCTGCCGCGCTCTTGCTATCTGACCACGCCGATCCACGATTCGGATCGCGCGGTGCTCGTCGCCTCGAAGCGAGGCGATGATCGCAATCCCGACTGGTACCGCAATCTCCAATCCAACCCGGACGCCGCACTGACGATCAACGGTGCTCGGCGAAAGATGCATGCCCGCACCGCAAGCGCAGAAGAAAAGGCTGAACTGTGGCCGAGGATCGTTGCGGCATACAAGGGTTACGCGGCCTATCAAAAGCGGACCAGTCGCGACATCCCCGTCGTGATTTGCGAGCTGCAGAGCTGACAACTTGAAGTTTCCGGTGTCGTCGCCGAGGTTGCTGCTGGAGTGCAGGATTGGGCGCCCCGCGATGTGGTGTGTGCACTGCTCGCCCGCGGCGGCTACGCCGAACGGGTAACGTTGCCGCCACCCAATTGCTGCCGGTGCACAAAGGGATCAGCGTCACCGCCGCGGCGGCGCTACCCGAGGCCGCCGCTACCGTCTGGTCGACCGTGGTGATGACCGGAGGCTGCGCGATGGACAGACGCTCCTAATCCACGGCGGCTGCAGCGGAATCGGCACCCACGCAATACAAGTGGGCCGCGCAATGGGAGCCAATGTGGCGGTCACCGCCGGACCGCAGTTCAAGTTAAATCGCTGCCGCGAACTCGGCGCACAGCCGTTGATGAACTATCGCGAGCAGGAATTCCCAATGGTGATCAACGCTGAGTACTCCGGCGCCAACGTCATTCTCGATATCATAGGCTGCGCTTATCTGCCCAAGAACGTCAAAGCACTCGCCGAAAACGGCCACCTGACAATCATCGGGTTATAAGGGGGTCCGACAGCGGAACTGAATCTCGGCGCGCTGCCATTTAAACGCGGGTCCGTGCACTCGACGAACCTGCGTGGCCGACCCGAGCAGGGGCCTGGTTCCAAGGCTGAAATCATCACGGAACTGCTGCGCCATCTATGCCCGCTGATCCATCAGGCAATCGACGCGGCGGAGGAGATGCTCGGCGACGCAGCCGAGATACCAGGAGTACGCGAGATGCTGGGCAGGTACGAGCGCGCGAGCGCAAGCCCGGCCATGGCGGCCATGATTTGCCGGGCAATGACGGAGATCGACGTGCGGGACATACTGCCCTCCGTGCATACACGGTCACTGCTGCTCGCACGGCCAGGCGACGGAATGGTCTGCATTGAGGCGTCTCGGGCGTTGGCCGCCGCAATGCCCAATGCCGAATTTCGGGCGCTACCGCCGGGACCTCATGCGGCCTTGGACAGTGCGCTTGCCGTAGAGACCGTCGGATTCGTCTGTGGGCGAGGGCATTCGCTCACTAGCGAACGCGTGCTCGCCACCGTCCTGTTCACTGACATCATCGGGTCCACCGAGCAATTGAGCAGTCAGGGAGATGCCCGGTGGCGGCATCAACTTGATGTCCACGACCAGGTCGTGGCTCGAACGTTGTCGAAGTACGGCGGTCGAACATGCGACACCGGCTTTAGGAGAGCCTGCAAGCGCTGCTAGGCGTGCGGTTGAAAGGTGTTGTGAGCTGGCGATATAACGCCATCGTTTATCGTTCAGACCCCGGCCGACAGGTAGTCGGGCTCGAGGTCGACGGTGCTATCTGGTAGCTCGACTCCGCCACCGCATGCGCGCCGTAGCTCGGGCATGACCTCCTCGGCGAAGATCTGCATCTGCTCCTCGCACTCCCGGTAGTTGGCCACGCACTGCTCGAACTCCAGATTGACGATGAAGTCGCCCTCGGCGTAAGCCGCTTCCTTGAGCTCCATGAGCCCGTCGAGCACTTGCTGCTTGCTGCCCATGATGTCGATGCCGGTCTCCGCGCGACGCTCAGGCGTGAAATGGCTCTCGCCCTTCGCAGTCAGTCCTGCGTTCAGGCCGAAGGGATGAAAGAAGTCCATGTGGCGGCGCTGCATCTCAATCGCCTGTTTCACGTTGCCAACCCCTGAATCCTCAATGTGGATCCACCGCACGGTGCTGACACCTCGACGCCGCTCGGCGTCCCAGCCCCACTTGAACTCGCCGCGGTCCTGATAGTCAGGCCAGCCGGCCTCGGCGGCGGCGTTCATGTAGACGCCGATCTTGTCCTTGAGCATCGACGTGGGGAGGTTGTTGAAGTTGCCATTGAGCCCATGGCTGGCCGCGTAGCGGATCGAGCGGTCGCTGGCAAACGGCTCCCACATTGGCGGGTGAGGCGATTGCACCGGCTGAGGCAGCACGGAGAGCTGGCGGATCGTGGTCCCCCGGAAGATCTCAGGCCCGCCAGCGCTGGGATCCCCGGGCACCACGTGGAGCACATCCTCAAGGCCGGGACTGCGCCCCTCCTCGTCGAAGTAGGCGATCGTCTGTGAGTGGTTCCACTTGATCCACGAGGGGGGAACCGAGAAGAACTGCCCGACGTGTGAGAAGGAGTCCTCAGTCCACGCCTTGACGAGGATCTCGTGGGCCTCCTCATAGGCCGCTCGTGCACGCTCCTGATCAAGCGTCGAGGCGCCATAGGTGGCGCCGAAGGTGTCTATCTCGCGGCTCTGGTAGCCACGCCCCAGGCCGACATCGACACGCCCGCCGCTGAGTACGTCGAGGATCGCAATCTGCTCGGCAAGACGAAGCGGGTGATGCCAGGTGACGATGTTGGCCATCTGCCCAAGGCGGATTCGCTTGGTCAGCGCGGCCACAGCCGTCTGGGTCTGCAAGGGGTTGGGGCTGAGCTCTGACCCCTCCAAGCAGAAGTGATGCTCACTGTTCCAGAAGATGTCATAGCCAAGCCGATCGGCGAGCACGGCACGACGCGTCTGAGCGATCGTTAGCCGGCGTGCCGCCTCATGAATCTCAGGCAGGTCAGCGTCAACGATGCGTACACCCGAAGCGCTGAGCTTGTGCGGCAGGTCGGTGGACCCTGTGTCAAAAATGCCAATCTCGATCATGTGTGCTCTCCTCAACGGCTGTAGATCGTCCGGTCGCTCCAGCGCCACTGATAATACCTTAAGATCAGGTATTCAGATAACCTGTCCTAGGGTGCTACGGCGGAATGGCGATGATCAGTTGTAGGGTGGGCCATGGCAAGACGGGGCCGGCCGATGGCCGACTTGACGTTGACCGATGAGGGAGCGTGACACGCTGCAGCGGCGGGCGAAGTCGGCGCGGGCGCTGGCGGTGTCGGATCATATTGGGCTGTGCGGCTGGAAAATCCAACAAATAGGTGGCCGCCGACGTAGGTGTGGCCGCAGACGGTGTGCAAGTGGCGGCAACGATTCCTGGAGACTCGGCCCGACGGGCTGGCCGACGAACCGCGCCACCCTGGAGCGCCAACCGGCCGATCCCACCCACTGGTCGCGGGCGTCGATGGCCGCCGAGACCGGGTTGTCGAGGTCGACGGTGGGCCGGATCTGGAGGGCGTTCGGGGTCAAACCGCACGTGGTCGACACGTTCAAGATCAGCAATGAGCCGCAATTCATGAGAAGGTGCGCTGCACCACACCCCGACCTATACCTCTTGGCTCAACCAGGTCGAGCGGTGGTTCGCACTGCTGACCCACAAGAAACTCCGCCGCGGCGCACACCGGTCAATTCGGGCCCTGGAGAAGGATATTCGCGACTGGTTCGCCACCTGGAACGCCAACCCGAAACCCTTCACTTTGGACCAAACCGCGGACGAGATCCGCGAACGCCTCAACTCGTATCTTCAACGAATTCCTGGCACAGGACTCTAGATCGGTGGCGGTCGTCAAGCCCGCGCGTTGATCAAAATGCCCGCGTTGATGAGTCGTTGCCTCACGGGCGGATGCCCGAGTATTCGCTCACGGTCCGCTACTTCCGTCCTCAGCCCGCTCAAACATCGACGAGAACGCGTCCGTCCTCGACCTTCACCGCGTACACCCGGCAGCGACGACGATCCGGGTCGTGGATCGACCGACCCGTTTCCAGGTCGAACTGCCATGCGTGGCGGGGGCATTGCAGGACCTGTCCAGACATCCCGTAGTCGTAATTCCCTATCTCCGACGGGAGCATCGTGCCGCCGACGTCGCCGAGGCACAGCTTCGCTCCGTGGTGCGGGCAGGCGTTGCGAACGGCGTAGAACCGACCGTTCACGTTGAACAAGCCGATCGACAGGCGTCCAACGTCGACGATCAGCCGGCCTCCGATCGGCAACTCACCGACGCTGCAGACCTCTTGAAATGCCATCTCAGTCGCCTGCCACGTCTGCCCTGATCAGGACCTCGTCGGAGGGCAAGTCGCCGTTCAGTTCCGGACCGAGCCTCGGGTATGTCTCGAGTGCGTTGTCGATCAGGAGTCGGCGCCTGAGATCGGCGGGCAGGGGCGCCAACACGCGCCCCGGGTACTCGGTGTCCCAGTGCGGGTAGTCCGTCGAGAACAGCAGGGTTCGCTCGGCATCGATCATGTCGAGCATCTGCAGTAGGTACCTAGGGACCGGCGGCTCGTCGATCGGCTGGCTGGTGAAACGTATGTTCTCGAATACGTACTCGCTTGGCGGCCGCTTGACCCAGGGTGTCTCGTTGCGCAAGGCTCGCCACCGATCGTCCATTCGCCACATGACGTGTGGTGCATAGCTGAAACCGAACTCGACGAAAACGAACTTCAGCGACGGGAACCGTTCTGGGACCCCTTCAAAGATCAGGCTCACCATGTTCGACTGCGCCAAAGTCGAGAAGGTCACACTCCGTTCGGAAAAGAAGCTCGGCTGGCCGCCCGGCAGCGCGGCTTGACCCCGGAAGTCACCTTCGCCGGCCGCGATGTGCAACATGATGGGCAAGCCCGCGTCCTGGGCCGCCTGGTAGATCGGATAGAAGTACCGATTGCCGAGCAGGCAGTCGGTCAGCGGAAGGTAGACACCGACGACACCACGGGTGCCCTCGAGCCGCCGGATCTCGTCCGCCGCCGCCTGCGGATCCTTAGGGGAGACCCCTATCGCCAGCTTGTATCGCGAATCGCGACCGAGCCATTCCGCGATGAAGTAGTCGTTCATCGCGCGCGCCAGTGCGATGGTCTCGTCGGCGTTGGGAAACGAACTCGCGAAGGCGTGCTCGAGTGGGATCAGAATCGCTGCCGTCACCGCGTACGGATCGAGATAGCTCTTAGCCGTGATCACCGGGTCTGTGCACGGCAGCCCTCCGTCAGGAGCAAAGGTGTCCCGTGCGAAATTACTGAACGGCAGCTTGTAGCGCGGATAGGGGAGGCGGAAACCGCCACCCCACGCGCCGCCCGACTTCGATTCGAAGTGCTTGTGCCAGCCTTCGGTCAGATAGGGCCGGAGGCTGGCAAGGTATTCACCTTGGACCAGCGGGTGAACATCGCTGTCGATAAAGCCCCGTATCGACCTCATCTGGCGCCGCCTCTCACGTGAATCGTATACCTGAAAGTCAGGTCTTCAGATGGACAGGACTCCGCCCAGGTTGTGTATGCGAAGGAGTCAGCGCGAGATTACCTAGGGGCGCAGGCCACGTCAATCACCTGCTCGTCCCGCACGGCATGAGCAAGATCGAGGCCAAGAGACTACTAGCGTTCGGCGGGTCAAGCAGATAAGGTCGTAACATCAGATATTCAACATTCAGACGTTTTGAGAGGTAAATTGTGCGACTCGATGGCAAAGTTGCGATCGTGACCGGAGGCGCATCCGGCATTGGGCTGTCCATGGTGCGGGCGTTCGCCGACGCGGGCGCTTCGGTGGTGGCCGCCGACGTGGACGAAACGGCTCTCTCCGCCTTGCGCGACCACGGCACCGTAGTAACGGTGCGGGCCGACGTCAGCAAGCAGGCGGACGTCGACGCGCTCGTCAGCGCGGCTGTCCAGCAGTTCGGGCAGGTCGATGTTCTTTGCAACAACGCTGGCATCACCGACCGGTTCCTCGGCGTGGACGAATGCACCGATGAGGAGTGGGAACGCGGGCTCGCGGTCAATCTCACCGGACCCTTCCTGGTGAGCCGGGCGGTCCTGCCGCACATGGTCAAAGCGGGTGCCGGTGTGGTCATCACTACCTCGTCGGCCGCCGGTCTCACCGGCTCGAACGGCGGCGCGACATACACCGCGTCTAAGCACGGTGTGATCGGTCTCAGCCAGAACATCGCCGCGATGTACGGCCCGGACGGAATCTGCTCCGTAGCGATCTGCCCTGGCCACACCAATACGGGGCAGACAAAGGCGATGATCGCCCGCCGGGAGTCCGGTCAGCTCAGCGCGCGCAGTGAGGCGACCCGGGCGCGGACCGAGGCGGCGTTCCTCCGCCGCGCCAACCCCGCGGAACTCGGCCGGCTGGCCTTGTTCATCGCCGCTGAGGGCGCCGCGGTGCTCAACGGAGGGGTCATTACCGCCGACTCAGGCTTCGCGGCGTTCTGAGCGCCCATGGCCCACCGCGCTGCTTCTCGACCGCGACCCGAAACAAAAGACCAGGGCTTGCCCGCGTACCTGGTCTCCCACGACGCAACCCTGCGGCAGACAGCCAACGACGCGCCGTCCAGTCTCGCCGAAGTGGCCACGGTCAGCGGTGTAGGCGAGGCGAAGGTAGCGAGATACGGCTAGCCGCCCTCGACGTCCAGGTCCCGGAGTAACGGAGGCTTCATGCGCATCGGCGTTGTATTCCCACAGAACGAGATCGGAGCCGACGCGGGCGCCGTGCGTGCTTATGGCCAGCGCGTGGAGGAACTCGGCTTCAGCCACGTACTTGCCTATGACCATGTCGTCGGGGCGGACCCGGCGGTCCATCAGGGCTGGAACGGCCCCTACGACGTGGAGGCCACGTTCCACGAGCCGATGGTGATGTTCGGCTTCTTGGCTAGCCTCACCGGGCTGGAGCTGGTCACCGGCGTCATCATCCTGCCGCAGCGGCAGACCGTGCTGGCTGCCAAGCAGGCCGCCGAGGTGGACCTGCTGACTGGCGGCCGGTTCCGCCTGGGCGTAGGACTGGGCTGGAACCGGGTCGAGTACGAGTCACTCGGGCAGGATTTCGCCACCCGTGGCAGGCGGATCGAGGAGCAGGTCGAACTGATGCGCCGACTGTGGACCGAGCCCTCGCTCAGCTATTCGGGGAAATTCGACCAGGTGACCGGCGTTGGGCTGGCACCGTTGCCGGTGCAGCGGCCCATCCCAGTCTGGTTCGGCGCCCAGTCCGAGCGGGCCTACAGGCGCGCCGGCAGGCTCGCTGATGGCTGGTTTCCGCAAATCGGCCCCGGCGCTGACCTGGACCAGGCCCGGGCCATGGTCGAACAGGCAGCTACCGCGGCCGGCCGGGACCCGGCGCGGCTCGGCATGGAGGGACGAGTCCTCTGGCGGGGAGACCCCGAGCAACTAGCCGAGGAAGCCCGCCGCTGGCAGGAGTCTGGCGCCAGCCACCTCGCGGTGAACACCATGGGGGCGGGCCTGGCCACCGTCGATGATCACCTAGTCGCGCTGGCCGTTGCGGCCGACGCCACCAAGGCACTGGCCGACTAGTGCTGTGTCCATGAACGTTGGCAGGTTTGGTGACACGCCGGTCTTGGTTGGTGGCTGGTGATCGGGGTGCGGTCAGGCTGGGTGGGTGGCAGATCCATTCCGGGTGCGCAGGTTGTTGCCGTCCGGATCACGCAAGACCGCGCGGGATTCGTGCGGACCCTCGTGCGCCGCTAGTTCGACCGTCGCCCAGTTCCGGTGCGCGAACGGCGGCGCTCTCGACGGAGTTCAACTCGAACGACGCGGCGATCTCCGGGCAGCGAGCGCGACATCGGCCGTGGGATGCGTCCCATGCGCAAGCTTGGCTGGATCGGTTGTCACGTCAGTGCTCCAGTGTCGTGACGTGGGGGGAATCGGCTCCGGCAGAGACGGTCTCGGCGGCCACCAAGCCCTGCACCATTGCCGTTGCCATGCCGCCGAAGTAATTACTATGTGGAGGGGTTGCCGCGGAGCCTGCTGCCAGCAGACCGGTGATAGGGACACCCACCGAGTCGAGAACACGGCTGGCGGTATCCACGACGATGCCGCCCGTGGGGTGAGTGATCGCAGGCACCATCGGCAATGCCAGCATTGGACCGTCCAGTGGCGAGGACTTGGCGGTACGTGGAATCGGGAGACTCTCACTCGCGTCGGCCCGGACCGCGGCGTTGTACTCGTCCACGGTGGCGGCGAGTCCAGCAGGGTCGATACCTGCTTGCCGAGCGACGTCCGCGACGTCGTGACCGCGCAAGACGGTCGCTCCCCGGGCCACCAACTCGCGATTGGTCGCAAGATGGCCCCACACCAGTTCTCCGGCTGCTTGCCAGATGTGTTCATCGAGCACGACAAAAGTGGACAGTGGGTCGTCGAGCCGCGCGACCACGTTCGCTGCCCACACTCCGCCCTTGCCCTCGTCGGTGATGCGGCGCCCCTGGGTGTCGACGAGAATCGCTCCGTCGGTCAGTAGCTCGTCAAGCGCAGGCCATGGCCACAGCCGGTCATTGTGCAGGACATCGAGATGCATGCAGTGGCCGTAGAAGTTTTCCACGTTGGACAACTGTGCGCCGACCGCTTCTGCCATGAGTAGGCCGTCGCCCTGACCGTTGCGCGGTGCGCGGAGGAAGATCCGGTCCGCGGCCGGGCCGATGAACCGCTTCCGCAACTCGGGGTTGGCCTGATAGCCGCCGTCGGCGATGACGACGGCGGTGGCATCGATCTGTTCTCCATTCGCCAGCAACACGCCCGTTACGGCGCCGTTCGTCACCACCAGCTCGCGCGCTCGAGTACTGCTACGAATCGTCCCGCCACCCCTGACAAACGCCTCCTGAAGTCGTTGCATCATGCGATGTGGACCACGGTCGTGCCAGGCGTGCGCATCGGCGAGATCGCGCAGCGGCGCGAGCATCGCCTTGATGTCACCGGGTGCCTCCTTCTCGAACTCCACGCCGTGCCCCAGTAGCCAGCTGTAGGCACGGCCGGCATTGGTGGCGATCAGGTCCGCGATGTCCTCGCGGACGTTGCCGAAGGGGGCATACATGATGCGCCTCTTCAGGCGTGCGGGGTCGGAGTCCAGGCTCAGCCGGCTGATGTGCACGCCGCCTCCGCCGATCGCCGAATTGCCTCCGGCGCTCGGATCATCCTCGACGTCGAGCAACAAGACCGTTCGGCCTAGTTCGACTGCCCGAAGCGCGGCCGAACTGCCTGCGATACCAGCTCCCACCACGACGACATCGATCCGTGTCACTGCAACCTCCGGTATGAAATCCAGCTCGCATCAGTGTCCTGTCCGAGCCCTTGACCGCTCGGCAGCGAAACCATTAATATCATAATATCAGGTATTCAAGACCAGATGCCATAATATCAAGTATTCAACTCCCCGCGAAGCCATCAAGCCTGCGCCGACAGCGCCCAGCGGGAGTAGGAAAGGACGACAGTGGACAACACGATCGCCAGCATGCTCAACTGCGAGTTTCCGATCGTTGCCTTCACTCATTGCCGCGACGTCGTCGCTGCGGTCACTAACGTCGGCGGGTTCGGCGTTTTCGGAGCCACCTCGTTCACGCCTGAGCAACTCGACATCGAGTTGCGTTGGATCGACGAGCGCGTCGGTGGCAAGAGCTATGGCATCGATATCCTGATGCCCGCGAAGTACCAGCGGCACGACGGTGCCGGCAACCTCACCGCGCGCCTGCCGCGGGAGCATGTCGACTTCGTCGAAGAGCTAATGGGGAGGTATGAGGTCCCGCCCCTGCCGGAGGGCTTTGCAGGCTACAGAGGTCTGCGCGCGGAGAATCCCGTACAACACGCCTCCGAGCTACTCGATGTCGCCTTCGAACACCCTGTCCGACTGTTGGCCAGCGCGCTCGGTTCCCCGCCACCCGAACTCGTGGAGCGCGCGCACAATAATGACGTCCTCGTAACGGCGCTGGCAGGAAAGGCTGAGCATGCCGTGCGGCACAAGGCTGCCGGCGTGGACATGGTGGTGGCGCAAGGCTACGAGGCTGGCGGGCACACCGGCGAGATCACCTCCATGGTGCTGATTCCAGACGTGGTGGACGCGGTCGGACCGTTGCCCGTACTGGCGGCAGGTGGAATCGGTTGTGGACGGCAAATGGCGGCGGCTATCGCACTCGGCGCGGCGGGCGTCTGGACGGGCTCGATCTGGACCGCGACATCGGAAGCGGAGACCCACCCGGTTGTGAAGGATCAGTTGCTGCTGGCGTCCTCATCGGACACTTTGCGCTCGCGATGCATCACAGGGAAAACCGTACGAGTACTTCGTTCGGCATGGACCGACGAGTGGGAATCCAAGGACGCGCCCGATCCGCTGCCGATGCCCCTCCAGTCGGCGTTGGTCAGCAACGCCCGCGCCCGTATCGCCCACTTTGCCAAGGGCATCGACTCCGGGCCATCTCGCCTTATCACCAATCCCGTCGGACAGATTGTCGGCCGCATGAATTCAATCCGCCCTGCTCGTCAGGTACTCCTCGACATCGTCGAGGAATACGTGCAGATCATCGAGAAGTTCGCTGAGGCAGCCAATGTCTAACGACTCTCAGGCCGCCGGACGCGACGTCGGTGAGGAGCCATCCGTTCTGTTTGAACGACGAGGCAGAGTCGCCCTTGTCACGCTTAACCGGCCGGCGGTACTCAATGCCGTCAGTTACGAGATGAGCGTGTCGTGCGGCGAGATCATCGAGGAGATCGCCCACGACGACGACCTCTGGGTCATGGTCCTCACGGGTGCTGGTGATCGCTCGTTTAGCACCGGGGCGGACCTGCGGGACGCGACACGTCGAAAGCCGGGGGAGTTGCCGCCGAAGCCCCCATTCGGTTTCGCCGGCATCACCCGGCATTTCATCGACAAGCCCATCATCGGTGCGGTGAACGGCTATGCCTACGGTGGTGGGCTTGAGGTCGTCCTCGCCTGCGACCTGGTGGTCGCGTCGTCCCGGTCCACCTTCGCACTTTCGGAGGTAAAGCGAGGATTCGCGGCCGGCGGCGGTGGACTGCTGCGATTGCCACGGCAGGTACCAGTCAAGGTCGCTCTGGAAATGGCCATGACTGGTGAGCCGATCGACGCTGAGACAGCACTGCGGCACGGCCTGGTCAACGAGGTCATCGGTCATGAGTCCACTCTCGACCGTGCCCTGACCCTGGCCGAGCAGATCGCCGCCAACGCACCGCTGGCGGTCAGGGCGTGCAAGCGGACGATCTACCGCGGCCTTGAGGTCCCGCTGCACGACGTGGCCACCGCGTGGGACATTAACGACATGGAGCGTCGAGTTGTCTCGGCATCCGATGACGCCCGGGAGGGACCCCGAGCGTTCGTCGAAAAGCGGACTCCGGTTTGGAGCGGGCGATGAACGCCGAGAATCGTGGAGACCCAACCCGAGCGAACAACGGTCGGGAGAAGATCGCAGGCCTGCTGCGGCCGGGGCCGGTGGCCATCGTCGGCGCATCCGACCGGTCCACCTGGTCGACGGCCTTGTATCGGAACCTCACGTCGATCGGGTCGAATCGGGTGTGGCTGGTGAACCCGGGCCGGCAGCGGGCGCACGGGCAGGCATGCGTCCGGTCGATTTCCGATGTCGAGGACGATATCCAGCTGGCGTGTCTGGTCGTTCGGGCCGAGATCGTGGAAGAGTCGCTGGCTTCCGTGGCCGACCACGGCATTCGCAACGTTGTTGTGATCGCATCCGGGTTCGCCGAGGCCGGTGGAGAAGGTCGTGACCGGACGGCTCGGCTGAAGGTCATCGCCGCCGAACAGGGTGTCACGATCCTTGGTCCGAACACCAGTGGCATGGTCAACGTCACCGATGACTTCGCGCCGTTCGGGTCGTTCCTCGATCCGCCGCTGTGTCGTGGCACGGTGGGGATCGCTCTGCAGAGCGGCGGAATTGCGAGCCAGGTCATCCGCCTGGCCCGGGTTCGGGGTGTCGGGATGCGGGCGGTCCTGGCGACCGGCAACGAGGCGAACGTTTCCACCGTCGACGTCATCGAATACCTGGTGGAAGACCCGGGTACGACGGTGATCGCCGCCTTCCTCGAAGCCATCAGCGACCCGGAGCGGTTCTCGGCGGCGGCATTGCGCGCGGCCGAGCTGGGCAAGCCCATCATCGCCCTCAAAGTGGGGCGCACCGAGGCCGGTCAGCGGGCGGCCCTGTCGCATACCGGCTCGGTGGTGGGCAACGACGCGGTGGTGGATGCCGCCTTCCGGGAGTTCGGTGTCATCCGGGTGCGGACAGTGGAGGAACTGCTCACCACGGCCGGTCTGATGGCGCAGAACCGGCCGATCCGTGGCGCGAGGATGGTGGCGATCGGGCTGTCGGGAGGATTTTGTGACCTCATCGCCGACCAAGCCAGCGACGCCGGCCTCGAACTGCCGGACCTGGCCCCTGGCACCCTCGACCGCCTCAAAGAGGTGATGCCGGAGTACGCGGACGCGAAGAATCCGCTCGATCTCACGGGCATGGTCGTCTCCGATCGCTCCATCAGCACGCGCGCGCTCGAGGCGCTGTGCCACGACGACGGCGCGGACTTCGTGCTCTACCCGGCGCCGCTGCCCTACACCCGCGACGACGGGGATCTCGACAAAGCAGAACCCGCCATCGAGACCGTGGCGACCATCGCGGCGTCGTCGCCGATTCCCGTCGTACTGCAGTCCGGGTTGCCCACCGACCTGTCCACTCCCCGTCAGGAGTTGCTGGCCAGGCACGGCCTGCACGCCAGCGTGGGAATCGACGCCACCCTCACCGCGCTGGGTGCGGCCGCGTGGTGGAGCGGTCGCCGCGTGGCGTTGCTCGTCGACGGCAACCGCTCGCCGGTGCAATCACCTATCCTGCGGCCGGACACTGTCTCGACGCCATGGAGCGAGGCTGCGGCCCGCGACCACCTGGCACGGTTCGGTGTGCCGCTGGTACCCGGCGATGTCGCGACGGATGCACAGGCAGCCGTCGCTATCGCCGAGCGCATCGGGTACCCGGTTGCAGTCAAGGTTGTCTCGGCAGGGATAGCCCATAAGACTGATATCGGCGGGGTCCGGCTGAACGTCCAGACCCCGGACGAGGTCGCGGCGGCTTACGACGACGTTGTCGGCGCGGCGGCCACGGCCGGGATCGTCGAGGGAGTACTGGTGACCGCCATGCGCGGCCCGGGCACCGAGTTGCTGGTGACCGTCGAGGTGGACCCGGCCTGGGGACGGACACTCACCGTGGGATTCGGCGGGGTGCTCGTTGAGGCGTTGCGTGATACCCAGACCTCGCTGCTTCCCGTCACTCACAACGGCGTGGTCAATGCCTTTGAACAGCTACATGGGGCTCGGCTGCTCACGCGCCACCGGCGTGACGGCAGGGGTGTCGACCTGGACGCTGTGGCAGCCGCCGTCCTGAATGTGGTGAGTGCCGCGGAAGACCTCGGCGATCGTCTCGTCACGCTGGAACTCAACCCTGTGTGGGTCCGCGGCTCCCAGGTTGAGGTCCTGGACGCGCTGGTCGCCGACCCACTCCGACAGGTATGGGGAGACCGAAGCGACGGAGTGACAAGGTTCGAGTATCTGGCTATCTGGCCATGGGCGGTCGCGCCGGACTCGAGGAGTCAAAACGTGAACATCAATCTGGTCGTCGGCTCATCCGCAAAGGAGTGTCATGTACTCGATCGATCTGACCGGCAAGATCGCTTTGGTGACCGGTGCCGGGCCAAACAACGGTCGAGCCATTGCCGAAGCCCTGGGCACTGCGGGTGCCACCGTAGTGGCCAGTGACCTCAACGCGCAGCATGCCGAGGACACCGCCGCCGCGGTCCGGCGTGCCGGTGGGTCCGCGACGGCGGTTCCGTTCGACATCACCGACCTTGACGCCGTGCAGCGAGGCGTGCGGCGCATTGAGAAAGAGCTCGGGCCGGTGGACATCCTCGTGCAGAACGCTGGCTTGCCCAGTCCGCAGCCAGGTCAGACGGCCGGGCACCTCGGTCAGTTCAAAGACTCCGACCCAAGCCTGTGGCCACGCTGGATCGACATCAACATGTACGGCTCGATGAACTGCATCTGGGTGGTGCTGGCCAGCATGGTCGATCGCGGCTGGGGGCGAATCGTGCAGATCTCCTCCGCTTCCGGTTCCCGTGGCTTGCCGACCGGCGGGTCCGTCTACGGGGCCAGCAAAGCCGGCATCGAGGGCCTCCTGCGCCACGTGGCCATGGAGGTCGGCGAGTCCGGTGTCCGGGTGAATTCCCTGGCACTGGGGTCTATCGACACCCCGGGCAGGCCCGAGAACGACGAGACCCGGCTGACGTTCAGCCGGATACCAGTGCACCGCCGAGGGCGCCCCGACGAGGTGGCAGGTGCCGTGATGTGGCTTTGCTCAGACGCCGGGGACTACGTCACCGGCCAGACCGTGCATGTGAACGGCGGTACGGTTCATGGCCGGTAAGCCGAGTCCGCGTCGGTAGGCGGCCGTGCCCGGCACGGGGAGACAGCCGTACGGCAGGTGATGCTCGTCGCCGACGAGCACGATCTCGCCCTCGTATCCGGCATGACGCATCCCCCGTCGGCGGCCAGGCCGGCGACGATGCCCCTTCGGCTCAATCCTTGACCGCGATGGCCATCGCGGGGCGCACGCGTGCCGCGGTCAACACGGAGTCGCGATGCTCGGGCTACGGGCTCTCGTTGAGGAGGATGACGATCCCGTCCTCCTCGCGCTGATCGAACACGTCGGGGTCGGCCATGACGCAATTCCCGGACGCGACGCACTTTTCGACGTCGACGATGACTCGCATGACTCTGTCTCCTGGATGGTTGATTCCGTGAAGTTGGTGTTAGTGGTCGCAGGCGATGGGTGCTTCCATCACACAACCTTCACGGAATCAGTCGTCTAGTCCGTGTCGGCGGTCGCGCGGGGCAGGATGCTGCCGGGCTCCCAGGTGACGGGGAGTGCGTGGAGCCCGTAGAACGACCGGTCGCTCTTGAAGGGCAACTCCTCGACGGGGACCGCGAGCCGGAGCGTGGGGATTCGCTGGAAGACCGTCCCGATCGCCGCCTGCAGCTCGATCCGGGCGACGGCCTGGCCGAGGCACTGGTGGACGCCGTAGCTGAATGCGAGGTGCGCACGTGCGTCGCGGGTGATGTCGAACCGGTCGGCGTGGTCGAAGACTAAGGCGTCGCGGTTGGCGGTCGCCGTCGCGACGACGACGGCCTCGCCCGCCCGGACGAGCTGGCCGCCGATCTCGACGTCGGCGGTGGCCAGGCGCCGCCGGCCAAACTGGTCGATCGTGGCGTAGCGCAGTATCTCCTCAATGGCGGACTCGGCGAGGCTCGGGTCCTGCACGAGCAGCGCGCGCTGGTCGTCGTGCAGCAGCAGCAGCAGGACGCCGAGCGCGACCTGGTTGGCCGTCGACTCGAACGCCGCGATGAGGATTAGCCGGATGTTGGTGACGACGTCCTCTCGCGAGAGGGTGCCCTGGGTCTTGTGCTCATCGAGCAGGCGGGTGATCACGTCGTCGCCGGGCGCGGTCTCCTTGACGGTCAGCTGGCGACGGACGTAGTCGGCGAACTCTTCCCAGCCGATGCGCGCTTGCTCGGCGCCCGCGCTGGTTTCGGTCAGCCGCGCGACGAGGTCGGAGAACATCGGCCGGTCCTCGCGGGGGACGCCGAGAAAGCTCGAGATCGCCAGCCCGGGCAGCGGCAGCGCGAAAGTGGCGACGAGGTCGACCGGCGGCTCCATCTCGGCGAGGCCGTCGATCAGGTCGTCGACCTGGCAGTGGATGTTTGGCCGCATCTTCTCGACATGGCGCACGACGAAGTTGCGCGCGAGGATCCGACGCAGCTGCGTGTGCTCGGGCGGATCCATGGTGAGCAGCCCATTCCCCTCCAGGTACCGCTCCTGATGTGTCACCGTCTCGTTGGGGAAGTCGGGGTGAGTCGCGTCGCTGGAGAACCGGGGGTCCGACAGCACGGCCCGCACGTCCTCGTAACGAGTGAAGAGCCAGGCGTCCTTGCCGTTCCAGAGGCGGATCTTCGCGGCTGGCTGCTCGGTCTGCAGCCGCGTGAGCTCGGCGGGCGGATCAAACGGACAGCCCGACGGCTTCGAAAGGAACGGGGACTCGACGGTCGCCGATTCCGTGAAGGCGATGCTGGCCATGATTCTCCTCCGAAACTGGGTGGGTGAAGGTGAGGTGCCGACGCGAGACGCCGCGAGGATCCCGTCAATCAACTCTTGATTACCATAACAGCCGCTTGGCTGAAAGTCAGGTATTCTGATATTATTGGGTTGAAGCCAGACGCATGTAGCGTGGATTCACGCGATTTCACACTGTCGATTGAAGGGAAGAACCCAATGGCGCCATCACCCGTGGTATCCGCTGACGTCGCCGACGTCGTCGTCGTCGGTGGGGGCGACGCCGGGCTGATGGCAGCCATCGAGGCGGCGGACCTCGGGGCCTCGGTGATCCTGCTGCAGAAGAACGCGCAGGTCGGCGGAAAATCGGACTGGGCGATCGGTTCCATCACGGCGGGCGGGACAGCCTTCCAGGCCGCCCACGGGATCGAAGACTCGCCCGAGGCGCACCGCGTGGACATCTTCGCCTGGGCGCGCAAGAACGGAGCCGATCCGAACCTGGTGCCCATGGAGAAGCTCGAATTGCTCGCCGCCGAGGTCGCGGCGACCGTCGATCGCCTAGTCGAGCTTGGCGTGACGTTCAGCGGCCCGCACCCCGAGGAGATGCACACGCGCTACCGCATGCACGTCCTCATCCCATCGCCGATGGCGGCCGTCGCGGTCCTCGGCCAGTGTGCCGTCGATCGCGGCGTGCGCATCCGCTGCGACACTCCCGCCGACCGCCTCATCACCGACGACGAGGGCAGCGTGATCGGCGTGCGGACGCCTGGACGCGACGTCCTTGCCCGCCGCGCCGTCGTCCTGGCCACCGGCGACTACTCGGCGGCGGGCCCGGACGGAAACGGCCCGCTGGGCCATGAGTTCGCCTTCAAAGCGTACGGTGCCGGCGACGGCCACCGCATGGCCGCCGCGGTGGGGGCTGCCACCGAGGGCATGGACAACCCGCTGCGCCTCGAGCTACGGATGGTGGACTGGCCCTACGTGCGTCCCGAACCGTTCATCTTCGAGCACGGGGCGTTCCTTGTCACCCGCTCCGGACGGCGCATCGCCAACGAGCTCGACCTGCGCGGCCTCGACATCGCCCGGACCGTCGACGAGGACCTGTTCGTCGTGCTCGACGCCGCGCTGGTTGACCGCCTCGCGACGGCGGCGGACGACGGACCCGACGCCCGCGACGGGTGGCTGCGTCATGACAAGCTCTTCTTCTCGTCCTTCCCCCAGGTGGCGTATGCCTACATGCAGGACATCCTCGACGCCGGCCAAGGCCACCACGGCACCGTTGATGAGGTGGCCGACGCCCTCGGCCTTGACGGCGAGGCCCTCACGGCGGAGATCGCCACGTTCGGCTCGGCCATGCGCGGCGAGATGCCCGACACCTACGGCCGCCCGGCCAACGGTCGCGCGCCTGACGGTCCGTACCTCGTCGTCGGCCCGGGGCGCTACCGCTGCTTCAACGGAAGCGCCACCGTCAGCTGTGACCTGGAGATGCATGCCGTTCGCCCCGATGGGGCGCCGATCCCCGGCCTGTTCGTCGCCGGCAACTGCGCGACCCGCGCCAACGTCGGCCATGCGGTGGGCGGGCACGGCTATGGCCTGGGCTGGGCGCTGACCAGTGGCCGGCTCGCCGGAACGCGGGCGGCCGGCCTGCCCGACCGCGAGGTCTCTGCTACATCTAACGTCCCGAGCTTCGCACGGCTCGACTGACATGGTGCGAGCCAACCAGAACCCCGTCGGTTTCTGGCCCGAACGTTGACTGACTGACATTCACCGTTTCCGACCCGAGGCGAGAGCGCATGTCGCCGAAATCAGAGCAGCACTTCTGGCGCAAGGTGGGCGAGGTCGGCCTACTCTGTCTCGGCATTCCCGATCACCGGCTGGGCGAACCAGATTCGCGCGGGATGGTCACCCACTACATCCACGGGCTCGGGACCGAAGAACAACGGCAGCGTTGGCTGCCCGGTGTGGTCGCGGTCGAAGGTGCAGGGAATCTAGTCCCTCTGACCGTCGCGCTGGCGAAGGTCCAAGAACAGATCGCGGATGATCACCGCTTACGAGTTCCCGCTGGATGTAGTGAGCTTGCGTCTTCGCTCGACCCGATTTCGATCGCCGCGGTGCATCTCTGTGACGAGTGCGGTCGGTCGGGGAACGGAACAGGGTCGCCGCGTGGGCGGCGACCCTGTCGTTGTTGGTGCTGATTAGAGGGTGGGCGGGGCGGGCGTCGACGCGACGACCCGCCGCCCGCTATACCTCCAGCTTGTCGCTGCCGTGCTGGTTTGTGCCGGTTGGTTGGGTGAGGCTGGCCGACGCCTCATCGTCCCGGATGACGTTCGGTAGGAAGATCGCGCATCCGCAGGCGATTAGGCAGCAGACGGAGACGAACACCGCAGCGAGCGGCAGGCCACCGGCTTGTGCGAGTCCCGCTACGATGGCTGGGGTCAACCCGACGATGGGCAGGGCGATCGTGCTGCCCAATGCGAGTCCCGAGTAGCGGACCTTGGTATCGAACGCCTGGCCCCAGAAGGTTGGGCAGAGTGCGTTGTTGGATGCGAACGCCACCGAGAGGATCAGGATGTTCGCCAGGATGATCAGGATGGTCGAGCCGGTCCCGACCATGTAGAGATACGGATGGATCAGCACGGCGCACGCGAGCGTGCCGGTGACGTACACCTTCCTGATTCCGACTCTGTCGGCGAGGACACCGAACAGCGGCGAGGTCAAGATTGCCAGTACCTGCGAGATGAGGGTGGCCAGCAGAATCACGGTCGGGGTGACCCCGAGGTCTTTGGTGCTGTAGGACATCACGAAGACGGTGACGGTGAGTGTGGTCGACACCAGCGTGCAGCCCGCCACCAGCAGGATGGGGCGCCAATGCTTGGTGGCCACGACGATAAGTGGCGCGCGGTGCGTCTGGTTGGCCTTACGCAGGTCGTCGAACTCGGGAGGCTCCGTCAGCCGCCGGCGCACGACGTAGCCGACGAGTACCACGACGGCACTCAGCAGGAACGGGATCCGCCAACCCCAGGACAGCTGTATGTCCTTGGGCAGCGCGGCCACTCCTAGGAACACCACCGTGGAGAGGCTCGCACCTACGAAGATGCCACTGACCGTCCAGGCACCGAAGAACGCCCGCCGGTTCCGCGTGGAGTGTTCGATATTGGTCGTCATGGCGCCGGCAAATTCCCCTGCCGCCGACGCCCCCTGGATCAACCGCAGCAGCACGAGCAGGATCGGCGCGGCGATACCGATCTGCTCGGCGGTCGGCAGAAGCCCGATGAGGATGGTGGACACACCCATCGTCACCATGGTGAACACCAGCATGGACTTGCGGCCGATGCGGTCGCCGAAATGTCCGAATAGCAGGGCCGCTAGCGGCCGGACGACATAGCCGGCGCCGAACGTCGCGAGTGCGATCAGGACGCTGACGAAGGGACTCGTGGTGGGAAAGAAGAGGGTCGGGAACACTAGGGCGGCCGCGCTGGCGAAAATGAAGAAGTCGTAGTACTCGAGCGCGCTGCCGATGGCTGCGGCCGTAGCGGCTAGTCGGGGTGTCTTGCGTACGTCGAGATACGTCGTTGTCATCTGGCGTGGCTCCATGGGTAACAGGACTGGCTCAAGGACTCCGTGGATCTAGGGTGTCGGGATCAGGCCGAGCGCCCATTTCTCATACCGGGCGACTGAGCCGGACGCGATGGTGACCGGGTCCGGTACTTCGTGCCGACGGCGTATTGCGGCCGACGCGAACAACGGTGGTCGTCGTGCTACGTCCCTCATAAGGAGCAAACCATAACATATTAAGTTCTGATATTCATATCTTATGAGGCTGGCAACTAGGTCAAGTGGTGGCACTCGAGTTCCCTAGCTCGCCTTCGTGTCGCCGCTGGCTTCGCCAGGATGGCCAATACGATCGGCCTGGGCGTCCTACGGCCCGCTGTAAACCCCGACCAATTGGCGGAGCTTCAGAAGAATCCCGAACCCTGGGCCGCGGCAGTCGAGGAAATCTTGCGGATCTCGACGGTCATCCATCGCGGACGCCGCCGAGTCGCCACCGAGGACATCGAGGTCAACGGACAACTCATCAAGGTCGGTGAAGGGATGATGGTGGTGCAGGACATTGCGAATCGCGACGACTCGTCCCTTGCGGATCCGAACCGTTTTGACATCCGCCGTGCCCTTCCAGCGCATGACCGATGGGTTCGGGGTTCACACCTGCGTCGGAGCACCGGCCCGACTCGAAATCGAGATCGCATTGTTGACCCAGTTCGGGCGACTTCCTGGCCTGGCGCTAACGACGCCGTTGGAGGATCTGGACTTGCGGTATGACAATCAGGCCTGGGGTATGTACTACTCCCGGTCACGTGGTAGCCGGTAGCCGCACGGCAGGTTGGACTCCGGTGACAGGCGGTGCCGCCGGCTATCACCTGAAGTTCGGCATATCAGATATCCTGGTGTTGAAGAGTCGGCAGGCGATTCTCCGCTAGTGAGAGGCTATTCATGACGGCGTTCGAGGACATGCAGCCCCTTCAGGTGCGCAAGGCTGGAACGCTGGTTGCCAACGATCTTCGCCGGCGCATCATCACGGGCGAATTCGCACCCGACGAGCTTCTTCCGTTCGAGGCCGAGCTTGCGAAGAAGTTCGGCATCTCGCGGGCGACTGTACGAGAGGCAATGGCGGTGCTGGAGTCGGAATCGTTGATCTCCGTGCGCCGGGGCGCCGGCGGCGGTGCGCGCGTCCTCGGTCCCCACATCGCTTCGGCAACCCGATACACCGGCCAACTTCTTCAGGCGCTGGGCGTCACGATCAAGGACGTCTACGAGGCCAGGCTCACGATCGAGCCACCGGTTGTCCGCAAGCTCGCGGCAAGTCGATCAGCGGCCGACGTGCTCGCGTTGCGGGAGATCATCGATCAGCAGGTCGACGACGACCCTATCGTCAGCCGGAAGATCGGCAGCCAGTTCCTCGACGAAATCTTCAGGCGAGCTGGCAACATCACCATGTGGGTGCTAGCCCGCCAACTGGACGACATTACTACGACACATGCCGCGTCCGCCTCGGCGGCGGCCCCCGACATGTCGGCTCGATGGGTCCGCAGCGGTCGAAAGGCGCGCGCGCGGCTCACCGAGCTGATCAACGACCGCTCTGCAGTGGAAGCCGAGAAATTCTGGACTTCCCACTTGAAAGCTGGACAACGCGAACTGTCCACAGCGGGGGACCCGAGCACTGTCGAAGTGGTCAATCACGTTCCGTGACGTGGCGCGCCGCGTGCGTCACGTGACCAGTACGGTGCGCAACCTCATGCCGGGGCGCGTCCGGGCCGAGGCGACTCGCTCGCCTTCGATCAGACCGCCTGGGTGGGAGTGTGGAGCAAGAAGAACATGCCGCAGGGCTCGTCGCTGGTGTTGCGCCACTGATGGTTGGCGGCCTTGAGGATGATCACGTCGCCGGCCTCGAGCTCGACGATCTCCTCGTCGAGGATGCACTGCTGGCGCCCGCTGAGGACGAAGTCGAAGTCGATGGTGCGAGTGATGTGCATGCCGTAGCGCGGCGGCTCGGCCTGCTGAGCTTCCGGCTCGTAGAGCTTGTAGATCCACTTGAAGCCGCCTGCGGCGGGCTCCAGCTCAGGCGACAGCGCGTCGGGGTCGACGCGGGCGATCATCTCGTGGAGGCCGCCCAGGCCAGGCTCGTTCCAGATCTGCACGCGGGACTCGCCGGTGACATCCCGGCTCGACTCGACATACGACCGACCCTCAGCGTTGACACCGGCGATGACGACTTTCACGCATACTCTCCTCTGCCAGCGTCGTACATCTGTACAACATATAGAACTATTGAACTTCAGATCTTACGATATACGGTGGTGGTGACCAAGTCGCGATCTTGTCGCGTGACCGAACCACCCCCGAGGACTCGCGAGGAGGCCACACAATGGGCATGCTGGACGGCAAGGCGATCGTGATCACTGGGGCGGGGCGCGGTCTGGGCCGCATGTACGCGCTCGAGGCCACGCGGGCGGGAGCGTCGGTCGTCGTCAACGACATCGACGTGGCGGAGGCCGAGGCCGTCGTCGCGGAGATCGAGGCCGAGGGCGGGACTGCTGTCGTCCACGCCGAGTCGATCGCGACCTGGGACGGAGCACGCTCGGTCATTGACCGTTGCGTCGATGCGTTGGGGGGCCTGGACGGCGTGGTCAACAACGCCGGGATCTACTACACCTGCGCCTCGCACGAGCAGGAGCGTGGTCGGCTCGAGACGATCGTCGAGGTCAATCTCCTCGGGGCGATGTACGTGGGGACCCATGCCATGCGGGTCATGGTCGAACACGGGCACGGTGCGATCGTCAACAACGCGTCTGCGTCGCACATGGGAGCGCCCGGGGCGGCCGCCTACGCGGCGACGAAGGGCGCGCTGGCGACGCTCACGTACTGCTGGGCCATCGACATGGCGCCGTACGGAGTCCGCGTCAACGCGTTCTCGCCGAATGCGTCGACGCGGATGACCGCGGAGAGCGTGAACCCGGCGGCGCGGAACGCGCCGCCGGTCGAGCGCAACGTCCCGGCGGTGATCTACCTGCTCAGCGACCACGCCGACGGGATCTCCGGCCAGATCGTGCAGCTGCGCGACAACGACCTAGTGGTGCTCGCCCATCCGCAGCTCACCGACGTTTTCGCGACGGCCGACGAGTGGACGCCCGACACGGTGCTCGAGCGGTTCGACCCCGTCCTGCGCGCGAACCTCCAGCCGGTCGGTTGGGGGCCCGCGGTCAACGCGGCTGGACGGTGACTGGCGCGGCAGGTGGCGGTCCCGCGCCACGTCGAGCGCTTCTCGGCTACGACGTCCCCCGCGCTGAAGCCGTCGCTTCCGAGCCTGGACGATGGCCCGTTGCTGGGTCCGGACTAGACGCGACCTGAAACGACGCGAGCACGATTTGCGCGTTTAGCGCCCGATGACGAATTGGGGGAGAAAGGCCCCAACGCTCTCGATCAGGTCGCGTGTGTAGTCGACCCCCTCTTGTGCTTCGGTCTCGATGATGAGCGCTTCGGTGCTTACGGGGCATACGAGTGTGTTGTGGCCCTTTGGGATTTCGGGCGCAGGCCCTGTTCGACGAGCAGTGCCGTCGCGGCATGCCGGGCGGTGGCGTAGGCGAGTTCAAATGCGGCACCGGGTCGGATGTCTGGACGATGAGCGCACTGTCGAGACGTTTGCGCGCCGCGTCGAGCAGGAAGTGGGCGTTGGTGGCGGCACCGGTGATGTGCTCGAGTTGGCCTGTGTCGATCAGTTCGCAGATCTGCACGCGGCCTTTCGCCCACGGTTTCACGATGCGTCTGTTTCATAGACGGTGATGTGTGGGCGGTTTCGGATCTCGGTGAGCAGCGAGTCGCCGACGTCGTTGGGCCCAGTGTGCGGCAGGAATGACGACTGGGTTGACCTCGATGCCGAGTCGGTGTGAAGCGCGGTCTGCTGCTTCGTGGACAGCGAGTCTGGAAGGTGAGCCGACCACTAGTCGTCTTTTGGGGCGGGTCCTGGTTGACGCGTGTAGCGCGGCCCATGAGCCGAAACCACTGTCAAGCATCAGCCGAAACACACAAGAAATTTGTGCCCCCGGCATGATTCGAACATGCGACACCGGCTTTAGGAGAGCCGTGCTCTATCCCCTGAGCTACGAGGGCGGCGGCTCGCAGCTTACCGAAGCCGCCGCCAAGTCCGTGTTTCCGGCCGCCGTACAACGGCAACACACTCCCATGAGCACTGCGAAGAAGGCCCGCAACACCGTCGACCGGCTGGCCGGGCAAGCCAAGGAAAAGATCGGCGAGGCGACCGGCAACCCGCGTCTGCGCAACGAGGGCAAGGCCGACCAGGTGAAGGCCCGCGTGCGACAGACCGGGGAGCACCTCAAGGACGCGGTCCGGGGCCGGTAGTCACCGCAGTTCGGCGATCACCTTCGCGAACGCTTCGGCATAGGCCTGCTGAACGATGAAGTAGGTGACCCCGTAGGCATCGCGGTAATGCCGGATGGTGTCGGCGATGTCGGCCGTGGAGCCCGACAGCACGGTCGGCGTCCGCAACACGTCCTCATCGGACAGCTCGGGAAGGAATCTGCGCGCGATCGTCAGGTCGGGCGTCCCCGAGTCGTCCGTCGGCATCCCGATGATCGAGATGTTGAGTTCCAGGTCGTCGAAGCGCTCGGGCGCGGCGTCGCGCACGAACGCGATCCGGTCGGCGAGTGGATCCGAGTCCTCGGTGATGGGGCCGCCGCCGGTCAGCCCGATGATGTCGGCCCTCTGCGCGGCGGTCGTCAGCAGCCTGTTGCCGTTGCCTGCGATGAGCAGGGGCACGTCGGGTGCGTGCTCTGCCAGGTGTTCCGTGACGTGACGCAGGTAGTCGACACGCTCCCGGGCGCTGGGGAAGGGCAGTTCGGCCTGGTCGAACTCCACCTTGTTGTAGCCGGCGCCGAGTCCCAGCTCGAGGCGTCCGCCGCTGAGGTCCCGCAGGGTGGTGACCTCGCGGGCCAGCAGCGCGGGCTTGTAGAAGCAGGCGTTGAGCACGAACGTGCCGACCCGGAGTTTCTCGGTCGCCATCGCGACGGCCGTCAGCATCGGGAAGGGCGCGGTTGTGTACAGGTGGTCGGGCAGGTGCACAACGTCGTACCCCATGTCCTCCGCGCGGCGCCCCCAGTCCTGCACCGACTGTTGACGGCGGGCGGCCTGCAGGCCCAACCCAAAGCGAAATTCCTTGGCCATACACGGGAGCTTAGGACGGCGAAGCAATTGGGATGTTTGGCCCCGCTCTCTCCCGGGAATTGACTCCCCGTAGGTCGCGCAGCGCGCAGCGGCCAGCAAAGGAGCCTTCATCCCCGATCCGGCCCGTCGTGAACACGTCCGACGGGCCGGACCGAATCTTCAGCCCATGGCCACTCATCCCACGTTCGGCGTCGAGGAGGAGTTCCTGCTCGTCGACCCGGCCAGCGGCGAACCCGTCCCGCTGAACCGCGCCGTCGCCGAGCGCGCCAAGGCCAAGGGCGTCGACCTGCAACTGGAACTGACCAGCTGTCAGGTCGAGACCACGTCGGACGTGATGTCCTCGAGCGAGGCGCTCTGGGCCGAATTGAGCCGACTGCGCCGCACCGCGTCGGAGGCGGCCGATGCGGCCGGCGCGCGGCTTCTGGCCGTGGCTGTGCCTCCGACGGTCCCGCACAGCTTTCCGATCACCGACACGCCGCGCTATCGCGAGATCGCCGACAAGTTCGGGATGGTTGCCCACGAGCAGGGCATCTGCGGTTGCCACGTGCACGTCGCGGTGCCCACGCGGGCGTTGGCGTTGCGGGTGAGCAACCGGTTGCGGCCGTGGCTGCCGTCGTTGCTCGCGCTGACGGCCAACTCGGCCATCTACCGCAGCTCCGACACCGGCTACGCGAGCTGGCGGAGGGTGCTGTGGGCGCTGTGGCCCAGCGCCGGCCCGCCGCCCCACTTCGATTCGGTCGACGACTACGACGCGCTGGTCGCGATTATGCAGGACGCCGGCGCCATATTGGATGACGGCATGGTCTATTGGGACGTCCGTCCCTCTGCGGACTTCCCGACCATCGAGGTGCGCGTCGCCGACGTCCCGGCCACGGTCTCCGAGACGGTATTGCTGGCAACGCTGGTGAGGGCGGCAGTGATGACCGCGATCGACGACGAGCAAACCGGTGCTCCGGTATTGCCGCTGACGTCGCACGCGCTCAAGGTGGCGTATTGGAAGGCGGCGCGGGACGGGCTGGAAGGCCTGGCCATCGACCTGCCGGACACCCACGCGCCGTTGCCCGCCACCCGACTCCTCTCCAACCTGGTCGATCGGGTCGAGCCGGCTCTCAAGGCGCTTGGCGACGACGACATGGTCCGCGAGGAACTGACGCGCATCGCCTCCGAGGGCAACGGCGCCATGCGGCAGCGCCGGGCCTGGGAGCAGCGCCACGAGGTCGGCGACGTCATCGACGAGGCTGCGACGGCCACCTTGGAAGGGGTGGCGGGTCGCTAAAAGCCCTGCGTGGCGTCCTATGCGCTCATAGGCTTTCGCGGTGGGCTTCTTGTGGCCGTTGACCGGCCGGTCGGAAGAGATGGCTGCCATCGAGGCCGCCATCGTCGCCCCGGACGTCTTCGGGATCGTGGTGTGCGGACCGACGGGTGTCGGGAAGAGCCGAATTGCCCGCGAGGCGTTGTCGGCCGCCGTGGCGCGGGGAAGCGAAGGCCGCTGGGTCGTCGGCACATCATCGGCGCGAACACTTCCGCTGGGTGCTTTCACCGCCTGGGCGCAGTCGGGTGTCACCGACACCGTGCAGTTGGTGCGCGGGGTGATCGAGTCGCTCACGGCAGCACCCCAAGGCGCAACAGTGGTGGTCACCGTCGATGACGTGCATCTGCTTGATGACTTGTCGACGTTCGTCGTGCAGCAGGTCGTTGCGCGAGGCGCGGCGAAGGTGATACTCACCGTGCGCGACGGTGAGCCAATTCCCGCTGCGGTACAAGAGATTTGGCGGCATGACCAGTTCGACCGGCTCGATCTGCAGCCTCTCTCGTTCGACGATTCCAGCATGCTGTTGTCGGCGACCTTGGGCGGATCGGTGGATCCCGATGCCGCTCAGCGGTTGTGGGCGCTGACTCGCGGCAACGCGCTGTACCTGCGCAACATCGTCGAGCAGGAGGTCGCCGACGGGCGACTCGAACTTCGGGATGGGTACTGGCGGTGGGTCGGTGACCCGATCGTGGCGCCCGGCCTGGTCGAGCTGATCGAATCCCTCATCGGGGACCTGCCTGCGCCAGTGGACGACGTGATCGATGCACTGGCTGTCGGGGAGCCGATCGAGCTGGCCGCCCTGATACGGATCGCTGATCCGGCGGCTGTCGAGGAAGCGGACACTCGTGGCCTCATCACGCTTGGGCCCGCCGTTGGCGGTGTAGAGGTCCGCGTGGCGCACCCGCTATACGGTGAAGTGCGCAGGAAACGCGCGGCACCCACCCGGCTGCGGCGGCTGCGCGGGTTGGTCGCCACCGAATTGGCGGCATCCGATGACCGCGACGACGTCCGGGTGGTGGTGCGCCGTGCCACTCTGAGTCTCGACTCCGACCTCGCGCCCGACGCCGACCTGCTCGTCAGGGCCGCCCACGGTGCGGTGTGGCTTGCGGATCTACCGCTCGCCGATCGGCTCGCGGAAGCGGCCATCCGTGCAGGAGCGGTGCCTGAAGCGAACTTCGTTCGTGCGCACGCACTCTCGTGGCTGAGCCGCGGTGAGGAGGCCGACGCCGTGCTAGCCGAGGTAGACACCAGCCGGTTGACCGACGACGACCTTGCCAGACTCGCATTCCTGCGTGCCAGCAACGTGCTCTGGGTGCTTGCCGACCCGACGCGAGCGAAGCAGCTCATCGACGACGCGTCGCCCACGACGTCACCGCAGGTTCGCAGCTACATCGACGCCTTCCTCACGGTGTACTGGTTTGCGATGGACCAGCCAGGTTTGGCGACGCAGACGTCGGAAGACCTCGCGGTGGACGATCTGCCCGCCGTCGTGGACGCCGAGATGGCCTGGGCACTCGCCGCGATAGCCGCGGACGCGGGCCGTACCACCGATGCGGTGACCATCGCAGACGTGGGATACGCCGTTGCGACGCGCTCTTTCGACCCTCCCCAGATGCGGTTCAACATCGCTGATGCACACGTCAGCGCACTGCTCCTGGCCGGTCGGGTTCGGGATGCCGTTGAGATCGCCGAGCGGGTACGCCAGCAGGCAGCCGATCTTCCGGGAGCGGTGCACCTGCTCGGTGCGGCGGTGGTGGGTCGCGCTGCACTGGGTGCCGGCCGCCTGGATACCGCGTGTTCGCTACTCGAGCAGGCAGCGGTCGGACTGTCCGAAGCAGGCCATTCCCTCGGCTGGGGGTACCGGTATCAATTCCCGCGCTCGACCGCCCTCGCCATGCGTGGTTCGATTGGCGAAGCCGCCGCAGGGTTCGCCGCGCTCGACGAGATCCGACGTCCATTTCGGTCGTTGGACTTCGAGCGTAGCCTCGCCCGCGCGTGGGTGGCTGCCGGCGAGGGCTGCGTCAGCGAGGCGATCGCCGTCTTACTGTCAGCGGCCGAAAGAGCTCGAGCCAACGAGCAATTCGCGGCCGAAGTGATGTGCCTGCAGATCGCCACCCAGTTCGGGGACCGTTCGAGTGCCCCCCGGTTGGGCGAGCTCGAGGCGGTCGTCGAGGGCCCACGCGTCGGGCTTGCGGCCCGGTTTGCCGGGGCACTCCGTGACGGCGATGCCACGGGATTGGCCGCAGTGTCCGAGGAATTCGAGCGCATGGGCGATCTCGTGGCTGCCGTAGATGCCGGTGCGCACGCTGCCATAACGTATCGCCGCCACGATCAGCGTGGATCGGCGTTGGGATGCTCGACACGCGCGGATGCGCTGGCCAGACAATGCGGTGGCGTCAGCACGCCTGCGCTCCGTGAGGCCACCGAGGAGTTACCGCTTACCGACCGCGAACGCGAGATCGCCATGTTGATTGCCGACGGGTTGTCGAGCCCAGCAATTGCTGAGCGACTGACGCTTTCAAAACGCACGGTCGAAAGCCACGTCTTCCAGGCCATGAAAAAGACCGGAACCACCAGCCGCGAAGAACTCGCGAAGTTGCTTCGTCGCCGCTGACTCGCTGCGCTCCGCGACTAACCCGACTACGTAGTGCGCCGCCGAAACCGGCCGAGATTCCAGTAACGAGCTACGGGGCTCGTCCCATCTCACCCGCGCGACGATTTCAACGTCAGATACACCAATACGAGAAGGGCACGACCATGAAGAACTTCCTCATCAGTTCCGTCGCCACGCTGGCCACCCTGGCTCCGGTGGCGCTCGGACTGGCTGCAACCGCCAATGCCGCCCCGGCAGGCCCGCCGTCCGTCGACGCCACGATCAACCAACTGAGCGCGCAGGGTTACGAGGTCATCGTGAACCGCACCGGCAACGATGCGTCGGCGCGCTGCGCCATCAGCGGGGTCCGGCCCGGCCAGACGTTCTCCCGCACCGACTCCGGTGCACCAGGAGCCGGTGACGACCTCGTCACCACGCTGATCAGCAAGACGGTCTACGTCGACCTCAGCTGCTGAGAACCGGTCTTCGAAGTTGGGGGCAGTGGGTAGGTGCTGGCAGTTACGATCACGTCCGGGGGAGCGGGGGTGAACACGTGAGTTCTCCGCAGACGTTGGACGCGCAGGCTTCGGTCGCGTGGTTGCAACGTCTGGCCCGCACCACCCCTGGTGTCATCGGCACGGTCGCAGCCACTGTCGCCGCACTCTGCGTGATCGTTGGAGTGGTGTGCGCGGCCCAACTCAACGACCGGATCGCCGATCACCGAGCAGTTCTCGACCGTTCCGAGCCGTCCGCCTTCGCCGCGCAGAACCTGCATGCCGCGCTGTCGGCCGCCGACGCCGCCGCGGCATCGGCATTCCTCTCCGGGATCGAGACACCCGCCATGCGGGCGCGCTATCAACAAGCCCTGGCCGACTCGGCAGCGGCACTGACGGACGTGACCGCGGGAGCTACCGATACGGCCACCCGAAGGTCGTTGGCGGACATCACGGCACAACTGACCGCCTACACGGGGATGGTCGAGTCGGCGCGGGCGAACAACCGTCAGGGGTTCGTGGTGGGGTCCGGATACCTCAGGGAGGCATCGTCGTTGATGCAGACCACCATGCTTCCCAGTGCGGAGCAGATCTACCGCGGCGACCTCACGACTCTCGACGCCGACCAACGCGCCATCGGCAGGGCGCCGCTGGTCGGCTTCGTGCTGCTCGGCTTGGTCCTCCTCGCAATCGGCATCAGCTCGGTGATCGTGTGCGCTCGCACGAACCGCCAGCTCAACTTGGGGCTAGTCGTCGCCGCGGCTGCCGTGGTACTCGTCGGCGGGTGGATGCTCCTGGCCACCAGCTCGGCCGCAAGCGCCATCAGCGAGAGCCGAAGCGAGACGACGGCGTTCAGCCATCTTGCGGATGCTCGCACCCTCGCCCGGCAGGCCAGGACCGACGAGATTCTCGAGTTGATCGCACGCGGCGACATCACCGCACACGAAGAGTCATTCAACAGCCACATCCACGACCTGCTTGCGCTGCTGGACACGGGGCCGCCCGCCGCGGCGGACGCCGTCGAAGGTTGGCTCGCGAGTCACCGCAAGCAGGTGGAGGCCTATCAGAACAGTGACTACAACGCCGCGGTCGAGCAGTCGATCGGACCTGATCCGCACGCCTCGGCAGCACAGTTCGCCATTGTCGAATCCAGCTTGCGCGACGAGATCGAACAGACGCGCACCACGCTGCGGGACGCAGTGACGGCAGCTGGGGCATGGCTGGCGTGGAGTCCAACGGGGACACTCGTGCTGATGACGCTTGCAGCTGCGGCGGCGGTCGTCGGGTTGTGGCCGCGGCTCAAGGAGTTCTTGTGAGAACGCGAATCATGGTGGCGCTGATGGTGGTCGCGCTCGCCGCCGGATGTGGTTCGACGTCGACACCGGCGCCGGCGGTCACGGTTTCGCCGGTCGACGCGAGGCCGTCCGGCGCTCAGCAAGTCCCGACCATGTCGCCGCCGGGAAATGCAATCTGCGTCGATCCTGAAGCGAGCCTGCGGCCCGATCCGCTGCCGGCGCCCGGTGCGATGCCACCGGGTTCGACGATGGCGGCGATCGCAGACCGGGGGCTGCTGATTGTCGGTGTCGACCAAGACACCGCACTATTCGGTTCTCGGAACCCCAACACGGGCCAACTCGAAGGGTTCGACATCGACGTCGCCCGCGAGATCGCGCGCAGAATCTTCGGCGATCCAAACCGCATCCAACTGCGAGTGATCGATGCGACTCAACGGGAATCGGTTTTGCAGTCGGGTGACGTGGATCTGGTGGTCCGGACATACTCGATCACCTGTGAACGCAAGGACAAGGTCGCATTCTCCACGACGTACTTCTATGCCAATCAGAAGATCCTCGCCGTAAAGGGCTCGGGAATCGACTCTGCCGCATCACTTTCCGGCAAGCGGGTGTGTGCGGTGTCGGGCACGACCTCGCTGTCCCGGTTGTTCGCGCTCGACCCGAGGCCCGTGGTGTTCCGCGCGGCCACCTGGACCGACTGCCTGGTGACGCTGCAGCAGGGACAGGTCGACGCAATCAGCACCGACGACGCGGTGCTGGCCGGATTCGTCAAACAGGACCCCAACGTCGAGATCGTCGGCCCCAGCATGGCCATCGAGCCCTACGGGATCGGGGTCAAGAAGGAGAACGGCGACTTGGTGCGGTTCGTCAACGGTGCCCTGGATCGGATGCGCGCCGACGGAACGTGGGAGCGCCTCTACGACCAGTGGCTGCTGGCAGACCTCGGACCATCGCCCGGCCCGCCGGTGCCACGGTACGAGGACGGACCATGACCGTGCTGACCACCGAAGCGATCGACCGCGAACTGGCCTTGCGCGCAGACGAAGTCGCGGCAATGTCGGGCACCTTGATCGAGCTCGACAACCACCCCGGTCTCGGGCACCTGCGCCGCTATCCGCCGTCCGGTGTGACCGCCAACCAATGGGTGGTCATCGAGAGTCGACTCGCGCAGCTGTGGGAGGACCTGGGCCTGGCGACGTCGATCCTGGACTCGGCACAGGCGATACGGGCACGCCGATCGAAGCTTGCCGACGCCCACCGCGCGCAGCTGACGAGACTACTGAGCGAGCGTGCGCTCGCCGACATCACAGATCGGATGCACGCCACTCATCCGGTTGTGGCCGGGTTCCTCGACGCCGTTGACGGGATCGACTCGCTGATTGCGACGCGCCTCGCACCGTCGCTGAAGCGACTCGACGACGCGGGGGCGGTCGCCCCCAAGGAGATCGCCGAACTGCTGCGGACGTCCGCGACCGACCCACTCTCATTGACCAACGACGTCATCGAGCGGCGCATCGCCGTGATCGCGGAAGGCGTCAAACGGCAAGCGACCGAACTCGCCGAGCTGGCGGCCCTGCAGGCGAATTGGCCCGCTGCCCTTGCGGCGACGGCCTTGCAGCTGGATGCGTTGCGTGAAACGACTCGGCATGCGGCACAGGTGCGCATCCGCGCCGACCAGACTGTGGTGGCCGGCCCCCTGCCCGTGCACGCGGACGCCGAGCCGGCTCTGCGTGCTGAGCTGGAGTCCCTGGAGGCCGTGGCTACGCAGTCGATCAGCGCACCCATTCCTGCGGCGTTGCTGTCGCTGCAACGCCGGATCGACGCAGCGCTGCGAGTCGCGGGTGAGGACGAACGGCTCGCGCAGGGGCTGCTGGACCGTCGCCGCGAGCTCAACGGACGGCTGACGGTGTACCAGGCGAAGGCGGCCCGGCTCGGGTTTGGCGAGAATCCGGACCTGTTGGCGTCCGGGCGGATCGCTGCAGGCCTGCTGTCACGACGGCCGTGCGACCTTCGTGCCGTGACCCAGGTGGTCACGGACTTCCAGCGGATGATCGTCGAGAAACAGGGGAAGCCCGGATGACGTGCGCCGAGCCAGGATGCGATGGGACCGTCGTCGACGGCTACTGCGATCTCTGCGGCAGCGCGCCGGCAACCAGTGCGCCGGATGGACCGGTGACGGTGCGGGCGGAGAGCGATCCGACCGCCGAATCGGTGCCAACTGCGCGTGCTGCGTCGACGAGGTCTACCAGCACCCGGGGCCGCCTCGGTGCAGGCATCGTCGCGATACCACGCGTACCCAAGGGTGATCCCGTAAGCGCGATCTTGTCCGACCCGAAGGTGCCCGAGGGCCGGCGGTTCTGCGGCAACCCCGAATGCAAGAAACCCGTCGGCCGCGCCAGGGACGGACAACCCGGACTCGCCGAGGGCTTCTGCACCCAATGTGGCACGCGATACTCGTTCATTCCCAAGCTTGCTCGCGGCGACCTGGTGGGCGGGCAGTACGAGGTCCAGGGCTGCCTCGCGCACGGCGGCCTCGGCTGGATCTACCTGGCGCTCGACCGCAATGTGCGCAACCGCTGGGTAGTGCTCAAGGGCCTCCTGAACTCCGGCGATGCCGATGCCATGGCCGTCGCCGCGGCTGAAGTGCGCACCCTCAAAGAGGTGGATCACCCGAACATCGTCAAGATCTACAACTTCGTCGAGCACTTGCACGCCGGCGCCACTGCCCCCGTTGGATACATCGTCATGGAGTTCATCGGCGGCACGACGCTCAAGCAGATTCGCAACGCGCGCAACGCTCCCCTTCCCCCGGACCATGCCGTCGCCTACATCGTCGAAATCGCATCGGCGCTCGACTACCTCCACGCAGAAGGGCTTGCCTACTGCGACTTCAAGCCGGACAACGTGATGCAGACCGACGAGCAGCTCAAGCTCATCGACCTCGGGGCCGTGGTCGCGATGGACGACGACGACAGCGCGATCTTCGGGACCATCGGCTACCAAGCGCCCGAGATCGCGTATACCGGGGCGACCGTCGCCAGTGACGTGTACACGGTCGGGCGGACGCTCGCCGTTCTCCTGATGGATGTTCCGCAGGAGCGTGGGCGCTTCGTCGAACAGCTGCCGGGGCCCGCGGCCGTGCCGGTGCTCGCCAAGCACGAATCGTTGTACCGCGCGCTCGTCCGCGCCACCGATCCCGAGCCGTTCCGCCGATTCTCGTCCATGGCCGAGATGGCCGACCAGCTGACTGGGGTGCTCCACGAGATCGTCGCCACCGAGAAGCACGTGCCGCCGCGGAAGTCGATCAACTTCAGCCCGCAGCGCGGTGTCTTCGGCGTGGGCCGAGACACGCCGGTGCACCCCGCGCACGTGGTCGCGGCACTGCCCGTCCCCGTGGTCGACCCGAACGACCGGGGCGCGGCATTGCTCGCCACGACCAGCGGCACACCGCCGGCTCAGCTCGAACACGCGCTGTCGCTGGCCCGCGGCGGCGCCCGCCAGGGCCACAGTTCCTCGGTTGAGATCCCGCTGCGACTGGTCCGCGCGTCGCTCGAGATCGGCGCGGTGACGGACGCACGGAAGCGAATCGTCGAGTTGGAATCGGTACTGCCTGGTGACTGGCGGTTGGCGTGGTACAGCGGACAGTGCAGCCTGCTCGATGGCGAATACGATGATGCCGCAGCCGAATTCGACAAGGTATTTGCGATGTTGCCCGGCGAGCTCGGGCCCAAACTGGCGATCGCGGCCACCGCAGAATTGCGGAAGGCGGACGAGCAGGCCACTCGGTACTACGAGACGATTTGGCGAACCGAACACAGCTACTACAGCGCCGCATTCGGACTGGCCCGGCAGCGTGTGCGAGCCGGAGACCGGGTCAATGCAATCGCACCGCTTGACGAGATACCTGCGTCCTCGGCGCATTTCACCGCGGCCGGCGCGACCGCGATCGAACTCCTGCTCGACGGTCGAACGGCGGAGGATCTGGACGAACGAACGCTGTGCGACGCAGGCGACAGGGCCGCGGCGCTCACCCTCGAATCGACCGCGAAACGGATGACCGTCCGGCTGCAGGTATTCGGCGCGGCCTTGGACTGGCTGCTGGCCGGGAACGAGAGCACCGTCCCGCAGCTGCTCGGCACCGATTTCGACGAACCCGGCATCCGGAAGGGGATGGAACGCTGCTACCGCGAGCTGGCACGCGGGACTGCGGACACATGGGAGCGGATCGCGTTGGTGGAGAAGGCAAACGCCATTCGGCCGAGGACGCGGATATGACCGATCAGCCAACCACGTGCCCTCGGTGCGCAGCCAACGTTGCGGGCGCCGACCGGTTCTGTGAGAGCTGTGGCGCAATCGTGGCGGAGGTCCGCCGAGTCGCCATACCACGGCAGGCCCATCCTCTGGAGGGTCAAGGGGGTCAAGAAGCCCGATCGTGACGAGGCGCAGTTGAGCAGGATCGCGCTGATCACGGACCGTGGGCTGGCACATCCGAACAACGAGGACGCCGCCGCAGCGGGGATGATGGTTGGCAACGACCCGGGGCGGCCATATGCGATCGCCGTTGCCTTGTGTGACGGCGTGTCCACCTCCGGTGCTGCACACCTGGCCGCGGTATCCGCATCGAAGGCGGGGATGGACGCGATGCTCGCAGCGCTGGCCGCGTCGCGCACGGCACGCGCAGCCGTGTTGGCGGGTCTCGCCGACGCGGCGAAGGCAGCAGCGGCGGCGGGGACGGGGGCAGATCCGTCGGCCGCACCGTCCTGTACGTATACCGCCGCAGCGGTCGTGCCGACCTCCGACGGGGCAGTGCAGATCACGGTCGGCAACGTCGGCGACAGCAGGGCCTACTGGCTTCCGGAGCCGCCGCTGACCGCCCAACAGCTGACAGTCGACGATTCGGTGGCACAGGAGCTCATCACTGCTGGTGCGGCAGCCGAATCGGAAGTCGTTCGACGGGGAGCGCACACCCTGACCCGTTGGCTCGGCGCCGACTCCGAACCGCAGCCGTGGTCGGACGCGAACGTGCAGACGATCACCGCCACCGGCCCGGGGTCGCTGCTGATGTGCACCGACGGGCTCTGGAACTACCTGCCGGACCCCGCCGACATCGCGCGCCTCTGCACGGGTACCGACTCCGCCGCGGCCGCGCGTGCGCTTGTCGACCATGCGTTGCACCAGGGCGGCCACGACAACGTCACGGTCGCGGTGATCCCGATCGGAGGACTTCATGAGTTCGACTGAACGGCAATGCATCACCGTCGATGTCGACCACAATCGCTATCTCGCAGAGGGATCGGGGACGGTCGACGCCATCGTCAGCGTCGTTGCCGGGAAGGATGTTGCGACGTCCGCACTGGCGGCGCAACCGGATCGGGTCGAGGCCGTCATCATTGACTGCTCCAGCTCGATGCTGTCACCGGTGGCCAAGTTCGACGCGGCCCGACGTGCTACCGCAGCCGCCATCACCGAACTCGTCGACGGAACGTATTTCACGATCGTTGCAGGCACCGAGAAGGCCACGCTGGTCTACCCCACGGACGGCCAGGCGACACGGGCGAGCGCGGCGACTCGGGCGGCGGCGGCGCGGGCCGTCGACGGCCTGCGGCCCAGTGGAGGGACCGCGCTGGGTACCTGGCTCGCCTTCGTACGCGGCGTCATCGCCCGACACCCCGGAGCGATCGCCCACGCGATCCTGCTCACCGACGGAAAGGACGAGCACGAAACCCCCGAACGGCTCCTGGAGGAAATCGCGCTGAGCGAGGGCAAATTCAGCTGCGACTGCCGAGGAGTCGGAACCAACTGGCGCGTCGACGAGCTGCGGTCGATCTCGTCGGCACTCATGGGCACCGTGGACATCGTCGCCGATCCCGACGACCTCGCGGACGACTTCGCAGCGATGATGCGCGCCTCGATGGGCAAGTCGATTCCCGACCTGACGTTGCGCCTGTGGACTCCGGTCGGGGCGCGTGTCGGGTTCGTCAAACAGGTCGCACCGACCGTCGAGGACCTGACCCACCGGCGCGTCGACTCGGGCAATCAGACCGGGGACTACCCGCTGGGTTCCTGGGGCGTCGAGGACCGCGACTACCACATTCAGGTCGAGGTCGAACCTGCAGCGGTGGGACGCGAGAAGTTGGCCGCTCGGGTCACCGTCATCGCAGGAGACGAGCTCCTGGGCCAGGGTTCCGTAGCCGCGGAGTGGACCGCCGATACGGCACGGTCGGCGGTGGTCAGTCGCGGGGTCGCGCACTACACCGGCCAGGCGGAGCTGGCGCAAGCAGTGCAAGAGGGGTTGAACGCACGCAGGGACGGAGACGTCGCGACCGCAACCGCGAAATTGCAGCGTGCGATGGAACTCGCCGTGAAATCGGGCAACGACGGAACGGCCAAGCTGCTCGGAGGTTTCATCGAGGTCGACGTGCACCCCGGCACGGTTCGGCTGCGACCCGACGTTGCGGCGGCAGACGAGATGGCCCTCGATGCCCGATCGACGCGAACCGCACGCGTTCGGAAGGAGACCTGATGCCCAAGGAATGCCCCGCGTGTGAGGCAACGGTCGTCGGCCGCTTCTGCGAATCGTGCGGACACGATTCCGAGTTGCCGCCACCGGTCGCGGCCCCGCCAACAGACACCGCACGGGCGTCGGTCGAGTGGATCGCCGTCATCGGTGCCGATCGGGACTTCTATGAACGTGTCCGCGCCCATGGCGGCCCCGATACGGTCGAGTTCCCTGCGTTCTTTCCGGAACGTCGAATCGTCCTTCGAGGAGCCACCACCCTCGTCGGGAGGTGCAATCGGGAGCAGGGGGTTGAACCCGAGATCGACCTCGGCATCCACCCCGCCGACCGCGGTGTCTCCACGCAACACGCGGTGCTGAGGATGCGAGATTCGGGTCTGACCGTCACCGACTTGGGCTCGACCAACGGAACCACCCTCAATGACAGCGAGGAGCTTCTAGTCAATGGCGACGAAACGCCACTGCGCGACGGCGATCGCATCCACCTCGGCGCGTGGACCACGATCACGATCGTCCATGGCCGGTAATTTACGCGTTCGACAGTGAATCCGTTGCCCTGACCAGCGTCAAGGCACAGACTGCATGGGGGGAGGAGGGGAAGTGGCCGATCCGAGCGAACCCACGTCTCGCACGTCGAGAGATTCCTTTCGGCAGGAGTTGCGAAACGCGCGCCACCAGTTGGCGGCCAGCCGTGAGATCCTCGCTGCTCTCGGCCGGGACGTCGCCAATCCCGGGGCGGTACTGGTCACGCTCGTCGACCGTGCCGCGCAATTGTGCGGAGCACGTGCCGCCCAGCTGTTCCTCCGCGACGGCGACGTATTTCGCGTCTCCGAAGTCTCCGGCGACACCCCGGAGAAGTACCACAAACACCTACTGGACAACCCGATCGCCAGGGACCGTTCGTCGATTGTCGGACGCGCTGCCGAGGACATGCGCACCCATCAAGTGGCCGACGTGGACAAAGACCCGGACTACGGACGTCAGGACCTACGGGATCTCACCGGCTTTCGGACCCTCCTCTCCACCCCGCTGATTCTGGAGAACGACGTCGTTGGCGTCCTGTCAATGTGGCGAACGGACGTCGCCCCCTTCGACGACCACGAGCGCGAGCTCCTCGAGGAGTTCGCCGCCCAGGGTGCGATCGCCTTGCGGCAGGTCGAGTTGGTGGATGCGCTCAAGTCCAAGCGAGCCGAGCTGTCGAGCAAGGTCGAGCAGCTGGAGGCGCTGCGGGAGGTGGGCGAGGCTGTCGGCTCCAGCCTCGACCTCGATGAGGTGCTGGACCGGATCGTCACCAACGCCGTGCGACTGACCAACCGCGGCTTCGACGACCTCACCTTGCGAACCGACGGCGGATCGATTTTGGAATACGACGAGTCGAGCGACTCCTTCCACGTTCGCACCGCGCACGGCAGCAGCCCCGATCTACTGGAGGATCTGGCAGCGATCACGATCGATCGGGAATCGACGTTGGTGGGTCGAACCGCCACGTCAAATCGGCCCCTCGAGGTTCCCGACATGACTCAGGTGGAGCTCGACCCCCATCTGCAGATTCTGTTTCGCGACGGCTGGCGCTCAGTGGTCGCCGTTCCGATGCTGCGCGGGGACACGACGGTAGGCGTGCTGGTGATCGGGCGTCGTGGCACGGGCAATTTCCCGCCCGACGTCATCGAACTGCTCGAGACCTTCGCAAGCCAGTCGGCGCTGGCCATCGTCAACGCACGTCTGTTCGGCACCACCCGACGACAGGCCGACGAGCTGGCCCAGTGGAACACCGAGCTCGAGAATCGGGTTGCCGAGCAGGTCGCCGAGTTGGAGCGCACCGACCGTCTCCGCCGTTTCCTGTCGCCACAACTGGCCGAGCTGGTCGTCAGCGACGAGCATCTATTGCAGAGCCATCGCCGCGAGATCGTGGTCGTCTTCTGCGACCTGAGGAACTTCACCCCCTTCGCACGGAACAATGAACCCGAGGAAGTGATGGGCGTACTTGGCGAGTACCACCAGGCCATCGGGGCGTTGATCCACGAATACGGAGGGACGCTCGAGCGGTTCACCGGTGACGGGATCATGGCGTTCTTCAACGACCCCGTCCTCCAGGACGACGCGGCCGAGCGGGCAGTCCGAATGTCGATAGGCATCCGCGACGCCGTACGGGGGCTCGCCGAGCGCTGGTCCCGCAGGGGCCACGACCTCGCGCTGGGAATCGGGATCGCCCAAGACCATGCGACCCTCGGCAGGATCGGCTTCGAGGGCCGCTTCGATTACGCCGCGATCGGTAGCGTCACGAATCTGTCGGCCCGGCTGTGCGGCGAGGCCGGTCCTTGGCAGGTACTGGTAACCGACCGTGTGCTGGCACCCATCGAGGAGATCTGCGTCGCGGAGCTGATCGGCGACATGCAGCCCAAGGGATTCAGCCGCCCAGTGCGGGTCCACAACGTCATCTCGATCAACGACAACGAGGGGGAACCATGACACGACAACAGGGCCGAACTCTGTCGCAGCTCGACGAAAAGGAGCGGTACGGCATCTTCGACGATCTGCAACGGGAAATGCCGTCGGTGTGGGCGTCGATGCAGCAAGGCTTGGCCGACGAGTCGGTCGTCGTGGTGCCATCGATCAGCATCGAGGGCACCACGGCGAAGACCGGCACAGTCGTGCAGGCGATGGAGGAGCGCGCACTGTTCCTGTTGCTACTGCTCCGCCAACCGCGGCTACAGATGATCTACGTGACCTCCCAACCGATTTCGGAGTCGATCATCGAGTACTACCTCGGGTTGCTCCCCGGGGTGATCCCCAGCCACGCCCGGGCCCGGCTCACCCTGATCCCGGTCGGCGACGCGTCAGGGGAATCGCTAAGCGCGAAGCTGCTGGCGCGACCAAAGCTGTTGCAACAGATACGGTCCCAGATCCCCAACCCAGCCCGAAGTCACCTGATCCCCTACAACACCACGTCGCTGGAACGGGACGTTGCGCTGTCCCTCGGCATCCCGATGTACGGCGCGGACCCCCGCCTGGCAGACCTTGGCAGCAAGACCGGCTGTCGCCGGATGTTCGAAGAGCTCGGGGTGCCATGCCCGGTCGGGGCGGAGGACCTCCACACGGTGGACGACATCGTGGCAGGCGTACAGAGCATGCGCCTGCGCCGGCCGTCGCTCACCGAGGCGATCGTCAAGCTCAACGAGGGTGTCTCGGGTTCCGGCAATGCCCTGGTGGACCTGCACGGCCTGCCTGCCTCCGGCTCGACCGAGGAGGCGGCTGCGATCGCGGAACGAATCCTGGGCATGCAACTGGAGTCGGAGAAACTCACCATCGAGGTCTATCTCGCCGCCTTCGAGGAACATGGCGGCATCGTCGAGGAACGGATCACCGGAGTCGAACTGGAAAGCCCAAGTGTTCAGATGCGGGCATTGCCGGACGGCACCGTCGAGCTGTTGTCCACCCATGACCAGCTCCTCGGCGGCAAGAGCGGTCAGAAGTACCTGGGTTGCGTATTCCCGGCCGATCCCGGCTACGCCGCGGCCATCGCAGAGCCCGCGATGGTCATCGGGCGACATCTCGCGAAACTCGGCACGCTCGGGCGGTTCGCGGTGGACTTCGTCGTCGTTCAGGACGAGAACGGCGCGTGGACCCCCTACGCGATCGAGCTGAATCTCCGCAAGGGCGGGACCACCCACCCGTTCCTGACCCTGCAGTTCCTCACCGACGGGAGCTACGACGGCGCGCACGGCCTCTTCCTGACCCCGACGGGCAGCAGCAAGTGCCTGGTCGCGACCGATCACTTCGAAGACGAACGGCTCAAGGCGCTGACGGTCACCGACCTGTTCGACATCGTCGTCAGTCACGGCCTGCACTTCGACCAGGCCCGCCGTACCGGCGTGGTGTTCCACATGATCAGCTGCCTGACCGAATGCGGTCGCGTCGGCCTGACCGCGGTGGGCGACGATCCCCGCGACGCGCGGCGGATCTACGAGGAGGCGCAGGTCGTCCTCCTCCGCGAGGCGGATCTGGCGCTGACGGAAGGATCCGTCGTCGGCTGAGCTCGTTGGCCTGGGGACTGGGTTCAGACCAGCGAGAGTTTGGCGAATATCGGGGTGGTCGGCTGAGCGGACCCGCTGCCCGGCTCGACGGTGAAGGCCAACGTCTGGGAATTGCCGAGATCGGGCAGCAACGCGGTGGTCGACGGTGCGACGTCGCTCGCACCCATGGTGCCCGCCGAGTGCGCGCCGTCGGCACCGACGAGCCACATCTGGTACACGGTTCCCGGCTTCGGCGGAGCGACGTTGTTCATCACCAGCACGCCTGCGTTGCGGTCGCGGGAGAACATCACCGTGGCCGTGCCACCGGTCGGGATGCTCGCCGGACACCGTCCGCACGTCGGGGGCGGCGAAGATCTGCTCGGCCACCGGGGTCTGCGGCACCGGCCTGAGCACCCAGCCCACGCCGAGCGCGCCGAGGCCGATGACGACGGCGGCCGCCGCGGCCAGGGCGGCGGTGCGCCAGCGCGCCGGGCCTCGGGCAACCGGTGACGTTGCCCGACCGCGGCCAGCAGCCGCTCGCGGACGCGGTCGGGGGGTTCGATCGCGGTGGCCGAGGACACCGCGGCCATGGTCTCGCGGACCGCGCGCACTTCGTCGGCGAACGCCCGGGCGACGATCGGCGGGCGCGGCCGCCAGTTCCCGCTCGATGTCGTCGATTTCGGCCTGCGTCACGGCGTGCAACGCGTACGGCGTCGCGAGCGCCAGGAGATCGGGGTGGCTCGGCTCGGTCATGACACCCCCAAGCAATTGCGCAGTCCGCGGATGGCGTCACGCATCCGTGACTTTATCGTCGCAAGGTTCGCCGACAAGCGCTCGGACACCTGGACATAGGTCAGCCCTTCGTAATACGCGAGCTGGATGCATTCACGCTGCGCATCGGTCAGTGAGCCGAGGCACTCGGTGACCTGACGCCGTTCGTCGCTGGAGATGACGGCCTCGGCGACCCGATCGGCGGGGAGTTCGACGTTGGCGGCGCCGTAGCGCGACTCGCGCTGGCTGGCCGCCTGCTCGGAGCGCACCCGGTCGACGGCGCGGCGGTGTGCCAGCGTCATCAGCCACGCCAGCGGGGAGCCGGCTGACGGGTCGTAGCCGGAGGCGTTGCGCCACACCTGCAGGTAGACGTCCTGCGTGGTCTCCTCGCTGTAGCCGGGATCGCGGAGCACGCGGGTGATCAGACCGAACACCCTGGCGCGGGTGTCGTCGTAGAACGCGGCGAATGCGTCGACGTCCCGTTGTGCCACCCGGCGCAGCAATGCGTCGAGGTCGGCGTCACGCCGGGGTAGCCTAGCGGCGATCGCGAGCAAAGTCACAACTATCGCGATCTCGGCGGCAGTGGCACGAAAAACGATGTGCGCGAGCAGTATTCGCGAAACCCTGGACGGTCGGCCATGATCCGCTCGGTCGGCCGGGCGCCGGTGGCGTAGACCAGGAAGTACGTCATCACCACCGGCGACAGCACCGTCGACAGCGACAGCCAACCGGTGATGGTCATCAGCCACAGGCCCCACCACACCGCGGCGTCGCCGAAGTAGTTGGGGTGGCGCGTCCATGCCCACAGGCCGCGGTCCATGATCGCGCCCTTGTTGGCGGGGTCGGCCTTGAACGTCGCGCAGCTGGCGGTCGCCGACGGCCTCGAACAGCACGCCCGACCAGCCATACCGCGACGCCCGCGATCAGCACGGGCAGCAGGGCCATGCGGCGTCGGCCCGAGCACCGCCGAAAGTTGCAGCGGCAACGAGATGAACCACGCGGCGACGGCCTGCAGCGCGAAGATCTTGCGCAGCACGTTGCGCGCGGAGAAGTCGTCGTGCAGCAGCTTGGCGTAGCGCGGATCCTCGCCCTTGCCCGCCGACTTGTTCACCATGTGCCAGGCCAGCCGCAGGCCCCACACCGCGACCAGGCCGAGCAGCAGGAGGCGGCGGAACAGGTCACCGGTACCGAGTGACGGCGGCGACGGCCGCCACCACGACGAAGCTCAGACCCCAGGTGACGTCGACGACGTTGTAGCGTCCGATCCGGCGGCCGACGACGAAGCGTGATCCCGTAGGTCAGGACCAGGATCGCCAGCGCGGCAACGGAAACGACGACGAAGTTCATCGAGCCCGCTCCCGTCGGTGCGAACGTCCACTGGTAGACGTCGAGGTAGCCTGACCGGAAGCCGGCCTCGGAGTACGCCAGGTAGAGCTCCCACATGCGGTGGAACGTCTCGTCGAACCCCAACGCCGACACCGCTTCCCGGTGATCGATGAAGCGTTCGCGCCACAACCGCAGCGTCTCGGCGTAGTGCGGACGCAGCGACAGCATGCCGACGGTGCGCAGCCGCGTCTCACGCTCGGTGATCCCGACGACGGCCTCGACGGACGGGATCAGGCCGCCGGGGAAGATGTACTTCTGAATCCACGTGTAGGTGTTGCGCGACGCCAACATTCGGTCGTGCGGCATGGTGATGGCCTGGATCGCGACGCGGCCGCCCGGCGAGACCAGGCGGTCGAGCGCGGGAAGTAGGTCGGCCAGAACGGGTATCCGACCGCCTCGATCATCTCGACCGACACCACGGCGTCGTACAGCCCGTCGACCTCGCGGTAGTCCTTGAGTTCGATCTCGACCCGGTCGGACAACCCGGCCTCGGCCACCCGCTGCTGGGCGAGGCGCTGCTGCTCGGCCGACAGCGTGATCGAGTGGACCCGGGCCCCGCGGGCGGCGGCCCGGATGCAGAGTTCGCCCCAGCCGGTACCGATCTCGAGCACCCGGCTACCGGGCCCGACGCGCGCCGCGTCGAGCAGTCGGTCGATCTTGCGGCGCTGCCCGTCGGCCAGTTCGGCCCACGTCGGTTGCGACGTGTCGAACAGCGCGCTGGAGTACGTCATGGTCTCGTCGAGGAACTGCGCGAACAGGTCGTTGGACAGGTCGTAGTGTTCGGCGATGTTGTTGCGCGCCTGGGTGAGGCTGTTGTACATCGAGCGCGGATGCCGGACCACGGCGAGCGGCCGAAGTCGTTGCAGCGCAGGTGGAATGAGATCGGCGACGGAGTTGGCGAAGGCCGTGAGCAGGCCGGCCAGGTCGTTGGACTGCCACTCGCCTGCCATGTAGGACTCGCCGAAGCCGATCAGGCCGTAGCGGCCCACCCGGCGGGCCAGCGCGTCGGGTCGGTGAATCACCATGGTGGGCAGCGTGGGATCGGCGGCGCCGATCACTGATCCGTCGGGATACTGCAGCCGGATCGGCAGCCGTGCGGCGGCGCGGCGCAGCAACGCGTGGGCGACCCGTCCGCAGACCGTGCTGAACGGTCCCCGCGGCACCCGTGCCACGGCGGGCCAGCGATCGGGTATCCGATGCGCTTTCGACGTTTCCGGTGGTCTCGATGGTCACAGCTGATCGACCCTCTCCCTCTCGGCGACGGAGTCTCGCGGCACCACGGGCACGCGGCGCGCCCACAACGTGATGCCCTGGATGCGAATCCACAGCGCCCCCATCAGTGGCGCCACCGGCGCCACCAGTTGCAGCCGAAGGACCTGGCCGGTGCCTGCGCTTCGACGGCTGCCTTGCAGCGTGGCGACGAACGCCGGCTTGTGCTCGCGGTGCAGCGATATCGTCACGTCGACGGTTGCTTCCGGGCGCGGCGCGCGCACCAGGTAGTGACCGTCGACCTCGTTGAACGGCGAGACGTAGAGCTTCTTCTTCGACCGCGGCGGGGGCGTCGCCGGTCGGCGGCAGCAGGTATGCGTGCCTGCCGCCGTAGGTGTTGTGCACCTCGGCCACCACGTGCCGCAGCACGCCGTCGGTGTCATGGCACCAGTACAGGCTGATCGGGTTGAAGACGTAACCGAGCACTCGTGCCTGAAGCAGCGCGGTGACGGTGCCGCCCTGCAGGTCGATGCCGTGACCGGCCAGGAACGCATCGATGCGGTTGCGAAGCGTGTCCTCGACGCCGGTCGGGGGCAGGCGTCGAGAAGTGATCGCGCGCTTCGAATCTCGCGAACGGGCGCAGCCACCGGGGCAGACGCGGCAGGTCGTCCAGGTCGACGTACCAGCTGTACCCGCGCTTGCTCGAAGTAGTGATGCACCGGTGCGCGACGCAGGTGGGTGATTCGGGTGCGGTACAAGGCAGGGGCGAGCGAAGCGACGGGGGAAGATGCGGACGTCATCGGGCCATCGCCTCCAACCGTCGGGCAGCGGGCCAGTCGGCGCCGAGGCGTTGGGCCGCCCGCAGGCCGGATGCCGCGCCGTCCTCGTGGAATCCCCAGCCGTGATATGCGCCTGCGAACACCACCCTGTCGTCGTCGATCGTCGGCAGTCGTCGTTGAGCGGCAACGGATTCCGGGGTGTACGTCGGGTGTCCGTAGGTCATCTCGGCGATGACGGTCGCGGGGTCCACCCGATCGCGGCCGCCAAGGGTGACCAGGAAGCGCCGAGAGCCCGACAGCCGCATCAGCCGGCTGACGTCGTAGGTCACCAACACGTCGTCGACATCGGGCGTCGACCAGGTAGTTCCACGACGCGCGCGCCCGCGGCCTGCGGGGCAGCACCGAGGCGTCGGTGTGCAACTGAGCGTGGTTGGTGGAGTAGGGAATAGCGCCAAGCACGGTTCGTTCCTGCGGTCGTCGGTTCGGCGAGCATCAGCAACGCCTGATCGGGATGCGTGGCGATGACGGCCGCGTCGAACAGACGCGGCCTGGCGTCGCCCGTGGTGATCAGCACGCCGTCGGGTACCCGCTGCACCGCCCGCACCGGCCTGCCCGCGACGATCTCGTGCACCTGTCTGGGCGATCGCGTTGACGTAGGTCGCCGAGCCTCCGACGACCGTGCGCCACGTCGGTGAACCGAACACCGACAACATGCCGTGATGCTGGAGGAAGACGAACAGGTAGCGGGCGGGATAGCGCATCGCGTTCCCGGGTGCGCACGACCAGACGGCGGCCACCAGCGGCGTCATGAAGTGCTCGACGAAGTACTCGGAGAAACCGTGCCGATCGACGAAGTCCCCGAGTGGCTCGCTCACCGACGGACTCGTCGTCGAGCAGCGTGGTCGCGGCGGCATGGAAACGCCTCACCTCGGCGAGCATCAGGAGGTAGCGCGGGCGCGCCAGCGACGACAGCGAGGGGAACAGGCCTCCGATGCCGCGGGCCCCCGCGTACTCGAGGCCGGGCGCCGTCGTCGCGCACCGACATCGACATGTCGGTGTCCCGCGTCGCGACGCCGAGCTCGGTGAACAGCCTGCACAGCGTCGGGTAGGTCCTGTCGTTGTGGACGAGGAACGCCGAGTCGATTCCGACGACGTTCCCGTCGCCGTCGTCGACGTAGTGGGTGTGTGCGTGCCCGCCCAGTCGAATGTCTGCCTCGAACAGCGTCACCCGGTTGCGCGCCGACAACACGTAGGCCGCGGTGAGGCCGGCGACCCCGCTGCCGATGACGGCGATCGAGCGTCCGAAATGGTCTTCGCTTTCCACGCCTTCTATTCGGAGCCGTCTAGTTCTCGGATGGGTCGCGCTCGCGTTGCGTCCACGCGAACACTGCGTAGTCTCCCGATGATGACGGCGACGGTCTTCCGCAACGGAACCATCTGGACTGGGACATCCGAGCCGACCACCGACGCACTGCTGGTCGTCGACGGCTCATCGCGGGTCTCGGCGAGACCGCCACCCGGCTGGCCGGCGAGAATCCCGGGGCTGTCGAGGTCGATCTCGACGGCGGCTTCCTGATGCCGTCGTTCGGCGACGGGCACGCACATCCGATGCTCGGCGGCCTGGAGTACGTCGGGCCCGCGGTGCGGCCGTGCACGTCGGTCGAGGAGATCGTCGAGGCGGTCCGGGTCTTCGCCGAGGAGCATCCCGACGCCGAGTGGATCGTCGGCGCGTCCTACGACAGCAGCCTGGCGCCGGACGGCCTGTTCGATGCCCGCTGGCTGGACGAGGCCGTGCCCGACCGGCCGGTAATGCTGCGGGCGTGGGACTACCACACGGTGTGGTGCAATTCGGTTGCGCTGCAACGGGCGGGCATCACGCCGGACACGCCGGACCCGGTGCTCGGCGAGATCCCGCACCGCGAGGACGGCTCGGTGCTCGGCACCCTGCGGGAGTGGGGCGCGGTGGACCTGGTCACCGCCGTCATACCCGAGCGCGACGAGGACACCCGCGTGGCCGCGCTCGGTACGGCCGCCGACTACTACCTGGCCAGGGGAGTGACCTGGGTACAGGACGCGTGGGTCGAGCCCGGAGACGTCGACACGTACATCGCGGCCGCCGAGCGGGATGCCCTGCGCATCCGGTTCAATCTCGCCCTGTACGCCGATCCGCGCCACTTCGACTCGCAGCTGGACCATTTCGCGCAGGCCCGTCGCCGGGTGGACGAGGTCGGCTCGCCATTGCTGACCGCGCACACCGTCAAGTTCTTCGCCGACGGCGTGGTGGAGAACGAGACGGGCGCGCTGCTTGCGCCGTACTGCGACGGCCTGCACCAACACGGCATGCAGGTCTGGGAGGGCGACAGCCTGGCCGAGGCGGCCCGCCGCGTCGACGAGCTCGGCCTGCAGATCCACATCCATGCCATCGGTGACGCGGCGGTGCGGCAGGCACTCGACGCCATCGAGTACGCCGCCGAGTGCAACGGGCCGCGGGACCGGCGTCCCGTGATCGCGCACGTGCAGCTGGTCGACGACGCCGACATCCACCGGTTCGCCAAGCTGGGCGTGATCCCCAACATGCAGCCGCTATGGGCGCAGCTGGACGCGCTGATGACCATGCTCACCATTCCGCGCCTCGGCGCCGAGACGGGCCGACAAGCAGTACCGGATGAACACGCTCGTCAGCACCGGGGCGCGATTGGCGTTCGGATCCGACTGGCCGGTGTCCTCCGGCGCACCGCTGGACGGCATCGCGATCGCGGTATCGCGGCGCACCGCCGCGGGCGATCCGCCGGACGGCTGGACGCCCGAGGAGATCCTGCCGATGGAGGTGGCATTGACGGCATATACGTCTGGTGTGGCCGAGCAGGCGTTCGCCGACAACGGAGATGCCCCGTGGGGGACGATCGTCGTCGGCGCCAGTGCCGATCTGGTGTGGCTCGACCGAGACCCGCGCACCACGTCCGCAGGCGACGTTTCCGGAGTTGCGGTACGCGGAACCTTCCTGCGTGGCAGGCAAACTCACTCCACCGGCGCAGCAGTGTGACGTCAGTCCAACAGGGGAGTCCGTCAACCCCGGCGCCCTGCTGCGGAATCCGCGGCAACGGGTTTCGTTGAGTCGCGGGCGTCGACGTTGGCCCAGTTCGAGGGTTGGCTGTATTTGCTGTTGCCGTCAATGGCAACGAGATACATCGCCGACGCGGTGTGTCGGCAACGCCGTTGGCATCCATCCGGCGGCTAGACGACGTATTTGACCGCGGCGTAGGGCTTTACGGCGATTTGCGAATCTCGCGAATGAACCGCGGATTCCGTTGTACCTTGCACTAAGGTGCGCTCGTCGTCCAAAGGAGGTCACGATGCCACTCATCGGAACGTGCCGTCTCTATCGCCCAGATCCGACGAGCATCGGCGTGGGCGAGCAATGGGGCAGGGCAGGCGTCGACGCGGCTCCGACGGAGCATTCGCTTGTCGTCAGGCTCCACGGGCAGATCGATGCAAGCAATGCCGGGCACGTGGCCCGATACGTGGAACGTCATGCTGCCGTCACAAACGCCCTCGTCGTCGACACCAGCGCGGTGGACTTCTTCGGGACACCGGCTCTGGCCGCACTCCGCAAAGTCGACCTCTGTTGCGCCGGCAGTGGCGTCGACTGGAGGCTCGTCGTGGGTCCCGCGGTCAGACGGGTGCTCCGTGTCTGTGGCTCAGATGACCTTCCACTCGCCGACAGCGTCGCGACTGCGCTCCGGCACCTCCACGTAAGTGCGGGAGCGAGTGCCGGTCTTCAACGCGCTGGAGCGCAAACAGTCTGAGTCGGCGCGCCGATGGTTCGGCTTGCCAGACGCATTCACCGGTTGCCGTAGCAACGGACTCAGCCTTAGCCAGTGACGCCTGCGCTGACGCCCCCATCGGCTCGGGCGGCGTACGCGTCGCAAAGCAGGCCGTAACACCGCGTAGACGAGACCTAGCTAGTGCTGCGGACGTGGCGTGAGGTGGGGCCACGACCGCGCGGCCGCGGTCAACCCGGTGACCAGCGCGGACGTCGCCGGGGTCAGGCCGTCGTCACCGGGTAGGCCGCTGCGCGGGCTGACCCCGCGCACCCGCGGGGTCAGCTCGAGCTGGGTCCCGCCGTCGCGCGGCCGGTTGACGGGGTTGTCCGGGTGCAGCCCGCGCAACTCGCGGGGGATGGCGTCCAGATCGGTGACCACGTGATAGCCGCGCACGGTGACGTGGCGCGCCAGATGCGCCGCCAGTGCCCGGTTGCCGCCACCTGCCAACAGTTGGGTGCTGCGCCCGATGCGGCCGTAGCCGTGCAGCGAGATGGCTACGTCGACGTGGTCGAGGAACTCGGCGAGTCGGGGCGATTCCGCGGCCAGATATGCGGCCGACGACAGGTGGTGCGGGTAGTGGTCGGGGTGGCGCACCACGTACACCGATGCGTCGGCGGCGCGGGCGGCCTTCTCGGCGATCACGTCGGTCATCTGCTCGAGTCCGCCGCCGTGGATGGCGAGGAACCCGAACGGCGACCGCAGCGTGCTGGACTCGATGACGCCAGGAACCGTCAATAGTTCCGAAAGGGACTGTGGCGCAAGCGAATCGGTTGACTCGCGGTGGTGTGGCCAGTCGGCCGGGTCCCAACGCTTGAGGAAGTCCAGCCAGCCTTGCGGCAGTCCGTGATGCATGGCCCCGTCGATGATCCGCTCCAGGTAACCGGGCCGGGGCGCACCTGGCGTGACGCGATGGTCGACGTAAACCCACGCCTGCTCGGGACCGTCATCGGTGTGCACGGTCATCCGGTCTCGGCGGTAGCGCACGGGCACGCCCTCGGCGCTGTCCAGCACCGCCAGGTCGCGATCGCTGACCTGCCACACCACGCCGTGCACCTGGGCGCCGTCGAACGGTTCGACGGTCGCCACCCCTCGTTCGTTGATCAACCAGTCGTGGTCGTCGAGCGTGGCAGGCCGAGGATCGGTGGCGTCAGGGCACCGCTTGGCCATCTGCGCCGCACTCAGGTTCGAGCCGTAGGCGAAGTAGGCGTGCAGCACATTGCAACTTTACCCAGGCCGCTCAGCAACCTTCTTCCAAGAAAATGTCAAGGCAACCCGCAGAGGCTGTGCATGCATTACACAGCGGACACAGACAGGGGGCACCATGAAGGTCATCAAGCTGGCGACGATCGCACTGGCGACAGGCTCAGCGGTAGGTAGATCGTTGTGACTCCTCCACACCTCGTCGGACGCTGTGGATATGCTGTCCCGCGCCTGTAGATAGAGCAGCCAAAGAGACGGGACTTTATGACGCAGCCAACAGCGGGTTGGTATCCAGATCCATCTGACCCGAGCCGCCAGCGTTACTTCGACGGCAATATGTGGACCGAGAACTACGCCCCATTCGGCCCACCGACACCAGGCATTGGCCAACCCGCGAAGCCGGCGGGCATGCCCAGAGGAATGAAGATCGGACTCGGAGTAGGAGCGGCGGTCTTGGCGTTAATCGCCCTCGGCTCTTTCGGCAGTGGTGAGAAGAGCACCGAGACCAAGTCCAGCTCGACCACTCCGACTACGTCTTTCGTTGACGAGTCCACGTCGACCCCTGTGAAGCCCGCCAGCGAAATGGCCGCTCCCGCAGGCTCGACCGTGCGCGACGGCAAGTTCGAGTTCCAGGTTCTCGGGGTCGATCGGTCGGCCACGAAAGAGGGCGTGTTCAAGCCGGAGCGGGCCAAGGGCGAGTTCTTCATCGTCCATCTGCGGGTGAGGAACATCGGTGACGACGCCCGGAGCTTCTCCGCATCCAGCCAGCATCTGATCGTCAACGGCAACAAGTACGACGCGACCAGCTCGATCAGCGACGAGAACTGGATGGAGGACATCAACCCCGGCCTCGGTATCGAGGCGAGCGTGACATTCGACATCCCACCAGGTGCGGTGCCTGAAGCAATCGAGTGCCACGACTCGATGTTCTCGGGGGGAGCGTTGCTCGCGCTCTGACGCCGTATGGATGGTGTGGCGGCAGCAGAAGAGGCCCGGTGGTTAAATTGGGCCTCCTCGGCTAATACCTGCGTATTAAGTTGTGCCCGTTAGGGTTTAGCTCAGGCGATCTTGTAGCCGCGAACCACGCTTGGCTCGTTCAGGAATGCGACACCCAGACGCGCGATGGCACGGATCCAGGTGCCGTCCTGCTGGACTGCCGGAAACGCTTCACGGTCGTGCCCTTGCGCTAGCTACCCGTCACGGTCAGATAGATCAGCACCACGTTGAGCACGCTGATGATCACCGCGACTGCCCATCCGAGAGCGGTGGTGATCCGGTGGTTGACGTCGTCGCCCATCAACGACCGGTCGGCGGTCAGCCGGACCAGCGGCACCAACGCGAACGGAATGCCGAAGGACAACACCACCTGCGACAGCACCAGCGCGCGGCTCGGGTCGACGCCGATCGCGAGCACCGCCAGCGCCGGGATCAGCGTGACCAGGCGTCGCAGCAGCAGTGGGTAGGAGCGGCGCAGCAGTCCCTGCATGATCATGGCCCCGGCGTAGGCGCCCACCGACGTCGACGCCAGGCCCGACGCCAGCAGGCCGATGGCGAAGAACAAGGCGACGGTCGTGTCCGAGCGCGCCCTGCACGGCGGCGTAGGCGCCCTCGATGGAGTCGGTGTTGTCGACGCCCTGCAGGTTGGTGGCCGCGACCAGCAGCATGGCCAGGTTGACCGCACCTGCGACGACCATGGCGATGCCCGACGTCGTACCGGGTGATCCGGAGCATCCGTCGGCGCTCGGTGCCTGCCTCGGGTTGGCCGTGCCGGTCGCGGGCCAGGCCCGGAGTGCAGGTACACCGCGTGGGGCATGACCGTCGCCCCGAGCATCGCGGTGGCGAGCAGGATGCTCTCGGCGCCATCGAAGCGAGGCACCAGGCCGCCCGCGACGTCGGCGGCCGATGGCGGCTGGACCACCAGGCTGGTCAGGAATCCGATCGCAATGATGAGCAGCAGTCCGGCGATGACCCGTTCGAAGACCTGCTGACCGCGCCGGTTCTGGACGGCCAGCAGCACCAGCGAGACTGCCCCGGTGATCACGCCACCCACCACCAGCGGCAGCTCGAACAGCAGGTGCAGGGCGATGGCTCCACCGACGACCTCGGCGAGATCCGTTGCCATGGCCACTAATTCGGCTTGCAGCCAGTAGACGATCCGGGTGGGCGTGCGGGTGTGGTCGGCCACCGATTCGGGCAGGGTCCGGCCGGTGACGAGGCCCAACTTGGCGGACAGGTACTGCACCAGGCCTGCCATCACGTTGGCCACCAGGATCACCCAGACGAGCAGGAAGCCGTACTGCGCGCCGGCGCTGACGTTGGCCGCGACGTTGCCGGGGTCGACGTAGGCGATGGCGGCGACGAAGGCCGGGCCCGAGCAGCAGCCAGGGCGCGCTCGGCGGCGCCTTGGTCATCGGATAGCAACGAACCCACTCTCTATCCGGGTGGTCGAATAGAAAAGTTAGGTTAGCCGAAACTAGGCCAATCGAGCAACGCCTAGCGTCGGCCGAGGTCGAGGACGAAGCCGCCGCCGTAGGGCCAGCCGTACCACGGGCCGTTGTTCATCGCAGGCGGTGACGTGATGATCTGGGCGTGGCCAGGGGTCTGGCACTGCGTCGTCATCGGGCCCGTGTTGGTGCAGTCCGGCGCGCGCCCCCGCGAGCGGGTGCCAGCGCGACCGCCGCGCCTACTCCCGCGACCGCCAAAACCATTGGTAGAACTCGCATCATCGGCCTCCTCTGTGGGCCTGGGAACTGCTATCGGTGACCGCCGCCACCGCCGCCACCGCCACCGCCGTGGGCGGGGTCGCCTCCGCCAATGATCAACGCCGGACCGTAGAACTCGTCATCCCATGGATACGGATAGTCCGGTTCGACGGGCGGAGTGGCGTTGAGTTGGACGTTGCCGGGGCTCGAGCACTCGGTGGTCGGCCGTGCCCGTCATTCGCTGCCGCCGACGATCGGTGCACGTGGGCAGGGTCGAGTTGTCGCCGGGATCGGCTGATGCGAGTGGGGCGAGAAGGAACTGCGGCCGCCGCGCCTGCCGACGCGATCAGTGGGGTGATGATACCGTGTGTGTCCGCATCGGCAGCGTCCTTCTTCAATTCGTCTAGCACTCACAGTCAAATCGCCAGCGTACAAGCCTTTCCCGGTGACGAGAGGCAAGTCGAGCGTCGTCCTGATCCCTGGCTCGGCCGGCGACGACGGCGGGGATGGCGTTGACGATGCGCGCCGCGGTCGCGACCAGACCCGCGTGGTTGTGATCGCCCTTGCTACTGCTCAGGCAGAGGTCCAGTGCGTAGTTGGGTTCGCCGGTGATCTCGATCCGGTACGAGCCGCCCTCCTGCGCCGGCTGCGGCCAGTCCGGGCAGAGGTCGTCGCGCAGGCGGGTCACGTGCTCGAGCACGACGGCGGGCTTGCCGTCGACGATGCCCTGCACCTCGAAGCGCATCGCCGCCGTCGTGCCCTTGGGAATGTGGCCCGACGCGATGTCGAAGTCCTCCGGTGCGGGCACCCTGGTGTACTCCTCGGTGACCTTGTCCAGCGAGAGGCCCAGACCCGTCGGCGAGCTGCTGGATCACCGAACCCCAGGCCATGCTGAGCACGCCGGGCTGCAGCAGCATCGGCACGCTCGTCCATCGGCTTGCCGAAGCCCATCACGTCGAACATGACGGTGGCGCTGTCATAGGTCGTCGTAGTCGATGATCTCCATGCAGCGGACCTGCTCGAGGCTCTGGCACGTGCCCGCCAATGCCAGCGGGAGCAGGTCGTTGGCGAATCCGGGGTCGATGCCGTTGACGAACAGGCTGGCCTTGCCGGCCTCCGCGGCCTCCTGCAGTGGCGAGATGAGTTCTTCGGGGATCACCTGCCACGGGTACTGCAGGAACACCGGGCCGCTTCCGACGACGTTCACCCCGGCGGCCAGGATGCGGCGGTAGTCCTCGAGTGCGTCGATCAACCGGTTGTCGGCCATCGCCGTGTACACCGCGCACTCGGGCTGCGCCGCCAGCACAGCGTCGAGGTCGTCGGTGGCCTTGATGCCGGTCGGGGTGTCGAGGCCGGCGAGTTCGGCCGCGTCCTTGCCCACCTTCGCCTTCGAGGACACCCATACGCCGGTCAGCTCGAACTCCGGGTTGGTGATCAGTTCGGTCAGCGCGTGGCCGCCGACGTTGCCGGTACCTACCTGTGCGACGCGAATGGGCATGCTGTTCCTCACAGATCGGGGATGGGGAGATCGAGGTTCGGGAAGGTGAGGCCACCATCGACCTCGAGGGTCTTGCCGGTCAGGAAGCTGCCTGCCGGCGACGCGAGGTAGACGGCGGCCGCCGCGATGTCGAGCGGATCACCGAGCCGGCGCAACGGGGTCGCCTTCTCCATCGGATCACGCAGTGCATCGTTGGAGGCCACGATCTCCAGCGCCGAGGTGAGGATCGACCCGGGCGCGATGGCGTTGACCCGAATCCGCGGGGCGAGGTCCAATGCCGCCAGTCGGGTGTACTGGGCGAGTGCGGCCTTGGCGGTGCCGTAGGCGGCGAATCCGCGCGCGGAGAGCCGGGCCATCGTCGAGGTGATGTTGATGATGCTGCCGCCGCCCGAGTGCTCGAGCATCAGTGGAACGGCGGCGGCGGTGAGCGCGTGGGCGGTCGTCACGTTGAACGTGAACGCGTCGCGCATGTCCTTGGTCGAGGTGTTCAGCAACGGCCCCGGCATGGTTCCGCCGACGTTGTTGACGACGATGTCTAGTTTGCCGAACGCCTCGATCGCCTCGGCCGCCAGCTTCGCGGTCTCCTCCGGATGGGCGAGGTCGGCGACCACGACGTGGGCGCGCCTTCCGGTGGCCCGGATCTGTTCGGCCATCTCGTCGAGTTGGGACTGCGTGCGGGACGCGATGACCACGTCCGCACCAGCTTCCGCGAATGCCAGTGCCATCGCGGCGCCGAGTCCTCGGCCCGCGCCGGTGACGACTGCCACCTGATCGTCGAGCCGGAATCTGTCAAGAATCACGTTCGCCTCTCTGCTTGCCCTTCCCCGCCGGGCGTCACCGTAGCAAGGCGCGAGAGTTGGGGTGACCGATTTCTGGAACACGTTCTAGTTGGCCTGGATGTGTCGGTGCTCTCGGTTAGAGTCGAACACATGTTCGATGAACTGTTGGTCGCCGAGCCGACCACCGATGAATCGGTGCTGGTGGCGCGCATCGCCGAGTTCGAGCGGATGAAGGCCGCGGCCGCAGCCGGCCAGGCCCGCGAGACCGCCACACTGGACGCGGTGCGGCGATCCGCGGAGGCCGCGGCCGGGGTGTCGGCCGCCCGGCGGGGGCGGGGGTTGGCCAGTGAGGTCGCCCTGGCCCGACGCGACTCGCCCAACCGGGGTGGTCGACACCTGGGCTTCGCGAAGGCACTCGTCAATGAGATGCCCCATACCCTGGCCGCCCTGGCAGCCGGGGTGCTCTCGGAATGGCGGGCCACCCTGATCGTGCGCGAATCCGCCTGCCTCGACCTCGAGGACCGCCGCACCCTGGACGCCGAACTGTGCGCCGACGTGGCCGGGCTCGAGGGACTCGGGGATGCCCGCATTGCCGCAGCGGCCAAGACCATCGCCTACCGCCTCGACCCGCACGCCATCGTCGACCGGGCGGTGCGCGCCGAATCCGAACGCACCGTCACCATCCGCCCGGCTCCGGACACCATGACCTATCTGACCGCCCTGCTGCCGATGACCCAGGGCGTGGCCGTCTACGCCGCCCTGCGCCGCGCCGCCGACACCCGTGGTGACGGGCGCGGCCGCGGCCATGTCATGGCCGACACGTTGGTCGAGCGGGTCACCGGCCGACCGGCCGAGGTCCCGGTCCCGGTCGCGGTCAACCTGGTGCTCACCGATGAAAGCCTGCTCGCCGGGGACACCGCCCCCGCGCGGGTCGCCGGCTACGGCCCGGTGCCCGCGGCGATCGCCCGGCGGCTGATCGGGTCCGCCGTCGGGGACCGGCGGTCGCGGGCCACGCTGCGCCGGCTCTACAAACACCCCCGCTCCGGTGCCCTGCTGACCATGGAGTCGCGCGCCCGCACCTTCCCCAAGGGATTGGCGACCTTCATCGACCTGCGCGATGACACCTGCCGCACCCCGTACTGCGACGCCTCGATCCGCCATCACGACCACGCCACCCCCGACGCCCGCGGCGGTGCCACCACCGCCACCAACGGACTCGGGGAATGCGAAGCCTGCAACTACGCCAAGGAAGCCCCCGGCTGGCAGGTCACCACCACCGTGGATGACACCGGATGCCACCACGCGGAATTCACCACCCCCACCGGGGCCCGCCACCACTCCAAGGCCCCACCACTACCCGGCCCCATACGAATCGACATCAGCGACGTCGAAACCCTCATCGGCATCGCACTCGCCAAACACGCCGCCTAAGGCGATCGCGAATGATTCTCGGACACACCACTATTGGTCGTCGCGCTGCACGGTGCGCACGGGCCGCCGCGCGTAGAGGACGAACGCAGGAGGAAAGTTGAGCCGGATCGTCCGTCCGATCACCACTTCGTCGAATTCGCGCCGCAAGAGTTGGCGAAATCGCCTGGCCGGTGGGGTCCAACTCGACACGCGGTAGCCGAAGGTGACAAAGGTGCCGTTCGGGCCAAGTACTGCGCAGACGGCCTCAAGGAGTGCCTTCTGCGTAGGCGAGTCGAATCCGACCCAAGGAAGGCCGGAGACGATGACGTCGACATCACCGATTCCGCGTTCTCTGAGTAGTTCGGGAAGGTGGCGCGCGTCGGCGCACACGACCTCCAGGCTGGGATATTGCCGGGCGAGCTTCGTCGCGAATCGACCATTCAGCTCGACGGCCAATCGGCGGCCCCGTCCACCCAGCCGGAGTTCGATGTGACGCGTGAATGCGCCTGCTCCTGGCCCGAGTTCGACCACCACGCTGCCACCCGCGCGCGGAATGGGCTCCACCATGGCCGCGGCCAACCGTCGCGAACTGGGCGCCACGGCCCCTATCTGCCACGGCGCCCGTAGAAACTCGCGTAGGAAGAGCCCTCGCGACGAAAGCGCTGCTGTAACCATCCCTGACTTCATACCAAAGCGAAGCCATGGGCGCTCTTGGCGGTCATCTTGCACTGTGGCCAACGCCACACTCGGGACCTGTACGTACAGACTCGCCGCCGTTTCTGCCAGGGTGAACCAAAAGGGGCCGCATAACGTGGCCACCTATATGGAAGCAGTGACAACTAAAGTCCGCCCAATGACTGCCGCGCCCCAAATCGCCGCTGTAGCACTGGAATTTCCCTCGCACCGACACAGTCAGGATGAAGTGGTCTCCACGCTCGCCCGACTGGCCGGTCCCGAATTCGTGCGCTTCGCCGCCGCGAGCGGAGTCCAAGCGCGACACCTCGCGCTGCCGCTTGAGCGATACGCCAAACTCACCGGATTCACCGAGGCGAACGAGGCATACCTGGAGGTGGCGCTCGAGCTCGGCGAGCGGGCACTGCTGTCGGCCCTCGATGCCGCCAACGTGAAACCCTCCGAAGTGGACATCGTGTTCTCGACGACTGTCACCGGCCTCGCCGTGCCGACGCTGGAAGCCCGCCTGGCATCCCGGGTCGGCCTGCGACCCGACGTGCGACGCATCCCCCTCTTCGGACTCGGCTGTGTGGCCGGCGCCGCTGGCGTGGCGCGGATGAACGACTACCTGCGCGCGTACCCTGATCAGGTCGCGGCGCTGCTGGCAGTGGAGTTGTGTTCGCTGACCATTCAGCGCGACGACAATTCGATGGCCAACCTCGTCGCGTCGAGCCTGTTCGGCGACGGGGCGGGCGTCGTGATCGCGACGGGTGCGGACCGGGTCGATCCGGGGCCGCGGGTGCTCGCCAGCCGCAGCAGGCTCTATCCCGACACCGAATCCGTGATGGGCTGGAACATCGGCACCGACGGATTCAAGATCGTGTTGTCCGCCGAGGTGGCCTCCGTCGCCGACAAGTACCTGGGCGAAGACGTCGGGCTGTTCCTCGCGGACTACGGACTCACCACCGCCGACATCTCGACCTGGGTCTGCCATCCCGGCGGCCCCAAGGTGATCGAGGCCGTCGAGCGGGCGCTGGAGCTTCCTGGCGATGCGCTCGACCACACCCGGAACTCGCTGCGGGACAACGGAAACCTGTCGTCGGTCTCGGTGCTCGACGTGCTGCGCGCCACCATGGCCGAGCCGCCACCAGCGGGGTCCCTGGGCATGATGATCGCGATGGGCCCTGGGTTCTGCTCAGAGCTCGTCCTGCTCGGCTGGTAGCCCGTGTACTACCTGCTCATCCTAGCGGTCGGGGTGGAACGGCTGGTGGAACTCGTCCTCTCCAAGCGACACGCCCGATGGGCTATCGCGCAGGGCGGCAAGGAGTTCGGCCGCGAGCACTATCCGGTGATGGTGGCCATCCACACGGCGTTGCTGCTTGGCTGCGTCGTCGAGGTCTGGGCGCTGCACCGGCCGTTCATCCCCTGGCTGGGTTGGCCGATGCTCGCCGTCGCCGTGGCGACGCAGGTGCTGCGTTGGTGGTGCATCGCCACGTTGGGCCGCCGGTGGAACACCCTGGTGATCGTGCTACCGGAGGCGCCTCTGGTGCGACGGGGCCCCTACCGTTTCCTGCATCATCCGAACTACGTAGCGGTGGTGGCCGAGGGAATCGCGCTCCCGCTGATCCACACGGCCTGGCTGACGGCGCTCTGCTTCACAGTCGCCAACGCGTTGCTGCTCACCGTGCGCATCAGGGTGGAGAACCAGGCATTGGGGTACACGTGACCGACTACGACGCCGACCTGCTCGTGGTGGGAGGTGGGCCGGCCGGGCTGGCCACCGCGCTGCACGCGCGCGAGCACGGCCTGTCGGTGATCGTCGCCGATCCGCGGGACGCGCCGATCGACAAGGCCTGCGGCGAGGGACTCATGCCCGGCGGCCTTGCGGTGCTGACCGCGCTGGGCGTTGACCCGGCAGGCATGCCGTTGCGCGGCATCGCGTACGAAGACGGAAAACGCCGCGCCGAAGCCAGGTTTCGCGGCGGGATCGGCCGTGGCGTGCGTCGCACCACCCTGCACGCGGCGCTGGCGTCCAAGGCCAAGGAGCGCGACGCCGACTGGATCAGCACGCGCGTCACCACCGTCGAGCAGGATCGCGACGGTGTGTCCGCTGCGGGTGTTCGGGCCAGGTGGCTGGTGGCGGCGGACGGCCTGCACTCGTCTGTCCGCCGTCTCGTCGGAATCGACGCCGTGGCCGGGACCCCGCGCCGGTACGGCGTGCGCACGCACTACTCCGTCCCTGCGTGGTCCGAGTTCGTCGAGGTGCACTGGTCACCGTTGGGCGAGGCATACGTGACGCCCGTGGAGCCCAACCTGGTCGGCGTGGCGATCCTCAGCCGCGGGCAACCGGACCTGAATTGGTTTCCATGGTTGGCCGAGCGTCTGCGCGACGCCGAGCACGGTCATCCCCGCGGCTGCGGTCCGCTGCGGCAAGTGGTTTCGCGCCGCGTGGCGGGCCGGGTGCTGCTGGTCGGTGACGCCGCCGGCTACGAGGACGCGCTGACGGGGGAGGGCGTCAGCCTCGCCGTGAAACAGGCAGGCGCCGCAGTGGCCGCGATCGTCGACGACCGACCGGATTCCTATGAGGCCGCCTGGCACGGCATCACGCGCGACTATCGCCTGCTGACGCGGGGGCTGGTGCTGGCCACCACGCCACGCCCGTCGCGGCGGGTGATCGTGCCTGCCTGCCGCGCCGTGCCCTCGATCTTCCGCATGGCGGTGAACAGGCTGGCCCGCTAGGGCCTACTTCTTGGCGGCGGCCTTCTTGGCCGGTGCCTTCTTCGCGGCCGCTTTCTTCGCCGGTGCCTTCTTGGCGGCGGCCTTCTTGGCCGGTGCCTTCTTGGCCGGAGTCTTGTCGCCGTCGGCATTCGAGCCGGACTTGCGGGCCTTCACGCTGGCCTCCAGCTTGGCCAGCAGGTCCGAGACGTCCTCGGTCTCGTCGAGTTCGGTCGGCTGCTCCTCGACCGTGAACGCCTCTCCGCCTTCGAGTTTGGCCTGGACCAGTTCGTGCAGCTGTTCCTGGTAGTCGTCGCGGAACTGGTCGGGATGGAAGTCGTCGGTCATCGACTCGACCACCGAGCCGGCCATCTTCAGCTCCGCGGGCTTGATCTCGACCTCCTTGTCGAGCACGGGAAGTCGGGGTCGCGGATCTCGTCGGGCCACAGCAGCGTGTGGATCACCATGACGTCGCGCTTGCTGAAGTCCTTGACCCGCAACGCCGCCAGCCGCGTCTTGTTGCGCAGCGCGAAGTGCACGATGGCCACCCGGTCGGTCTCGGCCAGCGTCTTGGCCAACAGCACGTAGGACTTCGACGACTTCGAGTCGGGCTCCAGGAAGTAGCTCTTGTCGTACATCAGCGGGTCGAGTTGGTCGGCGGGCACGAACTCGACCACCTCGATCTCGCGGCTGCGTTCCTCGGGCAGCGTGGCGATGTCCTCGTCGGTGATCACCACCGTCTGGCCGTCGTCGGATTCGTACGCCCGCGCGATGTCGCGGTACTCGACGACCTCGCCGCACACCTCGCAGACCCGCTTGTAGCGGATGCGCCCGTTGTCCTTCGCGTGCACCTGGTGGAACTTGATGTCGTGGTCTTCGGTCGCGCTGTAGACCTTGACCGGCACGTTCACCAGGCCGAAGGCGATGGAACCCTTCCAGATGGAACGCATAACCCAGTATGGACCACGGCGTCAGCCACGTTGGAGAGCGGCGCGATCGGGCAAGTCGGCCCCGGCCTTGGCGACGGTCAACGCCGACGCCAGCGACGCCGCGCCGCAGGACACCCTCAGCGTGTCGGGGTCGATGCGCGCCAGGTCGCCCCGCCGGTCGGCGCCGAGCAGGTCCAGCGACCACAGCGCGTCGATCAGCCCGGTCATGAAGGCGTCGCCTGCGCCGACGGTGTCCACCACCTCGACCGGTCGCGCGGCCACGCGCACCGTGCCCGCCGCGCACACCGCGAAGGCGCCCCTGTTCGCCCATCGTCACCGCGACGATCGACGGGCCTGAGCGCCAGCCACGTCGCGGCGACCTGCTCCGGGAGCGGAGTCCGGGTCGATCCACCGCAGGTCCTCGTCGCTGGCCTTGACGACGTCGGCGCTTCTCGACGAGGCGTTCGATGCGTCCGATCGCCTGCTCGTGGTCGGTCGATCAGCGCGGGCCGGACGTTCGGGTCGTACGTGATGGTCGCCGACAGGTGATAGGCGTCGAGCAGGGCGGCCGTCGCCAGGCAACCGGGATCCAGGAAGCCCGGCGATCGATCCGGTGTGCGCGACGAGCGGCGGCGCCACCTCGGGCGTCCCCGCCAATCCGCCACTCGATGTCGAACACGTAGTCGGCGGCGCCGTTCTCGTCGAGACGGGCCAGCGCCGTCGGGGTGCGTGCGGCGGTGGTGCTGCCGGCGACGAGTCGGACCCCGGACGCCTCGACGTAGTCGACGATGCGACGGCCGCGCTCGTCGTCGCCGATGTGGGTGAGGAAGTCGACGTCGCGTCCGAGCCTGCCCAGCCCGACCGCCACGTTGAGTGGGCTGCCGCCGACGTGCTCGCCGAGGACGCGGCCGTCGCGCTCGACGATGTCGATCAGGGCCTCGCCGATGACGAGTGCGCGGCGGTCATTCGTTCGGCATTCCCGCTGCGCATCAGGCTCTCCAGCGTGGCGCTTGCGCCCTTTCGTGCAGCGAGTCCAGTGCCCACAGGTAGGCCTCGACGAACCGCGGCTCCTTCGCGAGGTCGCCGAAGACGGCGGTGTTCTCGATGAACGCCGTCGGGTGCTCGCGTTGCGACCGGGCCAGCGGCACCAGGGAATCCGCGAGCTGATCCTGGACGTCGATCGGTTCACCCTGTTCGTCGACGCCCTCGGCGTAGCGGGCCCAACTGGCCACGGTCGCCGCGGACAGTCGGATCGGTGCGCCACTGCGCAGGTTCTCCCGGATCACGGGCAGCAGCCACTTCGGGATGCGGTCCGACGAGCCGAAGCACAGCCGGACGATGGTGTCGCGCACTCCGGGGTTGGCGAACCGTTCGATCAGCGTGCGCTTGTAGTCGGGCAGGTCGATGCCGGGCACCGGCTTGCAGCGTCGGCGTCGCCTCGGAGTCCATGTACTCGAGCAGGAACTCGGCGAACAGTGGGTCGCCGGCGGCGTCGTGCACCAGGCGGTAGCCGGCCAGGTACGCGAAGTAGCACAGGCTCTGGTGGCTGGCGTTGAGCAGCCGCAGCTTCATCAACTCATACGGCGTGACGTCGTCGACGAGCAGCACGCCGACGTCCTCGAACGGCGGCCGGCCGTCGGAGAAGTCGTCCTCGAGCACCCACGTCGTGAACGGCTCCGCCGAGACCGGCCACTGGTCCTCGACGTCGAACTCCGCGGCCAGCGCTTCGATGACGTCGGGCGACGTGACCGGTGTGATCCGGTCGACCATCGAGTTCGGGAACCGGGTGTGCTCGGTCATCCACTCGGCCAAACCGGGGTGCGTGCGCTCGGCGTGTGCGGTGAAGGCCTGCCGCGCGACGTCGCCGTTGCCCTCGATGTTGTCGCAGGACACGATCGTCGGCGAGGGCAGCCCGCGCTCGCGACGGCGGGCCAGGGCGTCGGTCACCAGACCGAACACGCTCACGCCGTCGGTGGGTTGGTGGTCGATGTCGTAGCCGCCCTCGGTGATGGTCAGCGAGACGATGCGGGTGCTCGGTGCGGCGATCAACTCGACGACTGCCTCGGGGTCGTCGGGCGCATAGCGGTAGTCGACGATCGAACCGATCACCCGCGGCTCACGGCTGCCGTCGGGGTGTTCGATCACCAGCGTGTACAGCCCGTCCTGGGCGGCCAGCACGTCGGCCATCCTGCGGTCGGCGGGCATCACGCCGACCCCGCAGATGCCCCAGTCCTTGGCCTTGCCATCGTTGAGCAGGCTGTCGACGTACATCGCCTGATGCGCGCGGTGGAAGCCACCGACGCCGAAATGCACTATGCCGACGCTGATCTCGTCGCGGTCATAGGTGGGCTTGGCGATCGGGATGTCGCCCAAGGTCGCCTTGCTCAGCTTCATGACACGGTCACCACCGTCTTGACGGTACCCGGCAACCGGTCGGAGTCCAGGGCCTCGGCGGCCTCTTCGAGGGGGAAGCGGGCGGTCACCATGGCGTCGAGGTCGACCTGGCCCGACTCGACGAGGGCGATCGCGGTCGGCCAGGTGTCGGCGTAGCGGAACACCCCGGTGAGCACGAGCTCGCGGTTCTGGATCAGCTGCGTCGGGAGGGTCATCGATTCGGCGCCGGAACCCACCAGCACGACGGTCCCCGCCGGGCGCACCGCGCCGATTCCGGCCGCGACGGCGGCGGGCGCACCCGACGCGTCGACGAAGGCATCCACGCCGCCCGCACGTGAGGAGGACGAAAAAATGAAGTCGACCATGTCGTCGGCGTTGGGGTCGAGCACCGCCGTCGCGCCGAATTCGAGGGCGCGTGTGCGGCGCGTCTCGTCGGGGTCGCTGACCACGATCTCGCTGGCGCCGTAGGCGCGGGCCACCTGTGCCACCACGATGCCGATGGGTCCGGCACCCGCGATCAGGATCCGCGCGCCGCGGTCGATGCGGGTCTTGCGGATCGCCGCGATGCCGACCGACAGCGGCTCGCACAGTGCGGCGGCCTCGTCGGTGATGGTCGCGGGCACGGGGTGCGCGAACGCCGCGCCGATGGTCACGTACTCGCAGAATGCCCCGTCTACCGGCGGTGTCGCGAAGAACTGCATGTGCGGACAGAGGTGATAGTCGCCGCGGCGGGTCTCCTCGCTGTTGGGGTCGGGCCGCTGGGGCTCGATCGACACCCGCTGCCCGACACGCGAGGGGTCCACGTCGGCGCCGACCGAGACGATGGTTCCCGCCGCCTCGTGGCCGAGAACCAGCGGGGCGTCGACGACGAAACTGCCCACCCTGCCATGCCGGTAGTAGTGCGTATCCGAGCCGCAGACCCCGACCGTCGACACCCGGACCAGCACGTCGTCGGGCGCGGGTAACGGCACCGGGCGTTCTTCGATCTCGATCCGCCCTGGTCCGACGAGGACGGCGGCCCGCATGCGATCCGATACGGAAAGTGTTGTGTACGTCACACATGGCATGTTAGCGTGATGAGCATCTACTCGCACCCCTGAGCATTTGTTCGCTATCGAGGAAGGTGGGGCGGCATCGTGGCGACATCATCCTCGAACGGCCAGGTGACTGAACCGGTCGGTGTCGCGGGTGCCACGCCAGAGGATCTGCGGCTCGCGCTGCGCGCCGCCACGCTCTACTACCTCGACGGGCTCACGCAGGCGGAGATCGCCGGCCGGCTCGGCGTCTCGCGCCCGACCGCGGGGCGGCTGATCGCGCGGGCCAAGGCCAAGGGGCTGGTGCGCATCGAGGTCGTCGTGCCGTCGACGCTGCAGGACGACCTGCACGCCGAGGAGGAGCGCGAGCTCGAGCTGAAGTTCGGCCTGACCGAGGCCGTCGTCAGCGGACACGGCGTCGACGACGGCGCCCCGGGGCGGGCCGCCATGTTCGCCGGCGTGGGCCGCGCCGCCGCCGCGCTGCTGATGCGCCGCCTCTCCGCCGACGACGTGCTCGGCTTCACCTGGGGTCCCGAACAGGTCGCGGTCGTCACGGCGCTCGCGCCGGGAGTGGCCAGTTGCCGGACGGTGGTCCAGCTGGACGGCGCCATGTCGACCGCGGCCTACCAGACGGGCATGGAGTTCATCCTGAGTCGCAGCGCGGAAGTGTTGCGCGCCGGCTCGATCCGGCTGCCCGCCCCGCTGTACGCCGACCCGTCGACCGTGGTGTCGATGCGCAGCGACTCGGTCATCTCGCGCACGCTGGAAGCCGGCCGCCGCGCCGACACCATGCTGTTCGGCGTCGGCGCCGCCTCCACCTCGACCACCCTGTTCGAGGGCAGCTTCCTGGACAGCCGCATGCTCGACGAACTGATCGCGCTCGGCGCGGTCGGCGAGATCGGCGGCCGCTTCTTCGACGCCGACGGCACCCCGATCGTCACCGAGCTGGCGCAGCGCGCGGTGTCGGTGCCGCTGGAGGACATCCGGGAATGCCCGAAGACCATCTTGGTCTCCAGCGGGGCGGCCAAGCATCACGCCACGCTCGGTGCGTTGCGTGGCAGGTTGGCCAAGCTCCTGGTGTGCGACATCGACTGTGCCCGTTGGCTTTTGGATTCCTAATAGGGGATGGAGTGAGATGAGAACACGAAGAGTGCTGCACAAGCTGTCGGTGTGCGTCGCGACGGCAGGCCTACTGCTGACCGCCGGGTGCGCAGGCGCGGGCAGCTTGGGGGCATCGGCGAACGAGGTGACGATCGCCTTGGTGTCCAACTCGCAGATGACGGACGCCCAGAAGCTGTCGTCGGAGTTCGAGAAGGCGAATCCCGGCACCAAGCTGAAGTTCATCTCGCTCTCGGAGAACCAGGCCCGCGCCAAGATCACGATGTCGACCGCGATGGGCGGCAGTCAATTCGACGTCGTGATGATCAGCAACTTCGAGACCCCGCAGTGGGCGAAGGACGGGTGGCTGCATGAACCTGTCCGACTACGCGAAGAACACGCCCGGCTACGACGAGAACGACTTCATCCCGTCGCTGCGGGACTCGCTGTCGTACGAGGGCAACATGTACTCGGTTCCGTTCTACGGCGAGTCGTCCTTCCTGATGTACCGCAAGGACATGTTCGAACAGGCCGGCATCACGGTCAATCAGGACCCGAGCTACCAGCCCAAGTGGCACGAAGTCGCGCAGTGGGCGGAGACCATCAAGGAGAAGAACGGCACGGATGGCATCTGCCTGCGCGGCAAGCCGGGCTGGGGTGAGGTGCTCGCGCCGCTGGACACGGTGATCAACACCTTCGGTGGGCGCTGGTTCGACGATAACTGGAACGCGCAACTCAACAGCCCGGAAGTCAAGAAGGCCGTCAACTTCTACGTCGACCTCGTCAACAAGGCGGGCGAACTCGGCGCCTCTTCAACGGGATTCCAGGAGTGCGCCAACCTGTTCGGTCAGGGACAGACGGCGATGTGGTACGACGCCACCTCGGCGGTCTCGGTCCTCGAGGACCCGAAGACCTACCCGGACCTCGTCGGCAAGATCGGCTATCTGCCCGCACCCATCATCGAGAAGCCCAACTCGGGTTGGCTCTACACCTGGGCGCTGGGAATTCCCAAGGGCGCCAAGAACCCCGACGGCGCCTGGAAGTTCATCTCCTGGATGACCAGCAAGGACTACATGAAGCTGGTCGGGGAGAAGCTGGGCTGGGCTCGCGTACCACCGGGCAGCCGCACGTCAACCTACACGGATTTGCCTGAATACCAGGCGATCTCGAAGTCCTATGGACCGTTGACCTTGGAGTCGATCAAGAACGCGACGCCGGACAAGCCCACGGTGCAACCGGTTCCGTACACCGGGGTGCAATTCGTCGGAATTCCCGAGTTCCAGGATCTCGGGACGCGGGTCAGCCAGCAGATCAGCGCGGCAATCGCCGGCCAGAAGTCGGTGGACGACGCGCTCGACCAAGCACAGGAATACGCCGAAGTCGTCGGCAAGACATATCAGGAGAAGTGATGACTCTTACTGTCGATACCGAGTCGGACGCCAGTGAGAAGGCGGTAGCCGAACGGGTCCGCAAGATTCGGGAAGCCCAGGACACCGGCGTCAGCCGGGCGGAAGGGTGGCGGAGGCGGGGACCGCTGCTGCCCGCGTTGATCTTCATGATCGTCGTCACGCAGATCCCGTTCCTGTTCACGCTGTACTACTCGACGTTGTCGTGGAACCTGGTTCGGCCCGGCTCACGGCAGTTCGTCGGGCTGAACAACTACATCGCCGTGGTCAAGGACAGCCAGTTCTGGTCGGTGGCCTTCAACACCGTCATCCTGATCGTCGTCGTCGTGCTCATCTCGGCGCTGCTCGGCTTGTTGCTCGCGCTGCTGTTGGATCGGGCGTTCCTGGGACGCGGGGTGGTACGGACGCTGCTGATCACGCCCTTCCTCATCACACCCGTTGCGGGAGCACTGATCTGGAAGACCACGATCCTCGATCCCACCAACGGCATCCTGAACTGGGTGCTCTCCCTGGTCGGCATCGGCCCGGTCGACTGGATCGGTCAGTTCCCCCTGACCATGGTGATGGTCGAATTGATCTGGCAGTGGACGCCGTTCATGATGCTGCTGATCCTGGCGGGCCTGACCTCCATGCCTCGCGACCAACTCGAGGCGGGCCGGGTCGACGGGGCCGGCGCGTTCCAGCTCTTCCGGGAGCTGACCCTGCCCCACCTGCGGCGCTTCATCGAACTAGGCGTGGTGCTGGGCGCGATCTACCTGGTCAACACGTTCGACGCCATCTTCATGATGACTCAAGGTGGACCGGGCGTCGCCAGTGCGAACCTGCCGTTCTACATCTACCAGCGCGCGTTCCTCGGCTTCGACATGGGCCAGGCGGCGGCCATGGGCGTGGTCGTCGTCATCTTCACGATGATCATCGCCAGCTTCGCGCTTCGGTTGATCTTCAAATCATTCTCCGGCAAGGAAGAGGCGGCCTAGACATGACTACCACAGTCGAAAAGGCAACGGCGACAAGTGATGCGGCGCCAGTACGGAAGAAGAAGTCCAAGAAGTTCAGCCCGTGGGGAGTGGTGGCATGGATCGTCGGACTCGGGTTCTTCTTCCCGGTGTTCTGGATGGTCCTGACGTCGTTCAAGCAGGAGAGCGACGCTGCGACCAGTCCGCCGACGTTGTTCTTCACCCCGACGCTGGATCAGTACAAGGCCGTCTTCGATCAGGGCATCGGGCCTGCGATGCTGAACTCGGTGTTCGCCACCGGCATGTCGACGATTCTGGTGCTGCTCCTGGGCGTGCCTGCCGCGTTCGCGTTGTCGCTGCGGCCAGTCCGCAAGACCTCGGATGCGTTGTTCTTCTTCATGAGCACCAAGATGCTGCCCGTCGTCGCGGCGATCCTGCCGCTGTACGTGATCGTGTCCAATATCGGTCTGCTGGACAACATCTGGGCCCTGGTCGTCCTCTACACCTCGATGAACCTGCCGATCGCCATCTGGATGATGCGCTCGTTCTTCCTCGAAGTGCCCGGCGAACTCCTCGAGGCCGCCAGCCTGGACGGCGCCAGCCTGTGGCGATCGGTGCGAGAGGTGATCCTTCCGTTGGTCTCACCCGGCATCGCGGCGACTGCGCTGATCTGCGTGATCTTCGCCTGGAACGAGTTCTTCCTCGCGGTGAACCTGACCGCGGTGAACGCTCAGACCATGCCCGTTTATCTCGTCGGATTCATCGCCGGTGAGGGTCAGTACTGGGCCGTGCTGTCGGCGGCCGCAACCATGGCCGCGCTTCCCGTGATCCTCTGCGGGTGGTTCGCCCAAAACAAGCTGGTGCGTGGACTTTCGTTCGGCGCGATCAAGTAACTCCCCTCACTCACCTCATTCGAAGGAGAACAACAGATCATGGCTGCAATCACCTACAAGAACGCCTCTTGCATCTACGAGGGTTCGGACAAACTCGCGGTCGACTCGCTCAACCTCGACATCCAGGACGGCGAGTTCGTCGTCCTGGTCGGTCCGTCCGGCTCGGGCAAGAGCACCGCGCTGCGCATGCTGGCCGGCCTCGAGGACATCGACGAGGGCGCCATCGAGATCGGCGGCAAGGACATGACCGGTGTCCCGTCCAAGGACCGCGACATCGCGATGGTGTTCCAGAACTACGCGCTGTACCCGAACAAGACGGTCGCCGAGAACATGGGCTTCGCACTCAAGCTGCGCGGGGTATCGGCCGCGGAACGGCGCAAGAAGGTCGAGGAGGCCGCCAAGGTCCTCGACCTGACCGAGCACCTGGATCGCAAGCCCGCCAAGCTGTCCGGCGGTCAGCGTCAGCGCGTGGCGATGGGCCGCGCCATCGTGCGTGAGCCGCAGGTGTTCTGCATGGACGAGCCGCTGTCGAACCTCGACGCGAAGCTGCGCGTGCAGACCCGCACCCAGATCGCCGCGCTGCAGCGCCGGCTGGGCACCACCACCGTCTACGTCACCCACGACCAGGTCGAGGCCATGACGATGGGCGACCGGGTGGCCGTGCTGCGCTTCGGGAAGCTGCAGCAGTTCGCCTCGCCCAACGAGCTCTACGACCGGCCGGCCAACGCGTTCGTCGCCGGCTTCATCGGATCGCCTGCGATGAACCTGGTGACCCTGCCCGGTCACCGCCGACGGCGTCAAGATCGGTGACTCGACGCTGGAACTCGAACGCGACAATCTGACCAAGCTGAGCGACGCAGGCCTGTCGGAGGTCACCTTCGGAATCCGGCCCGAGCAACTCGAGCTCACCGACTCCGGTGGCGTCGAGGTCGTCGTCGACCTGGTCGAGGACCTCGGCAGCGAGGCCTACGTGTACACGCACGCGGGCTCCGGCGTCGAGCTGGTGGCGCGGTGCAACCCGCGCACGGCGCCCAAGCTGGCCGACACGGTCCGGCTGCACCGGCATCCCGACGGCGTGGTGCACCTGTTCCATCCCGAGACCGGCGAGCGCATCAACTGACGCGTCGCGAGGAGCAAGCGGCCTGCGACCGGAGTTCCGGCTCCGGGCACCCTCCCGGTCTGCTCGCACTGCCGTGGGACCGGCCGTTGTCGGAGTGGAACGTCCCCGACGTTCCGCTGCGCGACATCGCCGTCGGGCCGAGCCGTCACCTGGTGAAGTTCGTCGACGCCGACGATCTGCTGTGGGCGGTCAAGGACATGCCGCCGCGGATCGCCGTCAAGGAGTACGACGTCCTGCGCCGGCTCGAGGACATGGGGCTGCCCGCCGTGCGTCCCGCAGGTCTGGTGCTGCAACCCGAGTTCGACACCGCGATCCTGGTGACCCGCTACCTCGAGGGGTCCTGGCAGTACCGCCGGCTGTTCATGCGGCTGCCGCCGGACCAGCCGAAGCACCGTGCGCGGTTGTTGGATGCGATGGCCGGTCTGATGGTGGAACTGCACCGCCACGGCGTCTTCTGGGGTGACTGCTCGCTGGCGAACACGCTGTTCTCCCGCGACGGCCAGATCCTGCAGGCGTGGCTCGTCGACGCCGAGACCTCCGAGGTGCACCCGACGCTGAGCCGCGGTCAGCGCCAGCACGACCTCGAGATCCTGGTGGAGAACGTCGCGATGGGCATGGTCGATCTCGCCGAGCGGCTCGGCCGGCCGGAGGCGTTGCAAGACACGCTGATCGCCGAAGCCGAACAGGTTCAGGTCCGGTACGACACGCTGTGGGAGCTGCTGCACGCCGAGCCGGTCTTCGGCTTCACCGACCGCTACCGCGTCGAGGGCACCGTCCGTCGCCTCAACGACCTCGGCTTCGCCGTCGACGAAGTATCGCTGCAGCCGGTCAGCGACGATCCGAGCCAGCTCAGAGTCCATGTCGCCGTTGGCGATCGGCGCTACCACGCGCAGCGTCTCCGGGAACTCACCGGCCTGGACGTCGGCGAGGGGCAGGCCCGCATCCTGCTCGGCGACCTGCACGCCTATCAGGCGCAGCTGTGCCGGGAGGCCGGCCACGACGTCGACGAGTCGACCGCCGCCCGGCTGTGGGTGATCGAGGTGCTGACGCCCACCGAGCAGCTGGCGCACGCCGCGCTGCATCACGCCGGCACCGCGATTCAGGCCTACTGCGATCTGCTCGAGGTGCGGTGGCTGCTCAGCGAGCAGGCCGGCCACGACGTCGGCACCAACAAGGCCCTGGCGGCGCTGGCCGGCGACGTCATCCCCACCGACTCCGCGGCGAAGATGGCCATCGCCGAGGTGCCGACCGCGCCGTTCGCGGTCTTGGACATGGACGACGATGTGTGACAACGGCTTTGGCTGTCTGAAGGTTCTCAGAGAAATCTTCGGAAATACGTCGCTGACTCCTTAGGAGTCGCACATATGTTCGAGTCATGGGAATGGACGCGGTGCAGGTCGCCGTCGCAGCGCTGCGCGCCGCATGCGACGAATTAGCCGCGCTGCCCATCGACGCGCTTACCAAGCCCGAGTTGGTCGGGGCGCTCGATGAACTCGAAACACTCGCTGCCAGCTGCCCACTCAGAGCCATCGCATGCTGGCCCGCTTGCAGACCGAGACCACCGCCAAGGAGATGGGCGCCAAGTCCTGGCGCGACGTGCTGGCGATCCGGTGGCGCATTTCCACCTCCGAGGCCGGGCGCCGGCTCGACGAGGCGGCACAGTTGGGACCACGCCGCACACTGACCGGAGAACCGCTCGAGCCGGCGCTGCCCTGCACCGCGGTCGCCCAATCCCACGGGCTGATCAACCCCGAACACGTCAAGGTCGTGCGCGACGCGATGGACCGTATTCCGCCCGCGGTCGACACCATCACTCGCGACCAGATCGAAGCCGACCTGGTGCGCACCGCGATCGGGGTCGGACCCAAGCAACTCAAGAACAACGCCGACCGGACCCTGTTCCTGCTCGACCAGGACGGACCCGAACCCGACGACACCGAACGCGCGCGGCGCCGCGGCGTGTCAGCGGGACCACAGGGTCCTGACAAGATGACCCCGGGCAGAGTTAACCTGAGCCCCGAAGCGTGGGCGATCTATGAGGCGATCTTCGCCAAGTGGGCCGCGCCAGGGATGTGCAATCCCGCCGACGAACATCCCTGCGTCTCGGGGACGCCGTCGCAGGAGCAGATCGACAGCGATCAGCGGAGTTTGGCGCAGCGTCAGCACGATGCGCTCGTCGCGGTCGGGCGCAGTGTGTTGGAAAGCGGTGAGCTCGGCCAGCACAACGGGTTGCCGACCTCGATCATCATCCGCACCACCCTGCAGGACTTGGAAAGCCGCGCAGGCGTCGGCGTCACCGGTGGGGGCACCGTCATTCCCATTGACACCGTCATCCGAATGGCCGCTCACGCCAACCATTACCTCGCGGTCTTCGACAAGGCGACCGGGTCGGCACTGGACCTGTTCCGCGCCCGCCGCGTTGCCTCGCCGTCGCAGCGGATCATGCTCATCGCTCGCGACGGTGGCTGCACGAAACCCGGTTGCACCGTGCCCGCCTACGGCAGCCAGGTCCACCACGCCGCTCGTGATTGGGCCGACGACGGACAGACCAACGTCGACGAATTGGGTCTCGCGTGCGGTCCCGATAACCGCATGGTCGGCCCCGACGGTTGGACCACCCGGATCAACGCACGCAACGAAGTCGAATGGATCCCGCCGGCAGACCTCGACGCCGGTCAAGCTCGCGTCAACGACTACCACCGACCCGAACGACTATTTCGACCACCCGACGACGAAGGGGTGGCAGACCAACCGAGCCGACCAGAAACTCATCGAGCCCGACGGGCCGGAGCCCAACGCGGCGTGACGGCAGGCGGCTACGTCACCGGCTCGTTGCCGGGGTCGAGACCGTCGGGCGGTTCGGGTTGACGCCAGACCCGTGGGTGTACTCCTGGTGCGCCATCGGCCGGCAGTTGTTGTCCATCGGGGTCTGATCGCCCGAGCAGTAGGGGACGAGATCCGCGGGTCCGCCGCCGCGATCGCCGCACCAGCTGCGAGCAGGCACGCCGCGAACAGTCGCGTCATAGTTCAACGCTACAGCGGGTAATACGTGAGGTGGTGGAGCGCTTCGATCGGGTCAAGCTGACCAACCCCGACAAGGTGCTCTACCCGGCCACGGGCACCACCAAGGCCGAGGTCTTCGACTACTACGTCGCGATCGCCGACGTCATGGTGCCGCACATCGCGGGCCGGCCCGTCACCCGCAAGCGCTGGCCGAACGGCGTCGACGCAGCCGTCGTTCTTCGAGAAGCAGCTGGCGTCCTCGGCGCCGGACTGGTTGCACCGCGGTGCGATCACGCACAAGTCGGGCACCACCACCTACCCGATCATCGACACCCGCGAGGGACTGGCCTGGATCGCGCAGCAGGCGGCGCTCGAAGTGCACGTGCCGCAGTGGCGGTTCTCGGGTGACACCGAGATGGGGCCGGCGACCCGCATCGTGTTCGACCTGGATCCCGGCGAGGGCGTGACGATGCCGCCAACTGTGCGAGGTGGCCCGAGCGTGCAGGGATCTGATGAGCGACATCGGGCTGACCACCTACCCGCTCACCAGCGGCAGCAAGGGCCTTCACCTCTACGTGCCGCTGGCCGATCCGATCAGCTCGCACGGCGCCTCGGTACTGGCGAAGCGGATCGCCCAGCAGCTCGAGAAGTCGATGCCCAAGCGGGTCACCGCGACCATGACCAAGAGCCTGCGCGACCGGCAAGGTGTTCCTGGACTGGAGCCAGAACAGCTCCGCCAAGACGACGATCGCGCCGTACTCGATGCGCGGGCGCGACCATCCGACCGTCGCCGCGCCGCGCACCTGGGACGAGATCGAGGACCCGGACCTGCGGCACCTGCGCTTCGACGAGGTGCTGGCGCGCGTCGAGCGCGACGGCGACCTGCTCGCCGGGCTCGACGAGAGTGCGCCGCTGCCAGACAAACTCACGACGTACCGCCGCATGCGCGACCCCGGCAAGACGCCGGAGCCGGTGCCGCAGAGGCGCCCGCGACGGGCGGGGGAAGGTCCCGCCGGGGCGGCTCCGACGACACGTTCGTCATCCAGGAGCACCACGCCCGGCGGCTGCACTACGACTTCCGCCTCGAGCGCAACGGCGTGCTGGTGTCGTGGGCGGTGCCGAAGAACCTGCCGGAGACCACGTCGGTGAACCACCTCGCCGTGCACACCGAGGACCATCCGCTGGAGTACGCGACGTTCGAGGGCTCGATTCCCAAGGGGGAGTACGGCGGTGGCAAGGTCATCGTCTGGGACTCGGGCACCTACGAGACCGAGAAGTTCCGCGACAACTCGCCCGACGGGCCGGCGAAGGGCGGCGAGGTGATCGTCACGCTGCACGGCAGCGAAGATCTCCGGCCGCTACGCGCTGATCCAGACCGACGGCAAGAACTGGCTCGCGCACCGGATGAAGGAGCAGCCGACGTTCACGCCCAAGGACATGGCGCCGATGCTCGCCACGCACGGGTCGGTGGAGCGGCTGACGTCGACGGTGTGGGCGTTCGAGGGCAAGTGGGACGGCTACCGGCTGCTGGTCGACGCGGACCACGGTGCACTCGAATTGCGTTCGCGCAGCGGACGTGACGTCACCCGCGAGTATCCGCAACTCGAGGCGCTGGCCGCCGACCTGGCCGACCACCACGTCGTCCTCGACGGTGAGGTCGTCGCGCTCGACGAGTCGCGGCGTGCCGAGCTTCGGGGCGATGCAGAACCGCGCGCGCCGGCGCCAACATCGAATTCTGGGCGTTCGACGTCCTGTCGCTGGATGGCCGATCGCTGTTGCGCGCCAAGTACTCCGACCGCCGCCGCATCCTCGAGGCGCTGGCCGACGGCGGCGGATTGATCGTGCCGGATCAACTGCCCGGCGACGGGCCGGAGGCGCTCGAGTACGCCCGCGAACATCGGTGGGAGGGTGTCGTCGCCAAGAAGCGCGACTCCACCTATCAGCCGGGCCGGCGTTCGCAGTCGTGGATCAAGGACAAGCTCTGGCAGACCCAGGAAGTCGTCATCGGCGGCTGGCGCGCGGGTGAGGGTGGGCGCACCAGCGGCATCGGCGCGCTGCTGATCGGGATCCCCGAGGACGGCGGCCTGCACTTCGCGGGCCGGGTCGGCACCGGTTTCACCGAAAAGGACCTTGGCGAACCTCAAGAAGACGCTGGCGCCGCTGCACACCGACGAATCACCTTTCACGACAAGGCTTTCCGGGCCCGATGCCAAGGGCGTGACGTTCGTCGAGCCCGACCCTGGTGGGGGAGGTGCGCTACAGCGAACGCACCTCCGACGACCGCCTACGCCAACCAAGTTGGCGTGGGCTGCGGCCGGACAAGGCGCCATCCGAGGTGGTGTGGGAGTAGGTCATTCGTGGCCGTCAGAGTCACTGTCATGGCTGTGACCATCGTGGGTGCTGCTGTCTTTGCCGTGATTGCCTTGAGCGGCTCCAGCTTTGGCTTCTGCTTTGGCAGCAGGTTTGACACGGGTCGCCTCCGCTGTGGTCGGGGACTTGCGAGCCGATGAGGTCGTCGGCGAAGCGTCCTCGGAGGACGAGGTCGTCGCGGAGGAAGAGGCGACGGCTGAAGTAGTCGGCGCCGAAGCGTCCTTGGCCACAGCGCCCTTGGCGACAGCGTCCTTGGCGACGCGTTCGTGCGCGACATGCACCGACGGCTCGCCGGACGCCGCCGGCGAATCCACCACGGGTGCCGAATCGGCAGGTGGGGTGGGGGTGGTGTCGACCGGCAGCGGTGCCGTTTCGACGAGGCGAGACGCAGCGGTCGCAGCGGTGGTGTGCAGTGACGTCGATGGGATTGCCGACGTCGGGTTGACGATGCTCGAGGCTCCGCCGAGGATCTGGTCGAACCCGGTGTGTGCCGCAGTCAGGACGGTTCCGGCCGCCCCTGAACCGAGGTTGATGACAGCCTGCGCGGGAGCGAACGCAAGGCCTCGCACGGCTCCGACGACGGCCTCGACGACGGCATTGCCCGAGGCGTCGCCGAGTTGGGTGAGGAGGTCGCCGAGTCGGGTGACTGCATTGTTGAACTGGAACGTCACCTCCTTGAGCGCGATCCCAGCGATGTCGAAACCGCCGTCGCCGATGCTTTGAATCACCTTGAGACCGTTGCCCACAACAAGCTGGCCACTCGCGGCGCCTGCGGTGAGGAGCCCGGCGTAACTCGCAGGCGAAAGCGGATTGTTGGCCACGTTCACTGCCGCGATGAGGATGTTCTGCAGCGAGCCGGTCAAGGCACTCGTCACCAGTTCGCCGACTCGTGCGGTCGTGGTCGTGATGACGGGGTTGATCAGGGAGAGATTCTCGTGGAGCATCGCGTAGGCGTCGTGGGTGAGCGTCTTCAAGATGGTCAACGACGCTGCGAGGGTGGGATTGTCCGTCGCGTTGATCGCCCCCGAAAAGACGACGTCGATCAGCGTGACGATGTTGCCGACCGCCCCGATCAGGGTCTGGCCAGGGATGCCAACCACGTCTGCCACGGCGGTCGAGCCGTCGGTGAGTACCGCCTGGACGTTGGCGATGAACGCCTCGGCGTAGGCCGGCGTCGCGGTCAGTCGAACGTCCGCCACGGTGACCCTCGGGATCTCCATGGGACGGTGGGTCGCCGGGATCGCCAGCGGCGTGAACGCGATCGCGGTCGCCGCGGCTAGCGAAACCCCAGCTGTGAGGTATGCGCGGGCTGAAATTTCCATGTGACGGCTCCTTTGCCTGGCCGAGTAACCACGCCTCGGGCGGCTATGTCAACGGTTGATGACTTGCACCGTATGCCGCGCGCACCGCTATGTCAACGGTCGATGACTTGTGCCTGGCCGCGCGCGAGGACCGGCGCGTGGTCGGTGGAGCTGACGGCCAGCGCTGTCAATCAAGCGGAAGTGTGGAGCGCTTCCTGCAGCCCGCGGGTCGCAAGCTCGTCGGCCAACTCGTTGTCGGCGACGCCCGAATGTCCCTTCACCCAGAACCACTCGACCTGATGCCGTGCGCAGGCCGCCTTAAGCCGCTTCCAGAGGTCGACGTTCTTGACCGGCTGCTTCGCTGAGGTCATCCAGCCGTTGCGTTCCCAGCCGAGCACCCACTTGGTGATGCCACTGCGGACATACGTGCTGTCGGTGTAGAGGTGCACCACCACGGGTCTGGTGAGTGCCTCCAGCGCCATGATCGGCGCGGTCAACTCCATCCGGTTGTTGCTGGTCTCGCCGGACTCGCCACCGCACATCTCGCGGACGTGCTCGCGCTGGCGCAGCACCGCCCCCCAGCCACCGGGGCCGGGATTGGGTCGGCACCCGCCGTCGGTGTGGATGACCACGACATCCTCGGGGTCGGTCATGCGCCGAGGATAGGCACTGGGTCGAGCGCTCGGCTCAGCGACACGCTTCAGCGATCGCGAACGGGCGCCGAGATCATCGCCGAGCGGACCGAGATCCCGAGCTCGTGATGCCGAAGCGTGGTGATCCGACGTCCGGGCTGCACCGCGTCCTTGACCGATGTCGCGCGGTCACCGAAGAATGAGGCGGTGGCGTCGATGTCCGCGACGACGTACGTGATCCCCCAGAGCACCGATGGTCCTTCGGTTGCCGTCTCCGGCGAACCGACGACCTCGACGATCAGCTCTCCGAACCGGAAGAAGATCTGGCGGATCGGCTGTCCGCCGAGTTCGTCGTCGCGTTCCCGGCGCGGGTCCGCACCGACAGCGGCCAGCGATTCGACCGTCCGACCCAGATCAGGTGACAGCAGCACGACGTGGTCGATCGCAATGACGCCGTTCGGGTGGGTGGCCGAGGTTTCAGTGACCGCGCCCGACCTCGGTCCGATGTCGCCGCCGGGGCGGCTCCGTGTCGTCGGGATGCCGTCCAGGTCATTGAGCGGGCTGTCAGGCGGCAGGCCGCCCAACGACCACCCGACGATGCCGGTGCCGCGATCACGCCCGACGAGCCGGATGCCAACGCCGCCGATCCGGCAGACCGCAGCGGAGTCTCCGCCAGATTCAACACTGAACCCGGCTCGGGTCCAGGCATCCGTAGGATCAGCGACGTCGAACTCGCCGACGGTGATGGTCATGGCTCGAATACTCCACCTTCGCCATTTCTGGAGGTCAACCGAGCGCCAACCAATCTTCACAGTTGCTTCAGGAGATTCGCAGGATCGGCGTATAGGAACGAGTGAAGTCCCGCACAGCCGCCTCAAAGGAGTTCAGCATGTCCGCAGCACGAAAACCCGCCTTGAAGTGGGGTGAAACAACTCTGAATCGACGACGGGTGTTGTTTGGCCTGGCGGCCGTCGGAGCCTTCGTCGCCGTCGACTTCGGTGCGGTGGCGTACGCGAGTCGATGGGTTGGCGGCGGCGCCAGGCTGGCTCAGCAGGCCTTCATCGACGGCTTCAAGTACGTCAGCGGCCCACAGCTGGGATTCCGGAAGAACCACGCCAAGGGGGTGGCCGTCGCCGGGTATTTCGAAAGCAACGGGAATGGCCAGGAGATATCCAAGGCCGCCGTGTTCCGGCCGGGTCGCACGCCCGTGCAAGGCAGATTCTCCCTGGCAGGCGGAAACCATGCCATGCCGGATGCGGCCGCGGCGGCGCGGGGGCTGGGCCTCGCGTTCGGCTTTCCCGGCGGGGAACAGTGGCGCACGGCGATGCTCAATCTTCCTGTCTTTCCCGATAATTCACCCCAGGGCTTCTATGACCGGTTGATCGCCTCCAAGGCATCGCCGGACACGGGAAAGCCAGACCCGGCGGCCACGGCCCGTTTCCTGGCCGCCCACCCGGAGACTGCGAAGGCGATGGCATTGATGAAGGCGGATCCACCGACATCGGGGTTCGCCGACAGCACCTTTCGCGGGCTGAACGCCTTCTACTTCGTCAATGAATCGGGTGCCAGGACGGCGGTGCGCTGGTCGCTGGCACCGCTGCATGCCCCGTCGTCGCCGCCACCTCCCAATCCTCCTGGACCGAATTGGTTGTTCGACGATCTCGTTCGTCAGATCCGTTCGGGCCCGCTGCAGTGGCGACTGCTGCTCACCGTCGGAGCACCGTCGGATCAAGTGCACGACGCGACCCTTCCTTGGCCGGCGGATCGCCGGGTCATCGACGCGGGCACGCTCACCCTGGACTCGATCGCGACCGAGGCGGCGGGTAACGCGCGGGACATCAACTTCGACCCGCTGGTGCTACCGGAGGGCATCGAGCCGTCCGACGATCCGCTTCTGAGTCCACGGTCTGCTGTCTACGCCGCGTCCTATCGGCTCCGTGCCGGTGAGCCCAAGAGTCCGTCCGCAGTCATCGTCGACAAGGTCGCCCAATGAGCACCGCGGTCGAGGACAGCGCGACGGCCGCGTCGACGCCAGCGCAATTCACCGTAGTCAGCCGAATCCTGCACTGGCTGACCGCGATCCTGGTGTTCTCCGGTTTGCTCATCGGATTCTTCATGGTGAACTCGGTCGCCGACTACGAGACGTTGTTAATGATCCACAAGTCCATCGGTGCGACCGTGCTCGTCGTCATGGTCATCCGCGTGATCAATCGAATCAGACACCACCCGCCCGCGTTGCCCGACAGCGTTGGCAGGGTCGAGCGGCTCATTGTCTTCGGCTCCGAAATGGCGATGTATGCCCTGCTGTTGGCTCAGCCACTCGTCGGCTGGGCGATGGTCTCGGCCGCCGGCCGTCCCGTCGTCGTCTTCGGCTCAGTTCATCTGCCGGGGATCGCTCCCGTCAATCTCACCGTCTTCTCGGCGCTTCGCGAGACGCACTCGGTGCTGGCGTACCTCCTGGTCGCCGTCATCGCCGCCCACGTCTCCGCGGTCCTGCTGCACTCGATCGCTCTCGGCGACGGGATGCTCAGGCGAATGACGGTTCGCCGAAGGTGACGCCTAAGGTCGAGTGATGAGCAGTCCAGAATCGCCGGAAGAGCGCGCGGGTGAGTACAGCACCGACGACGACGACCAACTCAGTCAGGAAGACACCCTGATCGATCGGGGCGTCGACGACCTGCTCGACGAGGGCTACTCGCCACCGGACAAGTGGCGCGAACCCCGGGACAACGAGACCCTGGACGAGTTGCTGTCCGAGGAGGAGCCCGATCCCGCGATGCAGCTCGACGATCCCGACGATCCCGACGAGCAGTTCGGCGACGACGAGGTCGGTGACGAGCGCGCTGGGCGACTGGTCGCGCCGGACGATGGCGTCGGCGAGGACTTCGAAGCGGAACTGGTCGGCCGTGAGGTCGGGATCGACGGCGGCGCGGCGTCAGCTGAGGAAGCCGCGGTCCACGTCATCGACGAGTAGCCGGCCGAGGCGGTCATCGAGGGTGGCGTGGAAGTGGCCGATCGCGCTTTCGTGACGGCCGAACTCGATGAAGGTGTTCGCGCCGGCGTGCAACCCCTGCTGCACACCCGCCGACATCTCGTTGTCCTCGAGGGCACCCCGCACCAGTAGGGCGCCCTGGTCGCCGGCCGAGCCCTGCCCGCCGGCCGCTTTGGACATGAAGTAGGTGGTGACGGTCGAGTGGTCGACGTCGATCGGGTCGATAGTCACCATCGCCACCTGGTCGGGGAAGGTCGCAAGAATCACGTTCGGGAAGAGTTGGTAGACGAACGTGACGCGGTGGTTGACCGACCATGTTGACTCCGGCCGGTCGCGTAGCCGCTCGATGTTGCGGTACGGGAAGGTGATTCGGCTGTTGGGTCCGAATGTCTCCACGACGTTGAGGTTGTCGTACTGCAGCGGGTAGAACGTCTCGCGATGCGTGGTGCGAATGTGGTAGCCCTCAAGGAACTGCTCGATGAACACCTTCCAGTTCATCGGCTGCGTGACGGACTGAACGAAGTACAGGTGCGCGGCGGGTAGCAGCTTGTCGCGCCACGACGCACCGTCGGTCAAGGCGCTAAGGGCCTGGCTCGCGGCCGTCGCCGCGGGCTCCAGCGCGTCGATCACGATCAGCCCGTCGGCCTCGTGGCTGGCCACTTCGGTGAGACCGCGCGACGACGCGTCGAGATCCGGAAACCCTTCGGCGTGGGGGACGTGGGACAGTGAGCCGTCCAGCCGGTAGGTCCAGCCGTGGTAGCGGCAGACCAACGCGTGGGAGCAGCCCGGGCCTTCGACGACGGCCATGCCGCGGTGACGACACGCGTTGCGGAACACTCTGGCTCGCCCTTGGTGATCACGCACCGCGAACAGCGGCACGCCGAAGGCCGCCCGTTCGACGTGGTCGCCGGGGTTGGGAATGGCAGCGGACGGAACGTAGCCGCTCGGCGAGCGTCGCAGCAGGCGCATTTCGTCGGCGAACCGTTGCTGGTCAAGGTAATTCGCGACGGGCTCGCGCCACGGTTCGCCGACGTCGGTAGTTCCCGCGTCGATGTGCGCGAGAAGTCGGCGGGCGACCTCGACGTCGTCGGCGAGCACAGCCTGGGTGGGCGCGGCCATGCATCGAGCATCACAAATCGATCGTCATGTGTCAAGATATCTGTGACATGAATGCGAAGGCCATTGAACGGCGCCGGGCCGCGGTGAGCGACTTGGTCGACGGCAGAGCGCTCACCGCACGGTCGGTGCTCGCCTCCGCGCTGCTGGGTGCCGACGAACCCCGCCTGCCGGTTGCGGCGCTCGTCGCGGTGGCCTCGCTGTTCGGCATCAGTCCTGGCGCCACTCGGACGTGCCTGTGGCGCATGGTGTCCAACGGGGAACTCGTCACCGACAACGATGCGGGCTATGCGCTGGCGGGCCACCTGATGGAGCGCCGGAACCGCGTCGATGACGCCGCCCGGCCCCGCAGCGCCGTGGATGGCTGGGACGGCGCCTGGGAGATGGCGGTCGTCTCACTCGAACGACGTTCGGCCGCAGCACGTCTCGAGCTGCGACGGGCTGCGGCGGCACTGCACCTCGGCGAGCTACGGGAAGGCGTGTGGATCCGGCCGGACAACCTGGACCCCGCGCGATTGCCGACGTCGCGTGCGGTGCTCGATCGGCAATGCGTGCACTTTCACCGAGCCGACTCGGACATCGGCACGGACGTCGTCGGAGCGCTGTTCGGCCTGGACGAGTGGGCACGCGACGCCCGCCGCCTCGTCGATGCGATGAACGGCGAGCTCGACGTCGCACCGCTCGACGATCAACGCGACAGCGCCACCGTCACCTACCTGTTCGCACTGTCCGTCGCGGTCGTCCGCCAGCTGCAGCTGGACCCGCTGCTGCCCACTGTGCTGCTGCCCGCCGACTGGCCCGCCGCTACCCTGCGCGACACCTACCGCCGATTCGACGATGCCTTCAAGCGCCTGATGAACCACGTCTTCCGAATGAATCACGTGTTCCGGTAGTCGTCGGCTATGCGTTCAGTACGGTCGACGTGACGGCAAGAAACAGGTGGGTGCAGCGGTCCAGGACTTCGTCGCGGGTGGCGGTGGACGGGTCGTCCATCCAGGCGGCGAGGATCTCCGCGAATCCGCCGACGAAGAATCGCGCAACGGTGTCCAATTGGCCCCGATCGGCGTCGGCTGCAACGTAGTCATTGCCGAGGTCGGCGATGATGGTGGTGATGAGTTCGGTTGCCCGGCTGCGACGTTCGGCAAGTGGCGGACTCGCCAGGGCGAGGCTGAGTGCGATGCGTCCCTTGCGTGGGTCGTCGCTGACGAAGTCGATTGCGCATCGCAATGCCGCGCGGACCTGAGCGGCCAGTTCGGTCGGCGCCTGCGCGACGGCGACGAAGCTCTGCCGGATGAGGTCTTCGAGCAGGGAGTCGAATACGGCGACGTTGAGTGCGTCGAGGTCCGGAAAGTTCTCGTAGAAGTACCGCGGCGGTAAGCCCGCGTTTTCGCAGACCTTGCGCAACGTGGTGCCCGCGAGGCCTTGGGTGCCCAGCAGTTCGAGGCCGGAGTCGAGCAGCCGATGGCGCCGCTCAGTACGGCGTTCATCGCCGCTCTTACCGCCGTACACCCGCGCCGCGGTTGACACGCCTACATCTTTGCGCAAACGCGTCCAGATCAATAGTGTGTGCACGCTCGTGCTCAGATATGGCTGGCGTTAGGTTGCAGTCCACCGTTGCAGCAGCACCGAAATGGTCAGCACCACGAGGCCCGCGACGGCGAGCACCGCACCGGCGGCGGCAGGTGCGGTGTAGCCGTACCCGGCCGCGATCACCACGCCGCCGATCCAGGCGCCTGTCGCGTTGGCGATGTTGAGCGCCGAGTGGTTCAGCGCGGCGGCCAGCGTCTGCGCGTCGTGCGCGACGTCCATCAGTCGCGTCTGCAGAGCGGGCGCCGATCGCCGAGCCCGCCGCGCCGATGAGGAACAGCCCGACCATCGCCGTCCACGGGTTGTGGGCGGCGACGACGAACAGCGCGAGCACGATGCCCAGGGCGGTGATCGAGACGTACAGGCCGCGGATCACCGAGATGTCGGCCATCCGGCCGCCGACCAGGTTGCCGACCACCATGCCGAGGCCGAAGACCATGAGCGCCAACGGAACCAGTGCGCGCGACAGGCCGGCGACGTCGGTCAGCGTGGTGCTGACGTAGGTGTACACGGCGAACATGCCGCCGAACCCGACCATGCCGACCAGCAGCGCCAGCCACACCTGCACGCGCTTGAGGGCGCCGAGTTCGGTCAGCGGACTGGTGCACGTGCATCGAGCGCAGGTCGGGCAGCCAGAACCAGATGGCGGTCAACGTGATCGAGGCCGACCAGCACGACGAGGCCGAACGCGCTGCGCCAGCCGAACTGCTGGCCGAGGAAGGACGCCACGGGAACGCCGAGCACGGTCGCCACCGTCAGGCCGGTCATCACGTGCGCGACGGCCTTGGCCCGGTTCTGCGGGCCCATCAGGTGGGCGGCCACCAGGGCGGCGATGCCGAAGAACGCGCCGTGCGGCACGCCTGCGACGAACCGTGCGGCCATCAACGTGCCGTACGTCGGTGCCAGCACGCTGGCGAGGTTGCCGAGCGTGAACAACGTGATGAGCCCGAGCAGCAGGGTCTTGCGCGGCATGCGCGCGGTCACCGACGCGATGAGCGGGTGCACCGACGACGACGCCGAGCGCGTACGCGGAGATGACGTGTCCCGCGGTCGGTTCGGACTGACCCCGAGGCTGCTCGCGATGTCGGGCAGCAGGCCCATGGCGACGAACTCGGTGGTGCCGATGCCGAACCCGCCGATGGCGAGCGCGAACACCGCCAGCCACCGGACGGTGGGCGTCCGGCGCGACGACGGACTGGGCCGGGAGGGCCGTTCCAGGGAACGAGTCACGCGCCGAACGGTAGTCCCACTTATGCCGTTTCTCAAATCGACTTTTGTACTTTTCAGCGGTCGAAAGTGGCGTGGCTTACGTTTTCGGGTTCAATCGAAGGATGGCCACCGTCGGCGATGTCTTCGCCCTGATCAGGGATCGTCGGGACACCACGCGCACGGAGATCGGCCAGCTCACCGGACTGTCGCGCACTGCGGTCGCGTCACGGATCGCTTCGCTGACGGCCCTCGGCCTGGTCGCCGAACGGGAGCAGGCGCCGTCGACCGGCGGCCGCCCGCCCACGCTGCTGTCCTTCGACGCCGACGCGGGCGTCGTGCTGTCGGTGGCGGTGGGGATCAGCCGCACCCGGCTGGCGGTGCTGCAATCTGGCCGGCGAGGTGCTGTCCACGTGCGACATCGACCAGGAGGTCGCGCTCGGACCCGACGACCTGATGCCCGACGTGGTGAAGCGACTCGACCTGCTGCTGGACGACCATCGCGACGTTCCGGTCTACGGCGTCGGGCTGAGCCTGCCGGGAACCGTCGACCGCGACCGCGGGTGCAGCCGGGACTCACCGATCCTGCGCGGCTGGGACGGCGTGGATCTGCGACCGTATTTCGTGGAGCTGCAAAGGCTTTCGGGCGTGCCGGTGATTCTGGACAACGACGCGAACGCGATCGCGCTTGCCGAACGGGGAGGTGACCGGCAGCGGTACGACGACGTGCTGGTGCTGAAGGTCTCGACGGGCCTCGGCGCGGGCATCATCGCGGGCGGGGTGTTGCAGCGCGGTGCCGCGCAGGCTGCCGGCGAGTTCGGGCACAACAAGACGCTGCGGCGCAAGGACTTCCGTGCCGTTGCGGTGACACCGGTTGCCTGGAGGCGATCGCGGGCGGCTGGGCGGTGGTGCACGCGCTGCAGCAGCAGGGGCGCGCCGTCCGGCACATGCGCGACGTCGTCGAGCTCGCCAACGGCGGTGACGCGGAAGCGCGCCGCATGATCCGCGACAGCGGCAGGTACGTCGGCGAAGTCGTCGCCGCGGCGGTGAACCTGCTCAACCCCGCCGTCCTCGTCATCGCGGGCGACCTGGCCGGTGCCTATGAGATCTTCGTCGCCGGACTGCGAGAGACGTTGTACGGCAACGCCACCGCGCAGGCCGACCCGCGACCCTGCAGGTGGTGCCCGCTGCGCACGGAAGTCAGTCGGCGGTCGTCGGCAGCGCAGCCATGGTGCTCGACGAGGTGCTCAGTCCGCGCGCCGTCGACGCGCTCATCGGCTGAGCAGGCCGGCCAGGATGACCCAAGGGCGTCCCGCAGCGTCGTTGTCGAACTCCAACCGGTAGGGCAGCAGCGACTCGTCGGATTCGTACGCCGCCACCACCGCGGGTGGGACATGCGCGTGCGTCCACGCCGCGGTCGCCATCAACGCGGCGAGCATCGTGAACCGGCGGCACGCTCCTGCGCCGAGCTCGGGCAGGTGCCGCAGCACCAGCTCGGCGAGTCGGTCGACGTTCGCGACGCTCGCGCGCTTGTATCGCAGCACCGTGTCGGTGGAGATGTTGTGCTCCAGCACGGCGGCCTGTGCGCTCATCAGATCGCACAGGATCGGCCGCTCGGCCAGTGACGTCGGCGATGACGGCGGCGATCCGGTCGGCTCGCACGTCGACGGCGTCAGCCGGATCGATCGCGCGCGCCAGCGCGGCTCCAGGTCGATCACCCACTCGGTGAGCGCCGCGGCGCACAACTCGAGCAGCACGGCCTCGCGCGACTCGAAGTAGCGCAGCACGTTCGACTTGGCCATGCAGGCGCGGCGGCTCAGTCCGTTGAGCGTGACGTCGGCGACCGGCATCTCGTCCAGCATCGCCCGTGCGGTGTCCAGGATCGCAGTGCGGCGCACTTCGCGCTGCTCAGGGCTGTGCGCACGGACGAAGGACATCACGTTGCCAGCATAAGCTACCGCCGGTCTCTTGCCTAGCGACCGATGGTCTGTTAGCGTCGGCGGCACTAGAGACCAGCGGTCGCTAAGTGGCCGAAATGAGAGGAACAGTCATGTATCAAGTCAGCGATCAGGCCGGTCGACGCTTCGTCGTCATCACCGGCGCCAACAGCGGCACCGGCAAGGAGGCCGCGCGGCGGATCGCCGCCGCGGGTGGACACGTCGTGATGGCGGTGCGCACCGAGGAGAAGGGCGCACGCCGCCGCCGACGAGATCCGCCGCGACGTCCCCGACGCGTCGCTGGAGGTGCGTCGCCTCGACCTCGCCGACCTGGCCAGTGTGCACGCGTTCGCCGATGGGATCCTGATCGCGGACGGCAGGCCGATCGACGTGCTGATCAACAACGCCGGTGTGATGGCGGTGCCGCAGCGGATGACTACCGCCGACGGCTTCGAGCTGCAGTTCGGCAGCAACTTCCTCGGCCCGTTCGCGCTGACGAATCTGCTTCTCCCGCTGCTGCTCTCGTCCGAGTCGCCGCGCGTGACGACGATGGCCAGCGGAGCGGCCAACTTCGGCCGCATCAACTTCCGCGACCTGCAGTCCGCCGAGTCCTACAGTCCGGCCAAGGCCTACGCCCAATCCAAGCTTGCCGACCTGTTGCTCGGCGTGCACCTGGCGCGCGTCGCCGACGAGCGCGGCTGGAACCTGTTGAGCACCATCGCACATCCCGGCTACACGCGGACCAACCTGCAGACCGCGGGGCCGAACCTGGGGCGCACCAAGAAGCGCTTCAACCCGCTTCTGGACGCTGTCGATACTGCCGTCGCAGGACGTGGTGCATCGGCACCGAGCCGCTGTTGTTCGCCGCCACCGACCCGGCGGCGCGGCAGGGTGCGTACTACGGTCCCCGTGGCTTCGGCGGCCTGGTCGGCGCGACCAAGAAGGTGGAGCTGCCTCGGTCCGCACGCGGCGTCGACCTCGCATCGTCGCTGTGGTCGGTGGCCGAGGACCTGACCGGCACGACGCTGCCCGCCGAGGTGGCTCACGCCTTCGCGATGACGTTCTCCGCGAACCGCTCGAGCTTGCGGATCTTGCTGTCCAGCGGCTGCGTGTCCGGCCCGACGACGTAGGGGATCCGGAAACCGACCATGACGTCGGTGACGCCCTTGTCCTCGAGGCGCTTGATACCGTCCGGCGTGTACGCGTCGAGCGACATCACGTGGATCTCGAACGGGCCCGTCCGACCCTCCTCTTCCCGAAACTTCTTGAGTCGGTCGATGAGTCGGTCGAGCGCTTCGGGATCACCGAGATCCCCGCCGCCGTGCATCCAGCCGTCGTTGCGCGCGGCACGCCGCAGCGCGACGTCGGCGTGTCCGCCGATCAGGATCGGCACCGGTTTGGTCGGCGCCGGTGTCATCTTGATCTTGGGGATGTCGTAGAACTCGCCGTGGTACTCGAAGTAGTCGCCGGTGGTCAGGCCCTTGATGATGTCGATGCACTCGTCCATCCGCTTGCCGCGCTTGGCGAACGGCACGCCCATGAGCTCGTAGTCCTCCGGCCAGGGACTGGTGCCGACGCCGAGGCCGAGCCGGTTGTCGAACAGCGCGGCCAGCGAGCCGGCCTGCTTGGCCACCAGCGCGGGCGGCCGGATCGGCAGCTTCAGCACGAAGACGTTGAAGTGCAGCCGCGTCGTCACCGCGGACAGTGCCCCGATCAGCGCGAACGTCTCGATGAACGCCTTGCCGTCCAGGAACTCGCGGTTGCCGTCGTCGGTGTACGGGTACTTCGAGTCCGACTCGAACGGGTACGCGATGCTGTCGGCAATGGTCATCGCGTGATAGCCGGCCTCGTCGGCCGCCTTCGCCAACGGGATGTAGTACGTCGGATCGGTCATTGATTCCGCATAGGTGAACCGCATGAGCGCGATACTAGAACACGTTCTAATTCTGCAGGGCCGAAGGGTCCGGCATGATGGTGGCGTGCGCAGATCCTGGCTCACCCGGAACGTGCGCGTGCTCTCCGCGGTGTCGTTCCTGCAGGACACCGCCAGCGAACTGCTCTATCCGCTGCTGCCGATCTACCTGACGGCGGTGCTCGGCGCACCGCCCGCCGTGGTGGGCGCCATCGAGGGCGCGGCCGAGGGCGCGGCGTCGCTGACGAAGCTGGCCTCCGGGCCGCTCGGCGATCGCTTCGCGCGCCGACCGCTCATCGCCACCGGATACGGCATGGCCGCCCTCGGCAAGGTCATGGTGGCGGCGTTCGCCGCCTGGCCGGGCGTGCTCGCCGGACGGATGGTGGACCGGCTCGGCAAGGGGTTGCGGGGTGCGCCGCGCGACGCCCTGCTCGTCTCCGACGTCGACGCCGCCGCCCGCGGCCGCGTGTTCGGCTTCCACCGGGCGATGGACACCTTCGGCGCGGTGGTGGGTCCGCTGATCGGCCTGGCCGGCTACGAACTGCTCGACCATCGGATCGCGCCGCTGCTGTGGATCGCGGTCGATCCCCGCGGTGCTCAGCGTCGCGCTGGTGTTCCTGGCCAGGGAGCCGCGCCGCGTCGTGGCCGCGGTCAGAGTCGGGATGTTCTCCCGAGTCCGCGACCTGCCGGGTGGGTACTGGCGGGTGACGGCGCTGCTGGTGGCGTTCGCCGTGGTCAACTTCCCCGACGCGCTGCTGCTGTTGCGGCTCAACGAGATCGGCTTCTCGGTCCCCGAGGTGATCCTGGCCTACGTCGGCTACAACGTGGTGTACGCGCTCAGTCAGCTATCCGGCCGGCCTGCTCGCCGATCGCATTCCGCGCCCAGCGGTGTTCGGGATCGGGCTGGTGTTCTTCGCGATCGGCTACGGCGGTCTCGGGTTGACCGACGATCCGCTGGCGGCCTGGCTGCTGATCGGCGCCTACGGGTTGTTCACCGGATGCACCGATGGCGTCGGGAAGGCGTGGATCTCGTCGTTGGTGGGTTCGGAACATCCAGTCCAGCGCGCAGGGAGTGTTCCAGGGCGCGACCGGGTTCGCCGTACTGGCGGCGGGCCTGTGGGCCGGGTTCGCCTGGGGCGCCGACGGCACGATTCCGTTGCTCGTCGCGGGTGCGGTTGGGGCGGTGTTCGCGGTGGTGCTGCTGGCGACGGCGCTACGTCAGGCGAAGGGCGGGGAGCCCACGCCGGTCGACCGAGTAGCCGCCCTGCGGCGAGCGCTCGGTGATGCGCGCCGCGGCGGTGTGGCCGTTGGCGGTCAGCAGCGCCTCGGGCCGCTTGAGCACGTCGTCGGGCAGCGTCCCGAAAATCGTGCCCTGCCAGTGGTACTTGCCGTCGATCGGATCGAGCCGTGCCCGTCAGCCGTACCCGGACCGAATGATCGTCGTCGGCCACTCGCAGGTTGGCCGGACCGTCGTACACCGTCGTCGGCGGCGGCCTCGTCCTCCACGACGGCCGGGCCCGCCGGGGTCGCAGGCAGGAAGTGGGTCCGTCGCCACATCCGGCGGGCGATCGGGCCCATCAGCCCGACCTCGTCGAGGAACGCGGCCAACGGTGCGAACCCCATGACCTGGACGTCGTGGCGGTGTGGGCTGCGCCGCGCGATGCGGCGGGCACTGCGGCGCGTGGCAGCCCGACGCGGCGGTACGGCACCGGATTGGTGAACAGGAACCGGAAGAAGTACCCGCCGACACCGTTGAGGTTGGCCACCCACATCCGGTTCAGTCGCGGCATGACCTCCACGCGCTTGCGCACACCGTCGCGCGCGAACTGGATGTGCCGGGCTTCCTCGGTGACGTGAATCCGCATGAGCCGCTGCACCATTGGCTGCAGTTCGGGATCGTCCATCATCTGGCGCTGCAAGGAGTCGAAGATCTCCTCGCCGATCAGCGCGGCGACCCACAGCAGGGAACCCTTGAACGTCAGCGGGAGGGCGTTGATGATCATCCGCTGGTACAGCCGCGGCCGCACCGGCTTCGCGCCGACCTTCTCGATGGCCTTGCCGAACATCACCATGTGGCGGGTCTCGTCGCCCAGCTCGGTCAGCGCGTAGTGCGTCGCGTTGGAGGTGGGGTCGGCGTGCATGAGGTCGCGCAGCAGGGCCTGGTTGAGGATGTTCTCGAACCAGATGCCCGCCGACAGCGTGTTGACGAGTTCCTGGCGCGACAGGTCGATCTGCTGTTCGCGGGTCATGCGCGTCCCACAGCGGCGTGCCGTACAGCGACACCGTCTTCGGTGGCAGGAAGAACTTGTCGGGATCCAGCGGCGCGTCCCAGTCGATGTCGACGATGGGCTCGTAGGACTTCTTGACCGAACCCCGCAGCAAACGCTCGGAGAACTCCTCGCGCGTGGGGGAGTTCGAAGCCGCTTGACGCGAAGCAGTCATCGTTGCCGTCCGCTCTTCGCGCAAGCGCTCATCGTCGACGTTCGATGCCGACGTTATGCTCCAAAAGGTAATTTGCGCCGCGCGCAAGATGTCAATACCCAGGGTACCGGGTACTTGTGGTTCGCGAGCGTTTCCGCAGGAAGAGATGGGTGACATGACGCGCCGGATCCATGTCATCGGCATCGGGGCAGGCGACCCGGACTACGTGACGGCGCAGGCGGTGGCCGCGCTCAACGACACCGAGGTCTTCTTCGCGATGGACAAGGGGCCCCGCACGCGAGGAGGAAAGGAGCCGGAGCCGAAGGACGACCTGGTGGCCCTGCGCCGCGAGGTGTGCGAACGATTCATCCGCGAACCCGGCTACCGGTTCGTCGAGTTGCCGGACCCGCCGCGAGCCGACCGACGGCGACTACCGGCAGGCCGTCGCGGACTGGCACGCCGCACGGGCCGACGTGTGGGCGCAGGCACTGGCACGACGAGCTGCCCGACGACGGCGTCGGCGCGTTCCTGGCGTGGGGCGACCCGTCGCTGTACGACAGCACGCTGCGAATCCTCGACCTGGTCGCCGAACGCATCGACCTCGTCTACGACGTCATCCCTGGCATCACCGCCATCCAGGCGCTCACCGCGCGGCACCGCATCCCGCTCAACGACGTCGGCGAACCCGTGCTCATCACCACCGGCCGGCGGCTGCGCGAAGAGGGCCTGTCCGGCGCCGCAGTGGTAATGCTCGACGGCGACTGCGCGTTCCTCGGGTGTCCGCCGGAGACCAGGATCTGGTGGGGCGCCTACCTCGGCACGCCGAACGAGCTGCTCGTCGCGGGCACGGTCGGCGACGTGGGTGAGCACATCGCGGCGATCCGCGCCGAGGCCCGCGAGCGCCACGGCTGGATCATGGACACGTACCTGCTGCGACCGTGACACCGATCGCCTCCAATGCGAAGATCAGCGCCATGGGCCAGTTTCTGTTGCGTGCCGGGCTCACCGGTTTCGCGCTGTGGGTGGTCACCCTCGTCGTTTCGGGCATCCGCTTCGTCGGCGGTGACTCCACGTTGCAACGGATCGGGATCATCGTCGTCGTCGCCGTGATCTTCGGTCTCGTCAACGCGATCATCAAACCGATCGTGCAGTTCATCTCGATACCGCTCTACATCCTCACCCTCGGCCTGATCCACGTCGTCATCAACGCGCTGATGCTGTGGATCACCGTCCTGGATCACCGAGAACACCACCCACTGGGGCCTGTACATCGACGACTTCTGGTGGACGGCGATCTGGGCCGCGATCGTGCTGTCGATCGTCAGCTGGCTGCTGTCGCTGCTGGTGCGCGACGTCCAGCACACGCGCCCGGTCCTGACCGGCTTCCCAGCATCCCGGTGTACCCTCGCGGCCAGTGGCTCCTGAGATCAATCGCCGCACCTTCGTCGGCGCCTCGATCACCGTCGGTGGAGCCGTCGCCGCGGTCTCGCTGTCGTCGGGCTGTGCGCCCGAATCCCCACCCGCGCAAGGCGAAACCTCGGTCGTGCACGTTGCGGATCAACGGCGAGACAAGGAGGTCGCCGTCGACAACCGCACATCGCTGCTGGACATGCTGCGCGAGCGCGTCGGACTCACCGGCACGAAGAAGGGGTGCGATCAGGGCGCCTGCGGCGCGTGCACGATCCTGGTGGACGGCAAGCGGGTGAACTCCTGCCTGACGCTTGCCGTCATGCACGACGGCGCCGAGATCCGCACCATCGAAGGAGTCGCCGAGCAAGGGCAGGCTGCACCCGCTACAGCAGGCGTTCATCGACACCGACGCCTTTCAGTGCGGATACTGCACCTCCGGTCAGATCATGTCGGGCCTTGGCTGCATCGACGAAGGGCATACCGGATCCGACGAGGAGATCCGGGAATGGATGAGCGGCAACATCTGTCGGTGCGGCGCCTACACCAACATCGTCGCGGCAATCGCCACGACCGCGAAGAAGGCCTAGACTCAGTTGTTCCCGTTCACCTTCACCGGCCGTCCGACGAGAAGTCGGCACTCGCTGCGGGTCGATCGGGTGCCCGCTACATCGCGGGCGGCACCACCCTCGTCGACCTCATGCGCGAGACCGTGGAGCGCCCGGACGCGGTGGTCGACATCAATGCCCTGCCCTACCGCAACGTCGACCTCGACGGCAGCGCGCTGCGGATCGGCTCGCTGGTCCGCATGTCCGACCTGGCCGCCGATCGCCCGGGTGCGGCGCGAATTCCCGGTCATCGCACAGGCATTGGAGCTCAGCGCCTCGGCGCAACTGCGCAACATGGCCTCCATCGGCGGCAACCTGATGCAACGCCCGCGGTGCCTGTACTTCCGCGACGTGTCGGCGAACTGCAACCGCCGCGCGCCGGGCACCGGGTGCTCGGCGGTCGGCGGACTCAACCGCACCCACGCCATCCTCGGTACCAGCGACCAGTGCGTGGCCACCCATCCCTCCGATCTGGCGGTCGCCCTGGTCGCGCTCGACGCGGTCGTCGCTCACCCGTGACGCGTCCGGGCGACAGAAGGATTCCCATCGGCCAGTTCTTCCGTCTAGCCGGGGACCACCCCGGACCAGGAGCACGACCTGCGGCCCGGCGAACTGATCGTCGGTGTCGAGGTGCCGACCGGGCCCGAGATGCGCCGGTCGGGCTACCTGAAGGTCCGCGACAGGCAGTCCTACGAATTCGCCTTGACGTCTGCGGCGGTGGCACTCGACATCGCCGGCGGGACCGTACGCGCGGCGCGGGTGGCCGTCGGCGGGGTGGCCACGGTGCCGTGGCGACTGCCCGCGGTCGAACAGGCCGTGATCGGGCGCGCGGTGTCACCAGATCTCTGGCGCACGGCCGCCGCTCATGCCGCCGACGGCGCCAAGCCGTTGTCCGACAACGGTTTCAAGGTCGAACTGGTGCGACGCGTCGTCGAACGCCAACTCAGCCACGGTGGCAGGCGCTGCCGTGACGTATCCGCTGCGGGTCGCCAACCCGGCCGTCGGCGCACCGCTCGCACGCGTCGACGGTCCGCTCAAGGTCACCGGCGGCGCCCGCTATGCCGCCGACAACCCGGTAGCCGACTTCGTGCACGCCGTCCTGGTGTGCAGCACCGTCGCATCCGGTTCCGTCGACCGCATCGACACCGGAGCGGCCGCAGGCATCGTCGGGCGTGCTGCGCATCCTCACCGACTTTCGCGCCGTCGAAGCTGCCCTACGACATCCAGCAGGGTCGCGTTCTTCGGCCAGCCCGTCGCCGTGGTGGTCGCCGAGACGCTGGAGGCCGCCGTGCACGGCGCCGCGCTGGTCGAGGTGCGCTACACGTCGGGCGCCCAGCTGACCGACATCGATGCGCCGCAAGCGGTCCCGCAGCCCGGCCAGCAACCAGAAGGACTACTCGCGCGGCGATCCGGACGCCGCGTTGCGCACCGCCGCCGTCGTCAGCGACAGCCAGTACGGCATCGCGCGCAACAACCACAATCCGATGGAACTGCCCTCGACCGTCGCGCGCTGGGACGGCGACCGGCTGACCGTGTGGGACAAGGTGCAGTCCATCGTCTCGGCTCAGCAGGCGCACGCGAAGGCGCACGGCGTGCCCGTCGACAACGTCCGCGTGATCTCGCCGTTCGTCGGCGGCGCATTCGGCAGTGCCGGCCAGACCTGGCCGCATCAGCTGTTGGCGTCGTTCGCGGCCACGGCAGATGCGGCGCCCGGTAAAGCTCGTGTTGACCCGCAAACAGGTCTACAGCGGGATCGGGTATCGGCCCACCAGCAGGCAGCGGCTGGCGATCGGCGCCGACCGCTCGGGCGACATCTCGGTGATCGTTCACGAAGGCCGCACCGAGACAGCGCGATACGCCACGTACGAGGACGGCCTGACCGCCTCGCCGAAGTTCATGTACTCCAGCCCGAACATGCGTTCGACCTACCGCGTGGTGCCGCTGGACGTGAACCTGCCGACCTACATGCGCGGACCCGGTGCCACCACGGGTACGTTCGCGCTCGAGTCGGCGATGGACGACCTCGCCCACCGGCTCGGCATGGACCCGATCGAACTGCGGCTGCGCAACGAACCCGACCACGACCAGACGCGACGGCCTGCCGTTCTCCACTCGGCGGCTGATCGAATGCCTGCGGCGCAGGTGCCGACGAGTTCGGCTGGGCGCGAAGCAATCCGACACCACGGGCGGCGCGCGACGGCGACCGGCTGATTGGAATCGGCATGGCTGCCGCCGGTTATCACACCTCGCGCAGCCCCTCGGACGCGCTGGCGCGGCTGAACGCCGACGGCACCGTCGACGTGCAGACCGCCACCAGCGACATGGGCCCCGGTACCTACACCTCGATGACGCCAGGTCGCGGCCGACGCGCTCGGGCTGCCAATGGGGCGCGTGCGGTTCGCGCTCGGCGACAGCCTCTACCCGAACGCGCCGTCGCACTCCGGGTCGCGCACGATGGCCAGCGTCGGCTCCGCCGTATTCACCGCAGGAAACATGTTGCGCGACAGGGCAGTTCGTACCGCCGTCACGGATCCCGGGTCTCCGCTGAACGGTGCCGCGCCGCAGGACGTGACCGTGATCGACGGCCGGATGTCCGTCATCGCCGATCCGAGCCGCGGCGAGACGTACCAGGATCTGCTGCGCCGCCGTGGCTGGCCCACCCTGGACTCCCGGCAGACGTGGTCGCCGGACGATGCCGACAAGCGGTTCTCCATGTACGCCTACGGCGCGGTGTTCGCCGAGGTTGCCGTCGACGAGGCGCTTGGGTTCGTGCGGATCCGCCGCATCTCACGCGTGCTACGACGCTGGCCGCGTGGTGAACCCGAAGCTGGCCCACAGCCAGGCGATTGGCGGCATGGTGGGTGGGATCGGGATGGCGCTGCTGGAGGCCACCGAACTGGACCACCGCGACGGCCGGATCGTCAACGCCAACATGTCGGACTACCTGGTGCCGGTGAACGCCGACGTACCCGCCTTGGACGCGACGTTCCTTTCCGCCGAGGACACTATCGCCGACCCGATCGGCGTCAAGGGGCTCGGCGAGATCGTCATCGTCGCCGTGCCCGCCGCGATCGCCAACGCGGTGTTCAACGCGACCGGTAAGCGCGTGACCGACCTGCCGATCCGGATGGAGAATCTGCTCTAGGTCCTATGCCTTGGGCGCCTTGAACTTTCCGGTGTTGATGATCGCCTCGACCGCGGCCACCGGTGGGGCGGGCACCTCCAGGGCGGGTCGATCGGTCGCGCGGAGACCGTCGAGCACGAGGTGCAGGTAACGCCGCCACAGGTCAGGACCGATCTGGCGGCTCATGTCGTAGGCGGGTCCCATCAGGACGAGGATGGCCGCCACGTCTTGCGGGGTGGCGTCGGCGCGCACCGCTCCTGACCGCGCGGCACGCTCGAACAACTCGGTGACCAGTGCGACGATCTCGGGCCAGATCCGTGCCTGCCCGTCGGCGTCGCCGTTTCCGGTCAGCGTCTCGTAGAGACCGCGGTCGGCGGCCTGGCGTTCGGCCGTGCGCTCGAAGAAGCTGACCAGCGCTGCCCACGGATCTGCGATCGTCAGCGCCTGCCTGGCGTCGTCGACGATCCGCTCGGTCGCGTCGGTGAGCACCTCGGCGGCGATTGCCTGCTTGTTCGGGAAGTGCCGGTAGGCGGTGCCGACGCCGACGCCAGCGTGCCTGGCGATGTCGTCGAGAGTGGCACCGAAGCCATGCTCGGCGAACACTTCCCGCGCCGCGGCGACGAGCAGTGCCCGGTTGCGCACCGAGTCCTTGCGGGTCACCGTCCGACCACGCCGGCCTCGATTAGGCTGTCGGCCGCAGTCGAGAACGGTCTGCGCCGCGGGCCTGGACTGCCAGCCGAGGATGCGGGCGGCCTTCTCGGTGCTGTGCCGGTTGCGTCGGCCGAGCGAGACCGTGATGGCGCGAAGCGACGGGTCGAACACCGAGGTGAGGCGGACCACCCAATTCGGCAGCTGGCGCGTCGACACCTTTGCCCCCGCCGGACCCAGCCCGTCGCGCAACGTCTGTGCCATCTCCCGCATCCACGTGAATTCGCCTGTCGCAAGGAAACGTTGGCCCGCCGCCTCGGGTGCGAGCATCGCGCGGATGTGGACGTCGGCGAGGTCGCGGACGTCGACGATCTCGAGGCCGATGCGCGGGCACCCCGGCATGGCGCCGGTGAGCATGCGGGCGACGATGTCGACCGAGCCGATCGACTCGGCGGACAGGATCGGGCCGAACACCGCGCCGGGCAGGATGGTGGCCAGTGTCATGGTGCCGTCGTAGGACGCCATGAAGTCCCAAGCCGCCTTCTCCGCAACGGTTTTCGAACGCCGGTAGGGGATCAGCGTCGGGTCCTCGGGGTCCGTCCAAAGCGTCTCGTCGGTGACACCCTCCTCGGTGTACGACGACGGGCTGGCCGCGTTGGCGGCCGACGTCATCACCACCCGCTTGACGTTCGCCGCGGCTGCGGCCCGCAACACGTTGAGGGCGCCGTCGCGGGCTGGGCTCAGCATGTCCTCGCCCGACAGGGGTGACGCGACGTGCAGCACGTAGTCCACGCCGGCGATGGCCACGTCCCATCCCGCCGGGGAGGTCAGGTCGGCGACGGCGAAGGTGAGTCGGTCTGCCTGGGCGAGCGTAGCGACGGGAGAACTTTCCTGGGCGAGCGAACCGATGGCCGCGCGCACGCCGCTTTCCCTGGTGAGGTTTCGGACGGTGGTTCGTACCCGATAGCCACGGTCCAGCAGTTCGGCGATGCACCAGCCCGCGATGTAACCGGTGCCACCGGTCACCAGCACGGTTTCGGTCATGACTTCGTCCCTCCGTAACGGAGACGAATTCTCCGTTTCCGTTCAGGCTAACACAACCGGAGACATGGCCTCCGTTTGATGAGTCGTGGACACCCACCCGCTGTCATCGGCAGACTGGCAAGCGTGCCGGAACTGCCCGAGGTCGAAGCCCTCGCCGACCACCTTCGCCGTCATGCCGTCGGACTGACCGTGGGGCGCGTCGACGTCTCGGCGTTCTCCGTGCTCAAGACCTTCGACCCACCGACCACGGCGCTGTACGGGCAGACCGTTACCGGAGCCAACCGGTGGGCCAAGTACCTGGGCCTGCAAGTCGGCGACCTGCACCTGATCACGCATCTGTCCCGGGCCGGTTGGCTGCGCTGGTCGGACAAGCTCGCGCCAGCGCCCCTGAAACCGGGTAAGGGCCCCATCGCGTTGCGCGTGCACTTGAAGGACCCGAGCGCACCCGATGCGGCTCCGGGTCCGAATGTCGCCGCCGGGGCGGCTCCGGGGTTCGACCTCACGGAGGCGGGCACGCAGAAGCGGCTGGCGGTGTGGCTGGTCGACGACCCGATGAAGGTGCCCCAGATCGCGAGCCTCGGCCCCGACGCGTTGTCGCTGGGCCCAGAGGAACTCGCCGCCGCGCTGAAGGGCAACACCGCCAGGATCAAGAACGTCATCACCGACCAGAAGGTCATCGCGGGAATCGGAAACGCCTACAGCGACGAGATCCTGCACGTCGCCAAGCTGTCGCCGTTCGCGACCGCGGGCAAGCTCACCGACGCCCAACTCGCCACGCTGCACGACGCGATGATCTCGGTGCTCACCGACGCGGTGTCGCGTTCCGTCGGCCAGGGCGCCGCGATGCTCAAGGGCGAGAAGCGATCTGGCCTGCGCGTGCACGCCCGCACCGGGCTGCCGTGCCCGGTGTGCGGTGACACCGTGCGCGAAGTGTCCTTCGCCGACAAGTCCTTCCAGTACTGCCCGACATGTCAGACCGGCGGCAAGGTACTGGCCGACCGCCGGATGTCGAAACTGCTCAAGTGATCGGCTGGGCAACCGTCGATTCCTGACATCTGTCGAGCTTGGTTACGCTGCACGGGTGACCCGTCAGAAGATCCTCATCACCGGCGCGAGCTCGGGCCTCGGCGCCGGAATGGCACGCCACTTCGCCGCCAAGGGACGTGACCTCGCACTCTGCGCGCGCCGCACCGACAACCTCGAGGAACTAAAGGCCGAACTCACCGCCCGGCATCCCGGCATCTCCGTGCGCGTCGCGGCACTGGACGTCAACGACCACGAGGCCGTGCCGAAGGTGTTCGCCGAGCTGAGCGACGAGCTCGGTGGCATCGACCGCGTCATCGTCAACGCCGGCATCGGCAAGGGTTACCCCCTGGGTGGCGGCAAGCCCTGGGCCAACAAGGCCACCATCGAAACCAACCTGGTGTCGGCCCTGGTGCAGATCGAAACGGCACTCGAGATGTTCAAGAAGGCGGGCAAGGGCCACCTCGTGCTGGTGTCCTCGGTGCTCGGCAACAAGGGCGTGCCCGGCGGCAAGGCCGCCTACGCCGCGAGCAAGGCGGGCCTGACGTCACTCGGCGAATCGCTGCGCGCGGATTACCGTTCCGGGCCAATCAAGATCACGGTGCTCGAGCCCGGCTACATCGAATCCGAGATGACCGCGAAATCGGCCACCACGTTGCTCATGGTGGACAACGAGACCGGCGTCAAGGCCATGGTCGACGCGATCGAGAAGGAGAAGGGTCGCGCCGTCGTACCCGGTTGGCCGTGGTGGCCGCTGGTCGAGGTGATGAAGGTGGTGCCGCCCCGGTTCACCAAGTACTTCGCCTAACTGCGACTTCGGCGCGCTCAGCGCGGGTTTCCGTGCCGAAATCGCCACGACATCATTGGGAAACACACTCCCGCTTGGCTTGTCCCATGGGTCGAATGTTTCATCTGGGTTGGTTCCTCAACTTCGTCGCCGACGAGTGGAACGGGACGTGGGGCGACGGTGGCCGTGACTTCACCGGCGACTTCTACGTCGAGGTCGCCCGGGATCTCGAGCGCGCCAAGTTCGACTACGTGCTGATCGAGGACAAGCTCATGGTGTCGACGGCCTACGGCGGCACGATGGAGTACGACCTGAAGCACGGCGTGAATCCGAAGCACGACCCGGTTCCGCTCGCCGTGCTGATGGCCAACGCGACCACGCGGCTGGGTGTCGTACCGACGATGTCGACGAGTTTCTACCCACCCTTCCTACTCGCCAGGCTCGCCAGCACCATCGACCACATCGCGCGGGGTCGGTTCGGCTGGAACGTGGTGACCTCCGCCGAGGACCGCTCGGCTCAGAACTTCGGGCTGGACAAGCTATGGGAGCACGACGAGCGCTACGTCCGAGCCGCCGAATACCTGGACCTCGTCACCCAGCTGTGGGAGTCGTGGGAGCCCGACGCGGTCGAGCGCGACCAGATGACCGGCACCTACGCCAACTTCAAGAAGGTCCACACCGTCGACTTCGAGGGCAAGTACTTCAAGTCACGCGGGCCGCTCAACACCGCGCCCTCCCCGCAGTACCGCCCGACGATCGCGCAGGCGGGTGCGTCGCCGCCGGGACGCGCGCTGGCCGCGCAATATGCGGACACCATCGTCACGCCCGCCAACGACGTCGCCGCAATGAAGGAGTACCGCGACGACATTCACGCAAGGATGGCGGCCATCGGCCGCGACCCCGCGCACTGCAAGGTGCTGTATCTCGTGTCGCCGATCGTCGCCGACACGCACGAGGAGGCGTTGGCCAAGCGTGAGCGGTGGTTCAGCGACCCGATCTACGTCGAGTACATGCTGGCCGAGATCTCGTCGATCACCGAGATCGACTTCTCCCAGTTCGAGCTCGACGAACCGCTGCCCGAGCTCTGGACCAACGGCGAACGCGGCGCGCTGGCGAGCTTCCTGGCCGGCGGCAAGGACAAGACCCTTCGCGAATTGGTCACGGGGAGTGGGTTTACCAGCAACATCCCCTTCGTCGGCACGCCCGCCGAGGTGGCCGAGGAGATGGGCAACGTGATGGAGCAGGTCGGCGGCGACGGGTTCCTCATCACCAGTCCGGTGATGCGGCTCAATCGCCGCTACGTCACCGAGATCACCGACGGCCTCGTCCCGGAACTACAGCGGCGGGGCCTCACGCGACCGGAGTACACCACCACGATGCTGCGCGATCACCTACGCGAATTCTGAGGGCTGCCTGCGGCCAAGTCGCGGGCCGCGTCGTGGTCGTGGGTGGGCACGACGGTGACGACGTCTTTGACGGCGTGTAGCCGGTGGAGCGTCCGAAAGGTCTCCGATCGATCAACGTCCGCGATTCCGCCTGGGTAGCTTGACTTTTGGCGGATGTCCTCGACTTGATGGGTGTGCCATGCGGCGTCTCCCGCAAGGAGGACCCAACCGTCGAGAGTGTGGAGCAAGATCCCGACGCTGCCGGGAGTGTGCCCGGCGAGATCGACCATGACGACCGAACCGTCGCCGAACAGGTCGTGACTGCTCGTGAAGGTCAGAACCGGCGGTCCGTCGAGGTCGTAACCGATGATCGGGCGTCCGCTCAATGAATCCCGCACACCTCCCACCGGTGCGACCGGACCGGTCATGGCCCAAACGTGTTCCCTCCGATGGAGATGCACGGGAAGGTCGGGCAGGTCGAGGAGCCCACACACGTGGTCCCAATGCGCATGCGTCGGCAATGCGAAGTCGATGCCGTCGACGCCGAACGCCGATGCCTCGAGGGCGGTGATTGTCGGCACGACGTCGTCCGGTGGGCGCACGGCCATCCGCAGAAACGTCGGAAGTTGTGCAACAGCACGTCTTCCGGCGTCGACGCAGACACTTGGGTCCACGATGAACGTGGCCTGCGGATGCGTCACGACGAATGACGCCAGCGTGTTGTCGATGCGTCGCGGATGCCTGCGGCCCTCCACGATGAGGGCGGTCGGGACCGTCCGCGGCACCTGCCTCAGCACGGTCAGTGAAACCGTGACGGAGACGTCCGGCAATCCCGCGTCCACGAGTGACCGAAGGAACCTGGCATCGGGACGGCGGGGCCGGACCGCGCCGGCGGCGAGTCCGATGAGGGCGCCGCAGCACGCGGCGAGCGTTGGCGATTGCACGTTCTCTGACATGTCAGCGAAGCTATAACTTCAGGTCGACCTGAAGTAAAGAGGTTAAATCGTGACGCAGACTCGGCGACGCATCGGCGACGCGGCAGCCGTGCTCGGAGTTGCCCCACACGTCCTCCGGCACTGGGAAGACGTCGGACTGCTACGTCCGAAGAGGTCGAGTTCGGGGCACCGCGCCTACGACGAGCAGACGATCGGCCAAGCCAGAATGATCCAGATCTGCCAGCGGGCCGGGTTGTCACTCGCCGACATCGGGGCACTCGGTGCCGGCGACCGCGCGCACCGGATTGCTCTCATCGAGAACAAGCGTGCCGAGATCGCCGAACACCTCGCCCAGGTCCGGCTGGCCGACGCGTTCCTCGCGCACGTGGTCACGTGCACGCACGAGGTCATCTCCGAGTGTGCCGAGTGCTCGGCGCTGGTCGGCGGTCAGGAGCTGCGGCCGCGCTCCGCACGGCTCAGGCTGATCGACCGCGCTCCGCACGGCTCAGGCTGATCGACCGCGCTCCGCACGGCTCAGGCTGATCGACCGCGCTCCGCACGGCTCAGGCTGATCGACCGCGCTCCGCACGGTAGCGACGCACCAGGGCATCGGTCGAGCTGTCGGACTGCTCGGCTGGCGAGGCGGCCGCGGTGATCACGGGCAGCAGCGCCTTGGCCTGCGTCTTGCCCAGCTCCACACCCCACTGGTCGAACGAGTCGATGCCCCAGATGACGCCCTCGGTGAACACCTGATGCTCGTACAGCGCGATCAACTGCCCGACCACCGATGGGGTCAGTTTGGTGCCGAGAATCGAAGTGGTGGGCCGGTTTCCAGGCATCACCTTGTGCGGGACGACGGCGGCGGGGGTGCCCGCTGGAAGGTCTCGCGCGATCTCCGCTGCAGTCTTGCCGAAGGCCAGCACCTGAGTCTGCGCGAAGAAGTTGCTCATCAGCAGGTCGTGCATGCTGCCCGTACCGTCAGCGGTGGGCAGGTCGTCGGTGGGCTGGCTGAACCCGATGAAGTCGGCGGGGATGAGCCGGGTGCCCTGGTGGATCAGCTGATAGAACGCGTGCTGGCCGTTGGTTCCCGCTTCGCCCCAATAGATTTCGCCGGTCTCGGTGGTGACGGGGCTGCCGTCGGCGCGTACCGACTTGCCGTTGGATTCCATCGTCAGCTGCTGCAGGTATGCCGCGAACCGGGTCAGGTCGTTCGAGTACGGCAGCACCGCCCGCGCCTGAGCGTCGAAGAACTCGTTGTACCAGAGCCCGATCAGGCCAAGCAGCACAGGCGCATTGGCCTCCAGGGGCGTGGTGCGGAAGTGTTCGTCGATCACGTGGAAGCCGGCCAGGAACTCGGCGAACCGCTCCTTGCCGACCACCGCCATCACCGAAAGACCGATCGCCGAGTCCACCGAGTAGCGGCCGCCGACCCAGTCCCAGAAGCCGAACATGTTGTCGGTATCGATGCCGAAGTCGTCGACCAGCTTCTTGTTCGTCGACACGGCGACGAAGTGCTTGGACACCGCGGCGTCGCCGAGCGCGTCGGTGAGCCAGCGTCGGGCCGCGGTGGCGTTGGTCAGCGTCTCCAGCGTCGAGAACGTCTTCGACGCGACGATGAAAAGCGTCTGTGGCGGGGTCGAGTCCGTCGAGCTTGGCGACCAGGTCGGCGGGGTCGACGTTGGACACGAACCGGGCCGAGATGCCGGCGTCGGCGTAGTGCCGCAGCGCCTGGTACACCATCACCGGGCCGAGGTCCGAGCCGCCGATGCCGATGTTGACCACCGTCTTGATGCGCTCACCCGTCGCGCCCGTCCACTCGCCGTTGCGCAGCCGGTCGGTGAAGTCGCCCATCGCGTCGAGCACGGCGTGCACGTCGGCGACGACGTCCTGGCCGTCGACCGACCAACTCGGCGCCCCTCGGCAGCCGCAGCGCGGTGTGCAGCACGGCCCGATCCTCCGAGGTGTTGATGTGCACGCCGGCGAACATGGCGTCGCGGCGGGCCTCGAGATCGGCCGCCTTGGCCAGGTCGACGAGCAGTTTCAGCGTCTCCCGGGTGACCCGGTGCTTGCTGTAGTCGATGTAGAGATCACCGACGGTCAGCGTCAGCTCGCGGCCACGTGCGGGATCCTCGTCGAACAACTCGCGGAGGTGTTTCGCACCGACCTCATCGTGATGTCGGACCAATGCGTTCCACGCCGGTGTAGTGGAGATGTCGGGAATCGAAACGGTACTCGGAGGACATACTCCGACCCTAGTGCGGCCACCGTTTCGAAGGAGTAAATGATGGATGTATGGACACCGCCGAGCTCCTGTCATCCGTTCCCACCGGCCTGTGGATCGGCGGTGAGGAGCGACCTGGTTCGTCGACCTTCGACGTGCTCAACCCCGCCACCGACGAAGTGCTGATCGCCATCGCCAACGCCACCCCCGAGGACGGCATCGCCGCGCTCGACGCGGCCGCCGCCGTGCAGGGTGACTGGGCTGCGACCCCGCCACGCGAGCGCGGCGAGATCCTGCGCGCGGTGTTCGAGGCGATCACCGCCCGCGCCGAGGAGTTCGCGACGCTCGATGACCCTCGAGATGGGCAAGGTGCTCGCCGAGAGCATGGGCGAGGTCAAGTACGGCGCCGAGTTCTTCCGCTGGTTCTCCGAGGAGGCCGTCCGCATCGACGGTCGCTACACCAGGAGCCCGGCGGGCACCGGTCGCATCATCGTCACCAAGCGGCGGTCGGCCCGTGTCTGGCGATCACGCCGTGGAACTTCCCGCTGGCGATGGGCACCCGCAAGATCGGCCCCGCGATGGCGGCGGGCTGCACGATGATCATCAAGCCGGCGCAGGAGACGCCGCTGACCATGCTGCTGCTGGCCAAGCTGATGGACGACGCGGGCCTGCCCAAGGGCGTGCTGTCGATCCTGCCGACGACCAAGCCCGGCGACCTGACCACGGCGCTGATCGACGACGGCCGGCTGCGCAAGCTGACGTTCACCGGGTCCACCGGCGTCGGCAAGGCGCTGGCCAAGCAGAGCGCCGACAAGCTGCTGCGGCTGTCGATCGAGTTGGGCGGCAACGCGCCGTTCATCGTGTTCGACGACGCCGACGTCGACGCCGCCGTCGACGGCGCGCTGCTGGCCAAGATGCGCAACGGCGGCGAGGCCTGCACGGCGTCGAACCGCTTCCACGTCGCCAACGCGGTGCGCGAGGAGTTCACCGAGAAGCTGGTCAAGCGGATGAGCGAGTACACGCTCGGCAACGGGCTGGACGAGTCGTCGACGCTTGGGCCCGCTGATCAACGCCAAGCAGGTCGCGACCGTCGAGGATCTGGTGTCCGATGCGGTGTCCAAGGGCGCGACCGTCGCCGTCGGCGGCGTCGCACCGGAAGGGCCCGGCCACTTCTACCCGGCGACCGTGCTGGCCGACGTGCCCGCGACGGCGCGCATCTTCAAGGAGGAGGTGTTCGGCCCCGTCGCCCCGGTCATCGGCTTCGACACCGAGGAAGAGGGCATCGCCGCGGCCAACGACACCGAGTACGGGCTGGCGGCCTACATCTACACGCAGGGGCTGGACCGTGCGCTGCGGGTCGCCGAGGCCATCGAGGCCGGGCATGGTCGGCGTCAACCGCGGCGTCATCTCCGACCCGGCGGCGCCGTTCGGTGGCGTCAAGCAGTCCGGCTTCGGCCGCGAAGGTGGCTCCGAGGGCATCGAGGAGTACCTCGACACGAAGTACATCGCGCTGACCAACTAGCGCCGCTCGCGAGCAGACGTAAAGCCCAATCGGGCGTGTCGGACTTTTGCGTCTGCGCGCGGGAGGACGGGCCCAGGGGTCAGTGGCCCAGTCGCCCGCGGCCGAGACGAAGCAGCAGCATCGCCAGGTCCTTGCCCTCGGGGCCGAGCGGCGATGAACCGCTCGATGACCTTCATCTCGCGGCTGTGCACCAGGCGGGTGCCGCCGGAGGCCATCCGGCCTTGCCGATGACCTGCGAGACCTCGGTGCGGCGCTTGACTGCGGCGAGGATCTCGGCGTCGAGCCGATCGATCTCGAGACGCAAGTCGTCGATGTTGGGAACGGATTCTGTTTCGATCGTCATGTCGGTGTCTCCGAATTCTCGTTGTGTGTGGGTTCTGGTCTCATCCGTATTCGGGCCTCACACAAGAGACGAGCCCCGGATCCGGAAGCGGACCGCGGGGCTCTGGGAAGCAGCTAGACCACGGGCACCGCAGGCCGGTACCCGTAAAAAAATCGTCCCTGCTGATTGAGCACGAGATCGAGTGTGCCACCAAGGGCCGCGTCGGCGCAAAGTGTCTCTGGTCAGCGGTAAGTTTGGGAGGCCGATATGACGATCGCGACGGAAACAGATCAGCTCCTCGACGGGCTCAACCCGCAGCAGCGCCAAGCGGTGCTGCACGAGGGCTCGCCGCTGCTGATCGTCGCGGGTGCGGGCTCCGGCAAGACGGCGGTGCTGACCCGCCGTATCGCCTACCTGCTGGCCGCGCGCGACGTCGGCGTCGGGCAGGTGCTGGCCATCACGTTCACCAACAAGGCCGCCGCCGAGATGCGCGAGCGGGTGGTGCAGCTGATCGGGCCCCGGGCCAGGTCCATGTGGGTGTCGACGTTCCACTCCACGTGCGTGCGCATCCTGCGCAACCAGGCCTCGCTGCTGCCGGGGCTGAACTCCAACTTCTCGATCTACGACGCCGACGACTCGCGGCGGCTGCTGATGATGATCGGCAAGGACATGGGGCTGGACACCAAGCGGTATTCGCCGCGGTTGCTGGCCAACGGGATCTCCAACCTGAAGAACGAGCTGATCGGCCCGGAACAGGCGGCCGCCGAAGCGTCGGAGGCGGAGGAGGATCTGGCGCGCATCGTCGCCGAGGCGTACGGCGAGTACCAGCGCAGGCTGCGGGGCGCCAACGCGCTGGACTTCGACGACCTGATCGGCGAGACGGTCGCCGTGCTGCAGGCCTTTCCGCAGATCGCGCAGTACTACCGGCGGCGGTTCCGGCACATCCTGGTCGACGAGTACCAGGACACCAACCACGCCCAGTACATGCTGGTGCGCGAACTGGTCGGGCACGACCTGGAGGCGACGAGCCCGACGCCGTGCCGCCCGCCGAACTGTGCGTGGTCGGTGACGCCGACCAGTCGATCTACGCGTTCCGCGGCGCGACCATCCGCAACATCGAGGACTTCGAGCGCGACTACCCGAACGCCACGACGATTCTGCTGGAACAGAACTACCGGTCCACGCAGAACATCCTGTCGGCGGCCAACTCCGTCATCTCCCGCAACGCCGGGCCGTCGCGAGAAGCGGCTGTGGACCGATGCCGGCGAGGGCGAGCTCATCGTCGGCTACGTCGCCGACAACGAGCACGACGAGGCCCGCTTCGTCGCCGAGGAGATCGACGCGCTGGCCGACCGCGGCGACATCACCTACAACGACGTCGCGGTGTTCTACCGCACCAACAACTCGTCGCGTGCGCTCGAAGAGGTCTTCATCCGCGCCGGCATCCCGTACAAAGTCGTTGGCGGCGTTCGGTTCTACGAGCGCAAGGAGATCCGCGACATCGTCGCCTACCTGCGGGTGCTGGACAACCCCGGCGACGCGGTGAGCATGCGGCGCATCCTCAACACCCCGCGGCGCGGCATCGGCGACCGGGCCGAGGCGTGCGTCGCGGTGTACGCCGAGAACACCGGCGCCAGCTTCAACGACGCCCTGCAGGCCGCTGCCGAGGGCAAGGTCCCGATGCTGAACACCCGCTCGGAGAAGGCGATCGCCGGCTTCGTCGAGCTGCTCGACGAGCTTGCGCGGGACGCTCGGCGACGAGCTGGGCGAGCTGGTCGAGGCGGTGCTCGACCGCACGGGCTACCGTCGTGAGCTCGAATCATCCAGTGATCCACAGGATCTGGCCCGGCTGGACAACCTCAACGAACTGGTCAGCGTCGCACACGAATTCAGCATCGACCTGGCCAACGCCGCGGCGCTGCGCGAAGAGTCGGACGAGGTCGCTCGACGAGGACATCCCCGACACCGGTGTGCTCGCCCAGTTCCTGGAGCGGGTGTCGCTGGTGGCCGACGCCGACGAACTGCCCGAGCACGGCGCGGGCGTCGTGACGATGATGACGCTGCACACCGCCAAGGGCCTGGAGTTCCCCGTCGTCTTCGTCACCGGCTGGGAGGACGGCATGTTCCCGCACATGCGGGCGCTCGGCGACTCCGCCGAGCTGTCCGAGGAACGGCGGCTGGCCTACGTCGGCATCACCAGGGCGCGCCAGCGGCTGTACCTGAGCCGCGCCAAGGTGCGCTCGTCGTGGGGCCAGCCGATGCTCAATCCCGGAATCCCGGTTCCTGCGCGAGATCCCGCAGGAGCTCATCGACTGGCGACGCGTCGAGGCGCCGCAGTCGTCGTTCAGCGCGCCGGTCAGCGGAGCGGGCCGGTTCGGCACGCCCCGTCCGTCGCCGGCGCGCACGGCGGCTGCGCGCAACCGGCCGCTGATCACGCTGGAACCGGGCGACCGCGTCACCCACGACAAGTACGGGCTCGGCCGCGTCGAGGAGGTGTCGGGCGTCGGCGAGTCGGCGATGTCGCTCATCGACTTCGGCAGCGCGGGCCGGGTCAAGCTCATGCACAACCACGCGCCGGTCCAGAAGCTCTGACGGCGGCAGGCCTATCGGGCCCACCGCCCGGTGGCGGGCAGGAGCGCCAGCACGACGCTGGCGACCGGGCAGCACCGGGATGACGTAGACGATCGGTGGCAGCTTGGCGCCCGCCACGAACAGGCCGGCGAAGATCATCAACGCCACCACCGAGCCGACCACGATCAGCAGCCGCCCGATGCGTCGGCGCAGCAGCAGTGCGATCAGACCCGGCGATCGTCGCCGCCGCCGACACCGCGGTGAGGAATCCGATGGCGACGCAGAACAATTCGTCGGTCCGCCACCAGCCGGCGATCAACGACGTGGCGATGACCGCGGTGGCCCAGCCGCTGATGATGCTGACCGCGGCGGTGACCGACGCCGCCACGGGGCTGGGCCGCTGCCCGCCCGGCGAGCCGACCGCGACCGGTGTGGGACGCGGGATGTAGCTCGTCTGCGGCTCGTCGGGGCGCGGCCGCGCGAGCGGCGGGATGAACGCTGGTCTGCGGACTCGTCGGACGGCGGATGATGCTCGTCGGCGGCTCTGGATCGTCTGCGATCGGGAAGAGACCGGTGGGATGCGGCGGATGATGCTGGTCTGCGGGTCCTGAATCGTCGGGCTGACGCCGGATGTTGCGGGGCGTTCGGGTGATCCGCCAACGGTCAACGGTCAGCCGACGTAGTTGCCGGGGCTGAGCCCCGCTGAGCCAGCCACGGCACCGGATCGATGTAGTCGGTGCCGTTGCGCAGAACCGAGAAATGCAGTGCGGGCCGGTGGAATTGCCACGGTTACCGATGGTAGCGATCTGATCGCCCGCCATCACCCGCTGGCCGACGCTGACGAGCCAGGTGTTCACGTGGCCGTAGAGCGTGACGGTGCCGTCGGAGTGCCGGATCTTGACCCAGGCGCCGTAGCCGGCGGTGGGTCCGGCGTCGGTCACGACGCCGTCGGCGACGGCGTAGATCGGCGTGCCGATCGAGTTGGCGATGTCGATGCCGGCGTGCAGGACGCCCCACCGGTAGCCGAACCCGGACGTCCACACGCCCTTGGTCGGCAAAGACGAACAGCGGCCGTGCCAGCCGGGCCTCGCGGTCCGCGCGCTCCTGGGCGAACGCGGCGCCGTTGGCGAGCTCCTCGGTGTGCATCGCTGACGCTGGCGACGGGGGCGACCGTGACGATCTGCATGCCGTCGACCGAGCCGGTGATGGCGCCGCCGTCGACGAACGCGGACTGGCCGGCGGCGAGCATGGTCTCGGTCGGTGGGGTGTCGGTGCTGTTGACCACCGAGTAGGCGGCCGCCGCGGTCGCACCTGCGGCCATCGCGGCGGCGACGAGGCGGGCCTTGACGGCGCCGTTGTCGGGCTTGCGGTGCGACGCCACCGACGGCTGGACATGTCGATCACGTCGGTGGCGGCGATGCCGTCGCTGACGTCGGTGTGGCTGGCGCGGTACGCGCGTGCGGGCTGTACGGTCCTCGCCGGGGGCGGGCGGAACCGGGACGGCACGGCGAGCCGCAGCGGCACTAAATCGTCGGTGTCGTGCAGGTCGTCGAGCTCGGGCGCGCGGATGACGCGGGACTCGCGATCGAACGCGGAGCTGTTGGAAAAGTCCAGGTCATCGCCCAAATCGGCGAGGTCGCCGAACTCGTTGAAGGGGATGATGTCGGTGATGGCGTTGTCGTTCCGGAGCGGAATGGCCGTTCGTCGAGGACACTCCTTGCGGAGACCTTGGCGAACCTGGCTCAGCCAACCGAAAATGTCCTTCTCGTCGTGACCGTACGTTATCTAGACCTAGAGACGTTAACCAAAATCCAATGTTGGTGGCAACCCGAGCATTGATTCCGATGCGGAGATTGTGATCCGTATCACGACAAGGCGCGCGGTGAGATGTACCACATGAGCGGTAGGCGGTGCCGGACGCATCCGGCGCGTGTGGATAAAGTTCGCACGAGCCATTCAGGCGAGAACCTCGAGAATCAACTCGAATCGTCAACGCAGACAGACAGGGAAGTCCGGGAAGCGCATGGATCTCTTCGAATACCAGGCGAAGGAGCTGTTCGCCAAGCACAACGTGCCCACCACGCCGGGCCGGGTGACCGACTCGGCCGACGGACGCCAAGGCCATCGCCGAGGAAATCGGCAAGCCGGTGATGGTGAAGGCACAGGTCAAGGTCGGCGGACGCGGCAAGGCCGGCGGCGTCAAGTACGCGGCCACCCCCGACGACGCGTTCACGCACGCGCAGAACATCCTCGGCCTCGACATCAAGGGCCACATCGTGAAGAAGCTGCTGGTCGCCGAGGCCAGCGACATCGCCGAGGAGTACTACATCTCCTTCCTGCTCGACCGCTCCAACCGCACCTACCTGGCGATGTGCTCGGTCGAGGGCGGCATGGAGATCGAAGAGGTCGCCGCCACCAAGCCTGAGCGGCTCGCCAAGGTGCCGGTCGACGCCGTCAAGGGTGTCGACCTGGCCACCGCCCGTTCGATCGCCGAGCAGGGCCACCTGCCCGCCGAGGTGCTCGACGCCGCGGCGGTGACCATCCAGAAGCTGTGGGAGGTCTTCGTCGGCGAGGACGCCACCCTGGTCGAGGTCAACCCGTTGGTGCGCACGCCCGACGATCAGATCCTGGCGCTGGACGGCAAGGTCACCCTCGACGGCAACGCCGACTTCCGTCAGCCCGGCCACGAGGAGTTCGAGGACAAGGACGCCACGGACCCGCTCGAGCTCAAGGCCAAGGAGAACGACCTCAACTACGTCAAGCTCGACGGCGCGGTCGGCATCATCGGCAACGGCGCCGGACTGGTCATGTCGACGCTGGACGTCGTCGCCTACGCCGGTGAGAAGCACGGCGGCGTGAAGCCGGCCAACTTCCTCGACATCGGTGGCGGCGCCTCGGCCGAGGTGATGGCCAACGGGCTCGACGTCATCCTCGGCGACAGCCAGGTCAAGAGCGTGTTCGTCAACGTGTTCGGCGGCATCACCGCGTGCGACGCGGTGGCCAACGGCATCGTCGGCGCGCTGGAGAAGCTCGGCGCCGACGCGAACAAGCCGCTCGTCGTCCGCCTCGACGGCAACAACGTCGAAGAGGGCCGTCGCGATTCTCGCCGAAGGCCAACCATCCCCTGGTGATCCAGGCCGACACGATGGACGCCGGGGCCGACAAGGCCGCCGAGCTGGCCAACAAGTAAGGGACGCATGACTCATGTCGATCTTCCTGAACGAGGATAGCAAGGTCATCGTCCAGGGCATCACCGGCGGCGAGGGCACCAAGCACACCGCGCTGATGCTGAAGGCGGGCACCCAGGTAGTCGGCGGCGTCAACGCGCGCAAGGCCGGAACCACGGTCGTCGCACAAGGACAAGGACGGCAAGGACGTCGAGCTGCCCGTGTTCGCGCAGCGTCGCCGAGGCCATCAAGGAGACCGGCGCCGACGTGTCGATCGCCTTCGTGCCGCCTGCCTTCTCCAAGGACGCCATCATCGAGGCCATCGACGCCGAGATCCCGCTGCTGGTCGTCATCACCGAGGGAATCCCGGTGCAGGACAGCGCCTATGCGTGGGCCTATAACGTCGACAAGGGCGAGAAGACCCGCATCATCGGGCCGAACTGTCCCGGCATCATCACCCCCGGTGAGTCGCTGGTCGGCATCACGCCGAACAACATCACCGGCAAGGGCCCGATCGGTCTGGTGTCGAAGTCCGGCACGCTGACCTACCAGATGATGTACGAGCTGCGCGATCTCGGCTTCTCGACCGCCATCGGCATCGGCGGCGACCCGGTCATCGGCACCACCCACATCGACGCCATCGAGGCGTTCGAGAAGGATCCCGAGACCAAGATCATCGTGATGATCGGCGAGATCGGCGGCGACGCCGAGGAGAAGGCCGCGGCCTACATCAAGGCCAACGTCACCAAGCCGGTCGTCGGCTACGTCGCGGGCTTCACTGCGCCCGAGGGCAAGACGATGGGCCACGCCGGCGCCATCGTGTCCGACGGTGCGGGCACCGCCGAGGGCAAGAAGGAAGCGCTCGAGGCCGCGGGCGTGAAGGTCGGCAAGACGCCGTCCGAGACCGCCGCGCTGGCGCGGGAGATCCTCGAAAGCCTGTAACCGCTTTTCTGCGCGAGCAGACACAAAGGGCCTTCAATCCACGCGATTGAGGGCCCTATGTGTCTGCTCGCGCTAGAACGTCCAACGTCAAGGGTTTGTGCGGGCGTCGATCTGCGCAATTAGTCGGCTGATTTCGCTCCGCGCCTCCAGATCGATGTAGACCGTCAGATCAACACTTTTCGGCAACTCGAGGTCGACGTCAGCCGCTATCAGTGCAATCTGGGCCGCGACCCGGCCGACGTCCTCTGAATGCAGTGCTGCCATCACCGCAGGCAAGTCCGACGCGGTGATGTCGCCAGATTGGATCGCCGTCACGAAGCCGGCACCCGCCTCCAACGGCTGACCGACGTGCCGTGGCTGAGACGGGGGTGAATTGACGACCGCTTGAGCCCAGGATGTCCACGCCGTCGCACGCCAGCCGGATGTCGCCTCGCTGGGCACGCGCGAGACGTCGTCGATATCGTCGAGCAGATGGTCAAGGGACTCCCGTGCCTCCCGTAGGGCTGCGGGATCGCCGCGGCTAGACAGCACCTTTGCCAGTAGGATTCGCAGGTCTATCGCCAGATCTGTTGTGCGGTGTTGTGTTACAGCCGGACTGGCCTGCAGCTTCGTCAACTTGTCTTGGAAATCATCACCGCCCCATAACAGGTCGACCCATATCAGCGCATCAGCTGCCTCCGGCGGCCACGCATGGGTCGCCAGCGCATCCATACCGGCCTGCAGCCGTCGTTCCGCTGAACCCTGTTTGGTGTCGACCGCCGCCACGGCACCGTCGATGATCTGGCGCAGGTCGCGTGGGATTGGCCGTTCGGACATCCGTCCGGACGCCGCGCACGCCACCGACTCCAATGCGGTTGCCAGCTTGGCGAGTGAGTGCTCCGCACCGGCGATCCACACTCGCAAGAGTGCGACCAGCATGGTGAAGTCAGAGCTGTCAGCGTCAGGCGATTGGAATGAGTTTGATCTGAGCAGTGCCGTTTGCAGATATCGTTCCAGGTCCGAATCCGGTTTCGCCCCAGCGAGTTCGGTCATTAGTCGTTCTCGTGAATAGAACCCACGAAAGAATTCGACGATGAGCCGCAACGGCCTTCCGCGTTCCTCTCGGTACTGCAGGTGATATCGCAGCAGCGGTTCGGTCACGTCGTACCATGACGCACGCTGGTCTCCGTCCCGCGCCTTGGTCGACGTCACCCACCGCGACGCGGCGAGCCGGCCCAGCGCCGTCGCTGCGGACTGATTCGAAACACCCACTGCCGCAGCCAGATCGCCTACCGTCTGCGGCTCCCAGCCGCGAGCGAGCTCCACGACCAAGCGCTGTTCGCCAGGTGGCAATTGCCACAGCTGCTGCTGGTAGTAGGGCGCCAGCCGATCGAGCAGCGCCTCCACCGCCGGAACGAGTGCGTCCAGGGATCGCACGTCGATGCAGTCGGAAAGGATGTGCCACAGACGTGGAGATCCACCGGCGAGGCGGTGGATCACCTGAAGACGCTCAAGCCCAGTCGGAGACTCGATGAACTCGGCAAGCTCCACGTCGCTGCGCCCGCGGGCTGCCCGACCGAGCAAGGTGGCGCCCTCGTCGATACTCAGCTCGGGGAGCGTCTCCACCATGAACGAGCCGTACCACGGATACGACCTCGATGAAACGCCCGAGAACAGAGCGGGGGCCGTTGCAAAGATCGTTATCTCGGTGGATGTTTCGACCCACGCCCGCAAGCTGCCCTGTCCCGTCTCGCCGAGCTCGCCGAAGACCCGGTCGAGATTCTCGATGGCCAGCAGGATCATGCGGCCTGCGGCGGCTGCCATGATCGCCTGCTCGATCCCCACGGTGTCCCTGTCGCGACGCATGCCACGTGCCGCGTCGCCGAGGTCAGGCCCAATGGTCCGTGCGATCTCGACGAGTAGGTCGAGGTACGACCCGATGGCCAGGGAGTCCTCTGGAATCAACACGGACAGTGTCTGTTCGGCCGTTTTGGGGTCGGCGATGCTGCGGTTCACGGCGACGTGCAGGGTGTGCGTCTTTCCCCCACCCCGTGGTGCGATGAGCAACGTGTGCGGGCGTGCACCATCGCGCGCGGCACCCCTGATGCGGTGTACGAGGAGTGTCGAAGAGCGCTTCGCGGCCCACCGTGATGGCGTCGAGGTCGTCGGGAGTCATCGCGGTGGGCGTGAACGTTGGATGTGCCGTCATCGCCGCATCATTCGCCAAGCGCGTTGCACGAGGGAGGACGCGAACCGATCGGCGTCGGCGTCCCTGGCGAGGTAGTGGTCGAGCTCGAGGCGTTCGACGAATGAGACGAATTGATCGCGATCGGTGATCGTGCTGCCCTCGCCGCGGAGCAGCACCATCGTCTCGTCGATGGTCATGGGGCCATCCGCATGCGCGTAGACGTCGAGCACCTTGGCGATGGCGGAGGCGTCGGCACCGTAGTAGTGGGTCAGCCGGTCTCGGTAGTGCCTGAGGTCCCAAGGGTCGGTGGGATCGGATATCGCCGCCGATACCAGGTCGGGGATCTGGGCTGGTTGGGGGAGCACGCCGGCGGTGCGCCACGGCCTCAGCGACGCGGCCACCAGGTGCTGAATGTAGTACGGGACGTGTTCGGCCGCCGCAGCGACGGCGGGCGCGACGAGGTGAGCGTCCGCGGGATCCACTCTGCCGCCGAGTAACAGGCATTCGGCGAGATAGGCGGCGTGGTCGGCGCGGATGGGACCCACGGTGATCTTTTGGATGTCGTTGACGGTGCTCGGGGCGTCCGTCGACACGTGGTGAAATCCGATGGAGCCGGACAGGACGGTGGCGACCCTGCCGCCGTGTTCCTGGCGGAACCGACGCAAGGTATGGAGGAAGTTGTCTCCCGCACCCGGGTCACGGCGTTCGAGGTTGCGCGCCAGTACGGTGACTTCGTCGATGAAGAGCACCAATTGACGTCCGTCGGCACGTTCGACCGCCCGGCGGAGCAAGTCGTCGAGTGCTGCCGCTGCGCGACCATCCCGCTCGACCTTCAGTGGACCCGCCGTGAGCGTCACGCGCAACTTCGACAGTTCCTGGGCCCAGGCGGGCTCGAGCCTGGCCAACTCGGCGGCAAGCGCCGCGACGAACTCGCCGTATGTCTCGCGCTCCGCGCTGGTGGCGATGACCAGTGCCCCTGAGCGTGCCGCGTTCTGTTGGACGACGCGCGACAGTGACGTCTTGCCATGTCTGCGGTCGCCGACGAGCACCGCACCGCTGTGTGGCAGTGACGCGGCGACGGCTTCGGCATCGCGGATGCGGCCGACGACGTCGTCAGGGCGGACGATGCCCCCAACGACCAGAGTCATCGGACGCACGGGCCAACTCATGAAGCCAAGAGTACGCCCAATCTGATGTACGTCAACAGTGTCGTACATCAAGTCGGGTGTACGACGCCACTGGGTTGGGTTGATTAGGAACACGTTCCAGTTTTCGGTTAGCCTTGCGAAGTAACATTCGCCAGGAGGTCTGTAATGGCTGAGGCACAGTCCTCGCGCAAGCGCTCGTCCGAAGATCCCAGGACCCCAGTCATCGTCGGCGTCGGACAGTTCACCGAACGGATCGACGACCCTGGGTATCGGGGCATGTCAGCGGTAGATCTGGCCACCGAGGCGGTGCGGGCCGCGCTTGCTGACACCGGTGCCGACGTGGCGGCCGTGGCGCAGGCGATCGAGGTCTTCGCCGGGCTGCGGCAGTTCGAGATCTGCACCCCGTTCGACAAGCCATTGCTCGGGGCGTCCGACAACTACGTGCGTTCGGTCGCGAAGCGGGTCGGCGCCGATCCGGTGCGCGCCGTGCTCGAACCGATCGGCGGCAACGGCCCGCAGAAGCTGGTGACCGAATTCGCGGGGGAGATCGCGGCAGGCGACGTCGAAGTGGCGTTGATCCTGGGCTCCGAGCCGGGGTCCACCGCGAAGTACTTCGCTGACCGGGTCAGGGCGAGCGAAGCGACGGGAGAGAAATTCGACAAGCCGGACTTCACCGAGCACGTCGGCGGCCAGCTCGAGGACCGCGGCTACGGCTTCGAGCGGTACATGAGCGAGTACACCGCCAAGCACGGGCTGACCGGAGCGCCGGTGCAGTACGGACTGCTCGACAACGCGCGCCGTGGCCGCTTGGGCCTGAGCGTGGACGACTACCGCCGACAGATGGCCGAGCTCTTCGCGCCGTTCTCGAAAGTCGCTGCCAAGAACCCGTTCTCGTCGTCGCCGGTGGAGCGCTCGGTCGAGGAGATCGAAACCGTCACCGACGACAACCGGATGATCTGCGACCCGTACCCCCGGCTGTTGGTCGCCCGCGACACCGTCAATCAGGGTGCGGCGGCGATCGTGATGTCGGTGGCGGCCGCCCGCCGGCTCGGCGTGCCCGAGGAGAAGTGGGTGTATCTGCGGGGGCATGCCGATCAGACCGAGCAGGACCTCTTGGACCGCGTCGACCTCGAGCGTCAGCTTCTCCGCGAAACAGGCTGTGGCAGAGGCGCTCCGGGTTGCCGGTATCGGCATCGACGACGTCGCGACCTTCGATCTGTACAGCTGCTTCCCGTTCCCGGTCTTCGCGGTGTGCGACGAGTTCGGGCTCGCGGCCGACGATCCGCGCGGGCTCACGCTCACCGGCGGCCTGCCGTACTTCGGCGGTCCCGGCAACAGCTACTCGCTGCACGGGATCGCCGAGACCGTGGCCGAAATGCGCGAGAGGCCAGGAAAGTTCGGCCTCGTCGGCGCCAACGGCGGTGTGATGAGCAAGTATTCGGTCGGGGTGTACTCGACGGAGCCCGGCGACTGGACGCCCGACCGCAGCAAGGAGCTGCAGGACGACATCGCTGCACTGCCGAAGGTCGCGGTCACTCGGCACGCCGACGGCCCGGGCACCATCGAGACGTACTCGGTGCGCTACGACTGGCCCATCGCGACTGGGGTCATCATCGGCAGGCTCGACGCCGACGGCAGCAGGTTCATGGCCCTCACCGAGGACGAAGACCTGGTGGCGTTGATGACCGGCGGAGATCCGATCGGCGCCCGCATCGCGGTGAAGTCGACCGAGGACGGCATCAACCGCGCCACTCTCGGCTGAGCGCCAATCACTTCGAACGGCGTCGCGACACACGGCCCTTGGACTCGAAACGCAGGCGGTGTCCATCCTCGTCACGCTTGGCGCGGCGACGGTTGCCGTGACGATCGTCGAAGATCTGGGCGATGTGTGGGCTGATGCTGGGCATGAGATGACCTTGCGGGTCATCCGCTGAGGGTGAGTCTTCATGCCCCTGAACTGTCGTCGCCAGAACGGCGCTGGCTCAGAAGGCCCAGCTGCCCGACGGTTGAAGGACGAAGCCGTGCTTGTTGTAGGCGTCGATGCATGCGACCAGTCCGCCGTTCACCGACCGCGCAGGTAGCCGGGCCGTGCTCAGCGGGCTATTGGTTACCCCACCCGCGGGTGCCGTCCCAGCCGCCGCACATGCCGTTGAGGCAACCGCTGCCGTAGCCGCCCTGGAAGGGGTTCCAGCCGCCGCAGCCGTGCCAGCCGGGGCCGGAGTAGCAGCCGCCACCGCCGCCCGGGCCGCCACCTGCCACTGCCGTATCCGGCGGGGTCGGCAAGGACGACCTGATTCGTGGTTGCCGGTGCGCTCGCGATCACCGCTGCGGGTGCGGCGACAATCGCCGCTGCGGCAGCTCCCGCTACGAACACCGAAGTGAGGAAATTCCGTGTTGTTAGCATATCTATAGAATGCTCGCGCAAACGGGGTTGCTTCCCAATTGTGAGCGCCAACACGCCGAGTCCCCGCAGGTGATTTAGACCAGAGCGGCGAGCTTGCCGGCCAGTCGTTCCACGTAGCCGGCGACTTCGGCCTCGGACTTGTCCGGCAAGCCGAACAGCACCTCGGTGACGCCGAGTTCGGCCCAGCGGGCGAGCTTGTCGGGGTCGGGCTTGAAGTCCAGGGCCACGATCTGTGGTGCGCCGTCGCGGTCGGCGGCCGCCCAGGTGTCCTGCAGCTGCTTCACCGGCGCGTCGATGTCGAAGTCGCGAGGCGTGGTGATCCAGCCGTCGGCGCTCCGGGCGATCCACTTGAAGTTCTTCTCGGTGCCCGCGGCGCCGACCAGAACCGGGATGTGGGACTGGATGGGCTTCGGCCACGCCCAGCTGGGCCCGAACTTGACGAACTCGCCGTCGTACTCGGCTTCCTCCTGGGTCCACAGGGCGCGCATCGCCTCGAGGTACTCGCGCAGCATGGTGCGACGCCGCCCCGGCGGCACGTTGTGGTCGGTGAGTTCGTCGGTGTTCCAGCCGAATCCGACGCCGAGGCTGACCCGGCCGCCGGAGAGGTGATCGAGGGTGGCGATCGACTTGGCCAGGGTGATGCAGTCGTGTTCGACGGGCAGCGCGACGGCGGTCGACAGCCGCACCCGCGAGGTGACCGCCGCCGCGGTGCCCAACGAGACCCACGGATCCAGGGTGCGCATGTAGCGGTCGTCGGGCAGCGACTCGTCGCCGGTGGTGGGGTGCGCGGCTTCCCGCTTGATCGGGATGTGCGTGTGTTCGGGCACGTAGAACGTGTGGAAGCCGTGATCGTCGGCCAGCTTGGCGGCGGCCGCCGGCGTGATTCCGCGGTCGCTGGTGAAAAGAACGAGCCCGTAGTCCATGACCAGAATTAGAACGTGTTCCAGTCTGTCGGCGCAAGGCGGGTCCCGGTACTCGCGTCCGCGGGGATTCCGACGTTCGAGTAGCCCGCTACTCACGACGCGACCGACGACGCCCGGCAGTGTTCCAGCCATGGGTACCGCCCGCTCGACGAGGCAGAAGCTGTGGGAGTGGGGGCGGCGCTACCTGCCGTGCGAGATCGCGGGAACGGCAGGTGAACTCGGTGGTGCGGGCCTCGCCTACTTGATGACCGGATCGATCACCGCGGCCGCCGTCGTCGCGACCATCGGTGCCTCCGTCGGGCTACTACGCCGCGGCGTACACCGCAGCGGTGCGGACCACCTACGCGCAACCATCGCCATCTGCCGTGGCTGCCACGCCTCCTCACCGCGAACGCCCTGGCGCTGCGCAGCGTCGCGATCGAGTTCGGGCCCGCCGAGGTGGTCGACACCCTTCTCATCCGGCCGCTGGCCTACTACCTGGGGCCGCTGCTGTTCGGCGGCATGGTCGCGGGCTGGATCTTCGCAAAGGTGGTGGCCGACATCGGCTTCTACGTGCTGGCCATCTTCAGCTACGAGCGGTTTCGGGGACTGCTGGCGGTGCGCCGGCCCGTTGCGGAGGAGGCGGATGATGGATCCCCGTCGACGGTCGCAGCTTAAGAACTCGCTGCGTGCCAAGGGCAACCAATGGCGAGAACTCGTCGCCCAGCACGGCACGCCGCTCCTGGTCCTCGACCCATACCAGGTGGCGGCGCAATATTCACTGCTCACCGAGCAATTGCGCGGCTTCCGGTTGCACTACGCGGTGAAGGCCCTGCCACACCCCACGGTGTTGAAGATGCTTGCGGCATGTGGCAGCAGTTTCGACGTCGCCACCACCGCCGAGGTCGACCTGGTCGAGTCAATGGGCGTTCCGATGGACCGCTGCATCCACACGCATCCGGTGAAGAAGCCCACCGACATCGACCACGCCTACGCCCGCGGGATCCGTACGTTCGTCGTCGACAACCCGGCGGAGGCGCAGAAGTTCGTTGGCCGGGCCTCCGACATCCAGATCCTGGTGCGGCTGGCGTTCCAGAATCCGTCCGCCAAGTCCGACCTGTCGACGAAGTTTGGCGTCGACCCGGCCGAAGCCGAACTGCTCGTCAAGCACGTCGTCGCGGCTGGGGTGTCGTTCGCCGGCTTCAGCTTCCACGTCGGCAGCCAGGGCTCGTCGGTACTGCCCTTCCGGGACGCCCTTCGCGCGACGGTCGAGCTCGGCGAGCACGTCGAGCGGACACTCGGGCTGCACGTGTCGACCATCGACATCGGGGGCGGCTTCCCGGTGTCCTACCGCGAGGACATGCCACCCATCAGCGCCGTCGCGGCCGTCGTCGACGAGGTCCTCGGGCCGCGCCGACGCAACTACACCCTGCTCGCCGAGCCGGGCCGATCGCTGGTCGCGGACAGCATGACGCTGCTGACCAGTGTCGTCGGGAGCGCCATCCGGGCAGGTCGGGCGTGGCACTACCTCGACGACGGCCTGTACGGCAGCTACTCGAACGTCATGACCGAGGACGTGCACCCGCCGATCCTCGCGCTGGACGAACTCGACGAAGACCCCCAACGCCGTCCCGTGCCGCTCGAGGCCGTCACGTTGGCCGGACCCACCTGCGACAGCGTCGACGTCGTCGCCCGCGACTACCCGATGCCGCAGTTGAAGATCGGTGACGTCGTGGTCAGCCCGATGATGGGGGCGTACACGGCCGTGACGTCGTCGCGGTTCAACGGGATCGCCGCAAACGCCGATCGTGGTGTCGGCGCGGCACGGTTCGATTCATCCAGATCCATACCCGTGACCTCGGCGTCTCGGTGTTGCTGAGATGGCACACCATGACGACCGAACGCATCGCCGACCACGTCAAGTTCGCCTACTGGGTGCCCAACGTCAGCGGCGGCCTGGTGACCAGCGACATCGAGCAGCGCACCGACTGGAACTACGAGTACAACAAGAAGCTCGCCCAGACCGCGGAGAACAACGGCTTCGAGTACGCGTTGTCCCAGGTCCGCTACGAGGCGAGCTACGGCGCCGAGTACCAGCACGAGTCGACCAGCTTCTCGCTGGCGCTGCTGCTGGCCACCGAGCGGCTCAAGGTCATCGCCGCCGTCCACCCCGGACTGTGGCAGCCCGCGGTGCTCGCCAAGCTGGGCGCCACCGCCGATCACCTGTCCGGCGGCCGGTTCGCCGTCAACGTCGTCTCGGGCTGGTTCAAGGACGAGTTCACCCACCTCGGCGAGCCGTGGCTGGAGCACGACGAGCGCTACCGCCGCAGCGCGGAGTTCCTGCAGGTGCTGCGCAAGATCTGGACCGAGGACGACGTGGACTTCCGCGGCGACTTCTACCGCATCCACGACTTCACGCTGAAGCCCAAGCCGCTCAACACGCCCGAGCGGCCCAACCCGGAGATCTTCCAGGGCGGTAACTCGACGGCCGCGCGGCGCAACGGCGGCCTGTACTCCGACTGGTACTTCTCCAACGGCAAGGACTTCGACGGTCTCACCGAGCAGGTCGTCGAGGTTCGCGACCACGCCCGTGGCGTCGGCCGCGAGGTGCGGGTCGGGCTCAACGGATTCATCATCGCCCGCGACACTGAAAAGGAAGCGAAGGACGTCCTCCGCGAGATCATCGAGAAGGCCAACCGCCCGGCGGTCGAAGGATTCCGGTCGGCGGTCCAGCAGGCCGGCAACTCGACGTCGGACAAGCGGGGCATGTGGGCGGACTCGTCGTTCGAGGACCTGGTGCAGTACAACGACGGTTTCCGCACCCAGCTGATCGGCACGCCCGAACAGATCGCCGAGCGCATCGCCGCCTACCGCAAACGCGGCGCCGACCTGATCCTCGGCGGCTTCCTCCACTTCCAGGAGGAGATCGAGTACTTCGGCGCGCAACGTGCTTCCGCTGGTGCGCGAAATCGAGGAGTCCGAAGAGAATTCGCACGACGCCCCGGTGCTCGTCTCGGCCTGATCAGCGACTGTTTGCTCACGACGTCAGGCACGTCGCCGCCGCGCCGACGGGCGCGAGGTCTGCGCGGCGGTGCGCTAGCGTGGGTGGTTCGAATCGCGAGCACAGGAGAGGTCATGACCTACCCGCCCGGTAGCCCCGGCTACGGATCCACGCCGCCGCCCAGGCGCAGTACTCTGCGCCCACCCAGCAGTTCGTCCAGAGCCCCTGAACCCGCCCGCCGGCAACCCGCCCCAGCGGGGCCGAGCAAGCTGCCGGTGTACCTCGGCCGCCGCCGTCGCCGTGCTCGGCCTCGCGGTCTACCTGTCGAGCTTCGGCCCGTTGTTCACCGTCGGAATCGGAGTACTTCAGCGGCCCGACGCTGCTCAACCTCGGGCTCGTCGCGTCGTTGCTCGGCGCGGCTGCTGGCCGGCGTGAGCCTGCTGCCGAAGCAGAAGGACACGACCGCGGTGGCCGCGGTGCTGCCGGTCCTTGGCTTCCTGCTGCGTCATCCTGATCGTGCTCACCGCTCCGATCGGTACCACGATCGACTGGGCGCTGTACCTGATCATCGCGTTCAGCGTGCTGCAGGCGATCGCCGCGGTGGCGGCAGCTGCTGCTGGACGCGGGCGTCATCACCGCGCCCGCGCCGAAGCCGAAGTACGAGCCAGCAGCAGCAGTACAACCCCTACGGCGCACCCCAGCGGCTACTACGGTCAGCCGCAGGGCCAGCCGCAGGGCCAGCCGCAGCAGCCCGGCGGTCAGGCGCCGCAGCAGCGGCAGGGTTACCCGCGGCAGCAGTACGGCGGGCGGATACCCGAGCGGCCAGGCCGACCACCGCCTTCCAGGCACCCCATCAGCACGCAGAGCGGGCCGCCCACCCCGCCGACCGGCTTCCCGACCTACGGCCACCCTCAGGCCTCAGGCGCGCCGGCCAACGCCGGGTCCCGTCGCAGCCGCAACACGCAGCAACCCGCAGCAACCAACAGCAGTCGGCTCCGCAGCAATCGGGTCCTCCGCCGTCATAATCACTAGCGGCGCGCACCCGTCTTCGCGCGCACCAGCTTGCGCGAGGAGCGAACCGTCTAGTGGACAACCGGCCAGTCGGCACACGTCAGGCCCGCGACCTGCTCAGGGTTGCGTTCGGCCCGTCGGTGATCGCGCTGGTCGTCATCGCGGCCGTGGTGCTGCTGCAGCTGCTGATCGCCAACAGCGACATGACCGGCGCATTCGGTGCGATCGCCACCATCTGGCTCGGCGTCCACCAGGTGCCGGTCTCGATCGGCGGCAGCGAACTCGGCGTGATGCCGCTGCTGCCCGTGCTGTTGATGGTGTGGGGCACGGCGCGCACCACCGCGGCGGCGATCCGGCCCGGGCAGCTCCTGGTTCGTCGTGCGTTGGGTCGTCGCGTCGGCGCTGGGCGGGCCCGCTGCTGATCGCCGCGATCGCGCTGGCCGTCATCCACGACGCGTCGTCGGTGCTGACCGAACTGCAGACGCCGAACGCGTCTGCGCGCCTTCGGCGGCGTGCTCGCGCGTGCACCTCATCGGTGCGGTGATCGGCGTCGGCTCCCGCGTGGTGCGCAGGCCGTCGCTGGCGGCGCAGTTGCCCGGCTGGCTGCCGGAGGCCGTCCGGGCGGCCGCGGCCGGGGTGCTGGCGCTGTTCGGGCTGTCCGGCGTCGTCGCGGTCGGATCGATGGTCGTGCACTGGTCGACGATGCACGACCTCTACGCCATCACCGATTCGGTGTTCGGCCAGTTCAGCCTCACGCTGCTGTCGGTGCTGTACGTGCCGAACGTGATCGTCGGGACGGCGGCCGTCGCCGTCGGTTCCAGCGCGCACGTCGGGATTGGCGACGTTCAGTTCGTTCACCGTGCTCGGCGGCGACGTGCCGGCGCTGCCGGTGCTCGCCGCCGTGCCGTCACCGCCGCTCGGCCCCGTCTGGGTGGCGCTGCTGATCGTGGCCGCCGCGTCGGCCGTCGCGGTCGGCCAGCAGTGCGCGCGGCGGCCCCTGCCGCTGCCGGCGGCGGCGGCGAAGCTGGTGGTGGCCGCGGCGCTGGCCGCCGTCGTGATGGCCGCTGCTCGGATACGCGGGCGGAGGCAAGCTCGGCAACTTCGGCGACGTCGGCGTCGACCAGACCACGTTCGGACCCGCGGTCTTCCTGTGGTTCGTGGGGATCGGCGGCCTGACGGTCGCGATGACCGGCGGCATCGCGGCGCAGGCCGAAGCCCGTGTCGCGTCCGGCCGCGCCGCCGGACGTCGAGGACGCGCCGACCGAGCCGTCGCCGGGACCTCGAGGATCGAAGTGGCTCGAAGTGCCGACTGAAGCCGAGCCCGTCGAGCCAGTCGAGGACGACATCGACGACGTCGAGGAAGTGATGGACGAGCCCGCGCCGGCCCCGCGCCCGGACGTCGAGGACCGACCCCGCATCGTGCCGCCACCCCGATCTCGACGACGATCCCGAGGCGCACTTCCTCACCGACGACGACGACGACGAGAATCGGACCCGGGCACCACCAGCGACGAGACGCGCCGACCGGCCGATTAGGCTGCATCGCGTGCAGCCACCGCTCCGTGTGCCCCCGAGTGCGCCGGCGCGGCTGGTCGTGCTGGCGTCTGGCACCGGTTCGCTGCTGGAGTCACTGCTCGACGCCGCGGTCGGCGACTACCCGGCGCGCGTGGTCGCGGTCGGCACGGATCGTCGACTGCCGGGCCCTCGACGTCGCGGCGGCCGCTTCGGTGCCCGGCTACACCGTGCGGCTCGGCGACCATCCCGACCGCGCGTCGTGGGACGCGGCGATCACCGACGCCACCGCGCAGCACCAGCCCGACCTGGTGGTGTCGGCGGGCTTCATGAAGATCCTTGGCCCAGCAGTTCCTTTCGCGCTTCCTCGGCCGGGTCGTCAACACCCATCCGGCGCTGCTGCCCGCCTTCCCCGGCGCGCACGCGGTGCCCGAGGCGCTGGCCTACGGGGTCCGGGTCACGGGCTGCACGGTGCACCTGGTGGACGAGGGCATGGACACCGGGCCGATCCTTGCGCAGGAGGCGGTGCCGGTGCTCGACGGCGACGACGAAGCGAGTCTGCACGAACGGATCAAGGTCGTCGAACGACGGCTGTTGGTGGATGTGCTCGCCGCGATGGCAACGCGCGGCGTGACCTGGACGGGACGAAAGGCGGCCATGGGATGACGCGACGTGGAGCGAATGTCGGCGCGAGCGCATCCGGTGAGGGCAGGCGCCCGATCCGGCGGGCGTTGATCAGCGTCTACGACAAGACCGGTCTCGGCCGATCTCGCGCGTGGGCTGCACGACGCGGGCGTGACGATCGTGTCGACCGGTTCGACGGCGAAAACCATTGCCGGCGACCGGTGTTCCGGTGACACCCGTCGAGGAGGTCACCGGTTTCCCCGAGGTGCTCGACGGCCGCGTCAAGACCCTGCACCCGCGGGTGCACGCGGGCCTGCTGGCCGACACCCGCAAGCCCGAGCACCTCGCCGCGCTGGAGGAACTCGGGGTCGCCGCCTTCGAGTTGGTGGTCGTCAACCTCTACCCGTTCAGCGAGACCGTCGAATCCGGCGCGAGCGAGGACGAGTGCGTCGAGCAGATCGACATCGGCGGGCCGTCGATGGTGCGCGCCGCCGCCAAGAACCATCCCAGCGTCGCGGTGGTGGTCGATCCGCTCGGCTACGACAGGTGTGCTGGCCGCGGTCGCGGTCGGGCGGTTTCACGCTCGCCGAACGGAAGAGGCTGGCGTCGTTGGCCTTCCGGCACACCGCCGAGTACGACGTCGCGGTGGCGACCTGGATGGGTTCGACGCTGGCGCCGGAACGAGGCGACGCGCCTGCGTCGCTGCCGCAGTGGTTCGCGGGGACCTGGCGGCGCTCCTCGGTGCTGCGCTACGGCGAGAACCCGCACCAGCAGGCCGCGCTGTACGCCGACGACGGCGCGTGGCCCGGGCTCGCGCAGGCCGAGCAGTTGCACGGCAAGGAGATGTCCTACAACAACTTCACCGACGCCGACGCGGCGTGGCGGGCCGCGTTCGACCACGAGGAGACCTGCGTCGCGATCATCAAGCACGCCAACCCGTGTGGTATCGCGGTCTCGTCGGTGTCGGTCGCCGACGCGCACCGCAAGGCCCACGAGTGCGATCCGCTGAGCGCGTTCGGCGGCGTCATCGCGGCCAACACGACCGTCAGCGTCGAGATGGCCGAGACGGTCGCCGACATCTTCACCGAGGTGATCGTCGCGCCCGCGTACGAGCCCGGCGCCGTCGAGATCCTGGCCCGCAAGAAGAACATCCGCGTGCTGGTCGCCGTCGAGCCGCAGGTCGGCGGCACCGAGTTCCGTCAAGTCAGCGGCGGACTGCTGGTGCAGGAGCGCGACGCGATCGACGCCGAGGGCGACGACCCCAACAACTGGACGCTGGCCACCGGCTCACCGGCCGACCCCGCCACGCTTGCCGATCTGGTGTTCGCATGGCGTACCTGCCGCGCGGTGAAGTCCAACGCGATCGTCATCGCGAAGGACGGCGCGACCGTCGGTGTCGGCATGGGCCAGGTCAACCGGGTCGACGCGGCGCGGCTGGCGGTCGAGCGGGCGGGCGACCGGGTGCGGGGCGCGGTCGCGGCGTCCGACGCGTTCTTCCCGTTCCCCGACGGCCTGGAGACGCTGACCGCCGCCGGCGTGAAGGCGATCGTCCATCCCGGTGGGTCGATGCGCGACGACGTCGTCACTGAAGCGGCGGCAGGCGGCAGGCATCTCGCTGTACCTGACGGGCGCAAGGCACTTCGCGCACTAGCGCCGTGGTCCGGGTGCCGGGAGCTGGACGGTCGTTCATCTCCCGGACACCTGGACGTTGATCCTTGGTGCTAATCCTTAGCGCATGCCTGTCAGTCGAAAGCTCCTGGTACCAACCGGTATTGTCCTAATCGTGGTGGCCGCTTCGTCGTGTTCGTCCGATTCGAATTCGTCGGCAGCGTCGAGCGGTAGTGCGTCGACGACGGCGCCGGCAGGCACCGAGCTGACCACCGGCGTCGGGCAGCCGGCAACCGTCACGCCCGCCCAGATGTTGGCGGCCACCAACGGTGCGACGCCGGTGGCGTTCGCCCAGCCCGCGAACGGGCGGATCGCCTACGGTCCCGGCGGCGCGATGGTCTACACCCCGAACACGGAGCTTCTCCGGCACCGACCAGATGCAGGTGACCACCACCGACGCGGTCAAGCTCTACACGATCGACACCCCGCCGATCGCCACGGTCGGCGACGTCGCCATCCAGGGCAGCGCCGACGGTTCGGCGATCGCCATGGTCCCTGGCAGTGCCGACGAGATCTACGGCCTCAGCGACCGTGGACCCAACGTCGACGGTCGCACCGACAACGAGAAGGTGTTGCCGGTTCCCGACTTTCACCCGCAGATCGTGAAGTACCGGCTCAAGCGACGGCACCGCGACGGCCGAGAAGACCATCACGCTGTCGGGTCGCGACGGTGCACCATTGACCGGGCTCGTCGATCCACAGGCGAACACCGGCGAGACCCTGGTCGACATCGACGGCGCGCCGCTGCCCACCGTCCGATCACGGTCTGGACACCGAGGGTCTGGTCGCGCTGGCCGATGGCACCTTCTGGGTGTCCGACGAGTACGGGCCGTTCATCGTCCACTTCGACGCGAATGGCAAGGAGCTGGAACGACTGTCGCCGTTCGACGGCACCCTGCCGCGCGAGTTGTCGCTGCGCAGCCCGAATCAGGGCATGGAAGGCCTGACCATCACCCCCGACGGCTCGACGCTCGTCGGCATCATGCAGTCCGCGCTGAACACCCCGGGGCTGGAGGGCTCGGCGAAGTCGGTGCCGATCACCCGCATCGTCACGGTCAACCTCGCGACCAAGGCCGTCGCGGAATACCTGTACCCGCTCGCCGACCCGGAGAAGTCCAAGGTCGCGGTATCGGAGATCACCGCGCTCAGCAACACCACGTTCCTCGTCGACGAACGCGACGGCAAGCTGCAGCCCGGCGGCGACAAGAAGGTCTATCGTCGCCGACATCAGCGGGGCCACCGACGTCGGCCCCAACGCCACAGTGCCTGGCGCCACGTACAGTGGCCGACGCGGGTGGGCTGCAGCTGGACGGCAAGCCGATCGAGACGACCGTCGGAGTCACGACCGACGCCGCGGCCGTCGATGCGCTGAAGGCCAAGGGCATCACCGTCGCGACCAAGACCCTGTCAACCTGGATCTGGGCGGATTGTTGGTCGAGCTCGATGGCAAGGGCGACTTCTTCGGTCACGACAAGATCGAGGGCCTCGCCACCCCCGACGGCGGCAAGACGCTGGTCATCTCCAACGACAGCGACTTCGGTCTGGCCGGCCTGGACTCCAAGACGCCGCCGTTCACCCTGAAGCCGAAGATGCTGGCCAACGGCAGGCAGGACACCGGCGAGTTCCTCGTCGTCGACACCACGAAGTTGCCCGCCGCGCACGCAGCACGATCACGGTGTCCATCAAGGTCGGCCTAGCCGAGGAAATGCCCTCGACCTGCGGCTACGGCCGTATTCCCGAATGAGGCGACCAATTGTCATTTTCGCTATGAGCGAGGAGCGCATGCCCGAGGTGGCTGACCGTCGTAGCGTGGAGTGGTGACATCACCTAACGATCTCCCGCGCACCGCTCGGCGAGCTCCGCGCCTCCGGTCATCGCGAGCGCGGCGTGAAGCAGGAAATCCGGGAGAACCTGCTGGCCGCGCTGGCGCGACGGCCGCGACGTCTGGCCCGGCATCTTCGGCTTCGAGGACACCGTCCTGCCGCAGCTGGAGCGCGCGCTGATCGCCGGGCACGACCTGGTCCTGCTCGGCGAGCGCGGGCAGGGCAAGACCCGCCTGCTGCGCGCGCTGACCGGCCTGCTCGACGAGTGGACGCCGGTGATCGAGGGCTCCGAGCTCAACGAGCACCCGTACACGCCCATCACCCCCGAGTCGATCCGGCGGGCCGCCGACGTCGCGGCGACGACCTGCCGATCGCGTGGCTGCACCGCAGCGAGCGCTACACCGAGAAGCTGGCCACCCCGGACACCAGCGTCGCCGACCTCGTCGGCGACATCGACCCCATCAAGGTGGCCGAGGGCCGCAGCCTCGGCGACCCCGAGACCATCGCCTACGGCCTGATCCCACGGGCGCACCGCGGCATCGTCGCCATCAACGAGCTGCCCGACCTCGCCGAGCGCATCCAGGTGTCGATGCTCAACGTGATGGAGGAGCGCGACATCCAGGTGCGCGGCTACACGCTGCGGCTGCCGCTCGACGTGCTCGTCGTCGCCAGCGCCAACCCCGAGGACTACACCAACCGCGGCCGCATCATCACGCCGCTCAAGGACCGGTTCGGCGCCGAGATCCGCACGCACTACCCGCTTGCACTCGAGGCCGAGGTCGGCGTCATCAAGCAGGAGGCGCACCTGGCCGCGGACGGTGCCCGACTACCTGCTGCAGATCCTGGCCCGGTTCGCGCGCGGACCTGCGCGAATCGCAGTCGGTCGACCAGCGCTCCGGTGTGTCGGCGCGGTTCGCGATCGCCGCCGCCGAGACCGTCGCCGCGGCGGCGCGGCACCGCTCGACGATCCTCGGCGAGCAGGACCCGGTCGCGCGCGTCGTCGATCTCGTCACCGTCATCGACGTGCTGCGCGGCAAGCTCGAGTTCGAGTCCGGCGAGGAGGGTCGCGAGCAGGCGGTGCTGGAGCACCTGTTGCGCCGCGCCACCGCCGACACGGCGCAGCGGCTGCTCGGTGGCATCGACGTCGGCCCGCTGGTGTCCGCCGTCGAGGAGGGCGCCCCGGTCACCACGGGCGAGCGCGTCTCGGCCAAGGACGTCCTTGCGGCGCTGCCCGACCTGCCGGTCGTCGACGCCATCGCCGAGCGCCTCGGCGCGCAGTCCGACGGTGAACGCGCCGCCGCCCTCGAGTTGGCGCTCGAGGCGCTGTATCTGGCCAAGCGCATCGACAAGGTGTCCGGCGAGGGCGAAACCGTTTATGGCTAAGCGCACGTCGCGGTACTCGCGATACACCGGCGGGCCCGATCCGCTGGCGCCGCCCGGTCGACCTGCGCGAGGCGCTCGAGCAGATCGGTCAGGACGTCATGGAGGGCAGCTCGCCGCGGCGCGCGCTGTCCGAACTGATGCGCCGCGGCACCGAGAACATGACGGGCGCCGACCGGCTGGCCGCCGAGGCCAACCGCAAGCGTCGGGAACTGTTGCAGCGCAACAACCTCGACGGCACCTTGGCGGAGATCAAGAAGCTGCTCGACGAGGCCGTGCTGGCCGAACGCAAGGAACTGGCCCGCGCGCTCGACGACGACGCCCGCTTCGGCGAGCTGCAGCTGGAGTCGCTGTCGCCGTCGCCCGCCAAGGCCGTCCAGGAGCTCGTCGGAGTACGACTGGCGCTCAGCGAGAGGCGCGCGCAGAAGTACGAGCAGATCAAGGACCTCATGGGTCGCGAGATGCTCGACCAGCGGTTCGCGGGCATGAAGCAGGCGCTGGAGAACGCCACCGACGAGGACCGCCAGCGCGTCAACGACATGCTCGACGACCTGAACGACCTGCTGGACAAGCACGCCGCGGCGAAGGACTCGCCCCAAGACTTTCAAGACTTCATGGACAAGCACGGCGAGTTCTTCCCGGAGAATCCGAAGAACATCGACGAGCTGCTCGACTCGCTGGCCAAGCGCGCCGCCGCCGCGCAGCGGTTCCGCAACAGCCTGTCCGCCGACCAGCGCGCCGAACTGGATGCGTTGGCGCAGCAGGCATTCGGATCGCCGTCGTTGATGAACGCGCTCAACCGGCTCGACGGGCACCTGCAGGCGGCGCGGCCCGGCGAGGACTGGTCGGGCTCGGAACGATTCTCGGGCGACAACCCGATGGGCATGGGCGAAGGGCGCTCAGGCGCTGGCCGACATCGGCGAGCTCGAGCAGCTCGCCGAGCAGCTGTCGCAGAGCTACGCCGGGGCGCAGATGGACGACGTCGACCTGGACATGCTGGCCCGCCAACTCGGCGACGACGGCGGCGGTCGACGCCCGCACGCTGGCCGAACTCGAACGCGCGCTGATGAACCAGGGCTTCCTCGACCGCGGCTCCGACGGTCAGTGGCGACTGTCGCCCAAGGCCATGCGGCAGCTCGGCCAGACCGCACTGCGCGATGTGGCGCAACAACTTTCGGGTCGCCACGGCGAGCGTGACACCCGTCGCGCCGGCGCCGCGGGGGAACTCACCGGTGCCACCAGGCCGTGGCAGTTCGGCGACACCGAGCCGTGGAACGTCACGCGGACGCTGACCAACGCGGTGCTGCGGCAGGCCGGCACCGGCGTCGCGGAGCTGCCGATGAGGATCACCGTCGACGACGTCGAGATCTCCGAGACCGAGACCCGCACCCAGTCCGCGGTGGCGCTGCTCGTCGACACGTCGTTCTCGATGGTGATGGAGAACCGCTGGCTGCCGATGAAGCGGACGGCGCTGGCGCTCAACCATCTGATCAGCACCCGGTTCCGTTCCGACGATCTGCAGATCATCGCGTTCGGTCGCTACGCGCGGACCGTGAGCGCCGCCGAGTTGACCGGGCTCGAGGGCGTCTACGAGCAGGGCACCAACCTGCACCACGCGCTGGCGCTGGCCGGCAGGCACCTGCGCCGCCATCCCAACGCCCAGCCGGTGGTGCTCGTCGTCACCGACGGTGAGCCGACCGCGCACCTCGAGGACTACGGCGACGGTGACGGCGCGTCGGTGTTCTTCGACTACCCGCCGCACCCGCGGACCATCGCGCACACCGTCCGCGGGTTCGACGACATCGCCCGGCTGGGCGCGCAGGTGACCATCTTCCGGCTGGGCAGCGACCCCGGCCTGGCCCGGTTCATCGATCAGGTCGCCCGGCGGGTCGAGGGCCGGGTCGTGGTGCCGGATCTCGACGGCCTCGGCGCCGCGGTCGTCGGCGACTACCTGCGGTCCCGGCGGCGGCGATGAGCGCTTGCGCGAAGAGCAGATGGCAGCGATGAGCGCTTGCGCGAAGAGCAGACGGCAGCGCTGACGGGGGTTTGTTAGGCCTTGCGCTTCTTGCGCTTGATGGCGACGCTGCCCCACAGCGAGAAGCCGCGGATGGTGATGTGCGGAGCGCCCGGGCGAGCCGAGCTCACCGACGTGATCGAACGCACCCATCACACCGACCCCGCGGACGTCGACGTTGACCTCGGGCGGCAGCAGGATGGTCTGGCCACCGAAGATCGAATAGGAGTGGATCTCCACTTCCGGCGAGGTGAAGTCGGCGTAGCGCAGGTCGATCACGCCGCCACCGAACAGCGCGAACGAGGTCAACCGCTTCGGCACGTTCCAGCGGCCGCGCCGTTCGAAGCCGCTCATGATGGCCAGGAGCAGCGTCGACGGCGCAGGTCGGCACGGGCCACCGGTCGGCGCATAGGTCGCGGCTCCGGGCAGGTCCGCGCTAAGACGTTCCAGGTCGGCGTAGGTACGCGCCGCGTACGCCTTGGCCAGACGCGCCTCGTACTCGGACATCGGAAGACGGCCCTGAGCAGCCGCGTCGGTGAGCAACTGCGCCACGTGGATGCGGTCGGTGTCGGCAGCACGCATCGAGTCGTGGCGCGACGCTGGAGTGCTCATCACGACGAGCCTACGGTGAACGCCGATACATGCAAGGGTGTTGGCCAAACCGTGCTCTGTGGTGCCAGGGCGCAGCCCGCGCTGGGTGAACTAGGGTGTCTGCGAAACCGGCAACGGACAGAAAGTGGTCCCCACGTTGGCAGCGGTTGTTCGCGACGACGACGAAGAAGACGGCGAGAAGCGGAGTTTGCGCTCGCGCACGGAGCAGCTCTCCACGCTTCAGCAGCGATTCGAGGAGTCCCATCGCGGCAAGGTCGTGATCAGCGTCTTCATCGCGGTGTTCCTGCTGGTGGGCGTCATCTGGAACCTGCCTGATTCGCCGATCCAACGCGGCCTGAAGCCGGTGGTGGCACCGATCGCGGTCGCGGCGGGGCTCGACCAATTCTGGGGCGTGTACTGGATCCCGGACACCCGGGTCGAGACGGTCCAGGTTCAGGTCACGATGGCCAACGGGGAAACCCGGGTGTGGACCATGCAGCCCGGGGCCCGTGGCGTCGGCTGGTGGGATCGGTGGATATTGCTCCGGCGTGCCGTCATCCACGATGCGAGCGTGCGACCGCAGCTCGCCCGACTGGGTGGTCCGCAAGGTCACCGGGCCGAACGAGCGTGCCGTCGCCGTCGCCGTGATCTTCCGCACAGAGAATCTGTCGCCGCCGGGCGAGCCCGCAGGCGGTAAGTCCCCCGCCACGAAGGTCTTGTACCAAGAGGCCCTGGCAGGTGCGCAATGACTGGAATGACTGGGCCGGGACGTGCCAGGCAATCCCGTGTCGACACGATCGTCGACGCGTGGTGCGCCTTCTGGTTCACGCCCCAGCCCGCCTACACGCTCGGTCTCATCCGGATGACGTTCGGCGTCGTCGTGGTGGCCTGGACACTCGCGGCACTGCCCGACCTGTTCCAGGTGTTCGGCAAGGACGGCGCGGCGCCCCAGTACGTTCCGCTCGAATACCAGTGGAGCGTCTTCGAAGTCTTTACCGGCGACAAGGCGCTGCTCATCGGGTGGGCGCTGCTGCTGGTGTCGGCCATCGCGATGACGGTGGGCTGGCATAGCCGGTTCGCCGCGATCCTGGTCTTCGTGCTGCTCACGTCCGTCCATCGGCGCGGCGCTCTGATCTACAACGCCGGGGACTCGGTCATCGCCATCATCGCGCTGGTCGTTGCACTCTCGTGCTGTGGTGCGGCTCTGTCACTGGATCAGCGGCGTCGTACGGGATCGTTCTGGTCTGCACAAACGTTGGCGGCGTGGCCCATTCGGCTCCTTCAGGTCCAAATGACCCTGATCTACCTGGTGTCTGTTCAGTCGAAGCTGTACGGCGGCAGAGACTGGGTGGGCGGTTCGGCTGCCTTCTACGCCTGGCGCACCGATGGCAGATGGGCCCTCCTCGCAGTGCCAGAGTGGCTGTCCAGCAACGCGATTCTGGTCAACGTGGCGTCATGGGGCACTCTGCTGGTCGAGTTGGCGATCGCCGTTCTGGTCTGGAACAAGCGGTGCCGACTCTGGGTCCTCGGCGCAGGAGTGGTGCTGCACCTGATCCTGATGGTCACCATGAGCGTCGGGTTCTTCAGCCTGGCGATGTTCGTGCTGTACCTCGCCTTCGTCCCACCCGAGACGGTGCAGGCCATGCCGGACAAGCTGAAGACCTGGTGGCGCAGTCGCCGGAGTTCGAGCGCGCCACCGCCGCAGGAACCCGCCGCCACTTAGGGTTTGGTCGGGACGGCCCAACTCGGCGGGCGCTTCTGCAGGAACGCGAGCATGCCCTCGCGCGCCTCGTCGGAGACGAACAGCCCGGCCGACTGCGTCGGTCAACTCCTCGGCGTGCCGGTCGAAGCCCTCCAGGATCGACGCCGTGGTCAGCGCCTTCGATGCGGCCAGGCCCTGCGGCGACCCCTTGGCGATCTCGGCGGTCAGCGCCGCCACCGTGCGGCCTGTCGACGTCGCTCGGCGGCCATCGTGATCAGGCCGATGGCGGCGGCCTCCGCGGCGCCGAACTTCTCCCCGGTGACGAAGTAGCGGCCCGCGGCGCGGGCGGTCATCTTCGGCAGCAGCGTCAGCGAGATGATCGACGGAGCCACGCCGATGCGTGCCTCGGTGAGCGCGAACGTGCTCGCAGGCCCGGCCACGACGAGGTCGCACGCGCCGATCAGGCCAAGGCCGCCGGCCCGCACGTGACCGTCGACCGCCGCGATGACCGGGACGGGCAGTTCCAGGATCGCGCGCAGCACGTCGGTCATCTCGCGCGGCCGGTCGACGGCGACGTCGCCAGGATCGCGGCCCGCGGCCTCGCCGAGATCGGCGCCCGCGCAGAACGTCCTGCCGGTGTGTCCGAGCACGACCGACCGGACGCCCGTCTCCTCGGCGGCGTCGCGCGAGCCCCTGCCGTGAGCTGGTGCACCAGCGCCGTCGACAGCGCGTTGTGGTTGTGCGGCGAGTCCAGCGTGATGCGCGCGACGGCGCCGTCGACCGCGTAGTGAACCAGCGAGCTCATCAGTACGACCGGGGCAGGCCCAGCGACGTCTGCGCGACGAAGTTGAGGATCATCTCCCGGCTGACCGGGCGCGATGCGGGCCAACCGCGACGCGGTCAGCACCGACGGCGATGCCGTACTCCTTGGTCAACCCGTTGCCGCCCAACGACTGCACGGCCTGGTCGACCGCGCGCACCGACGCCTCACCCGCGGCGTACTTGGCCATGTTCGCGGCCTCGGCGGCGCCGACGTCGTCGCCGAGGTCGTAGAGCGTCGCCGCCTTCTGCATCATCAGCTTGGCCAGTTCGATCTCGATGTGGTTCTGCGCCAACGGATGTGAGATGCCCTGGTGCGCGCCGATCGGCGTCTTCCACACCTGGCGGGTCTTGACGTACTCGGTGGCCTTGTTGATCGCGAAGCGGCCCATGCCGACCGCGCTGGCGGCGCCCATGATGCGCTCGGGGTTCAGCCCCGCGAACAGCTGCGCGATCGCGGCGTCCTCCGAGCCGACGAGCGCGTCGGCGGGCAGCCGGACGTCGTCGAGGAACAGCTGGAACTGGTTCTCCGGGCTGACGATCTCCATGTCGATCTTGGTCCAGCGACAGGCCGGGCGTGTCGGTGGGCACGACGAACAGCGCGGGCCGAAGGTTGCCGGTCTTGGCCTCCTTCGGTGCGGCCGACGACCAGGATCGCCTGCGCCTGGTCGACGCCGGAGATGAAGACCTTCTGGCCCGGACAGGATCCAGTCGCTGCCGTCGCGGCGCGCGGTGGTGGTGATCCGGTGCGAGTTGGACCCGGCGTCGGGTTCGGTGATGGCGAACGCCATGGTGATGCGTGCCGTCGGCGATACCGGGGATCCAGCGCTTCTTCTGTTCCTCGGTGCCGAACTTGCTGATGATCGTGCCGTTGATGGCGGGGGAGACCACCATCAGCAGCAGGGCGCAGCCTGCTGGTGGCCATCTCCTCCATGACCAGCGACAGCTCGTACATGCCCGCGCCGCCGCCGCCGTACTCCTCGGGCAGGTTGACGCCGATGAAGCCGAGTTTGCCTGCCTCACTCCACAATTCGGTGGTGTGCTCGCCGGCGCGGGCCTTCTCCAGGTAGTACTTCTCGCCGTAGTTGGCGCGACATCGCGGCGACGGCCTTGCGCAGTGCCTGCTGTTCGTCGGTCTCGACGAAGCTCATCGGTCTCTCCTTCTGGTTCACGCGTCTTCGACACGGGCGAGTACGGCGCCGACGTCGACCTGCTGGCCGGCCGCGACGTTGAGTTCGGCGAGCACGCCGCGCACCGGGTGCGGTGATGGTGTGCTCCATCTTCATGGCCTCCAGCCAGATCAGCGGCTGGCCCGGCCGTGACCTGGTCGCCGACCGCCGCGCCGACCCGGATCACCGACCCCGGCATCGGGGCCAGCAGCGAGCCTTGTGCGACCGCGCGAATCCGGGTCGGGGAAGCGGGGCAGCGCGGTCGAGCCGGACCGGGCCGAGCGGGCCGTCGACGAAGACCTCGGTCGCCGTAGCGGGCCACGTCGAACGGGTGCTCGACGCCGTCGCCGTGGCCAGCACCACCCGGTCGGGCGTCGCCGACACCAGCGTCACGTCGTCGGCGTCCGGCAGGTCGAGCCGGCCGCGGATGAACCGGTAGGCGACCGTCGTGCTCGTCACCGCTGCGTCGGCGTAGCGCTTGGTCTGGTAGCCGGACGGCAGGTTGCGCCAGCCGCTGGGCACGTCGCCGAAAACCGTTGCGCTGCTGCGGTTCTCGGCGGCGTCGGCCAGTGCGGCGGCCAGCGCGGCCAGCCGGCACGCGGACGGGTCGGCCAGCGGCGCCGCCAGCTCGGCCAGGCCGTGGGTGTCGAAGAACGCGGTGTCGGTGGCGCCGTCGAGGAACGCCGGGTGGCGCAGCACGTTGACGAGCAGGTCGCGGTTGGTCGTGATGCCGTGCAGCCGGGTCCGGGCCAGCGCGTCGGCCAGGATGGCTGCCGCCTGCCGCCGCGTCGGGGCGTACGAGATGACCTTGGCCAGCATCGGGTCGTAGAAGATCGACACGACCGAACCGTCGACGACGCCGGAGTCGACCCGCACGCCCGCGCGGCCGAGCGTGCGCGAACTCGGTGCGCGCGGCGGGCACGTCGAAGCGGTGGATCGCGCCGGCCTGCGGCTGCCAGTTCTTGGCCGGGTCCTCGGCGTAGAGCCGCGCCTCGATCGAATGTCCGCGCGCGGCAGGCGGTTCGGCGGCCAGCCGGCCGCCGGCGGCGACGTCGCAGCTGCAGCTCGACCAGGTCGAGGCCGGTGGTCTCCTCGGTGACCGGGTGCTCGACCTGCAGCCGGGTGTTCATCTCGAGGAAGAAGAAGTCGCCTGGACCGTCGTCGGCCATGAACTCGACGGTGCCCGCGCCGGTGTAGCCGATGGCCTCGGCGGCCAGTCGCGCCGCGTCGAAGAGCTTGGCGCGCATGCCCGGGGTGCGTTCGACGAGCGGCGACGGCGCCTCCTCGATGATCTTCTGGTGGCGGCGCTGAATCGAGCACTCGCGTTCGCCGACCGCCCAGACGGTGCCGTGTGCGTCGGCCATCACCTGGACCTCGACGTGATGGCCGGTGGCCAGGTAGCGCTCGCAGAACACCGTCGGATCGCCGAACGCCGACTGCGCCTCGCGCTGGGCGGCCTCGACTTGCCTGGGCAGCTCGGCCAGGTCGCGGACGACGCGCATGCCGCGGCCGCCGCCACCGGCCGACGCCTTGATCAGCACCGGCAGCTGCGCGGCGGTGACGGTGTCGGGATCGAGCTCGCTCGAGCACCGGGCACCCCGGCGGCGGCCATCATCTTCTTGGCCTCGATCTTGGAGCCCATCGCCTGCACCGCGGCGACGGGCGGGCCGATCCAGGTCAGCCCGGCCTGCTGCACGGCGTCGGCGAATTCGGCGTTCTCCGAGAGGAATCCGTAGCCGGGGTGGATCGCGTCGGCGCCCGACGCGCGGGCGGCGTCGATCAGCTGCGCCGCGTCGAGGTAGCCGTTGCGGCCGTCCAGGCGCACCCGGACGTCGGCCTCGGCGACGTGCGGGCTCGCGGCGTCGGGGTCGGTGTAGACGGCGACGGTGCCGATGCCGAGCCGGCGGCAGGTGGCGAACACGCGGCGGGCGATCTCACCGCGGTTGGCGACCAGGACTCTGGTGATCATCTGCCTTCCTGCGATTTGGCACGCGAGCCGCGCTCGCGGCAACGTGCACAAATCGCGGGTGGCATGGCGCTCACATCCGGAAGACGCCGAAGTTCGACGTCCCCTCGATCGGGCCATTGGCGATGGCGGACAGGCACATTCCCAGCACCGTGCGGGTGTCGCGCGGGTCGATGACGCCGTCGTCGTAGAGCATGCCGGACAGGAACATCGGCAGCGACTCGGCCTCGATCTGCGCCTCGACGGCGGCCCGCAGCGCGGCGTCGGCGGCCTCGTCGACCTGCTGGCCGCGGGCCTCGGCGGCGGCGCGGCTGACGATCGACAGCACGCCGGCCAGCTGCGCGCCGCCCATCACCGCGGACTTGGCGCTCGGCCAGGCGAACAGGAAGCGCGGGTCGTAGGCGCGCCCGCACATGCCGTAGTGGCCGGCGCCGTAGGACGCGCCGATCAGCAGCGAGATGTGCGGCACGGTCGAGTTGGACACGGCGTTGATCATCATCGAGCCGTGCTTGATCATCCCGCCTTCCTCGTACTTCTTGCCGACCATGTAGCCGGTCGTGTTGTGCAGGAACAGCAGTGGCGTGTCGGAGCGGTTGGCCAGCTGGATGAACTGGGTGGCCTTCTGCGATTCCTCGCTGAACAGCACGCCGCGGGCGTTGGCGAGGATGCCGATCGGGTAGCCGTGCAGCGTGGCCCAGCCGGTCACCAGCGAGCCGCCGTACAGCGGCTTGAACTCGTCGAAGTCCGAGCCGTCGACGATGCGGGCGATCACGTCGCGCGGGTCGAACGGGATGCGCAGATCGGCGGGCACGATGCCGATCAGTTCCTCGGCGTCGAACAGCGGCTCGGTCGACCGGGCCCGGCGCCGGACCCTGCTTGCGCCAGTTCAGCCGGGCCACGATGCGGCGCCCGATCCGGATGGCGTCGAGTTCGTCGACGGCGAAGTAGTCGGCCGAGACCCGAGGTGCGGGCGTGCATTTCGGCGCCGCCGAGCGATTCGTCGTCGGACTCCTCGCCGGTGGCCATCTTCACCAGCGGCGGTCCGGCGAGGAACACCTTGGAGCGCTCCTTGATCATCACGACGTGATCGGACATGCCGGGGATGTAGGCGCCGCCCGCGGTCGAGTTGCCGAACACCAGCGCGATGGTGGGGATGCCCGCCGCCGACAGCCGGGTCAGGTCGCGGAACATCCGCCCGCCGGGGATGAAGATCTCCTTCTGGGTGGGCAGGTCGGCGCCGCCGGACTCCACCAGCGAGATCACCGGCAGCCGGTTCTCGCAGGCGATCTGGTTGGCGCGCAGGATCTTCCGCAACGTCCACGGGTTGCTGGTGCCGCCCTTGACCGTCGGGTCGTTGGCGACGATCAGGCATTCGACGCCCTCGACGACGCCGATGCCCGTCACCACGCTGGCGCCGACGGGGAAGTCGCTGCCCCAGGCGGCGAGCGGGCTCAGTTCCAGGAACGGCGAGTCGGGGTCGAGCAGCAGCTCGATGCGTTCGCGCGGCGGTCAGCTTGCCGCGGGCGTGGTGGCGCTCGACGTACTTGGCGCCGCCGCCGGCCAGCGCCTTGGCGTGCTCGGTGTCGAGCTCGGCGAGCTTGGCGGTCATGGCCTCGGCGGCCTCGGTGTAGGCGGCGGAGCGCGCGTCGATGCGGACTTCAGGGCGTCATGATGCGCGATCCGCTTCGCTACTCGCTTGGCTCATGACTGGTAGCCAAGCGTCTTGGCGGCCAGACGGTCAGGATCTCGGTGGTGCCGCCGCCGATGCCGAGGATGCGCATGTCGCGGTACTGGCGTTCGACCTCGGACTCGGCCATGTAGCCCATGCCGCCGAACAGCTGCACGGCCTGGTTGGCCACCCACTCGCCGGACTCGACGGCGGTGTTCTTGGCGAAGCAGACCTCGGTGATCAGGTTGGTCGTCGCCGCTGCCGAGCTGCCGCTCCACCAGGTGGCGGGTGTACACCCGGGCGACGTCGACGCGCCGCGCCATCTCGGCCAGCGTGTTCTGCACCGACTGCCGCGAGATCAGCGGCCTGCCGAAGGTCTCGCGGTCGCGGCACCACTGCGACGGTGAGGTCGAGGCAGCGCTGCGCGCTCGAGTACGCCTGCGCGGCGAGCCCGACCCGCTCGGTGACGAACGCCGCCGCGATCTGCAGGAAGCCGCTGTTCTCGGCGCCGATCAGGTTCGCGGCCGGCACCCGCACGTCGGTGTAGGACAACTCGGCGGTGTCCGACGAGCGCCAGCCCATCTTCTCCAGCTTGCGGGTGACCTCGAAACCCGGTGTGCCCTTGTCGACGACGATCAGCGAAACGCCCGCGGCGCCAGGCCCGCCGGTGCGCGCCGCGGTCACCACGTAGTCGGCCCGCACGCCGGAGGTGATGTAGGTCTTGGCGCCGTTGAGGACGTAGTCGTCGCCGTCCCGGACTGCCCTGGTGGTCAGGTGCCCGACGTCGGAGCCGCCGCCGGGTTCGGTGATGGCCAGCGAGCCGATCATGCTCGCCGCGCAGCGTGGGCCGCACGTAGGTGTCGATCAGTCGCTCGTCACCGGAGGCGATCATGTGCGGCACCGCGATGCCGCACGTGAACAGCGAGGCGAACACGCCGCCCGGCGACGCCCGCCTAGTGCATCTCCTCGCAGATGATCACCGCGTCGGCGCCGTCGCCGCCGCCACCGCCGACGGCTTCGGGCAGGCCCGCGCCGAGCAGCCCGGCCTCGCCCGCCTTGCGGTGCAGCTCGCGCGGCAGATCGCCGGTGCGTTCCCACTCGTCGACGTTCGGCAGCACCTCGCGTTCGGCGAACGCGCGCACCGTCTTTCGCAGCTGCGTCGCGTTCGGGCGTGGTCCAGATGTCTCGAGCTCCGAGAAGCGAACTCCTCCGGGATGTCGATGTGGCGGGCTGCGCAGCCATTCGCCGAGGCCCTTGGCCTGCGGGTCGAACCGGGCCTGGTAGGCCACGCCCTTCCCGAGGATGCCCTCGATGACGAAGTTCACCGCGCGCAGGTTGGGCAGCAGGTGGCGGGTGACGACGAGGTCGGCGGTCTCGGGCAGCAGCTCGCGCAGCTTCTCGACGGTCAGCGCGTGGGCCAGCCAGCGCCACTGCTCGTCGGTGCGCACCCACACCCCGACGTTGGCGTTGCCGCCCTTGTCGCCGCTGCGGGCGCCGGCGATGGGGCCCAGCGGCACGCGCCGGGTCTCGCCGAACGGCAGCGGTTCGGGCAGCGCGAACGGCCCGACGGGCTCGAGCACCTTCGTCTCGGTGGCGGCGGGAATGTCGATGCGCGTGCCGTCGGCGTGCACCGCGACGTGCGGCACCTCGGTCGCGTCGACGTAGCCGGCGGTGAACACGCCGTACACCTGACCCTCGCCCGGCGGTGCGGTCGTGGTGAAACCCGGATAGCTCGCGAGCGCCAATTCGACTGCGGCGGAGGAGAAGTGGCGTCCGACGTTGGCGGGATCGGGATCGCGGACCACGCAGCGCAGCAGCGCGCTGGCGGCCTCCTCGGTGTCGGCGTCGGGATGGTCGGTGCGCGCCAGCGTCCACTCCAGCTCCGCGGGCTTCACCGTCAGGTCCGCCTCCAGCTGGCGTCGCACCAGGTCGGCCTTGGCGTCGATGTCCAGGCCGGTCAGCACGAACGTCATCGCGTTGCGGAAGCCGCCGATGGTGTTCAGCGACACCTTGAGCGTCGGCGGCGGCGGCTCGCCCCGCACGCCGCTGATGCGCACCCGGTCGGGTCCGTCGTCGCTCAGCGCCAGGCTGTCGACCCGCAGCGTCACGTCGGGGTTGGCGTAGCGCGCGCCGCCGATCTCGTAGAGCAGCTGCGCGGTGACGGTGTCGACGCTGACCAGCCCGCCGGTGCCGGGATGCTTGGTGATCACCGACGACCCGTCGGCGTCGATCTCGGCGATCGGGAAGCCGGCGTGGCGAGAGGTCGGGGACCTCGGTGAAGAACGCGTAGTTGCCGCCGGTGGCCTGGATGCCGCATTCGATGACGTGGCCCGCGGCCACCGCGCCGGCGAGGGCGTCGTAGTCGGTGCGGCTCCAGCCGAAGTGCGCGGCGGCGGGCCCGACGATCACCGACGCGTCGGTGACCCGGCCGGTGACGACGACGTCGGCGCCCGCGTTCAGGCAGTCGACGATGCCCCAGGCGCCGAGGTAGGCGTTGGCCGCAGAGCGGGCGTGCCGAAGCCCGAGTTCGGCGGCGCGGCCGATCAGGTCGTCGCCCTCGACGTGGGCGACCTTCGCGTCGAGCCCGAGCCGGTCGGCGAGCGCCCGCACCGCGGCGGCCAGCCCGGCCGGATTGAGCCCGCCGGCGTTGGCGACGATCCGCACGCCCTTGTCCAGCGCCGGTCCCGAGGCACTCCTCGAGCTGGGTCAGGAACGTCTTGGCGTAGCCGCGGTCGGGCGACTTGGCCCGGTCGCGGGCGAGGATCAGCATGGTCAGTTCGGCGAGGTAGTCGCCGGTCACGTAGTCGAGTTCGCCGCCGGTGAGCATCTCCCGCATCGCGGAGTGCCGGTCGCCGTAGAAGCCCGAGCAGTTGCCGATCCGCACTGCTGCGCTCACCCGAACTCCCATCACCGATCGACAGCCCAACCAACCGGTAGGTTACCGTAGGTTAGTCGGTACCGTCGGTCCCACGTCAAGGAGCGATTTCGGCGCGCTGAGCCGCGGCGGGCGCGGAAATCCGCGCCGAGATCGCGCATTTTGGAGGCTACGCAGCTCACCGGCTATCCTGAAGGGCAATTGCCGACGCCGGATTGCTCGCGCGGCGGACCCGATTTTGATACCCACTCAAGAGGAGAGCTCCACCATGGCTGTGCCCAAGCGCAGAATGTCGCGCTCGAACACCCGTAGCCGGCGCGCGCAGTGGAAGGCCACCGAAGACCGAACTCGTCGGCGTGACCGTCGCCGGTCAGCAGCACAAGGTGCCGCGTCGCCTGCTCAAGGCCGCTCGGCTCGGTCTGATCGACCTCGACCGCCGCTAGCCCCGGAAAACAACTCCGACCGGCGGCGCGCCTCTCAGGCCACTCTCAGACAGTGGGTTGACACTGTGGCTGTGCGCATACTTGTCGTCGACGACGATCGCGCGGTGCGCGAATCCCTGCGCCGGTCGCTTTCCTTCAACGGCTACTCGGTCGAGCTGGCCCAGGACGGCCTGGAAGCACTCGAGCCGATCACCAGCGACCGGCCGGACGCCCTGGTGCTCGACGTGATGATGCCGCGGCTGGACGGCCTCGAGGTCTGCCGTCAGCTCCGCAGCACCGGCGACGATCTGCCGATCCTGGTGCTGACCGCCCGTGATTCGGTGTCCGAGCGGGTGGCCGGCCTCGACGCCGGTGCCGACGACTACCTGCCCAAGCCGTTCGCGCTCGAGGAGCTGCTCGCCCGGATGCGCGCGCTGCTGCGTCGCACCACCGTCGACGACCGCACCGAGTCGGTCGCGATGACGTTCTCCGATCTGAGCCTCGACCCGGTGACCCGAGAGGTCACCCGCGGGCAGCGCCAGATCAGCCTGACCCGCACCGAGTTCTCCTTGCTGGAGATGCTGATCGCCAACCCGCGCCGGGTGCTGACCCGCAGCCGCATCCTCGAAGAGGTGTGGGGATTCGACTTCCCGACCTCCGGCAACGCACTCGAGGTGTACGTCGGATACCTGCGCCGCAAGACCGAAGCCGAGGGCGAGCCGCGACTGATCCACACCGTGCGAGGTGTGGGTTACGTGCTGCGCGAGACGCCACCCTGATGTCGGCGGTGAGGGCGTGGAAGGCGCCGTTCCGGCGAGCGATCGCGTCGACAGGCCTCGCTTCACGACGCCAGCTCGGTGTCGCTGCGGTGGCGGGTGATGCTGCTGGCCATGTCGATGGTGGCGATGGTCGTGGTGCTGATGGCCGTCGCGGTCTACGCGGTGGTGTCGCGTGCGCTCTACGAGGACATCGACAACCAGCTGCAGAGCCGCGCCCGGCTGCTGATCGAGAGCGGATCGCTGGCCGCCGACCCCGGCAAGGCCATCGAGGGCACCGCCTACTCCGACGTCAACGCCATGCTGGTGATCCCGGGCCGGACGATCTACACCGCCAACCAGGAGGGGCAGACGCTGCCGCTCGGCGACCCCGAGAAGGACGTCATCCAGGGCAAGCTGCTGATGTCGCTGCGCACCGCGAACTACCAGCGCGTGCTGGCCGTCCACCTGTCCAACGGCAGCTCGCTGCTGATCTCGAAGAGCCTGGCGCCCACCGGCAAGGTGCTCAAACGGCTGGGGACCATCCTGCTCATCGTCGGCGGCCTCGGCATGGCGGTGGCGGCGATCGCGGGCGGGACGGTCGCCCGCACCGGTCTGCGGCCGGTGGCGAGGCTCACCGAGGCCGCCGAGCGGGTGGCCCGCACCGACGACCTGCGGCCCATCCCGGTGCACGGCAGCGACGAACTGGCCCGGCTCACCGAGGCGTTCAACATGATGTTGCGTGCGCTGGCCGAGTCGCGGGACCGCCAGGCGCGACTGGTCACCGACGCGGGCCACGAGCTGCGTACGCCGCTGACGTCGCTGCGCACCAACGTCGAGCTGCTGATGGCCTCGATGGCGCCCGGCGCACCGCGGCTGCCCGACGAGGAGATGGACGGGCCTGCAGCGCCGACGTGATCGCCCAGATCGAGGAGTTGTCGACGCTGGTCGGCGATCTGGTGGACCTGACCCGCGACGACGCGGGCGTCACGATTCACGAGCCCGTCGACATGTCCGAGGTGGTCGACCGCAGTCTCGAACGAGTTCGTCGGCGCCGCAACGACATCGAGTTCGACGTCGCACGTCGACGGCTGGCAGGTCTACGGCGACGCGCGCAGGGCTGTCGCGGGCCGTGCTCAACCTGCTCGACAACGCCGCGAAGTGGAGCCCGCCCGGTGGTCGCGTCGGCGTGCGGCTGACCCAGGTCGACCCGATGCACGCCGAACTGGTGGTCTCCGATCACGGGCCCGGCATTCCGCCGCAGGAACGCGGCCTGGTCTTCGAGCGGTTCTACCGATCCACCTCGGCGCGCGCGCATGCCGGGATCGGGCCTCGGGCTGGCGATCGTCAAGCAGGTGGTGCTGAAACACGGTGGGACGCTTCGGATCGAGGACACCGTGCCCGGCGGCAATCCGCCGGGGACGTCCATCCACGTGGTGCTGCCAGGCAGGACCCGACCGGCGACACGCGGGACGGTGCGGTGGACGCGACCGACGTCAGCGCCGAGAATGGGTGAACTCGAGCGGGAGTCAACATGCAAGTCTGGGGATGTGCCGAAGGTTCTCTAAGTGGATTCTCAGCCGGAGGGGCACTGTCGGGATAGAGCCGTTCGTTCTACCTCGTGACGATCGACCGACGCGAACTACTCGAAGGAAGAGCACCGACCGCAATGACGAACCATCCGAGGTATTCGCCGCCGCCGCCACCGGCCACCGGCCGGGGCCGTACGACCGCGTGCGCGCCGGGTTACCCCGGCGCGCAGCGGCCCGGTGCTCCGCAGCAACCCTTCGACTGGCGCTACGCGACGCAGCAGCACGGCCTACCGCGGCCCGCACGATCCGTATCGCGGCGCACCCCAGCAGCCGATCATGCCGCGGCCGCCGTATCCGCCGCGACCCCGGAAGCGTTCGCGCGCAGGAGCTTTGACGGTCGGCGCGCTGGCCATCGCGCTGGTGTCCGCCGGTGTCGGCGGTGGCGTCGCGACGTTGGTGCAGCCGGACCGTCCCACCGTCACCACCACCGTCGTCGGGTGCGACGCCCGGCGAACCCGCGGCCAGCCTGCCCGCCGGCTCGGTCGAGCAGGTGGCGGCCAAGGTGGTGCCGAGCGTGGTCAAGCTGGAGACCGACATGGGCAGGCAGTCCGAGGAGGGCTCCGGCATCATCCTGTCGGCCGACGGCCTCATCCTCACCAACAATCACGTGGTGGCGGCGGCCAAGGACGGGTCGGGCGCCAGCCGTGCCGGCGCGCCCGCTGCCACGCAGACCAAGGTCACCTTCGCCAACGGCAACACCACGACGTTCACGGTGGTGGGCACCGATCCGAGCAGTGACATCGCGGTCGTGCGCGCGAAGGCGTCTCCGGGCTGACGCCCATCACCCTCGGTTCGTCGGCCAATCTGCGGGTCGGGCCAGGACGTCGTCGCCATCGGTTCGCCGCTCGGGCTCGAGGGCACCGTCACCACCGGCATCGTCAGCGCCCTCAACCGGCCGGTGGCCGCAGGCGGTGACGCGCAGAACCAGAACACCGTGCTCGACGCCATCCAGACCGACGCCGCGATCAACCCGGGTAACTCCGGCGGCGCGCTGGTCAACATGAACGGCGAACTGGTCGGCGTCAACTCGGCCATCGCGACGCTGGGCGGCGACGTCGGCGGACGTCGCAGAGCGGCTCGATCGGGCTCGGCTTCGCCATCCCCGTCGACCAGGCCAAGCGCATCGCCGACGAACTGATCCAGAACGGCACCGCGTCGCACGCCTCGCTGGGCGTCCAGGTCGGCAACGACGCGACGCGTCGACGGCGCCAAGATCGTCGACGTCACCAGCGGTGGCGCGGCCGCGGCGGCGGGGCTGCCCAGCGGCGTCGTCGTCACCAAGATCGACGACCGGGTGATCGGCAGCGCCGACGCACTGGTGGCCGCGGTCCGGTCCAAGGCACCCGGTGACAAGGTGACGCTGACCTACCTCGATCCGTCCGGCAAGCCGCAGACCGTGCAGGTCACCCTGGGGAAGGCCGCGCAGTGACCATCGCGCCAGGCCGCCCCGCGCTGAAAATGGCCGCGCCGGCGTCGGCGGCGGGATATACGGTTGCGTTCATGGAACAGCCTGGTGAGTTGGTGGGCCGCGCGCTCGTCGTCGTCGTCGACGACCGCACCGCGCACGGTGACGAGGAAGATCACAGCGGACCGTTGGTCACCGAACTGCTCGGCGAGGCCGGCGTTCGTCGTCGACGGCGTCGTGGTGGTCTCCGCCGACGAGATCGAGATCCGCAACGCGCTGAACACCGCCGTGATCGGCGGCGTCGACCTGGTGATCTCGGTCGGGGGCACCGGTGTCACGCCGCGCGACGTCACGCCCGAGGCCACCAGGACCATCCTGGATCGCGAACTGCTCGGCATCTCCGAGGCGCTGCGCGCGTCCGGCCTGTCCGCGGGCATCGTCGACGCGGGTGTGTCGCGCGGGCTTGGCCGGAATCTCGGGCAGCACCCTGGTGGTCAACATCGCCGGATCACGGGGCGCGGTGCGCGACGGCATGGCCACCCTCGGTCCGCTGGCCACCCAGATCATCGGTCAGCTATCCAGCCTGGAGATCTGATCCGTTGCATTCGCCGACTGCTGCGCGACCGCTCAACAGGCAGGTCTGCGCGGCGATTGCTGCTGCCGTTAGCGGTTGACGAGACTGCGGTCGCGTTGCGTTAACGCAGTGTGAACAGCAACTCACAGCAGGTATGTGATGTTCGTCACACTGGAGGCGTGTTTATGACCGACCCCGACACGCCGCCACGCGAGCTCAGTTAACAAGATTTTCGGTGATTCGCTTCCCGACACCACGAGTGACGAACGCGACGACGACCGCACCGCCGACGAGGCCGAGCGCGAACGTTGGTTGCGGGACAACGTCCCGCCGCACCACGGTTGAGCTGTGATTTCCGCATTGAGCGTGGGAAATGGCTGGTCCTCGCGCGCGCATTCGGCCGTCAACGCGGTGTGCGGGGTCACGAGCCGTCGCAGCCGGTCGCCGCGGCGGCGCAACGGCGTTCCGGACGCCTTCGCTGCCGCAGTCAGCAAACTTCGATTCAGTCGCTGACACGTCGCGATGCTGACATCGCGCTTGCGTTGCCGGGCGGATGCCTCCCCGTTATGTTTCTGCTGTCAACGATGAGCAAAACGTAAGAACAACATGTGGGCTTTCTAATTCCACTCACATCGAGGTCTTGCGAGGTGTGTGGTTTAGCGGTAGAGCCACGCGCCAAGAAACACGGTGAACCGCTGGATCACCGTCGAGAAGCTAGGGAGAACATGAAGGCAATCAGTCGGGTGCTGGTCGCGTTGGTCGCGGCCATCGCGGCGCTGTTCGCGAGCACGGGCACCTCACACGCAGGTCTGGACAACGAGCTGAGTCTGGTCGACGGCCAGGATCGGACCCTGACGATCCAGCAGTGGGACACCTTCCTCAACGGTGTGTTCCCCCTGGACCGCAACCGGCTGACCCGCGAGTGGTTCCACTCGGGCAATGCCGAGTACATCGTCGTCGGCCCCGGCGCCGACGAGTTCGAGGGCACCCTGGAGCTGGGCTACCAGATCGGCTTCCCCTGGTCGCTGGGCGTGGGCATCAACTTCAGCTACACCACCCCGAACATCCTGCTCGACGACGGCTGACCTCGGCCGGCCTCAACCCGCTGGGCTCGGTCATCACCCCGAACCTGTTCCCGGGTGTGTCGATCAGCGCTGACCTGGGCAACGGCCCCGGCATCCAGGAAGTCGCGACCTTCTCGGTCGACGTCACCGGTCCCAAGCGGCAGGTCGCGGTCTCCAACGCGCACGGCACGGTGACCGGTGCTGCCGGTGGCGTGCTGCTGCGTCCGTTCGCTCGGCTGATCTCCAAGGCCGGTGACAGCGTCACCACCTACGGCGAGCCCTGGAACATGAACTAGGTCTCCAGACGAGGCGCAGCGGCGCCGGCGGATCCCCCACGGATCCGCTGGCGCCGCTCTTCGTTTGGGGGTCGTCACACGGAACAGCCCCGCCCGGATCGATCAGAAATCGAGAAGCAGGCGTCACGGGCCGCAACTAGCGTGGCCGCCATGACTACGCACGCCGCCGACAGCCATGACCTGATCCGCGTGCAGGGCGCACGCGAGAACAACCTCAAGGACATCAGCGTCGAGCTGCCCAAGCGCCGGCTCACTGTGTTCACCGGGGTCTCCGGGTCGGGCAAGAGTTCCCTGGTGTTCAGCACGATCGCCGCCGAATCGCAGCGGATGATCAACGAGACCTACAGCGCCTTCGTGCAGGGCTTCATGCCGACGCTCGCCCGGCCCGACGTCGACGTCATGGACGGGCTGACGACGGCGATCATCGTGGACCAACAGCGCATGGGCGCCGACTCCCGTTCCACGGTCGGCACCGCCACCGACGCCAACGCGATGCTGCGCATCCTCTTCAGCCGGCTCGGGAAGCCGCACATCGGCACGCCTCAGGCGTTTTCGTTCAACGTCGCCTCGATCAGCGGCGCGGGCGCGGTCACGATCGAGCGTGGCGGGAAGACCGTCAAGGAGCGGCGCAGCTTCAACATCACCGGCGGCATGTGCCCGCGCTGCGAGGGTAGGGGCTCGATCAACGACATCGACCTGACCGCCCTGTACGACGAGAGCAAGTCGCTCAACGACGGTGCGATCACCATCCCCGGATACAGCATGGACGGTTGGTATGGCCGCATCTTCCGGGGCTGCGGCTACTTCGACCCGGACAAGCCGATCGCCAAGTTCACCAAGAGGCAACTCAACGACCTGCTCCACAGGGAGCCGACCAAGATCCAGGTCGACGGGATCAACCTGACGTATGCGGGGCTGATCCCGTCGATCCAGAAGTCGTTCCTGTCCAAGGACGTTGACGCGATGCAGCCCCACGTCCGGGCCTTCGTCGAGCGGGCGGTGACGTTCGCGGTCTGCCCCGAGTGCGATGGCACGCGGCTGTCCGAGGCGGCGCGGTCGTCGAAGATCGGGAAGATCAACATCGCCGACGCGTGCGCGATGCAGATCAGCGATCTGGCCGAATGGGCAGGCGGTCTCGACGAGCCTCGGGTGGCGCCGTTGCTTGGCGCTCTGCGGCACACCCTGGACTCCTTCGTGGAGATCGGGCTTGGCTACCTGTCCCTCGACCGGCCGTCGGGCACGCTGTCGGGCGGTGAAGCCCAGCGCGTCAAGATGATTCGTCACCTCGGGTCATCGCTGACCGACGTCACCTACGTCTTCGACGAGCCGACGATCGGGCTACACCCGCACGACATCGCGCGGATGAACGACTTGCTGCTGCAGCTGCGCGACAAGGGAAACACCGTGCTCGTCGTGGAGCACGAGCCGGAGACCATCGCGATCGCCGACCACGTCGTCGACCTCGGGCCTGGGGCCGGTACCGCAGGAGGGCAGGTGGTCTTCGAGGGCACCTTCGACGAGCTGCGGGCCAGCGACACCCTCACCGGTCGCCACCTCGACGACCGGGCCGCCCTGAAGGAGTCGGTGCGCACACCGGGTGAGGTACTGCAGGTGCGCGGTGCCAACACCCACAACCTGCAGGACGTCGACGTCGACATCCCGCTCGGCGTGCTCGTCGTCCTCACTGGGGTGGCCGGCTCGGGCAAGAGCTCGCTGATCAACGGCTCGGTGGCCGGGACGGCGGGCGTGGTGTCGGTCGACCAGGGCGCGATCCGTGGCTCGCGACGGAGCAACCCGGCGACGTACACCGGGCTGCTCGACCCCATCCGCAAGGCGTTCGCGAAGGCCAATGGCGTCAAGCCGGCGCTGTTCAGCGCCAACTCCGAGGGCGCCTGCCCGAACTGCAACGGCGCCGGTGTCATCTACACCGACCTAGGGATGGTGTCCGGTCCAAATGGCTGGGAAACCACCTGCGAGGTCTGCGAGGGGAAGCGGTTCGACGCATCGGTGCTGGAGTACGCGTTCGGCGGCCAGAACATCGCCGACGTACTGGCGATGCCGATTACGGACGCGCTGGAGTTCTTCGCGGGAACTTCGGGGGCTGGGGAGGCGCGACTGCCTGCGGCCCACGAGATCCTCGAACGGCTCGCCGACGTCGGGCTCGGTTATCTCAGCCTCGGGCAGCCGCTGACCACGCTGTCCGGCGGCGAACGGCAGCGCCTCAAACTGGCCACGCACCTGGGAAAGGGGGGCGCCGAGAAGGCCGACGTCATCGTCCTCGACGAACCGACCGCCGGCCTGCACCTCGCCGACGTCGAGCAGCTAGTCGGCCTGCTCGACCGGCTCGTCGACTCGGGCAAGTCGGTCATCGTCATCGAGCACCACCAAGCCGTCATGGCGCACGCCGACTGGATCATCGACCTCGGCCCCGGCGCCGGCCACGACGGCGGCCGGGTCGTCTTCGAGGGCACTCCGGCCGACCTGGTCCGCGCGGGTCACGCCAAGGGCAAGGGGAGCACCGTTACCGGCCAGCACCTCTCTGCCTACGTCGGCGGGTGAGCTAGGCCCGCGCGGGCGTCAGGATCTGTCGCCGCTGGTGTACTCGGCGGTGTCGGGGCTTGGGCCGGTACCGGGACCGGTGACGTGCTTGCCGCTGCCGCCGTCGGACAGCAGATCGCGAATCTCGGTCAGGATGGAGAGCTCGGTGTCCTGGGCCTGTTCGACTTCACCCTTCTTGCGCAAGCGCTCGTACGGCATCATGACCAGGAAGTAGATGACCGCGGCGACCAGGACGAAGTTGATCGCGGCCGAGATCAAGATGTTGAGGTCGATGGTCTGGCCGCCACCGATGTTGATCTTGAGGATGCCGACGTCCGTGCTGCCTGCGCCGACCCGGTTTATCAGCGGTGTGATGATGCTGTCGGTGAACTTGGTGACCAGGCCGGTGAACGCGGTGCCGATGACCACTGCGACTGCGAGGTCGACGATGTTGCCGCGAGAGAGAAATTCCTTGAACCCCTTCAACACGAGCGGCTTCCTTCCCTGGGTTGGATGTGATGGTCCAGAGGTGCAACGTTAGTCCCGCTCACGCTGCGGGGGGCCGAAGTTCGGTGCTACCGTCGCAGAACCCGTTCACGCGTAGACGATCTGGAGCGAGTCAAGTGGCGATGCGGTTGCTGTTGTCCGCTGTGGTTGTGCTGATTGGTCTTTCGGGACTGGCGGGCGGCACCGCCAGTGCCCAACCATCGACCCCCGTACCACCACCGCCGCCGGGATCGACGTCCGACGACCTTGCCGACATGGTTATGGATGCGATTGCGCACGGATCCGCGGCGCCGACCACCACGCCGGTTCCGGGCCCTCCGCGTTGATCCCTAGTGGAACGTGAGCGTGACCGCCTGCGTCAGCGAGGCGCCCGCGACCTGGTTGGCGGTGTGAGCGGGAAGCGCCACCAACACCACTCTGTCGTCGCCCCTGCCTGGCGAGGTGAGCCGTTCCGAGACCAGCACGACGACGGCGTTCGTCGCCACCACGCGGGGCTGATCGTCGGCACTGCCGCCGGCGGACGAGGATTCGGCGGCCAGCACGTCGACGACGTCTCCCGGATGGATCAGGTCGAGCAGGGCCGCGTCGGCGAGACGCAGCGGCACCACCCGCGCATTCGGTCCCGCGGTGGCCTCGGCGAGCCGCGGGCCGAGCAGTCTGACGTCGGTGATCACTTCGCCGCGGCGCGCCGGTCCGGCCAGAGTCGAACCGACCAGCGCGGTCGGGTCTGATCGCGATCCGTCGGGAATCGTTGTCGCCGAGTGTGATTCGACGCGAAGGTCGGATGCGGTGAGCGCTACGCCGGGCGCGAGGTCGCGTGCGGCGACCACGATGTCGGTCAGTTCGTCGGATGGGTCTGGCCGCAGTGCGGCGACGCCGGCCAACACGACGAGAGCTCCTGCGGCCCATCGGCGGGCCGCCGCGGTTCGGGTCCAGTCCGGCCGCAGCGTCTGTGCCAATCGGCTCAGCGGAGATGGATTGAGCGATTCCCCCATGGGTTCACGCTAGGTGGGGGAGGCGTCGTCGCGCGGCCCGCGGATGCCGGGCCTGTGGATAACCCGGCTAGGAGCTGGCGGCGGCCGGGGTGGAGCTGCTGGAACTCGAGCTCGATCCGTTGCTCGAACTCGAACCGGACTTCGACGAGCTCGAGGAGCCCGAATCGGACGAGCTGGAGCTCGACGACTCAGACGGTGAGGACGAGGAGCCAGCGGACTCGCTGCTCTTGGCCGACCCGTTGGAGGCGCCGCTCGCGCTCTTGACCGGCTCGCGGCTGTCGGTGCGGTAGAAGCCGCTGCCCTTGAACACCACTCCCACCGAACCGAAGAGCTTGCGCAGCCGACCGGTGCACTTGGGGCACGTCGTCAGCGCATCGTCAGTGAACGCCTGGACTGCGTCAAACCGGTTGTCGCAGTCAGTACACGCGTAGGAATAGGTCGGCACGAATACCTCCGGGAATGGGCAAACTACTTAGCACTCTACTGACTCAAGTGCTAGAACCGCTATGTGGGCCGGGTCATTCCCATCGCGGTGGCGATCGTCGCGGTTGGCGTCGTGGTGGCGCTCTGGCTGCACTTTCGCACGGATTCGATGCCGACGTCGTCGCCTGCCACGCAGTCATCGCGGGGAACTCCCGGGTACGACCAGGTCAGGTCGGACCTTGGCCGACTGCCGGTGAAGGGCTGGGACCGGCGCAACGACTTCGCGCGCTATCGGTTCGGCGAAGCCTGGAGCGACGACGTCGACGTCGAGTTCGGCCACAACGGCTGCAACACGCGTGACGACGTCCTTCGCCGCGACCTCGTCGACCTGGTCGTGCGCCCCGGCACGTGCTTCGCGCAGAGCGGGACACTGCGGGACCCCTACCGGGGCGAGACGATCGCGTTCGTCCGCGGCCCCGCCACGTCCGACGCCGTGCAGGTCGACCACGTCGTGTCGTTGGCCGACGCTTGGTACAAGGGAGCCCGCGACTGGGACGACAAGCGTCGCCGCGACTTCGCCAACGACCCCCGCAATCTGCTGGCGGTGAGCGCGAAGGGCAACTTCGACAAGGCATTTCGTGACGCCGCGAGCTGGCTGCCACCAAACGTGGGGTTCCGGTGCGACTTCGTCGCGCGGCAGGTCGAGGTGAAGACGGCCTACGGGTTGTGGGTCTCGGAGAAGGAGAAGCGGGCCATGACCGAGGTGCTCACCAGCTGCTAGCCCCGTCCGCCGAGTGGCACCAGGCCGCGTCCCGGGGTGAGCGCGTGCGTCATGGGCACGTCGTGAGCGTCGGCGGGCAACCGGTCGACGAGCTCGTCGTCGCGGACCACCGCGACAAGTCGCGCGCCCGCATCGGCCCAGGCCAGCGACCGGTCGTAGAAGCCGGCGCCACGGCCCAACCGGACACCGGCGAGATCCACCGACAGGGCGGGCACCAGCACCACCGAGGCCGTGGCGATCGCGTCGACATCGAAGAAGGGCGGACCGGGTTCACGCAGTCCGAAACTTGCGTCGACGAGACCGCCGGGCCGGTACTCGCCCCATCGCAGCGGTTGGGGGATTCCCGCTTCGTCCTTGCGGGCGACGGGCAGCAGCACCCGTGCGCCGAGCCCGCGCAGGACGTCGAGCATCGCAGGTGAACCGGGTTCGGAGCCCACGGGTACGTAGGCGCACACGGCTTCTCCCGCGTGCACCAATGCGGGGAGATGACCGGACAGGGCCTCGGCTTCGGTGCGACGTTGCTCGGCCGAGGTCAGTCGGCGGGCCAGGAGCACGGCCTCGCGCGCTTGCGCCTTCGTCATCGGATCCACGAACCCACCATGACCTCCCGCGAAGAAGGTAGTGCAACATGCCGACCTCTGGCGGTTGTTATCAGGCGATGACGTTATGGTGTGAATGATGACGACACGGTCAGAGGTACCGATTCCGCGCACCGCGGTCGTTCCCGCCGCCGGTCTGGGAACACGCTTCCTGCCCGCCACCAAGACGGTGCCCAAGGAGTTGCTGCCGGTCGTCGACACTCCCGGGATCGAGCTGGTGGCCGCGGAGGCGGCCGAGGCGGGTGCCGAGCGACTGATCATCATCACCTCCGAAGGCAAGGACGGCGTCGTCGCGCATTTCGTCGAGGACCTGATCCTGGAGGGCACCCTCGAGGCGCGGGGCAAGCACCTGATGCTCGAGAAGGTGCGCCGCGCGCCGGCATTGATCAAAGTCGAGTCGGTGGTGCAGGCCAAACCGCTCGGCCTCGGCCATGCCGTGGGGTGCGTGGAAGACAGCCTGCTCCCCGACGAGGATGCGATCGCGGTCTTGCTGCCCGACGACCTTGTGCTGCCCACGGGTGTGCTCGAAACCATGTGCAAGGTGCGTGCCAAGCGCGGGGGCTCGGTGCTCTGCGCGATCGAAGTGCCGCCCGACGAGATCAGTGCCTACGGCGTGTTCGACGTCGAGGTGGTGCCAGACGCCGCGAACCCGAACGTGTTGCGCGTCCGGGGGATGGTCGAGAAGCCGAAGGCCGAGGATGCTCCCTCGCCGTACGCCGCGGCGGGTCGGTACGTGCTGGACCGCGCGATCTTCGACGCGTTGCGGCGCGTGTCCCGAGGCGTCGGCGGTGAGATTCAGCTCACCGATGCCATCGCCCTGCTGATCGACGAGGGTCATCCGGTTCACGTCGTGGTGCATCGTGGTTCTCGACACGACCTGGGAAATCCTGGCGGCTACCTCAAGGCTGCGGTTGACTTTGCGTTGGAACGCGACGACTACGGACCGGAGCTGCGGCGCTGGTTGGTCGAGCGATTAGGCCTGGGCGCACGCTGAATCAGCACTGACGAGCGCGCGGCGGGCCACGGCACTGCAGAAAGGCGCACTGTGCGTTCGGTGGAGGAGCAGCAGGCTCGGGTAGCGGCCGCCGCGGTGGCGCCGCGGCCCGTGCGAGTGGCCATTGCCGAGGCGCAGGGTCTGATGTGCGCCGAGGAGGTCGTCACCGAACGCCCGTTGCCCGGCTTCGATCAGGCCGCCATCGACGGGTACGCCGTGCGCAGCGTCGACGTGCTTGGCGTCGATCCGGGTGACGAGGCCGACGGTGACGATGCAGGCGACGGCGGTGACGACCGCGAGGTCAGCCTTCCGGTGATGGGCTTGATCGAGGCGGGCACCCGCACGCCAAGCCGCCTGCAACCGCGCCAGGCCGCCCGCGTGCAGACCGGCGCGCCGATGCCGACGCTTGCCGACGCGGTGCTGCCGCTGCGCTGGACCGATGGCGGAGAGTCGCGGGTGCGCGTGCTGCGCAGCGTGCGTTCGGGTGCCTACGTTCGGCGCACGGGTGACGACGTCCAACCCGGCGACGTCGCGGTGCGAGCCGGGACCATCATCGGTGCGGCGCAGGTGGGTCTGCTCGCTGCGGTCGGTCGGGAACGGGTGCTGGTGCATCCGCGACCCCGTCTTTCGGTGATGTGCGTCGGCGGTGAACTGGTCGACATCGCCAGGACGCCGGGCAACGGCCAGGTGTACGACGTCAACTCCTATGCACTGGCCGCGGCGGGCCGCGACGCCGGCGCCGAGGTGAACCGCGTCGGCATCGTCGACACCGATTCCAAGGAGTTGCGCGACGTCGTCGAAGGGCAGATCAACCGCGCCGAGGTGGTGGTGATCGCGGGCGGGGTCGGTGGGGCGGCCGCCGAGAGCGTGCGCTCGGTGCTCTCCGAACTCGGTGAGATGGAGGTCTCCCGGATCGCGATGCATCCCGGTTCGGTGCAGGGCTTCGGGCAGTTGGGCCGTGACGGTGTGCCGGTGTTCCTGTTGCCCGCCAACCCGGTCAGCGCGCTGGTGGTGTTCGAGGTCATGGTGCGGCCGCTGATTCGGATGTCCCTCGGCAAGCGGCAGCCGCTGCGGCGTGTCGTGCAGGCCCGCACGTTGTCCCCGATCTCGTCGGTCGCGGGGCGCAAGGGCTATCTGCGCGGGCAGTTGATGCGGGACCAGGAGACCGGCGAGTACTTGGTGCAAGCCCTGGGTGGCGCCCCGGGTGCGTCGTCGCATCTGCTCGCCACGCTGGCCGAGGCGAACTGTCTGGTGATGGTGCCGAGCGATGCCGAGCAGGTTCGCACCGGCGAGATCGTCGACGTCGCCTTCCTGGCCCAGCGCGGCTGACCGGGAGACGGTCCGGCATGAACCTCCTTCGCTCGAAGTCCCTCCATCCGGGGTGGCCAAAGCCGGTCGGACCGATCCGGGTGGCCGCCGGCCTGGTGCGGCTGCGTCCGGTCCGGCTGCGCGACGGTGCTCAGTGGAGCCGCATCCGGCTCGCGGACAGGGCGCATCTCGAACCGTGGGAACCAGTCGCTGACGTGAATTGGGAAGTGCGCCACGCGATTACGTCGTGGCCGTCGATCTGTTCCGGCCTGCGGGCCGAAGCGCGCAAGGGACGCATGCTGCCGTTTGCGATCGAACTCGACGGCGAGTATTGCGGACAACTCACCATCGGAAACGTGACGCACGGGGCGCTGCGGTCGGCGTGGATCGGCTACTGGGTGGCCAAGGCCGTGACCGGTGGCGGGGTGGCGACGGCCGCGCTCGCGTTGGGGCTCGACCACGGTCTCGGGCCGGTGATGCTGCACCGGATCGAGGCGACCGTGCGGCCAGAGAATGCCGCGAGCCGGGCGGTGCTGGCCAAGGTCGGGTTCCGCGAGGAGGGGTTGCTGCAGCGCTACCTGGAGGTCGACGGAGCGTGGCGGGACCACCTCCTGGTGGCGATCACCGTCGAGGAGGTCGAGGGGTCGGCAACGTCGGCGTTGGTCCGCAGGGGCCGGGCCAGCTGGGCCTGATTGTGTTGCAGATGTGACATTTGGGGCTAATGTGCTTGTCTGGGGTGAATTACAGGTGTGTAATTGACATCGGCGCGTCGTCTCTGGATGCGCTGGTCAAAGACCTAGCCTGTTAGGGCAAAGGAGTCGGCGAAATGCCAAGCATTCCCCAATCCCTCTTGTGGATCTCACTCGTCGTGCTCTGGCTCTTCGTGCTCGTTCCGATGCTGATCAGCAAGCGGGACACCGTCCGTCGCACCAGCGATGTCGCGCTGGCGACGCGCGTGCTCAACACCGGACGCCGCGCGCGCTTGCTGCGGCGCACCGGCCCAGCCGCAGGCCACTACAGCGATCCCGACTGGCGACCGTCCGAGGACGACCACGACGACGATCTCGACGACCGCGATGACGACGACCGCGCGGATGCGCGTCCCCGGCGGGCCGTCGTGTTGGCCGCTGCCGTGGAGGTGCCCACCGAACCCGATTACCTCGACGTCGACGTCGTCGAGATGGATTCGGGTGCGTTGCCGGTTGGGGCGTCCGCCGCGCCGCAGCTGCCATTGGACTTCAGTGGCGAAGACGTCGGCGACCAGGCCGAGGAACCGGACGAGCCCAGCGACGCCACGGCTGCCATCAGGACCTTCGCGGAAGCGGACTTCGAGGAGGAGGTCGAGGACGAGATCGCCGAGGAGTGCGAGCCGGAAGCCGAGGTCGACGGCGAACTCGAGCCCGACGGCACCGACCACGACTACGAGTACGTCGACGATTCGTCGGGGCTGGAAGCCCCCTCGGACACCGACCTTCACCTCGCCGACTCCATCGCGCAGGCGCGACGGAACCGCTACGAGTCCAAGGCCGCCGCAGCCGCCAGGGAGCGCAAGTACAAGTTCCGCAAGCGGATGCTGGTGGCGATGGCGGTGCTGGTGGTGGGCTCCGTCGCGGCGGCGTTCCTGGCGGCCGCGGTGTTCTGGTGGGTGGCCGGCTCGGTGGGTGCGGTGACCGTCCTCTACCTCGGCTATCTACGCCGCCAGACGCGCATCGAAGAGCGGGTTCGGCGCCGCCGTGCACAGCGGATGATGCGGTCGCGGCTCGGCGTCGAGAACACCAACGACGGCGAGTTCGACGTCGTGCCGTCGCGGCTTCGGCGCCCCGGCGCGGTCGTGCTGGAGATCGACGACGAGGATCCGATCTTCGAGCATCTCGACTACGCCCCGTACGCCAGCGACTACCCGTTGCAGCAGGCCTCGGGTCAGTAGCAGCTGGTTTCGGCGTCCGTGCGACGACTGGTAGCCTGTGCTACCGGCAAGGGGCTATAGCGCAGTTGGTAGCGCGTCTCGTTCGCATCGAGAAGGTCAGGGGTTCGATTCCCCTTAGCTCCACAACATCTGAACAGGTCCCGGCACGGCGTCGCGGGATGCGCGAAGGGCACGCGGGCAGTCAATCGGTTGTGATTTAGGCGTTCTGGGCTTGTCCTGTGGCCTGGAAGATGACGCGGCGACCGATCTCCACGGCGTGATCTGCGAACCGTTCATAGAACCGACCGAGCAGTGTGATGTCCACGGCGGCGGCGACGCCGTGTGTCCAGTCCTTGTCCATGAGCAGGGTAAACAGGTGCCGGTGGAGCTGGTCCATCCCGTCGTCATCGCGGCTGATCTGAGCGGCCTTTTCAGAATCGAGGGACAGCACGACGTCTCTGGCGCTGTTGCCGAGGTCGACGGCGATGGTGCCCATCTCGGCGAAGTAGCCGTTGACTTCTTCGGGGAGGGCGTGGTCGGGGTGTCGGCGGCGGGCGATCTTGGCGACGTGTAACGCCAGCCCGCCCATCCGCTCGGCGTCGGCGACGTTCTGCATCGAACCCACGACCAGACGCAGATCGCCCGCCACGGGTGACTGCAGGGCCAGCAGGGCGAACGCGGTTGCCTCCGCCTCGGCTTGCATCCGCGCGAGGTGATCGTGGTCGCCGATCACTTGCTCGGCCAGAACCAGGTCGGCCCGCAACAACGCCTGGGTGGCTCGCTGCATTGCCAGTCCGGCGAGGGCGCACATCTGGCTGAGGTTTGCAGTCAACGAGTCCAGTTGTTCACGGAACGCAGTGCGCATGGGTCAACCCTAGAGCCAGGGCACACCACGACGTGGCTCATTGAACGCGTCGTGAACACGTCCTTTCCAACGGGTGAAAGTGATGGCAGTGCGTGGTCTGGACCAGAGAAGGTAGTTGGTCAAGGCAGTCCGATCTCAGGGGGACCATGGCGCTGTCCGATGTGCTGAACCGACTCGTTGGCTTCCTGCGTGCGGGCTACCCCGAAGGGGTTCCGGCCCATGATTACGTCCCGCTCCTGGCGCTGTTGCGCCGTCGCCTCTCCGATGACGAGATCGTCGCAGTGGCTTCGGAGTTGATGTCCGACGGCAATGGGCCGGTGGGCGGTACGGATGTCCGAGTGGCGATCACCAAGGTGACCGAGGAGATGCCCTCCCAAGAGGACACTGACCGGGTCAGGCAGCGTCTGGTGGCCGCTGGCTGGCCGGTAGACGATGCCTGGGGATTGTCGGACTAGAAGCGGCGATTCGATGACGAATGAGGGCGCGCGATCACCCGGTGGTGACTCGTTGGCTGAGGTGACGCCGTTGTCGCAGCCCGCCGAACGGGTTCAGGCTTCGCTGTTCACCGCAATATTGCGCAGCGAGGTCGCCGCGATGAGCAAGAGCGTCGCCAAGGCCGAGACGGAGTGGCGATCTCGTTGTGACGCAGAAGGCTACGTCGATCCGCCCGAGCGACTCGTCGTGGTGAAGGAGCGCATGAAGGAAGCGGCGAGAATGCTCGACGCGCTCAACACCCGCTTCCCTCGCATCAGGTAGCTTCCCGGGTCGACGGGGCCGTCGTCGCGGGCCACAACGTGCGGTTCGACCTGCGGATGTTCGCGACGATAGCGGCCGCTCTCGGCGTCAGCGGCGCGACCGCCTAGCGAGTGCTCGCTGATCAGTCATCAGACGGCGAACGCTGATCTCGTTGTCCTGGCGGGTGGCTCGTTTTGACGCTGTGATTCTGGTCGAGCGTGGCGGCCCAGCTCGCGAGGAGCGTGAGGGCGTCCTGGGATGGGCTGTTGGGTTCTGGACTGTAGGCAGTCAGCGTCAGTCCGGTGTCAGCGGCGAGTTCCATGACCTCATAGGCGAAGCTGACGTCACCGATGACGGGGTGGTGGAAGCGTTTCGTGCCGGATAGGTGCAGCAGCACGTTGTAGGTCGCCCAGCGCTTGCGGAAAGCCTCACTGCGGGTGGATAGTTCGCCGATGAGGTCGGATAACTCGCGATCGTACGGGTGGCGGCCCGCTTCAGTGCGAAGCATGGCGACGGTCGTGTCGGCCGCCTCCTCGCAGTGTGGGTACAGCGCGGCGGCGTACGGGTTGAGGAAGTTGAAGCGGGCAAGGTTCACCGGCCGGGACTGCTCGCTGTCGTAGACGGGTGCGTACAGGGCGTAGCCCAGTCGGTTGGACGACAGCAGATCCAGACGCCCGTTCATGACGATCGCTGGTATTGCAGTCATTCCATCGAGGATGCGTTGCACGACGGGACGTACTTGATGCTTGGGGGCGGCGCGGCGGCGGGTGTGTGACGTCGTGTTGGCGGCGTGAGCCAAATCGTGCAGGTGGGCATGTTCGGCTTCGTCGAGTTGCAGGGCGCGGGCGATCGCGTCGAGCACGCTGTCGGAGACTCCGGTGAGGTTGCCCCGCTCGAGTTGGGCGTAGTAGTCGGTGCTGACTCCGGCGAGCACGGCGACTTCTTCGCGGCGCAGTCCAGGGACACGGCGGCGGCCATGGGTGGCGAGGCCGACTTGTTGCGGGGTGATTCTGGCACGCCGAGTGGACAGGAACTCCCGTATCTCACTCTTGCCGTCCACCCAGTCAGGCTACGGTTGCCTGCCCTTTATTGGGGTGTGCTGGCAGTACATGGATAACCAGCCACTGCCACCTTGCCGCCGTATCCGCTTCTCTGGATACCGACCCGAAAGCGGTCAACGAGCAGTGAAGGAGCCACCCGAACCATGCAGATCGGTGTCGTGTACCCGCAGATCGAACTCGGTGGTGATCCCATCGCTGTTCGTCGGATTGGGAAAGCGGTCGAGGACTTGGGGTTTGACTACCTGTTGGCCTACGACCACCCTCTTGGCGCAGTACACGCCGACCGAACGCCACAACTCACCGGTCCGTACACCGAGCGCGATCCGTTCCACGATCCAATCGTCATGTTCGGCTACCTCGCAGGTATCACCGAACGAATAGGTCTGGCCACCGGGGTACTCGTCCTTCCTCAGCGCCAAACCGTGCTGGTGGCTCGCCAGGCCGCCGACGTCGATCTGCTATCCGGCGGTCGACTCCGCCTTGGCGTGGGCGTCGGCTGGAACCACGTCGAGTACCAAGCCCTCGGACAGGACTTCCGCACTCGCGGCGCACGCGAAGAGGAGCAAATCGAACTACTTCGGCGACTGTTCACCGAACCCGTCGTCACCTTCAAGGGACGGTTCGACCAAGTGGACAGAGCCGCTTTGCTCCCCAAACCGACGCGATCCATTCCGATCTGGCTTGGCGGATCAGGCGAGAAGGCGTTCGATCGGGCCGCCCGGCTCGCGGACGGCTTCATCTTCTATGGCACTCACGGCATCGACCACGCCGTCACCGCATGGAAGTCGCTGCGTGAGCGGGTCAGCAACCACGGCAGGTCACTTGACGACTTCGGAGCGGAGTACGTGGCGATAAGTCATGGCGTCGACGACCTCGCCAACGAAGTCGAATCCTGGCGTGCTGCTGGCGGTACCCATGTCGCCATAGGGACGATGCGCTTCGGCTTGGATTCCATCGACGCTCATATCGACTACATGGCCTCAGTAGCGAGTGCCCTCAACGAATCGTGACACGAAGTCCGAAGCCGCCGGTTCCACCGACACCGCCAACCAATCGGTGTCACCCGCCGCTTCATAGGGGGTGGGGGACCCCCTTCACGGTGGACCAGCATCGCCTCGGACAGCCAGCTCTCTCCGTCAAGTTCTGGCCGGATCGAGCCTGTCTGCCGCCCACCGTCTCGACGCGACGCCAGCGGCAGTCTGCGGCCTGCCCGCGATCATGGCATCGCTTCGGCCCACGCGATATGGCCCTCGAAGTCGAGTGATGTAGCCATCGCCGAATAGCGATCCCAGAAGTGCGTGCACGCCGCGGCATCGCCGTGAGCCCGCGCGAGGAGAGCACGAAGCCGGAGTAACCAGAGGTCGCGCATAGCCAGACTCTCGTTGGCACGCGTATCCGCTAGCCGTTCGATCGCTGCTTCGGCTTCTGCCACGTCACCGTCGGCCCCGCGGTCGAGCAGTGTCTCGACCAGAACACTCGTTGCGGGAATCCCCCACGCCAGCAGTTGGCCGGCGCGGACCAGATCGTCGACGGCGGCGCGCATGAGCGGTATCGCCTCGTCGCAGCCTCCACGCCTGGCCTTCTCCCGTGCCAGGTATACGTTGACGATCGGCAGCTCGCCCAGGTTGTGTCCCCGCTGCAGGAACGCATCGCTGACCTCGGCCAATAGCTTCTCTCCACGGTCACGATCCTTGACCGACGGGCGGTGCACCAGCGCATCACCCAGCGTCACCCCGGCGAGAGCCAACGCAAGATCATCACCGGATCGTTCGGCAATCCGCAGGGCATCCTCGATCTCGCCGATCGCGCGATCATCAGGCCCCAGCACGCCAAGTGCAATCCCGGGGTTGTAGACCCAGCCGAACACCGTGACGTACGACATTCGGTCAGCACTGCGCGCGATGGCCAGGCCGTGCTCCTGGTCGGCTCGCCATCCGCTACGACCCAGGAAACACCCGGCCAACGCGCGCGTAGCACAGGCAGCCGCCAACGGAGATCCGAAAATCGTGCTGCCCTTTGACGGATCGCCTTCGGCCAGGTCGATAACTCGTTGTGACCACTGCAGCACGGTCGGCCACTCACCACTTTCCATCTTGGCGTAGATAACCGGGAAGGACAGCCCCACCGTCAGGGTCGGATCGCGGATCGACGTGGCAAGATCCCAGGCTTCCGAGGCAACCTGCGACGCCTGACGCATGCGCCCGTGATTCGCGTGATCCATCACCAGTCCTGCCATACCGAGGGCAAGTGACGCCTTATCCCCGGCGGCGGTGCACAATTCCCGCAACTCGTCGAAGCGCTCGCCGGCCACGTTCATGTGGACCCGCCACGCGATCCCGCACAACATCGTGCGCGGGGCGATACGCATGGCTACCCGGTTGGGGTCATCGGCGGACAATGAGTCGGCGATGTGTTGGGCGCGCTCCCAACTCAATTGCGCCGCGGCGATGTCGCGGTTGGTCGCCCACGTTGCGGCGCGCATGTGCCAGCCGTAGGCGGTGTGCAGGTCACCGGCGGCCTCGAGATGCTCGGCAATCAAGGCGGCATTTTCATCAGTCGCTGCCGGGTCATGTGGTTCGATGGCGGCCGCGACGCGTCGATGCAGTTCTGCGCGATCCGATTTGAGCTGTGACTCATAGGCCACCGCGCGAATGAGCGGATGGTGGAACACATATTCGGGTGCCCGGGTGAAGCTGACTTGCTCGATGAGCTGGGCCGCCACCAAGTCCTCCACGGCCGGGTCGGCCCCCAGCAGTGTCAACGTGTCGATGTCGAATCGCGAGCCGAGCACCGATGCCGCGCTCAATGTCCGTTTGGCTTTCGGGTCGAGCCGGTCGATGCGCGCGGCGATCGTCGCCTGCAACGTGGCAGGCACGTCTACTGCGGCGGCCTCCGCGGTCGAGATGTACGCGGCGGGATCCCCTTCCAGCACACCGCGTTCGGCAAGCTCGCGCACCATCTCCAAGGCGAAGAAGGGGTTGCCTGCGGCCCTTTCGGCGATGGTGCGGCTCAGCTCTCTGACAGACGGGTCCGGGCCGAGCAGATCATCGATCAGTACGGCGCTTTCCGGATCGCTCAGCGGCCCAAGGGCTATCGTCTGCGCCCCATGCACCCGCGCAAGCGCGCCCTCATACTCAGGCCGGTAGGTGACCAGCACCAGCGAGGGTGTCTGTGGGATGACCGTGAGGAAGGCGGCGATCATCGATTCGCTGACCTCATCGATCCAGTGAGCGTCCTCGATGACATAGACGGAGAGGGTTTTGCGGGCCAACGAGGTGGAATTCACCAGGGCGGTCAACCGTCGCCGACGGGCGTCCGGATCGATCATCGGTAACGGCGAATCGGGATCGCCGATGCCGAGCAGGTCATAGAGCAGCACCAGGTCCTCGGGGTCTGCATCGTCGACCTGCGCACGCACCTGGTCGCGCGCGGCCGCCCCGTCGAGGCCATCGACACCAGTGGCGGCGCGGAGCAGTCGCGCCACGACGTGAAAGGGGACCTGGCTGGCATGCGACTCGCAATAGGTGGCGAACACATCCGCACCGCGGCGAGCCGCCATGGCGGTGACTTCACGCGCCAGCCGGCTCTTACCGATGCCGGGCGGCCCGGCCACGCCGACGACTGCGCCGCGGCCGTCGATTGCGCGTTCCAGCAGGCCTTCAACGGCCGACATCTCCCACTGACGACCCACCAGGTTCGACTCGGCACGACCGACAGCACGTTGCTTGTCTTCCATGCCCAAGAGGCGTCGGGCGGGCACCGGTCCGTCGGCGCCCTTGATCCTAACGAGCTCAGGGTCACCCAAAACCGCCGCGCCATCCACCAACCGGGCCGTGGATGCGCTGAGCATCACCCCTCCAGGCGGAGCGACCGACTCCATCCGCTGAGCCATCCCCACCTGTTCGCCAATTGCGGTGTAACCCAAAGCGCCAGAGCCGATTTTACCGGCGATCACCTGACCTGAGTTCAGGCCCACGCGCAGCTGCAGATCCACCCCGTCGCAGTCATGGACGTCGACAGCAAGCAGTTTGACCTGATCTTGAACGCCCAGCGCGGCCAGACATGCGCGAATCGCGTGGTCCTCCAACGCCGCAGGCGCGCCGAAAACCGCCATGACCCCGTCGCCGGTGAATTTGTCCACCGTGCCGCCATAGCGCTGCACCACCGCAATGGCCCTGTCGACCAACCGCGCCATGATCTCGCGCAACCGCTCTGCACCGACCGCAGCGGCGATGTCCATCGAACGCGCCACGTCGGCAAACAGCACCGTCACCTGCTTGTACTCCGCCGACCGACTCACCTCTGCGACCGGTGCACCACACCCGTTACAGAACTTGGAGTTCGGTGGCAGTTCGGTGCCACACGACCCGCAGGACAGTCCCGCCACTGTCAGCGCATCGTGACCACTGTCGTCCACGTCAGTATCGTGTCACCGCTGTTCAACGGTGTCCCTGTATTGCGCCGGCGCAACAGACAGTCGCGTCGCCGCGGATGCCGCGTTCTAGCTAGGGCGCCAAGCCCGCCCTGTGAGGGCGCCGGATGGCCGCAACGGTGATCAGGACCAGCGCCAACGCCAGCAGAACGGCGGCGACGGGGCCATCCCCGTAGGCGAGACCGCCCGATTTGGTCGGCTTACTCAACCAATCCGCGACGGAGGCACCAAGCGGCCGGGTGATGATGTACGCCCACCAGAATGCGACGACGCTGTTGAGGCGAAAACGCCAGCAGCCCAACGCTGGGAGCGCCATCACGATGGCGAACAAGACTATGGATCCGACGAATCCGAAGTGCAGTGTGCTCGCTGTCAGGTCGCCGACGGCGGTTCCGAGGGCAAACGTGAACGACACCGTCAGCCAATAGAACACCTCGCGGCGTCGTGTGGTGATGCTGTGGATCGACAGTGTCTGCTCAAAGCGATGCCACGCCCAGAAGGTCGCCGCAGCCGCAAGCGCGAAGACCAGGGTGGACATCCCATAGGGGACGCCGAGTTGGTGGTGAAGGGTGTCGGCGGCCATGGTGCCGAACACGGCGACCATCATCACCGTCGCCCAGTAGGCGAAGGCGTTGTACCGTCGTGTCCGAAACTGAACCCACAGGGCGAATGCGAAACCTGCTGCGCCAAGGCCGAGGCCGACGAAGCTCATCGTGCCAAGGAGGTAGTCAGAAGCCGCCTCACCCATCGCGGTCGTCAGCAGTTTGAGGACCCAGAACGACGCCGTAATCGGGGGCACCTTGGCCTCGACGGGCTCTTGTCGCCCGCGAACATCGACGTCGACCTTCATGCGTGCGACCCAACCGTCTGACCCGTGCGAAGTGTGCTGATCGCGGACATCGGTTCTTGATTCCTCTCGTCTTCGGTTGGGGCGATTCAGGTTTGACGCCGAAGTGCTCTAGGCACGCCACTCCACGGTCGCTGCCCCGCTCGGTACTTTCAGAATTGCGTCGCAACAAGCCGATGCCATCACCGGTGACACGACTTTGGGTCCCCAGTCAGCCAGAACCGCGCCTGCCTGCCAGCGTGCATTCGAGGCATCGGTCGACGAGGTGATCCGTGCCCGGCAGCTCGCTGCGGTGCCCACCGAGACCGCCGGTTTTTACTCCCTGGCGACGCCCTGGTGTGCCACGATCCGTTTCGTGGCCAACGAGTACGCCTGGGGAAGTACAGAACGGGAACGTCAACGGCTCGCAAGCCAAGGTGACGCGCTACGTCCGGCAACGGAAAGGCTGTTTCGAGCCGCAGGTATCGGTCCGGGTATGCGTGTGCTTGATTGTGGGTCAGGTGGAGGCGATGTTTCGATCATCGTCGCTGACCTGGTGACCTCATCCGGTCAAGTTCTGGGCATCGACCGCGACACCGCTCACGTCGATGCCGCGAACCGCCGTGTCAAGGACGGCGGTCTGACACATGTGCGATTCGAAACAGCTGACATTTCCTCGCCGCCCGATGGGCCGTTCGACGCGATCGTCGGCCGGTTGGTGCTCATGTACCAGCTTGACGTCGAGGCTGTGCTGCGCGCGCTAGCCGATCGACTCGCATCGGGCGGTGTCATGGCCTTCATGGAATACGAACACAATCCACCCAATAAGACGTTGATGTGGCCCCGCAGTTCATCCGTAGACAAGCTGATGGGATGGATGGACGCGTCTTTCGATGTGCTTGGACACCAAGCACATATGGGGACGCGCTTGCCGTCGCTACTGCGGTCGGTCGGCCTTGAACCGCAACCCCCGCACGAGGTGACGGGCGCGGTCTATACCGGCGCCACTGTATGGGAGCACGAGACCACCTTGGTGCAGAACCTCTCGCCGCTGCTGATCGCCAACGGCATCGCAACCGAGGAAGAGACCGACATCGACACCTTCGCCGAACGTGTCAGGTTCGATCTCGGCCCCGATCCAGTGCTTATATCAGGACCGCATCTCGCAGTTTGGGCAAGCAAGCCCTAGTACGGTTCGGCGCCCCCGGCCACAATCTTGAGGGGGCAGGGAGCCTGACGCCGCCAGCGGTAGTCAGGAATTTCTTTGAGCGGCGGGCACTTCTCGCGCCGGATCGAGCCCTCAGCAACCGGGCCAGCTCATCCTGTTCGCCGTGCCGACACAGGCTGACCATCCCCAAGCTAAGGTGCGCGAACTCATCACGCAGAAGCTCAGCAACAGCCTCTCGCCCCGCCACGTCCCCGATCGGATGGTGATCCCCCCGGAAGTTCTCTACACCCGCACCATCCATATGCCGCGGCCCGTGTGAGCGATACGCTAGGCAAAGCCGAGTTCGCGAGACGTCCGACCTGCAAGAGGACGTCGCGAGTGCGCTACGTCGACGTTGGGGGCGAACGCCATGCCTAGACAACAGATCTCGCCGGGCGACGAGTTCGGACGTGGCTCGCCAGGCGTTCCTGCACTGGGGCGAGGCCCGAACCTGGGCGGCGGTTTCTCGCAAGAAGACGATCATGCGCCTGCCGCTGGGTGGGGAGCCGCACGCAGTGTGGCTCGCGTCGTTGCCGAAGCTCGGGAGCCGATCAAGGCACCGCACGCGATCCTGAAGATGAACCACGAGAACGGCGGCTTCGACTGTCCCGGGTGTGCGTGGCCCGACGACCGACATGGACTGCACCTCGACATCTGCGAGAACGGCATCAAACACGTCACCTGGGAAATGACCCGCAAGAAGGTCGATCGGGGGTTCTTCGCCTCGCACACCGTGGCGGAGTTGTCCGGCTGGAGCGACTTCGCGCTCGAGAATCAGGGTCGTCTCACCGAGCCGATGAGCTATGACCCCACAACCGATCGGTACGTCCCGATCTCCTGGAACGATGCGTTTGCGCTGGTCGGATCCAATCTGCGAGGCCTGGACAGTCCAAACCAGGCCTCGTTCTACACCTCGGGCCGGCTGTCCAACGAGGGCACCTTCCTGTATCAGCTGTGGGCGCGCGAGTTCGGCACCAACAATCTGCCCGACTGTTCGAACATGTGTCACGAGGCATCGGGCCGCGCGTTGCAGGCTGCGCTCGGTACCGGCAAGGGCACCTGCGACATCGACGATTGGAATCGGGCGGATCTACTGATCGTGATGGCGGTCAACGCGGCCTCCAACGCACCGCGGATGCTGACGGCGTTGGCCGACGCGTATCGCCGCGGCGCGCAGATCGTGCACGTCAACCCGTTGGTCGAGGCGGCGTCGCGGCGCACCATCGTTCCGCACGAGTTCGTTGCGATGGGAACGTTCCACGCCACCAGAACCGGGACGATGAACGTGCAACCACGGATTGGCGGGGATCTGGCGTTGTTGCGGGGAGTGGCCAAGGCTGTTCTTGAACGCGCGCGCACCGCCCCGAAGGCAATCGACCACGAATTCATCAGAAATCACACAGCCGGGTTCGAGGCCTATCGCGCAATCGTCGAAGCCACCGAATGGTCGGATTTGGTTCGCCAGTCTGGGGTGTCGGAGAGCGAGATCCGAGGACTCGCCGAGAAGTACCTTGCTGCGGACCGGACCATAGTCAGCTGGTGTCTGGGACTGACACAGCAAGAGCATGGCGTTGACACCGTCCGTGAGATCGTCAACCTGTTGTTGCTTCGCGGCAACCTCGGACGTGAGGGCGCCGGGCCGTCTCCCATTCGCGGACACAGCAACGTTCAGGGCAACCGTACATGCGGTATCAACAACCGGCCCACCGCAACGTTTTTGGATCGACTTGACCAGATCTTCGGAATCTCCTCGCCACGCGAAGACGGCCTGGACACCGTCGGGACGATCGAGGCGATGCGCGCGGGCGACGTCAAGGTCTTCGTCAGCCTGGGCGGCAACTTCAGCATGGCTGCCCCGGACACCGACGCCACATTCGAAGCACTGCGAAACGCTGGGCTGACCGTTCAGGTCAGCACGAAACTCAACCGCAGTCACCTGGTGCACGGCCGGGCGGCGCTCATCCTGCCGTGCTTGGGCCGTACCGAACAGGACATTCAACGTGGCGGCGAGCAAGGTGTCAGTGTCGAAGACTCGATGAGCATGGTGCACCTGTCCTACGGAATGCGAAAGCCCGTGTCTGACTACTTGATGTCGGAGTGCGCCATCCTCGCGGGCATGGCGCGAGCCACGCTTCCGGCGTCATCGACACCGTGGGAGTGGTACGTCGAGGACTACGACCGTATTCGCGACACGATGGCTGCGGTGCTCGACGGCTTCGAGGACTTCAATCGGCGGGTACGGATGCCGCTTGGCTTCCGTATACGTCAACCGGCGAGGGAGCGAGTGTTTCTCACCGAAACCGGAAAGGCCGAGTTTCATCCCTCGGCGTTGCCCGATGTCGTTCCGCCGCCCGGAAAGTTAATGCTGTCCACGGTGCGATCGCATGATCAGTGGAACACGACTATTTACTCCGACAACGATCGCTACCGCGGAGTGAAGAATCTGCGGACCTTGCTGTTCATGAACCCAGCCGACATGAGTGACCGCGGGCTCACCGAGTTCGACCTCATCGACGTCACGAGCTTTGCGCGGGACGGCAGCACACGCACCGTGTGGGGATATCGAGTCATCGGTTACGACATCCCAGTAGGGAGCGTCAGCGGCTACATGCCGGAGTTGAATGTGCTCTGCGCGATTGGTGATTTCAGCACTCAGAGTGATCAACCACTCATGAAGCACCAGATCGTCTCCGTGACTCCAGCGACGTCGACGCCAGTTGTCGAGGAGCAACATCAGGTACACGCACGATGAGCCTTCCGCGCGACAGGGTGGCTGCAGTCCTTTGCAGTGCTGGCCCCCGCCAAGCTCTACAAACCAATCTGGGACTACGCCACGACGTTGGGCAAGGATCTCAGCGCACATCTCGTCTATGGCACCACGACCGCGGCTACCTTCGAATGGCTGAGACAGGTAGCGCTTGCTGGGCCCGACGCATGAGGGCCATGGTCTGACCTGACTCGACCTCAGCCGGCTGCCCACTCCTTCGCGCGATCGATCTCGTCGAGGCCGAAGAGCTTGAGTTCGCCGGGCACCATCCACGCCAGCGCGTGCAGCGTGTGGGCTATCCATTCCTTGTCGGAGACGACGGCGATTCGCTTGAACGACGAGTGGTGATGAAACAGTGCACCGAAGCCCAGCTTCAGGTCCTCGGTCAGGCCGCCGGGACCAAAGCCCGCGTAGTCGTCGGCGACGACCTCCACGAACCTGATTTCGTCCCCGCGGAGCATTTCTTCCATGGTTGGTTTGAACTCGCGCATGTCGTCACCACTCACTTTGCCCGACACGCGGATGCCGCTCACTCCGTTCGGCATGTCGGTGAGGACCTCGATCATCGGACTTCCCTTCTCGCGGCGCAGACGGCTGGCGGTGGTTCTGTTGCCGATTATTCACCGCCAAGCTGAGTTCATCACGACAGGTGAACGTCGCTGAGGTCGATCGAAACCATCAGCTCGTCGGACATGGGCTGGCCCTGGGCGTCGCAGCGATACGCCCGGCGCTTGGTCGGCAGCTTGATTCCGTCGGCTTCGACCACGTCGTAGACGTATTGGATGGCAGCGAACCCGCCCGCGACGTCCACGCGGTAGTCGTGACGACGGAAGGTGAAGTCGTCGTCGAAGTAGAACTCCTGCAGGTCGCTGTGGCTGGCGAAACTCTTTGGGAAACGAACCTGAAGTCCGGACCACCGTTCGCCGTCTTCGTCGACCGGATCGATCTCGGTGGCGGTGAAACCGGGCATCGCCATCAGGAACGGCGTGGTCAGATACGTCCACAGCGCGTAACCGTTGAAGTAGGCGCGCTGCAAGGGATCCCACGTCGTGGTGAGTTCGTGCCCGGCGAACGATGCCCGCGGGTCGTCCCGCTCGGCGACGACGCGGCCGTCGAGCTTCTCGATGGCGATGCGCTCGGGCGTGAAGTCGGTCTTCTGATCCTCCGCACCGAACGGCTTCAGCGACGCCCATTCGCGGTGCAGCGCAACGCGCATCCGTCGTGGCGTGGGGTCCTGGGGTTGGCCCTTGAGCTCAAACAGCTTGCCGCCGCTGACGATCGTCGCTTCGATGGTACTGAATTCTCGCCACCGTTCCATCCCGCCGTGCGCCGCGAGGACGGCATCGAGCAGACCGGTCCTTGTCACCGTCGTATTGCATCACGCAACCGCCGCCCATCTGTAGGGAAGTTGCTTATTCGGCGTTACCAAAGTTGTTCAACAGCCAGCCGAGCCCGGGTTGCGATCCCTATAGTGCGGTTGCAGGGGCAGACGGGCTGGTCGACGATTCGAGGGGGAAGACCATGGCCGGTAGGCAGGAGCCGCGCGTTCGCCGCTCGGTGCAGGACATGCAGGCCGAGTACGAAGCGGGAACGAAGGCACCACTGGAAGATCTGTGGCGGGCATGGATTGGCATGGCCAGTCGCCCCGCGAGCGATCCGACGTCGTTCTACGCGCTCGCTGGACACCACGGCGCACCCGGCGACTACTGCAACCACCAGAATGTGCTGTTCCCGCTGTGGCATCGGGCATACATGCACGAGGTCGAGGACGCCCTCCGGAGCGTTCCAGGGTGCGCCCACGTCACCTTGCCATTCTGGGATGAGACGAGTTCCGAGAGTTTGATGAAGGGGGTTCCTTGGGTCTTCACGCGCCCAACCGTCGAACTCGACGGCGAGACCATCGAGAACCCCCTGCGGAGCTTCAACTTCATCGAGAAGCTCGACGAGACATTCGACGATGGCGCGGATTACAGCAAGCCGGTTGGCTACGACACCGTCCGCTATCCGCTGTCAGGGCTGGTCGGCACGGCGTTGGATCGCGCCGAAACAACCAGACACAACCAGCAGTATGCCGATGCCGACCGCAACGTCACGCTCCTCAACGAGAACGTCATCGCCTGGCTCACCGCAGATGTCGAGGTGTTCGTCAATGGGCAGCGACGCGTTTCTGGCCACGTCAAGCAACGTTACGAGGAATGCCTGAAGGCAGAGAATTACACCGCGTTTTCAAACCTGAAGTCGGCACAGCAATGGAACTTCGAGCACCGACCGCCAGTCACGTCGCTCGAAGCGCCACACAACAGCATCCATCTCGCGGTCGGCGGGTTCGAGCTGCCCGGGTTCGACGCCTCGCCCCTAGCCGGCGCGAACGGCGACATGGGGGAAAACGACACGGCCGCATACGATCCCATCTTCTATTTCCATCATTGCTTCGTGGACCGCGTCTTCTGGCTATGGCAACGGGAGCAGAAGGCCACCCAGCAGCTGGACATCATCGCCGGGTATCCAGGAACCGAAGGGGCCGACGGCCAGGTCCTCGATCTCGACTCGCCCTTGCGACCGTTCACGATCGACGACGGCGAGACGGCGTATACGCCACGGGACTGCATCGACATCGAGACTCAACTCGGCTACACCTACGGACCGGGCTCACTCGACGACGACGCGGGTCTCGAGATGCTCAGACGGCCCGCACCGCGACATGCACGGGCCAGCAAGACGGTCGCGGTGAAGGGCATCGATCGCGCCCAGATCGCGGGCTCCTTCACCATTTCGGTCTTTGCCAACATCGGCGGCACGAGCACATACGTCGGCACCGAAGCGGTGCTGAGCCGCTGGCATCCCACGACGTGCAGCAACTGCCAGCAGCACCTCATTGTCGGAGCCCAATTCCCGCTGGCTGCAGTCGACAACGCGCAAATGGAACTGGCGCCGCAGGAAGAACTTGCCGACACGGAGAACTATGACGTCGTGATTCAGACGCGCAGGCTGCCCACGCAGGGCGGAGTCGATGAAGAGGGTCCACGCGGGCTCGAGCCTCAGCGCGTGATCGAATACGAGATCGAGATCATCTGAAGCCGCGCAGCATTTCTCAGGCCTCGGGCAGGGGCGGAGGCAACGCAGTCTGGTGTGACGGCGGTGTGTGCGGCATGGCGACCACGGCGATGGCGGTCGCTGCGGCGACCACGAGGACGCCCATGAACACCGCTGCCGAACCGGCTTGGATCGCTGCCGGACCCACCGATCGGATGTCACCAGAGCCAAAGATCGAGTTGGCGATGGCGCCGAAGATGGCGACGCCGATGGCACTACCCAGTGAGCGGGCAAACATGTTGTTGCCCGTCACGACGCCCCGTTCGTTCCAGTCGACGCTGGACTGTGCAGCGATCAGCGTGGGCACTGCCAACAACCCCATGCCGCCGCCGATCACCAGACACGCCGTCGCCACCACCCCGACGTTCGGCCGGTGTGCCATCCCCGCCAGCACCGCCGCTCCGACGATCACCAGCGCGGTGCCGACCATTGCCGTCTTCTTGAATCCCCATCGCAGATAGAGCCTCCCGGCAATGCTGGCCGTCGCCGGCCAGCCGATCGTCAACGCGGCCAGCGCAAGACCGGCGATGATGGGCCGAACCCGCAGCGAGCCTTCCAGATAGGTGGGCACGTAAGAGGTCAGCCCCATCAGGATCGCGCCGACGCCAAACGCGACGATGGTGGTCGCGCAGAGCAGTCGTCGGGAGAACACCCACAGGGGCAGTATCGGATCGACGGCTCGGCGTTCCACCACGACGAAGGTCGCCAACAGCACGGCGCCCACCGTGAAGGTGCTGACACTCGGTACCGAGTTCCATGCCCAGGTCTGGCCACCACCGAGCACGCCAAGCACCAACGACGTCATCGCCAACGCCAGCAACAACGCTCCCAGAGAGTCGACCGTCCGATGTCGGCGCGTGATCGTCTCGTGAAAGTGCCGATTGAACATCCATGCCGCTATCAGGCACAGCGGGATGTTGATGAGGAACACGCCGCGCCAGATCCCCAGCTGCGAGAAGACGCCGCCGAGCATGGGGCCGACAACCGAGGAAACGGCCCAGACGCTGGCAAGGTAGCCCTGAACCCTGGCGCGCTCGGCCAACGTATAGATGTCCCCGACGATCGTCATCGCGGTGGGTTGGACTGCACCGGCGCCGAGGCCCTGTACCGCCCGAAACACGATTAGCGCAAGCATGTTCCAGGCAGCAGCGCACAGGATCGAGCCGAGCAGGAACAGTGCTATGCCCAGCAGCAGGATGGGCTTGCGGCCGAAGACGTCGGAGAGCTTCGCGTAGATCGGCGTGGTGACGGCTTGCCCGAGGAGGTATGCGGAGAACAACCACGGGAATTGGTGGAACCCACCCAACTCGCCGACGATCGACGGCACGGCGGTAGCCAATACCGTCGAGTCGATGGCGACGAGGCCGGTGCTCAGCATGACGGAGATGAGGACGGGGCCGCGTTCGGAGCGGAATCCGACTCCGATTGTTGACGTGGAGCTCACAGTTGGCTGATCTTCTCGTCACTTCCGCCCGCAGCCGCTGCCACGGCTTGCTTCTGGGGCTTCGGCAGCCGCCGCCTCAAGCTCGCGCTCATGACCATCCGAATGAACAGGTTCGTGGACGTGAACATGGGAATCACGCCGAGAAACGTGCGCTCGGAGGGCGTTATTCCGTGCAAGTGCGCGTAGTCAAGGCTGCCGAACACGTAGAAGCATCCGATGCTGAAGATCGTCGCGGGGATGCAAAGGGCCATCAAAGACCCACGATCGTAAACAGCTTGCTTGGCAAGGGTCAACTCTTCCTCCGTCATCGGTTCGCGTTTCTTGAGCTTGCGCAGAACCGTTGGGATGCCTCCGACTTGCTCACTCAACGGCATTGTCGGTCGGCGCACCAGCCGAGCCACGAACACGCCGCCGAGGGCGGCGAACACCACGACGGCGCAGAAGGCGATGACCGACAATAGGGCCCACGGTATTGAACTCATTGCTTCACTCCAAAATCCGACACCTGCCGCAGCGGACGAGAACGCACCAGTGTTGGCCACCAGAACCAGGGCCCGAGGATCCGCAGGATGCACGGCACGATGAACGAACGCACGATCAGCGTGTCGAGTAGTAGGCCGATGCACACGGTCGTCCCGACCTGACCGATGGTCCGCAGATCGCTGGTGAGCATCGCGAGCATGGTGAACGCGAACACCAAACCTGCGGACGTCACCACGCCACCGGTGCTTCCCAGCGCGCGGATCAGGCTGGTATGCAACCCGGCCCTTTGTACCCCGGTGCCAATCTCTTCCTTGACCCGGGAGATCAGCAGCAGGTTGTAGTCCGACCCGACCGCCACCAGGATGATGAACGTGATCGGCAGGACCAGCCAGTGCAGGTGCAAGCCGATGAGGTGCTGCCAGACCAGGACGGAAAGACCGAACGCGCCGGCGAATGAGAAGGCCACCGTGCCGGGAATGACCAAGGCGGCCATGAGACTTCGGGTGATGATCAACATGATCAGGAAGATCAGGATGAAGGCGGCGATCGCGACGATCAGCAGATCGGATGCGCCGTACTGCTTGATGTCCTTGTTGTTCGAGCCCGCACCACCGATGTAGATCTTGGCGCCCGCCAACGAGGTTTCCTTCAGCGCTATCTGGATGGCTTCGGGGAACTTCTCGACGTGTTCGACACCTTCGGGGCCCATGGCGTTGCCCTCGTGGGTGACGATGAAGCGTGCCGCCTTGCCGTCCGGCGACATCATCAGCTGCATACCGGTTTTGACGTCGTCGTTGTCGAACGCTTCTCGCGGCATGTAGAAGTAGGAATCGCTGCGAGACTTGTCGAAGTCGTTGCCCACGTTGATCAAGTCATCGAAGGTCTGGTCGGTCTGGGTGGACTGCAGATGCGCAGGGCCGTACGAGTTGACGATCACGGCCTGCAGCGCCTGCGTCTCGTCGCGCTGGATCTTCAACTGGGTAACCATCTGGGGCATGAGCGCGTCGACGGCCTGGAAATCAGTGACGGCGTTGGCGATCTGTTCGTCGAGGGCGTCGATGCCGTCGAGCCCGTCGAACAGCGATTTGAAGGCGTAGCACACTGGAATGTCGAAACAGTGTGGCTCCCAGTAGAAGTAATTCTTGAGCGGCCGCATGAAGTCGTCGAGATTCGAGATGTCGGCGTTGACCTCGTCGGTGACCTGCTGCAGATTCTCCAAGGTGAGCACCGTCGAGTGCAGATCATCGGCCAGCTTCTGGGTGAGCTCGATCGTCTTGCCGAGCGTCGCCACGGTTTCCGCCTGGATCTGGGCCTGTTTGTCGGTATCGCCGTTCTGACTGCTGATTGAAGGGCAGCTGTTGACCGCTCCCGCCGCCCTGCGTGGTGAACAGGTAGGGGAGCGTGGCGCGGTCGAGTGGTCGGCCCAACGGTCTGGTGATGCTCTGCACCATGGCGACGCCGGGAACACGAATGAGGGCGCCCGCCACTCGGTCCAGCGAGATGAAGTCCGCCGAGTTGCGCATGTCGTGATCCGTCTCGACCATCAGCATCTCGCTGAACAGCTTGCTCGGCGGGAAGTGCCGATCCGAAGCCTCGAATCCTTGATTGGCAAGGCCGTCGGTCGGCTGGTAAGCCCGATCGTCGTAGTTCACCTGATAGGACGGCACGAAGATCGCGCCCAGCATGACGACGGCGCAGCTGGCTGCGAGGATGGGCACCGGCCAGCGCACCACGCTCGCCGCGATTCGCCGGTACAGATGGCCCCTGACCATCCGTCTGGGGTCGAAGAGCCCGAAGAGGCTGCCCACCGTCAAGATGGCCGGACCGAGTGTCAGTGCCGCCGAGATGGTCAACAACATGGCGATGGCGACCGCTGGCCCCATGGTGTGGAAGTAGTCGAGTCGCGCGAAACTCAGACAGAAACCGGCGCCCGCGATGGTCAACCCCGAGCCGATGATGATGGGCGACACGCTCCGGTATGCGGTGTAGTACGCGTCTTCCCGACTTTCGCCGAGTTGGCGGGCCTCCTGATAGCGGCCCATCAGGAAGATGCCGTAGTCCGTTCCGGCCCCCAAGGTCAGCGAGACGACCATGTTGACTGGCGAACGACGAGAGTCGGGATGACCCCGAAGTGGCCAAGGGTGGCCACGACTCCCTTGGCGATCAGCATCTCGAACAGCACGCTGGCCAGGGGCATCAGCACGGTGCTCGGGGAGCGGTAGACCAGGAGCAGCATGAAGATGATCAGGAAGATCGTGACGATGGTGATGTTGTTCAGGCTGGCGTTGGCGATCGACAGCGTGTCCGAAGCCAGCGGCGCCGCGCCACTGACGTAGACCTTGAGGCCCGGCGGAGGGGTGTCGTTCTTGACGATGTCCCGAACGGCGTCAACGGACTGATTCGCTTGGATCTGTCCGATGTCACCGGCAAGACGCAGCAGCACGTACGTGGCCTTGCCGTCGACGCTCTGCGCTCCTGCGGCGGTGATCGGCTTGCCCCAGAGATCCATCACGTATTGCACGTGCTGGGGGTCGTTCTTCAGACGCTGCATCAAGTCGGCGTAGTACTGGTGATCTTTGTCGTCCAACGGGTGGTCGGCTTCCAGCACGACCATGGTCAGGCTGGTGGACGTGGACTCTTGGAACTTCTCGCCGATGCGCAGCATCGCTACCTGGGACGGCGCGTAGGTCGGGATCATCGGCCCGGCGAGTTCTGCTGCGACGTCTTCTACCTTCGGGATGAAGGTGTTCGACGTGACGGCGACGAGGCCCCAGAAGACGATGATCGGTATGGCGAGGACTCGGACCGTTCTGGGGAAGAACGGCCGGCCTGCCTGATGCGCACTCACGCCGATTTCACTCTGCAGGTGACGTCCGCGTCCTGACGTGTCGCCGATTGTTCATCGCGGACAACGCCATTCACCAGCATTCGGCAGTGGACCGCATCCCCGTGTACCTGCGCCGAGATACTGCCGGAGACGACGGTGAGCGTGGTGGTCTCGGTGTGCGACCAGGGCAACGACGTGATGTCGACCGTGTGCGGATGGCCGTCGATGTCGATGTACGAAAGCATCCCGCCGTCGCCGAGGGAGCCGTCCAACTCATACGTGAGCTGTTTGGGAACGAACTCCTCGGGCGCCTGGGGGCCGTTGACGGCGAGGACGGGCCCAGGGGCGGACGCCTGATGCACCTTCCACATGCACAGCGCACCCAAGGTGATCGCAATGACGGCAACCAAGGGTAGCCAGATTCGCGCCAGCACGGTTCGGCCGACTGAACGTTGACTCACTCGATCACCTCTCGCCATCCGGTCCCAGGCCGCAGGGGTCTCCCGCGGCTCCTCCACGGCCACGAAGCGAGTTACATCCTATGCATGATAGATAGTGAACCGCAAAGGCTCCAGCGGCCACAGTCCCTGTTAACCTGCTGTGTGCCACCTGTCAGCGAGAGGGTCGTGCGTGTGCCAGGAGTCGATGGAATAACGTGTGGTCGCCGCGGCGTTCAACGAAAAATGTGCCCGCGCCTACCGACCTATATCAATCACTTCGGTGATATAAATTGACGCATGGAACCAGCAGCGGTTGACGGGGTCGAAGCAATCGCGACGATGATCGAGCTCGGGACCGACTTCATGTGGCGTCACCTGATCGACCGCGACGATCTCAGCGCGAGTGCGGCGCTGGTGCTGAACCGGGTGTACCGCGAAGGCCCGATCCGCTTGACGGCGCTTGCTGCTGCCGAGGGCTCGAGCCAGTCGGGGATGACTCAGTTGGTACAGCGCATGGAACGTCAGGGGCTGCTGGAGAGATGGAGCGACCCCGATGACGGTCGAGCGTCGTTGGTCGTGCTCGGCGAGGCGGGTCGGCGCAACTTTGAAGCGCGTGCCGACATCCGCCGGCAGCGCATCGCCGATTTGTTGCCCGCGGTGTCCCGAGACGATCAGGTGGCGTTGTGGCTTGCCGCTCAAGTGGTGGTACGCGTGCTTGGCGAGATGCGGGAGAGCATCGGTTTGCATGCACGGGGTGGGCAGATGTCCCGGACTGATCCGATGTCCGCGCCTTAGGCGACGTGCACATCCGGGGTTCGCACGTGCTCGGGGCTGAAGCCCCGTCCCACGATGATCGGCGGAATGGCCTGCAGCGGGCCCATGCCAATGATCTTCGGCACCCGGATGGGGGACAGGTCGCCTTTCAAGTTGGGCTCGATCGCCCTGTTCTGGATGAAGACCTGTCCAGCCTGGATGATGCGGGCGGGCCGCTCCCGCCGGCGCTGCACCTTGGCGAGGTCCGCGTCGGTCAGCCGGCCTTCCCGCAGCGGGGCGCAGAGGATGTTGGCTGCGGCCACCGCGTCGGCAACCGCCAGGTTGATGCCGACGCCGCCCGCCGGTGACATGGCATGTGCCGCATCGCCGATGCACAACAGGCCGGAGCGCCACCACGTCTTGAGACGGTCCACCCGCACGTCGAGCTGGCTGACGTCGTCCCAGGAGTGTAGGTCGTCGACGTGGTCACGCAGCTGCGGTCGCGCGAAGGCCACGTGTTCCTTGAACGCCTCCAGCGAGCCGTCCTTGGGGTTGGCTCCCTTCGGCACCAGGTAGGCGACCTGCCAGTAGTCGCCCCGGTAGATCATGGCCATCATCAGCCCCTTGCGGATCACCGCAAACAGCTCGCGAGGATCGCCGGGGCGCCACTTCAGGCGGAACCACAGCACGTCCATCGGGGAGTGCGCACTGGCCAGCTCTAGACCGGAGGCGGCGCGCACCGCGGACTTGCGACCGTCAGCGCCCACCACCAGGTCGGCGCGCACCTCCAGTTCCGGCGTACGCACTCCGGCCACCCGATCGCCGTCGAAGATCAGCTCGGTGACCTCGGCATTGCGGATCAAGGTGAATTCCGGGTAGGCAGAGGCCTTTTCGGCGAGGAAGTCGAGGAAGTCCCACTGCGGCATCAACGCGATGTAGGGCTCCTTGAAGCCGAGCCATTTGAGCGCACTGAAGTTGCCGAAGGTGCGAATCGAGCCGTCGGTGTCGAACGCGACGTGGTCGATCTTGGTGTGCGGCAGCCGCAGGAACTCGTCGATGAACCCCAGCTCGTCCATGATGCGCAGAGTGCTCGGATGCACGGTGTCACCGCGGAAGTCGCGCAGGAAGTCCGCGTGCTTCTCCAAGACGACGACTTGAATCCCGGCGCGGGCCAGCAGGAGCGCGTGAACGATGCCGGCGGGACCGCCGCCGGCAACACAGACCCGAGTCCGCAGAACTTGCGTCATGGACCGGACGCTACTTGACGCTCACCACCCACGAAAGAGGTCCGACAGGCAGGAGATCAGCCAGTTCGGTCGGCGCGAGGCTCCGCCGCGCTACGGGAAGCTGCACGACGACGTCAGGTCGTTCAGCAACGTCCAGTAGGCGCAGATCGCATTTCCCACCGTAGCCACGCGGGGCCGTTGCATACTTGCGGCGCGCTGGTCGAGGGTGGGTTGTCCCACGGCGCGCGTGAGCTTGGGAGGAAGTGAACGTGACGGTATCTGGCCGCCGGAAGGCTGCGAAATCTCGTGCGGTGCGTTGCGGCGGTCTCGCCGTAGCTCTCGGGGTGGGCATGGCGGCGGTGACCGGGCATGGCGTGGCATGGGCCGACACCACCGGTGGGGACTCGGCGGGCGGGTCGGTCAGCCATTCGGATTCGGCAACCCATCCCGGCGCCCCGGCCGGACCCAAGAAGTCTCCGGAGTCGGAGCGGCATGGCACCCATCGGGCGCAATCGCCGTCGTCCTCCACCCACACCGACACAGCCGACGAAGCCCGGGACGCAACGCCCACCACAACCCGGACATCGGCGATCGGGCACGACCCCACCGCCGGCCCCGAGAGCAAGTCCCGACCGGGCGCTGCCAAGCCTTCAGCCACTGGGGACGACCCGACATCCTCGGCAGCTAGTTCAACCAGTCTGACGACGCCGGCGGTCGAATCGGATTCGGCTGCACCTCAACAAGTCCCACCCACGTCAACTGCGCCAACGGCGACCGTCGCGCCGTCGATCCCGACGGGCGCAGAACAGCCCGAGGCCGCGGTCGCGACCCCGCCGGACACCTCACTGACCGTCTCGCCGAAGACGTCGACACGCACGGCGCCGCGACCGCTGTCGCTGGTTGGCGAATCCGAGACCGCGCGGCCGCCGAGTTCGGCGCGCACCACGCTCGACGAGTCGCCCACCGCCGCGCGCACAGCACTGGCTGCGACCGCGTCGCCGACGGCCACCGCGACGGTCAGCACGGCGACGGTGACCACGACGCCAAGCGCTCCCGCTGCGGTGTCGCCGATCGCCGCGATACTGTCCCTGCCTGGCCGAATCGTCAACGCGGTGTTGGGGCTCTTCGGGATAACCACGTCGGCGGGCACGGCGCCCAGCCCGATCAACCCGTCCCCGATCGCCGATCTGTTCTTCGCCGTCTTCCGGCGTCTGGAAGGCATCGTCGGATTGGACGCGCCGCTGACCGGCCAACCGGTCCCGCCCAGCCAAACGTTCACCGGCTCGCTGACGACGCCCACTCCGACCGTCGCGCAGTTCCTGAACGCGGCGGCCGCCGAATACGTGCTCGGGGGGACTCCGGGCGGTTTGACGCCGTTCACGGTCAACGGCTGGCCGGTGACCTCCACCAACGAATTCACCGGCGAGTCCGCCCAGGTGTGGGTGACGCCGCAGAAGCAGATCATCATCGCCTACCAGGGCACCACCGGTGGCACCAATCTTCTCTTCAACCCGCTGATCGCCGTCGCTCAGGTCCTGACCGATTCCATCGGGATCTTGACCAACACCACGCCGGCAGCGTTTCCCCAGGCGCTCCAATTCGCGCAGCAGGTACAGGCCGAGGCGGCACTGCAGGGCTACGCGCCGAGCGACATCTTCGTGACCGGCCACTCCCTTGGCGGCTGGGAAGCCGAATACGTTGCCCAGAACACCGGTATGGGCGGCATTGGATTCGAAAGCCTGGGCTTGCCCACCACGGTCCCGGGCAACGGGGCCAACTCGCTGTTCGTCAACACCGCCGCGTACGGCGACCCCGCGGCGTATCTGGCCAGTGACTTGCCCGGCTTGCAGCCGTTTGAAGAGCCCTACGTTGCCGGCGGTGGGCTCAACCCGCATTACGGCCCGATCGTGCTGCTGGGGGATCCGAGCGCGCAAACGCCGCTGACGAACGCCGCTGCACTGTGGGGAACCAGCATCCTCGGAGACCTCATCTTCGCGGTCGACTTCCTGGGCAACCTCTTCGAATACCACCTGCCCGGCAACCAGGCCTACAACCTCGACGTCGACCCGGACCCGGGCGTCGTACCGTGGCTGGGGGTCGACAATGGCCCGATCCACACCGGATTCGGAGCCATGACCATCCCCGAGTTCCTCCAGGCAGCGTCCATCGCCGGAATTCTGGTTGCGCCGTAGCGGGTCGGTCGGGTACCGAAGGCCAAGGATTGCAAGCAACACGAGTCTGGTAAGACGGGGGTATTCCGAGAGCCGGTCGTCCGGCGGCGCCGTCTACAGTCCCGGGACGGGGAGGTTGAAGGAGTTCGCCGGCCCATGAGTCCAAGCATGAACCGTGACGACGTCCGTCGACGACTCGAAGAGCGTTACCGGCGGCTTGAGCAGTCACGCAAAGTACGACCGGCCGCGGCGCTGGTGGCCCGCTTCAACGAAATCGACGGCGGCACACAGGGCACGCTGGTGTCCACTCAGTTGTTCACCACGGTCATTCCCTTGATCATCATCGGCTTCAGCTACTTCCACGGCTTCGCCGACAGTGCCAGCCCTGGCACCGTCTTCATCCGGCAGTTGGCACTCGAGCATCCCCTCAGCGACCGGGTTCGGGAGGCGTTCGGTCACGCGTCGGGCTTGAGGGCGGACTGGACTCTGATCGGAGTCGCGGGGTTCCTGGTGTGGGGAATCCCCATGTCGGCCACCATAGCTGGAATCTTTGCGAAGGCCTGGCGTCGCGAGCAGTTCGGGATCGTGGAGAGACTGCTGCGGGGCACGGCGTGGTTCCTGCTGTATCTGATCATGATCACCGCACGCGAACGGATCATGTTCGGCAGCCACCAAACGCATGCCGTGCATGTCTTGCTGTTCGTGGTGGCGTTGATGCCGGTCTGGGCCTTCTGGTCACTGACACCCGTTCTGCTGGTCCGAGACGGCAGTCGCGGTCTGACACACCTCGCCCTGGCGGGACTTGCCGGGCTGCTGATCGACGGCATCGCCATCCCGCTCGCCGCCCGGCTCTTCTTTCCCTCATTGCTTCACGACTGGGACGGCTTCGGCCCCATCGGCGTGGCGATGGCATTGCTGCTTTGGTGCGGCGTAATCGGGATCGGATGGGTCCTGACAGCCTGTGTGGGCGCACTGCTGTGGGAGCGCACGGCCCCGCCCCAGACGGTCGTCGAGTCACAGACCGCGGCAATCGGCACCTGAACCCCGCCGACTGCACGGGTGTTGACGGAGTTACTCGCGATTCGCGTGCAACGAGCGTGCACTGGGCGCTCCGACCCTCAGCCAGTCAATGCGGCTTCGCGGGGCGTGCGGACTTCTGTGACCGCAGCTTTGACGGCCTTGTTCACCCACGTCACGAAGACGGCCAAGAACGGCGTGACGGCGAGCGCGATCAGTGTGAAATCCCAACGACACAAGAGCATTACGACGATCATGCCGACGACTGTCAGCGCGTTGGTGAGGATGTTCAGGGTGGACATCGACGCGAAGCTCTGAATCGTCTGAACTGAACGTCGCTGGTAAGGGTCGAGAGGATGGCGCCGACGCGGTTGGTGTCGTAGTAGGCCGGCGAAAGTTGCTGCAGCTGATGGTATAACCGCACCCGCAGGTCGCTGCCGATGCCCTGGCTCAGGCTCTCGGTGAAGTAACTGGCGACATACATCGCGGCACCGGTCGCCGCGGCGATCAACACCGTTGCGATGCCGGCGGCTTCGGCGATGGATGTCTTGCCGTCCACGCCGAGCGCAGCCAACAGCCAGGTGATCCAGTGCGGCTGACTGCGATCGCCGACCACGCTGTCGATGATGATCTTCGACGGCCACGGCGCGGCGAGGCTCATCGCCATCTGCACCAACATCGCGGCGAAGATCAGGGCAAGAGCTCGGCGGCGTGGGCGGAGCAGTTCACCAATCGGCGGCGGCACACGGCGCTTGCTCTTCACGTTGCTAGATAGGCCAGCGGGTTACACCACGCCAAGACTGCACCCCGCGCCGGAATAAATGCAGCTCACGGGCATTTCCGCAGTCGAGTGCTGGTGCCGGATTCCGGCTAGCTGCAACCCCGAAATGGGTGTCAGCAGCGACGACGCAGGTCTGCCCCGGGGTGACGATTGGACGTAGGCAAGTAAGGGCGCACCCGTAGGCAGGAGAACGTCATGAAGACACCGATCAAGTACATCGCACCGTGGTTGGCGGCAGCGGCCATCGGTGGTGCGGTCGCGCTCGCCCCGATCGCCAGCGCCGCCCCCGATCCGGCCGTGCCCTACGGCACCGAGCCCACCAGCCCGTACATCTTCGGTTACCACGCGTCGAATGACGTGGCGGACCCCACCAACAGCTCAGTGGACGTGCCATTCTGATCCACCCTCGCCGTGAACCGGCCCGCCATCCGACTGGGTGGCGGGCCTTTTGCGCTCCGGGGAGTCCATGCACCGAACACACAGTGGCACAATCCCGCTGGTATCCGCGCGCGTGAAATACGTTGTGACGCGACAGGCCTCGCTTGGCGCCTGTATGACCCCGCCAATTCCGGTTAGCAGCAAGATCATTTGGGTGTCAGCAGCGACGACATCTCCTCGCCCGAGGGCGATTATTTACATGAGCCCAGTGAGGGCGAACCCAAGAACCAGGAGAGAGTCATGGCAAGCATCAAGTTCATCGCACCGTGGTTGGCCGCCGCGGCAATCGGTGGCGCGGTCGCACTCGCGCCCATCGCCAGCGCCGCTCCCGATCCGGCCGTGCCCTACGGCACCGATCCCGGCAGCCCGTACGTGCTGGGTTACCACGTGTCGAACCACGACGAGGCCAACACCACCAACGGCTTCGTGGACGTGCCGTTCTGATCGGCGACGGGTGCAGCCCGGCATCGATCATTCGACTCAACGAGCAGGCGCCCAGCTCTGTGGTGAACTACCGCACGAGCTGGCGCCTGCTCAGTCATTTTGTGCTGCAAGATAACTGAAGAAGACGTTGGCCATCGCCGACGACCACTGAACAATGGAACCATGCGCGTCACCGTGTTGGGTGCGGGAATCGTGGGTCTGACCACGGCTGCACGGCTTCTCGCGACTGGTCACAGAGTCCAAGTGGTGGCCGCCGCGCCGATCGAGGCCTCGACCTCCTACCTGGCGGCGGCAGTGTGGTTTCCAACCCATGTCGGCCCGGCTGACCGGGTGTCGGAATGGGGCAGGCGCACCTACGACGTGCTGGCCGAGCAAGCCGCACGCGGAGTACCGGGTGTGGTGATGCGCGAGTCGCTGGCGCTCCATCGGGAGCCGCCGGGGCGGCCGGACTGGGCCGACGCCGTGCGCGGCGTGCGGTCGGCGACCGCCGCGGAGCTTCCGCCGGGCTATCGTTACGGCTGGCGGTTCGTGGTGCCGCTCGTTGAGATGCCCGTGTATCTACCGTGGCTGGCCGAGCAGGTCCGCGCCGGCGGCGCCGAGTGGTACCAACGCCGCATCGACTCGCTGGGGGAACTCGCCGAGGACGGTGTGGACGCGATCGTCAACTGCTCGGGTTTGGCCGCCCGAGATCTCGTCGGCGACGAAAGCGTCTATCCGGTGCGGGGCCAGATCGTGCGTGTCACCAATCCCGGGTTGACCATGTCGGTCCGTGAAGAAAACCATCCAGCGGGACGCGCCTACGTCCATCCTCGCACCCACGACTGCATCCTCGGCGGCACGCTCGACGAGCATTCCTGGGACACCCGTGTCGACCCGGATACCTCCGAATCGCTCCTCCGCCGCTGCCGCGACATCGTCCCTGCGCTCGCCGAAGCGACCGTCATCGAGCACGTCGTCGGCCTGCGGCCCGGCCGCCCGGTGGTCCGCCTGGAGGAGGAATCCCGAGACCAGCGGGGTCCACGCATCCTGCACAACTACGGGCACGGCGGTGCGGGCATCACCATCGGCTGGGCCTGCGCGGACGAGATCAGTCGTCTGCTCACGCCTCCTAGGCCATAGCTCATCGGCCGAGGGCCCATTGACCGAAATCGGCGGCGAGGACCTCGTCGGTGTCCACGTGGACGTCTCCCAAGAGCACACCGGGGTCTGTCGGGGTGTAAACGACGGACTGGTAGAGCACGGCCGCGGGCTCGCGCGCACCACGAGACCACGCCCGTGACTGCCACGCCCATCGGTATCCCGCAGTGCTCGAGTGCCCGATGACGTCGTCCGCGATTGCCCAGGCACACGCCCGGGAATGTCCGTAGATGCCGGTACGGCCCGTACCCATCACCGAGTTGATTCCTCGAAACCATTCGAGCGCAATGGTTTTCCAGGTGTTGACGTCGATGTCCTCGTCGACGCTGAAGAAGATCGGTGCCGAATCGGGACCCCCGGCGGCAGCGTGCAAGCTCAGCGCCGTCTTCGCGTCTGCCACACCGCCGTCGTATCCGCGGGTGTAGTCCGATGGTGTTGGCCAGCCGGGTTTCCCGTACTGATAGTTGCTGACGACTTGAAGACCTGCCGCGCGCAACGCATCGGCGTATTCGCGGGTGACGGGCTTGAAGTCGAAGTTCGCGCCCGGTCGAGACTCGGACACGTAGACCACGGCTCCCGCATAGCCTGCCGCCGCGATTTGGGCGGCCGGGACGAGCCGGTCCGCGAAGTCGATCAGCTGCGGGTTATCGGCTGATGCGGTGTGCTCGTCGAAGGTCGAGACCAATGCGCCGACGCCTGCAAGGGCTGGCGCGGCGAGAAGAAGTTTGAGGACATCACGTCGGGGCGTACCGGCCAGCACGTTCCCAGACTAGGCAGTGGCGCGTGTTCATACGATTGAAGGCATCCACCAACAGGAACGAGGCACCAACCATGACCGCAGATCTGCCCGATAGCGCACTGGAGCTGCGTTCGCTGGTGACGTCGCAGGGCACTCTGGAGCTCTCGCTGCACGACGTCCCCGTGCCCACCCCGGCCGCCAATGAGGTGCTGGTCCGGGTGGAGGCCTCGCCGATCAACCCGTCGGACTTGGGTCTGCTCGTCGCCACCGCCGACATGGGCACCGCGACGGTGGGCGGCACGCCGGAGCGTCCCGTCGTCACGGCGTCACTGACGGCGGGGACGCTGGGCGCCTTCTCGGCGCGCCTCGATCAATCGCTTCCCGTCGGCAACGAGGGCGCCGGCACCGTGGTGGCCGCGGGGTCCTCGCCCGCAGCGCAGGCCCTTCTCGGAAAGACGGTGGGGATCGCCGGCGGTGCGATGTATTCGCAGTACCGAGCCGTCGATGCCGGCGCGTGTCTGGTCTTGCCGGAGGGGAGCACCGCCAAGGACGGGGCGTCGTCGTTCGTCAATCCCCTGACGGCTCTCGGCATGGTGGAAACCATGCGCCGGGAAGGCCATTCCGCCCTCGTGCACACCGCGGCGGCGTCGAATCTGGGCCAGATGCTCGTCAAGCTCTGCCATCAGGACGGGATTCCGCTGGTCAACGTCGTCCGCAAGCCCGACCAAGAGGAACTGCTCAGATCACTTGGCGCGGCCTACGTATGCAACTCGGCGTCGCCGTCGTTCGCGGTCGATCTCGTCGAGGCACTCAAGGCGACCTCGGCGACGCTGGCGTTCGACGCCACGGGCGGGGGCACGCTGGCAAGTCAGATCCTCAACGGCATGGAGGAAGCGGCCAACGCGACCGCGGCGGCGTACTCACGCTATGGGTCGACCGTGCACAAGCAGGTCTACATCTACGGCGCACTCGACACCAGCCCGACCATCCTCACCCGAAACTTCGGCATGGCCTGGGGCCTCGGCGGGTGGCTGCTCACCCCGTTCCTTGGCAGCGCCGGAGCCGAGACCATCGGACGACTCCGAGCCCGGGTGGCCGCCGAACTCACCACGACCTTCGCCAGTACTTACACCCGAGACGTCTCCCTCGCCGGAATGCTGCGCCCCGACGCGTTCAACGCCTACGTGAAGCGCGCGACCGGAGAGAAGTTCCTCGTCACCCCGTAGGCACTCGTCGACGCGCTGCCAAGAATCCCTTGAGAATCTGCCAAGGGCCATCCTTTCTGACTACTCGGGCTAGGCGGCCCGCGCGGCGTGCATGGTCTGATCGACGTCCGCGATGGACTTACCCGCATTGCGGACTTGGAAGGCCGACACGATCTCGAATACTCCGATGACCACCAGCCAGATGCCGACCACGAAGGCCAATGTGACGATCGAGTCGAATGGCCATGCCAGCACGATGGTGCCGGCAATGATGGTGATGACCCCCGAGAAGATCATCCAACCCCGGCCGGGCAGACCCGGTTCGTTGAGCGCCGACGCCGTCACCGACACGCCGCGGAAGATGAATCCGACACCAATCCATATGGCCAGCAGGAGAACTGCGTACCCCTCGCCGAAGTGACGGAAGGCCAGGACGGCCAGGACCAACGATGCCGCGCCGCTGAGGAACAACAGGATCCGTGCGGCCGCCCCGACGTGGAGGCCGAACGCGAAGATCACCTGCGCGATGCCGCTGACGAGCAGATAGATGCCGAAGAGCATCGACGCGGCGAGGATTGACGTTCCTGGCCACGCCAGCACGATTGCACCCAGAACGACGGCGAGCACTCCAGACAGCAATATGGATTGCCAAAGCCGAGGGAACAGTTTTGTAGAACTCGTGTCAGTCATTCTCACAGTGTTTGGTACCGGGCATCGCGCGTCGATGTAGCTGGCGACAACGTCGGTCGTCAATCGGTGTGTCGGTGAACAACGTTGCAGGCCACCGAAGGGCATTTGTCTCCGGAAGACAACAGCGGGTTGAGAGTTCGTCGGCTCGCGACGTCGCTGCGCATGGGCAGTGGCCGTTACGTTCTACGACGATAGCAACGCAGCTTTTCGACAATCCAATGCAACCAATCCGCACGGCGGAGGAATGTGAGTGCACCATGCTCATGGCCCTATTCATCTTCATGATCGTCATCTCCCCGATGGTCGTCCCACTGATCATCACAGGAGTGGACATCGTCGACACCAGGCGGCAGATCCTCGTGCCGTCCCGAACAATCCTGGGTCGAGAGCGCCTCGTGCTGAGGCCCGCCGTCTAACAGCGACAAATTGGCTTGCGACACTGCGGGATCCGGTTGCAGACGCCACGACGTCGATGGCACACACGGCGAAGACGTCCTGGGCGCATGCGAAGCTCAGGACGAAGTGGCCGAACGTCGTTCGACGGCCTTGATCGCATCGGCCAAACTCCAGAACGAAAGGCCAAGTAGCGGGACGTCTTTCAGCAGAAACTCCCCGGTGAGAGAGAGCGCGGGGAACCCTCCGCCCAACGGTTCGGAAACACCCGGAGTCGTGAATAGGAAGCTGATCGTCGAGACGAACAGCACGATGGACAGCAGGCTGCCGCCGATGGACAGCTTCGGCGCAAACGGCTTGATCGCGAGCAGGACCGCGGCGGTCAGCTCGACCACGCCCAGCAACGCCGAGAACGTGTACACCGGCAGGAAGTCGTAGAGCCAACCCATGAACGGACTGTTGGCGACCAGGGGCTGGATTTGGTGGGCCTCGAAGTTCGCGAATTTCAGCGCCCCGATCCAGCCGATGACGAGCACCAGGCCGTAGCGGCTGAGCACGCTCCCGATCGTCTCGATCGTGGCCAGGTCAGTGATGCGTTCGATGAACGAACGGTTCTCGTAGGTGGTCATGTCGTCTCCTCAACGGCCCGGTTGGCTGCCAAAGCGTATCAGTTTTGGGTTGTTCAACCCAGTAACTCCAACCTGGAAGGTATCGTACGAAGTGCTGTGAGGATTCTGTTGATTCGTCGTGAAGGTCACCCAACGTCGGAGTATGGGTTCAGCAACCCAGTTGAGGGAGGTGGCACTGCACATGGCTGCGCGACGAACTAGTCCAGACCGGTTGAGTCTCTTCTCCGATGGCGTGTTCGCGGTGATCATCACCATTCTGGTCCTCGACCTCAAACCGCCGGACACCGCGACGTTCGGCGCGCTACTTCCGTTGTGGCCGACGGGGTTGAGTTACGCGGTGAGCTACCTGTTCATTGCCATCGTCTGGATCAACCACCACCACCTCTTGAGCCACGCGGAGGTGTCGACGCCGCGCCTGGTGTGGTCGAACTTCTTGCATCTCTTCTCGGTGTCGTTGATCCCGTTCAGCACCGAGTGGATTGCCGTCAGCAGGTTGGCCGCAGCACCCGTCTCGCTGTATGCGGCCGTATTCGTTCTCGTGAACGCCACCTATCTGGCGCTCTGCTGGGAGGCAGTCGATCGACCCGCCCACGAAGGCGTCACAGCGCGCATGCGTCAGATGCTGCGGATGAGGTCGTTCATCACGCTCGGCGTGTTTGCTTCAGCGGCATTCATCGCGCTCGAGTGGCCCGCCGTAGCAATGGCTTTGATCTGCGTTTGCCTGATCGGGTATCTGCGGCCAGAGGTCCTGGCGGCCAAGGGCGCCGCGTCGGATGTCACCTCCGGCGGCAGCCCCTGATCGTTCGTCCCGGTGCGCTCAGTCCGGGTCCGGCGAGATGCGAACGACTGCCTGGCCGAAGCTGTCCCCGGCCAAGACGGCGATCAGGGCCTCTGGCGCGCTCTCGAGACCCTGCCACTCTTGGACGGCGGCCTTGATCGTTCCGTCCCCGAGCCATTCGCCGAGTCGGCCGAGTGCGTCGGCCCAGTCGGGCGCGAAGTCACCGATGAGGAAGCCTTCGAGCCGAAGGCTGCGATTGATCAACTGCTGGGGGATTCCCCGTGGCCCTCGCTGAGTGACGTCGTCATCGGATTCGTCGTATTGTGCTGCGGCGCCGCAGCACACGATGTGGCCGTGGTGCGCCATCAGGGGCAGCATCGCATCGAGGACCATGCCGCCGACGTTGTCGAAGAACAGGTCCACACCGGATTCCCCGCAGGCTCGACGCAGGTCCTCGGGAAACGTCGGTGACCGATGATTGACGGTTCCGGCGAACCCGTAGTCGGCCTCGAGCCGTTGGTTCTTGTCGTCTGAACCGGTGATTCCGAACACCCGCGCTCCAGCAGCTCGTGCGATCTGACCGGCCACGAGGCCGACACCTCCGCCGGCGGCGGAGACGACGACCGTCTGGCCGGGTCGTGGTTCACCGATGCGCGTCATCCCGTAATACGCCGTCAGGCCGTTGAGGCCGAGCACGCCGAGATTGGACCAGGGGGTGGCCCGGAACCACGGCTCGCGTCTGCTCGGCGCGGACGATCGCGGACTCCTCCCAGAGCCCGTAGCTCATCACGATCGACCCCAAGGCGGGGCTCTGAGATGACGTTGCGACGACCTCGCCCACCACGGCGCACAGAATTCCGTCGCCGACCTCGGTCTGGTGGAAGCCGGTGGTGCTCGTCATCACGGCCCGCGCGGCGGGCGCGATCTGCGCGAGGATGACCCGCAGCACGACGTGCCCGTCGGGAACGTCGCCGATCTCGACGGACTCCAGCTCGAAGTGGTGCCGCCGTATCTTGCCCTCCGGACGTGCGGCAAGGACGATCCGTCGGCTCAGCACGGTCACACTCGCGTCTGGAGTCCCATATATGCCTCGCCGATGAGCTCCGCCACCGCCGTGGGCGCAGTGATCAGAGGGGCATGGTCGACGCGATGAGCGCGGACGTGCGCACCCATTCGCCGCGCCATGAACGCCTGGGTGGCGGGGTCGATCATCCTGTCCTCCTCGGCGAGGAAGAACCAGGAGGGTACGTGCTTCCATCGCGGTAGTGGTACCGGTTGCTGGATGCATGAGACGGAGATCGGTCGCTGAACCGCAGCGAGGACCGCATGCTCGTCAGCCGTCGCATTCTGTGCGAAGGCCGCGGGGAACGCTCCGGTTGGCAGCCAGATGTATCCGTCGCGGTCGGGCTCGAGTATTGGTGCGTCGGGATGTGGTGCGGCGCGGTAGAACACGTCGGCGACGGTTTCGCCCTCGTCCGGTGCGAGCGCTGCGACGTAGATCAGGGCCTTCACCTGGCTGTGCATGCTGGCACCGATGACCGCTCCCGCGTAGGCGTGCCCGACGAGTGCGACGGGCCCGCCGACCCGGTCGATCGCCCGGTCGAGTGCGGTCACGTCGTCGTGGAGCGAGGTGAGCGGGATCGGTGCCGCCGTGACCGCGACGCCCATGCGCCGCAACTTCGTGATCACTCTCGCCCAACTCGACCCGTCCGCCCATGCGCCGTGCACGAGGACGACGGTCAGCGGTGGCGTGTTCGCGTTCATCGGGTGCCTTTCACAGATCGAGCACGAGGTCGGACAGCGGTGCGGCGGAGCAGATCAGCGCCGATCCGGCGGCGGGTTCCTCGAGGGGGGCCTCGACGTATGCCACCGAACCCGACACGACTCCGGTGACGCATACGTGGCACACGCCGCTGCGGCAGGAGTACCTGGTGGGAACGTCGCACGCCTCGGCCAGCTCGAGCACGGTGCGGTAGTGCGGTGACCAGCCGACCGTCAGCCCCGAACGCGAGAAGGTGACCTCGGGCCCAGTGCCGGGCGGCCCGGTCGGTGGATGTGGCCGAACGGCTGGAGGCGCGTCGTGAATACCCGGATTGATCGGTGGGAGCGCCCCGAACAGTTCGGTCCTGATGCGGGTCGAACCGATCCCGGCAGCGACCAGTGCGTCGCGCATCTCGTCCATGAACGTGACTGGCCCGCAAAGGTATACGGTGGCATCGGTGGGCAGGTTGAGGGCGGCGATGGACTCCTGGTCCAACCGCTGCCTGGTGGCTTCACCCGTGTAGAACACGTGCTGTACGCCATGCGGGAGCGCGTCGATCAGCGCGGTGACCTCGTGGGCGAAGGCATTGGTGGTGCGGTCACGCGTCGTGTGGACCCAGACGACCTGGCGTGAGCTGCCACGTGCAACGAGTCGATGCAGCATCGCCAGGACCGGTGTGATCCCGATGCCGGCCGATAGCAGCACGGCGGGACCGTCGTCGTCGGTCAGCTTGAAGTCACCGCGAGGACCGGCGACCTCGACCATGGTTCCGACGCTGACGTGCTCGTGCAGCCATCGGCTCACCGCGCCGTACGGTTCGCGCTTGACGCTTATGCGGTACGTGCCTGCGTCGGGGGCGCCCGACAGCGAATAGCTGCGCAGGGGAGCGGGGTCACCCGCACCGGCGACCCGAACGGCCAAGTACTGACCTGCGGTCGGCCGCGGAAGTGGGTCATCGGCCGCCATCTCGATCGACAGCACGTCGGGAGATTCGCGATGGGTGCCGACCACTCGGACTCGTCGAAAGCCCGATCCGGTGGTCGTTTGGACCGAATCATGAGGTGGCGCAAGGAGATCGCGGAAGGACTGCACCCACCCGGGGCTCAGTGCCGGGACGTCGACCGCGAGTCGAAGTCGATCGGCGTCGCGACCTGGCAGATACAACAGCGCGTCGACGTCGGCGACGGACAGCCGATGCCGTCCTTGGCGGGTCTGCACGATGGCGTCGCCGGCGCACACCTGCCCCTCGGTGATCACGCGCAGGTAGAAGCCGGGCCGATGGTGAGCAACGAGGAGTTTGGGCATCTCTGGTTCGCCGAGGCGCATGCCGACCCGAAAGCAGGTGACGCGGGGTTGGGTCACCTCGAACTCCGCCGTGCCGATGCGGTAGCGATCGCCGATGCAGACGACGTCGTCGGACAGAGCGCTGATCGTGAAGTTCTCACCGAAGGCGCCGGGTGCCAGATCGTCGCGGCCCAGGTACGTCCGCCAGTAGTCGAAGGACTCGGTCTGGTAGACCATCACGGCGCGATTCTCGCCGCCGTGACCGTTGAGATCGCCCTGCCCGTCGCCATCGACGTTGAGCCGCCGCACCATGACCGAACCCTGCACCGGGGTCTTGTAGATCCCGGTGCGGACGGTCTTGCCGTGCCAGTCAACGTCTCTGGGCATTCCGACGTTCACCGACATCAGGGTTCCCATCGGGGGCTCCTCTGGGTATCAGGTGAGCGGCTCGCCGCCATCGATCTTCAACATCACCCCGGTCATGAACGTGTTGGTCATGGCGAACAGTACCGCCCCTGCGACGTCCTCGGGGCTACCTATGCGACCCGCTGGATTCTCGGCGCTGACGCGCTCGAAGTACGCACGTTTGCCGTCCTCGCCCATGGTGTCCCAGGCGCCGGTGTCGATGACCCCGGGCGAGATCGCGTTGACGCGAATGGGCGCCAGCTCGACCGCCAACGAACGGGTGAGGAAGTCCACCGCGCCATTGGTTATCGCCACTCCCAGATAGCCGACGTTGACCTTGAACGCATTGACGCCGGAGAAGAGCACGAACGACCCGCCCGGGTTCATCCGGGGCGCGAAGTACTTCGCGAGCATCGTCGGTCCGATCACCTTCGTGTCGAACGACCGCTGCACGTCGACGCGTTCGAGTTCGGACAGCTTTCCGCGTGCCCGAGCAGACGCGGTCGAGACGACGTGATCGACGCTTCCCACTCGTTCGGCCAGGGCGTCGATGGACGTGTCGTCGGTGATGTCGAGGAACTCCGCGCTGATGCCGGAATCGTCGTACGCGCTGGCGAGCGCGTCCAGGTTGCGCCCCGCGACAACGACCTCGGCACCCTCGGACCGAGCCAGTAGGGTGACCGCTCGCGCGATACCGCTGCCGCGTCCGACGACCAGAACCCTCTTGCCCTGCAATGCGTTACCCATTCCAGCGCTCCTCCGTCCAGTCGGTGTACGTTGCCGTAGACGCTTCGATCAGTACTGGGTGATGCAACCCAATATAGGCCGGCCCGTCCAGTGCGAGTCAATGTGCGGCAACTGAGAGAAGTCTGGGAGTCCAGCGGGTGGCGTGCGGCACGGCCGTTGTGCATACTGGGCTGACTGACCCATAATTGCGTTCGTGTCGCCCTGTGTCCGAGAAGGAGACGCTGATGGCCATCGTTCATCACCGCTACGCCACAGTCGACGGGCATCGGCTGTTCTACCGCGAGGCCGGTGACGCCGGCGCACCGACGTTGGTCTTGCTGCATGGGTTTCCGACGAGTTCGTACATGTTCCGCCATCTGATTCCGGCCGTGGCAAGCGAATATCACGTGATCGCGCCCGATCATCTGGGCTTCGGCCTGTCCGACGCGCCGTCGATCGACGAGTTCGACTACACCTTCGACGCGCTGGCTGCGTTGACGGTCGGGCTGCTGCGCAACCTTGGGGTGGAGCGCTACGCGGTCTACGTACACGACTACGGGGCCCCGATCGGCTGGCGCCTGGCGCTCGGTGACCCCGCGGCGATCACGGCGATCATCAGCCAGAACGGCAACGCGTACGAGGCCGGATTCGTGGAGAGCTTCTGGAAGACGGTGTGGGACTACCAAAATGCGCCGACGGGCGAGGCCGAGGCGGCGGTGCGGCAGTTCTTCACGTTGGAGGCCACCCGCTGGCAGTACGTGACCGGTGTGCCTGATGAGACCTTGGTCGATCCTGAGTCGTGGCACCACGACTACGCGCTGCTGTCGCGGCCGGGAAACGACGAGGTGCAGCTCGCCCTGTTCCGCGACTACGCGACGAATGCACCCATGTATCCGCACGTGCAAGAGTACTTCCGCGAAACCGGTGTGCCGCTGCTGGCGGTGTGGGGTCGCGGAGATGAGATCTTCGGTCCCGCAGGCGCGGAAGCGTTTGCTTCGGATCTGCCGTCTGCCGACATCCACCTGCTCGACGGTGGACACTTCCTGCTTGAGTCAGCGCTGGACGAGGTGACCGGGCTCATCCGGACATTCTTGGCCCGGGCCGGGAGTGTGACTCGACCGTTCGCTAAGTAGCGCCCAACGAGCACCCATGGTGCGCGCCGCGGTGGTGGACCCGGCGGGTGGATCGGACGAGCGCCTCTTCAACGAGCGCTTGAAGTGCCGACAACGAACATGGGTGGATGCTGCCGTGCTCTGGGAGCGAGTCGGGTTACCCTTGCACTAAATGTCCACCGAATACCGTCCCGACGCGCAGCGATTCACTGCCAAGGGACGAGCCACGCGTGAGCGAATCCTGCACTCGGCAGCAGAACTCCTGCTGACGGAGGGACTCTCGGGGCTGAGCATGGACAAGGTGCGCACCGCGGCGTCGGTGAGCGGCTCACAGCTCACTCACTATTACGAGGACAAGCAGGAGCTACTCCGGGCGATCCTCATCCGCCAGATCGGGATCGTCCTGGACTTCCATCGCAAGCCGAGGTTGGGCGGCCTGGGTACCTTCGACGACTTCGAGGCGTGGATCGACGCGAACGTCCGTTATCTGCGGCGTATCCGATACACGGGCACCCCCACTTATCACGCTCTGGCGGGACAGCTTGCCAAGTCCGACGAGCCGACGCGCGCGACGCTGGCTACCGGCTATTGGCAATGGGTCGAGCTGCTCGAACTGTCGATCCAGCGGATGCAGGATGAGGGCGTTCTCCTGGCGAAGGCCGATCCCAGAACACTGGCACTGGTCATCGTCACCGCCCACCAAGGCGCGGGTCTCCTCACTTTCGCCTATCGCCAAGAATGGCCGCTTCCGGACGGGCTGCGATTCGCCGTGAACTACCTGCGCATGTTCGCCGCGGACCCTGCCGAACGCGGGGCGCGCCGGCCTCGTCGACCCCGCGATCGGAAACGCCCAGCCTGCACCGTCTCTGAGGAGGCAACGGAGCGGTTCACCCCCAAGGGACTGGCGACGCGTGCACGCATCGTCGACGGCGCGGCCCAGCTGATGTTCGAGCATGGCGTGACCGGGACCAGCCTGGTAGACGTGCGTCGCGCCACCGGTGTCAGCGGGTCGCAGCTATCGCACTATTTCGCGGACAAGGGCGATCTGACCCGCGAGGTCATCGCCGCGCGTACCGATGAAGTGCTCACGTTTCACACGCAACCGAAGCTCGGTGGCCTCGAGAGCCTGCGGGCGCTCCGCTCGTGGGCCGATGCCGTCATAGCGGATGAAGAGACCGTGTATCTGCGGGGCGGATGCATCTACGGCTCGCTGACCGGTGAGTTACTCGAGGCAGACGACGACGTCCTGGATCACCTGGCCGCCGGCTATGAGCGATGGCTCGGGTTGTTTCACGACGGCGTGGCCGCGATGCGCCGCCGCGGTGAGTTGACCGAGGACGCCGACCCCCGCCACCTCGCGGTCGCCATGGTCACCGCGCATCAGGGGGGCACCATGCTCACCTATGCGACCGGAACCGTGGAGCCGTTGCGTGCGGCGATCTACGCCGCCGTCGACTACGTCAGCTCGTTCCGGTCGCCGCCCAAGAAGCGCGCGCCGCGGTCGGTGTCACGTCCCAAGAACAAGACGTAACCGCATCCTGTCCAAATCCTGTGTGCTGCAGCGTCTGGACAGCGCCGCTGTCTTGGGCCCATAATAATGGGTCATACGACCCATACTGACGGCCGCGCTTCGCGCTGCGAAATGCCAGCTTTCGAACGTCGATCTCGGGAAGAACAACGCGACGGACCCGGACAAGCGGTAACCAGAAGGGAATCAAGACGATGAATGCACCGACACCTGGGCAGTCCACTGGCAGCGCGGCAGACCAGGATGGCGCCTACGACGTGATCGTCCTCGGTGCCGGACCAGTGGGACAAAACGCCGCGGCCCGCGCCAGGGCCGCCGGCTTGTCGGTTGCGCTGGTGGAAAGGGAACTGGTGGGCGGCGAATGCTCCTACTGGGGCTGCGTGCCCAGCAAGGCGTTGCTGCGGCCGGTGCTCGCCGTTGCGGACGTGCGGCGAATCGATGGCGCCCGCGAGGCGGTCTCCGGTTCCATCGCGACCGCGGGGGTGTTTGGGCGACGCGATCGGTACGTGACCAACTGGAATGACAGCGGCCAAGCCGCCTCGATGGAATCGCTTGGCGTCGACGTGGTCCGCGGCCACGCACGTCTGGACGGTCCGCAGCGTGTTTCGGTAGCCACGGCCGACGATCGAGTCATCGTCCTGACCGCCCGCCATGCGATCGCCGTCTGCACTGGCAGCACCGCAACGGTGCCCGACATTCCAGGTGTCGCCGAGGCCAAGCCGTGGACCAACCGAAGGGCGACCGACAGCAGCACCGTGCCGCCGCGATTGGCCGTGGTCGGTGCCGGGGGAGTGGGCGTAGAGATGGCCACGGCGTGGCGCGGTCTTGGATCGGAGGTGACACTGCTGGCGCGCACGTCTGGCCTCCTTCCCAGGATGGAGCCGTTCGTGGGTGAACTGGTCAGCGCCGGCCTCGCCGACGCGGGAGTCGTCGTCCGCACCGGGGTGTCGGTGACCGAACTGCACCGTCCCGGTGGCACCGGGCCGGTCGGGGTGAATCTCGACAACGGTGAGAAAGTCGAAGTCGACGAAGTGCTCTTCGCGACCGGAAGGACACCGAATACCAGCGACATCGGGCTCGAGACGGTGGGTCTGACACCGGGATCGTGGCTCGACGTCGACGACACCTGCCTGGTCCGCGGTGTCGAGGGGACCTGGCTCTACGCACTCGGCGATGCCAACCACAGAGCCCTCCTGACTCACCAGGGCAAGTACCAGGCGCGCATGGCAGGCAACGCGATCGGTGCGCGAGCAAACGGACAAGCGCTTGACACCGCACCCTGGGGCGCCCATGTCGCCACGGCCGATTCGCTAGCGGTGCCGCAGGCGTTCTTCACCGACCCCGAGGCCGGATCCGTCGGTCTGACCACCGACCAGGCCACGCGGCTGGGCCATCGCATCAAGACGGTCGACGTCAACATCGGCGATACGGTCCCCGGCGCCAACTTCTATGCCGACGGCTACACCGGTCGAGCCCGCATCGTCGTCGACCTCGACCACGGCTACCTGCTCGGGGCCACGTTCGTCGGACCGGGAGTCGCCGAGCTCCTGCACGCGGCGACGATCGCCGTGGCCGGCCGAGTTCCGATGGACCGGTTGTGGCATGCCGTGCCGTGCTTCCCGACCATCAGCGAAGTGTGGCTGCGCCTGATGGAGGCCCACCGCGACACCGAAGAGACGACTGCCTGACCCGAGACTTGCCTATGTGTCGACTGGGAATCGTCTGGGAATAGCGATATTTCAGCCCAAGCGCTATCCCTCGGCCTGGGCAGCCGATAATGTGGGTCGGACGACCCATACGGACTTTCGACGTCGACTGCGAAGTCCACGCCGTCCCCACCGTGCAGTCGCGGACGCGAACGTGGGCGCAACGAATCAGGCCGGCAGCGGCCACCGAATGTGGACAGACGAATCGAAGGAGCTGAGCATGCTGCAGATGCGGGATCACTGCGTTCACGACTACACGGCGCTGCTCGACATGGACGTCACCGACGTCGGCGTCTTGAGCGAGGACGACCGCGACTGCCTCCGCGAACTCGGCGAGTACCTCGTCACCACCGAAGCGTCGCAGCGGTTTGCCATGTGGCTCCTTCACAAGCACTTCGAACCCGGCGTCGGCGAGGTCTTCGTGGAACGGGCAATTCGCGATGAGGGCAGGACGGAAACCGCCCTCGTCGACAGGTCGGCCTTCGCCGAGGACGGGCTACACGCGACCGGGATCCGTTTCAGCGCTGAGGAGGACTCCGATCTCGGTGTGATCGGCATGGAATTCGCCGAGCCGGACGACTTCGGCGTCACCGCACCGCTGAGCACGGACGACGAAACGGTGTTGGCCAACATCGCCGAACGGCTGAGGACGCGAGGCAAGCTCGATCGGTTCGGCGTCAAGCTGATTCGCAATCCTCTCGGCCTCACCGACGGCCAGCTGCTTCTCGAAACCTGCGACAGCGCGGAACGGACGCTGTTCTGCAACGTCGGCCTGCGCGAAGCGATCCCCGCCGATCTGTCGGTGATCGAGACGACGTGGCGGTGGAAGCTCGTGCAGGGCCAGACGCGGCCCGTGGTCATGCAGGACTGCACCGCCGGATGTGTCTCCGTTGGGGAGGGACATGACCTGTCGCACAAGCACTCTCAGACGGACAACGATGACAATCCGATCCCCTAGGCACACCACCCCCGGCAAGGGGCAATCCGCGCAAGGAATGAGCACTATGAGTACGAAGCACACCGGTCGTCGTGCCGTGGCCGTTGTCGGCGGCGCCGCATTCATCACGATGGGGCTGATCGCTGGATGTGGCACCAGCGGCAACCAAGCTCCGTCGACGACGCCGACCACGACCACGACCACCACCACGACGGAAACGGCGCCGTCGTCCACCACGGAACCGACGGTATCCCCGACGGAGAAGGGCCTCAGCCCAACCGGAGGCAATTCGTTTGGACCACCAGTCTTGGCGCCACCGGCCCCCACCGAACCGCCTGGGGTTCACCGTCATAAGAACTAGCGGCGCAAGCAGAGACAGGATGTTGACTATGAGTTCGAACCGCATCGGTCGCCGTGCAATGGCCGCCGCCGGTGGCGTCGCCCTGATCACGATGGGTCTGATCGCCGGATGTGGCAGCAAGGGCAACGAGGCGCCGTCGACGACGCCGACGACCTCGACCACAACCACGACGACGGCGCCGTCGAGCTCGGTTTCGGTGTCTCCCACGGAAAAGAGCATCAGCCCCACCGGCGGCAATAGCTTCTCGCCGGCGGTTACGGCGCCGGGGGCGCCCGGTGTTACGCCGGGTCAACACCCTGGCATCAATGGCGTTCCGTAATCTTCGGCTGAGGGCGCCGGGCGAGTTGTCAGCCCGCGACGGAGGCGTCGTAGATCGACTGGATCGCCGCGTCGAGGGTCGCGTTGAATTGCTCGTCGGACTGTTGGGCCGACAGTCCCTCGGTCAGTGCGCGGCTGAAACTCGCGATCAGACCGGTGTTCTGGGCCAGTAGTGCGTCGGCCTCGTCTCGCGAGTAGCCACCGGAGAGCGCTACCACGCGCATCACCCGGGGATGGTGGATCAGCGGTTCGTAGTGGTTTGCCACCGTCGGCAGCGAGATCTTCAGCATGACCCGCTGGCCTTCGGGGACGTCGTCGAGATGCGTTCCGATCGCGTCCCGCAGAATGTCCTCGGCCTCGGCCTTGTCGGAGATCGTGACAGTCACCTCGGGTTCGAGGATTGGGATCAATCCGTGCGAAAGGACCTGGTGCGCCACGTCGAACTGCTGTTTGACGATCGCGGCGATGCCCGTCGCGTCGGCGGCGCCGATCACGGATCGCTCCTTGGTACCGAAGATGCCCTTTTGCACCGCACGGGCCAGCAGGTCGTCGAGGCCGGGCATGGGCTTCATCAGCTGCACCCCGTCCGCCTCGTCGGCCAACCCCTTGTCGATCTTGAGGAAGGGCACCACGCCCTTGTCGTCCCAGAGGTAGGTCACCGATGGCTTGCCGCCGATCTCGCGGTCCATGGTCTCCTCGAACAGGATGGCGGCAAGGACGCGGTCGCCGGTGAAAACCGGCGACGTGACGATCCGTGAGCGCATCTCGTGGATCAGGTCGAACATCTCGGTATCGGAGGAATACGCGCTTTCCTCGATCCCGTACAGGCGCAACGCCTTGGGCGTCGACCCGCCGCTCTGATCGAGTGCGGCGATGAACCCCTTGCCCGACGTCATCCGTTCCGCCTGCGTTTGATTGGCCATCTCGCCGCCCGCCTTGGAGTTGTCGTGTTGCCGCCGAGGCGAGCATATTCCTCTGCGGGACTGCCCGGGCGCCGTCGCACGACGTTTCGCCGACGTCACGAGGTGCCGTAGATTGCGGTAACCGAACGGGGAACCAATCGAGTAGGTGGTTTGATGCGAGGCGAACTTCCCGACGTAGTCATCACCGGTTTGGCGACCACCAATGCGCTGGCCACGGACGTCGAAGACACCTGGTCCGCGCTGGTCGACGGACGCAGCGGCATCCGCGCGTTGTCCGGCCCCGTCGTCGACGAGCTGGACCTACCGGTGCGGATCGGAGGTCAGCTGCTCGAAGAGTTCGACGGCGAACTGAGCCGGGTGGAGCTGCGGCGCCTGTCGTATCTGCAGAAGATGGCGCTGGTGCTGAGTCGTCGGGCGTGGCGGCACACCGGGTCTCCCGAGGTGGACTCGACCCGGCTGGCCGTATCGATCGGCAGCGGATTGGGCAACGGGGAAGAGGTCATCCTCGCCTACATCGCGATGCGCGCAAAGGGGCTGAAGGCGGTTTCCCCGCTGGCAGTCCAGATGTTCATGCCCAACGGGCCTGCAGCGGCGGTGGGGTTGGATCGCGCGGCCAGGGCGGGCGTGACGGCGCCGATGTTGGGCCACGCATCCGGCGCAGGCGCCATCGCCCAGGCATGGCAGCAGATCATCTTCGGTGATGCCGACGTGGTGATTTGCGGCGCCGTCGAGTGCCCCATCGAAGGCGTGCCAATCGCCGCGTACGCCCAGATCGACGGCGTGATGTCCACCGACAACGACGACCCCGTCGGGGCGTGCCGCCCGTTCGATCGACACCGGACCGGCATGGTGCTCGGCGAGGGTGGCGCGCTGCTGATCATGGAGACCGAAGCTCATGCCAAGGCGCGTGGCGCGCGCATCTTGGCCCGCGTACTGGGCGCCGCGACGACGTCCGACGGCTACGACGCGATGCTCTCCGACCCCGACGCCGAGCAGGAAGCCCACGCGTTGACGCGGGCCATCGAATTGGCGGGCCTGGCGGCCGGTGACATCGACCTCGTCAACGCCCACGCAGCGGGCACGGTCGACGGCGATCTGGTGGAGGCGACCGCACTGCGGAAGGTGTTCGGCAATCACCGGCCCGCGGTCTACGCCCCGAAAGCGGCACTGGGCAACACATTCGGCTCAGCGGGCGCCATCGAGGCGGTGCTGACCGTGCTCTCACTACGGGACGGTGTCGTGCCCCCGACGCTGAACTTCAACGAGCCCGACGGGCGGATCGACCTCGACGTGGTCAGTGGGGAAGCCAGAAAGGCCGATTACCGCTACGCGGTGTCCAACACGTTCGCGTTCGGTGGTCACAACGTCGTACTCGCCTTCGGCAAGTACTGACGCCAGCACCTCAGATGCCGACGGCTTGCTCCAGGTCGGCGAGTGAATCCTCGAGGTGCAGCAGCAATCGCTGCAGGTGTGGCACGCTGCGTCGGCAGCCGACGAGGCCGAAGTCGAGGTTGTCGGCGTTGTTGGTCAACGTGATGTTGAGCGCCTGGCCGTCCAGCGCGATGGACAGCGGATAGTTGCCGACGAGGCGGGCGCCGTTCCAGTACATCGGTTCTCGCCCACCGGGCACGTTGGAGATGACGATGTTGAACGGTGGCGGCGCCGACGACACGAACCCGGGCACCATGCCAAGGGCGATGCCGGAGACCAGAAACGCCGACAGCGCGAGTGCCTGATTTCGCGGCAGGTCGGCGAAGACCTTCTTGTTGTCGCGCATCGACGTGCTGATCGCCTCGAGCCGCTTGGCGGGATCCTCGACGTCGGTGGCCAGGTTGCACAAGATCGTGCCGACCATGTTGCCGCCCGCGTCCTCCTCGTCCTTGGTGCGCAGGCTCACCGGAACCATCGCGACCAGCGCGGTCTCGGGCAGCGCCTCCTGCTCGCTGAGGTAGGCACGCAGCGCGCCGGAGCACATCGCGAGCACGACGTCGTTGACCGTGACCCCGGCCGCGGACTTGATGGCCCGGATCCGGGCAAGCGGCCACGACTGGGCGGCCGCGCGGCGAGCACCGCCGATCGGCACGTTGAACATCGTCTTGGGGGCCCGGAAAGGCAGCGTCAGCTGTTGCTCGAGCAGTGCGGCCCTGGCCACGGACAGTGTCGAGGGAGCCAGGGAGGCAACCGATCCGACCGTGTCGGTGATCGACCGCAGCGCCGACCGCGAGTGAGCTAGCTCCTTCTGGTCCTTGCGCTTCGGCTTCGGACCCAGCGTCCACGGCACCCGGATCTCGCGGTCGTCGGGATCCGGCGTCATCGATCGCATCATGAGGCGCTGGGCCGAGACGCCGTCGAGAAGCGAGTGGTGGATCTTGGTGTAGACCGCGAACCGGCCGTCGTCGAGGCCCTCGATGAGGCTCGCCTCCCACAGCGGTCGGTGCCGGTCGAGCAGTGTGCCGTGCAGCCGTGACACCAGCTCGAGGAGGTCGCGGACCCGGCCTGGCCGCGGCAGGGCCGACCGGCGCAGGTGATAGTCGATGTCGACGTCGTCGTCGACTGCCCACGTCACGGTCGAGATGCCGCCGAGCATTCTGCCGGGATGCTTGCGGAACGTCGGCTGGAAGTCGTCGTTCTTCGCAATCGTCTCGTACATGTCGCGGATGAAGTCCGGGCCGGCGCCCTCGGGCGGCTCGAACAGCTGCAGCCCGGCGACGTGCATCGGGTGTTCGCGGGACTCGCCGATCAGGAACATCGAATCGGTCGGCGAGATGAGCTTCATGAATGTGACGGTACCCACGTTTGACCGTCCTGAGTCGGTCCAATCCAAATGTGGGCCAGAAAAGTTACCCGCCGGTAGGCTTGACTGGGAATAGGGAGGCTTCCGTGACGGAACCCAAGTTCATCGACATTCACGGCGAGCAACTCGCCGTCCGCGACGAGGGCCAGGGCGAGGCGCTACTGCTGATCCACGGCATGGCCGGAAGTTCGCACACCTGGCGCGCGATCATGCCCCAGTTGTCCAAGAAGTATCGGGTGATCGCCCCCGACCTGCTCGGGCACGGTCAGTCGTCGAAACCGCGGACCGACTACTCGCTTGGCGCCTTCGCAGTCTGCCTGCGCGACCTGCTCGACGAACTCGGGGTCGAGTCGGCGACGGTCGTCGGCCACTCGCTCGGCGGCGGCATCGCGATGCAATTTCTATATCAGCATCCCGACTACTGCCGCCGCCTGGTGCTGATCAGCAGCGGCGGACTCGGGCCCGACGTCGGTTGGATCCTGCGGCTGCTCGCGGCGCCAGGCGCCGAACTCGTCATGCCTGTCATCGCGCCGTCGCCGGTCCTGCGCGCCGGAAACTCCGTGCGGTCGTGGCTGAGTTCGCTCGGCCTGCGTTCGCCGCGCGGCGCCGAGATCTGGAACGCCTACTCGTCGTTCTCGGATCGGCAGACCCGCGACGCGTTCCTGCGCACCCTGCGCTCGGTGGTCGACTACCGCGGGCAATCGGTGAGTGCACTGAACCGCTTGCAGCTGCAGGGCCGACCTGCCCACCTTGGCCATCTGGGGTGAGGAGGACACCATCATCCCGGTCGACCACGTCTACTCCGCCCTGCGAGGCCCGGCCGGACTGCCGCGTCGAGGTACTCCCCGGCGTCGGGCACTTCGCGCACGTCGAAGCCCCGACCGAAGTGGTCGACCTCATCGACGAATTCATCGCGTCGACGAGCGAAGCGGACTCGCATCCGGTGATGCGCGGGGTCTAGCCGGGGCGCTGCCCGCGGTTTGCGGCCGCCGTGGCGGGTATTCCTCGTTGGTGAGCGACACCCGTGTGAGCAGGGCGAGCCGTGCGTCTGCGCCGTAGCGTGCTGACCGGGCCGGGGATCACGCGCAAGCGCCGCGGCAAGGGCTTCTCCTACGACACACCCGACGGGCAGTCGGTCGCCGACGACGAGGCGTTGCGGCGCATCGAGGAACTGGTGATCCCGCCGGCGTGGAAGAAGGTGTGGATCAGTCCCCATGCCAACGGGCACATCCAGGCCGTCGGAACCGACGTGGCGGGGCGTCGTCAGTATCTGTATCACCAGAAGTGGCAGGACGAGCGGGCCGAGGAGAAGTTCGACCGAGTCCTGGAGATGTCCAAGCAGCTGCCGAGATGGCGTGCGCAGGTGGCCGAAGATCTACGGGGACGCGGTCTCGAACGGGACCGTGTGCTGGCATTGGCGCTGAACCTGGTCGACCGCGGGTACTTCCGTGCCGGCGGCGAACAGTACGCAGACGAGAACGACTCCTACGGACTTGCGACGTTGTTGTGTGAACACGTCACGCTGCGCCGCGACGCCGTCGCATTCGACTATCCCGCCAAGAGTGGCGTTCGGCGGGTACTGGAAGTCGAAGACCCCGAAGTCGTCCGTGCGGTGCGATCGCTTCTGCGCCGGCCCGATCGCACGGACCGATTCCTGGTATGTCGCAACGGAACCGCGCTGGATCGACGTGCACGCCGACGACCTGAACGCGAGGTTCAAGGAATTGATGGGCGACGACTACAGCGTCAAGGACCTCCGCACCTGGCATGGCACCGTGCTTGCGGCGGAAGCGTTCGTCGATGCCGATCCACCGGTGGCGAAGTCGGTGATCAAGCGGGTCGAGTCGGCGGTGGTCAAGGAGGTCGCCGAGGCGCTCGGTAACACCCCCGCCGTGGCGAGGTCGGCCTACGTAGACCCACGGGTGGTCGCGGGCTATGAACGCGATCTCACCATCGTCGCCGCGACCAAACGCGCAGCGCGTTGCCGAGACGTCGACGAGCGGCAGGCAATCCTGGACAAGGCGACCCGGACGCTCATCCAGCGCGTTGCCAAGGCCTGACCCGACGGACCCGGCCTCGCAACGAATCTTCTGACTCGTGTTTCACGACCACTCGACCCGGGAAGGCCTTCAATCGAGGCCGGGGTGATCCCGGTTTCTTGCGAGAAAGCTCGCGAGAAATTCTGACGAGACGAGGGGAGCAAACATGGCTCAGCGCAATGGAGTCGAAGAAGCCGTCGAAGGTGCCGTCGAAGGCGTCAAGGGCAAGGCCAAGGAGGTCATCGGCAAGGTGACCGATCGCGAAGACCTTCATCGCGAGGGCCAGGCCCAGCAGGACAAGGGCGAAGCACAACGTGAAGCGGCGAAGAAGGAAGCGGAGGCCGAGAGCGCCCGCGGCGCCGCCAAGGCGAACGAGGCGCGCGAGGCTGCCGAGCAGTAGGGCGGTCGCGGAGGCCCGGCTCGACTGATGCGAGCCGGGCCTCCTGCTGCGTGAAAACCCATGGTCGAGACAGTCAAAGCAGTTGCGCTACCGTCACTGAATCTGGAACCACCTCTGGTCATCACAATTCGGTCACTGGATCGCCACCAACGGACTGCACATCGTCTTGGTGCTGATCGCCGCGTGGATCGCGACGCGGGTGATCCGATGGATCGCCGACAAGATCAGCCGCCGGCTCGACGAGAACGTCGAGAACGACGCCGATGGTCCGGTCGGAGTCGCGTCAAGCACCGTCAGGCGGTCGCCTCCGTGATCTCAGTCGGTCGCTGTCGCCGTTCTGTACGTCGTGGTCGCCGTCGACATCGATCAACACGCTGGGCCTCCCCGTCGGATCGCTGGTCGCGCCGGCGGCGGTACTCGGTGCGGCACTCGGCTTCGGTGCCCAGCGCATCGTGCAGGACCTGCTGAGTGGATTCTTCATCATCACCGAGAAGCAGTACGGTTTCGGAGATCTGGTCCAGCTCACCATCACCGGCTCCGTCGAATGACGCGCGTGGCACCGTCGAGGACGTCACGCTGCGCGTCACCAAGCTCCGCACCGGTGACGGTGAGAGTGTACACCGTGCCCAACGGGCAGATCGTGAAATCCTTGAACCTGTCCAAGGATTGGGCGCGAGCAGTGATCGACATCCCGGTTCCCGCCTCGGCCGACCTGAACCGGGTCAACGAGGTGCTGCGCGGGAGTCTCGGCAAGCGCGATGGAGGACGACACCCTGCCGGACTCTGCTGCTCGACGAGCCGTCGATGATGGGCGTCGAGAGCATCGGCGTGGACACCATCAAGCTTCAGATGGTGGCGCGCACCCTGCCGGGCAAGCAGTTCGACGTCGGCAGGCGACTGCGCGTGCTGGTGGTCGCCGCGCTACGGCGCGCCGGAATCGCCAGCGGCGCAGCGACCGTCGACGGCGGTTGACGAACCTACGTGCTGGAACGTCAAGGCAAGGATCGCGAATCCGCGACCACCAACAGTGCCCACGCGATGACAGGCACGACGATCCCGAGCGCTGCGGCGCGCGGTGAAGAACGACAGCGCGATCGCCACGACGGCTACGACGGGCGTCCCGTACAGGATCAGGCCGAACACGAACTCGCCGGGCCCCTGCCGGCACACGTTCCTCCGGTGCACGCCGCGGTGCCGAGCACCTGCAGATAGGAAAAGCCGACTACGGCAAGAGCGCCTGGGATGGTGAGCAGCGACAGGATCCAGTTGGTGACGGCCCGCCCCGGTGGTCCGAGGCCGATCGATCCTCGGTTCGCACTGAGGTCTCGTCATCGTGCCGAACGTTCATGTGACGTCTCCCGCGATGAGCACTCAATTTCGTTAGGTGATCAGGGCATACCCCGCCGGCGGATTCCCAAAACGGGGCGAGTTTGGCCGGCCTGCGTGGGGAACGCAAGCGGATGGAGGTCTACGAAGGAGTGATGATCATGCGCGATGTCTTAGAGGGCAAGCGAATCGCCTTCCTGGCGACCGAAGGAGTCGAACGGCGTGAGCTCGAAGAACCGCTGACGGCCGTGCACCAGCCGGTGGTGGCACGGAAATCCTGTCGCTGCAGCTGGGCACGATCGGTGCCCGCAACCATGATCTCGAGCCCGCGGGGGAGTTCCGCGTCGACCGCGAGGTCGGAGACGCCGTGGTCGACGACTACGACGGCCTGGTGATCCCTGGTGGCACCGTGAATGCGGACAAGCTTCGTCTCGACCCGTCGGCGATCGCGTTCGTGCATGACTTCGTGGAGTCGGGAAAGCCCGTCGGCGTCATCTGCCATGGGCCGTGGCCCCTCGTCGAGGCGGGCGTCGTCAAGGGCAGGACCCTGACTTCGTACCCGAGTCTGCGCACCGACCTGCGCAATGCGGTGCCATTGCGGTCGACGAGGAGGTGGCCGTCGACGGCAACCTGATTTCCAGCCGTTCGCCCGACGACCTGCCCGCCTTCTGCCGAGCGATCGTGGGCGGGTTCTCGAGCACCTAGCAGCCGGACGACGTTTCCAGCCAATCGCGCCGGGGTAGATCCACGCGATGAGATCGAGCCGAGCATGATCATCGAGCGAGCCGTCGTGGTGATCCCTGCCCACAACGAGGCCGCGAACCTACCCGGCGTGCCTCGAAGGCCGTGGTGACGGCGGCGGCCTGCTCGTCGATGCCGGTCCTGACCGTGGTGGTGCTCGACGCGTGTGACGACGGCGAGCGGCGACCTCGCGGGCCGATTCGGCTCCGACGTCCACTTCATCGAGGTCGACGTCCGCAACGTCGGGGCGTCGCGTGCCGCGGGTTTCAGCTACGCGCGGTCGGCGGCAGCGTGGACTGCACCGACGAGTCTCGCATCTGGTACGCCACCACGGACGCCGACAGCCGCGTCGATCCGGACTGGCTGATCCGGCAGACCGCATCGGGTGCCGACATGGTGCTCGGCGTCGTCCGCATCGCCAACTGGCGGCACCTTCCCGCCGCGGCGGTACGCCGCTATCTGACCGCCTACCGGTCGAAGCGGCGTCCGGACGGGCACGGTCACGTGCACGGCGCCAACATGGGCTTTCGGGCCGACGCCTATTGGCGGGTAGGTGGATTCGCCGCTCTGCCCACCGGTGAAGACGTCGACCTGGTCACGGCGATTCGAGGAGCACGGCTTCCGCATCGACCGTGACGAACGGTTGTCCGTCACCACCTCGGCCCGGCAGAAGGGCAGGGCGCCCAGGGGATTCGCGGCGTACCTGCGCGGGATCGGTCCACGCGCAGAGCGGGAGCCGGCATGAGCCCCGAACTGGTGTGGCGCTGGCTCGAAGCCGGCGAGCTCGATCTTCCGGCGCCCGGATCCGGGCAGACGGCGCGCAGATGGTCGAAGCTCGCGGCGCTGACCGAGCGCGACGTGGTCGCGGGCCGGCTGGCCGAGGCGCACACCGACGCCGTGGCAATCCTGGCCGAACTCGACGGCCCGACCGCCGAAGCCGGGCCAGCTGTGGGGAGTGTGGGCCGCCGAGTCGTCGGACGTCGGTCGTCACCGTGACCGGAGGACGGCGACACCGTCCGTCCTCGACGGCACCAAGGCGTGGTGTTCGGGTGCCGGACTGTGCACGCACGCCTTGATCACCGCGCGCCGCGACGACAACAGCGCGGGCTCTACGCCGTCGATCTGAGTCAGCCGCAGGTGATACCGCTGACCCACAGCTGGCGCAACGCAGGCATGCGCGACAGCGACACCCGCTCGGTGCAGTTCGTGCGGTGCCTCCGCGGTGCCCGTCGGCCGCCCCGGGGAGTACCTCGACCGGCCCGGGTTCTGGCACGGCGCCATGGCGTCGCCGCCTGCTGGCTGGGCGGCGCGCGCGGCGTCGCCGGTCCGCTGTACCGCGCGGTCGCCGACGAACACAGCAGCGCGCTCGGGCGGACGTGCACGCGCATGCCCACCTCGGGGCGGTCGACGCCGCGCTCGCCGCGGCCGAGGCGATGCTGATGTCGGCCGCCTGGTACGTCGACGCCGAACCGCACGGCGACCGGGCCGAACTGATCGCCCGCCGGGTCCGCGCCGTGGTCGAGCACGCCGTCGACGAGGCGATCACGCGCACCGGACGGGCGCTGGGCCCCAAACCGCTCGCGCTCGACGGCGCAGCACGCCCAACGCGTCGCCGATCTCACGCTCTACGTGCGGCAGAGCCACGCCGAGCGCGACCTCGCCGCCCTGGGACGGTTGGCGGCGAAGTGACGTTCGGTATCGTCCGGAAACTGGCTCGCGATTCGCCGCGCGGCCGATCGCCGCCGGAGGCACGTCGACCGGTGACGTGGCTCGGATGGCGGCGCGACTTTCCCGAGCTGAACCTCGACGACTGCCCGGCGCCTGGTGCTGGTGGCACCTCACCCGGACGACGAGACACTCGGCTTCGGCGCGACGGCGGCCACCCTTCGGTCGCGCGGCGTCGACGTCCAGGTGGTGTCGGTGACCGACGGCGGCGGCGCCTATTCCGGGGCTCTCGCGACGGGAGCGCGCCTGGCTGGAAAGTGATCGGCGCGCCGAATTGCACCGTGCCATACAGATCCTGGGTCTGAGTGCGCCCATATCTCTCGGTCTGCCGGACGGCGAGCTGAGCGACCAACGAGCCGGAGTTGACCGCCCATCTCGCCGGGCTGCTCGAAGCCAGGCCCAAGGGGACGTGGTGTGCCGCGACGTGGCGTGGCGACGGGCACCCCGACCACGAGGCGGTCGGGCGAGCGAGCGCCGCGCGGCCGAACGTACCGGCGCCAGCACTGCTGGAGTACCCGGTGTGGATGTGGCACTGGGCCGCGCCCGGACGACGACGCCGTGCCGTGGCAGCGGATGTCCGCGATCCGGCTCGACCGCGCGGCGATCGGGCGCAAACAGCGCGCCGCCACCGTGTTTCGCACGCAGCTGACACCGCACGCAGCCCGGCGCTGACGCCGATCCTGCCGCCGTTCGTCGTGCAACGACTGCTCGCCGTGGGAGAGGTGGTGTTCCGCTGATGCGGCGGCGTGCCCGACGACTACTTCGACGCCATGTATGCGACGTCGCGCGATCCGTGGCAGCTCGCCGGGCGGTGGTACGAACAGCGCAAGTACGCGATCACGATGGCGATGCTGCCGCTGCCGCGATACCGCCACGCGTTCGAGCCGGGGTGCTCGGTGGGCGTGCTCACCGAACTGCTGACCGACAGGTGTGACCACGTCACGGCCACCGACGTCGCGGAGCGGCGCTCGAGGCGACCGCCGAGCGGCTGACGCGTCGCGGTCGGGTCGACCAGGTGACGCTGCGACCGGCGATCACTCGACGTGGCTTGGCCGGCAGACGGATTTCGATCTCGTCGTGCTCTCCGAGGTGGCGTACTACCTCGACGCGGCCGCGCTGCGCGACGTGCTCGATCGGGAATGCCCGCGCCTTGCCTGCGGAACGACGGTCGTCGCCGCGCATTGGCGGCATCCCGTCGACGACTATCCGCTGACCGGCGACGAGGCGAACGTCGATCGTCGGCGAAACCGCGGATCTTCAACGGATGGCCGCGCTATTCGGACGACGACGTCGTCATCGACGTCTTCGAGAAGGGTTCGAGGCGCCGTCGGTCGCCGCTCGCACGGGCGTGCCGGGGAGTGAAGCGGGGTAACCGTGGACGTCGACCATCCTGAAGACGACGAGGATTGGGATCGGGCCGCTCGTTCGGAAACCGAAACCGAACGGCTGGACCGTAATTGGGCGAGCCTCCTGCAGGAACTGCGGGTCGTGCAGACCGGCGTGCAGCTGCTGACCGGATTTCTGCTCACGTTGCCGTTTCAGCAGCGCTTCGACACGTTGGACGACGACATGCGGACGGTGTACCTCATCACGGTATCGTGCGCGGTCGCGTCGACCGTGCTCCTGATCGCTCCGGTCGGCATGCACCGTGTGCTGTTTCGGCAGCGCCGACTCAAGGAACTCGTCGCCACTGCGCACTGGCTGGCCTACGCAGGCCTGCTGCTGTTGGCGCTGGCGCTGGCAGGAATGACCGTGGTCATCTTCGACACCGTTGCCGGGCGCACGGCCGGTGTCGTCGCGGGCGCCGTCGCGCTGGCGGCGCTTGCCGCGTTCTGGGTGCTCATCCCGGTCTTCATGCGTGTTTCCCGTCGCTGAGCGCCGGGTATCTCGAATGCATCGGAAGGCAGCGGTCACCGCCGATGACGCGACCAGGACCGCGGAAAGCGAGACCCAGCCATGGGCTCCAAGGTTCGCAGACGGGAACGGGACGACCGCCGGTTCAAGCGAGTCTTCGTCACGGTGTCGGCGACCGTGGTGTTCGCCGCGATCGTGTCCGTTGCGCTGGTGTTCCTCTTCGGATCGTCTCGTCCCGACCGTGATACCCCCGAGGCGGCGCCACCGCAATCGGTCAGCCAGGAGGGCACCATCGTGGCCGTCACACCGGATTCGATGACGGCGCGCAGTTCGAACGGTTTCGCGCGGACGTATGAGATCAACGCGGAAACCACGGCGATCACCAGCCGCGGTAGCCGTGTCGGCGGGGCTGCTTCGGCCTTTACGGTGAACGACCAGGTGTCGATCTTTGCGGTGGTCAGAGACGGCACCGCTGTCGCGACCACGGTGGCGGGGCGGGACGTCACGGACCTCACGGGCCCGCCGATGGACGGTCCGGGCTCAGCAGCCCTGGGTTGACACCGACAGCGACACGCCCCGACCCGCAAGTACATGGTCCGAGCTATATAGTCAGCCACCCGCGTGGATGCGCTCAACCGCGTGCCCCGAGCGGCGCTCGGGCAGAGAGCGACGATCGAGACGGTGCGGCCACGTAGCGGATCGGTTGCGCTGCAATCACTCTCTCCTCGATCGGCTGCCTGTTCGCAGGACACACGCTCGTCATTCCCTCGTCAGGGGGCAAACGTGTTCCTTGGAGATGGCTGTGGGCGGCAGCGAAACGCTCCGCCCGTTGGCCACTACATAGCGTGCGTGATATATATACGGGGTGGGAGTGCAGCCGACTGGCCAAGACGTCAGCGAGTGCGTCGGTGAGCTTCTGGATCAGGCGATGGACATCACGGCGCGGTTCCTGAGCGATCGCGCGGACCTGAGTGCGTCGGCTGCATTTGCCATGAACAGGGTGTGCCGCGAGGGGCCCATCCGGCTTACGGCACTGGCCGCCAAGGAAGGGGTCAGCCAGCCGTCGATGACTCAGCTGATCCAGCGGCTCGAACGCGCGGGTCTGGTGACCAGGCTCGCCGACCCCGACGACGGGCGGGCCGCCCTCATCGGCATCACCAGAGATGGTCAGCAACTGCTGGACGACCGAAAGCGCCTCCGTCGGGAGCGCCTGGCGCAGTTGTTGGCAACTCTGACGTCCGAGGAGGAATGCGAGCTGTGGCTGTCCGCGCGGGTCGCGGGTCCAGTCTTGCGTCGGCTCGCCGAGAATGCGGATTGTCCGGTGGATAGTGTTGCCGTCGATCAGCGGAAGGTGTTGGGGTGAAGGCTATTCCGGTGGGTCGCGGGCTGAAGAAGGTGTGGATCCCGTTGGTTCTGCTTGTCGTGCTGGCGGTTTCGGGTGTGGTCGTCTTGCGCCTGCACAAACAGTTTGCGTCCCAAGATCTCAACGCGGGTGCCGGTGCGGGCATCGAGATCGTCCAGTTCAACCCGAAGGTCATGGTCTACGACGTGTACGGCGCGCCGGGGACCACCGCCCTAATCGGTTACTTCGACCCAGATGCCAACGTGCACATCGTCACCGTGCCGCTGCCCTGGTCGATCACGTTGTCGACGACGTTGCCGACGGTCAGCGCCAGCCTCATGGCCCGAGCCGACGGAGACGAGATTGGATGCCGCGTCACAGTGAACGGAACCGTCCGTGAACAGCAATCCGCCAATGGCATCAACGCCCAGACGTACTGCCTGGTGAAGTCCGCATGACACACTCCGCGCCTGCCGACACCACAACCGGCCACCAGAAGCGCCCCGTGTTTGCGCACATGCTCCGCATCCTGGCGGTGCCGATCGTCATCTTCTGGGTCTTCTTCGCCGCCCTCGTCAACGTGATCTCCCCGCAACTCGAGGTGGTCGGCGAGCTGCACGCGGCTCCGATGGCTCCCGAGGATGCGCCGTCGATGAAGGCGATGAAGTTGATGGGGGGCAACTTCAAGGAATTCGACTCCAACAGCACGATCATGGTCGTCGTCGAGGGCCAACAGCCGCTGGGCCCCGACGCGCACGACTACTACAACGAGATCATCCGCAAGCTGCAGCAGGACCCCAAGCACATCCAGCACATTCAGGACTTCTGGGGTGACACGTTGACGGCGGCCGGAGCGCAGAGCGCCGACGGCAAGGCCTCCTACGTGATGATCAACCTGGCAGGCGAGCAGGGCCAGACCCTGGCCAACGAAGGCGTCGACGCCGTCCGCAAGGTCATCGAGGAGACAAAGGCCCCTCCAGGGGTGCAGGCCTACGTCGCGGGTCCGGCCGCGCTGACCAACGACCTGCACGTCATCGGCAATGCCAGCCTGGTGCAGATCACCGTGATCACCCTGATCGCGATCGCGGGCATGCTGCTGGTCGTCTACCGCTCGATCGTCACCACACTGATCCAGCTGTTCCTGACGTTCCTCGGGCTGCTGACTGCGCGCGGCGTGGTGTCGACGCTGGCGATGCACAACGTGTTCGGGTTGACGACGTTCGCCGGGAACATCCTGACGATGCTGGCGATCGCCGCGGCCACCGACTACGGCATCTTCATCTTCGGTCGCTATCGCGAAGACCGCGGCATGGGGCTGGACAAGGACGAGTCCTACTACGCCACGTTCAAGTCCGTCGCCCCCGTCATCGTGGGCTCGGGGCTGACCATCGCCGGGGCGACCTACTGTCTGAGCTTCGCGCGGCTGCCGTACTTCAGCACCATGGGCGCCCCGGTGGCGATCGGCATGGTGGTGGTGGTCGTGATCGCGGTCACGCTCGGCCCCGCCGTGCTGTTCCTGGGCAGCAGGATTGGCTTGTACGAATCGAAACGCCCGCCTCAGAGCCGGTTTTGGCGGAAGGTCGGCACCGTCGTGGTGCGTTGGCCCGCCCCCGTTTTCGTGGCGAGCCTGTTCGTGGTGCTGATCGGCCTCGTTGCCATTCCGGGCTACAAGCCGGCCTACAACGACCGCTACTACATGCCCAAGGACGCCCCGGTCAACATCGGGTTCGCCGCCGCCGACCGGCACTTCAGCCAGGCCCGGATGAACCCCGACATCCTGATGGTCAACGCCGATCACGACATGCGTAATCCTGCCGACATGCTGGTGCTGAACGCGGTGGCGCGCAACGTGATGCACACCGAGGGCATCGCGATGGTGCAGAACATCACGCGGCCGTTGGGCATTCCGATCCAGCACAGCTCGATTCCGTTCCAGACGAGCATCCAGGGCCAGACCAGCAACATGAACCTGCCGTTCCAGCGGGATCAATTGGCCAATCAGCTCAAGACGGTCGATGCGACGAACGTCTCGATCGCCATCTTGGAGAAGCAGTACCACCTCTCCGTCGAGCAAACCAAGCTCACGGTGGACTCGGCGGCCAAGTCGCAGGCCCTACTCGAGACCACCAGAGAACTACGCGACCACATCGCGGACTTCGATGACGAGTTCCGGCCCCTGCGCGCCTACTTCTACTGGGAGCCGCACTGCTTCGACATCCCCATGTGCAACGCACTGCGGTCGCTGTTCGACTCCCTCGACGGGATCGACAAACTGACCGACCAGACGGGAGCGGTGCAGGTCAACACCGACAAGCTGGCGGACATCGCGCCGCAGTTGACCCAACTCCTTCCGCAGACGATCGCGTCGATGAAGACCACCAGGGACCTGGCACTGGCGTCGTACAACTCGCAGAAGGCCCTATACGACCAGATGGAGGCCACCAACGACACCGCGCTGGCGATGGGTGCGGCCTTCGACCAGGCCAAGAACGACGACATGTTCTATCTGCCACCGGAGGCCTTCACCAACCCCGACTTCGAGCGCGGGCTGAAGATGTTCCTGTCACCGGACGGCAAGTCCGCGCGCATGTTCATCACCCACGAGACCGATCCCGCGACCGTCGAGGGCATCAACCGGGTCGCCTCGGAACGCAAGGCCGCGCAGGAAGCCTTGAAGATGAGCTCGCTGTCCGACGCCAAGATCTACCTGGGCGGGGTCGCTGCCACCTACAAGGACATGTCCGACGGTGCCAAGTATGACCTGATGATCGCGGTGGTGTCCGCGCTCACGCTGATCTTCATGATCATGCTCATCCTGACCCGAAGCGCGGTGGCCGCCCTCACCATCGTCGGCACGGCCGCCAGTTCGATCGCCGCATCCTTCGGCATCTCGGTGCTGATCTGGCAGGACATCTTCGGCATTCAAATGGAATGGCTCGTCATGCTGATGTCGGTCATCATCCTGCTGGCTGTGGGGTCGGACTACAACCTGCTGCTGGTCTCCCGGTTCAAGGACGAGATTCACGCCGGCTTGAAGACCGGCATCATCCGCTCCATGGCGGGCACCGGTGGCGTGGTCACGTCGGCCGGGTTGGTGTTCGCGGCCACCATGGCGGGGATGATGGGCAGCAAGCTGATCATCTTGGCCCAGATGGGTTCCACGATCGCCATCGGCCTGTTGGTGGACACCTTCATCGTGCGTTCGCTGCTGATGCCATCGATCGCGACGCTGCTGGGCCGCTGGTTCTGGTGGCCGCAGGTCGTCTACCCCCGCGGTGACAACCACTTCCGCAAGCCTGCACCTCCGCGGCCGCCGAGCGAGGACTCGGACTCGGACTCGGACACGGCGCCGGTACCGATGGGCTAGCGCGCACGGCAGGGCCACGCCGGCCGGGGCCTGCCTGGACGTTACTTACTTAAAGTAACTAATACGCGTACCATAGAGACCGCATAGGTTCGACGCGCCCGCCTCGGGCGGGTGAGCAACGTGCGTTAACGCGCGCTGCGGTAGTCGCGCGTGGCGGTGCCGTGCACCGACTGCCTGATTCGGCAATGCCGGGTGTAACCCGCGGTCCTATCTAGTTAGTGGAGCCAATCACGAGCTCCCGCCGGTCGATGTGATCGGCGCAACACACTGTCCAACGATGAAGTTCACCTCCCGAATGGGAATGACTTCGGCCGTTAATGCGTTGCAGGCGAGTGGATGTGAAGAGGAACAAGTCGTACGGAATCGCAAGGAAAGAAGAAACATGAACGCATCGAAGATGACTCCTTTGACCATGATCGCGGCAGGGGTCGTGGTCACCGCAGGGGCACTGGCCGCTGCGATCGTGCAGGGCTCACCCGCCTCCGACGCAGTCGCTGCTCCCAGCATGAGCACCGGTGCCACCGTCACGGCGGCAACTCCGCCCAGCGCGGCGCCGGTTAGCGTAGCGGTTCCCAGCATCAAGGGTCCCGCCCCGTTGCCGCCCGAGGAGCAGGGTCTTCCCGGATAGTCTTCGGCGATTGCCTGGTACTGCGGCAACGCCGTAGCCTCGGGGCGTGGCGGAATCCACTGCCGTCAGCGCCGACGAACTGGCCGCCCTGGAGTTCTTCGCGGGGTGCCCGGTCGAATCGTTGGGACCGCTCGCGGCTCGATCTGCGGCCGTTGATCGCGGCGCCGGGACAAGTGTTGCTGCGCCAGGGCGAGCACGCCGTGTCGTTCATGCTGATCGGCTCGGGGCGCGCCGAGGTGGTGCACGTCGGGCGCGACGGCGACGTGATCGTCGTCGAGGTGGGGCCGGGCATGATCGTCGGCGAGATCGCGCTGCTGCGCGACGCGCCCCGCAACGCGACGGTGACAGCCGTCGACGCACTGTCGGGCTGGGTCGGCGGCAGCGAAGCGTTCGCCGCCCTGCTCGACGTGCCGTGCATGCTCGACAAGGTGCTGCGCACTGCGCGGCAGCGGCTTGCCGCCTACCTCACGCCGATCCCGGTACGCCTGCGCGACGGCAGCGAGCTGTACCTGCGTCCGGTACTGCCCGGCGACAACGAGCGCACCGTGCACGGCCCCGTGCTGTTCTCCGAGCGAGACGTTCTACCGCCGATTTCAGACCACCCGCACGCCCACCGCCGCGCTGATGACCTACCTGTTCGAGGTCGACTACGTCGACCACTTCGTCTGGGTGATGACCGACGGCGTCGACGGGCCCGTGGTCGCCGACGCGCGATTCGTCCGCGACGTAACGGACCCGACCGTCGCCGAGGTGGCGTTCATCGTCGGCGACGACTACCAGGGCCGCGGGATCGGGACGTTCCTGATGGACGCGCTGGCCGTCGCGGCGCGCGGCGACGGCGTGAAACGGTTCACCGCGCGGGTGTTGTCGGAGAATTACTCCATGCGCAAGATCCTCGACCGGTACGGAGCCCAGTGGCACCGCGACGAGCAGGGCGTGGTGACCACCGTCATCGACGTGCCCGCCGCTCCGCGACGCTGTCGATCTCCGCCGAAGCTCTATCGCGAGATCAGCTCCGTCGCACGCCAGGTGATGCGGGCGTCGGCTGATGCGGCACCCGTTGACCGCGGTCGGCCGGAGGCCGCCACTGAGCAAGGACACCCGGCTGTGCATCTCGCTGGCGGCCAGGCCGTCCAACATCGGCACCCGGTTCCACAACCACCTCTACGACGTGCTCGGCCTCGACTTCATCTACAAGGCGTTCACCACCACCGACATCGCTGCGGCCATCGGCGGTGTGCGCGCGCTCGGCATCCGCGGCTGCTCGGTGTCGATGCCGTTCAAGGAGGACGTCATCGCGCTCGTCGACGAGGTCGAGCAATCGGCGCGCGTCATCCACTCGGTCAACACCATCGTCAACGACGTGCGGCCAGCGGCCGACTCACCGCCTCGAACACCGACTACCTTGCGGTGCAACGGCTCATCGACGAACACGGCCTCGACCCGGCCGGGACGGTGCTGATCCGCGGCAGCGGCGGCATGGCCAGCGCGGTCGGCGCGGCGTTCCGCGACCACGGTTTCCGGTCGCGGGATCGATCGTCGCGCGCAACGAGGATGCGGGCCGCGCGCTCGCCGAGCGGCTCGGCTACGACTACGCCCCCGAGGTGGGTGCCCGCACCGCGTCGGTGATCGTCAACGTCACGCCCATCGGGATGGCCGGCGCACCAGAGGCGACCGAACAGGCCTTCGAGGACACGCGCGATCGCCAACGCGCGCACGGTGTTCGACGTCGTGGCGCTGCCGTCGGAGACGCCGCTGATCACGGCGGCGCGCGCCGCGGGCGTCAACGTCATCACCGGCGCCGAGGTCATCGCGCTGCAGGCCGCCGAGCAGTTCGAGCGCTACACCGGCGTGCGGCCGACGGCCGAGCAGATCGCCGAGGCGTCGGCGATCTCGCGGGCCTGATGCTCAGGGCGCGTTGACCACCACGATGGGGCGTCGCACCCGCTCGAGCTGGTGACCGGTGAAGCCCGCGTAGATCATCCTGGCCTGCACGAACCAGTCATCGACGAGTGCACGGCCGCCGCGGTCGGCGGCGCGTCGGCCGGCAGTGGTAATCTCGAACGGCAGCACCAGCCGGTAGCCCGGCGCGCAGCGGAATCTCGCTTGCCCAGCTGCACGATTCGGCCGTCGAGCTGCGCCGCCTGGGCCGGGGCGCGGATCAGTGGATGGGACTCCCGTTCGCGCTGCCAGACACCGCGAGGTCGCCGTCGGGCAGGTCCATCGTGCGGTCGTCAGGATCGACCTGCCCGGTGATGGTCTCGCCGGCCCGGTACACCGGCGACGACAGCGCGATGTCGATGTCGGTCTCGGCCGCAGCCGCAGACCACCTCCAGCGGTTCCTCGTACGGCCTCGACGTCGGCGGTGCCGATGACGCACCGTGAACTCGCCGCGGGTGTCGACGTCGCGGCCGCCACGGTCGATGGTGAGCCGGCATTCCCACCGCGCGATCGCGGTGACGAGCGCCGGCGCCCACGACGGGACCGTGAAAGTCGACGAGGTACCGGTGAACTCGCCGGTGGCGATGGGAACGTCCTCGGCGATGACGCTCACCCAGTCGTCGGTGTCGCGGTCACCGCCGTAGTTGGTGCCGACCTGATCCGTCGTCCAGATGGTGTCGTTGCCCGCCGCCGCCGCGGAGTCGACCCGACCGGCCCAGTGGTAGCTGGTAGAAGTTGTCGTAGCCCCAGTCCAGGCGGGCCGAGGTCGACCTTGTCGATCGGGCTTGTCCGTGGTGACGGTGGCCGTGACGGTCTGGCGCGGCCGAATCACCTCGTCGGCGTCACACGACTCCGTGCGCCGCCGGAGCGGCTGAAGAGACCCACTACTTCTTCTTGAACTTTTCCCTGGTCGCTGCGTACTCCTCGGGATGGTGCTTCTTCTGGTATGCCCGCACCGGCCAGAAGAGCAGCCACAGCATCGGATAGACCGTCACGTAGAACAGCAGGGTGAGCAGGCCGCCCGCGAGGACGGCGAACACCCAGGCCGGGTAGATGAGGATCAGGCAGAACTGGAGGAACTGCTTGAGCACGACCGGATAGCCCTCGGCCATCGACCACACGAAGCGGGGGCTCATCATGCGGAGGAACTGCTTCCACTTCGACGTCTCGGCTTCGGCCTCGGCCTGCGCCTCGCTGACGTCGCGACCCCGCTCCTCGCGGGTCGAGTCCGCGCTGGGGCGGCGGCGGTTCGTCCGGGTCGGGCACGCTGGCACGTGGTCATGGCGTGATCGTGGTCTTCTCGTCGATCTCCGAGGTGGCGTCCATCAGCGGCGCCCATCTGGTCCTCGAGGCCATCGGCGTTCAGCTGCAGCACGAAGACGCCGCCCTGACCGGGGATGACGACCGTCTTCTGGGCGATCATCCGCTTGACGCCGTCCTTCACGTAGCTGCCACCGATCTGGTACGCGTCGAACCCGCCCAGAGTGCTGGTGTTCGCCGTCACCGCCGTCGAAGCCGGGCAGGTTCTTCAGCTCACCCGGTGCGTACTCGATGATCTTGGCCGGGTCGACGTTGCCGGTCAGCTTGGACATCAGCGCGATGATCGACGGCGGATCGGTCGGCCATCGCCGGGATCGCGTGGAGATGATTGCGCCCCAGGCGTACTGCGGGTGTCTTGTCGCCCGGCGTCCGCCCAGCCCGCCGGGACGGGCAGGTCGATGGTCGGAGAACCGGGGTCGCCACGCTTGACCGGGGTCTCGGTGATCCCGTTCTGCTTGATGTAGTCGGCGATCGTCTCGTTCTTGCCCGCCGGCTGGCGCTGCCGGCGTGGACGCCGCGGAGCTGCTCGGCTTGCTGCTCGACTGAGCTGCTGCTCGACGCCGACGACGCTCGGCGCGGACTTGGTGTCCGATCCGCAACCCGCGAGGGCGAGGCCCAGTGCGACCACGGCGATCGCGGTACCGCCGGCTTTCATGGGCGTGTTCATGGAGTCTCCTGTCGTCGGAAGCAGCATGAGCCTACGGTTAGCAAACGAAATACGCACGGGAAATGCGGTGGCGGTCGGTCAGAAACCGATCTCGCTGCGGCGCAAACCGCTCGGTGACGTCGCCGGTAAGCGACGTGTCGTAGGGGTCGATGGCGCGTGGCGGCGCGCCGTCGGTCGAGGTCGAGGTCGTCCATCCGCACCCAGATGGTGCTCGGGCTGGTGGTGAGCTCGAAGAAGTAGGTGCGGTGGGTCAGGTCGCACACCGTGCGGTACTCGGTGTTGTAGACGTCGAACTCACCGTACGGCGCGCCGAACGGCACCGACACGTTGCGCATGATGGCCATCACGCCGGCCACCGCCTGGCGTTGGTCGCTGGGTTCGGGCAGCAGCGCCGAGTAGTACGCGGCGCGCTGGAATCGGTCGACGGCGTTGACGTTGCCGGGCAACGGCACCTCGCGGCTCGGATGCGAGAAGTCCTTGCGCGGCCAGAAGCTGCAGCTGTTCGTCGTAGGTTGGGTCGTTGGTCATCAGCGTGAACTCGCGGCCGTGGTGGACGACCGGCTTGCCAGCGGCGAACTCGATGATCGCCGAGTCCCCGTCGGCGTCCTCGATGGCCAGGTGCAGCGTGGCGTCGAAGCCGTGGGCGCCGACCATGACCAACTGGATGCCGTCCATGAGTGCCAATGCCTCGTTCGACGGTCGCGGCCTGGTCGAGCAGGTACTGCGCCCACAGCGCCGGTGTGCAGGCCGGGGAGGTCCGTGTTGCGCGGTCCCACGTCGGTGGACTTCAGATACAGCGCGTGCACGCCGAGCCCGCGTTCGTTGAGCCCGTCGACGGTGCCGATCCCGTAGACCGTCGTCACCAGGCTGCCGTAGCGTGCTGGTCCAGCGCAGCGGGTTGTCGGGCACCACGACCTCGCTGAGCAGCAGTCCGCCGTCGCGCTCGCCGTCCGCGCGGGAAGGCGACGAGCACGCGGTTGCGTGGACTCCGGCCAATCCATGCTCCGGCCGGTCAGTACGGCGATTTCATTGGTATTCCACAGGACTCGGGTGCACATTGGCGTGTCCTCTCGCAGATCGTCGGCGGCCGTCAGCGTAGCTGTGGTATCAAGGCCGCGTGCGCGTCTTCGCGGCCTGCGTGGCGGTGGCGCTGTGTGCGTGCCTGCGGCCAGCCCGACGCGCCCGAACCCTCCAACCCGACGTCGTCGCGGGCGGCGCGGGTCGAATCTCGGCCCATGTCGACCGGGTCCGCGGCGATCTGCCCGCGGGCTACGAGGTCGCCGAGCTCGGCGGGCGCGCCGCGCCACTTGGCGTTCTGGGGTTTCGGTCCGCAGTGGGTGGCCGATCCGCCGCAGTGCGGGGTGCTCGCCGACCCGGCGGGCGCCGCGACGATCCGTGGCTGGTCGGCGTCGGGGCCAGGCGGCATCGTGTACGTGGCCGCGGCGATGGCTTCGCAACCCCCCGATGCGACCTTGATCGCCGGCTGCGGCACGTGGACGCTGTCCGCCGGGCACACCAGCGGCACGGTGACGGTGGTCGACGGGCCCGCGATCGACGGCGCGACGACGATGGGCCTGCAGACCGACGCGAATACCGTGGTCGAGGGCGGCACCGAAACCCATTCCCACGCAGCTACCTTCACCGCTTACCTCGACGGTTACGTGGCGTACGCGACGGTGGTGACCGACCCCGGTTCGTCGGGTCCCGCACTCGGTGCCGACTTCGCGGCGACGCTACTCGTCAAGACGGTGTCGGCGTTGCGTGGATGAGCTGCGGGTAGATTGACGACGATGCTCAGGACGCTGTTCGTTCTCGTCGTGCGCCGCACTGATGGCCTCGTGTTCGAGCGCTCAACCGGCGGCCGACGACGCGCATTCGGACATCTCGCGTGTCCTCGACGTCAAGTCGAGCTTCGGACCGGATTTCAAGGTGACCACGGTCGCGCCGACCGGCATCGATCCGCGACTCCTTGCGCCACAGGCCCTTCCGCCGGGCGCGCAGTTCGAGCCTGCCGCACTGCGCGAAGTTCGCCACGGGTCTGGCCCTGCCCGCAGGTGCTGAAGGGCAACATGGCCGCCACCACGGCCGAGGGGGAGGGCAACCGGTTCATCGCGATCGCGGTCGAGACCTCCGAGCCGGTGTCGCTCACCGATCCCGGGCAGGCCTGCCAGAAGGTGGGCTTCGCCGGGGCCGGGGTGCGCGGTGTCGTCGAGGTGGCCGAGTCGCCCGCGATCGACGGATGCGCGCACCCTCGGCACGCACCGCGTCGTGCAGACCGTGGTCAACGGCAAGCCCGCCAGCGGCGAGCTCTACAACTACGTCGCCAGCTTCGGCAACTTCCTGGTGATCGTGACGGCAAATCCGCTGGTGCAGCCGAACCAGCCCGTGGTGCCGGTCAATACGCAGCGGGCGCGCGATCTGCTGTCCGCCGCGGTGACTGCGGTGCGCGGCTGAGCCTCAGCGCACGTCGCGGGGCGGTACTGGATGCTGATCCGCGGCCCGGTCGGCTTGGCGGTCTTCGGCACCGCGTGCTCCCACGTGCGCTGGCAGGAACCGCCCATCACCAGCAGGTCGCCGTGGCCCTGCGGTAGCCGTAGCGAGCGCCCGCCCTTCCGTGGCCGCATCGCCAAAACCCTTGTCGCGCCGAGGCTGACGATGGCCACCATGGTGTCCTCGGTGCTGCTGCGGCCGATGGTGTCGCCGTGCCAGGCGACGCTGTCGGAACCGTCGCGATACAGGCACAGGCCCGCGGACGTGAACGGCTCGCCAAGCTCGCCCGCGTAGATGTCGTTGAGCCGCACGCGCAGCTTGGCGATCGCCGGGTGCGGCGCCGGCTCGGAGCTGAGATCGTGAAAGCTGACCAGCCGGGGAACGTCGAGCACGCGGTCGTACATCTGCCTGCGCTCGGCCCGCCACGGTATCGACGACTCGAGTTCGTCGAACAGCGTGTCGTAGCCGGTCAACCAGCCGGAGCGCAGGTCGATCCACGCGCCGTCACCCAGGGGCCGCCGTTCGGCATGGTCGAAGAGCGACCCTTGAACCGTCAAGGACACGATCGCATGATATCGCACATGCGTTCGAACTTCACAGATTGGCCGCGCCCGGGCCGCGCTCGGCCAGGACGTCACCGGGGTTCGACAGCGCGCACGTCTTGAGGCTCAGGCAGCCGCAGCCGATGCAGCCGGCCAGGTTGTCGCGCAGGCGCTGCAGATGCACGATCCGTTCGTCGATGTCACCGCGCCAGCCGGCGGACAACCGCGACCAGTCCTTGCTCGTCGGGACCCGGTTCGTGGGCAGCGTGGCCAACGCGTCGCGGATGCGCGCGAGCGGGATGCCGAGTCGCTGCGACATCCGGATGAAGGCCACGCGTCGCAGCGTCTCGCGGGCGTAGCGTCGCTGATTGCCCGACGTGCGCCTGCTGGTGATGAGGCCCTCGCGCTCGTAGAAGTGCAGAGCAGAGACCGCCACACCGCTGCGGTGCGCCATCTCGCCTGGCGTCAACTCGTGCATCTCCATGACCTCAACAATAGTTGAGGTGACGAATGGCGTTACGGTGCTACATGTGACGGGCACGGTGCTGGGCTCCAACTCCGAAGTGGGCGCGCTGCGGGTGGTCATCCTGCACCGGCCCGGTGCCGAACTGCAGCGACTGACGCCGCGCAACAACGACAGGCTGCTGTTCGACGGCTGCCGTGGGTGGCGCGGGCGCAGGACGAGCACGACGCGTTCGCCGACGTGCTGCGCTCCCGTGGCGTCGAGGTGCTGCTGCTCGCCGACCTCCTGACCGAGGCGCTCGCCAGCGGCGCAGCCCGCATGCACGGCATCTCGGCGGCGGTCGATTCGCGACGGCTCGGCCTGCCCCTGGCTCAGGAACTGTCGGCCTACCTGCGCACGTTGGAGGCGACGCCGCTCGCACGGGTGCTGATGGCGGGCATGACGTTCAACGAGTTGCCCTTCGGCGAAAGCGAACTCTCGCTGGTGCGGCGCATGCATCACGGCGGGGACTTCGTCATCGAGCCGCTGCCCAACCTGCTGTTCACCCGCGACTCGTCGTTCTGGATCGGGCCTCGGGTGGCGATCACGTCGCTGGCCTTGCCCGCGCGCGTGCGCGAGACGTCGCTGACCGACCTGATCTACGCCCACCACCCGCGATTCCTCGGGGTGCGGCGGGCCTACGAGTCGCGCTCCGCGCCGGTCGAAGGCGGCGACGTGCTGCTGCTGGCGCCGGGCGTGGTGGCCGTCGGGGTCGGGGAGCGCACCACGCCCGCGGGTGCGGAGGCGTTGGCGCGCAGCCTGTTCGACGACGACCTGGCACACACCGTGCTGGCGGTGCCGATCGCCCAGGAGCGGGCGCAGATGCACCTCGACACCGTGTGCACGATGGTCGACGTCGACGCCGTCGTGATGTACCCGAACATCGTCGACTCGTTGTCGGCGTTCACCATTCACCGGACTGCCGACGGTGTGACGATCGACCGCGCGGCGCCCGTTCGTCGAAGCCGCCGCCGATGCGATGGGCATCGAGAAGCTGCGGGTCATCGACACCGGGCTGGACCCCGTCACCGCCGAACGCGAGCAGTGGGACGACGGCAACAACACGCTGGCGCTGGCGCCCGGTGTGGTGGTGGCCTACGAACGCAACGCGGAAACCAATGCGCGGCTCGAGGATTCGGGTATCGAGGTGCTGCGGATCGCGGCGTCGGAGTTGGGTACCGGGCGTGGCGGGCCCCGCTGCATGTCGTGCCCCGTCGCCCGCGACCCGCTGTAGGTCACCTGCGTTCGCGCAACGCCGCGCGAACGCGCCCCACGATGGACGCCCGGGTGTGCCGGGCGACGACGCGAATGTGCATCCACCCCAGACGTTGGATCGTTTCATACCGATCGATGGCCTGGACGGCACAGTATTCGTCGACGTACCCAGTGTCGTCTTCGTAGTCGACGCCGACCTTCGGACCGTCCCAGCCCATCGCGATGATTGCGTCGCCCCACTTGTCGCCAACGACGATCTCGGTGCGAGGTCTCGGGAGGCCGCTGTCGATCAGCAGCAGTCGCAACCACGTTTGTTTCCGCGTCCGGGCGCCCCCGTCCATGAGGTCGAGAGCGACGCGAGCCTGCCGAATTCCCCGCGTCTCTCGATAGCGGTCCTGCAGCTCGAGTACATCGGCATTGCCGAGCTGGGTCTTGGCGGCCAGCGCGTCCAGGTGGGCCACTGCGACGTCGCGGGGCAGGCGGCGGGCCAGGTCAAGTGCGGTGCGCGCGGGAGTCGTGATCCTGAGTTCGCCTCTTTGACGGATCTCGTCGTCGGCGATTCGCTCTTCGCGGACTATTACGCCGGGCCGCGGCCGCCCCTTCTTGGCGATCAGTTCGATGGGTGTGTTGACGTCGATCCAGTCCACGCCGTAGAGCGCCGCGGCGGCCCGTCCGGCGACGATTCCCGTTCGACGTGTCCACAGCCACGCCGCGAATGCGTTGCCATACATGGTCCTGCGCGCGTCATTGGGCACGTAGACGTTTGGGTATGTTGCGGTGTAGTTCCAACGCAGCTGTCCGCGCGTAATCACGCCGTCCGCGATAGCTTCCGTCCCGACGAATGGCCACATGCACGGGATTGTGGCGCCGACGTCTGACACGGGAGTACGACTGCGGTGCTAGCGCCGAGATCGACACCATGGTTGTGGATGGACGTCGCGGTGCGCTATCGACGACCACCGTGTCGATCTCGGCGATAGGAGCCGAAAGGGTGTACCCGTCAGCTCGCTGGCTTGGACGCCGCGTCGTGACCGGGGTGCCCGGTGTGAGCCCGGCGCCCGGCGTCGTGGGTCTTGGCGTCACCGGACTTCGAGTCACCGGTCTTCGCGGCGTGCTGGTGTTGGAAGTGACGGCCGTCGTCACGCGGACTACCGGAATCATGTTGGGGGTCATGACGCTTGGGATCGCCGGTCGCAGTGCTGCCGGTGTCGGGTGTCGTCGAATCGGCCAGGTGTTCAACCCGCCATCCCATTCGGGTGCGCTTGGTGACCGTCGCCTTGGCGACGTCGGATGGATCCGTGCTCGCCGACGCCACGCTTGCGGTTTTCACCAGCGCAGTGGTCGCGGCGGGCGCGGCGGTCACGGCAGCCAGTGCATTGGTGAGCGCGGTGACGATGGCATTGACGAAGGACTGGGCCGCTTTCGACAACACGGCCACCACCTGTTGGCCGAAGACCACCAGCGGGTTGGTGCCGATTGCCTTGGCGATCGCCTGTTGGATGACGGCGACGGCAAGCTTTGGCGTCCAGTCGGCCTCGTAGATGCCGTAGGTGCCCTGGGGGTCGGTACTTGTGCCATCTTGGGCGGTGTAGATGAAGATCGGCCCGGCGTAGGTGAGGGTCTGCCAGGTGTTCAGAATGTCCTGGATGAAGTTGGCCTGCGTCTGCTGGGTGACGTCGGCGGTGGACAGTCCGTATTCGGTGATCCAGATCTGCTTGGTGGCGTCGCCGTTGGCGGCCATCAGGGCGTAGATCGCATTGAGCTGGGTGAGCGGTGAATTGGCTACCCCGGCGCCCGCAGAGAACTCCGTCGTTTCGTTGTAGGGGTGGAAGGACAGCGCGTCGAAGTACCCCTCGGCGCCCGCGGCGTACATCTCGCTGATGAACGTCGTCGGATCGAGTGTCCAGCTGCCGAAGCTCAGCGTCGCACCGACGGCGCCTGCGATGACGGTGGCATTGGGATTGGCCGCCTTGATCGCTGGGTAGGCCGCCTGCAGCAGTTTGGCGTAGGCGACGGGGTCGATCGGGTTGGAGAACTGAATCGAATTGGGCTCGTTCCAGATTTCGTAGGCCGAGATGTCGTTGCCGTAGCGGGTGGCGACCGCGGATGCGAAGCCGGCGAAGTCGGTGGCGTTCGGCGTGCCGCTGCCCGGCGGGAAGTTGCCGCTCGTCGAAGCCCACGCCGGCGTCGCGTTGATCTCGGCCAGGACGCCCATGTTTCGCGCGGCCGCGGCATCGACGACCTCGTCCACGTAGGACCAGTCGTACGTGCCTTGCGCGGGTTCGACGAACGCCCACGGCACGAAGATGCGGACGTTCTGCACGCCGATCGACTGCAGGGTGTCGAGAGTCTTGTCGATGTCGGCCTCCGACATGCCGTACAGGTCCGAGTCGGCAATGCCGATCGTCGTCGGAGAGTCGGTTATCGAGGCGGTGTCGACGTATTGGGCCGAGCTGGGTCGCGCCGAGGGGAGCCCGAGGCCCGACGAATAGGCGCAGATGGTGGCGGTCGCAGCGCTTGCGATGACCAATCGCACGGCGAGAGATCGGACCGGCCGGATGAAGTTCCCGTTCATGACGCCCCTCAGTTCCCTTGCCCGTCAGCAAACTTCACTCACCTTACGAACCAAGATCATCGAAACTGTGTGTGCGAAGTAACTTCCCAGGAGACACACCAGCGTCAATTATCTCCGATGTTTGCGTAGGCAAATTTTGACGACCCACGTGAATGGTTGCCAGCGCGCCGGAAGACGTTGGCACGGCGCATGATTGCCTGGACGGTCCCGGGTAGCCGCCGTGCCATGGCCGGCAAACTCAGCGATGCAAACTTCGCGCGGGTGGTGCCGCGGTTCCTGAGAAGACGTGGGAGTCTCCTGTGCGAACGCCCCGAGCTAACGCCAGCTGGGCAGCCAGATCTCCATGTTCCACGTCGACTGCGAGATCGGCAGGCCCGTCAGGATCGGGAACATCCACGCGAAGTTCGTAATGACAACGGCCACATAACAACACACGACGAGCAGTCCGAGTGTGTGACGTTCGGCGCTCTGACGGGGCGCGTACAGGATGTCGCCAAGGATCAGCGCGATCGCCATCACCAGGAACGGTGCCATGGGCGCGGCATAGAAGAAGTACATCTGCCGGTCGATGTCGGCGAACCACGGCAGGTAGCCCGCGCCGTAACCCACCAGGACGACGGCATAGCGCCAGTCGCGCTTGACGAACGTCCGCCAGAGCGCCCAGCCGAGCACCGGCACCGCGATGAACCACATCGCAGGCGTGCCGACCAGCATGACCGCCTTGACGCACGACTGCGCACCACAACCGGGGACGTTCTCCTGGTCGATCGCATACAGCACGGGCCGCAACGACATCGGCCACGTCCACGGCTTCGATTCCCACGGGTGGTGGTTGCCCGCCGCGTTGGTCAGCTGCGAGTGGAACTTGTAGACCTGGTAGGTGTAGTGCCACAGCGACCGGAGGGCGTCGGGCATCGAGCCCGCCTTCGCCGATCGACTGGCCCTCCTCGTGTCGGTTGATCGCCGTCTCGGAGGCGAACCACGGTGCGTACGACGCCAGGTACACGGCGAACGGTATGAGCCCGAACACGTAGAGCGACGGCCCGAAGTCGCGTCGCAACGTACCGAGCCACGGCCGCGGCACGCGGTACTGCCGGCGCGCCGCCACGTCGAACGCCAACGTCATCACCCCGAAGAACACCATGAAGTACAGGCCCGACCACTTGGTCGCGAACGCCAGGCCCAGCAGCACACCCGCGCCGAACCGCCACCAGCGCACCCCGAGGCGTGGGCCCCACGGCGTCTCCCCGATGCGGCCTTCGAGCAGCGCCACGTGCATCCGCTCCCGCATCTGGTCGCGGTCGACGATCAGCGCGCCGAACGCCGCGACCACGAACACCACCAGATAGATGTCCAGGAGGGCGGTACGCGACGAGACGAAGCTGACGCCGTCGGCGATGATCAGCAGCCCGGCGATGCCGCCGATCAGCGTCGAGCGGGTGATCCGACGGACGATGCGGGCCACCAGCAGCACGATGATCACGCCGCAGACCGCGCCGCTGAACCGCCAGCCCAGCCCGTTGTAGCCGAAGATGGCCTCGCCGATGGCCATCAGTTGCTTGCCGACCGGCGGATGGACGACCAGCCCGTAGCCGGGGTTGTCCTCGATCCCGTCGTTGCCGAGCATCTGCCAGGCCTGCGGCGCGTAGTGCTTCTCGTCGAAGATCGGCGTCGCCGGCGTCGGTCGGCGAACCGAGGTTCAGGAAACGCGTCACGGCCGCCAGCGCGGTGATCACCGCCGTCATGGCCCAGCCCTGCAAGCGGTCGACCGGTCCGAAGTCGGGGACGGGCATCAGCGGGCCTGGACTGATCACCGGGACCGCGCGCGGGGCGTCGACGACGGCCGGAGTATCCGAGACGTCCGAGTCGACGGGCGGGGCGGTCACACGAGCGATCGTAGGCTGTGCAGTGTGACGGATGGTCGACTGCTGCTCGCGGCCACGCCGTTGGGCCAGGTCGCGGACGCTTCGGCGCGTCTGATCGAGGCGCTGGGCAGCGCCGACGTGATCGCGGCCGAGGACACCCGCCGGGTGCGGACGCTGGCCGCTGGCGCTCGGCGTCAGGCCGGCGGGCCGGGTGGTCAGCTTCTTCGACCAGAACGAGACGTCGCGTGTGCCGGCGCTCGTCGACGAGATCGCCGCAGGTGCGACGGTGCTGGTCGTCAGCGACGCGGGCATGCCGCTGATCAGCGATCCGGGGTATCGCCTGGTCGCGGCGTGCGCCGAGATGGGGCTGCAGGTCAGCTGCCTGCCGGGGCCATCGGCGGTGACGACGGCGCTCGCCGTGTCGGGTCTGCCGTCGGACCGGTTCTGCTTCGAGGGCTTCGCACCGCGCAAGCAGGCCGCCCGCAAGTCGTGGCTGGCCGGGTTGTCCGGCGAGCAGCGGACATGCGTGTTCTTCGAGTCGCCGCGACGCCTGCCGGACCTGCCTGCGCGACGCCGTCGACGCGCTCGGGCCCGACCGGCGCGCGGTGGTGTGCCGCGAGCTGACCAAGACCCACGAGGAGGTCAAGCGCGGAACGCTGGACGAGCTCGCCGAATGGTCCGCCGACGGCGTGCTCGGGGAGATCACCGTGGTGCTGGCCGGGGCCCAACCGCGCGCGGACGTGGACGACTCTGGTCGCCGAGGTGATCGAGCGGGTCGACGCGGGAGCGCGGGTGAAGGACGCCTGCGCCGAGGTGATCGCCGCGAATCCCGGCGCGCCGTACGCGGCGCGAACTCTACGATGCGGTTCTAGAAGCGCGCCGCTGAATTGGGGGTTTGGTCGCGATGGCACTCCCCGGATTGGTTCTCGTCCACGGTGGAGCGCACGCAGGCGACTGTTGGGATCTGACGATCGACGAAATCCACCGGCTGGCACCGGAGTTGACGGTGCTCGCGGTCGATCTACCGGGACGTCGAGGCAAGCCGGGCGATCTCACCACCGTCACCATCGCCGACTGGGTGGACTCCGTCGTCGCCGACGTCGACGATGCGGGCCTCGACGAGGTCGTCATCGTCGGTCACTCCATGGCCGGGATCACGGTGCCGGGCGTGGTCACCAAGCTGGGCGCATCGCGGGTGCGCGAGATGATCCTGGCCACCGCCTTCGTCCCGCCTGAGGGCACCGCGGTGGTGGACACGTTGACCGGCCCTGGCGCCGGGTCGCGCGTTGGGGCGCGAAGAGGGGCGTACGGGGAATGCTGCCCTCGATGGTGGCTCGATTCATGTTCTTCAACGGAATGCCCCGAGCCCGTCGCCAATTCATCGATCGCCGACTGTGTTCGGAGTCGTCACGCATCATCGCCGAGAATGTCTCCCGGAGCGATCTGCCCGACGAGGTGCCGCGTTCCTGGATCCTGACGCGGCGGGACCGCGCGCTTTCGGTCAAATCCCAGCGGAGGAGCATCGAGGCGATCGGCGGCGTGCAGGAGGTGATCGAGATCGACACCTGTCACGACCTCATGGTCAGCGAGCCCGAACGGCTGGCCGAGATCCTCGTCGACCGTTGTCGCGCCAGGTCGTAGCGCCGATGATCGGTGCCGCCTTGTGCAGGCACTCCTGCCACTCCGCGTCCGGATCGGAATCGGCGGTGATGCCTCCGCCGACGCCGAGCACTGCGCGCCCCGTGCCGTCGAACTCGACGGTGCGGATCGCCACGTTCAGCTCGGTGCCGGCAACGGGTGACGCCAAGCCGACCGTCCCGCAATAGATTCCGCGCCGTAACGGCTCCCAGGTCGACAACAGCTGGCGCGCACGTGCCTTCGGCGTCCCCGTCACCGAGGCGGGCGGAAACGTCGCGTCGAGCACCGCGGCCATCGGCACGGTCGACGTCGACGCGCGCGGAGACCGTCGACACCAGATGCCACACCCCTGGCGCGGGGCGCACGGTCAGCAGCTCCGGCACGGTGACGCTGCCGGTCACCGCGACGCGGCTCAGGTCGTTGCGGACCAGGTCGACGATCATGATGTTCTCGGCGACGTCCTTGACCGACGCGCGCAGCGCCGACGGCGGCTCGTCGATCGGCAGCGTGCCCTTGATGGGACTCGAGTCGACGGCGTCCCCGACGCGGCGCAGGAACAGTTCGGGCGACAGCGACGCCACCGCGCCCCAGTCGCCCGCGACGAACGCCGCACGGGCGGGTCGCGGTGCGCGCGACCGCGTCGGCGAAGAAGTCGACTGGGGCGCCGCTGACCGCCCCGACGAACTGGGTGCACACACAGGCCTGGTACACCTCGCCCGCGGCGATCGCTTCGAGGCAGGCCAGCACCCCGGCTTGGTGGGCGTCGCGGTCGGCGTGGCCCCAGTCGACGTGGCAGGACGTCTCCGGTACGTCGGCGGTCAGCGCATCGACCAGCCAGGGCGGCGCCGAGTCACCGGAAAGGCTTTCGTACCACCAGGTTCCGTCGCGGTCCTGGCGCAGCACGTCGTCCGTCCAGCCGCCTGCGGCCTCTGGGATCCGCGGGCCGGTGCCGTCGATCCCGGCGTCGGGATAGGACAGGTACCCGATCCACCCGCCGCCGACTTCGTCGCCAGGTGACCCGGGCGCGGTGTCGAAGACGTCGCCGACGCCGACGGGTTCGATCGCGACACTCGGCACGATCACCGCGCGGGATCCGAACCAGTCACCCGTCAGTGCGGCGGGCGGCGGCAGCGCCGCGGCTGCGACGTCGCCGACGCCAGGGCGCGCAGCACCGCCGGTGGCGCTGCCCAGCTCGCCGAGCCGATCGATCCGCACCGACCTAGCGTGGCAGAACCTACCGACTGATGGATCCGCCGGACCGCTATCGCCGCCAGCTTCTCGGGGTTGCGCATCGCGTAGAAGTGCGTGATCTTGCCGTCGATGATCTCGACGGTGAAGACGCCCTCCAGGTTGTCGCCGAGGTAAGCACGAGATCGCGGGCGCACTGTTGTAGAACGCGCCGGCTCGATCGCGGACGTCGGGCAGCTGCTGGCGCGCCGGAACAGCCCGAGCCAGCGCCGCGGCGACCTTCGCGGCGCCCACCACCGGGCGGCGCGCCGCGCTGGCCTTGCCGTCGCTGTCGGCGGTCCAGACCACGTCGGGCGCCAGCATCGCCATCAGCCCGTCGACGTCGCCCGTGGCCGCCGCGGACAAGAACTGCTCGGTGAGTCTCCGCCGATCGCTCGCGGAGTCGACGGGCTCGAACCGCTTGCGCCGGGCCTGCACGTGCTCGCGGGCGCGGTGCGCCACCTGACGCACCGTCGCCGCGGACTTGCCGACCGCCGCGGCGATCTCGTCGTAGTCGAAGCCGAACACCTCGCGCAGCACGAACACCGCGCGCTCGTCGGGCGTGAGCGTCTCGAGCACGACCAGCATCGCCATCGACACCGACTCGGCGAGCACCACGTCGGTCGACGCGTCGCCGGTCGTCGAGCAGCAGCGGCTCGGGCAGCCACGGGCCGACGTAGTCCTCGCGCCGGCGGGCGCCTGGGCCCGCAGCGCGTTGAGCGCCTGCCGGGTGACGAGTTGCGCGAGATAGGCCTTGGTGTCCCGCACCGTCGCCAGGTCCACCTCGGCCCACCGCAGGTAGCTCTCCTGCAGCACGTCGTCGGATTCGGTTGCCGAGCCGAGGATCTCGTAGGCGATCGTGAACAGCAGCGGCCGCAGCAGCGTGAACCGCTCGGCGTGCTCGTCGTGCCGGTCATCGGCGTGCTCATGTCGGACGGCGGCTCCGCCACCTTCGCGCGCTCGCCAGGCGCTCCGCACGCTTGCCGCCCTTGAGCCAGAAGTACGAGCCCGGCTTGCGGGCCTCGCGTGGCCAGGAACGAGACGGTGCCCTTGCAGACGGCCTCCTTGACCGACGCCGCGGCGCGACCACCGACGTAGAACGGCATCACGCGTGTCGTCGAGTGTGCGCGAACTGGATGGTGGCCGCCTTGCGGCCCAGGCTGATGCACTGGCCGGTGAACGCCTGGTTCACCACCGCGGGTTGCGGTGCCCGCGATGCGGCTGAGCACGGTGTTGGCGGCCTGGGCGCCGAGCGGGATCGCCGCCTGGCAGCTCATCCGCAGCGGCGAATCCGACGGCGCGGACGCATCGCCCGCGGCGACGATGTACGGGTTGTCGACGCTGGTCAGCGTCTCGTCGGTGAGCAGCCGGCCGATCGCGTCGGTGGCAAGGCCGCTGCGGGCGGCCAGGTCGGGCACGCCGAATCCCGCCGTCCAGATGGTCAGCGACGCTGGCGCAGTTCGCGACCGTCGGCCAGGCGCACCGAATCCTGGCGCACCTCGGTGACCTTGGCGCTCTGGCCCGTCGACGACGGTCACGCCCAGCTTCTTCATGCCGCTTGGCCACCGACCGTCGGCCCGGCCCGCTCAGGTACGGGCCGAGCACGCCGCCGCACACCAACGTCACCGTCGTGGCCCTCCTCGGCCAGTTCGGCGGCGGTCTCGATACCGGTCGGGCCTGCGCCGACCACGCATCACCGGTGCGCCGGGGTGCACCTCGGCCATCGCCGCGCGCAGCGGCTCGGCGTGCTCCAATTCCGAGATGGGGTAAGCGAATTCGGCTGCGCCGGGCACCGTCAGCGCGGCGCCGGTGCTGCCGACGGCGTAGATGAGGTAGTCGTAGCCGACGGTGGCGCCGGAGCCCAGCGTCACCGTGCGCGACGCGGCATCGATGCGTTCGGCGGTGTCGACGAGCAGGCGGACGTCGGCGCCGAGCACGTCCGCGTACTCGACGACGGCGTCGTCGGAGCCGGTGACGAGCTGGTGCAGCCGGATCCGCTCGACGAACTTCGGCCGCGGGTTGATCAGCGTGATCGCGACGTCGCCGTTGACGCGCAGGTGATTGGCGGCCATGACACCGGCGTATCCGCCGCCGATGACGACGACGTTGGTCTTCTTGGTCATGAGAGTCACTCCTTTGGTAGGTGCGGCTCCTCTTGACTAGTGCTGTGGAGCCGGTCTGACCTCAAGACACCTCTGACCGACGAAGTGTGACACGGCTACGTCCGAATGTGGCGCAGCTCACTCCGACCTGATAGCGGGGAAACACGCCCTCCGGTTTCGGCAGCGCCGTGCCAGGTGCCAGCCGGGCTGCCGACGGCGGTGAAGTCCCGCTGGTCGGCGGGCTGGCCGAGCAGGTCGAGCAGCTTGGCCGCCGAACTCGGCATCACCGGCTGGACCAGCAGCGCGGCGATGCGCACCACCTCGAGCGTCGTGTAGAGCACCGTGCCGAACCGCTGCTGATCGGCCGGGGCGTCGGACTTGCGCAGCACCCACGGCTCCTGCGCGGAGAAGTAGCGGTTGGCCGCACCGAGCACCAGCCAGATGGCCTCCAGTGCGAGGTGCATGGCCGGGACGTCGAAGTCGCGCCCGCACCTTCGGCAGCAGGGCGTCGGCGAGGGCCAGCAGTTCGCGGTCGTCGTCGGTGAACGTCGCCGGGCTCGGGCACGATCCCGTCGAGGTTCTTGTTCACCATCGACAACGACCGCTGCGCCAGATTGCCCAGCTCGTTGGCCAGATCGGCGTTGATCCGGCCGATGATCGCGTCCTCGCTGTAGCTGCCGTCCTGGCCGAACGGCACCTCGCGCAGCAGGAAGTAACGCACCTGGTCGAGGCCGAAGCGCGTCGACGAGCTCGACGGGGTCGACGACGTTGCCGACCGACTTGCTCATCTTCTCGCCGCTTGACGTTGAGGAAGCCGTGTGCGAAAACCCGTTCGCGGCAAGCTCGATTCCGGCCGACATCAGGAACGCCGGCCAGTACACGGCGTGGAACCGGATGATGTCCTTGCCGATCACGTGAAGATCGGCAGGCCAGAACCGGCGGAATGACTCGGATGACGTGTCGGGGAAGCCGACGCCGGTCAGGTAGTTGGTCAACGCGTCCACCCAGACGTACATGACGTGGTCGGGATGGTCGGGCACCGGGACGCCCCAGTCGAACGTGGTGCGCGAGATCGACAGGTCGCGCAGACCGCCGGAGACGAAGCTGACCACCTCGTTGCGCCGCACGTCGGGCCCGATGAACTCTGGATGCGCCTCGTAGTGCGCGAGCAGCCGCTCGGCGTAGGCCGACAGCCGGAAGAAGTAGGTCTGCTCCTCGGTCCACGTCACCGGGAGTGCCGGTCTCGACGGAGTACCGGATGCCGTCGGCGCGCTCCTCGAGTTCGTCCTCGGTGAAGAAGCGCTCGTCGCGCACCGAGTACCACCCCGCGTAGGAGTCCAGATAGATGTCACCCGAGGCGTTCATCCGGTTCCAGATCTCGATCGACGCCTCGATGTGGTCGGCGTCGGTGGTGCGGATGAAGCGGTCGAACGAGACGTTGAGCCGCTCCTGCATCTGCTGGAACACGTCCGAATTGCGCTGCGCCAGGTCGGCGGTCGGGATGCCCTCCGCCGCGGCGGTCTGCGCCATCTTCAGGCCGTGCACGTCGGTGCCGGTGAGGAATCGCACGTCGAAGCCGTCGAGCCGCTTGAACCGCGCGATCGCGTCGGTGGCGGTTTTCTCGTACGCGTGCCCGATGTGCGGGGCGCCGTTGGGGTAGTCGATCGCCGTGGTGATGTAGTAGGGCCCGCCTGGGGTGGGCGCGTGCGCCCCGGGGATATCTCTAGCCATTTGTCCTCACCTTATTGTGTGGTGTGAGTTCAAGACGCGAGAGGCCACCGGCCCCAGAGCCGTTGGCGCCGCTGATCGACGCGCACACCCACCTCGACGCGTGCGGTGCCTCCGACGCGGACGACGTCCACGCGATCCTCGACCGCGCCGAGGCGGTCGGGGTCAGGGCGGTCGTCACGATCGCCGACGACCTCGCCTCGGCGCAGTGGGTGACCCAGGCCGCCGACTGGGATCCGCGCGTGTACGCCGCGGTGGCGCTGCACCCGACGCGCGCCAACGCGCTGACCGACGACGCGCGGGCCGAGATCGAGCGGCTCGCGACCCATCCCCGCGTCGTGGCGATCGGAGAGACCGGGATGGACCTCTACTGGCCGGGAAAGCTCGACGGCTGCGCCGAACCGGCGCAGCAGCGCGAAGCGTTCGCCTGGCACATCGACCTCGCCAAGCGCACCGGCAAGCCGCTGATGATCCACAACCGCGACGCCGACGCCGAGGTGCTCGACGTGCTGCGCGCCGAGGGCGCCCCCGACACCGTGATCTTCCACTGCTTCTCGTCGGGGCCGGACATGGCCCGCGTCTGCGTCGACGAAGGCTGGCTGCTGAGCCTCTCCGGCACGGTGAGCTTCAAGAACGCCACGGCGCTGCGCGAGGCGGCGCGGCTGATCCCGCCGGGCCAGCTCCTCGTCGAGACCGACGCGCCGTTCCTGACGCCGCATCCGTATCGCGGCGCACCGAATGAGTCGTACTGTCTGCCCTACACCGTCCGGGCATTGGCCGAGGTCGTCGACCGACCTGCCGTCGACGTCGCTCGGGAGACTTCGGCGAACGCGATCGACGCATACGGAATCAGCAGCTGACCTGAGTTGCCCCCCGCAAGGGGGTTCGTTACCGTCCTGTAATTGAACGGTCCGCCGGGAAGATTTTCGGGCTGACCTAATAGTCGGGGATTGACACTCTTGAACGCTTTGCACAAACTTCATTACGCCCGCTCGCCCGCGTTGCGGTTACTCGTCGCGGCTTTGCTCGTGACCCTGGTGTTCGCCGGTGGCTACGCCGTGTCCGCTCACAAGACCGTGACGCTAACCGTCGACGGGACGCAAGTGACGGTGTCGACGATGAAGTCCCACGTCATCGACGTGGTGAAGGAGAACGGCTTCGACGTCGGCGAACGCGACGACCTCTATCCCGCGGCCGACGCGGACGTACACCAATCCGACACCATCGTGCTGCGGCGCAGCAGGCCGCTGCAGATTTCCCTCGACGGCCAGAACAGCAGGCAGGTGTGGACGACGGCCTCGACGGTCCAGGAGGCGCTCACCCAGCTGTCGATGACCGACACCGCGCCCGGCAGCGGCCTCCCGTGGCAGTCGGGTGCCGCTGGAAGGCATGTCTCTGCCGGTGGTGAGCCCACGGACGGTGCAGATCAACGACGCGGGTACGGTGCGAACCGTTCGGTTGGCCGCGGCGAACGTCGCCGGTCTGCTCGAGGCTGCCGGCGCGCCGCTGCTGCAGAGTGACACCGTGGTGCCCGCCGCATCGTCACCCGTCGTCGACGGAATGCAGGTCCAGGTCACGCGGGTGCGCATCGAGAAAGCCACCCAACGGATGCCTCTGCCGCCCAACAACAAGCGTGTCCCCGACCTCACCATGAACATGAGCAGGCAGACTCGTCGACGACCCCGGTACGCCGGGAACTCAGGACGTCACTTTTGCCATCGCCTACCTGAACGGCGTGGAAACCAGCAGGCTGCCAGTAGCCAATGTCGTCATCACGCCCGCCCGCGACGGCGTGCTTCGCATTGGCGCCAAACCTGGCACCGAGGTGCCGCCGGTGACTCAAGGCGCCACGTGGGACGCCCTCTCCCGATGCGAAGCGGGAGGTAATTGGGCCATAAACACCGGCAACGGTTTTTACGGCGGCGTGCAATTTGATCAGAACACCTGGGAGCGACAGGGTGGTTTGCGCTATGCTCCTAGAGCGGATCTGGCTACGAGGGAAGAGCAGATCGCGATAGCTGAGGTAACTCGGGCGCGTCAAGGATGGGGTGCATGGCCGGTGTGTAGTGGGAGAGTGGGTGCATCCTGACGATTCGGCTGCTCGGGCGGACCGAGATCAGGCATCTGGCCAAGGAGCTGGACTTTCGGCCACGGAAGTCATTCGGCCAGAACTTCGTCCATGACGCGAATACGGTGCGCCGCATCGTGTCGGCGTCCGGGCATCAACCGGCACGATCACGTGCTCGAGGTCGGTCCCGGCCTCGGATCGCTGACGCTGGCGCTGCTGGATCGCGGCGCGCCGGTGACCGCCGTCGAGATCGATCCGGTACTTGGCGCGTCAGCTGCCCAAGACCATCGCCGAGCACTCCCACAGTGAGATCAGCCGGCTGACGGTGCTGCACCGCGACATCCTGACGTTGACAGCCGCCGACCTGGCAGGATCAGCCGACCGCGCTGGTGGCGAATCTGCCGTACAACGTGGCCGTGCCCGCGATCTGCTGCACCTGCTGGCCGAGTTCCCGACGATCCGCACCGTCATGGTCATGGTGCAGGCCGAGGTCGCCGAACGCCTGGCCGCCGAGCCCGGTGGCAAGGACTACGGCGTGCCGAGCGCAAAGGTGCGCTTCTACGGCAACGTCCGGCGCTACGGCATGGTCTCGCCGACGGTGTTCTGGCCGATTCCGCGGGTGTACTCCGGGCTGGTCCGCATCGACCGCTACGAGACCTCGCCGTGGCCCACCGACGCCGCCTTCCGCAACGAGGTGTTCAAGCTGATCGACATCGCGTTCGCGCAACGGCGCAAGACCTCGCGCAACGCGTTCGCGGAGTGGGCGGGCTCGGGCAACGAGTCGGCCGAGCGGCTGCTGTCGGCAAGCATCGACCCGTCGCGTCGTGGTGAGACGCTCGGCATCGCCGACTTCGTCCGCCTGCTGCAGCGTTCGCGGGCAGTGGACCCGCGGCGTCGCAGGAACAGCGCCGCAGCAGGCCAGATCCGCTCGACCTACTGACGCGCTAGTCGGCTCGGTCCGTCTTCGCGGACTCCTTGGCGGCTTCCCGTGCGTCCTTGTCGAGGAACTCGTCCATGAGCGGCGTCTCGGCGACGACCGGGTACTTGCCGGTGATTCCCGACGCGTTCCTGGGCCACCGCCAGCACCCGGCCCCGCACGGCGTACCAGCCGCCGATCAGAGCGGGCACGATCACGACGAGCGCGATCAGGTTCCAGTAGTTCTCGTAGCACATCAGCGCGGTCACGGCGAACAGGAACACCAGCGTGGCGTAACTGGTGTACGGCGTGCCGAACAGCCGGAAGCTCGGGCGTTCGAGGATGCCCTTCTTCGACCAGCGGTACAGCTGGATCTGGCAGATCACGATCGTGGCCCACGACGCGATGATGCCCAGCGCCGACAGGTCGAGCGCGATGTTGAACGCCTCCGCGGGCACGACCAGGTTCAGGAAGACGCCGACCACGGTGAAGCACGCGGTCAGTGCGATACCCGCAAACGGCACACCGCGTTTGGTCATCTTCGCCGTGAATTGCGGGGCGCTGCCGTTCATCGACATCGACCGCAGGATGCGACCGGTGGAGTACAGGCCGGCGTTCAGGCTGGACAGCGCCGCCGTCAGCACCACGAAGTTCATGATGTCGCCGGCGGCGGGCACGCCGATGCTGGAGAAGAACGTGACGAACGGACTGGTGCCCTGCTTGTACGCGGTGTAGGGCAGCAGCAGTGCCAGCAGGATCAGTGAGCCGACGTAGAACACCGCGATCCGGAACACCACCGAGTTGATGGCCTTCGGCATCACCTTGGCCGGATTCTCGGTCTCACCCGCCGCGGTGCCCACCAATTCGACTGCGGCATAGGCGAAGATCACGCCCGAGGTGATGATCACCAGCTGCAGGATTCCGGTGGGCAGGATGCCGCCGTTGTCGGCGATGACCGAGACCCCGGTGGGCTGACCCTGCGACGGTGAAGCGGCCGGCCAGGAAGACGATGCCGACGACCAGGAACGTCACCAGCGCGACGACCTTGATCAGCGCGGCCCAGAACTCCATCTCGCCGAACACCTTGACCGAGATCATGTTCACGGTCAGCACGATCACCAGCGCGATCAGCGCGATGGTCCACTGCGGTATCGCCTTGAACGCGCCCCAGTAGTGCATGTACAGCGCGATCGCGGTGACGTCGACGATCGACGTGCACGCCCAGTTGAAGAAGTACATCCAGCCGGCGACGTAAGCCGCCTTCTCGCCGAGGAATTCGCGAGCGTAGGACACGAACGATCCGGACGACGGGCGGTGCAGGACCAGTTCGCCGAGTGCGCGCAGGATGAAGAAGACGAAGACGCCGCAGATGCGCGTAGACGATGAAAAGCCCTGGGCCCGCGGTGTGTCAGCCGACCACCGGCGCCCATGAACAGACCGGTGCCGATGGCGCCGCCGATGGCGATCATCTGCAGTTGGCGGGGTTTCAGACCCTTGTCGTAGCCCTCTTCCTCGTGGGCGAGCGCTGAAGTGTCGTACTCGGTCGAGGTCATGGACCGACGCTAGCTGCGGGTTACCTGAGGGGAAACTCGGAGGACAGTAAATGTTGAGTTACGTCAATTTCTGCGGTGGGGTCAATTTGCCCTTAGCGCCCTGGTGATCAGCGCGATGAACTCGGTGCAGGTCGGATAGCGCAGATCCGGGTCCTTGGCCATCGCCTTGGCCAGGATCGAGTCGAATGCGCGTGGTATCCAGTCGATTTGGCGCGAGTAGCGGGGGACCGGACTGTTGCAGGTGGTCGTCGATCAGCGCGATCGCCGTGATCGCGTTGAATGGTGGTGAGCCGGTGAGCATTTCGACGGCGGTGCAGGCCAGTGCGTACTCGTCGGCGGCGGCCGACGGGGCCCGTCCGTGCAGTAGCTCGGGTGCGGTGTAGGGCAGCGAGGCCTCGATGTGGGTCGGCCGGTGATGGGCGTCCTCGGCAATCGAGTGGGCTACCCCGAAGTCGATCAGCACCGCGCCTCCGCGTGAGAAGTCCTCGCAGACAAGGATGTTGGTCGGCTTCACGTCGCAGTGCACGATCCCGTGCTGGTGGGCGAAGATCGAGTGCGTGACGCCACCTCGGCGAGCGCGGTCAGTCGGTTGCGCACGGTGGCCAGGTTGGTCACGGTGCCGCCGCCGACGAGTTCCATCGCCAGCCAATCCGGGCCGCACTCGTACATCGTGACGACGTGCGGGTGATCGAGCCGGCTTGGCAAAGGTCGAACTCGCGCCGCAGGCGGTCCAGTTGGGCGGGTTCGCGGTGGTGTTCGTCGAGCACCTTGAGTGCGACGACGTGGTCGGGTCGGGCGGCCTGCGTGGGCCCGGTAGACCGTCGCGGATCCGCCGTGGCCGACGACGCCGTCGACCACGTAATCCTCGAAGCGATCGTCGGGCACGAGCACGCTCCCAGGCTAGGGTCGGGCGACGGTCCGCACCGGCCGAGCGTGAGCCGCGGTGTGATCCTTGACACACCTTCCGAGCAAACACTAGCGTGGTGACCTCCGGGTGTCGGAGCAAGTTGGTGCCGAGCGGCGGGATCAACGAGGGGTATCTCACCACTTCGTACTTGTCCGCGCGTCGTCGCGGCGATAATGTCGTGGCGTGCCCTCCTCCGATGGAAATACCGCGTCCGAGTGGGTGCCGACGGGATCCGTCACGGTGCGCGTGCCCGGCAAGGTCAACCTCTACCTGGCCGTCGGTGATCTGCGTGACGACGGCTATCACGAACTGACGACCGTCTTCCACGCCGTGTCGCTGTTCGACGAGATCACGGTCCGCAACGCCGACGTGCTGTCGCTGGAACTGTCCGGCGAGGGCGTCGAATCGCTGCCCACCGACCAGCGCAACCTGGCGTGGCGGGCCGCCGAGCTGCTGGCCGAGCACGTCGGGCGCGCGCCCGACGTCGCGATCTCGGTCGAGAAGTCGATACCGGTGGCAGGCGGGATGGCGGGCGGCAGCGCCGACGCCGCCGCGGTGCTGGTGGCGATCAACGCGCTGTGGGAGCTCGGGGTGCCGCGGCGCGATCTGCACGCGCTGGCCGCTGAGCTGGGCAGCGACGTGCCCTTCGCGCTGCATGGCGGCACGGCGCTGGGCACCGGCCGCGGCGAGCAGCTGGCTACGGTGTTGGCCCGCAACACCTTTCACTGGGTGCTGGCCTTCGCCAAGGGCGGGCTGTCGACGCCGAAGGTGTTCGGCGAGATCGACCGGTTGCGCGCGGACGACGGCCGCGACCAGCCGCCGCGGCTCGAGGAGCCCGAGCCGCTGCTGGCGGCGCTGGCCTCCGGGGATGCCGCGCAGCTGGCGCCGCTGCTCGGCAACGACCTGCAGCCGGCGGCGCTGAGCCTGGACTCGGGGCTGCGCCGGACGCTGCGGGCGGGCGAGGATGCCGGCGCCCTGGCCGGCATCGTGTCGGGCTCGGGGCCGACGTGCGCGTTCCTGTGCTCGTCGGCGTCCTCGGCGATCGACGTCGGCGTGCGAGCTGGCCGGAGCGGGCGTGTGCCGCACGGTGCGGGCGGCCAGCGGCCCGGTGCACGGCGCACGCGTCGTGCCGACGCCGTCCGGCGCACGCCTAGCAGGTGTGACCCACGCCTCAATTCTCGCGATAGGTTTGGCAGTTACTTAAGAGTCTCTTAAGATGATCGACGGTGAAAGCTAGCGGTCACGCGTCGCACGCGACGACTTCTCCCATCGGTCACCTCGGTGGGCGGATCGCGCAGCGCTGGCGCTGACCATGCGATTTCGCCTGGGCAACCACTTCCTGGTTGGCTGGAGCTGTCACCGGCATCACCGTTTCGAAACAAAACCGCTCCCGAATCGTGTGTGCGCGCCTTCTCGAAAGCGCCCACCAGCAGGCGGAGCATGGAAAACCGGGCAGTGGCGCCTGAACCCAGGAGGTCGTCGTGAGCAGATTCACCGAGAAGATGTACCGCAACGCCCAGACCGTCACCACGGGCATGGTCACCGGTGAGCCGCACGAGCCGGTCCGCCACACCTGGGGCGAGGTCCACGAGCGCGCGCGGCGCATCGCGGGCGGCCTGGCCGCGGCGGGCGTCGGACACGGTGACGCGGTCGGCGTGCTGGCCGGCTTCCCCGTCGAGATCGCCCCGACCGCGCAGGCGCTGTGGATGCGCGGCGCGAGCCTGACGATGCTGCACCAGCCCACTCCGCGCACCGACCTCGTGGTCTGGGCCGAGGACACCATGAACGTCATCGGGATGATCGAGGCCAAGGCCGTCATCGTCTCCGAGCCCTTCCTGGTCGCGATCCCGGTGCTGGAGGAGAAGGGCATCAAGGTCCTCACCGATCGGCGATCTGCTCGCCGCCGATCCGATCGACCCGGTCGAGACCGGCGAGGACGACCTCGCGCTCATGCAATTGACGAGCGGCTCGACTGGGTCTCCTAAGGCCGTCCAGATCACCCACCGCAACATCCACTCCAACGCCGAGGCGATGTTCATCGGCGCCGCAGTACGACGTCGACAAGGACGTCATGGTCAGCTGGCTGCCCTGCTTCCACGACATGGGCATGGTCGGCTTCCTCACCATCCCGATGTACTTCGGCGCCGAGCTGGTCAAGGTCACGCCGATGGACTTCCTGCGCGACACCCTGCTGTGGGCCAAGCTGATCGACAAGTACAAGGGCACCATGACCGCGGCGCCGAACTTCGCCTACGCGCTGTTCGCCAAGCGGCTGCGCAAGCAGGCCGAGCCCGGTCAGTTCGACCTGTCGACGCTGCGGTTCGCGCTGTCCGGCGCCGAGCCCGTCGAGCCCGCCGACGTCGAGGACCTGCTCGACGCGGGCAAGCCGTTCGGGCTGCGGCCGGACGCGATCCTGCCCGCCTACGGCATGGCCGAGACGACGCTGGCGGTGTCGTTCTCCGAGTGCGGCGCCGGGCTGGTGGTCGACGAGGTCGACGCCGACCTGCTGGCCGCGCTGCGCCGCGCCGTGCCCTCGACCAAGGGCAACACCCGGCGGCTGGCCTCGCTCGGCCCGCTGCTGAAGGATCTCGAGGCCCGCGTCGTCGACGACAACGGCGACGTGATGCCCGCCCGCGGTGTCGGCGTCATCGAGCTGCGCGGCGAGTCCCTCACCCCCGGCTACCTCACGATGGGCGGCTTCCTGCCCGCTCAGGACGAGCACGGTTGGTACGACACCGGCGACCTGGGTTACCAGATGGACAACGGCCACATCGTGGTCTGCGGTCGCGTCAAGGACGTCATCATCATGGCGGGCCGCAACATCTATCCCACCGACATCGAGCGCGCCGCCGGCCGCGTCGAGGGCGTGCGTCCCGGCTGTGCGGTCGCCGTCCGGCTCGACGCCGGCCACTCCCGCGAGACCTTCGCCGTCGCCGTCGAGTCCAACGCCTGGAAGGACCCGGTCGAGGTGCGTCGCATCGAGCACCAGGTCGCCCACGAGGTGGTGACCGAGGTCGACGTGCGGCCCCGCAACGTCGTCGTGCTCGGCCCCGGCACCATCCCGAAGACGCCGTCGGGCAAGCTGCGCCGGGCCAACTCGGTCGCGCTCGTCACCTAACCCATCCCCTTCTCCCGCGAGCAGTCGCAAAGGGCCCTTATTCGCGCTCATTCAGGGCCGTTTACGTCTGCTCGCGCAGGAAAAGCGATGGCCGACCGTCGGGGTGGCTCGCTACGGTTGGCCCATGACCACGGGCCCGGCCATCGAGGCGATCGAGCTCGTCAAGCGCTTCGGTGACCATCACCGCCGTCGACGGCGTGAGCTTCACCGTGCCGCAGGGCACCGTGCTGGGTCTGCTCGGACCCAACGGCGCGGGCAAGACCACCACCGTCCGGATGATGACGACGCTCACGGTGCCCACCAGCGGGACGGCGCGGGTCGCGGGCTACGACGTGCTGCGCCGAGCCCGCCATGGTGCGCGCGCAACATGGGGCTCACCGGGCAGGCCGCGACGGTCGACGAACTGCTCACCGGCCGCGAGAACATCCGGATGATCGGCGCCCTGTACGGCATCGGCCGTCGCGACGTCGCGCGACTGGGAGACCAATTGCTGGAACAGTTCTCGATCGCCGACGCCGCCGACCGGCCGGTGAAGTCGTACTCCGGCGGCATGCGCAGGCGCATCGATCTTGCGGTCAGCCTCATCGCCTCGCCGCCGGTGCTCTTCCTCGACGAGCCCACCACCGGGCTGGACCCCCGCAGCCGCATCGACCTGTGGGACGTGTTGCGCGGGCTGGTCGCGCAGGGCACCACGCTGCTGCTCACCACCCAGTACCTCGAAGAGGCCGACCAGCTCGCCGACAACATCGTCGTCATGGACCGCGGCCGCATCATCGCCGAGGGCACGCCGCTGCAACTCAAACAGCAGGCGGGCAACGCCAGCCTGGTGGTGACGGTGTCGCACGCCGCCGACCTGCCGGCCGCGCGCGAGCTGCTCGCCAGGACCGGCGCCGAGGTGCACGTCGACGACGGCGCCCGGCAGCTCACCGCGACCGCGGAGGGCATCGCCGACATGACCAGGGTGGCGGGCTGGCTCCAGGACAGCCGGATCGAGGTCGACGACATCGGCCTGTCCCGGCCGAGCCTCGACGACGTCTTCCTCTCGCTCACCGGGCACCGCGCCGAGGACGACGAGACCGAGGAGATCCGCGCATGACCACCGTCGCGCCCAAGACCCGCCGTCGATGCGACGCGACCGGCCGTGCATCGCACCAACATCCTCCAGCAGTCCTGGATCATGGTGAAGCGCAACATGATCCACACCAAGCGCATGCCGGAGATGCTCAGCGACGTCACGGTGCAGCCGATCATGTTCGTGCTGCTGTTCGCGTTCGTCTTCGGGGCGTCGATCGCCAACACCGGCGGCGCGTCCTACCGCGAGTTCCTGTTGCCGGGCATTCAGGCGCAGACCATCGTCTTCACCGCGTTCGTCGTCGCCTCCGGCATCACCGCCGACGTCGAGAAGGGCATCATCGACCGGTTCCGGTCGCTGCCCATCCGGCGGTCGTCGGTGCTCATCGGTCGCAGCGTGGCCAGCCTGCTGCACTCCTCGATCGGCGTGGTGGTGATGGCGATCACCGGGCTGTGCATCGGCTGGCGCATCCGGGGCGGCGTCGCCGAGGCCGTGCTGGCCTTCGCGCTGATCCTCGTCTTCGGCTTCGGCATGATCTGGTTCGGCATCCTGATCGGCTCGATAATGCGGTCGGTGGAGGCGGTCAACGGCGTGATGTTCACGGTGCTGTTCCCGATCACGTTCCTGGCCAACACCTTTGCGCCCACCGAGCCGATGCCGAAGTGGCTGCGGGTGATGGCGGAGTGGAATCCCGTCTCGTCGCTCGCCCAGGCGATGCGCGAGCTGTGGGGCAATGGTCCCGCCGCCCCGCCGGAGGCGCAGCTGCCGCTGCACCACCCGGTGCTGTCCACCATCCTGTGGTCGCTGGCGATGACCGCGGTGATCGCGCCGTTCGCCCTGCGCGCCTACGCGCGCCGCACCTCGGACTAAGCCTGAACGGCAGCGGCGACGGCCATGCAGTCGTAGACGTGCCACACCACGGCCTCGTGTTCGACGCTGCTCAGCTCGCCCTCGGCCAGCTTGCGGTCAGCGGCAGCCAGCACGTCGGCCAGCGCGTAGCAGCTCGGTGTACCGCTCGGCGGCGATCTTGTCGTCGAAACCAACCATCCGCACCACGGCCAGCGTCCGAACCCGGGTGCGGGTACCGCTCGGTCCTCACCATCATCACCGCACCGGCACCCAGGGCGACCGTGGTGGAGATCGCCAGCGCCGCGCCCGAGCCGATCGTCGGGATCAGGAGCATCTCCGAGATCAGCCACGTGATCGTTCCCCAGATCGGCCACGACCGCCAGAGGCGCAACAGCCTGCGATCCTCGGGTGAGATGCCAGGGCGGGAAGACCACCAGACGATGGCGGGTGACGCCGTAACGGCTGGGTGAGACGTCCAGTGAACCCCAGGTGCGGCTGCCGTCCAGCATCCGTAGCCAACGGGGCGCGTGCATCGTGTCGTACATACGTCCAGATGTACGCCGGGCGTGGTGGCTCGACGAGGATCCGTACGAAATCTCTACGGGTCGGAAGCGATCCTTTACGGCTCTGAGTATTGTTGACTATACTCAGTCGACATGAGCCCGACCCGCAAGATCTCGCCACGCCTTGCCGAACATCCGACCGTTCGAAAGATGATGGGGCGCACCACGGAACCGCCCGGGGTGATCGACGCGGAGTGGCTGCGTCGGGTGTGCCTGGAGGCCGGGGCCGACGACGTCGCATTCGCGAGCGTCGACAACCCGGACCTGGCGTCGGAACGGGAACACGTCGAGGGCGCGCTGCCAGGGACCCGGAGCTACATCTCCCTGGTCGTGAAGATGAACCGCGACAACGTCCGCTCACCGGCCCGCAGCGTCGCCAACCAGGAGTTTCACCGCAGCGCCGAGATGATCAACGAGGCCGCGCACCGGATCACCCGCACCCTGCAGGACACCGGATACCGCGTACTGAACCCCTCGGCGACCTTCCCGATGGAGATGGCCGAGTTCCCGGGACGGATCTGGGTGGTTGCGCACAAGCCGGTCGCCGTGGCCGCCGGACTCGGGGTGATGGGCATACACCGCAACGTGATTCACCCCCGTTTCGGCAACTTCATCCTGCTCGCGACGATCCTGGTGGACAGCGAGGTCAGCAGCTACGGCGAGCCGCTGGACTACTCGCCGTGCCTGGAGTGCAAGCTGTGCGTCGCGGCCTGCCCGGTCGGCGCCATCGGAAAGGACGGCGAATTCGACTTCGTCGCTTGCTCGGTGCACAACTACCGCGAGTTCATGGGCGGCTTCACCGACTGGGCGCAGACCATCGCCGACAGCGACGATGCCGCCGACTTCCGTTCCCGGGTCAGCGATTCCGAGAATGCGTCGATGTGGCAGAGCCTGTCGTTCAAGGCGAACTACAAGGCGGCGTACTGCCTGGCCGTGTGCCCGGCGGGCGAGGAGGTGATCGAGCCGTTCCTCGACGACCGCAAGGCGTTCATGGACTTGGTTCTCAAGCCGTTGCAGGAGAAGCGGGAGACGCTCTACGTGCTGCCGAACTCAAAGGCCAAGGAGCACGCCGAAAAGCGCTATCCGCACAAGCCGGTCAAGGTGGTGGACAGCGGCATCAGCGGTCGGCCCTGAACCGCGAGCAGACGCAAACTGCCCTCAATCGCCCCCATTGAGGGCAGTTTGCGTCTGCTCGCGGGGATTACCAGGCGTGCACCGTGTTCTGCGCCGGGTCGAGCCCGAGCTCGATCAGCAGTTCGGTGGCATCGGCGGCCTGCTCGCAGATCGTCGGGACCTCGGTCCGCTCGTTGGCGGTGAAGTTCTCCAGCACGAAGTTGGCACCCGATTTGCGGCCAGGCGGGCGACCGATGCCGATCCGGACGCGCTGGAAGTCGTTGGTGCCCAACGCCGATGACACCGAGCGCAGGCCGTTGTGACCGGCCACCCCGCCACCGAACTTGAGCCGGATCCGGCCGAAGTCGATGTCGAGCTCGTCGTGCACGATGATCACGTCGGCCGGTGCCACCGAGTAGAAGCTGGCCAGCGGACCGACCTGCCGACCCGACTCGTTCATGTAGACCCGCGGCTTGGCCAGCACCACCGACTTGCCGCCGAGCCGGCCCGTCGTCACCTCGGCGCCGGAGCGCTTGTGCACCTTGAAGCCCGACCCGATGCGCTCGGCGAGGACGTCGGCGACCATGAAGCCGAGATTGTGCCGGGTCTTGGCGTAGTTCGGTCCAGGGTTGCCAAGGCCGACCACCAGAAGCGGTTCGGCCATGTCAGGCTCGGACCGCCCTATTCGGAAGCGGATTCGGACTCGGATTCGGCGGCGTCGCCCTCGGCGGGCTCAGCGGCTTCAGCAGCCTCGGCGGTCTCGCCGGCACCCTCGGACTCCAGGTCCGCGGCGGTCGGCGCGTTGATGACGTTGACCACCAGCAACTCCGGATCGGAGATCAGCGTGACGCCGTCGGGCAGCGGAACCTGCGCGGCGAGTGAACTGCGTGCCGGCCGGGATGCCCTCGACCGACAGCGTCAGGTTCTCGGGGATCGACATGGCGTCGGACTCGATCTCGATGGTGTTGGACTCCTGGTTGACCAGGGTGTCCGGGCCTGCCTCACCCTCGACGACGACGTTGACCTCGACGGTCACCTTCTCGCCGCGACGGACGATGATCAGGTCGACGTGCTGGATGTTGCGGCGGACCGGGTGGATCTCCAGCGACTTCGGCAGTGCCAGAGCTTCCTTGCCGTTGATGTCGAGGGTCAGGACGGCGTTGGTGCCGAAGTTGCGCAGCACGGCGGCGAACTCGTGCGCAGGCAGCGTCAGGTGCTGCGGATCGGTGCCGTGGCCGTAGAGGACGGCGGGCACCTTGCCGTCGCGGCGGGCCTGACGCGACGCGCCCTTGCCCGTCTTCGCGCGGACCTCAGCGGTCAGATTGTTCGTGGCGTGGGCCGGGGTCTTGGCCATTGGTGTCGCTCCTGTGCCGGTCTGTCTGGTGGCGCGGCAAGGGAGACTCGAAGCAGCTGCGCTGCGAATCGGTTCCCGTCGATAACGGTGGCCTGACGTGCCCACCCTCGCCGTGATCGCCAGCCAGGTTAGCGCAACGAGCGCCGATCAGAGAGCGAATTTGGTGTCCGTGAGCTGCTCGGACAGCTCCCACAGCGCGGTGGCGGTCTGCGCCGTTGCGCGCCAGCGGGCTGCGCGCAGACAAGCCCGGTGGAGCCCCGCATCGCGAACCGCGGCCCGACGAAGCTGTTGCCCGGCAGATCCTGCGAGACCGCGTACAGCGTCTGGCGGGCGCCGAAGTCGGCATCGGTGGCCAGCTTGTTGCCCACCTGCATCAGCGAGTTGCTGATCTTGCCCGCGGCGTGGCCCTGCAGGTTGGTGGCGGAGTAGCCGGGGTGTGCCGAATGCGACTTCAGCGACGATCCGCTCGCGTCGAGCCTGCGCTGCAACTCACTGGTGAACAGCAGGTTGGCCAGCTTGGACTGACCGTAGGCCAGCCACGCGGAGTAGGGCCGCGACTTCCAGTTCAGATCCTTGAGGCTGATCTTGCCGAGCAGGTGCATCATCGACGACACCGTGACGACCCGGTCGGAGACCTTCGGCAGGAGCAGGTTGGTCAGCGCGAAGTGGCCGAGATGGTTGGTGCCGATCTGGCTCTCGAATCCGTCGACGGTCTGCGCGAACGGCACCGCCATGATGCCCGCGTTGTTGACCAGCACGTCGACCGCGTCGACGCCGTCGGCGAACTCCCGCACCGAGGCCAGATCCTGCAGGTCGAGCTTGCGGACCTCCACCTCGCCGGTCATGCCAGACGCGGCGGCGTCACCCTTGGCGGTGTTGCGGACGGCGAGGATGACCTTGGCGCCGACCCGGGCCAGCTCACGCGCGGTGACCTCGCCGAGGCCGCTGTTGGCGCCGGTCACGATGACGGTGCGTCCGGCGAACGAGGGCAGGTCCGCAGCGGTCCATTTGCTCATGACGCAAAGCCTATGTCCCCGGTCTACTTGGCCTTGACCTCGAAGCCCTTGATGATGCCGTCGATGTCGGGGCCGTTGGCGGCGGCCTTGTCGGCGAAGTCCGTCACGGTCAGCTGAACCAGGTACTTCTGGCCGGGCAGGTTCAGGCGCGCTGGGGTACCCGTGGCGATGACGATGCGGTTGTAGCTCTGCATCCGCTTGCCGTTGAGGTCGTAGGTGCCCTCGACCATCGAGGACGGGAAGCCGCGAAAGTCGGCGCTGGACCCGTCGATGCGCTTGAAGTTCTCGGACAGCTGGGCGTCGCCGTCGGCGTGCTTGAGTGCGTCCTTGACGTCGAAGTCGCCCGTCAGCTGGAACACCATCAGCATCGCGGTCGGATAGGTGTCGCCCTTGGCGATGACGCGGGTTCCCGGCGCGAGGTTGGCGTTGTTGTACTGCTCCCATCCCGGCGGTGCGGGCAGCGTCACGGTCAGGTCGGTCAGCTTGTCGGGCGCGACCGGGGCACCGGTGACGCCGAGTTTCTCCAGGTACGCCGAGAGCGGCACGGGCGCCTCGGTGCTGGTCGTGCGTCGTCGTCGTTGGGGTCGTCGACCAGATCGACTGATAGTCGGGTGTCGCCGGACCGCAGCCCGCCGCGGCGATGACGACCAGCGCGAGCGTGGCTCCGCAGCGTACGGCGATGAGCCGCTTGCGCGAAGAGCAGCATGCACCGGTCACAGAATCTCGCGGACGGCGTCGATCGGCCGGGCCAGTCGCGTGCCCTTGGCGGTGGTGACGAAGGGCCGCTCGATGAGGATCGGGTGTTCGGCCATGGCGTCGAGCAGTTCGTCGTCGGAGGCGTCGGCCAGGCCGAGTTCGGTGTACAGCGACTCCCGCTTGCGCACGGCGGTGCGCACGTCGATCCCGGCGTCGGAGATCATCTTCTTCAGTTCCGCGCGCGACGGCGGGGTCTTCAGGTACGCAACGATCGTCGGCTCTATCCCGTTGTCCCGCAACAGCTCCAACGTCTTGCGCGACGTCGAGCACTTGGGATTGTGGTAGATGACGGAGGCGCCCCGGCGCCGACCTTCGGCCGTGGCGTTGGTCTCCACTACGCCGACCCGTCGAACAGCCCGGTGACCGAGCCGTTGTCGAACACCGCGCGGATGGTGCTGGCCAGAAGCGGCGCGATCGACAGCACCGTCAACTGCGGGAACAGCTTGTCCTCGGTGATCGGCAGCGTGTTGGTGACGATCACCTCGCGGGCGCCGCAATCGGCCAGGCGCTGGGGCGCCGGGTCGGACAGCACGCCGTGCGTCGCGGCGACGAGTACGTCGCCGGCGCCGTCCTCGTTGCAGCAGCTTCACCGCGCCCGCGATGGTGCCGCCGGTGTCGATCATGTCGTCGGTGAGGATGCAGGTCTTGCCCCGCACGTCACCGACGACGCGGTTGGACTTCACCTGGTTGGGCACCAGCGGATCGCGGGTCTTGTGGATGAAGGCCAGCGGCACACCGCCCAGCGAGTCGGCCCACTTCTCGGCGACGCGCACGCGACCGGAGTCGGGCGAGACGACGACCATGTCGTGGTCGGCGTAGTTCTCGGCGATGTATCCGCACAGCAGCGACTGGCCGCGCATGTGGTCCACCGGGCCGTCGAAGAAGCCCTGGATCTGGTCGGTGTGCAGATCGACCGACACGATCCGGTCGGCGCCCGCGGTCTTGTACAGGTCGGCGACCAGACGGGCCGAGATCGGCTCGCGGCCGCGGTGCTTCTTGTCCTGCCGCGCGTACGGATAGAACGGCACGATCGGCGGTGATGCGCTTGGCGCTGCCCCGCTTGAGCGCGTCGATCATGATGAGCTGTTCCATGAGCCACTTGTTCAGCGGCGCAGGGGTGGCTCTGCAGCACGAATGCGTCGCTGCCGCGCACCGATTCGTCGAACCGCACGAAGATCTCGCCGTTGGCGAAGTCGCGAGCAGTCGACGCGGTGACGTCGACGTCGAGCTCCTTGGCCACCTGCTCGGCCAGCTCGGGATGCGCCCGACCTGAGAACAACATCAGGTTCTTGCGGTTGTCGGTCCAGTCCGTGGCCACTTGGTACTGCCTTCGCGGTCGGGGAGCGATACGGGGCAATGGTACGTATCGATTACCGCTGCGCGTTGCCGGGTTACCAGAATGCCAACGGAAGACGTCGGGCTACTCCGCTGGCGCGGGGTCGGCGGCGTCGTCGGATTCGGTGGCCGCTTGGGCCTTGCGGGCCGCCTCGGCCGCGGCACTGTTCGGCCGCTTACGCGTCACCCAGCCCTCGATGTTGCGTTGCGGACCGGCCGACACCGCGAGCGCTCCCGGCGGCACGTCCTCGCGCACCACGGTGCCCGCGCCGGTGTAGGCGCCGTCGCCGATCGTCACCGGAGCGACGAACATGGTGTCCGATCCGGTGCGGACGTTCGAACCAATCGTGGTGCGCCGCTTGGTTTCTCCGTCGTAGTTGACGAACACGCTGGAGGCGCCGATGTTGCTGTTCTCGCCGATGTCCGCGTCGCCGACGTACGTCAGGTGCGGCACCTTGGTACCCGCGCCGATGACGGCGTTCTTGGTCTCGACGAACGTGCCGAGCTTGCCGTCGGCACCCAGCTCGGTGCCTGGCCGCAGGTAGGCGAACGGCCCGACGGTGGCGCCGTCGCCGATGACCGCCAGGTGCGCGTGCGTACGGATCACCGACGCACCATCACCGACCTCGACGTCGGTCAACGTGGTGTCGGGGCCGATCTCGCAGTTCGTGCCGACCTCGGTGGCGCCGAGCAGCTGTGTGCCCGGAAGGATCACGGTGTCGCGGCCGATGGTGACGTCGACGTCGATCCACGTGGTGGCCGGGTCGATCACGGTGACGCCGCCGCGCTGATGGCCCGCCACGATGCGACGGTTGAGCTCGGCGGCGAGGTCGGCCAGCTGCACCCGGTCGTTGACGCCCGCGACCAGCGCGCTGTCGTCGATGTGCCGCGCCCGCACCAGGTGGCCGTCCTGCCGGACGATCGCGATGGCGTCGGTCAGGTACAGCTCGCGCTGGGCGTTGTCCGAGCGCAACCGGGACAGCGCGGAGCGCAGCGCCGCGATGTCGAATGCGTAGACCCCCGCATTGATCTCGCCGATGGCCTGCTGCGACGGGCTGGCGTCGGCCTGTTCGACGATGCCGATCACCTCGCGGTCCTGCGTCCGCAGGATGCGGCCGTAGCCGGTCGGGTCGGGCACCGTCGTGGTCAGCACCGTCGCCGACGGCGGACTCCGGCGCCGTGGGCGTCGACCAGCCCGGCGAGCGTGTCCGCGTCGAGCAGCGGCACGTCGCCCGCCGTCACCACCACGGTGCCCGTCGAAGTCGGCGGGCAGCGCGGTCAGCCCGCAACCGACGGCATGACCGGTGCCGTGCTGTTCGTCCTGCACTGCGATGTCGATCCGGCGGCCGAGCGCGTCGGCGAGGGCCTCGACGGCCGCCGACGACCGGTTCCGGTCCCGGCCGACCACCACGACGAGGTGCTGCGGGGCGACCTTGGCGACGGCGTGCAGCGCGTGCGACAGCATGCTGCGGCCTGCCAGGGTGTGCAGCACCTTCGGCGTGTCCGACCGCATCCGGGTGCCGGCGCCTGCTGCCAGAACGATGACCGCGGCCTCGCCTCGTGTCGTCATGTCCGTCTCTCTCGAGGGGCTTTCGAACGCTCCGTCGCCAGGACTCGAACCTGAACTATCTGAACCAAAATCAGAGGTGCTGCCGATTACACCACGACGGACTGTCGGTGTGACTTTAGTCGAAGCCATAGGCTGGGTGAGCAGGAGCGAGCGACCCGAGGAATAGGCTGGGAGTCGTGGCAGCACCGGAGAAGGAAGCCGCGCGCACCCCGCGCGCGGATGACCGGCACCGAGCGCCGCCAGCAACTCATCGAGATCGCCAAGTCGCTGTTCGCCGAGCGTGGCTACGACGCCACCTCGATCGAGGAGATCGCCCAGCGCGCGAACGTCTCCAAACCCGTCGTCTACGAGCACTTCGGCGGCAAGGAGGGGCTCTACGCGGTCGTGGTGGACCGCGAGATGTCGGCCCTCCTCGACGGCATCACGTCGTCGCTGACCAACAACCGTTCCCGGGTCCGCGTCGAGCGGGTCGCGCTGGCGCTACTGACCTACGTCGAGGACCGCACCGACGGCTTCCGCATCCTGATCCGCGATTCACCGGCGGCGATCAGTTCGGGCACCTACTCCTGCCTGCTCAACGACGCCGTGTCACAGGTGGCGTCGATCCTGGCGGGCGACTTCGCCCGCCGCGGCCTCGACCCCGACCTGGCGCCGCTGTACGCGCAGGCCCTGGTGGGTTCGGTGTCGATGACGGCGCAGTGGTGGCTGGACACCCGCGAGCCAAAGAAGGAGGTAGTCGCCGCTCACCTGGTCAACCTGATGTGGAACGGGTTGACCCACCTGGAAGCGGATCCACACCTGCAGGACGACGAATAGCTCGCCGAGCCGCGAACCGGGTCAGCCCTCATCGCGGGCCAACAGGTCGGCGGTGGTCTCCCTGCGGACCAGCACGCGCGCACGGCCGTCGCGCACCGACACCACCGGTGGGCGTCCGACGATGTTGTAGTTCGAGGCCATGCTGTGGTTGTAGGCGCCGGTGCACGCCACCGCGAGCAGATCGCCGGGATGGATGTCGGTGGGCAGCTCGATGTCGCGGATGAGCTCGTCGCCGGACTCGCAGTGCCTGCCGACCACGGTCGCGATCTGCGATCGGGCCGATCGGATGCCGGTTGGCCAACGTCGCGGTGTACCTGGAGCCGTAGAGCGAGACGCGCGGGTTGTCGCTCATGCCGCCATCGACCGAGACGAACGTGCGGCCGCCGGGCCGGGTCTTCACCGAGCACACCCGGTAGATCGTGACGCCGGCGCGGGCGCTGATGGCGCGGCCCGGTTCGACGCACGATCTTCGGGCGCGGGAAGCGCTCGGCGGCGCACGCCGCCAGTCGAGCGCGTCGTCGACGACGACGGCGAGCTCGTCGAGGTCGAGTTCCTTGTCACCGGCGACGTAGGGAACGCCATGACCGCCACCGATGTTCAGCTCGCGCAGCATCACGCCGTGTTGGTCCGTATGTCGGCCATCGCGCCGACCATTCGGCGCATCGCCTCGCCGTAGCACGTCTGCGTCGGTGACCTGTGAGCCGAGGTGGCAGTGCAGGCCGACGAGCTCCAGCATCGGCTGGTCGAGGATGCGCCGCACCGCGAGGTCGGCGTGTCCGCCGGTCAGGGTGAACCCGAACTTCTGGTCGTGCCACTCCCGTGGTGACCGCGGCGTGGCCGTGGATGTCGACGCTCGGGGGTGACCCGCACCAGCACGCGCTGCGGTCGTTGGACGAGTCTGGCCAGGTAGGCGATTTCGATTTCGGAGTCGACCACGATGCGGCCGACGCCGACGTCGGTGGCGTCGGCGAGCTCGTCGTGCGATCTTCGCGTTGCCGTGCACGACGATGCCGCGCGGGTCGACGCCACCGGCGAGGGCGATCGGCCAGTTCGCCTGCCGAGCACACGTCGACGCCGAGGCCTTCCTCGGTCAGCCCAGCGGGCAACGCCCGCGGTGAGCAGCGACTTGCCCGCGTAGACGATCTCGGCGTCGGGCAACGCCTCGCGGTACCGGCTGCGCGCGATAGCGGAAGTCGGCCTCGTCGAGAACATAGGCCGGCGTGTCGAACTCGTCGGCGACCTCGGTGAGCGCCACCCCGCCGACGCACAGCCTGCCTTCGTCGTCCACCTGCGACCGTCTGCGGCCAGATGGCCGGGTCGACGCGCATCCGAACGGCGCGGTGCAGCGAAGGCAAGATTCGAGAAGTGTCATGTCTTTCACGGTGCATGCGCATCGGCCATGTGGGACAAGCCTTGACGATGTCCTGACGGCACCGGGCCCGATTTTGACGACGCTTCGTCGGACTAGAATGGCTACATCATGACCGTAGCGGGGCACATCCATGTCCAGACCCCGATCGCGGGGCTCGTCGAGCTGGCGCTGACCGCTCCCACCTTCACCGATCTCATCGACCGCGCCGCCGAACGGCCAGCGGAACTCGCCCTGGTCGGGCCTGCCAGCGCACGGCTGTTCGTCGCCGCGCGCGCTGGCCAGGACCGGCCCACTGCTCGTCGTCACCGCCACCGGGCGGGAGGCCGACGATCTGACCGCCGAACTGCGCGGGGTGCTCGGTGACGCCGTCACGCTGTTCCCGTCCTGGGAGACGCTGCCGCACGAACGGCTCTCACCGGGTGTCGAAACCGTCGGCGTCCGCATGATGGTGCTGCGCAGGCTCGCCCATCCCGACGACGCGCGGCTCGGGCCGCCGCTGCGGGTGGTGGTCACCACGGCGCGCTCGCTGCTGCAGCCGATGGCGCCCGACCTGGCCGAGATCGAGCCGGTGACGCTGACCGTTGGGCCGAGCGAGGCGGAGCTTCGAAGGCGTGCTCGAACGCCTGGTCGAGCTGGCCTACACCCGCGTCGACATGGTCGGCAAGCGCGGCGAGTTCGCGGTACGCGGCGGCATCCTCGACGTCTTCCCGCCGACCGCCGAACATCCGGTGCGCGTCGAGTTCTGGGGCGACGAGGTGTCCGAGATGCGGATGTTCTCGGTCGCCGACCAGCGCTCCATCCCGGAGATCGCCGTCGACACCGTCGTCGCGGTGCCGTGCCGGGAGCTGCTGCTCACCGAGGACGTGCGCGAGCGGGCCGCGGCGCGCTGGCCGCCGAGCAGCCCGGCGGCGAGAACCGGGTCACCGGCACCGTCGGCGACATGCTGGCCAAGCTCGCCGAGGGCATCCCGGTCGACGGCATGGAGGCGCTGCTGCCGGTGCTGCGGCCGACCGAGCTCGCGCTGCTGCACGATCAGCTGCCCGCGGCGGCACGCCGTGCTGGTCTGCGACCCCGAGAAGGTGCGCACCCGCGCCGCCGACCTGATCAAGACCGGTCGCGAGTTCCTCGAGGCGTCGTGGTCGGTGGCGGCGATCGGCGGCAGACGCGCCGATCGACCTCGAGCAGCTCGGCGGTTCGGGCTTCCGCGACCTCGAGAGCCGCCCGGTCCGGCGCCAACGCGACCGGGCATCCGTGGTGGACGCTGAGCCAGCTCGCCAACGAGTCGGCACGTCGAGCTCGACATCCGGCCCGCCCCGTCGGCGCGTGGCCAGCAGCACGATCTCGACGAGATGTTCGCGATGCTGCGGGCCCACGTCGCGACGGGTGGCGCTCGCCGCGGTCGTCACCCCCGGCACCGGCACCGCGCACCGCGTCGTCGAGCAGCTGGGCGAAGCCGACACTCCCGCAACGATGTTGGAGCCGGGAGCCACGCCGAAGCCGGGCGTGGTCGGGGTGCTCAAGGGCCCGCTGCGCGACGGCTTGATTGTCGTGGCGTGCCTGGCTGCCGAACCTCGTCGTCATCACCGAGACCGACCTGACCGGTAACCGCGCCGACGCGCGGCCGAGGGCAAGCGGCTGGCCGCCAAGCGACGCAACGTCGTCGACCCGCTGGCGCTGACGGCCGGCGACATGGTCGTGCACGACCAGCACGGCATCGGGCGGTTCGTCGAGATGACCGAACGCATCGTCGGCGGCGCGCGGCGCGAGTACCTGGTGCTCGAGTACGCGTCGGCCAAGCGTGGCGGCGGGTCCGACAAGCTCTACGTGCCGATGGACTCGCTGGATCAGCTGTCGCGCTACGTCGGCGGCACCGAGCCGACGCTGAGCAGGCTCGGCGGCAGCGACTGGACCAACACCAAGACCAAGGCGCGCCGCGCGGTCCGCGAGATCGCCAGCGAGTTGGTCGCGCTGTACGCCAAGCGGCAGGCCGCGCCGGGCTACGCGTTCGGCCCGGACACCCCGTGGCAGGCCGAGATGGAGGACGCGTTCGGGTTCACCGAGACCATCGACCAGCTGACCGCCATCACCGAGGTCAAGTCCGACATGGAGAAGCCGGTCCCGATGGACCGGGTGATCTGTGGTGACGTCGGCTACGGCAAGACCGAGATCGCGGTGCGGGCGGCGTTCAAGGCGGTGCAGGACGGCAAGCAGGTCGCGGTGCTGGTGCCGACGACGCTGCTGGCCGACCAGCACCTGCAGACGTTCTCCGAGCGGATGGCGGCTTCCCGGTCACCGTGAAGGGGCTGTCGCGGTTCACCGACCCGGCCGAGTCGCGCGCGGTGCTCGAGGGCATGAAGGACGGTTCGGTCGACATCGTGATCGGCACCCACCGGCTGCTGCAGACCGGCGTGACGTGGAAGGACCTCGGGCTGGTCGTGGTCGACGAGGAGCAGCGGTTCGGCGTCGAGCACAAGGAGCACATCAAGTCGATGCGCACCCACGTCGACGTGCTGACCATGAGCGCCACCCCGATCCCGCGCACGCTGGAGATGAGCCTGGCGGGCATCCGCGAGATGTCGACCATCCTCACCCCGCCCGAGGAGCGCTTCCCGGTGCTCACCTACGTCGGGCCGCACGACGACAAGCAGGTGGCAGCCGCGCTGCGCCGCGAGTTGCTGCGCGACGGGCAGGCCTTCTACATCCACAACCGGGTCGCGCTCCATCGACGCCGCGGCGGCGCGGGTCCGGGCGTTGGTGCCGGAAGCGCGCGTCGTGGTCGCGCACGGACAGATGCCCGAGGAGCAGCTGGAGACGCACGGTCGAGGGGTTCTGGAATCGCGAATTCGACATCCTGGTGTGCACGACGATCGTCGAGACCGGCCTGGACATCTCCAACGCGAACACGCTGATCGTCGAGCGTGCCGACACGTTCGGGCTGTCGCAGCTACATCAGCTGCGGGGACGCGTCGGCCGCAGCCGCGAGCGTGGGTACGCCTACTTCCTGTATCCGCCGGAGGTGCCGCTGACCGAAACCGCCTACGACCGGCTGGCCACCATTGCGCAGAACAACGAGCTGGGCGCGGGCATGGCCGTGGCGATGAAGGACCTCGAGATCCGCGGTGCCGGAAACGTGCTTGGCGCCGAGCAGTCCGGTCACGTCGCGGGGGTGGGCTTCGACCTCTACGTGCGATTGGTCGGCGAAGCGGTCGAGGCCTACCGTGCCGTGGTGGACGGCGAAACCGTTGCCGCCGTTGAGGAACCGAAGGACGTCCGCATCGACCTGCCGGTCGACGCGCATCTGCCGCCCGACTACATCGGCAGTGACCGGCTGCGGCTGGAGGGTTACCGCCGACTGGCCGCCGCGGCCGACGATGCGGGCATCGCGTCGGTCGTCGAGGAACTCGTCGACCGGTACGGGCCGTTGCCGGAACCCGCTCGAGCGGCTGGTCGCGCTGGCCCGATTGCGGTTGCTGTGCCGCCAGTACGGCGTCACCGAGATCAGCTCGGCCTCGGCGTCGACGGTGCGCCTCGTCGCCGCTGCCGCTGCTGGACTCTCAGCAACTTCGGCTCAAGCGGATGTACCCAAGTGCCACCTACCGGGCGACCACCTCGACGGTCGCGATGCCCATCCCGCGCGACGGGCGCCGGAATCGGCGCACCCCGGATCCGCGACCTCGAATTGGTGCGCGTCGTGGCAGGTTTGCTGTTGGCGCTGAATGGCAAACCGCAAACGGATGTTGATATAACCAACATCGGAGGTGTGGCCCGATGAGCGCTTGCGCGACGAACGACGAGTGGATGAACGAGCCGCGACAAGCGCGATGACCGTCGTCCTGGTCGATCCGCGCCGTCCATCGCTCGTTCCCGTGGACGCCATCCTGCTGCTCGCGGGCGACGTCCAGTACACCGAGGAAATGCCCGTCAAGGTGCCCTGGTCGCTGCCTGCGGCGCGGCCCGCGTACGACGGCGAGGACGCGCCGGTGCTGCTGTCCTCGGACCCCGATCATCCGATGGTCAAGGCACGTCTGGAAGCCGGCGAGAAGGTGATCTCGGCGCCGGGTCCGCTGGCAGGGGAGCGGCTGGTCGACGCGGTCGCGCTGATGGACCGCCTTCGGACGTCGGGTCCGTGGGAGAGCGAGCAGACCCACGACTCGCTGCGGCGGTACCTGCTGGAGGAGACCTACGAGCTGTTCGACGCGGTCCGCAGCGGCAACGCCGACGAACTGCGCGAGGAGCTCGGTGACGTCCTGCTGCAGGTGCTGTTCCACGCGCGGATCGCCGAGGACGCGACGGTGTTGCCGTTCGGCATCGACGACGTGGCCGACTCGCTGGTGCGCAAACTGGTGCAACCGTGCACCCGGAGTCCTTGCCGGAGAGCCGATTTCGCTCGACGAGCAGCTCGCCCAGTGGGAAGAGCGCAAGTCGACGCGAGAAGACGCGCAGCTCGTCGATGGACGACGTGCCGACCGGCCAGCCCGCTCTTGCGTTGACGCAGAAGGTGATCGAACGCGCCGCCGCGGTGGGCTTGCCGAGCGGATCTGATCCCGGACGAGATGCGCGTCGATCGACGGTGACGCCCGGAGGTCGACGCCGAGAACGTCCTGCGCTCGGCGACGTTGGAGTTCATGGACACCGTGCGGAAGGTCGAGCACTCCGTGGCCGCCAGCCGTCGTCCCGACGACGTGCCCGAGGTACTCGACATCGCCCAACTCGGCGTCGTCTCCGAGGAGGAGTGGCGGGCGCACTGGCCGACGATCGAACCCGAGGCGCTCAGTGAAGCCGTCGAGGACGAAGCCGTCGAGGACGAGCGCGTCGAAGACGAGACGGGCGAGGCGGAGACGGGCGAGGAGTTCGTCGGGGAGCCGGTCAACGAGCCCGACGACGCTGAAGAGCCCGTGGATGCGGAAGCGCCCGTGGAGGCCGAGCCTGCCGAGATCGAGCCTGCCGAGGCCGAGCCTGCCGAGATCGAGCCTGCCGAGGTCGACGAAACCCCTGAGGCGACGAAGTAGGTCGCCCTCGCCCAACGTGACGTGGCTGCGAAAATTCCGACGAAACCTCGCAGTGGCGTCACGTTCGGCGTGGTAGGCCGACGACGAGCCGGAGTCGGTCGATCAGGAGAAGAGCGTCGAGCCCCAGTAGGCCGACGAGTCACCCTCGCGCAGACCCGGCGGGCACGCGAAGATGCCCGTCCCGGTGTGGAAGATGTACTCGTTCAACGCGTCGCTTGCTGGCCAACTGGGCCTGCATCGGAATGAACTGGGTGACCGGGTTGCGTACGAACGCGATGAAGAACAAGCCGGCGTCCAGATGACCGAAACCGTCTGAGCCATCGGTGAAGTTGTAGCCACGGCGCAGGATCTCGATGCCGCCGAGGTGCTCCGAGGACGCCAGTCGAACGTGGGCGTCGACGTCGATGAACGGGGCCGTCCGGCCCCTTGCTGTCGAGGTCGAGCGGATCGAACTCGTCCTGATAGCCGTTCGGTGCGCCGCTGCCCTTCTGCCTGCCGATCACGCGCTCCTGCTCGAGCAGCGTTGTCCGGTCCCATGATTCGATGCGCATCCGGATTCGCCGGGTGACCAGATAGGTGCCACCGGCCATCCAATCCGGACCGTCGCCCTTCTCGACCCAGACGAACTTGTCGATGGCGGAGTTGTCCTCGGCCTTGAGGTTCGCCGTTCCGTCCTTGAAACCGAACAGGTTCCGTGGCGTGGACTGCTCGCGGGTGGTCGACGAGGTGCGACCGAAACCGAGCTGGGAGTACTTGACCGCGACGGTGCCGAAGCCGACCCGCGCCAGGTTGCGGATCGCGTGCACCGCGACCTGCGGGTCATTGGCGCAGGCCTGCACGCAGATGTCGCCGCCGCACTTGGCCGGGTCCATGATCTCGTTGGGGAACTTCGGCAGATCGGCCAGCGGCACCGGAGCCTTGTCGGCGAGCCCGAATCGGTCCTTGCCGTCCTTGACGAAGAAGCTCGGACCGAACCCGATGGTCAGGGTCAGCTGGGATGGCGGAAGCCCAAGCGCCTCACCGGTATCCGCAGGCGGTGCGTACGGATTGAGGCCCACCGCGCCGTTGTCGACGGTCTGCTCGCCGAGCGTCATCCGCTCGGCCATCTTGGACCATTCCTTGAGCAGCGCCACGACGTCCTCGAGCTTGTCGGTGGTGACGTCGAAGGACGCGAAGTGCATCCGGTCCTGCGCGGCCGTGACGATCCCGGCCTGGTGTTCGCCGCGGAATGGCACCGGCAGGTGCAGGCCCGGATCGGTACTCGCCGCCGATGCCCGCCCGGCCAGCGCACCCGCGCTGGCCGCGCCGACCACGGCGGCAGTCACCCCCGCCGCCCCGAACAGCTTGCGGCGCGACAGTCCCGATCGCGCCGAGGCCGGTTCGGCCTCTGATGCCGGGTCCGTTTCCGAGGGGGTCACTCCCAGATCGGGATCACTTTTGTCCGATGACACCTTGCACCTGGCTGACCTCCTTCGACAGCGCGTCGATCGCCCGCGACAACTCTTGGCGCTGCGGCTCTGTCACCTTGTCGTAGAACACGAATCCGTCGCCCTCGCGGTACTTGTTCAAGAGCGCGTCGACGGCGGTGAACTGCGGTGTCGACGCGCTTGCCGAGTTCGGCATTGCGCTCGTCGAGGATCGGCCGAACCGAGGCGACCGCGGTCTGCGATCCGTCGACGTTGGCCTGGAAGTCCCACAGGTCGGTGTGGCTGAAGATGTCTTCCTCACCGCTGATCTTGCTTGCGGCGACCTCGTCGAGCAGACCCTGTGCGCCACCGGCGATCTGGGTCGAGTCGATGGTCCAGTCGGCGGCCTTCACGCCCGCGTCGAGCTCCTTGACGTCGGTCATCAGCTGATCGGCGAGCGCGTTGGCGTCGGGCTGCAGGCCGGTCACCCACAGCTGCTTCTCCAGCGCGTGGAAGCCGGTCCACTTCTGGCCGGGCTCCAGATCCGCCTCGCGGAGGTCGATGCGCGGGTCGAGATCGTTGGGGAACGACTCGGCCACCGGCTCGATGCGCTCGTAGTACGTGCGGGCGATCGGGAACTGCGCCTTGGCCGCGGGAACGTCACCCTTCTTGACGGCGTCGACGAAGACGTTGGGTGGCGGCGACCAGCGCGTCGGTCTGGCTGTTCACGTACCGCTTGTAGCTGTCGGCGGCTTCCTTGAACTTGCCCTCGGTGTCGACCTTGACGGTGTCACCGGTGACCTTGAAGTCGCCGCGGAGGCCGTCGCCGATCATGCCGGGCTTGCAGGCGGTCTGGTACGTGCCCGGCTCGCTGAGCTGGACGACGAGCTTGCGTTCCAGTCCGGGGGAGATGTTCTCCACCTCGCCCATCACCCGCTCGCCCTCGCCGTAGACGTAGAACTCCTGGACCTTGGTGCCGTTGTTGGTGATCACGAACGTGCTTGGTCCCGTGGTCGCCTCGGTGCCCGACAGCTCGCACGCGGTGTCGGAGGCGTGCGACCGTGATCTCGGCGGGGGATGCCGTGCCCTGCTTCGGTCTTGGCGGGCTCCTTGGCGGTACATGCGGCCAGGGAGATGCCGGTCAGCAATGCCGCGACTGCGGCGACGCCAGCCTTGGCGGTCAGGGGAGAGACATTCACGTGGTGGACCTTTCGGATGTAATGGCGGGCTCCGGTTCGGGTTTCGGACTGGAGCGAGATGGTGCGGAGTCCGGAGATGGGGCGTCGTTCGGCGTGGCGCGTTTGCGCACCGGGCGCAGGAACAGCGCCAGCACGATGACGAGGTAGGCCACCCAGGCCGCGAACTGCAGCACCGTCGGGGTCGGGGTGACGTTGAAGACGCCCTGGATGACCTCGCCGTACCAGGCCGACCAGTTGAACCAGGAGCTGATGTCGAATGCCCTGTTCGCCAGCCCGGGCAGCCAGCCCACCGTCTGAAGGGCGCCGATCCCGTAGGACAGGATGCCCGCCGCCACGACGATCAGGAACGCGCCGGTGTATGTGAAGAACTTGGCGAGGTTGATGCGCACCGCGCCCGCGTACATGCCGTAGGCGATCGCCACGGCGATGAGCACGCCGATGATGAGACCGGCCAGGGGCCAAGCGGTTTCGGCCTCCGCGTAGCCGACCATGAACAGGGCCGTCTCGACGCCCTCACGGCCAACGGCAAGGAACGCGAGCGTCAGCACGGCGAAGCCGCCCGTCTCGAGAGCGCGCGCCATGTCGCCGCGCAGCTCGCCGGAGATCGTGGCCGCGGCCTTCCTCATCCAGAGCACCATGGTCGTCACGATCGCGACGGCGACCAGTGACGCGACGCCGGCGATGGCCTCGGCGCCGAGCCCCGAGATGGTGTTCTCGCCGTACTGGATGGCCAGGAACACCGCGACGGTCATGACGATGGCGGCCCCGACGCCGAACCACACCCACTTGAGGGCGTCGCGCCGGTCCGACTTGACCAGGAACGCGACCAGAATCGTGACGACGATGGCGGCTTCGAGGCCTTCGCGCAGGCCGATCAGCGCGCTGCCGAACAGCTGCGAGGACACGCTGGCACCGGCCGCGAGAACCGTCACCGAAGTCCCCGACGGCGTCATCCTCGTCCTTTCGCGTACCAAGCTTTGGCTATCCAATGCTAGGTATGGCTGACCTTAGCAGCGCAAGCACGGGAACTGTACAGCTCCCGTGGCGCTGCGCTGGGTGCTCTTCCGGGCGCATGGGACGATGGCCTGAATTCGAGTGGTTCGAGGAGTCCGGTGTCGCCTGTGCGTTGGCTGCGGGCCGTCGCGGTCATCTGCGCAACGGCCCTGCTCATGGCATCCAGCTGCTCCTGCCAGATCGGCATCCCGATGCCCGAGGGCGTGCCGCCACCGGTCGGCGACCCGGTGCCGAAGGTCGACACCCACGCCAAGGGCAGGCCCGCCGACCAACTCCACGACTGGGCGGCGCAGCGTGCGCCCGCCCTCGGCATACCGGTCACCGCGCTGGAGGCCTACGCGTACGCCGCGCGGGTCGCCGAGGTGGAGAACCCGAAGTGTCACCTGGCCTGGACCACGCTGGCAGGCATCGGCATGGTGGAGAGCCACCACGGCACCTACCGGGGCGCGGTGATCGCCCCGAACGGCGACGTGACCCCGCCGATTCGCGGCGTCCGGCTCGACGGGTCGATGGGCAACATGCAGATCCCCGACACCGACGGCGGCAAGCTCGACGGCGATCCCCACCTGGACCGGGCGATGGGGCCCATGCAGTTCATCCCCGAGACCTGGCGGCTGTACGGCGTGGACGCCAACAACGACGGCAAGGTCAGCCCCGACAACATCGACGACGCGGCGCTGTCGGCGGCCGGATACCTGTGCTGGCGCGGCAAGGACCTCGCCACGCCGCGCGGTTGGATGGCCGCGCTGCGGGCCTACAACCTGTCCGACCAGTACGCCCGCACGGTCCGCGACTGGGCCACGGCCTACGCCAACGGTGCACGCCTTGTAGCGGCCTCGAGTTCACCGAACCGAAATCCGCGTCACCGGGCCACCCTCTAGGCTGATGGACGCCATCACCGCAATCGCGGACAAGCCGACCACGCCTAAGGAGATGCCAGTGCCCATCATCGAGCAGGTCGGTGCACGCGAGATCCTCGACTCCCGCGGCAACCCGACGGTCGAGGTCGAGGTGGCCCTGATCGACGGGACCTTCGCCAGGGCCGCGGTGCCGTCCGGCGCATCGACCGGCGAGCACGAGGCCGTCGAACTGCGCGACGGCGGCGACCGGTACGGCGGCAAGGGCGTGGAGAAGGCCGTGGAGGCCGTCCTCGACGAGATCGCGCCGGCCGTCATCGGGCTGAACGCCGACGACCAGCGCCTGGTCGACCAGGCGCTGCTGGACCTCGACGGCACGCCGGACAAGTCGCGACTGGGCGCCAACGCCATCCTCGGCGTCTCGCTGGCCGTCGCCAAGGCCGCCGCCGACTCCGCCGGCCTGCCGCTGTTCCGCTACCTCGGCGGGCCGAACGCCCACATCCTGCCCGTGCCGATGATGAACATCGTCAACGGCGGCGCACACGCCGACACCGGCGTCGACGTCCAGGAATTCATGGTCGCCCCCATCGGCGCACCCTCGTTCAAGGAGGCGCTGCGCTGGGGCGCTGAGGTCTACCACTCGCTGAAGTCGGTGCTCAAGAAGCAGGGCCTGTCCACCGGCCTTGGCGACGAGGGCGGTTTCGCCCCCGACATCGCGGGCACCAAGGCGGCGCTGGACCTGATTCTGCTCCGCCATCGAAGGCGCGGGTTTCAAGCTCGGCGCGGACGTGGCGCTGGCGCTCGACGTCGCGGCCACCGAGTTCTACACCGACGGCACGGGTTACGCGTTCGAGAAGGAAACCCGCACCGCCGAGCAGATGACCGAGTTCTACACCGACCTGTTCGACGTCCTACCCGCTGGTGTCGATCGAGGACCCGCTGTCCGAGGACGACTGGGACGGCTGGGTGGCCCTGACGACCGCGATCGGCGACCGCGTCCAGATCGTCGGCGACGACCTCTTCGTGACCAACCCGGAGCGTCTCGAGGAGGGCATCGAGCGCGGTGCCGCCAACGCGCTGCTGGTGAAGGTGAACCAGATCGGCACGCTCACCGAGACGCTGGACGCGGTCACGCTGGCCCACAACAGCGGCTACCGGACGATGATGAGCCACCGTTCCGGCGAGACCGAGGACACCACCATCGCCGACCTCGCCGTCGCCGTGGGCAGCGGGCAGATCAAGACCGGCGCGCCCGCCCGCAGCGAGCGGGTCGCGAAGTACAACCAGCTGCTGCGCATCGAAGAGGCGCTCGGCGACGCCGCGCGCTACGCCGGTGACCTCGCCTTCCCGCGGTTCTCCGTGGAGAACAAGTAGCTTTCTTTCATGCCCGACGCGAAGCGGCCAGACCCGAAGCGGCGCACCCCCGCGTCGCGACCGGGCAAGCCGGGCGAGGCGGGTCGCGGTCGGCCGCCGGGCGCGTCGCCCGTGCAGCGGCAACCCCGTGCCCTGGCGTCGCGGACCACCCCGAAGGACGCGCCGGAAGCCGCTGACGAGACCGAGAAGACCGAGAAGCCGGCCGCCGTCGAGCCCATCAGGCAGTCGATCGCCGAGGCCGCCGAGCAGCAGTCCGAGCAGCGGCTGGGTTCAGCCGCGCGGCGCGCCGCGATCCTGGCCGCCGTGGTCTGCGTGCTGACCCTGACGATCGCCGGTCCGGTGCGCACCTACTTCGCGCAGCGGACCGAGATGCAAGCAGCTGGAGGCTGCGCAGGTCCAGTTGCGCGGCCAGATCGCCGATCTCGAGCAACAGAAGGTCAAGCTCGGCGACCCGGTGTACATCGCCGCGCAGGCGCGCGAGCGGCTCGGGTTCGTGATGCCAGGTGACATTCCCTACCAGGTGCAGCTGCCCGCGACCGGCGGACCCGAGGCGGCGCTGCCGGGGACGCCGGCCGCGGCGGCGCCAAGCGGCCAGCCCTGGTACACGTCGCTGTGGCACACCATCGCCGATGCGCCGCACGGCCCCGCGCCTGCCGTCCCGCCGACAGATGTCCCAGGTCCTCCTCCTCCCGCCGCTCCGCCCGCGCCGGCGCCCGGTGGTTGACCGAGCCGATCTCGACGCCGTCGCGCGCCAACTGGGCCGCGAGCCCCGCGGCGTCCTCGAGATCGCCTACCGCTGCCCGAACGGCGAACCGGGAGTGGTCAAGACGGCGCCGCGGCTGCCCGACGGCACCCCGTTCCCGACGCTGTACTACCTGACGCACCCGGCGCTGACCGCCGCGGCGAGCCGGCTGGAGTCCTCGGGGCTGATGCGGGACATGACCGAACGGCTGCAGCACGACGAGGAACTGGCCGCCGCATACCGCCGGGCGCACGAGTCGTATCTGGCCGAACGCGATGCCATCGAGTCGCTCGGCACCACGTTCTCCGGTGGCGGCATGCCCGACCGGGTCAAGTGCCTGCACGTCGTGATGGCGCATTCGTTGGCGAAGGGTCGCGGGGTCAACCCCTTTGGCGACGAAGCGTTGGCCGTGCTGGCCGTGGAGCCGGCGATGGTGGGAATTCTGGACCGAGGGAGCTGGACGTGAGAGTGCCGCGCACGCGAGGAGCAAAACGGGTCGCAGCAATCGACTGCGGGACCAATTCGATCCGATTGTTGATCGCCGACGTCGACCACGATGGTGGTGCAGGCAGGCTGCGCGACGTGCACCGCGAGATGCGCATCGTCCGGCTCGGCGAAGGTGTCGACGCCACAGGGCAATTCGCGCCCGACGCGCTGGACCGGACCCGCGCGGCGCTGGCGGAATACGTCGAGGAGTTGCGCCGCCCACTCGGTCGAGCGGGTGCGGATGGTCGCGACGTCGGCGGCGCGGGACGTGAGCAACCGCGACGAGTTCTTCGCGATGACGGCCGAACTACTCGGCACGGTGGTGCCGGGCGCGGTGGCCGAGGTGATCACCGGCACCGAGGAGGCCGCACTGTCCTTCACCGGCGCGGTCGGCGAATTGGATGGCTCCGCAGCACCTTTCGTCGTCGTCGATCTCGGCGGCGGCTCCACCGAGGTGGTGGTGGGTGACCGTCCAGACAAGTCTGGAGTGACGGCCAGCTTCTCGGCCGACATCGGCTGCGTGCGACTGACCGAACGTTGTCTGCACTCCGACCCGCCGACGGCCGCCGAGGTGGAGGCGGCGCGAGAAGTGGTGCGCGAAGGGCTTACTCAGGCGTTTCGCGTCGTACCCGTCGAGGGCGCTCGGACGTGGGTCGGGGTGGCGGGCACCATGACGACGCTCTCCGCCCTGGCGCAGCGGATGGCGACCTACGACGCCGACGCGATCCACCTGTCGCGGGTGGGTTTCGACGATCTGCTCAAGGTGTGTGACGACCTGATCGCGATGACGCGCAAGCAACGGGCCGCCCTGGGCCCGATGCACGCGGGACGCGTCGACGTGATCGGCGGCGGGGCAATCGTCGTCGAGGAGCTGGCGCGTGAACTACGCAGCCGCGCAGGGATCGACGAACTCGTCGTCAGCGAACACGACATCCTCGACGGCATCGCGCTGTCGATCGCCTGAATCAATTCGGCGTCACCGACGCCGATCGATCACTTCCGGATGTGGCAGTTCGGGAGGTTTCCGCAGTGGTGACCGCTATCGCACGCATTGCAACGACACGTGCAACCCGACCCGGCCTTGACCTCTGAAACTCGCATCGAAGTTCCCCTCTGCTGGCTCAGACACATCAACATATGACGACTTCACCATAGTTTGATTCACGCTGAGTTGGAACCGACTGCGGAGAATCGTCGCCGGTATGTCAGGACCGCAGAATCGGTTTCAGCAGCTCAAGAACCGCCGGATCCTCGATCGTGGAGGGCACCGGCTCGTCGCGGCCGTCGGCGATGCCGCGCATCGTCTTGCGCAGAATCTTGCCGGACCGGGTCTTGGGCAGCGCGGTAACGACGTCGACCCGCTTCAAGTTCGCGACGGCCCCGATGCTCTGCCGGACGGCATCGACGAGTTCCTCGGTGAGGCCGTCGGCGGAGGCGCCCGACTTCAGCACCACGAACCCCCGCGGCACCTGTCCCTTGACGTCGTCGACGACGCCGACCACCGCACACTCGGCGACCGCCGGATGGGTGGCCAGCACGGCTTCGATCGCCCCGGTGGACAGCCGGTGGCCCGCGACGTTGATGACGTCGTCGGTGCGGCCCATCACGAACAGGTAGCCATCGTCGTCGACGTGGCCGCCATCCCCGGAGACGTAGTACCCCGGGAACGCCGACAGGTACGACGCCACGTAGCGATCGTCGTCGCCCCACAGCGTCGGCAGGGTGCCAGGCGGCAGGGGCAACTTCACGCAGATCGCGCCTTCCTCGCCGGTGTCGCACTCGGTTCCGTCCGGCCGCAGCACGTGCACGTCGTACCCCGGCATCGGGACCGTCGCCGAGCCCGGCTTCACGGGCATGGCTTCGATGCCCATCGGGCCCGCCGCGATGGACCAGCCCGTCTCGGTCTGCCACCAGTGATCGATGACTGGGATGCCGAGGTGCTCCGCCGCCCAGTGGTAGGTGCCGGGATCGAGTCGCTCGCCAGCCTGGAACAGGTATCGCAGTCCGGAGAGGTCGTAACGGGTCAGGTGTGCGGCCTCGGGGTCGTCCTTCTTGATGGCGCGCATCGCGGTCGGTGCGGTGAACATGGTCTTCACGCCGTGCTCGGCGGCGACCCGCCAGAACGCGCCGGCGTCTGGCGTTCCGACGGGTTTGCCTTCGTAGAGCACCGTCGTCGCCCCGAGCAGCAGCGGCCCGTAGACGATGTAGGAGTGGCCGACGACCCAGCCGACATCCGAAGCGGCCCAATACACGTCGCCGGGCTGGGTGTCGTAGATGTGCCGCATCGTCCACAGCAGCGCGACGGCGTGGCCGCCATTGTCGCGGACGATGCCCTTGGGCTTGCCCGTGGTGCCCGACGTGTACAGCACGTACAGCGGATCGGTCGCGGCGACCGGGACGGGATCGACGGGTTCGGCGGCGGCCATCGCCTCGGCCCAGTCCACGTCGCGGCCCGGCACTAGCGCGCAGGGGTGCTGTTCCCGTTGCACGATGACGCAGTGCTCGGTGGTGTGCACGGCCATGTCGAGCGCCGCGTCGAACATCGGCTTGTAGTCGACGATGCGCGTCGGCTCGACGCCGCACGACGCGGACACCACGACGGCGGGGCGCGCGTCGTCGATGCGCGCGGCGAGTTCGGTGGCGGCGAAACCGCCGAACACCACCGAGTGCACCGCGCCGAGGCGCGCGCAGGCCAGCATCGCGATGACTGCCTCCGGGATCATCGGCATGTAGATCACCACCCGGTCGCCCTTGCCGACCCCGAGGCTTCGGAGCACGCCCGCGAACCGCGCCGTCTCGTCCAGCAGGTCGCGGTAGGTGTAGGTGCGCTTGGTGCCGGTGACGGGGGAGTCGTAGATCAGCGCTGCCTGCTCGCCGCGGCCCTGGTCGACGTGCCGGTCGAGTGCGTTGGCGCAGGTGTTCAGCTCCGCGTCCGGGAACCAGCGGTAGAACGGCGGGTTCGATTCGTCGAGGATTCTCTTGGGCTCGCGGATCCACGTCACGGCCCGTGCGGCGTCGGCCCAGAACGCGCATGGGTCATCGATGCTGGCGTCGAACAGTTCTCGGTATCCGGCCATAGCGGCACGGTATCGCGTGGGCTGCCGTTGTCCGGCCGTTCGCCCGCTTTCTCTATAGTCCGTTGCATGGTTACTGACGCCACGTCAACAAGCAACGAACCGCCCGCCATCGCGGGCGTGCGCCGATCGTTCGTCGAGGCCCGCGGAGTCCGGTTCCACGTCACCGAGTCCGGTCCCCGAGGACGGCCGCCCCGTGCTGGCCCTGCACGGCTGGCCGCAACACCACTGGGCCTACCGGGACCTGCTGGCCGACCCGCCGCCAGGGCTGCGGATCATCGCCCCCGACCTGCCCGGCTACGGCTGGTCGGGACCCGCGCCGCACAAGTGGGCCAAGGACGACGTCGCCGCCGACGTGCTGGCCCTGATGGACGCCATGGGACTCGATCGGGTGCTGCTCGTCGGCCACGACTGGGGCGGCTTCGTCGGCTACCGCATGGTGCTCGAGAAGCCCGAACGGTTCGACGGCTACCTGGTGATCAACATGGCGCATCCGTGGGTGACGCCGGGCATCCTGCTGCCGCAATTCTGGCGACTGCTGGCGTATCAACCGTTCATGGCCACCATCGGGGTGTGGCTGCAGCAGAGCACCCCCTACGTGGAGAAGGTCATCTACGGCGTGGGGCCTCGCGAGCACCGGCTCGACCCCGACGTCCGGCGGGTGTACTCGGAGCGGTTCCGCGACCCCGTGGTGGCGCGAACCGGCAGGGACACCTACCGGACCTTCCTGGTGCGTGAGATACCCGCGGCGGCAAGGCATCCCGAGACTCGACGGGCGACCGTTCCGATTCGGGCGCTGTTCGGCACTGCCGACTTCGCCGTGCACCGGTCGCTTGCGGACCCCGAGACCGCGAACGCCGACGACTACACGTTCGAGCCGGTCGACGCACGGGCACTTCGTCGTCGACGAGAATCCGGGCCTGGTGCGGGCGAAGCTGATCGCCCTCGCCGACGAAACCAAGCCCGCCCGCTAGCCGTCCCCTTCCCCCCGCGCGTCCCTCCCGCGAGCAGTCCCCTTCCCCCGCGAGCAGACGCAAAATGCCCTCAATCTGCGGGATTGAGGGCATTTTGCGTCTGCTCGCGGGAAGGGGAGTGGGGTTCAGGCCGGGGTGACCATCGGCAACAGGTAGGTGCGCACGAATTCGCGTGTGTCCTCGAGGTTCTCGAGCTTGATGCTGGTGTGTGGCGTGACGAGGAACGACAGCGTCAGGCGGGTTTGGAGCTCGGCGGCGGTGCGCAGCTGGCGCTCCTGGGCGGGCGTCGTGGCGGCCTCGCCGTAGACGTCGGTCCGCAATAGCGCAGCCGAGTATTCGGTGGCGAAGTCGAGGATGGCGCCGGCGTCGATGGTCAGGCTGGGCAGGATCGTCTCGGGCTCGGTGCGGAGCAACTTCTTGAGCACGGCGTGTTCACGCATGAACGTGACGCTGAAGATCGTGCCGTAGACCAGGCTGTCCTCGAGGGTGTCGCCACGCGCGTGCGCCTGCGCGCTGCCCTCCATGAAGCGGCGTGCCTCGGCGAGCATCACGGCGTCGTGGAGCGCCGCCTTGGTGGGGAAGCGCCGGTAGAGGGTGGCGCGGCCGACACCGCTGCGGCGGGCGACGTCCTCCATGGTGCTGCGTCGCATCCCGATCAGTTCGGCCTAGCTCGAGCGTGGCGCGCAGGATGCGGGTGGTGATCTCGTCCGGGTTGTCGAGCTGGGCGAGCACGGCAGGATCGGGATCGGTCAGTCGCCGCACGAACTCCGCCGTTCGACTCGACGTCACTGGATTCCTCCTTGCTCACTTGCCTCGGTCGCCGTATGGTGGCGATTGAGACACGTGAGACATTGATTGTCTGTCTGTCTCGCGAGTCTCATGATAGCGAGTGTCCCTCGGGGAAGGGGTCGTTATGGGCGTCGGACTCTGGGCGCGGTGGGTGGCAATGCACGGGGTGCCGCGGGCCTACATGGCGGTTCACGCGCGACGGGGCGACCCGTTGGCCCGGCTGATCGCCAATCACGGGCGAGACGGTGATCCGTATCCGCTGATGGAGCAGATCAGGGCGCACGGCCGCTCATGCGCACGCGGTTCGTCTGGGCCGCCGTCGATCACGGCGTCTGCCGGGAAGTTCTGCGGGACAAGAGGTTCGGTGTCACGGCGCCGTCGGACATGGAACTGCCCCGGCCTCTGCGGGCGCTGCTCGAGAGGACGGACCCCGGCGTGGCCAATCCGGTCGAGCCGCCCGCGATGGTGATCGTCAATCCGCCAGATCACACCCGCTACCGGCAGGTGGTCGCCCAGAGCTTCACCCCGCGCGCGACCGACAAGCTTGGCGCCAGAGTCGCCGAGGTGACCGCCGAACTGATCGACGATCTCGCCGGCAGGCCGAATCCCGATCTGATCGCCGACTTCGCGATGAGGCTCCCCGTCGCGATCATCGCCGAGATCCTCGACCTGCCTGCCGACAGTCACGACCGGATGTTGGAGTGGGGCCAATGCGGCGCCCCGCTGTTGGACATCGGGATCGGATGGAAGACCTATCGGAATGCCATCGATGGTCTGCGGGATACCGATGGCTTCTTCCACGAGCACATCGACCGAATGCGCGACGGCGGTGCGAGTGAAAACCCGTTCAGCAGAATGGCTGCCGACGGCACCCTGACCGACCGCGAGCTCGCGGCGAATGCCGCGCTGATCATCGGCGCGGGCTTCGAGACCACCGTCAACCTCATCGGCAACGGGATCGCCCTGCTGCTACGACATCCCGACCAGCTCGCCCTGCTGCGCGACGACCCCGGCCTGTGGCCAGGTGCCATCGAGGAGATCCTGCGGCTGGACAGCCCGGTTCAGATGACGGCGCGGACGGCTAGCTGCGACGTCGAGATCGCCGGCCACCACATCGCACGGGGCGAGATGGTCGGGCTGTTCCTCGGGGGCGCCAATCGCGACCCAGCGGGTGTTCGCGGACCCCGACCGCTTCGACGTCACCCGGGCCAATGCCCGCGAACACCTGGCGTTCGCGTCCGGTATTCACGCCTGCCTGGGCGCCGCCCTGGCCCGCATCGAGGGCGTCACCGCATTGCGGGCGCTCTTCGAAGCGTTTCCCGACCTGCGCCTCACCGAAGTGCCGCACCGGCGGGGGCTGGTCAACTTGCGCGGATTCGCCGGTCTCCCAGCGCAACTTGGCACCAGGCGGACCGCGACCGTCGCACTACCCGGGTCGAGCTAGCCCCCTTCCCGCGAGCTAGCCCTTCCCGCGAGCAGACGCAAAATGCCCTCAATCCGCGGGATTGAGGGCATTTTGCGTCTGCTCGCGAGGAAACGTGACCTTTCAGGCGAGGGCGGGTGCCGGCGGCGCGGGTTCCGCCGGCTTGTTCCCGTTGCTCTTCTTCGACTTCGACGGCTGCGGCGCCGTGGGCTGATCCTCCGCAATCGGCGTTAGCTGGACCGACTGCGCCGGCATTGCCTGCACCGCGTGGACTGGGCGGCACATCTCGATGGCCTTGTCGGTGTACACGCGGTAGCCGAATTCCGGGTTGTAGCCGTGGATCTCGGGCGTGTCGAGTTCGCGCATGAACTTCAGGATCTCGCGGCTGAACATCTGCCCGGGGACGAGCACCGGGAAGCCCGGCGGGTAGGGCGTCACGAACGTCGCCGAGACGACGTCGATTCCCGCGTCGATCTTGTCGTCGATCTCCGCGCCGCTCAGGTACTCGCAATTGGTGTCGTCGTAGGACAGGTAGAACGCCCGCCGCACGTCACCCTCCGGTGTCGCCTCCTCGCCCGAGACATCGCGGAACACCGGGTGGAACCCGCTGAAGTTGGGCTGCGACGCGGTGTGCGTGGTGAGCAGTCGCACCTTCTGCTCGAAGCGGCCGCGCTCACCCAGGCCCATCTCGGAGATGCTCTCGTCGAGTTCGCCTGCGATCTTCACCAGCACCTCGACCAGGAACGCCACCGAGCTGCGGGTGGTGCCGATGTTGGTCATGAACAACACGGTGTTGCGGGAGGTCTTGTTGATCTGCACGCCGTGTCGGTCCATCAGCTGTTCGCGCTTGAACGTGTCACCGTCGTATCCGGTGCGGCCGATCGACAACGTGATCCGCGACGGGTCGAGCACGAACTCGTCGGCGGCCCAGGCGGCCATCATGTTCCGCAGTCCCGACCGCAGCGGCTGCTCGATGCCGGACGGCCGGAACTCGTCGGGGATCAGGTCCGACGTGCGCAGGCACGACATGTACTTGCTCAGCAGCGGGTGGTTGTCGATCGCATCGCGCAGCTGCATCGCGTTCTCGATCTGACGCTGCACCAGCTCGACGCCCTCCAGCGCGACCTGGCGCCGGCCCAGGTCCAGCGACGCCAGGATCTGGTAGTTCGGCGACGTCGACGTGTGCGCCATGTAGGCCTCGTGGAACGCCTCGGCCACCTTCTGCTCGAAGTCCTGGTCGAACACGTGGATCATCGAGCCCTGCCGCAGCGAGGTCAGCGTCTTGTGCGTCGACTGGGTGGCGTACACCCGGACTCGCGCCTTGGCCGGATCGGGGCGAAGGCGGCGGTTCAGCAGTTCTTCGTCGGTCGGCGGGTGCTCCGATTCGGCCGTCAGGTACTCGTCGTACTCAGCCCGGTACGCCTTGTCCTGCAAGCGTTCCCGCAACTTGCGTGCGGTCGCCATCGCGGTCCGCCCGCGGTACACCGGGTGGAACCGGGCGAACGCGAACCACGCCTCGTCCCACAGGAACACCAGATCCGGCTTGATGGCCAGGCATTCCTCCATGACGCGCTCGACGTCGTAGACGATGCCGTCGAACGTGCAGTTGGTCAGCGACATCATCTTGACGCGGTCGAGCTTGCCTGCGCGCTTGAGCGCCAACAACTTCGACTTGATCTCGCGCAGCGGCACCGCGCCGTACATCGTGTACTCGGGCAGCGGATACGCCTCGAGGTAGATGACGTTCGCGCCGGCCATCATCATGCCGTAGTGGTGGGACTGATGGCAGTTGCGGTCGAGCAGCACGATGTCGCCGGGCGCCACCAACGACTGGGTGACGATCTTGTTGGCCGTCGACGTGCCGTTGGTGACGAAGTAGGTGTGCCGCGAGCCGTACGCCTCGGCGGCCAGCTGCTGGGCTTCGCGCAGCGGGCCGGTGGGCTCGAGCAGCGAGTCCAGCCCGCCGCAGGTCGCCGACGTCTCGGCCATGAAGACGTCGAGGCCGTAGAAGCCGACCATGTCCTTGATCCAGTGCGAGTTCACGATCGACTTGCCCTGCGAGATCGGCAGCGCGTGGAACACCCCGGTGGGACGGTGGCTGTACTGCTTGAGCGCGCTGAAGAACGGTGTCCGGTACCGCTCGGCGACGCCGTGCAGGATCGACAGGTGCAGCTCCAGCACGCCCTCGCGGGCGTGGAACACCCGGCGGAAGGAGGGGCCGAGCCGCCCGGCGATCTGCTCCACGTCGATCTCGGTCATCAGGTACATGTCGAGTTCGGGACGCAGTTCGTGCAGCGACGCGGCGAGGATCTGCGCGCGCTCGTCGGGTGACTTGTGGTCGTCGAGTTCCTCGGAGACCTGGGTGTCGACGAACTCGGCGAGCGCGGACAGGTCGCGCGTCGACTGGTGACTGAACCGCCGCCGGATCACGACCGCCTGCAGGTTGACGTTGAGCCGGGCGGCGATCAACGCCTCGTCGCCGCTGGCCACCACGACCAGCTCGTAGACGAACTCGTCGTCGGGCCGCCGCCAGCTGCGAACCTCCTTGCGCAGCGCCCGCTCCTGGGCCTCGGTCATCTTCTCGACGACCAGCACCTCGAAGTAGAGCTGCTCCTTCTGGTTGACCGGTTGCTGCTCCAGCGTCCGCGGGTCGGCGGGGAACATGTCGGTCTCGTCGAGGCCCGCGGACTCGACGTCGCCGCTGCGGTAGGACTCGGTGGTCAGTGCGCGGTTGATCCGTGCCGCGGCGTGCGCGAACTTGTCGTAGTTGCCCGCGCTGAACAGCCGCTGCACCTTGGCGAACTGCGGTGAACCGGGGTAGGCCCAGTACGGCTCGAGCGGGGTGAGGGTGCGCGAGCAGCTCTTGGCAGATCGCGGCGTACTGGTCCTTGAGCTCACCCGTGGTCGTCGTCCTGGTCAGGCGATCGGCCGCCTCCTCGAGCCGGCACCAGGCGTCGCCGCGCAGTTGCCAGACGCTGTTGTATGCATGCGAATTATCTGCCATCGTCAGCCCTTTCGCCCGTTTTGGGTCCCGGATCAAGGGTGGCATCGCGCCGAGGTCGCGCAGGTGATCAGCAGACGAACGGTGACCGTCGATCACGTGACTGCGAACTGACGCCAATCTGTGAGACTTCTAACCGCGAGCAGACACAAAATCCCCTCAATCGCACCATTTGAGGGGAGTTTGCGTCTGCTCGCGAGGAAGGTGGCGTGGTGACCGACGACTGGCGAAACATCAACCTGGCGAACTGGGAGTCGCGGGTGCCGCTGCACACGGGGCCCGACGGATACGACCTCGCCGCGTTCGACGATCCCGCCCATCTATCGGCCGTGGTGCGCTACGACCTGCCCCGGTTGGGACGGCTCGACGGTCAGGACGTCGTACACCTGCAGTGCCACATCGGCACCGACACCGTGTCGCTGGCCCGGCTGGGTGCGCGCTCGGTGACCGGGCTCGACTTCTCTCCCGCCGCGCTGAACGTCGCCCGCGCCCTGACCCGCCGTGCCGGTGCCGACGTGCGATTCGTCGAGGCCGACGCGTACGACGCGGTGGGGGTGCTGGGCGCGCAATGCGCCGACGTGGTCTACACCGGCATCGGCGCGATCTGCTGGCTGCCCGACATCCGCCGGTGGGCGGGCACCGTCGCCGGCCTGTTGAGACCGGGCGGTCGGCTCTTCATCAGGGAGGGCCATCCCGTGCTGTGGGCGATGAGCGATCCGCGGCCCGACGGACTGCTGGTGATCGAGTATCCGTACTTCGAGACCGAGGGCACTCTGTTCGTCGAAGAGCGACAGCTACGCAGGCACCGGCGTCCTCGCTGCGCCCGAGTCCGTCGGCTTCAACCACGGCCTCGGCGAGATCTTCACCGCACTCACCGAGGCGGGCCTCGCCGTAACCGCGTTGGAGGAACATCGGGAAGTGCCGTGGAATCCGTTGGGCGACGCCATGACACCGAGCCATGACTTCGAAGGCGAATTCGTGCTCACCCAAGGCCGCGATCGGATGCCCCTGACCTACACCTTGCAGGCGACCAAATCCGTCAGCCGAGATTGAGCTTCTCGCGCACCGTGTCGGCGAGGAAGCGCCCCGTCGACACCGGACGGAACGCGCGGGCCGCGGCGGTGAGCGCGTCGCGGGACTCCGCGCTGAGATCGATGTCGGCGGCGGCGACGTTGAACTCGAGTTGCTCGACACTCGAGGCGCCCGGAATGGCAACCACGCCCGGCAGGCTCATCAACCACGCCAACGCCACCTGTGCGGGCTTCGCGTCCACCTCTGTCGCGACGTCGCGCAATGTCTGCAACAGCGGCTCGACGCGGCGCAGGTTCTCGGTGCCGAAGAGTGAGTTCATCGCCCTGGCGCCGCCCTTTGGCCGATTGTCGAGGCCGTACTTGCCGCCGAGCAGCCCCTGCGCCAGTGGGCTGTACGCGATCACGATGCGATTCTCGCGTTCGGCGAACGGGACGAGGTCTTCAAGCGCGCCCGGGCGTGCGAGCGAGAAGTCAACCTGGTTGCTGATGACCGGCCGCCCGAGCGCGGCGTCGGCCTTTCGCCAGCGCGCGAGCGAGTAATTGGAGACGCCTGCCGCGCCGATGTCGCCACTGTCGAGCAGGTCGCGCATCCCCGGCATGATGACCGAATCGGGGATCACCGGGTTGGGCTGGTGGATCTGGTAGAGCGGGATGCGGTCCAGCTGCAGCCGGCGCGCACTGCCGCGCTCGCGCTGCTTGACCACCGCAGGGAAGGGTGCGATGGGGAAGATCTTGCTGGCCACGGCAACCTTGGCGCGCTCTTCGCCGAGAGCTTCACCGAGGATGCGTTCGCTCTTGCCGGTTCCGTACACCTCGGCCGTATCGAAGAAGGTGACCCCCATGGCGAGGGCGCGCTGCACGATGTCGCGGGCGGCGCCCGTGGCGTAGGCGTTCCCGTAGCCCCACTCGCGTGAGCCAAACTGCCAGGTGCCCAAACCGATCCGACTGAGCCGTCCGATTCCGTCGACGTCGAGATACTTCACGAATCCCACCGTACTGAACTAGCCGGTGCGGGGGCATCGCGGTGCTCGAACATCACTCCTGAAAGCGGTAACCCATCCCAGCCTCGGTCAGCAGATGCTTGGGGTGTGACGGGTCGGCTTCAAGCTTGCGGCGCAACTGAGCCAGGTACACCCGCAGGTAGTGAGTTTCCTTGGCGTAGGCAGGTCCCCACACTTCCCTGAGCAGTTCCTCGCGGCCGACGAGCTTGCCGCGGTTGCGGACCAGCATCTCGAGCATGCCCCACTCGGTAGGGGTGAGGTGCACTTCGTCGCCGTTCTTGGTGACCTTCTTGCTAGCCAGATCGACTGTGAACGACGATGTTTCGATCACCGGCTGGTCGGTCTCCGACGCCGCCGCGCCGCGCCGCACCGCGGCACGCAGCCGGGCCAGGAACTCGTCCATGCCGAACGGCTTGGTGACGTAGTCGTCGGCACCCGCGTCGAGCGCCTGTACCTTGTCCGACGAGTCGGTGCGCGCAGACAGCACGATGACGGGTGCGGTGAGCCAACCCCGCAGGCCCTCGAGCACCTCGATGCCCGACATGTCGGGCAGTCCGAGGTCGAGGACGACGACGTCGGGCTTGTGTTCGGCCGCGATCCGCAGCGCCTGAGCGCCGTTGGCCGCGGTGTCCACCTCGTAGCCGCGAACGGACAGATTGATCCGAAGGGCACGCAGGATCTGCGGCTCGTCGTCGATGACCAAAACCCGGGTCTTGGTCGTAGTCATGTTCGATCCTTCTCTGGCGCAGCAAGATCCACCACGACGGTCAGTCCGCCGCCGGGCGTGTCGGTCGCGGTGACGGTACCGCCCATTGCCTCGACGAACCCCTTGGCGACCGAAAGTCCCAGACCCACGCCGCTGCTGTTGTCCCTGTCACCGAGCCGTTGGAACGGTTCGAAGAGTTGCTCCTCGGTGCCGCGGGGGATGCCGGGGCCCTCGTCGACGACGTTGATCAGCACGCGGTCACCGACCCGCCCCGCGTTGACCCGCACGATACCGTCCGGCGCATAGCGCAATGCGTTGTCGATCAGGTTGACCAGCACCCGCTCCAACAGTCCTGCGTCGGCCATCGCGACGGCGTCGTCCACTTCGACCTTGATGCGGTCGAGGCCGGTTCGGCCGTATCCCGCTGTGCTCCTGCTGATTCCGAGTAGTGCGCGTTGCACGACCTCCTCAAGGTACACGCGTCGCAGTTCGGGTTTGACCACTCCGGCGGCCAGTCGCGACGAATCGAGCAGGTTGCCGACGAGCGCGGTGAGCTGGTCGATCGACTCCTCAACGGTGGCGAGCAGTTCGGCGGTGTCCTCCGGCGAGAAGCCGATGTCCTCGCTGCGCAGGCTCGACACGGCGGCCTTGGCGGCGGCCAGGGGGGTGCGCAGGTCGTGGCTCACCGCGCTCAACAGAGACCGGCGCAGTTCGTCGGCGCGGGCGATCGCTTCGGCCTTGCTCGCCTCCTCGACCAGTTCGCGCTGCCGGACCAGGCCCGCGGCCTGCTTGGCCACCGCGCTGAGCACACGACGGTCCCGGGCGGCGAGCTTCTTGCCCGCCATCAGTAACCAGAACTCGTCGTCGCCGACCTCGACTGCGGTGTCCGCGGTTTCGACGTCGACGCATGCATCCTTACCCACGCAAGCCACTATGCCGGTGCCTTCCCTGAGCACGCTGACCGAGCGCTGTGCGTAGGTTTCGCGGACGCGCTCCAACAGGGTGGTGAGGTCTGCGTCGCGCAACACGGAACCGGCGAACAGCGCGAGGAGTTCGGCCTCCTGCGTCGCCCGGCGGGCCTCGCGGGACCGGCTTGCCGCACCGTCCACCAACGCGGCGACGGCGACCGCTACCGCGAGCAGCACGACGACGGTGACGGCGCTGTCCGGTTCGGCGATGGTAAACGTGTACCGGGGGGCGACCAGGAAGTAGTTCAGCAGCAGGCCGGACAGCAGGGCGGACAGCACGGCGGGGGTGACGCCACCGAGCAGCGCCACGATCAGCACGCCGACGAAGAACAGCGCGCTCTCGCCGCCGATGCCAAGGACCGGGTCCAACAGCGTCACGATGACCGCACAGATCGCTGACGGGACGACGATCGCGGCGAGCCACGACGCCAGATGCCGCTGCCGCGAGGACACCTTCGTGACCGACCAGCCGGGCTGTGCGTGCTCGTGGGTCACCATGTGGACGTCGATCTTGCCCGAGTTCTGCACCGTTCTGGCGCCGATGCCCTCGTCGAAGATGCGCGCCCATCGTGACCGTCGCGAGATCCCCAAAACCAGTTGGGTGGCGTTCATTTCGCGCGCGAAATCCAGCAGCGCGGCGGGCACGTCGTCACCGACGACGGTGTGCAGGGTGGCGCCGAGGCTGACGGTGAGCTCGCGCACCTTGCCCATCGCAGGAGCCGACACACCGGCCAGGCCGTCACCGCGGACGACGTGCACCACCATCAGTTCGGCGCTCGACTTCGACGCGATCCGGAATGCCCGGCGTACCAACGTCTCCGACTCCGGCCCACCGGTCACCGCGACCACGACTCGCTCGCGGGCTTCCCAGGTGGCGCGGATCTTGTGGTCGGCACGGTATTTCGCCAGGGCGGCGTCCACCTGGTCGGCCAGCCACAGCAGCGCGAGTTCGCGCAGGGCGGTCAGGTTGCCCTGGCGGAAGTAGTTGGACAGGGCGGCGTCGATGCGCTCCGGGGCGTAGACGTTGCCGTGGGACAGCCTGCGCCGCAACGCCTCCGGGGTGATGTCGACGAGCTCGATCTGTGCCGCGCTGCGCACGATGGCGTCGGGTACGGTTTCCTGTTGCTCGATGCCGGTGATCTGCGCGACGACGTCGTTGAGGCTCTCCAGGTGCTGCACGTTGACCGTGGAGATCACCGCGATGCCCGCGTCGAGCAGTTCCTCGACGTCCTGCCAGCGCTTGTGGTTCTTGCTGCCAGGGGTGTTGGTGTGGGCCAGTTCGTCGACCAGCACCACCTCGGGGTGGCGGGCCAGCACGGCGGGCACGTCGAGTTCGGGGAAGCTGCCGCCGCGGTAGTCGACATACCGCGGCGGCACGACCTCGATGTTCGCGAGCATCTCGGCGGTCTTCTTGCGACCGTGGGTCTCGACGACCGCGGCGACCACATCGGTGCCGCGCTCCAGCCTGCGGTGCGCCTCGCCGAGCATGGCGTAGGTCTTTCCCACCCCCGGTGCCGCGCCCAGGTAAATCCGCAGTTCCCCCCGCTTGGGACTGTGCGGCTGTGGCGCGGTCACCTCCTTATCATCCACCTAGTCCGCTCAGCTCTTCGCGGGATACTTCTGATCCAGGGCGACGTTGAGCTCCAGGACGTTCACCCGGGGCTCACCCATGAAGCCCAGGTCGCGTCCGTAGGTGGCGTCGTTGACGAGCGCGCGGACCTGATCGGCGCTGACGCCGCGGGCCTTGGCGACGCGGGTCACCTGGATGTCGGCATAGTCGGTGGAGATGTTCGGGTCGAGGCCGCTGCCGCTGGCGGTCACGGCGTCGGCAGGCACCGCGGGGTTGGCCGGAGCCGCGCCACGGATCGGCACGATCTGGCCGGTCGTGTAGTCCTCGCCGAACTTGGCGCATTCCACCTTCACGCCCTCGTAGGTGGCCAGGAACGGTGCCTTGGTGGTCGAGCACGGCTGGTTGACGCTGACCACCTGGGTCGGATGGACGACGTTGCCGAGCGAGTCGCGCGTGCCGATCACCGACAGGACGGCGCCGACGCCGTCGCCGGTGCAGAACGGCCGCGATCCGTCCACGCCCTCGAGTGTTCCGATGGCGGCGCTACGCGAACACACCAGCGTCAGCAGGCTGGCCTTGAATCCGGCGTCCGCAGCCGCGGTCCCGCCGGCGACCTGGGCGGGGTCTGCTGGGGTGTCGACGATGCTCTCCGGCCCGAGGTTGCTCGCGCTGGTGGCCAGCGGGTCGTAGCCGGCACCTGCGGCCGACGGCCGGCTCTGGAAGTACTGCGGTAGCGCGTTGCCGTCCTTGTCGGTGAACGACTGGCCGATCAGCGTGCTGCCCACCTGCTTTCCGCCGACGGTGAGGATCGAGCCCTGGGCCTTGTCGTTCAGGCCGGGGATCAGTGCCACCGCCCAAACCACGAGCGGGTAGGCGATGCCGGTGATCACCGTCAGCACCACGAGTGCGCGCACCGCGGCCCAATGTTGACGAACGAGGCTGGAAATATTCATGTTTAGGACATCCCTGGGAGGAATTGGATAACGAGGTCGATGAGTTTGATCCCGATGAACGGGGCGATGATGCCGCCGAGGCCGTAGATGTAGAGGTTGCGGCTCAACAGCTTCGACGCGCTGCTCGGGGTGTAGCGCACACCGCGCAGCGCCAGCGGAATCAGCGCGACGATGACGACCGCGTTGAAGATCACCGCCGACAGGATCGCCGACTCCGGGCTGTGCAGCCGCATGATGTTCAACAGGTCCAGGCCTGGGAACAGTGCGACGAACATGGCGGGGATGATCGCGAAGTACTTCGCGATGTCGTTGGCAATCGAGAACGTGGTCAACGCGCCGCGGGTGATCAGCAACTGCTTGCCGATCTCGACGATCTCGATGAGCTTCGTCGGGTCCGAGTCGAGGTCGACCATGTTGCCGGCCTCCTTGGCGGCCGACGTGCCGGTGTTCATCGCGACGCCGACGTCCGCCTGTGCGAGTGCAGGAGCGTCGTTGGTGCCGTCACCGGTCATGGCGACGAGCTTGCCGCCTTCCTGCTCGCTCTTGATCAGCGCGAGTTTGTCCTCGGGGGTGGCCTCGGCGAGGAAGTCGTCGACACCAGCTTCGTCGGCGATTGCCTTGGCGGTCAACGGATTGTCGCCGGTGATCATCACCGTGCGGATGCCCATCTTGCGCATCTCGTCGAACCGCTCGCGCATGCCCTGCTTGACGACGTCCTTGAGGTGGATGACGCCGAGCACGCTCGCCGTGCCGTTGACGACCTCACCGACCGCCAGCGGGGTACCGCCCGCCGCGGAGATGCCGTCGACGATGTCACCGAGAGCGGTGGGGACGATCCCGCCTTGGCTGCGGATCCATTCCGCGACGGAGCTGGATGCGCCCTTGCGGAGCAGGTGTCCGCCCTCGAGGTCGACACCGGACATCCTCGTCGTCGCGGTGAATTCGACCCAATTCGCGTTGACGAGCTCGCCAGGGGTTCTGGCGCGCAAGCCGTATTCGGACTTGGCGAAGACCACGATCGAACGGCCCTCTGGGGTTTCGTCGGCCAGGCTGGACAGCTGCGCCGCGTCGGCGAGCTGCTCCGGGCTGACGCCGGGGAGCGGGACGAATTCGGAGGCCTGCCGGTTGCCGAGCGTGATGGTGCCCGTCTTGTCCAGAAGTAGGGTGTTCACGTCGCCCGCGGCTTCGACCGCCCGGCCCGACATGGCCAGAACGTTGCGCTGCACCAGCCGGTCCATGCCCGCGATGCCGATGGCGGACAGTAGTGCGCCGATCGTGGTGGGGATCAGGCACACCAGCAGTGACACCATCACGATGCCGGTCACGCCAAAGGAGTCGAGCGCCTGCGTGTCGGGCACGCCGGGGTTGTTCGCCTTGGAGAAGATGGCCAGTGGTTGAAGTGTCGCCACCGCGAATACGAAGATGATCGTCAACGCGGCCAGCAGGATGTTCAGCGCGATCTCGTTCGGCGTCTTCTGCCGGTTGGCGCCCTCGACGAGGGCGATCATCCGGTCGATGAAGCTCTCGCCGGGCTTCTGGGTGATCTTGACGACGATGCGGTCCGACAGCACCGTCGTGCCGCCGGTGACGGCCGAACGGTCGCCGCCGGACTCCCGGATTACCGGGGCCGACTCACCGGTGATCGCCGATTCGTCCACCGAGGCAATGCCTTCGACGACGTCACCGTCACCCGGAATGGTTTGGCCTGCCTCGACGACCACGAAGTCGCCCTGCTGGAGTTGTGGCGCGGCGACCTCCTCCTCGGTGCCCGCTACGCCGGGCGCCCAGCCAGTGAGGCGACGCGCCATCATGTCCGTCTTGGCCCGGCGCAGGGTGTCGGCCTGCGCCTTGCCGCGGCCCTCGGCGACGGCTTCGGCGAGGTTGGCGAACACACATGTCAGCCAGAGCCAGATCACGATCGACCAGGAGAACCAGGTCGAATCACGCACCGCCAGAACGGTGCTCCACACGGCACCGATCTCGACGATGAACATCACCGGGTTGCGCCACAGCGTGCGGGGATCCAGCTTGAGCACCGCATCGGGCGTCGACTTCAGCAGCATCTTGGGGTCGAGCAGACCGCCCTTCACCGCACCCTTCGGGGTGTGTTTCGCGGGCTGCGTGGTCGCACCGGATGATGCCATTGGAGTGAATGTTTGGGTCATTTCAGTGAATTCCTTCAGCGAGGGGCCCGAGTGCGAGTGCGGGCAAGAAGGTGAGTGCAACGAGGATCACGGTGACGCCGACGACCATGCCGACGAACTGTGGTCGGTGAGTGGGCAGCGTTCCGATCGAGACCGGCGTGGTGCCCTGCTTTGCCAGCGAACCCGCCAGTGCGAGAACGAAGATCATCGGCAGGAGCCGGCCGAGCACCATGGCCAGGCCCAGCGCGGTGTTGTACCAGGTCGTATTGGCGCTGAGCCCGGCGAACGCCGAGCCGTTGTTGTTGGCCGCGGACGTGAAGGCGTACAGCACCTCCGACAGACCGTGCGGCCCGATGTTCAACATCCCGGCCCGCCCGGACGGAACGGCCATCGCGGCAGCGGTGCCTACCAGCGCGATCAGCGGGGTGATCAGGAAATAGGTTGCGGCCAGCTTGATCTCGCGGGGCGTGATCTTCTTGCCGAGGTATTCCGGCGTCCGCCCGACCATGAGGCCGGCGACGAACACCGTGATCACCGCGAGGACCAGCATGCCGTACAGACCGGAACCGGCGCCACCGGGGGCGACCTCGCCGAGCTGCATGTTGAACAGAGCGATCATTCCGCCGAGGCTCGTGTAGGAGTCGTGGAAGGAGTTGACCGCACCCGTCGAGGTCAGCGTGGTCGCGTCGGCGAAGACCGCCGAATTGGCGACGCCGAACCGCTGCTCGACGCCTTCCATCGCCGAGCCGACCGAAGTCGGCACGGTGCCGTGGTGCTGCGCCTGCAGCCACATCATGAAGGTCACGCTGATCAGGGCGAGGCTGGCCATGACGGAGACGATCGCGTAGCCCTGCTTCTTGCTGTTCACCATGCGGCCAAAGGTGCGGGGCAGCGAGAAGCTGATGACCAGCAGCAGGAAGATCTCGATCCAGTCAGTCCACGCCGTGGGGTTCTCGAACGGGTGCGCGGAGTTGACGTTGTAGAAGCCGCCGCCGTTGTTGCCGAGTTCCTTGATCGCTTCCTGGCTGGCGACCGGTCCGCCGGTGATGGTCTGCTGGACGCCGTTGAGCGTGGTGACGATCTGGTCGTGCAGATGGAAGTTCTGGATCGTGCCGCCAATGATCAGGATGATCGCCGCGACGAACGAGATGGGCAGCAGGATGCGAATGGTGCCGCGCACCAGGTCAACCCAGAAGTTGCCCAGCTCGTTGCTGCGCCTGCGCGCAAAACCGCGCACCAGCGCGACCGCGACCGCGATGCCGACGGCTGCGGAGGCGAAGTTCTGCACCGTCAGCCCGGCCATCTGGACGAGGTGGCCCTGGGTCGACTCACCCGAATAGGACTGCCAGTTGGTGTTGGTGACGAAGCTGACTGCGGTGTTCCACGCCAGCGCGGGCGTCATCGGCGTCGCGGGGTTGTTGAGGTGCAGCGGCAGCTTGCCCTGGACGAGCTGGAAGAGGAACAGGAACAGGATGCTGATGGCCGAGAAGGCGAGCACGCTTCTGGCGTATGCGCCCCAGGTCTGTTCCGACTTGGGATCGGCGCCGATCAGGCGGTAGATGATGCGTTCGGCGCGGGAGTCCTTGTCGGTGGTGTACACCCGGTACATGTAGTCGCCGAGGGGCACGTGGACCGCGGCAAGCGCCAAGACGAGAAGGGCGAGGAAGATTATCCCCGCGGTGGTGGTACCCACTAGAACCTCTCTGGGAAGAGTAGGGCGGCCACGAGAAACAGTGCGAGGCCTACCGACAGCACCAGGCCGATTGCGTTGTCGACACTCACAGTCCTTCGACCAACTTCTGAACCAGGCCGAGGAGAGCGAAGATCGCCACCGTCAGCACGATGTACAGCACTACGGACATCTCAAACTCCATTTCAGTCACGCCCGGGTTGGGCATGCCGGTTCCCCACTAAACGCCCGTTGCTTACGCAAACCGACGGCCTTGACACTTTCTTGACGCCCGCGTGAGGTTCATTTACGGAGTCCTTGCGCGGAAGGTGATCGGCCACACAAAACGCCAGGTAGGGGAGCGCTGAGGCGCCTTTACACTTGCTGTGGTTGGCGTCAATGCCGCGTCAAGGTTTTCGTCCCCGGCATCAAGAAGTCGACAAAGCCATTTTCAGCGCTCAGCGCTGGGCGTAGAGGTGGAGGTGAGTTCCTGCCGCCCGGGCTTGGCTCTTCGAGAAGGTCGCTATCGATGATGTCTGAAATGTTCCAGTCGGCGCTACTGGGGCGGGCGTCGCGGGTCCATCTGTCGACGGCGCGGGTGGGTCGGTCCGGTGCGGCAACCGTCGATCACGATCCTCGGCCACGCGCGGATCTGTACCGCAAGTACTTCCGGATGACCAACGTCGCCTTCCCCGCCGATGCACTGCGGCTGGATTCGGTCGTCGAGCGGGTGGCACGACAGCATTGGGCCGTCGACGCGTGCACCAGCCTCGGACTCGGTGTCGCTGTCGCGGGCGGGGTCTCGCCGGCACGGATGACCGTGCACTGCGACGGTCTCACCGCCACCGAAATCCGTTGCGCCCGTGCGATGAACGTGGGTCGGTTCGTCGTCACCTCGCTCGAGCAGGCGCACACCGTGGCGTCGTGCGGCGCCACCTCTCGGCCGCAACATCTGTTGCTACGCATGGCCGATGGTGAGGCTGACGCCGCCGTGGCGGCGATCCTCGCCGAGCCTCGGCTCCGCTTGATCGGCCTCGATTCCCGCATCGACGACTCCGACGGCTACGACCGCGTCGTCGATCGGCTGATGGGTGAGGTGGCGTGGATCCGGCATCGCCACGGCGTACTGCTCGACTGCCTGGGCCTTTCGACGTTCGAGGCGCTGGACAGCCGGCCGGCCCCCGTCCGCGCGATCGCCGCGGCGGTAGACGGTGCCATCGAGGATGGCTGCGCCCGGCATCGGTTGCCCCGCCCGCTGCTGACCTTCTCGCCTGGCTGGGACCTCGTCGACTGCGTGATCGGCTGACGGTCCGCGAACCGGCGCGTGCCGATGTTAACGGCACACGCCTGCAAATCGTGGAACGTAATCGAAGGTCGCGTTGCAGCGTGGTTGTCGTCGGACCGGATCGCGAGGCCGAAACAACAGACACGTCTGGTCCGCGGTGACACGATATTGACGTGAGCGGCAGCGGAGTTTCGGCGTGACATGACGGCGACGGGGCTGCCGTGCGGATCGTGCGGCACCGAACTGCACGAGAGGGCCAAGTTCTGCAGCGAGTGCGGAGCGGCCGTTTCGTCCGCCGCCGAGCATGCCGAGTACAAGCAGGTCACCGTCTTTTTCGCCGACGTGGTGCACTCGATGGACATCGCCGCGGCGGTGGGCGCCGAGCGGCTGCGCGAGATCATGGCCGAGCTGGTCAGCGCGGGCGCGGCGGTGGTGCGCCGGTACGGCGGCACGATGGAAAAGTTCACCGGTGATGGCCTGATGGCGTTGTTCGGGGCGCCGGTGGCGTTGGAGGATCATGCGATCCGGGCGTGCTTGGCGGCGCTGGCCATCCAGGAGGAGACGAACCGCTTGGCGGCTGAGGTGCGACGCCGTGACGGCGTGGATCTGCGGCTGCGGGTGGGTCTGAATTCGGGCCGGGTTGTTGCCGGTGAAATCGGTCCGGGTATATCGGGCTACACCGCCATCGGGGAGCAGGTGGGGTTGGCGCAGCGGATGGAGTCGGTCGCTCCGCCGGGCGGGGTGATGCTCAGCGAGTCCACCGCGCATTTGGTCGAGCACACCGCGATCCTCGCGGTCGCCGAGCACGTGCAGATCAGGGGCAAGGACGACCCCGTCTCAGCGCGCCGGCTGCTGGCGATCGAGCCGCGCCATGCCCTAGCCGGTGGCACGGAATCGCGCTTGGTCGGTCGGCGTTGGGATATGGCCGTTGTTGAGGCCATTGTGGACCGCGCGATCGATGGCCGCGGTGGCGTGGTGGGGGTGGTGGGACCGCCGGGCATCGGCAAGTCCCGGGTGGCCCGGGAGGCCGCGGCGGCCGCGGCCGGCCGCGGGATCGAGGTATTTTGGACCTTCTGTGAGTCGCATGCTAGCGACATCCCCTTCGGCGTGGTGAGGCAGCTGCTGCGCGCGGCCTACGGCGTGGCAGATCGTGACGGCGAAGCGGCCCACGCGCGGGTCCGGGAACAAGTTCCCGATGCCGACCCGCAGGATCTGCTGCTGCTTGATGATCTGCTCGGCGTCGCCGACCCCGAGGTGGCGCTGGCCCAGATCGACCCGGACGCGCGGCGGCGCCGATTGACCGCCCTGATCAACACCGCGTCGCTGGCGCGCACCGAACCGGCGGTCTACATCATCGAGGATGCGCACTGGGTCGATGCGGTCAGCGAGTCGATGCTGTCCGACTTCCTCACTGTGATCCCGCAGACCAAGTTGATGGTGCTGATCACCTCCCGCCCCGAGTACCAGGGAGCGCTGAAGCGGGTGCACGGTGCCCAGACGATAGCGCTTGCCCCACTGGATGATTCGGACACCACAACAATGCTGGGTGAGCTGCTGGGGTCGGATCCCTCGGTCGGGGACCTGGCGGCGATCATCGCCGAGCGGGCCGCAGGCAACCCGTTTTTCGCCGAGGAGATGGTGCGCGAGTTGGCCCAGCGCGGGGTGCTGACCGGCGAGCACGGTAAGTATGTCTGTTGGACGGATGTCGCCGAGGTGAGCGTGCCGGCCACGGTGCAAGCGGCCATCGAGGCGCGCATCGACCGGCTCGACACCGCTGCCAAGCGGACGTTGAACGCGGCGTCGGTGATCGGCGCCCGCTTCGGGGCGGAGCTGCTGGCCGCGCTGGGGAGCGATGCGGTGGTCGACGAGCTGCTCAGCGCGGAGCTCATCGATCAGGTGCGGTTCGCCCCGAGCGCCGAGTACGCCTTCCGGCATCCGTTGATCCGCGCGGTGGCTTACGAATCGCAGTTAAGCGTCAACCGCGAGCAGACCCATCGCACGCTGGCCGCAGCCATTGAGGCACGCGACCGCAGCGCCGCCGACGAGAACGCGGCTCTGATCGCCACACATCTCGAGGCGGCCGGCGAATTCGCCGAGTCTTGTCGCTGGCACCTGCGCGCGGCGGAATGGCTTCGGCCGCGCGATCTTGCCGCAGCACGCGCTCAATGGGAGAACGCACGACGCCTCGCCGACGAGTTACCCGATGACCACGACGACGTCATCGCCATGCGAATCGCGCCACGCACCATGCTGATCTCGACGGCGCTCTACGTAGGCAGTGGTGCAGACATCGACGAGCGTTACCGCGAGTTTCGTGACCTGACAACGCAAACTGGTGATCTGACGTCCCTGGCGATTGCGACAGCCGGCCTCATCTTTTCGTTCGCGGTCAACGACAACCGCGTTCCCGAGGCCGCGGCGCTGGCATCGGAGCTCGAGGACATGGTCAGCCACATTGACTGCGATGCCGAGACCAGGAGCATCGTCCTTAATGCGGTGGCATTTGTACGATTCGCAAATTGCGAATTCGATGCCGCGCTCAAGGTTATCGATGCGATACACGCACTATCTACGGACGTACCGGCAGACGAACTTATCGCGGCAAACGCCCTTCTTGGTGCCATCGAGACGTGCGCCGGCCGCTACGAGCAGGGCAGACGGCGCATCCGAGAGGAACGGGAGCACGCGCACGCGCTCCAATCCGTCCGCTACGCGTCAATTCTGGTCTACTTCGTCGTGACGACGGCGCTGGGCGTGGACCAGGTTGATGAGACGCTCGACCACGTGCGCGAGGCCTTGCGGCGTGCTGAATCGGTCGGTCACATCAGCGAAATCATCCTCGCGCAAATAGCCTGCGGCAAAGTGTTGCTGCGAGTGGAGGATGCGGCGCTCAGCGAGGCGATCGACGTGCTTCACAAGGCCCACGCGAACATACGGAAGCATAAGAGCGTGACCATCGCGCTGCCGGCGGTCGGTGCCGACCTGGCGATCGACGCTGCCCGCCGCGGGCGAATTGACGAAGCGATCGAAGAACTTCGTGCCACGTTTGCGTCACACATGGTTGGTGGCTCCCGTGTCTTCGTCGGTTGCGCCGGTGAGGCACTGGTCGGCCTTCTCATCGAACGGGGATCCACCGACGACCTCACTGAGGCGCACCGAATCGTTGATCACTGGCAGGACCGTCGGCCTGGCATTCCGGCACTGGACCTGTGGTGGCTGAAATCGCGGGCGCTGTTGGCGAACATCGAGGGCGACTCGGAGTGCTACGCCGAGCTCGCCACCCAGTACCTCGACCTGTGCGAGAAGCTCGACGCCCGTGGACGACTCGATGAGGCGCGCCGAATGATCAACCGAATCGTCTGAGCGACTGCGCAGAAGATGGCGACGATACTGGCCTATACTTCCCCCGCACTTGGTCACCTATTGCCAATCAGCGCACTGCTATCGGAGCTGTCCCGCCGCGGCCACACCGTTTATCTGCGCACGCTTTCCACCGGTGTCGAGATCGGCCAGCGGCTCGGATTCACCACGGATGCGATCGACCCGCGGATCGAGCGGATCGAGCTCGACGACTGGAAGGCAACCAACCCTGTTGCGTCGCTGAAGCTGTCGGTCGCGGTGTTCGGCCGGCGCGCCGTGCACGAAGTCACCGATCTGGCCGAGGCCGTGGCGCGTGCACACCCTGACGCACTGCTCGTCGACGTGAATTGCTGGGGTGCTCAGTCCGCGGCCGACGCGGGTCCCATCCCATGGGCCTGTTTCTCGCCGTACACGCCGCCGTTGCGATCGCCCGGGGTGCCACCGTTTGGGCTGGGTCTCAGACCGATGTCAGGTGCGGTGGGCCGGATACGCGATGCCGCCGTGCGGACAGCTGTGGTGGGCCGCCTCGAAAAGGTAATGCTGCCGCCGATCAACACGATTCGCGTGAAGGTCAATGTAGGGCCGGTCGCGTCAATGGACGAGTTCTTGCGCCGGTCGCCCCTGTTACTCGTCGCCAGCGGCAAGCCATTTCAGTACCCACAAACCGATTGGGGCGATGCGGTGCAGATGATCGGACCCTGCGCGCTTGACCCCGGTCCGAACACAGAGCCCGATTGGCTGGCCTCGGTCGACCGGCCAATCGTGCTCGTCACGACGTCGTCGGAGAAACAGGCCGACGACAACCTTGTCCAGACCGCGATCACCGCGTTGGCCGATGAGCCGGTGCATGTGGTCGCGACCATGCCGGCTGGGCAACCAGACGGAATTGCGACGTCGCCCAATTCGACGGTGTGCCGGTTCGTTCCGCACGGCGTAGTTCTTGACCGCGCGGTGTGTGCGGTGACGCACGGTGGGATGGGCGCGACTCAAAAGGCGCTCGCCCAGGGTGTACCCGTGTGCGTCGTGCCCTACGGGCGTGACCAGTTCGAGGTCGCACGGCGCGTCGAGGTAGCCCGGTGCGGCACCCGCCTACCGGCCAAGAAACTGTCGCCGTCGCGGCTACGAACGAAGGTGCGAGAAGCGATGACAATGACTGCTGGCGCGGGACGGGTGGCGGTTGGTTTCGCCGCGACCGGCGGCGTGGCCAGTGGTGCCGACTTCTTCGAACAGCGAGTGCTTGGCATCGACAAGGCCTGAGTCACTGGAGTGTCCCGCGCGTTGCCGACTGACTTGCCGCCGATCCCGCGTTCTCAGAGCCATCTCTTGCGTGTTGGACTTCTGATGAATGTCGACAGCTTGACGCGTTTGCCCAGTGCGCAGGATCTCCGCCCGCGGAAGAACAGCGGTCAGCCTCGCCGCCCGGCGCGTTCGGCGAAGGCGTCGAGCGCGGCGAGCACTTCAGGAGAACGCCACACGCGGTTGCGGGGCCCACTGGTTGTCTCGACGAGGATTCCCGCCTCGGTGAGCGGGTTGAGGTAGCGGTGAGCGTTGGTGGACTCGATGCCCAGCTCCTGCGCCAGTAGCGCAGCGTTCACGACCGGACGGCGGGTCAACAAATCGGCGAGCTTCCACACCGCCGAGTCGGATCGCGCGGTGATCACGTCGTTCCAGGTCTCCCGGATATCGCGAAGGTCGGTGATCAGTTCACGCCCGTTTGCGATGGCCAGGACGGTGGCCTGCGAGAAGCGCTCGACAATCGGCGCGGCGTCACCGTCGCGATAGCTAGTCAACGCGGCGAAGTACGCGCTCGTGTCGGCCAGCAGCCCGGCCGAGACCGGCACCGTCACCTGGCGTGTTAGGCCCTTGTTACGCAGCATGGCTTGTACCAATGCGCGGCCCGTGCGGCCGTTTCCGTCGGTGAAGGGGTGAATGGTCTCGAACTGTGCATGGCCCACCGCGATCTGCGGCAGCGTGGGAATGTCGGCGCGCTGCGCGAAGGCGATCAGGTCGCCAATCGCCCTGGGGACCACCTCGTGGCGCGGACCGACGAATGTCGCGCCGACGGGGGTCGAGCCATCACCGATCCACACTGGCTCGGCGCGGAATTCGCCTGGCGTATGACGTGGCTCGTTGACCATCAACGCGCGGTGCATCGCCAGGATGGCGTCGGCGTCAATGGTGTCAGAAAGGGCGACCGCTGCTTGCATCGCAGCGGTGTTGGCGACGACCATCTCAGCGTTGCGCTTGGCCTTGCCACCGGGCAGCTCGGCCTCGGCGATAGCGCGGGCTGATGCGGTCAAGTTTTCGATCTGCGAGCTTGCGGCGGACTCCGACCGCAGCAACACGGCGGCAAACGGTGCGATTTCGCCTCCGAGTTCGGCGTCGAAACGTGTGATTTCGTGGCTGGCGGACTCGGCATCTGCGAACACGGACGGCGACAAGTCTAGGACCAGGTCAGCAATGCCACGCGGCACAGCGGGGTGATAGGTGCCGTACTTCGGCAGCGCCGCGCCCGCGTACCGCCTCCCCTGCGGTTCCCAGCGAACGTTCTCGTAGGTGACGGGGCGAAGTGAAGTCATTGGTCCAGATTAACCTCATTTATATCGGTAAGTGAAGTCAACAGCGCCGGTTGACTGCATTTAACGCGCGCGGCAACCGATGCCGTGAGCAGCCATCCTCGCCTGGCTGGGACCTCGTCGACTGCGCGATCGGCTGACTTCGACACGTTCTCCTGTACACTCCCACGGAACTGAATCGTATCGACTTGCTGAGAAGTGTGATGGTCACAGAGAGTGTGCGCAACGGCGCGCCGGGGAGCACCAGACGCCCGCGGCCTGCACGGAATCGGGCACGCCTTGATCGGTCGCTCGACGCGGCGATCCTGGAAGCGGCGCTAGCCGTCGTAGCCGAGCTTGGCTACGACCGGATGACCATGGACCACATTGCATCGCGGTCCGGCGTCGGCAAGGCCGCAATCTACCGGCGCTGGCGCTCAAAGCCCGAGGTCGTGGCCGATGCGATCGCCCATTGGCGCCGCGGACACGCACCGGTGGAGCCACCCGACACGGGTAGCCTGCGCGGCGACGTCGACGCGCTGATTGCGGCAATCCCTGACCCCGACGAAGCCGATCTGAGCTCGATAAAGGTGATCGTCGGCGTGGCCACGGCGGCGATGCACGATCCCGTATTGGCGGCGGCGCTTGACGACCTGGTGCTGTCCACGCCGCGCCGAATGATCCGGGTAGTGCTCGACCACGCCGTCGCTCGGGGCGAGATCCCCGTCGGGCGCGATTTGTCCCTGGTGCCCGACGTGGCGTTGGGCCTGAACGTCCTGCGGGTGGTGACGGGGCGACCGATGGATCGAGTGTTCGTCCGACGCGTCCTCGAAGACGTGATTCTGCCGCTTGCGACGGCGGCTGTGCCAGACGCTCGCTAGCGCCTCGAAGAAAGCCTTGCACTGACCTGTCATCGGTGCGATGGTGGCTTCAGCGGAACTAAACAGTTCCGTCTGAATCATCGATTCGTGGGGTACGACCATGACCGTCGAACACGTCCCCGTGCTGATCGTCGGTGCAGGCGCCGGCGGACTCGCCACCTCGGCGCTGCTGGCCAAGCACGGCGTCCACTCGCTGCTCGTCGAAAGGCGCGACGAAGTCTTCCTCTACCCGAAGGCTCGGAATCTGAGCTTCCGCAGCCTCGAGATCCTGCGAAGCCTCGGCCTCGCCGCCGAGGTGCACGCCGTGGCCGAGGGCGTGTCCCCGATGGTGGTCAAGTCGACCCTCAACAGCGCCGACGAGCGACCGGGGTTCGACGTCGATGCGGTCTTCGCCGGCTTGAACGAACTGAGCCCCGAACCTCCCGCGCAGTACTGTCCGCAGAGCAGGCTCGAGCCGATGCTGTTGGCGCATACCCGAAGTCTGGGCAGCGAGGCACGCTACGGGATGGAACTGTCGTCGTTCCGACAGGACGACACAGGCGTCACCGCGGAGCTGCGCGACGTCGAGTCGGGCGAATCCACCACGGTACGCGCCGATTACCTCGTCGCCGCCGACGGCGTGCACAGCAGGATTCGTGGCGCGCTTCGCACGCCAACGTCCGGGTACGGCCCGCTACCGATCTACGTCGCGTTCGTCTACTTCCGGGCGCAGTGGCGGGCGTTCGTCCCGCACCTGGCGGGCGGGGCGGTGGTGCAGGTCGAAAACACCGATGTCGAAGGGATATTCGTCGCCGCCGACGGTGACCTGGGCATGTTCATCACGACCTACATTCCTGACAAAGACGAGACGGCCGAGCAATTCACCCCGCAACGGTGTCGAGAGTTGATCGTCGCGGCCGTCGGTGAACCGATCGACGTGGACGTCATCGACGTCGCCCCGTGGCAGCCCTACGAGCAGGTTGCCGACCAGTTCTGTTGTGGGCGAGTCCTTCTGGTCGGCGACGCGGCGCACACCATGCCGCCGTTCAAGGCCGGGGGAGCCAACGCCGCGATCCAAAGCGCAGACAATCTGGCATGGAAGCTCGCCGCCGTGGTGAACGGGGCCGCGGGGCCCGGGTTGCTCTCGACGTATCACGCCGAGCGGCACCCGGTCGGGCGGTTCAGTGTCCGCCAGTCGCTGACCGGACCGCCGGTCGCCTTCCTGCACCTGGACGACGACCGACCCTCGTTGCCCGCGGAGGAGGAGCAGCCGATGTTCGCGCTACTCGCCGGCTATCAGTACCACTCGTCGGCAATCGTCACTGACGGGGTGATAGTTGAGGATCCCGACGCCGTGCTGTTGGTCGACGAATTGCGTGGACAACCCGGCACCCGGGTACCGCATGTCTGGGTCCGCCAGGACGGACGCTGCGTGTCCACCCTCGACCTGCTCGGTCCGGTCTTCACGCTGTTCACGGGCGATTCGGGTGGCGCGTGGCTCACAGCAGCGGAGTGGGTGTCGGCCGCCTTGGGCGTGCCGATTGTCGTTCGCCAGATCGGTGCATGTGGCGACACCGTCGACGTCGACGACAACTGGGCCGCCATCACCGGACTCGGGCCTGCCGGGGCACTCTTGGTTCGCCCGGATGCGTTCGTTGGGTGGCGGAAGGACGATCTCCCCGACGACCCAAACGGTGAACTGCTGCAGACTCTTTCGACGATCCTCCGTCGGGCTTGACGAGCGTACTGGCCGGGGTGGTCCAGTCGATTGCGCATACGCGAGGGCAGCCTGAAATCGGCTCTGAATCGCAACGCCCCATGGCCCAATTGGCAGAGCCGCGACCATGAGGGGTGGGGCTTCCGGTCCCAACCGCACTCTCCGTATACGGTCCAGGTATGACTCGAGTGTCGGTGATCACGGGCGGCGCCGGTGGCATGGGGCTGGCCACGGCCAGGATCGTCGGGCGAGACCACGCACTCGTCCTTTGCGACGTCCGGCAGGACCGGCTTGATGTCGCGGCCGCCACGCTGACGGACCGCGAGATGACGCCTACCGTCGTCAACTGCGACGTCACCGACCGACAGGCGGTCACCCGGCTGTTCGAAACCGCAGCCGGCCTCGGCACCGTCGCCTCGGTCATCCACACCGCGGGCGTAAGCCCCAGCATGGGCGATGCCGACTACGTCATGAGAACCAATGCGGTCGGCACGGTCAACGTCAACGAGGTCTTCTTCCGCACCGCGGCCGAGGGTGCCGCGATCGTCAACGTGGCGTCGATGGCGGCACACATGCTGCCGGAGGAACTGATCCCGACGGGGCAGTTCCCGCTGGCCCTGCAGGACGAAGCCGCGTTCACGAATGGCATGCGGTCGGCATGCGACCGCATTTCGGAGGAGGCGCGATCCGGCTTCGCCTACGCCGTGAGCAAGAGCTTCGTCCGGTGGTACAGCACGTCGCAGGCCGAACGGTTCAACGGTCGTGGGCTCCGCATCGTCTCGGTTTCCCCTGGATCCGTCGACACCGAGATGGGCAAGTTGGAGGAGCTGGCCGGTGCCGGCGCGATGGTCACCGACTTCGCGGTCCCGCGGTGGGGCAAGGCGGAGGAGATGGCAGAGTTGTTTGCGTTCTGCGCCAGTGACAACGCCGGCTACCTCACCGGAACCGATATTTTGAACGATGGCGGAGTGATCGCCTCGATGCGGGAACGCACCAGGCTTGCTGCCGAAAACGCTTGAGCCACAAGGAGGATGACAAGACCCTTGCTCTGAACTGCAAGGCCCCCATAGCCCAATTGGCAGAGGCAGCGGACTTAAAATCCGCACAGTCTGGGTTCGAGTCCCAGTGGGGGCACGGGAAGAGGCCTGGTAGATGCGCTTTCGGGCTTAATGTAGCGACTCGCAACCCGGCTCACCCCGGCGTCGCCCCGGCGCTCGGCGGGAGCGCGGCGCGGGAGTCGCGCCGATAGCTAACTTGGCGCAGCTGCTGCGCTTGTCGGGCCCGATCTGTTTTTGCCCCGCGTGTGTCGGCGCACCTTCATCGCCCCGCCACTTTCAGCAGGATCTTGCCGCCACGGAGGAGATGTTGCACCGCGTCCTGGATGTGCTCGAGGGGGTAGACGCCCGTCACGGGGACAACGAGGGCGCCGTCGGCCACCAGCGGTGCGGCCTCACGAATGACAGGCATCACCTTGTCGCGGTAGTCGAAGTCGCCGACAAAGAATCCGCGGACGGTGAGGTGCTTGCCGACCAGTGTCGAGGTGTCGACCCACATGGGTTCGTCCCTGGCCCAGGAATAGCTGACCAACCATCCACCGTCGGACAGCAATTCGAGCAGCCGCGCCACCCCCGGACCACCGACGGCTTCCACTGCCAGCGCCACTCGCGCGTCGCCGATCACTGCTCGAACATCGCCGACCGCATCGGGGTCATCGACGTGGACCACGTCGGCCCCGGCTGCTGTGAGCTCGGCGAACGTTGCGTCGTCACGGGCCAGGTTGATCGTCTTCAGTCCACGAAGTTTGGCTAGCGCGATCAATGACCGTCCCACACCGGAGTTCGCGGCGTTCTGCACCACCCAGTCACCGGGCTGCAGGGGGGTGCATTCACTGAGCATCAACCCTGCCGTCGGGGGGTTGCTGCCCAGCATCGAGTACTGCTCGATGTTGCCGCCGGCGGGGAGTGCGAACAGGCCGTCGGCGGGCACGACGAGCCGCTCACGCCACGCACCGGCATACAGGGGTAGTACGACCAGATCGCCGACTTGAAGTCCATCGACCTCGACGCCAGTGGCAAGCACTCGGGCGACCCCCTCTGCGCCTGGTATGTGGGGCAGGGGTGGTCGTGCCAGCATGCCGGTGACAACCAGTAGGTCGTGTTTGTTCAACGGCGAGACCTCAACGCTCAACAGAACCTCATGCGGACCCGGTGGTGGCGGCTCCTCGATGTCGACGACGCTGAGCACCTGTGCGGGGTCGCCGAACTGTTCAATCTGGATGGCGCGCATATCAATTCCTCTCCATCGAAGGTGAGGCCGCTGTGTGAGCGGGCTGCCTACCGCGGCTACTAATCAGCGGCTCCTACCTCTAGTTGCATGGCTGCTCACGCAGCGAACCGTCGAAACCCAGATCTGGCTCTACGCGGTCAGGCGGTCGGGGAGGCCGAGGACTGAGCGCAGTCAACCGGGTGCTCGTTGCCGGCTTGCGGTGTGCGCCTACGCCGTGGTGACCTCGGTGCTGGAAGATCAGGCCGAAGAAGGGGTAGCGCCGGGTGCAGGCCCGCCGACGACAGCACCGTCCCAGCAATGTTCGTCTGCGCGACGCGACATCCCGATCGTGCAACAGAGCACTCTGCATCCGAGCAACGACTAGCTCCATTTCGCCACCGTGACAACGCCGGAAGGTGTTGACTGGTACTGCCCGTCATTCGTCAATCGGTCTATCGAGGTGGGTCTCATGGCACGCGTTGATTTGTTTGCGAAGATTCCATTGATCGGGATGTCGCTGGTGTTCCTTGCGATGTTCATCGTCGCGGTCACCGCGTACCTCCATGTCGGTTGGTATTCGATCATCGGCTACGCAATCGCGGCGGTCGTCGCCGTGTGCGGCTTCGTCATGACGTTTCGTGACGTCAGCGATACGCCGGGACCTCCGGAGCAGTGGGATGTCCGGGGTACCCCCATTGATCCTGCGTCGCCCCGAAACTGACTAGAGCGAGGACCGGTTCGATGACCACCAACCCAAGCCCCCGTCGACATACGACAACTCCGCGCTGCTGGCGGAGGACGAGGGCTACCACAAGGGCCTCAAACCCCGACAGCTGCAGATGATCGCGATCGGCGGTGCCATCGGCACCGGACTGTTCCTCGGTGCAGGCTCTCGACTACACAACGCCGGACCTGGCCTGTTCTTGAGCTACGCGTTCTGCGGCATCTTCGTCTTCCTCATCCTGCGGGCGCTGGGCGAACTCGTGCTGCACCGGCCGTCGTCGGGGTCTTTCGTGTCGTATGCGCGCGAGTTCCTCGGCGAGAAGGCGGCGTTCGTCGCCGGCTGGATGTACTGGCTGAACTGGGCGTTCACGGCCATAGTCGACTGCACCGCGATCGCCACCTATTTCCACTACTGGTCGTCGTTCGGGAGCGTCCCGCAGTGGCTGATCGCCCTGCTCGCGTTGGCGGCCGTGGTGAGCGTCAACCTCATCTCGGTTACCCTGTTCGGGGAGCTCGAGTTCTGGGCTGCGGCCATCAAAGTCCTTGCGCTGATGACATTTCTGGTCGCAGGCACCATCTTCCTTGCCGGCCGCTACCAGATTCAGGGGCAGCCAACCGGTTTCAGCGTGATCGCCGACAACGGCGGACTTTTCCCCGCCGGCCTGTTCCCGCTGGTGATTGTGATGTCCGGCGTGGTATTTGCCTACGCCGCAGTCGAACTCGTTGGAACAGCGGCCGGTGAGACTGCCCATCCGCATAAGATCATGCCGCGTGCGATCAACTCGGTGATCGCGCGTATCGCTGTCTTCTACGTCGGTTCACTGTTCCTGCTGGCCCTTCTTCTCCCGTACACCACCTATAAGGCCGGCGAGAGTCCGTTCGTCACGTTCTTCTCCAAGATCGGAATCGACGGCGCGGGCACGGTGATGAACATCGTGGTGCTGACCGCCGCATTCTCCAGCCTCAACGCCGGGTTGTACTCGACCGGCCGGATCCTGCGGTCGATGGCAATGAACGGCAGCGCACCGAAGTTCACGGCGCGGATGTCCAGCCGCGGCGTGCCGTATGGCGGAATCTTCCTGACCGCGGTCGTCGGGCTGTTCGGCGTCATTCTCAACCTTTTATTCCCCGGCCAGGCGTTCGAGATCGTGCTCAACGTCGCGGCCCTCGGCATCATCGCGTCCTGGGGCACCATCGTCATCTGTCAGATCCAGCTCTACCGCTGGTCGAAACGCGGCATCCTGGAGCGGCCGTCATTCCGGTTGTGGGGCACGCCGTACACCGGTTATCTCACGTTGGCATTCCTGTTCGGCGTCGTCGTGCTGATGGCACTCGATCCGCCGATCGGCACCTGGACCGTCGCCAGCCTGGTCATCATCATTCCGGCCCTCATCGTCGGTTGGTATGCGGTCCGCGGGCGGGTGCTGGAGGTTGCTCGGGAACGCGAGGGCTTCACCGGCCAGTTCCCGGTCGTCGCCAACCGGCCGCCGCCACGCGACAAGGACAAATGACCTCAGTAAATTTGCAGTCGCTGGCCACTTCTTTGGCCAGGTCGCCGAAAGCGCGCCAGCCGCTCTTAAAATGCGCACAGTGTTGGTTCGAGTCCGACTGGGGGCACCGGGAACGGCCTGGTAGACGCGTTTTCGAGCGTATGGATCGGCTCAGAAGCCCGTCTCGTCCCGGCGTCGCCCCGGCGCGCGGCCGGGCGTAGGCGACGCCAATATGCGCGTTCCGGCGAAGCGTTTCGCCTAGTCGCCGAAAGCGGCTCGCCCGTTCTTAAAATCCGCACAGTCTGGGTTCGAGTCCCAGTGGGGGCACCGAGAAGGTGCAGGTAGAGACTGCTTCGCTGTTTCGCATCAGCTCGGAGAACCTGTCTCAGTGTCACGAGTTGTCACATCAACTAGGTGCGAGTTCGGAGAGTCGGCGGGGGACGGCCTGAGACGATTCCCGCTTGTCGGGCTAGTTCGAGAGTCATTGCGGGACAACCAAGTTCGGCGCGTGTCCGACCGTAAATCCGATTACGTCTTGATCGGGGCACATGTTCACCCTGACCGAGCGGCCGGCCGCAGTGATCCCAGCACCGTGATGTTCCTGCTGCTGTACTACCTGGTCATCGGGTTGCGTTCGTTCCGCACGGCCCGCCGAGCTCCTCGTCCGGGGCCTCGCCGTGTTCA
>CAVTXO010000007.1:0-195295 GCA_963738695.1 uncultured Actinomycetota bacterium | reverse complement strand
GTGGATCCGCATCTTGGTCCTGGTCAAGTGGCGCCAATCACGGATCGGAATACTCAGCCTTGGTGCGTGCGTCGTAGGACTGTCGGGCGGTGGTGATGAAGTCGACGTTGTCGTTGGTCCAGGCGGCAAGCGATTGCACGATAGTCAGCAGGCTTCGCCCCACGGAGGTCAGCGAGTACTCAACTCGCGGAGGCACGCTGGGATGGACAGTGCGAGAGACGATGCCGTCGCGTTCTAGATTGCGCAGGGTCGAACTGAGCATGCGCTGGGTGATGCCGCCAGAGAGTCGGCGTAGCTCGTTGAACCGTCGCGGCTCAATTCCGAGCTGACACAAAATGATCACCGACCACTTGTCACCGATCCGCGCCAACACACCTCTGACCAGCGCTGCTCGCTCATCGTCACCAGGTTCGGCGGCGCGGGTATCCGCGGTTTCGGCAAGGCCGGTTCTCTCGGGGATACCAGGGCACTTTGAACTGCCCTCTTGCTGCGTGTAGGGCGCGGGGGTCACCATCATCCAAGCAGTATCGCTCAGATACTTAGCTGATGGATGGGTACTGACGAGGAGTTCGATCAATGAAGGCTGTAGCCGTACTTGATTACGGCGGCCCCGACGTCCTGCGTGTAGTCGATGTGCCCGACCCCCACGCCGGGTCGGGCCGGATTCGGCTTCGTGTGCACGCCGCGGCGGTGAACCCAGCAGACTCGCTGCTGCGAGTGGGTGACATCGATGCCGCACTTGCCGGCAACCTCGATCCGCCCTATCGGCCCGGTATGGACGCGGCGGGGATCGTGGATGAGATCGGTCCAGATACCACGACCGATCTGCGGGTGGGTGACCGCGCGATGGCGATGGTCGTGCCCATCGACGCCTCGGGTGGCGCCTACGCCGAATATGTCGTTCTGCAGGCAGATCAAGTCGCGCCGGCACCGAAGGGTACTAGCCACGTGGAGGCCGCGACGCTGCCGATGAATGGCCTGACAGCCCTGCTCGCGGTCGATACCCTCGATCTGGACCCTGGCGCCTGGCTCGCGGTGACGGGCGCAGTGGGCGCCGTCGGCGGCTACGTCGTCGAGCTCGCCAAGGCCAGGGGTATCGGCGTCGTCGCCGACGCCTCGCCCGCCGACGAGGCGGCGGTGCGCAAGCTGGGAGCCGATCTGATCGTGGCCCGTGGGCCCGGGTTCGGTGACCGTGTGCGCGCAGCACTCCCCGACGGTGCCGAGGCCGTGGCTGATACCGCGCTGTTGGGCGAAGATGTCAGCGCCGCGCTCCGTCCAGGGGGACAGATCGCGGTGTTCCGCAGACCGGGTGAACGGGGCACGCGGCCCTACGGGGCACCCACAGACGTCAGTGTGCGCGACATTTGGGTGCCTGAGTACCGCCTGGCGCGCCACAAGCTCGACTACCTACGCGGCCTCGTGGAGCAGGGGAAGATCACGCTGCGGGTCGCCGACGTCTATTCCGCTGCCGACGCCCCAGCGGCGCACCGCCGCCTGGAGGCGGGCGGCGTCCGGGGACGCCTCGTGTTGGATATGTGGGCTCCGCAGGAGACGCAGGAGCCCGGCCAGTGAGTGGGGCCGTCGATATCGGCGTCGGAGTCATCGGTGCCAGCCCTGGACGCAGTTGGGCCGCCATGTCACACATCCCTGCACTACAGGCGTTGTCGGGATACCAGCTGCGCGCCGTAGCCACCGGGAGCGCGGCTTCTGCCGAGCGTGCCGGAACCGAGTTCGGGGTGGATGGTTTCGACGATCCGCGGGCGCTGATCGAACACCCCTTGGTGGATCTGGTGGTGGTGGCGGTCAAGGTCACTCATCACCAACAGCTGGTGAGCCAGGCATTGGCGGCAGGGAAGATGGTGTTCTGTGAATGGCCGCTGGGCGTTGACGCCGACGAGGCTCAAAGCATCACCGACGAAGCCGTGCGCGCCGGGGTGGCCACCGTGGTCGGGCTGCAATCCCGCTTCACCGCGGGTGTGCGCCAGGCGGCTGAACTCGTCCGTTCCGGCTACCTGGGGAGGGTCGTCTCAACGTCCATCGTCGGTTCCGGGCTGGCCTGGCGCCGGGTCACCGACCCCTCACACGCCTACATGTACGACGGGCGCAGCGGTGCGACGACGCTTACCGTCCCGGCTGCTCACGCATTGGACGCACTGAGTTTCGTCCTCGGTGAAACCGTCAGGTACACAGCAGCGTTCGGCTTGAGTTCACCGTATGTCGAGGTAGCCGGTGAGGCTGAAGCGCTGACAGTGACTGCTCCGGACCAAATCGCCATGACGGCTGAGCTCGCATCGGGAGCAGTCGCCTCGGTGTTCTACCGAGGCGGCTCATCGCGAGCGGCAAACCTGCGGTGGGAAATCAACGGAACAGACGGCGACCTGTTGCTCACCAGCCCGTCTGGAAACGGCAACATCCAAATCGGCGATCTCGCACTGGCCGCAGGCCACGGTATCGACACCAAGATCGTCGAGATCGAACTACCTTCACCCACAGCCGAAGTCGTCAATGTTCCGCCAGGGCCGGCGGTAGCCGTCGCCGAATTGTATGCAGCGTTCGCCCGCGACCTCCGCAACGGCACCCAGGACGCTCCGACCTTCGTCACCGCACTGCAGTTACACCGCGCGTTAGCAGGCATCGAGCGCGGGGCGCACTGGACACCGCCAGTCGAGGTGCGCTCGACACCGTAGGTGGGGCAGTGCGCCGGAGAGACACGACTAGGCGTCGCTCTCTTCTGGTGATGCGCGGAGTGGCGCGAGGACAACGAGTTTCGCTTTAACGACAACCGAGAGGAAATCACCATGGGACAACTCGAAGGCAAGGTAGCGCTCGTCACCGGAGGAAGCGCCGGTATCGGGCTGGAGACAGCTCGCCGCTTCGCCGCAGAAGGTGCGCAGGTCTACCTGACCGGGCGCCGCAAGGACGTGGTTGATGCCGCCGTCTCCGACATCGACGGCGACGTCGTTGGTGTCGTGGGCGACGTCGCCGACCTGGCCGCCCTTGACGCGCTGTACGCCACGATCGCCGAACGCAGCGGCCGCCTCGACGTTCTGGTCGCCAATGCCGGCGGCGGACAAGCGGCCGGGTTGGCTGACATCACCGAAGAGCACTACGACACGACCTTCGACGCCAATGTCAAAGGCTTGGTGTTCACCGTGCAGAAGGCGCTACCGCTCCTGCAGGACGGCGCATCGATCGTCTTGCTGTCCTCGGTCGTCGGCATCAAAGGCCTTGCTGGCGTGAGTGTGTATGCGGCAACCAAAGCTGCGATCCGTAATTTCGCACGCTCCTGGGCGGTCGAACTGGCACCGCGCGGCATCCGTGTCACTGCGCTGTGCCCGGGACCCGTTGACACACCCGGCTTGGCTGGATTCGCCGCACAAGTCCCCAGCGATGACGCCGCCTCCACGATCGCCGTACCGATGGGCCGTGTCGGCGATCCCAAGGAGATTGCCGCAGCCGCATTGTTTCTCGCCTCGAATGAGTCGTCGTTCCTCACCGGTTCGGACCTGATGGTCGACGGCGGCCAAGCTGCGGCCTGACCTGAAATGGGCCTTCCTCGATCACCTCGGAATTCGACCAGTACGTCGCCGAATGTTGGACGCGAATCTGCCCGCGACGACACCCCGCCGCTTTGAACGATTGCCCTAGCGTGCAGCAGGATTCGGTGACATGACGTCGATGGCAAGCGACGTCGGCCGCTCGCCATTGATCGCAGTGAGATCCATCGGACACGCCGAGAGAACCACCGCACAATCCATCGCCGCCGCGAACGTCACCGCATCCCCTGGCCGGCTCACCGCGGGCAACCAGCTCAGGTCACCTTCGGTACTCACGGGGATGTTCATGAACACATTCACCGGCTGGGGGACGGCGTCGGTGGCCAACCCAATCTGCGCCAACGCGTCGCGCATGTTGTCTGCGCAGGAGGCGTGGCCCGGGGCACCCAACATCCGATAGCGCTCCGGGTCGCACGCGGCGATGAGCATGTCGTGGACACCCGGTGAGGTGTCTGCAACCAGCGTCAGAATCGGTCTCCGTCGGTTGGTCATGAACTGCTCACCGACGCGCGGAAACAGCCCGCTCGTCGCCGTGCGGGTATGCGACGCCGACAGGTACTCGCCGGGATCCGCGGCAGCGAATGCGAAGAGATCACCGACCTGTCCTCCCTCGACGTCGACGATGCGCAGGTGCTCGCCGTGCCGCACCCACACAGCCCGCCCCGCACGGGCGGGAACCATCACATGGGTCGGCCTGTCTATGAACTCCACGACACCCATTCAACTCGCTGTGACAACGGCTACCGCAGGACCTCCAGCTCACCAAGCGCCTCGTGGACATCGGTCAGCCGACCCCAGATGCCGCCCTCGACGTCGACCATCCGCTCGCAGGCGACCCGCAGCGCTGGATCGAAGGTAGAGATCGCATCTCGGACGTAGTGGCAGAAGAACCCACGGTCGGTCGCCTCTCGCACGGTCGTGTGGACGCACACGTCGGCGGTGACACCGGCGAAGTAGAGGTGGACGATCCCGCGGCGGCGCAGGTCCGGTTCCAGCGAGGTGTGCGTGAATGCGCCGTAACTTGGTTTGTCGATGACGAGCTCAGATTCTTCCGGCGTCAGCTCGGAGATGAAGTCGTGGCCGAACTCGCCCCGGATCAGGAGCCGGCCGAGCGGCCCGACGGAACCGATCGGCGCACCTGCCCGTGCGCTGCGCAGGCGTCGCTGAAGCGAACAGTCGGACAGATCCGGTGCATACCCCTCTCTGGTGTGCACAATGGTCAGCGAGCGTTCGCGGGCCGCGTGCAGCAGCCGCAACGCACGTGGCACGACTTCGCGCGCGAATCCAATGTCGTCAATGGTGTCGGCGTAGCCACCCGCTTCGCAGAAATCGCGCTGAAAGTCGATCAGGACGAGCGCGGTGTTTTCGGCAGTGCGTACCGGTTCGGCAAGTTCGGCGGCGTCCAGGTCAACGGTCATCGTCACGTTCTTCGAATAGTTTCAGGCAGGCCTCTGCCAACACGCCACCCAGCAGCTCGACGGGCTCACCGGAACGTGCGTTCACCTCGCTGGCGGGAATTCGCATCTCGCGCTGCTGCCCAAGGGTGACCGAATGGACGGCGTCCATCGTGCAACCGAACACCACGCGGGACACCCTGGCCAGCCAGGCCGACGTGAAACACATCGGACACGGCTCGACGGTCGTGTAGAGCGTGCAGCCGGTGAGATCCGGTCCCCGCGAGCGGGAGGCAAGCCGCACCACGTTCACCTCCGCGTGCCGGGTCATGTCGGCTTCCGCGACGACCCGATCGGTGCTGTCCGCTACGACATCGCCGTCGGGGCCCACCACCAGCGCGCCGAAGGGCGGCTCACCGGCACGCGTCGCCTTCTCGGCGAGCGAAAGGGCGAGCCGCATGTAGTCAGCGTGCATCGCGGCCCTCGACATCGTCGGCAGGAGCATCGAGGTACTCAGCCCGCAGCCACCGCGGCACACCTGCCCGGAGCAGCCGTGGCGGTGCCTGAGCGAACCGCTTGCGTGTTTGCCTGCTGCCCCTCGCATTTAGCGTGCGCCGCTCGGACACACCTGCGCTCTGCATCTCTAGCACGGTGCGCCCACATCGAGCGCGTATGGGAACGGACCGGCGAGCATTGTCAGGACACCCTCCACGGGACACATCGGTCTCCCGGGTTTTTGTCCCGCCGTGGAGCGGTCGAACATCATTGACGACCGCCTGTGTCTCTCGGACCAGTCCAGCGACAGCTGCGGAACCCTAGACACGCCTCACTCGGTGTGAGTCGTAGGGAGATTAACCAGCCGATTGTTACGCCAGTTCGTTTTGGATGTGAACTCCGCGTTATGTACGGATCGTCCTGAAGAAAAGACACGTATCTGAGGCAACACCGGAAATGAGAACCTGCAGTGGTGTTGTCGAGATGCAGCCGATATTAGCAAGCTGCACCGCCTTGTTTGAGGTAGAGGCATCGGTGAGGGTGAATCACGACTTGAGTTGGCGCGCCAACTGTTTGCCGACTTCAACGCCGAACGCTGGTGACTTCTCAATCGACTCCATCTGAACCCCGGACACCGTCAATTCCTCCAGCGGATAGCTCTTGTCGAGCGTGTCGGTGAGTTCCTTGACCAGGGTCTTTAGGAACGCTCGCCCACCGCCGCTGTCGACGGTGATCAGCAGGAGCGCGTGCTGCATCTCGGGGTCCGTGTCGAAGATCTTTGCGGCGAACAGCTCGTAGCTCTCCACATTGCCCGCGCGGTGGGGCGGTATCTCCGGCAGGGAACGGGCGAAGGTCTGCAGCTGAGGTTCCAGGGCGATGCGCGATACCGGTGCTTTGACGGTGATTGCCCAGATGGTCACGATGCCTCCATGTGTCTCGGATTGTTTCGGTGACTGAAGATTCGCCGCCGCCAACGAATGGGGCACGCGTAGTTCGGTACCTGTTTCAGCCAGTGGAGTGTCGAGCCGACACGTGACCGAAGGTTGCTGCCGGCAGGTCAACCGCCATTCCTGCCGATGACCTGGGGGTTCCCCGGTGATGGCTTCGGCCTCACGGTTTTCCGCCGGCCTCCGCGCCGCCGGCGAGGTCCTCGCCGCACTCGACCGCTGAGACCGCGGCATCACCCCTTCAACGTCGCCCGACGCACCCGTGGGATTACCTGACGTCGGCGAAACGTTGTGGCCGCTGCCGGCTCACGGCATCGCAGCGCGTACCGACCGACAGCGGTAAACGCCCATGAAGAACCCGACCGAGGAGGAATGCGTGCTGGTCGATCACTGGATCGATGTCCATGCCCACTTTGCGCCGCCACTGGCCGAGCGGGCCCGCGCGGCCGCCCTGGACACCATGCGGCAGGCGTGCTGGCTCATCGACGACGCGCCCGCCTGGCGATTGGAGGACACGTTGGCCTACATGGACCGCACCGGGATTCAGATGCAGATGTTGAGCAACATCCCCAAGTCGTTGGACGCTCTGCGGGCATCCAACGACTTCGGGGCAGGCCTGGTGCGCGACCACCCCGACCGGTTCGGGTTGTTGGCGGCGTTGCCCACCGACGATCCGGCCGCTGCGCTCGCCGAGATCGCCCGCGCCGACACGGAGTTGGGCGCCGACGGGTATGCCGTCACGTGCAACTACAACGGCGTGATGCTCAGCGACGCCTCGCTGGACCCGGTCTGGGCCGAATTGGATCGGCGCCGGGCCGTGGTGTTCGCCCACCCCGACGCCTACACCCCGGGCGCGCAAGGCCGGCCCGCCCCGGTGCTGGAAGTGGCCTTCGAGACCACCCGCACCTTTACCGACATGCTCTACGTGCGCCTGTTTCAGCGGTTCCCCAACGTCCGGTTCATCGTGGCGCATTGCGGAGCCGCGCTGCCCGCATTGTCGGGGCGTTTGCAGCTGCTGGGGTTGGCGCCGTGGGTCCCCAATCCGCACGGCTTGACTGCCGACGAACTCGCCGACGCGCTACGTCGGCTCCACTTGGACACCGCCGCAACCTGTCCGACGTCGGTAGCGGCGGCGCTGGCGATGACGACGCCCGACCGACTGGTCTACGGGTCCGACTGCGGGGTGCCGTGCAGTTCGGCGGAAAGCATGGATCGCAACCTGCAGGCCCTATTGAACTTCGACGGACTCACCGCCGAGCAGAAGTCCGCGATCGGGACTGCCGCGTTGCGGTTGTTCCCCAGTGCTGCAGCACGTTTGGCCAGGACACGGACGTGAAGCTGGTGCACGGCATCAGGTACGGCGGACAGACCAGTGCAGGGATCGGTCACCGTTCGGTCGGTGCGAATGCGCGGATGGACAAGCTGAAGGCCAGGCGAACGGTCGCATCGGTGAAGTCGGCACCGGTGAGCTTGGAGATCTGCGCCATGCGGTAGCGCAGCGTCGTCGGATGGATTTGCAACGCCCGCGCAGCCCCGGACAGATTTCCGTCGAAGTCGATGAAGTGGCGCAGGGTCCGGACCAGCTGACTGTTGCGGGCGTCGTCGGCGCGTTCCAGAGTCTGAAGCCCAGGCAGCCGCCAAACCGAATCCGAGGCGAGGTCCAACAGCACCCGACGCACCAGCAGTTGAGGGCCGAGGTCGTCGAAACCCGCGAACCGGATGCCGGCGAGGCCATTTCCGTCGTCGACGAGGACGGCGACGGCGTCGTCGGCTTGCTCGCGCTGCTGACGGACGTGCTCGAAGCCGGTGCGGATCTGGCTGGCGCACCCACGCAAACCGCCGGTGGACATCGCGTCGGCGCGCAGGCAGATCTGCTGGCCCACTCGCACCAGATCGGCTGCCGTCGCCTGCCCGACGTCGACGATCGTCCTAATGGTCGAGGAGGTGCGCGCCGTGGCCGTCGGCCACCCATAGGTCTCGAAGGACAGCGACACGTGGTCGGCGAGCCGGGCCCACGCCCGCTCGGTCACCGGCCGGCCCGTCGCCGAGACGAAGTTGCAGACCGCCGTCGACGCCCCGGCGGCCAAACCGATGTCGGCGACCGCCGATGCGACGGCGGCCGTTCCGTTGAGCAACTGCTCCACCAACAATCCGCGGCGCAGTTGATCCTCTCGGTGCTGTCGTTCGTGGGCAAGATAGTGCGGCACGGCGTGACGGGCGATGCGCCGCAGCCGCGCTACGGCATCGCTTGGCAGCGGAGCATCGCCTTCGGCGACCCAAATCACCCCGAGCATCCGAGAGCCCATGCGGACGCTGGTGATCAGACGCCGTCGCGCGCCTTCCGGACCATCGACGACGTCGACGACGTCGGCTGACGTCGTCAACCGTCGCAAGGCGCCAGTCCGCGTCAGGTGGTCGCGCCACTCGTCTGGCATGTGGCGTCCGAGGATGGCGTGCTGGCGTCCCCGATCCATCGACCCCACGACCGACGAGTAGGCCAGCACCTGAAAGTGCTCGTCCTCCAGGATGGTTGGGGCCTCCATCAAGTCGGCGAATGCCTCGGCCAGGGCGAACAGATCGCCACTTTGAACGTCGGCTCCAGTCAGTGCGTCGCGGACCGGGCTCAAGGTTTCGGTCAGCAGGTCGACGACCGCCGACACCGCCACCGTGTCGTCCAGGACCACCAGCGCGATCCCGTCTTCGGCTGCCCGTCGATACCACCGCGCCACCAACTCCGGCGTGCCGTGGCCGACCACGATGACCGGGGGGCGAACCGCGAGCACCGCGTGCATGGCCGTGGCGGCGCGCTCGGCGCCGTCGGCGGCAACCACCAGCGCCGCTCTCGGATCGTGTTCGACCTGCAGCCGTTCGGCATCGATGACGACCACGGACGTGATCTCCGCGGATACCCCCGGTGGGCGGAACGCGACCACGGTGCGGGGTGCCAAGCACGCCATCACGTCAGTGATCTCCATCGGGCGACTCCTTCCCATGCCAGCGGCATCCTCACCATTGTGGAGAAAAGTCCCGATTCTCTGACGGAATCGTGGAAGACGCGCGTGGCGCGAACCCATAGCGTCTACCAACAGTGATTCACGCCACACTCACAGACAAGGGGCCACCCATGCAGTTCGTCGACCTCTCGCAGGACATCTACGAGGGAATGATGGTCTACCCCGGGCACAACAAGACCGTTGTGTTCGATCACGCCACCCACGCCGAAACCGCCGAGCGGTTCGACAGCGAATTCTCCTTCCAGACCAAGGGTCTGATGATCAACGACAACGGACCGACCCACGTCGACTCGTTCTCACACCTCGATCCCGACCCCGACGCCCAAACCATCGACCAGATGGACCTGAACCTCTTCTACGGACCCGCCGTGTGCCTGGACGTCTCCCACGTGCCCGCGCGGGTCGACATCACCGCCGAGGACCTCGACACCGCGGAACAGGCGACCGCCGTCACGGTCGAACCCGGCGACATCCTCCTACTGCACACCGGCACGCACACCCGGTACGCCGGCACCCCGCAGTACCTGCGCGAACATCCCGGCCTCGGCGAGTCCGCCAGCAAGTGGATCGCCGCGCATGGGGTCAAGACGTTCGGCGTGGACAGCCCGACACCGGACAACCCGTCCAGTCGCATCTATCCGTGTCACTTGATGTGCCGCGAACACCGCATCACGCACTACGAGAACCTGACCAACCTCGGCGAACTGATCGGCAAGCGATTCACCTTCGTCGGATTCCCCATCAAGCTCGTCGGCGGCCACGGCGGCCCCACGCGCGCCGTCGCGCTGCTGGACTAGCCGACCCCTCGACAACGGAGCTGAGGCCGATGTTCACCACACGACACCATCACCAGCCCGGTGAGTCCATCGAAGGACACCAGTGGACGACGTTCGCGGGCGCCACCCTGGGATGGGGCCTGGAGGGATTCGACATCGCCCTGTTCGCCCTCATCGTCGGTCCCGCCGTCACCGAACTGCTGGGCCCCGGGGCCAGCGGCGGACAGATCGTCTTCCACATCGGATTGACCGTGACGATCTTCCTGCTCGGCTGGACGGTCGGCGCGGTGCTCTTCGGCGTCATCGCCGACTACTTCGGCCGCGTGCGGGTGCTCAGCCTCGGCGTCCTGATGTACGCGGTGTTCACCGCCGCGGCCGCCCTGTCCCACGAGTATTGGCTGTTCGTCCTGATGCGCTTCATCGCCGGACTGGGCTCCGGGGTCGAGGGGCCCGTCGGCGCCACCTTGGTCGCGGAGAGCTGGCGAAACAAGTACCGCGCGAAGGCCACTGGCGTCATGCTCTCCGGGTACGCCGCCGGATACTTCCTGGCCTCACTGGTCTACTCGGCGCTCCACGCCGCCGGCTGGCGGTGGACGCTGGCCACGGCGCTGGCGCCCGCGTTGCTCGTCCTGTTCATCCGGCGCTTCGTGCCCGAGCCTGAGGTCAGCAAGCAGGTGCGGGCCAGTCGGCGCAATGTCCCCGATCGGGCAGAGCTGCTGCCCGTTGATCGCGGCTTCGTACTCGTCCGACTGCTCTCCCCGCCGTTGAGACGAAAGACAGTGTCGTGCATCCTCATTCAGGCGGGCGCCCTGTTCGCCTTCTGGTCGATGACCACCTGGATGCCGCAGCTGATCCGTAACCTGTCCACCAGCGAGGGCAACTCGCCCGCCACTGCCTCTTCACACGTCGCAACGGCCACCGCGCTGCTCTACCTCGGCTCCATCGTCGGATACGGGTCCTTCGGCTTCATCGCCGACGCAATCGGCCGCAAGCGCGCCTTCTACCTCGGACTGCTCCTCTCGGCGATCAGCATCGGCTATCTGTTTCCCATCCCCCACGACTACGGCACCTTCCTGTGGATGCTGCCGATCGTTGGATTTGCGGTGTGCCTCACCGTCGGTGGAGCATTCGTCTACTTCCCCGAGGTGTTCCCGCCCAGCGTGCGCACCTCGGGACTCGCCCTGGCCAACAGCGTCGGCCGCCTGGTGACGGTGCCGGGCCCGTTGGTTGCGGGCACCATCGCCACCAACTGGTTCGACGGTGACCTGGGATTGGCCGTCGCGACGACGTCCTGCCTGCTGATCCTCACCCTCGTCGGCGTGGTGATGGCCGAGGAGACCCGCGGCCGCGGCCTACCCGAAGACGCCCCCGACGCCACCGCGCCGACCATCTCTGCCGCCTCGCTCTGAACTGCATCACGCACTGGAAGGAACACCCGTGACATCGCACACCGACACTCGCCCATCCACCTCGGTCGCCGCACACCGGACGACCGTCGACTGGGACGTACCGATCACCATGGACGACGGCATCGTGTTGCGCGCCGACGTATTCCGGCCCGTCGAAGCCGGCGAATACCCCGTGCTGCTGTCCTACGGTCCCTACGCCAAGGGGTTGCCGTTCCAGGTGGGTTACCCCAGCGCCTGGGACAAGATGATCGCCGACCATCCCGACGTCGAAGACGGCTCCACCTCCCAATACCAGAACTGGGAGGTCGCCGATCCCGAGCAATGGGTTCCGCACGGCTATGTCTGCGTGCGGGTCGACTCGCGGGGATGCGGCCGCTCACCGGGATACCTCAACCACTTCTCGGCACGGGAGATCAAGGACTTCCACGACTGCGTCGAGTGGGCCGGCGAACAACGTTGGAGCAACGGAAAAGTCGGCCTGTCCGGCGTCTCCTACTACGCAATGAACCAATGGCAGGTCGCAGCCACCCAACCCAAGTACCTTGCCGCGCTGTGTATCTGGGAGGGCGCCAGCGACTGGTACCGCGAATTGACCCATCACGGTGGCATCCTGTGCACCTTCGCCAAGCACTGGTACGACATGCAGGTCATCACCGTGCAACACGGGAACACCGCAGGCGGCCGCGTCAACCCACACACCGGGCAGTCGGTCACCGGAGACGACGCGCTCGGCGCGGACCAACTCGAAGCCAACCGCGTCGACTACGGACGCGACATCGAAGAGCACTACCTCGACGACGAGTACTACGCCGAACGCACGCCCGACCTCTCCCGCATCACCGTTCCCCTGCTCTCCGCAGGCAACTGGGGCGGCGCAGGATTGCACCTGCGCGGAAACGTCGAGGGCTTCCTGGCCGCCGGCTCCGAGCAAAAGTGGCTGGAGATGCACGGCGAGGAGCACTGGACCCACTACTACACCGCCTACGGGCGCGAGCTGCAGCGCGAGTTCTTCGACCACTTCCTCAAGGGCGCCGACAACGGCTGGGACAGCCGACCGCCGGTCCTGCTGCAGGTCCGCTCCGCAGACGACACCTACCAACCGCGCACCGCGACCCAGTGGCCGCTGCCCGAGACGAACTGGACCACGCTGCACCTGGACGCCGCGAAACGAACGTTGACGCCGGAACCAGCGACCCAGGCGCACATCAGCTTCGACGAACTCGACGAAGGGGTGACCTTCACCCTCGCGCCCAACGACGCCGACACCGAGTTCACCGGCCCCGCCGCGGCGAAGTTGTTCGTGTCCAGCGACTCCGACGACGCCGACCTGTTCGTCGTGGTGCAGGCCGTCGCACCCGACGGCACCGAGCACACCTTCCGAGGAGCCATCGATCCCCACGCCCCCGTCGCGCAGGGGTGGCTGCGGGCCTCGCACCGCAAGCTGGACACCGCCAAGTCCACACCCGCACGACCGTGGCATCCGCACACCGACGTCGAACCACTGATACCCGGCGAGATCTACGAACTCGACGTCGAGATCTGGCCCACCTCGCTGGTGCTGCCCGCAGGTCACCGTCTCGCCATCACCGTCCAGGGCCACGACTACGAACGGGCCCAAGACGACGTCAACCGGCTGTCGAACTTCAAGAACGATCTTCGCGGGTCCGGACCGTTCCTGCACGACGATCCCGCCGATAGGCCACAGCCCGCGGGGTCACCGGTCCCGGGCTCACGTCGCGCCGCGCGCATAACCCTGCACACCGGGCCCGACCACCCCTCACAGGTCCTGCTTCCCGTCATTCCCCGCTAGTCGCCCGCCCCACAACCCATTCCGTCGGCAGCCGTGTGGCTGCCGCATGCCCACAGGAGGTTCATCATGTCCGCACCCACGCACGTCAAGTCCGCCAAAGACACCGTCCACCGAGGCAGCGACCCGGCGGTCAGCCAGACCGTGGCCGAAGTCATCGCCCACGTCGCAGAGCGCGGCGATGCTGCCGTCCGCGAGTACTCCGAGAAGTTCGACCGGTGGTCTCCGGATGACTTCCGCCTCGGCGCCGAGGACATCGAAAGGATCGTCGCCGGCGTTCCCGACCAAGTCATCGCCGACATCAAGGAAGTCCAACACAACGTGCGGGTGTTCGCGCAACGCCAGCGGGAATCGTTGCGCGACTTCGAATTCGAGACCGAGCCCGGCGTGCACCTGGGTCAGCGCAACCTTCCCGTATCGGCCGCCGGCGCCTACGCGCCCGGCGGACGCTATCCTCTCGTCGCCTCGGCGCACATGACCACGGTGACCGCGAAAGTCGCAGGCGTGCCGCACGTCACGGCATGCACTCCGCCAATCCGCGGACAGATCCCCGCGGCCACGGTGGCGGCGTTCCACCTCGCCGGCGCCGACGCGATCTACCTCCTCGGTGGCGTTCAAGCAGTCGCGGCGATGGCGCTGGGAACCGAGACCATACGCAAGGTCGACATGCTCGCCGGCCCGGGGAACGCCTACGTCGCTGAAGCCAAGCGCCAACTGTTCGGACAGGTCGGCATCGATCTGTTCGCCGGGCCCACCGAGGTACTCATCGTCGCCGACTCCGATGCCGACCCGTTCGTCGTCGCAGTGGACCTGCTGAGCCAGGCCGAACACGGGCCCGACTCACCAGCGGTGCTCATCACCGACTCCGAACCATTGGCGCGAGCGGTGGCCGCCCACGTCGAGGACCTCCTGCCCGGCATGCCGACCAAGGACTTCGCCGAACCGGCATGGCGTGACCACGGTCAGATCATCGTCGTCGACGACATCGACGCCGCCTACGCCCTTGCCGACACCTTCGCCTCCGAACACGTCCAGATCCTCACCGCCCAACCCCGACGCGCGCTCGAAGCGATGTCGAACTACGGCGCGTTGTTCCTCGGGGAGAAGACGTGCGTCAGCTACGGCGACAAGGTGATTGGCACCAACCACACCCTGCCCACCCGCCAGTCAGCGCGTTACACCGGGGGGCTGTGGGTCGGGAAGTACCTCAAGACCGTGACGTACCAGGAAGTCACCTCAGAACAGGCCAGTGCACGGCTCGGCCAACTGTGCGGGCGCGCCGCACGGGTGGAGTCCTTCGAGGGCCACGCCCGCTCCGGCGACGTGCGCGCCAACAAGTTCGGCTCGGCCCCGCTGGATTGGGCGCCACAGTACGACAGCGCACGCTGAGTCGGCCGAGCAATGGTCACCTTCAGCTTGGCAGGTCGACGTGCCCTGGTCACCGGAGCCAACAAGGGCCTAGGCAAAGCGATCGCCGGGGCGCTGGCCGACGCGGGCGCCACGGTATACGGAACCTCCCGCACGCCGGCGGGGGCGCAGCAGATCACCGCAGACCTCGGCACCACCGGGATGATCCTCGACCTCGCAGACATCGGATCACTCGGCGCGTTCGTGGAGAACCTATTCGACACCACAGAGGAGGGCGGCGGTATCGACATCCTGGTCAACAACGCCGGAGTGAACGAACCAGCACCCGCGCTGCAGGTCACCGAAGCGCAATGGGACGCGGTCGTCGACACCAACCTCAAGGGAACGTTCTTCCTCACCTGCGCGATCGCACGAACCTGGGTGGCCCACGGAATCCCCGGCGCGGTGGTCAACATCGGATCTCAAGCCGGCACCGTGGGCATCGAGGAGCGCGCCGTCTACTGCACCACCAAGGGCGGACTCAACCAGTTCACCAAGGTGCTCGCCATCGAATGGGGACCCCACGGCATCCGAGTCAATACCGTCGCACCGACCTTCATTCGGACCGACCTCACCGCCAGCACTCTGGATCGACCAGACATGGCCGCCAAACTGCTCGCGCGAATTCCCCTGGGCTGCTTCGGTGAACCCGATGACGTCGCCGGTGCCGTCGTGTATCTCGCCAGCCCAGCAGCTGCCATGGTCACCGGGCACACCCTGCTCGTGGACGGGGGCTACACGGCATGGTGATCATGCAGCGACGGCGGACCGGACCTCGCTGACGATGAGGTCGTACATGCGACGGGTGACGTCGGTGGCGTCGCTCATGATGTTGTAGCCGTGGTCCACGCCGCGCACCTCGTGGTACCGGGCCAACGATCCGGCCTGTTCGAGCTTGCGGGCGTAACGCCCGGCTTCGTTGCGCAACCGGTCTAATTCAGCGGTGACGACGAGGGCCGGGGCGATGCCGTCGATGCCGTCGGCGTTGTTTCCCCAGGCCGGCGAAACCAACCGGTGGCGACGGTCGGATCGCGACGGAACGTAGGCGGTGTCGAAGACGTCGCCCATCCACGGTTTGAGGATGGCGCGCTTGCCGAGCGGCGACCTCTTGTCGGCCGTCGGTGTCACTAGGTCCAAGGGCGCGTAGTGCAAAACCTGCAAAGCGATTGGCGGGCCGGACTGTTCGAGCGCCAACCGCGAGACGGCCGCCGACAGGTTGCCGCCGGCACTCTGTCCGCCAAGGCAAAGCGTGCTCCCGTCCCATTCGCGGTCCGGCGACGATGCCCAGGACACGACGTCGTAATTCTGCTCGACCGGGATCGGGAACCGCCTCCGCGGGGCCAGTGCGTAGTCGACGTTGACGACCACGACGTTGGCGTGGGCGGCGAGGTAGCGACACCACGGGTCGTCCTGTTCGGGATGGCCCACCACGAAACCGCCACGGGATACAGCGCTCGCCGTCCGATCTGGCTGCCGTGGTCGACGGCGAGGCTGGTCGACGAAGGTGGTCATCGCTGCCTGGACGGTGCCCGCGGCCGGTAGCAAGCAGTGTGGGTCGCCGATCCGCAGCATCCGGCAGACAGCCTCGCCGGGCACCACTGCCCAACCTATACGGGCGCGCGCGCAGCAGACCGAGACCCTGTGTAGCGCCGCGAAGCCCTCGATTGCAAAGAAATCCAGGCCGCGCAGATCAAGAATCAGCCCGCGGCAACCCATCAGATGCCCCAGCGTGTACTCGGTCAGAGTGTCAGCGTTGGATGCGTCGATGTCGCCGTGGGCGCTGATGACGGCCACCGACGACCGCGGCCGCCGACTGGCCAACCGTGTGGTGCGACCCGGCCATGGCGGGGAAACAAAGCCGCCGTCGGGCAGCACGGATGCAGAAGTCGTCATGAGTGACCGTGTGCGCGTTGGTGACTGGTGGGCCACGGGGTCAACGAGTCCAGCATGGGGGGCATACGGCTGTCGAGCTCTTGCGTTAAGGGGGGCGGATGGCGCATTCATGGTGATCCCCGATATGCGGCTGTCACCGGCCTGTTCGGCGCGAGCTACTGCTCTGCGAGGACAGCGGCGGACAGCTGGCCTCGTCCCGGACTGGTTGAGAGTCCCAACTTGGCTGACGTTACACCCCGCGGATGCGAGCCGCCGTGGAGGCGGTTTGAGAGGCCAGCGCACTTAGTGGGTATCAATCCGGGGCACCGCCCCGTTGGGCGTCCGGAAGTCGCGACGGCGCGTTCTGACTGACGGGTGGATGCCGCCGTGTCGCAGTGAATACGGGGGAAGCATTGACCCGCAACCGAACTGAGAGCGAACAATGCCGTCGGGCAGATCGCAGGGGACTGCGCGAAACATCCGTCAGATGCGCGGTCGGACCTGAATCCTTCTGCCGGCCAGGCTACTGTCTGCGACCTCGCTTCGCCGACCTCGCCGAGGGGTCCCGCCAGGTGTAGTGTTATAGGTGCTGGGTCTTTCAGCCAGTTCGGAATGAGTTCGGCCGTCCGCCGCCGAACTCGATGAGCATCAGCTCGTGCCGTACATGCCAATGTCCACCCGTCGCGGTCGAGACAGCATGCATACCTTGCTCATTCCCCCCGTCAGCTCGGAATTCGGGCCCCCGCGAACACCGCGGACGCCTAGCCCGTGCGCGTCGGATGTCGCCCTCATTGCCAGGCGATCAGCCGACGAAGAACCGTGCCGGTGGCTCCGGGAATACCCGGCCGCTCACGGATCCACGCGCCGTCCACTCAACGGCAAACAAAACATCAGTACAGAAACCAGGTAATCATCATGATCGTTCTCGGCATCATCCTCATCGTCCTCGGACTGCTCCTCCCTAGCCTCGTCCCTACATTCGCCTTCGCCCACATTTGCTTGGTCATCGGGGTCATCCTCCTCGTCGTAGGCCTGCTAATGATGCTCATGGGACGGATGGGACACGCCGTCGGCGGCCGCCGCCATTACTACTAACCCGCCACACCTCACGCGACCGGCCGCGCCCGATCGCCCACAGAGACAAGGAGATTCATCATGCGTTTGATCGGGTTGCTGGTGATCGTGTGGCTGGTCGTGGGCGCCGTCGCGGCCGTCCAACGCGGTTACTTCACCCACGCGACACAAAACTGTGCCAGCGCGGGCACGATCGCGGTGACCGTGATCGCCGGACCCTCAACTATTTCGGCGCCAACCCCAAGGTCACGAACTGTCATGTGCCCCAGCCCAGTTGATTACTCCTGCGGCATTCAGCAACGCGCCAACGGACACTGACCCGTCGATCGAACCACTGACCGTGCGCTACCAATCCAAGGAAACAACATGAGCACCAACACCATTGCCGTCGTCTCCCGTCGCGGTCGGGGTGCTTCTGCTCGCCGCCGTGCTCGCATGGCTGGCGCAGAGGACGCGCAAACGTCAGCGCCACACCAAGGCCGAGAACATCCGCGGTCAGGCCGCCGAGGAAACACTGATGGTCATGCAGCGCGAAGCACTCGTCGACGAGACCGCCGCCAAGGCTCGCGGCGCCCAAGCCGAAGCCGACGTGAAATCGGCCCAGGCCGCCGGTCTGCAACAGCAGGCCGCCGCCCACCGTGGCGAGGCAGCCACCTCCCGCGACCACCTCAACGAGCAGTGGGAGAGGGCAGAAAAACTGGATCCGACAGCCCCGACAGATGAAACCCCGAGCTCCACCCCCAAAGAACCGCAGAACCTTTAACCGTCTGCGCGTGACTCGCCGCGCGGGTGTGGTGGATTGACGGAAAGCAAGAAGACGATGGCAATCACCGACATACCGGCGTTCGCGCACTTGACCGACGCCGATATCGAGAACTTGGCTGTCGAGCTGGACACAGTCCGCCTCGATATCGAAGACTCGCTCGGTGAGCGCGACGCGCGCTACATTCGCCGCACCATCGCCGCCCAGCGCACCCTCGAGGTCGCCGGCCGGATCATTTTGGCCGCAAGCTCCAGGTGCTCGGCGTGGTGGGCGGGGGCGATCACCCTGGGAGTGGCCAAGATCGTCGAGAACATGGAGATCGGCCACAACGTCATGCACGGCCAATGGGATTGGATGAACGATCCCGAGATCCACTCCTCGACCTGGGAGTGGGACATGAGCGCGGCGTCCAAGCACTGGCGGTTCACCCATAACTTTCAGCACCACACCTACACGAACATCCTCGGCATGGACGACGACGTGGGCTACGGCGTGCTGCGCGTCACCCGCGACCAGCGCTGGACACCGGTCAACCTCGGCAACCTGTTGTACAACACCGTCCTCGCCATCGGTTTCGAATGGGGAATTGGCCTGCAGCCCCTGGAGCTCGAAAAGTTCTTCAAGGGCGAGTCGAACCGCAAGGCCACCCTCGTGCAGATCCGTGAGTTCTCGATCAAGGCCGGCCGGCAAATGGTCAAGGACTACGTCGCGTTCCCAACGCTTACCTCGCTGTCGCCGGGTGCGACCTACAGATCAATACTGACCGCCAATGCGCTCGCCAACGTGATCCGCAACATGTGGTCCAACGCGGTCATCTTCTGCGGCCACTTCCCTGACGGCGCAGAGAAATTCACCAAGACCGACATGATCGGCGAGACCAAGGGGCAGTGGTACCTACGCCAGATGCTGGGCAGTGCGAACTTCGAAGCCGGCCCGACGCTGCGGATCATGAGTGGCAACCTGTGCCACCAGATCGAGCACCACCTCTATCCGGACCTGCCGAGCAACCGGTTGCACGAGATCTCGATTCGGGTGAAGGAAATCTGCGACAAGTACGACCTGCCCTACACGACGGGCTCGTTCCTGATGCAGTACGGCAAGACGTGGCGGACCATCGCCAAGCTGTCACTGCCGGACCGCTATCTGCGCGACACCGCCGATGACGCACCGGAGACCCGCAGCGAGGCGATGTTCTCAGAGCTGCAGCCCGACTTCGCCGGCAACGATCCCGGGAGTGGCCGGCGTCGCGGGTTGAAGACCGCGATCGCAACGGTGCGGCACTGGCGTCGCGACCAACGCGTCGAAAAGGCAGACGGCTCAGGTGTGACCGCTGGGGAAGGCGTCCGCAGTGCCTGACCATGCGTCGTCCTCTACCGCAACACAGGTGGCCCAAAACATCGTCTTCGAGCGATTCGCCCGCACCGGGTACATCGTGAGCGGTCTGCTGCACCTCACCATCGGCTCGCTCTCGGCAGCGGCGGCGGCACCGCTGACCAATCCGGGGCGCTATCGACCCTGGCGGCCAAACCTACGGAGCAGCGCTCCTCATCGCCGCCGGATTAGGAATCATCACCTACGGCCTCTACAGCTTCGCCATGGCTCGATACACCAAAATGTAAGTGAACCTGGCGGTTTCGGCTCGCTAATCGGGCGGCCCCACTATGTGCCGACATACTGGTCATCGTCGCCGGTGTTGATCTTGGCGAGGATGTGGCAGGCGGCGGTGTGTCGGTCGGTTCCGGCGTCGGCAGCCTGGGTGTCGAGTTCCCGGTGGGCTTGCTGTGGGGTGTAGCCGCGCCCAATGAGAACCCCGAGGGCTTGATTGATCGCCGATGCCGCGCGCAGGTGTCCCTCGGGCAGCGGCCCGGCGGCGAGGGTGAGGTGCTGATCGAGGATGAAGTCGCTCAGTGAGCGTGCCGTGAGCCACGCCAGGTCCGCGGCGAGGTCGACGAACGCTCCCGGTGATCCCGCGTAAAGAATGATCGCCACCGCCGGCGAGTTCTGAGGGTCACTGTGGCCCGGCAGACTCAAGTGCAGCGAGGTGCGGATGTCGCCGGCTAGGGCGCCGTCGGCCAGGGCGGTGACGGTGAACGGGGAATCACTTTGGGACACAACCACTCTCAGACCGAGGTAGCTTGTTACGGCGGTGGCGGCGTCGAGCGTCAACCGGTGCAGACTGAGCGCGATGTCGGTGCTGGGTTCATCCAGCGCTTCGGTCAGGATGGCCAAAGCGGCGGCCATCGCTGCGGTGATCCTCACGAGGTGAATGCTCCGCTGGGCGCTCCCGAGCGCCGATCGAGCCTGCCAGGACCGAGCAGGGCGAGTCGCCATGCTCGCTGGAGGATCCAGGATGCGGGTCAGGACCGTTCCTTGGGACTGTGCCTCCACCCTCAACCGTACGCGGGACCTGCCTTGCACCGACACCCGACATGGCGATCGGGACTCAGGTCGGGTTGTGGCGGGCGCGGGCGCGGCGGACGGCTTCATCGACGATGCGTTGCGCCACGTCAGCCAATTTGCGGTGTTCGGCTTGGCTGATCGCCCGCAGCTGCGCGAATGCGTCCTCGGCGCTGCGCCCGCTGCGTCCGCGGAGCAGGCCGATCGCTTGATCGATGACCGGTCGCGTCGAGAGGGCGGTCTGCAGCTGGACCGTCAGCGTCATTGCCTGGGCGAGGACGTGAGCGTTGTGCACGGCGACCGCTGCGGGTTTGGCGAACAGTTCGCCGAGTTCGGCGGCGTGCTCATCGAAGACGTCCTTGTCGTGGGAGTAGACGTTGATTGCTCCGACCACCTGATCGGGCAGCAGGAGCGGCAGTGACAGTGCGCTGTGTACGCCCAACCTGCCTACGCGGGGGCCGAATCGTGGCCACATCTTCTCTCCGCCCAGCGACCCCGACCGCACCGTGCGGCGCTCCAGCGCTGCGGTGATACAGGGGCCCTCCTGCAGTGTGACGTACTGGATTTCGTCGATTTCGGTGACAAACGGTGCACTCGCCGCCAGCGCTTCAACCATGTTGTCGATCCGGTCGGGCCGCAATAGGGTCACCCCGGCCCCTTCGGCGCCCGGGATCGCGTGTACTGCGAACATCGCCACCTCGGTCAACAACTCCGACAAGCCCAGACTGCCCGCCACCAAACCCGCCAGATCGCCGATGGCGGCCTGCAAATCGGACGTGTCCGCGCGCGCCTGTTCGGCGGCCGGTGGCCCTGTTCGTATGCGGTCGGCGCCCTCGGTGAACTCAGTCATCCGTTGCCACCTGCGCTTGTGTCGTCCCGCCCGGGGCCTGGCATACCCTCGCGGCCCCAACAGCCACGAGTGGTTTGTCACGCCAAGAATACCGCCGCCCAATCAGCGGAAGCGGACGTTCAACGTTGCCAGGCCGAAGATCTTGCGGTCACCGGACTTCGCGGCGACGAGCACGACGCCGCTGCGGGTCGCCGGGTCCAGCGACTTGATTCGGCCGCTGAACTCGATGTCAGCGCCCTCGTTGGCTGACACGATCGCGGGCGAAGACAGCCGCACCGCGTAGCGGGTCACTGCACCGGGATCGCCCGTCCACGCGGAGGCGAAGCCGGCGCCCAACCCCATGGTGAGCATCCCGTGGGCAATCACGTCGGGCAGCCCGGCCAGCTTGGCGATGCCCTCGTCCCAGTGGATCGGGTTGCCGTCGCCTGCCACGCCTGAATAGTTGACCAGATCGCCACGGGACAGTCGGGTGTGATGCGCAGCCAACTCGTCGCCGACCTTCACATCGTCGAAGGACGGGGTTCCCGGCGTGCGGGTGGTGCCTCCCTCGGAGATCCGAACCTGGCCCTCTGGGCGCACCGTCTTGTGGTACTCCTCTTCGCCGACTCCGAAGATGTCCATGTCGTGCATCGTCGTGTTCTGCACGGCCGTCTTGATCGCCGGATCGAGGTCCTCGGCGGTGAGGCCGACGACGGTGGTGTGCAGGGTGTGCACCCGCTCGCCGGCCGTGTCGGTGAAGATGTTGGTCACGGTGATCAGGTCTCTGCCGGCAATCCTGCGCACCGACGTCAACTCGACGTCGACGTGCAGTTCGTCGCCGGCCACGATTGGGCGGTGCTGCTCGAAGACTTCCTCGGTCTGCATGTAGGTGTCGTAGCCGACGACCACCTGCTCGAACATGTGGCGATTGCAGGTCATGCCCGGGGTCGACGTGAACGTCAGCGGCGCCACCAGGTCCGAATAGCCTAGCTCGGCGGCGGCGGCGACATCCCAATGCGCGGGGTGATAGTCCTGCACTGCACGGGCGTATTCGCGCAGCTTCTCGCGCCCGACCAGATAGGTGCCGTCCATCTGGTAGTAGTGGCCAACCCGAGCTTCGAGCGACGACGATTCCGGTGCTGCGGTCATGAATTGCTCATCATTTCTATCGGCCTGTTCGCTGAGGCCGACCTCAGCACACTAACGCGAGCAGACCGCAGCAATACAAACCGATGCTTTTGCCAGTGTGGTGTCCGCGTTCGGCGAGTTCCGATCTGCCTCGCCGCCATTGCTGTGGCGCTGTGGTCGGACTCCGTTGTGGCGGGACCTATTTGATGGTGAGCAACGGAGTCGTGGCGCTCGCGTTGGGGAAGTGGGGGCGCAGAGCGGCGGCAAGGACGCGGTCGAGGGTCCGGTCGGGCAGGAAGCGCGTCAAGCGAGTGATCAATGCGGCGTCGCGGCCGACGGTGTAGCGGGTGCGCGGCTTGCGCGCTGTCACCGCCTTGGCGATCACCTTGGCCGCAGCTTCGGCGGGTACGCCCGACTTGGCCGACGACGCGGCCTGGGCGGCGATGGCGTGCACCAAACCGCCGTAGCGCTGGCTCTGCTCGGGTGTCATGGCCGACGCCCGCTCGTGAGCTCCTGTGCTCGCCCGACCGATCATCTCCGTAACCACGGCGCCCGGTTCGATCACGACCACGCGCACCCCGAGCGGGGCGAGTTCGCGTCGCAAGGAGTCACTGACCGCTTCCAGCGCGAACTTCGTGCCTGCGTACGGACCATAGGTGGCCATGGCCACCTTGCCGCCAACGGAGCTGACGTTGACCACGCGACCCCCGCTGGCGAGGAGGGCCGGCAACAGGGCCTGGGTGACGGCGATCTGGCCGAAGAGGTTGACTTCGAACAGGTTTCGCCATTCGTCGATCGCGAAGGCCTCGACCGGCACGTTGACCCCGACGCCGGCGTTGTTCACCAGCGCCCGCACCGTCCGTCCCTGCGGGTCCCCGTGTGCCCGGGCGGCCAACGCGTGGACGTGGTCGGGGTTGGTGACGTCGATGATCACCGGTTCGATGCGCGGCCCCCGCATGGCGTCGGCGTCCCGGTCGCGCCGGACGCCTGCGAGGACGTGAAACCCCCGTCGGGCCAGTTCGCGTGCCGTCGCCGCGCCGATGCCAGTGGACGCACCGGTGACGATGGCGAGCTCCCGAACTTCAGATGACGCTGTCATCTCAGCCAAGCTACGCCTTCAGATGACAATGTCAACCTAGAATGGGCGAATCATGAGTCGCATCGAGTCAGCCGCCGCCACGCGCCGCGCCCTGCTCGACGAGGCCGCCGTGCTGCTCGACGGTGGCGGTCCCGACGCAGTGACGCTGCGCGAGGTCGGTGCCCGTGCGGGCGTGAGCCGCGGTGCGCCCTACCGGCACTTCGCCGACAAGGAGAGCCTGCTGACCGCCGTCGCCGCCGAGAGCTGGGAGCGCATCGGCGATCACATGAACGCAGTTCGGACGGATGAGCGGCTGCGCCCCGCGGAGAAGCTGCGTGCGGCGCTCACCGGCGTCATCGACGTCAGCCGCCAGCAGCCCCACCTGTACCAATTGATGTTCAGCGCCCCGATGGGCGACCCCGCCGCAGTGGTCCGGGCCGCGCAACGCATGTGCGACGAGTTCCTCGCCATCGTCGCCGCGGTCGTCGGCGAACAGAACGCCCAGCGCTGTGCGGCAGTACTTCTGACCGGCGTGCACGGTGCCGCCGGCTTGGAATCGAGCGGCCTGCTGCGCACCGACAAATGGCAGACGACCGCCGAGGAACTCGTCGACGGCCTACTGGCCATGGTCGCCGAGGCCGATCGCCGAGACTAGGCCGCAGGCGGGAAGTCGATGACGTCCCATGCCAGCGGCATCTGGTTCGTGCGCTCGCTGGGCTTTGCCTCTGCCACGAAGCGCTCGCGTCGAGCCTGCCGGCGAAGGTGACGCCTCGCGCCGCGGAAGCATAACCGGCCGATTCCGCTGGACGGGGTGTTTCCGTGCGCTAAGAATGTGGCAGTAGCGACGGAAAGGATTGCATGGCAAGTCGATTGAGACGGCCACGGTCGCGCGGGCTGGGCAAGCGCGCATGGTTGCTGACGTGGTCGATCCGGCTGATCCTCTGGACGCTGGGCTTCACGCGCCTGATCCGAACCGAGATCGTGAACGACGACGTCGTGCCGGACGAGGGTGCGGTGATCCTGGCCGCCAACCACACCTCGATGATCGACGTGTTCTTCATCCTGGCGGCGATCCGCCGCCAGGCGATTGCCATGGCGATGGCGGAGCTGTGGAAGTCGCCGCTCACCCGCTGGCTCGTCGAAGTCCTTGGCCAGATCCCCGTCGTCCGGGGCGACCCGGATTCGGGGAAGCAGGCGATGGAGAGCGCAGCTCACGCCTTGGGAGATGGCGCGTTGGTCGGGATCTTTCCCGAAGGCAAGTGCGTCAAGCCGGGCGACGTCGTCCCGTACCGGCCCGGCGTCGCCGTGCTGGCCAAGGACACGAGCGTGCCGATCATTCCCGTCCGGCTCGTCAACGCCAACAAGGTGCTGCCTCTGGACAAGAAGTTCCCGAGGCGAGGAAGCACCGTGTACGTGATCTTCGGGGAGCCGATCGACCCCGATGAATTCGCCACGGTCCCAGAGCTACTCGACGAGGTGCAGCGACGCATCACGGAGTTGGAAGTGCCGGCATGACCCTCGTCAGGCGGCGGTCATCAGGTAGTCGGCCCCGCCGACGTAGACGATCCCCTGGGGGTTCGGGGAATCGGTGGCGCTGACGATGGCTGCGGCGAACTCGTCGACGGTCGGCACTGTCCCATGTACACGGCGAGCATCCACTTCCTCGGGATCGCGTCGTTCCAGGAGCTTGACGATGATGCTGCCCTCGATCATGTCCCCGGACACCACGGTGAGGTGGACACCGGCGTGACTGAATGCGGAACGCATTGCATAGAGGGCGGTTTCGCCTGCGCGCTTGCTTGCGGCGACCGCAGAATAGCCCTTCGGTACCGCCTTGTTCGGAAAGAAGTGGGCTTGGTGGCTGGTCACGAAGACGATGCGTCCGTCGGCCGGCATCAGGGGCAGCGCCAGCTGGGCGAGACGTCTCTGCGCGTCGCGATTGAGGCGCATGGCATAGCCGGGGTCGGCGTCCGGTTCGAGACCACCCGAGGCGTTCAGAATGAGGGCGTCCAAGTGCCCGAAGCGTAGCCTGACGGACTCGATCATCGCGGCGGCGTCGGCTTCATCGGAGATGTCGGCGCCGATCGTCGACGCGTGGCCGCCTGCATCGCGGATGGCCGCGGCGATGGTATTCGCGCGCTTGGCCTTCTCGCGATAGTTCACGATGACGTGAGTGTCGGGGTCGGCGAATTGCCGTGCGACTTCCGCGCCGACGCCCCTCGAGCCGCCGGTTACCAAGACGATTCGTGTAGGTCCGTTGTGCATGTGCGGTTCCTTCCGTCACTGGTGAATACCGAGCGATGGGTGCAACCGTACACCAAAAATAAGGAACATAAGAGAAAGATAAGGTCACGTTAAGGTGTCGCGACGGCAGGTGATGCAGGCGCCGGACGTCGCGGCCAGGTAGGGGTTGCGACGATGTGCGCGTGAATTCCGGAACGTCCGAACAGGAGTGCTCGTGTCACAGTTGTTCACCCCGCTGCGCGAGGTCACGTTCGCCCACCGGGCGTGGATGTCGCCGATGATGCAGTTTGGTGCTTCTTCTGAGGGGGACGACGAAGGGGCGCCTTCCGACTGGCACCTTCAACACCTGGGGTCGCGGGCGGTGGCCGGTGCCGCACTGGTGATGGTCGAGGCTACGGCCATCGACCCGATCGGACGGAGCAGCGTCTTCGACGTCGGGCTGTGGAATGACCGACAGGAGAATGCCTTTCGTCGGATCGCCAGTTTCATCACGTCACAGGGCTCGGTGCCGGGGATCCAGTTGGTGCACGCTGGTCGTAAGGGATCCACCGGCCGACCTTGGGGGGAGCCGGGTCCGACCTGGGCCACCGTCGGTGCCAGCGCGATACCGTTCGGACGGCGAGCCAGCCCCGTTGAATTGGGCGTCGGTGAGATCGGCGACATCGTCGACGCGTTCGCTGCTTCGGCCCGGCGGGCGGCAGCAGCAGGATTTAGAGTCCTCGAATTGCACGGTGCGCATGGCTATCTCATCCACCAGTTCCTCTCTCCGCACTCGAATACCCGCACCGACCACTACGGCGGATCACTGGAGAACCGGCTTCGGTTCGCCCTAGACGTCGTCACTGCCGTGCGCCGAAGCTGGCCCGACGAAACTGCCGCTGTTCTTCCGCGTGTCGGCGCGACTGGCTCGGTGGTGAAAAGGAGGATGCGCGCACCGGGTGGACCGCCGACGAAACGGTACTTCTATCGACGAGGTTGAAGGCGCTCGGTGTCGATTTGATGGACGTCTCGAGTGGTGGAACCGCGCCGGACGCCAAGATTCCAGTGGGCCCGGGCTATCAAGTGAGATTCGCCACCCGGGTTCGCACGGAGGCCGAAATACCCACCGCTGCCGTTGGAATGATCACCGAGGCCGAGCAGGCCGAGGCCATCATCGCTGGCGAACAGGTCGACGCAATATTTCTGGCCCGGGTTCTGCTCCGAAACCCCGCCTGGATCCGTCAAGCGGCAGACCAGCTCGGTGCGAGTTTGCACTACCCACCGCAGTATGGCCGCGCATTTCGCTAGCGCGCGGAATCGTGCGCGGCGTGGTGGTGCGACCATAGAGCCATGACCGCCACGCTCGTCGCGAAGAACGTGGCGGGCGGATTCGCCCATCGCACCCTGTTCGAGGGACTCGACCTGACCGTCGCACCGGGCGACGTCGTCGGTGTCGTGGGAGCCAATGGCGCGGGCAAGAGCACACTCCTGCGGATCCTGGCCGGGGATCTGGAGCCGCTCGACGGTTGGGTGAGCATCGCGCCGCCCGACGCGTTCATCGGGTGGCTGCCGCAGGAGCACGAACGGATGGCCGGGGAAACCGTCGCCGCCTACGTCGCGCGCCGTGCGGGGTGCACCGAAGCGACACAGGCCATGGAGGCGGCGGCCGCGGCTTTGGCCGACCCGAGTCAGGGTCCCGCCGACATCGATCCGGCCGATGCCTACGCCGCCGTGCTGGATCACTGGCTGGCCAGCGGCGCGGCGGACCTGGACGAACGATTGCCGGCAGTGCTGGCCGACCTTGGCTTGGACTCCGATGCGGTGCGGCCAGAGGCGACTCCGATGACCGCGTTGTCGGGTGGGCAGGCGGCGCGGGTGGGCCTGGCGGCACTGCTGGTGTCGCGCTTCGACATCGCCTTGCTCGATGAGCCGACCAACGATCTCGACCTCGACGGACTCGCGCGGCTGGAGCAGTTCGTCCGCGACCTGCGTGGCGGCGTGGTGCTGGTGAGCCACGATCGGGAGTTTCTCGCCCGCAGCGTAACCCGCGTTCTCGAACTGGACCTCGCTCAGAACACCACCACCGTGTTCGGCGGGGGCTACGAAAGCTATCTGGAAGAGCGGGAGGTCGGTCGACGCCACCGGCGCGAACAGTACGAAGAGTTCGCCGACAAGAAGGCCGACCTGGTGGCTCGCGCGCGCATTCAGCGGGAGTGGTCGAGCCAGGGTGTCCGCAACGCGATCCGGAAATCGCCCGACAACGACAAGATTCGGCGACGCGCGGCCTCCGAGTCCAGTGAGAAGCAGGCGCAGAAGGTACGCCAGATGGAGAGCCGCATTGCCCGGCTCGAGGAAGTCGTCGAACCCCGCAAGGAGTGGGTGCTCGAATTCAGCATCGGAGCCGCGCCACGGTCGAGTTCGGTCGTGGCGACGCTCGACAACGCCGTTGTGCGGCAAGGTGAATTCGTCCTGGGTCCGGTGTCGTTACAGGTCGATGCCGGCGAGCGGATCGGCATCACCGGCCCCAACGGGGCAGGAAAGTCGACATTGCTCCGGTTGCTCCTGGGCCGTCAGCGGCCCGATGAGGGCCGCGCGAGTCTGGGCGCCAGTGTCGCCATCGGCGAGATCGACCAGGCCCGTGCCGATTTCACCGGTCCCGAACGACTGGTCGATCGCTTCGAGCAGCGCGTGCCGACGTGGTCGACCGCCGACGTCCGAACCCTGCTCGCGAAGTTCGGGCTGCGCGCCGACCACGTGGAACGCGCGGTTGACGACCTGTCACCCGGCGAGCGAACCCGGGCCGGCCTCGCGTTGCTGCAGGCTCAAGGCACCAATGTGCTGGTGCTCGATGAGCCGACCAACCATCTCGACCTCGCCGCCATCGAGCAACTCGAGCAGGCGCTCGAGACCTATGACGGTGCGTTGTTGCTGGTGACGCACGACCGCCGGATGCTGCAGAACGTTCGGCTGGATCGCAGGTGGTTGGTCGACGACGGGCGCGTCGCTGAGTTGTAGCGACGATTCGGCCCCAGCTGGCGCTGAAGCGGCGATGATGGACGGCAAACGTCGAGGCGACTCGTTTGAGTCCCCCTAGCAGGAGGTGGTAGATGAGTCGGCTAACCGGGTTCGGAGTGTGGGGCACGTTGACCAGAACGGCCGCGGCGGGGGGAATCGCCGCGGCAGCCGTGATGGGTGCGACCGCTTCGGCGAACGCAACGCCTCCCGCCGTCCAGGATGACCCGGCGTGCGGGTGGTTGGGGTGGCGGCATCCGCTCTGCGCCGGCGGCGCGTTCGACTCGCCACCGGACGACGGGATACCGGGAGACAACGCGGCGATAGGCGGGATACCGGCCCCGGCGATGGTGCCGAACATCAACGGCTCACTCAGTCCTCCCGGCACGCCCGGGGCCATTTAGTCGTCTCAGTCGTCGATGATTGGCGCTTCTTGCGCCGTGCCTCTATTTTTCTGGGGTGACGTCCTCAGCTGCCAATGCAGTCGCGCGGTGGATCTCTCCCTTCCTGGCGGTTGCGGCCGTCGCCGGCCTGGGCTGTCTTGCCGCCCCGGCGCCGTCGATACCCGCCCCGGCGATACGCCTGGTCGACGATGCCAACCCGCTGGCCGGGCAGAACTTCTACGTCAATCCCGACTCGGCGGCCATGCGCGCCGCCCATGCCAGCCCCGATAATCCCCAGCTGGCCGCCATCGCCAACACGCCGACGGCGTACTGGATGGACCAGCTCTCGACACCCGCAGTGGACGCCAAGTACATCGCCACGGCGCAGGCCGCCGGCACCATGCCGATCCTGGCGCTCTACGGCATCCCGCACCGCGACTGCGGAAGCTTCGCCGCGGGTGGATTCGGGTCGGCTGCCGCCTACCGAGGGTGGATCGACAGCGTCGCTGCCGACATCGGCGGCGGCCCTGCGGCGATCATCCTCGAGCCCGATGCGCTCGCCATGGCCGATTGTCTCTCGGCAGACCAGCGCCAGGAGCGCCTCGATCTGATGAGCTACGCCGTCGACACTCTGACCCGCAATCCGGCCACGGCCCTGTACGTCGACGCCGGCCACTCGCGCTGGGTGAGCGCCGACAATATGGCCGCAATGCTCAACCAGGTCGGTGTTGGCAAGGCTCGCGGTTTCAGCCTCAACACGGCGAACTTCTTCACCACCGACGAGGAGATCGGTTACGGCGCAGCGATTTCGGGGCTCACGAACGGCGCGCACTTCGTGATCGACACCTCGCGCAACGGTGCGGGACCGACCGACGACAAGCTCTACTGGTGCAACCCCAGCGGTCGCGCACTGGGCACGCCGCCCACCGCGAACACGGGGAATGGCCAGGTCGACGCCTTCCTGTGGGTCAAGCGTCCCGGTGAGTCCGACGGCTCCTGCAACGGAGGACCCGGCGCAGGGCGCTTCGTGAATCAGTTCGCCATCGACCTCGCCCGCAACGCGGGCCAGTAGCGACGCGCGGCCGGGGCGCAGGCCGTCATGAATGTTGGCCGTTCTGCTTCCTGACGTCGATCACGGCCGAGGCGAACGCGTCGGGCGCTTCTTGGGGGACGTTGTGTCCGATGCCGTCGAGGACGCGGTGCTCGTGCCAGCCGGTGTAGAGCGCGCGGTAGGCGGCTCCGTCTTTGGTGGCGCCGTCGAAGTCACTGCCGATCGTGATGGTCGGGACGGTGATCGGCGGCTTGGCGGCGAGGCGTTGTTCGTCTGCGTCGTAACGGGTTTCGCCCGGAGCTAGGCTTATGCGCCAGCGGTAGTTGTGGATGACGATGTCGACGTGGTCGGGGTTGTCGAATGCCGCCGCCGAGAGGTCGTAGGTGGCGTCGGTGAAGTTCCACGCCGGTGAGGCGAGCTTCCAGATCAGCTTGTTGAAATCGTGGGTGTTGTGGCGGTATCCCAGTTCGCCTCGGGGCGTGGCGAAGTAGTACTGGTACCACCAGCCATGCTCGGCCTCCGGGGAGAGCGGCTGCAGGTTGGCGGCCAGGTTGACGGTGATGTACCCGCTGACGGCGACCAGTCCTGAACACCGCTCGGGCCAGAGCGCGGCGACGACGTTGGCGGTGCGGCCACCCCAGTCGTAGCCGGCCAGAATCGCATTCGGGATGTGGAGTGCGTCCATCAGTGCGATCAGGTCATGGCCGAGCGCGGCCTGCTGACCGTTGCGGACGGTGTCCTTGGACAGAAACCGCGTGGACCCGAACCCACGGAGATAGGGCACGATCACGCGAAAGCCGTTGTCGGCGAGGATGGCCGAGACGTCGGCGTAGCTGTGGATGTCGTACGGCCAGCCGTGCAGCAGGATGACGGGCGGTCCGTCGGCAGGGCCTGCCTCGGTGTAGCCAACGGTGAGAGCGCCCGCGTCGATCTGCTTGACGGGGCCCAGTTGGTGGCTGGGTGCCGACGGCGGTGCGGTGGGCGCCGGTGACGAGGTGCACGCCGCCAGTGTCGCCGCACCCGCGGCCAGCCTGGCGATGCGCCCGAGGTCCCTTCTCGTAAAGCTGCTCACAGGCGTGCTCCTTCTGACGACGTTGGGAACCAATTGCACGATGAAAGCACCATTAAGTCCAACGATTACTTTTGATCATGACCATCTATTCAATAGATAGTATGGCGGGATGGAACTGCGCCAGCTCGAACAGTTCATGGCTGTCGCCACGGCGCTGAGCTTCACTCGCGCTGCCGAACGCGTCCACGTGGTGCAGTCGGCCCTGTCGACGTCGATCGCCAAACTGGAACGCGAGCTCGGGGTCGCGCTGTTCGACCGGTCACGGCAGCAGATCCGGCTCACCGCCGCGGGGGAGCGCTTCCGCAGTGGCGCGCACGACGTGTTGCGTGCCGCCCGCGCCGCGGCCGAATCGGTCGACGAGTACCGCGGAGCCCTTTCGGGCACAGTCGAATTCGGCTCACTGATCTCATATGGACCCCTGAACGTCCCGCGCGCCCTCGGTGACTATCACCGTGCCCACCCGTTCGTCCGGCTACGACTGCGGCTCAGCCAATCCGGGGCGTCGTCCTACCTCGCCGCCCTCATCGAGGGCTCGCTGGACCTGGCGCTGGTCTCGGTACCCAACCGGTTCCCGCCTCAACTCGAGATGCGGCTGCTGTTCGAGGATCCGATGGTCTTCGTCTGCCGCGACGACCACCCACTGGCCGGGAGGCGGCGCGTCGACATCCGCGACCTGACCGCGGAAGATCTGGTGGGGTTCCCACCCGAGTTCGGGCTGCGACGACTCGTGGACGACGCCTTCCGTGATGCCGGAAGCCAGCCCTCCACGCGGTACGAGGTTCCGGCCGGTTTCGCCGCGATCGCCGAACTCGTGCGAAACGGGCTCGGCACCGCATTCATGCCGGCCTCGGAGGCACGCCAGTTCGGTGACCTGCAGGCGGTGGAGTTGGCCGTCCGAGTTCCGTGGCAGGTGTATCTGGCTTCGCCACCGGTCGATCGATTGACACCGGCGACGGCCGCTCTGGCCGACACATTGCTCGACGAGGCGGCACGACACGCCCTACTGTTGGGTGAGTCAACGACGGACGGGATCGGCAATGACTGATGAAATCGACGAGACCCGGAAGACGTTCCCGGGCATTAGCTCTCGCGCCTGGGAGCATCCCGCCGACCGGACGGCCTTGACCGCACTGCGGAGACTCAAGGGCTTCGATCAGGTGCTCAAGCTGCTGTCGGGTCTGCTCCGTGAGCGTCAACATCGACTGCTGTATCTGGCCAACAACATCAAAGTGGGCCCGCGGCAGTTCAGCGATCTCGACCGGTTGCTCGATGACTGCGTCGCCGTGCTGGACGCGCCGGTCAAACCGCAGATGTTCGTGCAGCAGTCGCCCATCGTGAACGCCTACTGCATCGGCATGGACGAGCCGTTCATCGTCATCACCACCGCGATGTACGACCTGATGACCTACGAGGAGATGCGCGCCGTCATCGGCCACGAGCTGGGGCACGCGCTCAGCGGCCACGCGATCTATCGCACGATGCTCATGCACCTGACGCGGTTGGCCGGGTCGTTCGGATTCATGCCCGTCGGTGGTTGGGCACTGCGCGCCATCGTCGCCGCGCTCATGGAATGGCAACGCAAGTCCGAACTGTCCGGCGATCGAGCAGGCCTGCTGTGTGGGCAGGACATCGACACGGCGATCCAGGTCGACCTGAAGTTGGCCGGCGGCGCCCGCGTCGACAAGCTCGACACCCAGGCGTTCCTCGCGCAGGCGCACGAGTACGACCGTGTCGGTGACATGCGCGACGGCGTGCTCAAACTGCTCAACATCGAACTACAGACCCACCCCTTCTCGGTGCTGCGTGCGGCGGCGCTCAACGCCTGGGTGGACTCCGGTGAGTACGGCAAGATCATGTCGGGCAGTTATCCGCTGCGTGCCGACGACGGCTCGGCCCGCTTGAGCGAGGACGCCAGCGAGACCGCCCGGCACTACAGGGGTGGTTTCGATACTTCGGAAGACCCGTTGATCCGCGGACTGCGAGACGGGCTGACCGGCATCATCGACGGTGTGGGCCAAGCCGCGACGAGCGCGGCCGACACGGTGGGCCGAAAGTTCACCCAGTGGCGAAGCGGCTCCACCGACGACTGATCACATGCCCACGGCGGCGGCCGGATGTTGAGGGACGCCGAATCAGTGGAGCCGCACCGGGCCGGTCACAGGGCCCGAATCACGCTCGCTGACAAGCGGATCGGACATCGTGCGGCCCTTGGCGGAGACGTATTGAGTCCAGCGTGATCCGTCCCACCAGCGGGACTCGAATCGCCGCGTCGGATCGGAGTACCAGGCCAAGGGTCTCGCCGGTGCTTCGGCATTGCGAATGACGACCGGCTCGGCATCGTGGTCGCTCGGAGCCGGCCCGAACAGAGGCACGCCCCGGCTCAGCCGGAACACCCCGTAGAGGTCGAACTTGCGTTGACGCTGGACCATGTCGATCCCCTGAACGGCAAGCGATCCACTTGCCGTGCAACTCCCGGATTGGATCTCGGTCAGTCGGCCCTGCCTGACCACCGCGATCATCCCGGCAATGGTCAGGGCGACGTCCAGCTCGATCTCGACGGTGGCAATCGCCCTGCCGTCGAGGTACACGTCGATGCTCGGACGATGGCCGGACACGATCTTGTGTGTCGCCAGCGCCACCAGTTCCTTGGAGTCGGGGTCGTCACGGGTACGACGAGCTGCCTGCTTGAGTGCGTCATACTTCCGCCACCCGGCGGCGGCGATATCGGCCAAGTTCACCGACATGAGTCCGGTTGTCGCATCGGCGAATTCGCGTCTGGCAGTATCGGCGAGGCCAGGCGGGACAATGGGTCCGATCGTGCCGCGCTCACGCATCAGCTGCGCCAGGGCATCTACCGGTTGGCCAGGTACTCCATCGAACAGGAGGTCCCGCACGGTTGCGGTCTCATTGAGTGGAGTGGTCACTTTCCACCTCGCTTATGGATTCGGTACCAAGATCGGCATGGACTTGCAGTCGAAGGGCATGGGTGACCTCACCGCGTGCGGGTGTCTCGCGCGTCGTCACGAGCGGCGGACCGCTGGCAGACGAGACAGTGGCGTAGACGCGGGGTGTCGGTTGGGCTCGCGGCTTGCGCCAGTGACGGTAGGCCACGACCGCCAGCACGGCGACGATCACCAACACCACCCAGCCGGCAATGCCCCATGGCGGTGGCGGCGGTGGTGGTGGTGGTGGGGTTGTCTCCGGGCGAGTACCCGTGACGATGACGGTGAAGCCGGCGGTCGCGATACCCGACCCGGCCGAGCACGACGCGCGCACGAGGTGGCTGCCCGCCTCAGCGTTGGCCGGGACGGAGATCGAGGTGTCGAGATCGCCCGACGCTTCCGAGGTTGACGTGGCGAGCGGTTGGTCGTCCCACGACAGCTCCACGATTCGAGATTCGGTGCAGGCGAACCGATGGCCAACCACGTGCACGTCGAGTCCGGCTCCTCCACGGCTAGGTTCGACCGCTAGGGAGGCAGGCGCAGCCTCAACCTCAACCCCGGTCGTGTCCTTGGTCACCGCGAACGGTTGACTGTCGGTGACGTCGGCGTGGTTTTGGCACGTTGCCACCACGGTGTGCTGGCTGATCGACGCATCCTCGGGAATCGTGAGCTGGGCGGCGAACGTGCCCGACGGGCCGTCACCCAACGGGGTTTTGCCGTCCCAGAGAATCTGCACGCGGTCGTCCCCGCAGTCGAACCCGGTACCGTTCGCGGTCAGCTTTGAGCCGCGCAGTCCCTGGGATTCATCGAGCGTCAGAGCGGGCTTCGCGATGGCGGTCACCGCGAACGGTGCCGTCGCGCTCTGCGCCCCACACGAAGCCGTGACGGTGTGTCCGTCGGTGGGCGAGGCATCAGCCGGCACTTCGAAGGTCACGATCGAACCATCGGTCTGTGCGGGCGAGGTCTGGAGCGGCCCGCCGTCCCACTGCCACGAGATCGTGTTCGCCGAGCCGCCGAGGCACGCCCCGAGACCGCTCGCCGTGGCCTTCACCCGTGTCCCCGGGCCGCCCTGCTCGGGCGAGAGCGCAAGGCTGGACTTCTCGATCACGGTGAACGTACCGTCGGCGCGACCGTCCTTGCACGATGCATTCACTTTGTACGTACCACTCGCATAGCCGTCTGGCACGGTGGCTTTCAGCGAGGCGTCGCTCGTCTCTGTGTTGCTCGTCTCCCCGAGGGCAACCTGGCCGTCCCATTGGAACGAAACGGTCCCGCAATCCCCTAGGCCGCGCGCCGTCGCGGTGAACGACGATCCCGGTTCACCCTGCGGGGGCGTGACCTCGAGATTGCCAATGATGAACACCTTCGCCAGAAGGCCCGATGAAGGCGCGGCGGAACTTCCCGAGGTTTCGGGGGTACTCGTCGCAGTCGCAGTCGCAGTCGCAGTCGCAGTCGCAGTCGCACGCGGACGCGGACGCGGAAGGCGACGGGGGCGGAGGGTCCGCGAGGGCCGAGCGACCGGGAAGGATGGCCACCGAAATCAAACATCCCGCGCCTAGCAGGATTGCGGCCTTCGGCGCGGTGGACCAGGCCGCACGAAAGCGGTGGTGCCTCACCGACTGGTGGGCGACCACGTCCGTTTCATGCCGGTGTCCAGATGCACCGGGCGCGACTGGTACCACCCTGGCAGCATCATCTGCTTCCCACCCAGAGTCGTGAGTAGTCGGCTACTCGAATCACGGCCGCCGTCGCCTGGGCCGAGCATTACTTGCGACCAACGAGTCCGTCCATGATCAGGTTGAGGGTGAAGGCGAATCGATCCACGGCGGTGCCGGACGTCAGCTCGGCCGCGTAGCGCTTGGTGTTGGGGAAGGTGTCGGGCAGCGCCGCGAAGCGGCTCAGCGTTTCCTCGCGGCTGAGGGCCCAACTCGCCTCGTCGTCATGCCTGCCGAGTAACGACGTCTCGAGGCAGAAGGCGTTGACATAGAGGAACAGGGCGTCGATCGCCCAAGCCGCCGTCTGCGGGTCGACGCCGCCGGCCAACACGATGCCGAACATGCCTTCGCTCAAGCGCACGGTGTCCAGGTTCGTCGGCACTACGGCGAGCGCAGCCAGCGAGACGCCGGGGTAGCGCAGGTACTGATCGCGGATCTGCGTGCATACGCCAACGATCTGCTCACGCCAGGTACGGGGATCTGGTTGGGGGAGTTCGATTTCGGCGCAGAGCCGGCCGATGAGGAGGTCGTCCAGGTCCGCCTTGTTGACGACGTGGGCATAGAGCGATGCCGGCCCAGTCTCGAGCGCGCTGGCCACGCGTCGCATCGTCAGTGCGTCGTATCCCTCGCGTTCGATGATGCCGAACGCGGTGTCGACGATGGCGTCGACGGTGATCGGCTTCTTGCGCCCCGCCGACGGTCCGCGTCGGGTCGCGGCCGTGTCGTCGGCCAGCGGTTGTTGATGCCGTGCTGCCCGTCGTCGCTGAGGAGGCGATGCCATGCGAGCAGTCTAGCTCAGGTACGAGCATAGTTCTGATTGACACGAACACCGTTCCTAGTATAGAACAACGTTCGTGTCTTCGTCCGTTTCTCGTACGCGAGCAGGCGGACGAGTGATCGACTACGACGTACTCGTGGCGGGCGCCGGTCCGGTCGGCCTGATGCTTGCGGCCGAACTGCAACTCGCGGGCACCCGGGTTCTCGTCGTGGAACGGCGGGAGGAGCTCGACTCCGCCATCAAGGCGGAAGGGATCAACGCCGCCTCCGCGGAGGCCTTCGACCGGCGCGGCCTGCTCCCCGCACTGTTGGCGTTGCACCGGCCGTTCACCAACGCCCCCGAGGCCGTCGGCTCGGAGCGGCCGCGGTTCGCTGGGCACTTCGGTGGGATTCAGGTTCCCGCGGACCCCGTCGACGACGACGATCCGGCCTTGCGCGACCGCGGACCAGCAGGCTGGGGTCCCCTCCAGGTGCCGCAGGTCGAGGTGGAGCAGATCCTCGGGCAGCGTGCCGCGCAGCTCGGCGTCGAGCTCCGGCGCGGGGTCGCGGTGCGTGACTTCGAGGAGGACGAGGCCGGTGTCACCGTCGCACTGGAAGGCAGCGACGACGTGCGCGTGTCGTGGATCGTCGGGTGCGACGGAGGGCGCAGTCTGGTCCGGCGGCTGGCGGGGTTCGACTTCGCCGGAACCGATCCCGAGCTCACGGGCCGCCACGGGGTGTTCACCGTGGAGGGGGCCGAGCACCTGCCGCGAGCCTGGCAGTACACCACCACCGGGCTCTACGTCATCGGGCCGGCGCCAGGTCGGGTGCGCACCATCGAGTTCGACTCCCCCCCGGCTGACCGGGAGGCGCCGGTCACCGCGGCCGAGATGGAGGCCAGCTTGCGGCGCGTCAGTGGCGCCGACATCCGCATCACCGAAATCATCAGCGCCGCAAGGTTCACGGACAACGCGCGGCAGGCGACCAGCTATCGACGCGGCCGGGTGCTCCTGTGCGGCGACGCCGCCCACGTGCACTCGCCGTTCAGCGGGCAGGGCCTGAACCTCGGGATCGGGGACGCCGTCAACCTGGGCTGGAAGCTCGCCGCCACCGTGCAAGGGTCGGCGCCCGAGGGCCTGCTGGACACCTACACCAGCGAACGGCATCCGATCGGAGCCGCGGTGCTCGATTGGACCCGCGCGCAGGTGGCCGTGATGCGCGGTGACGACGCCAGCCGCGCATTGCGGGGCGTGGTCACCGATCTCCTCGGAACACGGCACGGCGCAACCCATTACGTGACGCGGGCCTCCGGTCTGTCGCAGCGCTATGACCTCGGGGACGACAACCCGATGGTCGGCGCGACGATGCCGAACCTGCGGCTGGACGACGGCACGCGGCTCGCCGACCACACCCACCATGGCCGGGCCCTGCTCGTCGATCTCGCCGCCGACGACCGGCTGGTGGCGCTGGCCGAGCAGTACACCGGACGGGTGGAGCTGCTCCGGTGTCTTTCGGACGGTGCCGGGATGAGCGGCGTCCTGGTGCGGCCGGACGGCTTCGTAGCGTGGGCGTCGGCAGACCACGCCGGTAACCCCGCCGACCTCGAAGCCGCCCTGACGCGGTGGTTTGGGGAGCTGGCCTAACGGATCGCGTCGGCGGGGGCTGCGCGGCGGTCGGCGAGCACCATGGTGCTGGCGTGTTCGGCGACGGCCATCACCGTGCCGACCGGGTTGACCGACGGCAGGGTCGGGAACACGGACGCGTCGACCACCCGCAGGTTCGCGACGCCGCGGACGCGTAGCCGTGAATCACACACCGCCATGGCATCGTCGTCGGCGCCCATCCGGCAGGTCCCCGATACGTGATACACCGTCTGATGGGTGGCTCGCAGCGCGTCGGACAGCTCGTCGTCGGATTGCGCGTCGGTCCCTGGGAAGACCTCCCGCACCAGCCAATCCGACATCGGTGCGGTGGCCGCGATGTGGCGGGCCAGCCGAATGCCGGCAATCAGCACCGCCTCGTCGTGCCCGTCGGGATCGGTGAAGTACCGGTAGTCGATCGAGGGTGGCCGACCCGGGTCGTCGGAGGTGATCCACACGCGTCCGCGACTGTGCGGCTTGGCCACGTTGGGTGCGATCGACACGATCCGTTCCGGCATCACCACACCACGCGCCACGGCATGATCCGCCACCGCCTCGACGGGGAAGTGCATCAGCACGTCGGGCCGCGCGGGGCCGTCCTCGGTGAGACGCACGGCGGCGCCGGCGTCCCATCCCGTCGCGCACGTGTCCGGGACCTCGCGGGCGGCCTCCCAGACGATCAGCCCCTCGGCGTGGTCCATCAGGTTCTCACCCACGCCCGGCAGGTCGGCGATGGTCCGAACTCCCGCGGCGTCCAACACCTCGCGTGGCCCGATCCCGGACAGCTGCAACAGTTTCGGTGAGTCGATCGCGCCGCAGCACACCACCACCTCGCGGCCCGCCCGGAATTCGCGCTCGACGCCGTGGTCGTCGCGCACGAGCACGCCGACGGCGACGCCGTCCTCGACGATGAGCCGTTGCGCATGCTGCCCGTGCTCGACCGTCAGGTTGGGGCGGTGGTGGATCGCTTTGTGCAGGTAGTGCACCGACGTCGACGATCGCAGATGGCTTTCGGGTGTATAGCCGATCTCGAAGAAGCCGGCACCTCGCCCGGTGGCGGCGAACTCCGGATCGGAGTTCCAGGCCCGACGGGCAGGCAGATCCAGTGCCCGCCGGGCGGAGTCGACGACGTCGGCGACGTACGGGTTGCGGTCCTCGTCGGCGACCGGTTGCACCGGAGCCAGAATCCGGTCGTAGGCGGCGTGCACCGATCGGGCGTCCCACCCGGAGACGCCAAGGGCCGCCCATTCGGCGAGGTCGGCCGGTAGTGGCCGCCAGGTGATCATGGTGTTGGCCGTCGAGCAGCCACCCAGGATGCGCATGCGGGCCTGCCGGATCCCCGAATTGCCGCGCAGCTGAGGCACACTGCGGTAGTCGAGGTCGTATTCGCCTTCGAGCATCTCGGCCCAGCGGCGGATGTCGCGGGCGCGGGGTTCGTGTTCGTCGGAGGGGCCTGCCTCGACGACGGTGACCGTGACGTCGGGGGCTTCCGAGAGCCGGGATGCCACGATGCATCCGGCAGTCCCGCCCCCGACGACGACGTAGTCGCTGATGGTCACGCCGCGGTCTTCGCCTCGCTGGGCATCCCCGCGACCTTCAACCCGGGATCCGACACCTTCGAGCGCATCAGCACGTAGTACAGCGGGCAGACGACCGCCAGCCCCACGATCCACGAGATGTCCGCGCCGCCCAGCGCTTTGGCGGCCACGCCGGTGAAGATCGTCGTCGACAGGAACGGAATCTGCACCAGGATTCCGATGAAGTAGCACGCGATGGCCACCCAGTTGAACTTGCCGTACCGACCGCCGTCGCGTTCGAAGAGGGCGTCGATGTCGTACACGCCGTGGCGCAGCAGGTAGTAGTCGACCAGATTCACCGCGGTCCAGGGGATCAGGACACACAGGAGCAGTGCCAGGAAGTTCGCGTAGTTGGCCAGGAAGTCGTCGGCGGACACCAACGCCGGGATGATCGCGATGACGAACAGGACCACCGCAGTCACGGCGCGGCTCATCGCGGCGGGCTGCCACCGCGGGAACAGGTTCTGGCCGACGGTGATGGTGGACAGTGCACCGCAGTAGAGGTTCATCGCATTGGTTGCGGTGATGCCGAGCGCGAAGATGGCGAAGACACCGGTGCTCACACCGCGTGTCAATTCCGAAAGCCCGTCCAGGGTTTCGCTCGACGGCAGCGCCGCACCCACCAGCACACCGAGGAGCATCGGCAGCACGGATCCGAGTACGCAGCCCGTATACGTTCCCCAGAATGCGGCGCGGCGGCCGGTGTCCTTGGGCATGTACCGCGTGTAGTCCGACACGTAGGGCGCATAGGCGATCTGCCACAGTGCGGCCACCGAGAGTGAGGCCATGAAGCCCGCCCAGGTGAAGCCCTCGGTATGCCACGTCGTGCCGGGGACACCGTTGACGAAGACCATCCAGGCGAACGCGACGAGCAGGGCGCCGCCTGCGACGACGGACAACACCGCGGTGACGCGATGGATCAGGCGGTACCCGACGATGGTGGCGACGACGCTGATGAGACCAATGAGCGTGATCGCCCAGTTCGTCGGCATGCCGGTCACCTTCGCCAGCGCCTGACCTCCGAGGACGGCATTGGACGCAAAGAACCCGAGGTACATGAAGATGACCAGGACCACGACGAGAAGGCTGCCGTAGGAACCGAACTGGGCGCGGGTCTGCAGCATCTGGGGCACGCCCATCTGCGGTCCCTGGGCGGCATGGAGTGCCATGACGACGCCGCCGATGACGTTGCCGAGCACGATCGCGAGCACACCCGCCCACAGGGGCAGGCCGAACACGGTGGTGGCCAGTGCGCCGGTGATGATGGTCAGGAGCATGATGTTCGAGCCGAACCACACGGTGAACAGATCACGGGCCCGGCCGTGTCGTTCGTCGACGGGGACGTGTTCGATGGTTCGGCGCTCGACGGGTTCGGACACCGCAGGGCTTTGGGTCACGACGCACTCACCTTCCTGTTCTAGTGATGACGAAACGGTTGACCGAGAATGGTCGCCGTGTTGCTCGACCTGGCAAATGACCTGGCAGCCAACGAGTTTCCATTTCCGGTACCCGACGCCTAGAGCGCAATCCAGGTCGTCTTCAGACCCGTGTACTTGTCCAGGGCGTGCAACGATAGATCCCGCCCGAATCCGGATTGCTTGAATCCACCGAATGGCGTCTGCGCGCTCAGGGCGTCGACGGTGTTGACCGACACGGTGCCTGCCCGTAGTGCCGCCGCCACGCGGTGGGCTCGCGAGAGATCCTTCGTCCACACCGAGGCCGCCAACCCGTAGACCGTGTCATTGGCCATCCGAACGGCCTCGGCCTCGTCTTCGAACGGCTGTATCGCCAGCACCGGACCGAATACCTCGTCGGTGATCAGTTCGGCCGTCGGCACCAGATCGGTGACGATGGTCGGTGCGATGAAACAGCCGCGGCCATCGACGGTTTCGCGGGTGCCACCCACCAGGACCCGACCTTCCGATCGTGCGCGCTCGATGAAGCCGAGTACTCGGCGGGTGTGCTCTTCATCGACGATGGCACCCATCGTCGACGCCGGATCCAGCGGATTGCCTGGCATCACCGCCGCGGCGCGCTCGACCAGCCGGGCGACGAACTCGTCGGCGATCGACGCGTGCAGCAGCAGTCGCGAGTTCGACGAGCACACCGCGCCCTGATTGTAGAACGCGCCGAAGATCGCCTTGTCGACGGCGTCGTCGAGGTCGGCGTCGGCGAACACCAGGTTCGGGCTCTTGCCGCCGCACTCCAGCCACACCTGTTTGGCGTTCGAGTCCGCGGCGTAGCGCAGGAACCGCTTGCCGGTCTCGCCCGATCCGGTGAAGGCGATGGCGTCGACGTCGTGATGACGACCCAGAGCCCCGCCGGCGCTGGGCCCCAATCCGGGCACGACGTTCAGCACACCCTCGGGCAGGCCGGCCTCGACCGCAAGCTCAGCCAACCGGATCGACGAAAGCGGTGCCTGTTCAGCAGGTTTGAGGACCACGCTGTTGCCGGCCGCCAGCGCCGGTGCGACCTTCCACACCGCAAGGTCCAGTGGGAAGTTCCAGGGGGTAACGGCACCGATCACGCCGAGAGGCTCGCGGGTGACCAGCGCGAGGTTGCCCGGCTCGGTGGAGGCGATCTCGCCGCCCCGTTTGTCGATCGCCTCGCCGTAGAAGGCGAACAGGTCAGCGGCCGATGGCACGTCGACGTCGTGAGCCTCGGTGACCAGCTTGCCCATATCCATCGAATCCAGCAGCGCCAGTTCGTGGCTGTGCTCGGCGATCAGTACGGCGAGTCGTTGGAGCACCCGTTTGCGGGCCGATGCCGATGCCCGTGACCAGGAGCCGGATTCGAATGCCGTGCGGGCCGAGGCGACCGCCTCGTCGACGTCGGCCGATTCGGCCGCGGCGACCCGTGCCAGCAATTCGCCGGTCGCGGGGTTCACCGAGTCGAACGTCGCCCCGGAACGCGCGGCGCGGTACTTGCCGTCGATGAAGATCTCGGTGCGGAGGTCGATCTCGCCGGCGAGGCGGGTCCATTCCCGCAACGTGGTCGTCATACGAGGTTCTCCTAGACTCGGACGGACTCGATCGGCGCGCTGAATCGCCGAATACCGCGCGCTCGATGTCGTGTGCCGGCACGTGATGCCGGTCACCCTCTGCCAGCAATCGTGGTTGAGCTTTGTATGCCGGTCAACTAGTTGTTTCAGTGGTTTTGCATCAGTTCTTCTGATGTAATGCTGACTGCAGGCACCATCGAAGAGCAGGCGAGGAGTACGCGGATGCGCCGACGCCCTGACGTCACGCTGACGCAGTTGCGGTACTTCGTAAAGGCCGCCTCGTACTACTCGATGACCAAGGCCGCCGACGAGTTGCACATCGCGCAGTCCGCGGTCTCGGCCGCCATCAGCCAGCTCGAACAGCAGATCGGTACCCAGCTGTTTATCAGGCATCGGGCCCGCGGTCTCGCGTTGACCAGCGCGGGCGAGGACATGTTGCGAGATACCCGCGCACTGTTGGCTCATCTCGACGAGGTACTCGACGGCGCCAGCGGCCATGTCGATCAGGTGCGTGGGACCGTCCGGTTGGCGTGTTTCATCACCCTGACGCCGTTCGTCCTGCCGCGATTGCTGTCCGATCTCAGCGACAAACATCCCGACCTGGAGGTCGAGGTGATCGAGACGTCGGCCGATGCCATGCGCAGGGTACTGCGCAACGGAACCGCCGAGCTCGCGCTGACCTACGACTTGGGACTCGGTCCTGGCCTGGAGACCGAATATCTTGGTGTCGCCGCCCCATACGTAGCACTGCCGCCCGATCACCGGCTGGCGGGCCGCAAGTCGATTCGGCTGACCGAGTTGACCGGCGAGCCGATGGTGCTGCTCGACCTGCCGGACAGTCGCGACTATTTTGAGTCGATTCTCACCGACGCCGGCGTGACACCCACGATCCGTTATCGCTCAGCAAATTACGAAACCGTTCGTGCCCTCGTCGCACGCGGACACGGCTTCTCGATACTCAACCAGCTGCCCACTCATGGCCAGACCTATGACGGCGGCAAGGTCAGTGCCGTGCCGATCCGCGATGACGTACCGGCACTGCCGATAGTGTTGGCGCGCCTGCAGAGTGTGCGCGCCACCGCGCGGGCACGCGCCGTCGGCGAGGCGGCGCGGGACGTCTTCACTGCGCAGGACAATCCGCGCTGACGTCGGGACGGGACGTCGCGACGCTGGTGGTGGAAACGCGGACTTCTCGGTACCGACCGGTTGACCGAGTTGATGCGGACGGAGAATCTGACCGCTCCGATGCGCCGGGTCTAGGCTCCGGCCAACAACCGGTGGCGGATCTGCCCTTCGGAGGCGGCGTCGACGACCGTGCCGGCCAGGGCGAGAGCCCCTTGCGCGATGGCCGTTTCGGCGGCGGGGGTGATCGTGGCTGCGGCGAACTCGGGTTGATGGTTGACCGCAGGCAGCGAGTCGATGCCGATGTAGGGATGGATGGCGGGCAGCACCTGGGAGACGTTGCCCATGTCGGTCGAAGCCCGCGCCATCATGGTGTCCGGACCTGAGCTGAAGCGGCGACCGGCCGCGGTGGCTCGTCGTTCGTAACACGCCAGAAGATCTTCGTCGGTGCGGAATTCCGCGTATGGCTTCGACTCCGGCCTGACGGTGAGGACGGCGCCGGAAGCCAGCGCGCCCGCTTCGAAGCAGCGCATGACCCGGGGCTCGACCTCGCCGAGTTCGGCGAGCGTGTCGGCGCGCACGTACCAACGTCCCTCGGTGCGTTCGGCGATGGCGTTGGGTGCCTCTCCGCCGCGGGTCACCATGCCGTGAACCCGTACCGACGACGGCAATTGCTGACGCAGCAGGCCGATCGCGACCTGCGCGATCGTGAACGCGTCCGCCGCGTTGATGCCCCGCTCGGGGTAGGCGGCGGCGTGCGCCGACTTCCCCTTGTATTCGATGTGGCTGTGCGACACGGCAAATGGTCGTGCTCGCGCGACGTCGACGGGGCCGGGGTGGACCATGGCGGCAGCGTGTTGCCCGTTGAAGCCGTCGCGTTCGAGCATCTCGATCTTGCCGCCGCCGCCCTCTTCGGCCGGGGTGCCGATCACCGTCAACGTCAGCCCGAGGTCGTCGGCGGCGGGCGCCAGCGCGAGCGCTGCCCCGACGGTGATTGCGGAGATCAGGTTGTGGCCACACGCATGCCCGAGGCCGGGCAGTGCGTCGTATTCGGCGCACAGCGCGACGTGGAGGGGCCCGCTGCCGATCCGCGCGGCGAACGCGGTGTCGAGGCCGCAGTAGTGCTCGGTGACGCTGAACCCGCTGTCGGACAACTGTTCTGCGACCCGTCGCGCTGAACGAACTTCTTCCCACGCGGTTTCGGGGTGGTCGTAGAGGTCGCGGGACAGTTGGATCAGCCGCGGGTGGGCGGCGGCCACGCCTGCGGCGATCACGGTGTCGATGGTGGTCACAGGTCTCCGGGTACTCCGTATGACGGTGCACGGGTCGGGTCGACGCCGCGCACCCGATAGTCGTCCTTCTGCGGTTTCCACAGCAGCCACAGCTCGGCCAGATCCGCGATCGGATCGTCGGCGTAGTCGACTCGAAGATCGGTCACCGGCCACGGAACATCCTCCACCACAACCAAACCGGCGGAGTGCACGGGCCCGTCTTCGCCGCCGGCGGCGAGTGCCGCCCGCAGGCCGTCGAGCAGTCGCTCCTCGAAGGCGGCGGCAGCGCTAGCGGCGTAGCCGGTCAGCAGTTCGGAGATCACCCCGTCGTGTGCGAGGAGATTGCCGGCGGCAACTGCTTGATCACCTTCGACGTGGGTGTGCACGCCGAGGCTGCGTGCCCCGGAGTGCACTGCCGTGTTGCCGCGCACGTCGACGACGGTCAGCTGCCGATAATCCGGGAATCGCTCCTGTGCCAGTGCGGCTTTGAGTGCCGCGTCGGCATCGGAACCGCCTGCGAGCGCGTCCAGCACGAGGGGGCCGAGAGCCGGGTTGGTGACGTTCTGCGACGCGACCACACCGACGGTGGCCCGCGTGTGTGCGCAGCGCGACGCGACCGCGGGGCTCGACGAACAGATCACGATGCCGAATGCGCCCGAACCGGGATCGCGGGCAACGAGGGAGAACGTCATTGGCTGGTCTTGCTGATGACCGCGGTGGCGTCGATCTCGACCAGCCACTCGGGCCGCGCGAGTGCCTCGACGACCAGCCCGGTCGAGACCGGGTAGACGCCCTTGAGCCAACGGCCCATGACCCGGTACACCGCTTCGCGGTAACGGATGTCGGTGAGGTACACGGTGACCTTGACGATGTCCCGCAGTGAGCTGCCCGCCTCGTCGAGGAGCATCGCGATGTTGCTCATCGCCTTTTCGGCTTGGGCCTCGACGTCGCCGATGCCCACCGATTCGCGGGTATCGAGATCCTGACCGATCTGGCCGCGCAGGTAAACCACTCCGCCGGCGACCACCGCCTGGCAGAGGTCGTTGTCGAGATTCTGTTCGGGGTAGGTGTCCTTGGTGTTGAAGGGCCGGATCCGTCTGTGCGTCATCGGGACACGACCTGTCGCGAGCGCGTCGTAGGCGAGGTAGCCCCGCTGAACTGCGATCTGGTCGGCGAGGTACTTGGCGTCATGCCACACGCCCCAAATGAAGCTCGAGCCACGCCGCGACAGCCAGGGGAGGCCCAGAAAGTAGACCCCGGGCACCGAAGACACGCCGCGCTGGTGTTGCGGCCTGCCGTTCGCGTCGAACGCGTCCACCTGCAGCCAGCCGTAGTCGACGGCGAAGCCGGTCGCCCAGACGATCGAGGTGACACCCGCGGCGGTGAGATCGAGCTCGAGGATGGGGTTGGTCATGCAGTCCGGGTCGGGGCCGAAGGTGCGCGCCTCGGGTTCCTCGGGCAGATCGAGGCCGTTGCGGGTGATGTAGGCGTCGGCCTCGTCGAGCATGGACAGGTAGTTCGCATCGCCGTTCTCGATGTTGACGCGAAGGTCGGGGGCGAAGTGCATCGCGGCGCCGCCGAACGCCTCTGCCCGGCCCACCAGGGTGATGCCGCTGGCGGCGAGTGCCCGGAAGTCGACGGTGTTGCCACCGTGTGCGCCGCTGACGGCGATGGTCACGTGCTCCGCGCCACGCGGAGGCGCCGAGGCCTCCCACTTGCCGAGGACGCCAAGCCACCAGCAGAAGTCCCGTCCGCGGTAGCTTCGCGGCGGCCGGTCATGTGGTCCGACCGCAAGGTAGACCTTGCGGCCCGATCGCTGGAGTTCGTCGGCGATCTGCACTCCCGACGATCCAGCCCCCACGATGAGGACTGCGCCGGCGGGCAACTGTTGCGGATTGCGGTACGAGTTGGAGTGAAGCTGGTGAATCCCGGCGTGATCGGGGACGACCGTCGGGATGATCGGCCGCTGGAACGCTCCCGTTGCGGCCACGACGTAGCGCGACTGAATGGTTCCCTCCGACGTCTCCACGCGGAAACCCGCTCGGCCGTTGTTCTTTCGCACCGAGGTCACTTCGACACCGGTGCGGATCGGTGCGTCGACCTTCTCGGCATAAGCAACGAAGTAGTCCGCGACCTGGTCCTTGGTGGCGAACGCGTCGGGGTCGACGTCGAACTCCAGCCCCGGAAATCGGTCGTGCCACGCGGGCCCGTTGGCCACCAGGGAATCCCACCGCCAGGAGCGCCACCGCTCGGCGATGCGGTCGCGCTCCAGGACCAGGTGCGCCACCCCGTGTGAACTGAGATGTTCGCTCATCGCGATCCCGGCCTGACCGGCACCGACGACGAGAACCTCGATCTCTTGGTCCGACACCCTATCCTCCACTGCGTCACACACACTCGCTGATTGATTCCATGATTCATGGGACCGCCGCATCTGCATAGTTCATATATTCGATCTATTGCATCGCGAAAATCGATTGTGCGGTCATCGTCAAAAGCGAACTAGTGGATCGATTACCTGTTCTTGACTGGGTGTCGACGGCGCGACGATAGTCCACCAAGGGTCATCGTCGAAGAGGAGCGTCGTGAATTGAGCGGCACCGTCACCATTGGGATGGCTCAGTGGTTGCCTGGTTGCAACGAGCCCGATCGAAACCTGCGCAACGCCCTGGCATTCGTCGACGACCTCGCCCAGCGTGGCTGCGATCTCGTCGTTCTGCCGGAACTGTGGCCCTGCGGATACGATCCCGCGACGTTGGCTCGAGATGCGGCGGGCGCCGCCGAACCCCTCGAGGGGCCTCGAGGTCAACGCCTGTCAACGGCAGCACGCACCCACGGCATCTGGTTGTTCGCCGGATCGGTACCCGAGCGCGACGGCGACGTCCTCTACAACACGGCGGTGGTGTACGGGCCGGATGGCAAGCTCGCGGCCGCGCACCGCAAGGTATACCTGTACACCCCCTTGCGTGAGGACGAGGTGTTCGCCGCCGGCACCGAGCCGACCGTCGTGCACGTCGACGGGATCGGCACGGTTGGCATCAGCACCTGCTTCGACGGCGACCATCCCGCGTACGCCAGGCGGCTGCATGACCTTGGCGCCCGGGTGGTCATCGAACCGGCGGCATACGAGGTGGCGGCCGAATCATGGTGGGACGTGCTCTATCCGGCCAACGCGTTGGTCAACGGTCAATGGTGGGTGATGGCCAACCAGTGCGGTAACGAGTTGCTTGGGAAGAGCAGAATCATCGCGCCCGATGGGACGGTTGCAGCGCAGGCGAGTCGGGTGGGAGGGGGCGACGCAACACAGCTGCTCGTCGCCAGCGTCGACCTCCAACACGGTATCCGCGAAGCCGAACGCACGGCTGGCGCGCTATGGGCCTACCAGCCGGCTCCCTAGCGCAACCCACGCACGAATTCGGCTACCGCACGGCCGATCTCGTCGGGGCTGTCCTCCTGTACGAAGTGCAGTCCGGGAACAGTGATCTCGCGTTGGTTTTGCCACGTCCTGGCGAATTCGCGCTGTGGCCCCACCAGCATGCTTCCGGGTTCAGCGTTGACGAATAGTTTGGGGACCCCGCTGCGGGCGAGCCAGGACGAGTATTCCTCGACTACGGAGATGACGTTGGCCGGTTCGCCCTCGATCGGCAAGTTGCGCGGCCACGACAGAGTCGGCCTCCGATCCTCTCCCGGGTTGAGGTACGGAGCGCGGTAGTGGGCCATCTCCTCCTCGCTGAGGTCGCGCAGTACCGCGCTCGGCAGGAGACGTTCGACGAACATGTTGTCGTTCAACACCATCTCTTCACCGGCCGGTGAGCGCAGTGCCTGGAAGGCGGGGCGGGCCTGTTCGGGGAAGTCCGACCACGGGATCGGTGTCACGAGGGCTTCCATGTAGGCGATGCCCCGTACCCGGTCGCGGTGCTGGTTCGCCCAATCGAAGCCGAGTGCTGATCCCCAATCATGAAGCACCAGGACCATATTGTCGCCGAGGTCCAGGTCGTCCCACAGTGCGAACAGGTACTCCCGCTGCTCGGCATAGTGGTAGCGGTCCGCGTCCGATGGGCTCAGCTTGTCCGAGCCGCCCATCCCGATCAGATCGCAGGCGACCAATCGGCCAAGCCCCTCCAAGTGTGGCATCACGTTGCGCCACAGGTATGACGACGTCGGATTGCCGTGCGCGAAGACAATGGCGTCACCGTGTCCCTCGTCGACGTAGGCCATCTTCTTGCCCGCAATGTCCCGATACTGCAACTGCCCGTACGGCTTTGATGAAATCATCTGTCCTCCGACCGATCGGTGTCGTCCGTGATCTGCGTGGCGGCCCGGAGGGCCACCCGCAGGATGCGCTCGGATAGCGCAGGATCGGGAACTGCCCGCGACAGCGTCAATCCGCCGACACAGACCGCCATGAGTGCGATGGCGTCGTCGAACCGTTCGTCGTCGAGCGGTTCGTCGTCCGGCTGACCGCAGATCGCGGCGAGTGAGATGCGAAGTTCTCGTTCGTAGGTCGCGCGGAATTCCTCGGAGCCGTGTGCGACCTCCGAGCCCAGGGCGGCGAAACCGCAACTGTTGGGCACGTCGTCGCGATGTTTCGGGCTGAGGTACCACGTCGCCAAGCCCTTCAGTCGCGCCGTCCACGACTCACCGCGCGGCGGGCTGATCCAGCGTGGCCTGCCCACGGTCAACGAATGCGTGAACGCGGCGCTGGCCAGGTCCTCCTTCGAGTCGAAGTGGGCATAGAAGGCGCCGTGGGTCAGGCCCGCCTCTCGCATGACCGGCACGACGGCCGCGCCGTCGAGTCCGTGGGTGCGCATGCGGCGTCCGGCGGCCTCCAGGATGCGGGTGCGTGACTGCTCCTTGGCGCTGGCTCGAAGCGTGCTCTTTCGCATGATGCAGATCATACTAACCGTATGACGGACATCATGCGAGTGGAATGTTATGTCCCGCCGCTCGTCGTCCATATTTTGGACTTGCGGGTCCATTTTGCGAGGGCCATCCTTGGACTCGTGAAGCTAGGCGCTTTCGGTATATGGCAGCCGTCGGCTCTGACGACCGCGGAGATGGCCCGCGACATCGAGGACATGGGCTACCCGGCATTGTGGATCAGCGGCGAGTCGCCGGAACTCGCCCGGGCCAGCGAACTGCTCGCCGCGACGGACGGTTTGGTAATCGGCACCAGCATCGTCAACATCTGGCAAGGCGACCCGGCGACGACGGCCGAGGCGTACCTGCGATTGGCCGAACGGTTCCCGGACCGGTTCGTCCTGGGACTCGGAGTCGGCCACCGCGAGCAAACCGGCCCGTACGCCAAGCCCCTTGCGGCGCTGAACCAGTATCTCGATGCGCTCGACCAGTACGGTGTGCCGGTGCAGGGGCGGGCCCTGGCGGCGCTCGGCCCCAAGGCCCTCGAACTGGCGCGCGAACGCACCGGCGGCGTGGTCCCCTACCTCGTCACCCCTGAGCACACCCGCCGCGCCAGGCAGATACTGGGCGAAGACTTCCTGGTCGCTCCCGAACAGAAGGTCGTCGTGGATGCCGACCCCGAGCGCGCGCGGGCACAGGCTCGTCCACGCATCAAGCACCCGTACCTCGGGCTGGTGAACTACACGAACAACCTGCGCAGACTCGGCTTCACCGACGAGGATCTGGCCGGGGACGGCAGCGATGAGCTGATCGACCAACTCGCCATCCACGGTGACGTGGACACGGTCGTACTTGGACTCAACGAGCACCTCGAGGCTGGCGCCGACCACGTCCAGATACAGGTGCTCGGTTCGCGCCACGTGCCACATCCGCGGCTCGCGGACGTCTACATCCAGGTTTACGACGAGGAGATCTTCGCCGTCTATCGCAAACTCGCGGCAGCCCTGAAGCTGGCCGGGTAAGGACCGGGATCTGGACGCCGGCGTCCAAAACGAGGACTACAGTTGATCCATGCAGCCGCAATCCGCCGACGCGTCGCGGCCGAAGCTCACGTCACGCGGCGCCGCTACACGGAACCGCATCGTGCTTGCCGCAGCCGAGTTGATGCACGTACGCGGTGTGGCCGCCACGACCATCGACGAGGTGCTGGCCTCCAGTGCCACCAGCAAGTCGCAGTTCTACCAACACTTCGCCGACAAGACGGAGTTGGTGTACGACGTCATCACGCTGCGCGCCGACGAGATCCTGTCGTGGCAGCGGCTGCGCCTCGAGAAGGTGGATTCGTTTCGCGGGCTTTACCACTGGCGCGACGCCATGGTGCAGCGCTGCACGCTCCGTCGTGGCCTGTGGGGATGTGAACTCGGGTCACTGGCGGCCGAACTGTCGGACAACGACGACAAGGCTCGGATATCGCTGGCCGAACACTTCGCAGAGTGGCGGGCGATCCTGGCAGCAGCGCTGGAGCGGATGCGCGATGGCGGTGTGCTGAGGGCCGACATCGATGCACCCGCGCTCGCCACGGGCCTGCTTGCTGCGGTCGAAGGTGGATATCTGCTGTCGCAGACGGCTCACGATCCGCGGCTCATGCAGACCGCACTCAACTCAGCCATCGGGCACATCATGTCGTTCACGCGGGAAGGAGCCAACCTCAGCGACTGAGCGGTCCAGAGTCGCGAAAAGGGCGGTCCAGTCGAATGACTGGACCGCCCCGTCCGTGTCGATGAGTTAGTTGTGCGTACCCGGGATGGCGGTGGGTGCCGGCGGCGCCTTGACCGGCGGGGTGAAGAGGTTGCCACCGGTCGGGTTGAGGCTCTTCTCGGTGGGCGAGACCGTGGGCGCCGAGGTGCTGGTCGACGTGGTGGTCGGCGTGGTGCTCGACGGGCTTTCCTTTCCGCCACCGCCACACGCGGTCAATACCCCCATCGACACGACGGCAGCGATGCCAAAGCCCGCGGCGACGCGGCGGGTCAGCCGAATATCTTTCATGTTGCAGTCCTGTCTTTGTTGTCGGAAGCGCTGAGGTCAGTCCGTGCTAGCCAGTGTGATTGGTACCGGGGACGCCGGTCGGTGCCGGCGGCGCCTTGACCGGCGGGGTGAAGAGGTTGCCACCGGTGGGGTTGATGCTCTTCTCGGTGGACGAGACGGGCGGTGCCGAGGTGGTGCTCGACGTCGTCGTCGGCGTGGTGCTCGACGGGCTTTCCTTTCCGCCACCGCCACACGCGGTCAAGGTGCCCATCGAAATGACGGCTGCGATGCCGAGGCCCGCGGCTACGCGGCGGGTGAGGAGCCCTTGCTTCATGGTGCGGTCCTGTTCGTGAGTATCGGAAAACCTGAGAATGAGATGAACTGAACTCTATCGTCCAGAACTCGTTTCAGTCAAGACGAAGTGATGTGGTGGCCGACGCGCGCCAGCGCTGTGAAATACACAATCTACGTGGCAGTTTGATGCTCATCGGACCTCAGACTCGGGCTCGTGGTCTTCTGTGATGCAGGTTTGGGAGAAACTCGGTAGTCCAACGGCCGAATTCGCAGACGGCGGGTCGCTGCGTGCCGGGCGTCCCGTCGGCGGACCGGTGACCGACATCACGCATAGATCCGTTGAAAGTACCGAAGATCCTAGGTTTCGAGGGCGAAACAGCCGGGTATTTTTCTGCGGTCGCGATGCAGAGCAACGAGCCCCTTCCGGGGATGGAAACGAGATCAGGCGGTCACGATGAAGAGAATTGGTCGTTGGTTGGGTGCCGTGGCGCCAGTGGTGTTGGCAGTGGCGGGGTCACCCGTCGTCGCTGCCCCCGCATACGCCGCCCCGTGTCCCGACGTGGAGGTGGTATTCGCGCGGGGCACGTTCGAGCCGCCCGGCGTCGGTGGCGTCGGACAGGCGTTCGTCGATTCGCTACGCGCGAAGACCGGCGGTAAATCGGTCGACGTCTACGCGGTGAATTACCCTGCGTCGCTTGACTTTGCGACCGCTGCCGACGGCGTGGTCGACGCGAGCAACAAGGTCCGCGACATGGCCGCGCAATGCCCCGACACGAAGATCGTGCTCGGCGGGTACTCGCAGGGTGCGGCGGTGGCCGCCTACATCACCGAGGACGCCGTCCCGAAGGGCTTCGCCCTGCCGCCCGGCCTAACCGGGCCGATGCCGCCGTCGGTGGCCGATCACGTTGCCGCCGTGGCGCTGTTCGGAAAACCGTCGAGTGGTTTCCTGCAGATGATCTACACCGGCGCGCCACCGATCAACGTCGGCTCCCGCTACGCGGCGAAGACCACCGACCTCTGCATCCCCGAGGACCCGGTCTGCTCGCCCACCGGTAGCGACAACGGTGCCCACACCCTCTATGGCACCAACGGTATGACGGATCAGGCGGCGGATTACGTGGTGGGCAAACTGCCACGGGGCGGGTCGAGCCACAGCGTCGATCAGGCCGCGGCCCACGGGTAGCGCGAGGCTATAGGCCGCCCGGCCGTTGCGGAACGATGAGGACCGGCGTGGCGGAGTGCGCGACGACCGAGGCTGCGACGCTGCCCTGCAGGTGACCCAGCAGCCCGTTGCGGCGGTGCGGTCCGAGCACGATCAGGCTCGCATTGTGGTCGTCGGCGGCCCCGACGATGCCCTTCCAGGTTGGCGCCGCCTCGACGGCGACGCTTCGCGCCTGGAAGCCCGCCTCGGACGCCAGTGACGCTCCGTGGGCGGCGGTCTTCTCGGCGGCTTGCCGCACCTCGGTGGCCTGATCGGCGTCGAAGTGCTTCAGGTCGGTGGGCGTGAATCCAACGTCGACGGGTTGCCAGACGCACACGACCAGCGCGTCGCGCCGTGGTGCCAGTTGGGCGGCGGCCTGGGTGATCGCGAACGAGGCGAGTTCGGATCCGTCGTAGGCGAAGAGCACCGGTGCCGCGGCCTCACGGTGATCCGCCGTCGCCGGGCTCGCGACCTCCTCGGCGGCGACGGCCGGCGAGGGCAGGCCTGGCCGGAGTCGGGCCAGCAGGGGGGGTGAGTACCAAGCCGGGGCTTCGCCGTCGAGGAACTTGTCCAAGTTCGGCCGCTGTGGTCGAGCCCCGCTGAGCGCGTAGACGGCCACCCCGAACACGGCGCCGCCGATGGCGAGGCCGAAGCTCACCCACAGCGCGTCGCCGGTGCCTTCGACGAGATCGACTGACGCCGTCGCCGCGAAGTGCGCCATGATCGGGGCCACCATGAACGCGGCCACCGCCCGGAAGAGTTCGATGATCGCGAAGACCCGCTGCAGGCCGTTCGACTCCAACGAGAAGCCCGCGACGAACAGCGCGGGTGCGACCGTGGCGCCCAAGGCAAGTCCCGTTAGCGCCGCGCCGACCAGGACGAGCGGCTGGTTGGCTGGAATGGCGAACCGGAACACCACGATCCCAGCCGCGAGGAGCACCATGCCGACCAGCGGCAGGTAGTGCATGGCACGTTTGGTGATGACGATCCCGAACACGACCGCCATCACGATGGCGCCGCCGAGTTCGGGTAGATAGAGAAGTCCCACCCGGACCGGGTCGTAGGTCTGCAGCAACACGTTGGCCGTCAGCGCGGTCGCCGCCACCGACGCGGCCGCGGCGAACAGCGCGACGCCGACGCCGGCGACCGGGATCGAACTGGTCAGCAAGGTACGGATGGTCAGGAGCGGTCGACGAGCCTTGAACTGGTAGACGATCAGTACCACGATCAGTGCCAGCCCACCCAACATCGGCACGGTCACCGCGGCGTCCCCGAAGCCGTGGCTCGTCAGTTGCGATGCCCCGATGAATGCAGCGGCGCAACCGGCCGCGGCCAACCCGATGGCGAGGAGATCCCGCGGAGCGTCGAGATCGGCAGGAGGGGCGTCGTCAAATGTCAACGCGGCCAGTATCAGAGCGGTCAGCGCGATGCCGGCGACGATCCAGAACAGCGGCCGCCAGGCATGCGCCGAGGCCTGCACCCCTCCGACGAACGGGCCGAGCGCGACCGCGCCGAAGATGCACATGTTCATGATCACGGCCGTGAGGCGGAGTTTGTCCTTGGGATAACCGATGGTCAGCGGCGGCGCGGCGGCGATCAGCATCATGCTGGTCGCCAAACCCTGCAGTACGTGTCCCGTGATGTACGTGGCGGGGCCTTGCGCCGACGCTGCGAGCACCGACCCGACGACGAGCACGACCGCGTAGACGAGCAGCATCCTGCGCTGCGGCAGGTGCTGCGCGAACTGGACCGCCAGCACCGTGCCCGCAGCGTAGGCGGCATTGCCCAGACCCGAGCCGAGGCTCATCGCCTGGGTGGACATGTGCAGGTCCGCCGTGATGATCGGCACCAGCGGGTCGACCGCCGCGGACAGTGCCAGGTAGGGGATCAGTGCGAGCGTGACCATGGCGGCCACTGCTGGATATCGACCAGCGAGAGGGCCTTGACGCATCAGTTGGCCGACCGGATCGGGGCGGACAAGTATGCCTCCAACTTCTTCGGGGGACGCGCCCAAAGCACCGTCGATTCGGGAAGCTAAACCTATAGTGACCCTAGCTAACGTTCCTCAGGCATCGCACAGTGGCATCGGGCGCGGCACCCTTCCGTCGTGATCGAGACCAGCGCGCCGAGGTCCCGACATGTTTGCGGCGACGTTCTTGGGATCGGTATTCACCTTCACCCCGATGGTGTGTGCTCGTCGCACTGAGGACGCCAACAGGGGCGATACCGCAGATTGGGAACGAAAGGATGGAGCCGTCCAACAAGGCTGATGCTCGCCGCAGACGTACCAGGAATAGCCTCGTCTAGACGGGCGGTTGCACCCGACGACGTCGACAGATGGGGATGCGGATGAAGTTCGGAATCTCGACGTTCGTCACCGACGACGGTATCGACCCGGTATCGCTGGCCAGAGGGATCGAGGAACGAGGTTTCGACTCGCTGGTCATCGCCGAGCACACGCACATCCCGGCAAGCCGCGAGTCGCCCTACCCGGGCGGTGGCGAGTTGCCGGACGTCTACTACAAGACCCTGGACCCGTTCGTCACGCTCGCCGCGGCGGCCGCGGTGACATCCAAGATCGAGCTTTTCACCGGCATCGCGCTGCTCATCCAGCGCGACCCGATCAGCACCGCGAAGGAAGCGGCGAGCATCGACCTGATCTCGGATGGCCGGTTCGTGTTCGGGGTGGGCGCCGGCTGGAACATCGAGGAAATGCGCGACCACGGCACCGACCCGAAGACGCGGGGCGCGCTGCTGGACGAACGCATCGAGGCAATCAAGGCCCTGTGGGTGGACGAACCGGCTGAGTACCACGGCAAGTACGTCGACTTCGAACCGTCGTACAGTCGGCCCAAGCCGGTTCGGAAACCGCATCCGCCCATCTACATCGGCGGTGACTCCGATGCCACCGTCAAGAGAGTGATCCGGCACGGTGCGGGCTGGATCTCCAACTCGCTGCCCGCAGAGCATCTGGCCAAGCGGATCGGCCAGCTACGTGATGGCGCCGGACACGACGTTCCGCTGGCCCAGTTCGGCACGCCCCAAGACCCGGAGTACTGGCGCGCGGTCGATGACCTGGGCTTCGGGCAGGTGGCGATCCAGTTGCCATCCGTGCCGCGCGACGAGTCGCTACGGCTGCTCGACGAGTACGCCGCTCTGGTGGCCCAGTACCGGGGCACCTCTTAGCTCCGCGGGTCTCGCTTCACAGGTGGGAATCGGCGACGTCCAGTGCGCCGTCGAGGATCTTGAGCCCTTCGGCGACCTCGGCGTCGGTGACGTTGCACGGCGGGCACCGCGTGGATTCGGTTGAAGTTCGCGAACGGCAGCAGGCCGCCGGACTTGCACGCAGCGATCACCGCGTTCATCGCCGGGCTGGAACCGCCGTAGGGCGCCAACGGCTCCCGCGTCTGCCGGTCGGCGACCAGTTCGATCGCCTGGAACACACCGAGACCGCGGACCTCGCCGACCGACGGGTGCCGTGCTGCGAGGTCCTGCAGTCCGGGGCCGAGGACCTCGGATCCGATCCTCGCGGCGTTGGCCACCATGCCCTCGTCCTCCATCGCGTTGATCGTCGCGACGGCGGCCGCACAAGCCAGCGGATGGCCGGAGTAGGTCAGGCCGCCCGGGTAGGCGCGGTCGGCGAACGTCGCGGCGATCTCATCGCTGATCGCGACACCGCCCAGGGGCACGTAGCCGGAGGTGACGCCCTTGGCGAAGGTCATCAGATCGGGGATGACGTCGAAATGCTCGATGGCGAACCACTTTCCGGTCCGCCCGAAGCCGGCCATCACCTCGTCGGCGATGAACATGATGCCGTACTTGTCGCAGATCTCGCGCACGCCTGCCATGTATCCGGGCGGCGGCACCATGATGCCCGCGGTGCCGGGCACGGACTCGAGGATGATCGCGGCGAACGACGCCGGGCCCTCGTGTTGGATGAGGCGCTCCAGGTACTCGAGCGCACGCTCGGATTCCTGCTGCTCGGTCTCCGCGTGGAACGACGAGCGGTACAGGAACGGGCCGTTGAAGTGCACGACGCCACTGCTGGCGTAGTCGTTGGGGTAGCGGCGCGGGTCGCCCGTCAGGTTGATCGCGGTGTCGGTGCCACCGTGGTACGAGCGGTAACGGGACAGCACCTTGTAGCGGCCGGTGTGCAGCCGCGCCATCCGGACCGCATGCTCGACGGCGTCGGCTCCGCCATTGGTGAAGAACACCCGGTTCAGTTCACCCGGGGTCCGTTCGGTGATCAGCCGGGCCGCCTCGGAGCGGGCCTCGTTGGCGTGCTGCGGTGCGACCGTGCACAACTTCGCCGCTTGTTCGGCAATGGCCGCAACGACTTTCGGGTGCTGATGGCCGATGTTGGTGAACACCAGCTGCGAGGAGAAGTCGAGCAGCTTGTTGCCGTCGCCGTCCCACACGTAAGAGCCCTGCGACGCCGTGATCGTCATCGGCGTGATCTGCGCCTGCGCCGACCAGGAATGGAACACGTGCTTGCGGTCGAGTTCGTAGGTGCGCGAAGCCTGTTGGCTGGCCTCGTCGACGGTCAACCCGTTGGGCAGCAGTTCGGTCTCCGGGGCCACGGTCATGATTGTCTCACTCATTGGTTCTGGGGGAAGCCGAGTTCGATGCCGCCGTGGCTGGGGTCGAGCCAGCGTTGGGTGATGGCTTTGGCGCGGGTGAAGAAGTGCACGCCTTCGGTGCCGTGGGCGTGGGTGTCGCCGAACAGGGAGGCCTTCCAGCCGCCGAAGCTGTAGTAGGCCATGGGTACCGGGATGGGGACGTTGATGCCGATCATGCCGACCTCGACCTCGTTCTGGAAGCGGCGGGCGGCGCCGCCGTCGTTGGTGAAGATGGCGGTGCCGTTGCCGTAGGGGTTGGCGTTGATCAGGTCGAGCGCTTCGTCGTAGGTTTCGACGCGGACGACCGAGAGGACGGGGCCGAAGATTTCGTCGGTGTAGACGCTCATCTGCGGGGGTGACGTGGTCGATCAGGGTGGGGCCCAGCCAGAAGCCGTCCGCTCCGCCGTCGGGGGTGACGGTGCGCCCGTCGACGACGATCTTGGCGCCGTCGGCTTCGCCGGCGTCGATGTAGGAGGCGACCTTGTCGCGGTGGGCCTTGGTGACCAGCGGGCCCATGTCGGAGTCCTGGGTGCCGTCGCCGATCTTGAGTGGGGTGGTGCGTTCGGTGATCTTGGCGACCAGGTCGTCGGCGATGGGGCCGACCGCGACGCAGGCGGAGATGGCCATGCAGCGTTCGCCCGGCCGAGCCGAAGCCGGCGTTGACCATGGCGTCGGCGGCCAGGTCGAGGTCGGCGTCGGGCAGGATCACCGCGTGGTTCTTGGCCCCGCCCAGGGCTTGGACGCGTTTGCCGGTGGCGGTGCCGGTGGCGTAGACGTACGGGCGATCGGGGTGGAGCCGACGAAGCGACACCGACTTGATCTTGGGGTTGGTCGAGCAGTTCGTCGACGGCGGTCTTGTCGCCCTGCAGGACGTTGAACACGCCGGCGGGCAGGCCGGCTTCGGCCCACAGGTTGGCCATCCACAGCGAGGCGGTGGGGTCCTTCTCGCTCGGTTTGAGGACCACGGTGTTGCCGGTGGCGATGGCGATGGGGAAGAACCACATCGGGACCATGGCCGGGAAGTTGAACGGGGAGATGATCGCCGACCGGGCCGAGGGGTTGGCGGATCGAGTAGACGTCGACCTTGGTCGAGGCGTTCTCGGTGAACCCGCCCTTGAGCAGATGCGGGATGCCGCAGGCGAATTCGACGACTTCCTGGCCGCGTGACACTTCGCCGAGGGCGTCGGAGACGACCTTGCCGTGCTCGGCGGTGATGATCTCGGCCAGCTCGCCCTTGCGTTCGTTGAGCAGCTCGCGGAAGTCGAACAGGATCTGGGTGCGCTTGGCCAGCGAGGTGTCACGCCAGGCCGGGAACGCGGCCGCGGCCGCGATCGATGACCGCACGCGCATCCTCCACGCTGGCCAATGCCACCTGACCGGTGACCACACCGGTGGCCGGATTCGTCACCGGCGCAGTGTTGCCACTGGTCCCTGCATAGTTCTCGTTGTTGATCCAGTGGGAGATAGACGCCATGGGTCTCGGCAGAGTTTGAGGCGAAAGCGGCCTGATTTAACCCTTTCCCATAGCGTAATCGTGCACCCCGTAATGTTTACACTGTGTAAATGGCGTTGACGATCGGGGAGGTCATCGGGCTGCCGGTGGTTCAGCAGGGACGGCCCGCGGTCCTCAGCGCTTGCCGCTGGGATGAACCGATTCGCTGGGTACACGTCAGCGACATCGCAGACCTGTCCGATCTGCTTCAGGGTGGCGAGCTGGTGCTGACCACCGGAGCAGCCCTCGGCCGGTCGCCTCGGCGCTACCTCCAGGGCCTCGCCGATGCCGGGGCGATGGGCGTGGTCGTCGAACTCGGCACGGCGTTGTCGTCGGTTCCGGACTCGGTGACCGCGTTCGCCAAACGTCTGAACCTCGCGCTGGTGGCGTTGCACCGGCAGATCAAGTTCGTCGACGTCACCGAAGCGGTGCACCGGCGCATCGTCGCCGAGCAATACGACGAGGTCGCCTTCGACTCGACGCGTGCACGAGACGTTCACCGAGCTGAGCATGAAGCGCGCCTCAGTCGCGGGCATCGTCGACGCGGCGGCACGCATGGTCGACGAACCGGTCGTGCTGGAGGACCTCGCGCATCAAGCGTTGGCCGTGGCGCCCGGTGGTGACGTGGCCGTGACCCTGCTGGATGACTGGGAGCGCCGGTCCAGAATGAACGCGCCAACCCGCCTGGGAACGGACAGTTGGGCGATCACCTCGGTCGGTCCGCGCGGTGAGGAATGGGGCAGGCTGATCGTCCCTCGGACGCCGGCCGATCGCGCCCGAGCGACCATGGTCCTCGAACGCGCGGCCGCCGCGCTCGCGCTGAACCGCATGATCGAGCGAGACCGCAGTGGCCTGCAGCAGCAGGCTCAGAGCGGACTGATCGACGACGTTCTCCAGCACCGCATCACCGACGAACGTGAGGTCGCCGCGCGCGCCCACGCTCTGGGGCTGCGAACGGCGGCGCGCTACTACCCCGTGGTCGTGCGCGTCGACCGGCCAGGCCAGGGCGCCGATCCCGTTGCCGCGCAAAGACGCAACGTAAGCATCCTCGACGTCGTCGCTCACACGGTCAACGCGGCGGGGCATACCGGGCTTGTTCACCATTCGCGGCGACGGCGAGATCGGCGCCGTCACTGGCAGTCGGCCTCTCGCGTGGCGGCGCGGACAAGGCATTCGAGGCATTGGGCGAGCGCCTGCGCGGCGACCTCCAACGGTTGGACGGCACGGCGCGGTCGGTGTGCGCGGTGGGTGAACCGGCTGCGGACATCACGGATGCGATCCGCGGGCTGGGCGAAGCCGCCCACGTCGGCGAGGTCGCCATCGCGATGGACGGCACGCCGCAAGCGTTCTACCGCGCTTCCGACGTGCGGCTGCGCGGACTGATCGCGCTGCTGCGCGACGACCCGCGCGTCCAACGCTTCGCCGAAACCGAACTCAACGCCCTTCTGGCCGGCGATGACGGCGGGAGCCTCGAATTGCTGCGCCACTACTTGCGATTGGGCGGCAACAAGGCGGCGTTGGCCAAGGAGTCGAACATGAGCCGCCCTGCGCTCTACAAGCGCTTGGTCGCGATCGGGCGTCGCCTCGCCGTCGACCTCGACGATGCGGAGTCGATGACGTCGTTGCACGTCGCGATGCTGGTCCTCGATGCCCGGCGGCGCACCGATCCCGCCGGCCTCGCGGCCGGTTAATCGGTGCCCTGCTGGATTGCCGGGTCGCTGGGATGCTCCGAGAGCGGGGTGATCTGCACGTCCATCCACGCGTACAACGGCAGCGCCTCGACGATGCCCGCCATCTCGGCATCGTCGTGCGCCCGCCACAAGCCGAGGGTGCGTCGGCGCTCCGGCGTTCCCGCCAGCGCCCACAACCGCCGCAGGTGGCCCTGCCCGGCGAGTTCGCGGGCACGTTCGGCCTCGCGCGCCATCTTGTCCGCGACGACGTCCACCGAGGTGTGCGGCGGCGCGCTGATCGTCATGGCGATCAGGAATTCGGAACCGTCGAGGTTGCCCGGAGTCCTTCCACCGTGCAATGGATCGTTCGGGTGCGCCGACAGTGGCGTGACCTCGTCGGTTCGCCACACGCGTAGCGGCATCGCAGCGAGGATCCCCTCGAGCGCATCGCCGTCAGCAGCCGCGAAGAGCCCGAAGGTGCGCCATTCACCCGGCTGCAGCGGCGGGCGCCACAGCCGCAGGAGCTGTCCGTCGCGGGCCAGTTCCCGAGAATGCGCGGCCTCGCGGGCGCGGACCTCGTCGACGGCATCTGCTGCCGTGCCATCGGGAACATGGGTGGCCATGTTGACTAGGTATTGCATGTGCGTTCCTCAATGTTGATGTGCCGACATCATGATCGCCGGTGCCCACGGCAACTGCGAAGCCATAACAACTCTCAGCGCGCTCCCAGTTCGGCCGCATTGGCAGGAACTACTCAGGCCCTCACCTGCAACAGCCAAGTCTTTAGGTCATCTCACAGTTAGCTGTACTCTAAGGTTCAGGATTCGGGAGAAGACTGAGAAATACTTGAATGGCGAAGGACCTCCTGCGTTTTCTGAAGCGGCGTGTCCTGCCGCCATCCCGATGTGGAGAGGAGTCGGGCCTGATGAGTCGTGCAGTCTGGTGTCGTCGTTGTCGCGAGGGAATGGTCGTGATCGCGTCCGGGGCAGTCATTTCGTTGTCCACGCTCACCGGGGGCATTGCGCCGGCGCTGGCCGCGCCGCCTCCGCCCTTCATTCCGGGGCCTCCGCCCCGCCCGGCCGCGCCGGCTCCGCGCGCGGCCGCCCCGGCTCCCCGGGCGGCCCCGGCTCCGCGGATGGAAGCCCCGGCACCGAGGGCGCCCCGGGAGGCGCCCCCGGTCCGTCAGTCAGCTCCGCCTCCGGTTCGCGAAGCGCAGCCCCCGGCTCGTGAATCAGCACCGCGCGCGCCGGTCCACGATGCGGCGCCTGACCATGGCCATGACGGACCGCCGGTCGCGCAGCATGGGCAGGACGCTCCGCCCGACGCCAACAACGAACCTTCGGCGCCGCACGACGCCGAGCCGCCGCGCGACGCCGGGGCGCCGCCGGACCATGGCCATGACGGACCGCCGGTCGCGCAGCATGGGCAGGACGCTCCGCCCGACGCCAACAACGAACCTTCGGCGCCGCACGACGCCGAGCCGCCGGGCGACGCCGGGGCGCCGCCGGACCATGGCCATGACGGACCGCCGGTCGCGCAGCATGGGCAGGACGCTCCGCCCGACGCCAACAACGAACCTTCGGCGCCGCACGACGCCGAGCCGCCGCACGACGCTGGGGCGCCGCCGGACCAGCACGGGCCGGACCAGCACGGTGCGGATGGTTCCCGGCCATTCACCGGCCAACCACCAGGACCGCGGCAAGGACAGGCACCGAAGAACGGGGCAGGCCACGACGCAGCGCCGCGGGCGGCGTCGCCGGGTGGCCAGGCAGCGACAGTTCATCGGGGCGTCACGACGCGTGCACCACAACAGGACGTCGCCACCGCCGAGGCAGCAGTACCCGTCGAACACAAGCCGGCTCCCGCGTCTGCGGCAGACGTCGACAAGTTGCGGCATGACGTCCAGTTGCTGCCCAGTGGCGAGAACGAACGTGATCACGGTGGTCAGGACTCGCGTGATCACGGTGGCGTGGACTGGCGTGATCACGGTGGCGTGGACTGGCGTGATCACGGCAATTTCGGACGCCCCGATTTCGACCACGGCAGGTGGGATCACCCGGTGCGCCAGTGGGACCGCAACTGGGTGCGCTATGACGCCTACTACCGGCCGATCATCTGCAACCCGTACCAGAACCAGCTGCAGATCGTGTACGACTACGGCGGAGCGCCGGAGATCGTGGTGATACCGCCGCTCGGCAGTGCGGTGTTGGATGCCGCCACCTATGGCGCATACAACTTCACGGCGCTGGTGCTCGATGCCGCGGGCGCGGCCATCGACGACGCGGTTGGAAGCTTCTTCGGCGGCGGGTACGACCCGGGATACGGTCTGCCACCGCCACCTCCGCCGCTGACCAGCTACTCCGACGTCCCCGTCGCCGTCGACTATCCCGACGAGAGCTATGACCCGTTCACGGTCAACCAGGTCATCGACGCCGGCCCGGATCCGCAATACGGTGAGGACAAGGTGCTGCTCGACGGTGTCACGCCCGTCTGGGGCAATTGGGCCCAAACACCCGACGGGAAACGGGAATTCGACGTGCACAAGACCCAGCAGTTCCCTGGCCTGGATACTCCGGCGCCTGGACCGCTGCCCGGCGACTACCAGCTGCACCTGGCGAACAAGACGTCGAGCATGCCCGCCAGGGACGTCTATGGCGTCGCGGTCGCGGCCGCGGTGGCCACGGCGGGGTTGTGCGCGGCGGTGGCGTTGGTCCTTTCGCGACGCCGGCGTCGGCGCGTGTGGTACGACCCGTCGCTCTGAATCGGATGCGTCAGCGCCACTGCTCGCGAGGGAGCACGACGTAACTGGCCTCGCCGCGACCGAACGACCAGTCGGCGCGCTCGTTCTCGACCATGACGATGGACAGATCCTCGGCGCGTAGCGCGATCGACTCGGCGAGAAGCTCGGCGAGGCGTGCATAGAACGCCTGCTTCGCCTCCGTGCTACGTCCCGCGGACAAGGTCACCTGGACGAGCACGAAGCGATCGGAACGGTCGATGTCGAGATACGAGCGGTTGAAGTCGAAGCCCTTCAGTCCGTGCTCGTTGATGATCTGGAAGCGATCTCGCTCGGGCACGTCGAGTGTCTCGATCATCGCCTGCTGGACACAATCCCCGATGGACTCGCGTTCTTCGTACGAATGGCCGTGCAGTACATCGATTCTTACCAGTGGCATGCCTCTGAAGGCTAGCGGCGCCCGAACGAACGGTCGAGGTTCCGCCACGCCGAGTCCAGCAAACTGCCACGTGTTCCCAATCGGTTTCCCCGCTTGTTGGCAGCAATTTCGTAGTTGGCCTTGTCCGATTTGTTAGCGGGGCATCGTAACGTCGGAATCGATTGCACCATAACGTAATCGCTGCACCCGCTCCGATATGAAGGGAAGAGAATGATGAGATCAACGACGCCGCGTCGTGCATTTGCGCTGGCCGCGGCAGGTGCCTGCGTCGCGGGAGCAATGATGTTCCCCGCCGTCGCCTCGGCTGCTGTTCCTGACGTACAGGCAGGTTCGCCGCCCGCAGGATTAACCGCCCTTGGCGTTGGCTGGAGCCAAGATTGGCCACGTCACGGCAACTGGAACCATCCGGAATGGGGGCGGGGGTGGAACAACGGCTATCCCGCGCCGGGCTGGGTTCCACCCGCGGGCTGGGCGCCGCCACCGGACTGGGTGCCGCCGGCAGGCTGGTACCCGCCGCCCGGCTTCCGTCCTGCCCCGGATTGGGTAGGGCCATGCGCCGGCCCGCTTTTCGATCTGTTCCACCCGATTCGTTGCAACTAAAGCTACGACGCTGAGACGGCGCCCCGGTCGGCATCAGGAAAATGGTGCCGACCGGGGCGACCGATCCGTTATCGTCCGTAGATGAGCGATCGGACGACGCAGTCCAGCCAGACCGGTCCAACACGCGCTCCGACGAGCACCCGGCGGGCGGTGCTCAACACCTTGAGGGGTTCCGCGGGAAACCTCGTCGAGTGGTACGACGTCTACGTCTACACCGTCTTCGCCAGCTATTTCGAGGCGCAGTTCTTCGACAAGAACGACACCAATTCAACGGTGTACATCTACGCGATCTTCGCGGTCACCTTCATCATGCGACCGGTGGGATCCTGGTTCTTCGGCCGCTACGCCGATCGCCGCGGCCGCAAGGCCGCCCTGATGCTGAGCATCACGGTCATGTCGGGCTGCTCCTTCGTCGTGGCGATCATGCCCACCCGCGAGATTCTCGGGTACTGGGCCGCGGTCATCCTGATCCTCGCGCGGCTGTTGCAGGGCTTCGCCACGGGTGGGGAGTACGGCACGTCGGCGACGTACATGTCCGAGGCGGCGACCGCGAATCGGCGCGGCTTCTTGTCGTCCTTCCAGTACGTCACCCTCATTGGGGGTCACGTGCTCGCGCAGTTCACGCTCCTCATCGCGCTCAACGTCCTCGACGTCGACCAGCTGCACGCCTGGGGATGGCGGATCGGCTTCTTCATCGGCGGCATCGCAGCCCTGGTGGTGCTCTGGATTCGCCGCTCGATGGACGAGTCGCTCAGCGAGTCTCACCTGGAGGCCATCCGCGAGGGCAAGGATCGGGCGGCCGGTTCGCTGAAGACGTTGTTCACCACGCACTGGCGTCCCCTGCTGCTCGTGTTCCTCATCACGGCAGGTGGCACGGTCGCGTTCTACACGTACAGCATCAACGCGCCGGCGATCGTGAAGTCGACCTTCGGATCCGAGCGGGCGCTGACGGCGACGTGGATCAATCTGCTCGGGTTGATCTTCCTGATGCTGCTGCAGCCCGTCGGCGGCATGATCAGCGATCGGGTCGGTCGCAGGCCGCTCCTGATCTTCTTCGGCGTCGGTGGCGTCCTCTACACCTATGTCCTGCTCACCTTCCTGCCGCAGACCACCTCGCCGCTGATGGCCTTCACGCTGACAGCCGTCGGCTACGTCATCATCACCGGGTACACCTCGGTCAACGCGATCGTGAAGGCGGAGCTGTTCCCGGCCGAGATTCGGGCGTTGGGCGTGGGACTGGGCTACGCGCTCGCGAACTCCGCGTTCGGCGGCACGGCACCGCTACTCTTCCAAGCCGCCAAGTCGAACGGCAACGTCACCCTGTTCATCGTCTACGTCACGGTGGTGATCGGGGTGAGCTTGCTGGTCTACGTCTTCGCGCTGAAGAACAAGAGTGAAACGGTGCTCGATCGTGAGCAAGGCAGCGCCTGGGCCGTGCCCGTTCCGTCTGCTCGGTAACCCCACCTGTAACACGAAGTGCCCAGCCAACGATCAACCCGACATGATTCGTCGTCTGGGGTTGACCGTCCTGACAACCGGCATCGCGCTGGCCGGACTGGCCACCGGAACCGCCGCGGCCGCTCCAGGGTGCGCCGACTATCACTGGCTCGGGGCAGCGGGCTCGGGTCAGCGTGACGGGGCCGGCCTGACCGCCAACGGCGGCATGGGCGACGTGATCTACCAGTCGTATCAGCAACTGCGCGCCGACCTCGCAGCGGGCGGGCGGACCATCACCGCAGAAGCCGTGAAGTACCCCGCGGCGCCCGTTCCGTTGAAGGGTGGGATCGGTGGTTGGCTCACATTCCTCAGCAGCGTCGACGACGGTACCGACGCCACCGCCGAGCAGTTCGAGGCGTTCACCGAGCGGTGCCCCGACACCAAGGTGGTCCTCGCCGGCTATTCGCAGGGTGCCATGGTGATTCACCGCAACCTGTACGACCTGGCGGACGATCCGCACGTGGTGGCCGCGCTTCTGATCGCCGACGGTGACCGGCTGCCCGTCGACACCACCGTCAAGATGGGGTCGACGGCGTACGTGTCCGGCTCAGCGCCCGGAGCACGCAAGGGCGTCGGTCAGGAGCACTCGTTCCTCGCGTCCACCAACACCTCGATGCTGCCGCCGGAGATCGGCGCGCGCACCGTCAGCGTCTGCGACCTGGGCGACCCGGTCTGCGACTACGACCCCGATACGTCCGAGGTGTCGCCCGCCGAGATCGCGATACACACGTCGTATGCGCCCGCTGCAGCCGGTGTACACGCCTGGGGCGCACCGCTCTACGCGCTGGTGGCCGGCGCAGCCCCGGCGCCGACGTCCACGATCGAGCTGAGCGCGCACGGCGCCTGATTCGTCAGGGCGTCCGATAGCGCGCCAGCCACTCGTTCATCAGATCGACCGCCTCGTCGACGGGGCGGTCCCAATAGCCCATGACGAGACCGTCTGCCTTCTTCCCATCGCGGTCACGCAGGTCGGTCATCGACTTCGTGAAGCGCCTCGTGAGCGACGGACGACGGTGCGGCGAAAAGTGGAAGCCAACCCGAAGGGAGTTGTCGACGAGCATGAACTCGTCGATGTCGCGCCACTGATAGCAGCGAGGCTTGAAGATCCGGTCGTTGACGTCGAAGCCCTCACTCGACAGTCGTAGCCACCAGCACCGGCGGACGCCCCGCCTGCCGAGGACGACGACCCGGGCAGCGAACCAAACCAAGAGCCAGGTACCGGGAGACAGGACAACCAGGCAGAACACGACGGCGGCCCACGGTGCCTCGGGATCCACGAAGGAATCGGTGAAACCAAGACCGACGAAGCTGAGAACCTGGTTCACGCCGAGGAAGAGCAACCACAGAGGCACCGCAGCGAACATGCCCGACACGACCAGCATGAACACACGGCCCAACCGGCCGTTCACGTCTGTGTAGTGCACCACCAGTGGCATGTGGTCAAAGCTCTACGCCCGGAAGGATTTTGGTCACGTCTTCCTGAATCTCCGCGACCCGGGCCAGGTCGATGCCCCAAGGCTTGTCCAGGCCGAGACGCTCGTCGAGATCCCACAGGACACACTGTTCGCCCGGCATCGCGACCAACGTCCAGGCGATCACGGTCCTACGCAGCTGGTCGTCCATGGGGTCGGTGGCCGCCGGGCTGTTGGCGGGAGCGCCGCCCACCGGATGGTGGTGCATGAACTTGCCGTAGGCCTCTGCGCAGAACGCCTGATACCGCGCGGTGCACAGGATCAGGCCGTGCCAGGCCTCATCCACTGCGCGCGACGGCATCCCGATCAGCTGGTCGTCGCGCAGTGCGGCCGCGCAACAACGCAGCCACTGCCGCAAACCGGTCTCGACGACCTCACGTGGCTCCCATGGGCACGTCTTGAACACAGCGGGGGGCAGCTCGAGGTCTCCCACCGCGGTTGACGACCGTTCGAGCCAGTCGGCGCGCCTGCGCTGCAGTCCCAGCATCGCTAACCGCCACAGCCGCAGCCGCCGCAGCCCCCGCAGCCCACTGATGCGATGGTCACCCAGGCAACGGCCTGCTTGCCCCGCGACGGTGAGCCCTCAGTCCCGGCCGCCCAGACCTCCTCGGAATGGCGCGCCGTGAGCCGAGTCTCGCGTTGACGCCGGAAGGCCTCACAGTCACGGCGGTAGCGCTCTTCCGGGGTCTCGTCATTCAGACGGCGGACATGCCTGCGCCATGCCATCGCGACCAGCACCGCCACACCAAGCGCAATCGTCAACGCACCCAGTTGTATCGACATGGGACCTCCCTTTCCCGCTGTGGTCACCTTCAGCATGTGAGCAGCGCCACACGGCGGGCAAGGGGAAGGTCGATGGCGCGGGCGTTTCCTTGCACAATCCACAGATTCAGCAATTGCGGCGCTACGGTCGACCGTGTGCGCATCGAATCGCTGGGATTTCGCACTGACGTCATGATGCTCGCGCTCGGCGGCTCCTCGGTCACCGAGCGCGATGGGATGCTCGTCGTGGCAACGCCTGAGACACCCGACTTCTGGTGGGGCAATTTCGTGTTGGCTCCGAACGTCGACGCGCTGGATGCGGCCGTTGCATTGCACGCGGCGGCGTTCCCGCGGGCGGACTTCACGTCGGTCGGCTTCGACGGCACCGAGACGCAAGTTCAGTTGTTGCGCAAGCCGCCGGCCGCCGGGTAGCCAACGAAAACGACCCCAGTCCATGATGCGAACAGATGGTAGGAACACCGGGTGAACACTGAACAGTTCTGGCGCGACGCCGACCAGCACGTCGTTCGATACGGGTCGTCCTTCGTTCCGCGAATCATCAAGCGGGCCAATGGATGTTACGTCTACGACGAAAACGGCGCTGCGATTCTGGACTTCACGTCCGGGCAGATGAGTTCCGTGCTGGGCCACTCGCATCCCGACGTCGTGGAAACCGTGTCGACGGCGGTCGCCACCCTCGACCACCTCTACAGCGGGATGTTGAGCGTCCCGGTCGTCCAACTCGCGAAGGTGCTCGCCGCGACCCTGCCTCCCCAATTGAGCAAGGTTCTGCTGCTCACCACCGGGGCCGAGTCGAACGAGGCGGCCATCAAAATGGCCAAGCTGTACACCGGCCGCTACGAGATCGTGTCCTTCGACCGGTCGTGGCACGGCATGACGTCGGCCGCGGCGTCGGCGACCTACAGTGCCGGCCGGCGCGGGTACGGACCTCCGATGCCGGGGAGTCTCGCGCTGCCGACCCCGAACGCGTACCGGTCGCCGTTCCGCCACCCCGACGGCACCTACGATTGGGAGGCCGAACTCGACTACGGGATCGCAATGGTCGACGCGCAATCCAACGGGAGCCTGGCCGCGTGCCGCCGCCGTTGACGATCACCGACGCGGAACTCGCTGAAGGGCTCGACATCCTCGACGATGCGCTCGCGGCCGTGTTGGGGTGCGGCGTCCTCAGCTGAGTGCGGATTCGAAGAACGACACCTCCAGCTGCATCGCGCGCCGGTAGGCCCCTCGTACGCCAGGGGTGGCCTCGGCGTGTTCGTCGAGGAGTCGTTCGAGTTGGGCTGCCAGTGCCTCGAATTGCGGGTCGGCGTAGGTCGTCACCCACTCTGCGTACGGCCCGGCGGCGCCCGCGTCCAGTTCCCCGCCAAGCCACGCATAGAGTCGCATGCACGGCGTCATCGCTGCGAACACCATGCCCAACCCGCCGGTCGCGGCGGTGGCGAGCAGGAAGTCGGTATAGGCGAGCGTCGCCGGTGACGGTTTGACGCCGAACATGTCGATGCCCCAGCGGGCGGCGTACGAGTCGTGCAACCTCAACTCCTCGCTGACGCCGCCGATCAGACCGGCCAATGCGAGCAGCGTGGGCGTATCGGAGCTGCGTGCGAGGGCCAAAGCGTAAGCGCGGGCGAATGACTCGAGGAAGAAGGCGTCCTGCGCGACGTAGCTTGCGAAGGATGCCCGGTCCAGTGATCCGTCGGCGAGTCGGCTCACGAACGGATCCGCCAGTGCGGTGGCGGCCAAGTCGGCGTTGTCGGACCACAATTCACGGGACAGCGTCATGCCACCAGATGCTAGGCGGCAACCCCTCGGGGCGCGTATCCGCCCTTGCCGAGGGGCTGCACCACCAAGCGGGTCAGCGCGTAGTAGACCACCCCGGCGACGATGAAGGCGGGCAGTGACGCCGTCGTGTGCCGGAACCACGCACTTGGCTCGTACGAAACCGGGTTCAGTAGCAGCGAATACACAACGGCACCCGCCGTGACCGCGACGAACGCGACGATGTTCACGCCCTTCCAGTAGCCGTACTTGGACTGGCCGATCGGCAGGAACAGGTCACGGACGGACAGCTCGCGCCGCCGCAAGACGAAGTAGTCGACGAGCTGCACCGCACACAGCGGAGCCAGGACGATGGCGCCCCAGGACAGGAAGCGACCGTAGTTGTCGTACACGGCGGCGGGGAAGAAGACCAGGATGGCGGCGGGGCCGAGGATGACGGCAATCAGCCACGGCCAGGCCGCCATTCGGAACACTCTGCCCCCGCCGCCCTTGAGCGCGACCATCGACGCATAGCCCTGCGACAGGATCGCGGTGACGTTGGCGAGACAGATGATGACCAGTGCGACCACTCCGATGCCCGCGCCCGCCAGCGGAATCATCCACTGCGTCGGGTCGTCGATCTGCAACGACAAGGCGGCCAGCGATCCAACGATTGCCGCGACCACCGAGGCCCCGAAGATGCCCATCCAGTTGGGCCAGAACCCGACTCGCGAGCTGCGGCCCAGGCGGGCCAGGTTGCCCATGTTGGGCCACCAGGCGAACCCGCCGGCGATGTTCAGTTCGATCGCGAGCAGGAAGGACAGGTGAGGGTCGTCGCTGACCCCGCCGAGGGGCGCCAGTGCGGTGAGCTCCGACCACGTGTGGTTGGCGAAGACGATGACGATGATCCCCACCAGAATGACGACCAGCATCGGGGCGATGACACGACAGACCGCCTCGACCGACACCGGTCCGCGGGCGAGAATGAGGCACGACACGATGATCGCGACCAACGCGAGCAGGCTCGCGGCGGTCCCCGAATCCGACAACTCGATGCCGAACAGCTGGTTGGCGACGGTGACCAGGCCGTGCCCGAACATGATCGCCAGCACGGCGGACCACGCGGCGGCGAGCACCGTCGACACCGCAACCATCACCACTCGCGCACCGTTCTCGCCGAACGCGCTGCGCAGCCCGACGAACTGTTCGATGCCGTACTTGACCGACGGCATGCACGGCGCAAGGGCGATGAGCAGCACGCTGATGCCGTAGCCGATGACGATGGATGCGATGGCCTGGACGACGCCGACGTAGTAGGCCACGGCCGCGCCCTGGAGGAACGCCCAGGTGGCTACCGCGAGGCCGACGTTGACCGACGAATGCTGCCAGAAGCCCCAGATCCGCTCTTGTGGCAGCAGCGGAAGTTCGGTGAGCGTGGCATCGAAGCTGGAGTCATCCGGGGCGGTTGCCGTCTTGTTCCGGCGCAGGAGGTGGGTCATCAGTAGGCCCACCACATCAGCGCGGCGATGGTCAGGACCAGTGTGATCGCGGCCAGCAGGAAGTCCAGTAAGGGCAGGTCAGGCACCGTAAGCGAGGGCCCGTCGGGGGACTCGATCGTGTGCAGGCGTTGCTGTAGTTCCTGTTCGAACGTGGTGTCGTCCACCATCGACCTCATTTCTGATTGGCTGGCCAGTTTAAAACAGTGTGTGGCGGGCGCCACATCGTGTCAAGCCCCTGAGTCAAGTCACAGAAAATACTTGACTGGCGGGCCAGTTATAAACAACACTGGCCTCATGCCCACAGCTTCGCCACTCTCACCGGCAGCCCGTGACCTACCCGCGACGGCGCACACGGTGGTCGTCGGTGCGGGATATGCGGGCCTGTCAGCCGCGTTGGCCCTCCACGACGGCGGGACCGACGTGCTGGTGCTGGAAGGCTCCGACCGGGTCGGCGGCCGGGTGTGGTCGGAACGTCTCGACGGCGGCCTGGTGGTCGACCACGGCGGGCAGTGGGTCGGCCCCACCCAGACCCGACTGCTCGCGGCGGCGCGTCGGTTCGGCTGCGACACCTTCCCGACCTACAACACGGGCGATCATCTCGAGCTGTGGACCGACGGTGTGCGGCGTCCCTTTCGCGGTGCGGGGCCCGTCGATGCTCCCGGCGTCGACGAGTACGTCGCCGCCGCCGACGTCATCGACGAGCTGGCCGCAACGATCGACCTGGAGAACCCCACCGCCACCCCACAGCTGGCGGAATGGGACGGCGAAACCGTGCAGTCCTTCTTGGACCGCACCGTGCCCAACGAGGACGCGCGGCTTCGTCTCGCCCTCGCCGTCCAGGGCGTGTGGACGGTCGAGCCGCGTGACATCTCGCTGTTTCACCTGCTGTTCTACGTCGCCGCGGCAGGCGGATTCGACCAACTGATGGAGACCGAAGGCTGCGCACAGGAGCGACGGTTCACGTGCGGCGCGCAGTCCGTGGCGCTGGCCATCGCCGATCACCTCGGCGACCGGATCCACCTGAGCACGCCGGTCCGCCACGTCGAGACCCTCGAAAACGGCGGCGTACTCGTCGAGACCGACCGCGGGTCGGTGCGCGCCTCCCACGTCGTGGTCGCGGTGTCTCCCGGTGCGGCCGTGCGGCTTCGGTTCACGCCGCCGCTGCCACAGTCGCGCAACCGATGGATGGAGCGCAGCCCCATGGGCGACGTCGCGAAGATCCACACCGTCTACGACTCGCCCTTCTGGCGTGCGGACGGCCACTCCGGCGAGGCCACCGTCTACGGCGCCCACTCGGTGGGCGTGGTGTTCGACAACTCGCCCGACGACGCCAGTGCCGGGGTACTGGTGTCCTTCGTCTACGCCGACCGCCAACGCCGCTGGTCGGCGCTCCCGCCGGAGCAGCGCCGCGCCGACGTGCTGGCCACGCTGGGCGCCCTGTTCGGCGAGCGGGCGGCAGACCCGTTGCGATACACCGAGAAGATCTGGCCCGATGACCCGTGGGCCCACGGCGGATACGCCGCCAACCCCGCCCCCGGGGTCTGGTTCGAGCACGGCGCGACCGGCTGGCGGACCGCCTGCGGACCCATCCACTGGGCGGGCACCGAGACTTCGAGCGTCTGGAACGGCTACATCGACGGGGCGATCGCCTCCGGACAGCGTGCGGCGGCCGAGATCGCAGCAGAGGCACACCCGTGACGGCGCAACTCGTCTCGACCGACTCGACTCTCGGAGTCTTCAGCGATCCGCGCTCCGTGGCCGTCGTCGGTGCCTCCGAAGACCCCGCCAAGTGGGGATACTGGCTGGCCTCTGGCGCGCTGCAGGGCGCGCACCGACGCGACGTGCTACCTCGTCAACCGCCGCTCGCCGACGGTGCTCGGGCAGCGCTGCGCGACGCGCATTTCGGAACTTCCCGAGGTCCCCGAACTCGTCGCGCTCTGCGTACCCGCCGCCCACGTCGACGCCGTCGTCGACGAGGCGCTCGAGCGCGGCGTCCGCGGCTTCCTTGGAATCACCGCAGGAATCGCCGACGACACCGCGCTCGCGGCGAAGATCACCGCGCACGGCGCGCGACTGATCGGCACCAACAGCCTCGGCATCTACGACGCCACGCACCGAGCTGCAACTGATGTGGGGCAGTCCCGACACCTGGCCCGATGGCGATCGTCTCGCAGAGCGGGCAGCTCGGCTCGGAGCTGGCCGCGATCGGGCGGCGCCACGGGCTCGGCGTCTCCCGCTTCGTCTCCATCGGCAACCAATCCGACGTCACGGCAACGGAATTGCTCGCCGATCTGGCCGCCCACGACGCGACCCGCGTCATCGCGCTGTACCTGGAGAGCTTCACCGACGGCGAGTCGCTCTTCGACACCCTGGCCGGCGCTGCGATCGGCGGGGAAGCCGACGGTGCTGCTCACGGTGGGGGCGAGCAATGCCAGCGCCCGTCTGGCCCGGACCCACACCGGCTCGCTGACCTCGCCGCTGGACGTCGTCGACGCGGCCTGCCGCGCAGCCGGAGTGGTGCGGGTGAACACCCCGACCGACGTCGTCGACGTCGCCCGCAGCTTCCTGGCAGCGCCCGTGCCCGGCGGCCGGCGGGTCGCGATCGTCGGCGACAGCGGCGGGCAGAGCGGTATCGCCGCCGACGTGGCAGCCGCCGCGGGACTGACGGTTCCGCAGTTCCCCGACGCTCTGGTCGAGCCGACCTCGAACGGCGGTTGCCGGCAGGGGCCGCGTGCACCAACCCGGTCGACCTGGCGGGCGCGGGGGAGCAGGACCTGCAGAACTACGCCACGATCGTCGAGCACGTCATCGCCGGCGGACGGCGTCGACGCCGTCGTGATGACGGGTTACTTCGGCTGCTACGGGCAGGACACGCCGGCACTCGCCGATGCAGAGGTGTCGGTTGCCGAGCGGCTCGGTGCGGTGGTGAGCGCCACCGGGGTGCCGGTGGTCGTGCACACCATGGCGCCGGAATCGGCGACCGCGCAGGCACTGTGGCAGCACGGCGTACCCGCCTTCGGCCGCATCGAGGCGGCGATGCGGGTGCTTGCGGCCCTTGGCGGCTCGCGCGCCGACCACATGCACCGCCGAGCCGCCCACGGTGTCGAGCACCGCGCCGGTCGAAGCCGGGCTACTGGGCGGCCACGGGCGGTGCTGTCGGAGGTCGGCGTCGCGTTCCCGTCCGGCGCACTGGTGCGCACCGCCGCCGACCTCGACGAGGCGACCGGTCGGTCTGCGGGCGCCGTTCGTGCTCAAGGCCGGGTGGCTGGAGCACAAGAGCGAAGTCGGCGGCGTGCGGTGAATCTGGCGCGACTCGGTGCAGGCTCGAGCCGCGTTCGACGACATGCACGCCCGGCTCGGTGACGGCGACTACGTCGTCGAGGAGCAGGACACCCGCCCCGACGTCGTCGAGATCCTCGTCGCCGCCCGCCGGGACCCGCAGTTGGGCGCCGTGGTGGTCGTCGGCGCCGGCGGCACCGAAACCGAGATCCACCGCGACGTCCGGCTGGAGTGCGCGCCCGTGTCACACGACGCCGCGACGGCGATGCTCGACGGTCTGCGGGCGGCGCCGCTGCTGCACGGCTGGCGGGGCCGTTCGCCCGTCGACGTCGACAAGCTCGCGGACGTCGTCGTGGCGGTGTCGCGGCTCATCGCGCAACCGCCGCGACATCGCCGAGATCGAACTCAACCCGGTGCGGGCCGCCGGCGACGGACCGCTCGCGGTCGACGCGCTCGTCGTCGAACGCGCTAGAACCCGCTGCGACCCAGACATTTTCAACGAATCTGAAGGAGAACCACATGGCTACCGCGACGAACCCGACGACGAGCATCCCGGCCTGGCCGCTGTCCGACGAGCAGCGCCAGATCATCGAGCTGTGCCGGGACTTCGCGGCCAAGGAGATCCGGCCCCGCGCCCGCGAGGTCGACGAGGCCGACATCGTCACTCCCGTCGACATCTTCGCCAAGGCCGCCGCCGTCGGCATCACCGACTTCATGATTCCCGAGGAGTTCGGCGGCGGCGGCTTCACCGACGTCTTCACCCAGTGCCTGGTGCAGGAGGAGCTCTGCTGGGGCGACCCGGGCATCGGGAACCTGGTGTGCTCCAACGGATTCTTCTCCGATCCGATCATGGTGCTGGGCACCGAGGAACAGAAGAAGCGCTGGCTCACCCCGCTGACCGGGCCGAAGGCCGTGATGACGTCGCTGGCCACCACCGAACCGGAATCCGGGCTCGGACGCCGCGGCCATCAGCACGACGGCGACCCGTGTCGACGGCGGCTACCGCATCACCGGCCAGAAGGCCTGGATCTCCAACGCGGGCGCCGCTGAGTTCTACGTGGTGTTCGCCAAGACCGATCCGACTCAAGCGCTCCGCGGGCATCTCGGCGTTCCTGCTCACACAAGGACACCGAGGGACTGAGCTTCGGCGAGCCGATGAAGAAGATGGGCCAGCGCGCCATCGTGTGCCGGGAGATCTTCCTCGACGACGTGTTCGTGCCCGAGGAGCACCGGCTCGGCGACGAAGGCCAGGGCTTCTACGGGCTGATGGGGACCTTCGACATCTCGCGGGTCGTGCTCGGCGCCGCCGCCGTCGGTGCGGCGCGCGCCGCCTACGAGTACGCGCTGGAGTACGCGAAGACGCGAAAGCAGTTCGGGGTGCCCATCATCGAACACCAGGCCGTCGCGTTCCGGTTGGCCGACATGGCCACCCGGATCGAAGCGGCACGGCTCCTGGTGCTGCATGCCGCCCGCGTCATCGACAGTGGCGCACCGGCCCGCGGCATCGCGGCGATGGCGAAGCTGACGGCGTCGGAGACGGCGATGTTCGTCACCCACGCCGCGGTGCAAACCCTTGGCGGCTGGGGGTATTCGCGCGAGTATCCCGTCGAGCAGTGGATGCGCGACGCCAAGCTGGAGGAGATCGAGGAGGGCACCTCCGACATCATGAAGCTGGTGATCTCCCGCAACCTGGGCTGACTCCGCGGCGTTGTTGATTGGCCGAGCAGTTATCTGACTTGTACGATCAGTGCTTCTGAGACATCCCGTCGACTCGGAGGCAACGATGCCGCGTCCCAGCGTGGAAGCCGAGCGGCGGCCACAGATCCTGTCCGCCGCGTGCTCGGCGATCGCGTCGATTAGGCATTCCGGCGCTTCGGCTATCCGACGTCGCCAAGGAAGCCGGTGTCAGCTCGGGCACGGTGCACTACTACTTCGAATCGAAGAGGGACGTCATCGCGGCGGCGTTCGAGTTCAATCTCACCGATTCGCTGGCCCGTAGACAGGAGCTGCTCGCCTCCGGCAAGGACGGCCTGGCGGTCCTGCAGGACCTCGTCGACTCCTACCTACCGAACGATGAACTGTCGCTGCGGGCGTGGAAGGTGTGGCTGGCGTTGTGGGCCGAAGGCAGCCGCGACCCCGTGCTGCAAGAGATCAACGACCGCCTCTACGGGCAGTGGCGCGACGTCGTGGCCGGGGTGATCCGCTCGGCGCAGGGTGAGGGGCTGGTCCGTGCCGGCGATCCAGTCGTCTTGGCGAACATGTTGATCGGCCTACTCGACGGGCTGGCGGTGCAGGTCGTGCTCAAATCACCGAACATGTCGTTGGAGCTGATGCGGGAAACCTGCCGGACCTTCATCGGCGACGTCATCGCCGGGCACTCTCCCGGGACTTAGACTTCTGCGGTGTTCTCGGAGACTCGCTAAGCGATGAACGGGGACTTGCGAGTCGCCTATCGCGCGTCACGCGAAGGTCCTCGCGACATCGTGTACGTCCCGAACTGGTTCCAAAACTGTGAGGTCTTTCCGGAGCTACCGTCCATTCAAGGGTGGGTCGAAGCGATGCCATCGCTCGGTCGGCTCATCTTCTTTGACCAGCCGGGCACCGGAGCGTCCGATCCGGTCTCGACGGGTGCGTTGCCGACGTTGGAGCAATGGGCCGACAGCATCACCGCGGTGTTGGACGTTCTAGGGAGTCGCGAAGCGGTTCTCGTCGCGCCGAACGCTGCGTTCCCGCCCGCGGCGCTGTTCGCGGCCAGCTATCCGTCTCGCACCACCGTCGGCCAGCTGGCGATCGCACCATCCTGGCCAGAACGCCTTGAGCAGGTGGTGCTAACGACTGGCTAAAGAACACTTCGAAACGCGGTTCGGCAGCAGCGATCAGACGCCCGGATGATGATATTTGCAGGCGATTTGATACTTCAGGCGTGGCTGGCGGGCGGATAATCAGTCCTGCCTGTTCAACTACTTGAGGTCCAGTGCATCCGGAGGAATCGTGTCACTGCGGTCACTGCAGTTCGAAGGCAAGGTTGCCTTCATCACCGGAGCCGCCCGGGGACAGGGCCGGTCGCACGCCGTTCGGTTTGCCGAAGAAGGCGCCGACATCGTCGCCATCGACCTATGCGAACAGATCGACTGCGTGGCCTACTCGATGGCGACCGCGGAAGACCTCAACGAGACCATCAATCTGGTCGAGAAGACTGGCCGGCGCATCGTGGCCGAACGAGCCGATGTCCGTGACTTCAAGAAGCTGCAAGCCGTAGTGACCAAAGGTGTTTCCGAACTCGGCCGGATCGATTACGTGCTCGCCAACGCAGGGATCATGCCGATTGCCGGTGAGCAGGCGCAGGAGATGTCGGCCTTCCTCGATGCGGTCGATGTGATGCTCAAAGGGGTGTACTACACCATTGAGGCGGCGCTGCCGGCGCTGCTGGAGCACGGCGACGGCGGAGCGATCGTGATCACCAGCTCGATTGCCGGGCTCACGGGTGTGCGTACTCGGTTCAGCTTGAAAAGCCACGGAATGCCTGGTTACGTCGCCGCCAAGCATGGCGTGGTTGGGCTAATGCGCTACTACGCGAGCCTGCTTGCCGAGAAAAATATTCGGGTGAACACCGTGCACCCGACCGGGGTGGCGACCCCAATGGCCGTCAACGACCAGGTTGAGCAGCTTTTCGCCGATCAGCCCGAGTACGCCGCCGCGTTGGAAAACCTAATGCCCGTTCCGCTCATCGAACCCATCGACATCAGCGATGCGATGGTCTACCTCTGCGGCCACTCGGGCCGATACATCACTGGCACCACATTGCCGGTCGACGCGGGGTACGTGGTCAAGTAAGCGCACATCGGGGACACGGGTAGGACATGTTTGACGGGTGGCGTCGGACAGCTGCCGATCGGCCCATCCGCCGATGCCGGTGTACGAAAGTTTTCACCAGGTGCTGACACCGACTGCGCAAAGAACCGTTTGAGCACCGACTCCGAGAAGAGCGGTCAGGCGCCCGGGACTGCGCTGCAACCGTATCGCTATGGCCCACACACGGCTAGCGTGGTGGATGTAAAAGGATTGGAGGCACAGTAATGAGCTGGTCAGGAATCCTCGGTAAGACGGCGGCGGGATTGGGTGCGGTGGCGGTTCCCGTGGTGGTTGCGGTTGCCGGAGCGGGGCAGGCGACAGCAGATCCCGGAATCTGCGTCAGCGGTCCGTGGGGATATGCAACCGCATGCGTCGACGGGCCCGAATGGACCGGCTGGGATCCGGGAGTCAATTGGGGCCCGCCCGGACAGATCAAGAATGCATGGTGCCCCTGGAACCCGCCCGGTCACTGGAAGGGCGGTCCACACGGCATCCCCTGTTCCTAAACTAGGGTTTTTGCGGTTCCATCAACTGAAGAATTTCGCACCACCGGTACGGTCACGCCAGCGACAGCGCCTGCATCAGGTAGGTGCGATTGGCGATCAGCCAGACGCGGCGCCCGTTCAACGCCCCTGACAGGAACAGGGCCGCCACCTTCGGCAGCCGGTCACGCAGCGCCACTGCCAGAATCCATCTCGCTGGAGGCTCGGCCGTGGCCGGTGTTGAGCGCCGCGGCGACCTCGGCGGCCGTGGCGTCCCAGTCGTCACACGCCCAATTCGGGTGCCAGCCGGTGCAGCGACGCCGCTCCAACTCGGCGATCGCTCCATACCTGCGGGCATCGGAGACCGCGCTGGCCCGAGCCTCGGCCGCGATGGTGTCGACCAGCGCGGCGTCGGCGAGATCTGGGTGGGGCCACGGCCGACGAAGGCAGCCAGTACTGGGCGTCCGCGCTCCGTTCCCCTAGTCCATGCGGCCTGCGTCGACGAGCCGGACGACCGCCGCGCCCTCCTCGTCGGAGGCTTCCAGGTCGACCTCCACGTCGAAGCCCCAATCGTGGTCGCCGGCTGGGTCGTCCAGGATCTGCCGCACCCGCCAGACGCCGGGCTGGCGATCGATGATCAGCAGCGCCGGGCCACGCGCGTCGGCGCCGATGCCCACGTCGTCGTGCTCGTCGAAGTACGCGCGCACGACCTCCTCCCAGCGCTCGGCCGTCCACCCGGCGTCGGCGTCCAGCATCCCGAGGTCGTACCAGCGGCGCCGTGCGAACAGCTCCACCCGGCGGAACAGCGCATTGCGGACCATCGCGGTGAACGCCCGTTCGTTTCCGGTCAGCGGGCGCGGGCGAGCCGGCACCGTCACGGGCGCATCGAGAGGCTGGTCCGGGCTGGTGAGCTGCTCCCACTCGTCGAGCAGGCTCGAATCCACTTGGCGGACAAGCTCGCCGAGCCACTCGGCGATGTCGGTGACCGCCTCGGTGCGCGCCGCGGCAGGCACTCCGGACCGCAGCGCCTTGAACGCATCGGAGAGGTAGCGCAGCACCGCCCCCTCGGAGCGGGTCAGCCCGTACACGCTGACGAACTCCCGGAAGGTGAACGCCCGCTCCCACATCTCGCGCACGACGGACTTCGGCGACAGCTTGCCGTCGGCGGCCCACGGGTTGCTCTGCCGGTACACCTCGAAGACGTGCCCGAGCAGCTCCTCGAGCGGCTTGGGATACGTGACCTCGTCGAGCAGCTCGATCCGTTCGTCGTACTCGATGCCCTCGGCCTTCATCGCGGCGACGGCCTCGCCCCTGGCCTTGTTCAGTTGCGCCGCCAGGATCTGGCGGGGGTCCTCGAGGGTTGCCTCGATCACCGAGACGACGTCCAGCGCATAGGTTTCAGCCGCAGGGTCGAGCACGTCGATCGCGGCGAGCGCGAATGTGGACAGGGGTTGGTTGAGCGCGAAGTCCGGTGGCAGGTCGAGGGTCAGTCGGTAGCGCCTTCCGTCGGCCTCGGCCACGTCGAGCCGCTCCAGGACTCCGGCCTGCAGCAGCGAGCGGGCGATGCCGACCGCCTCGCGGATGTGCTGCAGCTGGCGCTTGCGGGGCTCGTGGTTGTCGGTCAGCAGCCTGCGCATCGCGATGAAGGGATCACCGGGACGGTCGACGACGTCGAGGATCATCGCCGTCGACACCCGCATGTTGCTCTTCAGCGGCTCGGGGGTGGCCTCGACCAGCCGGGTCATGGTCGACTCGCTCCACGGCACCATGCCCTCGGGCACCTTGCGGCGCACCAGCTTTCGCCGCTTCTTCGGATCATCGGCGACCTTGGCGAACTGCTTGAGGTTCTCCACCTCGTGATCGGGCGCCTGGACGACGACGGTTCCGGCGGTGTCGTAGCCCGCCCGGCCGGCCCGCCCGGCGATCTGGTGGAACTCGCGGGCCTGCAGCAGCCGGGTGCGGACGCCGTCGTACTTGGACAACGCCGAGAAGACGACGGTCCGGATCGGCACGTTGATGCCGACGCCGAGGGTGTCGGTGCCGCAGATGACCTTGAGCAGGCCGGCCTGCGCCAGCTGTTCGGTGAGCCGCCGGTACTTGGGCAGCATCCCGGCGTGGTGCACACCGATCCCGTGCCGGACCAACCGCGATAGCGTTGAACCGAAGGCCGTAGAGAATCGGAACCCGCCGATCAGCTCGGCGATCGCCGCCTTCTCCTCCTTGGTGCACACGTTGACGCTCATCAGCGCCTGCGCCCGCTCCAGCGCCGAGGCCTGGGTGAAGTGCACGACGTAAATCGGCGCCTGCTTCGTGTCCAGCAGGTCCTGGATGGTCTCGTGCATCGGCGTGGTCGCGTAGTAGTAGTGCAGCGGAACGGGGCGCTCGGCGTTGGCGACCAGCGCGGTCGGGCGGCCGGTGCGGCGGGTGATGTCCTCGCGCAGGAACGTGACGTCACCGAGCGTGGCGGACATCAGCAGGAACTGAGCCTTCGGTAGCTCCAGAAGGGGTACTTGCCAGGCCCAGCCGCGGTCGGGGTCGCCGTAGAAGTGGAACTCGTCCATGACAACGAGCCCGATATCGGCTTCTGCACCTTCGCGCAGCGCGATGTTGGCCGAGCACCTCCGCGGTGCAGGTGATGATCGGCGCTCCCGCGTTGACGGCGGCATCCCCGGTGAGCATGCCGACGTTGGCCGCGCCGAATACGTCGCACAGGGCGAAGAACTTCTCACTGACGAGGGCCTTGATGGGTGCGGTGTAGTAGCTCCGCCGTCCCGCTGCCAGCGCCGCGTAGAGCGCGCCGGTGGCCACCAGCGACTTGCCCGAACCGGTCGGCGTGGCCAGGACGCAGTTCGCGCCGCTGACCAGTTCGATCAGCGCCTCCTCCTGCGCGGGGTACAGCACGGTGCCACTCGCCTCGGCCCATGCGGCGAACGACGCGAACAGCTCGTCGGGGTCGGCGCCCTTGGTGTGCAGCGCGGACAGATCGCTGGGATCGTCGAGAAGGGGAGTGGCCGTCATCGTGAGGACCAGCGTGCCTGACGGACATTCCCTTCCCGGCAGCGGTGGAGGGTATTCGCAGGAAACCGGCGCGAGACGACTGCAGTTGGTGGCCCCATCAGATGCGGTGTCCGGCGAAGTCCTCGTCGCCGGCCACAAGAGCGATGGCCGGGGAAGAGACCGTGACCGTCCTGAACTAGGGCGCGAAGGGACCCGCCAACGGTCTGATTGATCAGGAGCCCGCCTGCACAGGCCGTGATAGTCTGCAATCGTTTGCATTCAGCGGTCACCGATGAGCGATTGGAGCGGCACATGCCCGCACCGAGTGCAGCGATCACCGAACCCGTGCCGGGCTCCTCACGGCCGGTCAGCTTTTGCCTGGCCGAGACCTGGGATGGGCTGTACGTCCCCTACGCCCTTCGCCTGCCGTCGCCGGATGCCACCGGTCTTCCGTTCGTGTTCCTCGCATACGGCAACGGCGGCGGCGGTCTGGAGTGGCTGCGCGGACGCGTCGCGACGCACGGATACATCATGGAACGCCTACTCGACGCGGGCTACGCCTGCGCCTGGGGCCGGTATCGGACCGAGGTCGAGCTCGGCTTCCATCAGGGCGGGCGTCTCGTCGTGGACCGACGGCAGGGCATGGACCTGATGAACCGCTCGCCGTTGGAGTTCGAGGACGAACTCGCCATCCTCGAACATGTGGCCCGGCACCCGCAGATCGACCCCGACCGCCTCGGCCACGTCGGTGTGAGCCATGCCGGCGAGATGCTGTTCAAGATCGCGTCCCAGTACGAAGGCCCGCTCAAGGCCGGAATCGCTTGTGAGCCGGCCAATCACGAGTTCCTCGATCTCACCCCAGACGACACGGCCTTCACCAACCCGGACACGCAGCTCCGCAACATCGAAGAGATGCAGATGCGCGATCCCGCGTTCGTGCGCTCACGGATCAATGAACCGCTCGCGCTCGAGCGCATCGAGCCCATCTCGATACCCATGCTGGTGATGGGCCGTGACGACGACCATCTCCAGGGGATCTTCCGGCTGAGCTACGACCTGTTGGCGTCCAGCGGCAAGGACGCCACGTGGGTCACGTGGGACCACCCGCTGCACGGCTACATCTTCCCGGTCGTCGGCGCCGACGGCGCAGTCGAGGTCGATGACGTGCAGGAGCGCGCGATCGACGGTGTCATCGCGTTCCTCGACGAGCACCTCGCCTGCTGAATCCGCATGGCGGGCGGTCTTGACGCTCCGACCGGGCCAGCACATACTCATACAATCGATTGCAGCCAGCTGAGGAGCGATATGGGCCCGACCATCACGCAGCGCATCAGCTACGTACCGCTCGACCAGTTGGACGAGCGAATGAAGGCGGAGATGGAGCGTTGCGCCAAGCACGGCACACCACGACCCGAGAGCTCCGCGGTCCGCGCCCACTCACCGGAGGCGTTCTGGGCCTTCGCCGACAGCTGGCAATCTCAGTTCCACAGCGGCGTCGTCGACCACGCGACCAAGGACCTGTGCCGGGTCTACATCTCCAGGACGGTCAAGTGTGAGTTCTGCGGCAACCAGCGCTCGGAGAAGGCCGCAACGGCAGGCCTGCAGGAGCAGCAGTACGATCAACTGCTGAACTTCGAGACGTCCGACCTGTACGACGACCGCCAGAAGGCCGCGCTCGCGTACGCCGAGGCCATCGCCTGGGGCAGCCAAGACCTCGACGGACTCTGGGATCGTCTGCACGCCAACTTCTCCGAGCAAGAGTTGGTCGAGCTGGGCTGCTGTATCGCACTGACCTTCGGCCAGCAGAGTTGGATCCGGCTGCTCGGCATCGATCACCACCAGTACATGGCCGGCACCTCTGCGTCGATGGCCCCCGGCTTCGAGACAGCCGAGGAACTCGCCGCGAGCAAGTCCGCGCCCACCTACTGGGCGGCGTCGAGCCACGCCTGAAATGACAGCGGCCGCCGACTCTGGAGAAGGCGATGTGGCCTCAATCCAGCTGACCGTCAACGGCCGCGAACACCGCGTCGACGTTCCGCCGGGCACGTCCTTGCTGGAGGTGCTTCGTAACGACATCGGCGACAAGTCGGCGAAGTTCGGCTGCGGGCGCGGCCAGTGCGGGGCGTGCGTGGTCTGGATCGACGGTCACCCGACACCGGCGTGCGACACGCCCGTCGAGTACGTCGGCGGCGAGGTGCGCACCGTCGCCGGCCTCGGTCGTCCCGACGCCTTGCACCCGGTGCAGTCCGCGTTCCTGGAGCTGCAGGCCGGGCAGTGCGGCTACTGCATCGCGGGGATCATCATGAGCGCCGCCGCGCTCCTCCGTGACAATCCTCGGCCGACGCGCGACGAGGTGTCGGCGGCGTTGGAACGGCACCTGTGCCGCTGCGGCACACATTGGCGTTTCGTCGATGCCGTGCTCGCGGCGGCAGGTTCGACACCGTGACACCCGAGCTGCCCGCCTCGCTTGTCACCAATCCATGGATCTCTACGTGGCTGACCGTCGCCCACGACGGCGTGATCGGGCTGCGCGTCGGCAAGGTCGAACTCGGGCAGGGGATCGTCACGGCCCTGATTCAGATCGCGGCCCACGAGCTCGATGTTCCGCCCGAGGCCGTCCGGGGCGCCGCGACCAACACGGTGTCGTCACCGGATGAGGGCCTGACCGCAGGCAGCCTGTCGATCGCGATCTCCGGCGCGGCGGTCCGGCGCGTGTGCGCGGAGGCGCGCGAGCTGTTCCGTCGGGCGGCCGCCCGCAAGGCAGGACTGGACATCACGCAGGTCCGGCTGGCGTCCGGCGTGTTCGCGGCCCCAGACGGCTCCCGCATCGGGTCTTATGCTGACTTCTCCGGCATCGTCGACCTCCACGTCCGGGTCGGCGACCCGTCCCTCGATGTCGAGCTCAGGCCTCCCGCCTCGAAGGACCTGGCCCGCGTCGACCTGCCCGACAAGGTGCTGGGCCGCCCGCGCTTCATCCACGACCTGGACTTCGACGGCATGCTGCACGCCCGGGTCGTACGGCCCCCCGGTCCGGGAGCGCACCTCGAAGACGTCTCTCTCGCCCACGTTGCGTCCATGCCCGGTGTCGAGGATGTCGTGCGGGACGGCGACTTCCTGGCCGTCCTCGCTCGGCGCGAGGGGCAGGCCACCCGGGCGGCCGAGGCATTGGCGGCCGCAGCGTCATGGTCGGCGGCCATCGAGCTGCCCGACCCGCGTGACCTGGAGGGCTGGTTGCGGAGCGCCGAGGCGGAGACCAACCTCATCCGAAACGACGCCGCTCGGCACGACGATGCGTCGGCCGTGGTGAGCGCCACCTTCTCGAGGCCGTATCTCGCGCACGCGTCGATCGCCCCGAGCTGTGCCATTGCGAGATACGACGCTGGGCGCCTCGACGTCTGGAGCCACAGTCAGGGCGTGTTCACCTTGGGCCGTGCCATTGCGGCGATCCTGGATCTGCGTCCCGAAGCGGTCGTGGTCCAGCACGTCGAGGGCGCAGGCAGCTACGGCCACAATGCCGCCGACGACGCCGCCACGGATGCCGCGCTGCTCGCGACGCGGGTTCCACGCCGGCACGTCCGGGTGCTCTGGAGCCGCGCCGACGAGTTGTCCTGGGGACCGTTCGGCCCGGCCATGGTCGCCGACGTGACGGCCAGCGTCGATGAGAACGGGACGATCACCGACTGGTCGTATGAGCTGTGGAGCAACGGCCACACGGCCAGGCCCGGCTATGCGCCACGCCACGGTCTCCTGGCCGACGCCCATCGCGCCGGTGTCCCGATGCTGCCTCCGGCAGTGGACCCACCTACCGACCGCGGTCACGGCTCGGCGCGTAACTCAGTGCCGTACTACGACATTGCCAGGGTCGACGTGACGGTTCACCGGCTGCTGACAATGCCGATCCGCACGTCGTCGCTGCGCTCGCTGGGCAGTCACCTCAACACGTTCGCCGTGGAGTCCGTCGTGGATGAGCTGGCATTGGCAATCGGACGCGACCCGCTGCAGATGCGGCTCGACCACCTGCCAGACCCTCGCGCGCGTGAGGTGCTGGCCACCGCCGCTGCGGCGGCCGACTGGGGGGCGCCGCTGCCGGACGGTCACGGCCGGGGCGTGGCGTTCTGTCGCTACAAGAACCGAGGTTCGTACTGCGCCGTCGTCGCCGACGTGGAGGCCACCGACCGGCTGCACGTCACCCGCCTGACGATCGCCGTCGATGTCGGTCGGGCCGTGAACGTCGACGGGGTGCGCAACCAGATCGAGGGCGGCGCCATCCAGGCCACCAGCTGGGCGCTGTTCGAGCAGGTCCAGTTCGACCGGCGCTCGATCACCAGCACTGACTGGGAGTCCTATCCGATCGCGCGGTTCGGCCAGGTCCCCCCGGTCGAGGTCCACCTGTTGCACCGTCCCGACGAGCCGCCGCTGGGCGCGGGCGAGGCGACCCAGGGACCGGTGCCTGCCGCGATCGGCAATGCGCTCGCCGATGCCCTCGGTGTCCGGGTCCGGACGATGCCGTTCACGCACGGCAACATCGTGGCGGCGATCGACGCACAGCCCTGACCGGTCACAGTCGCAGTTGGGCCGCCATCCAGTCCGCCGTGCGGTACCGGTGTGCGGCAACCACATTGGCGCAGCCGTGGTTGCCGTCCTCGAGCAGCAGGAAGTCGCTGCCGTCGACCTCGTGGTGCAGCCGCTGGGCCTGTTGCCACGGGATCAGCCGGTCCTTCTTGCCCGCGACGATCAGCGTCGGGCACCGCAACGATGACGTCCGACCGGCCATGGTGAGAGTGAGCGCCAGGGCGCGGGCCTCGTCCTCGTCGCTCGAACGTGACCTGACGATGAACGTCTCTCGGGTCAGGGCAGGCAGAGCGTCCCAGTTCTCGCCGAAGGTGTATGGGCCGCAAAGGCTTACGCACGCCTTGATTCGATCGTCGCCGCTCGCGAATCGGGGCGCGTAGTAGCCGCCCAGGCTCACTCCCCAGACCCCGATGCGGTCGGCGTCGACGTCGTCGCGGGCAATGAGGGCGTCGACGAAGGCCCGGCCGGGCACCTCCCAGTCCGCACGAATCGGCAGGTCGTACTCGGCTTCTCCTTGCCCAGGCCCGTCCACGCTGAACGTGGCGAGGCCGCGTTCCAGGAAGAGCTGTTCGGTGGCCCGCAGCTCCTCCTTGGTCGAGTCAAGACCCGGCACGCAGATCACGGTCGGATGGGGCGGCGGGCCGTCGGGCTTGCGCAGGATCCCGTAGATCGTCGAGCCCTCGAACGGCATCTCGACCCGTTCACCCGGCGGGTCCAGGTGCGGCAGTGCGGCATCGAGGCACCGCACTGCCGATTGGTGGGCGGTACGCATCTGCTCGAGATCGCGGACGTAGACGAACTTCGCGAAGTGATAGACGACGGCTGCGGTGCTCAGGTGGGCCCCAGCGGAGCGAAGTCGGCCGTCCTCGAGCGCCTCGAGGCCGAGGTTCTCGTGGACGCTCGCCGCGGCCGACCACGCGGAGCACCAGTCGTCCCAGGACTGCAGCCCGGCCATCACGCGGTCGAAGTCGGCCGCGGGCACACCGTTGGCGGTGAACCGGGGGCCCCAGTGCGAACGGGCGGATGCGACGTAGTCGTCCAACCCTCGGACCTCCTCGAGCTGATCGTTGCAAACGATTGCGTTCACTCTTACCGTAGCAGGGGAGAACTCCTGAACGGAAGGACGATTGTGCCCTCACCCTCTTCGAATCAGCCGGTCAGCGACGTCATCGTGGTCGGCGGCGGGCACAACGCGCTCGTCTGCGCGGCCTACCTCGCCGAGGCCGGGCTGTCCGTCACCGTCCTCGAAGGGCGCGACGTGATCGGCGGCAACACCGTGACCGAAGAGCTCACCCTGCCCGGGTGGCATCACGACTCGTGCTCGACGGCGCACGTGGTGCTGCAGTCGAACCCGTTGATCCGCGACGACGAGCTGGCGCTCCGCGCACGCTATGGGCTGGAGTACGTCGTCACCGACCCTGCGGTGGTTTTCCCGCTCGCCGACGGCGACCTGCTGACGGTCCACCCGGATCTGACCGACACCGCCGCCGAGTTCGCCCGCTACTCCCGCACCGACGCGGACGCCCTGGTCACCATGATCGAGGACTGGAACGGCGGCCAGCGGGCTGCGCACGCCCATCTGTCCGCAGGGCTGCCGCTGCCAGACGAGCCGCGGTCGCACAGCTACGAGCAGTTGCGGCGCCGCAGCGCCTGGGAGGTGATCGCCTCGACGTTCCACCACCCGGTCGTGCGCCAGGTGATGACATGGATGGCCTTCGCCACGATCCAGCCACCGGAGAGACCCGGCACTGGCGCGCTGCCGGCCGCGATCATGGCCGGTCGGCTCGCCTACGGCTGGGCCACGCCGGTCGGCGGGTCGGGCGCGTTGCCGAAAGCCCTTGCGGCCCACATCACCGACCACGGCGGCGCCGTCGAGACGTCGGCGTGGGTGCGGTCGTTTCTCGTGGAGCGCGGGCGCTGCGTCGGGGTGCGCACCGACGACGGCCGCGAGTTCCGGGCTGGCCGAGCCGTCGTCGCCGGTAGCCACCTTCGCGAGCTAAGCGCGATGCTCGAGACCGCCTCGAGTGTGGCCGACGACGCGGCACGACGCTGGCGACCGGGAATCTCCTTGTTCGCAGTGCATTTCGCGCTTCGTGCCGACGCGTGCTATCGATCGGCCGGCGGTCCCGTCACCTCGGCCGCGGGGGGCCTCGGCAGCCCGGAGGGATTGCTCCGCCAGATTGCCGGCCTGCCGTCCGGGCGCCTGGAGACCGAGGACCCGTGGCTGCTGATTATGTCGTCGACGGCGGTCGATCCCGAGCGCGCACCCGGCGGCACGTTCAAGTTCCTGACCGCGGCGCCGATGCTCCGCGAGGGCCGCCCGTGGTCGGACGCCGATGCGATGGCATACGCGCAGGTGCTACTCGGCATCGCACGCCGCCATGTGGACGGGATCGACGACACCGACATCCTGGCCATCAGACCTGAATCACCGACATCGCTGGCCGCGCACAATCTTTCGAACATCGGCGGATCCTGCCATGGTGGCGAGTTCGCGCTCGACGACGGCACGGTCATCCCGGGCTGGCTCGACTACCGCACCGATGTCGAGGGCCTGTACTTGACCGGCTCGACGTCGCACCCTGGCGGTTCGGTGTCGGGGCGGCCAGGGCGCAACACGGCGCGCACCGTGCTGGCCGACCTCGGGCTGACGCCGACGATGTCCAGCCCCTGAACGCTCACACGCCCGTCAGCCGGACGATGTGCAGGCCGTGATTCTTGTCGGAGAAGAAGATGTTGCCGCGCGCATCGACCAACACGTCCTCGGACTGCGTGACCAACGTCTTGGGCAGTAGTCCGCGGCGTTCGACGGGGTCGTCCGGGAGGTACCAGGCGATCTCGCGCGGCAGATAGGCGTCACTGATGTCGTAGACCCGCAGTCCGGCGTTGAACCACGTCATGAACATCAGGTTGTCGTCGGCGAACAGTTCGGGGCTTTGGGGATGGTGCTGGTTGTGCGGGCCGAAGCGCCCACCGCGCATGCTGAAGTTCGGATACGCCGCACCTGCCGCGGGCTGGGGTATCGGCAGCAGCGACACGAGCCGCGGGTTCTGCTCGTCACTCACGTCGACGATGCCGGCGAAGTTGTACGGCTCCTGCTGGCGCTCGGCGATCGCTTCGGTGTTGACCAGCAACAGGTTTCGCGACGGTAGCGGGATCGCGGTGTGCAACGCGATCATGCTGGAGAAGGCGGCGCCGATCTCCAGTCGCGAGACGAGTGTCGGCCGCTCGATGTCCGAGATGTCGAGGGTGACGAGCCCGGCGGCTCCGTAGCTGAGGTAGGCGCGGTCACCCAGGACGTACGGCGGTCCGTGCAAGGAGATACGTCGAGGCGGGGTCTTTCCGGAGGCGACGTACTGCTCGGGCAGAAACCACATCGCCACCTCCTTGGGACTGCCGGGGTCGGCGATGTCGAGGATGACGTAGATGTTGCCCTCGAACCCGCGGCGACTGGCCGTCACATGCACATAGCGTCCACCGGTGAAATGGTTGCGGTGCACGCCGTGCTCACCGGTGTGCCACTGGCTGATCAGACTCGGAGCCACCGGATCGCTGACGTCGAAGAAGCGGATGCCTTCGGCGGAGTTGAGTGCGGGATCGCCTCCCCAGGCCGGCGGTCGGTGCTCCATGCCCTGGACCAGAAGACCGTCGGCGACCTGAACCTGCCAGGTCGCGGCATGATCGGGGCCCTCGATCGCGCCGACGAGGCGCGGGTCGGCGGGGTCGGACACGTCGAAGATCGACAGCCGCGGTTCCCAGAAGTGTGTCGCGTAGAGGTACCAGCGCTCTCCGGATGGATCGGGGACGACCTGCATGGCCAGCTTGAAGACGGGCTTGCCGCCGACATCGTGGTAGCCGACGAGTTCGACACCGTCGGCGGTGAACGCAGGCGCATCGCCTCGGCGACCGCTCACGAAGCCGCCGACGCCATGAGATCGGCCAGATCGGACAGCGGCTCGAGACAGAAGACGCCTCCGGTGCCGCGATCGGTGACCCAGATCAGGCCGTGCTCGTCGACGAAGAGATCGTTGGACTGCGGCACGGGCGACCCGGCCGGTGCCTCGCTGACCCAGTGCGCGACCTCTCGCGGATCCTCCGGGTCCGACACGTCGTAGACCCGTAGGCCGGCGCTGAAGTAGGTCGCGAACACCAGTCGGTTGCTGCGGTAGGACCCGGTTCGGTTCTCGTGCAGATTGTGGGGGCCGAAGCGCTGGGGAAGCTCGTCGAACGATCCGGTAGGCGCGGGCAACGTCCGCAGGTATCGAGGCGCTGACGGGTCCGCGATGTCGATCAGGTGTATCCGTCGCTCCTGCGCCGTGCGGGCCGTCGTGTTGTTGCTCGTCGGTGACGACGAGCAGCCCGCGACCTGCCAGGGGCATACACGTGTGGGTCGCCCCACCTTCCCACCGCAGGCGCGACACCTCGCGAGGGGTCGTCGGATCGGACGTGTCGAGCACGACCAGATTCGCGTCGTCGTAGCCCAGATAGGTGTGCTCGCCCTCGTTCAGACCGTGGTGCGCTGCGACGCGATGACCGTCAGCCCAGTCGGCGGTCTCGCCCCCGGCGCTCCACTGTCCAGGCCACCACCATCGGCTGGCCAGCACTGGCCGCTCGGGCTCGATCAGGTCGACCGTCATCCAAATGCGGTCGGTGAAACCCGTCGGCGCACCTGACATGTGGGCGTAGCGTCCGCCCTCCCAGACGATGCGGTGGACGCCCTTGCCGCCGGATTCGAAGAACCCGATCTGCTTCGGTTCGAACGGATCGTCGAGCCGGTAGATCGCGACACCGGCGGAGTGCGGCCCCAACGGCGTCTTCGGTCGGTACGGGAATCGCTCGTGGTTGACAAGCAGGAGCCCATCTGCGACCTGCACCTTGTGCGTGTGGGTGTTGGCGGGTGCGTCCCACTGCGTCAGCAGTTCGGGACGATCCGGAGCGGATACGTCGAGGATCGACGTGCCCGCTCCGGTTGTGCCCGCGTGTCCGACGTACAGCGTGTCGCCATGACGCATGACCTGCATGCCATCGCCTCGTCCGCCCAGGTCGTGCTGGCCGAGGAGCCGAAGCCCCTTGTGCTGACGCGGTTTTCGTCGTCACTGGGCCATGTCGCTCGGAGCGGGCCGCAGCGGCAGGTCCAGCGCCTTCTGTGCGCGCCACAGCGGGACCAGGTCGACGTACTGGTGCCAGTTGGTGCCCGGGGGGATGACCTTCAGCTCGATCTGTTCGTTGACGAACTGATCCATGTCCTTGACGTCGAAGCCCCCGTCACCGGTGTGGTAGGTGGCGTTCTGCTCATCGGCATACGCATCGCGATACGGCTGCGGCAGGTCGAAGTCCTTGGAGGCCATCAGGTCCAGCACGGCTTCCTTGTTGTTCATGTCGTTGATGAACTGGCGTGCCTTGAGCGTGGCGGTGAGGAAGGCGGCCACGGTCTCGGGGCTCTCGGTCAGGATCTTGTTGGCGGCCCAACCGTTCTGCGGCGCCCGTCCGAGCTCCTGGAAGAGGAACTTGCCACCCTCGGCCTCCAACAGTGTCTTGTGGCGAATCTGGAGACTCGCGCCATCGACCGTGCCCGCGATCACCGACTGCAAGCGCTCGTTGGACTGACCACCGGTGCTCACCAGCTTGACGTCCTTGTCGGGGTCGATGCCGTTGTCGGTGAGTAGCTTTCGGATCAAGAAGTCGTTGCGGCTGCCGAACTGTCCACCGGTGATCGTCTTGCCCTTGAGGTCCTCGGGCGTGTTGATCCCCTTGCGCACGCCGAGGATGTTGGCCTCACCTCCGAGATAGGTCGACAGGTACTTGATTCCCGGCGTTCGACTTCTTCGCCGCCGTGATGGCGGTGTCGGTGTCGTACAGGGCGAAGTCGACCGATCCCCCGATGAGCGCAGGCAGCGGGTCCTCGACGGTCACGATCTTGACGTTGTCGATGCCGACTTCCTTGAAGTAGCCCTTGTCCTGCGCCACCAGGACGTCCTCGTGGAACAGGTAGTACGGGTTGTCCACGGCTACGACGATGTCCTTCTTCACCTTCGACGTGTCGATCGTGGCGTTGACCTGGTCGGCGTTGGTCGGAAGGGCGGCGGTGTCACCTCCGGCCGCGGGCTTGTCACCGCCGCACGCCGTGAGCACTGTCGCGAACGCCAGACCGACGCCGAGCACAGCGAGCAATCGTTTGCTTCTCATGCAGATCTCCTTAATTCCTGAATTCCTTTGTGTGTTTTCGGGTGACTACGCGCGTGCAAAGTCGCGCCAGGGTGCTGCCCGGCGTTCGATCCACCGCATTCCCTGCACGAGCCCCACCGAGATGACTGCGAGCAGCAGCAGGGTGGCGTACATCATCGGCGCATCGAACTGGTCGCCTGCCCGATCCAGCAGGAATCCGAGTCCCTGGCCTCCTCCGCCGAGCAGCTCGCCGATGAGCATCCCGACCAGTCCGCGGGCGATGCCCTGGTTGATGCCGCTGATGACGAACGGCAGGGTGAACGGCAGGATCACCTTGACGTACAACTGCGCCTCGTTCGCGCCGAAGATCCGGCCGGCCCGCACCAGCGACGGATCGACGGTCTTCACCCCCTCCATGCAGTTGACCATCATCGGGAACACCGCCGACAGCACGATGATCGTGAGCTGCATGGAGTTGCCGAAGCCCAGGACGAGGATCAGTAGGGGGATGAGGGCGACGCGCGGCAACGCCGTCATCGCCCACACGTAGGGGGACAGGATCAGGTCGATGATCCGCACGCCGCCCATCAACAGCCCGAGCGGGATGCCGATGGCGGCGGCGATCAGCATGCCGATGGTGAAGTTCTGCACGCTGTGGAGCAGTTCTGGACCGATGGTGCCATCGGCGAAGCCGTGGTACATCGCCGAGAACATGTCCGTGGCCTTGGGGAAGAACAGCGGGTTGATGATCCCGGACAGGGCGATCAGCTGCCAGATCACGAAGAACAGGCTCAGGTTGACCACCGTGATGACGAGGCTTCGGTACCGATCCCACACGCTGCGCGTGATCGACTCGGTGACGGCGGCCCCGTCGGCGGAAGCGTCAGTCGTTGGCAGCGTGCCCGTGCTCATTGGTTCCCTCCACCGATCTTGGCTCCGAGTGCCTGAGCTTGGAGCTGGCTCCAGATGTGCTCGCGCAGCTCGCCGAATCGCGCGACTGCCCTTGACGCCCTCGTCGAAGCGGGATCTGGGCAGGTCGACGTCGACGATCTCGAGGACCTTGCCCGGACGGTTCGAGACCACGACCACCCGGTCGCGCGAGCGTGAGCGCCTCGTCGATCGAGTGGGTGATGAAGAAGACGGTCTGGCCCGTCTCGGCGATGATCTTCTCGAACTCGGCCTGCATCGCCTCGCGCGTCATGGCGTCGACCGCTCCGAAGGGCTCGTCCATCAACAGGATCGCCGGCTCCGACACCAAAGCGCGTGCGATGCCGACCCTTTGACGCATTCCGCCGGAGAGCTCATAGGGGAAGGACTTCTCGAAGCCCGTGAGACCGACGAGCTCGAGAGCATGGCCGATGCGCTCCCGCGCCTCCGCCTTCGACGGGCGAGGGTGCCTGTTCTCGAGCGCGAACATCACGTTCTTGTAGACGGTGCGCCACGGCAGCACCGCGTAGTCCTGGAACACCATGGCCCGGTCCGCACCGGGACCCTCGACGATCTCACCGCCGACCCGGATCGTGCCCTTCCAGAGGCTTCATGAAGCCGGCGATCATGTTGATCAGCGTGGTCTTGCCGCAACCGGACGGGCCGACGATGGCGAGGAACTCGCCGCTGTACACGTCAAGGAACACGTCCCGCAGCGCAATGAGCCGAGTCTTCTGCCGTTTGTTCTCATAGCCGGCACTCACGCCACGAATCTCGATCAGCGGTGCTCGTGTCGGCGGCGAATCGCCGACACTCGGTCGCGGTTGGCGGGTCACCGAGGGAACAGCCTGACTCATGTACTTCCAGCCTCTGTCTCTGCAACGAGCGCTTAACTGCAATCGTTTGCCCCATCCTGCGATGTGACGTGGATCATGTCAATGGGCGCTGTGAAGAATAGTCGGCTCCGGTCACGAACGAGCAGGTGGGCGACCTGGAAGGGTCTCTACAAACGATTGCAGGTATGGCACCATGGGCTCATGACACAAGCGCGGCTACGCATCGGGACGTTCACGCCATCGCTGTTGATCGATCTTGCTCGCTCCACCGGCCGACTGGGCCGCGCCGACCTCGAGGTCACCGAGATCCCCGTGCCCTCCTCGCCGGCTCAGTTCCGCTCACTGGAGGCCGGCGAGTTCGACGTGGTGATGACGAGCCCGGACAACGTTCTCGCCTACCGGTTCCTCAGCGCCAACCCACTCGGGCGCAACCTGCCGGTGGAGATCCTCGCCGGAATCGATCGGGGACTCGGGCTGTCGTTGTGTCTCGCGCCGTCGGTCGCGGACGTCGCGGACGTCAGGGATCGTGTGGTCGGGGTCGACGTGCCGCAGTCGGGCTTCGCGTTCGTGGCGTTCGCACTCCTGGAACGCGCCGGCCTCGGTCCGGAGGACTACGAGGTCGCCTCGTTGGGGTCGACCCCGCGCCGCGCCGAGGCACTGACGGCAGGAACGTGCGCGGCCACCGTCCTCAATGCGGGCAACGAGCTGCGGGCGGGCGCATCCGGATGCCGCGTCGTGAGCACGGTCGCGGACATCGGTCCCTACCTCGGTACGGTCATGGCAGCGTTGCCTGCCGACGACGACACCGTCACCGATTCGCGAAATCGGTTGGTGGAGGCGGTGATCGAGACCGCGGATGACATCGTCACCGGTGGCCTGCAACGGGAGGTTCTCGAGGCTGCGGGACGACTGCTCGCGTTGGCGGATCCCGAAGCACGGGCGCACCTCGAGTGCCTGCTCGATCGCACGCACGGTCTGATCACCGATGGACACGTCGACGAAGCCTCGATCAACACGCTGATCGACCTGAGGCGCCGGCACAGCCCGAGCCCGGATCTCGACGTGGTGGCGGACCGAGTGGCCGACGATGGTTACGGCGGCCGCCCTCGGAACGAGCAGCAGCACATGAGCGCATGCGTGTTCGCCAGCGTGCGTCGTCAAGACGGGGAACACCGGATAGCTTGCCCGTGCCGGGGGGCAACGCCATCATTGGCCAGAGCCTGCAGCCGTTTGCAGCAGGGGAGGGGAGTGGGGGTCTGTGCACAGGGCCACGCTGCGTGAGGTAGCGGTCATGGCCGGAGTCCATCCGGCCACTGCGTCACGCGCCTTGAACCAGCAGACCGAGAGCCTGGTGAACGCCGAGACGGCTGCCAGGATCAAGAAGGTCGCCGCCGAGATGGGCTACTCGCCGAACCCGATCGCGCGCAGCCTCAAGACTTCTCGGTCGGACAGCATCGGCCTGGTTATCCCCGATCTCACCAATCCACTGTTCCCGCCCATCGTGCGAGGGGTCGAGGACGTGTTGCGCCCCATCGGCTACAACGCCTGGATCGTCAACACCGACAACCGGCCCGACGTGGAGAAGGCGGCCATCGAATCGTTCCGCCAGCGCAACGTCGAGGGCTACGTGTTCGCGACCGCGCATCTCAAGCATCCGCTTCTCGATGAACTCGCCGCAGCATCGACGCCGATGGTGCTGGTCAACCGGCGCAGCAGCAGCTCCGACATCCCTTCGGTCACCTCCGACGACGCGGCGGGTGTCGCGATGGCGATGCAGCACCTCGTCGACCTGGGGCACACCAAGATCGTGCATATTGCCGGACCTCAGGATCTGTCGACCGGCGTCACCCGCCGCCGCGCATTCGTGTCCAGCCTGGAGGATCTCGGTCTCCCTGCCGAGAGCTCCCGGACGATCATCTGCGAGGAATGGTCGGAACTGGCTGGCGCGAAAGCCATGCGGACCCTGTTGGACTCGGGTCCCGAGTTCACCGCCGTCCTCGCTGGCAACGACCTGCTCGCCCTCGGCGTCTACGACACGCTGTCCGAGCGTGGTCTGCGCTGTCCCGATGACATGAGCGTGGTCGGGTTCAACGACATGCCGTTCATGGACAAGGTCTCACCGCCGATGACGACCGTGCGCATCCCTCATTACGAACTCGGCGCCGAAGCGGCCCGATTGTTGCTCGAAGTGCTCCACGACCCGGCGCGCCATCCACGTTCTCTGCTCCTGCCGTTGACGATGGTCGTCCGGTCCTCCACCGGGCCGGTGCCTGCAGGCCGCGCCAGCGCCTGACCGGCTTGCGTCGACGCTGCTGCAACCGTTCGCTGTCGTTGGACCACCCGGCCCGTGCGACCGTCGGAGGCCCGGGCCCGCATGGTGCGGTATTGACTTGGGCTAGACCGCACGGCACTATTGCAACCGATTGCAGTCAAGCCTTGGGAGCGCGAATGGGAGACAACGAGATGGCGACGAGCGTCGGGTGGATTGGCGCCGGACGCATGGGCTATGCGCTCATCGAACGCCTGTTGGACGCCGGTTACGACGTGTCGGTCTACAACCGCACCAGGGCCAAGGCGGAGCCGCTGGCCGAGCGGGGCGCCAAGCTGGTCGACACCCCCGCGCAGCTCGCTGACCGCGACGTCGTCTTCATCATGGTCGCGGCATCCGACGACCTCGAGGCCGTGGCCGTCGGCGAGGACGGGCTCCTCACCGCCGACGCCTCACCCCAGGTGATCATCGACTGCTCGACCGTCTCGGCGGCCGCCTCGGAGAAGATCCGCGGCCTCGCCGCCGCCCGGGGAACCACGCTTTTGGCCGCGCCGGTCAGCGGCAACCCGAAGGTCGTCAGGTCGGGCAAGCTGACGCTCGCGATCTCGGGGCCGCGCGAGGCCTACGACCGCACCGAGCACCTGCTTCGTCCCCTCGGCCGAGGCGTCACCTACGTCGGAGAGGGCGAGGTCGCCCGCCTCGTCAAGATCTGCCACAACGTGTTCCTCGGCGTGGTGGCCCAGTCCCTCGCCGAGATCACCGTGCTCGCCGAGCAGGGCGGCACCAGCAGGCAGGCATTCCTGGAGTTTCTCAACAACTCGGTCATGGGATCGGTGTTCACCCGGTACAAGTCGCCTGCGTTGGTGAACCTCGACTTCTCGCCGACGTTCACCAATGTGTTGCTGCGCAAGGACTTCGACCTCGGCTTGGAGGCCGCGCGGGAGCACGGCGTGCCGATGCCCGTCGCCGCATTGGCCGCCGAGATGGTGTCGTCGGCGATCGGTGCGGGCCACACCAGCGAGGATTTCGCGACCTTGCTGCTGGAGCAGGCCCGGCGCTCGGGAGTGGAGCTCGTCTCCGAACAGGCGGTCGTCGACGACGGTCTGGGGACCAACGCGAATGGGTGAGCCGCGACCCCTTCCGGCTCCGGGGCACATGGGTGTCGACTACGAGGAACGGGTCGACTTCGGCAGGCTCCGTGACCACCGTCTCGGTCGCGCGAAGGCGGCGCTGGATTCCAGTGAGTGCGGCGCCTTCCTGTTGTTCGACTTCTACAACATCCGCTATACGACCCAGACCTGGATCGGTGGCGCTCTCGGCGACAAGATGACGCGGTACGCGTTGCTGACACGCAACGCCGCCGATCCGTGGCTGTGGGACTTCGGTTCCGCGGTGCGCCACCACAAGATCTACTCGAATTGGCTGCCCGACGAGAACTGCCGCCCGGGCATGCTCGGGATGCGCGGTGCGGTCGCGCCGTCGGCCGGCCTCATGGTGTCGGCTGTCCGCGAGATCAAGGGGCTGCTGGAGGATGCCGGCCTGGCCGACACCCCGGTGGGCGTCGACATCGTCGAACCCGCGTTCCTCTTCGAGATGCAGCGCCAAGGGCTGACCGTCGTGGACTGCCAGCAGCGCATGCTCGACGCGCGGCAGATCAAGTCCGTCGACGAGATCATGCTGCTCACGCAGGCCGCCGCGATGGTCGACGGCGTCTACCAGGACGTCTTCGAGGCGCTCAAGCCGGGGATCAGGGAAAACGAGATCGTCGCGCTGGTGAACCAGCGGCTCTACGCCATGGGATCCGACCAGGTGGAGGCCGTCAACGCCATCAGCGGGGAACGGTGCAACCCCCATCCGCACAACTTCACCGACCGGCTGATCCGGCCCGGCGACCAGGCCTTCTTCGACATCATCCACAGCTTCAACGGCTATCGCACGTGCTACTACCGGACGTTCAACGTCGGAAGTGCCACGCCGAGCCAGCACGACTCCTACACCAAGGCCCGCGAGTGGATGGACGCCTCGATCCAGATGGTCCGGCCGGGCGTCGGCACCGACGAAGTGGCCGCCGTCTGGCCGAAGGCGACCGAGTTCGGCTTCGACAACGAGCTCGCCGCCTTCGGGCTGCAATTCGGGCATGGCCTCGGCCTCGGTCTGCACGAACGCCCGATCATCTCGCGGCTGAACTCGATGACCGAGCCGATCGAGCTGAAGGAGGGCATGGTCTTCGCGCTCGAGACGTATTGCCCGGCCTCGGACGGCTTCTCGGCCGCCCGTATCGAGGAAGAGGTGGTCGTCACGGCGGACGGACCCCGGATCCTCACCCTGTTCCCGGCCCAGAAGCTCATGATCGCCAACGAGTACTGACTGCTGATCGCGGCCGTGACGCGGCGATCAGCGCTTAACGCCGCCGCCTAAGTACATCTGGCCGAGGTTCGGGTAGGCCAGGATGTCCTGAGTGGCGCGCTGGGTGACGACCCGGCCGCTTTCCATCACGATGCCGTCGGTCGCCAGCCGCATCCCGAACTTCACGTTCTGCTCGACCATTGGAAGCCAGCGGTCGTTTGGAGTTCAGGCCGTCGGCGATTGCCGTCAGATCAGGATGGTCAAAGGATTCTCGATGCGGCGGACAAACGCAGCCATCCATGCGGCGGCGACCGCACCGTCGATGACCCGGTGATCGGCCGACAGGGTGACCCTCATGACCGTGCCCACCTTGAGTTCTCCGTCGTTGACGACTGGTTGCTGGATGGCGGCGCCGACAGCAAGAATGCCGGACTGTGGCGGGTTGAGGATGGCGGAAAACTCTGTGACGCCGAACATCCCGAGGTTGGACACCGAGAAGCTGCCGCCCTCGAGATCGTGCTGTTGGATCCGCCCCTCCCGCGCCCGCTGAGCGAGATCGGCGGCCCGGGCGGCTATCACGGACAGCGGTGCGGCGTCCACACCGCGCAGCACCGGTGTCAGCAGACCACCGTCCACCGCCACGGCCACCGCGATGTCGGCGCCGTCGTACCGGCGGATCGACTCGCCGTTCCAGATCGCGTTGGCGTCGGGTACCTCGATCAAAGCACCGGCCACCGATTTCAGGACGAAGTCGTTCAGCGACACCTTGATGGCGGCGGCCGCGTTGACCCTGCGCCGTAACTCGAGCAGATCGTCGACTCGGCAATCCGCGGTGAGGTAGAAGTGCGGCACCGTCGTCTTGCTTTCGGTGAGTCTGCGTGCGATGGCCCTGCGCATCCCCGTGAGCGGAACATCCGTGAAACCTGTTGCCGCACTCGATGCGACGGCGGGCGCCGGGGTGCGCACATGTTGCGGCGCGGCGGCGGGTTCGGCGACCGGCAGCCGGTCCAGATCACGCCGCACGATGCGCCCGCCGGGACCGGTCCCTTTCACGCTCGCCAGTTCGATTCCCCGTTCGCGCGCGAGCTTTCGCACCAACGGGGTGGCGAACAGTCGCCGCCCGTTGCCCGCGGCTGCGGGTTCGGCGACACCAACGGCGGCGAGTTCGGGCTTCGGTGTCGGCGTCACGGCGGCACCGTTGTGCAGGGCGGCATCGATGTCTGCGTCGGTCTCACCAGGCGCAAGCACCACCGCGATCGGCCCGCCCACCGCGATCGTCGCGCCCGGTTCGGCGAGCAGCCTGCCCACGATTCCGTCCACTTCCGAGACGTATTCGACGACGGCCTTCTCGGTTTCGATCTCGGCGAGCGGGTCACCGACGGCGATCTCCTGCCCCTCGGTGACGAGCCACGTCTGGATGATGGCCTCGCCTGCGTTGGCTAGGACCTCGGGCATCCGCACGACGGTGGGCATCAGCGTTGCCCCATTCCCGCACGCATCTTCTCCAGACCGGCGACGACTTCCTCGGTCCTGGCGATCGCGGCGCGTTCGAGCACCCTGGAAATGCTCGGCGACGCCTCCGTGCCGGACACCCGTTCCACGGGTTGGTCCAACCAGTCGAAGAGCCTGCGCTGAATCTCGTCGGCCAGCCAGCCCCCGTACGAGGTTCCGCGCGCACCTTGCTCGACGAGCAAGACCGCGTTGGTCTTTCGGACGCTGGCGGTGATGGTGTCCCAGTCGATAGACGCGCGGTCCAGCCAGCGCAAGTCGATCAGCTCGGCGTCGACGTCCGTCTGCTCGATCGCCTCGAGGCAGTGGTTCACCATCGACAGGTAGCTGATGACGGTGACCTCGGAGCCTGTCCTTCGGATCGCCGCGCGGCCGGGCGGAATGACGTAATCCAGATCCCCTTCGGGCACCTGGTCGGCGACACCGTAGAGGTCGACGTGTTCGATGACGAGCACCGGATCCTCAAGGGCCAGCGCGGCATTCATCAGCCCGACGTAGTCGGCGGCGTTCGACGGCGCCACGATCCGCCAGCCGGGGCTGGTTGCGAAGATTCCCGCGGGGTCCATCAGGTGCTGGGATCCGTATCCCGCGCCCATCGCGACCTTGGTGCGCAGCACGAACGGCACCGGGTTGTCACCACCGAACATGTGCCGTGCCTTGCCGATCTGGTTGAACACCTGGTCGGCGGCGACCCACATGAAGTCGGGGTACATGAACTCGACCACAGGCCGGAATCGGCCGTCGAGTGCAAGTCCACCGCCGATGCCGCTGAAGGCGTTCTCGCTGATGGGGGTGCCCACCAACCGGCTGTCCCCGTACTTGCCGAGGCCTTTGGTGGCGCCGTTGGTGCCGCCGCCCAGGTGGTGCACGTCCTCACCGAACACCACGATCCGCTCGTCGCAGGCCATCCGGCGGTCCATCACGGCGGCCACCGCCTCGACGAATTTCACTGAGCGCCAAGGACCCTGGTGCTTCGTCGGTTCGAGGGTGGTCAGTGATTCGAGTTCGGTTGCGTCACCGCGGACCCCGACGTCGACGAAGCCGGGATCGGGCCACAGCTGCGGCCGGATGCGACGCTTGGCGGCCTGTTCGGGGTCCGCCTCGACCAACTCGGCCACGGCGGCGGTCATCGCGTCCTGCGCCTGTCGGCGCAATGACGACACCCCTGTGTCGTCGATCAGGCCGAGCGCGATCATCTCGCGCGCGACCCGGTCGAGCGGGTCGCGGGACCGCCAGTGGGCTTCTTCTTCCTTGTCGCGGTATCCGAAGGCGCTGCCGGGGTACGGCCCGTTCTGGTGGAAGAACCGGTACACCTCGGCTTCGATGACGGCAGGCCCGGCGCCGCTGCGCATCCGTTCGGCCGCCTGCTCGGTGGCGAGGTGGACCGCCAGCGGGTCCATGCCGTCGACTCGCCACCCGGGAATGCCGAATCCCTGGCCGCGCACCGACAACCGAGGATCGGCGGTGATCTCTTCGACCCGGGTGGACACGGCGTACAGATTGTTCTCGATGAAGAAGCAGAACGGCAACTTCCACGCTGCGGCGAGGTTCATCGTCTCCAGCACGGAGCCGATCTGACTGGCCCCGTCGCCGAAGTAACTGATGGTGAGATCGGTGGTGCCACTGTGCTTCTGGGCCCAGGCATTTCCCGCTCCCATCGGCACACCGCCGCCGACGATCGCGTTGGTGCCAAGGGCGCCGGCTTCGAACCATTGCAGGTGCATGGATCCGCCGCGGCCGCGGCAGTAGCCCTGCGCCAGCCCGAGGATCTCGGCCAGAGTCCGTTGCAGCACCCGCTGGACCTTCGGGCTCACCGCTGCGGCCGGATCGATCACGCCGCCCGTGACGTGCGTCAGCGCCTTGGCGAGGAACTGATGATGACCGCGGTGTGATCCGTTGACGGCATCAGTGGAGCGCAGGCCGACAATGGATCCGACCGCGCCGCCTTCCTGCCCGATGCTCGAGTGCGCAGGCCCGTGCACCAGACCTTCGCCCGCCAGCTCCAGCACCGTTTCCTCGAAGGCGCGAATGAGGTGCAACTCGGCGAGCATGGTGCCCAGAAGCTGTGGGGAAGCGGCTTTCCAGTCCTCGTCGGTTGTCGACAGTTCGATCCAGGCGGAGCCGGTCTCGAGGCGTTGTTCGCGTGGCATAACCCTTATCTCCGTTGACCGCACGCGACCGGCGACGCCGGTCGCGTTGGGGATCAAGGTACGCCGATTGGATGCACTTTGGCTAGCTCGAGGGGTTGTATCCGGAGTTTTGTCCGCTATCGTGGCCATATTGGATCCACTCGCGGGAGGATGAATGGGACTACCTGGACTGGTCGGCACCGATCATGTCGGGTTCACCGTGCCCGACCTGGAGGAGGCCCACGACTTCTTCGTGCGGGTTCTGGGCTGCACACACGTCTACACGCTCGGCCCGTATCAACATGACGATGACTGGATGCTCGAGCATCTGAACGTCCATCCGCGCACCGTGATGCGGCAGCTGCGCTTCTACCGGTGCGGCAGGGGCGCCAATTTCGAGGTGTTCGAGTACGAGCCGGCCGACGGGCAGGCGCCCATTCCCCGCAACAGCGATATCGGCGGCCACCACCTGGCGTTCTACGTCCACGATCTCGACGCGGCCGTCGAACACCTTCGCGCCGAAGGCATTCGGGTGCTCGGCGAGCCGACGGCCAGTCGCAATGCCAGCGCCGGTCAGCGATGGGTGTACTTTCTCAGCCCCTGGGGCATGCAGTTCGAGCTGGTGAGCTTCCCCAGCGGCAAGGCGTACGAGAAGGACGCCGAAGTGTTGTTGTGGAACCCGAACGATCCGGCAGAGTAGGCAGGATGGCGCAACCCCAGGTGCGTGACGGGGCCAGCGGAGCGCGGGTCGCTGACGAACTGCGCGCCGCGATCCTGCACGGTGCCTTTCCACCGGGCACCCGGCTGCGCCAGGAGGAACTCGCCGCGCAGTACGGGGCCAGCCGGGTGCCGATCCGCGAGGCGCTGCGGATCCTGGAGGCCGAAGGGCTCGTCACCACGGTGGCCAACGCAGGCGCGTGGATCGCCAGCCTGAGCCCCGACGAATGCGCCGAGCTGTATCAGGTCCGCGAGCGGATCGAGCCACTTCTGCTGCGCTACAGCATGCCTCATCTCCCACCTGCCGATGTCGACCGCCTTGCCGAGCTGGTCGAGGAGATGCGCAACACCAGCGATATCGAGCATTTCCTCGCACTGGACCGCGAGTTTCACCTGGGCAGCTACCGAGGGGCCGAGACGACGTTTCTGCGGCCAACCGTCGAACGGCTGTGGAACGCCACCCAGCACTACCGCCGCGCCTTCACCCGGCTGCTCGACGTCGAGAGCAACCGGATCGTGCACGATGAACACCACATGCTGGTGGCGGCAATCCGCGAGAACGATCCCGACGACGCCGAGCGCGTGCTGCTCGGCCACATCCGCAGGACCCGATTGCAGCTCACCCGCCATCCCGAGGTCTTTTCATAACCCCATCAAAGGAGTAACCCGAGCACATGACAATCGCAACCGTGAACCCGGCCACGGGCGAGACCGTGGAAACATTTGAACCGCACGCCGACGCCGAGGTGGCGCGCCGCATCGCAGAGGCCGCCGACGCCGCTGTCGCGTTGCGTGACACCACATTCGCACAACGCGCCGAGTGGATGAACGCCACCGCGGACATCATGGAGGCCGGTGCCGAGGACGCCGCCCGGATGCTCACCCGGGAGATGGGCAAGCCCATCGCCCAGGCCCGCGCCGAGGTAGGAAAGTGTGCGAAGAATATGCGGTTCTATGCCGAGCACGCGGAATCCTTTCTCGCCGACGAACCACTGGCCGATCCGTCCGCGGTGTCGGCGTCGCAGGCATGGACGGTATGGCAGCCGCTCGGTGTGGTGCTGGCGGTGATGCCGTGGAATTATCCACTGTGGCAGGTCATCCGGTTCGCCGCGCCTGCGCTGATGGCCGGCAACACGGGACTGCTCAAGCACGCTTCGAATGTGCCGCAGTCCGCGCTGTACCTCGACGACATCTTCGAAAAGGGCGGCTTCCCTACTGGGTCGTTCCGCACCCTGCTGATCGGCTCGGCCGAGGTCGCGGCCGTGATCACCGACGACCGCGTCAAGGCCGTCACCTTGACCGGCTCGGAACCGGCGGGTCGCTCCGTGGCGTCCACGGCCGGCGGGCAGATCAAGAAGGCGGTGCTCGAACTCGGCGGGTCCGACCCGTTCATCGTGCTGCCCAGCGCCGACCTCGATGCCGCTTCCACGGTGGCGGTCAAGGCCAGGGTCTCCAACAACGGCCAGTCCTGTATCGCCGGAAAGCGTTTCATCGTGCACACCGATATCTACGACGAGTTCGCCGGCCTGTTCGTCGCGAAGATGAACGCCCTTGTGGTCGGCGACCCGATGGACGAAGCCACCGACGTCGGACCGCTGGCCACCGCAGCCGGGCGCGACGACCTCGCCGAACTGGTCGATGATGCGGTGGCCAAGGGTGCCGAGGTGCTCACCGGCGCCGGTGCTCCCGAACGTCCGGGCTGGTTCTACTCGCCGACTGTGCTGGCCGGGCTCACCGATGACATGCGAGTGGTGATGGAGGAGGCGTTCGGGCCGGTCGCGTCCCTGTACAGGGTCGCCGATCGGGACGAGGCGGCACGGGTGGCCAATCAGACCGCGTTCGGTCTGAGCTCGGCAGTGTGGAGCAACGAAGCGGCAGAACAGGACTGGTTCATCCGTCATCTCGACGCCGGCGCGGTATTCCTGAACGGCATGACGGTGTCTTATCCGGAGTTGCCGTTCGGTGGGGTCAAGGACTCCGGTTACGGCCGCGAGCTTGCCGCCGCGGGCATCCGCGAATTCTGCAACCTCAAGACGGTCTGGAAGGCCTGAGTGGTCAGTACACCGCGGGCGGCGAAGAGGCGGTCAGCGACGTCGGCCGCTCGGGTACCTGCGCCGGCTCAAGGAACTCTGCGTCGAGCGCAACATGCTGCTGATCGTCGACGAGGCACAGACCGGAATCGGTCGCACCGGACTGATGTATGCGCATCAGCGGGACGGGATCGTCGCAGACCTGCTGACACTGTCGAAGACCCTGGGCGCGGGTCTGCCGGTGGCCGCCGTGGTCACCACTGAGGAGATCGAGTCCGTCTGCCATGAACGAGGATTCCTCTTCTTCACTACTCACGTGTCGGATCCCCTCGCGGCTGCCGTCGCTCTGACCGTGCTCACCGTCGTCGACCGGGACGACCTCGTCGCAAGGGCCGCCGTTCTCGGCCAAACGCTCGCGGCACGGCTGACTGGCATGCGCGACCGATACGAACAGGTCGGCGACATCCGCGGCCGCGGCTTGTTGCAAGGCATCTAACTGGTCTCCGACAAGGCCAGCAAGACGTCGGCAGACGCCCTCGGAACCCAGGTCACCGCGGCATGCCTCGAACGCGGCCTGCACATGAACATCGTCCAGCTGCCCTGGATGGGCGGAATCTTTCGCATCGCCCCGCCGTTGACGATCACCGATGCAGAGCTGGATGCGGGCCTCGACATCTTGGATGACGCTCTCTGCGCTGTCTTGCGGCCCTGATCGAGAAGCGCGCCCGATTCCCGGGGACGTGCCGAGCCTGCCTATGGTCGATTCGTGACGATCAGCTATGACGATGCACTGCGTGAACGGTTCCGGGCACAGCTGGCGGGCCACGACCGCCGCGCCGTGACCGACCCGACGAAACGGCACGCGGCGGTCGCGGTCGTGATCGTCGACTCGGAGGTCGGCGAGGACAGGGTGGATCCGGCACCGGTCGATGACTGGATCGACGGTCGGCCGATGCCCGAGGATCTCGACGGCCGCATGGTCGACGTCTCTGGCGGCGCCGCTTTCCTACTGTGCCGCAGGGCATCTCGACTCAGGTCGCATTCGGCGCAGTGGGCCCTGCCCGGTGGTCGCATCGACCCTGGCGAAACCGTGGTCGCGGCGGGGCTGCGCGAGTTGGACGAGGAAGTCGGCATTCGACTGCCCGAGTCGAACGTGCTGGGCCTGCTCGACGACTATCCGACGCGGTCCGGATACGTGATCACGCCCGTGGTGATCTGGGGCGGCGGGCGCCTTGATCCCCGTCCCGCGCCCGACGAGGTGGTGGCGGTGTACCGGGTGGGGCTGCACCAACTGCAACGCGAGGATTCGCCGCGGTTCATCGACATCCCGGAGAGCCCGCGTCCCGTCGTGCAGATCCCGCTCGGGAACGACCTCATTCACGCACCGACGGGTGCGGTCCTGTTGCAGCTGCGGTGGCTGTGCCTCGAGGGCCGCCACGACCGCGTCGACGACCTCGAGCAGCCGGTATTCGCCTGGAAGTAGGCCTTTGCGAGCCTAGAGGTAGGGGTCGGCCCACGCGCTGATGATGCGGGCGGCGCGCGCCGCCTGGTTCTTTCCGGTGAGGAGGTGGTCGGCCCCCTCGAGCGAGACGAAACTGCGGGGGTGCCGGGCGGTGCGGAAGATCTCGCTGGCGTTCTCGATGCCGACCGTGTTGTCGGTGGGCGAATGCAGGACGAGCAGCGCCCGGCGCAGGGAACGGATGCACTCCCGAAGGTCGGCCGCGCGGACGTCTTCGACGAAGGCGCGCTTGAGGGTGAGTGCCTTGCCTCCGACGAGGAACTGTGCCTCCCCCTCGGCCTCGATGTACTGGATGAGGGCGTCGTAGTGCCGCTCGACGTGGCCGGGATCGTACGGCGCCCCGACGCTTGCCACCGCCTTCACGGTCGGGCACTCGCTGGCGGCGGAGATGACGGCCGCGCCGCCGAATGAGTGGCCGACGAGCAACCGCACCTCGCGGCCGGTGCCGTTCATGAACTCCACCGCGCGGACGGTGTCGGCGACCTTGTGGGAGAACGACCCGTCGCCCCAGTCGCCCTCGGAGTCGCCGAGACCGAGGTTGTCGAAGCGCAACATGCCAACGCCCTCGCTGGCCAGCTGCTTGCAGATCCGACTCGCCGCCGGACTGTCCTTGCCGAGCGTGAAGCCGTGCGCGAAGACACCCCACCCGCGCACCTCGCCCTCTGGGAGGTCGACGAGGCCCTTCAAGTTGGGTCCGGTGGAGCTGGGGAAACTGACGCGCTCGGCCACGCGCGTCATCTTGTCACGATCGATTCGCGGTGACGGTCCTGAGGAACTCGATCAGCAGTTGGTTTACCAGCTGCGGCGCTTCGAATGCGCTGAGATGGGCGGTTCCGGGGGCGACCTCGAAGCGGGCGCGTGGGATCGTCGCGGTTTCGGCTCGCGTTTTGGCCAGCGGCCATAGTGCGTCGTCGCTGCCGGCGATCACCAGGACGGGCACTTCGAGGTGTGGCAGAAGCGGGAGCAGCGACGGTCTGTCGAGCATTGCGGAGCGTGCACTTCGGTGCAGACCTCGCCGATCCAGGGCCCGCAGCTCGGCCTCAAAGCCGCGAACGCGTTCGGGATGGTCACGCCGGACGGCGTCGGAGAGCATGTTGTTAATTAGGAGAGACGCGACCGGCCTCGGTCCACCGACTCCGAGCAGTGCGGTCAGCATCGCCATCTGAGCCCGCTGACGATCGCCACGTCGTCGACTGCGAAGGCGTCGAGGACGGTTAGTGTCGCCCTCGCCGTGGCCGCGAGCGTGAAACGCCGAGGCGGTGTGCCGCTACGTCCGTGGCCGGGAGGGTCGACGACCAGGACGTGATGGTGCGGGGCGAGCGCAGCGATCTGATCGCTCCAGACGGCGCCAGTGCCGCCCGCCAAGACATCGGTGCAGCCGTGCGTCGCCTGGTCGAAGGACTGCGCTACGGCCCCTGACGCGATGGGCTCCGCAGGGTGAACGGTCAGCCTGCAGCAGGTGCCGGGAGTAAAACTCCGTCTGAAAGTTGGGCGTACGGGCCGTGACTCGGGCAGGCCGTGCGGCGAAGTAGACCCTCCTCCACGGTATCTTGTGCTCGGCCGGCCAGCAGCCCGGCGCTGATGCGAGATGGGGGGTTCCAGCCCTGAAGCGCGAAACGCATTCTCCCGCAACGACCGTGTCCCGCGCGACGGGCGGCCAGGGGCGGTTCAAGCCGATCGTGCTACTTGCCTTGGTGGTGGGCCTGCAAGCCGCTGACATCGGTACCGTGGGAGCGCTGGCCGTCCCGCTGACGAACTCGTTGGACATCAACAACCTTCAGGTCGGACTGCTGGTCACCATGTCCACCGGCGTCGGCGCTCTCGCGACACTGGTGGCCGGGCCGCTCGCGGACCGCACCAACCGGGTTCGACTGCTGTGGATGACACTGCTTTTGTGTTCGGGGGCGATGGCGTTGAGTGCCGTCAGCCCCAGCTACGGCTGGCTGCTGGCCTGCCGCGTCGGCCTTGGCACGGGGGTGGCGGTGTCGGGGCCGGTGGTCGCCTCGCTCATGGGTGACTACTTCGCGCCCGCCGAACGCGGGCGGGTCTATGGGCTCGTGCTCGCGATCGAGGGCGCATGCACGGGCGTCGGACTGCTGGTATCCGGGCAGCTGGCCGCGGTGAACTGGCGGCTGGGATTTTGGTGGCTGGCCGCGGTGGGGCTCATCCTCGGCATTGCCATCGCCTCGACGCTTCGCGAACCAGTCCGTGGCGCACGCAATCGGCTGGCCGCCGAATCTGGCTGCGCCGCGTCCGTGCCGAACCCAGACGAGTTGCCTGCGCCCACCCGTAGATCGTTCTGGTCGGCGGTGCGCTACGTCCTGTCGATCCGCACCAATGTCGTTCTGGTGGTTGGCTCTTCGTTCGGCTACTTCTTCATGGCAGGCTTGAGCACCTTCGGCGTGACGCTCCTTCGCGGCCAGTTCCAGATCGGCCAGTCCCTGGCGACCTTGCTCATCGTCGTCCTCGGCGTCGGTGCCCTGACCGGAGTGCTGAGCACCGGGCGCATCGCAGACTGGCTGATGACCCGCGGTTACGTCAGTGCCCGCATGGCCGTGGGCGGGGTGGCGTTTCTGGCCGCGGCCACGTTCATCCTCCCGGCACTGCTCACGCACCACCTGGCGCTGGCGGTCGTGTTCGCGTTCCTGGCCGCGATCGCGCTCGGCGGCATCAACCCACCGCTCAACGCGGCGCGGCTGGACATCGTCCACTGCCGGCTGTGGGGCACGGCAGAAGCGGTGCGAACCACCCTCGTGTCGATATCCACCGGTCTGGCGCCGCTGCTGTTCGGCATGGTGTCCACCAGACTCGGCGGTGACGGTGACGGTGGCGGACCCGTGGGTGCTGGGGAAATCGCGCCGAGCGCCGCGATCGCGCTGCAGCACACCTTCCTCATCATGCTGGTTGCCTTGGTCATCGCAGGTGCACTGATCTTCTGCGTGGCCACCCGCACCTATCCGCGCGATGTCGCGACGGCGATGGCCGCCGAGTCGGTGACCGCAACCGCTCCGGCGCGGTACCCAGCGTTGTCCAGCAACGTGATTCAGCTCATCACCAGATAGCCGGCGTACATTCGCGGACCGGTGATCTGGCGCGCTCACGCGGGCCGCCGATTGAGAGGAAACCGGTATGGCGCGAGCCAAAGACGACACATGGGATCTGGCGACGAGCGTGGGGGCAACCGCGACCGGTGTCGCGGTGGGACGAGCCCTTGCCAGTCGAGGACCCGACGCGCTGATCGACGATCCGTTCGCCGAGCCGTTGGTGCGCGCGGTTGGCGTCGACTTCTTCACCCGACTCGTCACTGGTGAACTGGATCCAGTCGAAGTCGACGGGGGAGCCGCGTTCGGGATGGCGAGCATGACGGGCATGATGGCCGTCCGCACCCGCCTCATCGATGACTTCTTCGTCGACGCGGCAGGCGCGGGTGTACGTCAGGCGGTCATCCTGGCGTCGGGGCTCGACACACGCGCCTACCGGCTGCCATGGCCGTCGGGCACGACGGTGTACGAAATCGACCAGCCCGAGGTGATCGACTTCAAGACTGCAACGTTGGCGAAATTGCACGCCACGCCTACCGCGTTGAGGCAGACCGTGGGGATCGATCTGCGGCATGACTGGCCGGCGGCGCTGCGGGCGGCCGGTTTCGACCCGACGCTGCCGACCGCGTGGAGCGCCGAGGGCCTGCTCGCCTTCCTACCCGGCGACGCCCAGGATCGGCTGCTCGACAACGTTGCCGCTCTCAGCGCGCCGGGCAGTTGGCTGGTCTGCGAGAACATGGCGGGCCGAGATGGCGCCGCCGTCGCGGTCCAAGATCGCCTGCACGACGCCGTCGACAGTTGGCGCAAACACGGTTTCGACGTCGAGATGACCGACCTCTGGTACTTCGACGACCGCCACGACGTCGCCGACTATCTGAGCAACCGCGGCTGGACCGTCGACGAAACCACCATCGCGAGCCTGTTCGCTTCGCACGGTCGAGAGTTGGCCGGACCCGACGAGGCGACCGCGGACTTCGGCTCCTTCACCTACGTGATCGCATCCCTTCAATGACTTCACTCGTGGTGAGCGCGGCGGCGTAGTTCGGCATGTTCACTTCGAGCGCGGCGTGCATCTCGCGGTCCGAGTAGCTGGCGGTCGCATCGGTCACCACCGTTACGTCGTAACCGAGCTCGGCGCCGAAGCGAACGGTTGCCTCGACGCACGTGTGCGCGATGAGGCCCACGACGACGAGCCGAAGGATGCCGTGCCTCTTGAGTAGCACGTCCAGATCGGTATTGGCGAAACCACTTGAACACCAATGCTCTTGGGCGACGACGTCGCCCTGCTGCGGGACGAAGTCGGGATGGAGCTCACCACCCCACGTGCCGTACTCGAAGGTCTTTCGCGACCACGCGGCCTTCTGGATCGGCGCGATGTACGTCCACGTTTCGTAGTCGCCCGGTCGGTACCGATGATGCAGCGCATAGAAGACGCGGATGCCGGCACCTCGCGCCGCATCGAGGACCTGCTTCATGTGCGGAATGCATTGGTTGGCTTCGGCGACGCCCTTCAGGCGATCCCACACCTTGCCGCCTTCGGAGATGAAGTCGTTGTACGGGTCGATCACCAACAGGCCGGTGATGCGCTCGTCGTAGGCAATGTCGGTCATGGTGTGTAGTCAACCGCATCTTGTGAGAGCCTTCATGGGTGCGGGTCCTGGTTGCCGTGATCTCGATCGTGACGATCGCCGCGACGGCACTGGCGTGCACGAACACCCGCGATTCCGACCTGGAGGCCGCGCTGCAGGGAACGGCCTCGCCGACGGCGGGGGATTCGACGACCACGGTCCACGAGCCGCCGCCGACCATCCGGGCGTTCTGCGAGGCGGCGCTCCCGGCGGCCTGGAAGCAGGCGATCGACGGCGGCAGAGCCAATACCGGCAAGGGTCCGACGGTGCCGACGGCCGTCGGCCCGGCTGGCGAGGTCGTCGCCGTTCGCGACAACGGCGACTCGCGCGACCTGCTGCTGATCGGTGCCGACAAATCGGTCACCAAGATCTACGCGGTCCCGGCCCCCGACCTGAACAACGTCGGGTTCGTGGCGATGGACGACCGCTGGATCCTCATAGGAGTGAATCGCATCCCGCGAAACTCCAACGGGGTCGCACCCGGATTGATCCGCGTCGACGTGATCGACCGGCAGGGCGGCGCGGTACGGACCGTCGCGCACGAGTCCGAAGTCGACTATCGGAACGGACGCAACGCCATCGACTCGGTCGCCCTCTTCGGCGGCAAGGTCTACTGGGTCACCCGGGCGGCGTACGCCGACCCGACCGGGGTGGTCACGTCGAATGACCCCGTCACTGGTGCAGTGGCCGACGTGCCATCGAGTGGCGCACATGATTTGCGGACGACCGCGGCGGGTCTGACTTGGGCCGGCGACGGACCGGGAGTCCAAGTGCGTGTCGACGCCCCGCTGCCGGGCCCCGTGGCCGCTGCCGTCGGCACCGGTCAGGACGCGGCGACCCTCGCCACCGACGGCACCGCCTACGCATGGATCACCGGGACCGACCAGGGCGGCACCGGCGTCGCGTGGTGGTCGCAGGCGACGGGCTTGGTACGCGTCACCGGCAAGGTCGTGGCAGTCGACAAGTCGCTGCCGCCGGTTCACGTCGTCGGGCCGTACGTGCTGATCGAGAAGGGCCGCCCGGACCAACGGACGCAACAGAATACGTTCGCGACCGTCGTCGACACGCGCTCGGACGCGGTGACTTACCTGCCCTACTTCGTCGCGGGTGGGGGCGGCGGAACCATGGCGATCGGCATGGGGGACAACGTGGGCAGACACGGCCCGTCGGCCGCGGGCGTGGTCCGCGCCGACGCGCTGCCCCCACTCGCCTGCTGACTCAGCCAGCTCAGCAGCAGGAAGGCGAGTACCGCGGCGGTGGTGCGCGCGGCGTGAGCGATCTGCCAACGGTCACGCACGTCGGCCCAGTCGCCGGGCGGGGCGAGCACCGACCAGCTCCCTTGGGCCGTATTGATGGGAACGCTGATCGATATGCTGATCACGAGCGCCGTCAACAGCAGGACCAAGGCGACCAGAGCGAGCCAACGCCCGCCACCGCGCTGGCGAAACAGACCGAAAACGACTGTCGCAGTGGCGAGGACGGCCGGAACCAGCAACCCGGTGGCTAGACCGCCGAGGTGTTCGAGTTCGACGAGCCGGACCTGCGTGTAGACGCCGGCACCTGCGTCGCGCAGGCTCAGCTCCAAGACCAAGACGGTGATGAGGAAGCCGGCGAACAGGCCACTGAAACAGCACGGCACAGTAGGTGGCCGTGGTGCGGGTCAGTTGCATCGGTTGTCTCCAGTCGTAATGCGCGATGATTATCACAATAGATGACTATCATCGAGATTGCCAGAGCGCGAACCACGGCGGATGAGTCCGCGGGCATCGCCGCACTCAGCCTGCGAGGCGTGTTTGGCGAACGGTTGCGAGAAGGGTGCCGTCGGGTGCCCAGATCGAGCCATCCTCGATTGCGAAGCCCGCAGCCGCGTGTATCGCATGCATTTCGCACGCGAGGTACTCGCCGGCATCAAGCGGGTACGGATCGGTACTCGTGTGGATCTGAATGCCGTACTCGATGGTCACCGCGCGGCTCGGTCCCGTTGAGCGGACCGCCACGGCCGGCGGGAAGTAGTCGCCGAGCATCGTCAGCCACTCGCCGTCGACGTGATCGGGCTCGGTGGGGCGCGTCCAGGCCATCCAGCGGGCTTGGGTGGCGCCGGCGAACAGCGTCGTCGTCGGGTGCAGCCAAGTCCGAAGATGGTGCACGTGTCCGCGTCCACCCGGGATCGCGAAGCGTTGGGCATCCACGGGAGGCGCGGACGCAGGCGGACTCAGTTCGCTGAAAGACTCACCCTCCCAAGGCGGCGACAGATGCAGGCGGCCCACGATCGACGGTGGCCCGTCTGCCTGAGTGACGGTGACGTGGTAGGTCGCCAGCGCCCGGCCGATCCGGACCTCGTCGACGACGAACGTGGCCGGGCCGGGCCGCACACCTCGGGCGAAACCGAACGTCGCCGCGCGCAGAGTTCGTGCGGGTTCACTCATCGCATGCGTGATCGCGCGCACTGCAAGGGAAGCCACGAATCCGCCGTGAACCCCCTGTAGCGCGGTCCACTCCTCCGGCAGGTCGGCCTCGTAGCGGCAATGCCCGATCTCGCGCAGCTCCGTCGCGGACAGCGGAAGCCGCGAGGTCACGTCGCGGCGGCGAACACCGACGGATAGACCTGGACTTCACCGCCATCGACGAACAATTCGCTACCGGTCATGTAGCTGGACTTGTCGGAAGCGAGGAACAGCACCGCCTGAGCGATCTCACTCGGGTCGGCCACCCGGGCGAGCGGAACCGAAGCGGCCATCAGGTCCAGGAGTGCTCCTGCGCTCGCCTCATCGGGAGCGATTCCGCGAAGCCCGGGGGTGTCGGTCGGACCCGGTACCAGGGTGTTGACGCGGATGCCGCGGGGCGCGAGTTCGGCCGCCCAGACGCGGACGAATTGTCGCACTGCGGCTTTGGTGGCCGAGTAGACCCCGAAACCGGGAGTTCCCCGGTGGGCCGAGCTTGAACCGGTGACCACGATGGATGATCCGGCGTGCATCAACGGCAGCATCTTCTGCACCGTGAACACCGTGCCGCGCACATTGATGGCAAATGTCTTGTCGAAGTTCTCCGGGGTCAGGTCGGCGATCGTGTCCATGCTTTCCCCGCCTCCGGCGTTGGCGAACAGGACGTCGAGCCGGTCGCTCTCCTGCGCCACCTGCGCGTGAATGTCTTCCAGGTCACCAAGATTGGCGATGTCTCCGCGCAGGCCCTTGGCACCATGCCCGATCTGCGCGACGGCGGCATCGAGTTCGCGCTGGCGGCGGCCCGTCACGAATACCCGAGCCCCTTCGGCGGCGAACAGCGTCGCCGCGGCCAGCCCGATACCGGTGGTGCCCCCAGTGATCAGGGTTGTCTTTCCGTCGAACTCTCCCATGAGTCTTCCTCTCAAGCGCCAAGAGGTTCCACTTTTGTGGACCGTTACGTCAACTATAAACATAGTTGACGGATTGGTCCACAAAACGTAGTTTCGTCGGCATGGGACGGAGCAGGACGTTCGACGAGGCCGACGTGCTCGAGGCCGCGACCGACCAGTTCTGGGAGACGGGATTCGCGGGCACCAGTGTCGATGACGTGCTGCGAGTCACAGGACTCGGCAAGGGGAGCCTCTACGCTGCGTTCGGCGACAAGCGCCTGCTGTTCGCGCGAGTCTTCGATGGCTACTGCCAACGGATGACCGAGGCGGTCCAGCGCAGATTGGCCGGCCCAGACCGCACTGCGGCGCGCCGGCTACGTTCGCTGGTCAAAGGCGCAGCCAGCGCCAGCGGCAGCCCCGACGCCAAACGTGCATGCCTGCTTGCCAAGACGACGTCCGAGCTGGCCGCCCGCGACGAGGACATCGCGGCGCGCGCCCGACTCGCCTTCCAGGAGCTGGCCGCGACGCTGCAGGGCGCGCTGATCCAAGCCAGGAACGCCGGAGACGTCCCCGCCGACCTGGATGTGGCGAAGGGCGCACACTTGTTGCTGGCCACGCTGCGCGGAATCGAAGCGCTCGGCGAAGCAGGAGTGGAGCCGGCCATACTGCGCGACGCGGCAGAAGGTGCGCTCGCCGCCGTCGCGCTCTCTTGATCCAGAACCGTAGGTACCCTCGCGGAGATGGCAGACCCGCAATCCGTCCAGCTCGAACCCGCGCCGCACCCACGGCCGCGGCGCCGGTGGATTCGCCTCGTACCCGTGTTCGTCATCCTGCTTCTGCTGGTCGGGGTGCCATGGTGGACGCTGCTGTCGGCGGGCACGCGGTGGCCCACGGGCGTGGTCGTGGTCGGCACCGCCGTATTCGCGGCGGTCTTCATCGGGCTGCCCGTGCTGATGTTCATGGGCCGTGGCGGCCGACGCCCCGACTGGGCGGCCGTAACCGCCGACACCCTGCTCGGCGCGGTCTGGGTGTTGTTCGTCTGGTCGGTGTTCGCCCAGCTGCTGCGGCTGGCGTTGCTCGTGGCCGGTGTCGAGGACCCGGCGAGGTCACGCATCGTCGCCGGCGTGATCGTCGTAGTAACCGTCGTCGTGCTCGCGTGGGGCCTGGCCGAGGCGATGCGCGTCCCGCGCACCAAGCACGTCGGCGTCACCGTCCCCAGGCTCGGCAGCGGACTGGACGGTCTGCGCATCGTGGTGATCACCGACACCCATTTCGGGGCGATCGACCGGACCCGCTGGTTCGCCGCAGTCGCCGATCGCATCAACGACCTCGACGCCGACATCGTGTGCCACGTCGGCGACATCGCCGACGGAACGGTGGCGGCGCGCGAGGTGCAGGCAGAGCCGCTCGCCGCGGTGCGGGCGAAGCTCGCCCGGGCGTACGTGACCGGCAACCACGAGTACTACGGCGAGGCGCAGGGCTGGCTCGACTACATGGACGGGATCGGCTGGGACGTGCTGCACAATCGGCACATCGTGGTCGAACGCGGGGGTGACGAGCTCGTCGTCGCCGGTGTGGACGACGCCACCGCCCACTCGTCCGGCCTCGACGGGCACGGCCCGGACCTCGAGGCGGCGCTGGCCGATGCCGATCCCGCGCTGCCGGTGCTGCTGCTCGCGCACCAGCCCAAGCAGGTCGCTGCCGCGGTGACGGCGCGGGTGGACCTGCAGATCTCCGGGCACACCCATGGCGGGCAGATCTGGCCGTTCCACTTCCTGGTCAGGCTCGATCAGCCAGTGGTCCACGGACTGAGCAGCCACGGCGAGCGCACCCAGCTCTACACGAGTCGGGGCACCGGTTTCTGGGGCCCACCCCTGCGCGTGTTCGCGCCGAGCGAGATCACGGTGCTGACGCTACGTCGAGGGTGAGTCTCCTAGGCCGACAAGCACTCTGGGGCCCGCGACCAGGTTCGGCGGGAGGGCGCCGCCGGCGTAGACCTCGATCTGGCGCAGGGCCACCGCCCACGCCCGATCCCATGCCCCGTGGGTGCTGCCCGCCACGTGCGGGGTGAGCAGGAGACCGGGCGCGGACCACAGTGGGTGGCCCGCCGGTAGGGGCTCGGGATCGGTGACGTCCAGCGCGGCACGGAGTCGCCCGGAGGTCAACTCTGCGACGAGCGCGTCGGTGTCCACCAAGCCGCCGCGGCCTGCGTTGACGACGACGGCGCCATCGCGGAGCCGGGCCAGGAACTTGGCGTCGACGACGTGGTGGGTCGCCTCGGTCTCGGGCAGCAACACCACCACGGCGTCGGCGTCTGGCAGAAGCCCGTCGACGTCGGCCATCGCGTGTACCCCCGGCCTGGCAGACCGTCCGACCAGCGCGACGTCGGTCTCGAACGGCGCGAGCCGGGCCGCGAGATTGACCGCCAAGTCGCCGGCGCCGAGAATCACGACCCGCTTGCCGATCAGTGTCTCGGTGTCCTTGCGGCGCCAAATGCCTTCCGACTGTTGTTCGTTGAAGAACCGGAGATCCCGGTAGACGAACAGCAGTGCGGCCACCACCCACTCGGCAGACGACCCGCCGTGCGCACCGCGCCCGTTCGACAGCATCACGCCGTCGGGCACCAGCGGTAGCCACTGCTCGTAGCCGGCGTTGAGCGTCTGGACGAGGCGCAGCCCGGGCAGCTCGGCGAACCTGGCGCCAACGGCTGGGGCGTTCTCGTAGCCGACCACCACGACGGTGGTGTCGAGGTCCGCGGTCGGCCACGGGTCGCCGGGCCGGTAGAGCACTGGCTCGACCGTCGGCGGGGCGGCCGAGAGGTCGAGGCCGAGGTTGTCTGGGACGAGGACCTTCAACCGCGGGTTCACCAGCGTCCGCGGTGGACGACGTCCGAGAAGGGCCGTCGAGTGGGCTTGAGGATCGGCTTCAGTGGTCGGTCGGCGGGACATCCGATGCCCAGCAGATACGACACGACGTGGCCGTCGGGGACGCCGAGGATCGCGCGGGCCTTCTCCTGGTCGCCGACCGAGGAGTGGCCGGTGCCGATGCCGAGGTCGGTGGCGGCGATCATCATCGCCAGCGTTGCCTGCCCCAAGTCGTACTGGTCGATGACCTTCGTTCGCTCGTCGGGAGGTTCGGGGACGACCAGCGCAATGGCGGCTGGGGCCGACGCTATGTGGCGCGCGCCCTGCCACACCGTCGACAGTTCCTGAAGCTGATCTCGGTCGGTGACGATCACGAAGTCCCAGTGCTGGCGGTTCGACGCCGACGGAGCTCGCCATCCTGCTTCGGCGATGCGGTCCAGGTCGCCGTCGGGGATGGGGTCAGTTGTGTAGCTTCGTACGTTGCGTCGCGCTCGGATCGCGTCCCAGGCTTCCATGGGATCGGAAACGAAGTACGGCTATCGATTATTTCGCCGCTAGCCTGGAAACATGCGCCACGTTTCCTTGCTGATCTGTGTCGGGACCGCGGCGGCGGCGGCCCTGTGCCCAGCACAGGCATCCGCGACACCAAACCGTGCCGTCACCTCGACGCTGTTGAATCAGTCGACGCTCAATGGGACGGACTACATCACCAGGGAAATCACCATCGATCCGGGCGGTAGCACCGGATGGCACTGGCACGACGGCGAACTCATCGGCGTCGTCAAACAGGGCACTCTCACCCACGACTCGAGCAACTGCTCAGTCGACGGTGTCTACACCGTCGACGACCCGATCATCGAGCCCGCCGGAGCCGACCACGTGCACATCGGACGCAACCTCGGACCGGTGCCAGTGATCCTCCAGGTCCTCTACGTCGACCCCGTTGGCAAACCGCTCGCCGAAGACGCCCCGAACCCCGGTTGCGATTTCGGCTGACCCCGTCAAGGACCCATCACTTGACCGAGCCATTTCTGGCTCAACGTCGAGTACGTGCCGTCGTTCTGCGCGATGTTGAGCCACTGGTCGACCCACTGCTGCAGTTGCGGATCGGCCTGGGGAATCAGATAGGCCTTCTGCTCGAAGGTGAACGGGTGGTCGGTACTCACGCCACAGAGCCGAGGGTTCTGCATGACCTGCCAACGAATCTCGCTGCCATCGGTGATCATCGCGTCAGCCGCGCCGTTGGCAATCTGCTCGGAGATGGTGTTGTTGTCGGGGTATCCGACGATGGTCGCCCGGTGGATGTTCGCCTTGTCGAAGTCGGCATTGGTACCGCCGGGATTGACGATGACTCGCACGCCCGGCTGGTCGATGTCGGCGAGCGTGCGGTACTTCGAACTGTCGGCGCAACGGACGATGGCCGCCTTGCCGTCACGCAGGTAGGGCGCACTGTAGAGCGCGTGTTTCGCCCGGTCCAAGGTGATGGTGATGCCGCCCATCGCGATGTCGCACTTGGCCCCGAGGTCCGCCGTCACGGCGCCCCACGTCGTCGGGACGAGATCGATCTTGACGCCCAGACGGCTGGCAAGCTGGTCCGCCATGTCGATGTCCAACCCGCTCCACGCGCCCTGCGGGTCGCGGTAGGTGAACGGGCGGTAATCCCCGGTGCTGCAGACGCGTACCGTGCCATCGCTGAGGATCTGCTGTAGGTCACGGGCCGGCTGTGATGCGTCGGACCGACTCGGGGAACTGCAGGCCGTGCCTAGCCCGGCCACCACGACGGCCGCCGTGACGCTGGAAACGAACCGCCGCATCTCACCATCATCCGCTGTACCTGGCGTGCCTCATCGACTCCTGAACTAGGTTTGTGCGGAGCAACGACAGGAGACGTGATGCGGCGCAGTCTGCAGTTCGGTGCCCTCGTTGGCTGCGCCCTGATCCTGGTGGCGTGCGGCAAGCCCGGGGGCAACGGCCCGATCAACGTCACCGGCGCGACACAGACCACCAGTGCCACGCCGCCGCCACCGGCGATCGTGAGTCCTGCGCTGCTGAACGCCGGGCCCTACCCGACCGCGGCCCGCCCTCCGCTTGGCGCCGCGGGCAATCCCGCCGTCGGCGCGATCGTCGACGCGCAGCAGATGGCCGACTACGTCGTCGGGCCGTGGGAGGTCGACGAAAAGCTCATCACCCCATACCTGTCCAGCTTCTACGTGGTGAGCTCACCCAAGGCACTGCTGGAGCTGGGGCCGGAGGCGGTTGCGGCGGCCGCGGGTCAACATGGCCTCGTCAACGGGTTCGTCTCGGCTCGTCAGATAACCGACAAGGCCGCGTTGGTCAACGCGGTGTTGCGGTTCCCTGATCCGGCGGCCGCGGCGGCGGCCGCGACAGCCATGGGCGATGCCGCCACGAAACAGCCGATCAAGGGTGCCACTCCGACGGTTACGTCCATCCCAGGCCACCCCGAGGCGGTCGCGTCCACCTACCCGTTCACTCCGCAGGGAGCCGACCAGAGCCGGGCGACCGTGCGGGCGTTCACGGCGCACGGGCCCTACGTGCTGATGCAGTTCGCTCAATCGGTCGACGGGCTCGACGCCGCCACCGCATTGGTCGCCAAGGCGATCGACGCGCAGGGCCCCGAGATCGACCAATTCAAGGCAGCCGACGCCGGTGCTCTGGCCGCAGTCCCGTTGGATCCCACGGGTTTATTGGCCCGCACGTTGCCTGCCACGTCCGGCACCGCCGCCAAGAACGCCGTCTACGGCACCCGCGGAGCGATGCACTTTCAGAGCGATCCGATCGCCTCGGCCACCCTGTTCAAGGACACCGGAGTGACCGACGTGGCGATGGGCAAGACGAACGTCTACCAAGCCAAGGATGCGCAGGCCGCGGTGTCGATCACCAACGAGTTCAACCAAGAGATCTCGAAGGACGGCACCACGCCCGCGCCCGCGGTGCCCGCACTCCCGGACAGTCACTGCCAGACGTTCCCGAAGGGTTTCTATTGCGTCGCACCTGCCGGTCAATATGCGATCGAGGCGAGGGGTGGGCAGTTGCCCGACGTCCAGCAGCAGGTGGCCGCCCAGTACGTCATACTCACCGCGAAGTAACTGCGAATGTGTAGGGGGGCCAATTGAATTCGGACGCGCCACCGGTGACTGGACATCCCAAGGCGAACGACACGCTGCGTCTCGCCACGGTCGTCGGCGCGCTGGGAGTGGTGTTCGGCGACATCGGCACCAGCCCGATATACACCATTCAGACGGTGTTCAGCCCAGCCGATCCGCACCCGGTGCCGATCTCGCAGGAGAGCGTCTACGGCATCGTCTCGCTCATCTTCTGGTCGGTGATGCTGATCGTCACCCTGACCTACGTCGGCTTGGTGATGCGCGCCAACAACAACGGCGAAGGCGGGATCATGGCGTTGATCACGCTGCTGATCCGAGCGGGCGGGGCCAAGGGTCGACGCACCGCAGCGGTGCTCGCCGCGCTCGGAATCTTCGGGGCCGCCTTGTTCTTCGGCGACAGCATGATCACGCCGGCGATCTCGGTGCTGTCGGCGGTCGAAGGACTCAAGGTCATCGAACCCGGATTCGAGGATTGGGTCGTGCCGATCACGGCAGTGATCATCGTCGGGCTGTTCGCCGTTCAGCGCCATGGCACTGCCATCGTCGGATCGTTCTTCGGGCCGGTGATGATCGCATGGTTCGTGGCGATCGGCGCCTGCGGCGTGAACGGCATCGCCGGGCGGCCGGAGATCCTCAAGGCACTCTCGCCCACCTATGCGATCGCATTCATGGTCGGGCACTTCCACATTGCGTTCTTCGCGCTTGCCGCCGTGGTGCTCGCCGTGACCGGTGCCGAGGCGCTCTACGCGGACATGGGCCACTTCGGCCGCAAGTCGATCGCTCGCGGGTGGCTCCTGCTGGTCCTGCCCGCGTGCACCCTGAGCTACTTCGGCCAGGGTGCGCTGGTGCTGGCCGATCAGGAGGCGGTCAGTGCCCCGTTCTTCCTGCTCACCCCGGAGTGGGCGCGAATCCCCATGGTGCTGTTGGCAACTGCCGCCACGGTGATCGCCTCGCAGGCGGTGATCACCGGCGCGTTCTCGGTGGCGTCGCAAGCCGCCCAGCTCGGTTATCTGCCGAGGTTGCGGGTCGCGCACACCTCCGCGTCGACCTTCGGCCAGATCTACGTGCCGTGGATCAACGGCGTCCTGATGGTGTCGGTGTTGACCTTGGTGTTCGCGTTCCAGAGTTCAGCGGCGCTGGCCTACGCGTTCGGCATGGCGGTGACCGGGACCATCACGATCACCACGCTGCTGTTCCTCTACTATGCGCGCACGACGTGGGGAACTCCGCTGTGGCTCATCGTGATCGGCGGCGGTTTCCTGCTGGGTGTGGACCTGCTGTTCCTCGCCGCCAACCTCACCAAGCTGGTGCACGGAGCGTGGCTGCCGCTGTTGATCGGTGTCATCGCGTTCACGGTGATGACGACCTGGCAGCGCGGCCGCGAGGTCGTCACCGCCGCCCGTGAACGTGCCGAGGGGCCGCTGCGCGAGTTCATCGGGCAGTTGGCGTCTCGGCAGGTGGAGGTGAAGCGAGTTCCCGGCACGGCGGTGTTCCTCAACCGGGGTGAGGCCACCGCGCCGCTGGCCATGCGCGCCAACGTCGAGCACAACCACGTCCTGCACAGACACGTGATCATCATGTCCGTCGACGTCCAGCCCGTGCCCCGGGTGCCGGACTCCGAGCGGGTCACGGTGGACAATCTCGGCTACAAGCGGGACGGCATCATCCACGTGTCCGCACGCTTCGGCTACATGGAGAAGTCCGACGTGCCGGCGGCGCTTCGTCTGCTGGACCTCAGCCAGACCGAAGGCAGCATCGACGTGGACGACGCGTCGTACTTCCTGTCGAAACTGGAACTGACCGTGGGCGACGAACCCACGATGGCCAAGTGGCGAAAGAACCTCTTCATCACGACGTCCTACATCACCGCCGATGCCGCCTCCTTCTTCGGGCTGCCCCGCGACCGCACCGTCATCATCGGCGCGCGCATCGAGGTCTAGCGGCCCAAAGGACTCGAAACCCACTGCGCACCAGGCTGAACGCGCTCAACCCCTGGATTGATCGGGTCTCGAATCAGAACGATTCGATGTCTTGTCGGTTGCCGAAGCGGTGACCAGACTGCCCTTCGGCACGAGTGCGAAGGAGAGTTACGTGAGCGGTCCGCCCCGCTGGGCTCTCGTGGCGGTGCTTGCCCGCACGTCGCTGGTGAGACAAATCAATTGGAAGACAACCCAGCAGGGCGTCAGTCAGAGCGCTGAGTCATCACCAGCGGCGAACGGGCAAGACCATCCTCACCCGCAGCGGTTGAACAGAATCAATGTCGGTGGGTGCACCTAGAATCGAACGTATGAGCGAGTCGGATGGGTCCGTGGCGATGCTGGGGCGGATGTGTTCGGCGGCTCGGGCCGAGGCGTGTGAGGCTGCGGCCCGGTTGGATGCGATCGCCGATTTGATGGCGTTGCGGATGGTGCAAGACGGTGGGGCCAGTGACAACTGGGTGTTCGACGTGGTCGATGCGGTCGCGGTGGAGATCGCGGCGGCGATGCGGATCAGCCGCGGACTGGCCGCCTCCTACATCCGCTACGCCGATGCCATGCGCAACCACCTGCCCCGGATCGGGGCGGCGTTTCGGGTCGGCGACATCGACGAGGCCACCTTCCGCACGGTGGTGTTCCGTACCGGATTGATCGTCGATCACGACGTGCGGGCCGGCGTGGATGCGCAGTTGGCGGCGCGGATGCCGCGGTGGGGGTCGATGAACCGCAGCCAACTGGCCGCCCGCATCGACAAGATCGTGGCCCGGGTGGATCTGGACGCGGTGCGCCGCCGCACGGAGCGGCTGGTCGAACGCGAGGTCCTCGTCGGCGACGTCGGTGACGGGCTGGCCGAGATCAGCGCCACGGTGTTCGCCACCGACGCCCACGCGCTCGCCGATCGGTTGACCGCACTGGCCGCCACGGTCTGCGAAGCCGATCCACGCACCGTGGCTCAACGCCGCGCCGATGCGACGGGCGCACTGGCCGCCGGCGCGGATCGACTGTCCTGCGGTTGCGGGGCGCCGGGCTGCCCGGCCGGGGGGAAGGCCGCCAGTGCGGTGGTCATCCACGTCATCGCCGAACAGGCCACCGTGGAGGGCCGCGGCGACACCCCGGGCGTGCTGTCGGGTTATGAGGGGTTGATCCCGCCGGAGCTGATCGCCGAGTTGGCGGCCTCGGCGCGGCTGCGGCCACTGGTGCATCCCGGCGCGGCACCACCGGAGCCGGGCTACGTCCCGTCCAAGGCGTTGGCGGACTTCGTGCGGTGTCGCGACGTGACCTGCCGGGCCCCCGGGTGTGACCGGCCCGCGGTGGGCTGCGATTTGGACCACACCATCCCGTACGGTGACGGTGGGCCGACGTGTGCGTGGAACATCAAGTGCCTGTGCCGGTTTCATCATCTCTTGAAGACGTTCTGGGGGTGGCACGACGAGCAACTCGCCGACGGCACCATCATCTGGACCGCACCGAACGGGGAGAAATACGTCACCCACCCCGGTGGGGCGCTGATCTTCCCGTCGCTGTCGGTACCCACCGGGCCCAGTACCGTGCACCCCCGCCCCAACGACCGGGGCGCCGACAAGACCGCGATGATGCCGCGCAAACAACGCACCCGAGCTCAAACCCGGGCCGCGGCGATACTGGCCGAACGCCGCGCCAACCACGAGCACCGCACCAACCCAAAACCGGTGCACCGCTACGACGAACACCTCGACTACCTCGACACCTTCACCACCCCCAACGACCCAGACCCGCCGCCCTTCTAGCCGTTCTTCGGCATGGGTGCGGCCTCATTCCGGGGGAGTGCGTCGCATAGTTCGCCCAGACGTCTGCCTGCGCGCATCACGGTGCGGTCGGGCCGGATGAGGGCCGCGGTGGCGTGGCCGCGCCGCAGCCATTGCGCCAGTTCGGAATCCGGTGCGACCGTGTAGAGCACGGCACCGCGCCGCGCGATGCTGGTGCGCTCGGCGGGGCTGGGCACCGCGGCCGAAATGACCGCGAATCCGGTCCCGAGCACGTCGTCGAGACGCGTGCCATCGATGACCTCCGGATTCGGACACAGGGTGCCCGCCAACTGACGTGGCGTGCGGGACCGGTGGACCAGCGGCGAGCGGTGCAACGCCGGGGTCTCGCCGTCGAGAATCCTGTCCCGCAGACCGGGCAGGCGCTGCAGCCGGGGGACGACGACGCGGCGGACCAGATCGCCGATCTCGCCGCCGGACGTCATCGCTCGACCCATGCCGAGCGCCAGTTGAATCATGTGCCGTGCGTGTGGCTTTCGCTCCACCTCATAGCTGTCGAGGACGTCGGCGGGCCATTGCGCGCCGAGTACCCCGGCCAATTTCCACGCCAGGTTCATCGCGTCGCGTAGCCCGGCACCCATGCCCTGCCCGATGAAGGGCGGGGTGAGGTGCGCGGCATCCCCGAGCAGGAAGACGTTGCCGCGGCGCCATCTGTCGGCGAGCTGGGCGCGGAACGTGTACTCCGTGACGCGGACGAGCTCGAGTCGATCGGCAGGCAGCTCGCGCACCCACGGCAGGATCAGTGGGCCCAGCGCGTCGAGGGTGTCGAAGTCGGCGGCGGTCTCCCCGGCTAACAGCCGGAACTCCCAGCGGTAGCGGGTGTCGCCGATGCGCATATAGGTGCCCGCGCGAATGGGGTCACACACCTGATGCACGCCCTCCCACTGGTCGAGGTCGGCCGTGGTGGCGACGTCGACCACCAGCCAGCGTTGTTCGAAGTTCAGGTCGGCCATGGTGGCGCCGATGCGCGAACGCACGATGCTGTTGGCCCCGTCGCAGCCGAGGACGTAGTCGGCCTCGACGACGTGCTCGCTGCCGTCGGTGCGGTCGGCGTAGGTGACGCGAACCCGGCCACGGTCGTCTTCGGCGATGTCGGTGACCTCGGCGTTGCCGCGCAGTTCGGCGTGCGGGTGGCGCCCGAGGTTCACCCGCAGCAGCGCCTCGAACTCGGGCTGATCGAACATGTTCGCCTGCGGAAAGCCGTTGCGGCCTAGCGCGGTATCGCGGCTGAACTCTGCGAGCACCGCCATTTGCTTGTCCAGCAGCCGCAGGCCGAGTGCAGGGCGCGAAATGGCGGCGAACTCGTCGGCGATGCCGAGCCGGGCCAGGATCCGGCAGATCTCGTCGTCCATGTGCACGGCGCGCGGCTGCGGGTACACGCCGTCCCAGCGGTCGAGCACCAGGCAGTCGACGCCGTACTGCGCGAGCAGGGTGGCGACGGTGACCCCGGTGGGACCCGCGCCAACGACGACGACGGGAACCTCGGTGCTCATGCGTATCGCACTACTGCGCGCTGGGTGCCGAGGTCGATCGCCTTGTCGTCGGTCGCCACGCCCGCCTCCACGACGTCGCCCTCGCGCAGGTACTTTGCGTTCTTGGCCTGGCTGGAGAAGAACGCCTTCCACTTCATCGCAGGCGGCAGCAGTGAGCCGATGATCGCGATGGGCTTGGGGGGTGCGCTGAGTGCGGTGCCGGCAGGGGTGCCGGTGAGCAACAGGTCGCCGACGGCCATGTGCTGAAACCGGGTCAGCTCCTGAAGGGCACGCAGCGGCGGGTAGATCATGTCGGCGCCGACCGTCGCGTCCTGTCGAAGCTCGCCGTTGACGCGGAGCTGCAGCCGCAGATCGCCGAAGCGTTTGAGCTCGTCGGCGTCCAGCAGCACCAGCGCAGGCCCCACCGGAGTGAAGGTGGGATACGACTTGGATTCGTAGAACTGTGTTTTCGGCAGCTGGACGTCGCGGGCCGACACGTCATTGGTGACGACCAGCCCGGCGATGTAGTCGGGCAGGTTCGCCGCCGTGACCATGGTGCCGACGGGCAGGTCGCGGCCGATGACGATGCCGATCTCCACCTCGTAGTCCATGAACCGGACGTGTTGGGGTTTGACGATGTCGTCGGTCGGCCCGTTGATCGATCCGGATGCCTTGCGGAAGAACGCCAGTGGGATGGTCTTCGGGTCCATCCCCGCGTCCTTGACGTGCGAGGCGAAGTTGGTCATCTGCGCGACGACCCGGCACGGCGCGGTGACCGGCGAGATCAGGTCGAGCGTCTCGACGGCGACCGCGTCGGTGCCACGACGGGCGTCGTCGACGTCCGCCCGGTCGCGGAGCAGCTCGGCGGTGGTGGCCGCCGCGGTGTCGATCTTCACGGCGCCGGCATCGGTCTGGACGTACCAGGCGTCGGCGGTGCGCAGGACGGTCGTGGTCATGAGGTGACTACTTTCAGGAGGCCGCGGAGGCGGGTGAGGGTGAATTCGTTGTCGTGGTCTCGGACGGCGGTGAGCATCGAACGCAGCTCGTCGAGGGACTCGCGCCCTGGGGCGATACCGAGGAAGTCCTTCGTGGCGGGCGGTCCCCACTGCGACAGACCGGATGCGGCGAACGCCGCCCAGCCGGGTTCCAGGGTGCTGTCGAACATGTCGCCGTCGGTGAAGTGTTCGACGAGGAAGCCGTCGGGATCGCGCCAGTAGTCGAAGATCTGGCTGCCCTGGATGTGGCGCCCGACTCCCCACGACCGGTAATACCCGCGCTCGCGCAGGTATTCGCCGCCCGCCGCCAGCGCATCCAGATCGGCCACCTGGTAGGCGGAGTGCACGTACTTGTTCCGCGGGCCGAGCGCGATGGCCACGGTGTGGTGGTCCGTCGGCGCATCGCCGCGGTCGCAGCGGATGAAGCTCATCGTCGGACCGCGGTCGCGCTGACCGGGGAAGAACAGGAAGTCGCTGACGATCATCCCGAGGTTGTCCAGGTACCAGTTCAGCGACTCGAGGTACTTGGTGCTCTGCATCACCACGTGGCCAAGCCGCTGGACCCGGGCGGGTATTCGCGGCGGCCGCTGGGTTGCGTTGGTGCGCAACAGATCATGGCCGAGGTTCAAGACGTGCGGTGACTGCGGCGCCAGCGCGGGGAGGGCATGGGTGCCCGCGGTGACGCGCACCGGGACACCGCCCGGGTCGACGAGATCGACCGAAAGCCCCCCGATGCTCTCGGGCAGCGGCGTCGTCGGCGCGCCCATCGCGTCCGCCAGGCGCCGCACGTCGACCTCGTCCGCAGCGGTGAAGGCGGTGCCGACGAAGCGCGAGCGCGGTCCCCGGCGCACGACGAGGCACGGCGCCCCGGCATCGGTGCCTCGCAATTGCAGTTCCTCGCTGGTGCGCATCGCCGTGGTGAACCCGAAGGCGTGCGCGAACGCCTCGGCGCGGACGAGGTCCGGCTTCTCGAACTCGAGCCAGGCGATGTCGTGCACCTTGATCACCGGGTTACGGGACCGGCCAGGGTGCAGGTCGTTGTGGGCGCCCACCGTGTCGCTCATCGATCTCCCCTTCTCGTATCTGACGAAATCGTCACATACGAGACTATGCTCAGTCAAGCAGTTCTGACGAAATCATCATAATTGAGGTTATGCTTGCTCAAGTCAGGAAGGAGATGGTGGTGACGACGGAACCAGCTGATCAGCAGGGCGAACCGCCACCCAACCGGCTGGAGAGGCGCAAGCAGCGAACCCGGGCCGCGTTGATCGCAGCGGCGCAGACCTTCATCGCGGCGGGCAAGTTCAACGTCCCGGTACTGGAGATCACGCAGGCCGCCGACGTCGGCATGGGCTCCTTCTACAACCACTTCGACAGCAAGGAAGAACTGTTCGACGCGGCCCTCACCGAGGTTCTCGACGTGCACGGCGCCCTGCTGGACGAGATCACCGACTCACTGGACGATCGGGCCGAGGCGTTCGCGCGCAGCTTCCGCCTGACGGGGCGCTTGTTCCGCCGGCGTCCCCAGGAGAGCCGGGTGTTGTTGTCCAGCGGGCTGTCGCTGCTGTTCTCCGACAGGGGCGTGGCCCCTCGGGCACGGCGTGACATCGTCGCTGCCGCCGACGCCGGTCGATTCCAGGTCGACGACCCCGACCTGGCGCTGGCCGTCGTCGGCGGGGCACTGCTCGGCCTCGGGCAACTACTGCACGACGAGCCGGAACGCGACGGTGCCGAAGCCGCGGACAAGGTGACCGAGCACGTCCTCAAACTGCTCGGCATGTCCGCCGACGAGGCTCGACGGATCTGTCAGCTGCCGCTGCCCGACATCCCCTAACCGCTCTTGGCGCGTTCGACGATCATGTCGGCAAGCCGATCCGGCTGTTGGTCGGGGATCCAGTGTGAGCCGTCCAGGATCTCCAAGCGGTATGGCCCGGTGACGTAGCGTTCGGTCAACTCCGCGCCGCGGCGGCCCAGCGCGACGTCCCGGGTGCTCCAGACGTATGTCGTTGGTACCGAGACCTTTCCGACGTAGTTCGGGTTGCCGAACGGAAGCGCCCGATACCAGCCAAGCCCGCCCTTGAGTGCGCCACCATCGACGATGTCCGTTTGCACCTGTTCGATGCCTTCGGCGGACATGCCGCTGCCCGCGAGGAATCGCTCGAGGAACTTGGGATAACGACGGGCCACGGTTTCGGGTAGCCACGGAATCTGGAACACCAACATGTAATACGAGCGAAGCAGCTGGAAGCTGCTCACCATGGATCGGATGAATGCGGAGGGGTGCGGCACCGACACCGCGGTCAGCGTGCGAACCAGCGACGGATGGTGCGCGGCCGCCCCCCACGCCACCGCCGCACCCCAGTCGTGCCCGACCAGGTGCACCGGCGACCCGGCCGCATTGATCAGTGCCGCCACGTCGCCGACCAGCGCGCTGACCCGGTACGCGGAGCGACCCCGTGGCCGTGCTCTCGGCGCGTATCCACGTTGGTCGAAGCGCAGCGTCCGATACCCGTCTTGATTCAGTCGCGCGCACACCGCATCCCACGACTTCGACGTCTGTGGAAACCCGTGCAGCAGAACCACGATCTCGCCGTCGAGCGGGCCATCGTCGCGCACCGGGAACATGAACCCGGCATTGGTGAACTCGAGGATTCGGTCAGGCATCGTCGCTCCGATCAGGTTGGTTCAGCAATGTCATCAAAAGGGGGATGCGACCCGCCTCGATCTCCGGTTGCGGCAGCACTGTCCGCATCATTGCCATGCCGTCGAAGGAGTTGATCAGCAGGGCTACGACACCTGCCAGGATCTCGTCAGGGTACTGGTCGGCAGCCGGCAATCCGCGAGCCGTCTCCAGGAACCGTCCGCTGTACTCCTTGAGCACGGTTCGCAGTGTGCCCCTAAGCTTTTCGTCGGTACGAGCTGCAATGAGGAGCTCATACATCACCACGTTGGTTTCGTTGCCGGTGATGTCGCGCAGGGAGATCACCACCGCCTCTAGGGCCGACTGGCTGGCCGGCGCCGCGGCGACCTGCTTACTCAACGCCTCGCCCTGTCGGCGGAGCACCTCGTAGGCCGTCGCCGCCATGAAGTCGCCCATGGTGTCGAAGTGCCTGAACAGCGCCCCGCCCGACAGCCCGGCGCGCCTGGTGATCACCGCCGCCGACGCCTTGGCGTATCCGACGTCGATGATCGTCGAGATGCTGGCGTCGAGCAGTCGCGCGACGGTGTCCTCGCGGCGCTGCTGCTGGGTTCTGGCCACGTCAGACGGCGGCGGCCACGGGGGCGGCGGGCCGCGAGCCGACCGCCCGAAGGAACCTGCCCGACTTGGCGGTCGTGCCGTACCCCTCGCGGAATTCGCCGTTGCGGAACACCACCTCGCCGTTGACCGCCGTCGCCACGACGGCCTTGTCGTTGCGGTTGACCATGCGGCTAAGGCCGCCGTAGAACGGCACTTGCGCCTCGTGGTAGCCGTCCACGGATTCGTCGAGGCCCGCCGGATCGATGACGACGAAGTTGGCGCTGTCGCCCTTGCGCAGCCTGCCTGCGTCGAGGCCGAACCAGTCGGCGACCTCGGCGGTCAGTCGATACACCGCGCGTTCGATGGTCAGGAACGGATGCCCGGCGCGTTCGGCGTCGAGGGCGCGCTTGAGCAGTCGGAGCGCGTAGTTGTAGAAGGCCATGTTGCGCAGATGCGCACCGGCGTCGGAGAAGCCCATGTGGATGGACGGCTCGGCGGCGAGTTTGTCGAGGTACTTCGGTCGGTGGTTTGCCACGATCGTCGTCCATCGCACGTTGCGTTCACCGTTCTCGACGAGCACGTCGAGGAAGGCGTCCAACGGATGCAGCCCACGCTCGTCGGCGATCTGGCCGAAGCTCTTGCCGATCAGCGTCGCGTCCGGGCATTCGACGATCTTCGCGTCATGGAAGTCGCGGTGCCACAACGACGGCCCCAGCTTCTTGCGGTCGAAGGAGCGGCGGAACCGGCGGCGATAGTCGGTGTCGGCGAGCAACTCGTTGCGTTCCAGTTGGTCGCGCAGGTGCAGCGCGGCGGTGCCGGCACCGAACTCCTCGAAGACGGGCAGGTCGATGCCGTCGGAGTACAGCTCGAACGGCACGGGCAGGTGCTGGAATCGCACCAGCGAGTTGAGCAGTCTGTTGAGAAGTCGTGTGCCGGGCCCGAATACGTGCACAGCACCGGTGGCGGACTTCGCGTCTGCCGACACCAGCAGGCTCATCCGGACGCCGGGTCGACGGCCGAACCACGCGCTGCTGGTCAGGAAGAACATCAGCGCCGAGGCGGGGCTCTTGGTGTTGGGTGCGCTCTGCAGCATGCGGCCGCGTTTGCGCAACACGGAGATCAGCTTGCGCCGTTCCCGCCAGGTCGCGAACGTGGAGGGCAGCGCCCGGGAGCGGAAGCGGTCGCCGTCCAGTTTGTCGATGGGCGCGTCCATGCCGGACATCCCGAGAAGTCCTGCGTCGAGCGCCTTGTCGAGCATCGCAGCCATCCGGTCCAGTTCGGCGGCGGTAGGCGTCACACCATCGGTCGTCGCGCGGTCGAGGCCGAGCACGCTGGTTCGTAGATCCGAATGTCCAAGCATGGAACTGATATTCGGGCCAAGCGGCAGTTCGTCGAGAGTGCGGACGTATTCCGCGGGCGTCGACCACGTCCGGCCCTCGAGCGCGCCGAGGACGAACTCTCGCGGCACCGCCTCGACGCGGCTGAACAGGTCGGCGGCGTCCTCGCTGTCGGCGTAGATCGCGGACAGCGAGCAGTTGCCCAGCAGCACCGTGGTGACGCCGTGCCGGACCGATTCCCGCAGCCCGGGATCGAGCAGCACCTCGGCGTCGTAGTGGGTGTGGACGTCGATGAAGCCCGGAAGGATCCACTTCCCCTTGGCATCGATCACGTCGGGGCATCCGGTCTCATCCAGCGGCTCGGGGGAGACCGCGGCCACCACGCCGTCGGCAATCCCCAGGGACCGGACGAGCGGCGCGGCACCCGTGCCGTCGAACCACAAACCGTTGCGAACGATCACGTCATAGGGCATGGCCGACGCTAGCATAAGATTGCGAGTGATCACAATCTTTCTTGCGGCAGAACGCTAGGCGGCGGCCTCAACGGTGGCCGGACTGGTCGCCGCGCTCGCCTTCCGCCCGAAGTCGTTCGGCAGCGATAGGCGGAACACCTTCTTCCACGCCGAGGCGACCTGCCGGGGCAGCGACCCGCTGGTGTAGGTCAGGCCGTAGCGCTCGAACAGTTCCTGCACCTTCGGCGCGATCTCCGCGTACCGGTTGCTCGGCAGGTCGGGGAACAGGTGGTGCTCGATCTGGAAGGACAGGTTGCCAGTCATGAAGTGCAGCAACGGACTTCCCGAGATGTTGGCCGAGCCGAGCATCTGGCGCAGGTACCACTCGCCGCGGGTCTCGCCCTCGATCGAGGTCTTCTCGAAGGTCTGCACGCCCTCGGGGAAGTGGCCGCACATGATGACCGAGTGCGTCCACAGGTTGCGCACCAGGTTGGCCGTCAGGTTCGCGGTCAGCGTGGTCGCGGCCGACGGACCCGACAGCAGCGGGTGCAGCACGTAGTCGCGCATCGCCTGCTTGCGGATCTTGGCCAGCACCGACTTGGCCTTGCGGCGGAACTCCGTCCTTGTCGCCGCGGCCCTTGAGGTACTTGCCGATCTGCAGGTCGTAGGCGGCGATGCCGTACTCGAAGATGCACGCGTTGATGAAGTTCCACAGCGGCTGGCGCGAGGTAGAAGGGCATCCACTTCTGGTCCTCGTCGACCCGCATGATGCCGTAGCCGAGGTCGTTGTCCTTGCCGAGGACGTTGGTGTAGGTGTGGTGCACCTCGTTGTGCGAGTGCTTCCACATGTCCGACGGCGAGGCGTTGTCCCACTCCCACGTGGTGGAGTGGATCTTGGGGTCGCGCATCCAGTCCCACTGACCGTGCATGACGTTGTGGCCGATCTCCATGTTCTCGACGATCTTCGAGATGGAGAGCCCCGCCGTGCCGACGATCCAGGCCGGCGGGAACAGGGAGAACAGCAGCACGGCGCGGCTACCGAGTTCGAGCTTGCGCTGACCGTCGATGACCTTGCGGATGTAGGCGGCGTCGCGCTCACCGCGGCTGGCGATGATGCCCTCGCGGATGGCGTCGAGTTCGCGGCCGAGGTTCTTCGATGTCCTCGGCGGTCAGGTGTGCGGTCGGGTCGATTGTGACAGTCATGGTGAATGTCGGTCCTTGTGTTGATCTCAGAGGTCGATGTCGCAGGAGCCCGCGGCGGCGGAGACGCAGGTCTGGATGTGCACGTTGTCGCCGGGGGCGGCGGTGGTGACGTCGCCGGTGCGCAGGTCGCGCACGGCGCCTTGGCGCAGCGGCGCGACGCAGCCGAAGCAGATGCCCATCCGGCAGCCCGACGGCATCAGGACGCCGGCGGCCTCGCCGGCGTCGAGCAGGGTCTGCGCCGTCGGCGTCGACGGACGGTGTCCCGTCTTGGTGAAGCGTGACCGTGCCGCCGTCGCCCGCGGTGATGACGGTCGGGCGGAAGCGCTCGGTGTGCAGGCGATCGCCGATCCCGCCGGCGTCCCAGTGCGCCTCGAGCGCGTCGAGCAGACCGGCGGGCCCGCAGGCCCACGTCTCGCGCTCGGCGATGTCGGCGACGACGTCGTCGAGGTGGGCGACGTCGAGCATGCCGTCGGTGTCGGTGTGCCGCTCGACCAACCGGATGCGGCCCTGGCGCGGCCATCGCCCGCAGTTCGGCGCCGAAGATGACGTCGTCGGCGGTCGGCGCGGAGTGCACGACGACGACGTCGGCAGGCCTCGGCGGTCTGTTGCGCAGCATCCCCATCACCGGGGTGATGCCGCTGCCGGCGGTGACGAACAGGACCTTCGCCGGAGCGTGGGCGCCGAGCGTGAAGTCGCCGCGGCCTGGTCGAGGTGGACGAGCGTGCCGCGCCGTGCGCGCCGGACCAGGTGGTTGCTCACCTTGCCGTCGGGGATGGCCTTGACGGTGATCGCGATGCAGCCGTCGCGTCGCGAAGTCTCGCGAGGTCAGCGAGTAGGCCCGCCACTGCCGGACGCCGTCGACGTCGATGCCGATGCGGACGTACTGGCCGGGGGTGTGCCCGCGCCAGCCGCGTCCCGGCTTGATCACCACGGTGACGGCGTCGCGGGTCTCCGGCTGGATCGCGACGATGCGGCCGCGCAGGTCGGCGCCGGAGCGCAGCGGGTCGATGACGTCGAGGTAGTCGGCGGGAACCAGCGGTGTGGTCACGCGCTCCGCGAACTTGATGACCCGCTCCCGCAGCGCGCCGACGGCTGTCGGGCGGGGTGCTGTCGTTGTCATGCCTCTACCTTGGGCTGATCGGAAGGTATAAAGTCTTGGTCAGGGCGCGTGAATCGGGCGTTCATATTTGTTCGTAAGGAATAGTTTTGTCCGAACCGGCACTCCGCTTCTCCGGCCTCGACCTCGACGACGACGTAATCGCCGCACTGCGAGGCCGTGCTGCCGCGGATGGCCGAGCGCACCGTGACCGCGGTAACGGTCGAGGTGCCCAGCTACACCCGCGCGTTCAGCGGCCGAATGGGCCAGATCATCGAGAACGCGGTGCAGATGGCGCTCGGCGCCTTCCTGACGACTGGCGGTGCGTGCGCAGGATTCCGATCCGGCCGCGACGTTGTCGCCCGCACTGGACGGGGCCTACGAGCTCGGACGCGGCGAGGCCCGCCAGGGTCGCACCGATGGACGCGCTGCTGTCGGCCTACCGCGTCGGCGCTCGGTCGCCTGGCGGGAGCTGTCGGCGACGGGCGTCGACGCCGGACTGTCGGCGGCGACCGTCGCGCGATTCGCCGAGTTGGTCTTCGCGTTCATCGACGAACTGTCGGCGTCCAGCGTCGCCGGGGCATGCCGATGAGCTGGCCACCACCGGCCGCGTCCGGCAGCGCTACCTGGAACGGCTGGCCCAGCAGCTGCTCAGCGGCGAGACTGCCGAGACCTTGCGGGCCAGCGCCGAGAAGGCGGACTGGCGGCCGCCGGAGACTTTGACCGCAGTCCTGCGTCCTCGAAGCGCAAACCCGTGGTCTGGCAGCACGTTTCGGGCAATCGACGTTGCAGCTCAGCGAGGACCTACCCGGCATCGACCCGTCCGAGTCACTGGCGCTGCTGCTGGTTCCCGATCTGGACGGCCGGCACCGAAGCCAGCTCCGGGCGGCATTGCAGGGCAGGCGGGCGTTGGTGGGGCCCGCGCGCCCTTGGATGTTGGCCCAGTCGTCGTATCGGCGTGCGCTGCGGGCACGCGACCTCACCGTCGCCGATGACGTCGACGTCGTCGACACCGACGAGCACCTGGTCGAACTCGTCCTGACCGCCGACCGCGAGGCCGCCGACGATCTTCGTCGGCACGCCTTGGCTCCGCTCGCAGACCTGCGGCCGAACACCGCGCAGCGGCTGGCCGAGACGTTGCGATCCTGGCTGCTGCACCAGGGCCAGCGGGACGCCGTCGCCGCGGATCTGTTCGTGCACGCCCAAACCGTGCGCTACCGGATGACCCAATTGCGCGAACTCTACGGCGACACCCTCAACGATCCGAGAACCATCCTCGAACTCACGGTGGCACTTGGAGTGTCGAGCTGACCACCAAGGCCGCGGCAGTGTGCTGGCTAGCCGCTGGTGTCGCGTATCTAGGCATCGAGGGCATTGCCGCCCACGCCCTGCCCGGCTACGGCTACGGCTACGACTACATCAGCGAACTGGGTAGACCCGACTCGCCACTGAGCCCATTGATGAACGCCGCGTTCGTGTTTCAAGGGACACTGTTCTTCGCGGGCGCCGCGTTCTTGAGCCACGGCACCGGTCGACGACGTGCCCGGATCCTCTTGGCGTGTGCCGCGGCGAACGCCGTGGGCAACATCGTCGTGGCGACGGTTCCTGGCGGACCCACCGGGCTTGCCTGGTTGCACGTTGCCGGCGCAGTGCTCGCCATCGTTGGCGGCAACGCAGCCATTCTGGTGGGATCGTCCATCCCACGCGCCGGGCGCTGCTACCGCGCAATCTCGGTCGGGCTCGCCGTGCTTGGCCTGCTGAGCTTCGTACTCCTTGCCCTTCTAGGGGGCCCGGCGTTGGAGCGGACCAGCGTCTACACGATCATCGGGTGGCAGGTTCTGACGGCTTTCCGTCTGATCAGAGCTTGCTCGCGACGAAGGTTGCGGCCTGGTTGACCATCCCGTCGTCCATGTATTGGCCGTGGGCGGCCCATTCCCCTCCGTTGGAGCACACCGGGTCGTTGGGTGTGCACAGCTCGATGACCTTGGGCGCATAGAGCGCGCCGATCGCGACCGGCGGCTGCCCGACCGATTGCATGAATTGAGGCGACGGCTTTCCAAACAGTGCGACCGCGGCGACGTGGTCAGCGACCGTCGGTGGCATCGGCGCGGGAACCGCGGACGCAACGATCCCGGCCGGCACCGCATCGGCGGTGGTGAAGCCCATGACGGCCGCGCCCTGGGAGTATCCGCCGAGCACCATCTTGGTCTTGGGGCAGTTCGTCGCCGTGGTCTGGATGTGAGCGGTCGCGTCCCTGATGCCGTCGACGCCCGTGGCGAAGTCGGTGCTGGCCGGGTAGTTGACCGCGTAGACCCCGACCGACCGCCCGCCGACCTGCGAGCGCAGCGCGTCGACGAAGTCCTGTCCGATTCCGCCGACGCCCGGAGCTTCGAAGGTGCCGCGGGCGAACACCGTCTCGATGTCGGGACACGTCTCGGCCGACGCGGAGGGGAGCACTGGACTCGCCAGCGTGCCGACCATCACGACCGCAACGGCGCCGAGGGCGCGAGTGAGAACTTTCAGGGCCACGAGAAACCTCCGGGGTCTAGGGAGTAGTCGATCGGCTGGGATTGGTGGTCGTCGCGCGGCTCCTCACGTACCGCAGAAGGTCTGATAGGTGCCGAAGTCTTCGGGAGCGGGGTCTGCGTAGCGCTCGAGACCGGGGCGTTCGTCGTACGGCGCCGTCACCGCCGCCAGGAGCTGCTCGAGGGGAGCAAGCTCGCCCGCCGTCGCCGCCACCAGTGCCTCCTCGACGAGGTGGTTGCGCGGGATGTAGACGGGGTTGACCCCGTCCATCGCCTCGGAGTCCGCGCCCAGCGCGCGCCATCGCGCCAGCCAATCGTCGAACGCGTCGGCGAGGGGCGCCTTGCCGAGGTCGCGGAAGAACGAGGTGTAGTCGACGTGACTGCCCTTCAGCAGACCGGGCAACTCGTCGACGAGCGGTCGGGTGACGTCGCCGGTGAGCCCGAGCTTGGCGCGCATCCCCGCCGACCAAGCAGCGTCGAACTCCTCTCGGAAGCCGCCGAGCGAGTCCACCGCGAGGGCGACCGCCCGGTCCTGGTCGTCGGCGAAGAGCGGAAGGAGCGCCTCGGCGAACCTGGCGAGATTCCACTCGGCCACCACCGGCTGATTGCCGTAGGCGTAGCGCCCGCCGTGGTCGATCGAGCTGTAGACCGTGGCCGGGTCGTAGGCGTCCATGAAGGCGCACGGCCCGTAGTCGATGGTCTCGCCAGAGATCGTCATGTTGTCGGTGTTCATCACCCCGTGCACGAATCCGACGAGCATCCACTTGGCCACCAGCGACGCCTGGGCGGCGATGACGGCATCGAACAGTGCGAGGTAGGGCCGCTCGGCGTCCGCGGCGGCGGGGTAGTGCCTGGCGATCGCGTGGTCGGCGAGGCGCCGAAGAAGCTCGACGTTCCCGCTGGCCGAGGCGTATTGGAAGCTGCCCACCCGCAGGTGGCTGCTCGCGATCCTGGCGAGCACCGCGCCGGGCAGCAGGGTGTCGCGGTACACGTCGCGCCCCGTCGCCACCACGGCAAGGGAACGGGTGGTGGGGATGCCAAGGGCGTGCATCGCCTCGCTGACGACGAACTCGCGCAGCATCGGGCCGACCACGGCAAGGCCGTCGCCGCCACGGGCGAACGGCGTGCGCCCGGAGCCCTTGAGGTGCAGGTCGCGAAGGTTGCCTTCGGCGTCGGTGAGCTCGCCGAGCAGAAGTGCGCGCCCGTCGCCCAGCCGCGGGACGTACCCGCCGAACTGGTGCCCGGCGTAGGCCTGCGCGACGGGGGTGGCGCCGTCGGGCACCTGGGTGCCGACCAGAAACCGCAGCCCGTCGGCGGTCCGCAGCCATTCGGCGTCAAGGCCGAGTTCGGCGGCCAGCGGTTCGTTGAGGACGAGCAGTCGCGGGTTGGGAGCGGCCTCGGCCTGCCAGCGGACGGCCATCTCCGGCAACTCGTGGGAGAAGCGGCCCGCCAGCACGACGGTCGGAACCGGTGCGACGCTCACCTCCTCCACCGTACTTAGCACGTCAATGAACTCAACATTCGATGACGTTGACGGCCAGCCCGCCCAACGACGTTTCCTTGTACTTGTCGGCCATGTCCGCGCCGGTGTCGCGCATGGTCTTGATCGCGCTGTCGAGGCTGACGTGATGCTGGCCGTCGCCGCGCACCGCCATCCGCGCCGCGCTGATCGCCTTGACGGCGGCCACCGCGTTGCGCTCGATGCACGGGATCTGCACCAGCCCGCCGACCGGGTCGCAGGTCAGCCCCAGATTGTGTTCGAGCCCGATCTCGGCGGCGTTCTCGACCTGTTCGGGGGTGCCGCCGAGCACCTCGGCCAGCCCTGCCGCAGCCATCGCGCAGGCCGAGCCGACCTCGCCCTGACAGCCAACCTCCGCGCCGGAGATCGACGCGTTCTCCTTGAACAGCTGCCCGATCGCGGCGGCGGCCAGAAGGAAACGTGCGACGTCGTCGTCTCCGAAACCGTCGAGGAAGTCCCTGCAGTAGTGCAGCACTGCGGGCACGATCCCCGCGGCGCCGTTGGTGGGGGCGGTGACCACCCGCCCGCCGCTGGCGTTCTCCTCGTTGACGGCCAGCGCGTACAGGCCCACCCAATCCATCGCGTGCAGCGGATCGCGGTCTTTGGCGTCGGCGTCGAGGCGGGCCCGCAGCGCTGCCGCCCGCCTGCGCACCTTCAACCCGCCCGGCAGCACGCCGGTGCCCGCGAGGCCGCGCTGCACGCACTGCTGCATGGCCGTCCAGATGTCGAGCAGGCCGTCGCGGATCTGTCGCTCGCTGCGGCTCGCCAATTCGTTGGCGAGCATCACGGCACTGATGCTGCGACCCGATTGCGACGTCAGCGCCAGCAACTCGGCAGCGGAGTGGAACGTGAACGGCTCCTGTTGCCCCGGCTGCGTCTTGCGGATGGTCATGTCCGCTGTGTTGCTTATGTCGTCCTGGTCCACGACGAATCCGCCTCCGACGGAGAAGTATTCGCGGGTGGCGAGCACCGATCCGTCCTCGCCGAACGCGGAGAACCGCATCCCGTTGCTGTGGTGTTCCAGCCGCGTGCCCAGATGCAGCACGACGTCCTCATTCGCCGAGAACGGCACCACGCGGGTGCCACCGAGACGCAGCTTGCCGTCGGCTTCGATTGCGGCGATCCGGGGCGCCACCGCGTCGGGGTCGACGGTTTCGGGTTCGTAGCCTTCGAGGCCGAGCACCACCGCGGTCACGGAGCCGTGCCCGCGCCCGGTGGCGCCGAGCGACCCGAACAACTCGACGCGCACGCCCGTGGTGCGGCCGAGCAGGTCGTGGTCGGTCAGCCACCTCACGAAGGAGCCGGCGGCGCGCATCGGACCCACGGTGTGCGAGCTCGACGGACCGATCCCGACCTTGAACAGATCGAAGACGCTGATCGTCACGAGCCGACCAGAACGCGGGGCTCGGACAGGCGGGATAGGTTGGAGTACAGCGCGAACCGGGCAGCCAGCGCGTCCACCCGGCCACCCAGGTTCGCCAGCTCGGTCGCGTCGATCGTGGGATGTAGTGCGGCCGCGATGATCTCGGCGACCTCTCCGAACGCCTCGTCGTCGAAGCCGCGCGCGGCCAGCGCGGGCGTGCCGATCCGCACCCCCGAGCTGACCATCGGCGGGCGAGGATCGAACGGAACGGCGTTGCGGTTCACCGTGATTCCGACCTCGTGCAGCCGATCCTCGGCCTGTTGGCCGTCCATCTCGGAGTCGCGGAGGTCGACCAGCACCAGGTGCACGTCGGTGCCGCCGGTGACGACGTCGACGCCGATCGCCTTCATCTCCGGTGTGGTCAGCCGGTCGGCGATGATCCGCGCGCCGGACAGCGTCGCGAGCTGGCGGGCCTGGAATGCGGGCTCCGCAGCCATCTTGAACGCAACGGCCTTGGCGGCGATGACGTGCTCGAGTGGGCCGCCCTGCTGGCCGGGGAACACCGCCGAGTCGAGCTTCTTGCGCAGCTCGTCGACCGCCAGGATCACTCCGCCGCGCGGGCCGCCGAGCGTCTTGTGGGTGGTGGAGGTGACGATGTGGGCGTGCGGCACCGGCGACGGGTGCAGTCCGGCGGCGACCAGTCCGGCGAAGTGCGCCATGTCCACCATCAGGTAGGCGCCGACTTCGTCGGCGATGCGCCGGAACTCGGCGAAGTCCAGGTGCCGCGGGTACGCCGACCAGCCGGCGAGGATCAGCTTGGGCCGCCGCTCTCGGGCGAGCCTGCGGACCTCGTCCATGTCGACGCGATGGTCTTCGGCACGCACGTGATAGGCGGCAACGTCGTACAGCCGGCCCGAGAAGTTCAGCTTCATGCCGTGGGTCAGGTGCCCTCCGTGGGCGAGCGCCAGTCCGAGGATGGTGTCACCTGGGGTGAGCACCGCGTGCATGGCGGCGGCGTTGGCCTGTGCGCCGGAGTGCGGCTGCACGTTGGCGTACTCGGCACCGAACAGCGCCTTCAGCCGATCGATCGCGATGGCCTCGACGCCGTCGACGTGCTCGCAGCCGCCGTAGTAGCGGCGTCCGGGATAGCCCTCGGCGTATTTGTTGGTCAGCACCGAACCCTGCGCCTGCATGACGGCCAGCGGTGCGTAGTTCTCCGAGGCGATCATCTCGAGGCCGCGCTGCTGGCGGTCGAGTTCGAGATCCAGCAGGGCCGCGATGTCGGGGTCGAAGTCGGCCAGTGAGGCCTCGAGGACGGATTGTGCGGTGTTGTTCACGTCGAACATGTCAGAGCCTTTCGTCGGCTGCGCGTACGCAGCATCGGATGGTGCGGCTCCTCCCGCTCTGTCTGATGGCCTGAAAGATTCACGACTCGGGATGGGTGGTCCCAGCGCTTGCCTCGTCGGCGAGTGCGATTGGCTGCACTGCTTTCCAGAGTTGCCTGTGCGTGACGGTATGTGGGCCTGAGAGATTCCGGGGAGGTCTTGCTCCTTCGGCTCTTCGCTCGAGCGCCATCGGCACCCGGTGAAGATCTCCCGTCACGCGTGACGGCCGTGCGTATTCAGTTGCGCAATGAGCAATTGTTGCGCGATCAGCAACTGGGGCGCATTGCGCAACCATCGTCCCGCAGGTGGACGCGGGTGTCAACCGCGAATGCGCACGTCAGCCGGTATAGCCGAGGCGCCTGCTGATCTGGGCTGCCGCGTCGATCGTCATCCGGGACACCGTGGTGAACTGGGCCGAATCCATCCGGTAGGTCGGGCCCGAAACACTCAGCGCGGCAACGATTGCCGAGCTGTTGTCGCGTATCGGGGCGGCGACGGCGTTCAAGCCGACCTCGAGTTCCTCGCGCACGGCCGCCCATCCGTCGCGACGCGCGGCGTCCAATTCGGCGTCCAGGTCCTCGATGCTGGTGACGGTGTTCGGAGTGAAGGACTCCAGCCGCTTCCCAAGCCGGGCATGCACCTCGCGCGTGGACAGTCCCGACAGCAGCACCTTGCCGCTCGAGGTGGCGTGCGCCGGACAACTCTGGCCGACCCAGCTGCGCAGCGAGATCTCGGCGGGCCCAATCGCCTCGACGATGTTGATGATCTTTGCGGCGTCGAGGATCGCGACGTTGGTGGTCTCCCCGCTTTCGAGGGCGAGTGCATCGCAGACCTCCTGGCTCTGTTTGGCCAGATCCATACGAGCGCTGGTGGATCCCGCGAGCCGGACGATCGAGAAGCCGAGCCGGTACTTGCCCCGGTCGGAGAGTTGCTCGACGAAACCGCGCGATTCGAGCACCGCGACCAACCGCGACACCGTCGACTTGTGTACGCCGAGTTCGGCCGCGATCTCGGTGATGCCCGCGGTGCCGAACTTGGCGAGGATCTCCAGCACCAGCAACGCCCGGTCCACCGACTGCACGGCGGCAACGCCCCGGCCCTGCTGTGGACTGTCCTCGTCGTCGCTGCGCTCCACCATGGTGGGTTCAGTGTAAGTGGACGTCATCGTCATTCAGCCCACGCCGCCACGCCCCGCCGTGGTCACCGCCACGTGGCGAACCCGGCGCTGGACGGCCGCGACCTCGCGTACGCCATCGTTGAGCAGGCTGCGGTTCAGCGGCGACAGGTCGGACATCACGATGATGTCCCCGGGAGTCAGGCCCGCCGAGATCTGCTGGATCTGATGGGCCATCCGCAGCTTCTGCAGCACGTCGAACACCTCGCGCAGGATCTTGGCGTCGGCCTCGGACAGCAGACCGTTGCCCGCGGCGGCCGCCAGGCGGGCCGGCGTGGAGGCCGACACCAGACCCACCGTCAGCCCGCCCCACCGGGCCAGGTTCACGATCGGGGTGAGCGCATGGTGCTTGAGATCGAACGTGCCGCCGCGGCGGGCCACCACGTCCCGCAACGAACGCGTGCGCACCTTGCCAGACAGGGCGTCAAGTAGCTGCAGCCGCAACGCATTCGGATGATCGACGGACATCCGGCTGAACGCCGCGGGCACGGTGTGCAGAACGGGATCGCCCCACACCACCCTGGCGTCGAGGAGTAGCGAGGACATCACGAGGCCGTGGTCCTTCATCGGGTCATCCAGCCACCCGGCGGCCGCGGTCGACCATTCGGAGCAGGACCGCGCGAACCGCGGCTTGGACGCCACCGCACCGTTGCTGTCCGACGGCAGGCAGCATCGGTCGAGGGTGGCGTGCACCCTGGCCGCGATCCTCGTGAAACGGCCCTTCTCCGAGTTCATGTCGTCCGACCAGGACAGGGCGCTGTCGACGTCGGAGGACGGCATGGCCTCGCGGCGGGCGATGCTGCCCATGGTGAGCCACGCGAACCGATGGCGCCATTGGCCCACCTGCTCGGCGAGCTCGAGTTCCAGCGCGCGCCGCACCACGGTATCGATCATCACGGACAACACGCCGCTGGTGCCCGCGGCGTCGGTGCCGCCGCGGAACAGGTCGACGGCGAGGTCGGTCACCCGCCCCGCCGCGGTCTGCAACTCGGTGACGTTGGCGGCCATCCCAATTGAGCGGCGCAACAGGAAGCTCTGGCGTGTCGACGACGCCACCAGGTCGGTATCCTCGACCACGCCGAGCGCCCGGCCGGCCGCCGTCAGCACCGGCATGTGCCGAAGGCCGCTCTCCAGCATGTCCATCAGGACCGTGGCCGCAGCGCGGTCGGCGCTGACGGTCCGCGCGGGCGCACTCATCACCTGCGCGATCGCGGTGTCGAGGCCGACGCCCGCCGCCACCACCCTGGTCCGCAGATCGCGGTCGGTGAAGATGCCGAATTCGCCGCCGGGCAAGGGGATCAGCGCATACGACGCACGCTTCTCGGTCATGTGCTTGACCGCGTCGCGCACCGTGGTGTCCGGCGTCGTGAAGACGGGTTCGGCGCAGACGAGGTCACCGACGGCGGTCAGCGACGGCTGCTGACTGGGGGAGCGCCCCGAGATGATGTCCCAGGCCGACGTCGCCAGGAACGACAATCCCGCCGGCTTCGTGAATTCGCTGCGCACCAGCGAGCCGGGCAGCCGGATCAACGTGCTCGATTCGGTGGCGCGCGCGGCGAACTGGACCCGGCCACCGGTCAGCAGCGGAAAGTAGCCGAAGATGCCGCCCGGCGTAACGGAGTCCACCGGCTCGTCACCGCCACCGGGACCGGTGACGAGCGCGACGTGCCCACGCAGCAGCATCCAGACCTCGTCGGGCACCCGCGCCGAGTAGTCGACGATCAGCTCGCCGGCCGCGAAGGTGTGCGTCGTGGCCGCCGCCGCCAGTTCGGTGAGCGCCTCGGGCGCCATCGACTGGAAGGGTGCGTGATCACCGAGGTAGGCGACCAGGTCCGCGCCGCGCGGCGGATCACCGGTCACCACATCATCACACCCCGCGGATCAGATCGGCGCACTTCTCGGCCATGGTCATCACCGTAATGTTCGGGTTGACCGCAGGCAGTTTCGGCATCGCGGAGGCGTCGACGACCCGCAAGCCGCCCACGCCCTTGACCCGCAGTTCGGGATCCAGCACGGCCATCGGATCGTCGAGCGCGCCCATCCGTGCCGTTGCGGCCGGGTGATAGACCGTGTTGTGGGTCTTGTGCACGTAGTCCAGCAGCTCGTCGTCGGTGGTCGCGTCGGGACCGGGCGCCAGCTCGCGGGCGATCCAGCCACGCAGCGGCTCCTGTTCTGCGATGGTGCGGGCGAGGCGCAGACCGGTGAGCATGATCCGTTCGTCGTAGCCTTTGGGGTCCGTGAAATACCGCGGGTCGACCTTGGGCCGGTCGCGGAAGTCCAGGCTGCGCAATCGGACCGTGCCACGGGAGCGGCCCTGAGTCACGTTGGGCGTCAAGCAGAATCCGTTGTCGGTCGTCGGATATCCGCGCCGCAGTGTGTTCATGTCGAACGGCACACTGCCGTAGTGCATCATCAGATCGGGTTGCGCGCTACCTGCGTCGACCGTGGTGAACAGGCCGATCTCCCACCACTGCGTCGACGTGGTGACCATCGGCTGCGACGCCTCCCAGAACACCAGACCTTCGACGTGGTCGTCGAGGTTCGAACCGACTCCCGGCGAGTCGACCCGGACCGGAATGCCGATCTCCTTGAGGTGTTCTGCGGGCCCGATTCCCGACAGCATCAACAGTTTCGGTGTGTCGATGGACCCCGCGGTGACGACCACCTCTCGCCGTGCGGAGACGGTGTCGTAGCCGGTGAGGTCGGGTCGCTGATAGCGCACGCCTGTGGCGTTCTCGGCGTCATCGAAGAGGATCTCGGATACCCAGCACCCCGTGCGGACCTCGAGGTTGGACCGCGTCCCCAGGATCGGGTGCAGGTACGCGTGTGAGGTCGACATCCGGGTGCCGTCCTCACCCACGTTGATCTGAAACCATCCCGCCCCGTTGTGCACCGTCTTGCCGCGGTTGAACGCCACCGTCGGTAGCCCGGCCAGCGCCGCCGCCTCCAGTACCGCTGCCCCGCACGGATCGTTGGGTGGCACGTCCTGCAGGCGGACCGGACCGTCGTGTCCGTGATCTCCCGGTGCGTCATTGCTCTCCAACCGCTTGACCAGCGGCAGGATTTCGGCGGCACTCCATCCGGTGGCGCCCATCGTGACCCATTCGTCCAGGCATTCGGCGGGAGGCCAGAACGCGATACACGAATTGTGGGACGAACATCCGCCGAGCACCTTCGCACGCGCGTGCCGCATGAAGCTGTTACCGCGCTCCTGCGGTTCGACGGGGTAGTCCCAGTCGTAGCCAGAGTCCAGCAGGTGCATCCACTCCGAGAGCGGAAGGATGTTGGTATCACCGACATCTGAGGGCCCGGCCTCGACCAGACAGACCGTGACCGACGGGTCCTCGGACAGGCGGGCGGCCAGCACACAGCCGGCCGTCCCCCCGCCCGCGATCACATAGTCGAATGTTCCGGCGTCAGACATCAGGCCTGCTCTAAAGGACTCTGCGCCTCGGTCTTGGTAGCGGCCGCGTGGGACTCAAGGGTGCCGATGTGGTGGCGGCCCTTGACGAAGTACCACAGCAGGCCGAAGCCCAGGATCACCCCGATGTAGACGAACGCGCCCCAGGTGTTGTACCAGGGGTCGCCGTACACGGCCACCCGCGGCCAGGCGAGGTTCAGCGCCATTCCGACGCCCCACACCACCGCGACGATGTTGACCAGCATGCCCCACTTACCCATGGTGAAGTAGCCGCCCTCCTTGAGATCCTTCGGCGGCCACTGGCCTTGGAACCGCTTCTTCAGCATCGGTCCGGTGACCATCAGATAGGCCATGTAGATCATGATGATCGCGATCGACGTCAACACTGTGAAGATCTTCGGCTGACCGATGTTGATCACCAGGATGATCGCGGCGATCACGCCGATCACGATGGCGGGAATGATCGGCGTCTGTGTCTTCGGATTGACGCGAGCGAGCTTCTCTCCGAACGGAAGTGCGTTGTCGCGAGCCATCGCGAAGGTCAAGCGGATCGCGGCGGTGTGCACCGCCAGCGTGCAGACCGTGACCGCGACGACGATGCAGACCAGGAAGATCTTGCCGAGCGGGCCCCACATCACCTGTTCGACGATGTACTGCAGGCCGCCGCTGCTCTCGCCGATCTTGGGATCACTGAGGTCGGGCGCGGACATCACGGCGAACACCAGGATCGCGCCACCGATGACGAAGGACGCCAAGATCGCCCGCAGAATGGCCTTGGGCGCAGTGCGGCGCGGCTCCACCGTCTCCTCACCCAGTGAGCTCGCGGTGTCGAACCCGTACATCACGTAACCCGATGCCAGCGAGGCAATGAGGAACACACCGAGATAACCGCCCGGCAAACCGGCGCCAAACCCGTTGGTAGAGAAGAACACCGACGGTCCGCGGGTCGTGCTGCACGCCAGGATGATCGCGATCAGGCACGCGGCGATGAGCTCGATGAAGACACCTGCGCTGTTGATCCTCGCCATCAGCTTCACACCGAGGGCGTTGATCACCGTGGTGAATGCGATCAGAATCGAGCCGAGGACAACGGCGTTGGCGGCGAAGTCGTACTCGCCGGTGCCGTCACCGATGATCTGGAATCCGCTCCAGATCCGCGGCAGGTTCAGCTGATAGGCCAGCACGACGGCCGAAATCGTCACGATCGAGGCGGTGAGCATGAGCCAGCCCGACGACCAGCCGACGATCTTGCTGCCAAGGGTCTTCGACCAGTTGTACACCGAACCCGCCACCGGATACTTGGCGGCGAGCTCCATGAAGCACAGCGCGACGGCCATCTGCCCGACGAACACCAGCGGCCACGACCAGAGGTAGGCCGGGCCGGCCGTGCCGAAGCCGAAGTAGAACAGCTGGAACGTGCCGGTGAGGATGGAGATGTAACTGACGCCGGCGGCGAAGCTGGCGAACTTGCCGATGCTGCGGTCGAGGGACTCCTTGTAGCCGAAGTCCTCCATTCCGCTCTCATCGCCGCCTGTGCGGGTGGTGGAACTGGTCATGGCTTACCTCTCGTGGGTGAAGGTCGGTGGGGAGCTGTACTTGCACTGACCGGCTGCGGCTGTCAGCCGTCGACGAACCAGCCCGCCGCCGCTGGCGAGGTGTTGTTCCAGATATGCTTGATCTCTTGGTATTCCGCCAAACCGGACGGCCCGAGCTCCCGTCCGTTCCCCGACTTCTTGAAGCCACCCCATTCCGCGGCAGGGGTGTAGTAGCCGAAGTCGTTGATCCACACGGTGCCGTGGCGCAGCGCGCGGGCGACCCGCTCGGCGCGCCCCTGATCGGCAGTGCGCACACCGCCCGCCAGCCCGTAGGAGGTGTCGTTGCCCAGTTCGATCGCCTGTGCCTCGGTGTTGAATCGCTCGACCGTCAGGATGGGCCCGAACGTCTCCTCCGCGACGATGCGCATGCCGCGGTGGCAGTGGTCGAAGATGGTCGGCGGATAGAAGCTGCCCTTGGCCAGATGCGGGTCGGTCGGTCGTCGACCGCCGGCGGCCAGCACCGCACCCTCCGAAAGGGCGAGCTCGACATAGGATTCCACCTTGTCGCGGTGCGCCATCGACACCAACGGGCCGGTCTGGCTGTCCGGGTCGAGCCCGTCGCCGAACCGGATCTGGCCGGCCCGGACGGCGAGGGCGGCGACGAAGTCTTCGGCGATGGACTCCTCGACGATCAGGCGGGTGCCCGACGAGCAGACCTGCCCGGAATGCATGAAGACGCCCGTCAGCACGTGGTCGACGGCGGTGTCGAACTCGGCGTCGGCGAAGACGATGTGCGGGTTCTTGCCGCCCAGCTCCAGCGCCAGCCTGGTGACGTGTGGTGCGGCGGTGCGCGCGATGTTCGTCCCGGTGGCCGCGCCTCCGGTGAACGAGATCAGGTCGACGTCGGCGGTGTCGGTGAGCGCGGCGCCGACCGCCGCGCCGCTGGCCTGGATGAGGTTGAGTACGCCCGGCGGAACGCCGGCCTCTTCGGCGAGGTGGACCAGGGCGATGGTGCTCAGCGGGGTGACTTCGCTCGGCTTGGCCACCATGGTGCAACCGGCGGCCAACGCGGGCGCGATCTTCCACGCGATCTGCAGCAGCGGGTAGTTCCACGGCGCGATGAGCACGCACACCCCGATGGGTTCGCGAACAACGCGGCTGATCACGGCGGGGTTGCCGACGTCGATCACGCGGTCGGCTTCGACGGTGACCAGGTTGGCGTAGTAGCGGAACACCGAGATCACGTCCTCGATGTCGATGTGGCTCTCGCGGAACGTCTTTCCGGTGTCGAGGGTTTCGATGCGGGCCAGTTCGTCGCGGTCGCGTGCCAGCAACTCGGCGATCCGGTTCAGCAGCGCCGCCCGCTCCGCGACGGGAGTGTCGGGCCACCAGCCGGAGTCGAAGGCCGCCCGCGCCGCGGCGACCGCGGCGGTGGCGTCGGCTGCGGTGGCCTCGTCCACCACCGCGACCACGCTGCTGTCGGCCGGGTTGACGATCTCGCGGGTGCCGCCGTCTGCGGCGTGCACCCACTTGCCGTCGACGTAGAGGTTCGGCGATGTCGCCGCGAGATCCATGGGCATCTGCTATCCCTTCGCCTGGCTATCAGCGAGTTTGGCGAGGAGCCAGTCGTGGAACTCCCCGATGTGGTGCTCGGCCGGTACCAGTACACCCCCGTTGCGGTAGGCGCGTGACGACATTGCCGGTTGTGTTCGTTCGCAGGCGTCGAAGTCCTGCTGATTGACCCGGTGGAACAGCTCCACCGAACGGGTCACGTCGCGACCCTGCTCGACCACGTCGGGGGTGTAGAGCCAGTCGCACTCGACGATGGTGCGATCCGCGGACATCGGGAACATTCGGTGGAAGATGACATGGTCGGGCACCAGGTTGATGAACACCGTTGGGCGGACCGTGATCGCGTAGTACTTGCGATCCTGTTCCGGGTGCAGTCCGTCGATGGCGCCGAACCCGGCGGTGCCGTCGACGGTGAACCCCTCGACGTCGGCGCCGAAGGCGGCACCGTGGCCGACGAAGTACTGCGCGGCGAGTCCTTCGGCGAACTCGGGCAGCACCTCGGTCAGCTCGGGATGGATAGTCGCGCAGTGATAGCACTCCATGAAGTTCTCGACGATCAACTTCCAGTTGGCCGCCACGTCGTAGACCACCCGGCGCCCGACGGCGAGCTCGTCGACGCGGTAGTGGTCGATGGCGCCGGGGTCACCGAGGCGCTCGGTAACCGCGCCGATGACGTCGGTCTCGAACGACGGCGGCGTCTCGGCCAGACAGACCCAGGCGTAGCCAAGCCATTCCCGCAGTGCGACGGGCACCAGGCCGTACTGGGTGCGGTCGATGCCGCTGCCGGTGGCGTCCTTGAGGGTGCCCAGGTTCGGTGCGGCCACCAGCTTGCCGTCCAGCCCGTAGGTCCAGGCGTGGTACGGGCAGCGCAGGTGGCGCTTCGCCTGGCCGGAATCCTCGGTGCACAACATCGCGCCGCGATGCCTGCAGATGTTCAGGAACGCCCGCAGCTGCCCGTCGCGGCCGCGGACGACGAGCACGCTCTCGCGGCCCACCTGGACCTTCTGGAACGCCCCCGGTGTGGCCAGGTCAGCGCTGCGCACCGTGCAGAACCACATCGCCTCGAGGACCCGCTCCTGTTCGGCGAGGAAGACGTCTGGGCTGCAGTAGTATTCGCCGCCGAGCGTCGGCATCAGCGAGCCACCGTCTCCTGGCGCGCCGAGCGCGGTCGCGTCGGGATGGTCGATCATGGTCACGAAGTCACCAACCGTCGTGCGTCGAAGAGTCCAATGGGATGTGCCGTGGTTCCGGTGGTCGCGAGGTCGGCGAGGATCTCGCCCACCACCGGCACGAACTTGAAGCCGTGGCCCGAGAACCCGCACGCCACGGTCACATTGGCGTAGTCGGGATGCCTGGCGATGACGAAGTGTTCGTCGGGGGTGTTGGAGTACATGCACGTCGCGCTGTGCACGCAATCGCCGGAGAGCGCGGGCAGCAGCTCGGTGACCCGGTCGCGCATCGCGTCGACCTCGTCGGGGTGCACCACCCGGTCGATGGTCTCGGGGGTGCACACCTGGCCCTTGCGGAAGAAGGCCACCTTGACGCCGCCGGCCGGCCCGTCGATCGCGGGGAAGCCGTAAATCTGCATGCCCTTGGCGTTCTCGTTGATGAAGATCGGGTGCTGCTCGAAGGCGGCGGTCCCGCCGACCGGGTCGAGCCAGTACAGGACCTGGCGCTCGATGGTGATCGGGATGCCCAGTTCGGCCAGCAGTTGCGGGGCCCACGCGCCGGGGCAGATCACCACCTGGCCGCCGCTGTAGGTACCCGCGTCGGTGGTGACGGTGACCCCACGCGGACCGTCCTGCCAGGACAGCACCTCGGTGCCGAATCGCAGGGTGGCGCCCGCCCGGGCGGCCAGGTCGAGGTGCGCCTGCACCGTCATCTCCGGCCGAGCGAACCCGGCCTTCGCCTCGTACAGTGCGACGTCGCCGGCGTTTGGCGTGAAAGTCGGGTAACGGGACTGGATTTCGCTGGCGTCGAGCATCTCGTGCGGCAGCGACCATTCCTGGGCTGCGCGCTGGCTGCCCGCGACGGTGAGGCAGTCCGGCGGTCCGATGAAGAGGCCACCGGTGATGCGGTAGACCTCGCGCTCGGAGTCGGTGGCGAGTTCCTCCCACAGCTCGTAGGCGCGCAGCAGCAGCGGCACGTAGGCGGGGTCCTCGAAGTAGGACTGCCGGATGATCCGCGAACCGCCGTGGCTGGAGCCGCGGTCATGTGCCGGGGTAAACCTCTCCAGCCCAAGCACGTTCACGCCGCGGCGGGCCAGGTGGTATGCGGCCGCGCTGCCCATCCCGCCAAGACCGATGACGATGACGTCGTAGTGCTCGCTCATGGTCATCTACCTCCGGATCCTGGTCATGTCGGGGTCCACCACGGGCTCGGCGTGCACGGCCGCGCCGTAGCTGGTGGTGAGGTAGTCGACGTGCACAGGCGTGCCCTCGTCGACGTCGGCGGGCAGCCACGCGTAGGCGATGGTGGCGCCGATGGTGGCCGAGTAACCGGCACTGGTGACGTAGCCGACGACGGCGTCGTCTATGCGCACCGGTTCCTTGCCGAGGACGACGGCCCCGGGATCGGTGAAGACGATGCTGCGCAGCGCCTTCGACGGCGGTTCGGCCGCATCGAGTGCCGCCTTGCCGACGAAGTCGGCCTTCTTGGCGCTGACCGCGAATCCGACGCCGGCCTCGGCGGGGCGGTGCTCGGCGGTCATGTCGGTGCCCCAGGACCGGTAGCCCTTCTCCAGCCGGAGGCTGTTGAACGCGATGCGGCCCGCAGCGATCGCCCGGTATGGCTGTCCCGCCTCGGCCAGCGTGTCCCACAGCTTGCCCCCGTGGTCGGCGGAGGTGTATATCTCCCAACCCAATTCGCCGACGTAGGACACCCGCATCATGGTCACCGGGACGGACCCGATGTGGGTGCGCAGCGCGCGGAAGTACTTGAACGCCTCGTGCGACAGGTCGTCGGCGCACAGCGGCTGGACCAGGTTGCGGGCGTCGGGACCCCAGACCCCCACACAGCAGGTGCCACCGGTGATGTCGCGCAACGTGACACCCGAGGCGGGCAGTCGCCGCGTCATCCAGTCGAAGTCCAGCGGACCGTTGGCGCCCACCTGGAAGAGTTCGTGGTGCCAGCCGGGCGACGGTCAGATCGCTGCGGATGCCGCCGGTCTCGTCCAGCATCAGCGTGTAGGTGACCGACCCGACGCTCTTGGCCAGGTTGTTCGTGGTGAGCTGCTGCAGGAACTCCAGTGCGCCAGGTCCGCTCACCTCGTAGCGGGTCAGCGGCGTCATGTCGTAGAACGCGACGTGCTCGCGGGTCCAGCGGGCCTCGGCGATCGAGATGGGTGAGTAGAACCGGCCGGACCACTCGTCGCGCTCGGGGAAGGCGACCCCCTGGCCGGCCAGTTCGTCGACGAGTGGGGCGTTGGCGTCATACCAGGCGGGCCGCTCCCAGCAGCCCCCCTCGAAGAAGTGCGCGCCGAGCTCTCGCTGCCGGTGGTGGAACGGGCTCACCCGCAGATCGCGCGGATCGGTCCGGTATTGATGCGGATGGATGATGTCGTAGACCTCGATGAAGGCCTGGCTGCTGGTCTTGAGGATGAACTCGGGGCTGCGGGCGGGCTCCTCGAAGCGGTACAGGTCGCACTCGTGCACGTCGGTCCGGGGTGCGCCGTCGACGATCCATTCCGCCATCGCCTTGGCGACGCCGGCCGAGTGCGTCACCCACACCGCTTCGGCCACCCAGAAACCGGATAGGTCGCGATGCTCGCCCATGATCGAGAAGCCGTCCGGCGTGAAGGAGAAGATGCCGTTGAAGCCTTCCTCGACCTTGGAGTCGCCGAGCGAGGGGAGCAGCTCGGTGCTGGCCGCCCACCCGTCGGCGAAATCCTCGTCGGTGAACGGCAGCATCGACGGCATCGCCTCCTCGGCGGTGTCGCTCAGCAGCGTCGTCATCTCGACGGGCATCGGGCGGTGCCCGTAGTAGCCGATGCCGAGGCGGTCGCCGTGCTCGCGGTAATAGAGGTCGCGGTCCTGGTGCCGCACGATCGGCAGGATGGCCTCGTCTGCGGTCTGACCGTCGCGGCGCAGTTGCGGCAGCTGCCCCGACTTGGCGTACTGGTGGGCCATCGGCACCAGCGGTACGGTCAGGCCGACCTTGCGGCCGAGTTCCGCGCCCCAGAAACCGGCCGCGGACACCACGACGTCGGCGTCGAACACCTCGCCGGAGGAGGTGCGGACGCCGCATACCCGGCCGTCGCGGTCGAGGACGTCGACCACCTCCTGGTGGCCGATGAACCGCGCGCCCCGGCTCATCGCCCGCTCGGCCTGCACGGTGGCGGCGCGCAGCGCACTGGCCAGCCCGTCGGTCGGGGTGTGGAAACCGCCGAGAATGCGGCCGGCGTCGAGCAGCGGATGGCGGGCGACGCACTCGTCGGGACCGATCAGCTCGCCGGCGATGCCGTACGACCGCGCCCAGCCGAGCTTGCGGTGCAGATCGGTCCAGCGCTGCGGCGTGGTGGCGACCTCGATGCCGCCAACCTGCGTTGAAAGCGCCCATGCCGCCGAACTTTTCAACGGTGTAGCGAGCGAACTCGGTCATGGTCTTGGACCCGTTGGTCTGGAACACCAGGCCGGGCGCGTGTGAGGTGGAACCGCCGGTGGCGAACAGCGGACCCCGGTCGAGGACGGTCACCTCCGTGCAGCCGCGGCTGGTGAGTTCGTCCGCCAACGAGGTGCCGACGATTCCGGCGCCGATGACGATGACTTTGGGCTGAGCCATGGGTACGCTCCTGCTGTTGCTCATTACGCAACGACTGCGTGATTCGCAACAATCGTGACCCACGCCACCGGCGCTGTCAATCGCTGGCGGCGGCGCGAAATTCCTTGACTGACGCCATCGAAATCAGGAACACTGTTGCGCATAGCGCAGCGGTTGCGTAATACGCAACTCAATTGGCAAGGAGAAACCCTCGTGGAAACCGAAACGACCTCGGTGACGGAACGCCACGTCGTCGCCGAACTCGCCGCGCTCCCCGCCGGTGAAGTGCTGACCGTCCATCCGGCCGGACACGGCCCGATCTCCATCTTCCACACCGACGAGGGCCTCTTCGCCATCGACGACACCTGCACGCACCAGGACGCCTCGCTCGCCGACGGCTGGGTGGAGAATTGCACCGTGGAGTGCCCGCTGCACGAATCGTGTTTCGACCTGCGCACGGGCGCGGCCTCGGGGCCGCCCGCGAAGGTCGCGGTGCGCACGCACCGGGTCGGCGTCGCCGACGGCCAGATCTGGCTCGAGGTCGCCGGGTCATGACGATTCCCGGCTCCGTGGCCGTCGTCGGCGCCTCCCTTGCCGGGCTATCGACCGTGCGGGAACTGCGGGCCGCCGGTTTCACCGGCGCGATCACCGTCGTCGGCGACGAACCCCACCTGCCGTATGACCGTCCGCCGCTGTCCAAGGAATTCCTGGCGGGAGGCCACCAATCTCCCGTCCCTTCGCTCGCGCTGGCCGACGACTCCGACCTGGACGGCCTCGATGCGCAGTGGCTGCTCGGCCACCGCGCCATCGGGCTGAGCACGGGCAGCGACGGGCGCCACACCGTGGCACTCGACGGTGGCTCCGGCCTCACTGCCGACGCCGTGGTGCTGGCCACCGGGGCGCGCGCCAGGTGGCTACCCGGATGCCGAGCGCTGGCCGGCGTGCACACCCTGCGAAGCCTCGACGATGCTCGCGCACTTCGGGATTCGCTCTCACGGGCCCGGCGGCTGGTCGTCATCGGCGCGGGCTTCATCGGCGCGGAGGTGGCGTCCACGGCCCGGGCGCACGGCATCGACGTCACCGTCGTGGAGATGGCCGACGCACCACTGGCCGGTGTCCTCGGCGCCGAGATCGCACGCGCGTGCACGGCGCTGCACGCTCTCAACGGCGTGCGCCTGCTGACCGGCACCTGCGTGCGCGAGCTGCTGGGCGAGGATCGGGTCAGCGGCGTCGTCCTCGACGACGGCAGCCGACTGGACGCCGACGCCGTGGTCATCGGCATCGGGGCGGTGCCCAACATCGAGTGGATCGAGCACCCCGACATCGACGTCGACCGGGGCGTGCGGACTGATGCGCGGTGCCTGACGGGCGCACCAACGGTGTACGCCGTCGGTGACTGCGCCAGCACGTACGACCACCAACTCGGCGAGCACCACCGCAGCGAGCACTGGACCTCGGCCACCGCACAGGCGCGGGTGGTCGCCGCGGCGATCCTGCGCGTGCCGCCACCCCGGCCCGCCGCTCCCTACTTCTGGTCGCACCAGTACGGGCGCCAGTTGCAGTTCGCCGGCTACCGGCGGGCCGGCGACACGGTGCGACTGGTCGACGGCGAACTGACCGGCTCGTCGTTCGTCGCCCTCTACGAGCGCGACGGCGAGGCGGTCGGGGTGTTCGCGATGGACAACCCGCGACTGTTCACCAAGTACCGCAAGCAGATCGAGCGAGCACTGCCCGCGCCCGACGTCGTCGACGAGGTCCGCGCCGACGCGGTACTGGCGGCCGTGCACTCCGCCGCGCTGGAATGCGGCGGACCGTCGCCCGAGCTCCACGCCGACCTACATCGCTATCAAGCGGGTGACATCGACGCCGGCGAACTCGTGCGCCGCACCGCCGTCAGGCACGGCGCGGCCTGATCCGATGCCGCAGCGTCGCACCACCTACCTGGACCCGCAGACCGGGCTGCTGAGGAACTGCCTGGGTGCGACGACGGCGGCGGTCCTGCACGCGGCCGAACACGACCTGGTGATCGCGCGGCAGATCCAGCTCGGCGAACACCCCATCGGAGGCGGCTTCGACCTGCCGCACCTACAGGCCATCCATCGGCACCTGTTCGGCGACGTGTATCCGTTCGCGGGGCTGCTGCGCACCGTCGACATCCACCGAATCGACTACCCGGGTGGGCATTTCATGCCTGCCCGACTGCTGCCCGAGGCCGCGGCCCACGTGTTCGGGGACATCGCCGCCGACGACTACCTCCGTGGAATGGAGCGGACTCGGTTCGTCGACCGGCTGACCGAGCACTTCGTCGCCATCAACCACCTGCACCCGTTCCGCGAAGGCAACGGCCGCACGCAACGTATCTTCCTGGCCGACCTCGCGGCGAGGGCCGGCCGCCGACTCGACTGGACGAAGATCACCCGCGCCCAGAACCTGGCCGCCAGCCGGTGCCCGTCCGCCGACGCCCGTCACCTCATCGACCTCGTCACTGCACCCCGTCACCACACATAAGGAGATCCCATGCCGCAAAAAGTCCGAGGTGTCATCGCCCGAAGCCAAGGCGCCGCAGTCGAATTGGTCGACATCGTGATCCCCGATCCCGGTCCGGGTGAGGTGGTGGTGAAGGTGATCGCGTGCGGGGTCTGCCATACCGACCTGCACTACCGCGAGGGCGGCATCAACGACGAGTACCCCTTCCTACTCGGCCACGAAGCCGCGGGCACCGTGGAATCGGTCGGCGAGGGCGTCACCGCGGTCGAGCCGGGTGACTTCGTGGTCCTGAACTGGCGGGCGGTCTGCGGGCAGTGCCGCGCCTGCAAACGCGGCCGACCCTGGTACTGCTTCAACACCTTCAATGCCAGTCAACCCATGACCCTGACCGACGGCACCGAGCTGACCCCCGCCCTTGGCATCGGCGCGTTCGCCGACAAGACGCTGGTGCACCAAGGCCAATGCACGAAGGTCGACCCCGCCGCCGACCCCGCGGTGGCCGGACTGCTGGGCTGCGGAGTGATGGCAGGCATCGGCGCCGCCATCAACACCGGCAACGTCGCCCGCGACGACACCGTGGCGGTGATCGGCTGCGGCGGGGTCGGTGATGCCGCGATCGCCGGGGCCGCCCTGGTCGGCGCGAAACGGATCATCGCGGTCGACACCGACGACAAGAAGCTGGACTGGGCCCGTGGCTTCGGCGCCACCCACACCATCAACGCCCGCGAACTCGACCCGGTGAAGACCATCCAGGACCTGACCGACGGCAACGGCGCCGACGTCGTCATCGACGCGGTCGGGCGCCCGGAAACCTGGAAACAGGCGTTCTACGCGCGTGATCTGGCGGGCACCGTGGTGCTGGTGGGCGTGCCCACCCCCGACATGACCCTCGAGATGCCGCTGATCGACTTCTTCTCCCGCGGCGGCTCGCTGAAGTCGTCCTGGTACGGCGATTGTCTGCCCGAACGCGACTTCCCCACCCTCGTCAGCCTCTACCTGCAGGGCCGGTTGCCGCTGGAGAAGTTCGTCTCCGAACGCATCGGCATCGAGGACGTCGAGGAGGCATTTCACAAGATGCACGCAGGCGAGGTGCTGCGCTCTGTCGTGATCCTGTAGCGGGTCAGCGATCGATCCACTTCATCTGCTGCTCGTTGTGGTGTTCGCCGGCAACGGGGGGAAGCTGCGTCAACTTCGCGAGCTGGTCGGCGGTCAGCTCGACGGCATCAGCGGCGGAATTCTCCTCTACGCGGGCGACGCGCTTGGTGCCCGGGATGGGGGCGATGTCGTCGCCCTGCGCCATGACCCATGCGAGGGCCACCTGCGCCGGGGTGGCGCCGACCTCGGCGGCGATCGCCTCGACCTCCTGAGCCGCGCGGAGGTTGCGTTCGAAGTTCTCTCCGACGAAGCGCGGGTTGGTCTTTCGGTTGTCGCTGTCGTCGAAGTCGGCCGTCGAGCGGATCTGCCCGGTGAGGAAGCCGCGTCCCAGCGGTGAATACGCGACGAAGCCGATACCGAGCTCGCGCAGCAGCGGCAACACGTCCGGCTCGGGGTCCCGTGTCCACAGCGAGTACTCCGACTGCAGCGCGGTGATGGGGTGCACGGCGTGCGCCCGGCGGATGTTGTTCACCCCCGCCTCGGACAGCCCGATGTGGCGGATCTTGCCTTCCGTGACGAGTTCGGCGAGCGCACCGACGGTGTCCTCGATCGGGGTCGACGGATCGACCCGATGTTGGTAGTAGAGGTCGATCCGGTCGGTGCCGAGCCGTTGCAGGGATCCTTCGACCGCGGTCCGGATGTTGGCGGGGCTGCTGTCCAGGGTGCCTGGACCGTCACCGCCGTGCGAGATCATGCCGAACTTGGTCGCCAGCACGACGTCGTCGCGGTGACCCTTGAGCGCCTGACCGACGAGTACCTCGTTCGTGTAGGGCCCGTAGATCTCGGCGGTGTCGACGAGCGTGACGCCGAGGTCGATGGCCCGGTGGATGGTCCGGATGGATTCCTCGTCATCGGTGCCCGCGCCGGTGTAGGCACTGGACATTCCCATTGCGCCAAGACCGATGCGCGCGACGTCGAGGTTTCCGAGTTTGATGTGCTTCATTCCATCGAAGGTAGCGCCACCCGGCGCAGCAACCAATGGACGGCAACCGTCCGGCCCTCGTTCGCGTCAACGTAACCGTGGGCAACCCCGGCCCGGCGACCCTAACCATGGGACGACGAGGGGATGGCCGTCATGACGCTTCTGGAAGCGGTACGGGCCCGCGAGCTCACCCTGGACTTCGGCGGACGGTTCGGGTTCGGCATCGACCAGTGGGCTTACGTGCCGTTCGAGGTGCCGGCGGGAGTCCGGCGAATCAGTGTCAGCACGTCCCACGACCGGTTCACGCTGGCCGGGGTGGCCCGCAACGTGCTGGACCTGGGCATCTTCGGCCCCGCTGGACACGACCTCGGCAATGCCGAAGGGTTCCGGGGCTGGTCGGGCGGTGCGCGGGCTGACTTCACGCTGTCGGCGAGCGATGCGACACCGGGCTACCTGGCAGGACCCATCGACCCCGGCCAATGGGCGCTGGCCTTCGGTCCAGTGGTGCTCAATCCGCTCGGAATGGGATGGCAGGCCCGCGTCGTGCTGGAATGCGGTGCGCCGCTTGCGGTTCCGTCCCGAATCGCACCACCGCCTGCCGTCGTGCGTGGGCGCGCCACTTCGTGGTACCGCGGCGACCTGCACCTGCACACCGTCCACTCCGACGGCCGCTACGAACCCGACGAGCTGGCCGCAACGGCCCGGGACGCCGGACTCGACTTCATCGTCTCGACCGAACACAACACCAGCTCGGCGAACCAGGCGTGGGGCGCGTGCGACACCGAGGGGCTGCTGGTCATCGCCGGTGAGGAGGTGACCACGCGGCACGGGCACTGGTTGGCCGTCGGGTTGCCGCCGCGGGAGTGGATCGATTGGCGGTACGCGCCACGCGACGGCGTCCTCGGCGGCTTCACCGCGCAGGTGCGGGCCGGTGGCGGCATGGTGGTCGCCGCACATCCGTCGGTACCGCTACCGGGTTCGGCGTGGGAGTTCGGCTTCGCCGACGTGGACGCCCTCGAGGTCTGGAACGGCAAGTGGAACGTGGACGATGAAGTGTCGCTGCGGATTTGGCATCGGCTGCTACGGCGTGGCCGGTGCGTCGCGGCGGTCGGCGGCAGCGACTCGCACGGCTCACACCAACGGGTCGGCTCGCCGCAGACCGTCGTCCGGGCCGACGGGCTGTCGACGCCCGCGCTGATCGACGGAATGCGCCGCGGCCGTTCCTACCTTGCCGAGTCTTCTGCGGTGACGGTCGAACTGACCGCATCGTGCGCCGTCGGCGATGCCACGCTGACGGCCGGTCCGGGCGAGCGCCTCCCGGTGCCGGACGGAGCCGACGTCACCCTGAGCGCCACGGTCAGTGGGGCACCTGGCACCAACGTCGCGCTCATCACCGCCGACGGTTGCCCGGCCCGGGTGACCGTCGGGGCCGCGGGAACGGGCCGGCTCGAGTGGACCACCACCGGTGCCGAGGCCCGTTTCGCTCGGGCCGAAGTCCGCCGCCCGATGCGCGGCCGACTCTCCTCGATGGTCGCGTTGACCAATCCGGTCTGGCTGAGCCCGCCGGACGCGTAGCTCAGCCGGCGTAGGCGACGTCGTCGAACGGCCAGGACCGAGCGAGCCATTCGCGAACCGTCTGCCGCAGCACGGCGTCGAGTTCGGCGACGTCGGCCCGAACCCACGACCGCACGTCCACGCTGCCGGGCCGGGGCCCCGGATCGAAGTAGACGCAGCCGATCACGTCGTCCGCGTCGGGCCGCAGGACCGTATAGGCGAACGCGACCCGACGCTCGAATTCGTCGGCGTGCCGAACCAAGTCTGCGAGGTTCGCCTCGGCTGAGATGCCCTCATCCGGCGGCCAGCCCCGCCCGGCGAATCCCGGTGTGGTCTGGAGATGTTCGATGCTCGACATCCACGCGGCGTGGTCGGCGGCGTTGTGCTCCGGACCCAGCGGTTCGAGTCGGAACTGGGCGGAACGCAGCTCGCGAGGCACTTCGAAGTCGTTCGGCACCAACGGCTCTTGACTCATCCGCGCACTCTAGCGTGGGGTGGACAGATCGCATCCGCAACGGCTAGGAGGTCCGCATGCGCACGTTACGCATCATCCCCAACCTTCGAGTTGCCGACATCGAGGCAGCGAAGGGCTTCTACACCGACTTCCTCGGGCTGCGTACCGAGGAGTTCAACCTCGGGTGGGTGGCCCGCTGCACCTCTCCCGACACCGGGGCGAACCTGCAGCTAGTGACGGGCGACGCGACCGCACCAGAGGACTCGGTGGTCTCCGTCGCCACCGATGACATCGACGGTGCCTACGAAGAAGCGCGGCGACTCGGCTACGAGATCGTGCACCCGATGACCACGGAGGAATGGGGTGTGAGCAGGTTCTTCGTCCGAGCACCGGATGGCAACGTCATCAACATCGTGAGCCACCGGGAGTGAGCAACACCAGGCGCGGGGTGGTGGCGGTCAGCATGGCCGCCAACATGTCCACGATCTCCTCGGGGTCGTCAGCCCCGCCGCCGTCCTGTGCCGATCGCTCGTGCTCCGCGGCGAGAGCGAACATCGCCGTGGCGACCGCGGCGACGCGACGGTGCCGGGTTCTGCGATCGGCGAACGGCACGGCATGGGACAGCGCGTCCAGGACCCGCGGCCACGCCGTCTCGGCCGAATCCATCGGCTCGTTTCGCAGGCGCGGCCCGACGACCTGGAGGAAACGCGCGTAGTGCGTGCTCTCGAGCTGCAGTAGGGGAAGGACCAGGATCCGCATCAGGGCGTGCACGTCGCGGGCGTCGTGCTCGTCGAGTTCGTCGAGCATGCGTTCCCGCTCGCGTTCCATCGGCAGCAGCCTGCGCGCCACCACGGCGTCGAGAAGGTCCTGTCTGCTGCGGAAGTGGTAGTTGACCGCGGAGTTGTTCCGCTGGCCCGCCGCTCTGGCGATGTCGCGCAACGGCACCTCGAATCCGCGCTCGGCGATGAGCCGCTCGGCGGCGTCGAGCAGCGCATCCTTGGATCGCGATCCACGGTCCACAAAGGCATCATAGGAGTTCGGCTCCAAAGTTAAGCGGATGTGCTTAACTGAGGCTGGGTCAGTCGCAGGCCCGCCGCGGGAAGGACGTCACGATGACTGCTGCTGAACAGGTCCGCGAGATCGATGCGGGCGTCCCGATGACACGGTTCGCCCGAGGGTGGCACTGCCTGGGACTGGCGGAGTCGTTCCGCGATCGCGAACCGCACGGCATCACCGCCTTCGGCACCAAGCTGGTGGTCTTCGCCGACCAGAGCGGCGAACTGCACGTCCTCGACGGATACTGCAGGCACATGGGCGGCGACCTGTCGATGGGGACGCTCAAGGGCGACACCGTGGCGTGCCCCTTCCATGACTGGCGCTGGCAGGGCTCGACGGGCCGCTGCGTCGAGGTGCCCTACGCCCGCCGCACTCCGCGCCTGGCCCGCACGCGTCGCTGGCTCTGCCAGGAAGTCAACGGGCAGCTGCTGGTCTGGCACGACCCCGAGGGCTCGACGCCGCCGCCGGAGCTGACGCCGCCGACGATCGAGGGTTACGACGAGGGCATGTGGTCACCGTGGTCGTGGGAGTCGACGTTGATCGAGGGCTCGCACTGTCGTGAGATCGTCGACAACAACGTCGACATGGCGCACTTCTTCTACATCCACCGCGCCTATCCGACGTTCTTCAAGAACGTGATCGAGGGTCAGACCGCCAGCCAATTCATGGAGTCGAAGGCGCGCGCCGACACCACGGCGAACTTCGAACAGCTCTGGGAGGGCACGAATCTGCGGTCCGAGGCGACCTACTTCGGGCCCGCCTACATGATCAACTGGCTGCACAACGACGTCGCGCCGGACTTCACTCTCGAAGTGGTGCTGATCAATTGCCACTACCCGGTCAGCCACAACTCGTTCGTGCTGCAATGGGGCGTCGCCGTCCAGAAGATCGAGGGCCTGCCGGAGGACAAGGCGGCCAAGCTCGCCGCCACGTTGAGCACGACCTTCGGCGAGGGCTTCCTCGACGACGTCGAGGTCTGGAAGCACAAGACCCGCATCGACAATCCGCTGCTGACCGAAGAGGACGGCGCCGTCTACCAGCATCGCCGGTGGTACGAACAGTTCTACGTCGACGTCGCCGATGTCACCGACGACATGGTGGACCGGTTCGAGCTCGAGGTGGACACCACACACGCCTACGGGGTGTGGAAGCAGGAGGTCGACGAGAACCTCCGCCGCCGCGCCGAATCCGTGACCGCGTCGAGCTGAGCTCAGGGACGCCTGGTCACGACGACGCGGCCACCCTTGGCAGGTGCGAGGGCGACCCCGCGCGAGCGCCAGCGTTCGTCGCGATCAGTGGTTGGAACCAACGTGAATTCGCGCAGCATCGCTCGCAGCACGACCTTGAGTTCCATGGACGCGAATGCCGCGCCGATGCAGCGTCGTGCCCCGCCGCCGTACGGGATCCACTCGTTGTTGTCGGGTCTGGCGCCGACGAACCTGTCCGGGTTGAAGCGGAGATGATCGGCGAACAGCGCGTCGTTGTCGTGCATCAGCCCAATGGCGATCAGCACCGTCTGGCCCTGCGGTAGAAGCCACGGGCCGAGTTGGTACGACGGCGCGACGACCGATCGGAACGTGGTGTCGATGACGGGTCGGGAGCGCTGCACCTCGAGGATGGTCGCGTCGAGTAACTCGTCGCCGCCGGCGTCGATCTCGTCGACGAGCCGACCCAGCAGCTCGGGGTGGCGGCGGAGCCGCTCGACCGCCCAGGCCAGCGTCGTCGCCGTCGTCTCATAGCCGGCGGTGAGCAGCGTGACGAGCTGATCGGCGATCTCGTCGCGGTTCATCTCGGAGCCATCGTCGTAGCGGCTTTGCAGCATCACTGCCAGCACGTCGCGGCGATCGGCGAGATTCGGGTCGGCGCGGGCGGCGGCGATGAGCTCGTCGACGATCAGATCGTATTGGCGGCGGGCTTCGAAGAATCGGCCCCACGGACTGCACTGACCCCAATCCCATTGCGGGATCGGCACTATGGCGAGCATCGAACCCAACGCCACCGCCTTGGGGAGCATCTGCTGCAGACGGTCGAACTGGGCGCCCTCCACGCCGAACACCGCACGCAGGATCGCGTTGAGCGTGATGCGCATCATCGATGGCAAGGTGGGGAACTCGCGACCCTCCTGCCAGGTGGCGAATTCGCGGACCGTCTCCTCGGCGATGACCGCCTCGAAGGACTGCAGGCGGCGACCGTGAAACGGCGGCACCAGTAGCTTGCGCTGGGCTCGGTGACGGTCGGCCGTGAGCACGAACAACGAGTTGGGGCCCATCACCCGGCCGAGGCTCCCGTCGATCGTGTCGAGTTCGGCCGGCGGAGACTTGAACATCTGCTTCACGTGGTCGGGGTCGCTGATCACCACCAGCTGGCCGAACACCGGCACGTCGAGCGTGAAGTCCGGGCCGTACCGCTTCTGCATCCCCTGCAGTCCCGCGCGCCTGCCCGCAAGCGCGGCGATGCCCTGAAGGATGCGCGGCAAGGGTGGCCCAGGGGGCAGCGTCAGGAGCGGCTCGGCGCGATCGAGTCCAGGCATTGTTGTCATGTCGAGCGGCATTGTCTTTGGCGCGTCTGTCCTGAGGGTGTATTCGGGATGTATGTCAAGAGTCACCGCGGGGCCGGCCGCCCCCGGCATTCCGCCGGCGACGAAGGAGTGCGAATGGCGCAGCGACAAGCCGTCGATGACGGCATCGCCGACGCCACCCTGGCGCTGCTGCGGACCAGGGGCCCCGGTCAGTGACGGTCGAGCAGTGTTCAGCGGCGAATCAGGCTGGGTCCCTTGGGGGTTGATGACGGTCACGTCTCGGCGCGGATCGGATGGCCGAACTTGTCGTACCCCTCTGCGATGATGACGTCATGTCCTTGACGGCATGCTCCGAGGCTGCGGTGGTGCGCCCTGACCAGCGTCTTGAGGGGTTGTTCGAGGAGTTGGCCGAGCTGGCCGGTCAGCGCAACGCGATTGATGGACGCATCGTGGAGATCGTCGCGGAGATGGACCGCGACCAGTTGTGCGGCGCCACCGGGGCGCGGTCGATTGCGGCGTTGGTGGCCTGGAAGCTGGGCGCGTCATCGACGAACGCCAAAACGATCGCCACCGTGGCGGGCCGGCTGGAGGAGTTTCCCCGGTGTGGGCGGGGCATGCGGGAGGGCCGGCTGTCGCTGGATCAGGTCGGCGTCATCGCCGCACGGGCGGGCCAGGGGTCTGATGAGCACTACGCGGAGTTGGCGCGCTGCGCCACGGTCAACCAGCTGCGCACCGCCGTCAAGCTGGAACCGCGACCCCAACCCGATCCTCGGCCCGAACCGCAGGCCTCGATCACCAAGACCTCCGATGAGGAGTTCACCTATTGGCGGATCAAACTTGCGCACCTGGACGCCGCGAAGTTCGACGCGGCACTGGGGTCTCATCGTGATGCGCTGATCGCCGAGTGGAAATCCGACCGCGAGGATCGCGAGCAGCCATCAGAGGGCGCGCCGCCGTTGCCGGGCACCCTCGAGGCGTTCCTGCGCCTGGTGGAGGCCGGGTGGGACGCCGAGGCGGCGCGGCGCCCGCACGGGCATCACACCACCGTGGTGGTGCACGTCGACGTTGAGCAGCGCGCCGCGGCGCTGCATCTGGGTCCGCTGCTCACCGACGCCGAACGCCAATACCTGACCTGTGATGCCACCTGCGAAGTCTGGTTCGAACGTCACGGCGTGGTCATCGGCGCCGGCCGAGCGACCCGCCAGATCAACCGGCGGCTGCGCCGCGCACTCGAGCACCGCCATCCCACGTGTGCGGTGCCGGGTTGTGGTGCCACCCGCGGTTTGCACGCCCATCACATCCGGCACTGGGAAGACGGCGGTCTCACCGAGCTGTCCAACCTGGTACTGGTATGCCCTTATCACCACCGACTGCACCATCGCGGCGTCATCACCATCACCGGGCCCGCCGGCGATCTCAGCGTCACCGACAACGCAGGCCGACCACTGAGCACGGGATCGCTGGCGCGCCCACCGAACCTTCCCCCGCCCGCGGTGCCACCCTGCCCCGGGCCCACCGGCGAGCGCGCCGACTGGTGGTGGTACCAACCATTCCAGCCGCAGCCACCACCATCAAACAATTAGTTTGATTACCGGGGCGGATTCGCCGCAGCGCGTTTTCGGCCTATCCTTCTGCCGCCACCAATGACCCCAGCTTCACGTCGGGGTTGTCCCGTTGGAACCCCTCCAGCCGCCACGGGGTGGAGAACAGCACGAGCAACACTCCATCGGTGCGAGTCAGGACTTCCGTTGACACCTGTTTGTTCATGAACTCGGCGTCCACGGGCGTGCGTAAGGTTGCGCCGTGTCCAAGCTCCGGATCCGTTGCGGCGCCGTCCTCGCGGCGTTGCTCGTCGCAGTGTCGAGCGCAGGCGTCGGCCGCGCGGACAGCGACCCGAATGCGCTCTGGCGCATCGTTGGAGACCAATGCGTGCCCGACCAGCAACAGCACGCCGAGCCGGCCCCGTGCGCAGCGGTGGACCTCGCCGGGGGCTCAGCGGTGCTCAAGGATCTCGTCGGCGCAACGCAGTTCCTGCTCATCCCCACGACGCGCGTCACCGGCATCGAGAGCCCGTCGGTCATCGAACCCGATGCCACCAACTACTTCGCGGCCGCGTGGCGGGCTCGAACGTTCGTCGACCAGCGCGCCGGGTGGACGCTGCCGCGGGACTGGGTGAGCCTGGCGATCAACTCCGTGCTCGCGCGTTCTCAGACTCAGTTCCACATTCACGTCGACTGCGTGCGCGCGGACGTGCGTGCGGCGCTGAGCGAGCACGCGGCCGAGGTCGGTACCGCTTGGGCGCCGTTCCCGGTGCCGCTCGCCGGGCATCGCTACGATGCGGTCGCGGTCGCCGGGGAGGATCTCGATGCGGTCAATCCGCTCGTCCTGCTTGCCGACGGCATCGCCGGTGCGCGCGAGACCATGGCGGATCGAACGCTGGTGGTGGTCGGCGCATTTGGCGCCGACGGTCGGCCGGGCTTCGTCGTCCTCAGCGATCGCGCCGATGCCGCCACCGGCAATCTCGCGGAGGGCGAGGAACTTCAGGATCACCGTCTGCCCGCAGCCGACGAGTCAAACGGACTGGCTGCCGGGAAGCGGCAAATAGCGGTGCGACCAGAGCGGGATGCCTAGGGTTGGGGCCAGACCGAAGGAAGGGTGCCCGTTGACCGCTACCGTCGTCATCGCGTTGGGGCTGCTGCTCGGTGCCGGTTTGGTGGTCAGTCAGCTCCTTCGGCGACAGGACGTGGCCGAGCAGGCCTCCGCCCGAACCTCCCCCCGGCACCGACCCCGATACGAAGGAATGACGATGACTCCTGTCGACCGAGCCAGGGGGATGCGTGACCTGGTGCGCGCGGAGGCCGCCGAATCCGAGCGGATCCGCACCATGTCGCAGCCGTCGTCGACGAGATGTGGGCCAGCGGCCTGATGACGGCGTTCAACCCGATGTCGGCGGGTGGTGTCGAGCCGTCGTTCGCCGAGATGATCGAGACCTGGATCGAAATGGCTTGGCAGGACGGCTCGTTCGGCTGGATCGGCATCGCCAACCTGCCGTCGTCGTTCGCCGCGGCGACCTACCTTCCCGACCGAGGGTTTCGCGGAGGTGTTCACCGCCAACGACAATCGCGTCACCATGGGCGGCCAGTTCGCCCCCAACGGGCAGGGCGTGGTCGTCGACGGCGGCTACCGCCTGACCGGTGCGTGGAGCTTCGGCTCCGGCACCGGACACTCCGAGTACGTCGCCGCGGGCTTCATCCCGATGGACAACGGTGAAATCCGATGGATCAGCGAGGGCATCCCCGAACTGATGGTGGCGCTCCTGCCGCGCGCCGAGGTCGACTTCACCGACGGCTGGAACGTTCAGGGCCTCAAGGGCACCGGATCCTACGACTACAACGTCGCCGACGTGTTCGTGCCCGCGTACCGCACCTTCCGGTTGTTCACCCGCGAGCCGCTGCGGGGCGCGTCGCCGGCCGGGCGGATGGGGATGATGCCCGATCACCGCCGCGGGCCATGCGGCGTGGGCGCTCGGGGTGGCCAAGAGCATGCTCGACGACGTCGAGGAACTGGCGGCCACCAAGTACCGGATGAGCGACGTCGGCGAATCGCTGGCCAGCCGTCCGACCTTCCAGAAGGGCCTGGCCCATCACGTCGCCGCGTGGCGGGCCGCCCGACTGCTGGTGCTCGATGCCTTCACGACCGCCGAGGCCGCCGTCGCCGCAGGCGAGGAGCTGACCCCCACGCTGCGCGTCGACATGCGGGTGGCGGCGGTCTACGCCACCGACGTCGCCCGCGAGTGCGCGGAGTGGGCGCACCTAGTGGCGGGCACCACGGCGATCCGCGAGGGCAGCCGGCTCGAGCGCGCGTTCCGCGACGTCTACACCGGCACCCAGCACGCCTTCATCAGCGAGAAGGTGGCCATCGACTCGGCACAGGTCTGGCTGGGCATCATCGAGGACCACTTCGCGCTCTGAAGGGCCGTTTGAGCAACCGAATCGGCCGCCGTTGAAGCGGTTACCCGAAACAGCGTCCAATTGCCGGGCACGCCCTTGAGCCACGACGCCGCGCTCGTCGAACTCCAGCCTGACCCGATCACGAGGTCGCGCAGCGTGCTGGCCTCCAGCACGTCGTTCGGCCCGCCAGTGCGCTCACCCGGCGCCGATGTGCACGGCGATCCCGCCGATGCGTCGCCGCGGACCTCGCACTCGCCGGTGTGCAACCCGGCGCGCACCTCGATGCCGAGCGCCTGCACCGCATCGCGGATCGCCATGGCGCAGCGGATCGCTCGCTGCGGACCGTCGAACATCGCGAGAAAGCCGTCCCCAGACGTGTTCACCTCGCGGCCTCGGAAGCGCGACAACTGAGCCCGCACGACGGCGTCGTGCGCATCAAGCAACGCATGCCAGTCACGGTCACCCGATCTCCGCCGCGCGGCGCGTCGAGTCCACGATGTCGGTGAAGAGCACCGTGGCGAGAACCCGATCGTCGGCCACCTCCGCCTGGTGGCCGGTGAGGAATTCGGCGATCTCCCGGAACGACGCGCGCCAGGGTTCCACGCTGTGGAAGAGGTTGCGGCCCGGCACCTCGACGTACTTCGCGTCGGGTATGCGCTCGGCGATGTACCTGCCCTTCGCGGCGGAACCCTCACGACGTCGGAGTGGTGGACGACGAGAGTCGGCACACGGATTGCCGGAAGGACCGCCCGCACGTCCAGTTCGGAAAGGATCGGCAACATGAGGGCGAGGGTCCGCGGGCTGGCCGCCAGGCGTTCGGCTCGGGCCCACGTTGCCCGGATCTCCTCGTTCCACGGCATGTCCGGGTTTGCCAGATGGTGGCTCTTTCCGCTGCCCCACATGCGGACGAACGCGGCGTGAGCTTCCTGGGGCGGGAGCCCCCAGCTTGGCTGACGGAACCGTCGAGCACGACCAGCGCGGTGGTGCGGAACGGATGTGTTGCCGCGACAGCGCAACGTGCGCGAACGCGAAGTGCGACGCGACGAGAACCGCTCCGCGACTACCGAGTTCGTCAGCACTGCGGTGATACTGTCGACCCATTGCTCCAAGGTCGGAGCGCGTCCGGCGTGACGGGGTCGGACGCTCCCGTGCCCGGCGGTCGAGTAGATGAGCCGACCGAGCGATGTCATCGCCTCGATCCACCCTTGAAACGACGGCAGATCCGGACCACCCGCACAGCTGTGAACCAGTTCGGAACGATCACGATGTCGCGAGCACCGCCGCGCGAGGCGCGATAGGCAACGCGCGGGTCCCGTTCAGCGCGTAGCGCGTCTCGGAGAACACGGCGGAAGTGTAAGCCGACCAGCGGGGTCGAAGAGCGTGATTCGCAGCGTTTACGCTGCTCACGAGCGATTCTTTAAAGTGTACTTTGCGCAATCGGTGCCATCATCTGTTGAAGGCGTTCTGGGGTTGGCATGACGAGCAACTCCGCGACGGCACTCTGATCTGGACTGCACCGACCCGGCGAGAAGACCGTCACCCACCTCGGCAGCGTGTTGATCTTCCCCGCCCTGTGCGTGCCGACTGGACCCCTCACCAAACACCGTCACCGATGGCCGCTGCGCCGACAAGACCGCGATGACGCTGGGCGCACCCAGCACTGCGCCGCCACCATCGCTGCCGAACGCCGCGCTAACCGCGCCACGCTCAGGCGCGCGCCCGGATCAGTTAGGGGCTGCCGGGCGGACGCGGACAGCCGGCGGTCGCCGCTCCTCGCCCAGGCCAATGCATTCACCGGTGTTGTGACCGGTGCAGGGGATTCCCTGGATCTCCGGCACGCTGCTCTCCTCCGCCGGGGCTGGCATACACATCCCGGTGGCGGGGTCTTCCACCTCACCGCTGGGGCACTGGGCTACCGGTGTAGAAAGGTGCGTGCTGGTCTGTTCCGATGAAGACGGCGACCGCCTGGGGCGGCCGCGATCGCGACCGCGAATCCACCGGCAAGGATTAGTCGTCGTACTGGGTTCTGAAGAGTTGTCATCGTCACGCTCTTTCTGTCGTCGCGCCTGGCTCGAAACGTTGCTTCGAGGCCAAGGTGCCAGAGCGCCTCGGTCGTCCCAGTACGGGTTGGAGGTCCGTTCCAACGCCGTGGCCGCACCGTCGCCGGGGTCCACGCCGGGCTCCCCGCCGCCGAACGTGCCGCCACTGTCGTGCTCACCGGCAACTACGGGCAGGCAGGCGCCGTCGACCACTACGGCGACGAGCTCGGCCTGCCGCCCGCGCAACAGCGGGCACAACAGCTACGCCGACTGGGAACGCCCTGGAGAGCGCCACGACCACCATCGTCATCGGCTACGACCAGCAGCCGATCGAGCAGTTCTTCGGCTCCTGCGAGGAGGCCGCCCGCATCGACAACGGGGTCGGGCTCGACAACCAGGAGCAGGGCACGCCGGTGCGCGTCTGCCGGGATCGCCATGCCCCGTGGACACAGTTCTGGCCGCAGCTGCGCCACATCGGCTGACCGGCCAGGCCGCCGCCCCGCGGGACGTGCGCGTGCTCCCCGGGCCGGCACTTGGTAAGCGCCCGGGATCGCGCATCGCAGGATTAGACGGGCTGCTCAGGGTCACCCCGTGGCAGTGTGCGTGTGTCCCATGCGCAGGAGCAGCGGCGCGCGGTCGCTGAACCCGACGTCAGCGACCTGGAAGGTGTGCACGCCGAGCGATGGTGTACCGCGGTCCGTACAAGGTCCGGGTCGAGGAGAAGGACATTCCGGCCATCGAGCACCCGAACGACGCGATCGTCCGGGTGACCTGCGCGGCGATCTGCGGCTCGGACCTGCACCTCTACCACGGGATGATGCCCGACACCCGCGTCGGCATGACCTTCGGCCACGAGTTCATCGGCGTGGTCGAGGAGGTCGGCCCGTCGGTGCAGAACCTCAAGCGCGGCGACCGGGTGATGGTGCCGTTCAACATCTTCTGCGGCTCGTGCTACTTCTGCGCACGCGGGCCTCTACTCCAACTGCCACAACGTCAACCCGAACGCCACCGCGGTCGGCGGCATCTACGGCTACTCGCACACCTGCGGCGGCTACGACGGCGGGCAGGCCGAGTACGTGCGCGTGCCGTTCGCCGACGTCGGGCCCAGCCGTCATCCCGGACTGGATGGACGACGAGGACGCGGTGCTGCTCACCGACGCGCTGGCCACCGGCTACTTCGGGGCGCAGCTGGGCGACATCGTCGAAGGCGACACGGTGGTCGTGTTCGGCGCCGGCCCGGTCGGCCTGTTCGCCGCGAAGTCGGCCTGGCTGATGGGCGCCGGCCGCGTGATCGTCATCGACCACCTCGACTACCGGCTGGAGATGGCGCGCGACGTTCGCCCAGGCCGAGACCATCAACTTCACCGAGTACGACGACATCGTCGTCCACATGAAGAAGATCACCGACTGCCTCGGCGCCGACGTCTGCATCGACGCGGTCGGCGCCGAGGCCGACGGCAACTTCCTGCAGCACGTCACCGCCGCCAAGCTGAAGCTGCAGGGCGGCTCGCCGGTGGCGCTGAACTGGGCCATCGACTCGGTCCGCAAGGGCGGCACCGTCTCGGTCGTGGGCGTCTACGGCCCGATCTTCAGCGCCGTGAAGTTCGGCGACGCGATGAACAAGGGCCTGACCCTGCGGATGAACCAGTGCCCGGTCAAGCGGCAGTGGCCGCGCCTGTTCGAGCACATCCGGAACGGCTACCTCAAGCCCAGCGACATCGTCACGCACCGCATCCCGCTCGAGCAGATCGCCGAGGGCTATCACATCTTCTCGGCGAAGCTCGACGGCTGCATCAAGCCGCTCATCGTTCCCGAACGCCGCACTGAGGAGGGAGACATCATGGCGTACACACCGCGAGAAGCCGCCGCTTGCCGAGACCAGCGACGAGCTGCGCGCCCGCATCCCCGGCTGGGGTGTCGACCTCGATCCGAAGGACCGGCCCGTCGGTCCCGAAGGAGCAGTTCGACCCGGACCTCACCGGCGCGCACTGGGACGTTCCCGAGCGGCAGCCGGAGAACTGGCCGCGCGAGAGGTCGATCGAGCACACAGTTCCTGACGCCCGTGTTCGGCACGTCGCTGCCCGCCCAACGGGCTCTCCGGCGCGATTCGCAGGTACGCCTACAGCAGTACAGCGAGGGGCGCGCCGCGCACTGGCTGCTGCTCTCCTGGCCGCCGACCGGGTCGACGCCATCGGAGAGCCACCTGCGGTCGTTCGCGCACGCGCGCCCGGACAACCCGATCACCGAGACCGGCGTGCTCAGCGAGTTCTCCCGCCACGGCGTCGCCTCGCGGGTCGGCGCAGAAGCGCGCCGACCTGGTGCACCAGCCGCTCGACCCGATCATCGTCGCCGGCCCCTGGCTGCTCGCCGCTGCCGGTGCCGCCTACTACGCCACCAGAGCCCTCGGCAGGCGCCGTCGCGGCTGAGCAGCGCACCGCCGCCCCTACCGCCCGTGCCTGGGCCGGGAGGAGCGGCGGGCGCGGAGCGCCTCCACGGCGAGGGGCACGAGCGAGAGGACGACGACCACCGCGACGACGGGCAGCAGGTAGCGGTCGACGCCCGGGACGGAGTTGCCCAGCGCGTACCCGGCGAGGACGAGCCCCTGCGTCCACACGAGTCCGCCGACGACCTGCCACAGCGCGAAGGTCCGGACCGGCGTCCCGAGCGCGCCCGCCACCGGGTTGAGAACGGTGCGGACCACCGGGACGAACCGGGCGAGCACGATCGCGCGCCCGTACCCGTACCTCTCGAACAGGTGCCGGGAGCGCTCCATCGCGGCCAGCACACGGGGGCGGTTCGTGCGGGTCTGGAGCGCGGCTCCCACGCGGCGTCCGAGGAGGAACCCGACCTGCGCGCCGAGCGAGCGCGCCGGCGCCCGCGGCCATCAGCACCCCGGGCAGCGACAGCACGGCCGACCCGGCGGTGGAGGCGAGCAGGCCCGCGGTGAACAGCAGCGAGTCGCCGGGCAGGAAGAACCCGATGAGCAGGCCGGTCTCGGCGAACAGGACGACGAAGACGCCTGCCGTGCCGAAGGCGGCCAGCAGCGAGGTGGGGTCGAGGAGCGCGAGCACGCGATCGTCCTTCCTTGGGTCCTTCCTGGTGGGCGGCTCGTGCTCAGCGCAGCGTCACGGCGAAGAAGTCGCGCTGGTCGGGTACCAGATACCGGTTGTCCGGGCCGGGCATGTCCGGCAGCAGCGGGTGCGCGCTCGGCGCGCCCGTCGCCGGCGTGCCCGTAGGTGAAGAGGTCGACCATCTTGTCGTGGATGTCGAGCTGCATCCCCCGTACGGCGCCTGCGTTGGTCAGGGCGTCGGCCAGAGCGGCCAGGCTCATGTTCGCGCCACCGGCGTAGACGAGCCCGCCGTTCGCGGTGACGCCCACGCCCGACCGCCAGGTGTACTGGAGCTGGTTCTTCGCACTGCCCCACGCGCCGCCCGCGTTGGTCGTCAGGCCCGGGACGGGCCGTCCACCGTCGACGATCAGCTGCAGGTTCTGCCGGACGGCGGCCACGTCGGTCCCCGCGTTGACGTCCCGTCCCCACTGGCCGACCGTCGCGCTCCCGTCACGATGGATCACGAGGGACGCCGCCCCCTGCTGCAGGGGAACCACGGTCCGCCCGTCACCGAACCAGCCACCGTTCGCGTCCGCCATCTTGAAGCCCGGCGTTGAAGGTGGCCACCAGGGTCGGGAGCAGCGACGGCGGCACCATCGCGCCCTCGGGACCGCTCCCGCCACCTGGCTCGCGGGTGCCGGCGATCAGCTGTAGGCGGGCGAGTCGCTGGTCGAAGTAGGCGACGCCGGCCACGACGCTCGGGTGCTGGGGATCCGGACGCTCGAACGTCGTGTACGCGGCCGGGGCGCCGCTCGCGGCGGACGGACCGGCCACCCAGACACCCTCGCCGGGCAGGGGTCCGCCGGCGGGGAGGACACGGAGCGGGGCGGGCGCCCCCGACCCCGCTGCCGGTGCGGCGGGGGCCGGCAACGAAGCGGCCGCCGGCGGGCTGGTCGAGGGCGCGCGGGAGTACCAGAGGTTCTCGATGAAGTCGACGATCGGAGCCCCGCCGTTGTCACGGACCCACTCGACGGTGCGGGTCGTGAAATCGGCGTTGCCGGGGTAGGTGAGCGCGCGGGCGTAGGAGACCGACGGCCACAGCCAGGAGGGCGGCGCAGAGCACGACTGCGAGCCACGCTCTGCGCCTGCGCGAGGGCGTCCGAGGCGGTGGCGGCGGGTCGCCGGATGGCCTGGCCTGCAGCGTCGTGCTCATGGAACCGACGCTAGGAACCGGATGGTGCGGGCTCGCCCAGCGCGAGGTTAGAGCACGGGAAAACGCGGTCGTGCGCCCGGCGGCGGACCGGCCGGTGGGCCTCCTTACGCTTCCTGCTGTGGCCAAGCTGCTCGTGGTGGAGGACGACGAGACGATCGGTGCCGCGCTCGCAACCAGCCTCGGGGCGCACGGGCACGACGTCGTGTGGCACCGGGGTGGGCACGCGGCACTGCGTGCGGTGTCCGGTGCCGACTTCGACCTCGTCCTGCTCGACCTCGGTCTGCCCGACCTCGACGGTGTGGAGGTCTGCCGGCGGATGCGCAGCGTCCAGCCCGGCACCGTGATCGTCATCCTGACGGCGCGCACCGACGAGATGGACGTCGTGGTGGGGCTGGAGGCCGGTGCCGACGACTACCTGGCCAAGCCCGTGCGGCTGGCCGAGCTGCACGCCCGGCTGCGCGCGCACCTGCGCCGCGGTGCTCCGTTGCCGCCCGCCGCGCCCGTCGTGCCCCTGGGGGACCTCGTGGTCGACACGGCCAGCAGGCGGGTCACCGTCCGCGACCGGGAGGTGCCGCTGCGGGCCAAGGAGTTCGACCTGCTGGCCCGGCTCGCGGCCGAACCGGAGATCGCGATCAGCCGCGAGACGTTGATGGCCGACGTGTGGGACGCCCACTGGTTCGGCTCCACCAAGACGCTGGACGTCCACGTCGCGGCGGTGCGCCGCAGGCTGGCCGAGTTCGCAGGCGACGCGTCCGTCCCGCAGATCGTGACGTTACGTGGGCACGGCTACCGGCTGGAGGCTCCCGCCGGCGGGGCCTGACCGCTCGCGGCGGGGAGCGGTCCGGGATCCTCCGGCATGGCGGCCGTGCCCGCCGCCGCCGGCGCTGCAGAACCAGCAACGCCAGCGAGCGACGCAGAGCGCGAGCCACGCGCCGCCGAGCAGGTAACCGCTCGCGCACGTCGGTCGGCCGATGCACCCCGAGGTAGAGCCTGCTCACCCCGATGAGCAGCGCGGCGGCCGCGGCCACGCCGACGACGCCGGCCCGCACCGCCCGGCCGCGCGACGAGCAGCACGACCGACCGCGGCCACCACCCCGAGCACGACCACGGACTCCAGCGAGTGCCCGGACGGGAGGGCGTAGGACGTGTCCCGTGAGCTGGTCGGCCACCGGCGGCCGCGCGCGCTCGTACAGCAGCTTGAACACGTCGCCGAGCCCCTGACGCGCCGGCAGCGGCCACGACGACGACCGCCGCTTCGCCGCGCCGGCCTCGCAGCAGCAGCACGACGGCGGCGACGGCGGCGAGGACGTCCATCCCGACCGCACCGCCGACCGAGCTGACCGCCTCCATCAGGACCGTGAGTCCGCCTGTCCGGTGCGCGACGAACCAGCTGTGCATCGGCGCGTCGAGCAGCGCGACCGAGGAGCCGTCCTCCACCGCGTCGACGACGGCGAGGTGCGCGGCGAGCAGCGCCACCGCAAGCCCGCTCGCGCCGAGATCACGGACCCGCACCCGGACCGCACCGCCGGTGCGGCGGCCACTCGCCACCAGCCCGGCGGCGACGGCCACCCACAGCCCGGCCAGAACCTCGCCGACCACGAGCCCGGCATCAGCGGCGCGCACTGCCGTCCCCCTTCCGCGAGCGCACCTCGAACGGGGACGGCAGTACGCGCGGTCGCGGTGCGGTCGGCCTCCGGTCGGCATGATCACGACGCTAGGTCGGCTGCGGTTACCGACGGCCCCGGTCCCGGCAAGACGCAGGCAAAATCGACCGCCGGAGACGTTCCCCCGCTCCGTACTGGTGCATGCTGGCCGTCGCCCTCCGGCGCGGGGGCCGGCGAGCGGAGGGAGGGCGGAGGTGCGCGGGCGGATCGTGGGGCTGACGGTGGCCGCGGCCGTCCTCGCCATCGCGCTGTTCGGCGTGCCGCTGGCCGCGCTCGTCGTGCAGTACCTGGTCGGCGACGAGCAAGCGGAGCTGCAGCGCGTCGCGGACGTCGCGGCGCTCACCCTCTCCGCCGACCTCGCCCACGGGCGAGACCCCGCCACGCTGCCGGCTGTCGGGCAGGGCGTTGCGCTCACCCTCTACGACGCGAGTGGGCGGCGCTGGCTCGGCGACGGTCCGGTGGGACTCGACGAGCCGGTTCACGAGGCGCTCGAGGGGGAGATCGCCTCGGGGACGGTGGGCGGCGACCTGGTCGTCGCCGTGCCCGTCGTCGACGACGAGGTGGTCGGCGTGGTGCGCGCCTCCACACCACGCGCCGAGGCGTGGGTGCGCATCGTCGGTGCCTGGTTGCTCATGGCCGCGCTGGGGGCGGTGGCGCTGGGAACGGTGTGGCTGGTGGCCCGGCGGCAGGGAGCCCGGCTGGCGCGGCCCCTCGAACAGCTCGCGCAGAACGCACAGCGTCTCGGCGACGGGGACTTCAGCGCGCGTGCCCCGCCCGCAGGCATCCCCGAGATCGACGCCGTCGGCGCCGCCCTGGACACCACCGCCCAGCGGTTGGGGGACATCCTCGTCCGCGAGCGCGCCTTCACGGCCGACGCGTCCCACCAGTTGCGCACCCCGCTCACCGGGCTCCGTTTCGGGCTGGAGGCCGCCCTGGACGCCCCGGGACAGGACCTCCCCGCTGCCATCCGCGTCGCGATCGGCTCCACCGACCAGCTGATGCGCACGATCGACGACCTGCTCACGCTGGCGAGGGACACCACCCGCAGCACCGGTCCGCTGCGCCTCGCCCCCGTGCTCGCCGCATTGCGCGACGAGTGGCACGGCCGGCTCGCCGCCGCGGGCCGGGCGGTCGTGGTCACCGTCCCTGCGGAGGTCCCGGCCGCCGCCGCGTCCGACGCGGCCGTCCGGCAGGTGCTCGCGGTGCTGGTGGACAACGCCGTCCGGCACGGCCGGGGAACGGTCATCGTGGCGGTCCGCGAATCGGGAGACGCGCTGGCCGTCGACGTCACGGACGAAGGGCCGGGGATCGACGACGCCGAGAGCTTGTTCGTGCGCCGCTCACCGCGGGCCGGTGGGCACGGGATCGGGCTGGCCCTGGCCCGCAGCCTCGCGGAGGCCGAGGGCGGGCGGCTCCTGCTCACGCGCCCGGTGCCGCCGAGGTTCACGCTGCTGCTGCCCGTGCACCCGGACCCGGCGTCCGGGGAGAACGTCACGGGCCGGCCGGGTGCCACCGTCGGGCTGCCGGACACCTGAGGCTGAGCCGGCGCAGGCTCTCACCCTCGGTGCGCAGAGACCGGGGCCGGCCAGGGCCCGCTCGCGTGAGGTGGACACGAGAGCTGTCGCCGCCAAGATCGAACCACTCCCTCGTCCGTCTCGCGGCCGGCGCCGGGGCCGTCGACCCTCATCCCGCGTCCGCCGCCTCCGCGGACGGTCCGGACGGGTCGCCGGGTCGTCCGGCGTCGCCGAACCAGCGGGTCAGGGCCGCGCGGAGGGTCTGCCGTTCGTGGCGGTCCGGGTGCGGCGCGGTCGACGCCCAGGCGACGTACTGGTCCGGCCGCACGCAGCAGCGCGGTCGCGACGGCGGGCTCGGCGGAGCGCGCGGTGACGGCGTCCACGCGGTCGTGCCACCCGGACAGCTCCCGGGCGAACGAGGCGTCCCCGGTCAGGTCCAGGAGCAGGGGCCGGGCGTCCCTGGTCAGTTCGGCGAGCCGGACGCGCGCCGGGTCCGCGCCACGCCCCGTGCCGACCACCGTGCCGAGCACCGTGTCCGGTGCCCACCGGCCGCTCAGCGGGTGCGTGTCCCCGGTCGCCGTCCCGTAGCGGATGTCGGCCCCCGCCATGAGGTCGGCGATGTGCTGGACGTTCCGCCGGTCGCCGAGCAGCTCGGTGAACAGTTCGCGCAGTGCGGTGACCTCCGTGCCCGGGGCGATCAGCGCGGACTGGGCCTGGGTGTGCATGACCACCCGGTGGGCGACCGGGCGGCGCTCGGCCTCGTAGCTGTCCAGCAGCCCCGGTGGCGCCCAGCCGTGGATCTCGGCGGCGAGCTTCCAACCCAGGTTGACCGCATCCTGCAGGCCGAGGTTCAGACCCGGTCCGCCGATCGAGGAGTGCACGTGGGCGGCGTCGCCGACCAGCAGCACGCGGCCGTCCCGGAACCGGTCGGCCAGCCGGGTGTTGCCGCCGGTCAGCCGGCGGAGGAGGTGCGGCCCGTCGCCCTCGGGCGGGCCGAGCGGCACGTCGGTGCCGAGCACCCGCCGGACGCTGTCCCGCAGCTCGCCCAGGGTCAGCGGCGGCTGGTCGCCGTCATCGGCCGGGTCCCACTCCAGGGTGGACACCAGCGGAGGGCTGGAGGGGAACGGCGCGAACACGAACAGCCCGCGTTCGGTGCGGTGGTGCATGAACGGGGGGATGGTCCCGTGGCCGGGCAGGGCGAGTCCGCCGGTGACCGGGTCGACGAGCGAGGCCGGAACGGTGGCGTGTGCAGTCCGCGACGACCGTGTTGTCGGTCGTCACGCCGGGGAAGCCGATTCCGGCCAGCCGGCGGGTCGGGCTGTGCCCGCCGTCGGCGCCCACCAGGTAGCGGGCGCGCAGCTGGTAGGAACCGGCCGGGCCGGTGACATCGACGGTGACCGCGCCGGCGTCCTGCGACAGCCCGGTGAGCGCGTGCCCTCGCCGGATCTCGACACCGAGCTCGGTGGCCCGCTCCTCGAGGACCTGCTCGAGGCGGCGCTGTGGCACCGGCAGCACGTGGACCGGGTTGTCGGTCGAGTGTCCTCAGGTCGAGTGGAAGCGCGCCGAACACGAAGCGACGGCGCCGGCTGCGGCGGCGCCGGGGTGCCGTTCAGACGCTGGTGCAGGCCCCGGCGGTCGAGCATGGCCACCACCTGCCCGACCAGGCCGTTGGCCCGGTTCTCCGCGGTCCGTTCCGGGAGACGCTCGAGCACCACTGGCTGCACCCCGGCGAGGCTCAGCTCACAGGCCAGCATCAGCCCGTTCGGGCCGGCGCCGGCGATGACGACTTCGGCGGACATGAGGGTTCTCCTTCGGACGGCGGCCAACCGGCCACGACATGGGCATGACGGCTCGGCCCGGCGGGACGGGGTCGTCCACGGGTTGGGTATTCGGTCGGTTCTGCGCGGAGCCTGGGAGGGGCTAGGGAACGGGCAGCCCGGCGGCGAGCTGCCGGAACGCATCGCGCAGCAGCGAATCCATCGGGACGGGCGGGTCGGCGCGGAGCCAGTGCTCGGTGGCCACGGCGATGGCGGCGCCGACCGCGCCGGCGACGAGCCGCGGATACAGGTCACGGGCGAGGTCCGTGCCCGTGCGTTCGGCGACCGCCGCGGCGAACTCGGCCTCGGCAGCCGCGTTGGCCTTGCCGAACTCGCCTTGCAGCGCCGGCTCCGTGACCATCAGGCGGACCCCCTCGATCCACTGCCGGTCGGGCCCGTGGTCCTCGCCGGTGTCCGTGGCCCGAGTGCGAACCGCGCCAGCGCGGCTGCGGTGATGGCCTCCCACAGCGGTACGCACGCCGGCTGGGCGCGCAGCTCCTCCGCGATCTCGCGCGCGCGGTCGAGGTGCCGGGCGGCGATCGCCTCGCCCTTGCTGGAGAAGTAGTTGTTGAACGTGCGGGGAGAGACGCCGACCTCGGCGGCGATGTCCTCCACCCGGACGTCGTCGAGTCCGCGTTCCACGACGAGCCGGACGGCCGCCCAGCTCAACGCGATGCGGGTCTCTCGCTTCTTCCGTTCCCGCAGACCCGCACGCTCGCGTTCACCGGTGGCCACGGCGCCACAGTAGCGCAATTCTTGCGCAGTGCGCAAAGTTGCGTGCCGAGCAATCTCGCGGGCCGGCGCGGCGTATGAGCGACCCGCCCGGCGCGGTGTCTGCTGTAGCGACTCGACGGCAGGGGGTCCACCCCCCTGATGTGGCGGCGTCAGGGCTTGCGGGCCACCCCGCCGAGGATGGCCTCGTCCGGGGCGGTGGGTGGCTGCAGGTGCGGGCCGTCCGGCCACCAGTCGCGCAGCCGCGCGACGCCGGGCGGGACGCTCCAGCCCGGTGAACAGCGCCTCGATCTCGGCGCGAGTGCGGAAATAGCCCGAGCCCATGGCGCCCCGGGCGAACACATCTTCGAGGAACCGCGCGAGCCGGCTGCCCGGCCCGTCGTCCTGCGGGTCGCAGAAATGCTCCGCGATGGGGAGACCGGCGCCCACGTCGAGGAACTGGTCGATGCCTGCGGTGCTGGTGAGGAACCGCGTCCCGGTGGCAGTGCGGTCCATCGATCCGGGTGTTTCGGGCAGATCACGCGCAGCGCGCGCCTGCGGCCGTCCTGGCAACGCCGCGGTTACCTGCGTTGCGCCGGGCCGAAACACGGTCTCCCTAGCGTACGCAGCCGTGGATACAACAGCGTATCCAGCAGACCAGAGGCCAACTGCTGCTCGGTGCGGGGCCTGAGCGCATTTCGGCGCCTCGACGCTGCCGCTATCGGCGACGACGTGGAAGGCATTCCGTGATGAGTCCTGTACCGGCCAGGAGGAAGGTCGCTGTTGCGACCTTCCTCGCAACATGCCTCGCCCTCACCGCGTGCGGTGCGCGCGTCGACGACTCGGGTGGTGCGGGCACGCCCGCGGCAGCCTCGTGCGTGGACACCTCCGGCAGCGAGGTGAAGATCGGCTTCCTGAACTCGCGCTCCGGCACCATGGCGATCAGCGAGAAGACCGTGTACGACTCGCTGGCGCATGGCCGCGGACAGATCAACGCCGCCGGCGGCGTGCTGCGGCAAGCAGCTCGAGCCGTCGTCGCCGAGGACGGCGCCTCCGAGCCGACCGTCGTTCGCCGAGAAGGCCCAGAAGCTGATCAGCAGCGACTGTGTCGCCGCGGTGTTCGGCGGCTGGACCTCGTCGTCGCGCAAGGCGATGCTGCCGGTGTTCGAGGGCAACAACTCGCTGCTCTTCTACCCGGTGCAGTACGAGGGCCTGGAGTCGTCGCAAGAACATCTTCTACACCGGCGCGACCACCAACCAGCAGATCGTCCCGGCGCTGGACTACCTGAAGGAGCAGGGCGTGACCAGCCTGTTCCTGGTGGGCAGCGACTACGTCTTCCCGCAGACCGCCAACAAGATCATCAAGGCGTACGCGGCGGCGAACGGCATCGAGATCAAGGGCGAGGAGTACGCCCCGCTGGGCTACACCGACTTCGCCACCATCGTCACACAAGGTCAAGGACGCCGAGCGCCGACGCGGTGTTCAACACCCTCAACGGCGACTCCAACGTGGCGTTCTTCAAGGAGTACAAGAACGCTCGGCCTGACCGCCGACGCGATGCCGGTGCGTCAGCGTGTCGATCGCCGAGGAGGAGGTCGGCGGCATCGGCGTCGACAACCTCGTCGGCCAGCTGGCGGCCTGGAACTACTACCAGACCATCGACTCGCCCGGCGAACAAGAAGTTCGTCGCCGGCCTTCAAGGCCGACGTACGGCGGCCGACCGGGTCACCTCGGACCCGATGGAGGCCGCGTACACCTCGCTGTACCTGTGGAAGGGCATGGTCGAGAAGGCCGAGCTCGTTCGCGGTCGCCGACGTGCAGGCCGCCGCCGGCGGCGTCAGCTACGACGCCCCGGAGGGCACGGTCACGGTCAACGGCGAGAACCACCACATCGCCAAGACCGCGCTGATCGGCAAGATCGGCCCGGACGGCCTGATCTACACCGAGCTGGTCGTCCGGCGCGCCGATCGAGCCGGACCCGTACCTGAAGACCTACCCCTGGGCCGAGCGGCCTGACCGAGCTGAGCCGCTGCCGGTGCCGCGCCGGGCGCGAGCGACGCGGACATCCGCGGCCGGTGCCGGCTCAGCGTCGCCGACGGAAGGACGACCGTCGTGGAGGTCGTCGTCACCCAGCTGTTCAACGGGCTGTCGCGTGGGCTCGATCCTGCTGCTGGCCGCGCTCGGCCTGGCGCTGACGTTCGGCCAGATGGGCGTGATCAACATGGCGCACGGCGAGTTCATCATGGCCGGCGCCTACACCGCCTTCGTCATGCAGACAGGTGCTCGGCAGCGCCGGGCTGTCGCTGCTCGTGTCGCTCCCGATCGCGTTCGTCGTCGGCGGCCTGCTCGGGGTGCTGCTGGAGGTGACCCTGCTGCGCCGGATGTACCACCGCCCGCTGGACACCCTGCTGGTGACCTGGGGCGTCGCGCTGATCCTGCAGCAGCTGGCCCGGGACATCTTCGGCACCGCCGGGTGTCGACGTGCCCGCCCCGTCTGGCTGTCGGGCCGCGTCGAGGTCCTCGGCGTTCGCCTTCCCGCGGCCGCGGCTGTTCATCCTCGTGCTCTGCCGATCGCCGCGTTCGTCGCGCTGTCGGCCGGCGCTGCAAGTTCACGCCGCTGGGCCGGCGGATCCGGGCGACGGTGCAGAACCGCCACCTGGCCGAGACGCGCCGGCATCTCCACCCGCGCCACCGACCGGCTGACCTTCTTCATCGGCTCCGGGCCTGGCCGGGGTCGCCGGTGTGGCGCTGACCGCTGATGGGCTCGATCTCGCCGAACCTGGGCACCGCCTACATCGTCGACGCGTTCCTGGTCGTCGTGGTCGGCGGCATCGGCCAGATCAAGGGCGCGGTGATCGCCGCGTTCGTGCTCGGCCTGGTGCAGTCGCTGCGTTCGAGTACTCCACGACCGCGTCAGCATCGCCAAGGTGATGCGTGTTCGTCGCTGATCGTGGTCGTTCCTGCAGGTGCGGCCGCAGGGCATCTTCAGCGTCCGGACCAGGAGCCTGGCATGAGCAGCTCGTGCCTGACTCCTGCCGGCGTGGGCGGTGCTCGGCGGTTTCGCGGTCGCCGCGCTGCTGCTGTTCGTGGTGGCGCCGCGCGCTGCTGTCGCCCTTCCGGCTCGACCTGCTCGGCCAGTACCTGTGCTTCGCGATGGTCGCGGTCGGCATCGGGCTGGCCTGGGGCCGCGGCGGCATGCTGACCCTGGGCCAGGGCGTGTTCTTCGGGCTCGGCGCCTACGTGATGGCCATGCACCTGAAGCTCGCCGACGCCGGGCCCGGGCGAGGTGCCCGACTTCATGGCGCTGATCTCGTCGGACGGTCGTGCCGTGGCTGGTGGGAGCCGTTCCGCTCCCGAGCTGGTCACGCTGCTGGCGATCCTGGTGCTGCCCGGCCGCTCGTGGCCGCCGTGCTCGGCTCTCGCGACCTTCCGCCGCCGGGTCGCGCGGCGCGTACTTCGCGATCCTGTCCCAGGCGCTGGCCGCGGCGTTCGCGATCCTGCTCATCGGCAACCCGACCGCGCACCGGCGGCATCGACCGGGCTGAACAACTTCCGCGGCTTCTTCGGCTTCGACCTCGACGACCCGGTGAACCAGCAGATGCTGTTCTTCATCGCCGCCGCGCGTCCTGCTGCTGATGGTGGTGATCGCCCGGCAGCTGATGGTCAGCCGCTACGGCGAGCTGCTGGTGGCCTGCCGGGACGCCGAGGAGCGGGTGCGCTTCCTCGGCTACGACCCGGCCAACGTCAAGACCGTCGCCTACGTCATCGCCGCGCTGATGGCCGGCGTCGCCGGCGCGCTGTTCGTGCCGATCGTCGGCATCGTCTCGCCCGCACGACGTCGGGCATCGTGCCCTCGATCGCGCTGCTGATCGGCGTCGCGATCGGCGGGCGCGACCACGCTGTTCGGGCCCGGTGCTCGGCGCGATCGCGGTGGCCTGGGCGCAGAGCACGCTGTCGGAGCAGTTCCCGTCCGGCTGGACCTACGTCCAGGGCGTGCTGTTCATGCTGGTGATCGCGTTCCTGCCGGGCGGGCTCGCCTCGCTCGGCGGCGCTGTGGCGCGCGGCTCGCGTGCCGGTCGCGCGCCGGCCCGCACCGAGCCGCCGCCGCCCGCGACCGGCGACGCCGCCGGTCGCGGCCGGCGACGGCGAGGTGAGCCTGATGCGACGCCGACTACCTGGAGGTCACGCGGTCTCACCGTCTCCTTCGACGGGTTCGTCGCCGTCGACGGCGTCGACCTGACCGTGCTGCCGGGCGACCTGCGGTTCCTGATCGGACCGAACGGCGCCGGCAAGACCACGCTCATCGACGCCGTCTCCGGGCTGGTCCCGGCCACCGGCTCGGTCCGAGTTCGGCGGGCAGCGAGCTGATCGGGCAGAAGGTGCACCAGATCGCCCGGCTCGGCGTCGGCCGCACCTTCCAGACGGCCACGCGTGTTCGAGGAACTGACGGTGCTGCAGAACCTCGACATCGCCGCCGGGCGCCGCCGCGGCCCGCTCACGCTGCTGCGCCGCAGGCGCGGCGTCCCCGACGAGGTGGCGCGAGACGCTGGAGACGATCGGGCTGACCGAGCTCGTCGACGCCCCGGCCGGGATCCTCGCCCACGGCCAGAAGCAGTGGCTGGAGATCGGCATGCTGCTCGTGCAGGACGCCCAGCTGCTGATGCTCGACGAGCCGGTCGCCGGCATGAGCGCCGAGGAGAAGGACGCAGACCGGCGAGCTGCTGCAGCGGATCGCCGCGGACCGCACGGTCGTGATCGTCGAGCACGACATGGACTTCATGCGCGCGTTCGCCACGTCGGTCACCGTGCTGCACGCCGGCAAGGTGCTCGCCGAGGGCACGCGTCGCGGAGGTGCAGGCCGACCCGCAGGTGCAGGAGGTCTACCTCGGGCCGCGGCCACCACAGCCAGGCCGAGCGTCGACGACGGTGCTCGGAGGAGGGCGTCTGAGTGCTGACCATGACCGACGTGCAGGTCGGCTACGGCCGCACCTCCGTGATCCACGGCGTCACGGTCGAGGTGCCGTCCGACGGCGGTGGTCGCCGTGATGGGCCACAACGGGGCCGGCAAGACCACGCTGCTGCGGGCCGCGGTCGGGCCTGCTGCCCGCCCGGTCCGGCCGGATCCTGCTCGACGGCGAGGACGTCACCGGGACTGCGCCGCACAAGCGGGTGCGCGCGCGGGCTGGCCTACGTGCCGCAGGGCCAGCAGTCGTTCGGCCAGCTGACGCACGATGGAGAACCTGCAGCTCGTCGCCGACGGCCGGGCCGCGCGGCGAGGCGCTGATCGACGAGGTGCTCGACCTGTTCCCGGCGCTGCGCGGGCTGCTCGAGCCGGCGAGGCCGGGCTGCTCTCCGGCGGGCAGCGCCAGCAGCTGGCCATCGCCCGCGCGCTGATCACCGAGCCGCGGCTGCTGATCCTCGACGAGCCGACCGAGGGCATCCAGCCCTCGGTGGTGGCCGAGATCGAGCAGACGATCCTCGACCTCACCCGCCGCGGCGGGCTGTCGGTGCTGCTGGTCGAGCAGCACGTCGGGTTCGCGCTCGACGCGGCGGGCCAGTACTACGTGCTCGCGTCCGGGCGGGTCACGGCGGAGGGCACCGGTGGCGCCGGCGTCGGTCACCGACGTGCGCTCCGCGATGGCGATCTGAGCGGAATCTGAGCGGCGATCTGAGCGGCGGAGGAACGTCATTTGGCAGGTATCGTCCCGGCCCCCGGGCCGGAAACCCCGGGCGGGGAGCGCCCCGTCCCGCGGCTGGAGCAGGTCCCGCTGCGCGAGCAGGTCTACGCCCAGCTGCGGGATGCGCTTCTCGACGGCGAGGTGTCCCCGGCCGAGCGGCTCACCGAGCCGAAGCTCTCCAAGCGGTTCGGGGTGTCGCGCACCCCGGTCCGGGAGGCACTGACGCGGCTGGTCGCCGACGGCCTCGTGCGGCGGGAGGACTACGGATACTCCGTCGTCGTGCCCAGCATGTCGCGGGTGCGGGACCTCTACGAGGTCCGGATCGCGGTGGAGCTGCGCGGGATCAGCCGCAGCATCGAGAACCCCGGCGTCCGGCACGACGCCGCCGTGCTCGGTGCCGAGCTGGAGTACTGGTACGGGCTGCGGGCCGCCCCGCCCGACCCGTCGCCGGAGTTCGTGCTGCGGGACGAGCGCTACCACGCGGCCCTGCTGACGGCGTCGGGCAACACCGAGCTGGTGGCGGTGCTGGTCGACGTCAACCGGCGGATCCGGCGGGTCCGGATGTACGACTTCACCATTCCCGGACGCATCGAGACCTCCATCGACGAGCACATCGAGATCGCCGAGCGGCTCGTCGAGGGGCAGCTGGAGACGGCGCAGACGCTCCTGCACGAGCACATCGGGGCGTCACTGGAGATCGTCGTGGAACGGGCCATGCGCGCGCTCGCCGCCATGAACGCACGGCACGCCGGGGCCCCGGTCTACCTCGGAACCTCCTGACGATCCTGACGATCCCTGACGATCCTGACGACGCACCGCCATGCGGAGGGCCCGTGTTCGACACGTTGCTGATCGCCAACCGCGGCGAGATCGCCTGCCGCATCATCCGGACGGCCCGGGCGCTCGGGCTGAAGACGGTCGCCGTGCACTCGGACGCGGACACCGACGCGCTGCACGTGCTCGCCGCCGACCGCGCGGTCCGCCTCGGCCCGGCCCCGGCGGCGGAGTCCTACCTGCGGGCGGACGCCGTGCTCGACGCGGCCGCCGCGACGGGCGCCGGGGCGGTCCATCCGGGCTACGGGTTCCTGTCCGAGGACGCCGGGTTCGCCGCCGCCTGCGAGCGGGCCGGCATCGTGTTCGTCGGCCCGACGCCCGCCCAGCTGCGGACGTTCGGCAACAAGCACACCGCCCGCGAGGCCGCGGCCGCCGCCGGGGTGCCGCTGGTGCCGGGCACCGGGCTGCTCTCGTCGGCCGACGAGGCCGTCGCCGAGGCCGGCCGGATCGGCTACCCGGTGATGCTGAAGGCGGCCGGGGGCGGTGGCGGCATCGGAATGCAGGTGTGCGGTGACGCCGCCGAGGTGCGCGCGGCCTACGCCACGGTCGCGCGGATGGCGACGGCGCACTTCGGCTCCACGGGGGTGTTCTGCGAGCGGTTCGTCACCCGCGCCCGGCACGTCGAGGTGCAGCTCTTCGGTGACGGCGCCGGCCGGGTCGTGAGCCTCGGCACCCGGGACTGCTCGCTGCAGCGGCGCAACCAGAAGGTCGTCGAGGAGGCGCCCGCCCCGGCGCTGCCCGACCGGGTCGTCGCCGAGGTCCTGTCGTCGGCGCGGGCGCTCGCCGCAGCCGTCGCCTACCGGTCGGCGGGCACCGTCGAGTTCGTGTACGACGTCGACCGCGGACAGGCCTCGTTCCTGGAGGTCAACACCCGGTTGCAGGTGGAGCACCCGGTCACGGAGGCCGTCACGGGCGTCGACCTGGTCGGCTGGATGCTGCGGCTCGCGCGCGGGGAGGCGGGCCTGCTCGACGGTGTGCCGGACGGCGGGCCGCCGCTCACCGGTTGCGCCGTCGAGGCGCGGGTCTACGCGGAGGACCCGGCTCACGGCCACCGGCCTTCGGCGGGGCTGCTCACCAGGGTCGAGTTCCCCGGGAACGCGCGCGTCGACGCGTGGGTCGAGACCGGCACCGAGGTCGGTCCGCACTACGACCCGATGCTCGCCAAGGTGATCACGTGCGGCCCGTCCCGGGATGCGGCGCTCGCCGCGATGGCCGCCGCGCTCGCCTGCACCCGGGTCGACGGCATCGCCACCAACCTCGCCCAGCTGCGGGCCGCGGTCGCCGCACCGGAGTTCACCGCCGCCGCCCACACCACCGCCACCCTGGCGGGCGTCGCGGGGGACGAGCCCCGGATCGACGTCCTGCGCGGCGGGATGATGACCACGGTGCAGGACCTGCCCGGCCGCACCGGGCTGTGGGAGGTCGGCATCCCGCCGTCCGGCCCGATGGACGACCTGTCCTTCCGGCTCGCCAACCGCGCGGTCGGCAACGCGGACGGCGCGCCGGGGCTGGAGGCGACGCTGGCCGGGCCGCGGCTGCGGTTCGCGCGCGCCACCCGGGTGTGCGTCACGGGCGCGCAGGCCCCGGTGACACTGGACGGCGTGGCCGTCCCGATGTGCACCGCGCTGGAGGTCCCCGCGGGCGGCGTCCTCGACGTCGGCACGCCGCCCGGCCCGGGCCTGCGCACCTACCTCGCCGTGGCCGGCGGGCTGGACGTCCCGCCCTACCACGGCAGCGCCGCGACGTTCACGCTCGGCGGGTTCGGCGGCTACACCGGCCGGGCACTGGCCACCGGGGACGTGCTCGTGCCTGCCGCCGCGCCCGCCGGCCCGCCCGCTCCGGACCCGGCCGTCGGCCGGATCGGGAGCGGGCCCGAGCTCACCCACGACTGGGAGCTCGCCGTCTCGGAGGGCCCGCAGCCGGCCCCCGAGTACTTCACCCCGGCCGACATGCGGCAGTTCTACGACACCGCCTGGACCGTGCAGAGCCACACCAACCGCACCGGCATCCGGCTCTCCGGGCCGAAGCCCACGTGGGCCCGCGCCGACGGCGGCGAGGCCGGGCTGCACCCGTCGAACCTGCACGACAACCCCTACAGCGTGGGCTCGCTCAACGTCTCCGGCGACACCCCGATCCTGCTCGGCCCGGACGGCCCCAGCCTCGGCGGCTTCGCCTGCCCGCTGACCGTCGTGGCCGGGCACCGCTGGAAGCTCGGCCAGATCCGGCCGGGCGACACCGTCCGCTTCACTCCCGTCTCGGAGGCGGCCGCCGACACCCTGCGCCGGCGCGCGGACCTGCGCGCGGCCGCGGCGCTCGCACCGGGCTTTCGCACCGGCCCGATCCGGGCCACGGGGTCCTCGCCCGCGTCGAGGGCACGCCGGACCGGCCGCCGGTCGTCTACAAGCGCGGCGCCGACGACAACATCCTGGTCGAGTACGGGGAGATGGTCCTCGACCTCGGGCTGCGCATGCGGGTCCACGCGCTGGCCACCGCGCTCCACGAGCAGCGGCTCGCGGGCCTCGTCGACGTCACGCCGGGGGTGCGGTCGCTGCACCTGCACGTCGACCCCGACCTCCTGCCGGTGCGGCGGCTGCTCGGGCTGCTCGTCGAGCTCGAACGCACCCTGCCGGCCACCGGCGACCTCGCCGTGCCCAGCCGCGTCCTGCGGCTGCCGATGTCCTTCGACGACCCGGTGATCGCGGCGGCCGTCGAGCGCTACACCGCGGGGGTCCGGCCCACGGCGCCGTGGCTGCCGTCGAACGTCGAGTTCATCCGCCGCATCAACGGGCTCGGCTCCGTCGACGACGTGCGCCGCGTCCTGTTCGACGCCGAGTACCTCGTGCTCGGGCTCGGCGACGTCTACCTGGGCGCCCCGCTCGCCGTGCCGGTCGACCCGCGCCACCGGCTGGTCACCACCAAGTACAACCCCGCCCGGACGTGGACGGCCGCCGACACCGTCGGCATCGGCGGCAAGTACCTCTGCGTCTACGGGATGGACTCGCCGGGCGGCTACCAGCTCGTCGGCCGCACCGTCCCGATCTGGTCGGGGTACCGCCAGCGGGGCGCCGTTCACGCCGGGACGGCCGTGGCTGCTCCGGTTCTTCGACCGCATCCGCTGGTACCCGGTCACGCCCGAGGAACTGCTCGACCAGCGGGCCGCGTTCGCCGCGGGCCGGCTGGACCTCGACGTCACCCACGACGAGTTCGTGCTCGCCGACCACCTGCGGTTCCTGGCCGCGCACGCGGAGTCGATCGCGGAGTTCGAGCGCCGCCAGCGCACGGCGTTCGACGCCGAGCGGGACGCCTGGCACGCGGCCGGGGAGTTCGACCGGACCGCCGAACCGGCCGAACCGGTGGCCCCCGCCGGTGCCCCAGCCGTCCCGGACGGTGCCACGCTCGTCGAGGCGCCGCTGGTCGCCGGGGTGTGGCGGGTCGCCGTCGCACCCGGGGACACGGTCCGGGCCGGGCAGCCGGTGGCGCTGCTCGAAGCCATGAAGCTCGAGATGCCGGTCCCGGCCCCGGTGTCGGGAACGGTCCTGTCGGTGCACGTTGCGCCGGGGGACCAGGTCGGCCCGGGGCAGCCCCTGGCCGTGATCGGAGGTACTCCATGACCGAGCTCGCGACGTCATCAGTGACCGCGTCATCAGTGACCGCGTTCGTGACACCGGGGATCGACCGGCACCTGCCGCCCGCCGCCCGGGTGCGCGAGGCCTACCGGCGCATCGCCGACGCCTCCCGCCCGGAGGTGTGGATCACGCTCCGGCCGGAGACCGAGGTGCTGGCGGACGCTGCCGCGCTCCAGCAGCGGCTCGCCCGCGGCGAGCGGCCGCCGCTCGCCGGGCTGCTGGTCGCGGTCAAGGACAACATCGACGTCGCCGGGCTGCCCACCACCGCCGCCTGTCCCGAGTTCGCCTACCTCCCCGACGGACCGCGACGGCCGTGGCGCGGCTCGTCCGCGCGGGTGCGCTGGTGCTGGGCAAGACCAACCTCGACCAGTTCGCGACCGGCCTCGTCGGCACCCGCAGCCCCTACGGCGCCGTCCGCTGCGCCTGGGACCCCGAGCGGATCTCCGGCGGGTCCAGTTCCGGCTCCGCGGTCGCCGTCGCGCTCGGCATCGTCGACATCGGCATCGGCACCGACACGGCCGGTTCCGGCCGGGTGCCGGCCGCGTTCAACGGGCATCGTCGGGCTCAAGGCCACGTCTCGGGCTCGTCCCCACCACCGGTGTCGTACCCGCCTGCGCCGACTACGACTGCGTCACCGTCCTCGCCGCGGACCTGACCACCGCCCAGTGACGCGCTGGCCGTCATGTCCGGGCCCGACGCCGACGACCCGCGCAGCCGGACCTGGCCCTCCGACGTCCGGCTGGCGGCGCCCGCGACAGCCGCGGATCGCGGTTCCCCGCGACGCCGATCTGGCGCCGCTGACCCCCGGCTACCGGCGGCGTTCGCCGCCACCGTCGAGCGTCTGGCCGCCGACGGGGCCACCGTCAGCCGAGATCGACGTCTCCGCGCTGCTGGACGCCGCGACCCTCCTCTACGACGGCGCCATCGTCGCCGAGCGGCACGCCGCGGTCGGGGAGTTCCTCGACACCGCCCCGCGGGCGCCGACCCGGCGGTCGCCGCGATCGTCGAGGCCGCCGCCGGATGCCCCGGCCACGCGTTCGCCGCCGACCTCGATAGGCTCGCCCGGCGCACGGCGCACGCGCTCGCCGCGATGGCCGGCTTCGACGGGCTCCTGCTGCCGATCACGACCGAACACCCGACGATCGCGCCGTCGCCGCCGATCCGATCGACATCAACCGGCGGATGGGCACCTACACGAACTTCGCAACCTGCTCGACATGGCGGCCGTCGCGGTCCCGGGCGCCCCGACCGCCACCGGCGGCCCGTTCGGTGTCATGTTCGTGGTGCCGGCGTTCGCCGACCAGGTGGCCGCTGGACCTCGCCGCCCGGCTCGTCGGGGCGCGCCCGCGCCCGCCCTCGTCGAGCGACGCCTGTCGACCTGGCCGTCGTTCGGAGCCCACCTGCGCGGTCAGCCGCTGCACTTCGAGCTCGAGGACATCGGCGCACGATTCGTCGACACGTCACCACCACCGACGCCTACCGGCTCATCGCGCTCGCGACTGACACCGCCGAAGCCCGGCCTCGTCCGGCGCGGCCCCGGGCTGGGCGAGCCCATCGCCGGCGAGATCTGGAAGGTCTCTCCCGCGGGCCTCGGCCGGTTCCTCGCGGGGCTCCCGGCACCCATGGGCCTCGGTCCCGTCGAGCTCGCCGACGGGAGCTGGGTGACGGGGTTCTGCTGCTCGGCCGAGGCCGGCGCGGCGGGGACCGACATCACCCGCTACGGCGGCTGGCGCGGCTACCTCGGCTCCCGGGCCGGGACGCCGACCGCGGCGGCCGCCGGATAGCCTCCACGTCCGGCACATGATCAATCCGTAGCCGACTGGCTACACGGCGTGTTTTGTGTGACGATGGCCGGCACTCACCGGCAGGGGCCCGAGGCCTGGCGCGCGGTGGGACCGCCCGGCCGGAGACCGAGTCCGTGGTGGGCCGCACGATCCATCGTCGGGAGGTTCGGCATCGTGACCGCGGATCCCGTGATGGCGGTCGTCCGCGTCAAGGCTCCCGCGGACGCCGACCCCCATGTCCTCGAAGCGGAACTCACCCGCGCGATCTGTGCAGGCGGCGAACTCCCCGTCAGCGCCGAGGTCACGTTGTTGCCGGCCCGGCGGCGGAAGTCCACGGGCGAGATGCGACGGCACTGGTTCGTCGCGCTCCTGCACTCACCGGCGCACGTCGCGGCGGCGGACCTCGTCCGCATCGCCGAGAAGGCGTCCCGCAAGGCGGTGCGTCGCGGTTCGGGCCCGCCGCCTCCGCCAAGGCCCGGCCGGTGACGGCGGCCCGCGAGCCTGTCCGTCTACTGGTGCAGTGTCCGGGGCACCCCGCACCGGATCGATCCGCCGCCGCCCCGGACGAGGCCGCCGCCGATCAGGTAGTGCAGCCCCGTCGCTGCGACCGCCCCTCCCCGGCTGCGACGCATCTGAACGCCGCGCGGAACTTCCTCGGCCGGCGCGCATCTCCGGCCCGCGGGTCAGCGCGACTGGAGCGCGTCGAGCGCCACGGCCATGGCCGCCGCCACCCGGAAGTCCACGCGCGGGTCGGGCACGGTGACCGTGTAGCGGTCGCCGATCGACTTGCGCCGCTCGCTGGTCAGCACCGGCTGCCCGGTCGCCGTGTCCACGAAGTCGAAGTGGAAGACGAAGGGCACCCAGAGGTCGCCGAGGTACGGGATGAAGGTCCAGACCCTCCGCAGGATCGCGATGAACGGCCTGCGCTCCGTGCCGACAGCTTCGAAGCCCGGGCCGCTCGGTGCCAGGTCGAGCGCAGGAGGCTCGCGGTGAAGTCCTTGCGGAAGCAGCCGAGCGGGCGGCCGTGCTCGTCGAACACGTCGTGTTCGGCGCGCACGTCCAGGCGCTGCCGGGCCTTGAAGGAGAACACCGGACGAGAGCGGGACTCGTCGGTGTAGAAGACGACCTCTTCCTTGAACTTCATGCGCTTCTGCTGGGCGAACGCCAGCAGGTGGTCCCTCGCTGCCGTCCGGGTTCGCCCGCGGATCTCGTAGCGGTTGACCATGAGCGTGATCTTCTGGCGGACGAAGAACAGGGGAACGAGCATCGGGGCCGTCATGATCGAGAGTCTGGCACCGCCGCCGATGGTGCGGCCGCCGGATCACCGCTGCGCCGTGTCGAGGACCAGCACCCAGTCCTCGTCGTCCGGGGCCGTGAACGAGTCGCCGGTGCCGTCGCCGGGCTCGGACTCGCCGGTGCGCGGGTTGAACCAGGTGACCTCGAACGTGGTGCCGGCGAGTTGCGACGTGTCGACGCCGACCGTGCCGCCCTCGGGCAGGTAGATCATCGCCCAGCTGCCCGACTCGGAACGGGTGGCCCGCCCGGTGCCCGAGGTGATCAGGCTCTGGTCGGGGACGCGGTCGAAGTACGAGCGGGAGAGCATGAGCGACTTGAGGTGCTGCATCTGGGTGGCGCCCTCGTGGTTGATGGCGTCGTACCACGGGTCGCGGACCTCGTACGGGGCGTCCATGCCGGGTTCCCAGAACTGGTGCACGGCGCCGTCGCCGTAGGTGTGGCCGGCTGCGCCGGAGAACACCTGGTAGTAGGCGGCGCCGCGGGCGTGCACCGCGGTCTTCCAGCCGACGGAGGAGTCCCAGTTGAAGGGGTGCTCCTCGTAGAACACCTCGCTGTCGATCACCGGCTTGACCGGTGTCCTCTCGTAGTCCTCGACGATGAGCGTGGTCAGCTGCCTCGAACGGCACCCGCTTGTGGCTGCCCTGGATCAGGTTGAAGTCGATCACCGGGCTGCTGTTGGGGAACATCTCCGTGGACGACTCCTCGCCCCAGGGGTGGAACGAGATAGAGGTCGGACCCGCCCGCGGTCGCGCGGATGCCCTCGGCCACGGCGCTCCACACCTCCGCGTGTTCCCACCCCGGTGTTGGACGGGCGGTCGCCACCCAGCACGAAGATCACGTGCTTGTCGCCGTAGCGCTCGCCGAGGAACTCGCCGT